>CAVTXA010000001.1:0-28409 GCA_963738545.1 uncultured Acidimicrobiaceae bacterium
CAGGCCGACGGGCCGCTCCTCGGAGTGGCCCGCCTGGGCGGACCCCTCGGGCTGACCATCGCCGTCTACCTGGGCGGGGCCGGCCTGGGCGCCGCTTACGACAGCAGTGGTGGAGCTCGTCCGGGACGTGACCCGGGCCCGCCGGTTCGCCCGGTCCGAGCCCCCGAGCTAGGGCGGCGGTGAGCGATCAGCCAGCCTAAGGGAGCTGTGCTCTCCGGAGCGGTGGCCGGCCTCGGGCCGCTCGTCGCCTCGGGGACTGTGGCCCTCCTCGTGGTGGTCCTCGGCGGGGGTGATCGCCGACCACGCCCCCGACGGTGGGCCCGTCACTCGGCACTGTGTCCTCCTGACCCTGGCCGTCCAGGGGGGCGGCGCCCGCGGCTTCTCCCAGACCCAGATCGACCCGGCGGTGGTGCTGGCCGCTCAACTGGCCGAGACCCGCGTCCTGGGCCCGCCAGGATCACGGCACGTCACCCGAGCTGGTGCTGTGGCCCGAGGATGTGGTCTCCCTGGGCGTGGCCCTCGACCTACTCCCCCGAAGAGGGCGCCCTGTACGGATCTGGCCCGCAGCCTCCACACCACGTTGGTGGTGGGAGTCACCGAGATCGGTGTCGGCGACCACCTTCCGCAACGAGATCGTGGCCTTCGGGCCCGCGGCCGGCTCGTGGCCCGATTCGAGAAGGTCCACCGGTTCCCCTTCGGTGAGTACGTCCCGGCCCGGGCCTTCTTCGCCCACCTGGCCAACCTGTCGGCCGTGCCCCTGGACGCCGTGCCCGGAACGGCACCGGCGTCCTCCAGACCCCGGCCGGACCGATCGGGGCCAGGGCTCCTACGAGGTCTTCTTCGCCAACCGGGGCCGGAAACCCGGCCCCGCACGGGGCCGAGGTCCTCATCGTCCCCACCAACACCTCGTCCTATACCAACGCCAGGTCCCGACCCAGGAGATCGCCGCCTCCGGATCCAGGCCAGCCAAGAGGGCCGGGACCTCCTCCAGTCCTCGCCCACCGGTTTCGGCGCCGCCATCACCAACCGCGGCACGTTGCTCGAGCGGTCGGTCCTCGGCGCTCCCGGCATCGTCTCCGCGACGCTGGCGCGCCGTGATGGCTGGACCCTGTACGTCCGTCTCGGCGACCTCGGCCCGGTAACCCTCGCCGTGCTGGCGCTGGTGGCCGGATGGGTTATCGCCCAGGAGCGGTCAAATACCCGAGCCCCAAGGAGCGCGGTCCATGTCTGGGCGGCCTACCCTCCCCATTCACTCGGTCTACTCGTAGTACCCCGAATGGATGTAGACGCACGGATGCCCTCAGCGTGGAACATGGCGAAGTTGTTGGGATCGTCCTTGAAGGCCAGGCGAGGTCGAAGCGTAGGAGCGGAGCTCATCGACGCTGTCCCCTTTGAACCAGGTGACCTGGGAGTAGTCCCCCCGGGACCGCATCACCAAGAGGTCCCAACGCAGCCCGTAGCGCTCGAACCAGGCCAACGTCTGGGGTCGACCCTCATGGGACGACCGGTCAACCAGATCACCTGCAATCGTGGGTCGAGCAGTTCCAGCACCCGCACCAGCTCACCGATGATCGGGTCGTCCCCACAGGCCTCGAAGAAGGCATCCGTCGCGCGGCCCCGCTCGATGAAGTGCTGGCGCCAACGGCGTCGGACAGCACGCCGTCCACGTCGAACACCACGGCCTCGCCCGGGGTGGTGACGCCCGTCCCGCCACGCCCAGTTGGACGGTTCGAGGGACGCGCTCACTCGTCGGTCGGCGACGAAGCCGCCAGTCGCCGGATCTCCTCGACCACGGCCGGGTCGGCGAGGGTGGTCGTGTCGCCGAGCGCCCGGCCCTCGGCCACGTCGCGCAGCAGCCGGCGCATGATCTTGCCGCTGCGGGTCTTCGGCAGCTCGTCGGTGAACACCACGGTCTTGGGCCGGGCGATGGGGCCGATCTTGTTGGCCACGTGGCGCGCGGAGGGCCTGGCCCTCTCGTCGTCGGGGGCGCCGGCCTCGCCCGCAGGGTGACGAAGGCCACGATGGCCTGGCCGGAGGTGGGGTCCGAGGCCCCGACCACGGCCGCCTCGGCCACGCTCGGGTGGTCGACCAGGGCCGACTCGACCTCGGTGGTGGAGATGCGGTGGCCCGAGACGTTCATCACGTCGTCGACCCGACCGAGCAGCCACAGGTAGCCGTCGTCGTCGATCTTGGCCCCGTCGCCGGCGAAGTAGCGGCCGTCGAATCGGCTCCAGTAGGTCTCCCGGTAGCGCTCCGGGTCGCCCTAGATGCCCCGCAGCATCGGGGCCAGGGCCGGGTGAGGGTCAGGTAGCCGCCGCCCCGCTCCACCCGGTTCCCCTCCTCGTCGACCACCTCGGCACCGATGCCCGGAAGGGGGAAGGTGGCCGAACCGGGCTTGGTCTCGGTGAGCCCGGGAGGGGGGCGATCATGATGGCCCCGGTCTCGGTCTGCCACCAGGTGTCGACCACCGGGCAGTTCCCGCCGCCGATGGTGGTCGAGTACCACATCCAGGCCTCCGGGTTGATGGGCTCCCCCACCGATCCCAGCACCCGCAGGGACGTCAGGTCGTGGCGATCGGGGTACTCGGTGCCCCACTTCATGAAGGTGCGGATGGCCGTCGGGGCGCAGTAGAGGATGGTGACCCCGTAGCGCTCGATGATCGACCACCATCGGTCCCGCTCGGGGAAGTCGGGGGTGCCCTCGTACATGACCGAGGTGGCCCCGTTGGCCAGGGGCCCATAGACGATGTAGCTGTGGCCGGTCACCCAGCCGATGTCGGCGGCACACCAGTAGACGTCGCGCTCGGGGTGCAGGTCGAAGACGGCCCGGTGGGTGAAGGCCACCTGGGTGAGGTAGCCACCCGTCGTGTGCATGATGCCCTTCGGGGCGGCCGTCGTCCCCGATGTGTAGAGGATGAACAAGAGGTCCTCGGCGTCCATGTGTTCGGGGGCGCACTCCTCGGCCGGGGCGCCGCCGGCCGCCGTGTCCTCGCCGCTCAGCAACTCATGCCACCAGTGGTCACGCCCGGCGGTCATGGAGGGCTTGGCCCCGTCGTCGCCGACGCTCGTCCTCTGGGCCACGACCACGTGGTCCACACAGGGCGACTCCGACACGGCCACGTCGACGTTGGCCTTCAGACCGGCCGCCGCCCCGCGTCGGAACCCGCCGTCGGCGGTCAGCACCACCCGGGCCTGGGCGTCAAGGATGCGGTCCCGCAAGGCGTCCGAGGAGAACCCTCCGAAGACCACCGAGTGCACGGCACCGATGCGGGTGCAGGCCAGCATGGCCACCACCAGCTCGGGGATCATGGGCATGTAAATCGCCACCCGGTCACCCCGGCCCACACCGAGCCCGCGGAGCACGTTGGCGAACCGGCAGACGTCACCGAGCAGTTGGGCGTAGGTGATGGTGCGGGTGTCGCCGGGCTCCCCCTCCCAGTGGAAGGCCACGGTGTCCCCCCGCCCGGCGGCCACGTGGCGGTCGAGGCAGTTGTAGGAGACGTTGAGCGTTCCCCCGTCGAACCACCGGGCCACGGGGAGATCCCACTGGAGGACGGTGTCCCAGGTCGTGAACCAGTCGAGGGACCCGGCCTGCTCGGCCCAGAAGGCGGTCCAGTCCTGCCCGGCCCGCTCGTAGACCCCGGCGTCGTTCACGACCGCCTGCTGGCGGAAGGCCGCAGACGGCGGGAACCGCCGTTCTTCGGAGAAGTAGTCCTCGATGGTGGCCGCTACCGGGGAGGGCCCCCCGGTGCCGGATCCCCCTGCGGTGTGCTCAGCCATGACTCCCCTGTTCCTGTGACTTCCCGGCGAGGTGCGGCCTGACCAGGGATTACAACCCGTCTCACCGTAGCCCGGGCGGAGGGAGGGCCCCCCGCCGGCGTGCCTCAGCCTACCGGCGACAGGCCTCTACGATGGAGGGGCCGTGCGTGCGCCCACCCAGACGTCTAGCGAGATTGACCTCGAAGGGCTGCGGAAGAGCGCCGTGGCGTCCCACTTCTCCCCCGAACCCGGTGCCACCCGGGTGGACGTGCCACTCGGACGTCGGGTCATGGTGGTCAGCGACATCTTGTTGACCCCCGAGGCGACACCGTCGACCCTGGCCGTCACCGCCCAGCTGGCCCGCGCCCTCGACACCTGGGACGGCCCGGGAATCCTCATCATCGCCGGCAACCTCTTCGACCTCTCGGGATGTTCCACCCCCCTGGTCGAGGCCCAACGATCCATCGAGGCCCACCCGGCCTTGGAGCAGGCCCTGTCCCGGTTCCTCAGCGTCAACGAGCGCCGGATCATCCGTCAGACCGGCACCCACGAGCCGGGCTACGACACCGATCCCGAGGCGGTGGCCAACATCGCGGCACGGGGCGTCGAGCAGGCCGGGCCGGTCGACCTCCACCTCCGCACCACCACCGGCACCCGGGTGGTGCGGGTCGAGCCGGGCGAGCACGCCTATGCCTCGGGATGCAGTGGGATCGAAACGGAGTTCGACCCGGCGGCCGACGCCAAGCCGGGCGTCATCGGCCCGACCCCCGCCGGCCGGGGTTGGCGGTCGCTCGCCGCCCAATCCGGCGAGGACTCGCCGTGGCTGGTCGGCCTCAACCGCCTCGCCGATCCTTCGGCCCTCTCCCGGTTCGTCGTCTCTCGGACCCTCTACCGCCGGCTCGGGCGCTACGCCTGGTGGCTCCTCGTCCCCTTCGTCGTGGCCGGCCTGCTGCGGGTGGCGGTGACCCCGTGGGTCTCGGGCCACCTGGGTTCGGGACTGCCGGGCCGGGCCATCCGCCACGCCCACACCGCCGACTTCGGCGACCAGTTGGTCATCGCCGCCCTGGTCTCCCTGGTCGTCCTGGCCGTCCTGGCGCTGGTGCTCGGGCTCCTCACCCGGAGGATGTGGGCCGTCCTCGGGGGTGGCGCGCTCGAGACCGTCCAGGCCGAGGCCGGGGCCAACGACACGGCCCGGGACGCCGCCCGTCGGTTGGTGGGCCGCGGCTACGCCGGCCTCATCACCGCGGCGACCTTCCAGTCCGAGCTCACCCACCTCGGCGTCGGCTTCTACGCCAACGTGGGCGCCACCGCCGAGGTGGTGGAGGAGCGCCGTGGGCGGCTCGGCCTGCCGCCGGTCTTCCTCCCCAACCAGCGCGTCAGCTGGGTCGAGCTCGAGACCGGCGCCGAGCTGCATGCCCGCATGCTGCTGGCCCGCAACGAGCTGGCGTCGCCCAACGTGCTTGAGCGGCTCATCGCCCGGGGTGGCCACGAGCGGAGCCTGCATCCCTCACTCGTGGCCTCGTTCCCGATGGGCCAGTCCTGGCCACCCGCACCCGACCTCCGCCAGGCCCACCGCCGGACCCGCCGGGTGCGCCGGTGGTCGTCGGCTGCCATCCTCTTCGCCGGCATCGTCGACCTGCTCGATGCCATCACCCCTCCCCTGCGGGGTCGTCTCCACGTGGTGCTCGAGATCCTCCCGCTGCGGGCGAGCGAAGCCGCCGGAGCCCTCATCGCCATGGCCGGCCTGGCCCTCGTGGCGCTCGGCCGGGGCATTCTCCGGGGGCAACGCCGGGCCTGGCGGGTGGCCGTGGTCCTCCTCGCCGGGACCATCGTGTTGCACCTCATCGCCGGAGCGGACGTCGAAGAGTCGCTCTTCGCCCTGGCCGTCCTGATCCTGCTCCTGGTCAACCGGCGGGACTTCCAGGCCGCCTCGGACTGGTCCTCACTGCGCTCGGCCCTCATCGCCCTCGGCGTGGGCGTGGTGGGCCTCACTGTCCTCACCACCGCGTCCATCGAGCTGTTCACCCACATCGGCCACCGCCACCACACCCACATCCCATGGTGGACGGCCATGTGGGCGGTCTCCGAGCGCCTGGTCGGCATCAAGACCGTGCCCCTCCCCGAACGGGCCGACCGGTTCCTCGGCCCGGCCCTGTTGGCCATCGGGCTCTCCGTCGTGGCCCTGGCCCTGTTCCTCCTGACCCGGCCGGTGGTCGACCGGCGGCTCACCTCGGGCCGGACGGCGGAGTTCCGGGCCCGGGACATCGTCCGGCGTCACGGGATCTCGACGCTCGACTACTTCGCCCTCCGGTCGGACAAGAAGTGGTTCTTCCACCGGGACAGCCTGGTGGCCTACGCCGTCTACGGCGGGGTGTGCCTCATCTCCCCGGACCCCATCGGCCCGCGCAACGAGCGGGAGCAGGTCTGGGGGGCGTTCCGGCGGTTCGCCGACAGCCACGGCTGGGTGACCTCGGTGATGGGGGCCGGCGAGGACTGGCTGCCCGTCTACCGCGATTCGGGGATGCACAACATCTACCTGGGTGACGAAGCCGTGGTGAGGGCGCAGTCCTTCTCCCTGTCGGGCGGAAGCATGAAGGGACTGCGCCAGGCCAACAACCGCATCAAGAAGTACGGCTACACGGCCACGTTCCACGATCCCGCCCACTTGGACCCGGCCCTGGCCGCCGAACTCACCACCCTCATGGGACTCAGCCGGCAGGGCGAGCACGAGCGGGGCTTCTCGATGATGCTCGGACGGGTGTTCGACCCGCGCGACACCGGCCTGCTCCTGGTCGTGGTGCGCGGCCCGGACGGGTCGGCTGCCGCCATGTGCCAGTTCGTGCCGGCCCCGGGCATCAACGGCTACTCCCTCGACCTCATGCGTCGGGATCCGGCCGACCACCCCAACGGGCTCCTCGACTTCGCCCTGGTCGCCACCATCGAGCACCTGAGGGCCGGCGGCTACCAGGGCCTCAGCCTCAACTTCGCCACCCTGCGGTCGACCCTCTCGGGGGACAAGGGGGACGGGACCATGCAGCGGGCCGAGCGGTGGTTCTTGAAGCGGCTCTCGAGCTTCGCCCAGATCGAGTCCCTCTGGCGCTTCAACGCCAAGTACGAGCCCGAGTGGCTCCCCCGCTACGTGGTGTTCGACACCGCTGAGCACCTGGTGCCCGTGGTCATGGCCATCATGCGGGCCGAGTCCCTCTGGGAGATACCCGTGCTGGGCCGGCTGTTGGCCGCGGGGGCGGAGAAGCGCATGGTGGCCGCCCAACAAGAGACCGAGGAGTTCATCGCCTCGTCGTTCGGGACCTGGGAGGGCGCCGACGGCCCCGGTGACGGGGGTCCGCCGTCCGAGCCGCGACCGGTCGACGAGCCGGTCGCCACCCGTCCGCGGGCCTGATCAGCGGGCTCGGTTCGGTCTCAGCGCCGGCCGGTGGGTGGGGGCGGCAGGCCCATGGGATTGGGAAACGGGATCTCACCGGCAGCCGTCACCCCCTCGGCCACTTCCGACAGCGTCGAGTGAGCGAGTGCCGTCTCGTCGTCGGACAGCACGGCGAAGGGCGGGATGGCCAGCTCGTCGGTGGTGCGCTCGATGGCGGCCCGGAGCTCCGCCCCGGCCGCTGAGATCCCGCCGGCGTCGACCAGGCCGCGCCGTTCGAGTCCGGCCCGGGCCGTCTCCCACTCCTCGGCCGACCAACCCCGGGCGTCGAGGAACATCTGGGCCGGGAGCTGCTCGGAGAGGGCGAAGAGCACCAGGGCCTGGCATCCGTCGAGTCCGGCCGCGGTGAGCGCGGCCACATGGCCGTCCCCCCGATGCTCCCGGAGACAGGTGCAGGCCTGCCACAGGGCTTCGACCGGGTCGTCGACCGGGTCGAGGTCACGGTTGGCGCTGAAGAGCACCCGACCGGCACCGTCGGCCGCCGCCACCACGCGGGCCACGAGCGGGACCACCGTCCCGGCCGCGTCCTCGATCGCAGGAGCCAGGCGACGGAGGGCGGAGCCGGCCGAGCTCCGCCGGGCCGCCAGCACGGCCGCGGGCGTGGCGAAGGTCCAGGCGTCGGGAAGTGACCGCCGCACCATGGCGGGATGGAAGTTGAAGAAGGTGGCGGTGACCGTGGACGGGCCGACCGGACCGACGGGGGCCACCCGGGCGGCGAAGTAGCCCATCCAAAAGCCCCGCAGCCCGACGGCGGCCAGCTCCTGTCGGGACTCGGCGGCGAAGTAGGTGACGGCATGGACCGGCTCGACGACCCGCCACCACTCCCGGGCCCCGGGACCCGGTGGCGGGGAGGCCGGCCCGCTCACCCCTCGGCCCCGCCGCCTCCGCTGTCGGGGCCACTGCCGGTGGGAGCGGCCGCGGCCAGACGGGGGCCCCGCCCGGCGTAGAGGCCGACCAGCCCCACCACGGCCAGGGTCACCAGCACCACGACCACGGCGACCAGGGTCGTGGGGTTCCCCCAGATGACGAGGATGAGCAGGCCCACGGCCAGGACCCCCCACTGCAGCGCCTTGCGGTGGAGGGCCACGAAGTCGTGGACGGGACCGCCGGTCAGCCACCCCGGCTTGCCGGCCGCACCCACCTTGGACCGGACCCACCGGTTGCCGGCGATCAGCCCGCCGATGGCGATCAGGGCGGCCACGATGAGGATGATGCGCACCGCGTTGCGAAGATTGGCCGTGACGATGTCGACCACGGCCGACTGGGCGGCCGGCGACTGGGGCGGCTTGATGCCGGCCAGGTACTGGTTCCGGGCCACGGCGATGAGGATGAGGATGAGGGCCATGGACAGGGCCAGGCCGACGGCCGAGCGCACCAGCCCGCGCCGTCGGTTGCGGGCCAGCACGATGGCCCCGGCGAAGAACAGCAGCGTGATGATCGGGAGCACGATGGCCAGCTTGTTGAGGAACTTCACCAGCTTCTGGACGTGCACCAGGCTGTCCGACTGGAACAGCACGTAGTTGAGGCCCTTGACGGCAGGCACCTTGTCGAAGACGTGGATCCCGCGGGCATCGAGGGCCTGCTTGGCCTTGACCTCGACGGCGCTTAGATCGATGGTGATCCGCCCGTTCTTCGTACTCACCGAACCCTGCTGGGTCCCGGTCAGCACGTTGACGAGCTGCTTGTGGGAGGCCCGGTTGGCCGCCACCCAGACCTTTTCGAACTGGGGCGACTGCACGACCTTGAGGGTTATCGAGTAGGTGGCACTCTGCACCTCATTGGTGATGGGGGTGACGAGGAAGCCGGCCTTGGCCGGCAGCGCGTTCTTCACCCGCGAGTTCAGGTTGGTCCGGGCGACGAGCTCCTCGCTCACCCGCGTGGCCACCTGGGTCTGGATGGCCGGATTGCTGGCCAACGGGGCCACGGTGCTGACGTAGGCGTCGGTGTTCAACAGCTGGTTCCGGGCGAAGACGACCACGACCGAGATCACGGCCAGCAGGCAGGCCAGGACGACGAGCACCCACGAGAGGATCCGGCGCCACCGCGGGCCCTTGTCCGGCTTGGCGGCCGCCCCGGACTGCTTCAACTCGTCGTTCTCGTGCTGCAGCTCGTCGACCTGGCTGCGGAGGGCGTCGACGTCGGGGGAGGGTTCGTCACCGGAGGGCACCGGGCCACTGTAACGGCCGTTTCTCCCCGAAACCGGGATCCGCCCGGTACGCCCTTGATCGAATCGAGCGCCGCTGACCAGGGCCGCATCGCCTCTGACCCCGGACGCGACGACGGCCACCCCGTGGGCGTTGAGCCCGAGGGGTGGCCGTCGTGTGGATCCGGCCGCCGGGGCGGCCCTCACCGGGTGGGTTCAGCTCAGGATCTTGGCCTTCTGGGCCTCGAACTCGGCGTCGGTCAGCACGCCCTTGGCCTTCAGGTCGGCCAGCTTGGCCAACTCGTCGGCACTGTTGCGCCGATGACCCCGCTGCCTGCTTGACGTAGTCGTCGAAGGCCTTCTGCTGCTGCTGGGCCTGCTTCTCGGCCCGCTCGTGCATGCTGCCGCCCCGGGCGATCAGGTAGATGAGGACACCGAGGAACGGGAGGATGATCACGAACAGGACCCACAGGGCCTTGGCGAACCCGCCCATGTCGTGGCTCCGGAAGATGTCCATGAAGATGTAGATGAGCAACCAGATCCACAGGACGAAGAAGAAGAATTCGAGCATCGTCCAGAAGATGCTTAGTAAGGGATATGTGTACGCAAGCATGGTCGGTGGTACTCCTTGATCGGGGACGACCATGCACCATAGTGGTGGAACGGCCGAATCTGGGGTGATCCGACTCCTCGCTGCCCCTCTGAGCTGCCATCCTCACCCCCCACCGGTACGGGGTACACGCCTCGGGGGCGGGCAGCCACCGGCTGCAGCACACCCGACCTGGCACCGATTCGGCCTAATGTCCTCTGGACGGGTGGGCGACCTAGGGAAAGGCACCGGTGACCAGATGGACGGGATGGTGGGCGCCGGTTCGTCACATCACGATCCATCTCCCGGTCCCGCCGACTCGGCCAGTCTCCCCCGGTCGTGCCACCTGCCCTACGCGGCGAGCCAGGCGGTGTCGTGAGCACCACGGCGCCGACCCCGCCGCCGGCCGCTGACCCCGCCGCGGCTGCCGCGGCAGTGGCCGCCGACCCCATGGCCATGCTGCGGTCACGAAGTTACGTGCAGCTCCTGGTCCTGGCGGCCCTCATCGGCGTACCCGTCTCGGCCATCGCCTACTTCTTCCTCAAGTTCGTCAGCCTCCTCCAGAACTGGTGCTACACCTCGATTCCCACCGGGCTCGGCTTCAAGGGGACGCCACCGTGGTGGCCGCTGCCCACCTTGGCCATTGCCGGCGTGTTGGTCGGCGCCACCATCCGCTACCTTCCGGGCACCTCCGGCCACAAGCCGGCCGAAGGGTTCAAGGCGGGAGGGGCGCCCACCGCGGCCGAGCTCCCCGGGGTGATCATCGCCTCGCTCGCCACCCTCGGCCTCGGCGTGGTGCTCGGCCCCGAGGCTCCACTCATCGCCATCGGCGGCGGGCTCGGTGCGCTGGCCGTGCACCTGGCCAAAAAAGACGCCCCACCGACGGCCGCCGTGGTCATCGCATCGGCGGGCAGCTTCGCGGCCATCAGCGCCCTGCTCGGGTCCCCGATCCTCGGGGCCTTCCTGTTGATGGAGGCGTCCGGACTGGGTGGCCCGGTCCTCGGCCTGGTGCTGGTGCCCGGACTGCTGGCCGCCGGGATCGGCACCCTCATCTTCGTGGGCCTCGACTCCCTCACCGGGTTCGGGAGCTTCTCCCTCGCCATCCCGGGCATTCCCCCGTTCAGCCATCCGACCGGGGCCATGTTCCTCTGGGCCGTGGTCATCGGCCTCGGTGCCTCCGTCCTCGGCACGGCGATCCGGCTCGGCAGTCTGGCCCTCCAGCCGGTCGTCGAGCGCCGGATGCTCCTCCTCACACCGGTGGTAGGCCTGGCCGTCGGCGCCGTGGCCATCCTCTTCACCCAGGTGAGCGGACACAACCTCACCGACGTCCTGTTCTCGGGACAGTCGGCCCTCCCCGGACTGGTGCTCCACCCCTCCAACTGGACGGTGGGCGCCCTGATCCTGCTGGTGGCCTGCAAGTCAGTGGCCTACGGGCTGTCCCTGTCCAGCTTCCGCGGGGGTCCCATCTTCCCGGCCATGTTCATCGGTGGCGCCATCGGGGTGGCCGCCTCCCACCTGCCCGGCCTCTCGCTCGTCCCGGCGGTGGCCATGGGCATCGGGGCTATGGCCACCATCATGCTCGGGCTGCCCATGACCTCCACGCTGCTGGCCACCCTGCTGCTGTCCAGTGACGGGTTGAGTGTCGCCCCCCTCGTCATCGTGGCCGTGGTGGTGACGTACGTCGCCAGCGCCTGGCTCCCCCACACGCCGGCCGAGCTACGCGCCGGTTCGACCAAGTCGGAAGCCGCACCTGCTCCGGCACCGACGGCCGGGGCGGGCCAGGGATCGTGACCGACCGGTGATCGCCGCCCGCATCCTGGCTGCGCTCTTCGGTGCCGTCCTCGTCTTCTCGGTGCTCATCTCGGCCCTCGAGACCGTGGTGCTCCCGCGGAACGGCTACACCCGGATCGCCCGGTTCGTCTTCGCCGTGGCCGACCGGATCCTCGTCCACCGGTGGCGGAACAAGGACCGCGCAGGCCAATCTGCGCGCCCTCTACGCCCCGGTGGCCCTGGTCAGCCTGCCCCTGGTGTGGATGCTGACGGTCACCTTCGGCTTCTCCTTCATCTTTTGGAGCATCAGCCATGACACGGCCCAGCGGTCGTTCGAGATCAGCGGTTCGTCCCTGTTCACCTTGGGGTTCGCCGAGCCCGAAGGGACGGCACGCATCTGGCTGACCTTCGTCGAGGCCACCATCGGTCTCGGTCTGGTGGCCCTGTTGATCAGCTACCTGCCCACCATCTACGCCGCCCACCACGAGCGGGAGAAGGGCATCAGCGTGCTGAAGCCCTTCGCCGGGACGCCGCCCTCCCCGGTCAATCTGCTGGCCAACCTCCAGCTCCTCGGGGCCCTCGACAACCCTGACCTGTGGCGGACCTCAGCCAACTGGGTCCTCGACCTCGACCAGACCCACACCGCCTTCCCTGCCCTGTGCTACTTCCCCGAGGCCGCCCCCGGTGAGTCGTGGGTGGCCTCGGTCGGCTCCCTGCTCGACGCCGCCGCGCTGCTCTTGTCGGCCTCGGACTTCAACACCGAGGCCCACGCCGACGAGGAGATCAAGGGCCCGATGATGGCCCTGGCCTACGGGCTGCCCACCCTCGTGACCATCGGGCGGTCGGCCGGCCTGCCCATCGACCGGCCGGTGCTGGTCATGGCCCTGTTGGCCCGGTCGAGCGAGCCGGCGCCGGACATCTCGATACGCCGGGACGAGTACATCGCCGCCCTCGACCAGCTCCACCCGCTGCTGCCCGTGCCCGACACCGACCGCGAGCGTTGCTGGCAGCGGTTCGCCTGGTTGCGTTCGGGCTACGACGAGGCCCTGCGGGGACTGGCCGGCCTCACCCTCGCCTCCCCGGCCGCCTGGACCACCGACCGGCCGGCCCGCGTCGGGCGTCCGCGCATCTTCACCCGCCGTCCCATCACCATCGACTGGACGATGCCGGCTCCCGACTGATCGGTCACGGCCCGGCGGGCGGCGACCTCACACCCCGGTCTCGGCCGGCACCGCACCCGAGGCGATGGCTGCCGTCAGGGCGTCGAAGTCCCGATCGTTCTGGTCGGCGTAGGACGCGGCGAACTGGCTCATGGCCCGGTCGAACCGGTCGGCCTTGCCCAGATAGGCGCTCATGGCGATGGCGTCGCCCGAGCGGGCGTGGGCCCGGGCCAGGGTCCAGCCGCACATCTGGGCGTAGATCCCGAGGTCGTCAGGGGACATGGACTCGATGACCACCGATCCCTTGCCGTCCCACAGCTGGCGCAGGTAGAAGTCACGGGTGGTGCCGTCCTCGGGGGTGAACCGGTCCCAGCCGAGGAAGATGTCGCTCGCCCCCTGCATGAGGCGCTGTCCCTCGACCACCCGCTGGCCGTGATGGGGGTACTCACTGGCTCCGAGGAAGGGCTCACCCACCGCGGCCTCGGCCTCTTTGATCTGCAGCAGCAAGGGGTCCGAAGCGTCCCGGCCCAAAAAGAGGGCCACCCAGCACCGGGTGCCCACGCTGCCCACACCGACCACCTTGCGGGCCAGGTCGACGAACTCGTACTTGTCGAGGAGTCGTTGCCGGTCGCCCGAGAGCGTGCGGCGGTACTCGGTCAGGGCGTCGAAGAGGTGCTCGACGGTCTGTCTGGAGTAGACGTCGGTGAACACCGACTCGGCCGGCATGATGAGCGGCGGGTTGTCGACGAACCGCAGTCGGCCGTCGACCTCGACGGTCAGCTTGGCCAGGGCGGCCAGGTGGTCCTTCGACTGCGCCTTGGCCACGGTGCGTTGGAAGTTCTTGACGAGCTTGGCGCCGGCCTCGGCCCCCCACCGACGGGAAATGGTGGCCGCGTCCATGCGGAGATACCAGATCTGCAGGTCCCGCATGTCGGCGAACTCGGCCAGGGCCGTCCGGTAGGAACGGGTTCCCTGCTCCACCGCCGCGGCGCGGTCGGGCCGGTCGAAGCCCCGGCTGCGGGCGGCGATCTCGATGCTGGCCGCCAGTCGCTTGATGTCCCACTCGAACGGCCCGGGGATGGTCTCGTCGAAATCGTTGACATCGAAGATGAGGTCCCGGCTCGGAGCGGCGTAGAGCCCGAAGTTGACCAGGTGGGCGTCGCCGCACAGCTGGACCACGAGACCGGACTGTTCCTCGGCGGCCAGATCGGCGGCCATGACTGCGGCAGCCCCCCGGAAGAAGGCGAACGGCGATGCGGCCATCCGCCCGTAGCGGATGGGGACCAGCTCAGGGATGCGTGTCGTGGCCTGGAGGGCCAGGATCTCGAGGGGGTCGGTGCGCCCCGGTGGGGGCGACCACTCCCCGTGCCGGGACCGGGGCACCTGGCCCCGGGCCTGGCGCCCGAACTCCGCCCGTTCTGCTGGCGTGGACTGTCGCATGGGATGCATTCTCCCACCACAGAGGGGGTTTTGGCCTCGGTCCAGGTCGGAGTGCCGGTCCGGGGGGATTTCCACGTCCGGCCGGACCCACTGGCGTCGGCCGCACGGCTTAAGTCAACACCCGTTGCAGCCGATGATTCCAGGGAAGCGCGGATCGAATCGGAGCGGCGATGTCGAAGCAGTCGGATCCCCCAATCGACGGACACGGAGCGGGAGGGACCGCACCACACCCGAACCCTTACCCGAAGGCGGCAGGGTCGGCGGAAGCCAGCCGTGAACCGGCGACCGGTTCCACCGGTCGGAAGTACCTGCACCCGAAGGTCCTCGCCTACCTCATGGGGCCGGCCGCCTTCGGCGTCATCCTCTTGCTCATGCACTTCGGCGAGGTGGCCCGCGAGTCGGCCTGGCTGTGGTTGGGCATCTTCATCGTCGTCCCCCTCATCAGCCTCGCGGGCGACCACCTCTACGACACCAGGCCCACCGTCGCCCGGCTGCACGTCCGCATCGCCATCCAGGCGGCGGCGGTCACCGCGGTCATCTACCTGTGCGGCTGGGGACCGGTCCTGTGGGGGGCCTACGCCTTCTTGGCCCTGGAGAACGTGGCCCGTTCGGGCTCGCGGGTGTGGCGGCTCACCGCCTTTTGGAGTCTGGTGGGAATCGCCCTCGGCCAGCTGGGCGTGTGGCAGGGCGTGTTCCCCTCGTTCCTCTCACTGGCCCAGTCCACCGCGCTCGCCCTCATGGGTGCGTTCATCCTCATCTTCGTCATCCGCATGACCGGGGCCATCATGGAGCAAAAGGAGCGGGCCGAGGCCGGTACCCGGCTCTCCGAGGACCGGTTCCGTTCGCTCATCCAGCACTCCTCGGACGCCACCTTGGTGCTGGCGGCCGGCGGCGTGTGCACCTACGTGAGCCCGGCCATCACCACCCTGCTCGGGCTGACCCCCTCCGAGATGATCGGGACACGCGCCATCGAACTCGTCCACCCCGAGGACCGGGAGCGGGTGGCCTCCCGCCTCGGCAGTCACCTGGCCGACATGTCGGAGAACGTGCTCGTGCAGTTCCGCATGCGGTGTCGGGACGGCGGGTGGCGAGAGGTCGAGGCCGTGGTCAGCAATCAGATGGACCGGGCCTCGGTCAACGGCTACGTGGTCAACATCCGCGACATCACCGAGCGCAAGGAGTTCGAGGCCCTCCTGGCCCACCGGGCCCTCCACGACCCGCTCACCGGGCTGCCCAACCGCCAGCTCATCCTCGACCGGACCGAGCAGATGCTGGCCCGGGCGCGGCGGTCGGGCCTGCCGGTGGCGGCCTACTTCATCGACCTCGACCACTTCAAAGAGGCCAACGACTCCCTCGGGCACCAGGCCGGCGACCGGCTCCTCCAGGCGGTGGGCGACCGCTTCGTGTCCATGCTCCGGGCCGATGACAGCGTGGGCCGCCTGGGCGGGGACGAGTTCGTGGTGCTGGCCGAGGGGATCTCCCTCGACCTCGGCCCCGAACTCATCGCCGAGCGGATCCGCGAGACCCTCCGAATTCCCTTCGTCATCCCGGGTTACGAGGACCTCCCCGTCACCGTGACGGCCAGTATCGGCATCGCCACCGGTCAACGGGCGTCGGCCCAGGAGCTGCTCCGGGACGCCGATGTGGCCCTCTATCTGGCCAAGGGCTCGGGCCGGAACACCTCGGTCCTCTTCGAGTCGGCCATGCAGACCGCGGCCTTCGACCGCCTGGCCCTGCGTTCGGATCTCGACGGCGCCGTGGCCGCCGACCAGTTCTTCCTCCTCTACCAGCCCATCGTCGACCTGGGCGACGGCGGCATCCGTGCCGTCGAGGCCCTGCTGCGGTGGCAGCACCCCGTCCAGGGCGTGATCGCCCCGATGGACTTCGTCCCGGTGCTCGAGGAGTCCGGCCTCATCGTCGAGGTGGGCCGGTGGGTACTCCACCAGGCCTGCGCCCAGGCCGCCCGGTGGCGGGCCGAGGGCCATCCCGTGGCCGTCTCGGTCAACATCTCCATGCGCCAGCTGGAGTCGACGTCCTTCGTCGACCATGTGACCGAGGCCCTGGCCCTGGCCGACCTGGCCCCCGACCAACTGACCCTCGAGATCACCGAGTCGAGCCTCATGCGGGACGCCGAGTCCACCGTGGCCCGGCTGCGCCGCCTGAAAGAGCTCGGGGTGATGATCGCCATCGACGACTTCGGCACCGGTTACTCGTCCCTCGCCTACCTGCGCCAGTTCCCCGTCGACGTGCTCAAGATCGACGGGTCGTTCGTGGCCGAGTTGGACGGCTCTCCCGAGCGGGCCGCCCTCGTCCACACCCTGGTGGAACTGGGACGCATCCTCGGGCTCATCACCCTGGCCGAGGGCATCGAAGAGGCCGTGCAGCTGGCCGGCCTGCGCACCGAGCTGTGCGACCGGGGCCAGGGGTTCTTGATGTCTCCCCCGGTGCCGCCGGCCGTGGTGAGCGAGCTGTTGGCCCGGCATCCGGCCGGCCTGGTCTCATCGGACCTCCTGGGCGTCGAGCCCTCGGTGACCGCCGCCCGTCGCTGATCAGGCGAAGGGGTCCGACGACTTCGACCGCTTCTTGCTCCGCTGGCGCAACAGGATGACCAGGCGGTCCACCAACGCCCCGAGCAGGGCGGCGATGAGTAGTACCCAGATGAGGCTGATCCGGGTGCTGAAGAAGACGAACCCGACCTTGACGGTCTGACTGTTGTCGAGGACGAAGGCGATGAGCAGGACCAGGCCGACCACGGCCACCACGATGCGGACGATCTCCCGGTTGTCCCGCTTCTTGCGCGGGGCGCGGCCCGTCGGGTCCTGAGCGGGAACGCCGGATGAACTGGCCATGGTGCACTCCTTCGCCCGGACGGTGGTCGCCGTCCGCCCGGTCGACAGTACCCGGGGAGCACCGACGGGGTGAGGACCGTGGCGTCAGTCGGTGGCCGGCACCCGGGCCTCGATCCCGGTCAGGTGAACAGGAGGGTGGCCTCGTGGGCGAAGTCCAAGATGGGTCCGGGGATGATCCCGAACACCACCGTGAAGCCCACGCACAGGCTGATCGACACCGTGGTCAGCAGCGGGACCGGTACCTTGCCCCGCTCGATGACGTCTTCGGTCGGCCCGGCGTCGGTGAGCACCGAGAGGCTGGCCAGTCCGCCGTCGTCCCGAGCGGTGGCGGAACCCTCGTCGGTGGAAACGGCGGTCGACGGGCCACCGGACGGCGATGCCCCCGGGGTTGCCGGGATCAGGTCCTCGTCACCCACCGGGTCGGCCACCGCCCCGACCGGTGAGTACATGGTCACCGCCACCCGCAGATAGAAGAAGGCGGCCACGGCTGCGGTGACCATGGCGATGGCGGCCAGGACGTAGCCGTGGGTGGCAACCACCGCCCCGACCACGCCGAACTTGGCCAGGAACCCGGTGGTGAAGGGAATGCCGGCCTGACCCAGCAGCAGGACGGCGAAGGCCAAGGCCAGGAGCGGCTGGCGCTTGGCCAGGCCCCGGTAGTCGGTGATGGTGTGGCCGGTGTCGCCGTCGCGGGCCATCACCGTGATCACGGCGAAGGAGCCGATGGTCAAGAAGGTGTAGGCGAACAGGTAGTAGAGGGACGCCGAGACCCCGCGGGTGGTGGCCGCCTCCACGCCGAGCAGGATGAACCCGGCGTGGTTGATGGACGAGTAGGCCATCATCCGCTTGACGTCTTTTTGCATGAGGGCGACCACGGCCCCCACCACCAGGCTGAGGATGGCCAGGCCCCAGATGATGGGCTGCCAGTCGGTCCGCACCGTCCCGAAGGTCGAGACGAACACCCGGAGCAGGGCGGCGAACGCCCCGACCTTGGCCACCGCGGCCATGAACCCGGTCACCGGCGACGGGGAGCCCTGGTAGACGTCGGGGGACCACATGTGGAAGGGAACGGCGGCGATCTTGAATCCGAAGCCGACGAGCAACAGGGCCAGCCCCCCGAGGAGGACGCCGTTGGAGGCGATGACGTTCTTCGACAGGTAGTCGGCGATCTGGGGGAGGTTGGTCGAGCCGGTGGCTCCGTAGGTGAGGGCGATCCCGTAGACGAACACGGCCGAGGAGAACGCACCGAGCACGAAGTACTTGAGGGCGGCCTCGCCGGACTCGGCCCGCTTGTGGTTGAAGGCGGCCAGCACGTAGAGGGCGATCGACATGATCTCGAGGCCGAGGAACACCACGATGAGGTCGTTGGCCGCCCCCATCATCATCGCACCCGAGGCCGACATCAGGGCCAGCACGTGGTACTCGGGCCCCTCGACGCCCTCCCGTCGGAGGTAGCCGTCCCCGACCAGGGCCGAGAGCAGCATGGCGATGGCCACGGTGATCTGGATGAACACGGCGAACCCGTCGTAGGCGATGGCCCCGGCGATGGTGACCGAGGGCCCGTGGGTCATCACCTGGTCCCACTGGACGAGGGCGGCGACCAGCGCGGCGATGGCGGTCACCGAGGCCACGAGGGTCCCGGCCCCCACCCCGAGGATCTTGCGGAACAGCGAGGAGGCCACCATCAGCACCACCGCACCCCCCATCATGATCAGCATGGGGAGGATGCTCAGGTAGTTGACGTGGGGCGTGTGGATGACCGGGGCCACCGCCGCGGTCGCCACGGCCACGAGGGAGGGCATCACGGGGCTCCTTCCGCCGGGGACGAGGTCAACGAGGAGCGGGCCGGCGTGCCGAAGGCCGTCCCGCGCTGGAGGTCGGCCGGCACCTTGGTGTGGGTGACCTGATCGACGTGGACGACCAGCTGGTTGACCGAGGGGGTGATGCGGTCGAGGACGGGCTTCGGGAAGACGCCGAGGAAGACGATGGCGATGATCAACGGGGCGATGATCAGCCGCTCACTCCAGCTGAGGTCGCGGGTCTTGGCTTTGTCCTCTTCGGTCGGCTCACCGTGGAAGACCTGCTGGTAGGCCCAGAGCAGGTAGATGGCGGCGGCGATCACGCCCATGATGGCGACCACCGCCCACCACCGGTGGGCGATGAACGTGCCGATCAGCACCAGGAACTCACCGACGAAGCCGTTGAGCCCGGGTACCCCGATGGAGGCCAGCATGGCCACGGTGAACACCCCGGCCATCACCGGTGCGGGCGACTGCAGGCCCTTCAGGTTCGACACCTTCCAGGACTTGCGACGTTCGTAGATCCAGCCCACCAGGATGAACAAGGTGGCGATGATCAGGCCGTGGTTGACCATCTGGAGTACGCCACCGGTCAGCCCCTGGCTGTTGAGGGCGAAGGTCCCAAGGACGATGAAGCCGATCTGGGCCAGCGACGAGTAGGCGAGGAGGCGCTTCAGGTCTCGCTGGGCGCAGGCCACGATGGCGCCGTAGAGGATGCCGATGGTGGCCAGGGTCAACAGCCACGGGGCCAGGGTCCGGGTGGCCTGGGGGAAGAGGTTGAGGTCGAAGCGGATGATCCCGTAGGTGCCCAGCTTGGCCATGACCGCAGCCAGGAGCACCGCACCGGCCGTCGGTGCTTCGGCGTAGGCGTCGGGCGACCAGGTGTGGAACGGGAAGATGGGTGCCTTGACGGCGAAGGCGGCCGTGAAGGCCAGGAACAACAGGACGCCCTCGGTCCCCGACAGGTGGGTGTGCATGAGGGCGGGCAGCTCGAAGGTCAGCACCCCGGTCTGGGACTGGTGGAGGAAGGCCACGGCCAGGATGCCCACCAAGAGGAAGGCCGAGCCGGCGAAGGTGTAGACGAAGAACTTGATGGCCGCGTAGCCGCGTCGGGCGTAGCCCCATCCCCCGATGATGAAGTACGCCGGCACCAGGGTCAGCTCGAAGAAGAGGAAGAACAGTACGAGGTCGAGGGAGACGAAGCTCCCGAGGCACGCCGCCTCCATCAACAGGATCCAGGCCACGAAGGCCCGGGGGTCGCGTCGGCCCCGAGCCCCGAGGATGGTCAGCGGGAACAGGAGGGCGGTCATCACGACGAGGAAGAGGGAGATCCCGTCGATGCCGAGCGACCAGTGGATGCCCAGCTCCTTGGCCCAGACGTGGTCCGAGACCAGTTGGTAGCCGCCGTAGCCCACCTTGAACTGGCCGGCGATGACCACCGACAGCACCAGGGTGAACAGGCCGACCAGGGCGCCTACGGCCTCGTGGAATCGCTTGGCCACCAGGTGGGGCGGGATGAGGGCCACGACGGCGGCGCCCACGGCCGGGGTCAACACCAGAACGGTGAGGAACGGGAAGTGCGAGGTGGACGACATCAGCCCCACCACATCCGGGTCAGCACGAAGGCCAAGATGAGCACGGTCCCGAGCACGATTCCCAGCACGTAGTTGCGGACGTAGCCCGTCTGGGTCCGACGGATCAGCGCCCCTGACCGGCGGACCAGGGTGGCCACGCCGTTGACCCCACCGTCGATCACCTTGGGGTCGATGACATCGGCGCTGAAGGCGGCCAGACGTTGGGCCGGCCGTCCGAAGATGGTGTCGTAGAACTCGTTGATGTACCACGAGTGCCGGAGGAACGGGATCTCGAGCGTGGGGCGCTCGGCCACATTCATCCACAGACTGAGTCCGATGAACACGCCGAGGACGGCGATGACGGCGTCGGTGATGCCGAGCGTCCACACCGCCCCGGTGCTCAGGTGGTCGTCGAACAGGTTGGAGCCGAACACCGGGTCGATCCACTTGGCCAGGGAGAGGTGGTTGTTGGAGACGGCCAGCAGCCCGGCCAGGGCGGCGAAGAAGGCCAGGATCCACAAGGGGATGACCATGATGCGGGGCGACTCGTGGGGTTCGGCGATGGGGCCCTCGGCGTGCTTGGCGTCGGGCATGTCGGTGTCCACGTCGATGGGCACCTCGTCGGCGAACCGGTCCCGGCCGAAGAAGGCCAAACCGGTGAGCCGGCTCATGTAGTACGCGGTGAGCAGGGCGGTGAGCAGTCCGAGGCCCCACAGGGCCGGGTGGGCGGCCCAGGTGTTCTCCAGCACGTCACCCTTGGCCCAGAAGCCCGACAGCGGCGGCACCGCGGCGATGCACAGCCAGCCGATCCCGAAGGTGATGAAGGTGAGCGGCATGTAGTGGCGCAGGTTGCCCATGCGCTTGAGGTCCTGCTCGTCGTGGAGTCCGTGGATGGCCGAGCCGGCCCCGAGGAACAGCAGGCCCTTGAAGAAGGCGTGGGCGATCATCAAGAAGATGGCCGCCTCGTAGGCGCCGCATCCGATAGCCAGGAACATGTAGCCGAGCTGGGAGACCGTCGAGTAGGCCAGGACCTTTTTGATGTCCTGCTGGGCGCAGGCGATGGTGGCGGCCACGAAGGCGGTCACGCCGCCCACGATGGCGACGGTCAGGGCGGCCGAGCTCGAGGCGTGGAGGAGCGGGTTGATGCGGCACAGCAGATAGACGCCGGCGGTCACCATGGTGGCGGCGTGGATGAGGGCCGAGACCGGGGTCGGGCCCTCCATGGCGTCGGCCAGCCAGGGGAACAGGGGGATCTGGGCGGACTTGCCCATCACCCCGACCAGCAGCAGCAGGCAGATGGCCGTGACGTAGCCCGGCCCGATCCGGTCGATGTTGGCGAAGATGGTCGTGTACTCGAGGGAGTGGATGCGCTCGAAGACGAGGAAGATGGCGAGGAGGAAGCCCACGTCGCCGATGCGGTTGTACACGAAGGCCTTCTTGCCCGCACTGGCCGCCGAGTCCCTCGTGAACCAGAACGACACCAGCCAGTAGGAGCACGTACCCACGCCCTCCCACCCCACGAAGGTGACCAACAGGTTGGACCCCAGCACCAAGATGAGCATGGAGGCCACGAACAGGTTCATGTAGAGGAAGAACTTGGAGAAGTCCTTGTCCCCTTTCATGTAGCCGATCGAGTAGAGGTGGATCATGGTGGAGATCCCGGTGATGAACAGGACCATGGTCATCGACAACGGGTCGACGAACAGTCGGGCGTGGACCTGGAGCGAGTCCACCGGGATCCATGTCCACAGGTTCTGGGTGTAGGTCCGGACGGGGGCGTTGACCGTGAGCAGGTCCAAGTAGACGCCCACCGACACGAGGAAGCTGGCCCCGATGAATGCGGTCGCCACCCCACCGGCGGCGGGGTCCCCGAGGCGCCGGCCCGCCACCAGCTGGACGGCGAACCCGACCAGGGGCAGCAAGATGATCAGGTAGGTCACGTGGAGCACGTTCCGGTCAGCCCTTCATCAAGTGGAGATCGTCGGCGGTGGCATTGGCCCGACGGCGGAAGATGGCCACCACCAGGCCCAGCCCGACCACCACTTCGGCCGCCGCCACCACCAACACGAAGAAGACCAGGACCTGGCCGCCGATGTCGTGCAGCTGGCGGGCGAACGTGACAAAGGTCAGGTTGGCGGCGTTGAGCATCAGCTCGACGCACATGAACATGACCAGCACGTTGCGCCTGATCATCACCCCGAGGGCGCCGATGGAGAACAGGATCACGCTGAGTCCGAGATACCAGCCGGCACCGATGGTCATGAGCGGGCCTCCTCGGGGGCGCTGACGGCTCCGGGCGTGGCCGGGCCGCCGGCCTGGTCGCCCGCATCGCCCTGGCTGGCGTCGGCTCCGGTCCCGGCGGCCGTCGGGAGTGTCGGGGTCGACGACCGTCTCGGACTCGGGGTCCGGGTCCGTCTCGAGGGCGGCGTCACCGTCGATCGGGTTGGATGCCGCCGGCGGCCGGCGGGCCAGCACCACGGCGCCCACCACGGCGATGACCAGCAGGGCCGCCGTGGCCTCGAAGGGGAACAGGTAGGTGGTGTAGACCGACTTGCCCAACAGGTAGACGTTGGACTCCCTACCGCCGTCGACACCGGCCACGTGGGGGGCACCGGTCGTCCACTTGGACACCTGGCCGAGCAGCAACAGGCCCGTGGTCCCGAGGACGACCAGCCCGATGGCCAGAGGACGCTGGCCCCGTAGGGGTTCGACGGCGATGTCCTCTTGGCGGTCGACCCCGAGGAACATGATGACGAACAAGAACAGCACCACGATGGCACCGGCGTACACGATCACCTGCACGGCGGCGAGGAAGGGGTCACGCTGGAGCACGAAGAGCACGGCCACGCCGAACAGGGTCATGACCAGCATGAGCGCGGAGTGCACCGGGTTCCGGGCCACCACCACACCGACGGCACCGGCCAGGATGATGGCGGCGGCCACGGCGAAGGTCCCGACGTCCACCCACGAGGTGTGGGTCGACGCCGCGGTGGCGGCGGCCAGCACCGACCCGAGCACGGCCACCATCAGGAGTCGCCCGCTTCGGACGGATCGGCTCCGGCAGGGGTGCTCGATCCCGGCGGCGTCCCGCTCGGTGTTGCCGGCGATCTTGGCCGCGGCATAGTCGGCGTCGGCCTTCTTGCGGTGCTTCTTGCCCGCTCCGGGGGCGAACCGCTCGGCCTTCTCCATCATCCGGCCGATAGCCCCTCTCGGCCCCCGCTTCTCGGCGGGCATGTCGGCCGGGATCAGATGGCGCTCCAGCGTGTCTCGCAGCTGCCGGCTGCCGGTGGTCGAGTCGTCGCGGTGGACCGACTGGCCGCCCTCGGGGGCGCGGACGCCGAAGCCGAGCTCGCCCGACCACTGCACCTGCCCTTCGAACTCGGCGCTGCCGGCCGGCGAGGTGGCCCGCATCCAACCCGAGGTGTGCAGGTCGTCGTCCTCCCGCCAGTCCTCCCACGGCTGGTGGCGCGGCTTGCCGTCGTCGTCGACGAGCAGCTCGCTCTTGGTGTAGATGGCGTCGTTGCGGTTGGTGAAGGAGAACTCCATCAGCTTCGACTCGGTGATGGCCTCGGTGGGGCAGGCCTCCACGCACAGATCGCAGTGGATGCAACGCAGGAAGTTGATCTCGTAGACGTAGCCGTAGCGCTCCCCCGGCGAGACCGGGTGGTCCGGAGGGTTGTCGAGGCCGCGGACGTAGATGCAGTCGGCCGGACAGACGCCGGCGCACAGCTCGCAGCCGATGCACTTCTCCATGCCGTCCTCGTAGCGGTTGAGGACGTGGCGGCCGTGCTGGCGGGGCTGCTTGGGCCGCTTCTCCTCGGGGTACTGCCGGGTGACCGGTGGGCGGCCCAGATGCTCGAGGGTCAGCTTGAATCCGCCCAGGAAGTTCTGCCTCTGCTTGGGCGGCTGGGGCGTCGGTTCGGGTGCCATCAGGTGCCTCCTCCTTCGCTCGATGGGGAGGCCGGTGCCGCGGCCACGGGGTCGGGCTCGGCCGGCCGCTTCCAGAGGCGCACGCCCACCGCCGGGACGATGGCCCGGGTGGCCTCACGCTCGGAGCCGATGGCGAAGGCCCGGGAGATGATGATCGCCGCGGCCACGACGGTGAGGGCCATCCCGAGTCCCCACCAGCCGTCGATGACGAACCCGGCCACGATGAGCAGCCAGCCGAGCGAGAGGGGGATGAGCTTCTTCCAGCCGAGGTCCATGAGCTGGTCGTAGCGGAGACGGGGCAGGGCGGCCCGCAGCCAGACGAAGATGAACAAGAAGATGACGGTCTTGCCCAGGAACCACAAGATGGGCCACAGCCAGTAGAGGTGGGGGATGTGCGGGACCGGCCCGTCCGGGCCCCCGAAGAACAAGGTGACCGTGATGGCCGACATGGTGATGGTGTTCATGAACTCGGCCAGGAAGAACAGGGCGAACCGGATGGACGAGTACTCGGTCACGAACCCACCCACCAGCTCGGAGTCGGCCTCGACGAGGTCGAAGGGCGGCCGGTTGGTCTCGGCGATGATGGCGATGAAGAAGATGAGGAAGGGCACCACGCCGAGGCGGATGGCGTTCCACTGCCAGAGGTGGCCGGCCTGGGAGTTCACGATGGTGCGGGTGGACAGGGCCCCGGTGATGAGGACCACGGTGACCACGGTCATGCCGAGGGCCGCCTCGTAGGAGATCATCTGGGCCGAGGCCCGCACCGAGCCGAGCAGCGGGTACTTGGACCCCGACGACCAGCCGGCCAGCATGATGCCGTAGACGCCGATGGAGGACATGGCGAGCAGGAAGAGGATCCCCATGGGCGGGTCGGCCAGCTGCAGCTCGAAGGTGTGTCCGGCGATCGTCACCTCGCCCCCGAACGGCACGATGGCAAAGACGAGGAAGGCCGGGAGGATGGTGAGGTACGGGGCCAGCTTGAAGACGAACCGGTCGGCCTGATCGGGGATGAGGTCCTCTTTGAAGAAGAGCTTGATCCCGTCGGCCAGGGTCTGGGCGATGCCGAAGGGGCCGGCCCGGTTGGGCCCGATCCGGCTCTGCATGTCCGAGATGACCTTGCGCTCGAACCAGATCATGAGCATGACCGACACCATCAAGAAGCCGAACACGACCAGCACCTTGATGAGCACGATCAAGAAGACCGCCCAGCCCACCCCGTTGTTGTAGACGGGGTCGCCCTCGGCCAGGAGGGGGTGCAGGACGCCGAGCAGGCCGGTCACGGCGTCTCCAGCTGGAGCTCGACGACGGGGACGGAGGCGTCGATGAGGTCGGCCACCGTCCCTTCGTCCAAGGGGACGTTGAAGTCGGCCGCCACCACCTTGCGGGGCAGCGAGGCGTCGGCCACCACCGTGTGGACCGTGGCGGTGCCCGTGGTGCGCAGCCGGACCGATCCGCCCGACGGCACGCCGAGCTCGTCGAGGTCGAGTGGGTTGGCCCGCACCGGGGCCGTCTGGACCAGCCCGGCCAAAGCCGGCACCGAGGACACCGCAGCCCCCCCGTCATAGAGGACGCGGGTGGCCACGAGACGGAAGGAGTAGCGGTCGCTCGGGGCTACGTGGGGCACGTCGAGATCGATCGGTCCCGACAGCGTGGACGGGCGGGTCGAGGTCGAGGTACCGGTGTCTCGCCGCGGGGCTGCGCGTCGGCGCCGATCCCCGCCGTCGGGGCCTCGGCCAACCCGGCCCGTGGCGGGGCACCCTGTCGTTCAACCGACTCCACACCAGGTACGGCGATGGGATCGAGGCGGGCCTCGGCATTGCGGCGGCCGAGGGAGACCGCTTGGGCCACCAGGGGAGCGACCACGCCGTCACCGGTTCCCGCGGCGTCGAGGACGGCCCGGGTGACCCCGTGGTAGGCGGGGGCCAGGCGTTCGATCTCGTCCCAGACATCGCCCACCGAGTCGAGACCGAGCTCGGCGCCCAGGTGCACGGCCAGCTCCGAGGCGATCATCCAGTCGGGCCAGGCCTGGCCGGGTGGTACCAGCTTCTGGCCGAGGCGGCTGATCCGTCCTTCGAGATTGGTGGTGGTCCCGGAGCGCTCGTGGGCCTCTGCCGCAGGCAGGACCACGTCGGCCCGCTCGGTCACGGCGCCGGGGGCCGAGGCCACGGCCACGACGAACTCGGCGCCGGCGAGGGCCCGCTTGGCCAGGCCGCTGTCGGGGAAGTCACCCACCGGGTCGGCGCCCAGCACCACGAGGGAGCGGATGGGGGCGCCATCGCTCAGGCGCGCTGGCCGCCGCGGCCAGGATGCCGGCCGTGTCGCGGCCTCGGCTCTCGGGCACGGTCTGCCAACCTTCGGCGAACCAGGTCCGTCCGGCCTCGAGGGTGACCCGGCCGGGAAGGAGGCCGGGGGCCATCCCCATATCGAGCGCCCCGTGGACGTTTCCCCGGCGCAGGGCACTGAGGAAGCGGGCACCGGGCAGGGCACGGGCGAGGGTCTGGGCCGCCTCGGCGACCAGGGCGGCGTCCTCGGCCAGGGAGGGGCGGCCGAGCACGACCACGACATCGTCGGCGGCCACCAGGTGGCGGGCCAGGCCGAGCGCATCGTGGTCGAGTCCGGCCGGTGTGGGTGCCGTGGCGTCCACCACCGCTCCGATGAGACCGGTGGCCCCGGCCGGGCTGTAGCGGAGCGAGGCGGCGGCATACTCGGTCATCGAGGTGGCCGTAGGCGCCAGCTCGACCACGTCGAGGCCCCCGTCGACGACCGCCGAGCGGAGGCGGATGAAGAGGATGGGGACTTCTTCTCGGATGTCCCCGGACAAGAGGATGACCGTGTCGGCTGCCGCGGCCTGGTCGATGGTGGCCCGGGGCAGGCCGAGGACCACCTCGGCGGGAAGTCCGTCACCCAACTGGGCGTCGACCGAGTCGGTGCCGAGCACGCCTTTGGCCAGCTTGGTCCAGGCGTAGGCCCCCTCGTTGGTCAGCCGCGCCCCACCGATGACACCGACCGATTCCGGCCCGTGTGCGGCTGCCGACTCCTGGAGGCCTTCGGCCACCGCGGCCAGCGCCTCGTGCCACGACACCGCCACCAGTGCCCCGTCCTTCCTCACCATCGGCTCGGTGAGGCGGGCCTCGGAGTTGACGGCCTCCGAGGCGAAGCGGCCCTTGTCGCAGAGCCATCCGTGGTTGACCGGGTCGACGTCGATGCCGAGCAGCCGGGTCACCCGGTTGGACGAGGACTGGACGGCCACCCGGCAGCCCACCGAACAGGTGGTGCAGGTGGACTCGACCTGGTCGAGATCCCACGGGCGGGCGCTGAACCGGTAGGGGCTGGCCGTCAGAGCGCCCACCGGGCAGATCTGGACGGTGTTCCCCGAGAAATACGAGGCGAAGGGGAGCTCGGGGAAGGTGTTGACCTCGAGCTGCTCACCCCGTCCGATGAAGTCGATCTGGGCTTCGCCGGCCACTTCGTCGGCGAAACGGGTGCACCGGCTGCACTGGATGCACCGCTCCCGGTCGAGCAGGACGAGCTCGGAGATGGGAATGGGCTTTTCGAAGTGGCGCTTCTCCTCGACGAACCGGGTCTCCCCCGGCCCGTAGGCCAGGGTCTGGTCCTGGAGGGGGCACTCGCCGCCCTTGTCGCACACCGGGCAGTCGAGGGGATGGTTGATGAGCAGGAACTCGAGCACCCCGTCCTGGGCCTTCTTCACCTTGTCGGAGTTGGTGACCACCTCCGAGCCGGGCTGGACCTCGACGAAGCAGCTGGGCTGGAGGGTGGCGCCGCGCGGGCCACTCACCTCGACCAGGCACATCCGGCACACGCCCACCGACTGCATGCGGGGGTGGTAACAAAAGCGCGGGATGAACGTCCCGGCCTGCTCGGCCGCGGCGATGAGCATCTCGCCCTTGTCGGCGGTGACCTCACGGCCGTCGAGGGTGAAGGTGACCTGCTCCACGGG
>CAVTXA010000002.1:0-477021 GCA_963738545.1 uncultured Acidimicrobiaceae bacterium
TCCACAGAACGATACCGATCGCTACCACGAGCATTGCTCTGCTGTCGATCATTGTGGCTTGGCTCAGCGGCGCGCGCTTTGTCGGGTCGATGGCCAATGGAGCTTCGATGACCATGGCCATCGCCACGGCGGTTTCGCTCCTTTGTTACGCCCTGATTTTGTTTTGTCGTCCCCGCGGTGACGTGGACGAACAGGAAGGACTGAACAGATCGTTCGGTTGCAGAGAGGCCCAGGCCAATGAGCGATTCCCCTGACACACACCACCGGACTCGGCAGAGAACTGCATACATACCGACGTCGGCGGAGGCACGGCGCCGCCGGGTCCGCAGAATGCGGATCATTAACGTCCCCATACGGTGGTTGCTGCGACTGCCATTCCCGACTCCCCTGAAGAGCCCCGCCCCATGCTGCTCTTCTTCAAGGGTCGCAAGACGGGCCGACTCTATCGGCAGCCGGTGAGCTACGTGCGCGACGGAGGCCGCCTGCCGCTCACTCCGGGCGGTGGAAAGTGGAAGCTGAATCTCCGTGATGATCAAGAGATTCGGATCTCACTCCGAGGCCGCACAATTCACGCACGGCCCGAGTTTGGTGCGCGACCCGGCCGAGGTCACCGAACGCATCCAAAAGATGATGACTGAGAATCCGCGGGCGACAACATTCGTCCCCTTTGTCAGTCCCGATGGGCATATCGATCAATCCGAGCTGCAGGCCGCGCTCGACTTCGGATTCTGCATCGTGAGATGGCACATCAGCGAGTCCGGCTCCCAAGGAAGATCATGAGCCAATCGGCGAACTTTCCCCGACCGATAGAGCCACGACGATCCACGGACCAGGTCCGGTCTGAACTGGCCGATCGAACAGCATTGGTGACCGGCGGGACGGAGGGGATTGGATTTCACACCGCCCGGCTTCTCGCCGGTCGCGGCGCGACTCGTTGTTGTCACCGGACGAGACTCCGAGCGAGGTGTGGGCGCCGTAGCGGCGATTCGAAGCGCGGCAGGACATAGAGCGGGTCGAGTTCGTGCCCGTTGACCATTCGACGGTTCAAGCCAACCTGCGGCTGGCTGGCACGATCGTGGGGCGCTTCGATCACCTCGATGTGTTGGTCAACAACGTCGGAGGCATCTTTGCGACGCGGATCCTCAGCGTGGACGACTACGAGATGTCTGGAGCACTCAACTTCCTCGCTCCGTTCACCCTGACCGAGGCGCTCCTGCCCGTTCTGACCCGAGGCCCGGGCCCGGCCCGGTGCGTGAACGTCGTCTCCAGCTCGTTCAAGATGACCAAGGGGGACCCCTTCGATGACATCAAGCGGAGAAGGACTACGTCGGCAATCTCGTCGACGGCCGAGCCAAGCTCTTCGCACTGTTGTGGTCACTGGGGCTCAGCCGCCGGATCCCCGTCAGTCAGATGGCCGTCACCGCGGTGAACCCGGGCATGGCGTGGACGTCCATGACGCAGTCACTCGGTCCCGATATCGTCCCGGCCTGGCGGCACATCATGCCAATCGTGTGCTTCTTCCAACGCCGTGCCGATCCGGAGCGTGCCGCCGAGCACTGCGAACGGCTCGTCCTAGCCGACCCGAGCGCAATCGGAGGACGCTATTTCGACGGGACTAAACCCAGAGAGTTGCCGCACAATCTTGCCGATCCAAGCCTTCCCGATCGAGTCCAGACCATTGGCGACGAACTTCAGCGTGCCGCCATAGCCCGAGGCACCCTGTGATGAATATCGATTATTGGACAGTTGAAGGGCGAGATCATGCAATGTCAGTCCCGCCGACCGGAAACGGGACCGCTCAAGAGATTGTCGTGTTTGGTGCAACTGGTCCGACTGGCCGACGCATTGTCGCTCAGGCCATCGAGGATGGCTACCGAGTCGTCGCCGCCGTTCGACACCCGGAAGCGATGCCGATCCTGACCTACCAAACCTAGAAGTGGTGCCCGTCGATGTCGTCGACCCGCACGCCGATCTCGATCAGCTGATGAATGGCGCCGTCGCAGTTCTCTGGGCTCTCGGCTCTCGCGGACGCAAACCGACCACGGTCTATTCGACTGGCGCGAGGCGGATCGCGGAGGCTATGGGCCGCCAAGGAATTCGACGATGGATCGGTATTTCCTCCGACGGGATCGACATCCCCACGGGACTGCCCTGGGCGCAGCGTCTGGGCGACTACCCAGTCATCCAGTGGCTCTATCGCCACCAGTATGCGGACATGGCCAAGATGGAGGCATATCTCGATGGCGTGTCGCTCGATTGGACGATCATTGGGGCACCACGCCTTACTGATGGCCCCCCCGACCGGACATACCCGAGTCTCGCTGGACGAGCCGATCCTTGATGTCGGCTCTTTGCGACGTGCCGATCTTGCGGATTTCATGCTCCGTGGCATCGACCGAACCGACACCTACCGACGCCGAGTGCACCTCGCCAACCCCAGAAAGTGACAATGGAGTAAACTATCACTTAATCCATCGACCGGGAGAACACCAATCTCGAAGTGGACTGGCGACCGCGTACTCGACCATCCAAACGTGTGCGTCTTATTGGGTAGCGACGACCCTCTTGGACGTCGCGTGACCCGTGCCCCGGTGGCATTGGGCCACCCGGTCACGCTGGTCGAATCCGACATGAGCTCCACGTCACTCGCAGACGCCCATCCGGTGATCTCGGCGGACGACCCCGGTGCGCTGCAGAGTGCCATTGAGAGCCACGATGTCGTTGTCAATCTCGAGCCAGCCCTCGGCGAGCCCCGCAGCTCCCTCCGGTCCGTTGCGGAGCGCCCGACCAGGCGCCGCCGCGTACGTCAGCGATCCAAGCTTGCCCGGGCATTTGATGCTGCCCCGGGAACTCGATGGATTCACCGCTCGACTACCGCCCTCTGACAGCGACGGAGGAGATCTCTGGGTAAACGAAGACTGGCCGATTGGCATCAATCGTGCAACCGAGTATGCAGGTTTCGTTGAGAAGGCTATCGGCGATCACGTCCGGCGAGGCGGCAGCGCAATCGGTGCTTTGATTGGCGCGACCCTACGGCTCGGACGATCCGTGGACCGACCACATCCTGCGTCTGGCCAACAAGGGTATGGTGCAGCCCTTCGATGGACCCGAATCGGCATTTGTGCCCACTGTCTCGCTGATTGACGCTACAGCCGCTGTAGTAACTGCGGACCGGATGCGCCCACTGGTATCTACAACATTGCCGACCCGGTGACGACCACAAACGGACAACTCAACGACCTTCTGGCCAGCATCACCGGAAAGCAGTCGCTAGAGCCTTTGTATCCTTCGTACTCAAAGGCCGATCGCGACCTCTTGCAGCGATCCCATCGCCTCGACGTAAGCGCCATTCAGCGTGCGACAGGGTGGTACCACCGGCTCGGGCCGACAACGCTGGGCCTCGTGCCTTCATCCCGCAGGTCGACCCTCCACTAGTCCCAGTCCAATCCGCCGTTAAGCAATCGAGGAGCCGTTCAGCGCCCCAGACTCGACTCTGCGGCTTCCCCGTCGCCAGCGGAGGAGTCCACGTGCCGGAGAAGATCGAGTGCGGCGTTGACGCGCCAATCCGTCCGTAGAGGATGTCGCGGTGGCGCTGGCGACTGAACGAATCTCGATTGCACGTCATTGACGCATTGCCACAGATCCATCATGGTGTAGTATCGTACTCAAGGCGAATTATCCCGCTTAATGACCACCAGTTGCGACGCCCGGCAATCCAGAGGAGCGAGAGACATGACGAACTTTGAATCGGAATCTCGCCAGGGTCACACCGGCAGTCTCCGACGCAGGATCTGGTTGGCCTCGGTCGTAGGCGGAAGCCTCGTGGTTGGCCTTACCGCCGGGATCGTGATGGTCGGAGTCGGGGACGCCGAGCGTAGCGGGAGCCAGTGGGGCGACGACAGCGCCCACTACTCCAAGCGATCATCAATCTGGTCCTTGGGGAGATGGGAGTGGCTGGTGGGGAACACCGACCAGGCCAGTGGAAAGGTTGCATCGGTCACACCATCCGCAATAGAAAACCTCACCAGCCCCGACGGCTCTGCAACCAGGATCTCGATTGACTCCTCCACAATGTTCGAACAGCGGACGAGCGCGTCGGCATCCGCGATCAAGCCTGGCAACGTCGTCCTGGCTTACGGCCCCCGCCAGAACTCAACTATCAATGCTTCAACCCTGGTGTTTTGGAAATCCGCTGCTAGCCCAAGTCCCAGCCACGGAGGAGGTTCGGGAGCTTGGGGTTCGGGAGCTTGGGGTTCGGGAGCTTGGGGAAGTGTCCAGGGATGGGTTCAGTCGGTCGCCAACTCCTCAATCCAGGTGACCAGCACCAGTGGCACCTCGACGACCATCAGTATTGGGGCTGACACGAACCTCCTGTCCTCAACTTCAGTGGCCAGCGACGCGATTAGTGCGGGAAACGATGTCTACGTTGTGGATTCTGCCAGTGCAACTGGCGTCGCCAAGCTCGTTGTCGTAGCCAATCACACGCTTACTCTCTGCCCTTGGAGCTCAACGTCGACGTCCGCCGGATCGAATTCGTGATGCGCAGGCCTCATGAGTCGGCATGGGGCACATCAGCGGAGTCCCGGACGCCGCATAGCTCATCCTCGTGGGACTCTCTGTTCCAATTTGAAGGCGGACCGAAACGGTCACACCGAGGCAGCGATGACCCGACATTCGGGACCACGAACCTGCCGAAAGTGTGATGTTGATTACCGATCATCAGTCTGAGGATTGCTCGGCCATCACTCTTGGCGAGTAACCGAGCGCTGGATGCCAATAGTTGGAATGGGAGCCACTTCGATGACACCGGACGATGAGAATCCCGCAGAATCCGGATCGTCATCGCAACCCACCCATCTTGGTGCCATGGCCGTGCTTGACCACGAAGGTCTCCGGCATCCCACAAGGAAACACTCGCCAGCGAGAGGCGGTGAAATGGCCGTGCCGCAGCTTTCTTCTTTGTGAACATTATCAACGGTCCAAGGCGACGCTCTTGAAGTTCAAAGTCCTTGAGCGAGTCTGCGTGGGTTCCGTATCAGGCGTGGGAGCAGGTTGCCTACGGCGCCATCACTGACCACTCTGACGAGCCCGACTTTGCGCGTCGAGTCTTTGATCGAGTCAAGACGAGCCGACGTCAACAGACAATGAGCAGTGGCATCTATTGATTCTCGAAGAAATGACAGCAAATCTGGACATGCACGAGGGCACACTTAGGTTTGTCGTGCTTCCTCAGATCATGGCGTTCTGTTACTACCAGGCATGCTGGTTGCTTTACGTATTTCGTCCGGACTGGAGCTACCGACTGAATGCAGACTTCGAGGACCACGCTGAGCACGAATACGCCCGATCTCGTAGGCGACACCCGGAATGGAGACGCAGCCCTTCACAAGCGTGTTTGCACTCGATTATGTGTGCCTGGGTTCCATCGCTGACCTATTCAGGCAGATCAGCCTGGATGAGAGAATCCACAAACTGCAGAGCGCCTCGGCTATCTCGCATGCGAGGTTTTCGCAGGCCAGATGCTTGCCCGAGATGTCCGAGGTGGTCTGGAGTTACCGCCAAGATCCACTGAGTTCACTCCAGCGGCTGCGCTTCAGATCGTGGACATGTTGCGGATCTATTTCGAATGGGCAATCGCAGCCGACGTCATTCCGTTAAGCAGACACATTCCCGCTTCTCACCGGCCGGAGCGCCGCGAACAGGACTACGACCCGCGCCACAATGTGGCCTTCGACAAAACACATCTAGACGGTGGCCACGGGCGCTGACTCGGGGAGGCCACCGCGCCAGCCAGAGGCGGAGCGGAGGTGCAGTGAGGAGGAAGTGCGAGCGATGCGGATCGCGAAGCCACTCGGCGAGTTCGGCGAGATACCACAACTCGCCCAGGAGGACACCAAGTTTGAACAGGCAGTGATGGTGGAGCGGCAGGGTTGGACTGCCGGGAGTGACGCGACCCGGGAGCGAACCCTTCGACTCCGATGTTGTCCGCCGCGATGGCGGCCACACCCGTATCGCTGATCCACTCGAGCAAGTCCGGGATCGTGGCCGTCTAAATTTCAGGTGATGTGCCCGGCAGGAGCCTTCACGGCGGCGAGGTAGCGATCTCGGTCGTCGCAGATCCTTGTTCCAATTCGTCGGACTTCGGACGTAAGCCACCTCCACGCTTGCGTACCCTGCATGAAGTTCGCCTCTGCAATGCTGTCGACCCTCGCATCGTCCTCGAGTTGCTTGACTCCTTCGAAGTTCGAGGGCTCCGCCGTCTGATAGACGCCGAGGCGCCTTCCCCGTTCACGCCCACGACAGAGAACACAGGGACATCGCTCGGCCCATCGGCAATGTAGATCATGTTCTTTATCGGGACTTTTCTCTCTTCTTCGGCCATCCGAGCATTCACCTCGACATCAGGACCCTTGTTGATCTCAAAGATGGCCCTGGTTTTGGAGGTGTTGTCGATCATGTACCCAACTTGGGCAATCACTCCATCATTTGCCTCAAACTCATGGGTGGCCGGGTCGTAGCCTGGGCCGGGAGGTTGATCGACGAACTCGTTGGCCCAGATCTTCTGAACGTGCGCGCTTACGGAACTGCCTTCGATCAGGTGCCTGATCCCAGTCGAGACGATGTAGTGCTCGACCGAGATTCCGTGGCTGGCGAAGCGATCGTCAGATGCAACGAGCTCCTGAATGTGGGGGAGAAAGTCGAATCCCAGGGCACATCTCGATCCGGGCACCAAGCTCGACAAGCTTTGAGTTGGTGAGACCGGCCATCGCTCCCTCTCTGACGTACGAGAGCATGTGGAGCAAACGCGGTGTCCTTGGCTACGAGCAGATCCCGGCGCCGGTAGAGGTCCTCGAGGCCGTTTACTTCGCGCCAGAAACGCGCTTCATCGATTCCGTACTCTTCAAAGATCGGTTTCTGGGAGTACCCGGGGATCAGCGTCTTGTCAAAATCCCAGACCATGGCGATGGTCGTCTGCGTATAGATGGCCTGTGCCATGACCTGCCGTTCGTCAGAAGCCGACTCGAAATCGCGACTCTAACTCCACGGTAGGACATCCACGCTGTGGATCAGGGGATTTCGGGCGCCGTGAAGGCGATGGCCCCGTTGTTCTCCCACCAGCCTTGAACGAACTCAACGCCTGACTGAAACGCCTCGTGGGCGTGGAGCGAGCAGGCGATCGAGTGGCACCAACGCCCAAACGCTCCAACCCGCATTGCTCAGTTGATCCAGCTCTGGGCCAACAGCGTTCAGATCCGCCCGGGAGTCAAGAACACATTCAACGCGACCCAGGCTCGGAACTGTCACCGCCCAACCTCGGCAACTTGTCTCCCGCTGTCTCGGCAGGTCGAGGGGTCCGATGCTGGCAGCGATACCAGCAACCTCATAACCCAGCACGGCCCGCTGAGCGGCTGCCTCACACTCGCAAGTGGCGAACTGAGGCTCCCCTGCGGTCGCATCAGGCATTAGAGGTCCCCTTCGCATGGTTATGGCTGCGGCGCTGCTCCGTCACGAACATGTGTTCGATTCTGACGGCTGGGTGTGACATCGCACCGATAGCGCGCCGACAGCCACGGGTCGCATCGTGGCACGCCCGGAAGTGTGGCGCCAGCGGGGCATCGACACAGGATATGAACTTTCATATCCTGTAGTGGTGGATGCACACCCAGACGGACCTCGAGTGATCGGGCAGAGGAACCAGGTCACTCTGCCATCTGATCAGATCAAGTCGATTGGGGTAGGCCCAGGTGACTCTGTTTGGATCACCATCAACCCCGACCGTCCCGGATCGCTCGTCATCCTGAACGAAGAGAGCATGAACGAAATCTTTCGCAAGGGGTGGGTGGCCATCTAGGCCGGCCTCGAGGCCAACCAAATGATGGCATGGTCGCCGAGTTGCACCTGGTTCCCTTTCAGCCGCCTTGGGTTTGATCCGGTCGTACGAACCGGCATGTTGATCACCGAGAACGCTGAGGACGTCCAGGCGCTGGGATCTCACCGCTTGAGGTGACTTCGACGTCACCTCAACAACCCATGCACCACTTGCTGGCGCGAGGGTGACGTCCGAGCCTTCAGCAACGCCCTTGGTCACTGGCGTCTTCAACCAGGGTGACGTTGAGGGTGACGTCGGTCTGGACGATGGGTCGTGACAGGTGCACGAGGCCCCTGTCACGACCAGGGAGGCGCAATGTCCCGATCATCGTCAGCCGTCGAGCCAGGGCCAGGAGGTTTCACTCAGGGAGCACTGAGGTCGGCGGGCGAATCCAGAGGCGACCGACTCCGGGTCGCCGAAGGATCCGACCCCTCGCCAGATGTCGACATGCCGATGATCGACAACCTGCGGCTTGTGCTCGTTACAGTGAACGGTTTCGAAGTGCCGCTGGTCACTACGCCAGCGCAGACAGCGCGGCTGCTGAGGAGTTCCGACAAGACACACGTCACCACCCAGGGCGGCGATGGAGACCCGGAGGCCCCGACGTACCGGAGGGTGCGCCATCCGCGACCCGTCCCGGTAGACGAGTTGCTTGGCCGAGTTCGCCTCGTCAGTCGGTTCGAGACGGCGCTCGGGGGTGGTGCGGCATGAGCAGAACTCCTTCACCCCGACAGCGCCCGGATGAGAACAGTCGCTTAGCGAGGACGACACGTGATGTCGCTCGTTCCCGTGCTCGCGATGAACGCAACTGTGCGCAGTGGTTCGCCCGCTTTGAAGAGCGCTGCGAAGAGCCCACTGGTCGGCCGAGCCGCAGCGAGGTCCGGCGGCTGCAGAAGGAGCTCGCGGCTCTGCGTCGATTGGTCACGGGTGAGCAGATCCCGTAGGCCGTCGGGCGCACTTGCCCTCAAATCCACTGTCCCTCAGGACCACCAGGTGGTTGATTTCAGGAGGCAGGGGGACGACCACCCATCCGAGGAGAGGCCCGGACGTAGAGGCCGCGCCGATCTGGTCCTATTGGTCCCTCCGCCAAAGACCATGCCCGTAGGCACGGTTGAAGCAGTGCACAAGCCTGGCAACAAGTTGTTAGGCAAACCGACGCGAAGCAGTCGTCAGAGAGAGGCCGGGGAGTGGATCGAGCGCCAACTCCTGTCCGCCCCCTGTCTGACAGAAGATCGCTGGCAGAGGATTGCCAGGATCCTTCATCGCCAGACGACCTCGATGCGGTCCGGCGAGAAGCGTCCGCCTTTGACGGCCGCGGGATTGACGATCACAGATCCGAGTACGGACTCGATGATCGCCCGCCGCTGATCGACATCGAGGCCCGGCCACAGCTCGTCGAGATTTGTCGGGCGATTCGCAGCAACCGAACGCTCTCGCAGGAACTCCGCTTGTTCCGCTCGGAGGTGACTGGCTCGGTCTTCGAGCTTCTGTACGGCAGGAAAGACAACTTCCTTCGAGAGTTCGCCCTCGGTGAACGCGGCCATCAGCTCAGAGATCCGGCGCGTGGCCTCGGAGAGTTCGCCATCCCCTGACCAAGGCTCGACCTCGTCATCTAGTTCCCGACTGGACAGGTACGTGATGACAAGTTCTGTGACAAGAGCGTCGACCGGCTCGCCGGATACCGCGACCTTTCCGCATCCTCCGTTCGTCGTAGCCGACTTACAGACGTACGTGTGGACGTCACGTCGACGATCCTTGTCCGAAGTCATCGGGGTCCCGCACAGGCCACAGCGGACAATGCCGGCCAGAAGACGCTTCCTTCCGCCTCGATGAATGTGATTTCCGGACCGAGCCGGGTCCAAGAGCGTGGCCCGTAGCGCTTCCCAGGTCTCCAGATCGAGAATCGGCGGCCGCTGCGCCATGACCGGATTCCCCTCTGCGTCCCGTGCTATCTCCCCCTGGTGGACTCTGAACCCCGCCATCCGAGGCGACAGCATCATCGCTCGGAGAGGTGCCTGCCTCCAGATGTTCCCATAGGAGGTCGTAACTCCCTGTGCATTCCAGCGTCGAGCAATTGCGTGGAGCGCGACTCCCGAGATGATGTCCGTCGCCGCTTCGCGGATCAGCTCCGCTTCACTCGGACGCAAAGTGACGCGGTCATCCTCGTACCCGAAGGCCCGGCGCGACGCCACCAAGACGCCACTCTGAGCGAGTTCGAGGTGTTTGCGCTTCAGCCGTCCTGGACGTGTCCATCGAGCTCTTGTTGGCAAACGCGACCAGTCACACGTGCCATGGTGCGCCCGTCGGGCGACGAGAGGTCGATGTCGCCCTGGACGGTGGCAAACGCCATGCCGTCCCGATCGTCGAAAATCTTGATGGCGCGTTCGAGATCCGCCGGCTGGCGGGCAAATCGATCTAGGTCGTACACGACGCAGCCATCAACGAGCGCCGACCCTCAGATCTTCAAGCATCCGCTCAAACTGCTGCCGGATCACCTTCGTATTGAAGGCACTTACGTCATTGTCCACGTAGACCCGGGCGACCTCCCATCCCCGGAGGCGAGCAATCGTTCGGGCGTCCTCCTCCTGACGAGCGACACCAAGGCCTCGGCCCTCGCTGTCCTCAGAGATGCGTGCGTAGATCGGCCACATTCACGAGCAGTAGTTTAGCTGAATGCTGAGCTTGGAGAGGATGGCCCACGCCTCGTCGACCACCACGATGATCCGGTTGCGGTGTCGAGAGCGCACCGCACTCTGCAGCCACGCCGCCGCGCAGGCCATGAGCACCCCGAGGGCCGGCGAATGGTAGACGGCCGACAGATCGAGGACCACGAGGGGTCCGTCGAGTCGGAGGCCCGGCGTGGTCGGTCCGTCGAACATGCCGCTCAGGTCCCCGTGGACCAGGCGCCGCAGCTCGAGGGCCACGTCCCGACCGTCCTCCAGCAGCTCCGACCGGGTGGTGTGCAGGGCGCGGGAGGCCTCGGCGCCGGGCTCGAGCAGCGCCTCGGCCACCTGGGGGAGGGTGGGTGCCACCATCCCCGTCCGCTGGGCCCGGGCGGTGGCCTCACCCAGCGCGGCGTCGATAGCCGCCCGCTCGCGGGGCTTCAGGTCCCGGCCCAGACAGGCCACGGCCAGCGACGAGGTCAGGACCACCCGTCGCCGTCGGGTCTCATCCCCCGGAGCCAGGGGGGCCGGGAGGGGGCCGGCGTCGGCCCGGCCGTCCGGGTCGGCAGGACTGGGTCGACGACCGGACCGGTCCGTCTCCTCGCCGGTGTCGAGCGGGTTGAGCCGGACGTCACCACCGGGACGGAGGGCCACCGGCCGGACGCCCCAGGCCTGGGCCAGCGGTCCGTACTCGCCCTTGGGGTCCACCACCCAGGCGTGACGGCCGAACACCGCCTGGCGCCACAGGTAGGACTTCACAAAGGAGCTCTTGCCCCGACCGATCTGGCCGAACACCACGGCGTTGGGATTGGTCACCACGCCCTGCCGGTAGAGGACGAAGGGGTCGTAGACGAAGGATCCGCCCAGCAGGTCGCGACCGATGAGAATGCCCTCGTGGCCGAGCCCGGCCTCGCTGACCAGTGGATAGGCGGCACAGAGGTGTCGGGTGGTGGCCACGTGGGCGGGCACCCGGGGCGAGCGATCCCTCACGACAGACCCCGCCCCAGGGGTAGCCCGCAGGCGAAGGCCACGTCCTGTTCACCGTAGAGCAGTCGGAGCTCGATCCGGGACTGGCCGGCCGCCTGCTCCAGGGCGGCCCGGGCCGTGGCGAGCTCCGGGCGGGTGTCGGCCGTCAACGTGACGTAGCCGGTGAACCGGTACTGGGCATGGCCCTCGGCCAGCTCGGTGTCGCGCTCTTCCACCCCCTCCTTCTCGCGGGTGTGGCGGGCGGTCACGAGGAAACCGCCCCGGCGGCGCATCTCCCCGTCGGCGATGTCGGCCGTCCGGGCCTGGGCCACCTGGCGGGCGGCACGGGCCGGGCTGACCGGCTCCATGGTGAGCACGACGGTCCGCCGCAGCGACGAGAACAGCACCGGCCCGAGGAAGTCCGGCGTGACATCGACCCGGGGCCATTCGGCGATCCAATAGGTGGCGTGCCACGTGCCGTCGGTGCGGACCGCGTCCCAGTGGGGATCCACGGTCATGGGCCACGGCCACGACGGCCCCACGGCCACCGGTGGCCGGGAGCCCGGGTCGCTGACGTCGCCTCCGGGCCGTCCCCCCGGTGCGTAGGACTCGCCCACGGCCCGGGCCAGGGCCACGGGACCGAGCACGCCGTCCACGCTGATGTCGGCTCCGTCGAGGGCCCGGTGTAGCGAGAGCACCTCCCGGTTCAGGACGGCGGCGAGGCCGACCAGGCCGCGACCGGACGCCCGGATCGACCGCGACGAGCGTGAGGTGTGGACGGACAGGGCCAGCAGCACCTGATGACGACGGGTCACCGGGGAGGACTCGTCGACCAGCGCCCGGTAGGAACGGCCCGCAGGCGTGTCGGCCCCGAGGACCGCGTGCTTCGACCAGTGCGCCAGGACGGACCGGCCGTCGTCGGGGAGGCACGACTCGATCCACTGGATGCGGTGGACATCGGAGCCCTCCCGGGCCATGGCCGAGAGGACACGGGCCCACGAAGCGATGCGCGCGTCCTGGTCGCCGGGACCGAGGAGGGCGAAGCTGTGCCCGCGCACCGCCAGCACCGCGGTGGCCGTCCGGGACGGCCGGTCGAGCACCATGCCCACCTCGAACGTCGACCCCTCGGCAGCGAAGGGCACCGACTCGATGCAGAGCCCACCGAATACCGGCGCGCCCCGCCCCGGGCGACCCCGGGGGGAGCCCGGCGGAGGCCCACCGAGTTCCACGGTCCGGCCGCCCACCTGCCCGTCGCCGTCCACGGACACGCGGTGCCCGTCCCGCGGCCCCGGAGCATGTTGTCGACCGTCACCCGAGGATCGGGACAGGAGCCATCGGGCGGCCAGGGGCAACCACTGCTCCCCGGTCCGACCGGCGATGGGCCAGAAGGCCAGTCCCGTCCCCACGGCGAGGCCCACCACGGCGATCAGGATCCCCATCACCGACGGTTGCCAACGGAGGGCCACCACCCCGACCACCAGGCTGGACGCCACCGTGGCGATCTGGCCGCCCCGCCATCCGGCGATCACCCCCCTCCGCTCCAGAGGCGAGAACCGGTAGCGGACCCGGCCCTCGCGCTCAGTCCCGGCCATCGGAGTGGTCCGGGGCCTGGGACGGATCGATCAACCGTGGGCCGAGCGTGTCCCGGCCCAGAGCGGCGGGCCGGTGGGCCCCCGACGCCCGGGGCAGGGGGAGGGGCTCCCCACCCGTCGGCCGACGGGTTCCGTCCGAGGAGCCGGCCCCGGCCGGATCAGGCGGCCGGGGCGACGATGCCGACCCCCACGACCCGAGCGCGGCCCTCCCCTCACCGTTGGCCACCGCGGTCGCCTCGGCGTGGATCGGGTACAGGGGGACCCCACTCCCGGGACGCTCCACGGTTCCCACCCCGGTGGCCTTGGCGGTCGACGGCCCGAGGTCCGGGCGGCCACCGAGGGAGCCGCCATCCCCGGACGACCCTCCTCGACCGCGGGCGCCGGCTTCGGGTCCACCTGTCGTCCGACCGGTCGGACCACCACTCAGTACGGCTCCGAGGGCGCCCCCGGTCATGGCCGCTCCGGCGGCGGCCACGGCGCCGGCCGAGGCCTTCTGCATGGCCGTGTGGGCCAGGCCGCGCACCGGGGCCGAGACCGAGGCGCGTCCCTGGCGGCTGAGGGCCTCGAGGTGGCCCACCGCCCCGGCCTCGACGAAGGGGAGGAGGCGGAAGAGGGCCCACGGGGCGAAGGCCGACAGCATGAGCAGGGCGGCACCGCCGAGCACGGCGGTGAACCCGCCGCCCCCCGGGGGCGTGGCGCCCGGATCGAGGGGGTTGGTCGAGCCGGCCGGCGTGGACCCCGTGCCACCGGCCATGGCGCCCACGGCCAGGCTCAGGACCGAGACGATCACGAACTTCCCCAGGATCAGGGCCACCAGCGTGTCGACCAGGCGGCGACACCAGTGGGCGATGGCCGGCCAGGCCAGACTGGCCAGGGCCAGGGGGAGGAAGAGGACGGCCACGTAGACGGCGGCGGCCCGGATGAGCAGCTCCACCCACACCATCACGGCTCCGACGACCACGGCCAGCGCCCCCAGGAAGACCACGAACGCCGGGGCGGACGGCTGGCCGGTGGCGGCCAGCGGACCGGAGAGGCCGGCCAGGACCGAGGACATGAAGTGCCCACTGTCCAGCCCGGCCCCGTGGGCCACGGCACTGCTCATGGCGTCGGTCACCGACAGTCCGAGCTGCACCAGCTGCACGGCCACGGCCGTCAGCAGCACGGCCAGGGGGACGTTGACCAGGACCGAGCGCACCAACGACGAGAGGTCCTGCCGGTAGACGGACTGGACGATCCCGAGCAGCAGCAGGGGCACGATCACCACCGCCGCCAGTTCGGCCATGGTTGCGTAGTGGGCGCTGAACCACGAGGCGCCGAGGTCGATGGAGGTGGTCTGCCCGATGACCGTACCGATCTGGGCCAGCAGCCACGATGCCCCCTGGGAGACCCAGTCGCCCAGACCGCTCAGCACGCTGTCGACCCCGAAGCCGACCACACTGGATGCCGCCGAGCCCACGGCGCTGGACGCGGCCGAGGCCACCTGACACACCGCGCCGACTCCTGTGGCCGCCAGGGCGGCGGCGGCGGCCGGACAGGCCGCGGCGTGAAGGCCGGGGGCGGCGGCGAGGGCGCTCATCCGCCGTGGACGCCGGTTCCGGCGGTATAGAAGAAGTTCACGATGCCGGGCCCGGCGCCGATCAGCAGTGCGGCCAGGCCCGAGATCAGGACGGCCCGCCGACCGACGAAGCTCTGCTGGTAGTTCTGGCCGTGGGAGCCGAGGGCCCACGCCGCCGCACCGATGACCAGTCCGACCAGGGCGAGCGCCAGGGCCCAGAACTGCAGCCCGTTCATCAGATTCTGGAGCAGGGCGCCCCCCGGCAGCTGGTCCGCCTGGGGCTTCATGCCCACCACCTCGACGACGAGTCGGACGGGACCCCGGTGGAGGGAGCCGGCGTGGGGGCCGACCCGGGCCCCGGCGGTGATCCTGCCGAGCACGGCCAGGGGCTCGGACGCTACGGGAGGGAGGGCGGGAAGCAGGGTGGCGGGCATCACGCCAGCGTACGGAGCCCTGTACCAACTTTCAATACTTTTTATGTTATTTCAATGTTTCTCTAGCCAGGCCGGGCGGATCATCACGCCTGGTCCACCGGCCTGCCATGCTTAGGCAGTGAAGCAGTACGTGATCGGCTACATCGTCCTCGGCGTTGTAGCCGTGCTGGGCATCATCATCGCCGCCCGTCTGGGACGCCGGTCCGGGCGCCGGGCCCTCCAGCAGCGTCTGGTCTCCCTGTCCAACCGGCTCGGGGTCGAGCCGCCCGACGAGGGCGGGATCGAGCCGATCCTCGGTCACCTGGAGAAGGTCACCGGCGAGGCCGCCGAGGCCGTGACCGAGTCCAGCTCGGATGCCATCCGGCTCCGGCGGGCCCTCGACACCCTCCCCCAGGGGGTCATCGTGTGCGACGAGAACGGGGACATCGCCTTCCAGAACGCCCGGGCCACCGGCCTGATGAACAACCGGCACGGTGACGCCCTGGCCGCCCAGGCCGTGACCGAGCTGCTGGAGAACGCCTGGACCGACGGATCCGCCGAACGGACCCTCGACCTCTACGGGCCCCCACGCCAGACCCTGGCCGTGCGCACCCGTCTGATCGACGACGGGCGGAGACCGCTCGGCGTGATCGCCATCATCGAGGACGTCTCGGACCGGCGGCGGCTCGAGGAGGTGCGCCGGGACTTCGTCGCCAACGTGAGCCACGAGCTGAAGACGCCCATCGGGGCCCTCGGGCTCCTGGCCGAGACCCTCACCGTCGAACCCGATCCCGAGGTGGCCCAGCGCCTGGCGTCGCGCATCCACACCGAGGCCTTCCGGGTCAGCCGGATCATCGACGACCTGCTCGACCTCTCCCGGATCGAGTCCGAGGAGGCACCTCCCCGCGAGCCCATCCTGGTGAACCTGGTGATGGCCGAGGCGGTGGAGCGGGTGCGGTCCGCAGCCGAGCAACGAAGGATTACCATCGAGCTCAATGAGCCAAGCCCCCCGGTGCACGTGCTGGGCGACCGCCGCCAACTGGTCTCGGCCATCCACAGCCTGCTCGAGAACGCCGTGACCTTCTCCTACGAGGACACCGCCGTGCAGGTCCTGGGCGTCCGGGAGAACGGCGAGGTCCGGCTGTCGGTCACCGACGTCGGCGTGGGCATCCCCGCCCGCGACCTCGACCGGATCTTCGAGCGCTTCTACCGGGTCGACCACGGCCGGGGCCGGGACACCGGCGGCACCGGACTCGGGCTCTCCATCGTGCGCCACGTGGCCAGCAACCACCAGGGCCGGGTCGAGGTCGACTCACGCGAAGGCCAGGGCTCGACCTTCACCCTCATCCTCCCCAGCCCCCCGGAGTACTCCTCATGAGCGCCAAGGCCGACAGCGCCAAGAAGTCCGCCCCGAGCGGGAAGTCCGAGAAGGCGGACAAGGCCGACGCCTCCGACCGATCGGGCGAGGCCCCAGCGGAGGACCAGACCCAGACCAAGGTCCTCCTGGCCGAGGACGACGAGTCCTTCGTCGACGCGCTGGTCATCGGACTGTCGCGCGAGGGCTTTGACGTCACCGTGGCCCGCGACGGCAACGAGGCCCTCCGGCTGTTCGCCTCCGAGGATCCGGACCTGGTGCTGTTGGACCTGATGCTGCCGAGGCTGTCGGGCATCGACGTCTGTCGCTCCATCCGGGCCCAGTCCTCGGTGCCCATCATCATGGTCACGGCCAAGGGCACGGAGATCGACACGGTCGTCGGACTCGAGGTGGGCGCCGACGACTACGTGGCCAAGCCCTACCGTCTGCGCGAGTTGGTGGCCCGGATGCGGGCGGTGCTCCGGCGGACGCCGGGGAGCGAGACCTCCCGGGACCGGGACCCGGCCGACGCCTCGGCCTCGGACCGGCGCAGCACCGACCGGAGGACCGGGAGCGCGGTGCTCGAGGCCGGGGGGATCCAGATCGACCCCGACCGGCACCTGGTGTTCATCCGTGGCGACGAGGTCCACCTCCGGCGCAAGGAGTTCGAGCTCCTCTCGCTGCTCATGGAGAACACCGGCCGCCTGCTGACCCGGGACGTGCTCATCGACCGGGTCTGGGGATCGGACTACTTCGGCGACACCAAGACCCTCGACGTGCACATCAAGCGCCTGCGCAGCCACGTGGAGGAGGACCCCTCCTCACCCAAGCTGATCACCACCATCCGGGGTGTCGGCTACCGGTTCGACGCCCCGCGCGACTGAGTCCGGCACGAGGACTGAGCCCTCCACGCGCCACTGAGCCTGCTTCGGCCCGTGGCTCTAGCCGGCGGCGCGGATGACCAGCTCGCCGCGGAGGTACGGGCCGAGCACCTCGGGCAGCACCACCGAACCGTCGTCCTGCCGTCCCGTCTCCATCAGTGCGGCCCAGATGCGGGCCCAGGCCAGGGCCGACCCGTTGACCGTGTGCACGAGCACCGGCCCCCCGCCCGCCTCGGGGCGGTACCGGATGTTGGCCCGCCGGGCCTGGTAGTCGGTGAACCAGCTGATCGAGGAGACCTCCAGCCACTGGTCGACGCCGGGCGAGTAGACCTCGAGGTCGAAGGTGCGGGCCGCCGAGTTCCCGAGGTCCCCGGTGCACAGGTCCAGCACCCGGTACTGCAGGCCCAACTCCTGGAGCAGGCCCTCGGCCCGGGCGACGATGTCGGCGTGGATCCCGAGGGCCTGGTCGGGGGTGGCGTACGCGAACAGCTCCACCTTGTCGAACTCGTGGACCCGCAGGAGCCCACGGGTGTCCCGACCGGCGGACCCGGCCTCGCGGCGGAAACAGGCCGTGGCCGCGGTGAGGCGGAGGGGCAGGGACGCCTCCTCGAGGATCTCGCCCCGCCACATCGAGGTGAGGGGCACCTCGGCGGTGGGGATGGCCCACAGGTCGTCGCGCTCGAGGTGGTAGGCGTCCTCCTCGAACTTGGGCAGGTGACCGGTCGAGACCATCGTCTCGGTGAGGACCATGGTGGGTGGGCGCACCTCGTCGAACTGGTCGGCGTGACGGTCGAGGGCCAAGGAGGTGAGCGCCCGGAGAAGGCGCGACCCGAAGCCCCGGTAGAGGGGGAACATGGAGCCGGAGAGCTTGGCCCCCCGCTCCATGTCGAGGATCCCCAGCTCGGCGCCGATCTCCCAGTGCGGGACCCGCTGGACGTCGCCGTAGACCGGCTCCTCCTCGGGCCAGGACCGGATGACCACGTTGTCCTCGGGCCCCGCTCCGTCGGGGGCGTCGGCCGCAGGCAGGTTGGGCAGGTAGAGCAGGGCCTGGCGGACCTCGAGCTGGGCCGACTCGGCCACGGCGTTGAGCGTCCGCTCCTCGTCGCCCAGCTGTCGGCTGCGCTCGGTCAACTCCTCGGCCAGGGCCGTGTCCCCGGCCTTGCGGGCCGCACCGACCTGCTTGGAGAGCGCCTTCACCTCGGCCCGGTACCCGTCACGGTGCCCGATGGCCTCCCTGGCCTCCTGGTCCAGCTCGACCAGGCGGTCGAGCTCGGCGGGATCCACGCCGCGACGCCCGAGCGCGGCCTTCACCGCCCCGAGGTCCTCTCTCACCAGCCGGATATCGATCATGACGGACAACGGTAGCGTGACCACCCGTGAGCGACGCCATTACTCCGACCGGTGCCCGGTTCGGTCGGGACGACCAACCCGCCGTGGCCTGCGACGGGGTGGTCATCCGCTATGGCGACACCCTCGCCGTCGACCGCCTGACCCTGACCGGCCGGGCCGGTACCGTCGTTGCCCTCCTCGGGCCCAACGGGGCGGGCAAGACCAGCACGGTCGAGGCCCTGGAGGGCTATCGCAAGGTGGCCGGCGGGTCGGTCCGGGTGCTCGGCCTCGATCCCATCGCCGACCATGCCGCCCTCGTGCCCCACATCGGGGTGATGCTCCAAAAGGGCGGGGTCTACCCCATGCTCGGGCCGGCCCAGGTCCTCCACCTGTTCGCCCGGTACTACGACGACGCCGAGGACCCCGATGCCCTGCTCGACCTGGTGGGCCTGTCCGCCGTCTCCCGCACCTCCTGGCGACGGCTCTCCGGCGGCGAGCAGCAGCGCCTGGCCCTGGCCCTGGCCCTGGTGGGCAAGCCCTCCGTGCTCTTCCTCGACGAGCCGACGGCCGGCGTCGACCCCGAGGGCCGCCTGGTGGTCCGGGACATCATCGCCGCCCAGCGGGACAAGGGGATCTGCGTGATCCTCACCACCCACGAGCTGGCCGAGGCCGAGCGCCTGGCCGACCACGTGGTCATCATCGACCACGGCCGCGTCCTGGCCGAGGGCTCCCCGGCCCAGCTGGCGTCGGGCACCGCGGACGGCTCCATCAGGTTCTCCACCCGTCCGGGCATCGAGACCGGGGCCCTGGCCGGGGCGATCGGCGCGGGCACCGTGGTCAACGAGGAACGACCGGGCTCCTACCGGCTCCTGCCCCCGGCCGGTGCGTCGAGCCCCGCCGTCGTCGCCGCCCTGGCCGGCTGGCTGGCCGAGCGGGACCTGTCCCTCGGCGACCTGCGGACCGGACAGTCCCTCGAGGAGGCCTACCTGGCCATCACCGGGGCGCGGCCCGAGGCCGAGCCGGGCCCCTCGACCACCGACCCCGGCCCCTCGGGTCGCAGGGGACGGGGTCGGCGGGGACGGGGTCGGCGGGGACGGGCCCCGGCCTCCCCGGAGGCGGACCGATGAAGCCACTGACCGCCCAGCTGCGGGCGGAGATCACCATGCTGTTCACCAACGGGGAGACGCTCTTCCTCACGTTGGGGATCCCGGTCGTGTTCCTGTTGTTCTTCTCGGCCGTCCACGTGCTCCCGACGGGTACCAAGCATCCGGTCGACTTCCTGGTCCCGGGGATCCTGGCCCTGGCCATCATGTCCACGGCCATGACCGCCCTCGGCATCGGCACCGGTTTCGAGCGCGGCTACGGCGTGCTGAAGCGCCTGGGGTCCACCCCCCTCGGACGGCCACGCCTGCTCACCGCCAAGATTCTGGCCATCTTGATGGTGGAGCTGCTCCAGGCGGCGGTGCTGGTGGCCGTGGGCTACGCGCTGGGTTGGAACCCGGGCGGCCCCGGCGGGGCGGGTGCCCTCGTCGGGGCGGCCGTCGGCGCCATGGTCCTCGGGACGGTGGCCTTCGGGGGCATCGGCCTCGTGCTGGCCGGGACGCTGAAGCCGCTCGTCAACCTCGCCGTGGTCAATGGACTGTTCGTGGTCCTCCTCCTCCTGGGCGGCATGCTGATCCCACTGGGCAAGCTCCCGACGTGGCTGGCCGACGCCTCCAAGGTCCTGCCCGCCTCGGCCCTGTCCGATGCCCTCCACGGCACACTGGGACACGGGACCCCGGTGACGGCCCGGGACTGGGCGGTGCTGGCCATCTGGGCCGTGGCCGCCCCCGTGGTGGCCGGCCTGACCTTCCGTTGGGAGTGAGACGCCGTGGGGAGTGAGCTGCCTGGACGGCCGATGGATGGCGCCCTACCGACTCGAACGGGGCCGACTCGAGTGTCCTGAGTGGAGGTGCTGCCCGGCGGCGCTGACCGGCGAGGTCAGCCGCTGGCGCCGGCCAGCCGGTGGAGCCACCGATCGAGCTCAGGTGCGGTGACCCCGCCGATGACGTGGCCGATGACATGGCCCGAGGCGTCGATGAAGAAGGTGTTCGGCTGGGCGTTGAGCCCGTAGAGGGCGGACGTGACCCGCAGGCTCATATCCGAGCCGACCGGATAGGTGATCCCGGACTTCTGCACGAAGGCCAGGCCGTCCGAGGCGCTCTCGGCCACGTCCACGCCGATGAACTGCACCGGCGAACCCTTGGCCTGCTCGGCCGCGGCCGTCCGGGCCAGCAGCGGTGTCTCCTTCTGGCAGGGGATGCACCACGATGCGAAGAAGTTGAGCACCACCGGTCGGTGCCGATTGGTCCCGAGGGCGTCCAGGTTGACCGGCGTGCCGCCGGTCAGGGAGGGCAGGGAGAACCCCGGCGCCCGCCCGCCTACGCCGACCACCGGACCGGAGCCGGAGCCGGAGTTCGACGAGGTCCCGAGGCCCACGAACAAGAAGACGGCCAGGGCGGCGGCGATGACACAGCCGATCAGCAGGGCCCGCAGCCTGCGGGGGCCGGCCGGAGGGGGCTTCGGGGCCGAGGCCGGCGTGGGCGTGAGAGGCGGCCCTGAGCCGTCGGCCGGAGGGGCCGGGATCTCCTCGGTCTCCGTCCCGGGCGGGGTCATCGTCAGTGCTTGGAGAAGATGTCAACCGCCATGAACACGAAGAGGAGCGTGAGGTAGGTGATCGAGTAGCTGAACAGCTGCATGGCGGCCTTCGGCGTGGCCCGGGCGTAAAGCCTCGCCGCCATGCCCACGAACACCACGCCGAGGACAGCGGCGGCCACGACGTAGATGGTGCCCAGGCTGGCCACCGCGGCCAACAGGAGGGACACGCCCACCAGGATCACGCTGTAGAGGAGGATCTCCCGGGCCGTCCGCTTGAAGGTGGCCACGGCGGGCAGCATGGGAACGCTGGCCGCCTGGTAGTCGTCCTTGTACTTGACGGCCAGGGCCCAGAAGTGCGGCGGCGTCCACACGAAGATGATGGCGAACATCACGACCGGGGTCCACGACAGGCTGTCGGTCACCGCGGCCCAGCCCACCAGCACGGGCACCGCTCCGGCGGCGCCGCCGATGACGATGTTCTGGCTGCTCGTGCGCTTCAGCCACAGCGTGTAGACGAAGACGTAGAACAAGGTGGCCGATACGGCCAGGGCCGCCGAGAGGAGGTTGACCCACCCCCACAGCTCGACGAAGGCCAGGACCTCGAGGGCGATGGCGAAGACGAGGGCGTTGCGGGGGGTCACGGCCCCGGTCACCAGCGGTCGCTTGGAGGTCCGGTGCATCAGCTTGTCGATGTCCCGGTCGATGAACATGTTGATGGCGTTGGCCCCGCCGGCCGCCAGCGCCCCCCCGAGGAGGGTGGCGGCCATCAGCCACACTGGTGGCAGGCCGCGCTGGGCCACGATCATGGTGGGCAGCGTGGTGATGAGGAGGAGCTCGATGATGCGCGGCTTGGTCAGTGCGACGTAGGCACCGATCCTGGAGCCGAGCGAATGTGGGCGGGGCAGAGCCACCGCGGGGAGCGCCATGGACGAGACAATAGTGGCAACGCCGTCCGGACACACTGACGGAATCCCACCAGGCCAACCGGCGGGACGCCTCGGCCCCCGATCGGGCCGATACCATACCCAGACGGTGTCCTCCCTGCGTATCGGCCCTCGCCCGTTCCTCCTCATCTGCCGGATCACCCTGGCCATCGTGGTCCTCAACGTCATCACCGGTGCCGCCGTCCGGCTGTCGGACTCCGGGCTCGGCTGTCCGGACTGGCCGACGTGCTCCCAGCACCACCTGACTCCCGCGCTGAGCCTCCATCCCCTGATCGAGTTCGGCAACCGCATGGTGGTGACCCTCCTGGTGGTGGCCTGTGCGGTCACCGTCATCGCCTCCTTCCTCCGCCGCCCGGCCCGCCGCGATCTGCGGTGGCTGTCCGGCGGGCTCATCCTGGGCGTGATCGGCGAGGCCGTCCTCGGGGCCTTCGTCGTGTACTCCAAGCTCAATGCCTACGTGGTCATGGTCCACTTCATGGTGGGGATGGCCCTGGTGGCGGTGGCGGTCCTCCTGACCCTCCGGGCCGTGCACGGCCCCGGGCGCGGCACCCTGGTCGTGAGCCGGGGCGCCCTGCGCCTGGCCCGTGTCCTGGTCGGGCTCATCGTCGTGGTGCTGGCGGCGGGGGCGGCCACCACCGGGACCGGTCCCCACGCCGGGGGCAAGGGCTCCAAGCGGATCCCCCTCGGACTGGAGGACATGACCCGGATCCACGCCGAGATCGTGATCACCTCCGTCGTCGTGCTGCTGGTCCTGTTGTGGGTCCTGTGGCGGACCAACGCCCCCGCCCACGTCCAGGACGGCGGCCGGGTGCTCCTGGCCGTCATGGTCGTCCAGGGCATCATCGGCTACACCCAGTTCTTCACCCACCTGCCCGCGGTGCTGGTGGGGATCCACGTCCTCGGGGCCACGATGGTGTGGTCCACCGTGCTCTGGTTCCACCACGGCCTGTCCGACCACCGGCCCGAGGTCGGCGGGGATGGCCCCCCACCCGTCGGATCGGTGGGGGGTAGGAAGGGAACCGACCGCGACACCCGCCCGGCTCCGGCCCCGACCGGGGCGACGGCATCGACACCGGGCCTCGACGCCACCCGGGAGACCGTGTGAGCACCGACCCGACCGCTCCGGCGACGGCACTCCTCACGACACCCCGGGCCGACCCGGGCCCGCTCCACCGGACGATGACGGGGGCACGCTCCCGCCAGGTCGAGACCGCCCCACCGAAGACCGACCCGTCCACGGCGGAGTGGACCGAGTTCGAGGAGTCCCTCAGCACCGACAAGCCGTGGTTGGTCATCGTCTGGAACGATCCGATCAACCTGATGTCCTTTGTCACCTTCGTGTTCCAGAAGCTGTTCGGCTACTCGAAGGAGAAGGCCACCAAGCTCATGCTCGACGTCCACCACAAGGGCCGGGCCGTGGTCTCCTCGGGCACACGAGAGCGGGCCGAGTTGGACGTCTACCGGCTCCACGAGTACGGGCTGTGGGCCACCATGGAACCCTCTACGTGAGCGCACCCATCAAGCGCCGGCGCGACGGCCGGTACGCCATCAAGCTCGATCCCAGCGTGCGGGCCGTCCTGGTGACCATGTCCGAGCAGCTGGCCCCCATCCTCAGCCCCGACGAGCCGATGACCCGGCGCCTCTTCCCCCCGGCCTATGCCGGAGCCGACCAGCAGGGGGCCGAGGACGACTACCGGACCCTCGTCGACAGTGCCCTGGCCAACCACCACCGGGAGGCCTTCGCCGTGATGGCGGCCACGGCGCAGGCCGACATCCTCACCGAGTCCGAGCTCGAGGCCTGGCTGTCGGCCGTGGGGTCGCTCCGCCTGGTGCTCGGCACCCGACTCGACGTGAGCGAGGACATGGAGGTGCCCGACACCGAGGACCCCACCGCACCCGAGTACGCCCTCTACGAGCTGCTCGGCCAGCTCCAGTACCTGATGGTCGAGGTGCTCGCCGCCGGGCTGCCCGACGAGGGCCGGCCCGAAGGGACGCTGTAGGGCGCAGATCCTGCCGGGCGGAAGCGCAACCCCGGAGCCGGCGATGGCCACGGAGCGCCCGATCGAGGCCGAGTCCGGATGCGTCGCCCCGGGCGCGCCGGAGGAGGGCTCGGATCCCTCTGCTAATCTCCAAAAGCCCTGATCGGGTTTGGAGCCCCCATCGTCTAGCGGCCTAGGACGCCGCCCTTTCAAGGCGGTAACACGGGTTCGAATCCCGTTGGGGGTGCGTTAATTCCCCAGCGCCAGTGCTGGTTGGGGACCTGTGGTGCAGTTTGGAGTGCACGCCGGCCTGTCAAGCCGGAGGTCGCGGGTTCAAATCCCGTCAGGTCCGCCACCTCGGTCCGCCGAGGCGAGGTCGGGTAGCTCAGTTGGTAGAGCGCGCGCCTGAAAAGCGTGAGGTCACCGGATCGACGCCGGTCCCGACCACCAGAACACCGCCGGTCGGGGCGTCGGTGGCCGACCGACCCGAGCACCGGTGATCCACAGGGTCCGGGCCGCCTCAGGGGTCGGAGGGACGCCCCGTCTCGGGTCGCTCGCCCGTGTCCACCAGGGTTTGGGCCACCACCCGCAGCTTCAGATTCAGGTGCTGGGAGGCTCGCCGGAGGATGTCGAACGCCTCGTCGGGTGAGATGCGCTCCCGCTCCATCAGGATGCCCTGCGCCTGGCCGATCATCTCGCGGGTGGCCAGCGCGGCATGGAGTTGGGCGGCCTTGCGCTCCTCCTCTTCGTGGGCGCTGGCGGTGGTGAAGGCCAGGCCACCGAGGGCGGCGAGCAGGAGACCCCGTCCCCGGTCGATGACCCCGAACGCACGGGGATAGCGGGCGTAGAGGTTGAGGGCGGCCGGCGCGCCGTTGAAGTCCAGCGGGAGGGCGAGCAGGCTCCTCGTCCCCCTGGTGGCGGCCTCGGGCCCGAAGACGGCCCAGCGGCTGTCGTCGGCCAGATCCTCGGCGTAGACGACGTCGGGGCCGGACAGGGCATCGAGACACGGCCCCTCTCCCGAGGCATGCTGCAGGGTGTCGAACTCGATGACGACGGAGTCGCTGCACACCGGCGTGGTGACCGTCTCCCCCTGCATCAGGAAGATCCCGGCGTAGTCACAGCCCTCGATGGTGGAGACGGCCAGCCCGACCACCTGGTCGAGGGCCTCCTGCACGGTGTGGGCGGCGAAGAGGCTGGCGGTCTGGGCGACGGTTGCGGTCAGCTCCAGGGCCGGATCGGCCCCGGAGGCGGAGAGCGGTGTGTCTCCCACAGGGTCCCAGTTCGTCATCGCCGACCGCCAGCCTGACACCAATGGACCCGATACTCAAGGGCCGGGGGAGGAATGCCGACGGCTGGTACGCTGGGCGGGCCTTCGGCAGTGAGGGTCGGCGAGTCTGAAAGCCCCACCCGTGTCGTCTGGCCAGTTCCGGTGTGACCCCCGACCTCTCGACGATGCTTCGGCGCGCCCCCACGCCTCACGTCCCGATCGGTGCCCCACCCCCCGGGGCCCGAACCGCCCACGCCCGACGACCGGCCGGCCGGGGAGGGTCCGGTGAGCTCGGGTGGCGGAGCCGAGGAGAAGTTCTCCCTCTCCATGGACGTGGTCCGGTCCGAGGCGGTGGTGTCCGTCCAGGGCGCGCTCGACGACCCCGCCCTGGTCGAGCTGATCGGCCTACTCGACACCGTCATCGCCAGTGGGTACTCGTCGATGATCCTCGATCTGGTGGGGGTCGACTCGCTGGCCCCGGCGGGTCCGGCCGCCATCGCCACGGCCGCACAGCGCCTGGCCGCCCAGGACCGGCGGCTGTCCATCCGATCGCCCTCGAGGGTGATCGAGCAACGGCTGGTCGCCGACGGACTCGCCCACCTCATCGTCGACGAGGAGTTCGAGCTGATGCCCGGGCGACCCGCACAGCCCTCCGCGGTCATCGCCCGGGTGCCCGACAACGCCGGTCCCGTCCCTCCCGGGGCCGGCCCCGCCGGTCGGTTCGTCGAGCGGGCCGGAGCCATCCCGACCGACACCGACCTGGTCGACGCCGCCCTGCGCCTGGTGGTCGAGCTGGCCCGGACCACCGTCGCCGGGGCCGACGGGGTCAGCGTCTCCCTGCGCCGCCACGGCCAACTGGCCACCGTGGCGGCCAGCGACACGACGATCTTGGAGATGGACGCCGAGCAGTACGCCGCCGGCGAGGGCCCGTGCGTCGACGCCTCGGTCAAGGGCCGTCGGTTCCACGCCCGGTCACTGGACGATGAGGACCGCTGGCCGACCTTCACCCCCAAGGCCAGGGCACTGGGCATCCAGGCCATCCTGTCCTCGCCCCTGGTGGCCCACAGCCACTCCGTCGGGGCCCTCAACATCTACTCCCTGCAGCCGTGGGCCTTCGACGGCGACGATCAGAATCTGGCCATGCGCTTCGCCACCGAGGTCTCGGCCATCCTGACCGATGCCGGCGTCGACATCAGCGACGACCGGCGATCCGAGCGCTTCCAGGCCTCCCTCCGATCGCGGGAGGTGATCGCCCAGGCCCAGGGGGTGATCATGGAACGTGACGGCATCACCGAGGACCAGGCGTACACCGTGCTCCGTGTGCACTCCCAGCGCACGGGCATCTCACTTCGGGCGTGGGCGGAGGAGGTCACCGGGTCGACCCGACCCGGTCATCCGCTGCTCGGACCCCGACGTGACGACGGTCACCGTGACTGAGGCGGAGCCCGACCACTTCGACCGCTTCCGGAGGGATGCCGGTCTGACCCGGGGCGAGCTGTGGCTCCGCTACTTCGAGCTGGGCGGCATGAGCTCGGCCTTCCAGATGGAGGCCTTCCTCTACGGCGCCCTCGAGCCGACGGCCCACGATCACGACGTCATCGCCCACGCCCTCAACGAGCGGTTCGTCGAGCTCGGGGGCAACCACCCGGTCCCCTACGCCAGCGACGGCGCACCCGACTGACAGCCGCGCGGCCGGACCGGCGGTCGGTCGGCGAGGTGCCGGGGACCGGTTGCGGCTGTCAGGATCCGCGGCGTCCTTGCTACCCTTCGGCTCCGTTCCCCGACGAGAGCGAGCAGCCATGACGACCGACCCCGGCACTTCACCGCCGACGCCCCTCGACGAGCTCGGCTTCTACACCTTGGCCGGGCAGGCCCGTTCGTCCCGCGACCTCGTCGGCGAGGTCCGCCTGGCCGAGGAGATGGGCCTGGGGTCGGCCTTCATCTCGGAGCGCTTCGACAAGAAGGAGGCGGCCGTCTTGTCCGGTGCGGCCGGGGCGGTGAGCGAGCGCATGTCCATCGTCACGGCGGCCACCAACCACAACACCCGCCACCCGATGATCACCGCCGGGATGGCCCGCACCATGCAGAGCCTCACCGGGGGGAGGTTCGTGCTCGGACTCGGGCGTGGGATCCCGATCATCCAGGACACCTACGGCATGGGACGCATCACCACGGCCCAGCTCGAGGACTTCGCCGGCATCATGAAGCGCCTCTTCCGGGGGGAGGCCATCATCGGCCATGACGGCCCGTGCGGCTCCTACCCCGTGCTGTACCTGGCGGCCATCGACGAGGACCTGCCCCTCGGTCTCGTGGCCTTCGGGCCGCACTCGCTGGCCCTCGGCGGCCGCTGCTTCGACCGGGTGATCCTGCACACCTTCTTCACCGAGGAGACCACCCGGCGGTGTGTGGCCACGGTCAAGGAGTCGGCCGAGCGGGCCGGGCGGGACCCGGACGAGGTGCAGGTGTGGTCCTGCCTGGCCACCATCGGGGACCACCTCGACGAGGACCGCCGGCTGATGAAGACGGTGGGACGCCTGGCCTCCTACCTCCAGGGCTACGGGGACCTGATGGTGCGGACCAACGGCTGGGACCCGGCCGTGCTCGACCGCTTCCGGTCCGACGAGATGGTGGCCGGCTTCATGGGCGGCATCGACGCCACCGCCACCACGGCCCAGCTCGAGCACCTGGCCACCCTCATCCCCGACGAGTGGCTCGCCCCGAGCGCCACCGGGACCGCGGCGCAGTGTGCCGAAACCGTCCGGGGCCAGCTGGCCATGGGATGTGACGGGGTCATCCTGCACGGCGCCACGCCGAGTGAGCTGGAGCCGATCGTCGCCGCCTACCGGGCCCGCTGATCCGCCGGGTGCCACCCGCCCGGCCGACCGGCCGCGACGGGTGGTCCCGCCGTTTCGCCTTCCACCTCCGGCCGCACGTCCCCCCGAAGGCCCCGGGTCTGACCGCGACGCTCCGCTACGGGTGGTTCCTCTGCTGACGCAAACGGTCCGCTACCCCGACGGCGTCGAGGGCTCCGCCATGTCCGTCCGGTAGAGGTGCATCCCGGACGAGTGGGCGAGGCGAGAGCACGCGGCGCTGCGGATGCCGCCGCTCCGGGGGAAGCAGTCAGGAGTGCTGGACCGACGGCCGGGCGCGGAACGTGTCGTGGATGAGCATGTACCGCATCGACCAGAACCCCGGGCGTGGCTCGGGGAGTTCGTGACGGGACCACAGGAACCCCACCACCATCACGGCGGCGCAGGCGAGCCAGATGACCATCCCGGCAGCCAAGACCCACGGGGTGCCGCCCATCGACTCCACGATCAGTCCTGCGACGACGATCGCCAGTCCGCCAGCCCCCACCCGGAGGGCCCACACGGCCATCCTCCAGTGTCCGTCGTGCTGCAGCTGCGCCGACTCCTCCATAGAGCCAATTCTTCCACCATTGCGGGCTGCGGTACAGGGCCATTGGTCCTCAGGGACGGTCGGTTCTCCGGGGGGGCGGACGACCCCTCCAGTCCCATTAGGTGAGATGGAGTATCGGTTGCAGCGAAGGTTTCGCCGCGCGACGATGTGGCCGGCTAACGGCGGGCGGAGCTTTCTGGACGGCGACCTGCTCGGCGGGACAAAACAGGAGGTCGGAGGAGTGCTCATGCGCCGGTTGATACTTGCTGCTTCACTTCTGGTTCTTGGCTTTGGTGTAACAGGAGTCGCGGAGAGCGTTCCCGCTGGGGCTGCCGTTCCCGCCGGGGCGGTGTCCGGCGGGTTCACCTGCACCGGAACATCGGGCAGCTCACAGCTGATCCCCGCCGGGGTGTACGCGTCGATCACCATGCCTCCTACCTCCTCCTGCTTTACGGTCGGTGCCGTGACCGTCACCGGTCCAGTCACCCTCCAGCACGCGTCGGGGCTGGGCGTCTATTCCGGGAGCCTGACGGTAGACGGCAGCGTCAAGGTTGGTGATGGAGCTGCCTTTGGGGCGCTGGCCAACGGAATACCTATCACGGTGAACGGCCCGCTGTTCGTCCAGACCGACGGGTACGCCTATCTGTCGACAGGAAGTGTCAACGGCCCCGTCCTCGCCACCGCGGCCTCTGGCATCTACCTTTCCTCCCTTCGTGTCAGCGGCTCCCTCACAGTGGTCGGCGGGGGCGGAGATAACCCCGGCGAGGACGCGTTGGGCAACCTCGATTATCGGGCTGTGATCCTCCAGTCCGACATCATCTCTGGGCCGGTGACCGAGATCGGCTACGCCGGGAAAGGCGCCACCAACGGCTTCGGGAGCATCGTCTTGGGGAACCAGAGCGGTCCCATGACGTTCATCGCCAACACGGTGGCACCCATCGTTCTTCAATCCAACGTCGTCCATGGACCAGCGACCTGCTTCGGCAACAACCCGCTACCGGTCAATGGGGGATCGAACAGCGTTGCTGGTCCAATCCTTGGATCTCAGGGCACGCAGTGCTTCGGGTGAGGCTGACAGCCTGTCGGTCGTAGTAAGCATCGGGGACACTCTCAACTCATACGCTGCGCATCATCCGGGCCAGTGCGGGTCGCCCTTACAACTAGGCGGTGTAGCGAATGGTGATGCTGCCGCCCGCATCGTCAACTAAGCGTCCGATGCCACTGAGCTCATTGCAACGTCTCCGGCGGGAGACGACGGTGCCCTCCGAACGTAGGACCAGTCTCCAGCCATTAACCACGCGTGTAGGTGCGCTCGCAGTCGAACTCCCACCTCTCGGGTTCACCGAATGCGCCGGCCTGCCTGATGCCGTCGACGGCCGTGTCTGACAACGGTGCGTAGGACGCCGTGCCGCCGGTGGACCGCTTTGCCCCATGAAACCGGGATACTCCATCTCACCTATTTGCCGTTCCGGCGACCCCTTGACAAGGAGTACATCGCGATATATCGTTATACAACGTGAGCGGTCGGAAGATCGGCTCCACAAGCCTTCGGGACCGGCATTCCGGTCGGCCCGGAACGAGATCAAGGAGAAACAACCTGATGCATGGACACAAACGATTCGACGACAGCACGACCGGCCCCGAAGCCGGACCGGGACTCCCCGGCCGACGGGACCGCTACGACCGCTTCGGCGGTGCCCCCCGGGGACGGGGTGGCGGCCGGGGCCGCGGCCGGGACGACGCCTTCGGCTTCGGAGGTGGGCGTCACGGAGCCTTCGGCCCGGGCTTCGGACCCCCGATGTTCGGACGGGGCCCGAAGCGCGGACGGGGGGACGTCCGGGCGGCCATCCTCGCCCTCCTGGCCGAGGAGCCGATGCACGGCTACCAGATCATCACCGAGCTGACCGAGCGCAGTGGGGGCGTGTGGCGACCCAGCCCGGGCTCGGTCTACCCGACCCTCCAGGCCATGGAGGACCAGGGTCTGGTGACCGCGGACAAGAACGAGGGCCGCAGGGTCTTCAGCCTGACGCCCGACGGCCGCACCGTGGCCGAGGAGGCCGGTGAGGGGCCCGCTCCGTGGGAGCAGGCGGCCAAGGGTGCCAACCGCTCACTGGTCGACCTCCGGGGCCTCATCGGCGAAGTGGCCGGAGCGGCCATGCAGGTCGGTCGGTCGGGCAGCGAGGGCCAGGTCAAGGCGGTGGGCGAGATCCTGGCCGACACCCGTCGGCGCATCTACCTGGTGCTGGCCGACGGGGCCCAGGACAGCCACGACGCCGGGGCGGATCCCGCCTCGTGACGCCGGACCCCGAACGGCTGGCCAAACAGCGCCGGGCCGCCGCTCACCCGGATCGTCCGGGTGAGCGGTGCTCGGCCCCGGCCGGCACCTTCCGACCGGTCGTCGACCACAGCCGGTGCGAGGGGAAGCGGGACTGCATCGACGTCTGTCCCAACGACGTGTTCGAGGTCCGTCGCATCGACGACACCGACTATCGGGACCTGGGTCGGCTGTCCCGGCTGAAGGTCCGGGCCCACGGCATGGTCACCGCCTACACGCCCCGCGGCGACGACTGCCGGGCCTGCGGACTGTGCGTGGTGGCCTGCCCCGAGCAGGCCATCGTCCTGACCCCCGGGCTGGGCACCGGAGCGTGACCGACACCGGTCTGCCGGCACCGGATCGCCCGGCGTGGGGCGGGACACTCCCTAGGCCCCCTCGTAGGTGAAGCCCAGGTCCGGTGCCGTCAACAGGGCACGGAAGGGCAGCCCTTCGGCCTCGGCCATGGCCGCCACCGTTCCCCCGCGGTCCACCACGGCCACGAGGAGGACCGGGACCGCACCGGCCTCGATGACGGCGTGGGCCGCCTCGAGCAGCGACGTCCCTCGGGTGACCGTGTCCTCGGTGATGACCACCCGGTCACCGGGATCGAGGGCCCCGGCGATCCGGCCTCCACCCCCGTGGTCCTTGGCCTCCTTGCGGACGCTGAACGCCTTCAGTCGACGGCCGCGGGTGGCGGCCACACCGGCGGTCACGAAGGCCACCGGGTCGGCACCCATGGTCAGCCCGCCGATGGCGTCGGCCTCGGGTGGGATGACCGACAGCACACCGTCGGCCACCAACACCATGGCCTCGGGTCGGCACACCGTCTGTTTGGAGTCGATGAACCACGAGCTCTTCCGTCCCGACTTGAGGGTGAAGTCGCCGCGCTTGACCGAGTGCTCCAGCAGGTGGGAGCGCAGCGCCTCGAACTCGCTGGCCGGCAGGGACCCGCTCATGCCGGGGGCACCGGGACCCGGTCACCGGACCGGGGTGTGGGCGGGCCGCCTGGTCGGTCGGGCCAGAACCCCGGACCGGCGAACGTCACCCCGTGGTTGCCCTCCTCCACCCGGCCCACCACGGCGGCGTCGACCCCGGCACCGCTGAGAGCGTCCAAGGCGTCGTCGGCGCTGGCCGGGTCCACGGTCATGACCATGCCGAGACCCAGGTTGAACACCCGGGCCATCTCGTCATCGGCCACGTACCCCAGCCGGCGGATCTCCCCGAAGATGGGCGGCACCTCCCAGGTGCCCCGGTCGAGGACGGCACGGAGCCCCTCGTGGGGCAGGGCCCGGGGGATGTTGCCCTCGAACCCCCCGCCGGTGATGTGGGCCACGGCGTGGACGTCGGCTGCTCCGATGGCGGCCCGGACGGCCGGTGTGTAGAGCACCGAGGGCCGGAGCAGCTCGTCGGCCAGGGTGACCCGGGCACCGGGCCAGGCCGGGGCGTCGAAGGCCCGGCCGGCCCGCTCCAGCAGCACGTGGCGGGCCAGGGTGTAGCCGTTGCACCGGAGGCCGGGCGAGGCCAGTCCGATGAGGACGTCGCCGTGGCGGACCCGGGCCGGGCCCAGGATCTCGTCCCGTTCGACCACGCCGACGGCGAAGCCGACCAGGTCGAACTCCCCGGGCTTCATCACCCCGGGATGCTCGGCCATCTCGCCCCCGATGAGGCCGGCCCCCACCTGCCGGCACCCGTCGGCCACCCCGGAGACCAGCTCGGCCATCTGGGTCGGCTCCACCGAGCCCGACGAGATGTAGTCCAGCAGGAACAGCGGCTCGGCCCCCTGGCAGACGAGGTCGTCCACGCACATGGCCACCAGGTCGATGCCGATGGTGTCGAACCGGCCCAGGACCTGGGCCACCAGCGCCTTGGTCCCCACCCCGTCGGTGCCGGCCACCAGCACGGGGTGGTGGTAGCGGCCGTCGGGATCCAACTCGAAGAGCCCCCCGAAGTCACCCAGTCCGCCGAGGATCTCGGGACGGTGGGTCGAGGCCACCAGGGGCTTGATCAGGTCGACGGCGCGTTCCCCGGCGTCGATGTCCACCCCGGCACCGGCGTAGGTGGCGGGCGTGCGGGAGGCGGTGTGCCCGACGGCGGGGTCGGTGGGCGGCGGGATCGGGTCGGCGGACCCGGTCACGCCGAGGGGCCGGCCACGCCGGAGAGGGTGGCCCGCTCGGCGAACCGGACGGGCACGGGGACCGGGTAGTTGCCGGTCAGGCAGGCGTCGCAGAATCCGGCACCGGGGGCGTCGATGGCCTGGACCAGGTGGTCGAGGGTGAGGTACTCGAGCGAGTCCACGTCGAGGAAGTCGACGATCTCGTCCAGGGTCTTGATGGAGGCCAGGAGCTCGGTCTGGTCCGGCGTGTCGATCCCGTAGAAGCACGGCCACCGGAAGGGCGGCGACGAGATCCGCAGGTGGACCTCGGTGGCCCCGGACTCACGCAGCATCTTCACCATGGCCCGGGTGGTGGTGCCCCGCACGATGGAGTCGTCCACCACGATCACCCGCTTGCCCGTGATGTTCTCCCGCAGCGGGTTGAGCTTGCGTCGCACCCCGTTGGCCCGCTCGGCCTGGGTGGGGGCGATGAAGGTCCGCCCGATGTAGCGGTTCTTGACCAGTCCCTGTCCGTAGGGGATGCCCGACTCCACGGCGTACCCCTCGGCGGCGGGGACGCCCGAGTCGGGGACGCCCATCACCAGGTCGGCGGGGATGGGTGCCTGGGTGGCCAGCAGCTGACCCATCCGGCGCCGGGCGCCGTGCACCTCGTTCCCGTAGAGGCGGGTGTCGGGACGGGCGAAGTAGACGAACTCGAAGATGCAGAGCTTCGGGTCGAGGCGCTCCACCGGGAAGGGACGCTCCGAGCGCACCTCCTTGCCGTCGATGACCACCATCTCGCCGGGCTCCAGCTCGCGGATGAAGGTGGCCCCGATCACGTCGAGGGCCGGCGACTCCGAGGCCAGGACCCAGCCCTGCTCGAACTCGTCGGTGGCGTCGAGCCGGCCGAGGCACAGGGGGCGGAAGCCGTTCGGATCCCGAACGCCGATGAGCCGGTCGGCGTCGAGGAGCACGAAGGAGAAGGCACCCTCGACCGAGGGGAGGACCTTGAGCAGGGCGTGCTCGAGGTCGTCGCCCACCTCGGCCCGGGTCCGCTCGGGCAGGTCGGGCGGGAAGGCCTGACCCAGCAGCTCGGCCACCAGGTCGCTGTCGGAGGACACCAGGCCGGGCAGCATGCCGGCGGCCTCACCCAGCTCGGCGGTGTTGGTCAGATTGCCGTTGTGACCGAGGGCGAATCCAGCCCGCCCCACCGCCCGGTACACGGGCTGGGCATGGATCCAGTCACTGGAGCCGGCCGTGGAGTAGCGGGTGTGCCCGACGGCCATGTGCCCCCGGAGCCCGGAGAGCTTGCGCTCGTCGAAGACGGTGGTGACGAGGCCCATGTCCTTCATCACGGTGATGACGTCGCCGTCGCTCACCGCCATGCCCGCCGACTCCTGACCACGGTGCTGGAGGGCGTAGAGGCCGTCGAAGGTCAGGTGTGCCACCGACCGCCCCGGGGCATAGACCCCGAAGACTCCGCACGCTTCCTTGGCCTCCATTATCGGTTGATCACCGCACACACCGGGGGTCGTCGGGCTCGTCCTTCACGATTAGGCCACACAATCACCTCACCGTGCCACTCCAGCCTAGTGGGACGGACCGGCCACGAAGCGACCGGGCCGACGGGACGCCGTTGGCGGCCCCGGTAGCGTCGGTGGCCGTGATCGACCTCCACACCCACTCCACCGTGTCCGACGGGAGCGACACCCCCGGCCGGATCGTCGAGCTGGCGGTGGAGGCCGGGTGCAGCGCACTGGCGTTGACCGACCACGACTCCCTGGCCGGCATCGGTCCCGCCCGCCAACGGGCCGCCGAGCTCGGGATCACCTTCGTCGCCGGGTGCGAGGTGTCGTGCCTGCCCGTCGGGCCCGGAGGCATGCACGTGCTCGTGTACTTCGTGGAGGAGGACGGCGGCCCCCTGGACGAGGAGCTGGGCCGGCTCCGCCAGGACCGGCGGCGACGGAACCTGGCCCTCGCCGACCGCCTGGCCGACCTCGGCATCCCCGTGACCTACGACCGGGTGGTGACCCTCGCCGGCGGCGAGGAGGGCATGGGCCGACCCCACTTCGCCGCCGCCCTGGTGGAGGCGGGCGTGGCCGGCTCCATCGACGAGGCCTTCGACCGGTATCTGGGCAACGGCGGACCGGCCTACGTGGACAAGGCCCGGCTGTCGGGATCCGACGTGGCCGACCTGGCCCGGGCGTCGGGTGCGGTGGCCGTCCTGGCCCACCCCTACAGTCTGGGGCTCGAGGGCCCCGAGCTGGCCCGCGTGGTGGGCGGACTGGCCGAGTCCGGGTTCGGCGGGATCGAGGTCCTCTACGGCAGGTACTCCCCCCGGCAGCGCACCGAGCTCGGCCACCTGGCCCGCCGCTTCGACCTGGTGGCGACGGGGGGCTCGGACCACCACGGCGCGGCCAAGCCCGATCTGGCGGTGGGCACCGGCCAGGGCGACCTGAAGGTGCCCGACAAGGTGCTGGGCCAGCTCGAGGCCCGCCGGCCGTCGGGCTGAGGGCCGGCGAACGGGCTCAGTTGGTGACGGGGGCCAGGGCGTCCAGGAGGCCCGGGAGCCGGTCCCGCCACGCCGAGGTGGCCTCGGCCAGGTCGAGGTCGACCAGCCCGTCCACCACCACCCGGGCACCCCCGGTGGAGCCGAGCACCCGGAACCCGACCCCGGCCTCGGCCGCCCGGGCCAGGAGCGCGGCCCGGTCGGTGGTGCACACCACGACCCGGGACGGGGCCTCGGTGAACAGCTCGTGGTGGTCGGACACGCCGGCCACCGTCAGGCCGATGCCCGAGCGCACGGCCATCTCGCACAGGGCCACACCCAGACCGCCGCCGGACACGTCGTGGATCCCCGACACCAGCGGCGGGCCGGTGACGCCCCCGGCGACGCCCTCGGCCACGATGTCGGTCACGAAGGCCACCAACCGCCGGTGGGCGGCCAGGTCCAGCGCCGGCAGCGTCCCGTCGCGGTGGCCGCGGACCTCGACGGCCCACCGGGAGCCGGCCAGTGAGGGCGGGCCGCGGCGGGCGGTGGTGGCACCGACCCCGGCGTCCAGGAGGACGATCGAGGCGTCCTCGACCAGGGTCACCCCGGGCGGCCGGGCGGCCAGGTGGTCGACGAGCCCCAGCACGCCGATGACCGGGGTGGGGTTGATGTCGACGCCGTAGCTCTCGTTGTACAGGCTCACGTTGCCGCCGATCACCGGCAGGCCGAGGCCGAGGCAGGCCTCGCTCATCCCGTCGATGGCCTCGGACAGCTGCCACATGACCTCGGGGTGCTCGGGGTTCCCGAAGTTGAGGCAGTTGACCACGGCCATGGGCCGGGCCCCGGCACAGGCCACGTTGAGCGCCCCCTCGGCCACCGTGGCCGCTGTGCCGGCCCGCGGGTCGATGGCGCACCAGGTGGGGTTGGAGTCCGTGGTGAGGGCGAGTCCCTTGGTCGAGGGGGGAAGGCCCGGGGCGGCGAGGCGGAGCACGGCTGCGTCCCCGCCGGGACCGTCGACGGTGTTGAGGAACAGCTGGTGGTCGTACTGCCGGTAGACCCAGGACGGGTCGGCCAGCAGCGCCAGGACGTCGGGGCCGCAGTCGGCCGGAGCGGGGAGGCCGGCCGGGTCGTTGGCCGCCCGGGACTCGTGGTCGAGGGGCCGGGCCAGCGGGCGGTGGTAGAGCGGGGCGTCGTCGCTGAGGGCGCCGGCGGGCACGTCACCGAGGACCTCGCCGTCGAAGCCGTCCAGGATGCGGAGGCGGCCGGGCGACCCCCCCTCGGGTTCGGTGACGCGTCCCACGACGGCCGAGCGCACCTCCCAGCGGCGGCACACCGCTTCCACCCGGGGCAGGTCGTCGGGGGTGACGATGGCCAGCATGCGCTCCTGGCTCTCGGATGTCATGACCTCGTAGGGGGCCATGCCCGGCTCCCGTCGGGGCACGGCGGACACGTCGACGTCCATGCCCACCCCACCCCGGGCCGCTGTCTCGCTGGTGGCGCAGACCAGGCCGGCGCCCCCGAGGTCCTGGATCCCGACGACCAGCTTGGCGTCGAGCAGCTCGAGGCACGCCTCGATCAGCCGCTTCTCCTCGTAGGGATCCCCCACCTGCACACTGGGCCGCTTGGCCGCCTCGGCCTCGGGGTCGCCGCCCCCGAAGCCGGCCGACGCCAGCACACTGACCCCGCCGATCCCGTCCCTCCCGGTCGACGAGCCGAGCAGGACGGCCAGGTTCCCCACACCGGTGGCGGCCCCGAGGACCAGCCGCTCCGTCGGCAGCACGCCCATGCACAGCACGTTGACCAACGGGTTCTGGGCGTAGCAGTCGTGGAAGGTGAGCTCACCACCGATGGTGGGCACCCCCACCGAGTTCCCGTAGCCCGAGATGCCGGCCACCACGCCCTCGATCAGCCACTGCTGGCGGGCCTCGGTGGGGTCACCGAAGAACAGGGGGTCCATGACGGCGATGGGGCGGGCCCCCATGGTGAAGATGTCCCGCAGGATCCCCCCGACCCCGGTGGCCGCACCCTGATAGGGCTCGATGGCCGAGGGGTGGTTGTGGCTCTCGATGCGGATGGCCACGGCGATCCCGTCCCCGGCGTCGATGACCCCGGCGTTCTCGCCCGGTCCCACCAGCACATGGGGGGCCTCGGTGGGCAGTCGCCTCAGGTGGACCCGGGACGACTTGTAGGAGCAGTGCTCGCTCCACATGACGGCGAAGAGCGCCAGCTCCAGGTGGTTGGGTGGACGACCGAGGATGGCCTCCACCTCGTCGCGCTCCCCGTCGGTGAGCCCGAGGGCCCGGTGCAGTGGCTCACTGGATGGCGCATCCGTCTCCACGGTCACTGCCCGCTTCACTCCCCGTCCCTGGTTGATCTCCGCCCGGCATCCGGTCCCGGCCCGTGGCTCTCTGTACCCGAGCGTACCTGGCGACGCGGGGGCGCCCGGCTGGGGCGGGGGCCCGGCGCTCCCCGCGCCCCGGACCGGTCGGGCCCATCGCCGCGCGTGGTGCGGGACGCCGGACCATCACCTCGGACGATAGAGGTCCGTGAACGGGGAAGGACGGGGATCCACACGGTCTAAAGGCACGGAGGGTCGCCGGGCATCCCCCACCGGACTTCCACCACCATCCCGGTCCACTGCGGTGCCGCGGGGATCGGGCATGCCCGGAGGCATTGGCGGTCATTCCCCACGGCCCACGGCCACAAACTTCGAGAAAACCCGGCCGCCGATAGAGGCAACATGGCTCGGACAGAGCACCGGATCGGCCCGCATCCCACCGGGTAACGGGGCCGGAGGTGCAGGATTCGGGCGGAATCCCGGGCCAATGGAGGGCGATCGACGTGGGCTGCCATCGTTGAATACCCGGGGCTCACCCCCCGTGTCGACCTCAAAGCAATCGACCCCCATTTCCCCCATACTGGTGACGGGGTTCTGATCAGGCCCGTAATCACCCACTCCAATTCGATCTATGGGTGCGCTACTGCCCGGGCGGGTTGCGTTGTATGGATTTCTCTGCGAGGCTCTGATCATGGCAGCTACAACTCCGACGAAATCACGCAAAAAAACCCCCATGTCCGAGGACCACAAGGCGGCGCTGGCCAAAGGACGGGAGGAGGGCCGCATCGTGCGGCGTTACCTCGAAGCCCTGGAGTCGACCAAGCCCCGCCGGGGCCGGAAGCGGACGCCCGAATCCATCCGCAAGCGGCTCTTCGCCATCGACAACCAGTTGGCCGGGGCCGATCCCCTGTCGCGGCTGCACCTGATCGAGGAGCGGCAGCGCCTCGAGGCCGAGCTGTCCCACACCGGCGAGACCGTGGACCTGGCCGCCCTCGAGAAGAGCTTCATCAAGGTGGCCCGCGTCTACGGCGAGCGCAAGGGCATCTCGTACTCGGCCTGGCGCACCGTGGGCGTCAGCGCCTCGGTCCTCCAGCAGGCCAAGATCCCCCGCACCCGCAGCTGAGCCTGCGGGGGCGGCGCCTCAGGCCACGGTGGCGTGGGCGGCCGGGGCCGCCGAGGCCAGGAGCGCGCCGAGCAGGACCGCCCCATCGACCGATCCGAGAAGCGGGTCCGACGCCCGCTCGGGATGGGGCATGAGGCCGACCACGTTGCGGGCCTCGTTGCACACGCCGGCGATGTCGTCCACCGAGCCGTTGGGATTGTCCACATAGCGCAGGACCACCCGGTCCTCGTCCCGGAGCACGGCCAGGGTCTCCCGGTCGCAGGTGTAGTTGCCCTCGAAGTGGTTGATGGGCACGGCGAGCTCGGTGCCCACCTGGACACCGGTGGTCAGCACCGAGTCCGACGACTCGACCCGCACCGTCACCGTGGTGCACAAGAACCGGAGGCCTCGGTTCTTCTGGAGGGCGCCGGGCAGGAGCCCGGCCTCGGTCAGCACCTGGAAGCCGTTGCAGATCCCCACCACCGGTCCGCCCTCGGCGGCGAAGCGGCCCACGGCCTCCATCACCGGGGAGAAGCGGGCGATGGCCCCCGGCCGGAGGTAGTCCCCGTGGGCGAACCCGCCCGGGAGCACCAGGGCGTCGTATCCGTCGACGCTGGTGTCGCCGTGCCACACGAGATCGGCCGAGGCCCCGAGCCGCCGGACGGCCAGGACGGCGTCGTGCTCGCAGTTGGTCCCCGGGAACATCACCACCCCGACCCGGACGGCCATCAGGCGGCCGACCCGGCCGATCCCACCACGTCGGCCGGACCCACGGTGACCACCGACTCCTCGATGACCGGGTTGGCCAGCAGCCGGTCGGCCACCACGGTGGCCTGGGCCAGGGCCGACGCCTCGTCCGGAGCGCTGATGTCGAAGCGGAAGGCTTTGCCCGACCGGACACCGGTGACCCCGGTGAGCCCCAGGGCGGGCAGGGCCCGCTCGATGGTGGCCCCCTGCGGATCGGCGATGCCGTGGCGCAGGTGGACCTCCACCAGTACCGAGAAACGCTTCGCGGAGGCCATGCTCATGCACCGTACCAGTCGGCCAACCGGCGCCCGCAGACCCGCTCGTAGGACTCGGCGTAGAGGGCGGAGGTGGCCGACACGATCTCGTCGGGCAGGGTCGGGGGCGGGGCCTGCTTGTCCCAGGGCTGGGCCTCCAACCAGTCGCGGAGGCGCTGCTTGTCGAAGGAGGGGGGATTGGTGCCCGGGGCACAGTCGTCGGCCGGCCAGAACCGGGACGAGTCCGGGGTGAGCACCTCGTCGCAGATGGACAGCGCACCGTCGATGTAGCCCAGCTCGAACTTGGTGTCGCAGATGACGATGCCCTGGGCCTCGGCCCGGGCGGCGGCCCGGGTATAGGCGGCCAGGCACATGGCCGACGCCGCCTCGGCGGCCTCCTTCCCCACGATGGCGATGGCCTCGGCCATCCCGATGTTGAGGTCGTGTCCCTCGGAGGCCTTGGTCGAGGGGGTGAAGATGGGTTCGGGCAGGCGGTCGGCGTGGCGCAGCCCGGCGGGCATGGCCATCCCGTGGACCGTGCCCTCCTTCTGGTACTCCTTGAAGGCCGAGCCGGCCAGGTAGCCGCGCACGATGCACTCCATGTCGAGCACCTCGGCCCGGTGCACCAGCATCGACCGGCCGGCCAGGTAGTCCAGTCCGCCCGGGAGCGAGGTGGCGCCCTCGGGGAAGTCGGCGGTGTCGGCACTGATCAGGTGGTTCGGGGCCAGGTCGGCGAGCTCCTCCAACCAGTAGGCGGTCATGGCCGTGAGGACCCGGCCCTTGTCGGGGATGGGCTCGTCCATGATCACGTCGAAGGCGGAGATGCGGTCGGAGGCCACCATGAGCAGCCGGCCTTGGCCGGCGTCGTAGAGCTCGCGTACCTTGCCCGACTGGATCAGGGCGAGTGGGTCACCGGCCGTGGAGCCGCTCACGGTCCGAGCTCCTCCAGGGCGTCGGTGAACCGGTGGACGTGGCGCAGCGTGCGGGACAGGTCGAACGCCTCGTCCAGGGCTTCGGGCGAGAGGGTGACCTCGGGGTCGTCGTCGAGGACCTGGCGGAACGACCGCCCGTCGGACCAGGCCTCCCGGGCGTCCCGTTGCACGATCCGGTAGGCGGCGTCGCGGCTCAGTCCCCCGCTGACCAGGGCCAGCAGGACCGACTGGCTGAACACCAGGCCGTAGCTCCCGTCGGTGAGGGTGGCCAGGGCCCGCTCGGGATGGATGACCAGCCCGGCCACGAGCCCCCGCGCCTTCTCCAGCATGTAGAGGGTGAGCATGCTGGCGTCGGGGAGCACCACCCGCTCGACCGAGCTGTGGGAGATGTCCCGCTCGTGCCACAGTGCCACGTCCTCGAGCCCGGCCGAGAGGTAGCCCCGCAGGACCCGGGCCAGACCGCACAGTCGCTCGGACAGGATCGGATTGCGCTTGTGGGGCATGGCCGAGCTCCCCTTCTGGCCCGGCTTGAACGGCTCCTCGGCCTCGCCCAGCTCGCTGCGGGCCATGTGGCGCACCTCGGTGGCGATGAGCTCGATGGTGGCGCCCACCGAGGCACAGGCCCAGAGGTACTCGGCATGGCGGTCCCGGGCCACCACCTGGGTGGCCGGGGTCGGGGTGAGGCCGAGTGCGGCACAGACGTGGTCCTCGACTCGGGGGTCGATGTTGGAGTAGGTCCCCACCGCGCCGGACAGCTTGCCCACGGCCACCCGCTGGCGGGCCGCCCGGAGGCGTTGGACGTCGCGGTCGGCCTGGAGGGCCCACAACGAGAACTTGGCCCCGAAGGTGGTGGGCTCGGCGTGCATGCCGTGGGTGCGCCCGGTGACCGGGATGTCGATGCACTCGAGGGCGCGGGCCTTGAGCGCTCCGACCAGTGCCGAGGCGGCCTCGATGAGCAGGTCGGAGGCCTGGGTGAGGGTGGCGCACAGAGCGGTGTCCACCACGTCCGAGGAGGTGAGCCCGTAGTGGATCCACGAGCCCTCGGGCTGGCCGATGGCCTCCTGGACGACGTCGACGAAGGCGGCCACATCGTGGTCGGTGATCGCCTCCCGCTCGCCGACCGCCTCCACGAAGGCGGCGTCCACCGGCGGGGCCTTGGCCCGGCAGACCTCGGCCGCCTCGGCCGGGACGTCACCGACCTCGACCCACCCCTCGGTGGCCAGCAGCTCGACGCGCAGCCACATGGCGAACCGGGCCTCGTCGGAGAAGAGCGCCGTCATGGCCGCGGGGGCGTAGCGGGGGATCACCGTGACACCGGTCGGCTGGACACGGCCACCAGATCGTCGGCCCCCTCCGGGGACGACGCCGGCTCCCGGGCGATGTCCGTGCGGGCCTGGGCCCCGGGCCACGTGATGGCCTGCACGCCGCGGTAGGCGCGGGACCGGGCCTCGTCGATGGTCGGGCCGAGGGCGGTGACACCCAGCACCCGGCCCCCGGCGGTGACCACCGCTCCGGCAGTGGCCGTGCTCCCACCAGACGCCGTGCTCTCACCGGAGGCTGTGCCCCCAGCAGCGGCCGTGCCCGCATGGAAGACCGTGACTCCCTCCACCCGGGCGGCGGCGTCGAGCCCGGTGATGACGTCCCCGGTCCGCGGCGACTCGGGGTAGCCCGCGGCGGCCATGACCACGCACACCGCGGCGGTGTCGGCGAACCGGGGCCGGGTCCGGAGGGAGCCGGACGCCACCTCGGCCAGCAGGCCGGCCAGGTCACCTTCGAGACGGGGCAGGACCACCTGGGTCTCGGGGTCCCCGAACCGCACGTTGAACTCGAGCACCTTGGGGCCGTCCGGGGTCAGCATGAGCCCGGCGTAGAGCACGCCCCGGTAGTCGATCCCGCGGGCCAGCATCGTGGTCACCAGGGGGGCCACCGCCTCCTCCACCAACCGGTCGACCAGCCCGTCGTCCACCAGCGGGACCGGCGAGTAGGCACCCATGCCCCCGGTGTTGGGCCCGGCGTCGAGATCGTCGCGTCGCTTGAAGTCCTGGGCCGGGGCCAGGGCGGCCAGACGGTGACCGTCGCACAGGACGAGGAGGGAGCACTCCGGCCCCACCAGGCCCTCCTCCACCACCACCCGACGGCCGGCCTCCCCGAAGGCGTGACCGGAGAGCTTGGCGTCGATGTCGGCGTCGGCCTCGTCGAGCGAGGTGGTGACGAGCACGCCCTTGCCGGCGGCCAGGCCGTCGGTCTTGATCACCCAGGGGCCGGGCAGCGTCCGCAGAAAGGCCTTGGCCGCCGACGGATCGGTGAAGGCGTCGAAACGGGCGGTGGGCACGCCGGCCTCGGCCAGCATCTCCTTCATGAAGGCCTTGGATCCCTCCAACCGGGCGCCGTCGGCACCGGGGCCGAACACCAGCCGGCCCGAGGCCCGCAGCCGGTCGGCCAGTCCGTCGACCAGGGGGGCCTCGGGTCCGATGACGAACAGGTCGGCGTCGATCTCCTCAGCCGGCGTGTCGACACTGGTGAGGGTGTGTCCCTCGGCCGTCACCCCGCCGATGCCGGGGTTGCCCGGTGTCACGATCACGTCGGCGGTCCGGCCGAGCACCACGGCCAAGGCGTGCTCCCGTCCCCCCGACCCGACCACGCACACCGTACGGATGGGCCCGGCGGCGGCCTCCGGCCCGGACGGCACGGATCCGCTCATGCGGCGAAGCGGACGAACTGGTCGCGGCCGGGGCCGACGCCCACTAGGCGGACCGGCGTGCCGATCTGCTCGGCCAGGAACCCGACGTAGTCCCGGGCCGCCTGGGGCAGGTCGCTCAGCTCGGTGGCCCCGGTGATGTCGGTCTTCCACCCGGGGAGCTCCTCGTAGACCGGGGTCACCTGGTGGAACACGGACTGGTGGTACGGGGGGTGGGTGAAGCGCTCGCCGTTGGCCTCATAGGCCACACAGACCTTCACGGTGTCGAAGGTGTCCAACACGTCCAGCTTGGTCAGGGCCACCTCGGAGAGCGAGTTGAGGCGCACGGCCTGTCGCATCATGACGGCGTCGAACCACCCGGGCCGGCGCCGGCGCTTGGTGTTGACGCCGTACTCGTGGCCCCGGTCCACCAGGGTGTCGCCGATCTCGTCGACCAGCTCGGTGGGGAACGGGCCACTCCCCACCCGGGTGACGTAGGCCTTGGCGATCCCGATGACCTCGTCGACGTAGCGCGGGCCGATGCCCGCTCCCGTGCAGGCCCCGCCGGCCACCGGATTGGAGGAGGTGACGAAGGGGTAGGTGCCGTGGTCGAGGTCGAGGAAGGTGGCCTGGGCCCCCTCCAGCAGTACATGGGCGCCGCGCTCGAGGGCGTCGTGGAGGAGACCGACGGTGTCGGCCACCATGGGGATCACCCGGGGGGCCAGCTCGTCGAGATAGTGGGCGCAGATCTCGTCGGCCGACAGGGGCAGGCGGTTGTACACCTTGGCCAGGACGGCGTTCTTCTCCTTCAGGACCACATCGAGCTTCTGTCGGAAGATCTTGGGATCGAGCAGGTCCTGCACGCGCAGCCCCACCCGGGAGGACTTGTCGGCGTAGGCCGGCCCGATGCCCCGCTTGGTGGTGCCCAACTTGTTCTTGCCCAGGTACCGTTCGGCCAGCTGATCGAGCTCGTGGTGGTAGGGCATGATCAGGTGGGCATTGCCGCTGACCAGCAGTCGGCTGGTGTCGATGCCCTTGCCGGCCAGCGTGTCCACCTCGGCCAGGAGCACGGTGGGGTCGACCACGACGCCGTTGCCGATCACCGGGGTGATGTGGTCGTAGAGGATCCCGCTCGGGACCAGCTGGAGGGCGAAGGTCTCACCGTCCACCACGATGGTGTGACCGGCGTTGTGGCCGCCCTGGTAGCGGACGACCAGCTCCATCTCCTTGGCCAGGAGGTCGGTCAGCTTGCCCTTGCCTTCATCACCCCACTGGGTCCCGACGACGACGGTTGCCGGCACGCGTCTCTCCTCCGTTGCGAAAAGCGGATTACGCACCAGTGTAGCCCGCAGGGCCACCGGGCCGTGAGGCCGGTGGGCCACCGGTGGCCGGCCGGGAACCTCAGGCCTGGGCGACGACGAGGAGGGACCGCCCCGGGACGGCGGTGGCATCGAAGGCGGTGGCGTCGAACGTGTCGACCACCGCCCATCCCGCGCCCTCGACCAGTGCCAGGTGCGCCGACCGGGACAGGATGGTGCGCCACGGCTCGGCCCCGGCTCTGGGGCGGGCGGCGTTGGCCCGATCCGTCACCCCCGCCGAGTCGAGTCCCTCGGGGTGCACGGCCAGGCTGGCGGCGAGGACGCTGCCCGCCCCAGCCCGGGCCCGCACCCCTCCGAGCAGGTCGGCGATCTCACGGCTCCCGAGGTAGACGAGGAGGCCCTCGGCTAGGACCAGGGTGGGGCGGTCGGTCCGGTGGCCGGCCCGGTCCAGGGCGGCGGCCAGCCCGTCCCCACAGAAGTCCACCGGCACCAGTGTCGGCCCGCGCCGGGCGGCCCCCATCCGCTCGAGACGCAGGCGCTTGTCGTCCTGGGTGTCCGGATGGTCGACCTCGAAGAAGCGGACTCCCGGCGTCCGGAACCGGAGGGCCCGGTCGTCGTAGCCGGCCCCGAGCACGACCACCTGGTCGCACCCCCGTCCGAGGGCGTCCACCACCTGGTCATCGAAGAACCGGGTGCGGGCGGCGAGTTGGGCGCGCATGGCCTCGTCCCGGACCGGGGCCATCCCGGCGCACAAGGTGGCCTGGGCGTCGGCATCCCCGTCCGGGCTCGACGCCCGGGGCAGCGTGGCCCGCCACGCCGCCACCGCCTGGCTGGTCCGTGAGGGGCGGGCCCTGGCCTGGTCCATGGCCTCACTATAGTACCTCTTCTTGACTATCCTGTTTATTGACTTTTTGGACCCCGGGCTCTACGGTGGTCCGGCATGGACGCCGATCCGGAGCTGCCCTGGTACGAGACAGTGGCCCTCCCCGCCCTCCTGCGTCACGCCCGCACCACCTACGGCACGGCCATGCGCCGGGCCCAGAGCGAGGTGGGGTGCGAGGACATCCCGCGCAACGGCAGCTACGTCCTCGGGGCCATTTCACGCGGGGGCTCGCCGCTCAGTGGGATCATCGAGGGCCTGGGCGTGTCCAAGCAGGCGGCCGGGCAGCTGGTGGACACCCTCGTCGTCCGCGGCTACCTCGACCGCGCTCCCGATCCCGACGACCGGCGGCGGATGACCGTCTCCCTGACCGACCGTGGGCGGGCGGCGGCGGCGGCCGGGCGCCAGGCGGTGGACCGCATCGACGATCAGCTGGCGGCTCGGGTGGGCCCCGAGAGCGTGGCCCACACCCGGGCCACCCTTGCCGCCCTCATCGGCCTCAAGGACTGACGCCGACGGCCCTGTCCCTCAGCCCCCCGAGGTCCGCTCTCGCCGGAGGGCCTGGGCCACGGCCCGCATGAACAGGACCGACGAGAACACGAGCCCGATGAAGCCGATGGCCTGCAGGGAGAGACGGATGTCGTGGGACGGGGCCAGTTCGGCGGCCACCAGGATGACGCCCGAGGCGATCAGGCCCATCGAGCCGAACACGGCGACCAGGATCCGGTCGATCCACCCGCTCACCACCCGCTCGTCACCGTCGGCGAACCGCTCCACCCGCACACTCATGCGGCCGGCCCGCAGCTGGGTGGCCAACTCGTCGAGGTGCTCGGGGAGGGTGCGGAGGGCCGGCAGGGCCCGGCGCAACTCCTGTTGGAGGAGGTCGCCGGCCATGTCGGGGTCCCGGGTGGCGAGGGCGTCGGCCGCCGCGGTGGCCTCCCGGGCCAGGTCGAAGGACGGGTCGATCAGCCGCAGGGTGCCGTCCAACGTGAGCAGCGCCTTGGACAGGGACGTCATCGACGCCGGCACGTGCAGGCCGTGGTGGGTCATCACGCCGAGGACCTCGGGGATGATGGCCGGGTCGAAGCCCCCGCGCCCTCGACCATGAGGGTGGCGATATCGGACTCCAGGCTCTGGAGGTCGGCGGTGGCGTCGGCCCCGGCCAGGTGCCGGACGGCCCGGGCCACCACCACGGGCTCGTTGGCGCTCATGCCCACGGCGATGTCCTGGAGGGCCCGTCGGGTCACCGGGTCGAGGAGGCCGACGGCCCCGAAGTCGAGGAGCCACAGCCGACCCCACTGGTCGACCATGAGATTGCCGGGATGCGGATCGGCGTGGAAGATCATGCCGTAGAGCACCTGGTCGAGGAAGCTGGTCAGGAGCGACGAGGCCAGCAGATGGGGCGGGGCCCCACTGGCGGCGATGGCCCCGGGGGCGTCGATCGGCCGACCGGGAGCCTCCTCCATGACCAGCAGCCGGTCGGTGGACAGCTCGTCGAAGATGGCCGGGACCCTGATCACGTCGTCGGCCGGGTCGTCGTGGGACACCGCCTCGCGCAGCCGTTCGCACATGGTGGCCTCGCGCACGTAGTCGAGCTCGTGGTCCATGCTGGTGATCAACTCATCGGCCAGGTCGCGCACCCCGAGCTCGGCCGCCCCTGCGATACGGCGCTCGGCCATCCGCGCCGCCAGCCGCAGCACCGTGGCGTCCCGGCGGAGCAGCTCGTCGAGGCCGGGGCGCTGCACTTTGACCACCACCGCCTCACCCGTGGTCAGGGTGGCCCGGTGGGCCTGGCCGATCGAGGCGGCGGCCAGCGGCTCGAAGTCGAAGTCGGCGAAGACCTCCTCCACCTTCCGGCCCAGCTCGCCCTCGACAAGGGGGCGCACCTGCTCGGCCGGGATGGGCCGGACCGACGAGCGCAGGCGGGACAGCTCTTCGATCACCGGCTCGGACAGCAGGTCACTCCGCGTGGAGGCGATCTGGCCGAACTTCACGAACATCCCCCCTACCTCCTCGAGGGTCAGGCGGAGGCGCCGGCCGAACTCGGCGCTGGCCATGCCCGAGGTGGAGAGGAACTGGGGTCGGGCCAGCCCGTTGCGTCGGGCCACCGACACCACCTCCCACGACCGACCGAGCGGGGACAGGCTCCGGCGGATTCCCCGCACGGGATGGAGCCAGGCCCGCCGGGAGCGGCGGCGGCGGCCGACCACTCGGCGCCGGCCGACGGCCTCGGGGATGATCATGAGGACCATGGTGGCCAGCACGCCGAACAGGGCCGTGAGGGCGTAGACCACCGTAGTGTCGTTGCTCCCCCGCATCACCGCCTCGGCACCGATGGCCCCGATCAGCGTTCCGACCAGGGCCGTGGCCAAGGAGCGCCACCGGCCCACCGAGATCCCGACCAGACGCGCGCTCACCAGGGCCAGCACCACGACGAAGAGCACGGCGAGGAGGAGGGAGAAGACGTTCTTGAAGGTGAACCGCACGGTCAGGGCGGCGACCGTCGCCGCCAGCGAGTTCACCGGTGGGGCCCCGAGCATCGAACCGCTATCCCTTTCGCCGACGACAGGGCCACATGATCGCCCGCCCGGCGGCCCCCGTCCACCTGGTGGACGAGACCTCGCCGTCGGGCCCCGAGGTCACGCCCCCGGATCAGACGAGGACGATGACCCCGTCCTTCTCGTCGACGGTGACCGTGGACCCCTCGGCGTAGCGGCCCTCCAGGAGGGCCAAGGCCAGCGGGTCCTCCACCTGGCGCTGGATCACCCGTCGGAGGGGTCGGGCCCCGAAGTCGGGGTCGAAGCCCTCGTCGGCCAACCGGGCCTCCGCCGCGGCCGTCACCGACAGCGACAGCCGTCGCTCGGACAGCCGCTTCCGTAGGCCGCCGAGCTGAATGGAGACGATGCGGGCCAGGTCGGCCGCGGTCAGCGACTGGAAGCGCACGATCTCGTCGATGCGGTTGACGAACTCGGGCTTGAAGTGCTCGATGGGCTCACCGGGGATATTCGACGTCATGATCAGGACGGTGTTGGTGAAGTCGACCGTCCGCCCCTGGCCGTCGGTCAGCCGTCCGTCCTCCAGCACCTGGAGGAGGATGTTGAACACGTCGGGGTGGGCCTTCTCCAACTCGTCGAGCAGGACCACGGCGTAGGGACGGCGGCGGATGGCCTCGGTGAGCTGGCCGCCCTCCTCGTAGCCGACATACCCCGGCGGGGCCCCGACCAGGCGGGCCACCGAGTGGCGCTCCCCGTACTCACCCATGTCGATCCGCACCATGGCCTTGGCGTCGTCGAAGAGGAACTCGGCGAGCGCCCGGGCCAGTTCGGTCTTGCCCACCCCGGTCGGCCCCATGAACAGGAAGGAGCCGATGGGACGGTTGGGGTCGGACAGCCCCGCCCGGCTGCGCCGGATGGCGTTGGCCACGGCGGAGACGGCCTCGTCCTGGCCGACCACCCGGGCGTGGAGGGCGTCCTCCATGCGGATGAGCTTCTCCACCTCCCCTTCCAGCAGCCGGCTCACCGGGACCCCGGTGGCCCGGCTGACCACCTCGGCCACGTCCTCGGCGTCGACCTCCTCTTTCAGGAAGCGCTGCTCCTTCTGCAACTCGTCGAGGGCGTGGGTGGCCACCTCCACCTCGTGCTCGATGGAGGGGATCCGCCCGTAGGAGATCTCCGAGGACTCGGCCAGGTTGCCCTCCCGGCTCAACCGCTCAGCATCGCCGCGCAGCTGCTCGAGCTCCCCCTTCAGATGCTGGATCCTGGTGATGGCCTCCTTCTCCGACTGCCAGTGGGCCGTCATGGCCACCGACTCCTCGGACAGGTTGGCCAGCTCCTCGTCCAGACGGGCCAGCCGTTCGGCCGAGGCGCTGTCGGTCTCCTTGGCCAGGGCCATCCGCTCGATCTCCAGCTGGCGCATGCGCCGGGTGACCACGTCGAGCTCGGTGGGCATGGAGTCGATCTCGATGCGCAGGCGGCTGGCCGCCTCGTCCATCAGGTCGATGGCCTTGTCGGGAAGGAACCGCCCGGTCACGTAGCGGTCCGACAGCACCGCTGCGGCGACGAGGGCGGCGTCCTGGATGCGGACCCCGTGGTGGACCTCGTAGCGCTCCTTCAGGCCGCGCAGGATGGCGATGGTGTCCTCCACCGAGGGCGGGGGCACGAAGACCTGCTGGAACCGGCGCTCGAGGGCGGCGTCCTTTTCGATGTACTTCCGGTACTCGTCGAGGGTGGTGGCCCCGATGAGCCGCAGCTCCCCGCGGGCCAGCATGGGCTTGATCATGTTGCCGGCGTCCATGGCGCCCTCGGCCCCCCCGCCCGCGCCCACGATGGTGTGGAGCTCGTCGATGAAGGTGATGATCTCGCCCTCGGCGTCGGTGATCTCCTTCAGCACGGCCTTCAGCCGCTCCTCGAACTCCCCGCGGTACTTGGCCCCGGCCACCATCGAGCCCATGTCCAGGCCGATGACGCGCTTGCCCTTCAGCCCCTCGGGGACGTCGCCCTCCACGATGCGCTGGGCCAGGCCCTCGACGATGGCGGTCTTGCCCACCCCGGGCTCGCCGATCAGGACGGGGTTGTTCTTCGTGCGGCGGGACAGCACCTGGATGACCCGGCGCACCTCCTCGTCCCTGCCGATGACCGGGTCCATCTTCCCCTGGCGGGCCAGGGCGGTGAGATCCCGTCCGTACCGCTCGAGGGCCTGGAAGGTCTCCTCGGGGTTCTGGGAGGTGACCCGGTGGCTGCCCCGCACGTCGCGCAGGGCCGAGAGCAGCTGGTCGCGGTCCACGCCGATGCGGTCGGCCATGGCCAGCACCAGGTGCTCGACGGAGAGGTACTCGTCGCCCATGTCGGTGCGCAGGGCGTCGGCCGCCGTCAGCACGTCGCGCAGGGCGCGGTCGATGCCGGGCTCGGCGCCGCCCACACTGTGGGGCAGCCGGGCCAGGGTGCCGGCGATCCGCTCGGCCACCACAGCCGGCTCCACGCCCACCCGGGTGAGCACGGGCCCGGCGATTCCGTCCGCCTGGTCGAGCACGGCCGCCAACAGGTGGTCCGGGGTGATCTCGGGGTTGTTCGCCGCCCGCGCCCGTTCGGCGGCGGCGGAGAAGGCCTCCTGGGTCTTCAGGGTCCAGCGGTCCGGATTGATGCTCATCGGGTGCCTCCCACTCCCTGGGCGGAACGACGGCTCGGCCGGGTCGGCACGAGCTTCTGTGACAGGGGAACCAGCTCACGCCGGTACTGGCGGTGGGTGACAGCCACCGCCTCACGGGCCTCGGCCCGGGTGGCGTCCAACTCGCGGTGGAGTCGGGCCACCTCGGCCTCGAGCTCCATCACCCGGCGGACCCCTTCTAAATTGAGGCCGGCGTTGGTCAGGCTCTGGATGTGGCGGAGCCGGTCCAGATCCTGCTCGCTGAAGCGGCGGCTGCCCCCCTCGGTCCGGCTGGGATCGAGCAGGCCCTTGCGCTCGTAGACCCGCAAGGTCTGGGGGTGCACGCCGGTGAGCTCGGCAGCCACCGAGATCACGTACACGGCACGGCTATGGCGGTCGTCGGTCATCTCAAACTCCCAGGCTGTCGCGCGCCGGTGGGTCGACCACCTCGGCCAACGCCTCCACCGCGGCGCGCTGCTCGTCGGTCAGCTTTTCGGGAACTTCGACGTCCACGGTGACCAGCAGGTCCCCGGTGGCGTTCTTCTTGCCGGCGGGGACCCCTCTCCCCTTGACCCGGAAAGTACGGCCCGAGGGCGTCCCGGCCGGGACCCTCAAGGTGACCGGTTCGGTGAGGGTGGGCACGGTCAGGGTGGTCCCGAGCGTGGCCTCCGGATAGGAGACGGGAACCGAGAGGGTCAGGTTGCGACCCCGCCGGCCGAACAGGCCGTGACGGTCCACCCGCACCACCACGTAGAGATCGCCGCTCGGGGCGTTGCCCCGTCCCGCTGCCCCCCGTCCCTTGACCCGGATGCGCTGACCGTCCTCCACGCCGGCCGGGATCCGTACCTTGACCGAACGGTTGCGGTGCTCCACCCCGGTACCCGAGCACGTGGGGCAGGGCGTGGTCACCACGGTGCCCCGGCCCCCGCACTGCGGGCAGATCTGGCTGAGGGAGAAGAGGCCCTGGTTGTCCTGGAGCGAACCCGTGCCCCCGCAGCGCGGGCAGGTGGTGGGCTGAGTGCCCGGGGCCGCCCCCGATCCCTGGCAGGTATGGCAGCGGGCGTCGGTGGTTATGTTGACCGAGGTGGTGACCCCGGCCACGGCGTCCTCGAAGGACAGGTGCAGCTCGGTCTCGATGTCGGCGCCGCGCTGGGGTCCGGCGGCGGTGGCCCCGCCCCGCCGTCCTCGACCGAACAGGCCGCCGAAGAGGTCCCCGAGATCGCCCATGTCCTCGACCCGGTAGGTCCCACCCCCACCCTGGCCGCCGAAGCCGCCGGGGAAGCCACCTCCGCCGAAGCCGCCGGCCGCCGGACCCATGGTCCGGACCTCGTCGTACTCCTTGCGTCGCTCGGCGTCACCGAGGACGTCGTAGGCCGCGGATACCTCCTTGAAGGTCTCCTCCTCCCCCGGGTTGGTGTCGGGGTGGTGCTTCTTGGCCAGCTTCCGGTACGCGCTGGTGATCTCCTTGGCCGTCGCCGTCGACGACACGCCCAGGGTCTTGTAGTAATCCTTCTCGAACCATTCGCGTTGCGGCGCCACTCGGTGTCTACCCCGTCCTTTCCTGCCGTTTCGGCCTACGTCTCGCTACGAGTCCCGCACCATCACCATGGCCGGGCGCACGACGGATCCCCGCCAGCGGTAGCCAGCTCTCATGACCTGACCCACCACCGGTTCGGCGGGCGCGCCCGGCACGGCGGCCGCACCGCCGGCCCCGCCATCCTCGGCCTCTTCGGCCGGCAGGTGGCCCACCGCCTCGTGGGCGTTGGGGTCGAACGTCTCGCCCAGCGGGTCGATGCGCTCGAGGCCCTCTTTGACCAGGACGTCGTGGAGCTGACTGGCCACGGCCACGAGGGCGCGGCCGTCCGCGGACTCGGGGTCCCCGAGGTGCTGGGTGGCCAGGTCGAGGGTGTCGAGCACGGGCAGGACCTTCTCCACCAGCGACACGGCGGCCCGGGCCATCTGATCGGTCTGCTGTTTGACCACCCGCTTCTTGTAGTTCTCGAACTCGGCCTGCAACCGGCGCAGGGAGTCGAGGTACTCGTCGCGCTGGTTGAGGGCCAGCGCCACGGGGTCGTCGTCGGCGAACACGTCGTCCACCGCGGCACTCACGTCGGCGGCGTCGAGGATCTCGGCATCGGCGACGTCGTCGCTCTCGCTGCCCTCGGGCACTCCTCCGTGGGCCTCATAGTCGGGGCCCAACCCGGATTCGGGCGGTGGGGATCCCGGGGGCCACTCGGCCCCCGGGTCCCCCGGACCCCCGTTGCCATCTGACTGGTCGTTGCCGGACATCGGCGATCAGCCCTTGTCGTCGACGATCTCGGCGTCCACGACCTCGTCGTCCGAGGCGTCGTCGGCCGGGACCTGCCCGCCCGGGGCGGCTGCGTCGGCCTTCGAGGCCTCCTCGTAGAGGCGCTGGCTGAACGACTGACTGGCGGTGAGGAGCGACTCGGTCGAGGTCTTGATGGCCTCGAGGTCCGATCCGGCCAGGGACTCCTTGACCGAGGCCAGGGCCGTCTCCACCTTCTCCTTCTCGTCGCCCTCGAACTTCTCGCCCTGGTCCTTCAGGAGCTTCTCGGTCTGGTAGACGAGGGTGTCGGCGTTGTTCCGCACCTCGGCCTCCTCCTTGCGCTTCCTGTCGTCCTCGGCGTGGGCCTCGGCGTCCTTCACCATGCGCTCGATGTCCTCTTTGGCCATCGACGACTGACCGGTGATGGTCATGGACTGCTCCTTGCCGGTAGCCCGGTCCTTGGCCGACACGTGGACGATGCCATTGGCGTCGATGTCGAAGGTGACCTCGATCTGCGGCACGCCTCGCGGGGCGGGAGGCAGGTCGACCAGCTGGAATTTGCCCAGGGTCTTGTTGTACATGGCCATCTCCCGCTCGCCCTGCAGGACGTGCACCTCCACCGACGGCTGATTGTCGTCGGCCGTGGTGAACACTTCGCTGCGCTTGGTGGGGATGGTCGTGTTCCGCTCGATGAGCCGGTGCATGACACTGCCCTTGGTCTCGATGCCCAGCGACAGCGGGGTCACGTCGAGGAGGAGGACGTCCTTCACCTCACCCTTCAGCACACCCGCCTGCACGGCGGCACCGAGTGCCACCACCTCGTCGGGGTTGACGCCCTTGTGGGCCTCCTTGCCGGTCATCTGCTGGACCAGCTCCTGCACCGCCGGGATCCGGGTGGACCCTCCCACCAGCACCACATGGTCGATGTCGGACTTGGACAGCCCCGAGTCGGTGATGGCCTGGTCGAAGGGGCCCTTGCACGACTCCACCAGATCGGCGGTGAGCTCGTTGAAGTTGGCCCGGGTCAGCTTGACGTCGAGGTGCTTGGGTCCCTCGGACGTCGCCGTGATGAAGGGGAGGTTGATCTGGGTCTCCTGCAGTGAGGACAGCTCGATCTTGGCCTTCTCGGCCGCCTCCTGGAGGCGCTGGGTGGCCATCTTGTCGTTGGACAGGTCCACGCCCTCGGTGTCCTTGAACGTCTTGACCAGCCAATCGATGATCCGCTGGTCCCAGTCGTCGCCGCCCAGCTTGGAGTTCCCGGCCGTGGACTTGACCTCGAACACCCCGTCGCCGATCTCCAGCACCGAGACGTCGAAGGTCCCGCCACCCAGGTCGAAGACGAGGACGGTCTGGTCGGCACCCTCCTTGTCGAGGCCGTAGGCCAGGGCGGCCGCGGTGGGCTCGTTGATGATGCGCAGCACCTCGAGGCCGGCGATGGTGCCCGCCTCCTTGGTGGCGGTGCGCTGGGCGTCGTCGAAGTAGGCCGGCACCGTGATGACCGCCTGGGTCACCGTGTCACCCAGGAACGCCTCGGCATCCCGCTTCAGCTTGCCCAGGATGCGGGCTGAGATCTCCTGGGGGGTGAAGTCCTTGCCGTCGATGTCGACGGTCCAGCTCGTCCCCATGTGTCGCTTGACCGAACGGATGGTCCGATCGGGGTTGGTGATGGCCTGACGCTTGGCCACTTCGCCCACCAACACCTCGCCCGACTTGGCGAAGCCCACCACCGAGGGGGTGGTCCGTCCACCTTCGGCGTTGGGGATGACGACCGGCTCGCCGGCCTCCAGTACGGCGACCACCGAGTTGGTGGTCCCGAGGTCGATTCCTACGGCCTTGGCCATCGTTGCTTCCTCCTGCTTCCTGCCCACTCCGGGCTCTCTTTGGTTGGTTCGGGTCCTGCGACCCGAACCGTTCTGACTCGAACTGTCGTACTTACGCATTTCCTACAGGAGCAACTATACCAAAGTTGAGTGTCATATTGTTAAGTTTTCTCTCAATTCTTTGTGAGGCGAAGCACAAGGTGGCCGGGATACGCTCGATCCCATGCCCCAGCTGGTGCTCCTCCGCCACGGCCAGTCCCAATGGAACGCCGACAACCTGTTCACCGGGTGGTTCGACGTGGACCTGACCCGGCAGGGTGAGGACGAGGCCCGCCAGTCCGGCCGGCTGCTGGCCGACGAGGACCGCCTGGACCTGCGGGTGCTCCATACCTCCCTGCTGACCCGGGCCATCCGCACCGCCGAGCTCTCACTGGAGGTCGCCGGCCGGAGTTGGCTCCCCGTCCGTCGCCACTGGCGCCTGAACGAGCGCCACTACGGGGCGCTCCAGGGTCTCGACAAGAAGGAGACGACGGCCCGGCACGGGGAGGCCCAGGTCAAAGAGTGGCGACGGAGCTACGACACGCCCCCGCCCTCCGTCGAACCCGGGAGCGAGCACCACCCGGGAGGCGATCCCCGCTATCGGGACGTGCCTACCGAGCTCCTACCCGTGGGCGAATGCCTGGCCGACGTGGTGGCCCGCGTCCTGCCCTACTGGTACGACGCCATCGTGCCCGACCTGCTCGCCGAGGGCCCGAGGGGCGGGGCGGTGCTGGTGGTGGCCCACGGCAACAGCCTGCGCGCCCTGCGCAAGCACATCGACGGCATCGGGGACGACGACATCGTCGGCCTGGATATTCCGACCGGCATCCCCTTCCTGTACCACCTGGCCGACGACCTGTCCGTGGTGTCCAGCGGCTACCTAGGTGACCCTGAGGCCGCGGCGGCCGCGGCCGCCGCCGTCAGTCGCCAGGCCGGCTGACCGCTTCCCCCTTTCTGCATCCCCCGGTCCGCCGGCCGTGGCCGGGATCAACCCGTGGTGGTGAGCCCGGGCCTGGACATACGAAAGGCCGGCTCCGAAGAGCCGACCTCTCGTACTTCCGGTGCGTCTGTCCCCACACACGACACCGTGATGTTGCCTCGTGATGCTGCTCAGAGAGCCTCCGAACCGCGCTCTCCGGTGCGCACCCGGACCACCTCTTCCACGGGGAGGATCCATACCTTGCCATCACCGATCTTTCCGGTGCCGGCTGAATCCACCACCGCGGTGGTCACCTCTTCCACCTGGGCGTCGTCGACGACGATCTCCAGTCGGACCTTGGGCACGAATTCGACCTCATACTCGGCACCTCGGTAGACCTCCGTGTGACCACGTTGGCGACCGAAGCCCTGGACCTCCGAGACCGTCATGCCGTGGACGCCCAACGTCTTGAGGGCCTCTTTGACATCATCGAGTTTGAACGGCTTGACCACCGCTACGACGAGTTTCATGTTCGCTATCTCCTTGAGTTCGTAGTGGTCGTTCTAGCTGCCGGACCCACCGGACGGTACCGGGTCGTCAGGCTGTGGGGGTTCGTTCTCGAACACCTCCCTCGAGCTCGAGCCACCGGCGGTGATGCCCACCCGGGAGGCGAAGGCCTCCTCGGGGAAGGCCTCCTCGCCGTGGATGGCCAGGTCGCCGACTTCGAGGACCTCGTCCTTGTACCGGACGCCTCGGAGCACGAGCTTGATCAGGTGCATGAGGATGAACGTCACCAGGGCGGACCAGATGATCACCCAGATGGCCGCTCGGAACTGTTCCCACAGCTGGTGCGCGGAGCCGGTGTAGATCAGCCCGTTCACACCGAAGGGAACGCAGCTGCCCTTCGCCGTGGCGTACTGGGTCGCCGTGGTGGCGATGACCTGTCCGGAGGCATCCAGGTGACCACACCCGACCGAGACGTTGCTCGGGTCCCCGAATATGCCGAGGAGCAGACCACCGAAGAAGCCGGCGATGCCGTGGGTGTAGATCACGCCGAGGGCATCGTCCACCTTGGAGAAGGGACGGACCTTGGAGAGGAAGTTCCAGGCCACCCAGACGATGGCACAGCAGATGATTCCGACATAGATGGCGCCCTGACCGTTGACCCAACCGGCACAGGGGGTGATACCCACCAGGCCGCAGATCATGCCGTTCACCGCACCGAGGAAGGTGGGCTTCTTCTCCTTGGACAAGAAGGCGTCGAGAGCTACCCAGGTGAGCAGACCGGCCGCCGTGGCCAGGTTGGTGTTGACCACTGCTGCGGAGGCGTCCGAGCCTGCGTAGTAGGGGTCACCACCGTTGAAGCCGTTCCAGCCCAGCCACAGGATGCCGGCACCGACCGCCGCCATCACCAGGTTGTTGGGAAGGAAGTGTTGTCTGTCTCGTAGCAGTCTCGGACCGAGGACCCAGGCGGCGACGAATCCGGACACACCGGCCGACATGTGGATGACGTACCCACCGGAGTAGTCGAGCGCGCCCTCCTGGGCGAAGTAGCCACCGCCCCAGAGCAGGAAGGCGTCGATCGAGTACACGAAGGTGGACCACAGCGGCACCAACAGGCACCAGGCGCTGAACTTGATGCGACCGAGGACGCTACCGAGGAAGAGGAGCGGGGTGATGGCCGCGAACACCAGCTGGAAGTAGGCCAGCGTGGACGTCGGGAAGTGGAACGGCACCGAGGTGTTGGCTGCCGATACCGCCTGGCCTTGTTCATACTGTGGACTGAGTATCGGACCCGGCTTGCCCCAGAAGTTGTCGAAGAAGTACCCCAACCCCTTCCCGGTACCTAACTGGGTCTGGACCCCGTTCTTGACGCCTCCACCGATCGAGTTGGCACCGAAGCCGAGCTTGTACTCGTAGATGAACCAACAGACCATCACCAGTGAGAACCCGGCGAACATCATGGCCAACACGTTCACGGCCCACTTCCGTGGGACCAGCGAGGCATAGAGGACGGCCAGGCCCGGGAGGCTCATCAGGCCGACGAACGTGGCGGCCGTCATCTGCCACGTGTTGTCGCCCGGATTCAGCCAACTGGGATAGGGGACATAGGACACTGCTGCGGCTAGCACGGTTTAGGTGCTCCTCTCTTCGGTAACTGCTTCTCAATGGCTCCGAGGCATCTGACACGGGGCCGTCAAGGGCAAGACGGGCAGTTTCGCCTTGCCGCCGCAAACAATGCTTGGTGGGGATTTCGGCACAGTCACAGCTGTGTTACCAACGTGTGAACTGATCAGAAGTACCAGCTCAGCGTGCAGAACGCGCGTTACGGGGCGCGTTGCATAGCGACACGGCTGGTTGTACGCGCCGCTCGCCGTCGCCTCGGCGCAACGCTCGTGGTGACAGGACGCCCGGACCCGTCACCGACGGGCGGGCGGAACGTCGCTCAGCCTGCTTCGGTGCCTTTGGCCGGCTTGGACTTGGGTGCGCGGCGGGCCGGAGTGCTGGGAGGCGTGTACCGCTTGTTGGGCGGCGCCTGGACCCCGCTCGGACCGAAGGAGGGTGCATCGGCCGCCTTGGCCATCTTGAGCTTCTGCGAGAGCCGGTACGCGCGGACCATGTACCAGGCCCCGATCATGATGTAGGGCAGCCCGAAACCCCAGTAGTGGAGGTTGAAGAACGAGAGCCCGTAGAGAGCCGAGGCGATGCCGATGACCAGTCGCTTGCGGAACCACGCCCCGCCCAGCATGACCAGGGCCAGGGCCAGGGTGACCATGCCGAGCTCGGTGTAGAGGTTGGGATTGGTGTGGTGAGGATTGGCGGTGCCGTTGGCCAGGTACTGGGCGGGATCGTTGTGCACCAGGGTGGCCATGACCACGAACACGATGGCCGCGGCAATCGGGGCGGCCACCAGACCGATGATGCGCTCCTTGTCGTTGGCCCGCTTGATGGCCGTCTCGAGCTCGGGGATGGTGGTCGGCTCGGCGTCCTTCGGCCGGTCCTCCCCGGTCCGGGTCTCCGCCGCCACCGCCGGCTTCAGCATCATGTGGCTCACCGACAGCGTGAACCGCTGCCACCTGCTCTGGTCGGACGAGTCGTCGCCGACGGCGTCGGGGTCACTGCGGGCCATAGCGCAGGCTACCGCGGCCCGACGATGGCGGTCCCATCGGGACCCGATGACGGTACCCGCCGTGAGCGGCGCAGGAACACGATGACGAGCACCACCACGACCACGAGGAGGAGGAGGCCCGGGATGATGAACGCCGTCCACGAGGCCTGTTGGTGGGCCAGCTGGTCGGGGGTGGACAGGAGCTTCGGGTCGCTGGGCACGACGACACCGCGGATGGTGGTCCCCGGGGTGTGGAAGGCCAGCCCGGGGATGTTCTGGTGGTACTGCGTGCCGTCCAGGGTGTACGTGCCGGTGCAGGAGAACCCAGCGGCCGACTGGCCGGTGCCCCCGATCAGGCCCAGGCATCCGGTGACCTTCACGGCCACCGGGACACCGTTGTCCTTCAGGTTGGAGATCTGGCTGTTGTTGTTGATGGCGGCGATCAGGAGGATCACGCCGAGGATGGTGAGGGCCACCAGCCCCACGGCGAGGACCACCCGACCGGCCTGGCGCATGTCGACGTTCACGGTGCCGCCGCGGTAGTTGTCGACCGGTTGGTCGCCTTCCTGACCGTCACTGCCGCCCTCGGCGGCGGACCCGGAGGTTCCCGGGTGGTTGGATTCAGGAGCGATCATCGGAACGGAGTCCCCCCAGCGGCGCGTCGGGCGGGGCGGCGGTCGATCCCCGGGCGGAGCGAGAGCGTACCAGTCGGGGAGCGGCGGGGATCGGGGAGGCCGGGCATCGCCGCGGCCCGGGAGCTAGCCTCGAACCATGTCCCCGAGTTCCAAGACGCTGGATCTCAAGTCGGTCTGGCTCTTTTCCAACTGCAGTAACTCCGAGCTGAAGAAGATCCGAAGTTCACTCGACGAGCTGAGCGTCCCGGCCGGCAAGGTACTGGTGGAAGAGGGCCGGATCGGCACCGAGTTCTTCATCATCGTCAGTGGCACCGCGGCGGTCACCCGCAACGGCAAAAAGGTGGCGACGCTGGGCCCGAACGCGCACTTCGGGGAGCTCGCCCTGCTCGACCGTCGCCCACGGTCGGCGTCTGTCGAGTCCGAAACGGAACTCGACGTCCTCGTGCTCTCGCAGCGCCAGTTCAACGGCCTGCTCGAGTCGGTGCCCACCATCGCCCGCAAGATGCTGGCCGCCCTGGCCAACCGGCTACGCGAAGCGGACGCCCTCGCCTACGACTGAGTCAGTCCCGCAACGTCTACTGCTCGCCTGGAGGCTCCTCGGTGCCTGACTCGGCGACCATGGGCGTGGGGCCCCCGCCCACCGACACCGGGTCCCCCATCGACTCCTCCAGGAGCTGGGACAGATCGAGGACGCGCACGTCATCCTCTTTGGCGTTGGCCCGGACGGCGTCGTCGAGCATGATCATGCAGTAGGGACAGGCCGTGGAGACCACGTCCGCCCCGGTGTCGATGGCCTCGGCCGTGCGCTCCATGTTGACCCGGGTGCCCAACTTCTCCTCCAGCCACATACGGGCCCCGCCGGCCCCGCAGCAGAAGCCCTTCTCGCGACAGCGCTTCATCTCCACCTGGTTGGCGCCGGGGATCGAGTCGATCACCGAGCGGGGCTCGTCGAACACCCGGTTGTGGCGCCCGAGGTAGCAGGGGTCGTGGTAGGTGACGGTGCCCTTGTAGCCGCCGCCGGGGGTGAGCCTCCCGGCCTGGACCAGATGGTCGAGGAGCTGGCTGTGGTGGATGACCTCGAAGTTGCCGCCGAGGGAGGGGTACTCGTTGGCCAGGGAGTTGAAACAGTGTGGGCAGGTGGCGATGACCTTCTTGACCCCGGCGTTCTCCAGGGTCTCGATATTCATCCGGGCCTGCTCCTGGTAGAGGTACTCGTTGCCCAGACGGCGCACGGGGTCACCGGTGCAGGACTCCTTGGGGCCGAGGATGCCGAAGGTGACGCCGGCCCGGTGGAGCATGCGGGCCGTGGCCTGGGCCCCCTTGCGGGCCCGCTCGTCGAGGGCGCCGGCACAGCCCACCCAGTAGAGGTACTCCACGTCGTCGGGGATGGTGCCCGAGATCACCGGGACCTCGAAGTCGAGGCCGTCGATCCAGTCGGTGCGCTTGGATGCGCCGAGGCCCCAGGGATCGCCCTGGTTCTCGACGTTGCGGAGCATGAGGCCAGCCTCGGTCGGGAACCGGGACTCCATCAACACCTCATAGCGGCGCATGTCGATGATGGTGTCGATGTGCTCGATGTCCACCGGGCACTGCTCGACACACGCCCCGCAGGTGGTGCAGGACCACAGGACGTCGGGGTCGATGACCGAGGGGACCAGGTTCTCCACCTCGGTGCCGGCGGCCCGGTTCTTGGCCATAACCCGTTCGGCCGAGGAGAAGAGATTGTCCCGCAGGTCCATGATCAGCAGCTTGGGGGAGAGGGGCTTGCCGGTGTTCCAGGCCGGGCACTGGGACTGGCAGCGTCCGCACTCGGTGCATGTGGCCATGTCGAGCAGCTGCTTCCAGGAGAAGTCCTCGATGCGCCCGGCCCCGAACACGACCTCGTCCTCCTCGCCCACGTCCTCCATGGACATGTCCGGGGTCGAGGCCAGCGCCCCGAGGGCGCGTGGTCGACGCGAGGTGGCCACGTTGATGGGGGCCATGAAGATGTGGAGGTGCTTCGAGTACGACACGAAGACCAAAAAGCCGGTGATGATGGCGATGTTGGCCAGGAGGGCCACCGTCTCGATGACGCTGTTGACCCCTTCGCCCAGGGGCTTGAGGACGTTGGCCAGGCCGTGCGAGGCGAAGGCCCACCAGCCGTAGGGGAAGTTGCCCGTGTTGACCTGGGCGGCGCGGTAGAGCAGCAGGGAGGCGATGACCCCGAAGATCATGAGCAGCACCAGCCATGCCGCCCCGGTGTGGGAGCCGAAGAATCGGGAACGGCGGTTCTCCCGCTTGGGTGAGTGCTTGACGCGGATCCCCACGAACACCAGCAGGGAGACGATCACCGCCACGGCGAAGAAGTCCTCGAGGAAGCCGATGACCGCGGTGTGGCCGATGAGGGGGATGTGGAAGTCGCGCTGGAAGAGGCAGCCGAACGCCTCGATGATGGTGAGGAACAAGATGGTGAAGCCCCAGAAGGTGAAGGCGTGGGCCACGCCCGGCACGGTCCACTGGAGCAGCTTCTTCTGGCCGCCCACCTCGACCAGTTCCGCCTTGATCCGCTTGGGCACGTCCTTGAAGCGGGACGGCACCGCCGGCTCACCGGCAGAGATCAGCTGGTAGAGCCAGAAGAACCGTCGACCGGCGATGGCGAACATCACCGCGGTGATCCCGAGCCCTAGGGCGAGTCTGAGGGGCACTGCGTTCCTCCTGGTTGGTTACTAGAGAGTAACAAAGGCCATCGACACCGTGGTGGCCGGTGTGCCGGGGGTCACGAGCGGAAGTTGTCGGCGTATCGGCTGGGGGTGGGACCCCACTGGCCCTGGTACTTCGACTTCAGTCCGTCGGAGCCGTACGGGTGATCGGCGGCCGTGGTCATCTGCAAGAAGCTGATCTGGCCGATCTTCATACCCGGGTACACGGTGATCGGGAGATTGGCCACATTGGAGAGCTCGAGGGTGAGGTGACCGTCCCACCCGGCGTCGACGAAACCAGCCGTTGAGTGGATGAGGAGCCCGAGCCGCCCGAGCGAGGACTTCCCCTCCAGCCGGGCGACCAGGTCGTCGGGGAGGGTGACCTTCTCGGTGGTGGAGCCGAGCACGAACTCCCCGGGGTGGAGGATGAGCGGCTCCTCGCCCACATCGACCAGCTCGGTCAGGTCCTCTTGGTCCTCACGCACATCGATGACCCGACTGGTGTGATTCCGGAACAGCCGGAAGTACTGGTCCACGTGGAGGTCGACCGATGAGGGCTGGATGCAGCTCTCATCGAACGGGTCGATGACGATGTGTCCGGCGGCGAGCGCCTCGCGTATGGAGCGGTCAGAGAGAACCATGCCGGACAGACGATAGTGGGGCGCGCGCCCACAGGCGTAGTTCCGTGCTCGGGACGGACCGGGCCCTCCCCGAGTACGGCCGTCCAGTTCCTATTCCTGTTCCGATTCCATTTCCTATTCCCGTCCGACGCCGGCCGTTCGTTCAGGTGCGGAGCATTCGGTCCCGCCCGTCCGACGCAACTCCCCCACCGCAACGGCCGTGCAACTAGGAGTTGCAATTTTGCCGTGGATTCTCGATACTGATGATCCTTGGGCGGCGGATCCAATGCAGCATGTGGTTCCCGGGACGGGCGTGGCGGCGCCCGTCCTCCGGGAACTCCCTCCTGCCGGGCTCACTGTCGTCTCGATCCCGCCGCCGTCCGCGCCGTCAGACCGGGAACCACCCGGGTCAGCCCGGATGAGACGGCGCCAGCGAAGGGCTAGGGTATCGGCGCCACGCGGGCGTAGTTCAGAGGCAGAACATCAGCTTCCCAAGCTGAGAACGCGGGTTCGATTCCCGTCGCCCGCTCTCGCCAACCCCGGTATCCGGAACGGTGGCCATGAGCTCTCGCCACCGCGTGCTCACTCGCCCGACCGGGTCGCGCACTCAGTGGATCGGGCCGCGACCGTCATGGATCGTCGGCGTGGTGGAGCCCGAAGTCCCAGATCGACGTGGTGGCGTCGATCTCGCGGGACGTTCGCCCGAGGTAGAGGCTCAGCACGAGCCCGAGATGGCTGCCGGGCCAGCTGTGGCCGGCCCCGCGTGACGTCCACAGGGTGACTTCGCCCGGCTCTCCTTCCGCACCGTAGGTCGTCCGGGTGAGCGTCGGGCTCAGTGCGACGTCGGTCGGTGGAGCGGTGATGCCGTTGGCCAGCGCCCATGCCCGGGCGGCGTCGGGGACGCTCTCGTTCCAGCGCTGGGTGCCGCTGCCCGCGTAGGGGTTGATCCTGTCCTTGGTGCCGTGGAACGCAAGGATCGGGACCGGCCGCCGCACGGCGACGTCCGGCGAGCGCAGCCCGGCCACCGCCCCCACCGCCTGGACGAGCTCCGGGTGAACGCCGGCGAACAGGCTCGACATGCGGGCGCCCCCGGACATTCCCGTAAGGATCACCCGACCATGAGGCGTCCGATATCGGCTGAGGAGCTCCGCGGTGAGCCCGGCGATGTAGGCGACGTCCACCCCGGGGTCCCACTCGTAGCCGGCTCTGATGGGCTGGATGGCCTGGGGAAACACCACCACGGCGCCGGCGGTTCGGGAGAGCTGCTCGAAACCGGACAGACGGGCCTGGCCCTCCGCGGTCGAGCTGGTGCCATGGAGGCTCAGAAGCACCGCCGAGACCGGCGCACCGGGTGGGGGCTCGGCCACGAGGTAGTACCGATTGGCGCCGCCAGCATTGATGACCTGCTTGAGGAGAGCCACGACGCCAGTATCACCGACGGCGCGCTGTCGGGGCCTCGAGTGGTCTACCGTCGGCCGATCGGGGCGACCGGTGCTCGACCCCGAGCCCGCGGTAGGGGCCGGCCCGACCGGACATCTTCCCAACCGGGGAACGGAGGTGGCGGTGGAGGCCATCCGACCCGACCGCCACCGAGACGTCTAGAGCAACGCCTGGTAGACGAGTTGTTTGAGCTGGCCGCGGATCGGATGGGTGCTCGAAGGCAGCAGCTGGGTGAAGAACAGCACGCTCAGATCCTCCCGGGGCGCCACCCACCACGACGTGCTGAAGGCGCCACCCCAGCCGTACTCCCCCTCGCTGGTGAGCACCTTGCCGGCCAGGGGGTCCGTCACCACCGACACACCCAGACCGAATCCGACGCCGGCGAAGGTGGTCTCGGCGAACAGCGGCCGACCGAACTCCTCCAGGTCGACATGGCCGGGGAGGTGGTTGCTGGTCATGTAGGAGACCGTTCGAGGCGACAACAGCCGCGTGCCGTCGAGCTCGCCCCCGCGTCGCAGCATCTCCGAGAACCGGAGATAGTCCGAAGCCGTGCCCAACAGCCCACCACCTCCCGAGAGCATCTCCGGTAGGGACCCAGGCGCCTGGCCCGGGAGCCGCACCGGTGGGGAGCCCGCACCGGCCGGATTGACCACGTACGGCGCCGCCAGCCGGTCGACGGTGGCTCCCGCGTCGAAGGCGGTGTCGACCATGCCGAGCGGTTCGAAGATCCGCTCCCGGAAGAACGAGTCCAGGCTCTGGCCCGAGACCACCTCGACCAGCCGGCCCAGCACATCGGTGGAGACGCCGTAGTTCCACTCAGTCCCGGGTTCGAAGAGCAGGGGCTGTGCTGCCCACAGGTCGCAGCAGCCGGCCAGGTCCACCCCCGGGGGATTGCCCCATTCGAAACCGGCCGACCGGTACATCGCATCGACCGGGTGGGCGTAGTGGAACCCGTACGTGAGGCCGGAGGTGTGGGTCAACAGGTGCCACACCCGCACCGGCTCGGTGGCCGGACGCACGTCGGGTCGGCTGGAGCCACCGGACCGGTACACGAGCATCTCGTCGAAGGACGGAATCCACGCGGCGATCGGATCCTTCAACTCGAAGGCCCCTTCCTCGTAGAGCATCAGGGCGGCCACCGACGTGAGCGGTTTGGTCATCGACGCCAGACGCCAGACCGTATCCGGTTCGACCGGGGCGGCCGCCTCGCGGTCCCGCAACCCGTAGCTGGTGAGATGGGCGACCTTGCCGTTCCGGGCCACGGCGACGAGCCAGCCGGTCAGGCGACCGTCGTCGACATACTTGGCGAAGTGCCGGTCCAGCCGGTCCAGGCGGGACTGCGACATTGCCACCTCGGACGCGTCGACATCGATCTGGAGGGTCACGGTTGAAGCCTATGACCCGTCGGGCAGCCACGGAGGGCGTCGTTGAGCATGTCGTCGCGATTCGACGCCACCGGGGGAGCCGGCCGCCGGTCACCGACGGCGCAGCCGCTTGTCCGAGAGGGCCGGATGGCTGGCGAAGTAGTGGTCGGCCGGGTTGATCTCGGTCCCTGGTGGCACGATCTCGTCGATGCGGTCGAGCACGTCCTCGCTCAGCGTCACTTCGGACCCGGCCAACAGGTCCTCCAGCTGCTCATAGGTCCGGGGCCCGATGATCACCGAGGTGACGCCCGGATGGCTCCGGACGAACGCCGTGGCCAGATGGGTGAGGGGCAGGCCGGCCTCGGCGGCCAACGCCGTGAGCTGGTTGACCACCTCCAGGCGCTTCTGGTTCGCCGGCACCGTCATGTCGAAGCCCCGGGCTCCGCGGCCCTGGGCCCGGTGCCCGGTGGTGGGGTCGGCCCGCCCGGACAGCCAACCGCTGCTCAGGGGCCCGTAGGTGAGCACACCCATGCCGTACTGCTGAGCCGTGGGCAGGACGCTCCCTTCGACGACCCGGGTCAGCAGCGAGTAACGCGGCTGCTCGGTGCGGAACCGGTGGTGACCGCCCCGCTCGGCCACCCAGTGGGACTCGACGATCAACTCAGCCGGGAAGGTGGAGCAGCCGATGGCCCGGACCTTTCCCGCCCGGATCAGGTCGGAGAGGGCGGCGAGGGTTTCGTCGAGGTCCGTGTCTCGGTCCGGCCGGTGCAACTGGTAAAGGTCGATGTAGTCGGTTCCCAAGCGGCGCAGGCTGTTCTCCACCGCGCGGGCGATCCACCGGGGCGAGCCCCCGGCCTCATTGGGCTCGGACCCGACCGGGAGGCCGAACTTGGTGGCCAGCACCACGTCGTCACGGCGACCCTTCAGGGCGCGTCCGACGATCTCCTCCGACTCGCCCAGCGAATAGACGTCGGCGGTGTCCACGAAGTTGACACCGGCGTCGAGAGCCCGGTGGATGATCCGGACTGAATCGTCGTGGTCGGCATTGCCCATGACACCGAGCATCATGGTTCCGAGGGCGAACTCACTGACCGAGATGCCGGTACCGCCGAGGATCCTGCGCTGCATGGATCACGCTCCTTCGTGCTCGTGCTGCTGGTCGTCGTCGTGCCCTCGCTCGTCGCTCCCCGCCCCACCACCGACCGTAGGGCGTCGACGCCGTCAACGGGACGGCGCAACCGTGGGCTCGGCGCGTGTCGAGGTCCCTCCCCGTTAACCCGCACCTGTCCTGCGAAGCCGCCTCAGGGGACGCGGCCATAGGTCGAGTCGAACCATCGGGCCACCCGGGTGCGGGACGTCACCGCGCTGCCCAGCCGCGTCGAGGCGGCAGCCACCGAGCGGGCCGTGCCGGGTGCCGCCCCCTCCAGGAGCTCGTTCCAGAAGATGCCCCACCCCCCGGCCACGGCCCGGCCGAGCAGCGGAGCGGTGAGCAGCCGCCCGACGGCGGAGACGGCCCGGGGCCGACCGACCAGGGCGGCGTGTCCGGCGGCCGTGACCCGTTGGTAGGGAAGGTGGGTGCGGGCCAGTCGCTGCCGGTAGTCGTCGGCCGCCCTCTCCGGAGAACCGAGGATGGCCTCGGCCGCCGACCTGCCGCTGGTCATGGCCTGGGCGATGCCCTCGCCCTGGAGGGGGTTGACCAGTCCTGCCGCGTCACCCACCAGGAGGACACGACCGGCGGCGGGCACCGTCCCCACCATGCCCATCTTGAGCCACCCTCCCAGCCGGCGGGGACCGCTCCCGTCGGGCACCCGGTCGAGGAGGCCGAGGTCGGCCAGATGCTGCAGATAGGCGGGCAGGACCCGCACCGCCTCCGAGCCGGCCTGGCGGTCGGCCAGGGTGCCGACCCCCACGCCGAGATTGGCCACCCCCTCGGGCCCCGGGAAGATCCAGCCGTAGCCGGGGAAGGCCCGCCACGGGGTCTGCTCCCACAGGGTGATGGCCGGGAGGGGCACGGTCTGGTCGAGGTAGCAGCGCACGGCGAAGCCCCACAGCACGGCAGCGTCATCCATCAGTCCGGCCGACTTGGCCACGTGGCTGGTGGCGCCGTCCGCCCCGATCACGAAGTCGCCCCGGACGGGTGGGCCGCCGTCCACCTCGAACCCGTCCAGATCCTCGCCGGATCCGGTCGGCTGGCCGGCCCGGCCCTCCACCGGTTCCGCACCGGCGTCGAGGGCGGCGGTGCGCAGGGCATCGTCCAGGATCGACCGGGGCACGGCGCGGGCCCTCCCCGGATAGGACTCGCCGTCGAAGCAGGGCAGGACCACCCGACGCCCGGTCGGGCCGACCACCACCATGTCGCCCACGTCGAGACCGGGGGGCTCGGGGACCCCGAGGTCGGCCAGAACCTGGAGGCCCCGCGGGCCGATGAAGTCGCCACAGGCCTTGTCCCTCGGGAACCGGGCCTTGTCCACCAGGGCCACGCGGGCGCCGGCGCGAGCCAGGACCAGGGCGGCGATGCTGCCGGCGGGGCCGGCTCCCACCACGAGCACGTCATAGCGCCTCGGGTTCACAGCACTCCCCTCGTCTCCACCGCCTACGGTGAGATCTTCGCACCCGAGGAGGCACCATGGAGACAGTGCGGGGCCAGGACCCCAACCGGTTCGCCCAGAAGCTGTTCTCGCCGCTCCCCGAGCGCTACGACCGGCTGGCCGAGCTGCTCTCCATGGGCCAGAACGGGCGGTGGCGCCGCACCATGGTGGACCACATCGTTCCCGACCGCCCCGAACTGGTGCTCGACGTGGCCTGCGGCCCGGGCGGTGAGGCCCTCCAGCTCTCGGACCGGGGTGCCGGCCGGGTGGTGGGTATCGATCTCACCATGGACATGTTGCGAGAGGGCCAGCGCAACGTCGCCCGACGATCGCTGACCGACCGGATCCAGCTGGTCAACGGACGTGCCGAGACGTTGCCGTTCGCCGACGCCACCTTCGACGCGCTGACCTTCACCTACCTGCTGCGCTACGTCGACGACCCCGGGGCCACCCTGGCCGAGCTGGCCCGGGTGGTGAAGCCGGGTGGGGCGGTGGCCAACATGGAGTTCCTGTTGCCCCAGAGTCGGTTCTGGCGCTTCTGGTGGTGGGGCTACACCCGCCTGCTCCTGCCCATCGGGGGCTGGATCACGGGCGGGAGGGCCTGGTTCGAGGTCGGTCGATTCCTCGGGCCCAACATCTCGGACCACTACCGGAAGTACCCCCTGGCGTGGACGGTCGAGGCCTGGCACCGGGCGGGGTTCGTCGACGTCGGGGTGCGCCGGATGAGCCTCGGCGGCGGTCTGGTCATGTGGGGACGGCGTGCCCACGCCTGAGTCGTCGGGGGTGGCGGGCCGGGAGTCCGAGGCCCGGGCCGCCTACTACGCAGCCCGTCCGGGGGGATGGCGGGATTGGTGGACCCTGCTCCATCCGCCGTACACCGCCTGGCACCTCTCCTATGTGGTCATCGGGGCCTGCCTGGCCCCGGTGGTCAACACCACCCGCCTGATCGCCACGCTGCTCGCCTTCTTCTGCGCCGTGGGCCTGGCCGCCCACGCCCTCGACGAACTCCATGGACGGCCGCTCCGCACCCACATCCCGGGCCCCGCCCTGGTCGGGGTGGCCGCCGCCGGACTGGCCGGTGCGGTCGCCCTCGGGGTCGCCGGGGTGGTCCAGGTGGGATGGGCGCTGGTCCCCTTCCTGGTGATCGGACCGGTCCTCGTGGTCGCCTACAACTTCGAGCTGTTCGGGGGGATCGTCCACAACGATGTCGGGTTCGCCGCCAGCTGGGGGGCGTTCCCGGTGCTGACGGCGTATGTGGCCCAGACCGGATCGCTGGCCGTGGCCCCCGTCCTCGCCGCCTTCGGCGCCTTCGCCCTCTCCGCCGCCCAGCGGGCGCTGAGCACGCCGGCCCGCATGCTCCGCCGGCGGACGGGCCACGTGTCGGGGACCATCGTCGACCACGACGGCGTGACCACCGCCGTCAGCCGCGGCCTGCTGCTGGCCCCCCTGGAACGGGCCCTACGGGCCATGTCGTGGGCCACGATCCTCACGGCGACCGCGCTGGCCGTCGCCCGCCTGCACTGACGATCGCTCACCGACGCGGCTCGGTGGCCTCGAGGCGACGGCGGAACCCGGCCACGGTCACCTCGACCACACGGTCATGCCCCCACTGCAGGAGCGGGCGGCCGAACCGCGCCGCCAGGCGCATGACCGGCTGTTGCATCTCGATGGTCCAGGCCACCCCGACCACAGAGCCGGCGTCCTCCGGGCGGATCCGCAGCCGGGCCTCACCGGTGAGGTCCCCCCGGACGGTGGCATCGATGGCGTAGGGCCGGTCGCAGCGGCCCAGTTCGATCTCCAGCCGCATCCGGTAGGGCAGCGGCGGCGTGACCACCCCGCGCAGGACCGAGCCCTCCGAGAGTCCCTCACCGTCGAGCCGGAACTCACTCAGCCACGGCCACCACCGCTCGAACTGGTCGACCTCCCCGATCCGCTCCCACAGGCGGTCGGGGGGCAGCCCGAAGCGGTGGTCGCGCCGGTAGGTGAACACGGGGGCGGCCACCCCTCCAGGGTAGGGCGGGGCCCGGCGGCGAGAACGGGGCCGGCTCAGTCCTTCCGGCGGGGGGTCCAGTGGGGATCGGGTTCGAAGAAGAGACGCTGCAGGGCCTCCAGGCCGATGGCGAACACCGACCACTCCTGGTCCTCACCGTCGGGGCCGGTGGGCCGGAGGATCCCGTCCATCGCCGGGTCGAGGCGCTGTCGGAGGGAGCACCCCTCGGCCAAGGCGCCCACGGCCACGGTGAACTGCCTCACGGTCAGGGGGGCGCGCGGTCGGAGGCCGATCGCTGCGGCCAGGCCGGCGTAGGCGTCCTCCCATAGCTGGGTGACGCCCTCGTAGCCCTCCAGCAGGGCTCGTCTGATCCTGGCCAGATTCTCGGTCCGCTGCTCGTCGGGCCGGAGGGACTCCGCCGTGGCCAGGGCCCACACGGCGATCCACAGCGACCAGTTCGGCGACTCCAACAGGGCCAGGATGTTGGCCGCCCCTCCCACCCGGCACAGCTCGCGCAACGACCGCTCCCGGGACTCCACCGTCGAGAGGTCCATGGTGGCGAACAGGGGCACCATGGCCGAGAAGGTCTCGTCGAGCTCCCCCAGCCCTTCCTGCTGGGCCACCGACACCAGGACGTCGGTCTGGTAGTCGGCCTGGTTCTCCCAGGCGCGGCGGATGACCGAGGCGTTGGAGATGCGACGACCGGTGTCGGACTCGACCCGCTCGAAGACCCGCTTGAACGACAGGGTGTCGACGCCGGTGCCCAGCCCCTCTTCGATGAGGAGCTTGCGACCCGTCTCGAGCAGGAGCGCTCGCAGCTCGTCGCGGCTCAACTGGGGTCGACGCTGTGCGTTCATCGCTCCGATCTCCGGTGTCCGCCCCCAGCCGGGTCCGCCCCCGTCGGTGTCGCCTCGTCCGCGCGATCCGATCAGCACACTAGGCCAGCGGGGCGGCGGGTCGGTCGGACCGTCCACGCCTGACCGGCCTCGGCAGGTTGCGTAGGAACGGGGGTCCGACGAGAGTCTTGGTCATGAGCGCGGCCCGTTCCTACCGCACCACCATCGGCTCCCAGTCGGTGGACCTGCCTCTGGTGCCGGTGTCCGACGACTGCACCATTGCCCTGCTCATCTGCGTGGACATGGGCGTGCACTTCGGTGAAGTCGCCGGCCGGGAGCTGGCCGGGCTCTTGGCCCCGGCCCGGCCCGAACTGGTGGTGTCGGTGGCCACCATGGGCATACCCCTGGCCATCGAGGTGAGCCGGGCCCTCGGCCTCGACGACTACCTCATCGTGCACAAGACGCCCAAGATCCATCTGGGCGATTCCCTGGCCGAACCGGTTCGGTCCATCACGACAGACCACCCCCAGATGTTGCGGATGGACCCGGGACGCGCCGACATCGCCCGGGGACGCCGGGTGGCTGTGGTCGACGACGTCATCTCCACCGGGGCGTCCACGGCCGCCGCCCTGTCCCTGGTCCGCCGGGTCGGCGGGCAGCCGGTGGCCGTCGGGGTGCTCATGACCGAGGGCCAGGCGTGGAAGGAGACCCTCGGTGCCGACAGCGCCCGCGTGGTGAGCCTCGGCTCGGTTCCCCTGTTCCGGCCCGAACCAGGGGGCCGGGGCCTGCGGGAGGACTGGGGTCGACCGGGGACATCGGACAGCCCGCTGTGAGATAGTCCTGACGTGCCACCCGAGCCCATCGACCCCGGTGTCCTGCGCGTGGACGAGGACGGTGTAACCCTGCTGGGCGGGTGGTCCCCGACCAGCGGCCTGCGGCACTTCCCGCCCAGTCCCGTCTGCCCCTTCACCGGGGCCGACGACGTCGTGCCCGTCGACCTGCCCCGCACGGGAACGGTCTGGCTCCACACCACCGTCACCGTCGCCCCGCCCGGGTATGCGGGGCCGGTGCCCTACGGGCTGGGCATCGTGGAGCTCGACGGGGACCCCCTGCTCCGGGTGGTCAGCCGGCTCCACGGTGAAGGCCTGGCCCGTGGCACCCCCGTGGTGCTGGGTGCCGACGAGGTGCCCGGGCCCGACGGCGAGCCCGCGGTGACCTGGGTGTTCCACGCGTGAGCGACGTGCGCATCACCGGGGTGGGCATGCACCCGTTCGGACGCTTCGGGGAGATGACCGGGACGGCCATGGGGGTGACGGCGGTGCGCGCCGCCCTGGCCGAGGCCGGGATCGGCGCCGGCGACGTCCAGGCCGCCTTCTGCGGGACCGCCTACGGGGGTGTGGCCGCCGGACACCGGGTCCTGTCCTCGCTGGCCGGCACGGGCATCCCCATCTACGACGTCGAGGCCGGGTGCGCCTCGGGAGGGGCGGCCCTCCAGCTGGGGGCGTCCTCCATCGCATCGGGCCAGCACGACCGGGTCCTGGTCTTCGGGATCGAGAAGATGCCCAAGGGGATCATCCGGTCGTCGTTCTTCGCCCCGTGGCAGGAGGCGGCCGGTCTCAGCCCCGCACCCGCCTTCTTCGCCCTGCGGGCCCAGCGGCTGCTGGCCGAGACCGGACTCACCGAGGACCACCTGGCCCAGGTGGTGGTCAAGAACCGCCGGCACGGCGTGGCCAATCCCGACGCCATGTTCCGCAAGGCCATCACCGCCGAGGAGGTGCTGGCCTCGCGCATGATCTGCCCACCGCTCCGGCTGTTCATGCTGTGCTCGCCCAACGAGGGCGCCGCCGCCGTCATCCTCGAGCGGACGGGCGGGACCGGCAGCGTCGGGCTGGCCGGCATCTCCCTCCGCTCACACCTGCCCGGCAGCGTCCTCGGCGAGGACTCACCCCTGTGCGGGATCGACGACACGGCCATCACGCCGCCCACCACCCTGGCCGCCCAGGATGCCTACGCCCAGGCCGGCCTGGGGCCCGCCGATGTGGACGTGGTGGAGTGCCAGGACACCGATGCCGCCCGCGAGCTGCTGGCCTGGGCCGAGCTGGGCCTGTGCCGTCCCGGCGACCAGGCCGGCATGCTGGCCGGCGGCGACGCGCTGGTGGGTGGCCGGATTCCCGTCAACCCGTCGGGTGGCCTGCTGTCCAAGGGCGAGCCGCTGGGTGCCTCGGCCCTGGGCCAGGTGGTCGAGATCGTCCGCCAGCTCCGGGGCGACGCCGGCGACCGCCAGGTGGACGGGGCGCGGGTGGGACTGGCCCATGTGATCGGACGGGGTGCCAACGCCTGCGTCTCGGTGCTGGTGGCCTGATGGCACCGTCCCGTCCGGCGACGAGGGACCTGACGGTCCTGGCCGTGCCCTTCTACTTCGGGGCCATGGCCGTCGAGTACGTCTGGCTGCGGAAGCGGGCCGAGCGCCTGGGGCCGTCGGCCGGTCAGTACGAGCGAAAGGACACCCTGGCCAGTCTGGCCATGGGTGTGGGGAGCCTGGTGGCGCCCTTCGTCGTGCCCCGGATGCTCCGTCCGTTCCGCCTCGGGCACGGCAGGAACGGACGGGTCGTGGTGGCGTTGGTGGCGGGCACGGCCGTGGTCACCACGGTGGCCGACCGGGTGGCACGACGGTCGGGGCCCACGGTCCCGCCCGGGGCGTCCGGAGGGGAGCTGGAGGCGGCGGCACCGTCGGGGACGGCGGCGCGCGTGGCCGCCGTGGGTGGCGTGGCCACCGTGGCCCTGGCCGGACTGGCCGCCGCGGCCACCTGGGCCGAGCGCACCTCCCCCGAGCGGCTGTGGCGGCATCGGCGCCTCCCGGACCTGGGCCGGGGTCCCGGCGCCGTGGCCCTGGCCGTGCTCGGTTGGGACTTCATCTACTACTGGAACCACCGCCTGATGCACGAGAGCCGCCACCTCTGGGCCATCCACGTGGTCCACCACTCGAGCGAGCGCTACAACCTGTCCACCGCCCTGCGCCAGCCGGTGGCCGACACCCTGGGCACCTCGGTGCCCTACGGGCTCCTGTGCCTGGCCGGGCTCTCCCCCGAGCTGGTGGCCACGGCCCGGGGGGTCAACCTCCTCTACCAGTTCTGGATCCACACCGAGACCATCGGCCGCCTGGGGCCGCCCGAGGTGGTGCTCAACTCCCCCTCCCACCACCGGGTGCACCACGGGTCCAACCCGCCGTACCTCGACCGGAACCACGGCAGCATCCTGATCGTCTGGGACCGCCTGTTCGGCACGTTCGAGCCCGAGGGCGAGCCGGTGGTCTACGGACTGACCAAGGACATCAAGACCTTCAACCCGGGCCGGATCGCCACCCACGAGCTGGCAGCCATGGTCCACGACGTGGCCCGATCGGGCGGTTGGATCGAGCGTCTCTCCCACGTGGTGCGGGGGCCGGGATGGGGTGCGCCGGCCGCCCCGGTCACCGAGACTCCGTCCGGTCCCCCCGGCCCCGAGGGGACCCGCGCCGCCGCTGCCTGACCCGATCAGCGCACCGGGCCCCGGTCACGCTCGGCGGTGGCCCCTCAGGCCGGAGGCTCGCCCTGCGCCTTGGCCTGCTTCTCGTGCAGCCGCTTGAGCGAATGGACGATCGACGCCTCGATGAGCTTGTCGTTGTCCTTGGAGATGAAGTGGTGGACCCGCTTCTCGAACAGGGCCCGCATGACCGGGTTGAACACCTCGTAGGTCTCCTGGAAGTACACCCGCGTCCTCCCGTCGCCCAGGTCCTCCAAGCGGGTCAGGCCCGAGGCCTTGGACCACAGCGGCTTGCCCACGGCGTCGTAGCGCCAGGACACGGGGCGCTTGGCCTCGGTGATCCACTCCCACGACTGGGCCCGTCCCTTGGACAGCAGGTACTTCGGCACTGGGAAGTGGCAGTGGCGGACCAGGCCGTTCCCCTCCTCGTCGCCGGGATGGAAGATCTCGATGGTCACCGTGTCGGTCTCGACCCCGACGCGGGTCCGCTTCCAGATCACGTCCCACACCTCCTCGGGGGTCCCGTCGACCACGAAGTCGAAGTTGTGTACCTGCACGTCCTGTCTCCTGTCTCTCCGGTAACCGCTCTCGCGCCTACGACCGTGGGGGCCCTGCGGTAGCGCGGTACCCCTCCACCGTGGGGGTCGCGGCCAACTCGGCCTTCACCACCTTGCCCCCGGCGTTCCTCGGGAGCTGGGCCACCACACGGACCTGACGGGGCACCTTGTAGTCGGCAAGGCGGTCCCCGGCGAACTCGACCAGGTCGTCGACGGTGGTGTCCGATCCGGGTTCGAGCACGACCCAGGCGGCCACGTCCTCGCCCAGCACGTCATGGGGGACACCGGCCACCGCCGCCTCGATCACCGCCGGATGGGCCTGGAGGGCGGCCTCGACGTCGTCGGCGTAGACGTTCATGCCCCCGCGGACGATCATCTCCTTCTTGCGCCCGACGATGTAGAGGTAGCCGTCGGCATCGAGCGAACCGAGATCGCCGGTGTGCAGCCAGCCCCCCTCCCACTGGCGGGCGGTGGCCTCGGCGTCCTTGTAGTACTCGCGGTGGCCGGCGGGATTCCGGGTCAGGACCTCACCCACCTCCCCGGTGGGCACGGCCCGGCCGGCGTCGTCCACGATCCGGACCTCGACGGGCGGGGTGGCCCGTCCCACGGCCCCGGGCCGGCTCCGGGCCGCCTCGGGGTCCATGGTGAAGGTGGCGTGTCCCCCCTCGGTCATGCCGTAGCTGTTCAGGACGGCGGCCCGGGGCAGGGAGGCCTGGAGGCGGCCCAGCGTCTCCGGCGCCAACGGGGCGCTGCCCAGCACCAGCAGCCTGAGGCTGCTCAGGTCGGCCGATACGAAGGACGGATGGTGGATGAGGAGCTGGGCCATGGCCGGCACCACGAAGGCGGACACCGGCCGCTCCCGCTCGACGATCTCGAGCCAGCGCCCGGCGTCGAAGGAGGGCAGGTACAGCACGGACATCCCCGCCTTCATCGGATTGTGGATGAAGCCGAGTCCGGCGAAGGTGAAGACGGGCGAGGCCGTCAGCCACGACGTGCCCTGCCACTCGGGGAGCCCGTTGGGCACCCGGGCCACCTGGCTGTGGCGCACGGCCACGCCCTTGGGCCGGCCGGTGGTGCCCGACGTGTACATGATGTCGGCCAGATCGTCGCCGTCGAGAGGCGCCTGTACGGCGTGCTCCTCCTCATCGGCCAGCACGTCCTCCAGGTCCAGCGCCCCCTCGATGCCCGGTGGGCCGACCGTCGCCACCACGCCCAGGGTGGGGAGCGTGCCGATGAGCGGGCCCACCGACGCCCCGTAGGTGCCGCTGGCCACGACGGCCGACGGCTCGGCGTGCTCGAGGATGCCCCGCACCTCGGGCGGGGACAGGCGGTTGTTCAGCGGGACGGCCACCGCCCCGAGCTTGTGGACGGCGCTGTAGGCCACGATCCACTCGAGGATGTCCTCGGCCCGCATGAGGAGGGCTACCCGGTCCCCCCGGCCCACGCTCCGACGGGACAGGCCGTGGGCCAGGCGGTTGGACCGGCCTTCCCACGCGCCGAAGGTGATCGACGTGTCGTCCCCGAGGTTCCGGTAGGCCGTCTCGTCGGGATAGGCCCCGGCCATGGTGCGGAGCTGATCGGTCAGCAGCTCGGTCACCGCGCCCCCCGGAGCGTCACCGTTCAGGACGACGCGCCGGCCGCCGAGGAGAGCGGTACCGGCCGGGCCAGGCTCCAGCTGAAGGTCTTCGGGATCTCGTCCATCGACACCGTCGTCGAGAGGTCGGCCACCGTCGGGCCGACCCGGTCCGCCACCGCCTGGAGCTGGTCCCCGTCGAAGCCGAACACCCGCACCGCGTTCCCGCCCAGGATCCGGCGCAGGTCGCGCTCGGGCATCCCGCCGAACACCTGGCGCAGGACCAGCCGGTGGACCGGGGCCGCCCCCTCCAGGTGGGGATAGTCGGCCCCCCACATCAACCGGTCCACGCCGATCTCCTCGCGCATCTCCGCCTCGGACCGCTTCATCAACGAACCGCCCAGGAAGACGTGCCGGTCGACGTACTCCGCCGGCCGCATCTTGAGGTACGAGCGGACGGGGGCACCCCCGTGGGTGTCGAAGAACGACTCCATGTCCCGTACCAGGGAGGGCAGCCACTGCACGCCGTTCTCGGTCACGACCACCTTGAGCCGCGGGTGCCGGTCGAAGACCCCGCCGAGGATGAGGAACCACAACGGCCGGCGGGTGAACACGAACACCTCGTAGAGCCCCAGGTACCCGCCGTGCTTGGCGTCGTAGAGCTGTTTGGCATCGGTGGCGGTGCCCGAGGCACCGGTGTGCAGGTTGACCACGATGTCGTGGTCCTCGCATGCGCTCCACAGAGGCTCGTAGTAGTCGTCGGCGTAGCCGGGCAGGCCGTTGCGCAGCGACATGGCCGGCAGCATGATGCCCCCGTGGATCCCGTTCTCCCGGGCATAGGCCACCTCGGCAACGGCCCGCTCCATGTCGTGGAGGTCGATGGGGATGCAGCCGGTCCGTCGGCCGGGCGCGGCGGCACAGAACTCGGCCAGCCACCGGTTGTAGGCGCGTAGGGCCGGCCACACCACCTCCAGGTTCGAGGACGAGTGGCCGCCCAGGTACATGGCCGGGGACAGTCCCCCGGCCAGCACCGGCCCGGGGAAGACCACCTCGGCGTGGATGCCCTGCTCCTCGAGGTAGGCCAGTCGACGACCGTCGGCGTCGGAGGGGAAGACCCAGTCCTCGCCGTAGTTGGCCAGCCACTCGACGGCCGCCTCGGTGTCCACCCCCATGCCGGCCAGGCGACGGGTGGCCACGGCTCGCACGGCGTCGGCGTCGTCGACCGCCCCGGGGTCCACACCGCCGAACATGGGGATGGCCACGGCCGACAGGTCGCCGAAGGCGGCCACGGCCTCACGGTGGGCCGGGTCGACATAGGACAGGTACTCGTCCAGCGTGTCGGGAGCGGCGTGGGCGTCGGCCGACACCACCACGTAGGGCCGACCCGTGTCGGGACCGTCACCGTCGTGCACTGCCATGCGACTCGCCTCCCCCGGCTGCCGTCCCGCCCCCACATCGGCGTCGAGCGCAGACTAGTGCGGGTCCCTCCGGGAAGGCCATGCCGCCAGGTGTGATGCCCGGGCCGACAGCGCCGGGACGGCACCGGGGACACGCACTACGGTGACGCTCATGAACTGGAGCGCCTGGGCCAAACGCCTCGAGTACGCCCTCGGGCCCGAGGGGGACTTCCCGTCGTTCTTCGCACCGGGGGCCCTGTTCAGCGATCCGGTCAACCCGCCCACGCCGGACCTGGCGGCCATCGAGGCGATGACCAAGGCCTCGTTCCCCGATTGGCGCCAGGAGATCATCTGGGTGCACGGCGACGACCACGGTGGCGCCTTCGAGTGGATCGGTCGCGGGACGCTGGGCGGTTCGGTCCCCATCGAGATCCACGGTTCCACGGTGGTGGATATCGACGCCGACGGCCTGGTCACCCGGTGGCGGGACTACTTCGACCTGCACCAGATCGACGAGCAGGTCTCGGCCCACGCAGCCGGCGACGGCTGACGACGGGCCCGCCGGTCGGGACCGGGCCGGCCCGCGCTCACGGCTTCAGACGAGCGCCTCGGTGGGCACCCCGAAGTACTCCTGGTAGGGAGTGGCGCGCTTGCGCAGGGTGGCCTCGTCGAGGCCGGTGTCCTCCCACGTGTACCGGGTCCCCCCACCCCCACCGTCGCCCGGATGGGTGGCCAGGAACTCGCGCATGCGCCGCTCGGCCTCGGCGGTGAGGTCCACGCCCAGCTGGTCATAGACGGCGCCGATGGTGGCGAACGGGTCGGCCATGAAGGCGGCGAACTGCACGTCGATGACCTGCCCGGCCGGGAGGGTCCCGTCCGCCCGCGCCTCGAGGGACCGCTCCAGCCCCACGAAGATGTCGTCGCTGTACTGGGCGGCGGCCCGGGGCACCGAGCTGTGGTCGCTGGCCATCCGCCGGAGGTGGGCGACCAGGGCACTGATCGACGTGATGACCTTGAGCGGATCACGGTGGGTCTGGATGACCACGGCGTCGGGGTACTCGGCCATCAGCGCGGCCAGGTGCCAGAGGTGGGCGGGCGACTTGATCAGCCAGCGCTCGGCGGCATGCTCGGACTGCAGGTGCTGGAGGTAGATCCGGTGCCACCGGTAGAGGGGGGCGGCATCGGCCTCGTGGAGGAGCCAGCGCTCGTACTCGGGCACGTCGTACTGGGTCTGGAACATCATGGATCGGAAGTCGCTGGCCGTGATGCGGGCGCACTCCTGGGCCAAGCGGGCCCCGAGGGGGTGGAAGTTGCTGAATCCCGGGATGATCTGGTCGGCCATCCCCGACATGATCTCGGACTCCTCGATGCGGGGGTCGGTGTCGTAGGTGGCGGTGGTGGGCGGGGGCACCGGGAAGTCCACCTCCCAGGTCAGTGGGGCCCGGTGGGCGGGGTCCTGAGCCAACAGATCGAAGAGGATGGTGGTGCCGGTCCGGGGCTGGCCGCAGATGACCAGGGGCCGTTGCACCTCGCCCCGGGCGACGGCCGGGTGGGAGGCCCGCCAGTCGAGGATCCGCAGGCGGTTGGCCAGGTAGCCGGTGAACTCGGACTGCACGATGGTCACGCCCAGCTCGTTGAGACGGGCCGACCGGTCCAGGTCGTCGAGCATCCGGTCCAGCCCCTCCTGCCAACTGGGCTCGCCGAGGTCGTCGAGGCCGGTGGCCTCCATCGCCGCGTCCACCAGGTCCTGGCGGGTGAAGGGAAGGGCGGTCATGGCCGTCACACCTCCTGGACGGTGCGGACCGAGGTCGTCACCACCGGTGGGTCGGGGTGGTCGAGCCACCGCAGGGTCACGAAGCCCCGGTGGCGGCCGCCGGTGTCGAGCCACGTGTACGGGGGTCCGTCCGACCCGCCGGGGTCACGGGACCCGATGACCAGGCGGACCCGGCCGTCGTCTCCCACCGCCGCAGTGGCATTGGTGGCCGAGCTCCGGCGGCGTCGGGTGTCGATGCACTCGTGCCAGATGTTCTCGATGGTGACGCTCCAGTAGCGGTTGCCCGGCGGCGTGAACTCCAACGTCAACACCTCACCCTCTTCCAGCCGGAAGGTGCCGAGCATGTAGAGGTTGTCCGGGGTGGTGTTCTCCCCGCCGAGGGCGGCGGCCTCGGCGGTGGCCAACCGGTTGGGCCGCTCCAGGAGTTCGGGCATCACCGTGCGGTGCAGGGTCATGAGCTTCACGATGGTCCAGCCCATGGCCGAGAGGCCCTCGGCCACCTGCGCGTCCGCCGGCACCTCGGGAGCGCCGACCGGGTCGAGGGACTCGATGTGGAAGTCGGCCAGGTGCTCGACGGCCCGGTCGGCCACGTACTGGCGCACCAGAACCGCCGAGGCGTCCTCGGGGACGGGGACCCACGTGGCCCCGGCCCGTTCGGCGGCGGAGGGCTCCTCGGCGGACAGGACCAGGGCGAAGGCCCCCGAGGCGTCCACCTCGAGCTGGGTGTCCGAGACGTAGGCGGCCTGGCGGCGGGGGGTGAGGCCCCGTCCGGCCAGCACCTGGAACCCGAGGTAGGTGACCGTCCCCCGCCGACCGCTGATCCGGTAGCGGTGGCGGCCGTCGATCATGGCCAGGTGGTACTCGCCGTCGGGGTTGGGCCCACCGACCAGACGGGCCTCGGTGTTCATGGAGAAGAACCACGGGGCCTGCGGGTCGACATCCAAGGAGAGCTCCGAGCACAGCGCCGTGATCCGGCCGAGGACGCGGAGGCCCTCCACCAGCTCGAGCTCGGTCTCGGCGTCGGCGGTGACCACGGTGGTCATCTCCTCCAGCATCTGGCGCACGAACGCCCACGCCTCGAGGGACTGCCTCCCCGCGTCGACCTCACCGTGGCTCATGCGCTTCCCCCTTGTGCCCGGCCCAGGATAGACACGGCGACGGCGTGAGTCGTGGCCGTTTGCCGTCGTCCCCGCCGGGTCGTCCCGGGGGGCCGGTTACCAGAGGGGCGACCAGGTGCTGGTCCGGAGCAACTTGGACTCCCACTGGTCCCGCACCTCGAGGCCCTTGGTCATGTAGGTCCCCGGCCAGGTGGTGGGGTCGTACTCCTCGGCACTGGTCAGGAGTCGCCCCAGGGTGTCGAAGTTCACGATCTTCTGCATGAGGATGGCCTCGGGCCGGATGCCCGAACCGTGCGCCACCTGGAAGCAGGCCTGGATGTCCAGGAGCTTCTTCTCCGGTGGGGTCCGGCGCATGATCTGCCAGTAGTCCTGGTCCCAGAGTTCGAGGTAGTCGTCGAGGGGCGCGTCCGGCCATCCGGTGTCCTGCATGTAGATGGACAGGTCGTGGGGGCGGGCGTCGGTGGGCACGGCGGCGAGGTCGACTGCTTGGAGGGCGGACCAGGACACGGGCAGGAGCAGCTTCCCCTCGACCTCGTGACGGCAGCTGTCGAGTCTGGTGACCAGCGCGGTGAGGTCCCCGTCCACCATCCGGCGGCCCAGCGCCTCCCAGGCCGCTCCGTCGGTCAACGCCGTGATGGTCACCACCTCGTAGGCCGGTCCACTGCCCATGGCGTGATTGAGGTACCAGAGGAGCCGGGCGTCACCGCCGCGGGCCAGGGCCACCATCCACTCGTCGCGGACCAGGGACTCGAACTCGGGGGCGAATCGGCCGATGACCCGGTGGGTCTCGTGCATGAACAGCAAGGCTCAGCCTCCTTCCCCGGTGCTCATGGGAGCGGCGACCACGGTGCGGTCCGCAGCAGCCTCGAGCGCCACCGGTCACGGAACTCGAGGGCCTCGTGCATCCACGAACCCGGGCCGGTCACCTCGGGAGGGATGTCCTCGGTGAGGAGGGTGATCAGGCGGGGGAGGCTGGACAGCCGCTGGAGCAGGGTCACCTCGGGGTGGGCTCCCGCACCGGGCAGGGTCTCGAGCCCCAGGGCCACGTCCATGTGCATCCTGGCCCCCTCGGCCTGCAGCGCCGGCCGGTAGACGGCCCCGGCGGCCTCGACGTACTGGCGGAGTCGGCCGGGGAGGGGCCACATGGTGTCCTCCATGTACAGGTTGGGCTCACGGGACACGTCCCCGGTGGGGATGTCGGCCAGGGCGGGGAAGGCCGGCGACCACGGGACCGGGACGAGGACCCGGCCGGTGGACTCGTGTCGGAGACCGTCGAGGTCACGGGCCCACGACCGCAGATCGCCCCGGGCCACCCGCTCGGCCAGGCGGGCGTAGGCGGCACCGTCCTCGACCGCCGTCACCGTCACCACCCGGTAGGCCAGGCCGCTGCCGTGGGCCAGGTCGAAGTACCACGCCAGGCGGGCCTCGGTCCCCTCGGCCAGGAGGGGCATCCAGCGCTCGCGGTAGGACGCTTCGAACGCCGCCGCCTGCTTGCCCACCACCTGGTGGAACTCGTGGACGAAGAGCACGATGCCCTAGGCCGGTGCCCCGTCGTCCCGGTCGATGCCCTCCACCAGGTCGGCCACGGAGTCCACCACGCGTCCGGGTCGATAGGGGAAGCGCTCGATCTGGGACCGGCTGGTCACCCCCGAGAGGACCAGGATGGTCTGCAGCCCGGCCTCGATGCCGGCCACGATGTCGGTGTCCATCCGATCGCCCACCATGACGCTCGACTCGGAGTGGGCTCCGAGCGAGTTCATCGCCTCCCGCATCATGAGGGGGTTGGGCTTGCCGATGAAGTACGGGGCGATGCCGGTGGCCCGCTCGATCAGAGCGGCCACCGAGCCGGTCCCCGGCACGATCCCCTCCAGGGTGGGCCCGGTCGGGTCGGGGTTGGTGGCGATGAACCGGGCACCCCCCTCCACCAGACGGATGGCCCGGGTGATCGACTCGAAGCTATAGGTGCGGGTCTCGCCCAGCACCACGTAGTCGGGCCGGCGGTCGGTGAGGACATAGCCGGCCTCGTGCAGGGCGGTGGTCAGCCCGGCCTCACCGAGCACGAAGGCCGTCCCCCCGGGACGCTGCGACCGCAGGAAGGCCGCGGTGGCCTCGGCCGAGGTCCACAGGGAGGTGGCCGGGACGTCGAGACCCAGGCTGACCAGACGGGCCGACAGATCGCGGGCGCTGTAGATGGAGTTGTTGGTCAGGATCAGGAAGGGGTGGCCCCTTCGGCGCAGGGCGTCGAGGAAGGCGTCGGCCCCCGGGATGAGCTGGCCCTCGTGGACGAGGACGCCGTCCATGTCGCACATCCACGAGATGGGTACCGCGTCACGACTCACGGCCCCAGCATCGCACGCCGGCCCGGGACCGACCGGTCCTGGCCTCCCGGCCCGATCAGGGCGGTTGCGCCTCGCTGTGCTCCAGCCGGCGGGCGATGGGGTCGAAGGCGTAGTAGAGGGCCAGCACCCCGTGGAAGGCCAGGCACAGGTAGGCGTTGATGAAGGCCACCCCGATGGAGAGCAGGTAGAGGACGGTCCCGCCGGTGAACAGCAGGGTGGACACGGTGCGCTGGGATTCGGGGAAGTCGTCCTGGAGCAGGCGTCGGCGCCGCGAGGCGTGCAGCCACAGACCGGACCACATGACGGCGTTGACCGTCATGGTGATGCTGTAGAGCACCGCGGCGGTGCGGGCCCCCTCGTGCAAGCGGAGTGCCTCGCCGAACACCTCGGTGGGGTACGGGATGAACACGATGGTCATCAGCAACATCAGGTTCCAGTAGAAGAGGCCCCGGTCGATGCGCCGGAGGTGGGAGAAGACGGTGTGGTGGTTGACCCACATGATCCCGATGACCACGAAGCTGACCACGTAGGCGGCCAGGGAGGGCCAGCGCTCCAGGAGCTGGTGGCGGAGTTGGGCGTAGCCGGTGGTACTCGGTTGGGCGATGGTCAGGACCAGCAGGGTGATGGCGATGGCGAAGACGCCGTCGCTGAACGTCTCCACCCGGGCCTTGTTCATGGAGCGAGGGCGTTCATGATCCGGCCACGTTCACGATCCGGCCGGGTTCGGCACGGCCGGGCCGATCGGTGACGGGCGACCACGCATGGCTTGTTTCTACCAGGCGGGGTGCACCGGTCCCCGCCCGTGGGCAGCCCGGGACGGGCCCTGGCATACTCGGGCCGTGGGGAGGACGGTATGACCATCGTGACCCGGCGGGACACGCTGCTGCCCGACCCCGTTCCCCGGGAGGTCCACTACACGGTGATCTCCGTCGACGACCACTTGGTCGAGCCTCCGGACATGTTCGAGGGACGGCTCCCGGCCCGGTTCGCCGACCGGGCGCCCCGGATCATCGAGAACGACAAGGGCCACCAGCTCTGGGAGTTCGACGGCACGCTCTACTCCCAGGTGGGCATGAACGCCGTCGCCGGCCGCCGACCCGAATCGGTCACCCTCGAGCCCACCCGGTTCGAGGACATGCGCCGGGGGTGCTGGGACATCGACGCCCGTATCGCCGACATGGACGTCAACGGCGTGTGGGCCTCGCTCAACTTCCCCTCCCAGATCACCGGATTCTCCGGTCGGGTCTTCTCGGAGTGCTCCGACCCCGAGCTGGGGCTGGCCGTGACCCAGGCCTGGAACGACTGGCTCTACGAAGGCTGGTGGCAGCCCTATCCCGATCGGATCATCCCGTGCGGCATCACCTTCCTGGCCGACCCGGAGCTCGGAGCGGTCGAGGTGCGGCGCAACGCCGACCGGGGCTTCCGCTCGGTGACCCTCCCCGAGCGACCCCATCGGATCGGGCTGCCCAGCCTGTTCTCGGGCTACTGGGACCCCATCATCGCCGCCTGCGAGGAGACCGACACCGTGGTCTCGCTCCATGTCGGGTCCTCGGGGATGCCCGACATGCCGACGGACAGTCCCATGCTGTCCCTCGGCGCCACCCTCTTCGGCCAGATGTCGCTCTCGGCGTGCGCCGAGTGGGTCTGGTCCGGCCTGCCCGTGCGCTTTCCGCGCATCAAGATCGCCATGAGCGAGGGTGGTATCGGATGGGTGGCCATGCTGCTGGACCGGCTGGACAACATCGTGGACCGCTCGGGGTACGGGCGGGACTACGATCCCTCGGGCCTGCGCCCGGCCGAGGTGCTGGCCCGGAATTTCTGGTTCTGCACCATCGACGACCCCTCCACCATCGACACCCGTCACCGCATCGGGATCGACCACATCATGGTGGAGGTCGACTACCCCCACGGCGACTCGACGTGGCCGGACACCCAGTCGGTCATCCAGCGGTGCTGGGGTCACCTGCCCGCCGGGGACCTGCGCAAGCTGACCCACCAGAACGCCGCCCTGCTCTACCGCTGGCCCCTCCCCGAAACCACCCTGCCGTGAGCGCCGACCCCTTCGTCCCCGGTCCCGAGGCGCTGCTGCCCGAGCTCTCGGTGCGGGAGCAGCTGGTGCTGCTGGCCCGCACTCTGTGGCGCGAGGGGTACGACGACCACCTGGCCGGCCACATCACCTACCGCCAGGAGGACGGCACCTTGCTCTGCAACCCGTGGCTCCTCTTGTGGGAGGAGCTCCGCCCCGACGACCTCCTGGTCATCGACCTGGACGGCCATCGCCTGGAGGGACGCTGGCCGGTGCCCCTCGGGATCCCCCTCCATCTGGAGCTGCACGCTCAGCGCCACGACGTGGTGGTGGCCGTCCACAGCCATCCCCGCTACGGCACGGCCTGGGCCGACGTGGGCCGCATACCGGCCTGCTACGACCAGAGCTCGGCCCTGGGCGGCGGCGAGCTGGTGGTGGTGGACGAGTACGACGGGCCGGTCGACTCCCGGGACAGCGCGGCCAAGGCCGTCGCCTCGATGGGATCGGCGGACATGGCCCTGCTGGCCAACCACGGCGTCTTCGTCACCGCCGGGAGCATCCGCGCCGCCCATCAGCGGGCCGTGGCCCTCGAGTACCGGTCTCGACGGGCCTGGCAGGTGGAGGCCCTGGGCGGCGGCCGTGAGCTGCCCGACCCGGCTCGCAGCTTCTTCCGGTCGTCGGACGGGGAGGGCTTCCTCGGGTTCTTCGAGGCCATGGCCCGACGCGAGCTCCGCTTCGACCCGCACTGCCTGGAGCCGAGAGGCGCCGGCACCGGTCCCTGAGGCCGCCCGCCTCGTACCATGGGCCCGATGGCCCCGCTGGTGGGATCGCAGGTCCGGCTCCGCCGGGCGACGTCGCAGGACATCGACGCCCTCCTGCCCATCCGCCGGTCTCCCGAGGTCTACGCCCGCTGGCGTGGGGGTGCGGATCTCCACGCCGCCATCGCCGAGGACCTGGCCGAGCCGGGCGCCACCGCCTACGTGATCGAGGTGGGGGGACGGGTGGTGGGGTGGATCCAGTGGTCGGCGGAAGAGGAGCCCGACTACCGCTTCGCCGCCATCGACCTCTACCTCGATCCCGCCGTCCACAACCGGGGCATCGGCACCGACGCCGTACGCACCGTGGTGGCCCACCTGATCGCCGTCCACGGACACCGTCGCTTCGAGATCGACCCGGCCGTCGACAACGCCGCGGCCATCCGCTGCTACACCAAGGTCGGCTTCCGGCCCGTCGGCGTCCGGCGGCGCTCGGAACGGGGCCCCGACGGTACGTGGCACGACGGCCTGCTGATGGACCTGCTGGCCGACGAGTTCCTCGACGGCACCGCGGACTGACCGGTCGGTCGGCCCGGCGCCGACCGGTGCGGTGACCGGGCCGTCGGCACCCCCAGCCGCGGTGTGTGAAACTCACACCGGGGACCGGGGCAGCGAGGGACCACCGGTCGATGCGCACGGACTGGGGGACAGGGATGCGCGCTGCGATAACCCGGGGTGGAGCCTTGATCGTCGACTCGGTGGCCGACCCGTCACCGGGCTCCGGCCATGTGGTGGTGCGCTCGCTCGCCGCCGGCATCTGCGGGTCCGATCTCCACGCCCTGGCCGACTTCACCCACTTCACCGAGTTGATGGCCCGTGTCGGTGCCCCATCCCCGGACCCGGCCGGTGAGACGGTGTTCGGCCACGAGTTCTGCGCCGAGGTGGTCGAGTACGGTCCCGACACGGCGGGGACCCATCCGGTCGGGTCCCGGGTCTGCTCCGTGCCCATCCTCTTCGGACCCACCGGACCCGAGCAGATCGGCTACTCCTCGGTCTATCCCGGGGCACTGGCCGAGTACCTGGTCGTCCAGGAACTGCTCATGGTGCCGGTGCCCGACCCGCTCACCACCGACCTGGCCGCCCTGACCGAGCCGTTGGCCGTGGGCGAGCATGCCGTGGGCCTCGCCCGGCTGGAGCCGGGCCAGCCCTGCCTGGTCGTCGGGTGCGGACCCGTCGGGCTGGCGGTGATCGCCGCCCTGAAGGGCCGGGGCCGCGGTCCGGTGCTGGCCGCCGACTTCTCTCCCACCCGCCGCGCCCTGGCCGAGGCGTTCGGTGCCGACGAGGTCATCGATCCGGCCGACGGGTCGCCCCACGACCGCTGGGGGGCGCTCGGGGTCCCCACCACACTGTTGGAGCGGGCGGTGGCCTCCCTGTCCGGGGCGGCGCCCCCCACCCCGGTGATCTTCGAGGCCGTGGGCGTGCCCGGCATGCTGCAGTCCCTCATCGCCGAGGCCCCACCGAAGAGTCGCGTGGTGGTCGTCGGCGTGTGCATGCACACCGACACCATCGAGCCGTTCATGGCCGTGACCAAGGAGATCGAACTGGTCTTCTCGTTCGGCTACTCCCCCGACGAGTTCGCCGCCACCCTGGGCCGCCTGGGGGCGGGAGTACCCGGAGCCGACCGGTTGATCACCTCCTCGGTCGACCTGGCCGGCACCCCCGACGCCTTCGACCGGCTGGCCAACCCGGGCGAGCACGGCAAGATCGTGGTCCATCCGTGACCTCGACGAGACCATCCATCCCGACGACTGGAGACGTGACACCGACATGACCACCCTGGACGCCCCGGACCACCTGAAGTTCGGCATCTTCCTGGCCCCCTTCCACCCGGTGGGCCAGAACCCCACCCTGGCCCTCGAGCGCGACCTCCAGCTCATCGAGCACCTCGACGCCCTTGGGTTCGACGAGGCATGGATCGGCGAGCACCACTCGGCCGGCTTCGAGATCATCGCCTCCCCCGAGGTCTTCATCGCCGCCGCCGCCGCCCGGACCGGGCGGATCCGCCTCGGCACCGGGGTGTCGTCCCTGCCCTACCACCACCCCTTCATGCTGGCCGACCGGCTGGTCCTGCTCGACCACCTGACCCGGGGCCGCCTGATGGTCGGGGTGGGCCCGGGGGCACTGCCCTCCGACGCCTTCATGATGGGGATCGACCCGGTGCGCCAGCGGGACATGATGGAGGAGTCGCTCGAGGCCATCCTGGCCCTGTTCGCCGGCGAGGAGCCGGTGAGCATGGAGACGGACTGGTTCCGCTTGGTCAAGGCCCGGCTGCAGCTGCGGCCCTACCAGCGCCCCTTCCCCGAAGTCGCCGTGGCCGCCCAGGTGTCGCCGGCCGGCCCGCGTGCCGCGGGTCGCTTCGGTTGCAGCCTCCTGTCCATCGGTGCCACCTCGGCGGGCGGATTCGACGTCCTCGGTCTGCACTGGGACGTGATGGAGGAGCGGGCGGCCGAGTTCGGCACCACCATCGACCGCAGCAAGTGGCGACTGGTCGGACCCATGCACATCGCCGACACCAAGGAACAGGCCATCGCCGACGTGGCGTTCGGTCTCGACCAGTGGGTCGACTACTTCCAGCGGGTGGCCGCCCTCCCCCTGGCCCCCGACACCACCAACCACGAGACCCTGGTCGACGCCCTCAACGCCTCGGGCTTCGCCGTGATCGGGACGGTGGAGGACGCCATCAACCAGGTGGAGCGCCTACGCCAGCAGTCCAAGGGCTTCGGCACCTTCCTGCTGATGGGCCATGAGTGGGCCGATACCGCGGCCACCCGCCACTCCTACGAGCTCATCGCCCGCTACGTGGCCCCCCAGTTCCAGGGGACGTCGGCCACGCTGACGGCCAGTCGGGACTGGGCGGCGGCCAACCGGCCGGAGTTCATCGGGGCGGCCACCACCGCGGTGACCACGGCCTTCGAGAAGCACAACGAGGAGAAGCTGGCCAAAGAGCCCAGCGCCTGACGCGGCCGGACGGCTGATCCGGCCCGGGCCGGATCAGAACGGCAGGGCCTCGGCCTGCACCGACCGGAGCTCGTCGAAGATCCTGCGGCACGACGCCTCGTCGGACGGGGACAGCGGATCGCGCCGCAGCGCCTCGAAGGCCGGCGCGGGGTCGCCGGTGACCGCCGCCTCGACCACCAGTTGCTGCAGTTCGATCTGGGTCCGCATGAACGCGGCCAGCGGCTCGAGGATCGGGGGCATGGCCGTCGGGGCCACCCCCTCACCGTCGACGGTGGCCGGGACTTCGACGATGGCCCCCTCCGGAAGGTTGGGCACGTAGCCCCGATTGGGGACGTTGACGGCGTTGAGCGGGCGGTGGTGGTCGGTCCACATGGCTCCGATGATGGGGAAGACCTCCTCGGCCGACCGGCCGGCGCGGTGCATGGGTACGCGGGAGTCGCCGTTGCCGTACCGGGTGATCAGGCGCTCCATCTGATGGCCGACCCCCTGGTGGAAGTAGACCGGGACCGGATGCCATCCGGCCACCTCCTCGGCGAAGGGCACGTACTCGCCGATGTGACTGTCCACCGAGCACGGCAGCAGGCCGTACTCCCGGAACATGTGGGCGACCAGTGGCCCGTACATCTGCTCCACGGCCACCTTGACCAGGGGGACCTTGGACAGCTGCCGGGCGGTGGCGGTGACCGGCCCGGGGTAGTCGAAGTAGCGCCGCCGCCAGAGACGCCGGAGGCGGGGATAGAGATCCTCGCCGGTGTCGGACCGGCGGATCTCCGTGAAGAAGGTGAAGTGGTTGATGCCCGACGCCTTGGCCTCGATCTTGGACTTGGGGATGCGGAGGAGGCCGGCGATGCGGGCCAGACCGCCGGCGAACTCGTGGCACATGCTCACGTTCCTCACCGACGTGGCCGTGTTGATGGCCAGGGCCACGCGACTGAGCGGGTTGGTCAGGTTGATCAGGAAGGCATCGGGGCAGTGGCGCTCGATGTCCGCACAGATGCCCAGCATGGTCCGGATGGACCGGAGCGAGTGGAACACCCCTCCCGGTCCGCCGTTCTCACCGGTGATCTGCGTGGCCCCGTACTGCCGGGGGATCTCGTAGTCCTCGATCCAGTGGGGCCACCTCCCCACCTCGGCGCTGGTGAGGCAGAAGTCGGCCCCGGCCATGGCCTCGGCCGGGTCGGTGGAGGCCTCGATGGTGATGGGGCCACCCCGGCGATCGTTGATCCGGTTGGCGAAGCGCACCGCCACGTCGAGCCGCTCGGGGCTGACGTCGTGGAGCACCATGGTGGCTCCACGGGTCCGACGCGTGTTCACGGCATCGAGCACCATCACCGGTCCGAACGACATGCCCCCCGCCCCGATCAGGCAGATACGCGGTCCCTGGTCCGTGCTCATCGCTCCTCCGTCTCCTCGGCCTGCCCGATGGTACCGGCCGCCGCCGTCACGCCGTCGATCCAGGACAGGTACCGGACGCTGCCGGCGGCGACGCCCACCACGACCACCTCGGGGGTGTCGTAGGGGTGGGCGGCCATGATGGCCTCGGTCACCGTCGCGGCCAGATCGCCCCGCGTCTTCACCAGCACCAGCCACTCCTCGGCCCCCGCCAGGGCGCCCTCCCACCAGTAGCGGCTGACCACCGGCCCGAGGCGCTGGCCGCAGGCCACCAACCGGTCCTCGAGGAGCTGCTCGACGATGCCGTCCGCCCGATCGGGGTCGTCGATGGTGAACTGGATCTGCACGTGGGACATGGGTCAACCCTCCGACTCGGCGCACGGCCACGGTACGACGCCACGGTGGGTCCGGCACCGGACGCCGCGTCTAACGTGCTCTACGTGGCTCCCTCCTCCGGTCCGCTCGACGCCACCACGCTCACGGCGGCCGGCGATGCTGCCCTGTCCCGGGCCCGGGCCCTCGGGTGCTCCGACGCCGAACTCCGGGTGGAGCACATCCGGTCCCAGCAAGTCCGTCTGCGGGACAGCCGGCTCGAGGGCGCGGCCGACGACATCGAGCTCGGGATGGGTGTCCGGGTGGTCGTGGACGGAGCCATGGGGTTCGCCGCCTCGGTGGCCACCGGAAGCGCGCAGGCTGCGGCACTGGTCGACGAGGCGGTCGAGGTGGCGCGCACCATCGCCGGGGCCGGCGGGGACCGCGTGGAGCTGGCCGACGAGCCGGGTCACGGGGAGGTGACCTGGTCGTCCCGGTACACCGTCGATCCAGTGGACGTCCCCCTGGCCGAGAAGGTCGGTCTCCTGGCGGCGTGGAGCGATCAGTTGCTGGCATCGGGATCGGTCGATCACGTCACCGCCGACGTGCTGGCTGTGACCGAGGACAAGTACTACGCCGACCTCCGGGGCACCGAGGCCACCCAACGCCGGGTGCGGGTCCATCCCACCGTCGAGGCCTTCGCCGTGGATCCCGACGGTGGATTCGAGACCATGCGCACGCTGGCCCCGCCGGTCGGTCGGGGCTGGGAGTACCTGCACGGTGACGGCTGGGACTGGGACGGTGAACTGGCCGCCATCCCCGGACTGCTGGCCGAGAAGGTCCGGGCCCCGTCGATCGTGGCCGGTCTCTACGATCTCGTCGTCGACCCCACCAATCTCTGGCTGACCATCCACGAGTCCATCGGCCACGCCACCGAGCTGGACCGGGCCATGGGCTACGAGGCGGCCTATGCCGGGACCTCGTTCGCCACCTTCGACCAGCTCGGGTCGCTGCGCTACGGATCCGAGGTCATGCACGTCACCGGGGACCGCACCACCCCGCACGGACTGGCCACGGTGGCCATCGACGACGAGGGGGTGCCGGGCCGGTCGTTCGACCTGGTGAAGAACGGGATCCTGGCCGGCTATCAGCTGGACCGGTCCATCGCCGCCATCAGCGGCCTCGGGTCGTCCAACGGCTGTGCCTTCGCCGACTCCCCGCTCCATGTGCCCATCCAGCGGATGGCCAACGTCTCTCTCCAGCCCGCGGACGGCGAGGGCCCGACCACCGAGGCGCTGATCGCCGGCGTCGACCGCGGCCTCTACATCGTGGGCGACAAGAGCTGGTCCATCGACATGCAGCGGTACAACTTCCAGTTCACCGGTCAGCGCTTCTTCCGCATCGAGGGAGGCCGTCTGGTGGGCCAGGTGCGGGACGTCGCCTACCAGGCCACGACCACCGAGTTCTGGGGTTCGATGGAGGCGGTGGGCGGACGGTCGACCTACCTGCTCGGGGGGGCGTTCAACTGCGGCAAGGGACAGCCCGGGCAGGTGGCACCGGTCTCCCACGGCTGCCCCTCGGTGCTGGTGCGTGGCGTCCGGGTCCTCAACGCGCGCGAGGAGTCGGGCCGGTGAGTCCCGGTCCGGTGGACAGCGGGGCCAGCGGGTCGACGGCGGCGGACGGGCTGGCCCCACCCCAGGAGGTGGTGGAGCGGGCCCTGGCCGCAGCCGGGCCCGGGAGCGACCACTGCGTGGTGATCGTGGAGGAGACCAGCGAGGTCGAGGTCCGGTACGCCAACAGCACCACCACCACCAACGGCAGGCGCCGCGACCGCCGCGTGACGGTGATCAGCCTGCGCCAGGTCGACGGGGGCATGGCCGCCGGGGTGGCCCGGCGGGGCGGGGACGTGGACGTGGCCGAACTGGTGGGTGCCGCCGAGCGGGACGCGTCGGAGTCCCCACCGGCCGACGACGCCTTCGCCCTGCTCCTCCCGGGGGATGCCGACGTGTGCGCAGCGTCCGGTCACCGCTTCGACACCCCACCGGCCACCACCGAGCTCTCGGTGCTGTCGGACGTCCTCACCGACCTGTCGCACGCGTTCGCCCACGCCCGGCAGGCCGGCCATGTACTGGCCGGCTTCGCCGAGCACCGCCAGACGACCGAGTACCTGGGGACGTCCACCGGCCTGCGACTGGCCCACGCCCTCCCCCAGGGGGCCCTGCACCTGGTGGCCCGGAGTGCCGACGGCACCGACTCCACCTGGGCCGGGGCCGGCACCACCGACTTCGCCGACGTCTCGGTCGAGGCACTGCACGCCGGACTGGAGCAGCGGCTGGCGTGGGCGGCCCGGCGGCTCGAACAGCCCGCCGGGCGCTACGAGGTGATCCTGCCCCCCTCGGCGGTCAGCGACCTCATGGTGTCCCTGGCCTACGAGCTCAGCGGTCGGAACGCCGAGGACGGGAGGACGGTCTTCTCCCTGCCCGGGGGCGGGACCCGGGTGGGCCAGCCGCTCTCGCCACGACCCTTCGACCTCCGCAGCGATCCCGCCGAGCCCGGTCTCGAGTGCTCGCCGTTCCTCACCACCACGTCGTCCACCGCCGACACCTCGGTCTTCGACAACGGCCTCCGACTGGACCGCACTGACTGGATCGCCGGCGGGAGCCTGGAGCGCCTCCGCTACCACCGGGCCGGGGCAGCGAGATCGGGGACCACCCCGGCGGGATTCATCGGCAACCTCACCCTGGAGGTCGACGGGGCCGTCGGGTCGTTGGAGGACCTGGTGTCCCGGACCGAGCGTGGCCTCCTGCTCACCTGCCTCTGGTACATCCGGGAGGTCGACCCGGCCACCATGCTGCTCACCGGCCTCACCCGGGACGGCGTCTACGTGGTGGAGGACGGGAAGGTGGTCGGAGCGGCCAACAACTTCCGCTTCAACGAGAGCCCGGTCGACCTCCTGGCCCGGGTCAGCGAGGTGGGGGCCAGCGTGCGGGCCCTCGGCCGGGAGTTCGGCGAGTACTTCAACCGCACCCGGATGCCCGCCGTACGGGTGCCCGACTTCAACATGAGCTCGGTCAGCCAGGCCAGCTGAACCGGCCGGTCCCTGTGGCTCCGGGCCTCCCCGGCCCGCTCCGGAGGCCGAAATCACCACTCTCCGTGAGATTCCTTTTCGTCGGGGTGGGCCGGCCCTTCTGAGCGACATCCCAGTTCACAGGGGGTCCGCGACCTTCCGGAGCGGTTGACGGGGTGGCCCAGAAGGGCCTGGCGATTACCGGTCGGTAGCCGTGGCCGGTACATTGCCGCAGTCAGATCGCGGGCGCACCTTGTCGCCCGCCTCCCACCTGGGCAGTGGGAAGCCCCCCGTTCGCACGGCGCCAGCGTGCCCATCGGCGAACCATCCATCAGGAGCTCCCGACACACGACACAGACATCTCGGACACGAACAACCCGCGAGCACACCCGGCTCTTATAGCCAGGCCGTACCACCCTTCCCGGTGCCCGGCTGGGGCGTTGAATGCACAGACGTGGGGTCCACCCAACCAAAAGAGAGCCAGAACGACGTCGACCGTCGACGTTGCCCTGACCGACCGAGGAAAGGTCACCCGTTATGCATTCCCCTGCCTTCTTTCGAAGTACCCGTACCCGAACACGATCCACGACCCAACCCCCCGCCACCCCCCAGGGCCCACGGCGGCGCCGACGGGCGGCCGCAGCGGCCGGGGTGGTCCTGGCCGCACTGGCCCTCACCGGTGGCGCCTTCTCCCTGTCCGGCAGTGCCGGGGCCGGACTGACCACCGGGGCGGGGATGCAACTCAACGCACCCATCGTGGGCGCGGCAGCGGCACCCGACGGAGCCGGCTACTGGCTGGTCGGTGCCGACGGGGGCGTCTTCTCCTTCGGACCGGTGGGCTTCTACGGCTCCACCGGGGGCCAGCACCTCAACGCCCCCATCGTGGGCATCGCCGCCACGCCGGACGGCGGCGGCTACTGGGAAGTGGCATCGGACGGCGGGGTGTTCGCCTTCGGCGACGCCTCCTTCTACGGCTCCACCGGCGGCATCCACCTGAACAAGCCCATCGTGGCCATCGCCCCCACCGCGGACGGCCGGGGCTACTGGCTGGTCGGCGCGGACGGCGGAGTGTTCGCCTTCGGCGACGCGTCGTTCCACGGCTCCGCCGTCAATCTCTCCCCCACCAGTGCCATCGTCGGCATGGCGTCGAGTCCCGACGGTCGGGGCTACTGGGAGGCGGCGGCCAACGGTTCGGTCTTCGCCTTCGGTGACGCCACCTACGAGGGCGGCGCGTCCTCGGCCCAGCCGATCGTGGGCATCAGCGCGCTCGGCACCGGCTATCGCCTGGTGGCCAGCGACGGCGGCATCTTCGACCTCGGTGGTGCCCCCTTCCTCGGCTCGACCGGGGGCCAGCACCTCAACAAGCCCATGATCGGGATCTCCTCGTCCGAGGGCGGCTACATCACCGTGGCCTCGGACGGCGGGATCTTCAGCTACGGCAACTCCGGCTTCTACGGGTCGCTGGCCGGGAGCAGCGTGTACAGCCCGCTGGCGCTGGCGCTGGACGTGGGGGCCGACGGCGTCACCGACTTCCAGCGTCAGGCGTGGTTCCGGGTCAACATGTGCGAGGAGGGCGGCCTCTGGAACGTCGACGGCCCGGTCTACAGTGGCGGGCTGGGCTTCAGCCACGCCAACTGGAGCACCTTCAATACGTTCGGCTACCCGGCCGATGCCGCACAGGCCTCGGCCGAACAGCAGATCCGGGTGGCCGTGGCCTTCGCCACCCGGTACTGGGGCAATCCGAACGCCGCACCGGACCAGCACGGCTGCAGCGGCGGCTACTGACCGACCCACCCACCCGAGCGACGGCGTCCGCGTTCAGTCCGTCGGGCCCATCCGCTCCAGCATCGCCCCCATGTGACGGTGGACGAGCTCGACGGCCTGCAGGGGCCGGATCATCACCCGGAATTCGATGATCCGGCCCTCGCCGTTGCAGCGGATGATGTCGACGCCGTTGACGTACTTGCCCTCCATGGTGGTCTCGAACTCGAGCACCGCGGTGTCCCCGGCGAGGACGGACTTGGTGTAGCGGAAGCCCCCCGGGGTGGGCGTGCCGCTCGGCGCCGGTGGGGCGCCGTGGTCACCGGGGAAGGTCTGGGTCGCCGCCTCGAGGTAGAGGGTGGTGACCGCCTTGCCCCGCTGGGGCGTGAAGACGATGGGCGAGTAGAAGACCACATCGTCGTCGAGCAGCGTGTCGAGCCCACCGGGCAGCTCCCCCCGCAGGTGCGCATGCCAACGTTCGACCACCTGCTCGATCACCGTGCCACCATGGATCCGACGGTAGCGCATCGACCCCGATCACTCGGAGCGGTTGTCGATGCGCGGCCGGGCACGGACCCCTTCAGCCGACCGCCGGTCGGTCGAGCACCAGGCGCAGTCCCTCGGCGAACCGGCCGGCGCCGCCATGGGAGGGATGGCGCAGGTAGGGAGCGCCGGTGGCCCGCTCCGCGTGGCGGCCCACCGCCACCACCGTGCGTCCGCGGCAGACGCGCTCGAGCACCGCGGCGCAGGCGTCGACCTCGGCGGGTCGGGGGTCGCGGTTGTCCGGGGGAAACAGCACCGAGGCGTTCCACAGCAGCACGTCCGAGCCTCTCCCGAGCTCCGCCAGCGTCCGTTGCACGACGGCGGCGGAGACCTCCTTCGGACCCGATCCGGTGAGCAGGTGAGGTGACGTGAACGGCACGCCGGTCCAGCGGGCGCCGTGGCGGCCCGGTGCCTCGCCCACGAGGACCAGGGGGGCGGACCAGTGCCCGACGAGGTAGTCGCGCAACGCGTGGCGTCGTCGGGTGGCCGCGCCCGGAGGATCCCCCCAGGCCACCGAGGCGGCCTCGTCGTAGAGGTTGAGGGCCCCGGGCACGGCCAGGGCATCGATCATTCCCATGACCTGAGCCACCCCGCCGGGGGTCCGGGGGTGCCGTCCGGCATGGCCGTGGGTCGTCGACTCCGTGCCCATGGCCTGATCATGACCGGCCCCGTCGGGCCGGTCCAGCGCCTGAACCCCGACCGTCGGTGCCGGGAAGGTCAGCCGCTGACCTGGTGCAGCTCGACGGAGATCTGATCGTCCTCGATCTCACGGCCGGAGAACTCGCAGCCGAAGGCCTGTGCCACCCGGATGACCATCTCGGCGTTGGACGCGGAGACGGCCATGTGGCACGCCCCGTCGGTGACGAGACGCTCCCACAGGACGCCGATCTCGAATCCCCGTTGGAATTCGGGATCGTCGGTATCGAAGCGAAGGTCCGGTGCCATGCCGAGATCATCGTCACGTCGTGGGACGCGCTTTAGTGTCGAAGGCCGGTGCGAGACGGCCCGGGCCGGGGCCCCGTCGGGACGCCTGGCCTAGAGTGTCGCCCGAACCAGAGTTCCTACCGTCCCGGGCCCTTCCCGAGGCGGTCCATCCGGGGGGGTGGTGCCATGTCCGAGCTTCCACAGACGATGCCGGCGGCCGTGCTGCAGCGGCCGGGCCAGGTGGTGGTGGAGCAGCGTCCGGTGCCCCGACCCCGGTCCGACGAAGTGCTGGTGGAGGTGGACCACTGCGGCATCTGTGGGTCCGACGTCCACATGCTGCTCGACGGCTGGGGTGAGAAGGGACTGGTGGCCGGCCACGAGTTCACTGGGACCATCGTGGCCCTGGGCGACGACGTGACCGGCTGGGAGCTCGGCGAGATGGTGGTGGGAGGCACATCACCCAAGTGCGGCTACTGCCGTCGCTGCCTCGAGGGCAAGCCCTCGCAGTGTGAGAACCGCCAGGGGCCCATCGTCGACGGGCATGACGGAGCCTTCGCCCGCTACGTCCTGGTGCGGGAGGCATCCCTGCTGCGACTGCCGGCCGGGCTCACACCGCGGCAGGCGGCGCTGGCCGAGCCCTTGGCCGTGGCCCTGCACGGCATCACCCGCTCCGGCGCGGCGCCGGGCGACCGGGTCATGGTCATCGGAGCCGGACCCATCGGCGCGCTCTCAATCGCCGCCCTGGTGGCCCGGGGCATCGGACCCATCATCGCCGTGGAGCCCGGGGCCCGCCGCAAGCAGCTGGCCCGCGAGCTCGGGGCGGACGAGGTGCTCGACCCCACCGACCTCGAGACGTTTCCTGCGTGGGAGCCCGAGCGGATCACCGACCGCGCCACCCATGTGGTGTTGGAGTGCTCGGGCAAGAAGGCGGCCATTGAGGCCGGGTTCCACCAGCTCGGCCGGGGCGGGACCCTCGTCCTCGTGGGTGCGGGTCTCGAGCACCCCGCGTTCGATCCCAACCGCTTCGTCCTCAACGAGCTCCATGTCGTCGGCTCGTTCGTCTACGACCTGGACGGCTTCGACCGGGCCCTCGAGCTCCTGGCCTCGGAGAGCTTCCCCACCGATCGGCTCATCGAGGCCGAGGACGTGCCCCTCGACCGGCTCTCGGAGGCGCTCAGCGGGCTGGCCGAGGGCCGACTGGCCGGCAAGGTGATGGTCGTCCCCCACCTCACGGGCCCGGGTGGGCACGGGACCGAGGTCGGCTGATGACCCATCCCTACTACCCGAGCGGCGTGCCCCGCTTCAACCATGTGGCCATGAGCATGCCCGCCGACCTCCTGGACGACGACCACCGCGACGAGATCTGCCGGTTCTGGGGCGAGGTCTTCGGCTTCGAGGAGATCGCGGTGATGACCGAGGACCGGCGACGCCTGATCCTGTCGTGTGTGCACTGGGACCAGTTCATCTTCCTTATCGCCGAGGACGATCCCATGCGCTGTCCCCGGATGGACCACTTCGGGTTCTCGGTCGGGACCCTCGCCGAGTTGGAAGGCGTCCAGGACCGGGCCCAGGCCTTCCGGTCCCGTGACGACCGGGTCGACCTGATCGACCTGCACACCGACGACCAGGGTGTCGTGAAGATCCATTCGTTGTACGTCCGGTACCTTCTGCCCATGATGTGCGAGGTGCAGTGGTGGGAGTTCGCCCAGTGAGCGACGGCGGGGTGACCGGTGGCCTCGAGGTGGGTGTCTTCGTCCCCCAGGGATGGAAGCTGGAGTACACCGGATGGGAGGGCCCCGACGCGTGGGCCCGCTCGGTGGCGCTGGCCGAGTTGGCCGAGTCCCTGGGCTACGACCACCTGTGGGTCTACGACCACGTGGAGACGGTCCCCCTGCGTCGGCCGACCCATGTCTTCGAGGCCTTCACCATGCTGGCCGCCCTGTCCCAGCGGACCTCGAGGGTGCGACTGGGCCAGCTGGTGAGCTGCGCCTCCTACCGCAACGCCGGACTGCTGGCCAAAGAGGCCGCCTGCATCGACGTCTACTCCGGGGGCCGGCTCATCCTCGGCATGGGGGCAGGTTGGTTCCACGAGGAGTACCACTCCTACGGCTACGAGTACCTGTCCGACCGCCAGAGGCTGGCCGTCCTCGACGAGACCCTCGAAGTGGTGAGGCGCATGTGGACCGAGGAGACGGTGACCTTCGAGGGGGACCACCTCCACTTCGACGGGGCCTACTGCGATCCCAAGCCCATCCAGCAGCTGCCGGCCGTGCTGGTCGGCGGGGGCGGCGAGCAGATCAACCTCCGGATCGCCGCCCGCCGCGCCGACATGACCAACTGGCAGGTGAGCCTGGAGGCCTTCCAGCGCAAGTCCCGACTGCTGGAGGAGTACTGCGGCGAGATCGGGCGGCCCTTCGAGGCCATCCGCCGGACGCACGGCCCCGACTGCCGACTGTTCGACACCGACGCCGAGTGCCGTGCGTGGTGCGAGTCCGAGGGCGGAGGTGGCCTGTGGGGCGGCACCCCGACGGATCAGTACCTGGCCGACAACCTGGTGGGCACGGTGGATCAGGTGGTCGAGAAGACCCAGGCCTTCGTGGACGCCGGCTGCCGCGGCCTCATCCTGTGGCTCCGGGACGTTCCCTCTGACGACACGCTGCGTCGATTCATGGCCGATGTGGTCCCGGCCCTCACCCTCCCCTGAGCACCGACCCGTGAACCGACGGATGGCGGGCGGTGGGGGCGCCATCGACCACCGTGGCCGCTCCCACCAGGTGGCGGTCCACGGCGAGACCGCGGTTGTTGGAGACGGACCGGATCAGTAGGGTCTCACTGCGGCCCCGGGGGGGCAATCCGCTTCGCGTCGAGGAGGGGTGCATGAGGTCACGGTTCCGGCGGCATGACGACGACAGCCGTTATCGGCGGGCCGGCGGCGGCGTGCGGTGCTCGGGCCCGATGCGGGCGCTGGTCGTGGTGGTGGCCCTCGTAGTGGGGTCGGGGGCCGCGGCGGCCGTTCCTGTCGGCGTCGCCTCCGCCAGCCCGTTGCCGGTGAGCAAGGCCAGCACCTCGTCCCGTGGGGTCACGACCAAGACCATCAACGTGGTGTTCCCGGTGGTGTCCCTCAACTCCCTGGCCGGCCAGGAGGGGTTCGCCCAGGACGCCGAGTACGGGGAGCAGACCAAGGCCATCGACTTCTACGTCGGCCGCATCAACCAGGCCGGGGGCATCAACGGCCGCAAGATCAGCCCGACCATCGTCACCTACGACCCCACCAACGAGTCGGCCATGCGGGCCCTGTGTAAGACCTGGACCGAGGGCACCCCGGCGGCCTTCGCCGTCCTCGACGGCATCGGGGCCTGGTCGGGTGACAACCAACTGTGCATCACCCAGGAGGGTCATACCCCCTTCATCGGGCAGTGGACGACGGTGACCAACTGGACCACGGAGGGCTCGCCCTATCTGTGGTGGACCGGGCCGGACCAGGCGGTCATCCTCCAGGCGGTGGTCAACTGGGGCCTGAGCGCCGACCTCCTCGCCGGGAAGAAGGTGGGCGTGATCGTCGGCGACCGGGCCTCGGACCAACTGGCGCTCAAGAACTACCTCCTCCCCGACCTGAGCCGGGCCGGTATCACCCCGGTGGTCAAGACCATCGCCTCGGACCCGACGGACACCGCCACCACCGACGCCCAGGCCCCATTGGTCGTGCAACAGCTGCGGAGCGCCGGGGTGACCTCGGTCATCCCGCTGATCCCGTTCAACGTCTTCTATCCGGTGCTCGAGGCCGAGACCAGCCAGAGCTACTTCCCCAGGCTGCTGCTGAGCGACTACGAATCGAGTATCGAGTCGGCCCTGGGCCTCATGCCCATCCCCTACGAGAAGGCGCTCGACGGCCAGGAGGGGCTCACCGTCGAGACCCTGGGCGGCGGCACCACGCCCTCCAACTACACCGGGCCGCTCGGCTACGACCCCGGGGTCAAGGCGTGCTGGATCCCGTGGCACACCGCCTATCCCCAGATCCCCCCGGGCAATACCAACGACTACCTCGAGCAACAGGGACCCGTGGTCAGCTGGTGCCAGGTCATCACGTTGTTCGCCACGGCCGCCAAGGCGGCCGGCAAGGACCTCAACCGGCGTACGTTCGTCACCGCCCTATCCAGAATCAAGAACTTCCCGGGGACCTACACGCCCATTCTGAGCTTCGGGCCGAACAAGCGCTACGGCCCGACCCTGTACAAGATCGTGCAGCTGCGTAACAACGTCCCCCCGAGCTCGGCGTGCCAGTTGACGTCCCAGGGCAAGCCCCAGGGCACGTGCTGGGTCACCGTCAAACCCTTCGGCCCCCTGCCCACGGGCTGACCGTGGGCCCTGCGCCTCCCTGTCGCGGTTCGCTCCGCGCCTACCCTGTCGCCGTTCGGCCCCGCGCCTACCATGTCGCCATCGTGACCCGCGCCGCCACCTCCTCATTCCGTCGTCCATGAACGTCGGCCACGCCACCGACGCCCCGTTGCTCGCCGTCCCGGACCGTGTGGCCCTGGTGGTGGACGACGAGTCCGTCAGCTACCGTCAGCTGGAGCACCGCATCCGACAGGTGGAGGTGGCCCTCACCGCCGCCGGCGTGGGATCAGGGGACCGCGTGGCCCTGGTCAACCTGGGCAGCGTCCTCTCGGTGGCGACCATCTTCGGGGCGGCCCGCCTGGGCGCGGCCACCGCGCAGATGAACGCCTACCTGACCCCCGGCGAGCTGGGCCAGCTGGCCGAGTTGACCGGCACCCGGATCGGCGTGGCCGGCGATCGCTACGCCGAGGGTCTGGGGTCGGTTCTCGACGGACCGGTCCTCGTCGAAGAGCACGTGTTCGGGGCCGAGGTGGACGAGACCAGCGGGCCGGCCAGCGTGGGCAGCGGCACCGACACCGCACTCGTGCTGTTCACCAGCGGCACCACCGGGCTGCCCAAGCCCATCCCCATCAGCCACGGGGTCGTCGCCGACCGACTGGCCTTCTACGCCAAGCCCATCGACCCCGAGGTGCCCCAGGTGGTCGACATGATGTCGGCCCCCATCTTCCACATCGCCGGGACCCTCGGGCTCTTCGTCTCGCTCCACCAGGGCAAGCAGATGGTCCTGCTGCCGAAGTTCGACCCCGGCCTGTGGCTGTCGCTGGTCGAGCGGCACCGGGTGACCCAGACCTTCGTGGTGCCCACCATGCTCCGTCGCATCCTCGACCACCCGACGTTTGCCGATACCGACGTCTCTTCACTGCGCTCGCTCAGCTACGGGGCCGCCGCCGCACCGGTGGACCTCGTGCGCCGGGCCGTGGCCACCTTTCCCGGGGTCGACTTCTCCAACACCTTCGGCCAGACCGAGACCCTCGGCGCCTACGCCGCCCTGACCCCCGAGGACCACCGACGGGGCGACCGGTTCGATTCGGTCGGGCGCCCCCTGGCCGGCGTGCACCTCAAGATCGTCGAGCCCGGCACGGACCGTGAGGTGGAGCCGGGTGCGGTGGGCGAGTTCGTGGTGCGGGCCGACCAGAACACCACCACCGAGTGGCTCCACACCGGCGATACCGGGCGGCAGGACGACCAGGGCTACCTCTATCTCGTCGGGCGCCTCTCCGACACCATCAACCGGGGTGGGGAGAAGTTCGGCCCCATCGAGGTCGAAGAGGTACTCCGCTCCCATCCCAGTGTGGTGGATGCCGGGGCGGTCGGCGTGCCCGATCCCGACCTCGGGGAGCGGGTCGGGGCCATGGTGGTGGTGTCCGAGCCGGTCACCGTCGACACCCTGTTGCGCCACTGCGCCTCGGAACTGGCCACCTACAAGGTGCCCGAGTACCTCGAGTTCGTCGACGACCTACCGGTCACGGTGCTGGGCAAGCCGGACCGCCTGGCCCTCCGGGCCCGGCTCGGTGGCGCCGAGCGGGTCGGACGGAACCCGTCCTGAACCCGGCACCACCGGCCGATTGCCCGGTGCGATCAGGCCGGCGGACCTGAAGCCAGCTTCACCGACGCGTTGTGGGTCTGACCCGACTGGTCGGTCCACTGGAGTTGCACGGTGTCCCCGGGGTGCTCGGGCTCCATCAGGTTGCTGAGGTCGTTGGCCGAGGACACGCTCGTCCCGTTGAAGCTGGTGATGGTGTCACCGACGACCACACCGGCCTGTCCGGCCACCGAGCCCGACAGCACTTCGGACACCACGGCACCCGAGGAGTTGCTGCTGCCCGATCCTCCGAAGCTTCCCGAGCTCCCGAAGCTGCCTGAGCTGCCTGAGCTGCTCGACGAGGACCCGAGGCCGACTCCGAGGAAGGCCGTCGGTCCGATGTGGATGGTCGACGAGGCCTGGCCGGCATCGATCTTCTTGGCCACCGAGAGGGCCGTCCCGATCGGGATGGCGTAGGCCTGGGTGGCGGCGTCCTGGAAGCCGGAGGCCGTCGAGGCTGCGGTGTCCATGCCCAGGACCTGTCCCTGGGCGTCGACCAGCGAGCCACCCGAATCCCCCGGCTGGATGCCGGCGTTCACCTCGATGAGGCCGGTCAGGTTCTCGGCGTTGCCCCCGCCGTCGTCACTCGCCGTGATGGACTGGTCGAGGGCGGTGATCGAGCCCCCGGCCGCGCTCGGCGTGCCGCCCGTGCCGCCCGCATTCCCGACGCCGACGACGGCCTGTCCCACCGAGGCCGCGCCACTGGCGGTGGTCACGGTCTGGAGGCCACTGGCCCCGGACAACTTGATGACGGCGATGTCCCCGGTCCGGTCGTAGCCGACCACACTGGCCGAGTACGTCTTGCCGTTCCCCACGTCGGTGACGCTGATGCTGGTCGCCCCGTCGATCACGTGGTTGTTGGTGAGGACCTCACCGGTCGAGGTCAGGACCATGCCGGTGCCGGCGGCCTGCTCGTTCTGGTAGCTGAGGTTGGTGTTGATGTCCACCAGGCCCGGCGACACCTTGGCGGCGATGGCGGAGATGTCCGACGGCGCTCCCGCACCGGTGGAGGTGCTGCCCGATGAACCCGACGAGCCCGAGCCGGACGGCGAGGACCCGCTGCCCGACGAGCCCGAGCCGAACGGGTAGGAGCCGCTTCCCGACGAGCCTGAGCCGAACGGTGAGGATCCGCTTCCGGCGCTACCGGCGGACCCGGCCGCCGGACTGGCCGCCGACGAGGTCGTCGAGGTGGTCGGCCACACGGCGTGGCCCAGACCCACGCCGGCCACCACGGCCACGACGACGACCACGGCAGCCAGCGAGGCGGCGAGACCGCTCCGCTTCTTGGACGGGGCGGGTGGTGCCGGAGCCGCCGCCGGCGGCCATCCGAGATACGGGGGGGCGCCCCCGGCCACCCCGGGACCCCAGGGCTGCTGGGGAGGGGGACCCCACACACCGGCCGGCGGGGTCGGCACGCCCGATGTCAGCGTCGGCTGCTCCCCCGTCGGGGGGTAGACACCGAGGGGATCCGTCGATCCGGGGGGGGCGGGGACGGCAGCCCCGGCCACCGGCGGAAGGGGGATGGCCCTCCCGTAACGGGGGTCGCTCTCGGTCCCCGGCATCGGGGCCGACGGCTCCGTCGGAGACACGGCGTCGGCTGCGCCGGTCGGCGCAGCGGGATCCACCGGCATCGTCGGGTCCCAGTACTCGCTCATCTGCTTCCACCTTCCGCTTCTGCGTCGTTCCGAGGTCCAACCGCCCCGTTGGCGGCCAACCTCACGACACCATTGGAGGCGAAGGGGGTAAGGACACCATCAACTCCCCATATGAAGATCGTAAATTCGTCATGGCCGGTGCCGGGGTCTCGCGTCACCCGGCACCGTGGGCCCAGCCGGGGTCGAGTTCGAAGAACTGCAGGGCCAGCGCCTCGAGGCCCACGGCGAACAGCGTCCACTCCCTGGTGGCGCCCTCGGGGCCGGTGGCCCGGACGATGCCGCCCATATCGGACCGGTCCACCCGCTTGCGCAGGGCGCAACCCTCGGCCAACGACTCGGCGGCGATGGCGAACTGCCGGAGGGTGAGACCCTCCCGCAGCCGGAACCCCAACCGACGGGCGACGCCGGCATAGAGCTCCACGAACTGCTCGGTGAAGTGCTCGTAGCCGGCCACCAGTGCGGCTTCGATCCGCTCCCGGTAGACGTAGGGATCGCCCGCCGTGGCCAGGGCCCACACCCCGATCCAGGTCGTCCAGTTGGGTGACTGCTCCAGCGCCTCCACGTTGGCGGCCCCGGCCACCCGACACAGCTCGGAGACGCTCCGCCAGCGGGACTCGGCCGAGGACAGATCGATCTCGTCGAGGAAGGACGCCACCGCGGTCGCCGTGTACTCGATCTCGGACCTGCTGTCGTCGGCGGCGATCAAGGCCAGGACGTCGGCCTGGAAGTCGGCCTGGTTGACCCAGACCCGCTTGATGACCGAGGCGTTGGTCAGACGGACCCCGCGCTCCCGCTCCACCCGGTCGAACACCCGCTTGAATGTGAGCGACTCGGCACCGTTGCCCAGTCCCTCCTCCTGGAGGATGGCCCGGCCGGAGTCGAGGAGGAGCTGACGGAGCTCCTCGCGGGTCTGGTGGGGCCGCCGGGTGGGGGCCGTCATCGCCACGCCCGGGCCCGGGCCCGGGCCGTCAGATGACCCTCGTCTGTGTTCGTCATCGACCCACCCTCTGCCCAGGATTCGCCGAGTCGATCGTAGTGGTCACCAGCGGAGGAACTGCAGGCAGAGGTGAATTTGCAACCATTAGTTGCAATCCCCTCGGCAATTCTGCATACTGAGCCTCTACGGGCGGCGAATCCCCGACATCCAGAACCGTGGCGCTCCGGGGTGCACCCCGAGGGCGGCGGTCCTGAGGATGTGGAAGCGACAGGATGCGGCGTCGGACGGAGGGGACTGGACGGTCCCCGAACGGCGCGGTCCCCGAACGGTGGTCGGTGCTGACTCCTCACGTGATCGGGGCGTTGCCGCCGTCGACCATCACGGTCATACCCGTCACGTAGCGGGCCTCGTCGGACAAGAGGAACCGCACTACCGGTCCGACATCGTCGACGGGATCGCCCAGGCGACCCAGGGGGTGCTGTCCGAGCACCCGCTTGGCCATGGTGGCGTCGGCGGCCATGGCCACGGTGACCGCCGGTGACTCGGCCAGCGGGGCCACGCAGTTGACGCGCACACCGTCTGGGCCCCACTCCCGGGCCCACGACCGGGCCAGACCCCGCACCGCAGCCTTGACGGCGGCATAGGGCGCCAGCCGCATGGTGCCGCCGAAGCCCGCCTCCGAGGTCAACAGCACCATGCTGCCCCGACTGGCCACCAGGTGGGGATAGGCGTGGTGGGCCAGCCAGTAGGCCCCCCGGACCGAGACCGCCACGTGATCCCGGAGGTGGTCCATGGGAACCTCGGCGGGGACCACGGGAACCGGCGATCGGCCGCTGGTGGCGTTGTGCACCGCCCCGTCCAGACGACCCTCCCGCCCCACCACCGCGGCCACAGCGGCAGCCACCGAGTCGCCATCGGTCACATCGCAGGCCACGAAGGTCCCGCGTCCACCGGCCGCGGTGACCTCGCCGGCCACCGCCCGGCCCTCGACCGGACGGCGGGCCGCCACCCACACCGACCAACCGGCCGAACCGCAGGCGATGGCGATGCCCCGGCCCACCCCCCCGCTGGCCCCCGTGACCAGCACCACAGGAACGTCACCCGGCGCCGTCATGGGTCCGACCCGACCCGGATCACCGCGGTGTTGACCCCGGGAACCTGGGCCCCGAGCAGCATCGCCACCGCCCCGACCACGTCGGGCACCGGCGTCTCGGTCCGCCCTCCCAGTCGGGCCGACGTCGACACGACATGGAGCCGGACCCGACGGGACCGGTGCACGAGGGCCAGGGAGCGGACCATGACCTCGACGGCGTCGGCCACGGCGGACTCGAGCGACCAGCCGGCTGACCCCTTGCCCTCGGGCCGCTCCGTGACGGCGACCACCTGGCCCCCGTCGACACATCGGTCGCAGGCCGCGGCGAGGGCGCAGAACCACAGGGCGAAGGAGGTCTCCAGCCGCGCCGACCACTCCTCGGGTCCGAGCGTGACCACCGAGGACGGCGACACCGCCTCGGGCCAGACCGCCACCACCAGGCGGGCCACGGGGGGTACCGCCCGTTGGGCCTCCCGCCACGCCTCGATGACGGGGCTCTGCGACCAGGCCGGGTCGAGGACGACGGCCGGCAGCTCGTCGAGGGCGGCGCCGAGGCCCTCGGCGATGGGCCGCGCCGCCACGGTGCCGATGAGCCGGGGGGCCTCCCTCACCTCACGCGCTCCCGGGCCCGGTCCATGCCCACGGGATAGCACAGCCCACGATGAGCAACCGGGAACGACCGCGGTCCTCGAACCGCCGGCGAGCGCTCAGGGGCGGTGCCTCGTCGTGATGACCTCGGGCCAGCACCCGGCACAGACGACCTCGGCGTTGTCGGGGTCGAACCAGGCCCCCCGCCCCGGGTGGATCCAGGACCCGCAGTTGAGGCACACCTCAATGGCCGGACGGGAGGCGAACCACGATCGGGGACCGAGGGGGCGGACCCCGCGCAAGGTGGCGTGCGTCGAGGCGACACCGGTCGCCCCGATGCCGCCCTCGGGCTCCGGCTCGATCCACCAGTCCGGTCGCCCGTGCACCATGGCCATCGCCGTACCGCCTCAACCTCGTCCTGCTCAGCCGCCGATCGGCGCCCTGACTGACCATCGGCATCGCCGTCACCCACCTTGACCACCTCGCCGCCGACACCGCAGGCCGTAGGCTCGTCGGCATGCCCCCGTCCGCTCCCCTGGTCGAGCCGGCGGCCCCCACCGTGCGGGGACCCCTGCCCTGGGTGCGGGGCGGGCTCGGGCTGCTCTCGGACCCCACGGCCTACTTCGCCCGGCAACGGCGGTCACACGGGGACACGTTCGTGGTCGAGGCCTTCGGCCACCACCTCTTCTGCGTCTTCTCCCCCGACGGCGTCCGTTCCCTCTACGCCCAACCCGAGGACCAGGCCAGCTTCGGCATCGCCACCTACCAGCTGATCAAGGCCAAGGTCCCCGTGGAGCTCCTGCTGGGTCGGCGCAACCACCCCAAGACGCTGTTCGGCAGCCAGCGGGTCGAGGACTACCTCGACCACCTGCAGCGTGCCGTCGAGCTCGAGTTGGCCCGCCTGGGCCCGTCGGGCACGTTCGAGGCCTTCGCCGAGATGCGCCGGCTGGGCCATCGCCTGGGGCTGGCGTCGTGGGCCGGCAGCGAGGCGGCCTCGGAGCCCTACGTGGAGCAGCTCATCCCCCTCTTCGACCGGCTCGACAGCTCGGAGTCGTTTGTGCGACCCGGGCAGGCCGCGCTGACCTGGGCCACCCGCAAACGGCGGGAGTGGGCGGCCATGGCCGGGATCGAAGCGATCTTCGCCGAGATCATCGGAGCGCGCTCGGGGCGCCCCCCGGTCGACGACTTCCTGACCCAGATCCTCGAGTCCTATGGCGACCTGCCCGATGATGAGCGGGCGGTGGCCGCCGCCCGAGATGTGATCGTCATCCACATGGGCTCGCAGTCCAACCTCTATGCCGCACTGGCGTGGACCCTCGTGAATCTGGTGCAACGCCCCCGCCTGCTGGAGCAGGTGCGTGAGGGTGACGACGGCCTCCTCGACCGGTGCGCCAACGAGTCCATCCGCATGGCCCAGCGCTCCATCACCCTCCGCCAGGTGCTCACCCCCATCGAGGTCGACACCGGGGCCGGGGTCTACCGCCTGGGCCCCGGGGTCCTGCTGTGCACCATGCTCTCCTCCCACAACACCTCGGCCGCACCGGGACTCGACCGCTTCGATCCGGACCACTACGAGGGTCGGCGTCTGTCCCCGCGGGTTCCGCTCCCGACCAAGGAGCTCGTCAGCACCTTCGGCCACGGGGTCCACTCCTGCCCGGCCGCCCGCTTCTCCATCTCGGCCATCCGCGTGGCCACCCGGGGCCTCCTCGACCGCTACGAGCTGACCCCCAGGTTCAGCCGTGTCGAGCCGCGCCGACGTCAGATCGGCGGCGTGGCTCGCGCCGCCCGGCCCTGCCGCATCGGCTACCGCGAGCGCTGAGCGGGGCCGGGCCCCGGTTCGTTGACGGTCCCTTCGACCGTCGGCCATACTTCCTACAACTCAGTAGCCTTAGTAGAGAGGCGGGACGGTGCCGCTCCCCCAGTTCTTCGTCATCGGCGCACCGAAGGCGGGACGACCGCGCTCCACGCCGCCCTCGCCGACCATCCCCATCTCTCCTTGTCCCCGGCCAAAAGCCCGAGTAATTCCTCTGTGACGACCGACCTCCACCCGACCAGGGGGGCCCGGTGACGCCCACAGCTGCCGCGAGTGGATCTGGGACCGTGACGCAGTACGAGGAGCTCTTCGCATCGGCGCCCGACGGCACCCTGCGCGGCGAGAGCACGCCCCTCTACCTCGCCGACCCGGACGCGCACCGGCGGATCCACGACGCCGTCCCCGACGCCCGACTGATCGTGGTCCTGCGCGACCCGGTGGACCGCGCCTACTCCAACTGGGCCCACCTGTGGGCGGACGGCCTGGAGACCATCGACGACTTCGTGGCCGCCTGTGCCGAGGAGCCGAGCGGCGGGAGGCGGGGTGGGCCCCGTTCTGGCGCTACCTCGAGACCGGCCTCTACGGTCACCAGCTCCTCCACCTGCTTCACCCTGTTCCCCCGGGACCAGGTCCACATCATCCGCTACATGGAGCTGGTGGAGTCACCCTCGGCGACCCTCGACGGGGTCTGCCGGTTCCTCGGGGTGGACGAGGGGGTGGTCACCGAGGTCCCGGCCCGCAATGTCGGGGGCTACGTGCCCCCCACCCGTTACGCCCGGGTCCTCCGGGCCGCCTTCCGAGGGGGCGCCTCCCTCGGTCGGCACTTCCCACCCCAGGTGTGGAGGAAGGCCAGCCTGCCCCTGCAGTGGCTCATCCAGCGGACGCCCCAGCACCGGCCAGAGCTGGCCGAGGAGCGATCGGGCCCAGCTCGTCGACTACTTCGCCGAGGACATCGACATCGTCGAGGAGATCACCGGGTGGGACCTCGGGCCTGGCGGGTCTACCGCGAAGGGGGCACGTACTCGGTGCGCAGGTCGTGGGCGCCGTCGCGCCGACTGGTCTCGTAGTAGAGACGGCGCCCGCCGTCGGGCAGGGCCAGGGACGAGACGTAGCGCAGCGAGCCGCAACCGTCGCTTCCGCTCCCGAAGCGCTCCGGTCCGGCCACCAGGCGCCCGGGCGACGTCCCCACTGCCATCCCGGTGAGCTCCTCGGCGTTGGCCGTCTTGTCCGCCCGACCGTCGTAGTAGGCGAGCCACCGGGTCCCGTCGTGCACGACATCGGCCACCCGGGCGCCCCGCTCGTCCCACGCTCCGGGCGTGCCGGCCAGGGCCTGCCCGTGCATCGTCCAGGCCAGGCCGTCGGCGCTGGTGCCGTAGTGGGTGGTCATGCGGTCGGTGTCCTCGGGAAGGTCGAGCGGGTGGCAACACAGCCACAGGTGCCATCCCCCGTCGATCACCTTGACCACCGGGTCCTTCACCCCCACGGTCTCGTCGCCGGGGAGCACGGTCCTGGCCGTGTCCGGAACGAACAGCGATGGGTCGGGGGCGTCGAGCGGCGTCCACCCGCCAGTGCTTGGTGCCCGGGGTGGCGCAGCTCACGTAGAGCCGCCACGTCCCGTCGGGTCGGGCCACCAGCGCCGGACGCTCCAGGGAGTCACAGGTGAAGTCGTCACGGTCGAGGACGACGACGGTCTCGAAGTGCTCACCGTCCCGGGACCGGGCCACCACGTTGGCGTACCCCCGCCCCACGCCGAGGGGCCGGCGCAGCCGGTAGGCCAGCCAGTAGGTGCCGTCCGCGGCCAGGGCCACGCTCGGGGCCCCGGCCCAGTAGCCGGAGCCGTCGCCGGGCGGCTCGACGACCACGGTTGCCGTGTCCGAGGATGGGACGGGCAGTGGCTTGCCGGTGGCCATCGTCTCGCTGCACCCCTCTCCCCGGTCGGTTTCCCCGACCGGAGGGAGCCGAGGACCCCGTGAATCTATCGTCACGCCCGAGGGTCCACGACTCCGCCGCCCCACCCCGACGACGGCAGCACGCGGGCCCGATCGACACGACATCGGCCCGCCGGTATCGTCATGGCCGGTGACACAATATTCCCACTCCGACCGGGCCATCCGTCCGGGCGCCAACCCGTGCACTAGCGAAGGACCGAGATGAAGAGCTACGAACGCTTCGACGGGGCCATCGCCCGGACCCAGGCGGAGTCCACGCCGTGGTGGCCGACCCCCGCTCACCCCGGCGAGGACGCCCCCAACGTGGTGGTCGTCCTGCTCGACGACACGGGCTTCTCCCACTTCGGCTGCTACGGGTCCGATCTGGCCACGCCCAACATCGACCGCCTGGCCGCCGGGGGTCTCCGCTACACCAACTTCCACGTGACGCCCCTGTGCTCGCCCACCCGGGCCTCGCTCCTCACCGGACGGAACCACCACACCGTCGGCATGCGGTCGCTGTCCAACTTCGACAGCGGTTACCCGCACATGCGCGGCCACATCTCCGACCACGCCGCCACCGTGGCCGAGGTGCTCCGGGACGAGGGGTATGCCACCTTCGCCGTGGGCAAGTGGCACCTGTGTGCCATGGACAACGCCTCGGCGGCCGGACCCTACGACCAGTGGCCCTGCCAACGGGGGTTCGACCGCTACTACGGCTTCCTCGAGGGCGAGACCGACCAGTTCCACCCCGAACTGGTCTATGACAACCACAGCGTCGAGCCACCCGGCACCCCCGAGACGGGCTACCACCTGAGTGAGGACCTCGTGGACCACGCCCTTCACTTCATCCACGACACCGTGTCCATCCGTCCAGACCGTCCCTTCTTCACCTACCTGGCCTTCGGGGCCATGCACGCCCCCCACCAGGCCCCCCAGGCCTACCTGGACAAATACCGGGGACGGTTCGACGAGGGCTGGGACGTGGCCCGTGACCGGTGGTTCGCCGCCCAGCAGGCGATGGGCCTGCTGCCCCCGGGGACCGAGTTGGCCCCCCGGAACCCCGGTGTCGAGCCCTGGGAGTCCCTGCCCGAGAACCACAAGCGCCTGGCCGCCCGGCTCCAGGAGGCCTTCGCCGCCTTCCTCGAGCACACCGACGAGCAGATCGGACGGTTCGTGGCCGGCCTCGAGGAGCTGGGCCAGCTCGACAACACCCTCTTGCTCCTGCTGTCGGATAACGGCGCCAGCCAGGAGGGCGGCCCCTTCGGGGTCCTGCACGAGATGAAGTACTTCAACTTCCTGGCCGAGTCGCCCGACGAGGCCGTCGAGCACCTCGACGACATCGGCGGCCCCCATAGTCACGCCAACTACCCGTGGGGCTGGGCCCAGGCCGGAAATACCCCGTTCAAGTGGTACAAGCAGAACACCCACGAGGGCGGCGTGCACGTGCCCCTCATCGTCCACTGGCCCGAGGGCATCACCGACAGCGGCTCGCTCCGCCATCAGTTCCACCACGTGAGCGACCTCGTCCCCACGATCTACGAGACGCTGGGGATCGAACCCCCGACCACCTATCGCGGCCTCGAGCAGATCCCGGTGTCGGGCACCTCGCTGCACTACTCGTTCGGTGCGCCCGACGAGCCCAGCCACAAGCGCACCCAGTACTTCGAGATGATGGGCCACCGGGCCATCTACGACGACGGGTGGAAGGCGGTCACCCGCCACCAGCCCGGGGTGCCCTTCGACGACGACGACTGGGAGCTCTACCATCTCGACGAGGACCGCTCGGAGTGCCGGAACCTGGCCGCCGAGCAGCCCGAGCGGCTGGCCGAGCTGGTGGCGCTGTGGTGGCGGGAGGCCGAGGAGTACGGGGTCCTCCCCCTCGACGACCGCACCATCGAGCTGTTCTTCACCCGGTACCGGGACCGGTCCCCCCACCCCACCACCCGCCACTACGCCTACTACCCACCGATGTCACCGCTCCCCGGCCAGGCCGCCCCGTCCCTCGGAGGACGGGTCTGGGACATGGCCGCCACCGTCGACCGCCCGGAAGGGGCCAACGGTGTCCTGTACGCCTCGGGCAACGAGAACTCCGGCATCAGCCTGTTCGTCCAGGACGACCGGCTCGTCCTCGACTACAACTGCTTCGGGGACCACCACGTGGCCGTGTCGGAGCACCCTGTGCCCGTCGGCCCCTCGGTGATCGGCGTCCATTTCGTCCGTTCCGGTCGTGGCGGTGAGGCCACCTTGATCATCGACGGCGAAACCAGCGGCAGTCTCCGCGTGCCGTTCATGATGACCATGATCTCGAGCGTTGGGCCGAGCGTGGGCTACGACCACGGCTCTCCCGTGAGTCCCCGCTACGACGCGCCCTTCCCCTTCGAGGGCAGGCTCTCGCGGCTCGACGTCACGCTGGGTCGCCCGTCGCCGAGCGCAGAGGACGACGAGACCCTGGCCGCCGAGCGCGCCGCCCTGTCCCGCCAGTGAGCCCTCGTCCGCTCGGGGAGGTTCCGCTCAGGCGGTGAAGCGGGCCGAGGCGCCGGCGTCCACATCGATGACCGAGCCGGTGATGTGCCGGGCCCCCTCCGAGGCCAGGAACACCACGGCGGCGGTGATCTCCTCGGGCTCGAGCCACGGCACGGGTTGGACGTGCAGGGCGGTCATGCCCGCCTCGACGTCCTCACGGGTCGGGTGCTCGAGGTCCGGCCGCATGAGGCCGTAGAGGATGTCGTTGTGGATCATCGGGGTCGAGACGTTGCCGGGGGCCACGGCGTTGACCGTGACCCCGAAGGCGGCCAGCTCGAAGGCCACCGACTTCACCAGGCCGATCACGCCCCACTTGGAGGCCACGTAGGCCGGGATGCCCGGGTTGGACGAACGGCCCATCATCGACGACACACCGACGATGCGACCCCAGCGCTGCCGGCGCATGTGGGGGGCCACGGCCCGCATGGCGTTGAACACGCCGGTCAGGTTGGTGTCGATGGTCTCGCTCCACTCGTCGGCGCCCATCGTGCAGATCGAGCCCAGGGTGGAGATGCCGGCGTTGGCCACCAGGATGTCCACCGAGCCGAGCACGGAACGGGCCTCCTCCACGAAGCCCACGGTGGCGTCCAGGTCCCGCACGTCGGCCACCGACGACAGGCACCGACGGCCCTGCTCCTCGACCAGGCGCACCGTCTCGGATAGGTCGGCCCGGGTGCCGAGCGGGTAGCCCACGCTGTCGAGGTCGTGGCAGAGGTCGCAGACGGCGATGTCGGCCCCGAGCCGGGCGAACTCGAGGGCGTGGGAGCGGCCCTGGCCCCGGGCACCCCCGGTGATCACCGCCACCCTCCCGGCGAAGGGTCCCTGCCCGTCCGCCTCACCCGTGGACGCTGACGTCCCCGTGGTCGCTGTCGTCATCGTGTCTCCCCCTGGTTCACCTGATGCGGTCATCGTGCTCGCCGGCCGGTCGTTACCGCCGTCACCGTAGCGGCCGGCGGGGCACGACCCCGGCCCCACCCGCTCCACCTCGACACGACGGGTCCGGACCGGACACGCCACTCAATCGGCGCGTCCCCAGGTGCGCAGCACCCGGCGGTACCGGTGGTCCCACCGGTCGTAGACCGCTCGGAGCGATGCCCCGGGCCATGAGGCGGGCAGCAACTCGGTCGGGAGGAGGGGGTCGGCCTGCAGATGGCGCAGGACGGCCGCCGACAGCACGAATCCCGGAGCCAGGTCCCCGGGACCCGTGGGCGGGAGTGCGGCCATCTGCTCCACGAGGCGCGTGGCCTCCCCGGCCCAGGCGGCGAGGTCCCACAACGTGGCGGCCAGCTCCCCCGGGTCCGAGCGGGGTGTCACCGAGTAGAGCACGACGTCAGGATCCGAGGCCGGGTCGGGACGCAGGTCGAGGTTGTCCGGGCGCAGCCACACCCCCTCGCGTTGTTCGGCCAGGCGGGCCAGAGCCAGGGCCCGGCGCCGGGCCGAGCGGTCGTCGGCCGAGCGCCCCGAGGCCGTGACCACCACCATCCGCCACGAGCCGTCCCACGTCCGCGTCGCACCCCGCCGGCTGCCCGTCTGACGGTCCTGACGGTCGAGCAGGTGGCCGGCCAACCGGTAGCGGCCGGAACCGTCGGTCGTCACCTCACCGGCCGAGGCCATCCGGGACAGCGCCACTCGGGCCCGGTTCTCATTGATGCCGAACAGCCCGGCCAGGTGGACCAGGTGGGAGACGGGAAGCTGGGGTGGGTCCTCGCCCAGCAGGGCGCTGGCCAGCACCGACCGGGCGGTGAGTGGAGTATTACTGTGTTGCATCAGTTGTTCGATATCTGTAATATGCCACACATGTCGCTGACCATGGTGGCCGACGCCGGGGCCCGTCCGGAGGTCTTCCCGACCGACCGGCTGATGGAGAACGGGATGGCGCGCCCCGACATCCGCCAGGACCTCCGTCGCATCGCTGACGGGCGCAACGCCCTCACCGTGGTCTCGGTGTGGCTGTGGGTGGCAGTCCTCATCGGCGGGTCGGTGTGGGTCGACCGTTGGTGGTCCTACCTGGTGGCCTTCGTCCTGATGGGCCCGGTCTACGCCCGGTTCGCCATCTTGATGCACGAGGCCGCACACAAGCTGTTGTTCACCGACAAGCGGCTGAACGACTGGGTGGGCACCTGGCTGCTGGCCTATCCCACCTGGACGCCCATCTCCATCTACCGCCGCGGCCACTTCGCCCACCACAAAGAGGAGTTCGGCCCCCGTGAGCCCGACCTGGCCTTCTACGGCGGCTACCGGTGCGACCGCCGGACGCTGGCCCGCCGGCTGGTCAGGGATGCGGTGGGCATCTCGGGGTGGAAGAACTTCACGCCGCTGTTCAAGGCCCTCGGGAAGCCGGCCACCCGGCGGGTGGCGGGCTCGATCCTCGGGGTCCAGGTGGTGCTCTGGGCCGTGCTGTGGGCCGCCACCGGGCGTTGGTGGATCTACCCGCTGTTGTGGTGGCTGCCGTGGATGACCCAGTGGCGTGTGATCAACCGGCTGCGGGCCATCGCCGAGCACGGGGGCCTGGAGGCCGGCCAGGACCGCCGCGTGACCACCCACAACGTGCGCCAGTCCCTGCCCGCCCGGTTCTGGTTCGTCCCCTACAACACCGGGTGGCACCTGGCCCACCACGTGGACATGGGCATACCCTTCCGCAACCTGCCGGCGTTCCACGCCGAGTTGGAACGGGCCGGCTACATCACCGAGGGACTCACCTATCCCAACTACCGCTCGCTGTGGCGGGCCCTCGCCTCGGCCCCGCCGGCCACGACCTGACCGCCGTCCCCCATCATCCGCCCCGGCTCACACCGGCCGCCCGCGCATGGCGCGGTACTTGCGGACGAGTGCGGCGGTGGAGGAGTCCTGGTCGGAGAGATCCGGGGCGGCGGTGTCGGTCAGAGTCGGGGCCAGCTGCATCGCCATCACCTTGCCCAGTTCCACGCCCCACTGGTCGAACGAGTCGATGCCCCACACCGCGCCCTCGGTGAACACGGTGTGCTCGTAGAGCGCCACCAGCTGGCCGAGGACCGAGGGGGTGAGCGTGGGGGCGAGGATGGTGGAGCTCGGATGGTTGCCCGGCATCACCTTGTGGGGCACCACCGCCGGCGCCGTCCCCTCGGCCGCCACCTCTTCGGCGGTGCGGCCGAAGGCCAGGACCTTGGCCTGGGCGAAGCAGTTGGACATGAGCAGGTCCTGCTGGTCACCGTGCTCGTGGGTGGACTCACCGAACCCGATGAAGTCGCAGGGGATCAGCTTGGTGCCCTGATGGATGAGTTGGTAGAAGGCGTGCTGGCCGTTGGTGCCCGGCTCGCCCCAGAAGATCTCCCCGGTCTGTCCCCACACCGGGGAGCCGTCGCGTCGGACCGACTTGCCGTTGGACTCCATGGTCAGCTGCTGCAGGTAGGCGGGAAAGCGGGCCAGGCGCTGGCTGTAGGGCAGGACGGCATGGGTCTCCGCGCCGAACAGGTTGTCGTACCAGACGTTGAGCATGCCCTGGATGGCCGGCATGTTGGCCTCGAGGGGGGCGGTGGCGAAGTGCTGGTCCATGGCATGGAAGCCGGCCAGCATGTCGGCGAACGCCTCGGGTCCGATGGCCACCATGAGCGAGAACCCGATGGCCGAGTCGTAGGAGTACCGCCCGCCCACCCAGTCCCAGAAGCCGAACATGTTGGCCGGGTCGATGCCGAACCGGGTGACCCCCTCCTCATTGGTGGACACGGCCACGAAGTGCTTGGCCACGGCGTCGTCCCCGGCGCCGAGTCCGTCGAGCAGCCACTCCCGTGCGGCGGCGGCGTTGGTCAGGGTCTCCAAGGTGGTGAAGGTCTTCGAGCTCACCACGAACAGCGTCTCGGCCGGGTCGAGGTCGTGGGTCTTGTAGTAGAGGTCGACCGGGTCGATGTTCGACACGAAGCGACAGTCGATGGCCGGATCGGCGTAGTCCCGCAGCGCCTCATAGGCCATGGCCGGCCCGAGGTCTGATCCCCCGATGCCGATGTTGACCACGGCGCGGATCCTTCGGCCCGTGGCCCCGGTCCACTGACCGTTGCGGATCGACGTGGCCACCGCGCCCATCCGGTCCAGCACGTCGTGCACGTCGGCCACCACATCCCGACCGTCGACCTCGAGGCGTGAGCCCTTGGGCATGCGCAGGGCGACGTGGAGCACGGCCCGGTCCTCGGTGGTGTTGATGTGCCGTCCAGCGAACATGGCGTCCCGGCGCGCCTCCACCCCGGCCCGGCGGGCCACCGCCATCAGGGTGTCGAGGGTCACGGACGTGGCCCGGTGCTTGGAATAGTCGAGATAGAGGTCGCCGGCGGACACGGCCATGGAGGAGCCACGCGCGGGGTCCTCGTCGAACAGCTGGCGGAGGTGGCGGTGGCGGACGGTCTCGAAGTGGTCGGTGAGGGCCCGCCACTCCGCCGTGGCCGGCAGATCCACCACACCGCCGCCGGTCCCTGCGGTCCCGTCCAGGGCTGTCCCGTCCATGCGGCTCCGATCACTGGTCGATGATGCCGTCCAACCGGTGGCAGGGCCCGTCATGGCCCATCCCGAACACGGCCCGGCATGCCTGAACCAGAAGATTACCCACCATTCACCTTTCAGTGACCTGGCGATCGCGTCCCGTTCACCTGGCCTTCCTAGGGTGCTTTCGATGGGGGTCGACCGTGAAATCCGCTGCACACACCCGGTCCGGCTCCCTCTGCCTCTCACGGCAACCTCACCCTGCGTGGCCACCGCGTCCGACTGCGGCGTGGCCACCCGGGCCCCTCGACCACGACGCGGCCCGTCCATCCCGATCCGCAGGGGCGGTGACCGCCCGTGACCCTGGCCCTACGCCCGACCGAGGAGGGCATGTTGCCTCCCGAGGGTCATCCGACCATTCTGATCATCGACGACGACGTCCAGTCCCGGGAGTGGTTGGCCGCCACCCTCTCGGTCGAGGGGTTCGACGTGGTGATGGCGGCCGACGGGGCCGAAGGCGTGGCCCAGACGGCGGCGGCCCACCCGTCCCTGGTCCTGCTGGCCATGGAGCTGGGCGACGCCCAGGGTCTGTCCGTCTACCGGCGCATCTGCTCCATCTCGGCGGCGCCGGTGATCATGGTCACGGCGCGGCACGACGAGCTCGACGCCGTGGTGGCCCTCGAAGCCGGAGCGGCCGACCACATCATCAAGCCACCTCGCCCCCGCGAGCTGACCGCCCGCATCCGGGCCGTCCTGCGCCGGGTGGGGAGTCCCATCACCAGCCCCGTGGTCGAACCGCCCGTCACCGTCTACGACCTGGGGCCGGTCCGCATCGACGTCCCCTTGCGTCAGGTCGTCGTGCGCGGCCAGGAGATCGAACTGTCCCGCAAGGAGTTCGACCTGCTGACCCTGCTGGTGTCCGAGGCCGGCAACGTGGTCACCCGCAGCCAGTGCATGGAGCGGATCTGGCGTGACCGCACCAAGGCGGACAGCCGGACGCTCGACACCCACGTGAAGCGGCTGCGCAAAAAGGTCGAGCTGGCTCCGGCCGAGCCCCGGCACGTGCTCACGGTGCGGGGGATCGGGTACCGCTTCAAGCCGTAGGGATCGGCCTACCGGCCGTCGGGCCGGGTTCCCGCCGTCGCCGGGGCGTCCCGCCCTCGGGGGAACGTTGCGGCGGCGGTAGGGTCCAACCTTCTGGTGGGCGCCGGGCAGGGCGCCCACCAGCACCTTCGCCCCTGGCCCGGGTGGGCGGTGCCCGGGCTCGTCCGGCCGTCGACGACCCCGGTCGACCACAGGATTGCCGTCTCCGGGCCGGACCGTGCCGTAGAATCGTCTCGGCGATGGAGTTCGCCCTAACCGCCGTTACCGGCTGATGACTCCTACCGGAAGAGCACGTGACGCGAGACCGGAGGGAGCGAGCATGCCGTCACCAGGAGCGGGCCTGAGGGCCCCCCGTCCCGAGGCCCCTCGGCGTGTGGCGGCCATCGCCCTCGGCGGGGCGCTCGGCACCTTGGCCCGCTACGGGACCGACCGGGCCATCGTGATGTCCTCCACGGGCTTCCCCTGGGCCACCTTCACGGTCAACGTGACCGGGTCGTTCGTGCTCGGCCTCGTCGTGACCCTGGTGGTGGAGCGGTGGCCGCCCACCCGCTTCGTGCGCCCGTTCGCCGCTATCGGGTTCTGCGGGGGCTTCACCACGTTCTCCACGCTGGCCGTCGAGACCACACAGCGGGCCCAGCACGGACATCTCGCCCTTGCTGCCGGCTACCTCCTGGCCTCACTGGTGGCCGGCCTCCTGGCCGCCATGCTGGGGATGGCGCTGGCCCGGGGTCGACTGCTCCCCGTGCCCCGCGACCGTCCCGTCCCCGATCCCGACGACGTCGGCCCGCTGGCCACGCCACACGGTCCCGACGAGGTCCCGACGTGATCGTGGTCGGCGTGATGGTGGCCGGGGCGTGCGGCGCGGTCCTGCGCTACCTGGTGGACCATGTGGTCCAACGACGGACCGGGGGCGAGTTCCCGTTCGGCACCCTGGCTATCAACGTCAGTGGCTCGTTCGTGCTCGGCATCCTGACCGGCTCGGCCCTGCACGGTGGGGTCTCGGTCACGTGGCTCACCGTGGCCGGTACCGGGCTCATCGGCGCCTACACCACCTTCTCCACCTTCTCCTTCGACACCGTGCGCCTGGCCGAAGGCGATCGTTGGCGCCCGGCCGTGCTCAACGTGGTGGCCAGCGTCGGTCTGGGCCTGGGCGCGGCGGCCCTGGGACTGGCCGTGGGCTCGGCCCTCTGAGCCGAACGCCGGTTCCCGCCGGTCAGGGCCCCTCACCCGGCTGACCAGGGACGACAGCCGGTGCCGCGCAACGTTCACCAAAGGATCACCCCGGTGTCGCCCGTCGGACGTCCACCGTTCATCTGGCCTCCTTACTCTCCGTTCGGAGGTGTAGCCGGCTCATGGTCACCGAAGGCGAGAGCATCAAGGTCCTCGTGGTCGAGGACGAGGAGTCCTACCGCCAGGCCCTGGTCTCGGGACTGGGACGCGAGGGCTTCGACGTGGAGGTGGCCGCCGACGGTACCGAGGCCCTGCGCCGCTTCACCGAACGGCCCCCCGACATCGTCCTGCTCGACATCCTGCTGCCGGGGATGCGGGGCATCGAGGTGTGCCGGCGTATGCGGGAGCTGTCCGCGGTGCCCATCGTGATGGTCAGTGCCGTCGACGCCGAGCTCGATGTGGTGCTGGGCTTCGAGCTCGGAGCGTCGGGCTACGTGACCAAACCCTTCCGCCTCCGTGAGCTGGTGGCCCGCATGCACGCCATCCTGCGCCGGGTCTCCGCATCCGAGACGGCGGCGAGCGGGCCCTTCGATCCGCTCGAGACCGGGACGGCCGCGGACGGGATCACCCCCCTCACCAGCTTCGGCCAGGTGACCGTGGACTTCGTGCGGCGGGAGGTGTCGGTGGCGGGGACCCGCACCCACCTGTCCCGACGCGAGTTCGACCTGTTGGCCGTGCTCCTGTCCCCCCCTCGCTGGGTGCGGACCAGGGACGAGCTGATCGACCTCCTGTGGCCGGACCGGTTCCTGTCCGACAGCCGCACGCTGGACACCCACATCCACCGGCTGCGGGCCAAGCTCGAGCCGGACCCGGCCGAGCCGCGCTACATCGTGACCGTGCGGGGGGTGGGCTTCCGCATCGACCCCGACGGCGCGCCCGAGCCCCCTCCCCGTCCGCGCCTCGAGGCGGATCGGGTGCTCGACCAGGCCTGAACGGGTGCTCGCTCGGGCCTAGCCGAAGCGCCCGTTGACGTAATCGAGGGTACGAGGGTCGGTGGGCTCGCTGAACAGCTTGGCCGTCGGGCCGAACTCGATGAGCTCACCCGCCTTGTCCTCGCCCATCAGCAGGAAGGCACACCGGTCCGATACCCGCATGGCCTGCTGCATGTTGTGGGTCACGATGATGATGGTCACCCGGTGCTTCAGCTCCCCGACCAGCTCCTCGATGCGCTTGGTGGCGATCGGGTCGAGGGCCGAGGTGGGCTCGTCCATCAACAGCACCTCGGGCTCCACGGCCAGGGCCCGGGCGATGCACAGCCGCTGCTGCTCACCGCCGGACAGGGTGGAGGCGTGCGCCTTCAGCCGGTCCTTCACGCTGTCCCAGAGGGCGGCGCCGATGAGGGCCGACTCGGCCGCCTCGTCGAGGAGCGGCTTCTTCCGCACGCCGTTGAACTTGAGCCCGGCCACGGCGTTCTCATAGATGCTCATGGTGGGGAAGGGATTGGGACGCTGGAACACCATGCCCACCCGGCTGCGGAGCAGCGTCGCATCGGTGGACCCGGCGTTCACATCGAGGTCGCCGAGCATGATCCTGCCGCCGACCTTGGCCGACCGCACGGTGTCGTGCATGCGGTTCAGGGCCCGCAGGAGGGTGGTCTTGCCCGAGCCCGAGGGCCCGATGAGGGCGGTGATCTCTCCCTCGTGGGCGTCGAAGCTCACATCACGCACCGCCGTGCGTCCGGCGAAGGCCACGGACACGTCTTCCAACGTCATCACCGGCTGGCCCACGGGTGGTTCCAACAGCACTTGCGCGGTATTCAACGAGAGCCCTTCCGTGGATGTTGAGTTGGCGGCTGGATCTATCATCGTCGCTCCCTTTGCATTCGTGCGGCGATCACGCGGCTTCCCACGCTCAGCACCAGGACGATCACCATGAGCAGCAGCGCGGCACCCCAGGCGACCTGGACGAGGTCGTCGTAGGGCTGACTGCTGTAGTTGTAGATCAGGACGGGCAGCGCCTCCATGGGCTTCGTCGGGTTCCACTGGAGATACTGGTTGCCGAAGATGGTCAACAGGAGGGGGGCCGTCTCCCCGAGACCCCGGGCCACAGCCAGGAGGACACCGGTGATGATGCCGGGCAGCGCCGCGGGCAACACCACGCGGCGGGCGATGGTGGCCCTCCGGGCCCCGAGGGCCAGACCCGCCTCACTCAGATGGGCCGGGACGCCCCGGATGGCCGTCTCCCCGGCCCGCATGATCACCGGCAGCATGATGATGCCGATGGCGAAGGCGCCGGCCAGACCGCTGTAGCCGCCGAAGTTCCTCACGATGGCGATGTACCCGAAGATGCCGATGGTGATCGAGGGCACACCGGTCATCACGTCGGCCATGAACCGGATGCCGGCGGCGATCTTCCCGTCCGACTCGGCCAGGAACAGCCCGCACAGGAGCCCTACCGGCACCGTGACCGCCGTGGCGATGACGGCGATCTCGACCGTTCCCACGATGGCGTTCCACACGCCGCCCCCGGGGATGCCCTCGGGCACGGTGACCTTGGTGAAGAAGTCCACGCTCCAGGCGGGAAGGCCCTTGATGACGACGTAGACCACCACGGCCACGAGGGGCACGATGGCGATGCCCAGGGCCACCCAGCACAGAACGATGGCGACACGCGAGTAGACCTTGCGCCGCTTGAGCGACGCCGCGGCGACATCCTGGATCATGGCCCGCCGCTGGAGGATGGGATCGGCCGAGGCGTCGAAGCTGAGGGTGGTCATCAGGCCACCGCCACCGATGCCGCCGCGGCCACGGCATCGGAACCGCCGCCGCTCCGTGCCGACGACCGCACCAGCATCCGGGCCGCGGCGTTCACGGCGATGCCGATGACCAACAGGACCAGGCCGGCACCGAACAGCGCGCTCAGCTCGGTGCCGGTCGCCTCGCCGAAGTTGTTGACGATGAGCGACGGCAGCGTGGCCGCCGCGCTCTTGACCGAGTGGGCGATGTAGGGCGAGTTGCCGATGACCAGGGCCACGGCCACCGTCTCCCCGAGCGCCCTGCCCGTGGCCAGCGTGAAGGCACCCAGCAGCCCGGTGCGCGAGCCGGGCACGACCACCTTGCGGAGCACCTGCCACCGCGTGGCCCCGAGGGCCATCGCCCCCTCCACCTGCTCGTTGGGCACGACCGCCAGCACGTCCCGGGAGATGGCCACCATGGTGGGGAGGATCATGATGAACAGGATCACCCCGGCCAGCAACAGCCCCACGCCCTCGTTGGGCCCGTTGAACAGACCCGTCCAGCCCAGCACCGAGGTGAGGAACGGTTCGACGTGCTCGCGGAAGAGCGGGGCGAGCACGACGAGCCCCCACAGGCCGTAGACCACACTGGGCACGGCGGCCAGGAGCTCGACGGCCGACGACAGCCCGGCCCGGAGCCGGTGGGGGACGAGGTAGGCCAACGCCAGTGCCGTGCCGAGGCCGATCGGGACGGCCAGCACCAGGGCGATGGCGGTCGTCTCGATGGTGCCGAGGATGAAGGGGAGGAGGCCGTACTGGTTCTTGTTCGGGTTCCACGTCTTCTGGATGATCCAGGAGAAGCCGAGCGTGGAGAAGGCCGGACGGGCCTGGACGATGATCGAGACGATGTACCACACCACCAGGGCCACGAAGATGGCCACCACGGCGGCCAACAGCCCCCGATAGACGCCGTTGGAGAGGGCGAAGCGCCCATTGCGCTTCGCACCTCTCCCCGGCTCGGGCATCGTGGTGGTTACAGCCACCGGTGCTCGGTCACGTCAGGCCCGCGGCCCCGGTGACTCACTTGGTGAGGAGGGCCTTCCCGTTCGGGCCTTTCACCGTGAGCAGCGAGGTGCGCACCTGGTTCTGGACCGCCGGGGGCAGCGGCACGTAGTCGAGCGAGGCGGCGAGGTCCTGGCCGCCCCCGGTGTGGGTGGTCCAGTCCAGCACCTTGACCACCGCGGCACCCGTGTTCTGGTTGGTCTGGTTCTGGAGCAGGATGGCCCAGCTGTAGCCGGCGATCGGGTAGCTGCCCTTGCCCGGGCCGTTCACGATCGAGAAGTTGACTGGCGACAGGCCGGTCTTGGTGGAGGCATCGGCGGCGACGCTCTTGAGCGACGGGCTCACGTAGACGCCGGCGGCGTTCTTGACGGCGGCGTAGGTGAACTTGTTCTGGATGGCGTAGGCCAGCTCCACGTAGCCGATGGAGTACGGCGTGGACTTGATGCTGGAGGCCACCCCGGAGTTCTTCGGCGACTGCACGGCCGAGGACGGCCAGGCGATGGTCTTGCTCACTCCCAGCGTCCACGCCGTGGCGGCCGGGCCGCCGAGCGAGTTGAGGTAGTTGGTGAAGATGTAGGTGGTTCCCGAGCTGTCGGCCCGGACCTCGGGGACGATGGCCTGGGCGGGAAGCGACACACCCGGGTTGGTCGCCTTGATCTGCGAGGCGTTCCACTTGGTGATGGTGCCCTCGAAGATGCCCACCACGGTCGGGCCGTTGAGCCTGAGCTGCTTGGTCACGCCCGGGAGGTTGTAGGAGACGGTGACCCCACCGAGGGTGTCCGGCACCTGGATGACCGGTCCCGAGGAGGTCGGCACCTTGGCCAGGTCGGTGGCCGACATGGGCACGTCGGAGGCGGCGAAGTTGACCGTGCCGGCCTGGAACGAGGTGATGCCCTGGCCGGAGCCCACACCCTGGTAGTTGACCTGCACCCCGGAGTTCTTCCCGGTGTAGGCGTAGAAGGCGCTGGTGAAGAAGGGCTGCACGAAGGTCGAGCCCGCGGCCTGGATGGACGCCGAGGGCGCCTTCAGGTCGGCGGCGATGTACTGCGAGTTGTTGGCGGCGAGTGTGGTGGCCGCCCCCGCGGTCGAGCCGACCGTGGTGAGGAGGGTTCCTGCGGCAACAAGGGACGCCACTGCCACGAGCGCCTTCTTCCGCCGAGGCCCCGTTTTCGCCTGAGGGGTCATGTCTGAGTCCACTGGTGCCCGAACCTCCGTGAGTTGATGCTGAGAGTTGACGCTCGACCCTGATGGACGAGGTCAGGGCGCATCCAACGCCCCGCAAGGACCGTACCGATCGGAAGTGAACGTCTGGCAAACCTGCGGTGAACTCAGCACGAACACTGGGTGCTCTTGGGATGAATTGGCCCCTCCGCGTGCTCAGCGAGGCCGGACGACCACCAGGCGCAGGTCGAAGCGCTGCGGACGGCTCACGGGGTCACCGACCCGACGTCCCCCTCGTGCTGGTGGCGCAGCACCCGGAGGAGCTCCTCGTAGGGACCGAGCACGTAGGCCTGGTCGCCGGGGGCGAAACGCGTGTCCCGCCGGGGCGGGTGCTCGAGGCGCCCGCCGTCCGCGGCCCGGCTGAGGGCGATGACCCGGGTCTGGGCGGGGAGGTCCACCATGGCCAGGCCGTCGAGGCCCCGGCCGGGGGCCACGGTGAGCCGGCCCACCAGGAAGGCCTGCTCGGCCACGTCGAAGGAGCCGAGGATGTCCAGTCCCAGGGCGGCGCCCACGAACCGGGGGGCGGCGATGGCCGACGTGGAGCGGACGTGGCGGAAGTCGAAGTGGTGTTCCACGGTGTGGCCCAGCTCACGGTCGAAGACCCGCAGCACCACGGGCACGTTGAGCCAGCGCTCCCCGAGATAGTCGCGGACGGCCAGGCCGGTCTCGATATTGGTGAGGTCGTCGCTGGTCAGCACGGCCACCGCCGCCGCCGAGTGCACGTTGGCATCCTCCAGGGTCTGGCGCTGGGTCGAGTCGGCGATCAACACGGGGGCGCCCAGGGCCCGGGCCTGGTTGAGGAACCGGTTGTTCTCGCTGCGCTCCACCACGACCACCTCGCGACCCTCCTTCTGGAGGCCCTCCAGCACCCGGATGCCCACCGACCCGAGGCCGACCACCACCACGTGACCCTCGAGGCCGACCAACTGCTGGCGGCCCAGGGACTGCTCGATCCGCCACGACACCAGCACGTTGGTGATGAGAGCGAACACCGTGGTCAAGAGGGTGGCGCCCCCGGCGATGAGCAGGATGCCGAACACTTCCATGGCGGTGGACTGGTCGGCGAAGGAGAAGTCGCCGTAGCCCACCGTGGAGATGGTCTCCACCGTGAAGTACAGGGCGGTCAGGGTGGTCATGTGCCCGCCGTGGGGGAGGCGGTAGGCCAGGCGGAGGATGATGGTGGACACGACGATCAGGGTCGAGGCGGCGACGATGGCGAAGCGCAGGGCGCTGTTGTCGTCGGAGGCCAGCAGCGAGGCGATCCGCTTGAGCAGTCCGGCTCCGGTGTGGTGGTGGTGCACCCGCAGTCCCGAGCCGTCGTCACCGGCCTTGACCGGGAGGAGGTCGGCCGCCTCCAGCTCGTCGGGCGTGCCCAGCACCGTCACCTTGTCGCCCACGTGCACCTGGTAGTCCCGGCCGGGGCAGGCCACGGTGGGCGAGCCGTCGGCCGGCACCACGGCGATGGGGGCCAGGGCCCCGAAGAGGGCCCGGAGGGTGGCGAACCGGGCCACCTCCACTTCGGAGGTCATGAACTGGGCGCCCCCGAACTCGATCTGGTACGAGTCGCTCCCGAGGCAGGCCTCGACGATGGACGGGGCGGCCAGGGAGGCCACGTCGAGGACCGTGCCGGGCCCAGTGACGTCGCCCACCGCCGCGCCCACGGCGGCGTTGGCCAACTGGACCACCACCCGGATGTCGGGCCGACGCTCGCTGACCAGCAGGGCCGTCTCCAGGGTCTCGACCTCGGTGCGCTCGGCACAGACCACGGCCCGGGCCCGGGCCAGCCCGGCCCGGTCGAGGAATCCCCCGATGCGGGGACTCCCCACGATGAAGGGGATCTCCCAGGCCTCCACGATCCGGACCAGCCGGGGGTCGGGGTCCTCGTCCACCACCACGACGTCGACCCCGGCCTGGTGGAGCTGCTCCACCATCCTCAGGCCCACCCCCTGGAGGCCGCACACGATGACGTGGCCCTCCCAATCGGCCACCGGCGCTCGCTCCATCCCCGTATGGTGCCCCAGCAGCATTTCTGCCGGATTGCCGGAGTGTTTCAGGTAAAAGCGCGGCCGGTGTCGAACCCCCTGGCCAGGCGCCCAGGGGAATACACGTTCGCTTCTCCTGTTGACCTCACCGCAGCCAATGCTGGCGACACCTGGAGGAACCATGGACGAGAAGCCCGACGAGACGACCGACGAGACCACTGACGCGACGACCGGGGGCAACCGGTCGGCCGAGAACCAGAACCTGCCCCTGCTGCCCCTGACCTCAGGGGTGGTCCTGCCCGGCATGGTGTTCACCATGGCCCTCGAGTCCGAGGAGGCCAAGGCGGCGGCCGAGGCGGCCGAGGCGGCCGGCGGACACTTCGTGATCGTGCCGTTCATCGACGGGCGGTACTCCACCGTCGGCGTGGTGGCCGAGGTCATGGAGAAGGGCGACCTGCCCGGCGGCATGCCGGCGGTGGCCGTGCGCGGGGTGGAGCGGGCGCGCCTCGGCACCGCCGTGCCCGGCACCGGACGGGCCCTGTGGGTCGAAGTCGAGATCCTGGCCGACGAGGGGAGCTCCGAGGAGGCGGCCGAGCTGGCCCGCGAGTACCGGGCCGTGGTCGAGAACATCCTGGTGAGCCGCGGGGCGGGACGGCTGGCCGAGCGGCTCGGTGACGTCACCGAGCCCGGCCGGGTGGCCGACATGGCCGGCTACTCGCCCGACCTGACCCTGGCCCAGAAGGTGGAGGTGCTGGAGACCCTCGACGTCGTGGCCCGGCTGCGGACCGTCATCGCCTGGTCCCGTGAGGTCCTGGCCGACCTGACCCTGCGCGAGCGGATCAAGACCGACGTCGAGGAGGGCATGGAAAAGACCCAGCGCGAGTTCCTGCTGCGGCGCCAGCTCGAGTCGATCAAAAAGGAGCTGGGCCAGATCGGCTCCGGCACCGAGGACGAGCCCGACGACTACCGCACCAAGGCCGAAGCCCGTGACCTCCCCGAGGGCGTCCGCAAGGCGGTGGACCGCGAGATCGACAAGCTGGAGCGGATGAGCGAGCAGAACCCGGAGCACGGGTGGATCCGCACGTGGCTCGACACCGTGTTCGAGCTGCCGTGGGGCGAGCAGTCCGAGGACCGTCTCGACGTGGTCGAGGCGGCCCGCATCCTCAACGAGGACCACGACGGGTTGGACGACGTGAAGGATCGCATCCTCGAGCACCTGGCCGTGCGCAAGTTGCAGTCCGAGCGCGGCCTCGCCCCGGTGTCGGGTCGCGGTGCGGGGGCCATCCTGGCTCTGGTCGGGCCCCCCGGCGTGGGCAAGACCTCGCTGGGCGAGTCGGTGGCCCGCGCCCTCGGGCGCTCGTTCGTCCGGGTGGCCCTCGGCGGCGTCCGCGACGAGGCCGAGATCCGCGGCCACAGGCGTACCTACGTGGGTGCCCAGCCGGGCCGTCTGGTCCGCGCCCTGCGCGAGGCCGGCACCATGAACCCGGTCATCCTGCTCGACGAGGTGGACAAGCTGGGTGGGGACTACCGGGGCGACCCGTCGTCAGCCCTGCTGGAGGTGTTGGACCCGGCGCAGAACCACACGTTCCGGGACCACTACCTCGAAGTCGAGCTGGACCTGTCCAAGGTGCTGTTCATCGCCACGGCCAACATGATCGACACCATCCCCGGGCCCCTGCTCGACCGGATGGAGGTCATCCGCCTGGACGGCTACACCGAGGAGGAGAAGGTGGCCATTGCCAGGCACCACCTGGTCGGTCGGCAGTTGGAGCGGGCCGCCCTGGGTGCCGACGAGGTGACCATCTCCGACGATGCCCTGCGCACCGTGGTCGGTGACTACACCCGAGAGGCCGGGGTGCGGACGCTCGAGCGCGAGCTCGGACGCCTGCTCCGCAAGGTGGCCTCGCGCATCGCCTCGTCCGAGGTGGAGACGCCGCTGGCCATCGAGGCCGACCAGGTCCGCGAGTGGCTGGGCCGGCCCCGGTTCTTCTTCGAGGCCGCCGACCGCACCGCGGTGCCCGGCGTGGCCACCGGCCTGGCCGTGACCGGGGCCGGGGGCGACGTGCTGTACGTCGAGGCCTCCATGATGGACGGGCCCGAAGGCCTGACCCTGACCGGACAGCTGGGTGACGTGATGAAGGAGTCGGCGGAGATCGCCCTGTCCTACGTCCGCTCCCACACCGAGCAGTTGGGCATCGACCCGGCGGTCTTCGCCGGCAAGCGGTTCCACCTGCACGTCCCGGCCGGGGCCATCCCGAAGGACGGGCCGTCGGCCGGGGTCACCATGACCACGGCCCTGGTCAGCCTGCTCCGCGACACACCGGTCGACTCTGTGGTGGGGATGACCGGCGAGGTCACCCTGCAGGGTCGGGTGCTGCCCATCGGCGGCGTGCGTCAGAAGGTCCTCGCCGCCCACCGGGCCGGGTTGACCACGGTCATCCTGCCTGTGCGCAACGGGCCCGACCTCGAGGACGTGCCCGAGGCGGTGCGTGACGAGATGACCTTCCATCTGGCCACGGAGATCGGCGAAGTCCTCGATGCCGCGCTGGTGAAAGCACCGGAGGCGGCCGAGGGGGCGCCGGTGGGAGACCGGGTGGCGGCCTGACCGGCGGCCACCCGGGCGGTCAGCCGCCCGTGAGGTAGGTCTCCAGGATGGCCGCCAGCTCGACGGGCCGGTCACCTTGGATGCTGTGGCCGGCCCCGTCCACGGTGATCACCTCGTCGTCGGGCCGGCGTCGCCGGAACTCGGCCTCGTCGGCGTCGTCCACCACCGGGGACAGGGCCCCCCGGACCAGCAGCACCGGGGCGGGGATGGCCTGGAGCTCGTCCCACAACGAACCGAAGTCCACCGAGCCCACGTGCATGCCACTGGACCCGGCCGGCCGGCCCAGCTGGTGGCGCCAGGTCCAGGTGCCGTCGTCCCGCTGCACCGAGTTGTGCAGCACGCCGCGCCGCAGCGACGACTCCGAACGTGTGGGGTTGAACTGGATGGTGCGCTCGAGGATCTCGTCGAAGGAGCCGAACGACTCCGGACCGGCCAGGAAGGCGGCGATGTCCGAGCTCTTCTCTCGGGTGACCCCCGGGGTGATGTCGATCAGGGCCAGCTTGTGCACCAGCCCGGGATGGGCGCGGGCCAGGGCGATGGACGTGGCCCCACCGAGGGACATCCCCACCACCATCCCAGCCGAGGGGGCGAGTCGTTCGATGACCACAGCCACGTCCTCGGCCATGGCCCGGGGGTCGAGCACGGCATCGTCACCGGGCCAGTCGGAGTGACCGTGTCCGGGGAGGTCGACCGCCACCAGCGGTCGGTCGAGGGCCAGGGCCACGGTGTCCCAGGTATGGGCGTTCTGGCCCCCACCGTGGATGAGGACCAGCTCGGCGGGTCCAGTACCCCAGACCAGTGCGCTCACGTTGCGGCCCGGGGCCACCTCCACGAACTCGCGACGCACCGTGGGGGGGCCGTGCCACGCCAGGCCCACCTCACTGGCGTTCTCCTCGAAGAGCGAGAACTCGTCGTAGTGGCCGGCGCCTCCCCCGCTCACCGGACCGGTCCCCGGTCGTTGCCGGCGGCGTGGTCGCCCAGGGCATCGACCATCGCCCCCAGGGTCTCGTCGGCCAGCAGGTACGGGGTGTAGAACCCCACCCGGTCGGCCTGTCCGTCGAAGCGGGCCACGATGTCCGCGGCCACCTCGGTCGGGGACCCCACCGCAGCGAGGGCCGGGAGCATGGTGTCGTCGATCAGGGCCGGCATCTCGTCCCACCGTCCTGACTTGGAGAGCTGGTTGAGCTCGGGCTGGAGGTCCTCCCATCCCTCGACCTCCAGGACGGGACGGTAGGCGGGCGTGGACGCATAGAAGGAGAGTAGCCAGCGCCCGGCGGTGCGTGCCGTCTCCATCTCCTCGTCGGTCCGCCCGCAGCACACGATGACCTCCCCGGTGACGGTGAGCTCGGAGCGCTTCCTCCCCGAGCGGGCCAGGCCCTCCTCGATGGCCGGCAGCGTGCGCTCCTGGAAGTGGCCGGCGGTGTTGAACGGCATGACCAACAGACCGTCGGCCACCTCGGCGGCGAGGCGCACCATCTGGGGACCCAGTCCACCGAGGGCGATGGGTGGCATGCCCCAGGTGAGGGGCCCGGGGTTGAACATGGGGGGCATCAGCGTGTGCGAGAAGAACTCACCGCGGAAGTCGAGACGCTCGCCCGTCTCCCAGGTGGCGAAGATGGCCCGGAGCGCCCCGACCAGCTCCCGCATCCGGGCGATGGGTCGGTCGAAGGAGGCGCCGTAGCGCTTCTCCACCTGAGCCCGGATCTGTGATCCGAGGCCGAGCGTGAACCGCCCCCGGGTCAGCAGCTGGAGGTCGTAGGCCTGGTGGGCCAACTGGACCGGGTTGCGGGGGAAGGCGATGGCCACGTTGGTGGCCAGCTCGAGGCGTGTGGTGGCCCCGGCGGCCAGCACCAGCGGTGTGAAGACGTCATGGGGCCCCTCGAAGGTGAAGGCCCCGTCCACCCCGAGCTCCTCCAGCCGACGGGCGTGTTGGGGGGCGTCCTCGAGCCCGGAGAGCTGGGTGTCGATCTTCATGGGCCCATGTTCGCATCACCGGCCCGCTCCCGCCCGGCGGCGACCCCGGTGCACCGCCCGGCGCGATCCGGGTTGGCGGTGGCCCGGGGTGGCGGTGTCACACTGGGGCCATGGCACCGATCCACTGCACGGCGGACGAGGCCGCCGCCATGATCCGGACCCGGGACACCATCGGGTTCGGTCTGGGGCCGGCCAACCCCGATGCCTTCTTCACCGCGCTCGGCGACCGCGACGACTGGGAGGACCTCGTCTTCGGCGGTGCACTCCTGCTCGGCTTCTATACCGTGCTCCTTCAGCCGGGGGTGTCCTATCGCAGCGGCTTCTTCGGCCCGGCCGAACGGATGATGCTGGCCCAGGGGGCCAACGTCGAGCTGGTGCCCGGGGGGTTCCGGCAGTTCGCCCCCATCCTCCGGCGCTTCGCCCCGAGGGTCATGACGGCCCAGGCGGCACCGCCGAACCCGGACGGACGGGTCAATCTCTCGCTCCACCTGGGCGCCACCCTGGAGGAGCTGGAGCTGGCCGGACGCGATCCCGGGCGGTTGTTGGTGGTGGAGGTGAATCCCAACCTGCCCCGGACGTGCTCCCTCGGCCCCGAGTTCACCAACACCATCGACCTCGACCTGATCGACGTCCTGGTCGAGGCGGACGGCACGCCCTACGCCCTGCCGGCCACGCCTCCCGACGAGATCGATCGGGCCATCGCCGAACAGGCCCGGACCTACGTCGCCGACGGGGCCACCCTGCAGATCGGGATCGGCGCCGTCCCCAACATGGTGGCGTCGTTGCTGGCCGAGGGCCCCGGTGGTGGCTACGGGATCCACAGCGAGATGTTCACCGACGGACTGATGAGCCTGCACCGGGCGGGCAAGGTGACCAACGACGCCAAAAGCGTGTTCAACGGTGTCTCCATCACCACCTTCGCCCTCGGGTCGTCGGAGCTCTACACGTGGCTGGACGGCAACCAGGATGTGGCCTTCGTACCCGTGCAGGTGGTCAACGACCCGGCGGTCATCGCCCGCAACCACTCGTTCGTCTCCATCAACGGGGCCTTGAGCGTCGACCTCTACGGCCAGGTGGTGGCCGACCACATCGACGGCAAACAGATCTCGGGGGTCGGGGGGCATGAGGACTTCGTGGCCGGCGCCGAGATGCGCCTCGACGACCACTCGCTCATCTGCCTCCGGTCCACGGCCGTGGCCAACGGCGTGACCCGGTCGCGGATCGTGCCCGTGCTGCCCGAGGGTTCGGTGGTGTCCACACCGCGCCACCACACCGGCGTGGTGGTCACCGAGCACGGACGGGCCGACCTGTCCGGCCTCACCGTGCGCGAGCGGGCCGCCGCGTTGGCGGAGATCGCCCACCCCGACTTCCGGGACGGACTGCGCCGGGCCGCGTCGGCCTTCGGGCGACACTGACTACGGTGACCTCCCCCTCCGCGCAGGCCTCGGTCAGGCTGGCCACGTTCAACATCCACATGGGCGTCGACGGGTGGGGCCGCCCCCACGACATCGCCGGGCGGTGCCGGACCCTCGGCGCCGACGTGTACGTCCTCCAGGAGAACTGGATCCCCGACGACGGGAGCCCCAGCAACGCCTCCCACATCGCCGGGGAGCTGGGACTCGAGGTGGTGGCCGAGGTGTCCCTGGCCCACGGCCGGCTCCACTCGCCCCACCCGGCGGCCGATCACCGCTGGGGCCCGCGCCTCCTCTTCGCCCCGAAGACCCTCCGACTCGACGGCGAGCACTGGGACACGGCGAGGCACAAGGGCGACCGCACCTTCGTCCGGGGTCAGTGGGGACTCGCGCTCCTGTCCCGGGTGCCGCTCCGTGACGTGGACGTCATCTCCCTCGGACACCTGCGGCGCGACGCCGCCCGCCGGGCGGTGATCCGGGCCGTGGTCGAACTGGAAGGGGGCCCGCTCATCATCCACGGCACCCACATGTCCCACATCACCCAGGGGTCGCACGCCCAGTACCGGCTCCTGGGCACCAAGCTGCCCGATCGCCGGACGGCGGCGGTGCTGGTCGGGGACATGAACCTGTGGGGGCCTCCGGTGAGCTCGTACGTGAGGGGGTGGCGACGGGCCGTCACCGGACGGACCTGGCCCGCCGTCCGGCCCCACAGCCAACTCGACCACATCATGGTCACCCCGCCGGTCACCGTCACCGAGGCCCGCATCGGCGAGTTCGCCGGCTCCGACCACCGCCCCGTGGTGGCCACGCTCTCGGTGTGAGGACCTAGCGGTGGCGGGGATCGCCGTCGGGCGGGTCACCACCGGGCAGGACACGGGAGACTGGTCGCCGGTAGGTTCGTGCCATGAGCGATCCGTTGAGCCAGTTCGACCGGTCCACCTTCGCCCACGCCGGCGAGACCCGGGCCGTCTACCGGGCCGGATCCGGTCCCGCCGTCGTCGTGATGAGCGAGATCCCCGGGATCACTCCCGACGTGGCCGGGTTCGCCGGCAAGGTGGCGGCCGCCGGGCTCACCGCGGTGATGCCCCACCTCTTCGGCGAGGACGGTCGGGCCCCGTCGCCGGGCTACGTCGGTTCGTCGTTCACCCGGGCTTGCATCGCCAAGGAATTCACCGTGCTGGCCCGGGGGCGGACCAGCCCGATCATCACCTGGCTGCGGGCGCTGGCCGCCGACGCCCATGCCACGTGCGGGGGGCCGGGCGTGGGGGCGGTGGGCATGTGCTTCACCGGAGGGTTCGCCCTCGGCATGATGGTCGACGACGTGGTGGTGGCGCCCGTGCTCAGCCAGCCCTCCCTCCCGCTGCCGGTGAGCAAGTCCCACCGGTACGACCTGGGGCTGTCCCCGGCGGACGTCAAGCGGGTGGAGGAGCGGGCCGCGGCCGGCTGCCAGGTCCTCGGGCTGCGCTTCACCGGCGACCGGGCCAGCCCGCCCGATCGCTTCGACCACCTGCGCCGGCTGCTCGGGGACGCCTTCGTCGGCGTGGAGCTCGATTCGTCCGCCTCGAATCCCCACGGCCACAAGAAGGCGGCCCACTCGGTGCTCACCGGTGACCTCGACGACCGGCCCGGCACCCCGACCCGCGACGCCCTCGACCAGGTCCTCGCCTTCTTCACCGAGCGGCTCCTGGTGTGAACAGTTCGGGCCGGGCCTGGCGAGACCGCGGGGAGGTCCGCTCGCTCTGCGGGTGGGACATCTTCACCGTGGACGTCCCCGCCCGGGCGTCCGAGGCGCGGGCTCCCCTGCTTCTGCTCCACGGCTTCCCCACCTCGTCGTTCGACTTCCACAAGGTGGTCGACCGGCTCGCCGTCGACCGGCGGGTCGTGGCCTTCGACATGCTCGGCTACGGGCTCTCGGACAAGCCCGACCGCCACTACACGATGGGGATCCAGGCCGACGTGGCCATGGCCCTCCTGTCGGCGCTCGGCGTCGAGCGCCTCGGGCTCCTGACCCACGACGTCGGGGACACGGTCGGCGGCGAGCTGCTGGCCCGCAACCTCGACGGGGGGTGGGGTGCCACCATCACCGACCGGACCATCACCAACGGGAGCATCTATGTGGAGCTGGCCCGGCTCAGCGTGGGTCAGCTCGCCCTGCTGGACCTGCCCGACCGGCGGCTGCCCGACGAGACCCCCCTCGAGCGGGACGCCGTGATGGCTGGCGTGGCCGCCACCTTCAGCCCGGCGACGACGGTCGACGCCGACGAGTTGGACGCCCAGTGGGCCATGATCGACCACGGGCACGGCGCCCAGCTCCTCCCCCGACTCATCCGGTACATCGAGGAGCGCCGACGGGACGAGGCCCGGTTCACCGGGGCCATCGAGCGACATCCCTCCCCGCTGACCGTGGTGTGGGGCCTGGACGACCCCATCGCCGTCCCCGCCATGGTCGACCGGTTGGTCGACGCCCGGGCCGACTGCACGGTCACCCGGCTCGACGGGGTCGGGCACTACCCGATGGTCGAATCCCCCGACCGCTTCCTCGAGGCGCTGGCGACGGGGACCACGGCGGCCGGGTGAGCCGACGGCCGCCGAGGCAGGATCACGCCGTGGCCAGCACTTCCCCGTGGAGGGCCACGAACCAGCCGTCCGGCGAGGCGGCCCACCGCAGCCAGGCGGCGGCGAACGACGAGAGGTCGTCGGACGTGGCGATCCCGTGGGCCAGGAGCTGCTCGGCCATGGCCGAGCGGGTGAAGCGGTCGGCCCACAGTCCGCCCCACCACGCCCGGTCGTCCGGCGTGGCGAAGCACCACACGGAGGCGGAGGGGGTGACCGAGGTGAACCCGGCCGCGTGGGTCCACGCCAGCAGGCGGCGGCCGGCGTCCCAGTTGGCCCCGTTGCGACGGGTCAGCTCCCCGTAGGCGGCGATGGCCCGATCGAGGTCGGGATCGTCGGGGAAGTACCGGAATCCGGGGTAGTCACCGTCCCGGACGGCCACGATGCCCCCGGGTCGGCACACCCGACGCATCTCGACGAGGGCGGCCACCGGGTCGCCGACGTGCTGGAGCACCTGGTGGGCATGGACCACATCGAAGGAGTCCGTCTCGAAGCGGAGCCCGAAGACGCTCCCGACCTCGAAGGAGAGGTTGTCGACGCCGGGTCGGCGGGCGACCGTCCCGGCCTCGGCCAGGACCTCCTCGGAGGTGTCGACCCCGATGACCGGGCCCGGTGCCACACGGGCGGCGAGGTCCCCGGTGATGGTCCCCGGGCCACAGCCCACGTCGAGCAGCGACAGGCCGGGTCGGAGATGGTCCAGCAGGTAGGCGGCCGAGTTCTGTGCCGTCCGCCACCGGTGGGAGCGCAGGACACTGTCGTGATGGCCGTGGGTGTAGGGGATGTCGGTCATCACTCCAGCATGCGCCCCTTCCCGATCATTAGCAAAGCAACGTTTCTGACATATGGCTATAAGCTCAGCAGATGGCAGCATCGGAGTGGCTCCGCACCTTCATCGCCATCTACCGCAGCGGGTCGGTGAGCGCCGGAGCGGAGCGGCGTGGCCTCTCCCAGCCCGCGGCCAGCCAGCAGCTGGCCTCCCTCGAGCGCCAGATCGGCCTGCCCCTGTTCACCCGGACGCCGCGGGGCGTGGAGCCGACCCGGCGCGGCCGTGAACTGCACGCCCAGGTGGCCGGCTCCCTCGATCGCCTGGAGCCGGTGCTGGTGGGCCTCGACGGTGGGCCGGTGGCCGCGGTCGACCCGGCCATCCGCTTGGGTTCATCGGCCGAGTTCTTCTCCGCCGTGGTGGTGCCACGCCTCCCTCCCGGGGGTCCCGCCCTGGTGGCCCGGTTCGGATCGGACCACGAGAATCTGGCCCTCCTGGAAGGCGGTGAGCTGGACCTGGCCGTGACCAGCATCTCGCCGGGCCGACGGGGGCTGGCCGCCGAGCCCATCGGCATGAAACGCTTCGTGCTGGTCGGCGATCCCAGCTCGGCGCCGACGGAGCCCCTGGACTCACTCGAGGCAGTGGGCGCGTGGCTGGACGGGAGGCCCTGGGTGGCCTACAGCGCCGAACTGCCCATGACCCGACGGTTCTGGCTCACCGCCCTTGGTCGGCCGTTCGCCGGGGACCTGCGACTGGTGGCCCCCGATCTCCGGGCGGTGGCTGCAGCCGTCGAGCGTGGCCTGGGGAGCAGCCTGCTTCCGGACTTCGCCTGTGCCGAGCGCCTGGAGCGGGGCACCATGGTCGAACTCCACCCCGTCGGGTCGGTGGCCTCGTCGGAGCCGTGGTTCGCCTGCACCCGGGCCACCGACCTCGATCGGACCCCCCTGGCCCGGTTCGTGGCCCACCTGGCCGCCCACCCTCAGGGGCTGACCCCGTCCACCGGTCGCCCGTCCTCGAGGTAGACCGTGCTCCCGGGGTGCAGGAGCGCCTGGTGGACCCGACGCCCGACCGGGCCGCTCAACCGCTGCCCGGCCTCGTCAGGGGTGACCCACCGGCACTCGCTGATCTCCTCGACCTGGAGCACGATCCCCTTCACCTGGTCGGGGCGGACGGAACCGCAGTCGAACAGGAACCGGAGGCCTCCGGGCCGGTGGGGGCGGGGACGGAGGAAGTCCACACAGGCCAGTCGACCGGTGGAGACGACGAGTCCGGTCTCCTCGGACACTTCGCGTCGGCAGCCCTCCCAGGGGGTCTCCCCGTCCTCTTCGAGCTGGCCGCCGGGGACGGTCCAGCCCGACTTGTAGGTGGGCTTGAGGATGAGCAGCGCACCGGTGCCGTCGCCGATGAGCGCACCGGCGGAGGCGGGGATGCGGGGGAGGACGAAGTCGGCCACGGTCCATCATCACCGAAAACGGCCCGGTGGCGCCCTTCGGGCCCGAGGGCGCGGCGGGTTCGCCTAGGCCCGGGCCATGTTGTCGAACCGGGTGTGATGGCCGATGAAGGCGAGCCTCTGCACGCCGGTGGGACCGTTACGGTGCTTGGCCACGTGGATCTCGGCCACGCCCTGGCTCTCCACGGACTCGGGGTTGTAGATCTCGTCGCGGTAGATGAACATCACCACGTCGGCGTCCTGCTCGATGGAGCCCGACTCACGCAGGTCGGCCAACATGGGCCGCTTGTCCTGCCGCTGTTCGAGTCCGCGTGAGAGCTGCGACAGGGCGACTACCGGCACCTCGAGCTCGCGGGCCAGGATCTTGAGGCCGCGGCTGATCTCGGACACCTCGACCTGGCGGTTTTCGGCCCCGTGCCGACCGGTCATCAGCTGCAGGTAGTCCACCACCACCAGGCCGAGGCCGGCCCGGCTCTTGAGGCGCCGGGCTCGGGCGCGGATGTCCATGACCGTCAGGTTGGGGTTGTCGTCGATGAAGATGGGGGCTTCGCTCATCCGGCTGATGGCGTTGCCCACCTTGGACCAGTCGGCCTCCCGCAGCTTCCCGGTGCGCATGCGGTTGGCGTCGACCCGGGCCTCGGAGCCCAGCAGGCGCTGGGTCAACTCCATGTGGCTCATCTCCAGGGAGAACAACAGCGTCGGCACATTCAGCTTGATGCCGGCGTGGGCCACCATCCCGAGGGCGAAGGCCGTCTTCCCCATGGAGGGGCGCGCCCCCACCACGATGAGGTTGGACGGCTGCAGGCCGGCCAGGAGCTCGTCGAGGTCGGCGTACCCGGTGGCCAGGCCGGTGATGGCATCGCCCTGGTCGTAGAGGCGCTGCAGATGGTCGAGGCCGTCGCCGAGAAGATCGCGCAGCGGGGTCATCGAGTCGACCACCCGGCGCTGGGCCACGTCGAAGACCAGGCTCTCGGCCCGGTCGAGCACCTCGGAGACGTCCTCGGGCACGCTGTAGCCCAGTTCGGTGATCTCGCCCGCCACCCCCACCAGGCGACGCAGGAGGGCGTGCTCCTCGATGATCCTGGCGTAGTAGTCGGCATTGCCGATCGAGGGGGTGTTGGCCTGGAGCGACACGAAGACCGACGGGTCCCCGATGGTCTCGAGGAGGCCCCGACGGCGGAGCTCCTCGGTCACCGTCACCCAGTCGGCCGGTTCCCCCTGACTGAACAGCGAGGTGATGGCCAAGAAGATGTGGCCGTGGGACGACTTGTAGAAGTCGTCGGGCTTGCAGATCTCCATGGCCGAGGCGATGGCGTCACGGGACAGGAGCATGGCCCCGAGCAGCGACTCCTCGGCCTCGAGATTGTGGGGAGGAATGCGACCGGCCGGCATGCCCGCCCCCCCGGAAGGGGTCGGGAGGCGTCGCGGTCGCGTGTCGTCAAAGGCTTGAACCATTGTTCCTCAACCCTGTCCGACATGCCCTGTGGAGCGTAAGGGCATCTTCCTGGGGATATAGGTGGTCGTGGGTGTGGATGACGCGTGGACAAGATGGGGTCGGTTGCGGACAGGGCGGCACATGACGCCATCATCCCCGTGGGGTGTGACACCGCGGTGGATCCCGGATCGGCCCTCGTTGCCCTCCCGTCCCGGTGCCGGTCGTCCTGTCGGGCCGACCCGTCAGTCAGCGGTCGGCCGACGTCGACGGTCAGCTGTCGGCGACGACGTTCACCGTGAGTTCGAAGACCACGTCACCGAGCAGCTCGACCCGGACGTTGTGCTCACCGACCGTCTTGATGGGCTCGTCGAGGACCAGGTCCTTGCGGTCCACCACGGCACCGGTCTGCTCCTCCACCTTGCGCACGATGTCGGCGGCCGTCACCGACCCGAACAGCCGGTCGCCCGCGGCACGGGCCTGCAGGGTGATGACGTTGCCCACGAGGGTCCGGGCCACGGTTTCGGAGGACTCGCGGTCCCGTGCATCCCTCAGGTCGCGTGACCGTCGCATGGCCGCGGCCTGGGTCTCGATCCCGGGCGACGCAGCGATGGCCTTGCCCGCCGGGAGCAGGTGGTTGCGGGCGAAGCCACCGGAGACATCGATGATGTCCCCGCGCTTGCCCACGCCGTCGATGTCACTGCGGAGGAGGACCTTCATCTCAGGCCTCCCCGCCTTCGACGAGGATCTCCTCGACCTCGGACTCGGTCACGGTGCCGTCACCGGTGCCGGTGACCTCGACCACCTCGTCGATGATCGTCGTCGTCGGCCGTGGGGCGTCGTCGGCCACGGCGTTCGACGTGGCGTCGGCGGACAGGGAGCGCTCCTCGTCACGTCGACCGCGGCCGCCCTGGCCGCCGTAGCCGCCCTCACGTCCACCGCGGCCGCCACCGCGGCCGCCCGGGCGCTCCGTGGTGGTCCGCTGGGTGTAGGGGAGAAGGACCAGCTCACGGGCAGTCTTGATGGCGATGGCCACGTCGCGCTCGGTGCTGGGTGCAGTTGCCTGAGACGCGCCGGGCGCGGATCTTCCCGCGGTCGCTCATGTACTTGCGGAGTAGGCCGACGTCCTTGTAGTCGACCCACTCGATGCGGTCCTTGCACAGGGCGCACGGCTTCTTCTTGATGCGCCGACCGGTGTCCTTGGGGGATCGCCGGGTGGTGCCTCCACGATCATTGTTGCGTGCCATGGTTAGAAAGGCTCCTCGCTGTATCCGTATCCCTGGGGCTCGGCGGCCGGGCCGCCACCCCCGCCTGACGGACGGCCTCCGCCGCCGCCGCTTCCTCCGCCGGGGCCGCCCTCACCCGGCCCGCGCCGCTCGTTCTTGGTCACCTGGGCCGTGGCCCAGCGGATGCTCGGTCCGATCTCGTCGGCGACCACCTCGACCTTGGAGCGCTTGTCACCGTCGGGCGTCTCCCAGCTCCGCTGGTCGAGGCGACCGGTCACGATCACCCGCGAGCCCTTGGTCAGGCTCTCGGCGGCGTTCTCGGCCATCTCCCGCCAGCACACCACGTCGAAGAAGGAGACCGCCTCCTCCCACTCCTGGGTCTGCCGGTTCTGCCAGCGTCGGTTGACGGCCAGACCGAAGCTGGCTGTGGCCTGGCCGGTGTTGGTGAAGCGCAGTTCGGGGTCACGAGTCACGTTCCCCACCAGGGTGATGGCGTTTCCGGGAGCCATCTCAGGCCTCCCCGGCGCTTGCCGTGGCCGCCGCGGCCCGCCGGCCCGCCACCTTGTCCGGAATGCGCATGGCCTTGTGGCGCAGCACCTCGTCGGCCAGGACGAAGATGCGCTCCATGTCGGCCACGGCGGCCGGCTCGGCGGTGAGCTCGATCACCACGTAGTAGCCCTCACGCTTGTGCTGCACCTCGTAGGCGAAGGTGCGCCGGCCCCAGCGCTCGACCCGGCCCGGGTTGCCGCCCTTGGCCTTGAGCGCCTCCAGCGCCCGGTCGAGGACGCCGTTCACGGCGGCCTCGTCGGCACCGGTATCGAAAATGACCATGACTTCGTAGGGCCGCATGAACGGCTCACCTCCCTCTGGATCGGGCAGGAGACTGCCCGAGCCCCACGGCGTGGGGCAGGTCGGAACGGGTGGCCGCCGTGGAGGCGGCCGGAACGACCGCTCTACCCTACCGGCAATCGGCGCCGTCGCCGAACCGCCCGGCGAGCGGGTCCCTCAGTGGTAGACCTCGGCGTCGGCGGGGAAGGCGCCGGACCGGACGTCGGCGGCGAAGGCGGCCACCCCGGCGGTGGCCTCCCGGCCCAGCTCGGCGTAGCGACGGACGAACTTGGGCACCCGGTCGTTGAAGCCCAGGAGGTCGTGGAAGACGAGCACCTGTCCGTCGCAGGCCGGCCCGGCCCCGATGCCGATGGTGGGGACGTCGAGCGACTCGGTGATGGCCGCCCCCACCGACTCGGGCACCCCCTCCAGGACCACGGCGAAGCAGCCGGCCGAGGCGAGGGCCTTGGCGTCCACGGTGAGCACGTGGGCGGCGGCCTGGTCACGGCCCTGGACCCGGTAGCCGCCCATCACATTGATCGACTGGGGGGTCAGGCCCAGGTGCCCCATGACCGGGATCTCGGCGGCGACCAGGGCCTCGATCATCGGTGTTCGGACGGCACCGCCCTCCAACTTGACCGCCTGGGCCCCTGCCCGGATCAGCCTCGCCGCGTTGCGGACGGTATCGGCGACGTCGATGTGGTAGCTCAGCCACGGCAGGTCGGCCACGATCAGCGGCCCCGGCTTGGCCCGGGCCACGGCCGCCGTGTGGTGGACCATGTCTTCCACGGTGACCTGCAGGTTGTCCTCGTAGCCCAGCACGTTGTTGGCCACCGAGTCCCCCACCAGGATGAGGTCCACCCCGGCCGCATCGGCGATCCGGGCCCCCGGGGCGTCATAGGCGGTCACCATGACGAGCGGGGCGTGGCCGTCGCGACGTTTGGCGGCACGGACGGACGGGACGGTGACCGGCAAGGACCGGGTCTCGGGCATGGAATCCTCCTGATCGAACCGTCCAGCGCCCGGGGGCTGCCGGCGGTATGGGCGGTGACGGTGTCACCGCGGAGCACTGCGTACTGCCGGGCCCAGCTTATCGCCCGGCCCGCTCCTTGGGGAGGGCCGATCGGTGGGAGCCGTCCCAGGCGAGGCTCAGGCCTCCACCGGCACCGTCCGGCCCTCGTCGACCGGTGCCGTGCCGTCGGGCCCGGGATCCTCTTGGAGTCCGGCCCGGAGCCCGAACAGCCCCACCACCGCGGCCACCGCCATGGCCAGGGCCATCCCGTAGAGGACACTGCGGGTGGCGTAGGCGAAGTCCAGGCGCACGAAGTGGGGGATGGACGAGGCACGGCCCGTGCCCCCTTGGGACTGCGCCAGCGCCGACGCCTCACGTGCGGCCTGCCCGGCGGGCACACCCTGGGCCGCCAGGGAAGTGGCCAGGTGCGAGCGCATCGTGGTGACCAGCACCGTCCCCAGAATGGCCAGGCCCAGGCTGGCGGCGTAGTTCCGCACCGTCTGGGTGATACCGGTGGCCTCGCCGTAGGACAGCCGGGAGGCCCGGTTGACGGCGTCGGTGCTGGCCGGTCCCAGCATGAAGCCCATGCCGGCACCGGCCAGGATCACGAACCACTGCTGGGTATGGAAGCTCAGCGCGGTCACCTTGCCGGCCCACAGGTAGAAGCCCACCGCGGCGAGGACGCAGCCCATGACCACGGGCCGCTTGGCCCCGCCCCGGTCGAGCATCCGGCCACCGATCTGAGCGGCCACCACGAAGCCGATGAAGAAGTAGAGCAGGTACAGGCCGGCCTCCGAGGCCGTCTTGCCCAACGAGATCTGGGCGTACTCGCTGGCGAAGAAGAACACCGGGACGAAGGCCAACATGGAGACACCGAGGACCAGGTTCTCGAACAGGAACGCACGGATGCGGAAGATGCGGACCTGCATGAGGGGGGACTCGGTGCGCAACTCGACCAGGGCGAAGACCACTAGCAGGACCAGACCGACGGCGATGCACAGGCCAGTAGCGGGATTGCCCCATCCCCAGATGGAGGACTGCTGGAATCCGAACACGCTGAGACCCACGCCCGAGGCGATGAGCACCAGACCCCGGTAGTCCATCCTGGCCGCCTGGTAGGAGGTGACGGGCTTGGAGACGACGATGAGCACCAGGGCGATGATGGCCACCGGGATGTTGACCCAGAAGATGGCCCGCCAGGTCCACTGGGTGAGATAGCCCCCCAGGATGGGGCCCACGGCGGTGAGTCCGCCGGCGATGCCGAAGAAGGTGGCCAGGGCCTTGCCCCGCTCCCGCATCGGGAACGTCTGGACCACGATGGCCAGGGCGGCGGGGAACATGATGGCGCCACCGAGGCCCTGGACGGCCCGGAAGGTCACGATCCACGCCTCGGCCAGGCTGCCCTTGGGCGTGAGACCGCACATGGTGGAGGCACCGGCGAAGATGATGACGCCGAGGGTGGCCATCTTCCGATGGCCGAGGGTATCGGCCAGCCGGCCTCCGAAGGCGAAGAAGGCAGCCAGCGAGAGGAGGTAGGCGTTGACGGCCCACTGCACCCCCGTGGCGCTGAGACCCAGCTCCTTTTGGATCTCGGGCACGGCGATGGACACGATGGTCTGATCGATGAAGGTCATGGACACGGCGAAGATCATCGCCATGAGGATCAGGTTCTTCGACTGACCTCCGGTCGGGGCGCTGCTCGGCATACCCGTCCTCCGTTCTCGGCATGTACGGCCCGCCGGACCGGTTCGACGGGCCAACTGTACCGGCGGCCTCGGGCCCAGGCGGGGAACACGTCCCCACCGGACGCCGTACAGTCAGGCCATGACTCCCACCCGCTTCACCGGACGTCGTGCCCTGGTCACCGGGGCGGCCTCGGGCATCGGTCGGGCTACCGCTCTCCGCCTGGCCACCGAAGGCGCACAGGTCGTGGCCGTCGACGTCAACGCCGAGCCGTTGGCCTCGCTGGCGGCTGAGGTCGAGGGGGCCGCCGGCTCGCTCACCACCCTCCTCGGTGACGTCTCCACCGAGGAGGGGGTGGTCGCCCTGGTCACCTCCTCGGTCGACCGGCTTGGAGGCCTCGACGTCGTGGTCAACGTGGCCGGCGTGCTCTCGTTCTCCCACACCCACGAGGTGACCCTGGCCGAGTGGAACCGGCTCATCGCCATCAATCTGACCGGGACGTTCCTCATGTGCCGGGAGTCACTCCCCCACCTGTTGGCCAGCCGGGGGAACATCGTCAACCTGGCCTCGACGGCGGCGCACGCCGGCCAGCCCTGGGCCACGGCCTACGTGGCCTCCAAGGGGGGCGTCCTGGCCCTCACCCGCTCCCTCGCCGTCGAGTACGCGGCCCAAGGCCTTCGGGTCAACAGCATCAGTCCGGGGGCCATCGACACCCCGATCACCGGGGCCTTCCACCTGCCCGAGGGTGCCGACATCAAGCTCCTCGGTCGGGTCACGCCCCTCGGGCCGTTCGGTACGCCCGAGGGCATCGCCGCCGCCATCGCCTTCGTGGCCTCCGACGAGGCCTCCCACATGAACGGGGCCGACCTCCTCATCGACGGGGCCACGCTGGCGTGAGGCGGCGCGTCACGCCGGCCGACGGGTGAGTCGGAGGGGTCCTACCCGAGGGTGGAGCGACCGTCGGTGGCCCACCAGTCGGCGGTCAGCTTGATCCCGGCGATGGACGCCCGCGGCACCAACTCCTCGTAGGACCGCTTGTAGCCGGTGTGAAGGATGAGCCACGCCCCGTCACGCTTCACGTACCGGTCGGTGTAGAACGCCGCCCCCTGCACGTTGATCCCGAGATCGGTGAGGATGACCACGTCCTCCAGGGCCCACACCCCGGTGGCCTCATCCGAGCCGGTGAGGTCGATCTCCGGGTGGTGGCACCGGTGGCTGCTGAGCATGGTGGTGGCCCCCATCGACGTGCGCAGGAACGCCATGATGGCGTCCCGATCGTCGAACTCGTAGAGCCCGCCGCCGTAGCGTGCGGTGGCCTCGGGCACGAAGCAGGTCTCGATGTCGTCCCACAGTTTCTGATCGAGGCACCGCAGGTACTTGTACTTGAGCCGCTTGATCAGCTCCATCTCGACGAGGTCTTCGGGGGTCATGGTCGCTCCAGGGGTAGCGGGGGGAAGGTGGTGGGCGCGGTGGACCGGGCCGACGTCACCGGATGGTGCCGAGGCCCGGGATGAGGGGGAGGTCGAGGGCGGTCACCCAGCCGGGCGGGAGGGCGTTCACGGCGGGAACGGCGTTGAGGGCACGGAGCCCGGTGGCCAGGCAGCCGGCCGCGGCGGCATCCCGGCCGCTGCCGTCCGTGAACCGGAACGCCGTCTCCTGGGTGATGGAGGGGGACCCCTCGATGACCACCCGGTAGACGTCGTCCTGGTTGCCCCGGGGCCAGTCCGGGGCGGCGTCGGTGCCCACCCGGTTGATGTGCTCCAGGCAGATGCGGGGCTCACCGTGGTAGATGCCGTTGACGGTGAACCGGATGGCGGCCACCTCACCGGGGTTGATCACGCCCTTGGCCGTCGTGATGGTGGTGTCGGTGACCCACTTCTCCCACGTGGAGGTGATCTCGTCGAGTTCGATGCCCACGGCGTGGGCCATCATCGGTACGGTCGCCCCCCACGACATCACGAGGATGTCGGTGTGCTCGAGCAGCGGCACGTACTCGGGCGGCCGGCCGATCCCCATCTCGTCCTCGTAGTCGCCCTCATAGTTGATGTAGTCCAGGATCTCGAGCGCCCGCACCTGGCGTACCTCGCCGCACAACCCCATCAGGGTCATGGGGAACAGGTCGTTGGCGAAGCCGGGGTCGATGCCCGTGGTGAAGCAGGACGACCCTCCCACCTCACACGCCTCGGTGATGGGGTCGACCCAGCTCGGTGGGAGGAGGGACATCGACGGCCACACCCACGGGGTCATGGCCGTCGAGCACACGTCGATCCCCGCCCTGAGGAAGGCGCCGATGTCCCGGATGTTGTCGTTGGCGTGGGCGGCGGTGGGTCCGTAGTGGACCAGGGCGTCGGGCTCCAGGGCCACCAGGGCCTCGAGGTCATCGGTGGCGGCCACGCCCACCGGACCGATGCCGCACAGCTCGCCGGCGTCCCGCCCCACCTTGTCGGGGTTGCTCACCCCCACCCCGACCAGCTCGAAGGCCGGATGGCGGACCACCTCGGGGATGACCATCTTCCCCACGAATCCGGTGCCCCAGATCACGACCCGCTTGGGCGCGGCGGCACTCATCGCATCATCTCGCCCGAGTTGACCATCAGATGCTGTCCGGTGACCGCCTTGGCGTAGTCGGAGGCGAAGAAGACGGCCACGTCGGCCACCTCGCCGTCCTCGGTCATCCGCCGGAGTGGGAACTTCCCCACGATGCCCTCGAGCACTTCGGCGGGCTCCACGCCCTGGTTGGCGGCCGTCCCGTTCACGTACATCTCGACATTGGGGCCCCACATCCACGAGGGCACGACCATGTTGCAGCGAATGTTGTCGGCTCCGAGCTCGTCGGCCAGGTAGTACATGGCCGACAGCAGGGCCCCCTTGGAGGCGGCATAGCCGCTCTGGGGCAGGGCCGGCTGGAACATGGACTGGGAGCCGATCAGCACCACCGAACCCCCGCCGCCGGCCTTCATGGCCGTGGCCACCGGACGCAGCACGGTGAGGGCGCCAATGACGTTGGTCTCGAAGGCCTTCCGCCACGCATCGAACCGGAGGTCGTGGAGCCCGCCCCAGACGTTCTCGTACGCCGCCACCTGGATAAGGGCGTCCACCGACCCGAATCGTTCGAGGGCGTGCCGCACCAGGGCCTCACACGACTCGGCCTCGGTGATGTCGGTGACGTGAGTGGCCACCCGCTGCCCTCCCGGGTCGAGCTCGGCCGCGGTCTTCTCCAGGGTGTCGGCGGTCCGGGCGGCCAGGACTACGTTGGCTCCGTCACGCAGGGCACTGGTGGCGCACTCGCGGCCCAGGCCCCCGCCCACACCCGTCACGATGACGGTCTTTCCGTTGAGGATCATCCCCCCCTTCTAGACCAAATCACAGTGGAACGCGTTCCAGTTGTCCGTCGGAGGCCTGACCGGGGGCTACAGGCTGGCCCGCCCCCGCAGAGGCTTCCGGGCCACCGCCTCGACCCCGGCGCCGGCCGGGTACATGCGGGCCAGGTGGTTCCACGAGCACTCGGCACAGACCTCGATGACGTAGCAGACGACCGGGTCCTTGCGGCGCCAGTACCGGGTCAGTTCGGCCTGGGTGGCCACACACCGGCCACCGGAGGGCAGCCGTGACCCGAACACGAACGTCACGTCGACCAGGTCCGACTCCTCGCAGATGGGACACCGCTCACCCGTGGCCCGACCCAGGTTGCGGGCGGCACGGAGCAGTTCGGGATGGGCGTCACAGACGTCCAGGCGGGAGAGGCGGCCCCTGCGGTACTCACGGATGATGGCATTGCGGGCGAGCAGGTACTCGACCTGTCCCCCGGTGGGAGACGTCTGCACTCCGTCCAGCGGTCCGGGTCGGAAGCCCACGGAGCCAAGGGTAATCCCTCGGGCACGGTTAGGCATCGTTCCGCGGGGGCGTGCTCAGCGCCGCCGACGCAACGTTCGGTGACCGGTGGGCACCGGATCACCGCTATGTATTGCATTGATATATCGAAATGATATATCGTTCAAAGCATGCATTGGGTGAACACCGGGCGACGCGCGGGACAGGACCTCTGATGCTCGATCTGGCCATCCTCGGCCTCCTCCACGAGCAGGAGCTCCACGGCTACGAGATCCGTCGTCGGCTGCGGGACGAACTGGGTCTGTTCGCCAACATCTCGTTCGGTTCGCTCTATCCGGCCCTGTCCCGCCTCGAGAAGGCCGCCGCGGTCACGGTGACCGAGTCGGCCGGGACCCCGGCCGTGGCCCCGCTGCCCTCCACCGGATCGCTGGGTGGTGAGTGGGCCGGCCTCCGGGCCCGCCGGGCTGGTGCCTCCCGGGGCACCAAGCGCTCCCGCAAGGTGTACCGGATCACCGACGAGGGGCGGAAACTCTTCGAGCAACTCCTCGACGCCGACGAGCCGGCAGGCACCGATGACGCCCGTAGCTTCGGGCTCCGACTGGCCTTCGCCCGCCACCTCGCGCCTCAGGCCCGGCTGGGCCTCCTGGAGCGGCGCCGGGCCCAACTGACCCGGCGACTGACCGTCGACCGGGCCCGGGCCGCCGGGGACCGGCTCGACGTCTACACCCGGTCGCTGGTGGAGCACAGCACCGAAGCCACCGAGCACGACATCGCCTGGCTGGACCGCCTGATCGAGTCCGAACGCCAGAAGCAGTCCGCACCACGAACCGACAGCCGCGAGCCCCGAGATGGGGACGCCGTGACAGCAACGAAGGGAACCAACCCATGAGCACCATCCGTGTCGCCATCGCCGGCGTCGGCAACTGCGCCAGCTCGCTCATCCAGGGCGTCGAGTACTACCGGGAGGCCGATCCCACCGAGACGGTCCCCGGCCTCATGCACGTGGTGCTGGGGGGCTACCACGTCAGCGACCTCGAGTTCGTGGCCGCCTTCGACGCCGACGCCGCCAAGGTAGGCACCGATCTGGGCAAGGCCATCTTCGCCGGCCAGAACAACACCATCCGATTCGCCGCCGTGGGCGAGCTGGGCATCACCGTCCAGCGAGGCCCCACCCTCGACGGCTTCGGCAAGTACTACCGGGAGACGGTGGAGGAGTCACTGGCCGAGCCGGTGGACGTGGTGGCCGCACTGCGCGACTCCGGTGCTGACGTTCTCGTGAGCTACCTCCCGGTCGGCTCCGAGCAGGCCCAGCGCTTCTACGCCGACGCCTGTCTCCAGGCCGGAGTGGGCTTCGTGAATGCCATCCCGGTCTTCATCGCCTCGGACCCCGACTGGGCCCGCCGGTTCCGGGACGCCGGACTGCCCATCGTGGGCGACGACATCAAGAGCCAGGTCGGCTCGACCATCGTCCACCGGATCCTGACCCGGCTCTTCGAGGACCGTGGCCTGGCCCTCGACCACACCTACCAGCTCAACGTGGGTGGCAACATGGACTTCAAGAACATGCTGGAGCGGGACCGCCTCGAGTCCAAGAAGGTGTCCAAGACCCAGGCCGTGACCAGCCAGATCGAACACGGCACCCTGCCCGCCGACGACGTCCACATCGGCCCGTCGGACCATGTCCCGTGGCTCCACGACCGCAAGTGGGCGTACATCAGGATGGAGGGGCGCAACTTCGGCGACGTGCCGCTGAATCTGGAGCTCAAGCTCGAGGTGTGGGACTCCCCCAACTCGGCCGGCGTGATCATCGACGCCGTCCGGTGCGCAAAACTGGCGCTCGACCGGGGCATCGGCGGACCTCTGCTCGGCCCGTCGGCCTACTTCATGAAGTCTCCCCCGGTGCAGTTCCACGACGATGTGTGCCACGAGATGGTGGAGGCGTTCGCCGCCGGCGAGCCCAATCCCGTCTGGCCCGAGGATTGAATCCGGGACCCGGCGGTCCGCACCCGCCCGGCCTGGGTTATCCCGGCTGGCGGGACCACCACTCCCGGAGGCGCTTCTTCGCCTCCTCCTCGCCCAGGGGGCCCTCGTCCATGCGGAGCTCCAGCAGGTGGGCGAGGGCGCGGCCCACGTCGCGGCCCGGTCCGACACCCAGCTCCTCCATCACCTGGGATCCGTCCAGGTCGGGTCGGATGGCGTCGAGTTCCTCTTGTTCCCGCAAGTCGGCAATCCGGGCCTCCAGCTCGTCCATGCGACGGGCCAGGGCCCGGGCCTTGGCCGCATTGCGGGTGGTGCAGTCGCACCGGGTCAGCTCGTTCAGCTGGTCGAGGAGCGGGCCGGCATCACGCACGTAGCGCCGCACGGCGCGATCGGTCCAGCCCAACCGGTAGGTGTGGAAGCGCAGATGCAGGTTGACCAGTTCGGTCACCACCTCCACCTCGTCGTTGGGGTAGCGCAGGGCCTGCATGCGTTGCCGGGTCATCCGCGCCCCCACCACCTCGTGGTGGTGGAAGGTCACGCCCCCGTCCACAAAGGCCCGGGTCTTGGGCTTGCCCACGTCGTGGAACAGGGCGGCCAGGCGAAGGAGACGGTCGGGGCCGGTCTTGTCCACGACGGCCAGGGTGTGCGCCAACACGTCCTTGTGGCGGTGGATGGGATCCTGCTCGAGGGCGAGGCCGGGTAGCTCGGGCAGGAACTCGTCGGCCAGTCCCGTGCGGACCACGAACCACAGGGCCACCGAAGGGACCGGGACCATCACGATCTTGTCGAGCTCATCTCGGATCCGCTCGGCCGAGACGATGGCCAGACGGTGATGGTCCGCACGGACCGCCGCCACCAGTGCGGGGTCGGGCTCGAGCTCGAGCCGGGCGATGAACCGGGCCGCCCTGAGCATCCGGAGCGGATCGTCGGCGAAGGAGACGGCGGGGTCGAGCGGGGTGCGCAAGCGGTGCTCGGCCAGGTCGACGAGCCCGTCGAAGGGATCGATGAGATCGAGATCGGGCAGCTTGAGGGCCATGGCATTGACGGTGAAGTCCCGTCGGGCCAGGTCGTCCTCCACCCGGTCGCCGAAGGCCACCTCGGGCTTGCGGGAGTCGGGCCGGTAGGCCTCGGCCCGGTGGGTGGTGATCTCGTACTTCTGGTCACCCCGGAGGCACCCGATGGTGCCGAACCTCTTGCCCTGCGTCCAGACGGCATCGGCCCATCCCGACACCACCGCCTCGATGGCATCAGGTCGCGCGTCGGTGGTGAAGTCGAGGTCCCCCTCCGAGTCAGGTGCGTCGGTCTCGGACACGATGGCGTCACGAACCGATCCCCCCACCAGGTAGAGGGAGTGGCCGGCGGCTGCGAACCGGTCGGACAGCTCCGCGGTGGCCTCAACCAACGGTCGCAGTCGCTCGGGGAACACGCCGCCGAGGGTAGTGCCACTGGCGCAGTCCGCCGTCCGTTCTGGCGTAGGGTGGCGTCCGAAGTGGATCGGGAACGAGGCAGCCTGTGCCCCAGCGGCAGCCACCCCGGGGCCGAGGTGCCCGTCGGGATGGGGCCCGCCCCGATCGTCGGGGTGGGAAGCCACGACGTCCTGCGCCGGAACCCACTCCACCTCGGCACCGGCGCCCGGACGGTCCTCGCGATGGTGCTCGGGTTGCTGTTCGCCACCGCGGGGGCGGCGGGTACGGCTGGAGCGACGTCCGGCACGGTGGCCACCACGGCGGCGGGACCGCCCCTGGTCCTGGTGTCCCAGTCGCCGTGGGTGGCCCAGAACGGCTCGTTCGACCTGAAACTGCGCCTTGGTTCGGGCGTTCCCCCTCCATCCCAGTTGGGCGTGTCGGTGAGCGTGTACCCGTGTCTGTCGAGCATCTCGGCCTTCGACCAGTCGGTGAACTCGACGGTGGGCCCGGCGGGGTCGCCCATCGACGCCACCCGATCGCCCCTGGCCGTCTCGTCCCTTCCCGCCCTCGCCCCGGGTGAATTCGACCTGTCCATGCCGGTCTATGTCGGGCACGGCTTCACGGCTCCCGCCGGGCAGTTCGGCATCGACCTACCCACCGTGGGCAACCAGTGCGGCGACGCACCCTCGGGTGTCTATCCGGTGCGGATCCAGTTGACGGACACCACGACGGGACAGTCCGTAGGGGGCTTCACCACCCACCTGATCTTCACCGGGACACCGGCGACCACCCAGCGGCTCCGGGTGGCGGTGGTCCTCCCGGTGGCCACCACCCTGACGGCGGCCAGGGCACCGAGCAGTGTCCACCTGACCACCCGTCCGACCGCCGCCCTGGCCCCGCCGTCGCCGGGCGCCACCTCGGCCCTGGCCGCCACCGTGGCCGCCATCGCCGAGGCACACCCGAGTGTCGCGGTGACCCTCGAGACCAGCCCCCAGACGGTGGCCGAACTGGCCACCACCGGCCACCAGTCCACCGTGGCCGAGCTCGCCTCCTTGGCCGACAGCCCCCTGGTCCACGAGTTCACCTCGGCCCCCTACGTCCCGGTCAACGCCTCGGGTCTGGTCGGAGCGGGCCTCGGCTCCGAGTTGACCCTGCAGATCGGGCGGGGCTCGCAGGTGCTCGACACCTATCTGCCTCGCCCGGCCTCCCCCCAGCCCGTGAGCGCCTGGATCACCAACGACGGGGTCGACCCGGCCACCCTGTCCCTGCTCGAGACGGACGGCTACCGTCAGCTGGTGGTGCCGTCGTCCAGTGTGCCCGGGGCGCCGACCAACGCCTCCTCGGCCGTGCCCTTCCCACTCAGTCCGTCGTCGGGCAACCCGCTGGTGGCGGTGGCCGCCGACGCCGATCTCGCCTCCCGATTCACCGGCGCACCGGGGAACCCGGCGGTGGCCGCCTCCCAACTGGTGGCGGAACTGGCCCAGATCTACTTCGAGAAGCCCAATGACAACTCGCCACGGATCGTGGCCGCCGTGGCTCCGACCGGCTGGGCCGACGATCCCACCTTCGTCGCCACCCTGCTCGGCGCCCTGGACGGCAATCCCCTGGTCCAGCCGGTGACCGCCGCCACTCTGTTCACCGTCGTGCCCACCGGGACGTGCCGGACCGCCTGCCGCAGCGCGGTGGGGGCCGGAGCCGACGCCCTGCCGACCACCGCCATCCGGACACAGCGTCAGCGCATCGACGGACTGGCAGGGGCGGCGTCAGCCCCGTCCGCCCGCGCCCTCACCACCCAGCTGGGCGACCTGGTGCTGGCCGGCGAGTCCGAGCGACTCCGCTCCGTCCAACAGGCTGGCGTGCTCCACAACACCGGGTTGGCGGTGAACGCCCAGCTGTCCCAGTTGCAGGTGGCCGGGGACCAGAGCATCACCCTGACCTCCCAACGCGGACGGGTTCCGGTCACCATCACCTCCAGTGCCCCCTACCCGGTGACCGGGACCCTCACCCTCTCCAGCGACAAGCTGCTCTTCCCCGACGGACAGACCAAACAGGTGACCGTGGTGCCCGGCATCACCAATCCCTTCTACTTCAACGTGGAGACCCGGGCGTCGGGCCTGTTCAAGGTGGGCGTCACCCTCGACGCTCCTGCCGGGGGCGTGACGCTGGCCAGCGGGCAGGTGAGCGTCCGGTCGACGGCAACCTCGGTGGTGGGGATCGTCCTCTCAGTCGGTGCCGTGGTCGTGTTGGTGGTCTGGTGGCTGCGCACGTCGAGGAAGCGCCGTCGGGAGCGGAGGCGCCTGGCCGCCGGTGACGAGGGCGGCCAACCCGATGCCGAAGCCGAGACCGTCACGGCGGGTCCGGGGTGAGCGGACCCGAGGTCGAGGTGGACGGACTCCCCGCCGCCCCCGGTGGTGGTCGACGGCGCCTGGCCGGGGCCACCTTCGGGATGGCCGTGGGCACCACGCTGTCGCGCATCACCGGGGTCGGGAGGGTCATCGCTCTCACCCTGGCCCTCGGAGGTGGCGGCTTCGCCGACGCCTACAACCTGGCCAACACCACACCCAACATCATCTACGACATCGTGCTGGGCGGGGTGCTGTCAGCCACGTTCGTGCCGGTCTTCGTCGACTACCTGACCACGCGTCGGAACAAGGAGGCGTGGGAGGCCATCTCGGCCGTGGTCACCGTGACCATCACGGTGCTGGTGGCGGCCACCGTGGTCTTCTTCGTCCTCACGCCGAGCATCATCCACCTCTACACGGTGTCCAACCACCGCGCCGATGTCCACCAGCAGCAAGGGGTGGCCATCTTCCTCCTGCGGTGGTTCGTCCCCCAACTCGCCTGCTATGGCCTCATCGCCGTGTTCACCGCCCTGCTGAACGCACGCGGGAAGTTCGCCACCCCCATGTTCGTCCCCATCGCCAACAACCTGGTGGTGATCGGCGTGCTCCTCTGGTTCCACGCCCTGGTCCCCCACCCCAGCCTGGCCGCGGTCAACGCCAGCCACCGAGGACTGGTGCTCCTGGGCATCGGCACCACCCTGGGCGTGGTGGTCCAGGCCGCGCTCCTCGTACCCTCGTTGCTCCGGTCCGACCTCCACCTCCGCTTCTTGTGGCAGCCGGCCAACCAGGCCATGCGGACCATCACCCGCCTGGCGGGATGGACGTTCGGCTGGGTGGTGGCCAACCAGGTGGCCCTGGTCGTGGTGCTGGCCCTGGCCGACGGGGCCAAGGTGCCCGGTGCGGTGTCGTCGTACACGTACGCCTACACCTTCTTCCTCCTCCCCTACGGCGTGGTGGCGGTCTCGGTCATGACGGCGGTAACACCCTCGCTGTCGGCCCGGTGGGCTACCGGTGACCTGGCCGGCTTCCGCCACCGCATGGCCTTCGGATTGCGGGGCATCCTGGCCATCATCATCCCCTCGGCCGTGGGCATGCTGATCCTGGCCCATCCGCTGATCGACCTGGTCCTGGCCCACGGGGCCGAGACCTCGGCCAACGCCGACTCGACGGCCGCCGCCCTGGCCATGTTCGCTCTCGGGCTCCCCGGGTTTTGCACGTTCCTCTACCTGGTCCGCGTCTTCCAGTCCATGCAGGACACGCGCACGGCGTTCCGGCTGTACCTGGTGGAGAACGGCCTCAACATCCTCTTCGCCCTGGCGCTGGTCGGACCCCTGGGCGTGCGCGGCCTGGCCCTCTCCCTGTCCATCGCCTACTCGGCCGCCGCCCTGCTGGGGCTCGCCGTGCTCCGGAACCGTGTAGGAGGCCTGGGAGGTCCCGAACTGACCACACCGGTGACCCGGGTGCTGGGGGCGTCGGCTGTCATGGCCGTGGCCACGGTGCTGGCCCTCAGCGTGTCCGGGTCGTCCTCCGGTTTCGGCCTGCTGGCCCGGGTGGTCTTCGCCGTGGTGGTCGGCGTGGTGGCCTACGTGGCCACGGCCGGGGTCCTGGGCGCCCGCCAGGAGCGCCGGATGAGGGAGGAACGCATCCACCGGGCCAACGTGGCGGCGTCCTCACCCCCCTCGTCGGTCGGCGCGGGTAGGGAGCGGCCCGAGCGGCCCTCCCCGGACCAGTTCCGTGACAGACTCGACGGTCAGCCCGGCCAACTCCCGTACCGACACCTTCGGCCGGTGAGCGTGGCACCGGACGACGACTCGGGTGCGGGGGACGACCTCCCGACGGACGACGAGGAGGACCTGGATGGCCCGGATACGAGTGGTGACCGATAGCGCATGCGACCTCTCGGCCGCCATGGCCGAGGAACGGGGCGTGACCATCGTCCCCCTGTCCATCCGCTTCGGCTCCGAGGAGTTCGTCGACGGCTCCACCCTTTCCACCGATGAGTTCTGGGCCCGCTGCAAAGCCAGTTCCGTCCTCCCCGAGACCTCGGCCCCCTCGCCCGGCGCCTTCCAGGAGGCGTTCGTGGCCGCCGCCGAGGCCGGCTACGACGGGGTGCTCTGCGTCAACCTCTCCTCGGAGGTGTCGGCCACGTACCAGGCGGCGGTGGCGGCGGCCAAAGGGGTGGCCGACACGATCCCGGTCCGCGTCGTGGACTCGCGCTCGCTCACCATGGGGCTGGGGCTGATGGCCCTCGACGTGGCCGAACTGGCCTCCACCGGCGCCAGCCTCGACGAGCTCGAGGCGCGGGTGGACGCACTGGCCGGGCGCACCCAGGTCTACGGCGTGCTCGACACCCTCGAGCACCTGGAGAAAGGGGGGCGCATCGGAGGCGCCCAGAAGCTGCTCGGCTCCCTCCTCTCCATCAAGCCCGTGGTCACCCTGCTCAACGGCAAGGTGGAAGAGGAGTCCAAGCAGCGCACGCGCGGCCGATCACTCCGCTACCTGGCCGACAAGGCCAAGAACTCGCCCCCGATCAGCCGCCTTGCCGTGTGCAACGGTGCCGCCACCGATGTCGACGAGGTGCTCGGCATGCTGGCGGGCATTCCGACCGACCATCCCCTGGTGGTGACGGACCTCGGGCCGGTGGTGGGCACGCACACGGGCCCGGGGACCGTGGGCCTGTGCATCGTGACCCGGGAGTAGCCCTCGGGCGGGCCGAGGCGGCCGCGTACCGGCAGGCCAACACCCCGATCGGACTATCCTCGCACCATGGATCCGACGCCTGATTCTCCCGCATCCCGTCTGCCTGGCTCCGGCGCGCTCGGCGACCTGCCCACCCGTGGTGCCGACTGGGTCGACACCGTGGTCGAACTGCTGCGCGACAAGACGGTTCGACCGGTCACCCTCGTGGCCCGGGTGGTGGTCTTCGGGATCATCATCTTCGCCGCCGCCGTGACGACGATCGTCCTGTTGTCGATCGCCCTGATCCGCCTGCTCACGGTGTACGCCTTCGACGGTCGGGTCTGGCTCTCGGACCTGGTCGTGGGTGCCGCCTTCGTCATCCTGGGCATCGTGGCCTGGTCCCAGCGGACGGACTCGTCCCTCACGACCGAGGAGGCGGGATGACCGAGTCCCGCCAGGTGGTGATCATCGGCTCCGGTCCGGCCGGGCTGACGGCGGCCATCTACGCCGCCCGCGCCCAGCTGTCCCCCCTGGTCATCGAGGGTGAGCCCTCCTCGACCAGCGATCAGCCCGGTGGACAGCTCATGCTCACGACCGAGGTCGAGAACTTCCCCGGCTTCGTCAACGGGATCATGGGGCCCGAGCTGATGCAGGCCTTCCGCGAGCAGGCCGCCCGGTTCGGGGCCGACTACGTCACCGCCAAGGTGTCCCGGGTGGATCTGTCCCACCGCCCCTTCGGCGTCTGGGTGGGCGATCCGGATGCCGCCGAGCCCACCTATGAGGCCGAGGCGCTGATCATCTCCACCGGGGCCCAGTCGCTCATGCTCAATCTGCCCAACGAGGAGCGCCTCCTCGGGTACGGCGTGTCGACGTGTGCCACCTGCGACGGCTTCTTCTTCCGCGAGCGGAAGATCGCCGTGGTCGGCGGGGGCGACTCCGCCCTGGAAGAAGCGCTGTTCCTCACCCGTTTCGCCGACAAGGTCACCGTCATCCACCGACGTGGCGAGCTGCGGGCGTCCAAGGTCATGCAGCAGCGCGCCTTCGCCCACGAGAAGATCGAATTCCTGTGGAACACCTCGGTCATCGACGTGCTCGGCGAGACCACGGTGAGCGGCGTGCGCGTCCGGGACAACCTCAGCGAGGAGGAGTCCGAGCTCGAGCTCGCCGGGCTCTTCGTGGCCATCGGCCACCAACCGAACACCTCCTTGTTCAAGGGGCAGCTGGAGATGGAGGAGAACGGCTATCTCCGGACCTTCGACGGGACCCGTACCAATGTCGACGGCGTCTTCGCCTGCGGTGATGTGCAGGATCACCGTTACCGGCAGGCCATCACCGCTGCGGGCTCGGGATGCATGGCCGCCCTCGACGTGGAGAAGTGGCTCGAGGACGAGCAGTCCGCCACGGCCTGACCCTCCGGCGGCACAACGACGGCGCGCTCCCCCATCGGGACAGATCCCGGGAATACCGGGAACGGGACGGGGTTGACGTAGCGTGTCCCACCGAGGGGCATCAGGCAGGGCCCGCAGAGTCGGGCAGGAGGAACGGCCATCATGAGTGAGCAGATCACGACGCTGAACGACGCTAGCTTTGACGAGCATGTCAAGTCCTCGGACGTTCCCGTGTTGGTGGACTTCTGGGCGGAATGGTGCGGCCCGTGCAAGATGATCGCCCCCGTGCTGGAGGAGATCGCCACCGAGCAGGCCGGAAAGCTCGAGGTAGCCAAGCTCAACATCGACGACAACCTGGACATCACCCGTCGGTTCGACGTCATGAGCATTCCGACCCTCATCCTGTTCAAGGACGGGGAGCCTGCAGCCCGCATCGTCGGTGCCAAGGGCAAGGGCCAACTCCTCCAGGAGCTCTCCGCCCACCTGTAGAGGTTGCTGCGACGGTCCGCCACCGTCGCAGCCCGGCTCGACCGCTCACCCCGGGCCCGGGGTGAGCCCCGAGTCCAAGATCTGGCTCGCCGAGGGTGACAGCGGCCCCGAGGTTTCCGACGTGCAGCGTCGACTCGAGCTGCTGGCGTTCTCCACCGGGATCGACGGTGAGGCCGTCTACGGAGCCGGTACGCGCGCCGCGGTCGAGGCCTTCCAGTACCGGAGGGGTCTCCGCGTGGACGGTATCTGCGGCCCCCAGACCTGGTCAGCCCTGGTCGAGGCCGGTCGACGACTGGGCGACCGGTTCCTCTACCGCCAGGCCCCGATGCTGCGGGGCGACGACGTCGCCGAGCTGCAGCAGCGACTCAGCGCCCTCGGGTTCGACACCGGCAGGGTGGACGGCATCTTCGGGGACATGACCTCGGCCGCCCTGGGCGAGTTCCAGCGGAACGCCGGACTGCCGGTCGACGGCATCGCCGGCGGCTCGACCGTGTCCGAACTGCTGCGCTTCGGGACGCGCCACGACCACACCGAGCTGGTCACCTCGGTCCGGGACCGGGAACGGTTGCGTCAGGGCCCCCGGACCCTGGCCGGCCAACGGGTGGCCATCGGCGAGGAGGGCGGCCTGGACGCGACGGTGGCCGCCCTCCGTCGCCTCCTGGTCAGCTACGGGGCCGATGTCACCACCCACCACCACCCCGACGGATCCATGCAGGCCTCAGAGGCCAACGCCGGGGATGCCCACGTCTACATCGGGCTCCGCCTGGCCGTCGGCGAGGATCACTGCTCCACCGCCTACTACGCGGGATACCGCTACTCCTCCCCCGGCGGGCGCCGGCTGGCCGAGCTCCTGCAACGGACCCTTACCTCCTCCCTCGACCTACCCGACCGCGGCAGCCGTGGGATGTCGCTGCCGCTGTTGCGGGAGACCCGCATGCCCGCGGTCATCTGTGAGATCGGGCCGGCGACGGTGGTCGTCGAGCAGGCCCCGACCATCGCCCGATCCGTCGTCGAGGCGCTGACCGAGTGGATTGACACGTCCTGGGACTGATCCGAAGCCCGAACGGGCTCCGGCGCCTTCCAACCATCGACCCTCACATCACAGAAGGCCTCGCAACAGGCGGCGTCTCGACGTAATCCACAACCTCATGCACAGGTTGTGGATTACGCTCTACCGTGGGTTCAGGGATGTATTATCACTATAAGTGGTTATTTATCTGCATAATCTACGTTATGACAACGCTAACCACTCTACGTGAGACTGTCAGACCGGTGTCGGCTCGCTTCTCCCCACCATCAGCTTGTAGATGCGCTCGAGGTCCTCAAGGGTGGCGAATTCCACGACGACTTTTCCGTGCTTCGATGTCAGGTCGACCTTCACCCGCGTATTGAGATGGCTGGAAAGTAGCTCCTCCAATTCGAGGATCCCCGGCGGGGGAAGTCGTCTTGGAGCGGCAGGCGCCTGGGGCTGTTCGCCCACCGTGGGAATGGGCTGGGGGCCCTCGGCGACCGGATCGGCCCGGTCCACCTCTCCCCCACCGTTGTGCTCGCGAACCATGTCCTCGATGGTCCGAACAGTCAACCCTTCGGCTACGACGGCCTTGGCCAACATCTCCTGATAGCCGCGATCCGGAGTGCCCAAGAGGGCCCGGGCGTGACCGGGGCTGATCTGACCCTCGGACAACAGCCGTTGAACCCCGGATGGCAGCTGCAGCAGGCGGAGGATGTTAGTCACGGCCGTCCGGCTCTTGCCCACCCGCTTGGCCACCTGGTCGTGGGTGTAGCCAAACTCCTCGATGAGCTGTTGATACGCCGCCGCTTCTTCCAGGACGTTGAGGTCCTGGCGATGCAGATTCTCCACCAACGCCTGCTCGAGACTCTGGGTCTCGTCAGAGGTCAGGACCAGTACGGGTATGGACTGCAACCCGGCCCGCCGTGCCGCCCTCCATCGACGCTCGCCGGCGATGAGTTCGAAGTCGTCAGCGGCGATGCCCCCGATCTGGCGCACCAGGACGGGCTGGAGTACTCCGAGCTCCTTGATCGATGCGGCCAAGGACGACATGGTGTCCTCGTCGAAGTTGACACGAGGTTGCCGGGGGTTGGGTTTGATGCTCCCGATGGGAACCTCCCGCAGTGCCGACGAGCGGTCGCCCACCACCTCATTGGGAATCAGGGCACTCAGTCCCTTACCCAGTCCACTACGTCGTGCCACCGCTGACCTCCTTGGCTAGTTCCCGGTAAGCGATGGCTCCACGCGAAGCCGGATCGAATGCAGTGATCGGTTGTCCGAAGGAAGGAGCCTCGGAGAGTCTCACGGTTCGGGGTATGACACTCCGACACACCTTTGTCCCGAAGTGGAGTCGGACCTCGTTCGCCACCTGGTCCGACAATTTGGTCCTGGCGTCGTACATGGTGAGCACGATCGTCGAGATGTCCAACTTCGGGTTGAGGTTCGACGCCACCAGGTGCACGTTCCGCATCAACTGGCTGAGGCCTTCCAGGGCGTAATACTCGCACTGGATGGGTACGAGCACCTCATCGGCTGCGGCCAGGGCGTTGACCGTGATCAGACCCAGCGAGGGAGGGCAGTCGATCAGCACATAGTCGAAATCGTCGATCACCGACTCGATGGATTTCTTGAGCTTGAGTTCCCTACTGAACGCAGGCACCAGTTCGATCTCCGCCCCGGCCAGGGCGATGGTGGCTGGAGCCACGAACAAGTTCTTCATGCTGGTCGGCTCGACGCAGTCCTCCAACGATGAGTCTCGCATCAGCACGTCATACATCGAGAGTTCGAAGTTCCTGGCGTCGATGCCCAGACCTGTGGTGGCATTTCCCTGTGGATCGAGATCGATGACCAATACCCTGAATCCGAGCTCGGCCAGCGCCGCACCGAGGTTCACGGAGGTGGTTGTCTTACCGACACCACCCTTTTGGTTGGCCACGGCCAGGACGCGGGGGAGTGGATTTCCTGAAGCCGCCTGAGCCTCGACGGTTGGCCGGTCCTGGACCTCCGGCGCCGGGTCCTCCTGGAGGACCACCACGGGCTCTGCAGGCACCTGTGAGGCAACGGGATCGTGCGCAAGCGGTTCGGGTGGAGCCGGGGCAACTTCAGTCAGCAAGCTCTCGGGTTCGTTCGGAGCCTCAACCAGTACCTCAGGGGGTGGCTCATGATCCTCCACCGGTCGATTCACTTCGACGGTGACCGGCTGGGTCCGAACCGGGGGAGCATCAGGGGCTACCGGCGTATCGCTGAAGCGCTCAGGTTCCGGATTCGCATCCTCCTCACCGGTGACGGGCTGACTGGTCGTCGTGTTCGGAGTGAGGAGGTTGTCCAGTTCGGCTTGGGCGGTCACCACGTCGGAAATGGTCTCTTCGATGTTTCGCTGCGGTAAGGGGGCGGACGACGGAGTCCCCGAGGAAGTCGGTGTTGCCGAAGCAGGCTGAGCATAGGGAGGGTCCTCGTCAGCACTGGCATCATCGGTAACGGGCGGCGATGGGGGAGTGTGGACGAGGGTGACAGAGCCGGTTCCGACGCTGGTAGAACTCGAATCCGACCCTTGCTCCGACGGATCCTGAGAGGACGGTCTATTTCGACCCCGACGACGGCCGCGCATTATCTTGTCCTCGGTTCTGCAGGCATCAAGGGACTCATACTTCCCCGGTTCGACAACCAGGTCAAGCATTTGTGGCAAATTGTTCCACGTGAAACCGAGGACTTGAGGCTGAGACTGTCTCTGACGATCCGGAGGGACCTCCAACATCGTCTGCCGGATCGTGATACCACCGGTCGGACGGAGTCACGGATCCCAGCGACAGGGCCGGGTAGGGCGCCTGTACCAGGAATACTCACCGACGTTTACTGCGGTGTGGTGAGGTTGTCGTGAGAAAGAGAACCGCCGAGGCCGGTGCCGGCGACCTTCTCATGTGAGGTGGAGGCCAACCGGCTTTTGGTGGGGGAGAGGAGGCTTCATACTGGTCCGTGCTGGAGGTCGGCTCGCGGTCAGACCGTGGGGTACCGGAGATGTTCCACGTGGAACATCTCACAGGTCAAAGTCTCAACCATCTCTAAGGGGAGACCATGGGCTCTTCGAACCGCATCTACTCTGCCCACGGGATTGCGGCGATCGATCCATAAATCGGAGCCGGAGTATTGGCTTTCACCGCCGCCAGTGAGATCTCCGGATCAGAACAGGGGGCGCTTGGTGGGTATCCCGACCCGCCGAGGAAACCGTTCGGCGGTCTCAACCGACTTGTACAGCAGCTGGTAGCTGAAGCGGTCATCAAATCGGCTCCGGGAGCGTCGGGTCATTCCCAGCTCAGACAGACCCTCCTGCGGCCAGCGACCCTCGACGTCCTCTTCGGGCGGCTCGGACACCACCATCACACCGCCGAGCTCGAGGAAGGGGGAACCACACTCGGCGGTAACAGAAGGTTTACCGAAGGACCGGGCCGTCACCACTTCGAACTGCTGTCGGTAGCGAGCATCCCGACCGAGTTCCTCCGCACGACCCCGGACGACTTCGATCACCGAGGAGCTGTCCCAGCCAGCCACCTCCTCCGAGAGGAACTCTGTCCGGCGTTGGTTCCCATCCATCAAGACCAGCCGACACGCTGGCCAACAGGAGTGGAGGACGAGGCCGGGGACACCTCCTCCCGTCCCCATGTCCACGGCCGACGTCGGCTGCCCACCCAGCACGGTCTCCGTGGTGGCGACGAATCCCAGTGCATGATCGATCTGCTCGTGCACGGCCATGCTTCCCAAGAATCCTTGAGCAGCGGAACGATGCAACGCCGCCACGACATCGCTGTCCACTCGGGATCGGAGCCCGGGCAGGGTGTGGTCAAAGGCCATGGGACCCCGGACTCACCCTGGCGATACCTACCGCTGACTGCCGGCCATGGCCGACAGGCGCTGGCCTCACCGAGTTCTCCCGCATCAACGCAAAACGGCACCGGGCCAAGCCCGGTGCCGTTTCCTGCCCCGTTGGGCCACTCGCCATGGCGTTCAACTCGAGGGTTGGATCACCACGTACCTCGAGGGCTCCGATCCGTCGGACCGGGTTTCGACTCCATCGATCTCGTTGACGGTATCGTGGACGACCTTCCGGTCGGCAGGTGACATCGGCTCGAGTGCCCGCTCTTCACCCGAACTCTTGACGTCCTCAACGATTCCTTCGGTGAACCGCCGCAGGGCGGCAGACCGCTTCTCGCGGTAGCCACCCACGTCGACCAGGATGCGGTCCGTCCTCACTTCGGACTGACGCTGAACGAAGGTGCGCGTCAGATCCTGGACGGCCGAAAGGGTCGCCCCCCGTGGGCCGACGAGGAGGCCGAGATCATCGCCCGTGGCTGCCACCTGAACGGTGTCCTCGTCGAGTTCGACGAATCCGACATCAGCGTCAAGCCCGAACTCCCGCACCAGACCGGCTACGAACTCCGTTGCCGCCTCACCCTGTTGCTCGAGGGTTAGTGACTCTTCCATGGTCTCCTCACTATCTCCGGCGCTTTGACCGGATCCTTGCTTCGACTGCGTTCTGGGCTGTCCGCTCGACCCCGACCCGCGTGATCCGCGCTTCCGACCGTTGCCCGATCCTGACGATGCCGATCGGGCCGTTCCGTTTGCCGATGTGCCCCGTGCGCCCTCGCCGGACACCGGTGCCTGATCCCCGATCCCGTCCCCATTCAACTCTCGACCATCGGTACTCCCGGACCCTTCCGAGCGAGCAGAGGTGGCGCCGCTCCGGGACCGGTCATTGCGCCCATTTCCCGTCCTGGCCCCAGACGATGCTCCGGCACGGGATCGATCGCCGCTTCCCCGATTCCGATCCGGTCGCTGCCGGCGACCTCGTTTCGGTGGGGGAGCGACCGGTCGCACCCGTGCTTGTACCCGCGCCTCGCCACGCATTCTTCCGAAAAGCCCGGACTTGGGCTCACTGAGGATCACGAACTCGGCGTCATCCTCGGCGACCCCTAGCAGGTCAAGCACGATCTCCTTCGCTTCGGGCAGCGACTTACCACTGGCTTCCACCCACTCCACGCTCTATCGCGCCTTTCGCTCGCGCTTGGCCTTCGAGCGTGGATGCTCCTTCGGAGCGGTTGATTCGCTCGGGGTCGCAGCAGAACCCCGTGATCCGTTGCCGTTGCTTCCGTTTCCGGAGGGCTTGGCCGGCGGCCGCCGAGTGCCGTTGCCATTCGACGAGCTCGGGGTCCGCTTTCCGTTTGTCCCGTTGGCCGCCCGCTTCACGGTCGCCGTGGCATCCACGTCCGCCGCAGCCGCCGGGCGACGGCTCTTGCCGTCCCCGTTCGGACTCCCTGATCCCGCCGCCTTTGTCGGTGGCGTCACCTTCTTCTTCGTTCCGTTCGTACCGGTGGATCCCGAACTGCCGCCGGTCTTGGGCTTGGGGAGGGCCCGTTCCGTTCGGTCCACCACCGGACCCTTGGGTTTCTTCTTCTCCGTGGCGATGGCATCCACGGCCTCTGCTGTCGGGGCTGTCGGGGGTCCCCCCACCATGCCCTTGCGGAACAGGATCTCCTGCGTGGCGATTCGGATGGCGCTCGAAACGATGAAATAGACGTTCAGAATAGCCGCCACATTGATGTAAATGAATCCGAAGATAAGCGGCATGTATTTCTGCAACATGGCCGCCTGAGGATTAGCCTGAGCTGCACCACCATTTCTCTTGTTCAGTCGAGACATCTGCAGATACTGCAGCCCGACCGATCCCACGACCAGCAACAGGAACGGGATGGCCGCGAAGATCGAGCTGTGATGGGATAGCAACTTGTCGGAGAAGTCCATTCCGAACGAGATGAGCTGGCCATGGGCCAGAACGATGTTGTGGTACATCTCGCTCGTCTTGGGGATGTACCGCGGGACGGCCACTGTCTTGGCTGCGACCTTCAGACCGTCCACCGTGTGGGCGGGAATGGTCACGATGTTGGTCATTCCGCGAATAACGCTGTAGAGAATAAAGAAAGCGGGCATCTGCAATAGCATGGGCAGGCACCCGGACGCGGGGTTTACTTTGTGCTCTTTGTAGAGCTTCATCATTTCTTCGTTGAGCTGCGCCCTATTTTCTGCGCCTTTGTACTTCTGTTGGAGCTTCTTCATCTCCGGGCCCAGCGCCTGCATGGCCGCCATGTTCTTGGTGCTCTTGACCGTCAGAGGCGTGAGGAGCGCCATGATCACGATCGTCAGGAGCGCGACATCCACGGGATAGTTCGGGACCAGTGAGTAGAAGAAGGCCAGAACGGCCCCCACCGCGTCCAGCAGGGGCTGGAAGATCTTGCCGATCGGTGTGGTTATGGATGCGTACATGTGGTCCTCCGGTCGGGGACGGGGTCGACGCCATGTCCGCCCCAGGGGGTGCACCGGGCCAACCGCTTGGCCGCCAGGGCACCGCCCCGCACGGCTCCGTGTCGCCCGATGGCCTCGATGGCGAACTCCGAACAGCTCGGGATGTAGCGACAGCCGGTGGGACGTCCCGTCCGGGCCAGCTGATAGCCACGGATCGCCCTGGTCATGGCCCGGGCGACACGACCCGTAGGTGCGGCCGTGACCGCCTCAGTCGTGACCTGATCGGCAGCGGTCAGCGTCGTCATCGCTGCGCCCCGGTGGCCTTGATGGAGCCGCTCGTTCGGGCTGTGACCTGCTCCAATGCCTGGCTCATGGCTACCTTCAACTCGTCAAACGCCAGATGCGCCGCTTCGGGACCTGTCCGGATGAGGTAGGCGCCCGCCGGCAGGGGGGCCACTTGCCCAGAAAGGATCGACCGTAGCCGTCGCCGCAGCCTGTTCCTTATCACTGCATTTCCCAGTTTCCTGTTGATCGCGAAGGCCACTTCAGACCGTGACCAGGTACTTTGTGGCACAAAGGCCACACTGAGGGGACCGGAGCGCCCTCGCACCCGCGACCTCCTCAGGTCTTCGAAGGTGTGCCGCGATCGAATCGGTGCCAGAACGGTCCGGGGACCCGGTCGGCTGGTCACACCGACAGGCGATGGCGTCCCTTCGCCCGGCGCGACCGGATCACCGCCCGGCCGGCCTTGGTCGACATGCGCTTGCGGAACCCGTGCGTCTTCGCCCGCTTCCGAACGTTTGGCTGATAGGTGCGTTTCATCCATCCACTTCCTTCCTCTCCCTGGACCGTGGACATTGGCGTCGCGTTCGGCAGGGGGCCCGGTCACAGGGATCAGGGCATTCCCCTACATGCTAGGCGCGAATCGGCGTCCGCTCTAGTCGAAGGTCGGGAGGCACGCTGAGTGGTCACGGTGTACCGTTCCGAGCAAAGCAAGCATCGCTGCCGGCCGGGAGAGTGCGGTCTGTCACAACGCTTGCGCTGGAGAACGACGCAGGACAACAAGACGGAAACGACGCTCCACCCCGATCCTGACGGAGCGCACACCCATCGGTACTCGTCCACAGCTGTGGATATCTTTGTGGACCGATTGAACCGTCCAAGGGCGGAGGCCCACGTGAACGACACTGATGAGTTGTGGATATTGTGCTCGGAGGCCCTGCGTGAGCAGGTTTCCGACTCGATCTGGCAGGCCTATCTCTCCGGAATTACGCCCCTCTCCATCGAAGGTGGCGAGATCGTGCTCGGTGTGCCGAACACCCTGATCAGGGATCGGGTCGAGTCGCGGTTCCTCGGACTCATCCAGGACACCGTCACCGGAACGGTGGGCAGACACCTTGTGGTCCAACTCGAAGTAGTCGCCCCCACCCCCGAACCGGCCGAAGAGTCACTTCCGCCCGAGTCCATGTCGCCCCACACGGCGGCGTCGCTGCCCGTCACCGACCGGGCCCCCGCATCGCCATGGAGAGATACCTCGTCCACCTCGTCGGCCAACGGTCGCGGTGGCACCTTCGAATCACCCGTGCTCGACCCCCGCTACACCTTCGACACCTTCGTCATCGCCTCTTCCAACCGGTTTGCCCATGCCGCCGCTCAATCGGTCGCCGAATCTCCGGCCCAGTCCTACAACCCCCTGTTCATCTACGGCGACGCCGGGTTGGGCAAGACGCACCTCCTCCATGCCATCGGCAACTACGTGCTCGACAACTTCAGCGGGCGCCACGTCCGGTACCTGACCACCGAGACGTACATGAACGAGTTTGTCGATGCCATCCGGACCAACGCCACCACCGCGTTCAAGCGCCGCTACCGGGAGTGTGACGTACTCCTCATCGACGACGTCCAGTTCATGGAGCGTAAGGAGTCCCTCCAAGAGGAGTTCTTCCATACCTTCAACTCGTTGTACGGAGCATCGAAGCAGATCGTTCTCACCTCGGACCGTCCACCCAAGTCCATAGCCACCCTGGAGGACCGGCTCCGCAGCCGGTTCCTCTCCGGGCTGATCACCATCGTGCAGCCCCCCGATCTCGAGACCCGCCTGGCCATTCTCCAGGCCAAGGCCGAACACGAGCAGGTCGACGTCCCTGACGACGTGCTCGACTTCATCGCCACCCACGTGAAGGACAACATTCGGGAGCTCGAAGGAGCCCTGATCCGAGTCACGGCCTTCGCCAGCCTCTACCGCCAGCCCATGAGCAGGGAGCTGGCCGAACAGGTCCTCTCCGACATCGTCTCGGCCCACCAGCCCCGCCGCATCACTCCCCAAGTGATCCTGGACGCGACCTCCGAGACCTTCGGGTTCTCCGTCGAGGAGCTGTGTGGGCCCAACCGGCGCCGTCCTCTGGTCACGGCCCGACAGGTCAGCATGTACGTCTTCCGGGAGCTGACCGACTTCAGCTATCCGGCCATCGGCCGTGAATTCGGTGGACGCGACCACTCCACCGTGATGCACGCCGTTGACAAGATTGCCGGCCTGATGAAGGAGCGACATCAGATCTACAACCAGGTCACCGATCTCATCGTCCGGATCAAGAGCGGTGCGTGATCGACGGTTGACACACTTCACCCGAAGCGACCCCACACCACCGACATCTCATTCCGCTGGCCACCACCGGGTGGGAGCCCTTCTTCTTTCCAGAGGTTGTGCACTATCTGTGGATATCTGCCACTCAGCCTGGGGTAATTCTGTGAACGTTGGTGAACTTGTCCATAACCCGTCACCCTCTACACACCCTCCCCGGTGTCGGTACAGGAAACAGTGGATAGAGCGGGGATGACCGAACCCCCTCTGAACTGGGACGATACAGGTTCATCCCCAATCCACAGGGCTTATTACCATCACTATTCAATTAGATCTATAAAACAAAAACGAGAAAGGACTCCCTGGTGAAGTTTCGATGCGAGCGTGACTCCCTGGTGGAAGTACTCACCACTGCAGGCCGTGCCGTGAGTGCCCGCACCACAGCCATGGCGCTGGGTGGGGTCAGGATCGAGGCGTCGGGCAATCACCTGGCCGTGGTCGGTACCGACCTGGATCTCACCGTGCACGCCTCCACGGAAGCCATCGGGATCACCGATGGCGTCTGTGTCGCTCCGGCCCGCCTCCTGGCTGACATTGTGCGGTCCCTGGAGCCGGGTGCGGTGACGATCGAGTCTGAAGGGGAGAAGGTGGAGATCGGGGCGGCACGGTCGCGCTTCAGCCTCAGGACCTTCCCGGTCGACGACTTTCCGACACTTCCCGATCCTCCGCAGCCCGCCACGTTCCTTCCCGCCGACAGCCTGGCCGGAGCGCTTCGCCAGGTGGTCCGGGCCGCGTCCAGCGATGACGCCCGACCTCTGCTCACCGGCGTCCTGATCGCCGCTGAGGGGAGCGGTGTGCGGCTGGTGGCAACCGACTCGTACCGTTTGGCCATGCGTGACATCGACGGGAGCGACGCCCTCGTCGACAGTGCGCAGATCCTGGTGCCGGCGAGGGCCCTGGCCGAGCTGCAGAGGCTATCGGTGCTCGGTTCGGCGGCCAAGGAGACGGGAGGGTCTAGCGAAGGAGACGACGCGGTCGGGCCGACCGTCGGGCTCTCGGTCGGTGAACACGACGTGACCTTCACTGCGGGAGGAGTCAAGGTGAGCACCCGACTTCTCGATGGGAGCTATCCCGACTACCGCCAACTCATCCCGGCCGACTATCCCAACCGACTCCACGTCGGCAAGGACTCACTGCTCGACGCCCTCCGGCGGGTGAGGCTGCTGGTCCGGGACAACACCACGCCGGTTCGGCTGTCGATGCGCTCGGGCGGGGTGGATCTGACGGTGGTGTCCCAAGAGGTCGGGGACGCCAGCGAGACCGTCGACGCCGACTTCGACGGCACCGAACTGACCATCGCCTTCAACCCCACGTATCTGATCGACGGGGTTGAGGCCGTCACCGGCGACGAGGTGCTGCTCGAGACCGTGGATGCCACGAAGCCGGCGACCGTCCGGGCGGCGGAGGAGACCAACTTCCGGTACCTGTTGATGCCGGTACGGGTGTCCTGAACCGACGGACGGCCCTGCCGACGTCGTGTACCTCGTATCCCTGACCATCGCTGATTTCCGCAACATCGTCGAGCTGTCCATCGAGCCGGACCCGGTCGGCACGACCGTAATCACCGGTCGCAACGGCGCCGGCAAGACCAGCGTCCTCGAGGCCATCAGCTATCTGTCGACCCTCCAGTCCTTCCGGGGGTCACCTCGTGAGGCCATGGTCCGCCGAGGAGCGGACCAAGCCATTCTTCGTGCGGAGACCCTGGTCGAGGGCAGGGCGGTGACCATCGAGGCGGAAATCTCGGCCACGGGTCGATCACGGACCATGGTCAACCGGCAGAGTGTCCGTCGCCGGGGCGACCTGCACCAGGCGCTCCGGACCACCGTGTTCTCGCCCGAGGACATCGGTGTGGTCCGCTCCGGACCAGCCGAGCGACGCCGATTCCTGGACGAGGCCCTGGCCGTGGTCGATCCGAAAGCGGCACGGGCCGCCGAGGAGGTGGACAAGATCCTGCGGCAACGCACCGCGCTCCTCCGCTCCTCGGGCCGGCGCCTTGCACCCGAGGTGGCCGACACCCTCGACGTGTGGGACGCGCGACTCGACACCGCAGGCACCTCGCTGGTCGAGGCCAGAGAGCAGTTGGTGGGGGAGTTGGCCCCTCTGGCGGTCGTGCACTACTCACGTCTCGCCGGCAGGGCTACCGAACTGGGCCTGAGCTATGTCCGTTCGTGGTACGGACGCCTGTCCGACGCCCTGGTTGAGGCGAGAGCCAAGGATGTCGAGCGGGGGGTGACCTCCGTCGGCCCGCACCGGGACGAACTGGAACTGACCGTTGGTGGACTACCCAGTCGGACCCATGCGTCCCAAGGGGAGCAACGCTCCCTGGCCCTAGCCCTGCAGCTGGCCGCCCACCAGCTGGCCACGGACCGACTGGGATCGGCACCCGTATTGCTCCTCGATGACGTCTTCTCGGAACTGGACCCCTTCCGCTCCCAGGCCCTGCTGGCCGGGTTGCCGAAGGGACAAACTCTCTTGACCACCGCCCTGCCCGCGCCGGCCGAGGTGGAGCCGGCCCGGGTCTACGGGGTGGAGGCAGGGGGGCGGACCGGCGTGGTCGAACCTTCAGTACCCGAGGTGGAGCAGCGCTAGTGGCACCGTCCTCCGACCGGGGTGACACCGGGCCCCGGCCACTCGACGCCTCGCTCGACGCCGTATCGAGGAACCTGGGCATGCGGGACTCGAGGGGGCTGGGGCGCCTGTTCGCCCACTGGTCCGAGATCGTGGGTCCGGGCATGGCTGAGCACGTGCGTCCGGTGCGGCTGGACAAGGAGTCCCTGGTGGTCAGCGTGGACCACCCGGCCTGGGCCACCCAGGTGCGCCGGATGGGGGACCAGCTCCTCGACCGGGTGGCCGACGAGACCGGAGCCCAGCGTCCGTCGCGTGTGGAGGTCCGGGTCCAGCGCTGATCGGACCTGTCCACCCCTGACCATCGGTCAGCTAGGTCACACCCGAGGGCTACACTGGAGTCTTGGAATCAGGGGACCGCCACCGTCTCCGGAACGCCCCGAGCGCACCGCCGACGGGCTCGTCCCGCTGGTTCCCGATCAGTTACCCGATGTTGGAAAGGGCGCGCCTGTGGCGCTGAAACGAGACGACGACGACGGCGGGGTAGCTCCGACCTACAACGCCGAGGACATCACCGTATTGGAAGGTCTGGACCCGGTCCGGAAGCGTCCGGGGATGTACATCGGATCGACCGGCCCGACCGGTCTCCATCACCTGGTGTGGGAGGTGGTGGACAACGCGGTGGACGAGGCCATGGCCGGCTACTGCACCCAGATCGACGTCACCTTGCTGGCTGACGGCGGGGTGCGGGTGGCCGACGACGGGCGCGGGTTCCCCACCGGACCGATGAAGGGACAGAAGGGGAAGTCGGCGGCCGAGGTCGTGCTCACCGTGCTCCACGCGGGCGGCAAGTTCGGCGAGGGGGGTGGGTACAAGGTTTCCGGCGGGCTCCACGGTGTGGGGATCTCGGTAGTCAACGCCCTGTCCACCCGGCTGGTCCTGGAGATCGACCGCGACGGCGACCACCACACCCTCGAGTTCAAGGACGGTGGCAAACCCATCGGCAAACTCGAGGTCACCGGCAAGGCCCCGCGGGGACGAACCGGCTCCACGGTCACGTTCTGGCCCGACGCCTCCATCTTCGAAGAGGTCGAATTCCGAGCCCAGACCGTCACGGAGCGCCTTCAGGTGATGGCGTTCCTCAACAAGGGGCTCGAGATCCGGTTCGTCGACGAGCGACCAGACGAGAAAGTGTCCCAGGTCTTCAAGTACAAGGATGGAATCGTCGACTTCGTCCGCCACCTCAATGCCTCCAAGGAGGCCCTCTTCCGCAAGGTCAGCTCGTTGGAGCAGAAGGAGGAGACGATGGAGGTGGAGCTGGCCCTCCAGTGGAACACAGGCTTCTACGAGAGCATCCACTCCTTCGCCAACGGCATCTCGACGATCGACGGCGGTATGCACGAAGAGGGATTCAAGAAATCGCTCACCAACGTGGCCAACAAGTACGCGCGGGCCAAGGGCACGTTGAAGGAGAAGGACGAGAACCTCCGCGGGGAGGACATCCGTGAGGGTCTGACCGCCATCATCTCGGTCCGGTTGCAGGACCCCCAGTTCGAAGGCCAGACCAAGGCCAAGCTGGGCAATGTCCCGGTCCGGTCCCTGGTGGAGCGGGCCACCAACGAGAAGCTGGCCGAGTGGTTCGAGGAGAACCCGAGAGAGGCCGGCCAGATCATCCAGAAGAGCATGTCGGCGGCGCGAGCCAGGGTGGCGGCCCAATCGGCCCGGGACCTGACCCGTCGCAAGTCGTCGTTGGACGGCGCCGGACTGCCAGGAAAGCTCGTCGACTGCTCCTCACGGGACCCCCGCGAGAGTGAACTGTTCATCGTGGAGGGGAACTCGGCCGGCGGTTCGGCCAAGGACGCCCGCAACCCCCGTACCCAGGCCATCCTGCCCATCCGCGGGAAGATCCTCAACGTCGAGCGGGCGCGCATCGACAAGATGCTGAAGAACACCGAGATCCAGGCTCTCATCGCCGCCATCGGCGCCGGACTGGCCGAGGACTTCGACGTGACCAAGGCCCGGTACCACAAGATCATCATTCTGGCCGATGCCGACGTCGATGGATCACACATCCGGACCTTGTTGCTGACGTTCTTCTTCCGCCAGATGAAGCCGCTAGTCGAGGGGGGCTTCGTCTACGTCGCCCAGCCGCCGCTGTACTCGACGTTGGTGGGCAAGGAGAAGATCTACCTGAAGGACGATGCGGCCAAGGCGGCGTTCCTGGCCGAGAATCCCAACCACAAGTCGGACTTCCAGCGGCTCAAAGGACTCGGCGAGATGGACTTCGGGGAGCTGCGGGACACCACGATGGACCCGGGACGCCGATCCCTCTTGCAGGTGGCCGTGGAGCAGGCGGCCGTGGCCGACGAGGTGTGCTCTGTGCTGATGGGCGAGGACGTCGAGCTCCGACGGCACTTCATCCAGACCAACGCCAAGGACGTGCGCTTCCTCGACATCTGAGGTAGCCCCGGGCTCGACACACCTGCATCACGGTCCCGGACGACACGAGAACGAATGAGACGGAGAAGGACAGCGCATGCCAGGACGTGACAGCGACGGTCGGGGGACGGGCACCGACGAGGATGTCTCGGGCTTCATCGAGCCCATCGAGATCCAAGAGGAGATGGAGCGCTCGTTCCTCGAGTACTCGATGTCGGTCATCGTGTCGCGGGCACTGCCCGACGTGCGGGACGGCCTGAAGCCGGTCCACCGGCGGATCCTGTACTCCATGTACGACCAGCGCCTGCTGCCCGACCGACCCCACACGAAGTGCGCCAAGGTGGTGGGGGACGTCATGGGCTCCTACCACCCCCACGGCGACTCATCGATCTATGAGGCCCTGGCCCGCATGGTCCAGGAGTTCTCCATGCGCCACCCGCTGGTGGACGGCCACGGCAACTTCGGCGGCACCGGTCCCGACGAGGGTCCGGCGGCCATGCGCTACACCGAGTGTCGGCTGGGTTCGCTGGCCCTCGAGCTGATGGCGGGAATCGATCAGGAGACCGTCGATTTCACCCCCAACTACGACGCCACCTCCGAAGAGCCGACCGTTCTGCCGTCACGCTTCCCGAACATCCTGGTCAACGGATCGCAAGGCATCGCTGTGGGGATGGCGACCAACATCCCTCCCCACAACCTCGGCGAGGTGATCGACGCCACCGTGCACCTGCTCGAGCACCCCGAGTCCACCCCGGACGACCTCATGGCCTTCGTCAAGGGACCGGACTTCCCCACGGGTGCCCTGATCCTTGGGCGCCAGGGAATCCTCGATGCCCTGCGAACCGGCAAGGGCTCCATCAAGCTCCGGGCAGTGGCCGAGATCGACGAGGGCCGGGACGGCGCCACACGCATCGTGGTCACCGAGATGCCGTACCAGACGTCGGTGGCCACGGTGGAGAAGAAGATCTCCGAGTTGGTCAGGACCGGCGACATCGACGGGATCGCCGAGGCCCAGGACGACTCGTCAGGCGGAAAGACCCGGCTGGTCATCCGGCTCAAGCGGGACGCCAACGCCAACGTCGTGCTCAACAACCTGTTCAAGCAGACACCCCTGCAGACCAGCTTCAGCGTGAATGCCGTGGCCCTGGTGGACGGGGTGCCGCGCACCCTCAATCTGGCGCAGATGCTCACGCACTACGTGGCTCACCAGGTGGAAGTAGTCACCCGGCGGTCGCAGTACCTGCTGGACAAGGCCCGGGCCCGGGCCCACGTGGTCGAGGGGCTGCTGAAGGCCATCGACATGCTCGACGCAGTGATCGCCGCCATCCGCGGTTCGGCAGACCGCCCGGCAGCGCTGGAGGCACTGCGGGCCACACCGTTCGATTTCTCCGAGGAGCAGGCCAACCACATCCTCGACATGACCTTGGCCCGGCTCACCCGTCTCGGCCGTACCAACCTCGAGGACGAGATGGCCAAGCTGCTCGAGGAGATCGCCGAGCTGGAGTCCATCCTCAACGACCCGGCCAAGCTGCGTGGCGTGATCGCCACCGAAATGGGAGAGATCAAGGACAAGTTCGCCGATGATCGGCGTACGCAGATCACCCACGACCCCGGTGACATGAACGTGGAGGATCTGGTCGACGACGAGGAATTGGTCGTGACCATGAGTCGTGCCGGGTACATCAAGGCCGTCTCCGCCGACGCCTTCCGCACCCAGGGCCGCGGAGGGCGAGGTATCCAGGGGGCCAAGCTGAAAGAAGAGGATCTCATCGACGACGTGGTCCACACGTCGTCTCATGCCCACCTCCTGCTGTTCTCCAACCGGGGGAGAGTGTTCCGATTGCGGGCGCTCGAGATACCTATGAAGGAGCGGACAGCCCGGGGCACGGCCATCGTGAATTTGTTGCCCCTGGCGCCGAACGAAAGCATCCAGGCCATCATCGGGACCCGCGACTTCTCGGCCGACAACTACCTGGTGTTCTCCACCAAGCTCGGCCAGATCAAGAAGACGGCCTTCAGCGAGTACGACAAATCCCGACGGGAGGGGTTCATCGCCATCAACCTTCGGGAGGGGGACGAGCTCGTCCGGGTGGTCGAGACCCACGGTGATGACGACGTCTTCCTCGTGACCCAGTCGGGGATGACGATCCGCTTCTCTGAACAGGACGTGCGGGCCATGGGCCGGGATGCCGCCGGCGTGCGCGGCGTGCGTCTGAAGGCCGGAGACGAGGTCGTCTCGTGCGACATCGCCCGGGACGAGGCGGACATCCTCCTCGTCACCGACGCCGGGTACGGCAAGCGGACCAAGGTGGAGCGCTTCAACCGCCAGGCCCGGGGTGGTCAGGGAGTCCGGGGCATCAGGCTGACCGCTAAGCGCGGCAAGGTCGTGGCTGCGTTCATGGCCGGACTGGAGGACGAGATCCTGCTCATCTCCACCACCGGTGTCGTCATCCGGACCGCCGTACGGGAGATCGCCTCCCAGGGTCGGGACGCCACCGGCGTTCGGGTGATGAACCTCGACGACGGTGACGCGGTGGCCGCGGTGGCCCCGGTGGCCGGCGAGGTGTCGGGAGACGCTTAAGCCGGGCGGAAGACCCATCCGGTGTGGCCGGAGCGTGGTGTAGCGTCGTGCACCGGTTTACGGGGCTATAGCTCAGTCGGTTAGAGCGCAGCACTGATAATGCTGAGGTCGCTGGTTCGATTCCAGCTAGCCCCACTCCATTTCCCTGGTCAGCACCCGTTACTCGGCGACCGGGGGCCGTCGATCCGACGCCGTCGCCATCCCTCGGGCCCTGAAGTGTTCCGCACACCCTGCTGTTCTGGCTCCGGCACCTGCTCGACGCTTCCCGCCCGACCGGGGTCGACCTGGCCCCGGTCGGAAAGGGTCAGGTGAAGAGGGCCAACACGTCGGAGAGCTCTCGCCGTTCCGCCTTCAGACGAAGTACCTCCCCGGTTGTCCCACTCCTGTCGGCTTCTCTGACGAAGTCCGGGATCTTCCGCTGGTAGGCAGCCACCACGGCTCCGTCCGGGCTCCGTTCGCGATAGAAGGCATAGTGGATCAGTGCACCGAAGGACCCCAGCGGTCCGTTGTCGGGTCCGACGATCTGGGGCATGAGGCGGGTGGTGTGGGCGTTTTCCAGCTGGAGATGGGCGGCCCCCCCGTAGGGATCGGCGCCGGCGTATTCGACCCTTCCCACCGTCGCCATGACCGCTGCTCCCATGCAGAGGCAGCACGGTTCGAGAGTCGTGAGCACAGTCAGATCCTCGTGGCGGTCGGTCGGTGGGAGCTGTGCCAACGCGTTCAGCTCCGCATGGGCGAGATGGCTGTACGAGAGCTGTCCGGGTGCTTCGTCACGGACGTAGCGCCGGCCACGGCCCGTCGTCACGATGTCGCCGTGCGTGTTGATCACCACAGACCCCACCGGAGTCGTCCCGGCCAGCATGGCCTCCCAAGCGAGGCCGGGCGCCTCACCCCATGGTTCGGAGCACTCCACAGTGCCTATCCTTGCGCAGGTGCTCTCCCGACGCTTGTGAGGGCACGCCCGGTGTCCCCGATGGTGACGGACGGGCGAGCTCCGGGGGCGGGAGGACTACCGTAACCCCGTGGACGTTCCGGAGTTGCTGGTCGCTGACTGGCGAGCATGGCGAGCATGGCTCAGGGACCAACACGCGGAATCACAGGGCGTCTGGCTCATCCTGGCCAAGAAGGGCACGACCCATCCGACGACGCTCTCGTACGACCAGGCGCTCGAAGAGGCGATCTGCTTTGGCTGGATCGACGGACAGCTCGGGCGTCGCGACTCGGCGACCTTCCGGCGGCGCTTCACGCCCCGGAAGGCGCAGAGTCCGTGGTCTCAGCGCAACGCCACCATCGCCGAGGCTCTGACCGCGTCCGGCCGGATGCACCAATCGGGGAGTGACGAGGTGCGGAGGGCCAAAGAGGACGGACGGTGGGACGCGGCCTACGCCGGGCAGGCCAGCATGGAGGTACCTGAGGATCTCGCCTTGGCTCTCGCTGGGAATCCTCCAGCGCAGGCGATGTTCGAGACGCTGACCAGTGCGAATCGTTACGCCATCCTTTATCGCGTCACCACGGCGAAGAAGGCGGAGACCCGGGCCAGGCGTATCGAGCAGTTTGTCGGGATGCTGGTCCGGGGTGAAACCCCCCACCCGCAGGCGCCGAAATGAACCGGGGAGTCAGTCAGCGTCGCCCGAGGTCTCGGTGCGGCAGTCCGACGTCCCGCTCCAGCGGACCGAGTCCGTTGCCGGGCGGCGGCACGATCGTCGGCGCCCCTGTGTAGCGAGTTCTGAGGGGATCCGGTCCCCAGCTGGCCGAAGGCTCGTCGATGCCGCCGAGCGTCCGGGTGAGTGCGTGGGTCTCGTTGCCTCGGACAAAGTGGCGCCTCATCTCCGCGGCGCGACGGCGGAGGGGGTGAGGCCGGGGGAGCACAGAAGAGCCACATGGTCCTCAGCGACAGGCCAGTCGGCGCTCGGACCCGGGCTGGAGGAGTCCGATGATCGCCGGCTCGGATGGGGCGGCCACGCTCTCCCGTGCTCGAACGTGGTCGATGGCCATCATGGCGTCACCGATGACGTCAATGGCCTCGGTCGCCCGTTGCTCATAGCGTTTTGTCCCGACGGGCCAACGGAGGTTGAAGGGGTGCAGGGCCAGTTCGGTGACGTCGTGCGCGTAGGCCACCAGCTCGAGCTCCACCCGAACGGGAACGCCCTTGAGCCAGAGAACACCACGGGTCTGGCGTAGGTCGCTGCCGACGGGCTCGAAACCCCCTCGCAGTCGCAGTCGGGTCGCTGCCGCCAGTCGTCGTTTCCCGAGACCGACCGGGCGGAGTCCCTGGTGCCAGAGATCCGCTCGTCGGGTGGCCTCGATGGAACCCAGCTTCATGTGCCGTGCGATGTAAGCGGTGCGAACCACAGGCCCTCTCCTTCCCTCGGAGCGACGGTGACCTGTTACCGATCTTCGGACAGACGGTTCCAAGTGCGCTCCAAAGCCGGTCCAGGGATCGGGTCCACCTCCAGACCGACCGTCGGGCGGATCCGACCGGCGGCTCACCCCGGTCCGGCTACCCCCTCGGGCAGGTCCTGGGACACGGACCCCCGCCACCGGGGCCTGCGTCCCTCCACGAAGGCCTCGACGCCCTCCCGGGCATCGGCACCGGACATCAAAAGACGGTGGAGATCGGTCTCGGCCTCTTCCACCTCGTCGGCGGAACGGTCCCACGACTCCCAGAGCAGTCGCTTGCTCACCGCCACCGAAAGGGGTGCGGCGTTGACGGCCACATCCCGGGCCAGGGCCATGGCCTCCGGGAGTACCTCGGGCGCAGGGAGCGTGCGACTGCAGAGTCCGAGGGCGACGGCCTCGTGACCGTCGAAGGTGCGCCCGGTGAGGAGGATGTCGGCCGCGGCGGACATACCGGCGATACGGGGGAGGGTCCAGTGCGAGTAGGCGTCACCCATCATCCCCCGGCGCACCTGCACCACGCCGTAGGTGGCGTCGGCGGCGAAGATGCGGATGTCGCACTGGAGGGCCAGGGTGAGTCCCAGGCCCACGGCGTGCCCGTTGACGGCGGCCACGACCAGCTTGCGGACGTCCCACGCCCTCGTGGTGGTGGCCGCGGCGCTGAACCCCTCCCCGTGCCGGGGGCGGAAGGTGTCCCCGGCCGCACGGAGATCGGCCCCGGAGCAGAACGCCGGCGGCGTGCCGGTCAGGACCACCGCTCGGACCCCGTCGTCGGCGTCACACGTCCGATAGGCCTCGGACAGCTCCCGACCCATCGTGGCGTTGAAGGCGTTCCGGGTGTCGGGACGGTCGAGGGTGATGACGGCCACTCCCTCGGTGACCTCGTACCTGATGGATTCGTAGGCCATGGCCATCTTCCGTCGTGGCGTGCGGGATCCCCCGACCCGGACTCGATGGTACGCCATCGGCGGCCGGCAGCGTCGGTGACGTTCGGCGGGCACCATCGGGAGGTCTGCTCGTTCTCCCTGGTCAGGGCCTTGGGTCTGACCACGCGGGTGCGGGTGCCCCGGTCGGCGACCTCGCGGGGGAAGGGTGCCGCTGGCGCACCTAAAGCGGCAGGTCACGGATGTCGATGATGGAGGTATGACTCAAGCCGGGCTGGACCGTGCCCCCAGCGAGATCCTCGCCGGCAACGAACCCGCGCTGGTCCGGTTGCTCGACGAGCTCCCCGACGCCGTGATCGTCGTCGACGGACGCGCCATCCTGCAGTGGGCGAACCGAACGGCCGAGACGCTGCTCGGGCGGTCGATGGCCGAGGTCATCGGCGTCAACGGTCTCGATCTGGTCCATCCCGACGACATGGAGCTCGTGCTCTTGTCGTTGGCCAGCGTCCAGGAGAAGCGGGTGGGCTCGCCGATCGAGATCCGGTTGCTGACGGCCACCGGCTGGCGGTTGATGGAGCTCATCGGCTCCCCGGTGACGTGGCTGCTGGACGGGGCCATCCTGCTGACGGTGCGGGATCTGACCCAACGGCGGCAGTACGAGATCGTGCACGACAGCGATGCCCGGCTGCGGTCGCTGGTCCAGAACTCGGCCGGGATCACCATGCTGGTGTCGCCCGACGGTTGCATCCAATCGGCGTCGGGAGCACTGACCCGCATTCTCGGCCAGGATCCCGAGCTCGTCGAAGGACTGCCCCTGGCCGAGCTGGTGGTCGATGATGACCGGCCCGACCTGGCCGCCGCATTCGAACGGGCCTCCCGGGGGGCGTCGGTCGCCGGACCGGTCAAGGTCCTCTTGTCCTTGGTGCGCCATGGCAATGTGGGTTCGCTGCCCTTCGAGCTGGCCATCGTCAATCTGATCGACGACCCGACCGTGGGTGGGTACGTGGTCACCGCGCACGACATCAGCGATCAGATGGCAGCCGACCTCGAACTCCGCAAGGCGCTCTCCTTGCTCCAGGCCACCTTGGACGCCACCGCCGACGGGATCATGGTGGTCGACACCTCCGGTCAGATCGTGAGCTTCAATCAACGGCTGATCGAGATGTGGATGGTGCCCGAGTCGATCCTGTCCTCCGGCAACCGTCGCAAGGTCACCGACTTCGTGAGCGAGCAGCTACGACACCCCGAGGAGTACAAGGCCCGGGTGGAACAGGTCTACCGGGACGGCGAGGCCGACAGTCACGACACCTTGGAGTTCACCGACGGCCGCGTGTTCGAGCGGATCTCCCGGCCCCAACGGGTGGACGGGGAGACGGTCGGCCGCGTGTGGTGCTTCCGGGACGTCACCGAGCGCAAGCGACTGGAGGAGCGCCTCTCCTATCAGGCATTTCACGACTCGCTCACCGGACTGGCCAACCGTGCCCTGTTCCAGGACCGACTGGCCCACGGGGCGGCGCGCATGGCTCGCACCGGGGGCCACCTGGCCATCCTGTTCGTCGATCTCGACAATTTGAAGGCGGTGAACGATGCCTTGGGCCACGTCGCCGGCGACGCGGTGTTGCAGGCCACGGCCCGGGCCATCGGCGGCTGCCTCCGCGGGTGCGACTCGGTGGCCCGTCTCGGTGGGGACGAGTTCGGGATCCTGTTGGAAGACGTCGGCGGGATGGACGACATCCTGGGCTCGGCGGAGCGGGTCCAAGAGGCAATCCGCCGGCCCGTGCAGGTGGCCGGCGAGGAGATCGTGGTCACCGCGTGCATCGGCGTGGCCATCGACGGTCCCGGGGTGACCCCCGACCAGCTCCTGTGCAACGCCGACCTGGCCAACTTCGCGGCCAAGGATCTCGGCGATGACCGGATCGCCGAGTTCACCGACCGGATGCACGCCACCATCCTTCCGGCTGGCTGATACCGCCGCCGGCCGTCAGCGGGGCCGTCGGTGGAGCTCATGCCGACGGTCCGAACCGTCCCCAGTCCCAGATCATCATGGATTCATAGGGGGCGGCGAGGACGAGTCGGGATGGCGCCTCCCGCCACGCCTCCTCGAGGACCGGGCCCAACCGCTCACCCACCACCGCCGGCTCGTCATCGAGGTAACAGACCGTCATCCGGTAGCGACCGTCGGTGAACATGGGCCGTCGGATCGAGGGGGTGGTCCCGAAGGACCAGGCTCCGGCCACACCGTCCACCGACACCAGGCCGGGGAGGATCTCGGTGTGCATGTGCTGGAGGAAGGCGTCCTGGGGCGTGTCGACGTCGAGCTCCTCGACGATGAGCTCGACACCCTGGTGGGGGCGGAAGGGCACCACCTCGGACGAGACGAGGGCCCGGGGGGCGGCGAACGTCTCGAGGAGGCGGAGGGCGCCGCGGTAGTGCGAGGGCAGGGACACGGAGAACCTCCCCAGCTCGGCGAGGTGACGGCCGAGCCTCAGGAACTCGTCAATGGTCTCGTCCAGGGGGTTGCCCATGAGGTAGAGGACGACGTGCTCGACCAACGACCAGTCACCGACCTCGGCCGTCCGGGCATCTCGGCACGCCCGGGTGGACGCCCAGCGCTGTCCCGCCACCAGGCCCGGGAGCTGGTACTGCTCGGGCATGTGGTCCATCTGGTGCCAGTCGAGGTACTCCCGGTCGTCACCGGAGGTGGCGTGGTGGGAGAGGGAGAAAAAGCCTGCTTTGACCCGGTTCATCGGATCCCCTTCCGTACGAGCTCGGCGAGGGCTGCGAGCTGCTCGAGATAGTGATCGAGGGTGTGGTGGACGAATCCCAGCTGCACGCCCGTGGCTCCGGCATCGGTCAGCTTGGCGAGCACGGTGCGGGCGCTGTCGGGATCGGCGACGGGGTCGAGGGGACGGCCGTTCTGCAGCACGACCTCCAGGGGCCGCGCCCGGGCCTCCCAGGCCGGGGTCTGGCGCGCCCGCTTCAGCATGGCCCGCACCTCAGCGGCCCGAAGGGCGAAGGGGACCCAGCCGTCGCCCAGCTCCACGGCACGACGCAGGGACCGGCCCGTCCGTCCCCCGATCCACAAGGGCACGGATTCCTGGAGGGCGCAGGGGTCCATGACGACATCGGCGTAGCGGTAGTAAGTCCCCTCGTAGGCCGGCTCGGTGGTGGACAGCGACACGCGCAGAGCGGCCAGGGCGTCGTCGGCCCTGGCCCCACGGTCACCGAAGGGCGCCCCCAGGAGGTCGAACTCCTCCTCGAGGGAGCCCACGCCGAGCCCGAGGATCAGCCTCCCGGCGCAGACCTGGTCGAGCGTGCCGTAGCGCTTGGCGATCTCGAGCGGGTGGTGATAGCCGAGCACCAGCACGTTGGTGGCCAGCCGGATGCTCGAGGTGACCGCAGCCAGATAGCCGAAGGTGGCCAGGGGGTCCCAGTACCGGCTGCCACGCACTGCGGCCACCTCGGTGGGGATGACCACGTGCTCGCTGCAGGTCAGGTGGTAGTAGCCGAGGGCCTCGGCCGTGGTCGCCACGGTGACCACCTCGTCGATGCCCGCGCCGTCCTCCCATGAGGCGTGTCCGCCGGGAAGCAGGGTGAGCACGGGGGTGGTGATCCCCAACCGCAACGGTAGATCGGCGTCCGGTGACGATCGTTCCGTACGCTGCCTTGCGCCGGTTGGGGACACGGGCGCTCCTTCCGACGGGGGGTCCGACCGGGTTGAGGGTAGCACCGCGGTCCTGTCGGCCCTGGTCCGGGAGGAGGCGGACGGGCTGGGGGCTAACGTCGTCCCAAGGGGCAGGGACGAACGGAGGAGTGTCACATGGCAGAGGGACCCAAGCTCGACGGCCACCACCGGGTCACGATGGAGAAGATCTTCCAGCATCCCGCCGGGCACAACATCCAGTGGCACGACGTGCTGTCGCTCCTCAAGGGCGTGGGCACCGTGGAAGAGGAGCACGACGGCCGGTACCGGGTGACCCTGGGATCCGAGACCGAGACCATCGACGCCCCCCGTGGGTCCGACATCGACACCCAGATGGTGGTGGACCTCCGGCGGATGCTGCAGGGGGCCGGGTTCGGACCGACCTCCGCCTGAGCACGTCCCCGCCGACCGACCCTCGTCAACGGAGGAGCGCCGTGACCGACTACCCGAAGATGATCACCCGCATCAATCACATCGAGTCGGTTCCGCGGCGGATCAGGGCCGTGCACGACGGGCAGGTGCTCGTCGACAGCCTGGACGCCCGGTACGTGTGGGAGTGGGCCAACTACCCCCAGTTCTACCTGCCGAGACTGGATGTCCGGGAAGATCTGCTGGTCACCGACGATCGGACCGAGGACACCCCCCAGGGGACGGTCCGGAGGTACTGGTGGGCCTCGAGCGGCCTCGACGGCCAGCCGGTCGCCCGACTCGTGGTCTCGTCCGAGCACCCACGCCTGGTCGACACCTACCGATTCGACTGGGACGCCGTCGACCGCTGGTTCGAGGAGGACGAGGAGGTGTTCGTCCACCCGCGCAATCCCTACAGCCGGGTCGACGCACTCCGGTCGACCCGGCCGGTGCGTATCGCCCTCGAGGGCGTGGTTCTGGCCGAATCGGCGTCGCCGGTCATGGTCTTCGAGACCGGCCTTCCCACCCGGTACTACCTGAACCGCACCGAGGTGGACTTCGAGCACCTGGTGCACTCGGACACCGTGACGCGCTGTCCGTACAAGGGCACCACCACCGGCTACTGGTCGGTGGTGGTCGGCGGCACCACCCATCGGGACCTGGCGTGGAGCTACGACTTCCCGACCCGCCAGCTCCTCCCCATCGCCGGACTGGTGGCCTTCTACAACGAGAAGGTGGACACCTACGTGGGCGACGTGCTGCTCGAACGGCCCCGCACCCACTTTTCGGACTGACACCGCGATGGCGCTCCGGGCCGTGAAGGGGTCCGGGTGTGCCCGCGGCCGGGCCCTTCTGCCATGCTTGACGGGATGATGGATGATCTGCTCCAGGACAACCGGACCTACGCGGCGACTTTCTCCCTGGCCGGCATCTCGGCACGGGCCGACAAGGGTTTCGCCCTCGTCACCTGCATGGACAGCCGGATCGAGCCGTTGACCATGCTGGGGCTGGTGCCCGGTGACGCCAAGATCCTCCGCAACGCCGGCGGGCGGGTCACCGAGGACGTGCTGCGCTCGCTGGCCCTCGCCACCAACCTGCTCGGGGTGGACCGGATCGCCGTGATGCAGCACACCGACTGCGCTTTGGCCAACCGCGACGACCCGACCGTACGGTCGTCCCTGCCCGAGGAGCTCCGGGAAGAGGCGGCAAACTGGACGTTTCTCGCCATGCCCCAACCCGACGCCGCCCTGGGCGATGACGTCGAGCGGGTACGCACCTGCCCGCTGCTGCCGGCGGGCATCCACGTCGAGGGGTGGCGCTACCACGTGGACACCGGGGTGGTCGAGCAGGTTCTCACCCCCTGAGGCGGCGGCCCGGGCCGGCCTCCTGCGGCCCGCCCGCACCGAATGGGAGGGCCGACCACAGCTCGGTACGCTGGAGCCGTGCCGGAGACGCGATCGATGCTCGGGATGCCGGGGATGAGATACATACCCCTCGACGCCCACTCGGCGCTGACCCAGTGGCAGTTCAGCCCGTTCCCCCTCCTGGTCCTCGCCGCGGTGATCGTCACCGCCGCCTGGTACCTGCGGGCCCGATCGCAGCTGGCGGCGCGGGGACGGCCATGGAGTTGGCACCGCACCCTCTCGTTCGTCACCGGACTGGTGGCCCTGGACGTGGCCCTGCAGTCCCCCGTGGCCACCTTCACCATGGAGTACTTCCAGGCCCACGTGATCCAGCACCTGCTGCTGATGGTGGTGGCTCCGCCCCTCCTGGCCCTGGGCGCGCCGATGACGCTGGCCCTGCAGACCTCGGGCCGGGACACCAAGATTCGGCTCCTCGGCATCCTCAACTCCCGGCTGTTCCGGCTGATGACCCACCCGTTGCCGGTGGCGGTGGCCTACTACTTCTCGATGTTCGCCTTCTTCTTGACCTTCGCCCTCGGCTTCGCCATGGACCACATGTGGCTGATGGACGTGATCAACCTGGTCTTCCTGTTCGCCTCCACCTTGTTCTGGTGGCCGATCGTGGGCCTCGACCCCATTCCCCACTGGAAGATGAGCCACGGTGGCAAGTTGGTCAATCTGCTGATCGGCGTGCCCATCGAGTCCTTTCTGGGCCTGGCGCTGTTGAGCGCGACCCGACCGGCTGCGTCCATCTACACGGTGGCGGGCACCCACTCCGGGGGAGCGATGCTGTGGATCGGGGCCGAGCTGTTCACCTTCTTGGCGCTGATCCCGGTCTTCGTCCAGTGGGTCCGATTCGAGGAGCGCAAGGGTGCCCGCTATGACGCCCAGCTCGACGCCGAGATGGCCGCGTCCGAACTGGACCGCTCGGGCCCAGCCGCCGTCATCGACTGAACGCCCTCAGCCTGTCCGCCCCCGGCTCGATTTCGGCCGGGCGGTCAGGCCCCTACGGGACAGGGGTGAAGACGTAGGTGTACGGGGTGGAGCGCGGCGCGTTGTAGAACACCACCTTGCCCTTGACGGAGATGCCGACCACCACCGCCGACGAGCCGACCTGGACGGTCATGGTCCCTTGGGCCGGATAGCTCAGCTTCCTCCCGGCGGGTTGGACCCCGCTGACCAGGGGGGTCGGTGAACCCGAGCTGGTGACCTGCACCCAGCACGGCCCGGTGGTGGTGATGTCGACGACGAACGCCCGGGTGTTGACCGAGTAGGTGGAGGTCTGCCCGCTGGACCCGGTGGACACGACGGGGGCGGCCTGCGTCGCGCCCCTGGTCGGGGAGGTCGCTCCCGGGGAGGTCTGGGACCCGCCCGGTTCGACCACCCGGAGGATGTGGGCCGAGGCCAGCCACTGGGGACGCTGGGCCAGGATGACCGAGCCGGCCAGGGCGAGGATCAGGAGGACGCCGGCCACCCACGTGATGACCTTGAGGGCCCTGGGCGCCCGCTGCTTGCGCCGGGCCCTGGCCACGGCCCGCTTGCTCTGCTTGAGCTCCTGACGGGGCACCACGGGGAAGGTGCCGGTGGGGGGACCGGTGGCGGCCACCTCGTAGCCGTAGTTCCCCACCGGGGTGTTCGAACGCCCCCGGACCTTCGGAACCGGCCCCGTCTGGGTGAAGGCGCGCAGGTGGTCGGGTCCGGTCGATACCGCGGCCACCACGGTGGTGGCGGCCGCCCCGTTGTCGTTGCGCTGAGCCCGCTCGGCAGAGGATGGCGAGGTCGACCAGGCGTCGATCATCCGGAGGGCGAGCGCGTCGCCGTCGAGACCGAGGAAGGCGGCGTAGCGTCGGAGGGTGGACAGGGCCAGGGCCTGGTCGGGGAGACTGTCGAGGTCGCCCGACTCCAGCGCTTCGAGCTGGGTGATGGGCCGGCCGAGGCGGTCGTGGACGGCCAGCAGGTCGAGGTCCCGCTCTTCCCGGGCCTCGCGCAGCAGGGCGCCGATCTCCTCCGCGGAGGAGTCGGTCTCGTCACCTTCGTCATCACGCCGGCGAGTCGCTGCGCCGCGTTGCCGGATCACCAGCTGTCTCCTGACTCTTCCCCTGGGCTAAGCGTACCTGCTCACTGTCTCTTTTCGGCAAGCCGGCCGACAATCTGAATCTCGGGCACTCCGACACGTCCAATTGGAATGTTGCGGACGCAACTAGTGTTGTGCGGAGCACAGGGAGCGCGCCACTCTGGGCGCGTGGGGCAACACCCTGCCGAGGACGAGGAGGTTGGTCATGCCAGCAGTGACCGTGGACGATGTGGGAGCACTACCGAGGATCGGATCGTTGGATCCGGCCGCCAAGACGGGTCGCCCCGTGGTTTCGGTGACGACGGCTCCCGCCGGGTTCGAAGGTGAGGGGTTCCCCGTGCGACGGGCGTTCGCCGGCGTCGACAGCAGCTCACTCGATCCGTTCATCCACATGGACCAGATGGGCGAGGTGGAGTACGCCCCCGGCGAGCCCAAGGGGACGCCCTGGCACCCGCACCGGGGGTTCGAGACCGTGACCTACATGATCGACGGGACGTTCCAGCATCAGGACTCCATCGGCGGCGGGGGTCTGATCAGTGACGGGGACACCCAGTGGATGACCGCAGGGGGTGGCATTCTGCACATCGAGGCCCCGCCGGAGGAACTGGTGGCCACGGGCGGGCTCTTCCACGGCATCCAGCTGTGGGTCAACCTGCCCAGTGCCGACAAGATGATCGCCCCGCGCTACCAGGACATCGGTCGCTCCAACGTCGTGCTCCTGGCCTCACCCGACGGTGGCACCCTTCTGCGGGTCATCGCCGGCGAGGTGGACGGGCACGCCGGGCCCGGCTCCACGCATTCGCCCATGGCCATGGTGCACGCCACCTTGGCACCGGGCGCCCAGGTGGCGGTCCCATGGCGGCCGGAGTTCAATGCCCTCGTCTACGTACTGGGTGGTGCAGGATCGGTGGGGCCCGAGGCGCGCCCCGTCCGGACCGGCCAGTTGGCCGTCTTCGGTGCCGGCGAGTCGGTCACCATCGCCGCGTCGAGCGTGCAGGACGGGCGTACCCCCAACCTCGACGTGCTGATCCTCGGCGGGAGGCCCATCGGGGAGCCCGTCTACGCCTACGGTCCGTTCGTGATGAACACCAGGGACGAAGTGGCGCAGGCCTTCGAGGACTATCAGGCCGGACGGTTGGGCACCGTTCCCGCCGACCACATCGGCACCTGAGTCGGCGCCCAGGTGAGGTGCGGGTCGGCAGAGCCGATCCGCCACCGTCGGCCGGGCACCCCGCTGCAGCGCTGTCCCCCTGGATGATCGTCCCTCGACCCGATGGTCGAGGGACGATCTGGTTGGGACCACGTTCTGACCACTGATGCCGCCGAAGGAGGGACCTCGGTCACCGTGCCGCCCGGCTCGGACGGTGAGGCGGGGGTCAGGCGGGGATCACCTCACCGGACACCCCGTCCACGTCGGCCAGGTCGTCCTTGGTGGCATTGACGAGGAACACCGCGGAGAGGAGGGCCACGACCAGGCAGGCGGCCCCGACGAGGAAGCCGACCGTGTACCCGTGTACCTGGGCCGCCTCCACGTTGGCCCGGCTCGGCGTCCGGGTCAGCAGGTAGGTGGCGGTGGCCGAGGCGGCCACCGTGTTGAGTAGGGCGGTACCGAGCGAACCCCCGACCTGCTGGGTGGTGTTGACCAACGCGCTGGACACCCCGGCATCGTGGGCCGGCACCCGGAAGAGGGCGGTGCTGCTCATGGGGACGAAGGCCAGTCCCATACCCAGGCTGATGAGGATCTCGGCCGGGAGGACGTGGGCCAGGTAGGTGGTGTCCGGGGTGATCCGGCTCAGCCACAGCATCCCGAGGGCCGCAGCGCCGAACCCGATGGCCATCAGGATGCGGGGGCCGAACCGGGGCAGGAGCTTGCTGGAAACCCCGGCGGCCACGATGATCCCGGCCGAGAAGGGCAGGAAGGCGAAGCCGGACTTGAGTGCCGAGTAGCCCAGGTTGCCCTGGAAGTAGTAGGTGAGGAAGAGGAACATGCCGAGCAGGCCGGCGCCGACCATGAACGAGCTCAGGAAGGACCCACCCCGGTTGCGCTCGAGGATGACCCGCATGGGCAGGAGGGGGTTCTTGGACTTGATCTCGATGGTGACGAAGGCGGCCAGGAGGACCACGGCGATGCCCAGGAAGGACAGCGTGGCCGAGGAGGCCCACCCGTCCGAGGCTGCCTTGGTGAACCCGTAGACCAGGGCCACCAGTCCGGCGGTGACGGTGACCGCACCGGGGATGTCATAGCTGGTGTTGCCGTGGGAGCGGGACTCCCGCACGACCGGCACGGCGGCCAGGGCGGCCATCACGGCGATGGGCACGTTGACCAGGAGGCACCAGCGCCAGGATGCGTACTCGGTCAGCACGCCACCCATGATGAGGCCGATGGCCGCGCCACCGCCCGAGATGGCGCCGTAGACGCCGAAGGCGGTGGCGCGCTCCTTCACCTCGGTGAACGTCACCGAGATGAGCGAGAGTGCAGCCGGGGCCAGCAGGGCGGCGAACGCACCCTGCAGGGCGCGGGCCCCGAAGAGCATGGCCGAGTTGATGGCCACACCGCCCAGCGCCGAGGCTCCGGCGAAGCCCAGCAGTCCGATGATGAAGACCCGCTTCCGTCCGACGTAGTCGGCGATGCGGCCACCCAGCAACAAGAGCCCCCCGAACGAGAGGGTGTAGGCGGTCACCACCCACTGGCGGTTCGCTGTGGAGATGTGCAGGGCGTGCTGGGCCGAGGGGAGGGCGATGGTGACGATGGATGCGTCGAGCACCACCATCAGCTGGGCCACGGCGATGATGCCGAGGGCCAGCCAGCGCTTGGGGTCGGCCGTGGATGCAGGGGGACCGGGTGGGGTAAGGGATGCGTCGAATTCGGTGACAGTGGTCATCGGGGCTCCTCGGGTTGGGGGTGACGGTGGAGGACTGCGTGAGGGGTGCTAGCGGTGAAGCAGTGGTAGGACGATGTCGTCCACCACGTGGTGTGAGAACACCTCATCGACCGGGAGGCCACGGATGACCAACTGATTGATGAGGAGCGCCGAGATCACCTCTTCCACGAGCTCCGCCGAGCCGCCTTGCGGCAACTCCCCCCGGCGGACGGCTCGATCGATGATCCCGTTGAACTCCCCCTTCTTGCTGTCGAGAACCTGGGAGCGGACCAGTTCGGCCAACTCCGGATCGGAACGCATGGCCGACATGACGCCGGCGATGATGGCGGCGTCGACGTCGCTGGCCGAGCAGGCGATCTGATCCAGTGCCGCCACCAGGTCGCCCCGCAGGGTGCCCGTGGACGGGAACACGACCGGCATCCCGCCGGTCTTCATGCAGTGGACGGCCTCGGCCACGACCTGGGCCTTGCCCGACCAGTGGCGATAGATGGTGGCCTTGCCGGCGTGGGCCTTTTCGGCCAGGGCGTCCATGGACAGGCGGTCGTAGCCCACCTCCATGAGGAGCTCGAGGGCGGCGTCGAGGATGGCCTGCTTGCGGGCCTCGGCCCGCGGTCCGGTGGGGCGGTCGGCCTTCCCGGTCCCCTCGATCTCCACGATGCTGGTCACGGCTCACTTGCTCCGGTCGCACTCTAAAACGGAACGGTTCCGTTCATTAAAGAGTACACATGCCGGTCGCAGAACGCAACCGTTCCGTTCAGTTCTACCTCTGAGCTGGGATGCAGTGCCTTGGACGACCGGTCAGGAGCCGGGACCCCCGGTGGCCGAGCACGAGCGGGGGTCCCACGGTTGCAGGGGAGTGACGGCAGCGGTGGGGGGAAGGAACGGGCCGGTGGTACCCGTCCCGGACGTCGTCGTCGTGGTCGTGGCGACAGGCTGCGTGGTGGTCGAAGCGTTCCCGGCGGCCGAGGTCGCGGGGCTGCCGGCGGCCGGTGGGGCGGCCGGGGGATTGACGCTGAACTGGGTCCCGGTCACCACGGTGACCTGGGCCCCGTCACTGGTGGGGCCCAGCGCGGTGATGACCGAACCGGAGAGGGATCGGGCGACGGCCTGGGCCGCCGCCTGGTCGGCCGGGGACTTGGTGGCGTAGTAGACGACGGTCTCGGACTCGGCTCCCACCGAGGGCGTGTCACCCAACCCGACCATGTGGAACCCCAGCGCCTGGAGGGCGCTCGACGTGTCGGTGGCCTGATTGTAGGCACCGGTGCCGTTCAGGACCGACACCGTCACCGCGGCGGGGGCCGGCAGCGGCTTGCCGGTCATCGAGTCGACCGACGCACCGATGCCGAGGAAGCGGTCGATGACGGCCTGGTCCTGGGTGATGGAGGGGAACTCGACATCGCCGTAGGCGCCACCCTGGTAGGTGTAGCCGGAGGTGCTCTGGTCCACCTCCACGGGCAGGGTCAGCTGGGGGGCGCCGTTGACGTTGACCGAGTGGAAGTTGAGGACGAGGCCGACCATGTCCGAGGTGGAGAACTTCCGGTCCACCTCGAGCTGGGGCGCCAGTCCGCTCACCAGCCGCTCGTCGGTGATGGGATCGCCCAGGCCCTGCTTGGCCACGGCGGTGGCCAGCACCCGCAGGAACTCGTGATCGCGCCGGATACGGGCCAGGTCGCTCAGGTTCTCCGACGGCCAGTACTGGGGGAGGTCGGTGGTGATACCTGGACCCTTGTACTGGAGATGGCGGGCGCGAACCACCTGCAGGGCTTCGTAGCCGTTGAGGGACACACACCCCGCCGTCAACTGCTTCAGGCCGGAGTAGGCGTCGTAGACCGGTTCGGGGAAGTACATCTTCACCCCGCCGAGGGCGTTGACCACGTTGGCGAAGCTGTCGAAGTTGAGCACGACGTAGTGCTGGATGGGGATGCCCAGGTCCTCGTTGATGGCTGCCACCAGTTGGCTCGGACCCTGGTAGAGGGCGGCGTCGATCTTGTTGGCCCCGGTGGTGCGGGCATTGGGCACGAAGAGGTCCCGGGGGATCGAGAGGATGGACACGGCGTGGGTGGTCGGATTGAGGTGGAGGATCATGACCACGTCGCTGTTGATGCCGTTGACGCCCTGGGAGCACAGCCCGTAGGCGGCATTCTGCACCTTGAGTGCGCACCGGTCGGTCGAACCCACCATGAGGATGTTCTGGTTGCCCGCCTCGGCCCCGGTGGTCGGGACGTCGGTTAGGCCCCGGACGTCGATCCGGTGGATCTCGTGGTTGAGGTACCAGGCGTAACCGAGGCCGGCCCCGATCACCAGGATGACCACCAGGGCCAGGGTCCCCACGATCCATCGGGCCTTCCGGTGTCGTCGCCGGGGTCGGCGGGCGCGATGGATCTCGTCTCCCAGGGCGAGCAGCGCCGACTCGTCGAAGGTGCCGGTGGGCTGGGAGCGATCCTGTTCCGGCGGCCCGGGCACAGGATCGGTTCCATCGCCGCCTGGTCCGGTACCCGTCATCGCCCGAGACGGTAGCAAGGCCGGTACGTCATGGTGTCGCGGTCGTCGGCCGGGCGGCGAGCGGGATTCGAGCACCTCCCTCCACGGTCCGGGGCCCATCCGACCCTTCGCCGGTCGGGTCGACCGACGGGCCCTTCGGGGCCTGGAGGCCCAGTTCGGAGGGGTGCAGGCGCAGGGTGTCGTACCAGTAGCGAACGGTCCAGGTGGGCCAGTTGTTGGTCACCCGGCCCGATGCCTGCTTGTACCAGCTGTGGCACGCTCCCACCCAGGTCGTCGTGGCCATCAAGGCCTGGGTGCGCTCGTCGTCCCGCCGGTAGGCCTCCGGGGCCACCTCCACCAACGGGTTCGCCGACGAGCCGCCGGCGTCGGTCTGGAGGGCGACGGCCTGCAGGATGAGGTTGAGCTGACGCTCCACCATGAACAGGATGGAGTTGTGCCCGAGGTTGGTGTTGGGGCCGTACAGGAGGTAGCAGTTGGGGAAGCCGGGCACCGCCGTGCCCCGATAGGCCCGGGCACCGTCCCGCCAGGCGTCGGCCAGCGTCTCACCGTGGTCACCGGTCACCGGGATGTGGCTGAGAAAGTCGGTGGTGGAGAAGCCGGTGCCGAAGATCAGGACATCGGCGGGTCGACGTCGGCCGTCCGAGGTCACCACGGCGTCGGGCTCGATGTGGTCGATGGGTTCGTCGACCACCTCGACGTCGGCCCCCATGATGGCCGGGTACCAGTCGTTGGAGATGAGGATGCGCTTGCAGCCGATCGGGTAGTCGGGAACCACGGCGGCCTCGGGCAGGCGTTCGGAGACCACCTCGGCTCTGATCTGATCGTCGAAGAGCTTCGAGAGCCGGGCCCCGGCCCAACTGTCCCGGCGGAACAGGATCCAACGGAACTCGAGGCTCCAGTAGATCCACCAGCGGTAGGCCCGGGCCACCGGCGGGACCCGGTCGAGCAGGCGCCTGGTCCGGCCGGAGTAGGCCCGGTCCTTCTTCGGTCCCACATAGTTGGGGGACCGCTGGTAGATGGTGACGCCGGCGGCTCGCGCGGCGACCGGCGGGACGAACTGGATGGCGCTGGCCCCGCTCCCGACCACGGCCACCTGTTTGCCCGCAAGGTCGACAGCATGGTCCCAGCGGGCTGAGTGCCACGACGGCCCGGTGAAGTGTTCGGCCCCCTCGAGGTCGGGGATGAACGGTCGGTTCAGCTGGCCGCAGGCGAAGAGGACGGTGTCGGCCTCCAGGACGGCCTCGCCGTCCGGTGAGGTCACCGAGACCTGCCACCGCCCGTCGTCCAGGGAGACGTCGCGCACCGTGGTGTGGAGGAGGAGGTGGGGCCCGAGCCCGAAGCGGTCGACCAGGCCCTCGGCATAGGTGAGGATCTCGTGCTGCGGGGCGAACCGGCGCGACCACCCGGCGGCGGGCGCGAAGGAGAAGGAGTAGAGGTAGGACGGGACATCGCACCCGCTGCCCGGGTACGAGTTGTCCCTCCACGTCCCACCCACGCCCTCGGAGCGCTCGATGACAGTGAAGGTGCGCAGTCCGGACCGCACCAGCTGGATGGCGGCACCGAGGCCGGCCAGGCCACCGCCCACGATGACCACGCGGGGCGGGCTCCGGCCCTCACGCCGGGCTGACGACACCGCCTGCTGCAACCGCCGTCTGCCGATGTCCAGCGCCATGCGAGCTCCCCTCACCCGTGCGGTCCGTGGCCGGCGATGTTACCGGGGTGGCGAGGAGTCCGACTGGGTCCCGGGTGATGGCCCGTAGGGAGGACAGAAGCTCCTAGACACCCGGGCGGTTCGGTGTTACCTTGCCGACAGCCACGGGGGGCACCGGCTTCATTTCGCTTTCACTTGACCAGTGCAACGACGAGAAGGAGTACGCCAGTGCCCGAGGGAATCGACCTGGACGAGATCGAACCGGAAGGGCTCGGCGTCCGCACGGACGAAGAGCTCCTGGCGGAAATGGGCTACAAACAGGAGCTCAGCCGGTCGTGGTCGGGCTTCTCCAACTTCGCCATCTCCTTTTCCATCATCTCCATCCTGGCCGGCTGCTTCACCACGTTCTCGAGCGGCTGGAACGGTGGCGGTCCTGCCGCCATCGCCTGGGGCTGGCCCATCCTCGCCGCACTGATCCTGTGCATCGGACTCTGCCTGGCCGAGTTGGTCTCGGCCTATCCGACCTCCGGCGGCATCTACTGGTGGGCGTCGAAGCTGGGTGGGCCCAAGGCCGGCTACTACACCGGGTGGCTCAACCTGATCGGTCTGCTGGCCATCGTGGCCTCGGTGGCCTACGGCTGTGCCACCTTCCTCGACCTCACGCTGGGCTTCTGGTCGACCAGCTGGCATTCGGGCAGCCTGAACACCATCTTCTTGTTCTTCATCGCCATCCTGGTGATCGCCGCCGTGGTCAACATCTTCTCCACCCACCTCCTGGCCCGGATCAACAACACCTCGGTGTGGTGGCATGTCTTCGGGGCCGCCGCCATCATCCTGATCCTGATCATCCTGCCCCACCACCACGCCAGTGCCTCGATGGTGTTCACCTCGACGGTGAACAACACCGGGTTCTTCGGTGGCAAGACCCACGGTGCCGGCTTCATCTTCGTGGTGCTGCCCATCGGCGGCCTGCTGACGCAGTACACCATCACCGGGTACGACGCCTCGGCCCACCTGTCCGAGGAGACCAAGAGTGCGGCCAACTCCGCGGCCAAGGGGATGTGGCGGTCGATCTTCTACTCGGCCATCGGCGGCTGGCTGCTGCTGCTGGCCTTCCTCTTCGCTGTCCAGGACGAGGCCAAGGTCACCGCGGCCGGCGGCGGTGTGGCCACCATCTTCGCCCAGGCCCTCACCTCGCGGTGGGGCGGTACCGTGCTCGCCATCTCGACGGTCGGCCAGTTTTTCTGCACCATGGCCTGCATGACCAGCTGCTCGCGCATGCTCTTCGCCTTCAGCCGTGACGGTGCCGTGCCGGGCCACAAGCACTGGTCACGGCTCAGCGCCCGGCGCGTGCCGGTGGGTGGAGTCATCCTCACTGCGGTGATCGGGATCATCCTCACGTCCCCGGCCCTGATCAAGGTCGACATCGCCGGCGCCGCCGTACCGGTGGCCTTCTATGCCGTGGTCTCCATCGGCGTCATCGGCCTGTACTGGTGCTTCTCCATCCCGATCTGGCACCGGCTCAAGCTGGGGTCCCGGTTCCAGACCGGTGACTGGAACCTCGGGACTAAGTACAAGGTGCTCTGCGTGATCGCCCTGATCGACGTGGTCATGGTCACCGTCATGGCCTTCATGCCCACATCCAACCTCGGCGTCCCCTGGACGACCGGCTTCGCCTGGAAGTACGTGAACTACACCATCCTGGTGGTGCCCGCCGCCATGATCTTCCTGTGGGTCTACTGGCACGTGTCGGTCAAGAACTGGTTCACCGGCCCGCGCCAGACCATCGGCATGAGCGACGAGGAGTTAACCGCCGGCATCTAGGTGCTCGCGCCGATGGGTAAGGGGTCTCCGGTCACTGCATCGCTACTGCCCCGGTCGGTGTGCGACAAGGTCGATGTGCTGCGCGGGCGGCCCATCGAGGTGGCCGAGCTACCCGGTGGCCTCACCAACCAGAACTGGAAGGTGACGACGGCGGAGGGGGCCTACGTGGTCCGGCTCTCGGGCCGGGTTCCCGGTGGTCTGGCCATCGACCGCGACCACGAGTACCGGAACTCGGTCATCGCCGCGGCATCCGGGGTCGGTGCCCCGGTGTTCGCCCACCTTCCCGAGGAGCAGGCGTTGGTCATCGGCTTCCTCGAGGGCCGGACCCTCACCGACGACGACTTCTCCCGGCCCGGGGTCATCGAGCGGGTGGCCGCCTCGTGCCGCCAGCTCCACCAGGGCGACCGGTTCGTGAACGACTTCGACATGTTCGAGATCCGGGACAGCTATCTGGCCACGGTCCTGGCCGGCGGCTACCGCCTGCCCGAGGGCTATCTCGACTTCGAGCCCGAGCTGGCCCGCATCCGGGGCGCATTGGCCGTCCGGGGCGAGCCCACTGTGGCCTGCAACAACGACCTCCTGGCCGGCAACTTCATCGACGACGGGACGCGTATCTGGCTCATCGACTACGAGTACGCCGGCAACAACGACGCCTGCTTCGAGTTGGGCAACATCGCCAGCGAGTGCCATCTCTCCGAGGACCAGCTCGACCTCCTCGTCACCACCTACTTCGGCGCCCCGCGGGTCGACAAGCTGGCCCGCGCCCGACTCCAGGGGTTGATGTCCCAGTACGGTTGGACCCTGTGGGCGTCCATCCAGCAGGCCACCAGCCCGATCGACTTCGACTTTTGGACCTGGGGCCTCGAGAAGTACGAGCGGGCCGTCGAGACGTTCCGCGGTCCGCGGCTTGACCGCCTCATCGAGGACGTGCAGCGTCACGACTGACCGGGGACCGGTGAGGCGAGTCCCGACCCAGTCGACCGAGGAGGGAGGGCGATGAGCGGAGACCAGGAGCTGCCCAGCCGGGCCCGTGTGGTCGTCATCGGCGGTGGCATCGTGGGCACGAGCACCGCCTATCACCTCACCCACCTGGGTTGGACCGACGTGGTCGTGGTCGAACAGGGGCAGCTGTCATCGGGGACCACGTGGCACGCGGCGGGCCTGCTCGGACAGCTCCGGGCCACCGAGGGCGGGACCCGGCTGGTGCAGTACTCGGCCCAGCTCTACAGCCGCCTGGAGGAGGAGACCGGACTGGCCACGGGCTTCAAGCGCTGCGGTGGCGTGACCGTGGCCCGGACCGAAGAACGGATGGTCCAGCTCCGACGGACGGCGGCGACCGCCGCGGTCTACGGGCTCGACTGCGAACTGATCACACCGGCCAGGGCCAAGGAGCTCTACCCGGTCCTGGCCACCGACGACCTGATCGGAGCCATCTGGCTGCCCGGCGACGGGACGGCCAATCCGGTGGACGTGACGGCCTCGCTGGCCCGGGGAGCGCGCACGCGTGGGGCCCGAGTGTTCGAGCACACCCGGGTGATCGCCATCGAGCAGGCCGACGGTCGGGTGACCGGGGTGGAGACCGACATGGGCTCCATCGAGGCCGAGGTGGTCGTGATCTGCGCCGGCCAGTGGGCCAAGGCGGTGGGTGCCCTGGCCGGCGTGCACGTCCCTCTGCACTCCGCCGAGCACTTCTACGTGGTCTCCGAGGGCATCGACGGTGTCCACCCCGGCCTGCCCATCCTGCGTGATCCCGACGGCTACACCTACTTCAAAGAAGAGGTGGGAGGTCTCGTGATCGGTGGCTTCGAGCCCGAGGCGAAGCCCTGGGTGGCCCCCGACCGGCTGCCGTACCCCTTCGAGTTCCAGCTGCTGGACGAGGACTGGGACCACTTCTCGGTGCTCATGGAGAGCGCCCTGCTCCGCATCCCGGCGCTGCACCACACGGGGATCCGGAAGTTCTACAACGGACCGGAGAGCTTCACACCGGACAACCAGTTCATCCTGGGCGAGGCGCCCGAGCTGCGCAACCTCTTCGTGGGGGCTGGCTTCAACTCCGTCGGCATCGCCTCGGCCGGGGGCGCGGGGCGGGCCCTGGCCGAATGGATCGTGGAGGGCGAGCCCACCACCGACCTGACCGCGGTGGACATCCGCCGATTCGCCTCCTTCAACGGGAACGTCCAATGGCTCCACGACCGGGTGGGCGAGATCCTGGGGTTGCACTACGAGGTCCCCTGGCCGAACCGCGAGCTGGTCACGGCCCGACCGTTCCGGCGTTCGCCCGTCTACCACCTGCTCGAGGCGGCCGGTGCCCAGTTCGGCTCGAAGATGGGCTGGGAGCGGGCCAACGTCTTCGTGCCGGCCGGGGTGGCGCCCCATCTGGACTACACCTGGGACAAGCCCGACTGGCTGGACTGGTCGGCCGCCGAACAGCACCGGACCCGGACCGGGGTCACCGTCTTCGACGAAACCTCCTTCGGCAAGCTGCTGATCACCGGCCGGCACGCCGAGTCGGTCCTGCAACGCCTGTGCACCGCGGATGTGGCCGTGCCCGTGGGGCGCGCCGTCTACACCGGGATGCTGAACCACCGGGGTGGCTACGAGGCCGACGTCACCGTGACCCGGCTGTCCTCGGACCGCTATCTGCTGGTCACCGGCTCTGCCTCGGTGGTGCGGGACCGGGTGTGGATCGAGCGGCACACCGGCGCCGACGAGCACGTCTCGGTGGTGGACGTCTCGTCGTCCTCTGCCGTCTTCGGGGTGATGGGACCGAGGGCGCGCGACCTGCTCGGACGCCTGACCCGCGCCGACCTCTCCGATTCGGCGTTCCCCTTCGGCACCAGCCGGGAGATCGACCTGGGTTATTCGACGGTCCGGGCCACCCGCATCACCTACGTCGGTGAGCTGGGCTGGGAGCTCTACGTCCCGTGCGAGTTCGCCGTCGGTGTCTACGAGGCCCTGTTCGAGGCCGGTGCCGACCTCCCGCTCACCGGTGCCGGCTACTACGCCATCAACTCCCTGCGGCTGGACAAGGGGTACCGCGCCTTCGGCACCGACCTCACACCCGACCACACTCCGGTGGAGGCCGGTCTCCGCTTCACCTGCAAGCTCGGATCCGACGTCGACTTCATCGGTCGCGGGGCGGTCGAGCGGGCCGTGGTCGACGGGCCCCGCCGCCGCCTGGTGTCCTTCCGGCTCGAGGATCCCGAACCCATGGCGTGGGGGGGTGAGCTGCTCCTGCGCGACGGCGAACCGTCGGGTCAGGTCACGTCGGTGGCCTGGTCGGAGACGCTCGGGTCCAGTGTCGGCCTGGCCTACCTGTGGCGGCCGGACGGGGACGTCGTCACCGCCGACCGGGTGAACACCGGGCGCTACGAGCTCGACGTGGGTGGGCGGCTCCACGTGGCCCGTGTGGGGCTCCGGCCGCTCTACGACCCGACCAACGAGCGCATCCGATGACGCCCGCGACCCGCAGACCGACCGGCCCCCGTATCCGGGGCGCCCCGCACCCGCTCTCGTGACCGGCGTGCCCCCCGACCCCTCGTCCTCGCCGGACGCCCCCGGCGCCCCGCGACTCCGCCTGGCCCGCGCCCGCGCCCGGTTCTCCCAGGCCCTGCGGTCGCTGCTCCGCCCCGAGGGGCTTCCCGATGACGCCGTCGCCGAACTGGAGTCGGCGTTGGGCAGTGTCGGGCGCGAGGCGTTCTCCGGTGGTCCGGGTCGCCTCCGCCGACTCCGGACGGAGGTGCGGGCCGCACCACCGCGCCTGCTCGACTGGATGTCGGGTCAGGTCCTCGAGCATCCGGCTGCCCTCTACGACCACCAGGGCGTGGAGATGCTGGCGTCCCGTCAGACCCGGTCCATCGCCACGGCGGTGGGGACGCTGCAGCTGGCCCTGGTCGGTGCGGCGGCGGCCTCCACCCTCGAAGGGGGACCGGTCCTGGCCCTGGCCATCGACGGAGTGGTGGGCCAGGTGGCCTCCGTGGTCCACGGGTTCTGTGACTGGTACAACACCGGTTCCTACATGGTCCGCAGGCTTCGTCAGCAGGGGATCGAGGTCGACCGGGCCGAGGTCCGACGCCTGACCAACGCCGCCCTCATGTCCAAGGGATCCCAGGTGGACGAGCGGGCCCTGGCCGTCTCCACCGAGCTGCGGCTCGTCCGCGGCTGGGTCGGTCGCGGCCTGGTCGACGCCCTACCGTTCGGGTCCAGTCTGGGCCGCGCCGCCGTGCGGGCGTGCTCCCGGATCGACGAGTCCGACCTCGATGCCCTGGTGCGCCGGCTCCGGGCCACCTGACGGACAACTCGGCCCAGGCGCTCAGCTGACCTCGCCCGCCGCCTCACGGACGGCGGCGTCGACATCCTTCACACTCATGTCGAGCTCCTTGGCCACCTGCTTCTCGGCCTTGAGCACGGCCTTGTCCAGGGCCGCCTGCAAGGTGGTCTCCCCGACGATGATGAGCGCGGCCTGGCCCTGGTCGATGAGTTCGCCGAACTCCTTCACGTCGGCTCGGGACATGCCCCGCCACAGGTGCCCGCTCACCCCGCCGACTGCGGCACCCACGATGGCGGTCCCGATGATGGAAGGGGGGAAGAGGATGCCCACCACGGCACCCACGGCCGCCCCGCCCCAGGCTCCGTGCCGGGTGGCCATCTCGTCCTTGTTGGCGTGGACCTTGCCGTCCTTGTCCTTGGTCACCACGGCGGCGTCGTAGGTGCCGATGGCGCCGGCCAGATGGAGGTCTTTCACGACGTTGTAGTCGTCGCGGGCTGACGACTCGTCGGGGTAGGTGCCGATGAAGATGAAGACGCCGTCGGCCTTGGCCATGGGTGGGACTCCTTGTGTCGGTGATCGGTGTGGGTGATCGGTGTGGGTGATCGGTGTCTGCGCCGGCCCGACGCGGTTGGCGGCGCCGGCCCGCTGGTCACCGTAGTCAGGCACTCGGTCGGCGTGCACGCTGGCCCAGGGCCCTGCCGTCCGGTCACCGGACGCTGGCCTACTGTGTCCTCGACCGGGGAAGGCGACGACGAACCAGGGGTGCCCATGACCGAGGATCACGTGGACCGAGCCGCCGAGTACCGGGACCTCCGCCGCCGTCTCGAGGAGTCGGTGCTGCCGCTGGCCACCTCGGTCGACGGGCGGACCTTCGAGCTCCAGGCACCCCTCCGCCACCTGCAGCTGGAGGTCGGAGGTTACGTCGTGCTCGATTCGGGGTCGATGACGCACCTCGGCCAGGTGCTCACCCTCGAACTCGGCAACCTGGAGTCGGCCGAGTTCTCCCTCACGGTGGAAGGGACCGAGGGGACGATGCGCGCTCCGGTCTCGGTGCGGGTGGCCCGGGGCACCGGCGTCGTTCTGGACGGCCCGGCCCCGCCGTTCCTCGACGCCCGGGTGGCTCCGGCCGACGACGCCGCCATCGAGCAGTGGATCGAGACGGCGAACCCCACCAACGCCGTGTTGACCATCGGCTCGCTGTCCTTGGCCCCGAACCACCCGGCGCGCCTCGACGCCGGCGGGTTCGATCGCCACACCTTTCTCTGCGGGCAGTCGGGCTCGGGCAAGACCTACTCGCTCGGCCTGGTCCTCGAACAGCTCCTGGCCCAGACCGGCCTCCGGGTAATCGTCCTCGATCCCAACTCCGACTACGTGAGGATGGGCCACCTCCGCGACGACGCCGACCCCGAGGCCGCGGCGACGGCACGGTACCGGTCCGCCGCCGGAGGGATCAGGGTCCTCGGGTCCAACGCCCCGGACGAGCAGCCGCTCCACCTGCGTTTCGGCGAGCTGGAGTCGGCCTGCCAGGCCGCGCTGCTGCAACTCGACCCGGTGGGGGACGCCGAGGAGTACGAGGCCCTCCTCGATGTCCTGAAGGGGGACGAGGCCGGCACCCCGCTGGTGGCGAGCCTCGCCGACCTGGTCGGGCTGGAGGGCGCCGACCGGTTGGGCCGGCGGGCGGCCAACCTGGGGTTGGACCGCCTGGAGATCTGGGAGGCGGGCCAGGGTGGCTCGCTGGTCGAGATGATGGCCGAAGACGACTGGCGCTGTCTGGTGGTGGATCTCGGATCTCTGGGAGACCGGAAGGCCCAGGGGGTGGTGTCCAACGCCGTCCTGTCCACCCTGTGGAGGCTCAGGAACCGACGCCAGCCGGTGCTGGTGGTGATCGACGAGGCCCACAACATCTGTCCCGCCCTACCCGGCGACCGGTTGGCCGCCCTCGCCACCGAGCAGACCGTCCAGATCGCCGCCGAGGGACGCAAGTTCGGCATCCATCTGCTGGTGTCGACCCAGCGACCCCAGAAGGTCCACGAGAACGTGCTCTCGCAGTGCGACAACCTGGTGCTCATGCGGATGAACTCGGCGGCCGATCTGGCCTACCTGGGCGAGACGTTCTCGTTCGTGCCGGCGGGCCTGCTGGCCAAGGCCAGGCGGTTCGGGCTGGGAGAGGCCCTCGTGGCGGGCAAGATCGCCCCCGAACCGGCGCTGGTCCGCTTCGGGAGGCGGATCAGCGAGGAGGGCGGCGCCGACGTGGGCAAGGGGTGGGCCGCCCGGACCTGACCGAGCCGCCGAGTGGCGCTTAGAGCACCTTGGAGAGGAACTCCCGCGTGCGCTGGTGGGACGGGCTGGTCAGCACCACCTTCGGGTCGCCGGCCTCCACCACAACGCCGCCGTCCATGAACACCACGGTGTCGCCGACCTCCCGGGCGAACCCCATCTCGTGGGTGACCACGATCATGGTCATCCCGTCCTCGGCCAGGCCCCGCATCACGTCGAGCACGTCGCCCACCAGTTCGGGGTCGAGGGCCGAGGTCGGCTCGTCGAAGAGCATCAGCTTCGGCGCCATGGCCAGGGCCCGGGCGATGGCCACCCGCTGCTGTTGGCCACCCGAGAGCTGGTTCGGGTAGTTCTTGATCTTGTCGGCCAGGCCGACCCGGTCGAGGAGGTCGTGGGCTCGCTGCCGGGCCGCGGCGGGCGACTCCTTTTTGACCCGCACCGGACCGGAGATCACATTGTCCAGCACGCTCATGTGCGGGAACAGGTTGAACCGCTGGAACACCATGCCGATCTCGGCCCGCTTGGAGCACACCTCTCGGTCCCGCAGCTCGTAGAGCTTGTCCCCGTTGCGTCGGTAGCCGACCAGCTCGCCGTCGACGGACAGCTCGCCCCCGTCGATCTTCTCCAGATGGTTGATGCAGCGCAGGAACGTGCTCTTCCCGGAACCGGAGGGGCCGATGAGGCAGAGCACCTCGCCCTGACTCACGGTGAGGTCGATCCCCTTCAGCACCTCGAGGCGGCCGAACGACTTGCGGACGCCAACCGCCTGCACCATGGGCCCGGTCACCGCGCCTCCTCGTGGTGGGGGGGTGGCGGGGGTGGTGGCGTGTCCAACCACGGTGCCTCCCCCTGAGCGGGCGTGGGCTGCGGTCTGACGCGGAAGAGGTCCTGGCGCAGCCTCTGGAAGGGTGTGGGGGGAAGCGCCCGCGTCGTGCCCCGGGCGTAGTACCGCTCCACATAGAACTGGCCGATGGTGAGCACCGACGTGAAGAACAGATACCACAAGCTGGCCACGAGCAGCAGGGGCACGATCTCGTAGTTGGTGTTGGAGATGTTCTGGGTCGCCGTGAAGAGGTCGGATCCGGCGATGACGATGACCAGGGAGGTGGTCTTGAGCATCGAGATGGTCTCGTTGCCGGTCGGGGGAATGATGATGCGCATGGCCTGGGGGAGCACGATGCGTCGCAGGGTGGTGGCCTTGCTCATCCCCAGGGACTGAGCCGCCTCGGTCTGGCCCTCGTCGACCGAGATGATGCCGGCGCGGACGATCTCGGCCATATAGGCGCCCTCGTTGAGGCTGAGACCGAGGGCGGCGGCGATGAACGACGTGATCAGGGTGTTGGCGTTGACTGTGTAGAAGGACGGCCCGAAGGGGACCCCGAGCGTGAGCGTCGGGTAGAGGTAGGTGATACCGACGTACCAGAAGGTCAGCTGGACCAGCACCGGTGTGCCGCGGAAGAACCAGATGTAGATCCAGGCCGAGCCGGACAACAACCGGTTGGGGGAGAGCCGCATCACGGCCAACAGCACGCCGAGCACGATGCCGACCACCATGGCGATGGCCGTCAGCTCGAGGGTGACCGCGATGCCCTTGAGCACCGGGGTGACGAAGAGGTACTTCCAGACCACGGCCCACTGGAACCGCCCCTCCCGCACACCACCCCGTGTCACGTGCGAGAAGAACAACGTGTTGACCAGCATGGCCACGAGGACCACGATCACCGCGCTGGCCACCCATCGTCCCGCGTGTCTGACCGGGACGGTCTTCACCGGTGCCCCTTCGGGCGCCGGCCTTCGGTCCGGAGGCGGCGCCGGCGCCGCCTCCGGGGGGACCGTCATCGGCGGACCTTCGGCCTCGGGCCGGGAATCCCTAGCTGGTGGCGCCGTTGATGACCGAGCTCGTGATGGCTCCGGACTGCACGCCCCACTTGGTCAGGATCTGCGTGTAGACGCCGTTGCCGATCAGGTAGTTCACCGCCGCCTGGACCGGAGCGGCCATACCGTTCCCCTTGGGCAGGGCCAGGCCGTAGGGGGCGACCTCGAAGGCGGTCCCGCTGTTCTGGAACACCCCGTTGGAGGTGGCCACGATGTAGCCGGCCACCTGGGAGTCGGCGAAGCCCACGTCGGCCCGTCCACTGGACACGGCCAGGTTGGCCTGGCTCTGGTTCCCGAACGAGAGCACGGTCACCTTGCCGGTGGTGCACTTCTTGGCCTGGGCCTGGGCGTCCGACTGTTCGGTGGTCCCCGACTCGACGGCGACGGAGTGCCCGCACAGGGAGGTCAGACCGTTGAAGGCCAGCGGACTGCCACTCTTCACGTAGTAGCCCTCACCGGCGGTGAAGTAGTCGACGAAGTCGACGACCTTCTGTCGGGCGATGGTGTCGGTGAACGACGACGCGCCCATGCCGTACTTGCCGCTCTGGATGCCGGGGATGATGGTGTCGAAGGTGGCGTTGGTCAGCGTGGCCTTCAGGCCGAGGACCTGGGTGATTGCCGTGGCCAGGTCGGCATCCATGCCCACGATGGTAGAACCGTCGGGGGCGATGAACTCGTCCGGAGCGTAGGTGGCGTCCATGGCGACGTCGATGGTGCCCTTGGACTTGATGGCGGCCGGCACGGTGGCGGCGATGGCCGCGTTGGTGGGTTGGGTCGGGATCACCGTGGTGGGCAGCGCCGGGGTGGTGGCCGTGGTCGACGGTGCGCCCGTGGTGGTCGTGGAGGTGCTCGAGTTGCTGGAACAGGCGGCGGCCAACACGGCCACCGTCCCGATGGTGAGGGCCACTGCGGCCTTCTTGAGCCCGTGGCGCTGGGTGAACACGAGAGGACCTCCGCTGGTCGATGGGGTGAGCGCCAAGTGTGCCACGCCACCTCCCTTGCGTGTCGAATTGTCGCACGGCCGGGAGCCGATCCGTGCCCGCCACCCCCAGGCGCCCACCGGTGCGCCGTACTCGCCGCTGCCTCGATGTACCCCGCCACCGGGCGTTCCTTCTACACTCGCCACAAGACCACGCCGGCCAGCGGGAGCGAAGTGGGGAGCGAGGCGATGAGCGACACGGCTACCACGGTTGTGCCCGACAGTGCGCCGGCCCTCACCCACCGTCGGGTCCTGGTGGTCATCGGGGCGCTCATGCTGGGGATGTTCCTCGCCGCGCTGGACCAGACGGTCGTGTCCACGGCCCTGCCCACCATCGTGGGCGATCTGCACGGGGCCTCCCATCTCAGCTGGGTGGTCACCGCCTACCTGCTGGCGTCCACGGTGTCGACCCCCCTGTGGGGGAAGTTGGGCGACATGTACGGGAGGAAGTTCTTCTTCCAGGTGGCCATCGTCCTCTTCCTGATCGGATCGGCCCTCTCCGGTCTCAGCCACTCCATGATCCAGCTCATCGCCTTCCGAGCCGTCCAGGGCCTGGGCGGCGGCGGCCTCATGATCGGGGCCCAGACCATCGTGGGCGATGTGGTGTCGCCGCGGGAGCGCGGTCGCTACATGGGCTTCTTCATGGCCATGTTCGGGGTGACCTCGGTCATCGGCCCACTGATCGGCGGGGTGTTCGTCGACTACCTGAGCTGGCGCTGGATCTTCTACATCAACATCCCCATCGGGGCGGTGGCGCTGGTGGTGACGGCGGTCGCCCTGCCGGGGTCCCTGAACCGCGTCCACCGGGTCATCGACTACCTGGGCACCGCCTTCATCGCCCTGTCCGCCACCTCCCTGGTGCTCTTCACCAGTCTCGGTGGGACCTCGTACCCGTGGACGTCCCCCTTCATCGTCGGCCTGGCCGTGGCCGGCGTGGTGTTCGCCATCTTGTTCCTCTGGGCCGAGAAGCGGGCGGTCGAACCCCTGATCCCGCTGCCCCTCTTCGCCAACAAGGTCTTCGCCGCAGCCAGCGCCATCGGGTTCGTGGTCGGCTTCGCCATGTTCGGGGCCCTGACCTTCCTGCCCCTCTTCTTCCAGGACGTGAAGGGGATCAGTCCCATCGAGTCCGGGGTCCGCCTCTTCCCGCTCATGGGCGGGCTGCTGGTGGCCTCCATCGGATCCGGCCTCCTCGTGACCAAGTGGGGCCGCTACAAGGTCTTCCCGATCGTGGGGACGGCCCTGATGACCGTCGGCCTGTACCTGATGTCACTGATCGGGGTGGCCACCGGGGCGTGGACGATGGCCGCCTACATGGTGGTCTTCGGCCTCGGACTCGGCCTGATCCTCCAGGTGCTCACCGTGGCCGTCCAGAACGCCGTCCCCTACGAGGAGCTGGGCACGGCCACCTCCGGGGTCACCTTCTTCCGGATGATCGGCGGTTCGTTCGGCACGGCGGTGTTCGGTGCCATCTTCGCCAATCTCCTGGTCGGGAACGTGCTGAAGGCGTTGCACGTGACGGCCGCACCCCCAGGCTTCAACCTCAGTGCCGACAATCCCGACGCCATCCACAAGCTGCCCGCCGTCGTGCAGGCCGGGGTGGTCCAGGGCATCGCCCACACCATCCAGACCATGTTCCTCATCGGCGTCCCCATTGCCTTCGTGGCCTTCCTGCTGAGCTGGACGCTCCCGGAGCTGGCCCTGCGCAAATCCATTCGCAGCTCCGAGCCGGCCGAGAATCTTGGGATCCCGGCTCCCCGCTCGTCCCTGGACGAGGTCAAGCACCTCCTGGAACGGGCAGCCAGCCGTGAGAACCGGGGTGAGCTCTACGGGATGCTGGCCACCCGGGCCGGGGTCGACCTCGAGCCCCGCGCCGTCTGGCTCCTCTACCGCCTGGCCGACCGCGAGGCCACGAGCACCGAGGAGGTGAGCGCCCGGCTGAAGGTGGACCCGGCCATCCTGCGCCAGGGCGTGGACATGCTGGTGTCGGCGGGCATGGTGGAGCGGGTCGACCGCGACGGCTCGCACAGCGTGGTCGTCACGCCGGCGGGGGAGGAGGCCATCGAGAAGCTGACCATCGCCCGACGTCAGTCGCTGACCGAGGTCCTGGAGGGTTGGGACCCCGAGGACCACCCCGAGGTGGTGGAGATGATCCGGCACCTGGCCGAGGCCCTGTTGGCCGACGACAACCGGCTGCTGGCCGACGCCCATCCGACGGCGACCGTCTGAGCCCGGCCGCACCGTTGGTGCGCCCTGTCGTCCGGGTCAGCCCGGCCGCACCGACACCCGGGTGACGGTGGTGAACGTGCACAGGTAGACGTCGTCCCCGAAGCCCGCCGCCGGGAACAGGACGGACTGCACGGGACTGCCGGTGTCGGCCCGGGCCAGCTCGCTCCCGTCGGTGATGTCGAGGACCACCACCTGGTCCCTCCGACGGACGGCATCGAAGTCCCCGGTGACCAGCGCGCCGGTCCCGGGGCTGAGCAGGAGGTGCCCGCCGTGGTGCTGGTGCCTCCTCCATCGCGGGGTGAGCCCGCCGTCGGGAGCGATGTCGAAGGCGGTCATCTCGGCGTTGCCGCTGTCGTAGGCCACGGCGATGGCGCGGTCGACATCGATCACCGGCGGGTTGGCGATGAGGCCGCCTGATCGCCCGCACACCTCGGTCAGGGTGCAGGCACCGTCGTCGAGACCCACCCGCACCAGGTGCAGCGGGGCGGTCGACACCCCGTGCCCGTAGAGGGTGCCGTCGTAGTTCTCGGAGCCCTCGCCGTCGTCGAGGAACCACGCGGCGCCGAGGGCGATCACACAGTCCCACCCGTAGGTCTGGCCCGGCAGCGTCCGGTACGGGACCGGGGGGTGGTCCCCGGCCTGGAGCCGCCCGTCCCACCGGACCCGGAGCAGGCCGGTGTCCCCGACCACGATGACCTCGTCATCCCGGGCCGACAGGCGGGCGATGGACGGCTCGGCCAGGGTGCACCGGTCGACGATGCGGAGGGACTCGGGCTCGAGCACCACCAGCTCGCATGGCTCCCGGTCGCCCGGGGCCACCGGGACGCCCGGTCGGGATCCGGCGAAGTCCTTGGTGACCAGGTGGCCGTCGGGCAGGACCACGAACCCGTTGTAGGGGCGGTCCCGGGGTAGCGCCGTGGTGGCCACGACGGCGAGGTCGGCGTCGAGCCGGTGGGCGTGGTTGCCGAACACGACGTAGAGGGAGCCGTTGGCGTGGGCGGCCAGACTGCCGGGCCAGGCGGGCCCGCCGGCCAGGTTGGGGGAGCGACCCCTCTCGGCCAGGGTGTCGGGATCCAGCTGCTCGATGAAGGAGACGGCGCGGTCCCCGGTCGTATGGCGGAGCAGATAGAGCTGCCCCGGGTCGCGGGTGACCACCATGGTGGCGGCGGGGACGTCTCGGGACACCACGTCGAGACGGGCACCGGGCCCGAGGTCCGGCCCGTGGGGTGGGCCGGGAACCTGGAGGCGCCGCGGGCCCCCGTCCTCGCATGGCCACGGCCCCGGCCAGTAGCCGCTCACCGGGTCCGGGTGGACCCTGTCTCCGCCTCGCAGGGGCAGAACAACGCGGCGAGGGCACCGACGATCGCGGCCCGGGCCCGGGCCGGGCTGAGCCCCTGGCCCTGCAGGAGCAGTTGGCACGATTCGAACGAGGTCAACACGTCGGCGGCGGCCAGCACGGCGGCCGCTGACCCCTTGTCCCTGTCGGCCAGCTCGGCCGCGAACAGGGTGGCGATCTGGGAGCGCAGGAACGCCCGGTGCTGGTGGACCTCCTCGGCCAGCACGGGCTGGAAGGGGGAGCGGAGGCGGGCGACGACGGCGGCGTGGCCGACCGCATCGAACAGGCGGAACCGCTGGTCCACCAGGGCCTGCACCCGGTCGGCCAGCGGACGGTCGGGACCCACCTCGATGGGCACCAGGTGGTTGACCCGGTGCTCCTGATGCCGTATGGCGGTGCGGATCAGATCGTCCACGTCGTCGAAGTACCGGAAGAGGGAACGGGGTGAGAGGCCGGACCGGGCAGCGATCTCCTCGGTCCCGGGCTGGAGGTTCCCCTCCCGGTAGAGGTCGAGCAGCGCGTCTACCACGGCCTCACGGTTGCGCTCACGACGTAGCTGGCGGCCGTCAGTGGTCACCGGGGCGAGCGGGCTGGGTCCCTCCGGGGAAGGCGCCCACGCGGAGCTGTCGGTGCGGGTGGTCATGGTGGCCGCCGGCACCAGGTGCCGGCGGCCCGAGCGTATCTGTTGACAGTCGGACTGCCAAGTGCGTTACCGTGACAGCGCCGCCCCCGTCGGGCGGCGGGAACCGGGGTGGCGCGATGAGCGACGAGTTGGTGCTGGACTCCCTGCAGCGCAGGATGCGCGCCCTCCACTCGCTCTACGCCGACGCCGTGGCCACCATGGACCTGGACCAGGTGAACCACTTCGAGCGGGAGGGCGTCCTGCCCATCGCCTTCAGCCTCTTCCACATCGTCAACATGATGGACGCCTCGTTCTTCCTGATGACCGGCACCGCCCCGATCTGGGACGAGGCGTGGGAGGCTGCGGTCCGTCCGGCCATCGCCGACCACGGCAAGCACCGCACGGTCGCCGAGATGGTCCATCAGCGCATCGGCGACTACGACCAGTTCCAGGCCTACATGACCGCGGTGTTCCGTCGGACCGAGACGTGGTTGGACCACCTGGATCCGGCCGACCTCACCCGGGTGGTCGTGAGGCGACCGTTCCCGCCCGAGGTGGCCAGCACCTACAGCGCCCGGGTGGCGGGGCCCGAGGGCATCACCCTGCTCGACGCCGCCGAGTGCTGGATCTACCAGCACGGGCTGCGCCACATGGGCGAGATCGAGCTGGCTCGCGGACTGGTGGGCCTGGGTGGCATGACCTCGTGACCCGTAGTGCCCCCGGACGCCACGACGACCGCCCGGAGGCGGTCGTCGTGGGTGGGAGGGCGGAACGGTGGATGACTCAGGCGGCCACCTTCTCCCGGTGGTCGGTGTGGTCCCTCGAGACGGTACGCACCGAGTACTCCGAGACGGTGACGGGCTTCAGCCGGGTGGCCGAGCCGGTGTGGATGAGCCGGTGCTCACGCACCGAGTGGTAGAGCACGGGAACGGTGGCGATGGCGATGGCCGCGATCATCAGCGGCACCATGATGATGAGCAGTGTCATGTGCGTCAAGCAGTTGGTCGGGGGATCTGCTTGCCTCCTTCGACCACTACGGTACGAAACCCGTCCGTGAGCCCACTGGGCCCCACCGTAATCCCGGCTGTGACTTGTCCTCCCTGGTCAGGACGTGTTTCTGCGAGGAGAGGTCCGCTCAGGCCGGGTGTGATGCGGCCAGATCCCGGTAGTGCTGACGCCAGATCAGGCGGTAGACACGGGACCACCGGGGGATCGAACGCAGGCCGGGGATGAAGGGGAGCAGGACCAGCCCCAGGGTCAGGATCATCATGATCGCCCAGACCTGGAAGTCGCCGCTCGACGAGGCGTTCATCGGGGGCACCTGGTACCAGAGGGTGTAGAGCCACAACCAGGCCTGGCCGGGGAAGTTCCCGGTCTCGTTCATCATGCCCCACTGGTCGCCGGACAGGTGCTGGCCCTGGGCCAGGTTGGCGAGGTAGGTGCCATCGGCGATGAACAGGAGGGGCTTGGTGTAGTCGGTGCCGTAGAACTGATGGGAGGTGAGGAGCGCCCCGTCGAGCGCACCGCTCCTGGCCATCGAGGTCAGCGACGAGATGATCGGGCCGACCGGGCCGTAGTCCCCCGGGGGGACGATCAGCGCGCCGTCGGCGCCCGTGGACGCCTTGGCCACGGCCTTCTCATACGCTGCGGTCCAGGCCGCCTGTTGTGCGGCCGGGGCTGAGGTGTACTCGTTGACGGCGGCCTGGACGGCGGGCCGATCGGGCAGGGTGCGCAGTGGGGCCAGCACGTAGTCGTTGGCCGTGTCGATGGGATGGTGGACGCCGAAGAAACTCTCGGGCGAGATCCCGAAGATGGACTGGCTGGCTCCGGGAGTGGCGTTGTAGGGGGGCCCGTAGGTGGCGGTCCCACTGGTGCCGTCGAGCTCGGTGATGGCCGTCTGGGCGAAGTCGACCGGGCTGGCCGCCGACCAGGACTTGACGGTGACCGGCTTGTCGTCCGGGGACGAGAAGACGACGGCCAGGGCGACGACCAGGATGACCACCACCACGAGGGCGATGGTGACCTCTTTGATCAGGTCGTAGGGGAGGTACCTGCCGTGCCACTCCTCGACATCGCGGTCGGGGTTGAAGCGGCGCGACCGACGGGCCCCATGGGTGGCGGTGACCGCGCTCATGCCGGCTCTCCTGTCGTGACCGGGCCGTGCGAGGTGCCGTTGCTCGGAGCGGTGGCGGCCTCAGCGGCGGGGAGGACAACGGATGTCGTCTCGGTTCCGTTGGTCGATTCCCCCGGCGCAGCGCCGTGCTCGCCGGGTGCGGCGAAGGGGGGAACCACGCCCCGCAGGCGGACCATGAGGACGTGCACGCCCACCAGGGCCACCACCACGAGGGGGAGGAGGACGATGTGCCACATGAGCATCTGACCGAAGTTGGTGACGTTGAAGATGGCCCCGGCCCCGGTGGAGTTGATCCCGTCCTTGGCCTGGGTGCTGATCCACTGGGAGTCGAAGTTCTGCTGGGAGAGGTAGCCGGTGAAGGCGGCCCCGACCGATACCACGAAGGACACCACGCCGGTGATCCAGGTGGCCCGACGCTTGCCCCGCCAGGCGGCCATGAAGAACTTCCCCCACAGGTGGACGATCATGGTGAAGAAGAAGACCTCGACGCTCCACATGTGGAGCGAATTGACGAAGAGGCCCGTGGTGGAGACGTGCCACCAGGTCGGGCCCATGATGGCCAGGACCGTCCCGGTGGCGATGACCACGGCCAGCGCGCTGACGGTGAGCACGCCGAATACGTAGATCCACGAGGCGACATAGGCGGGCTGGCGGTCGGGCATGAGGCGCTCGGGTGGCAGCGCCTTGACCGCGGATCGCCGGAGCTTGGCGCTCCACTGGTCGGCGTCCTCGGGCAGGTCGGCGGCGACGTTGGGCGGTGGCTCGACCGGGGCGTGGACCGGGGTACCGGTGTCGATGCTCACCGGTCGCCTCCCCCGTGGCGGCGGAAGGGGATGAGAATGGCGGCGACGAAGACGACCACCATCAGCCCGATCACGACCATATTGGCCACGGACAGCTGGATGAAACCCCAGTGCACGTAGTGGCCGGGATGGCTCAGGTCGATCAGGCTCCCGACGAGTCGGGTTGTCACGGATGACAGGGTTTGCATGGCGTACAACCTCCTGGTTCGGAGGTTACGGATCGGGCGCCAGACCAAACAGGGCCGAAAGACCCATTACCGCCCGATCGTGAGGGCCGCCGGCCCCCGGCCGGCTACTGCTCGGCCATGATCCGCTCGAACTCCACCATGGGATTGACCGGGACCTCCTCGCTCAGGGTGACGGTCGCCGAGTGGATGGTGGCGGTGCAGGGGAACGGGGCCCGATAGTCCTCGCCCACAGACGGCCCGAACTCGTACCCGCAGGTCAGACCGGCGCCGGTGGCACTGAAGGCGGCCACGGTGAACAGGGGGAACTGCGCCTCGGCCACCACCTCGCCGTCGACCTCCAGGGCGGCCGGGCCACCGGCGTTCCCCTGGCGGTCGAAGCGGAAGACCACCCGGTGGCGTCCGGGCCCGAGCGGTCGCTCCCCGGCCAGTGCGTAGGTCTCCTTGCCGTAGAGGTTGTGCAGGTACCGCGGCCGCCCGCCCCGCAGGTGGAGGGAGAAGCCTCCGAGCGCCGACCCCTGGGCCAACAGGACGCCCTCGGCCGGCGGGCCCTCGGGCACCGTGAGGTCGACCTCGATGACATGGCCGCGGTTCTTCATGTTGGCCGCCACCGTCTCGGGCACCGGGGAGGTGCCCGGGTAGTAGGTGGTGGTGAGCCGGGGTGCCCGCCGGTCGGGCTTGGGGTGGACCAGGGTGTGCAGGATCCGGTTGTCGAGGGGGAGGACCTGGTTGGCCCGGGCCTCCACCCACCAGCGCTCGACCATGTCGGCCAACCGACCGGGCTCGGTCTCGGCCAGGTCGTGGATCTCGGTGGGATCCTCGGCCACGTGGTAGAGCTCCCAGCGGTCGTCGCTGAAGGGGGCGTTCCAGTTGAGGCCGTCGTCGTAGAGCGGGCCGATGGGTTTGAAGGTCACGGCCTTCCAGCCGTCGTGGTAGATGGCCCGACTGCCGAACATCTCGAAGTACTGGGTGGTGCGGTGGGGTGGCGTGTCGGCACCGTCGGGGCGGAGCATCGGGGCGAAGCTGATCCCGTCGATGGGGGTCTGGGGCACGTACTCGATGGTGTCGGGGGCCTCGATTCCGGCCAACTCCAACACGGTGGGCAGGATGTCGGTGGCGTGGGTGAACTGCCCGCGGACCCCTCCACCCCCGGGGATGCCGGCCGGCCAGTTCACGATGCACGGGTCGGCCACCCCACCTTCGTGGACCTCACGCTTCCAGCGCCTGAAGGGGGTGTTCCCGGCCATGGTCCATCCCCAGGGATAGTTGTTGTGGGCCCGGGGGCCACCCAGTTCGTCGATGCGCCGGGCCAGCTCCTCGGGGCCGGCCGGGTCGAAGTTCTGCAGCCGGTTGTCGTTGATGGACCCGGTGGGGCCGCCTTCGGAGCTGGCCCCGTTGTCCGAGACCAGGATGACCACGGTGTCCTGGCGGTCCCCGGTCTGTTCCAAGAAGGCCAGCAGCCGGGCCAGCTGGGCATCGGTGTAGGAGAGGTAGGCAGCGAAGCACTCCATGAACCGGGCCGCCACCCGCTGGTCATCCTTCGAGAGGTCGTCCCAGGCCGGCACCCACGGCGGCCGCGGGGCCATCTCGGTGCCCGGGGCCACGAGCCCCGCGGCCAGCTGCCGGGCGAAGGTCCCCTCGCGCCACCGGTCCCATCCCTGGTCGAAGTGGCCCCGGTAGCGGTCGATCCACTCCTGGGGCGCGTGATGGGGGGAGTGGCACGCGCCGGTGCAGAAATAGAGGAAGAAGGGCCGATCTAGGTCCACGGCCCGGAGGTCGGCCAGCTGGGCGATGGCCTGGTCGGCCAAGTCGGCGCTCAGGTGGTAGCCCTCCTCGATCGATGCCGGGGGGGCCACGGAGTGGTTGTCGTGGTAGAGCGCCGGCACGAACTGGTGGGTCTCGCCTCCGTGGAAGCCGTACCAGCGGTCGAAGCCGCGTCCGAGCGGCCAGCTGTGACGTGGCGCGGCCATGGACGTCTCGTCGTCGGGGGTGAGGTGCCACTTCCCCACGGCGTAGGTGGCGTAGCCGTGCTGGCGGAGGATCTCGGAGAGGAACCCGTTCTCCTTCGGGATCTCGCCGTTGTAGCCGGGGAACCCGACGGCCAGGTCCGCCACCCTCCCGAGGCCGTTGCGGTGGTGGCTGCGTCCGGTCAACAGGCAGGCCCGGGTCGGCGAGCACAGGGCCGTGGTGTGGAAGTTGGTGAGGCGCAGCCCATCGGCGGCCAGGCCGTCGATGGTCGGGGTGGTGATGTCCGAGCCGTAACAGCCCAGCTGGGCGAAGCCCACGTCGTCCAGCACGACCAGGACCACGTTGGGCGCGCCCTCCGGTGGCGTCGGCCCGTCGGGCCACCACGGCGTCGAGTCCCGCCAGTCGTCGCCGATGACACCTTGGAAGGGGGGAGTCTTCATCACGACCTCCAGATCGTCTCGCCGGGCCATCATGCCCGGAGCGCGGACCCGGTCGCTAGGGGGCCGTGACCTCGGCTGGGTCGAGGGTGAGGACGGACCGTCCGGCCAGGAGCGGTCCCTCGGTGTGCAGGTGGCACCGCACGGTCGTGTCGCTGTCGGCGGAGAACGGGTCCGGGTCCACCCGTCGGCACACGTCCATGGCGAAGGCGCAGCGGGGGGCGAAGCGGCAGCCCACCCGCTCGGTGGCCCCGGTGTCCACCTCGCCCCGCAGGACCACCCGCTGGCGCGACCGGGCCACGGACGGGTCGGGCACCGGGATGGCCGAGAGCAGGGCGGCGGTGTAGGGGTGGGCGGGCCGGTCGAGGACCTGGGACGCAGGGCCTTCCTCCACGATCTGGCCCAGGTACATCACGGCGATGCGGTCGGCGATGTGGCGGACCACCGAGAGATCGTGGGAGATGAACAGATAGGCCGTGCCCAACTCGGCTTGGAGCTCGGCCAGCAGGTTGAGCACCTGGGCCTGGGTGGACACGTCGAGGGCGCTGACCGCCTCGTCGCACACCAGGAGGCTCGGATTCACGGCCAGGGCCCGGGCGATGGCGATGCGCTGGCGTTGTCCGCCGGAGAACTGGTGGGGGTACCGGTCGAGGGGGACCGCCCCCAACCCGACGAGGGCCAGTAGTTCGCGGGTCCGTTCCCTGCGCTCGGCCGGCTTGAGATCCGAGTGGAGCACAAGGGGTTCGGACACCGTGTCGCCGATGGTGTGGCTGGGATCGAGCGAGGAGAACGGGTCCTGGAAGACCATCTGCATCTGACGCCGGCTGCGCCCCAGCTCGGATCCGGACAGTTCGGTCACATCGGTGCCGGCCACCTCGACCGAGCCGGCGCTGGGCTCGACGATCCGGACCACCAGTCGGGCCAGGGTCGACTTCCCCGAACCGCTCTCGCCGACCAGCCCGAGGGTGGTGCCGGCCGGGATCTCGAGCGAGACGCCGTCCACGGCGTCCACGCCGCCGGTCACTCTCTGGAGGATCCCCGACCGGGTGGGGAACCGCTTGGCCAGGCCCCGGACGGCGAGGGCCATGGGTCGGTCCGATGGGGCCGGGGACGATCCCGGTCCGGGTGTCCCCTGGTCGGTGAGGGCCGCACCGGCGCCGGCCAGGTGGAGCTCCTCCTGGCGGAGGCATCGGGCCCAGGCGTCCTCGCCCTCGGGCGCCAGCTCCGGCCCGCCCCCGACGGGTCGGAGCTCGACCACCGTGGTGGCGCACGCCCCGACGGCGTGCCGGCAGCGCTCACGGAAGCGACAGGTGGCGGGGAAGTCCTCGGGTCGGGGCACCACGCCGGGAATGACGGGCAGGGGGGAGCCGATGGGCGTCGTCTGCGGCATCGAGGACAGCAGGGCCTCGGTGTAGGGATGGCGGGGACGGACGAACAGCCGCCCTGCGGTGGCCTGCTCCACCTTCAGGCCGGCGTACATCACGACCACCTCGTCGGCGACCTCGGCGATGACCCCGAGGTCGTGGGTCACGAAGATCATGGCCATGGACTCCTCCACCGACAGCGTGTGCAGGAGATCGAGGATTTGGGCCTCGGTGGTGACGTCGAGGGCGGTGGTGGGCTCGTCGGCGATCAGCAGCTGGGGTGAGCAGGACAGGGCCATGGCGATCATGACCCGTTGGCGCATCCCTCCGGAGAACTGGTGGGGGTAGTCGCTGGCCCGGCGGGACGCACCGGGGATCTCCACGCGCTCCAGCATCTCGACGGCGATCCGTTTGGCCTCCGACCGGCTCACGTCACGGTGGGCTCGGACCTGTTCGGCGATCTGGTTGCCCACGGAGAATGCCGGGTTTAGGCAGGTCATGGGGTCCTGGAAGATCATGGCGATCTGATCGCCCCGGACCGCCCGCAGCTCCTTGGGGCCCAGCTCGAGGAGGTTGCGCCCCTGGAAGTGGACGGTCCCGTCGGTGACGCGGGCGACGGGCTTGGGGAGCAGGCCCATGATGGCCAGCGCCGAGACCGTCTTGCCCGAGCCACTCTCGCCGACCAGTCCGAGCGTTCGGCCCGGCTCGACGTGGAACGACAGGTCCTCGACCACCGGCCACGAGCCTCCGGCGATGGCGAACTCGACCCGGAGCCGGTGTACATCGAGCAGGTGGTCGACCCTCGGCGTCCCCGAACCGTTGCCCGCAGCCGTGGCCGCGGCCGGTTCGAACCCGACGCGCACGGGAGCGGCTGTCCTGCCGGGAGCCGGCGTGTCTGGCTCCGACCCGTCCGGTCGGGTGCCCGTCCCCCTCGCCGCACGGGCGGCCCTGCGGGTCCGGAGCCGGGTCCGGATGCCGGCGGGTCGCTCGACCGTGCTGCCCCGGCCGATGGCGTCCCGGAGGCCGTCGGCCACCACGTTGAAGGAGAGGACGCAGAGCATGATGGCCAGGCCCGGGAAGACCAGGGCCAGCGGGGCCGTGAAGATGAACTGGTAGGCCTCGTTCAACATGTCCCCCCAACTGGGGGTGGGGGGCTGGGCGCCGATGCCCAGGAACGAGAGGCCGGCCTCGGCCAGGAGGGCGAATCCGAGGGCCAGGGACACCTGGATGATGATGGGGGAGGCCACGTTGGGCAGGACGTGGGCGCGCATGATGCGCCCGGGCTTGGCCCCGAGGGATTGGGCGGCCTCGACATAGGCCTCCTCCCGCACGGCGATGACCTCGCCGCGGATGAGGCGGACGAAGCTGGGCACGAAGACGATGGCGATGGCCACGGCGGCGTTGTTGAGGCTGTCTCCGAGCAGGGCGGCCACGGTCAGGGCCAGGACGAGGGGAGGGAAGGAGAACAGCGCGTCCATGATCCGCATGATCACCGAGTCCGTCCAGCCCCGGAGGAACCCGGCCACCAGTCCGAGCGGCAGGGCCACGACGATGGCCAGGATGACGATCTCGAAGGTGGCGCGTAGGGAGACCCGACCGCCCCAGATGATCCGGGAGAGGATGTCCCGGCCCAGGTCGTCGGTGCCCAGGAGGTGGTGCAGGCTGGGTGGGGCGTTGATGGCCAGGAGGTCCTGGGCACTGGGGTTCTGGGGGGCGATCAGGGGGGCGAAGATGGCCGCGGCGATGATGACCACGAGGAAGGTCAGCCCGGCCACGGCCCAGCGATCGGCGAGGAACGCCCGCCAGAAGCGCCGTGCCCCTTGGGGGCTGTCGACCACCTCGGCCGCGGAGGCCAGATCGGGAAGGTCCGGACCGATCATCGGGTCGTCGGTCCCCGGGGGAGGAAGTGAGGTCATCCCAACCGGATCTTGGGGTTGAGCAGGCCGTAGATCACGTCCACCACCAGGTTGATGACCACGAACATGAGTGCGGTCACCAGCACGACGCCCTGGATCACGGGCAGATCCTTCAGGCTGATGGCCTGCAGCATGTACGTGCCCAGGCCGGGGAGCGAGAAGATCTCCTCGATGATGAAGGTGCCGCCCAGCAGATAGCCGAACTGGATGCCGGCCAGGGTCACGACCGGACTGAGCGCGTTCTTCCCGGCGTGCTTGCCGATGACCCGGGCCCGGCTCAACCCCTTGGCCTCGGCGGTCCGTATGTAGTCCTGGCTCAGCGTGTCGATCATGGAGCCGCGGGTCTGGCGGGCGATGGTGGCCGCACCCCCGATGCCCAGCGCGAGCCACGGCATGATCAGGTGGACGAACCACTGGTACGGGGACGTCGTGAACTGGACGTAGCCGAGGGGCGCCAGGAGGTGGAAGTTGACCGACAGCACGACCACCAACAGCATGGCCAGCCAGAAGTCGGGGATGGCCACGCCCAGGCTGCTGCCCACCGAGACCACCCGGTCGGTCCAGGAACGGGGTCGGAGACCGGCGACGATGCCGGCCGGGATGCCGAGGAGGACGGCGAGGACCATCCCCCCGGCGGCGACGCTCACGGTGACGGGCAGGCGCTCGGCGATACCGGACGCCACACTCTGGTTCTTGAACAGCGAGTAGCCCAACTGGCCGTGGAGGACCCCGCTCAGCCAGTGCCAGTACTGGGCGAAGAACGACTCGTTGAGGTGGAGGAGGTTCCGGATGTGGGCGATCGCGGCCGGCGAGGCGCGGTTCCCACCAGCCAGGGTCCGGGCCGGATCACCGGGGATGATCAGCACCAGGCTGAACACAGCCAGGGAGATCAGGATCAGCAGGGGGATCATGATCAGCAGGCGCCGGCCGATGAAGGTGGCCAGCGAACCGCCGGATGATCCCACGGTGCGTGCTCAGCCCTTCTTGATGTAGATCCCGGACAGGTTCGACCGACACTCACCGATGGGGGCCACCACCGTGCCCCCCACCCGGCTCTTGTTGTAGGCCACCACCGAGGGTTCGAAGATCAGGGGCACCTCGGTGCCGGTGGCCATCACGATGCTGCTGGCCTTCCGCATCGGCGGTCCCTGGACGGACGGGCTCAGCGAGGTGAGAGCCGTGTCGACCAGTGGGGTGATGGTGGCGTTGGTGTCGCCGAGCTCCCGGCCGGCGAAGCCGATCCCGGTGTACTCGGCCTCGAAGTTGTTGGCCAGGTCGGGCCCGTTGGTCAGCTCCTCGGTCAGCACCGCGTCACCCTGTCCGTGCTCGTAGACGTCGGTGAACAGGTCGGTGGGGTTGACCTGCTGGATGGTCATCTTGAAGCCGGCGGCGGCCATCTCCGCCTGGAGGATCTGTGCCGTCCGGTTGAAGGTGGCCGTGCCCGAGGGGATGACCAGGGTGAAGTCGACCCCGTGGGGATGCCCGGCCGCGGCCAGCAGGGCCTTGGCCTTGGCTGGTTGGTAGGTGTACTTGGTGCCGACGGTCTTGTTGTAGCCCGCCGTCCAGCTGGGGAAGGGCTGGTAGGCCGCTTGGCCCAGGCCGGAGAACACGGCGTTGTTGATGCCCTTGCGGTCGACGGCGTACTCCATGGCTGCCCGCACCTTGGGATCGTTGAACGGGGCCTGGTTCTGCCTGGTCTGCATTACGAGGTAGTCCTCGGACTGGGTGGTGGCGATCCCGACGTTGGGCAGGGCCTTCACCGCCGCGTAGTCCTCGGGTTGGATGGGCAGCATGTCGACGGCCCCGGTCTCCAGAGCGGAGACCTCCTGGGGCCCGGGCGAGACCTGGACGAAGTTCACGCCACCCAGCTTGTAGGCCGACTTGTCCCAGTAGGTCGGGTTGGCCTTCAACAGGATGGACGAGCCCTGCTGGTAGCTGGACAGGGTGAAGGGTCCCGAGCTGGCCGGCACGGTGCTGGTGGTGGGCAGCGCCGTCGGGTCGAGTTGCATCCCGTCGATGTAGGTCATGGCCCACAGCACGTCCCCGGCCACCGGCTTGTTGAGGGTGAAGGTGATGGTCTCGGGGTCGACCTGCTGGATGCTCTGGATGTAGGTCAGGGAGAACCGGAAGGGACTGGCCTTGATGTGGTCGATGCTCGCCGCCACCGTGGCCGCGGTGACCGGGTTGCCGTTGGAGAAGGTGGCCCCGGGCTGGAGATGGAAGGTGATCGACGACGGGGTGGACGTGTAGCTGGCCGCCAGCAGGGGGTTGACGGTGGTGTTCGACGGCGAGAGCAGCGAGTCGAAGACCCCGGTGTACTCGGCGTAGGAGCAGTCGTCGGTGCTGGCCCCCGGGTCGAAGGTGTCCGAGAAGGTGTCGTTGAGGTCGACCCCGTACTTGAGGACGCCGTTCGGGTTGACGTTGCCTCCCGAGGCGGCGGAAGCGGGGGAGGCCCCCGACACCATCAGCGCCGATCCGGCCAGCACGGCGGTACCCACCGCCAACCAGGCTCTCGGCGATCGCCGCGGGGCCGACGTCCGCCCGCCGGACAGCTCGCCCGGCTCCCGAGTTGCATCCCGACGGCGTTCCAGCATGAGGACCTCCTCCTCCGCCGGTGGGCACCGGCAACGGGTCGAGTTCGGCCGCTTGTGATTTCAGTCACGATAACCCAACGGACCGAGCCGTCACATTGTCGCCGATTCGTCATGGCGGTGCGGGGTCGACCCGGGGCGATGCCAATCCGGGGTCCGGCCCCCGTACCATTGGCGCCCCATGAGTATCGACCGACGGACGGGCTCGCCGTCCAAAAGGGGACGGACCGCGCTGGTGGCGCTCTCCCTCGCCGTGGCCGCTGTGGCCGTCGCCTTCGCCGCCTCCTCGACCACCACCACGGCCGGGGCCGGCCCGACCACCCCGGCGGCGGCGCCGGCCGCGCCGGCCGTCATCCCGGGGTCCTACGTGGCCCTCGGCGACTCGTACACCTCGGGCCCGGACGTGCCCGTGCAGCTCGGTCCGACGACGATGCCGTCCGCGCCGAGTGCGTGCCAGCGCTCGTCGCAGAACTATCCTTCGTTGACGGCCCGGGCCCTCGGGCTCCAGCTCGACGACGTGAGCTGTGGTGGGGCCACCACCGTGGACATGACGCAGTCCCAGGGACCGGGCATCCCGCCGCAGCTGGACGCCTTGGAGCCCACGACAGCCCTGGTCACCGTGGGCATCGGGGGGAACGATCTCGGCTTCTCGACCATCGCCGCCAACTGCGCCTCGTACACACCGTGGGGACCCACCCGTGTCGGGTGGAGCTGTCAGGACCACTACACCGCAGGCGGCGTGGACCAGTTGGCCGCCACCGTGGAGTCGGTGGGAGCGAAGGTCACCCAGGTCCTGCGCCTGGTCAGGCAGCGGTCGCCCGGTGCGGCCATCTTCGTGGTCGGCTACCCCGACATCATCCCGCCGACGGGAGATGGGTGTTGGCCCTCGCTACCCTTCCGCACCACCGATCTCGCCTTCCTCCGGGGCGTCGAGGCCGAGCTGGACACGGCCTTGGCCACCGCGGCCGAGGCGGTCGGCGCCCACTACGTGGACACGGCCACGCCCAGCGCCGACCACAATGCCTGCGCGTCGACGGCCACCCGGTGGATCGAGCCCGTGCTGTCGACACCCGGCACCTTCCCCCTCCACCCCAATGCCGCCGGTATGGCGGGGATGGCCGCCGCTGTCGAAGGGGCCATCCAGTCCAGCGGCACGCAGTCGATCGGTGCCCAGTTCAGCGGCACCGAGCCGGCGGGGACGTCGTCGACCGCAGGGGAGTCGGCCCGCAGGGTCTGAGGCGCCGCTACCGATCGGTGACCACGCCGTAACCTCGCCCCATGCCGACCTCACCACGCGGACACCGGTGGGCGGGCCGGCTGCGCGTGGACTGGTCGCACCCCCATCCCCGACCGGCGCCGGGCGCTGTACTGGCAGCGATGGCGGTGGCCGTGGCCGGCTCGCTGGTGGCGGACCGGCTGCTGGTCGCCCTCGGTGCGCACCTGTTCCCCGCGGTGCACGGCTACGGGCACTTCCGGTTCGCCGACTACGGCACGTTGACGGTCATCGGCGTGGTGGTGGCCGGGGCGGCCTGGCCCGTGGTGTGTCGCATCTCACCCGAGCCGCGCTGGCTGTACCTCCGTTCCGCCGTGGCCGTCACCGTCGTGCTGTGGATCCCCGATCTCTACCTGCTCGTGCGGCACCAGCCCGTCCGGGGCGTGGTCGTGCTGATGGTGATGCACCTGGCCGTGGCTGTGGTGACCTACCAGTCCATGGTGCGCGTGGCGCCGCCCCGCGCCGGCGACGTCACCCGGGAGGGGCACGGCGGGTCCGGGGCCGTGGCCTCCGGGGTCGATGCCGACGCCACCGGGCGAGCCACCGTGTCGTACGCCTTGACGTTGGCCGCCCTGGTGGGGGTGGAGTTCGTCCTGGGCATCGTGACCCTGGTCTCCGTCCCGACCGGGCGGCCCAGCGGATGGTGGCCCGATCAGGGTCGGCTGGTCTATCTGGCCCACTCGCTCGTCGGGCTCCCCCTGGCCATCCTGGCCGTCCTCTACCTGGCCCGGGTGCGCGAGTCGACCCGTCTCCACCGGCTGAGTGGGTGGATCGGTGCCGTCGGCGTGGCCGCGGCGGGCCTCGGCGGAGTGCTCACCGTGTTCCATCCGCTCCGGTTGGTGGGAGTGGGTCTGATGTTGGCGGGACCGGTGACGGCGGGGTTCGGCTATCTCGTCCCGTGGTTCGACCACCTGTCCGACGACGCCCCGGGCGGGGAGGAGGAGTCCGCCGCCCTCTGACCGGCCGCTCCGCTCCGGGCTCAGCCCGGAGAAGCGCTTCCGAAGGGGTTCCCGTACCGGTCGAGGTGCGCCCGCTCGGAGACCGGCAGCCGACGGGGCGGTCCGAGGGGGCGTGCCGGCCACCCGAGGGGGACCACGGCCATGGGGACGACGGTGTCGGGCAGGTCGAGCAGGTCGGCCAGCTCGGTGGCGAACAGGGTGGCCAGTGTGGTCATGGCCGATCCGAGCCCGAGCGCGTTGGCCGCCAACAGCAGGTTCTGGGTGGCCGGATAGACCGAGGACGCCAGCGTGGCCTCGAGGCCCAGTGCACGGTCCCCGCACACCACGACCAGAACCGGCGCCCCTTCCATGCCCGTCTCGGCACCGCGGTCCACCTCGTCGAGGAGCGGGGCCGGCAGTCTCCCCTCGGAGTGGGAGCGCCCCCCCTCCCTCCAGGCCCGTCGGGTCAGTGCCGAGACCCTGCGGCGTTGTTCGTCATCGCGGAGGACCAGGAAGACCCAGGGCTGCCGGTTCTCGGCGCTCGGCGCGTGGGTGGCGGCCCGGATGCACCGTTCGACGAGGTCGTCGGCGACCGGGCGGGCCGCGAAGGTCCGACAGGCGCGCTGACGGAGCACGACGTCGAAGAACGGTGGGTCGGCCGGGAGTGGATGGGACGGCACCATGGGACCTCAGCTCTGCTCGGCGGGTCGGGGCCACCCACCTCGGGAGCCCGGGCCGAAATCTACCGGCGCGGCCCGCGGCCCGTTCGCAGGGTCAGGGGTGGCCACCGGCGGGGGACGCCGGGGTGGCGCCGACCGTTCGGAAGAGGGGAGTCGTCGGCGGGACGCCGTCCCCGGCGGCCGACACCACCGGGCGCGGGTCCGTGGTCCGTTCCACTGGGCCGTGGTTGGGGAAGAGGGCCACGGCCAACAGGACGAAGAGCGGCCCGGCATTGGGATCGGTGGCCATCCCGGTGGTGAGCCCGCCCAGCGACTGGCCGAGCAACCAGAAGTCGATGGCGACGGCCACGCCGGCCACCAGGAACGCCGTGGGACGACGGGTGATTAGGGGACCGAGGCCGATGACCAGCGAGACCGCGGCGAGGACCACGGAGAGGCCGGAACCGAACCCGGCGAGGGAGTGGGCCACCGTCCCGTCGAGGTGGGCCAGCCAATCCGGGGCAAGCTGTCCCGCGGCTCGGATCTGAGCCGCCACGGCGCCGCCCCCACGGTTCGCCGGAAGGAGCCAGAGCACGGCCGAGGCCGTCCACAGTGCGGCCCAGGCCAACCGGGCCCCGGTCTCGCCGAGGATCCCCCCCGAGGCCGCCGATCCCTTCGGAGGGACGGCGAAGGCGTGGGGTCGGGGCCAGGCCACGAGGCCGATGATGCCGTAGAGGAGGACGCCACCGGGAGCACCGGTCAGCGGGGAGGCTGAACCGGTGAACACCATGCCGAACCCCTCGCCCAGGGCCCACACTCCCGCCACCCAGGCCAGTGACAGGGCCAGGGCGGGCTTGACCGTGGCTCGTGAGAGCAGGCCGATCCCGATCAGCACCTGGACGGCGGCGAAGACGGCGTTGAAGCCGGCCGGCTGGAGCGCCACCAGGTGGGCCAGCTCGTGCATGGGCCAGGCGATGACCGTCGGCTGACCCGAGGCCGATGGGGCCAGCACCCGGCGGGCGAAGGCCGTCGTGAACATGCCCGGCTGCAGCTGCAGCAGGCCGTCGACGATCCAGAGAGCGCCCAGGGCGATCTGGACGGCCCGCACCGTGAGGCGCATCGGCTCCCTATGCGGCCCGGACCTCATCCCTGTCCGCTCTCGACGATGGGCGCGATCTCGGCCCGGGTGAGATCGGCCTGGAACTGCGATGTCGAAGCCAGCGACGGGGCCGTCCACACATGGAGCATGAAGTAGGTGTTGGTGTTGTGTGACCCCGAGGCGCAGACACCGGTGGCCGACGATCTCCCGACCACCTGGTGGGTGGTGCTCAGACAGAGGTTGGCGTGGGCGTGCCACTGGGTGAGCGATCCCCCCACGTCGGGTCCGGGCTGGCACGGTCCCGGACCCATGTACATGGCGCCGAGGAGGACGGGGCCCGACACCGTGTTGGCGTAGACCAGGCTCGAGGGATGGTCCGGATCCAGGACGTCACCCGAGGCCACCGTCGCCCAGTCGGCGTAGTGCACGACATAGCCGTCGGGATTGGTGGCGGGTACGTAGCCGGCAGCCTCAGCAGCGCTGAGGGAGGCGAACCGGGTCAGGGCCTCGGTGGTGCGGGACACCAACTGGTCGGCAGCCGAGCGTTGGGCCGCCGTCGGTTTCCCCACGGGAACCGGGGCCATGACCATGCCGTCGGGCATGGTGGTCGTGCCGCTCACGTTGGGGCACACGGTGAGCGTCGGGTTCGTGGTGGAGCCCGTGGTCGTCGGAGCCGGGGACGGGCCCATGGCCATGGAACCGGACCGGGCATCGGCACCGGATTCGTGGGCGACTGCTCGGGAGGCGCCGCCCGTGGCTCGCGGCATGGCGGCGCTGGTGACACCGCCGGCCGGAGCCAGCACGGTGACGCCCAGGACGGCCAGCATCGAGAGCCCGATCGCCGCCGCCGCCGACCACCACAGCCGCGCACCGGTGCCGGCCCCCTCCCACCGCCGTCGCACCAGACCCTGGTGTCCCATGTCGCCCTCCGTGTCCCGGGGGCGTCGCCCCGTCCAGGTCAGGATCGGCCCTCACTGTGAGGGCCGGGTCAGGGAGTTGTTAGGTGGCGATGAGGTGTGCCGATCCCAGCCCGGCCTCCGGAGTCGGGCGAGGCCCCGTCATGCGGGACCCCGTCGGGCGAGTTCCCGGTCAGGCGGCGACGGTGGCCCCGGCCAGGGTGCGGCCGTGCACCCGCGCCGCCTGTTCGGCCTTCTGGCGCAGCTCGACGGCGAGCTCCTTGAACTCGTCGAGGGCCGGGTTGACCCCAACCAGGGTGAACTCCTGCTCCACGACCTGGAGATCGAACTGCCACACGTCGGCCAGGATCCGTCGCATCCAGCCGGTGGCGTGGTCCCACCCCTCCCGAGGGGTGCCGGCGGCGTAGCTCCCGCCCCGGACGGTCACCAGGACGGCGGGTGTGCCTGCCGTGGCCGGGACCACCCCGGCGCCCATGCGGGGGTCGGTGACGATCAGATCGACCCAGGTCTTGAAGTGCTGGGACACCCCGAAGTTGTACAGAGGGACGGCGAACAAGGCCGCGTCCGCCCCGACCAGCTGGTCGGCTTCGGAGGCCGCCGCGGCCAGTGCCGCAAGCTGCTCGGGTGAGCGTTCGCCCTCGGGTGCGAACCCGGCCAGGGCGGCGGTCCCCCAGGTGGTGGCGGGCACGGGCTCGATGCCCAGGTGCCGCCGCACGACCGGGGCGGTGGGATGGGCCGAACGCCACTCCTGCTCGACGATGTCGGCGATGGCCCGGCTGTGCGAGCCGTCCACTCGTATGCTGGCATCGAGTCGGTACAGCGACATGGGGGTCTCCTTCATGAGTACTAGAACTAGTAACTAGCTTTAGACTAGCAGCAAGGAATGAATGAGCGAAGTGCGACCGAACCGGTGAACCCCCCCGAGCCCGCCCCGGAGCGCCATCCGTGTGAAGCCGGTCTGGTCCGAGCCTTCGACTTCCTCGGGAAGCGGTGGAACGGCGTCATCCTGGGCTCGCTCAGCGCCGGGCCCGTGGGCTTCGCCGAGTTGCGACGGGTGGTGGGCGCCATCTCGGACTCCGTCCTCTCGGACCGGCTCACCGAGCTGTCGGAGGGGGGGCTGGTGGAGCGCACGGTCACCGACACCCGTCCTCCCGGGGTGACCTACGGGCTGACCCCGGCCGGGACCGCCCTGCTCCCGATCCTCAACCAGTTGGCTGCGTGGGCCGACAGCAACCTCCGACTCCCTGTCGACGTGTGAGTCGGACGGTTCAGCGAGGAGGGGCGGGCCTCGGGGTGAACTCGGGGTCGGGCTCGATGCACTGGATCACCAGCGCCTCCATGGCCAGTCCGAACAACGTCCACTCCTCGAGCTCCCCTTCCGGACCGGTGGGGAGCATGAAGGGATCCAGCGTTCCTTCGATCTGCTGACGCAGGGCGTACCCCTCGCTGATGGCGGTGGTGGTGATCGTGTACTGGCGCATGGTCCACGGAGGGCGGAACCGGAGCCCGAGGTGGGCCATGAAGATGCCGGTGCTCTCCTCCCAGAACTCGGTGATGGTGGTGTAGCCCTCCTGCAGCGCCTCTTTCACACGGCTGCGACGCTCGGAAGGTGAGCTACTCATGGCCATGGCCACCACCGAGATCCACAGCGGCCAGTTGGACGAGGCCTGCATGGTGTCGCTGCTGGCTGCACCCACCACCCGGCACAGCTGTCGGGCGGCGGTGATGCGCAGGGCCTCGGTGGACAGGTCGAAGCCGTCGAGGAAGGTAGTGATGGCCCGGAGGGTCTCGTCGACCTCCGGCCGTTCGACGTCGTGGGCGATGGCCGAGAGCACGTCGGCCTGGAAGTCGGCCTGGTTCTCCCAGACCCGACGGATGACCGAGGCGTTCGTCAACTGGATGCCGGTGTCGCGCTCGACCCGCTCGAAGACCCGCTTGAAGGTGAGGTTGTTGGTGGTCGCCTCGATGCCCTCCTCCCGCAGGGTCTCACGCCCCGCGTCGAGCATCAGGGTCCGCAGCTCATCCCGGCTCAACCGTGGCTTGCGCTTGTCCGTCACGGGTCCCTCCGGCCGCGACCACCAGCGTGACCGCGTTCGCCACTCTGTCGCATCGGCCCATCATGGGCTGGACGGGGGGACGTGTCGAATGCCTTGCCTGAGGTGTTGCAACTACCAGTTGCGGGACCGACGGCGACCGAGTACCGTCGGTGCGTGGCGGCGGATCCCGAACCCTCTGCGGGTTCTCGCCGGAGGGGTTGAACTGCGGATCCCCCTCCGGATGGCCTTCGATCGCCCTTCGTCCAGGGACTAGCTTCGCATCCCATGGAGCCCTCTTTTCCGACCGAGTCGGACCGTGTCGAGATCGACGACCTCCTGACGGCGTACGCCAACGCAGTCGACGACCGCAACTGGGCCGGGCTGGACGCGGTCTTCTCGCCGGACGCCCACCTCGACTACCGGTCCGCCGGAGGGATCGCCGGCGGGTTCCCCGAGGTGCGCCGATGGCTGTCCGAGGTGCTGCCCCTGTTCACCTGGACCCAGCACCTGGTGGCCAATCGGGTGATCACCGTCGATTCGGCCTCGGGCACGGCCCGCGCCCGCTCCGACTTCTACAACCCGAACGAGATGGTGGTGGCCGGTGATCCGTGGCTGTTCGTGGTGGGGGGCCGCTACCACGACAGGTTCGAGCGTCAGTCCGACGGGTGGCGGATCACCCACCGGGTGGAGGAGACCCTGTGGTGGCACCACCCCATGCCCGGCCTGCCTCCGACGCCCTTCCCCCTGGCCGAGGACGCCCTGGGCTGAGGTCCTGGACCGTTGGTCGGGGCGCACCCGCCCCCGGCATGCAAAACTGCCAGGGGCGGACGTCCCGGTCCGCCCAGGGAAGGGGGAACCATGGGACGCGTCAGATACGGTGCACGGCCACCGGAGCAGGTGCGCAACCGCGAGGTGGAGGCGACCACCACGCCGATCTGGTCCCGGGCGGTGACCGTGATCTTCGAGACCGATCCCGAGGCCATCGCCGCCGTCCTGCCTCGACCCCTGGAACCCTCGGCCCCGACCGCCCGGCTCCGCATCGCCGTCGTCGACATGGGGACCGGCCTGAAGCCGTTCGGCGCCGGGTGGTTCGGCGTCAGGGCCCGGCACGGGGAGACCGAGGGGGAGTACGCGCTGTTCATGCCCATGACCACCGAGCAGGCCACCGTCGGAGGTCGGGAGACCTTCGGCGAGCCCAAGAAGATCGCCGAGATGGACCTCTCCGTGGACGGTGACACCCTGACCGCCCGCATCGGGCGCATGGGCTCCTCCGTGGCCGAGTTGAGTGGGACGTTGGGCGCCGAGCAGGCCGGCTACGAGATCGACAAGCTCGACTTCTACTTCAAGCTGCTCCCTGACCCGTCGGGCTCGGGGCTGGAGGGGGATCCGGCCTTCGTCTACTGCCGCCGGCACGAAGTGGCCCGGATGGTGCGTCCGGTGGCCGGTGAGTGCAAGCTGCTGGATGCCCCCCTCGACCCCATCGCCGACTTTCCCGTGCGGAAGGTGCTGTCGTTCGACTACGCCGAGATCGCCTCGTCCCAGCAGGGCGAGGTGGTGGACCGCGTGCCCGCCGAGTGGTTGGTCCCGTTCATGCATCAACGGTACGACGACCTCTCGGTCCTGGGGGCGAAAGGATGAGCACCGTGCCGTCCGCCGGATCGGATCGCTACATCGTGGTGTCCGCCGACGGGCACGCCGGCCTGGCCTGCGAGGAGTACCGGCCCTATCTCGACGCCAGGTACCACCCGGCCTTCGACGACCACCTGGCCGAACGGATGGCCCATCGCCAGGAGTCGCTGGCCTTCAACTACGACTACATCATGGGTTGGGAGAAGGACAACGAGGAGGGGTTGAAGGGGGCGTTCGATCCGGTCATCAGGGACAAGGAGCTCGACGCCGACGGTGTGGCGGCCGACGTGCTCTTCGCCGACGCCGACGCCATCACCGGCATGGCCTCGCCGCCCTTCGGGGCCGGACTCTTCGCCGGGGCCATCGAGGATCCCGAGCTGGCCTTCGCCGGCGCGCACGCCCACAACCGGTTCCTGGCCGAGATGTGCTCGCACTCACCCGACCGTCGCGGGGGCATCGCCCTCGTCCCCATCACTCACGATGTGCCCCGGGCCGTGGCCGAGATCGAGTGGGTGGCGGCCCAGCCCGGTATCAGGGGCATCATGATCCCCACCATGTGGCGGAGCCGGGCACCCTACAACGACACCCTCTACGACCCCGTGTGGGCGGCGTGCGCCGACGCCGGTCTGCCCGTGCACACCCACTCGGGCGAGGCCCCCATGGAGGAGTACGGCGATCACACCGGGGTCTACCTGGCCGAGGTGGTGTGGTGGGCCGTGCGACCGGCGTGGCACCTACTGTTCAGCGGGGCGTTCGAACGGTACCCGGCCCTCAAATTCGTGGTCACCGAGGCGGCGGCCTACTGGGCCCCGGACATGATGTGGAAGTGGGACCAGTACATGGGAGGGGGCCACACCACCAAGAAGATGGCGGCCCTGCTGAAGGGGAAGATCTCCAAGCTTCCGTCGGACTACTTCGGCACCAACATCTTCATCGGGGCCTCCACCATGTCACGGGAAGAGCTGCGCCGACGGTACGTGATCGGGACCGACGTGGTGATGTGGGGGACCGACTACCCCCACCCCGAGGGGACCTGGCCTCACACGGCGGAGAAGCTCCGAGCCGACTTCGCCTCCGTGCCAGTGGACGACACCGCCGATCTGCTGGGGCTGACGGCCGCCCAGGTCTACGGGTTCGATCTGGCTGCACTGAAGCCCATCGCCGACCGGATCGGGCCCTCACCCGACTCCCTGGGCCAGGACCCGACGCTCCTGAGCGACCCTGCGGAGCGGGCCGGTGCCCGTTGGTGGAAGGCCGAGTACGGCCTGGCCCCTCCGGGCTGAGGGACGGGCAGGACCTACCGGCGACGGAGAGAGGGGCGTGGTCAGAGATGATCCACCGTCACCACGACCGCAGCACTTGGTGACGGTCGAAGGCGTTGCATGTCGATCCGGCCGGGTACTCGTCCACGGGTAGCGGGGTGGCCACCTCGGCCACCGTCGGCCCGATCTCCCTGCCGATGGTCCGCAGCAGCTCGAGGTCGAAGCCGTAGCGCTCGGCGGCGTTGGTCTCGACCATGGCCTGGGTCTCCACCGGGTCGCAGGTGCCGAAGGCGGCCCGTAGCGCCTCACGGCTGTAGGGATAGCTCCCTTCGGAGTGGGGGTAGTCGGCGCCCCACATGATGCGGTCCACGCCGACTTCGTGCCGGAGGGCGGACTCGCTGGCCCGGAGGAAGCTGGCCCCGACCGAGACGTTCCGCTGGAAGTACTCGGTCGGGGTCATCGACATGCCCCGGGCGGCGGCCCCGAAGAAGTTGGCCTCGGCGGCGTCCCCCAGGGTCATCCGTCCGTAGAACCAGTCGAGGGTCTCGAGGCCCCGGGGTAGCCACGCCAGGCCCTGCTCGGTCAGGACCACTTGCAGCTGGGGATGGCGTTCGAAGATGCCGCCGAAGATCAGGTGCCATACCGACCGGTGGGAGAACCAGGGCAGCTCGACCAGCATGATGGCCCGGGCCACCTCGGCGTCGCCATAGTCGGGGATGCCGCCGCCTCCGTGGATGTTGACCACAACCCCGAGCTCCTCGCACAGGCTCCACAGCGGCTCGTAGACCGGATCCCAGAGCGGAGGGAGACCCGAGCCGGGCGGGAGCGACGGCAGGAGGATGCCACCGAAGGGGGAGAAGGCCGATGCCGCCCACCGAACCTCGTCGAGGGCGTCGTCGATCCGGTTGGCGAAGATCTGGGCGACACCGGCCCGCCGACCTGGTGCCTGGGCGCAGAAGTCGGCCAGCCACCGGTTGTGGGCCTGGATACCGGCCCAGCGGCGCTCGTATTCGGACTCGGTGGGGGGCAGGGCCACCAGGCTGCCCTCCTCGAAGAACGGGGGCACGGTGTTGGGGAAGAGCACCTCTGCGGTGATCCCGTCGGCGGTGTTCTCAGCCAGGCGTCGGTCGGAGTCCCAGCTGCGGTAGGCGGTCGGGGCCAGCAGGTCGGCGAAGGGATTGACGTAGGTGGCGGCCCAGGAGTCGAACTCGTCGTGCCAGGCGGCGGGCAGGTAGTTTCGGTACTCGGGGATGTCGGCGCCGGCGTGGGCGTCCGCCGAGATCACGGTGTACCGGTGGTCGGGTCCGAGCGCGTCGATCATGGCTTCCCCCCGTGCTGGTGGATGTCCCCGTGCCGCACTCCCGCGGGCCGTCTACCGGGCAACGCGCCCACTCAGGTCAGCCCGTCCAGGGCGGAGGGAGGCAGCGATCCCTTGGCGATGGCGTCGGCCCGGGCGTGGAGCAGCCGGCCGGCGTCGTCGAGGTTGTGGCTGATGATGAAGCGCCCCTCTTTCACCCCTCGCACCGCGAACCTCCCCAACTCGGCGAGGTCCACCACGTCCGTCGGGCGTCCCGCCGCGGCCAGAGCCGCCTTGAACTCGGCGAAGGTGGTGCCCGGCGCCGGCGGGCGCGGCTTCTGGCGGGCCAGGGCGTCGGGCCGGTTGCGCTGCGCCTCCCACAGACCGGTCTCGAGCAGGCCCCCGGACGGATAGAAGATGGAAGCCGAGAGCCGGGTCTGCTGGGCGATGAACTGGTGGGCCAGGGCCTCGGTGAAGCAGCTGATGGCGGCCTTCGACGATGCGTAGACCGAGGCGTAGGGGACCGGCGCGATGCCCCCGTCCCCCGACGAGGTCGTCACCACCACCCCTTCCTGGCCGGACTCGATCATCCGGGGCACGAAGGCCAACACCCCGTTGGCCGTCCCGAAGACGTTGACCCCGAAACACCACCGCCAGTCGTTCGCCTCCTGATCCCAGGGGTTCCCGCCCCCGCCGGAGGTCACTCCGGCGTTGTTCCACAGCACGTGACAGGCCCCGAAGTCGCTGAACACCGCCTCGGCGAGCGCCTCGACCGACGTGGGATCGGAGACGTCGGTGACGACGCCCCGGACCTCACCCCGGTCGGACAGCTCGGTCACGGCCGCTTCCAGCACCGGGGCCTCGATGTCGGCGACGACCACCCGCGCGCCTTCGTCCAGCAGCGCTTCGACGATCCCCCTGCCGATGCCGGCGGCACCGCCGGTCACCACGGCCACCTTGTCTGACAGATCGTCCACGCTCTCCCCCTGGCACCTCGTGGGACGGGCCCCCGCCCGCTCGGGGCCATGGTGACACAGGCTCGCCCTTCCCGCCTGCGGCCGGGCTCGCCGGCGACGACCGGTGCGCCGTCGCCGTGGCCCGAGTACGGTCGATTCGGTGCCTGGATCCGGTGCCTTCCGTCCGACAGGAGGTCCGATGCCCCTCGACCCGCAGGTGAGCGCCTTCCTCGACCAGCTCGCTGCCGCCGGTGCCCCGGCGCCGCACGAACAGACCCCTGACGAGGCCCGGGCCGGATTCTCGCTACTGGCGGTCGTGACCGGTCCACCCGAGGAGCCGGTCACCACCGAGGACCGAACCCTCCCGGGGCCGAACGGTGAGATTCCCGTCCGCGTCTACCGACCCTCCGCCGGTGGCCTCCTTCCCATCGTCGTCTACTTCCACGGTGGCGGCTGGGTCATCGGTGACGTCACCTCCCACGACACGGTGTGCCACCGACTGGCTGCCGGGGTTCCCGCGGTGGTGGTGAACGTGGACTACCGACTGGCCCCTGAGTACCGGTTCCCGGCTGCTGTCGGGGACTGCGATGCCGCCACCCGGTGGGTGTCCGAGCATGCCGCCGAGCTCGGGGCCGATCCGACCAGGCTGGCTGTGGCCGGTGACAGCGCCGGGGGCAATCTGGCCGCCGTGGTGGCCCGTTTGTCCCGGGACCGGGGAGGTCCCCCCATCGCCTTCCAACTGCTCATCTATCCGGCCACCGACCTGACCCGCTCCTTGGCGTCTCATGCCGAGAACGGCACCGGATACCTGCTCGAGACCGACACCATGGCCTGGTTCACTGGCCACTACCTGGACGGGGCCGACCCGCGCCAGCCCGACGCCTCGCCCCTCTTCGCCGAGGACCTGTCCGGACTGCCACCGGCGCTGGTCCTGACCGCCGAATTCGACCCCCTCCGTGACGAGGGCGAAGCCTATGCCGAGCGCCTGGCCGAGGCCGGGGTGGCGGTGACCTTGTCCCGGTATGACGGGATGATCCATGGGTTCTACGGGCTGGACCGTGTCATCGACACGGCCCGGGCGGCCACCGATGAGACGGTGGCGGCCCTGCAGAAGGCGCTGGTCTGACCGGCACGTGCGCTTCCACGCCGAACACACCTTCCACGCCGCCAAGGAGTCGGTGGTGGGAGTCCTGGCCGATCCGGCGTTCGCCCTCGCCCTGACGCTGCCCGACCTCGACCAGCCCGAGCTGCTGGAGGCCACCGACGACGGGGACCAGGCCCTCATCCGACTCCGGTACGAGTTCACCGGCAGCCTCGATCCCATGGCCCAGCGGCTGCTGGGATCGGGTCGGTTGGCCTGGATCCAAGAGGCGAGGGTGGACCGGTCGCGGTGCTCGGGCACGCTGCGGTTCGAGGCCGAGCGGGACCCCCGACGGCTCCACGGGCGGGCCGACTTCACCGTGGAGGCGTCCGCGTCCGCTTCCTCGTCGGAGGCGCGCTCGGTCAGGCGTCTGGACGGGGAGTTGGTGGTGGCCATCCCCGGAATCGGGCGGATGGCGGAGCGGCGGATCGTGCCCGGGCTGCTCCGTCGCCTCGACATCGAGGCCGGCGCGGTCGATACCGAGTTGTCGTGAGGTCCTGACCGGCTACCCGCTGTAGGCCCGGTCGGCCCACACCCAGTTGCCGGCGATGGCCTGCTGGGCCGTGGCCAAGGAGAGCCGCCCGTCGCAGACCAGGCTGTTGAGCCGGTCCTCGAGCTTGTCCTTGGTGTTGGCGAACGACGTGGCATCGGGGTTGTCGGGTGGCTCGACCCACAGATTGGCGGGATCGTTGGGGTCGCCACCGAGCTCGAGGGGAACGAGGTGGTCGTATTCGGCAACGTGGAGTGAGCCGGCGTAGCCGTAGGCGGCGGCCGAGGCCTCCTTCTCCGGCTCGGTGACACCCTCGGGCGGGCGGATGGATGAGGTGAAGCCGCTCGAACAGATGGTGGAACCGATGTCGGCTTGTGTGACCTGGGGATCGAGGGCCCCGGGCGTGCAGCGGGGATCGGGGAGGGGGTCGGGCCCGATGTAGGTGTAGTGACACGATCCGCGAGGGGGCTGCGGCTGGATCGTGTAGGTGGCCTGGAGGCCCGGACCGACCTCGAGTCCGCCCGACGGTGCGGGCGTGCTCGGGGCGGCGGTCACCGGCTCGGTCGTGACCGGTGCCGTCGAGGGCGTGGACGGAGGGGTGGTCGTCGGCCTCGCTGGCGTGGAGGTGATCGGCGCGACGGACACCGCGTCCGGCCGCGTGGCGGACGTCTGGGCACAACCGGCCCCGGTCATCAGCGCCGTGGCCACGACGGCCACCCCGGCCATTGCGGATCGGATCATGGGCCACCCTGACACAGGGCTGTCATGGCCGGTGCCGTGACGGGCTAGGGCTGGGTCAGGTCGCCGTAGAGGTCGGGGCGCCGATCGCGGAAGAGCCCCCAGCCGGCCCGGTCGGCCGTGGCCCGGGCGAAGTCGAGCTCGGCATAGATGGTCTCGGTCGAGGCCCTTCCGGCCTGGGCCAGTGGTCGGCCCCGGTGATCGACGATGAAGGACGACCCGTAGAAGGTGATCTCGTCCTCCACGCCGATCCGGTTGGACGCCACCACGGGAACGTGGTTGCACACGGCGTGACCGTCCATGGCCCGACGCCACATGTCGGAGGTGTCGTTGTCGGCCTGGCTGCCGACCTCGCTGCCGATGGCCGTGGGGTACAGCAAGAGGTCGGCGCCCTGAAGGGCCATGGCGCGGGCGGCCTCGGGGAACCACTGGTCCCAGCAGATCCCCACACCGATCCGGCCGTGACGGGTGGGCCACGTCCGGAACCCGGTGTTCCCGGGCGTGAAGTAGAACTTCTCCTCGTAGCCCGGTCCGTCGGGGATGTGGGCCTTCCGGTAGATCCCCAGCACGGCTCCGTCCTCGACGATGGCCACCGAATTGAAGTACGCCGGACGGGCATCCTCGAAGAAGGAGACCGGAACCACGGCCCCGGTGCCCGCGGTCACCTTCTGGACGGCCAGCACGGCCCGACTGTCGTCCACGGTCTCAGCCCACGAGAAGAACTCCTGGCGCTCGAACTGGCAGAAATAGCGGCTTTCGAACAACTCCGAGGGGAGGACGATCTCGGCGCCGGAGGCGATGGCCTCGGCCACCGCCGCCACGGTCGCCTCCCGGTTCTCGTCGCGGTCCTCGCCGAACGGGCGCTGAATGGCGGCCACGACGGTCCGGCTCACGGTCGACCGCCAAACCGACAGCGTCGCGGCGCGGCCGGCGATCCGGTGTTGTCGCACCTCATCGTGGTTCCAGACTACCGGTCGGACCCGGGCAGTAGGATCTCGCCACCGAACGACCCTCGAGCCAGGAGAAGCCCCTTGCCCGCCCGCTCCCTCGAGTCCAACCCCAGGGACGACGGCTTCCACATGCCGGCCGAGTGGGAGCCGCACGAACGCTGCTACCTGGTGTGGCCCGAGCGCACCGACAACTGGCGGTTGGGGGCCAAGCCGGCCCAGGCCGCCTTTGCCGGCGTGGCCGAGGCCGTGGCCCGTTCCGAGCCGGTGACGGTACTGGTGTCGTCCCGCCAGTGGGAGCACGCCCGGGCCACCTGCTCCGACGCCATTTCGGTGGTGGAGACCACGACGGACGATGCCTGGGTCAGGGACACAGGGCCGACCTTCGTGGTCAACCGGTCGCTCGGCGAGCGACGCGGGGTGGACTGGATCTTCAACGCCTGGGGTGGCCTGGACGGAGGGCTGTACTTTCCGTGGGCCTCCGACGACCTGGTGGCGGCCAAGGTGTGCGAGCTCGAAGGAGCGGCCCGCTATCGGGCGCCGTTCGTGCTCGAAGGGGGCTCGATCCATGTCGACGGGGAAGGGACGTGCATCACCACCGAGGAGTGCCTGCTCCATCCCAACCGCAACCCCGGTCTCAGCCGAGCGGAGATCGAAGCCCTCCTGGGCGCCTACCTCGGGGTGGAGAAGGTGATCTGGATTCCCCGCGGGGTGTACGGCGACGAGACCAACGGCCATGTGGACAATCTGGCGTGCTTCACCCGCCCCGGTCGGGTCCTGCTGACCTGGAGCGAGGGAGCCGACGACCCCCAATCCGAGATCTCCCGGGAGGCCCGGGCCGTGCTCGAGTCGGCGACCGACGCCCGCGGCCGCCCGCTCGACGTGGGACTCCTCCCGGCCCCCGGCCCCCTATCGATCAGGGGCGACGAGGCGTCAGGGGTGGATGCCAGCGAGTACGCCCGGCCCCGGTCGGCGGGGGACCGGATGGCCGGCTCCTATGTGAACTTCTTCATCGCCGGCGCCTCGGTGGTCCATCCCCTCCTCGACGAGCGTCACGATGAGGAGGTGGGGCAACTGCTCGCCTCCGAGTTCCCCGATCGCCGGATCGAGGGCGTTCCCGGCAGGGAGATCCTCCTCGGAGGAGGCAACATCCACTGCATCACCCAGCAGGTGCCGCTGATCTGACCGGTGACCGTCGGCAACGGACGCGGCCGGTCAGTGTCGACGGGCCTGGATCGCCGGCACGGCCAGCGGCGCGGCGGCCACGATGGCCGCAGCCAGGCCCAGGAAGGCCCCGAAGCCCCACCCGATGCCGCTGAACCCGATACCCCCCGGCTTGAGCAGGAACGCCAGGATGCACAGCACGGCGTTGAACGCGGTGCCGATGAGGAGGAGCTGGGCGTCCGACAGCGACACCTTGAACGGCATCACCTCGAAGCCCGCCCGGAGCACGATGAAGGCCATCACCGCCAGGCTGACCAGGAGCACCAGGTACATCCACCCGTGCCACAAGCCGTCGACTGAGATCGACACCGGTCCGAAGTCGTAGGTGTACCACGGCAAGAAGAGCGAGATGAACAGCACCAGGGTGGCGATACCGGTGATCCGCTCGGCTCTGGCCAGACGGGCGACGTCGAGCGAGAACGCCGGGCGGCTCGCACCGGATGGCATCGCGGCGCCAGGTGCCCCCGGGGGTACCTGGGCCCCCGTCGGCGGGGGTGTCGATGCGGGTCCGGGAGCCTGGTAGTTCGGGTGTTGCTCCGCCGGATACCACTTGCCGTCCGACGCCTGCCACCAACCGGGCCCACCGGACACGTCGCTCATGGTCTCTCCCCGCTCGATTCGGTCGAAATATACCAGGTGGACCCGGGTGCGACACGGTTGAAGGGACGTCCCACCACCGCACAATCGATGGTTGACGGGACCGCCGTCCGGGGCCCGATCAGCGAAGGGTGGTCGGGCTAGTGGGTGATGGTCGACGACCACCGGATGACGCTCTGGCCGGTGATCGGCTGCAGCCGGCTCACCAGTTGGCTGTAGCCGTCCGCAGGGAGGTTCCCGCTGGCGGTGGTCAGCACGCCGTAGATGGTCATGGTCTGGCCGTTGTCCCTGGCGAAACTGACCAGGGCACTCCAGGCGGCGGCGTCGGTCGACGAGTAGATCTCCGGAACGGCCAGGTTGGGCCGGAACCCATCGGCTATCTGCAGGAGCTGGCTGTCGCTCCAGAAGCCGGCGTCGGCCGAGCCGTAATCCACCATGGCCGGCTGGTAGCCGCCCACGGCCGCGGCGTAGCCGGCCATGAGGTCGTAGGTGTTGTGGTACTCGGGATCGAAGGCGGGCTCAGCATCGTCACCCGCCATCACGGCGACCGAGTCGGTGTAGCCCGACCGGCTCTTGAGCGAGTTCGTGTAGGCATCCACCTGCATCACCGATGAGGCCAGCTGCGCTCCCCAGGCGCCGAAGTTCTGAGGCTCGTCGTTGCAGCCGCACACCACGGTTCCGCACGGCTGCCCGGGTCCACAGCTGTCGTTGGTGCCGATGACCACGTCCAGTTGGAGGTGTCCGGGTGCCGTGGTGAAGTAGCCGTCGACGAAGCTCTCCGCGGCCGAAACGATGGATGCGAACGAAGTGAACGCACCACTGAAGTCGTCGGTGCCGTCAACCGAACCGACGGCGGCAGGCCGTCCGAAATCCAGGATGACCAGGCCCTGTGAGCCGGCGTGCCCGGCGGCCTGACCCTGAGCGAAGAGCGTGCCCGGATCGGTGCTGACCTCGTAGTGCGACGCCGTCGCTGGCTGAACCGGAACGGAGGTGGCGCCCGAGGCCGTGATGCCCACACTGACGACGACGCCGGCGGTCACGAGCGCCAGGGTCAGCGCCGCGATCCTCCACGCCTTCCGGCGGGTCGCGGCTGGAGTGACACGGGTATGGGCAGGCATACAGGGCGTCATTTCTTGGGAGCTATGGATACAAATCGTGATCCCATGAATCGTTTGAGCGGCTCCATACTGGCACAGCACTATTCAGAATAAAAGGGGCAATCTATCTGGCCTCTGATGCTCAAGGAGCCGACCGAGGAACCAAGGTCAATCCCTGGGTCGATCCTCCGTCTCCGACGATTGGGCGTGCCAGGTGAACGGTGCAAGCTGTGACGGCCAGCGAGTAGCAGCCGGTCGATTCCGGGAAATCATTCGACCCGGTCCAGGCGGCTCTGATCCTGTCCCCATGGACTGGTATCCCGTGGGCCGCTCTTGGCCAATTCGACGGGATTGGACCAATCACCATGGGAACGATATCGACCGGGAGAGGTCGACCTCGGCGCGTCACATGACCCGCGATGCGGTGGAGCAAGCCGAGGGCAGGGCCAGACGTCCGCCCACCGGGGACCGGACCGTCCCTCCGGGCGGACCATGCCGCCGCCGAGCCGGCTGATGACAACGTTTGTCGTGCAGGGCTTCGTATCCATGGCCCATCCGCACAGCCGGATCTGGACCGACCGGATGGGACCATGCGATCGGCGGGTAGAACAGTGGCCGGGCGGGGAGTACCCGAGGCAGCCGGAGGACACCCAACCATGACCCGTCAGTTCCGCTACGCCGTGGACAAGCGTTACCTGCCGTTGCTCCTGCCCTTCGGGCTGAGGCGCAACCGCGACGGGGTGACGCTGGGCGATGACGGTTCGTTCGTGGCCAGCTTCGGGTTCTTCTCGGTGGCCACACCGCTGGACAACATCACCGGCGCCCACGTCACCCGCAACTATCGCTGGTGGACGGCCTTCGGCGTGCGGGCGTCGATGGCCGACGACGGCTTGACCTTCGGTACGAACCACCGGGCCGGTGTCTGTGTCCACTTCGCCGAGAAGGTCCCCAGCCGACTGAGCAAGGGCGGTCACTCCGCGCTGACGGTGACGGTCGAGGACCTCGAGGGACTGACGGAGGCCCTCGGCGGTGACCCCGGGGAGCCCTCCGCTCCTCCCGGGTGAAGGTTCCAGCCTGATCGGCGTCACGAGTCGACCGCTCGGGATGCGGGGCGGCGCGCGCCGGACCGGGGAGAGCGATTGGCGGCCCTGCCCTCGCATGGGGCACCTACCTGTGATTTGATGTCCCCCGGGGAAGAAGCAGCACAGCACACCCGTCGGCGGTTTCGGCGGGCCAGCCTTCGATCGAGGGCGCCACAAAGGGGGAAATGTACGTGTTGAGCAAGCGCATCATGTCTGGGGGACTGGCCCTGCTGATCGGAGCCACGGCCGCAGGAGTGGGGGTGGGCGGTCAGATGGCCGGCGCCACGACGGCGGAGCCGGGGGTCACGGCCAACTCGATCACCGTCGGGTCGATCAGTGACATCTCCGAGCCCATACCCGGGCTCTTCGAGGGCGCCAAGATCGGGACCGAGGCCTACTTCGCCTACATCAACAGCCAGGGGGGCGTGAACGGGCGCAAGCTGATCCTCGACGCCAAGGACAGTGCCTTCTCAGCCGGGACGGTCACCAACGAGGCCCAGAGCATCGCCGCCAACGACTTCGCCATCGTGGGGGGCTTCTCACTCCTCGACGGCTCGGAGCAGCCGGCCGTGGATGCAGCCCACCTGCCGGTCGTGACCCAGGTGCTGACCCCCGCCTACTACTCGGACCCGAATCTCTACTCGGCCGTCCCGCTGGTGACCAACGGTGAGATCTCCGGTCCCTTCAAGTGGCTCAAGTCCAAGTACCCCCAGGACGTCCAACACGTAGGCGTGATCGGTTCCAGCGCGGCAGCCACCGCCGTCACCGCCGAGCACGTCTTCAAGAATGAGACCCAGAGCCTCGGCTACAAATGGGTGTACGAGCGCGACGCCAGCTACTCGGAGACGTCGTTCATCCCTGACATCATCAAGATGAAGAACGAAGGGGTGAAGATCGTCTTCGAACCCTCCCAGCAGGGTGCCTACATCAGCAACATCGCCCAGGAGATGAAACAGGAGGGCCTCAACGCCATCCTGCTCAGCGGGTCCAACGCCTACGAGGCGAACTTCAACCCGGGTTCGGCCGGCAACGGCACCATCGTCACCGGCGTCGACGCCATGTACATGGGCCAGGACGCCAAGGCGGTCCCGGCCGTGGCCACCTTCGACCACTGGGCCAAGAAGGTCGACCCCCAGACCCAGCTCGACCTCTACACCCTCGACGCCTGGATCAACGCCGAGCTGTTCGTGCAGGCGCTGAAGGCCGAGGGGGCCAATCCGACCCGGGCGGGGCTCGAAGCGCAGTTGGACAAGATCACCTCGTTCAACGCCGACGGCCTCATCTCCACCCAGAACCCGGCCAAGAAGCTCCCCGGGGACTGCTGGCTGGCCATCGAGTACGAGAACGGTACGTGGAAGCGGATACCCCCAGATCCGAAGTCCGGGTTCGTCTGCAACCCCGGCGGCTTCTACCCCACCAGTTACAAGGGTGTGAACCGCTAGCCCCATCGTCGCCCCAGGAAGAGTCGAGCAACCGTGAGTGAGTTCCTCCAGTACCTCGTGATCGGGATCGTCACCGGTTCGATCTACGCGGTCAGTGCCAGTGGGCTGGTGGTCACCTACAACGCCACGGGGATCTTCAATTTCGCCTACGGCGCCGTGGGCATGTTCCTTGCCTACCTGTACTGGCAGCTGTGGCAGGGGTGGGGCTGGAACCCGGTGCTTTCGCTGGTCATCGTGCTGGTGGTGTTGGCCCCGATCCTGGCCCTCGTGGTCGAGCGGGTCCTGATGCGACCACTGCACGGCTCCACGCTCAACACCATGATCGTGGTCACCCTGGGCATGTTCCTGCTCCTGTACGGCGTCACGGGCACCATCTGGAACCAGTCGGTAACCCGCAATCTGCCGGCCTGGTTCGCCGCCGACCAGGTTGACGTCTTCAACGTCAACCTCACCTATGAACAGCTCATCACCCTGGGGTGTGCGGTCCTGGTGGCCACGGCGCTGTGGTTCCTGTTCCGGCACACCCGGATCGGTGTGTCCATGCGGGCCGTGGTGGACGACCCGGCCCTGGCCTCGATGACCGGTGCCCGCTCCGGACGGATCGCCGGGCTGGCGTGGATCATCGGCTTCATGGCCGCCGGACTGGCGGGGATCCTGGTGGCCCCGGGGACAGGCATGAGCCTCGAGATCCTCTCGGAGCTGGTCATCTTCGGGTACGCCGCCGCCATCGTGGGCCGACTCCGCTCGCTGCCGCTGACGTTCCTCGGCGCCATGATCCTGGGCATCGCCGGGTCGATGGCCATCGGCTACGTGCCGCAGAGCCAGCTGAACAACGTGTCCAACGCCCTTCCGATGGGGCTGTTGATCATCGTCTTGCTGCTCCTGCCCCAGGGCACCCTGACCGCTGGTCGACTGGCCCGCCACCGACCTCCCCGGACCCCGACGCTCGGGACCACACTGATCGGTGGCCTGGTCCTCATTGGCCTCGCCACCCTGATCGCCTACCTGATCACCGGGATCAACCTGTACACCGAGGGCCTCGGTCTGGCGACGGCCATCGCCGCCCTCTCCCTCGTCCTGTTGTCGGGCTACGGCGGCCAGGTGTGGCTGTGCCAGTTCACCTTCATGGGTATGGGGGCATGGGCCATGACCAAGGTCGACGGGGGGAACTCCATCCTCGGCGTGCTGGCGGCCATCGGCCTGTGCGCCGCGGCCGGCGGCATTCTGGCCCTCCCCGCCCTCCGCCTCCGCGGTCTGTACATGGCCCTGGCGACCCTGGCCTTCGCCGTCCTGATGGACGAGATCTTCTTCACCAACCCGTCCATTGTCACCGGCGGCTCGATCACGGTGGGCCGACCCACCATCTTCGGGATGAAGTTCGTCACCGACCGCTCGTTCGTCATCCTGTTGGCCATCGTGCTGGCGGTGTGCATCGTGGGGGTGGGCGTCCTTCGCCGGGGCAGCTTCGGTCGTCGACTGGTGGCCATGAGCGACAGCCAGGTGGCCTGCGCCACCGTGGGCATGAACATCATCACGACCAAGCTGGCCGTGTTCGTGCTGGCCGGGGGACTGGCCGGACTGGCCGGCGCTCTTTACGGCGGCATGGCCCGGACCGTATCGGTCTCCCAGTTCGGCTTCGTGGAGAGCCTGGTGCTGTTCGTGGCCGTGGTGCTGGCCGGCGTGACCATGTTGAGCGCCTCGGTGCAGGCCGGGATCAGCCTGGCGGTGATCGCCCTCATCGCCCAGCACCTGCCGTCCTTCGCCGGGTTCACCTACATCCTGTTCGGCGTGGGTATCATCGCCGTCGGCCGCAATCCCTACCGCCTGGGCCAGGAGTACGAGCGCCTCGGCGAGCGGATCCGGGCCCGCCGCAGGCCGAGTGGCCCCGACTCCCCTTCGATCGACGGAACCCGGCAGTCGGCCGTGCCGGCCCAGCCGGCCCAGGAGCCGTCCGTTGTCTGACGGAACGGCGACCCTCTCGCCTCCCGCCCTGACCGTCGAGTCGGTGTCCGTCCGTTTCGGCGGGCTCCAGGCCCTCGACGGTGTCGACCTCGAGGTGGCCGGGGGAGAGATCCACGGCCTGATCGGCCCGAACGGGGCCGGCAAGACCACTCTGTTCAACGTGGTGGCAGGGTTGCAGCATCCGACGGGAGGAACCGTCCGCCTCGGAGTGCACGACGTCACCCGGACCAAGCCTCACCGACGCTCCCGGCTCGGTCTGGGACGAACCTTCCAACGGCTCGAGCTGTTCGGGACGCTGACGGCGCGGGAGAACGTGCAGATGGCGGCCGAGGTCCAGCGGGGCAAGCTGGCGTCGGGCCGCACGCCGGCCGAAGAGGCGGCCGTCCAGCTCGAGCGGGTCGGCCTGCTGGCCATCGCTGACGAGCCCACCGACTCCCTCCCCACCGGACTGGCCCGACTGGTGGAGATGGCCCGGGCTCTGGCGTGTTCACCGGATCTGTTGCTGTTGGACGAGCCGAGCTCGGGGTTGAACGCTGAAGAGACCCACGCCCTCGGCCAGGTGCTGCTCCAACTGGCCGCGGAAGGCATGGGGATCCTCCTCGTCGAACACGACATGGAGCTGGTCATGTCGATCTGTGACCGGGTGGATGTGCTCGACAACGGAATGATCATCTGCCGGGGCGATCCCGACTCGGTGCGGGCCGATCCTCAGGTCCAACAGGCCTATCTCGGAGGGGAGGCCGAGCCCGTCGAGCCGGCGCCGCCGGTCATCGCCGCCGCCCCCGTCTCGTCCAACGGCTCCCGTGACATGGACGACGACGGCGACGTCGTGCCCGAAGGTCCGAGCGAGCCCGGGACGGAGATCCCGCCGGCCCTCTCGGTCAGCGACGTCCGGGCGGGCTATGGCCGCATCGAGGTCCTCCACGGGGTGTCGTTGGACGTCAGGACGGGATCGGCCCTGGCTCTCCTGGGCCCGAACGGGGCGGGGAAGTCGACCCTCTTGAAGGTCATCGCCGGGCAGTTGGCCCCCACCGCCGGCACGGTGGCGTTCTCCGGTCGCACCATGGGCAGGAACGCCTCTGAGCACTTGGCCCGGACCGGCGTGTGCATGATTCCCGAGGGCCGGTCCGTCTTCCCCAACCTGACGGTACGGGAGAACCTGCTCATGTACACCTACCGGAGACCGGGGTTGAAGGCCTCCACCATCGAGGAGAAGGCGTTCGCACGGTTTCCCGTCCTCGGCATGCGCCACAAGCAGCTGGCCGGCACGCTGTCCGGCGGCGAACAGCGCATGCTGGCCATGGCCCGGGCGCTCACCACCGACCCGGAGATCCTCTTCCTGGACGAGCTGTCCATGGGTCTGGCGCCGCTCATCGTGGAGGAGCTCTACGGCGTGGTCGACCAGTTGGTTAAGTCGGAACACCTCACCATCGTGATGGTCGAGCAGTTCGTCCAGACGGCACTGTCCATTGCCGACCACGCCGTGATCATGGTCAACGGGCGACTGGTGAGGAGCGGTTCCCCCGAGGCCATCCGGGCCGAGGTGGTCGGGGCCTACCTCGGCGCCGAGCTCGACCCAGACGCTCCACCGGGTGGGGCGGACGGAGCCGAGACCAACCGGCCTGGCGCCATCGCCTGACCCCAGCGCTCCACGGCTCCTCCGGGTCCAACCACCGGGCAACACCGGGCGGGGAAGGACCCACGACTCGTGGGCGTCGGGCGGGTGTCAGCTCCCCAAGACAGGGATGGCGGCACAGAGGGCTGCCAGTGTGATCAGCGGAATCATGATCAGCCAGGTCATCTCAGTTCAAGCACGTTCGGATCGGTCTGCTTGCCTCCATGGTCGACAGTAGACAGCGAGTTGAAGAATGGCGTAAGCCCACCGGAAGAACCGCATAAGCAGTGGGGCGTGATCGCTGTCGGCAGAGCCCGCATCGTCATGGGGCCGTCACCACCGTCACGAAGTCCCGCGACCACCCGACCTGGTACTGGTCGCCGGGACGGCGCTGGCCCGGGATGCCGGGGGCCAGTGCGCCCCCCGGCGTGACGGCCGACGCCAGTTGCACCCATTCCGGATTGATGTCGAGCTCCATGCCCGTCACCGCACCGGCGCTCACCAAGGCCTCGGCCAGATCAATCGGGAGGGCGTTCATGCTGGCGGCGTAGAGCAGATCGCCGGAGCCGTCCTCGGCGAGCGAGCTCCGGGCCACGACGGCCACGCCTCCTAGTGTCGCCCCCCAGGCGGCGATGTCACCGATGTTGCCCGCCGGCTGGCTCCCAGCGACCAACGGGGCGAGATTCTGGCGGACGCTGGCCACCTGCTCACCCGGAGTGGGGACATCGTGACCCCACACACCCACATGCGCCGTCCCGTCGGTATCGATGACCAGGCTGGCATAGCCGGGCTGCAGTGGCACCAGGACCTGTCCGTTCAACTCGAACCCGCCCGCCCCCGCCGTCGCCTCGAACCCTCCGTTGAACGCGGCCAGGAGCGCCGGGGCCTCGTCCGGGCCGATCGACGGTCCGTCATCGGGGAGTACCGTGGCGTTCCCCCGCGGAGGATCGGAGCTCCCGACGTGGAGGGCGAAGCGGGTACGCCCGGCCCGGAACCGGAAGATGGTCACCACGTGGCCCGTGGGCTCGGTCAGCGACTGGCTGTCTACGGCGATCGCCCCGCCGATAGTGGTGACCGGGGTCCATCCCGGCTGTTCGGTGGTCGTCGTGGTCGTAGGTGGAACGGTCGTGGTGGTGGTGGTCCGCCTGGTGTCGGGCAGCCTGGCGAGGGCCTGGCCGGACGTGCAGCCGGCCAGGACCAGGCAGATCGTCGTGACCGTTGCGCCCACCACCCGTCGATGTCGGTGCCACCCGGGCAGCGCGACCATCTAGATCACTTCCATCGGGAACCCAGCTGTCCGTCGCATGGTGCCGTCGAGCCTCACGACCATGGCTTCGTAGCCCTCGACGGCCTCGGTCAGGTCCAGCCCGTCCTCACCAGCCACGGCCACGGCCGTGGCCAGTGCATCGGCGAGGCCCAGGTCCGGCCCGGTCACACTGGCCGATGCCACCTTCGGGGTCGAGGAGCCGGTGCGGGGGTCGATCAGGTGCTGGCCCCGCTCGTAGGAGCCCGACGTGGCCAGGGCGGTAGCCCCCGTCACCACGCAGAGCAGCTCTCGAACGGCGAATGGATTGACAATGCCGAACCGGAACCGTGTCGATGGCCCCAACCCGCCGAAGCTGGCGATGTCACCGGCCGCATTCACGATGGCACCGGTCACCAGTGGGCTGGCCAGCGCGGCCAGGGCTCGTTGCGCGGCCCAGCCCTTCACGTAGCCGGTGGGATCCACGCCGCCGGGCAGGACCCACGGATCGAACCATCCCCCGGAGAGCTCTCGGGCCGTAGTGCACAGTCGGAGAACCTCGGCGATCTCGGGCGGGGCCGCCTCCACCGTGATGTCCCCACGACGGACCCTGCTCATGGGGCTGTCCCACTTCCACGTGCTGAAGACTCGTCGGCTTGGTGCAGGGAGGCATGGACAGCCTCGAGGAGCGGAGCGACGTCGGCCGAGGACAGCGGAGACGCTCCGTACAGGTCGACGGTCACGACCGTGCCCATGACCTCGATGTGGTGCACGAAGTGGGTGTCCCGCTTCGGGACCAGGCGTGTGGGCACGAGATCGGTCACTGGATGTTCAGCTTCGTCAGTGCGGACTGCAAGGACTGCTGGAATCCGGCGCTGGTGTAGCTCGCCCCCGACACCCCTTGGATATTGGCGTTCTGGGCCTGCATCGCCTGCTGCTCGAGTATCGGGATGGACTGTTGATCGATCGACTGGGAGCGTGGGTTGCCGCCGTCGTCTAGGGAGGCGATGCCCACCTTGGTGATCGTCCGGCCCGTAGCCGTGACGGAGACCGACAGCACACCCCAGCTGTAGTTGACCGCCGCCCCGGTGGCCGTCCTGCTCGTCGATGGGGCCGTGGTCGTGGAGGGGACCGTGGTCGCCGGCGGCGTGGCGCCGGCTGTCGGAGGGACGGTGGTCGATGGGCTAGGAGTAGGTGCCGGCGGCGTGCCCGCAGCCACGGATGTGGAGGGCGAACTTCGCGTGGCCGACGTGCCGGCGAGACCGGCCAGGCCGAGATGGGCCGGGGTCGTGTGAAAGCTCAGCAGACCGATGAGACCGGCCACGGTGGCACCGATGACGATCACCGGTCGTCTCATGATCCTTGCTCCCTCGGGGACGACGGGTCGAACTCGTCGCTCTCGAGCCGGGTGGCGCGTCGGCTGGACAGATCGGGTGTCAAAATGAGAACCGCTCCTCGTGAATGCTGTCCGGGGAGACGCCCAGTCTCGACACACCGGACACGATCATTTCGTTGAAGCCTTCCGGCCCGCAGACGTAGACGTCCCGCAGGGCCATGTCCGGAACCAGCCGACGAAGGCTCGAAGCGCCCATGCGGATGTCGGAGCGATCCCCGAGCACCTCGTGGTAGCGCCCCTTTCGTCGGTGCACCAGCTCGACGAGCTCATTGCGGTGCACGATCTCCTCGGCCGTCGTCGCCCGAACGATGACGGCCACATCCACGGTGGGGGGAAGATCCTCGAGCAGGGCTCGCAGCGGGGTCACGCCTACACCGGCGCCGATCAGCACGACCCGGTCGCTCAACCGAGCATGTCGGGTGAGCGCGCCGTACGGGCCTTCGATGAAGACCCTGGTCCCGGGCTTCAGGTGGGCCAGGGCCCGGCTCTGGTCACCGAGGCCCTTCACGGTCACCCTGATGAACGGGGCACGGGGAAGGGCGGACAGGGAGTAGGGATGGGCGTGCCACCAGAGTTCCCGGGTCATGAACCGCCACTGGAAGAACTGCCCACCCGATACGGCAAGCCAGGAGATCTGCCGTCCGGAGCAGACGACCGACACCACGCCGGGGGCTTCCTCGGTCACCGAGACCACTTTGAGTTGATGCCGCAGGCTTCGGGAGACAGGGAGCAGGACGCGGTACACGAGCACCATGCCGGCGGTGGCTCCCCAGACCACGATCCACGCCGCGCGGGTGAGCGGATGACCGATGAACGACACGCCGGTGACGATCTGGTGGGCGAAGGCGAGCGCCAGGGCCAGATACAAGTAGAGGTGGACGATCCACCAGGTCTCGTACTTGAGGCGGCGACGTGCCTTGCGGATGGAGGTGACGCCACCCATGACCAGCAGGCCGAAGGCCACGGCGGCGGCCAGCATGTCCGGATACGACGTGAGGAACTGCCAGAACTGGTGCAGGACCCCGGACTTGGCCAGTTGGGCGTAGCCCAGCGTCACGAACGTGATGTGTAGTCCGATGAGGACGAGCGCCCACGGGGCGATCCGACGGTGCCATCGGACCAGGCGGTCTTGGCCCAGCGACCGCTCGAGCCAGGGGAGGCGGGCGACCAGCACCAACATGACCAACATGAGGTAGGCCCCGGTGAACCCGGCCAGACGGCCGGTGGCGATCAGGATGCCACCGGGGGCACGGAGCGATCCGCTGCCCTCGCCCGTGATCACGAGCGCCAGGGTGATCCCCATGCCAAGGCCGGAAAGAGCGAGGAAGAGATCTCCTACCCAGCGCCGAGGGGTGTGCCCGGCTCGGCGTCCGCCGGGAGGGGGCGTGCTTCCTGACCACAGGGAGGGGGAGGCGACATCCCGCTGTTCGGTGGTGGCCACAGATCGAAGTGTCTGCCGTGAACATAACGGCAGCATGAAGGCCGCCTGATACCCGATCGACCGTGAGCACGTTCATTTCGCCGTCAGGATGGATCGCTACCTTCGAGCCTGTGGATCGCTGGGAGCAGTGACGGGATGCGCGCCGTGAGGTTCGCCATGGCCCTGCCGAGAGGTGAGGTGTGAGCGATCGTCAACGCGCCAACGTGCCGGATCCTCAGGGCGCCGTCCGGGTACGGCCGGGACGCCGCCGTGACCCGACAGAGGGCAACGCCCGACTGACCGGCTCCACCGCAGCGGTGCTCCTGGTCCTGCTGGCCGCCGAGGGCGTGACCATCCTTCAGGTGGGACGCCTGATCACCCCACACGTGTTCATCGGGATGCTGCTCGTGCCACCCGTTCTGCTCAAGATGGGCAGCACCCTGTGGAAGTTCGCCCGCTACTACCTGGGGGCCCCGGCCTATCGCCAGAAGGGTCCACCCCTCCTCATCCTGCGTCTGCTCGGTCCGTTCGTGGTCGTGCTGACGCTGACCGTCTTGGTTAGCGGAGTGGCACTGCTGTTCGCCCCCTTCACCTGGCGATCGACCTTGCTGCTCGCGCACAAGGCCAGCTTCATCCTGTGGCTCGGTGTCATGACGCTCCACGTCCTCGGTCACCTCGTGGACACGGCCCGTCTGGCCCCCAGGGACTGGCTCCGACGGACCCGTCGGCAGGTCGATGGGGCCAGCGCACGCCAATGGGCCGTCGCCGTCAGCCTTGTCGGGGGACTCATCCTCGCCGTTGTGGTGGTGCCCAGGGTGGGGCCATGGCTCGCGGACGCCCCGGTCGGACACTAAGGAACGGGTCGGACGAGGACGGGTGTGATATTCTTGACTAAACAGGTCGTGTTTATATAGATTTGGGGCATGTCGCAGATCCGTAGGGCCGTATTGGGCATTCGCGGCACCACTGATCCCCGTGCTCGGCGGACGAGGTCACACCGAAAGGCGGTATCGGCATGAGGCCGGTTCTGGTTGCATTGCACGCCCACCCCGACGACGAGGCCATCTTCACGGGGGGCACCATCGTTCGTGCCGTCCGAGCCGGATGGCGCGTCGTTCTGATCGTGGCTACCGATGGTGACCTGGGCGCGGGATCCGGCGGGTCCGACCTCGGCGCCAGGCGGCGAGCCGAGACGGTCGCCGCAGCGGGGATACTCGGTGTGGATCGTGTCGAATTCCTCGGGTACGGGGACTCGGGCTACGACGAGCCGTCCCGAGGAGCCCAGGAATCGGGGATCGCATCGGCCCGAGCGCTGCGTTCGGGCACCTTGGCCGCGGCCTTCGTCGATGAGGCCGCGGCGAGTGTCCGACGGATCCTCGTCGATGAGGGTGCCACCGCCCTCACCAGCTATGACAACAACGGGATCTACGGTCACATCGATCACGTCCTGGTACACGAGATCGCCGTCCGCAGCGTCGAGGGGACATCCTGCGAACTCTACGAGTCCACGATCGGCAGGGGTGCGCTGCGTCAGCTGCGCGCCGAGTTGGTGAGCCGTGGTCTCGTTCCCGACCTGTGGCCGACGCTGCTTGCCGATCGGCTGGGCGTGGAGGACGGTCCGGCGCTCGTGGCCGTGGATGTCACGTCGGATCTCGACCGCAAGCTGGCCGCGGTGGCCGCCCATTCGAGCCAGCTGCTGGAGGCGGCGACCTTCATGGGCCTGCCGGCCGGAGCGTTCCACCACCTTCTCGGGACCGAGTGGTTCCGGGTGGCCCGACGTGGCCAGGGAAGCTTCCTCGAGTTGCTCCGCCTGCCCGACCTGCTCACGCACGATTTGGTCCTCGAGCCCGTCGCCGTCTGAGTGGATCGGCGGCGTGGCCAGACGCCAGCGAATCAGACCCCGATGGGACGGTGACTCAGTGGGGCGACCGGCAGAACGGCCCAGCCCCACTCCCGTGGGTCTGTGGCTAACCCTTTACCGCGGACATGGTGATGAAATCCCTGGCCCACCAGGGCTGGAAGTATCGACCCGGGGTACCGGTCATGGCGGGTAACAACTCGGCACCGTTGGCCGGGCCGGCCTGACCCGTGGTCGTCGTCGGCTGATAGGTGCTGAAGTTGACCCAGTCGGTGTTGATGTCGAGTTCCATGGCCCGCACCGCGCCGGCTCGGGCCAGCAGGTCGGCCAGGTCGGTGATATTGAGGCCGGGGCCACCTACGTAGACCAGCGCACCGTCGGCGGTCACCCCGAGCCCAGAGCGCCATACGTAGACCTGGCCACCCAGGGTGGCTCCCCATTGGGTGGTGTCGGTGGCGTTGAGTCCGGGCACTGGTACCCCGTTGTCCACTACCAGGTCGAGGTTCTGGCGCACAGAGACCACGTCGGGCGTCATGGTCACGTCCCGGCCCCACACACCAACCGTCGAGTTGCCGTTCCGGTAGATGACGAAGGAGGCAGCCCCTGAACGAAGCGGAACGATCGTCCTGCCGTCCGTGTAGTAACCGCCGTTGGCGTTCGACATGAGGAAGCCGGCGTTGAATGCCGCCACCAGACTGGTCGCGGCGTTGGGTTGGATCGGGGCGGAGTAGGTGAACGGACCGCCACCGGGTATCTGGCTCCCCGAGTAGAGGGTGGCCTTCAGCAGTGAGGTGTCCATCCACGCCACGCCGGCCACGTAGCTGGTGTGGACGGCATCAGGTCGGAGTGTTGTCTCGTATACGGCGGGAACTCCTCGCACCAGCCGACCGACCGGTGACCACTGGCCCTCTCCTGGGAGCGCGGGGGTGGCCGGCGGCACGATAGGGGCGGGAGCAGGAAGATGGGTCACCGTGGCGGCCACGACGGGCTTCGACACGGGACGGCGGATGGCACCAGCGGGAGGCTTACCTCCCACCGGTGGCGGGTGATGGCTGTACCACTCACTCTCGATCCAGTTGATGATTCCGGAGCCACCGTGCTCGCGGGACCACTCGGCCAAGCGCGCTCCGGCCGAGCTGCCGAGGGCCGGGTTGGTCAGGGCCCCCCCGAGGGAGACGGCCAGCCACACCAGCATCACGGCAAGGACCAGACCGATGAGGGCCAGCAGTCGGCGACGTCGGAAGCGTTTTTGTTTCTCGGCCCGCCGGCTGTGGCGCACGGCAAGAGGCAGCCGGTCATCGAGGACGTGCGAGTCGAACTCGCCGAACTCGTCGAACTCGTCGTACGGGTCACGGTCGATGGTCGATCCCGGATTGGTCATCAAATCGCCAACATGGTGCGCCGGATCCTTCGGCCGAGATCGACCGACCCGGCTCGTCGCCTGACGTACCCCTCTGGGTTGTCGCTGGCGCATCGCAGCGTGCGTATCTCCGAGCCCACGGGCACATGATACGAAGCGAGTCTGACGTCAAGATGACGAGGTTGAGGAAGATGGCCGACCTGGGGAAGCCCTTGACGGGCGCTATCAGTAAGTAGATACTTACGGTTAGTGGTTACTGACGCTCTATCGGCTCTCGCCGATCCGACTCGACGCCGAGTCTTCGAGTTCCTCGCCGAGGGTCCACAGGCCGTTGGCGAACTTGCGTTGCGGGTCCCCGTGAGTCGTCCGGCGGTGTCTCAGCATCTGAAGGTCCTGCGACTCGCCGGGCTGGTCCAGGAGTCTCGCGTCGGCACTCGTCATCTGTTCAGCCTCGATGAGGCTGGATTGCAACGCGTTCGTGAGTATTTCGACTCCTTCTGGGACAGATCGCTGTCGGCGTTCAAGGTGGCGGTCGAAGCAACGTCCATGTCCGAGACACCCATCGACCCCGAGGAGCATCGATCATGAAGGCAACCAACACCACGGTTCGACGTTCGGTCATCGTCGATGTGCCGGCCGACCGTGCATTCACGTTCTTCACGCGCGACATCGGCGCATGGTGGGACGAGGACAAGCACCTACTCGGCGAACCGGTGGCAGAGATGGTCTTCGAGCCCCGGGTCGGGGGTCACATCATCGATCGAGGCGTCAGCGGCGAAGAGAGCCGATGGGCGACCGTGCTCGTCTTTGACCCGCCGAGGCGTGTCGCCTTCAGTTGGAGCATCAACCTTGCCTGGCAGATCGAACCTGATCTCGCCAAGGCGAGTGAAGTCCATGTCGAGTTCACAGAACTGGACGACCATCGCACTCTGGTTGTTCTCGAGCACCGTCACCTCGAGCGCCATGGCGGAGGTTGGGAATCGATGCGAGACGCAGTCGGGTCACCGAACGGATGGAATCTCGATTCCTATGCCGAGGCGCTTGCGTCGGCCTGAGATCGGGAGCCGCCCCGAGGGCTGCGATGCATGTGCCCGATTCGAACACAGACGGTTGGAGGCCCAGGCTTGGCCGTGCGAGGGCACGACGGCCGGTGGTGGCTCGGGGTCGGGTCCCCACGGATCGCACGTGTCAGGTAAAGGACGGGCGGCGAGAAGCAACTCACCGTGATTTCTCACCCCACCATCTGGGAATACTCCCTGGTCGAGGCAAAGTTGCCGCCTCACCCCTCAAGACGGGTCCCGATCGTGTCGATGCCACAGCTGTGCAGTTCTTCCCATACGGCAGATTCGTTGCCGTAGTCCGCGCCGGCGGCCCAGCTGGCGAAGCTGTTGATCCGATCTGAGGTCAGCCCACGTCCACTCTTCGCCGGCCCCGCTCCATGCGACCTCTTCCGATCGCCGTCGTGACGATCGACCGATCGTGTGTGGCGTGTATCGACGACTCCCTTGAGTCCGCCACCATCGTTCCCACATTGGTGCCACTGTGCCCGGTACTTGGTCTCGAGCCACTGATCGGCGGGGGCGAGGGGCAGCGACGATGACGGTGACCACCGGTCAGGCGGAAGCCCCCCAAGTCCTTGGTCCGCACACTCCGTTGGGCGTCCATCTTGTGGCGTCAGGCCTGGTGACCGGGCAAGACGTCGACAATGCCTTGGAGGAACAGCGTCGAAGCGGTAAGCGGCTCGGTGAGATCCTTGTCGCACAAGGCATTCTCTACGAGGCCGACCTGGCCGGCACGCTGGCCGAGATGTTCGGACTTCCCTATCGGGATCTCAGCCTTGATCCACCCGATCCTGCGGCGATCGGAGAACTACCCGAGGTGTTCTGTCAGTCCCACATGGTGTTGCCGGTGGGGTACGAGGACGGGGCCGTCGTCGTGGCCGTCTCCGATCCCCGGGATATGCAGACCCTCGACGACCTCATGATGATGACGTCGACGCCGGTGCACCTGGTGGTGGTGGCTTCCGACCAACTCCGCCAGTCGGTCGAGTCGGGTTTCCAGGCACTGGACCTGGTCGTGCAAGAAGATGATGTCGACGTCGGCAAGGAGGTCGACGGCCAGTCGACGAGGGCATCCAACATCGATGTCCCTCCCGACGTTGACATCTCCGATGCCGAGGGCCCCGTCATTGCGTTCGTCAATCAGTTGCTCCGGCGCGCCGTGATCGAGCGGGCCTCGGACCTCCATCTTGAGCCCACCCAGGACGGACTTCGGATCCGGTTCCGTGTCGATGGGCTACTTCACGATGTAACGAGTGCCCCGGCATCGTTGCGGGCAGGGATCATTAGTCGCGTCAAGATCATGACCGGGATGGACATCGCCGATCGCCGGCGTCCGCAGGATGGCCGGGTCTCGATGATCGCCCACGGCCAGCCGGTGGACATCCGCGCCTCCAGCCTCCCAACCATCAATGGTGAAGCGCTCGTGCTGCGTCTCCTGCAGCGGGACCAGGGTCTGCTCGAGATCGACAAAGTCGGCTTCGCCCCCGACGCCCTCCGACGGTACCGGCACTCCTACCAGCGGGCGTGGGGCATGGTGCTCGTCACTGGCCCCACCGGATCGGGCAAGACCACGACCCTCTACGCATCGGTGAACGAATTGAACGATCCGAGCCGGAACACGATCACCGTCGAGGACCCCATCGAGTACCGCGTGGCCGGTATCAAGCAGACTCAGGTGAACGAGAAGGTCGGCTACACATTCTCAGCGGGCCTTCGGGCAGCGCTCCGGTCGGACCCCGACACCATCCTGATCGGCGAGATCCGCGACCTCGTGACGGCGCGTATCTCGGCCGAGTCTGCATTGACCGGCCATCTGGTGCTTTCGACACTGCACGCAAACGATGCGGCGTCCAGCACCACCAGGCTCATCGAGATGGGTCTCGAGCCGTATCTGGTGACGTCCTCACTGGAGTGCGTCGTGGCTCAGCGGCTGCTCCGGAAGCTGTGTGACCGCTGCAGGTTTGCCACCCCCGCAAGTCCCGAAGAGCGACTGGAGCTGGTATCGATGGCGCTCATCGATGAATCGACGCCGGAGGTCCCCTTATATCGGGCCGCCGGTTGCGCCCACTGCGGTCATCGCGGCTATCTGGGGCGCATGGCCGTCCACGAGGTGCTGGTCATGGATGATCAGTTGAAGTCGCTCGTCTTGGAGCGGGCCCCCGCCCATGAGATCGCGAGGGCGGCATCTGTCGGCGGAATGGTGACGCTGTTGCAGGATGCATTTGCCAAGATGCTGACTGGCCAGACCTCGTTCGAGGAATGCAAACGCGTTCTGCGCTAGTAGGAGCCGGGTCGAGCCTGCCGGCCGCTCTCATCGCCATCGCCGTCGACGCCAGCCTGAATGACCCTTGACCCATTACCGATGTTGATAGCCGGCAGCAGTCATGCTCGAGGACCTCGATGGGGGACTCAACAGCCGAGGGATCTCCCTAGTGTTTGATGAGATGAAGATCCGGTGAGGCGAAGATCGAGCGATACGAACTGACGTCGGACGATTGATCCAAAGTACTTCTTTCCCACCATTGAGTCCGCTATTGGTGCCTTCGACCAAACCCCAAGCGTTGAACCTGAGGGCTAGTCGAACGATGAAGTGCAGCGTGCAGGACGGGGTCAAAGAGGCAGTTGTGAAAGCACGGGCCATAGTCAACTGTGCTTTGACGGAAAGGCCGCAAGTCCCTTGTATTTTCTAGCGGTTCGGTGCAACTGAGCCTTGGACCGAATGGTCGCACCTTGAAACGGCGTGTGTAACGAAATGAGGTATGTGTCATCGAGCCTCGAGGCGATGGTTGGGTTCTCTTTGCGGGGATCATCCTGATTTGGGGGGATCATGAAGGTCTTGGATACCATCTGGGCCTTCCGCTATCACGGCGTCTTACCGTCAAATCTGGGGGCCGCCATCTTCTGTCACAATCTCAAGACGTATGGCTGGGTGGACCTTGCCATCGCGGCGATCTTGATCATCTGTGGCTTCCTGGTGGTGGGCGAATCTGGAATCGCTCACTGGGTGGGCATGGCCGCCGCGGTTATTGCTGGGGTCAGCTCGATCTGGTGGATGCCTTACTACCCGGTGTGGGGCTTTGTGCATCTTCATTGCCGCTCTCGTGATCTACGCCTGGCCGTCTACGGCGGTCGGGACCGGGTTATGGCGGAAGGCTGATGTTGGCACCCGAGTCAGCTCCGCCCCCAATGACCTTCGGGCTGGACGTTCATGCCCCTCTGTGGGGACGCCGACGTACTTCAACCGATCGTTCGTCTCGACACAATGGACGCAAGCGGCCTCAGGTGGTGGTGCCGTGCATGCGGTCGAGAATGGTCGGATCATCCCGTGACTCAGCGATCTGCAGGGTAAAACGGTGTCCACCGGAACGAGGTCACGGTGACCGTCGCCGATTCCAACAGCAATGCTTGAGACTCTCATTGCAAGGATCCGAGAAGTCCGACCTCGTATCAGACGTGCAATTTTCAATGGTGGCGGTAAGAGAACCGCTCACCACGGCCCCTCTTGCTTCGAAGGAAGTGTGTCAATGTTGCTGTGTCATGCCTTGTGTGGTGTATTCGAAGGTCGCCTTGCGGCCGGTCGACCACGAGACTCCCTCTGATGTCCGGAGCTCGAGGGTGAGTGTGGATCCGGCTTCCATCTGTCCGTTCAGGCGAAGTACCCAGTACGCGTTGGGCCCGCCTCGGGTGCGTCTACTTATCGTGGTGCCCGATACCACTGCCAAGGCGGACCGGATGTCGGGGTCCCCGAGGGAAACTATGGCCATCGACGGAACATGGGTGTGACCGGATAGCAACAGCGCCGCACCCGTCTGAGCACACGCGCCAACCAGGAGCGTGCGGCCGACGAGCCCCGCTAGTTCTACCGGTAAGACCGGGTGATGCGTCACCAGGATCCGCCAGGTGCTGGTAGGAGCATTTTCAAAAGCGTCGCGGACGATTTCCACTTGCCGAGGTGAGACGTGCCCGGCCTTCCAGCGCCAAGCAGGCATGGTGTCGAGGCCAACAACGATGAGACCGGGCATAGCCAGCACAGGATCGAGATCGGTGGTGATGCACTCCTCGTAGCGGCGAGCGGGTGACATGAGTCGTCTTGGTAAGTTGAAGAGCGGCAGGTCGTGGTTGCCCACAACTGTGAGCACCGGCCCGGGCAAGCGGTTCAGAAACGCCCGCGCCTGCTCAAATTGCGTGCGGCGAGCCCGCTGGGTGAGGTCTCCCGAGACGACGACGACATCGGGCTGCTGTGCGGCAACGTCGGAGAGCAGCGATTCGCCGAGCTCTCCCAAATGAGCGCCAAAGTGAATGTCGGACATGTGGACAATGACCGTCACTTCGTCACTATCGCACGCCAGGCAATGATCGATCTGGCTCTCAGACGTTGTCCTCCCGGGTACTCCGGACCGTCCGTGATCTCAGAGCTTCCGCACCCAGATCCTCTTGTCGGCGTGACAGAGATGGTTGGGAAACCGGAATCGATAGTCGGGTGGAGAACAGAAAGCTGATACAGAAGATCCAGGCGGCAACAACCAAGTAACTGGCTACCACGTCGGTCATCCAGTGAACCCCTAGCTCGATCCTGGAGAACCCCACAACGAGGATTCCGAGTCCTGACACCATGACGGCCAGCACTCGGGTGGTTCGGGCATTGGCGAGAAGGCACCAGACAAATCCCAGGATCGTGAATACGAGTACCGCATTTGCCGCATGCCCCGATGGAAATGAAGCCCCATTGGCCTTAGTCAGCCAGAGTGCCCGAGGTGGTCGCTGACGATCTACGAGAGACTTGGCGAGGTTAACGCCTGTGACCTCACCTACCCAGCCTGCCGCGGCCAGGATCGCAATGGCCAAAGGCAGTTTCCGAATGGCCACCAAGGCGAGAACGATCACTGCAGTTAACGCCACCGCCACCCAGGAGCCGGCCCAGGTAATCATCTTCATCGTTGTGTCCAGCACATGGGAACGATGAGCCACGATCCAAGCGGTGACGTGCCGATCGAACTGTTCGATCACCCCCCAGTGCGCGACGAGTTCGCCGACGCCAACCAACATGCCTGTGAGCCCGATCCACGCAACGATGAGGAGAATGACACCGCATTTGACGGGTCGGTGCGTCGGAGGATCCGATGGCACTTCGTAACTGTATCGGCACTGCGGGTCGATCAATGACGTCTCGGAATGGCGAGTTCCGATCCTCAGATCCCAATTGAGGGCTCGGAACCCACCCACGGGGGTACATGTGCCATAGGTTGAACAGCGGGAGGTGTGGAATGGACGCGTCGGCGATCTCGGAGGCGGGTGGTAGGCGTCAAGTAGCCGGGCACGAGCGCTGGCTGGCGGTTTGCTCACTCGGGTGCAGCCTTGTGCTGATCGTGGCGATATTCGCGTTCGCCATCCGCAATCTGGGGTTCCTCGTCGCTGCCCTTGTGGGCCTGGCTGTTGCGGTTGGTGGCCTCTGGTCGGCAATGACCGAGCGGATGCCCCGGCGGGCCCTAGGCATCGTTTTGGGCATCGTGGGTGTGACTTTGATTGCCTTGGCGATTACCTGGGCGACTCCCCATTCCGATCGACCACTCCTCCGTCTTGTGGTTCTGGCCGCCTTCCTGGCCGGGGCCCTCGGCTTGGGGAGAGCTGCTCTCGCGCGGGACTTGCACGAGCACGACATTCGGCGACCGGTATCCGTTCACCGTCCTCGGCATCCGGTCCTGATCTGCAATCCGTGGTCCGGCGGAGGAAAGGTGGAGCGATTTGGTCTGGCCGAGCTAGCGAAGGAGTTTGGGGTTGAGGTGATCATGCTCGGAGAAGGCCTCGACCTCGAGCAGCTGGCACGGGATGCGATCGCAGGCGGCGCCGACTGCCTCGGCATGGCCGGAGGGGACGGCTCTCAGGCCCTCGTTGCCTCCATTGCCATCGAACACGATCTGCCGTTTGTGTGCGTTTCGGCCGGAACCCGTAATCATTTCGCTCTGGATCTCGGCATCGACCGGGAGGATCCTCGTCTCAGCCTCAATGCCTTTCGCGACGGCATCGAGCGCCGCATCGACTACGCCACCGTCGGCGATCGACTGTTCGTCAACAATGTTTCCCTGGGCATCTATGCCACCATCGTGCAACAGGAGGGATACCGGGAGGCGAAATCGGAGACCACCAAGGTGATGTTGCCCGAGATGTTGGGCCGAACCCAGGAGCCCTTCGACCTACAGTTCACCGGGCCCAGTGGTAGCCCGGTGGATGGCGCCTTTCTAATCCAGGTATCCAACAATCCCTATGTCTTGGGCGCGACCTTTGATGCATCCCAACGACGCCGGTTAGACACCGGAACACTGGGGATCGTGGCCATCTCAGCAAGATCTGGGAATGAGGCAGCCCAGATCTTCGCACTCTCGGCCCTGGGCCAACGTCGCCGGAGCCGGTATTGGCACGAGTTCACCGCTACCACCTTCGAAGTGCGGTCCCGGTCGGGAAGAACCTTCGCTGGCATTGACGGAGAAGCCCTGGAACTCTCGACTCCGTTGGAGTTCAGAATTCATCCACGTGGCCTGAGGCTTCTGGTTCCCAAAGGTAACCTCACGGCCGCTGAGCAGCGCCGGGCGCGGGATATCTCTGTCGGCGACTTGTTGGCCATCGCGCGCGGCATCGACCCGCTGACCACCGTGGAGCAATGAGGCAGTCCCGGTGCTGGAGAGTTAGGTTCAGCCCAACGATCGATCAAATAGGGCGTTGGAATGTAGTGCAGCGGGGTGTTCGATTCCCGGTAGTCGCCCGGATCCTGACGATCCGGTAGTTCGACATCGCGTGCTCGAGGTGCTCATAGGGTATTCCGCTCAGAACGTGAGAGATGACGTTCAGGCGCGCTCTCTTCTTGCCATCGGAGGTGACGACCCACCAATGGCCCCAGGCGGTATCGGTAGCAGCGCATGTCGTCCCGGGCTTGCGAGTAGTCGAACCACCGCTGATAAGACTGCAGGTCCATGTCCGACAGCTTCCAGACCTGCTCACGCGTCGCGGACCTTCTCGACGAGAACGACCTCAAGCGAACCTCTACCAGCAAATCGTCCTTTAGCAAAGTTGTCCGTTTTCCCGACTGGGCCCGGGAACAACTACCGCCTGTGACCTCTTTCTTCAGGCGTGTCTTACGAAATCGCGTAGAGCGTCCCGGCCAGCAATGCTCCTACGCATGCAATTAGGATCCACTTTTCGAACCGCATTCCAGTCCTCGGATTCAGTAGTAGTGCTTACGCCCTCCGACAGCGCGACCCATCGCCCCGAGGAGCAGGACAATCAGGCCGATGACCAGCACGATGATTCCAATGCTCCAAAGGATTGGGGTCTTGGCGATGAAGCCGATAAGTAACAACACCACACCTAAGACCATCATGGTCGCCCTTTTACTTCGTGTTGCACAAGCTTTACCCGCCTGGGGGAAGCCCATTCACCACTGACGAAGATCGGAGCGGATTCCTGCTCTGGTCAGATCGGCGCAGGTGAGAACATCTCCGTCAGACCGATGATCACAAAGATCCGGAGAACGTCCGGCTGGGGCTTGGTCAAAACCAAGGTGTGTCCGTCCGCTTCGATGTCGAATAGCCCAAGTACACGCCATTGCCCCAAACCCTCTACGAGACAATCCCAAAGCAACATCATAGAATTTGAGCCGTCGGTGAGGCCATCCCGAAGACCCGACGATCCCCCACGGTTGGGGGTCGGCCAACCGGCCCGGTTCGAGGTGTGTGGCAGGTCAGGAGGAACCAACTCCACGTTCTGAATGAGCTCGTCGGGGGGTTGATGGCCGGATGGGAGGGTATGGATCGCCTGTGGCTAAGGACCTAACAACCCAGCAACGCAAAAAGCTGAGTAAGAAGCAGTTTGCTCTGCCCGGTAAGCGTAAATATCCGATCCCCGACAAGGCGCACGCCCGAAATGCACTGGCGCGAGTGGCACAAAATGGCACTCCAGCGCAACAAAAGAAGGTGAAGGCAGCCGTGAAGAAACGATTTCCGAGTATCGGAATGAAGTCGAGGAAGAAGTGACCAGGATTGGACTCGGCCCTGCGACACCAAATCTCTTCACATGTCCTTCCGTTGGAGGATGGCGAGTTTGCTGAACGACATCGACATATGCTCACCTCGGGATAGGGAGCGTCACAACACCCTCGCTAACCGACGGGTTTCGGCCCTGATGGAGGTGCGGGACGGCTCCGACCTGTGCGCTGGGCCGTAGCTGGAGAGTTAGACACGACGCCTTCACTGGTCACCGACCGGCTCGGGGGTGGAATGAGAAGGAATACCCGGCTATAGCTTCCGGGCCCCAGGCAGAAGCTCCTCGGCAGCCCAGCTGATGAAATCGGTCTGGTGCTCGCCCCCCACCTGTAGCAGTGCCACATGGGTGAAGCCAGCATCGGCGAACTTGGCGATGGCCTCAAGGTGCAGGTCCACATCGGATCCGCAGGGAATCTGTTCGGCCACTTGCTCCTCGGTGATCGATTGTGAGGCGGCGGCGAAGCCGGCCGTGCCCGGGAGCTCGGCGTTGACTTTCCAGCCGCCGGCGAACCACCGGAATTGCTCATGGGCCCGCCGGCGGGCCGCCTTTTCATGCTGGTCGAAGCTCAGCGGCATCTGCCCGTAGGACGGCTTGCCTCTACCCCCGTTTTCGTCGAACGCGGCCAGCAGCTCCGCCTTGGGCTCCACGGCGATGACCAGGTCGGCCAACTTTCCGGCGATTGACGTCGACTGGTCGCCGGACACGGCGATCCCGATGGGTGGCGCCTGCTCGGGGAGGTCCCAAAGCTTGGCCGAATCGAAGTCGAAGTGGCGACCATGGTGCCGAACGTAGCCGCCCTCGAATAGGTGCCGGATGATCTGCACCGCCTCCACCAGCATCTCGTGCCGGGTGTCGGCACTCGGCCAGCCGCCCCCGACGACATGTTCGTTGAGGTTCTCACCCGCACCCAGGCCAAGGGTGAATCGTCCATCGGACAACAGCTGGACGGTGGCCGCCTTCTGGGCCACGACCACAGGGTGATAGCGCCGTATCGGGCAGGTCACGTAGGTCATGAGCGGGATGGTCGATGTGGCCTGGGCTGCTGCGCCAAGCACAGACCAGGCATAGGGGGCATGTCCCTGTTCATCTAGCCAGGGGAAGTAGTGGTCGGAGATCACCGAGTAGTCAAACCCGGCCTCCTCGGCCAGTACCAGGTCTCGGACCAGGTCCTTCGGGCCCGACTGCTCGCACATCATCGTGTACCCGATCTTCATGTCTCGTCTTTACCCGACGACGAATCAAGCAAACGGGCCCGACACGACGCTGACTGGAAAGGGCCCAGGAGCTACTTGTGGTTGAGAGGATTCTTCACGCGGCTGTGCGGATCAGCGAGGCCGGATACGCCGTCGGCAACCCGTCACTTCCCAAGCACCTGTCCCTCCTCGTTTAGAGCACAGACGTCGTGGTGGGCCTCCGCCCAGTCCACGCCAACGAGGATCATTCCTCCACCTCCATTCTCAATGGTCGTGACAGGAGCCCGGAGGAAACCGTGGCGACCTAATGGGACGCTCCTATAACGCGTCAGGCGCAATTTTGAGGTGCTTCAAGCTCATGGAACAGCCGCCCGGCGACATTGTCACGCGTTCATTCCTTTGCCGGAGGGACGTGGTCGGTTTCGGTCCAGGAAGAGTCGGCAGGACGTGTCGGGACACGCTCAGCGTGAACCTGGGCGGTCAAGGTCCTACAGCCAATCAGTGTTAGAGCCACGTCCGTCATCACCGACACGCAGCCCAGCAGAAGAGCTGAACTGCACGGTAGATATTCACATTCAGTGCTAGAGGCACGACACCCCTTCAGCCACGGCCGTTCACCTCACCAACCTGCCGGGGCACGGTCTAGTCATAGGCCTGGAATCCCTGGTCAGAGAAGTGCTCAGCGGCAAGTGGCGCGGGGAAAGCCTCGCCTCGACTGACGGGACGTTCCAGTCCATTAGGTCGTCTACGGTCGGACACCGCTCACGGGTGGTGGCCCTCGACTCGGTCGACCTGTGGGCCGTAGGCGGCGAGAAACACCTTGACGCCGGCCGCAGCGTATTGGTCGAGGTCAGATTCGCCCGGCGCGCCAGCGTCGCCGAAAAACATTGCCCGGTTGAGGGGAATGGCCATGACCAGCCAGTTGAAATGCTCAGCGGCGAGCAGGGCGTCATCCAATTGCAAAAGGCCTCGCTCCCCAAGTTGGGCGAAGGCCATGGCAACGGTTTCAATGAAGCGGCCAGGGCCAAGCTCGTAGAACGTGCGACCGAGTTCGGGAAAGCGAGTTGCCTCGCCGATCACCAGGCGGCGCATTTGCAGTACGGGGGGTTGCATCACGCCTGCGAGCGTCCGACGTGCCAGGAGATAGAGATCGTCTTCGACACTATTGCTCTCACCGAGGTTGAGCGCTACGTAGTGCATGGAGTCGCTGATCTCTCTCACCGTGGAGTTGACGAGCTCGGTGAAGAGGTGCTCCTTGTCGATGAAGTGCTTGTAGACGGTTTGTTTCGAGACAGCGGCGAGAGCAGCAATTTCATCCACGCTCGTCCCTACATAGCCGTTGCGAAGGAAGACCGTGGTGGCGGCGCGGAGAACCGCCTCGCGCCTCAGGTTGGCCGGCGGTTGGGATCCATCGGTGGTCGGACTGGCGCTGCTCACATTCGCTACCTCCTGAGAAGATGGTACTAGACAGTACCGTACCGATAGTGGTACGGTACTGTCTAGTACTAGTTCCAGGCGTCAGGCTCAAAGAGCGCCAGTCAGCAATCTGCGCAGGACGAGACCTGGTGATCAGGGCGTCCTGCAGATGGGAAACCGCTTGATGCTGACCCATGTGCAGGCGAGGCGGCCCAATCCGAACGCAAGAGAGGGATATGTATGCGACTCGTTGTGATCAACCACGTCACGCTCGACGGAGTCATGCAGGCTCCTGCCCGATCAGATGAGGACCCTCGAGGGGACTTCACTCACGGGGGATGGGCCGTGTCAGGCGCCGACGAGGTGATGGGCGACGCGCTCGGCCGGCGGATGGGCCAACCAGACGGCGGATTGCTCCTTGGTCGACTGAGCTACGAAGACATGCTGTCAGCTTGGGATACCCGGGGAGGTCCGAACAAGGATGCTCTGATGGGAGCCCAAAAATTCGTGGTGTCCTCGAACCCAGCAACGAAGCTCGACTGGCCGAATTCGTCGCTGTTGCATGGTGACATTCCCTCAGCGGTCGCCGACGTCAAGGAGAGTGGAACCGGCGACCTAGTCATCATGGGCAGTGGTGAACTGATCCGTTCCCTGTTACCACACGGGCTCATCGATGAGTACCTGCTCCTGATCCATCCGATAGTTCTCGGCTCCGGTCAACGCCTATTCGAACCAGGCCACGAGTGTATGGATCTCAATCTGGTTGAGAGCACTGCAACCACGACAGGCGTAATCATCGCCACGTACGCTGCTGGGAGTTCTGGGCGAGAGCGTTCAACACTGGGCAGCAATGCGGGTGGAGAGTGATGATGCCGACGGATTCGCAGGTACTCCCGGTGGATCTGGCTTATATGGAATGTGCAAGCCGGAACGACAATCGGTTGATCGACCGCTGTCGCCGCCCTGGCACCAGGAGTCAGATGGCCACAGCAGTCGCCCCCAGGTCTAAATACATACCCATGCTTAATGGGTGCCCCAGTACGTCGGAGGCTTGCTTGTGTTGTCAATATCCCGGGGCGCGCTCGCCTGCACCGAGCTCGTCGGTAATGCCTCGTTCTGAGCTCCTTGCCGATTCCGCGCAAACATCCGGCGTGACAACTGGTAAAGCATGGGGAGAATGCCCGTGACGGCGATAAGCGTGCGCCATCTTGCTAAGAGTTACGGCGACAATGTGGCCGTGGGTGATGTCACGTTCGAGGTGGAGCGGGGTGAGGTGTTTGCACTTCTGGGTCCGAATGGTGCCGGTAAGACCACCACCATTGAGATACTCGAAGGCTTCCGCAACCGCACCTCAGGTCAAGTGGAGACGCTCGGAGTAGACCCATCCGATACCAAGACCCAGCGATGGCTCCGGTCCAGGATTGGGGTCGTCCTCCAGGAGCTGGCGGTCGAACCCTTCTACTCCGTCCGCCAGGTCTTGTCCCGCAACGCCGGGTACTACCCATCGCCCCGTCCGGTCGAGGAGGTCATCGATCTGGTTGGGCTGACCGAGAAGTCTGATGCCAGGGTGAAGACCCTTTCGGGGGGTCAGCAACGGCGCCTGGATGTCGGCCTCGGCATCGTGGGCAATCCCGAGTTGCTCTTTCTCGACGAGCCCACGACGGGGTTGGATCCGTCAGGCCGACGCGCTACCTGGGAGCTCATTCGCAAACTTGCTACTGAGGGAACCACAGTGCTGTTGACCACCCACTACATGGACGAGGTCGAGGCCTTGGCCGACCGGGTGGCGGTGCTCGCCAAAGCCAACATCGTGGCTACGGGCACCCCTTCTTCGCTGGGTGGACGCGATTCGGGCATGGTGACCATCCGCTTCGGCCTGCCCGACGGGGTGGACGTGGGTGAGCTTCCGGTGGCGCCCGGCACGGTGGTCGAAGGAATAGTGGAGATCCGCACGGAAGATGAACTACCGGTCGTACACGCGCTCAGTGGATGGGCACTCGAGCGACGGGTTCGGCTACCGGGACTCTCTGTGGCCAGGGTCACCCTGGAGGATGTCTATCTTCGATTGACGAGGGAGGATCAGTGAGTTCCGTCCCGACTAGTTCTATCCCGACCATTGGAGGCTTCGAAGGGCTGAGCGACCTCAAGCTGGTGGGGCGCCAAGTCCGTTACGAGCAACTGTCCTTCTGGCTCAACCCGATCGGTGCGGCGTTCACCATCGGGTTCTCCCTCGTGTTCCTCGTACTCCTAGGCGCCTCGGCTGGAAACTCGAGGATCGCCTACTACGGCAACATCAAACTGGTCCAGTACTACGTGCCGGGTTTCGTGGCCTACGGGGTGATGGCCGCCTGCTTCAATATCCTGGCCATCACCGTTGTCAACCGCCGCGAGATGGGCTTGCTCAAGCGCCTCCGGCTCAGCCCGCTCCCCACCTGGGCCCTCCTGACCGCCATCATCCTCAGCTCCATGATCATCGCCGCTATTCAGGTCGTAGTCCTCCTCGCCGTGGGCCGCGTCGGATTCGGCGTCCATCCGCCGAGCGAGCTGGGTGCCTTCGTCGTAGCCGTTGTCGTCGGGATGGTTAGTTTCAGCGCACTCGGTCTGGGCATGAGCACGCTGGTCCCGAATCAGGATGCTGCTGGCCCGATCGTTAGCATCGTATTCTTCGTGCTGCTGTTTCTGTCCGGACTGTGGTTTCCACTCAAGCCCGGATCGGGTCTGGCCCAGTTCTCCTCCTACTTTCCGGTCCACCACTTCATCTCGGCCGTCTTTGCCCCCTTCGACATCGAGAAGGGGGCGTCACCCTGGGCGTGGCACGACCTCTTGGTCGTCGCCCTATGGGGAGTGGCCGGAGCAATCGTCACCGTACGGCGATGGAAGTGGGCCCCTCGTCGGAACTGAAATCAGGATGTTCGATGCGAGAAGGTCGGAGCATGTCGATGGCTCCTAACCGAGCTCTAAAAACCCCCTGGTTCGGTCGTTCCGACGGCAAAAATATGGCAGTGACTTCCCACGCTGGGTAGCGGCCCACTCCGCTTAGTGGAGATCGGCTTAGTGGAGATCGACCGCCTGTCAACGTGACCTCATCTGCAAGAGACGCCGCCAACAGGATTGATCGCATCCAATCGACTCCGAACATCCCACGTGTTCACGTCGAGACTCTCCAGTAGTTCCGCCACAGGATCTGGTGGCTGGAGAGCGAGGATCTGAGCAAGCACCTGCTGAGCCGTGACCTGAGTCTTGCGACGGTTGGGCTTGACCGCGTCCTCAAGCACTTTCTTTGCTGCGGGCGTCACTCGGAGGCGATCTTTTTGCGCGATGTCTCTGATCCTCGGCTTTCTCGGCACGGCACGCATCGGGATTGGAGGAGCGTCGGCACCGGACCCCAGACCTAGGCTGCCCAGGGCTTTGGAATCGAGTGTCTCAAGGGCCTGGCGAGCTTGCTGCAGACTCACACCCAACAGGACTTCGATCGAGGGTTCGTCCAACAGGGAGAGCAAGAGATGTTCGGTGCCCGTCCGGCGATCTCCTCGCCGACGAGCCTCCTCACTGGCACGCAAGTAGAAGGCCCAGACGTGAAGCACCTCAGGCGCAACAGATTCGGTGGTCATGATGGCTCCTTGTTGTATTTGGTGTGCACAGATTGGCGGGTGACGCCCAAAGCGTCTCCGATCTGCTGCCAGGACCAGCCTTTCTCTCGGGCCGAGGCGACTTGGTTCGCTTCGACCCTCTCCGCCAGGCGATGGAGCGCCAACGAAGCGCGAAGCCCAACCGCCGGGTCATTCGACGAGAGATTCAGGCTGATTGCTCCGATGTCCATAGCCGTCAGTTTAGACTGACATTTTGCTATGTCAACCTAAATTGACACACCAGATCGCCATAGTACGGTGCCGCCGATTGCCGGACGGGGCGCCGTCGTTCGCAGGGTATGCGTTCCCGACGTATGCGAGAGTCCTCACCAGGCGACGGTGTTGCCCTGGTAGTCGAGATACTGAAGACCGACGCGACCGCGCTGTTCTTCGATGACCCTGACAAGGCTGGGGATGCTCTCGTCGATCGTGAGGCGAGCAGCAGGGCCGCCGAGCGCGGTCTTGACCCAGCCCGGTGCCATCAGGAGCAGGGTCCGGCTCTCACCGCGGTGCCGAGCGGCGTAGCTACGCATGAGTTGGTTGAGGGCTGACTTGCTCGCTCGGTAGATTTCGAAGCCCCCGCTCTCGTTATTAGCGACACTGCCCTGACCTGAGGACATGACCCCAATGGTGCCGTCTGACTGGACGAGATCACCGAGGGCTTCGACGACCCGCATCGGGCTCAGCGCGTTGGTCACCATCAGCCGGGTGAACTCATCGGTCGAGATGTCTGCGGTGGTCGCCCCGTGCTGGTTGGCGACGCCAGCGTTGACGAAGAGGAGGTCGAACTTCCGAGCAGCGAGCCGCTCGCGCAGAGCGTCCAGTTGTTCGGGAACGTTGATGTCGAGGTGTTCGATCTCGAGGCGCCCGCCCGCAGATTCCGCCAACTCGTGAAGCGCAGTGTGATCCAAATTTCGGAGGGTCGCTACGACCTCCGAACCTCGATCGAGGTACTCCTGCGCCATCGCGAGGCCCAAGCCGCGAGAGGCACCGATGATGAGGACCGTCGGCTTGTCAGAGGTCGTTGTCACTTATGGTCAGGGAGAGTCATTGACATCCCTCAAGTCTCGTACATCCGACGGACGTGCACCGGGTCCGATGCATGCCCCTCTCGATGGCCGTCGCCACGGTCCTCGCCTTCCTGGAGGAGCAGACATACCAAGCTTTGGGCACTCCACTACCTTGGGGGTACGAACCCACAGGCAATAGGAGGCAATAGGCCGTGATGCCGATGGACCAGGGTGACAGCGGACCTCTTCCGACGGTGGTCGACCGCTCGACCTTCCACGAGCAACTGGAAGCCCTGCGGGTGAGGGAAAAGGCGCACACCCGAGAGGGGGATGCCGTCGCCGCCGTTCGCCGCCGGCTGCCGATGGTCGAGGTTGCAGCAGACACCCCGTTGCTCGGGCCGCACGGCCGAGTCACGTTGCTCGACGCATTCGAAGGCCGGCGTCAGCTCATTGCCTACTACTTCATGTGGTGGCCCGGCCGATCTGCAGCCGAGCAGTGCGAGGGATGTACGTGGGTGATGAGCCATGTGGGCGAGCTCGCCTACTTGCACTCCCGCGACATCACCTTCGCTGTCCTCTGCCAGGGGCGGAACACCGCGTACGGTCCTGGCGATGAGCAGAGGTCGTACGACGAGAGCCTTCGCTACCGCGCCTTCATGGGCTGGGACATGCCGTGGTACTCGGCCCAATCCTCGCTGGACACGCTCCTCATCGATCGCGAACTGGGCCTCTTCCACCTGGTGTGCTATTTGCGTAGTGGCACCCAGGTCTTCGAGACCTACTGGACCAAGCGCCGTGGTGCCGAGGTGCTGGACTACAGCTACGGGCTTATGGACCTGACCGTCTTTGGCAGGCAGGAGGACTGGGAGGATTCGCCCGTGAACTGGCCCCGACGAGGCCATGCGACCCGGACCCTGGGCGGGGCTCCCGAGTGGTCGCCACTGTGGGAGTGGCCAGGTGGTCGTCCGACCTCGCAATGGCCACGGCTCCAAGCCGGGTACTCGGATGAACTTGGAGCGACGGACACGAGCGCAGCGCCACCTCCCGAACACTGCCACTGACGGGTCCGAGGGTCGAGTACGCATCAGCCCGACTCTCCTATTGCCATCGGCCGCCGTCACAAAGGAACAGCGATTCGGCTCTACGTCGCCGATCTGGACATTCGCATCGTGACTCTGGGCGGAACGCTGCTCCGCCAGCTGACGTTGGACTTCGACAGGAATTCTGGCACCAAGTTGAAGGTTCGAGTGCCCCACAACTCAGGTTCGGAGGAATCGGTTCCAACGGCACATTAGGCCGGTGGAGGCCTTGGGCTCTGAAGGGTCCATACTCCGGCCCAGATCGCTTCTTGGCTCGGGCAGCCTTTGACGATCGGAGTAAGCGTCAGGGTGTCGGCGTGGACCGACCAACTGTAGGAGCCGAACGGGCCAGAGGGATTGCAATCAACCCCACCCAGGCCGTGATGGCCGTATCGGACGATCCCACCGCTCCCGCTGGAGCAACACGGCGCCTCTTGAATCGGCGCGTATGCGTTGATCGTGTTTCCGGTGACCGCATACTGGGTGCCGAGCCCTGTCCCCAACGGGTCGAGTTCCCAGGCCCCGACCCGGTCGAAGACCAGTTGCCAACGACCTGTTGGAGGACCCAGCGTCAGGCCAGCATTTGTGATGTCCTGCTGGGTCATGGTTCGGGTCCACGTGCCCTGGAGAGCCGTCGGCGGCTGTGGCGCAGCCGTGACGCGGGCGGTCACGGTGTCCGACACGACACGGCCCGACTCGCCGATCGCGCGCACCGTAAAGGAATGACGCCCCGGCCTCAGCCAGGTCGTGATCAGGAACCCGAGGTTGGTTCCGTCGTCATCGCTGCCGAAGACGTACGGCGAGTTCATTTCGGTCCAGGCCAAGTGTCTATCGATGAGGAAGTCGACCTGGGTGACGATCGCTCCGGCGGGATGAGCTGTCGCAATCCAGTGAGTCCGCAAGGGGATCGAACGCTTCCCGTCCAAGGTTGACGTGACCTTCTGCAGCGTGTCGGAGCTCGTGGTGGTCTGCGTGGTCTGGCTCGCTGACGAGTGACCAGGCGAGCTCCAGCCAGCCAACACAACCGCAACCATCAATGCCGGCAGAGCAATCCTGAGTGCCCGTACGAAACCTCCAGCCTGATGACGAGCCACCTTCGACCTCAGCTCCATAGGTCCGATTCCTTTCCCGATTTCCCTGGCACGGGACGAAACCCGTGTCGAGCTCCTCTGGACTGACCTCTCCACCGGCATGCACCGGTCATCGAGCCGTTGATTTCCCGGCCCAAGCTGCGGAGCAGAGACCACCACAGCGCCCGCCATACGCAACGCTTGCCTGAGGGCATGCCAGCTCGATTGATCGCGAATACGCGAATGCTTCTGCCTTATGGGTCAACAGCGGATGTTGCTATCTCTTAGTCAGAGGTTGCCGACTGTCCTTTCGCCACCATCATTTCTTCACCAATTTCAAAGGGTGAGTTTCAGGGTTGCGATGAAGCTGGCGCTATCCCCCGATGTCACCAATACCTCCAGTGCTTCGGCAGTCGTCGAAGCTCCGTCCATCCGTGAAAGAGCAGTTGCCATGAGCTCTGCGTTGCGTTTCAGGCTCGGGTCTTGGAGTGCTTGCCTCACTACCCGCCGAATCTTGCTACTCGATGCTTTCTTATTGATGCGAACACCGGCACCGACGGACACGACTCGAATAGCGTTGTCCGGCTGATCGCGACCGTCAGGGATGCACACGAGCGGTACACCACATGACAGCGCCGCATTGACTGTCTGCCAGCCGGCGTGGGTAATGACAAGGTCGACCTTGGGCAAGACGGCTCTGTGAGGCACAAACACTTCCAAGCGGGTATTTGCGGGAATTCGAAGCTGGGATCCGTCAACGGCGGGACCGGTAGTAAACAGGACCCTGGCCTTCAGCCCATCGACAGCATCGAGAACGCGTTGTACGAGGGCATCCTGGTTCATATAGCTGGTCGAGAAGCTGACCAGAATCAAGGGATCGGTGTTCTCCGACGGCCAAGGAGAAGTCCACTGATCGCTGTGGTGTTCGAATGCTGGCCCGACATAGTGCACGTTTGCCGGCAACGCGAGGGCACCGGCAAAGTCGAGCTCTGGCGCCGTCATGACATAAATGCCAGCAACGGAACGTAGCTGGTCTTCCCAGGCGCTCAGCGGTTCGAGCCCACATTCATCTCGGGCCCGATTGAGCTGAGGCAATCCAACGGCCGAGAAACGTTTGAAGAATCCATTGACGGCCCGGTCACGGAGAGCTCCTATGGCACCAGCCATCGGTTTCATGCCGCTGAACAATGGCGGTGCACCGGAAATGGGCAACGGATAGGGGCAATGCACCAGCGCAGCCGCGGGCGTTCCCGCAGACTCGGCGGCCACCGCGGCCCCGAGAAAGAGCCAGTCGAATACCACCACATCAGCCGGCCAATCTCGCAAGAGAGCTGCATACTGCCGAGTACCTTCTGGAAGCGGCTTGATCATTCCCCCGTCCCGCAGTCGAACTGCCGCACCCAAGGACGTTTTGGCCGCCCAATCTCGGACCGGATCGGATTCGGCTCGAGTCAGGTCAAGGTCGGCGGTCGACCCCTCGATTTCGATCATGGTGGCGCCCGTTCGCTCCACTCGCTCCCGGCCGGCACGGTGGGCCACTACGCGAACCTCATGACCTCTCTCGACTAGGGATCGGGTCACTGCGAGTTGAGGCGGGGCGTTACCGCTAAAGGCCAGAAGGGTTTGCAGCACTCGCATGGTATATTCACCTTAAGTACATTCAATCCAAAGTGTCAAGAGGACGTTTCGGAGAAATTGCCGACCAAGAAACCCCACAAGCGTTCCTATCAAATGACCGCGCGAGCCGACGCAGCCGCGGCAACAGGCGAGCGTCTGCTGGCAGCGGCATGGGAGCATTTCAGCTCACGGCCCTACGAAGAGGTGCGTCTGCAAGACATCGCCAGTGATGCTGGAGTCACCGTGCAAACCCTCTACCAACGAGTTGGGAGCAAAGACCAGCTCCTTACCGAAGCGTATAAGTGGTGGGGAAGGCAGGAGAGTGCTGCTCGTGACGCTGCTCGAGTGGGGGATGTTCCCGGGGCAGTCCGAATTCTCTTTGCGCACTATGAGGCTCATGGTCTAGCCATCCTTCGGATGTTGTCCCAGGAGGATCGAGTGCCGGCCGTACGACATCTAATGGACGTTGGTCGCGACTACCACCGAAGGTGGGCCGAAGGGACCTTTGAACCGCTCCTCCATGGCCTGAGGGGAAGGCGGCGAGAGCGCCGGCTAATCGGCATCATTGCGGTTACTGACGTGCTCGTTTGGAAGCTTCTGCGCGTAGACATAGGTGTTCAGCGGATTGAGGCCGAACAGATCGTTGCGGACATGATCCGAGCCCCGAAGACCGCAGATTCTGACCAAGGGCCGTGACGTGAGCCGTACGAGATCGATCTACTACGGGCTCAAATCACGAAATGAGTGAGTGAGTGAGTGGGCGAGGGGGGACTTGAACCCCCACATCCTTTCGGACACAGGAACCTGAATCCTGCGCGTCTGCCAATTCCGCCACTCGCCCGAGCGACCCGTTGAGGCTACCCGATGATGGAAACCTGTCGTTCACGCTCCCATCCAACGAGGACCCGCACCGCTCAGCGGGTGGGTCCGAGCCCGCCGCAGGCCACCGGGGCCTGCCCTACCCCCAATTCAGGGGTGCCCCCCGGTAGGCTGACGCCAGCATGGGACTCCAAAAGTTCGAAGGGCGCCTCGAGCGCTTGGTAGACGGCACCCTCTCCAAGGCCTTCCGGGGCGAACTCCACCCTGTGGAGATCGGTCGCCGCGTGACCAGGGAGATGGACCTTCAGCGCCGCCTGGGGGTACATGGACTCATCGCGCCCAACGCCTTCACCGTGTACCTGTCAACCAACGACTTCGACCGGTTCGAGAGCTTCCTCGAGGCACTCGTCAGGGAACTGGAGGAGGCGGCACGCGAGCACGCCCGGACCGAGGACTACGTCTTCGTCGGCCCGGTCACCGTCACGGTCATGGAGGACACCCGCCAGCGCCGGGGCCGGTTCTCGGTGGTCTCCGAGGTCGAGGAAGGTCCGTCGGGGCTGCCCACGGCCTCGGTCGTGCTGGCCGATGGATCCCGGGTGGTCCTGGGGCCTGAGCCGCTCACCATCGGCCGGCTTCCCGAGAGTGCCGTCATGGTCACCGACCCCAACGCCAGCCGGCGCCACGCCGAGATCCGCAGGGTCGGGAACGACTGCGTCCTGGTCGACCTCAACTCCACCAACGGCACCAAGGTGAACGGGGCCACGGTCCGGGAGCGCAAGCTGTCCGACGGTGATCAAATCGTGATCGGGACGACGGTCCTTCGGTTCGAGACCTCGTGACGGACGGCCTCTAGGCGCACATGCATCTCCTACTGGTCTCTCTGCCTGGACCTACTGACAACACGCCCGTCCTCCGTGCCCTCGAGTACGGGGTGATCCTCTTGTTGTGGCTGTTCTTCATGTGGGTGATCCGCGCCGTGTGGGTCGAGGTCCGCCCCCTGAAGCGCCGCCGCCGCCGCAAGGATGCCAACGAACCGGTCGTCGCCGGGGCCAAGGGTCGGAAGGGCAAACTATTGCGCCTCCATGTGATCCGACCTGAGGACCAGGCCGGGCGGATCTATGACATCGGCGACGAGGTGACCGTGGGACGTGCCGCCGGCTGTGGTGTGCCCATCGACTACGACACGTACTCGTCCAACCTCCACGCCCGACTGTTCCGCCTCGACGGCGATCTGTGGGCCGAGGACCTCGGATCCACCAACGGAACCTGGGTCAACACCGTCCGGATCAACGAGCGGACCCGTCTGGAGAAAGGTGACCTCCTCCAGGTCGGGGGCACCGTCTTCGAAGTAGGTCGGTGAGATGACCCTCCTGCGCTCAGGATCCGCCACCGACACCGGCCTGGTCCGCTCGGTCAATCAGGACCTGGCCGTCGAGACCCCGACCTTGTTCGCGGTGGCCGACGGCATGGGCGGCCACGCCGGTGGTGAGGTGGCGGCCCGATTGGCCGTCGACGCCCTGGCCGTGGCCTTCGGGAGACAACCCACGGGTGCCGGACTCTCTCAGGCCGTGACCGAGGCCAACGCGGTGGTCTGGCAGCACAGCCAGGAGAACCCTGAGCTGCGGGGCATGGGGACGACGCTGACCGCTGTGGGGCTCGTCAACGAGGGCGGCCAGGATGTGTTGGCCCTGGTCAACGTGGGTGACTCCCGCTCCTACCGCTTTCACGACGGCGAGCTCAGCCAGATCACCACGGACCACAGCCTGGCCGAGGAGATGGTGCGCTCGGGCGAGCTCACCACCGCCGAGGCGGCGGTGCACCCTCACCGCCACATTCTGACCCGGGCTCTCGGGGTGTCTTCGGACGTGGCGGTGGATCTCTGGCGGATCCAACCCATGCGGGGCGATCGGTTCCTCCTGTGCAGTGACGGACTGACCAATGAGCTCGAACTGAGCCAGATCAGTGAGGTCCTCTCGTCGGTGAACGACCCGGGCCGCGCCGCCGACCTCTTGGTCCAGGCGGCCCGGACCCACGGGGGGAGCGACAACATCACAGTCGTGGTGGTCGACGTCGTCGTGGGCGACGACATGGACGCGAGCCCGGTGATCGCCGCCGTCAACTCGGACTTCACCGTGGTGCCCGACGTGTCCGAGGATGACGTTGGGCCTGCGGAGCTCTACCCGTCGGCGGTGCCTGAACAGAAGCCCCCCAGCCGGCGGGAGCGACGTCGGGCCAAGCGACGGGAACGTCGGATCGCCCGGGGCCGCCGGCTGATCACCTACCGCACGCTCCTGTTCGTGATCCTGCTCGGGGGCGTGTTGGCCGGTGCCTGGTATGCCGTTCGGTGGTACGACACCAACTCCTATTTCGTCGGCGTCGACCACAACGAGCTGGTCATCTACCAGGGGCGCATCGGCGGCTTCCTCTGGTACAACCCGGTGGAGGTGCAGCGCACCGGCGCCACCACCGCTGACGTTCCCGCCACCTACCTCGATCAACTCCACGCCGGCGTCGAAGAGTCGTCGGTGGCCAGCGCGGCCAACTACGTGCGGAATCTGGAGGCGACCAAGAGCTGCGAGACCAATCCCAGCTCGTCGTTCTGTTCCCCCTCGGCGAGCTCGGCCACCACGGCCCCGACCACCACGGCCGTCCCGGGAGCCACGACCACGACCACCGCGGCGGCACCCTGATGGAACGCCGGATCCGACGACTCGGCATCTTCATGGTGCTGTGCTTCGTGGCCCTGTTCATCCAGCTCAACAACATCCAGATCCTCAAGGCCAACTCGTTGGCCAACAACCCGAGCAACCCCCGGGTGCTGGCCGTCGAGCGGAGCCAGTCCCGCGGAAAGATCATCTCCGCCGACGGTGTGCCCTTGGCCTATTCGACCCTGGCCGCTCCTAACAGCATCTACAAGTACCAGCGGGTGTACGACCCCTACACGGCCACGCTCTTCGCCCAGATCATCGGATTCGACTCCATCCGTTACGGCAACTTCCGGGGGGTCGAAGCGGAGTACAACAGCTACCTCACCCCGCATACCCGCCCGGCCAAGACCCTGCGCGACCTGCTGGTCAACCGGACGGTCCAGGACGACGTGACCCTGACCATCGGGACCAAGCTGCAGACCCAGGTGGCCGCGGCGCTCGACCAGCATGCGCCGGGTGTTCTCGGAGCGGCGGCCGTGGTCCTCAACCCGGCCACCGGGGCCATCGAGGCGATGTATTCCAATCCCACCTTCGATCCCAATCCGCTGGTCTCGGAGGATCTGACCAAGGAGACCACGGCGTGGAACATCTACGCCTGCCCGCCCACCGCCGTCCAGGCGGCCTGTGCACCCGGGGATCCGATCGCCGGGGCGTACGGGCTGCTCGATCCCCCCGGGTCGACCTTCAAGGTGATCACCGCGTCGGCCGTGCTCCAGAACCGCCCCGATCTGGCCACCATGACCTATCCCACGGTGCCCAACGTGACCCTGCCCAACTCGGGCACGCCCCCTCAGGTTCTGACCAACTATCACTCCACGCCCTGTGGCGGGAATCTCGAGGCCCTGGTCATCAACTCCTGTGACGCCGACTTCGCCCAGATCGGCCAGCTGCTGGGGGCCCAGACGCTGGTCAACCAGGCCGAGGCCTACGGCTTCAACCAGACCATCCCCCTCGACGTGCCGTCGGACACCGTGGCCGTCTCCAACTTCGGGACGACGGCGAGCTTCGCTGACGACATCCCCGGTCTCATGAAGTCGGCCATCGGCCAGGAGAACGTCACGGCGTCAACGCTCCAGATGGCCATGGTGGCCGGTGCGGTGGCCAACGGCGGCGTGGAGATGACCCCCCATGTGATGGCCTCGATCCGGGATTCCCAGGGCAATCTCGTGAAGGTCTACCAGCCCAAACAGTGGCTCCAGCCCATCTCGGCCGAGACGGCGAACACCATGACCACCTTCATGCAGGGGGTCGCCAAGTCCGGGACGGCGGCCGGCGTCTTCCCGGCGAGCTGGAACGTGGCGGCCAAGACGGGCACGGCCCAGACCGGTTCGTTCGGTCCCAATCCCCAGTTCACCGACGACTGGCTGATCGCCTTCGCCCCAGTGGGGAACACTGGGCAGAAGGTGGCCATCGCCGTGGTCCTGCCCAAGCAGGTCGGCAGCGCCACCGGCGCTCAGTACGCCGGCCCCGTCGTGAAGCAGATCCTCGGGGACGTCCTCGCTGACCAGGGGTCCGCCGGATGACCGGGAACCAGGGCGCCCCGCCCGATGCCACGATTTCACCACTATGTCCGACGAGGGACGATGAGAACCCCGGAACCCAGAGAGCGCAGGCCTAGGCTTTGACCCACATGGAACCGAACGAGCCGCCACGGATCTTCTCCGAGAGGTACGAACTCAACCACCTGATCGCCCGGGGCGGCATGGCCGAGGTCTACCGCGCCCATGACCGGTTGCTGGACCGTCCGGTGGCCCTCAAGGTGCTGTTCCCCGAGCTGTCGGTGGACCGCTCCTTCGTGGAACGGTTCCGTCGGGAGGCCCAGGCTGCCGCCAACCTGTCCCATCCCAACATCGTCCCGGTCTTCGACTGGGGGGAGGACACCGGCACCTACTTCATCGTCATGGAGTTCATCGACGGCCGTCCCCTCTCGGCCATCTTGAAGACGTCAGGGCCGCTCACCGCCGACCGGACCGCGGACATCGGGGCCCACGTGGCCGCCGCCCTCGGCTACGCGCACAAGCACGGCGTGATCCACCGAGACGTGAAGCCGGGCAACGTCCTCATCACCGACGAGGGCCAGGTCAAGGTCACCGACTTCGGCATCGCCCGGGCCATCAACACCGAGGAGAGCCTGACCCAGACCGGAGCGGTCATGGGCACCGCCACCTACTTCTCACCCGAGCAGGCCGAGGGCATGGGCGTCGACGCCCGCAGCGACATCTACTCGCTCGGTGTGGTGCTCTACGAGATGGCCACCGGCCGCCCACCGTTCCTCGGGGACACGCCGGTGGCCGTGGCGTCCAAGCACGTCCGCGACCATCCGCCCGCGCCCCGCGAGCTGAACCCGTCGATCCCACCGACCTTCGAGGCCATCATCCTGAAGGCCATGGCCAAGAACCCCGAGCACCGGTACGCCACCGCCGAGGACCTCCGGGCCGACCTCCTCCGCTTCAACGAGGGGCGCACGGTCCTGGCCATGGACGACGCCACCTCCCTGCTGGCCGTGGCCGGCACCACCCAGGTGGTCGGGGCCGTGGCCGGCATGGACGCCACCCAGACCGTGGCCGCCACCGCACCTGCCGGGGCCACGCCCGACGAGGACGAGGGTGGCTCCAACCGGACCCGCACCTACGCCATCATCCTGGCCATTCTGGTGATCCTGCTCCTGGTGGCCGGGTACCTCCTGGCCCGGAACCTCGGTTACCTGGGCGGAAGCCCGTCCTTCAATCTGGCCTCGGTCACAGGCGAGCCGGTGGCCGAGGCCACCTCCAAGCTCACGGCCGACGGCCTGGTGGTCAAGAGCACGACCCAGGTCTCCTCCAATGCCCCCGGCACGGTGATCTCGACCAATCCACCGCCCAACTCACTGGTCAAAAAGGGCGACACCGTGACGTTGACCGTCGCCACCGCCGAGAAGGTGACGGTGCCGCCGGGGATCACCAACACGTCGCTGAGCAACGCCGAGTCCCTGCTCCAGGCGGCAGGACTCGGCTTCACCGTCACCAATGTGCCCAACAACGCCACCCAGGGAACGGTGCTCAGCTCCAATCCCACATCGGGATCCAGGGTCCCCAAGGGGAGCTCCGTGGCCCTGTCGGTCTCCTCGGGGCCGTCGGACGTCCGGGTCCCGTCGGTGATCGGCCAGACCCAGTCGGGCGCCGGCAACGTCCTCGGACAGGCCGGTCTCAACGTCGGGAACATCACCGAGGGCTACTCCAACCAGTACGGCCCCGGTGTGGTCATCTCCTCAACCCCCTCGGCGGGTACCTCGGTGAAGCCGGGTACCTCCGTCGACATCCAGGTGTCGCAGGGACCGCCCCCCACGACGACCACCTCGACGTCGACCACCACCACGACGAGCACCACCAGCCCGTCGACGAGTACCACCGCCGTGACCCCGCCGACGGCGTAGGTCCACCGGCCGGTCCGCCCTCAAGCGGGTCGGGTGGTGGCCAGGAAGTTCGACAGCAGGGAGGGCCCCTCCAGGGTCAGCAGCGACTCCGGGTGGAACTGGACGCCCTCCACGGCGAGGGTCCGATGGCGGAGGCCCATGACCACCCCGTCGGCCGTCCGGGCCGTGACCTCGAGCACGTCGGGAACGCTGGACGGCTCGACCACCAGTGAGTGGTAGCGGGTGGCGATGAACGGGTCGGGGAGCCCGGCGAACACCCCGGACCCGTCGTGGTGGATGGACGAGGTCTTGCCGTGCATGAGGGTCGGTGCCTCCACGATCCGGCCCCCGTACACCGCGCCGATGGCCTGGTGTCCGAGGCAGACCCCGAGGATGGGGATCTCACCGGCGAGCTCGCTGACCACCGCCATGCTCACCCCCGCGCTCTCGGGACGCCCCGGACCGGGTGAGATGAGGATGGCGTCGGGCTTGGCCGCCCGGATGCCCTCGACGTCGATGGCGTCGTTGCGGTGGACCACGGGGTCCGCCCCCAGCTCCCCGAGCTCCTGGACGAGGTTGTAGACGAACGAGTCGTAATTGTCGATGACCAGCACCCGGGTCCCCATGGTCCGTTGATCGTACCGGTCGCCTCGGGTCCGGCCGGACCTGGCGCCAACCGGCGACGGCGACTGACTATCCTTCGCCCATGGCAACCAAGGCCACGTCGGGGCCGGGCAAGGCCGGGAAGAAGGGCCGCTCGGCCGCCGGGAGGACCACCGAGGCCGGTGGCTCGGTGACGTCCCGCCGGTACACCCCTCCCGTACCGAAGAACGTCAGGACCAGCCCACGGTGGATGGGCGTGACCATCATCGTCCTCTTCCTCCTCGGGGTGCTGATCGTCATCCTCAACTACGCCGACCTGTTGCCCGGCGGGGTCAACAACCTGTGGCTCGTCGCCGCCATCGGCGCCATCTTCGCCGGGCTGATCGTGGCCACCCGCTACCACTGAGCCCGACGCGTCGGAGCTCGGGGGCCGGGACGCGAAGAACCGGCCCGTAGGGGCCGGTTCTTCATCTCGTCGGCGGTGGTGCCCGACGGTCGGTGGCGGGCCGGTCGAACCGGCCTGGGATCAGCCGAGACGCTCGATGATGGTGGCGTTGGCCATGCCGCCGCCCTCGCACATGGTGAGCAGCCCGTAGCGACCCTGGGTCCGCTCGAGCTCGTTGAGCAGGGTGGCCATCAGCTTGGCGCCCGAGGCCCCAAGGGGGTGGCCGAGGGCGATGGCCCCACCGTTCACGTTGACCTTGGAGAGATCGGCACCGAACTCCTTCTGCCAGGCCAGCACGACCGAGGCGAAGGCTTCGTTGATCTCGATGACGTCCATGTCGTCCAGCGTGAGCTTGGCCTTCTCCAGCACCGACTTGGTGGCCGGAATGGGACCGGTGAGCATGGTGATGGGATCACTGCCGGCCACGGCGAAGGCGTGGAAGCGGGCCCGGGGGGTGAGGCCGAGGGCACTGGCCTTCTCCTCGCTCATGATCAGGACGCCGGACGCCCCGTCGGTGATCTGCGACGAGTTCCCGGCAGTCACGCGGCCGTTCTCGGGCCGGAAGGCCGGCTTCAGGTTGGCCAGCGTCTCGACCGAGGAGTCCGGGCGGATGCCCTCGTCGCTGGTGATCAGCTCGTCGGTGTCGGCGCGGTCGTCGTCCTTGATGGCCACGGGGATGAGCTCCCGCTCGAACCGCCCCTCGGCCGTGGCCTGAGCCGCCCGCTGGTGCGAGCGGACCGAGTACTCGTCGAGCGCCTCGCGGCTGATGTCCCACTGCTCGGCGATCAGCTCGGCGCCCTCACCCTGGCCCACCAGTCCACCCCGCTCGGCGTAGCGGTTCATCATCCGGGGACCGAAGGGATAGCCGAGATCGCGCACGACCGACGAGCCCATCGGGGTGCGGGTCATGACTTCGACCCCCCCGCCGATGACCACGTCGTAGGCCCCGGCGATGACGCCCTGGGCCCCGAAGTGCAGGGCCTGCTGGGATGAGCCGCACTGGCGGTCGATGGTGGTGGCGGGAACCGATTCGGGATACCCGGCGGCCAGCACGGCGTTGCGGCCGACGTTGAGGGACTGCTCGCCCACCTGCATGACGCAGCCCATGATCACATCATCGACCAGGGCTGGGTCCAGGTCGTTGCGCTCCACCAGGGCCTTCAAGGGCTCCGAGCCCAGGTCGGCAGCGTGCCAGTTCCGCAGCTTGCCGTTTCTTTTCCCTCCGGGGGTGCGGACTGCGTCGACAATGACGGCGTCGGTCATGGTGGCCTCCTTCTCGGTCCGGTGGAGCCTGTGCCTACCGGCCGGTCGTCTCGTTGGGGATTCGGAACACCGTGTCCCGGTGAGAAACTTGACCGGACAGTCAAGTTTGCTCGACACCCTGATCGTAGCGCCTGGGGGCGAGCCGTCCACCGTCCCGGCGATCGTCCTGGTCGACGGGGCATTCTGCCCCGTCGGGACCCCGGATGGCCGGCCCGGCGCTACGGTCGGCTCTTGTTGCGTCCTGAAAACTGGACCAGACCTGCGGGTGCAAGTCCCGCCTGGGTAAATGCCGGAAAGCCCAGTAGCAGGCCCCGGTCCGTCGGAGAGATCCGGCTGCCTGAGCGGGGTGTCAAAAGCCTCTTTGGAGGGAGCAAGCGTGCGGGCCGTAGTGCCACAAGGCGCGAGTCCTGCAGCCTCGTCAGATATACAACGGAGGAGCCGAGCCGCTCATGTCACGGCGAAGGCAGCATTCGACCACCTGGCGTTCCGGACGTGCCCTTGGTCGAGTCCTTCCGGGGTACGGGGAGCGGCACGTACGCACGGTTTGGTTCGGGACAGGAGAGACCCGTCTTCCCAGCCTTGTCAGCAAAGACCGTCCGGATAAGCCAGTGGTGAAACTGGACGGAGGGAAGCGGGAGTCCGACGGGGTCGTAGTACTGATGAGCGCCGGGATGAACCCGGCAGGAGGGAAGGACCCCGACTTCGGTCACGCCGGGAACAGAGGAACGAGTGAGGGCATGGCTGGGACCGCCCAGCCCATCTCCCCCCTGGGATATCCGTCCCAGGAGAAAGTTCGACGCCTCCAGAACCGGCTATGGGCTGCGGCCAAGCAGTCTGAGGGTCGGCGTTTCCACGCCCTGTATGACCGCATCTACAGAGGCGACATCCTCTGGGAGGCGTGGGGACGTGTCCGAGCCAATCGTGGAGCTGCCGGGGTCGATGGTCTGACCCTGGCAGACGTGGAGGACGACTACGGGGTCGAGCGCATGCTCACTGAACTCCGGGACGCCCTCCGTGCAGGCAACTACCGCCCGGCACCAGTCCGCCGGGTGGAGATTCCCAAGCCCGACGGCACGAAGCGGCCATTGGGCATCCCGACCGTCAAGGACCGGGTGGTCCAGCAGGCCACCAAGCTCGTCCTCGAACCCATCTTCGAGGCCGATTTCTTGGACTGCAGCTTCGGGTTCCGCCCGAAGCGCTCGGCCATCCAAGCCTTGGAAGCCATCCGGGTGGCGTTCCCGAGGGGACGAATGTTCGTCTTCGAGGCCGACATCCAGAACTTCTTCGGTGAGATCGACCACGAGAAGCTGCTTTCTCTGGTCGGCCTCAGGGTCTCTGATCGACGGGTGCTCAAACTGCTTCGGCTGTGGCTGCGGGCAGGGGTGTTGGACCAGCGGGTGGTGTCCGAGTCGGTCACCGGCACTCCCCAGGGTGGAGTCATCTCGCCGCTGCTGGCCAACATCTACCTGCACGCCTTCGACCGGGCCTGGGCCGAGTCCGGCACCGGGGAGCTCGTTCGCTATGCGGACGACTTCGTGGTGCTGTGCACGTCCCAGAGCCAAGCCGAGGAGGCCCAGCGGCGGGCGACCGCCATCCTGGGCGACCTCGGACTCGACCTCCACCCGGACAAGACCCGTGTGGTCGACCTCCGTGAGGGGAGAGAGGGCTTTGACTTCCTCGGATGTCACCTCCGTGCCCGCATGTCCGGCAAGCTCTGGGAGGAGAAGCGGATCATCCGCTATTACCTCCACCGCTGGCCGTCTCTGCGGTCCATGAAGCGTGCCCGAGCGAGGATCAAGGCCATGACCGGTCGAAGTCAGGTCGGAATGGAGCTGGAGGTCGTCATCGCACGACTAAACCTGTTCCTTCGGGGATGGGGAGGCTACTTCCGCAACGGGAATGCGGCCAACAAGTTTAAGACTCTGGACCGTTATGTATGGTGGCGACTGAGGCGCTTGCTCCTCAAGAAGCGTGGCCGCAACCTGCGGGCGGGTCAGGCGAGTACTTGGACCCGCACCTGGTTCCACGACCAGGGCCTGCATCAGCTCATGGGCACTATCCAATACCCGAAGGCAGCGTAACCATGTTCAGAAGACCGTCGGTGAGCTGTATGCGGGAAAACCGCACGTACAGATCGAAAGGGGAACGGGGAACCAGGCTCGCTTTGCGAGTACTGCGCCCCTGACTACCAATGGCCGGACGCATCAAGGACATGGACCGTTGGCTGGGCGACGGCGGGATGGCCCTCATCGGCATGGTGGGGGGCTCCTTCGACGACTACGGCGTCGACGGGGAGGACCTGGGATGGGTCGCCGGTTCCCTGGTGCCCTCGGCACTGGCCGGCAACCCCCACGGCGTGGTCCAGGCCGGCGTGCACGGTCTCCTCCTCGACGCGGCCATGAACTTCGCCATCAACTCGGCCCTGGCCGGCCGGGACCGGACCCGAGCCACCCTCGAGATGAAGATCGAGACCATGCGTCCGGCCATGGTGGGGGAGACCTACCGGCTTCGCGGTGAGGTGGTCCGGATGGCCCGTCAGGTGGCCTACGCCGAGGCCTCGGTGACCGACGACGGTGGGGAGATGGTGAGTCGCTCCACGGGCACCTTCCTGCTCCACCGTCCGCCGGAGACCGAACCGGGGCCCTCTCGCCCATCGTGATTTCGGGGAGGCCAGGACCTCTGGACAGGCACCAATTCCGGCGTGATATAGTTGCTTGTTACAAGCAGTTTACGTCTGTCCATCGAATCCGGCCGGACGAGGCAGAGACCGACGAGCCCCGAGGGACCACGTGACCCCGACGACGACATCGATGGATGAGGACAGCGCCACCGGACTGCCCACGGGCCTGGTGTCGGCGGAGCTCGAGCGGTCGTTGACCCAGGTGGCCCGTTCCATCCTCCGGCTCGAGGTGCCGCGGAGCGAACTGGGTGAGGGGGAGTCGGTGGACCGGGCCGGCTACTGGCTGCTCGTGCGACTGTCCCGCGAGGCCCCGGTGCGTCTGTCCGTCCTGGCCGACACGGTCGACCTCGACCTGTCCACGGTGAGCCGTCAGATGCGCGACCTGGTGGCCATCGGGCTCGTGGTCAAGGTCCCCGATCCCGATGACGGACGGGCCTCACTGCTGAGCCTGTCCAACCGGGGCTGGGCCGTCCTCGAGGCGGTGTCCGAGGCCAGGCGGCAGGCGCTGGCCGAGGTCATCAGCGACTGGACCGACGAGGAGCGAACCGCCCTCACCCGTGGGCTACTCCGACTCGAGGACGGGCTTCACCGCACCCGCGAACAGCACGCCCGGGACCAGCACGGCAGGGGAGGGGCGTCGTGAGCATCGACACGCCGGCCCGACCAGAGGGGTCGCCGGATGTGTCCTTCGCCGACGAGGCCGTCCCTGCGAACGGGGGAACCGGAGCGGTGACGGCCCTGTCCCACCGCCAGATCCTCATCGTGTTCAGCGGGCTCATGATCGGCATGTTCCTGGCCGCCTTGGACCAGACCATCGTGGGGACGGCCCTCCCCACCATCGTCAATAGCCTGCACGGCCTCAACCACATCAGCTGGGTCGTCACCGCCTACCTGTTGACCTCGACCATCTCCACGCCGCTGTACGGCAAGCTCTCCGACCAGTTCGGTCGCAAGGGCTTGTTCCAGGTGGCCATCGTGGTGTTCCTCATCGGCTCGGCGCTGTCCGGACTCAGCCAGAACATGGGCCAGCTCATCGCCTTCCGGGGCATCCAGGGCCTGGGCGCCGGCGGCCTCATGGCCCTGGCCTTCACCATCATCGCCGACGTGGTGTCCCCCCGGGAGCGGGGCCGCTACCAGGGGTACTTCGGGGCCACCTTCGCCCTCTCCTCGATCGCCGGCCCGCTGCTCGGCGGGGTGTTCACCGACAATCTGAGCTGGCGGTGGATCTTCTACATCAACATCCCCATCGGCATCGTGGCGCTGGTGGTGACCTCGGCGGTGCTGAAGCTCCCCTTCCGCCGCCAGGCCCACCGGATCGACTTCCTCGGCGCGGGGCTGATGCTGGTGGGCGTGACCGCCGCCCTGCTGGTGACGGTGTGGGGTGGGACCCAGTTCCCCTGGGGCTCGTCGGTGATCCTGATCCTGGCCGTGGTGGCGGTGGTCCTCATCACGGCCTTCGTCCTCTGGGAGCGGAAGGCGGCCGAGCCCATCCTGCCGCCCAACCTCTACCACATCGGGATCTTCCGGGTCTCGACGTCGGTCTCGTTCCTGCTGGCCATGATCATGTTCGGGGCCATCATCTACCTGCCCCTCTACCTGCAGCTGGTGGACGGGGTGTCGGCCATGGTGTCGGGACTGCTCATGATCCCCATGATGATGGGCGTCCTCGGCGCCTCGATCCTCTCGGGGCAGCTGGTGTCACGCACCGGGCGGTACAAGATCTTCCCGGTCATCGGGTCGGCCCTGGTCATCCTGGGCATGTGGCTGCTGTCGCAGCTCGACCTGCACACCCCGCACCTGACCATGAGCCTGTACGTCATCGTGCTGGGCATGGGCATGGGCATGACCATGCAGGTCATGGTGCTGTCCGTGCAGAACGCCGTGCCCCCGGTCCAGATGGGAGCGGCCACCGCCGCGGTGACCTTCTTCCGCTCGCTCGGCGGGGCCTTCGGCACCGCGCTGTTCGGCGCGGTGTTCATCGCCCGACTGAGCCACTGGATCGCCGACCTGGTGCCCGGGGGCAACGGCTCGTCGATCCACGTCAACGGCAGCTTCTCGATGAGCCCGGCCCAACTCCACACCTTCCCCCCCGAGATGCAGCACGGGATCCTCGAGGCCTTCGTCCGTTCCTTGCATTCGGTCTTCCTGCTCGGGGTGCCGCTGGCCACGGTCATGTTCGCCCTCACGCTGTTCCTGAAGGAGGTCCGACTGCGGTCGACATCGGGACTGGAGCGGCCGAGCGAGGACGTGGCCATGGGCGGGGGCCTGTCCGGGGCGGGCGATGCCGAACAGGACGAGGCCGACCGCGAGCGTGCCGTGATCGACGGGGAACCGGCGGTGGGCTGATCCGTGGCCAGTCCGGCCGGGCGGGGCTACCCACGGTCTCCGCGGTCGGCTAGACCGTGACGATGCTGCTGCGTATCTTCACCGAGCCCCAACAGGGCGCCTCCTACGAGACCCTGTCGACCGTGGCCCGGACGGCCGAATCCCTGGGCTTCGATGCCTTCTTCCGGAGTGACCACTACCTGTCGATGGGTGCCGTCAGCGGCCTCCCCGGGCCGAGCGACGCCTGGACGACCCTCGCCGGCCTCGCCTGCGACACCTCCACCATCCGCCTGGGCACGCTGGTCACCTCGGCCACCTTCCGCCACCCGGGCCCCCTGGCCATCACGGTGGCCGGTGTCGACGCCATGGCCGGGGGCCGGGTCGAGCTCGGCCTCGGGGCCGGTTGGTATGAGGCCGAGCACACCGCCTACGGCATCCCCTTTCCTCCGGTGGGCGAGCGCTTCGAACGGCTGGAGGAGCAGCTGGCCGTGATCACCGGGCTGTGGGGGACGCCCGAGGGCACCACCTTCACCTACGAGGGCCGGCACTACCGCCTGGTCGACAGTCCCGGCCTGCCCAAGCCCGTCCAACGCCCTGGCCCGCCGGTCATCGTCGGCGGCCACGGGCTCAGGCGCACACCCCGGCTGGCGGCCACCTACGCCGCCGAGTTCAACCTGGCCTTCTCGTCGCTCGAGGAGACCGAGGCCCAGTTCACCCGGGTCGGTGCTGCCTGCGAGGCCCAGGGGCGTGACCCGGACTCCCTGGCCTACTCCGCCGCCCAGGTCATCTGTTGCGGCACCACCGATGCCGAGGTGGCCGCCCGGGCCCGGGCCATGGGCAAGGAGGTCGACGAGCTGCGGATGAACGGGCTGTGCGGGTCACCCGAGGAGGTCCTGGCCAAGCTGGCCACCTACGCCGGGGTCGGCGCCCAGCGCGTCTACCTCCAGATCCTCGACCTCGCCGATCTCGACCACCTGGCCCTCATCGCCGACTCCGTCCTGCCTCACTGCGCCTCGATGTGACCGGGTCACGGGCCCGGCCGGTGCCGGCGGTCAGGCCGAGGAGGCGGTGGTGCCGACCACGTCGTCGGTGCCCATGGGCCAGTGCTCGGCCACCAGGGTGAGGGACTGGGCCCGGGCCTCATAGGCGTGGGCCCGGGTGGACAGCATGATCTCGTCGGCGCCGGTGCGGGCCTGGAGGTCGGCCAGCCCCTGGACGACCGGTTCCGGCTCCCCGATCAGATGGGTGGAGGTGGTGTCCTCGATGAAGGCGCGCTCCTGGTCGGTGTACCGGTAGGCCGCCGCCTCCTCGGGGGTGGGCACCGGACCGAGCCGCCCGGTGCGCAGCTGCAGTGTGCTGAGGGCCGATGGCCCGGCCAGCCACCGGGCCTCCTCGTCGGTCGGCGCGCACAGCACGGACACCGCGGGCATGAAGTACGGCTCGTCGAGGAGGAAGGACGGGCGGAACCGGGACCGGTACTGCTCGACCGCCTGGTCCAAGAGCCCGGGGGCGAAGTGGTAGGCGAAGGAGAAGGGGAGACCGAGCATGCCCGCCAGCTGGGCGCTGAACGTGGACGAGCCGAGCAGCCAGACCTCGGGGAGGTAGCCCCGTCCGGGTACCGGCGCGGGATGGGACGTGGGCCCGTCACCGTCGGCCAGATAGTTGATCAGCTCCACCACGTCCTGGGGGAAGGTGTCGGCCCCGGTGTCGGCGGTGCGCCGCAGGGCGCGGGCGGTGACCTGGTCGGTGCCGGGGGCGCGGCCGAGGCCGAGGTCGATGCGCCCGGGGTGGAGGGCCTCGAGCGTGGCGAACTGCTCGGCGATCACGAGGGGGGCGTGGTTGGGCAGCATCACGCCGCCGGCACCGAGCCGCAGGGTCGTGGTGGCGTCGGCCAGGTGGGCGATGAGCACGGCCGGGGCCGAGCTGGCCACCGCCGGCATGCCGTGGTGCTCGGCCACCCACATCCGGCGGTAGCCCAGGCGCTCCACGACCGGGGCCAGGCGGGTCGTGTCGGCCAGGGCGTCCGCCGGGGTGAATCCCTTGGCCACCGAGGCCAGGTCGAGGACGGAGAGGGGCACCATGGTGTGGTCAACACCGTTCCGGGCACCGATCTTCCGGGTCCGGACCCCGGGGGCGGCACCGGGGTGGTGAAGGTCACCCCGCCGGGGTCGTGAGCTCCTCGATCCGGGCCAGCGACCGGGTGATGTTGTCCCGGGTGGCCGCGGTCACCTTGGCGTGACGGAGGAAGACGCGCTGGTGGTCCTCGGAGATGTCCCAGCTCTCCCGCACCCGGGTCCCGTCCGCCACCGGCTCCAACTCGTAGCGCCAGATGCGTCCGCCCATGAACCGGCCCAGGAATCCGGCGACGGTGGCCTTCCAGGCAATGCGCCGGCCCTCCTCGAACTCGATGACGGTGTTGGTCATCGTGTAGCCCATGCCCATGTGCATGGACATGCCGAAGGTGGCGCCGAGGGAGAGCCGCTCGGGGACGCCGGGCGTGACCCCGCGAAGCTGCCCGGACCCGTCGAGCTCGATGTGGCGGGAGGGGTCCGCCAACAGGTCGAAGACGGTCCCGGGCGCAGCCGGAACCACCCGTTCGACCGAGACCACGTTGCCGTCCACAGTCAGAGCCCCGGGCTCGACTGCATGATGCCGCCGTCGGTGAAGATGGTGGTGGCGGTGATGTAGCTGGCGCCGTCGCCGGCCAGGAAGGCCACCACACTGGCAATCTCCTCGGGCTCGGCCACCCGGCCGAGGGGGATGGAGGCGTTGAGCTTGGCCAGTTGGGCGGGATCGGCCACGGTGGCGGCGTTGATGGGCGTGTCGACGGCACCGGGCCCCACGCCGACCACCAGGATGCCGTGGGGGGCGAGCTCGACCCCGGCCGTCCGGGTGAGCATGCGCATCCCGCCCTTGGACAGGCAGTAGGCGGTGTTGCCGGGCATGGGCCAGTCCTCGTGGACCGAGGTCATGTTGATGATCCTGCCCCCACCGCCCTGGGCGATCATCTGCCGGGCGGCCAGCTGGGTGCCGAAGAAGGCGCTCTTCAGGTTGATGTCGAGGACCTTGTCGTACTCCTGCTCGGTGGTCTCGAGCACCGAGGTGCGGGTCTCGACCCCGGCGTTGTTGACCATGACGTCCAGCCGGCCGAAGGTGGCCACCGCCGTGTCCACCAGGGTCGTCAGGTCCTCCACCTTGCTCACGTCGGCCCTGACCCCGACCACCTTGTCGCCGAGGGCGGCCACCTGGCGCTCGACCTCGTGCTCGGCGTCCTCGTTGGCGATGTAGTCGATCACGATGGTGGCGCCCTGGGCGGCGAGGGCCAGCACCACCGCTCTGCCGATACCCGTGTTGCCGCCGGTGACGACGGCGACCTTGCCGGTGAGTGTCATGGTCCTCCTCAGGGTGTCGGTCCGGGGGCCCGGAACGGGGATGACGGGGTCGGCACAGTCCGAGCCCGCCGACGTGGGGATCCTAACGGCCCACCCCCCGAGGGGCGCTGGTCGTCGGCCGTTGACAGACCGGGCGCTGTCGATGGCATCATCAGGACGTGTCCCCACCCTCGGTCCGTGACGCCACCGCGCTCTTGGTGACCCGGGACCCGGTGCTGGCCGGACTGGTCGACCGCCACGGACACGCCCCCCGACGCCGACCGGTGCCGGTGGCCCGCAGGTTCGAGTCCCTGGCCGAGGCCATCGTCTACCAGCAGCTGGCCGGACGGGCCGCCGCCACCATCCACGGGCGCTTCGTGGCCGCGCTCGACGGCACGGTCACGCCGGCGTCGGTGCTGGCCGCTCCCGACGAGGTACTGGCCGGCTGCGGGCTCAGCCGGGCCAAGGCCGCCTCCATCCGGGACCTGGCCGACCACGTGGCCAGTGGACGACTCGCCCTCGACCGCATGGGCCGGCTCCCCGACGACGAGGTGGTCGCCCACCTCACCGAGGTCCGGGGCATCGGGCCGTGGACGGCACAGATGTTCCTCCTCGGCACCCTCGGTCGCCTCGACGTGTGGCCCACCGGGGACTACGGGGTGCGCGCCGGCTTCGGGAAGGCATGGGGGCTCCCCGCCACCCCCTCGGCGAACGAGCTCGAAGCCCTGGGCGAGCCCTTCCGCCCCTACCGAAGCCTGGTGGCCTGGTACTGCTGGCGGGTGGTCGACGAGCGCCCCGACCCGGTGTGAGCCGGTCGGTCGCCGCACCGGTCAGTCCGGTTTGTCGGCCTTGCGCCAGCCCCGCTCGAAGGGCAGCCGCCAGGCGTTGGGGGCGATGAGCTCCCTGATGCCCGGCGGTCCCCACGACCCGGGGGCGTAGAACTCGACGTCGGGCGGGTGCTCGAGGAGCGGGGTGGACACCTCCCAGAGGCGCTCGATGTCCTCGGCCGCCGTGAACAGGGTGTGGTCGCCGCTCATGGCGTCGTGGATGAGCCGCTCGTAGGCCTCGAGGACGTCGGTCTCGTGCTCGGTCTCGTGCAGGGCGAACTGGAGGCTGAGCTTGTCGAGCTGCATTCCCGGCCCGGGCCGCTTGCCGTAGAAGGAGAGGGACAGCTTGGAGGAGTCGGCCAGGTCGAACGTCAGGTGGTCGGGTCCGTGGGCCCCGATGCCGGAGTTGACGGGGAACATGCTCTTCGGCGGCTCACGGAAGGCGATGGAGATGATCCTGGCCCCCTCGGCCATGTCCTTGCCGGTGCGGAGGTAGAAGGGGACCCCCGCCCACCGCCAGTTGTCGATCTCGCACTTGAGGGCGATGAACGTCTCGGTCTGGGAGTCCGGGGCCACCCCGGGGATGGACCGGTAGCCCTCGAACTGGCCCCGGACCACCTGGGACACGTCGATGGGGCACATCGACCGGAACACCTTGTTCTTCTCCTCGCTGATGGACCGCGGGTCGAGGGAGGTCGGCGGCTCCATGGCCATGAAGGCCAGGATCTGGAAGAGGTGGGTGACCACCATGTCCCGGAACGCCCCGGTCCCCTCGTAGAAGCTGGCCCGGGAGTCGACCGAGAGGGTCTCGGGCACGTCGATCTGGACGTGGTCGATGTGGTTGCGGTTCCAGATGGGCTCGAACAGCCCGTTGGCGAACCGGAAGGCCAGGATGTTCTGGGCCGCCTCCTTCCCCAAGAAGTGGTCGATCCGGTAGACCTGCTCGGGGGAGAAGACCCCGTGCACGGCCTCGTTGAGGACCTTGGCCGACTCCAGGTTGGTGCCGAAGGGCTTCTCCATGATGATGCGGGACCGCTCGACCAGGTCGGCGTCGCCCAGGGTGGTGACCACGGTGTGGGCGGCGGACGGGGGGATGCTCAGGTAGTGGAGGCGGCGGGTCTCGCCCTCGAGCGAGGCCTCGGCCTGGGCCACCGCCGCGGCCAGGGCGCCCGGACCGTGGGCCTGGGAGACGTAGTGGAGTCGGGCCTGGAAGACGGGCCAGTGCTCGTCCACGATGTCCCGGCGGGCGAACTCCCGGCAGGCGGCCAGGGCGAACTCGTGGAACGCGCCGTCGTCCAGCTCCTCGAGCGACGTGCCGATGATGCGGTACTCGGGCAGCAGGCCCGTATAGGACAGGCGGAGCAGGCCGGGCAGCAGCTTGCGGCGGGCCAGGTCCCCGGTGGCGCCGAACAGCACGATGACGTGCGGGTTCAGTGCCTCGGGATCGCTCAGGACAGGATCCTCGATCGGGGGATCACTGGTGGTGAACAGGTCGGTCTCGGCGACGGAGCTCATGGATGCATCATGGGGAACTGCCCTTCGAATTGCCCATCCGGACCCTAATCACCGGATGTTTCGGTTTCGTGACGGGCGTGAGAGAGGCGTGTGAACGGCCCCGGGCCGGTCACGCCGCCGGCAGCCGGGCCTCGAGCACCCCAGCTACCTCCTGCACGGTGGGCGGGTCCATGGTCCCCGGGGTGCGCACCGTCCCGGCCAGCAGTCGGGGCCAGCCCACCCAGACGTCCCGGACCATGGCCGACGAGGCCAGGCCCCACTCGGCCCGGGTGAGGCAGAGCATGGGCGTCACCGGGACGTCGGTGTCCCAGGGCGACGGGTCCAGGGTGGCCCGGACCACGGCCACCTGATGCGACAGGGCGTCGAGCGTCGGGGTGCAGTTCCGACGGCCCACGTGCAGCTCGGGCGGGCCCAGCCGGTCGAAGCTGCCGGGTCGCTTGGTTCGCACCAGGCCCTTGTGGTGCCGGGTGTCGATGACGAAGACCCCGGCCGGGGCCACCGCGATCATGGTGATGGTGGCCTTCGACCCGGGGATCCGCCGGTCGTTGAGGACGATGACCCCCTGGCCCCCGATCAGCTCGAGGGTGCCCCGCATCCGCCGGCGGCGATCGCCACCGGCCCGGCGGCCCTGGCCTCGGGCGGCGCCGGGGGCCGGGTGGGCCCCTGTGGGGCCCGTGGTCGGGTCATCGTCCGTCATCGGGTTCATGGTAGGAGACCCCGTCCAGTGACCGGTCGATCCGGGTACACGCCCGACGGGCGGGAATGTTGCAACTTGGCGACCCTGTTCCCTTTCGGGGCCCGGGGTGCGATGATGGGCCGAGGTCGGATCTGCGGCCGTGTCGGGGTAGTGCCCCAGAGGGAACTCTGGAAGGGGGAAGTCCAATGCTCGTGTCCAACCTTCTCGAAGGCAAGGGGACCGCGGTGGTCACCGTCACCAAGGAGGCCACGGTGGGTGACGTGGTGGCCGACCTGGCCCACCACCGGGTCGGTGCGCTGGTGGTGTCGCCGGACGGCAGCCACATCCAGGGCATCGTGTCCGAGCGCGACATCGTCAAGCGGCTGAGTGTGCTCCACACCGAACTCCTCGACGAGCCGGTGTCGTCGATCATGTCCACCGAGGTGCGGGTGTGCTCCCCGGGTGACGACGTGGAGTCGATCATGAACCTCATGACCACCCAGCGCATCCGTCACGTGCCTGTGGTGGAGTCCGGTCGGCTGGTCGGCATCGTCAGCATCGGCGACGTGGTCAAGAGCCGCATCGAGGAGCTCGAGAAGGACCGCAACGAACTCATGGAGTACATCTCCGCCCGGTAGGGGGTCCCGCCCGACCCGACCCTGCCAGGAGCGGGGGTGGGCGGTCACAACCCCTACGCTCGGGGTGTGATCGATCAGGGGAGTGCACTCGGCATCGTCATCGTCGACCACGGGTCGAGGCGCGCCGAGGCCAACCGCCGGCACGAGGAGTTCGTGGCCGAGTGGGGGCGTGATCGCCGACTCGAGAACGTCGAGGCGGCCCACATGGAGCTGGCCGAGCCCTCCATCGGCACCGCCGTGGACGCCTGCGTGGACGCCGGGGCCAGCACGGTGGTGATCGCTCCCTACTTCCTGTGGCCCGGCAACCACTGGGACCGCGACATCCCCGCCCTGGCTGCCGAGGCGTGCGACCGGCATCCCGGTCTCCGCCACCTGGTGGCGGCCCCGCTCGGGCCCCACCCCCTCCTCGGCGACATCGTGGAGCAACGCATCGGGCACTGCCTTTCCCATGCGGCGGGAGGGGCCGGTGAGTGCGACGTGTGTGCCGGAACCGGCCGCTGCCGGATGCGCGGATGACGTCGGCCCCGGTCGACGTGGTCATCGTGGGCGCCGGGCTTGCCGGGCTCTGCTGTGCCCAGGACCTGACCCGGGCCGGCATCGAGTGCCGGATCCTCGAGGCCTCCGACGGCGTCGGTGGGCGCGTCCGCACGGACCAGGTGGACGGTTTCCTGCTCGACCGCGGGTTCCAGATCCTCCTCACCGCCTATCCCGAGGTCCGGCACCGCCTGGATCTCGACGCCCTCCAGCTGGCCCCCTTCGAGCCCGGTGCGGTCGTCCGGGTCGACGGCGGCTTCCACCGGGTGGCCGATCCGCTGCGCCGCCCCCTCCTCGCCGCCGCCACCCTCCGGGCCCCGGTCGGCTCGTTGGCCGACAAGGCCCGGCTGGCCCGCCTGGTCCTCGACGTCCGCAGCCATGCGGTTGGGGACCTGCTCCGGCGTCCCGAGACCACCACCGCCGTCCGCCTGTCCCGGGCCGGCTTCTCCGACCGGATGGTCGAGACGTTCTGGCGACCGCTGTTCGCCGGGATCCAGCTCGACCCCGACCTCGACGTGTCCAGCCGACGGTTCGACGTGATCCTGCGCATGCTGGCCACCGGCGGCACCGCCGTGCCCAGTCGGGGCATGGGCGCGGTCCCCGCCCAGGTGGCCGGGACCCTTCCCGCGGGCTGCGTGCGCCTCGGAGCACGGGTCACCGGTGTCACCTCCGGTGGGGTGACGCTCGAGGAGGGGCCCCGAGTGCCGGCCAGGGCCGTGGTGGTGGCCACCGATGGGCCCACCGCCCACCGCCTGTTGGGGGAGCGGGTGCCCGACCCGGGTTCGAGGGCGGCGGCGTGCTGCTGGTTCTCCACCGCCGGGCCACCCCTGGCCGGCGCCACCCTGGTGCTGGACGGCGGGTCGGGAGGCCCGGCCCGGAACGTGGTGGTCATGAGCGAGGCGGCCCCCTCCTACGCTCCCCCCGGCCGGAGCCTGGTGGCCGCGGCGGTGCCCGGGCCCGACGCCCTCGACCCCGGGGTGACCGACAAGGTCCGACAGCAGGTGGCCCGCTGGTTCGGCTCGACGGTGGCCGAGTGGGAGCACCTGAGGACCGACGTGATCCACCACGGCCAGCCCGCCCAGTCCCCGCCGTTCCACCCCAAGCAGGCGGTCAGCCTGGGTGAGGGGATGTTCGTCTGCGGTGACCACCGGGACACCGCGTCGCTCCAGGGGGCCATGTTCAGCGGCGGTCGCGCCGCCACCGCCGTTCTCGCCCACCTGGCGGGCTGACGGGGTCCGACGTGACACCGTCCGGCGTGTGTCGGTGGCCCGGCTACGCCCCGCAGTCCCCCGTCCAGGGCTGGCCACCGTCAAGGGCGTAGAGGGCGACGGCCACCGTGTCCTGCTCCGCCTTGGACGCGGAGCTCGGGAGGACGCCCACCAGGTAGCCGAGGCCGGCGTCCTGGGCGGCCACGTTCCAGGTGGCCTGGCTGAACTGGAAGGCCCCGTAGTACCCGTTGCCGGTGTTGATGCTGTAGTCGCCGCCCGACTCTTTTTGGATCACGCACTGGAGGAACGCGTTGAGGGCGGGGTCGGGGAGATTGGCGCCCGCCCCGGCCGGCGGGGCCACCGGGGCCGGCGCCGTGGTCCCGGTCCCGGTGGTCCCCGTTCCGGTGGTCACCGGGATGGTCGTCACCGGGTGGGCCGTGGTGGTCGGGGTCCGGACCGCCTGTTTTTGGGCTGCGGCCACGGCCGCCGCCGCCGCCTGGTCCTGGGCTGCGGCCTGGTCGGCCACGGCGGTGGCCAGCTGGCCGGTCACCTGGCTGTGCAGGGCCGAGAGGTGGGCGGCGCCGGCGTTGGCCTGGGAGAGGTCGGTGGACTGGGTGGCCAGATCGGCACGGTCCAGGTCCTGTTGGCGGCGCAGTGAGGCCTGATGGCTCACCAACTGGGCCTGTGCTGTGTGGAGCTGGTCCACGACGGTGGTGATGTTGCCCACGGCGATGGCGGCGTACTCACTGGCGGCCTGGGCGTGCTCCTGGTCGCCGGCGAACAGGGTGCTGGTGGCACTGCCCGACCCCGTGCCGTAGTCCATGTAGGACCGGAGGGCCTGCTGGCGGACGAGCGCCTCCCGGGCGGCGATCTGCTGGTCGTCCTGACCGATGGCCTGCCCGATCTGGGCGATGGCCTGGCCGTCGGCGGTCACCCGGGCCGAGTACACCGAGTACTGCTGACGGTCGGTGTCCACCCGCAGCTGCGCCTCGATGAGCTGCTGGGAGATGGCGGTCGCCTGGGCCTGGAGGGTGGAGACCTGGTCGGCACCCGCGGGTCGGGAAGCAGCGACCATCCCGAAGGAGGTCGAGGCCACGACGGTGGCGAGGAGCACGGCCGAGATCCTGCGTCGACGGTGCACTGTGGCGGTCAGATCCGCCATCGGTGAGAACCGGGCGCGAAACACAATGGAGTGCCAATTTAGTGGCGTACGCCGAGGACAAACAAGGCCCCCTCCTCCCCGGGGCCGGAACCGCCCTTGTCAGCTGGGGTGATGCCGCCGGTCCGGTCGGACCCGGCTCCTGCTCAGGAGGCGTCGCCCACGCTCACCCGGGCCAGGGTGGCCACGTCGTCGGTCCCCTGGTCGGCGGCGGCGATCACGGCCCCGGGCCGACCACCCGGGGCGAGCAGCGTGCACAGCAGGCCGGCCAGGGAGGCGGTGCCGGCGCAGTACCACCAGAGGTGGTGGAAGCTGTCGAGCGCAGCGACCGCACCGGTGGGGGCACCGAGGATCACCACCAGCAGGGCCACGCCGAAGGCTCCTCCCACCTGGCGTGCCGTCTGGTTGACGGCACTGCCCACGGCGAAGCGCTCGGGGTGGAGGCTCGAGACCGCCGCCGCGCTCAGCACCGGGAAGGTGAGGCCGATCCCCAGCCCGGTGATCAGGGTGGCGGGCAGCCAGACGGCCAGGTAGTCGGGCCGCAGGCCCACCCGGGTGGCGTACCAGGACAGCCCGGTGACGAAGACCACGAACCCGCACAGCAGCACCCGCCGGAACCCGAATCGGGCGGCCATGCGACCGGCGGGGCCGGAGACCACCGCCACCACGAGGGGTCCCGGGGTCACGGCCAGGCCCGCCTTCAGGATCGAGTAGTGCCACACGCTGGTGAGGAACAAGATGTTGCCTAGGAGCATGGCGAAGAACCCCATGGCGTAGAGGAAGGTGGCGGCGTTGGCCACGCTGAACGACCGGGAGCGGAACAGGGTGAGGTCGAGGACGGGCTCGGGATGGCGGCTGGAGCGACGGAGGAAGGCCAGCCCCACCACGACGGCGGCGACGAAGCAGCCGACAACGGCGCCCGACGACCACCCCCAGGTCGGGCCCTCGGAGATGCCCAGCACCAGGGCGGCCAGGGCCGCGCTGATCAGGACCACGCCGAGATAGTCCGGGGTGGGCCGGTCCGACGAGGCCGCACGGGACTCGACGAGCACGCGGCGGCCCACCAGCCAGGCGGCCAGGCCGATGGGCACGTTGACCACGAACACCCAGCGCCAACCCCCGGCGGCGATGAGTGCGGCACCGAACGAGGGCCCGGTGGCCACGGCCAGGGCCCCGACCCCGCCCCACAGGGCCACGACCTGGGATCGGCGCTCGTGGGGGAAGGCGCCGAGCAGCAGCCCGAGCGACGAGGGGAGCAGCGCGGCCGCCCCCACTCCCTGGACGAGCCGGCCCAGGACGAGCAGGGGCACCGACGGGGCCAGGGCGCACAGCGCCGAGCCCAGGCAGAAGACGCCGAGACCGGCGAAGAACACCCGGCGGCTGCCGACGCGGTCGGCCGTCCGGCCCGCCGTCACCAGCAGCGAGCCGAACACGATGCCGTAGCCGGTGATCACCCAGGCCAGGGTGGCCCGGCCGTCGTGGGGGAAGGAGTGCTCGAGGGCGGGGAAGGCCACGTTGACGATGGACAGGTCGAGCGACGCCATGAACGCGCCGAGGGCGGTGACGACGAAGATGGTCCGCTGCCGGGAGGTGGTCATGGCCCGACCCACCTGGTCTACTGTCGATTCCGTCATGCTACGGACTCTAGGGGACTGCATTGCATAATGCAACTGACTTGACGGGGACGGTCACCGTGGACCGGGTGGCCATCGTGTCCGCACCGGGGACGGAGCGGTGAGCGGGAACCGGGTGGCGCTGGTCACCGGGGCCAGCCGCGGGATCGGCAAGGCCATCGCCGTGCACCTGGCCCGGGCCGGTCTCGACGTCGCCGTGGCGGCCCGGACAATCCACGAGGGAGAGGAGCGCGAGCACTCCTCGACCGTCGCCGCCTCGGACACCCGTCCGCTCCCCGGCTCCCTCGACGGCACGGCGGCGCTGGTGGAGGAGGCCGGCGTCCGGGCCCTGCCGCTGCCGCTCGATCTGCTGGACCGGGTCTCGCTCGGGGCCGCGGTCACCACCGTGTTCGAGCGCTGGGGCCGGATCGACGTACTGGTCAACAACGGGCGCTATGTCGGCCCCGGGCACATGGACCGCCTCCTCGACACGCCGGTGGCCCTGCTCGACCGCCACCTCGAGGCCAATGTGATGGCGCCGGTCATCCTCACCCGACTGGTGCTTCCGGCCATGGTCGAGCGCGGTGCGGGTGTCATCATCAATCTGGCGTCGGGCTCGGGGAGGCGGGACCCACCGGCCCCGGCCGGCGAAGGGGGCTGGGGGCTCGGCTACGGGATGTCCAAGGGGGCCCTCCATCGTCTGGCCGGCATCGTGGCGGTGGAGCTGGGTCACACCGGGGTACTGGCCTTCAACCTCAGCCCGGGCTTCGTGGCCACCGAGCGGATCGCCATGGACATGGGCGGCTTCGGCTTCGACGCCAGCGCCGGAGCGCCCGCCGACGTCGTCGGCGCCGTCGCCGCCTGGCTGGTGACGGCGCCCGAGGCCCGGGAGCGCAACGGCACGTGGGTCGAGGCCCAGGAGGTCTGCCGGGAGCTCGGTCTGCTCCCGGGGTGGACCTGACCCGTCCGGCAGGGCCACCGCTACTGTGACGGGCGAGATGGCCGAGTCGACGTCCACCCGCGACCTCCTGCTCGACGCCGCCGCCCGTCTCTACGCCGAGCGGGGCATCGACAACGTGTCCCTGGCCGAGATCGTCCGCGCCGCCGCGCCAGCGGAACGCCTCGGCCGTCCACTACCACTTCGGGAGCCGGGACGAGGTGCTCCGGGCCCTGCTGGCCCGGCACGTGCCGGTCATCGCCGAGCGCCGACACCGGCTGCTCGAGCAGGCCCGGGCCCGTCCTGACGACGACGCCCGGTCCGCCGTGGAGGCCATCGTGCGCCCGGTGACCGAGTTCGCCCAGCTCGGGTGGCGCGAACGGGCCTACCTCCAGATCGGGTCGGAGCTGGCCGAGGCGGTGGACCGGACGACACCCGAGCTCCGCGCCCTGCTGGCCCAGACCGAGGGACACCAGGCCTGGGCACTGGTGCGGCAGCGGTGCCCGGACGTCCCCGGTGACCTGTGGCGGGTGCGCCAGGAGATCTCCATCACCTTCATCGGCCGGGCGGCCGCCGACCGGGCCCGCCGGTTGGACCGCGGGGACCAAGGTGAGGTGCTGTCCGACGACCGGTTCGTGGACAATCTGATCGACATGGTGATGGGGGCGATGACCGCGCCCCACGGCGGCGGATGACAAGCTGGCGCCATGGGGAGTGAGTACGGGGTCCCGACCACCGGTGACCTCGATGCCATGTACGAGGAGCTGAAGAACTGGGGACGCTGGGGCGCCGAGGACCAGCGCGGCGCGCTCAACCACCTGACCGACGCCCGTCGGTTGGCGGCCATGGCCCTGGTGCGCAGCGGCGAGAGTGTCAGCCTCTCCCACGACCTGGCCACCGAGCCCCAGCCCGAGCATCCCCACCCGGTGCAGCACCACATGCTGGCGTCCGGGGACGCCCGGGACGCCAACGGGATCCCCGGCTACGAGGCGGCCCGCGACCACCTGGCCCTCGACGTCCACGGCCTGTTGACCACCCATGTGGACGCCCTCTCCCACATGTTCGTACGAGGTGAGATGTACGGCGGCCGGCCGGCCAGTGAGGTCCGCAGCGACGGGGCCACGGCCAACACCGTGCTGTCCATGGCCGACGGGGTGATCGGCCGCGGCGTCCTCCTCGACGTGCCCCGGGCCCTCGGCTCCCCCTACCTCGGGGGCGGTGAGGTGGTCACCGTCGAGGACCTCGAGGTGGCCGAGTACGCCCAGGGTGTCACCGTCGGACCGGGCGACATCCTGCTGGTGGCCTGGGGCCGTGAGGCCCGGCGGGCCGCCACCCGCGGGTTCGACGGCTTCTCCGGGCTCCACGCCGAGTGCCTGCCCTGGTTGCAGGAGCGGGAGGTGGCGGTCCTCGGGAGCGACGGGATCAGCGACCCCATGCCGTTCGTGGGCACGCCGGAGTGGCCCTTCCCCGTCCACCAGATCGGGATCACCGGCATGGGCCTCCACCTCATCGACAACGTGGCCCTGGCCTCCCTCGGCGAACGGTGTGCCGCCGCCGGCCGGTGGGAGTTCCTCTTCACCATGGGCCCGCTGCGCATCGCCAAGGGAACGGGTTGCCCGGTCAATCCCGTCGCCGTGCTGTGAGCGCCCACGAGGAGCTCCGGGCCCTGCTCCAGCGCTACGCCCGGGCCGTCGACCAGCGGGACCTGGCGGCCCTGGCCGACCTGTTCGCCTCCGACGCCGTCCTGGAGGGGGCCCGGGGCACCCAGACGATCGACGAGTGGCTGGAGACCATGCGCGGGCCCCGGGCCTTCCCGACCAGCATGCACGTGCTCGGTGACCCGCTGATCACGGTGGAGGCGAGCGGGACGGCGGCCGTCCTCGACACCTATGCCGTCGTCTACCAACTGGGTGACCCGGCCTCGGGCCAGGGCGATCTGACCCTCGGGATCGACTACCTGGACGACGTGGTCCTCCACGCCGGCCGTTGGGTCATCGCCCGCCGTCGGTCGCACACGGTGTGGATGCGCTGAGCGGGCCGGTCAGCCCGGCCGGCCCCGGACCAACCGGCCCGGTCTGGCCCCGGTGGGCACGCCGTCTTGGATGGTCACCTCGCCGGACACCACCGTGGCGGCGAAGCCGGTCGAACGCTGCTCGAGGCGCAGGCCGCCGGCCGGGAGGTCGGCCACCAGCCGGGGCACCAGGGGTCCCACCGTGGCCGGGTCGAACACGTTGAGATCGGCGGCCATGCCCTCACGGAGCAGCCCGCGGTCGGTGAAGCCCCAGGCCAGGGCGGGGGCCAGGGTGAGCATCCGCACCGCCTCCTCCAGGGTGAACGCCTGGCGGTCGCGCACCCAGTGACCGAGCAGGTGGGTGTGGATGGAGGAGTCGGCGATCTGGCTGAGGTGGGCCCCCGAGTCCGAGAAGGTCATCACCGTGCGGGGATGGCGCATGGCCCGCAGGAGGACCTCCTCGTCCTGCTGGTAGAGGCTGGGCTGGATGAACAGCTGGTCGCCTCCGGTCTCCACGCAGAGGTCGATCATGGCCTCGGCCGGGTGCACCCCCCGCTCCCGGGCCACGTCGGCCACCGACGGGTTGGGCGGCAGGCCCTGGCGGTAGACGCGGATGCCCTCGAAGTCCGGTGGGCGGGCCTGTGCCCCCACCCCCTTCCAACCCGAGTAGTCGGCGTGGACGGCGGCGTCGACATAGGGGGTCCGGGCCTCGCGGTCGCCGAGCACGGTCAGCTGCTCGTCCACCGGCCGGGACCGCAGTCCCTCCCACGAGCCGATGAGGTCGAAAGGGAGCCGGGTCCTGAGGGAGAGCAGCACCGAGATGCCCCGGCAGTGGGTCTGGGCGATGCACCGGCCCCCCGAGGCGGCCGCGTCGTCGAGGAAGTCCAGCAGGTAGTCCGAGCCCCGGGTGGCCACCATGCCGAAGGTGATCGGCACCTGGGTGGCGGCGGCCAGGTGGCGCACCCGGTCGAGGCCCCGGGCCCGGGCCTCGGGGTCGGGGGCGGACATGCCCGAGTCGGCCGTCTCGAAGATGCCGGTACCTAGCTCGCCGAGGACGCCGACCAGGGACGCCACCTCGTCCCACGAAGCCAGTCGGGAGGCGACCGGCCGGTTGTCGGAGGTCTCGTGGTGCATGGTCCGTGAGGTGGAGAAGCCGATGGCCCCGGCCCGGAGCGAGTCGGCCAGCTGGCCCCGCATGGCGACCAGATCGTCCTCAGTGGCCTGCTCCTCGAAGGCCCGCTCGCCCATGGCCCAGGTGCGGAGGGCCGAGTGGCCGACCTGGGCGGCGAAGTTGATGCCCTTGGGCAGCCGGTCCACGGCGTCGAGGTACTCGGGGAAGGTCTCGAAGCTCCAGTCGATGCCGGCGGCCAAGGCGGCGGGGTCGATGTCCTCGGCCCGCTCGAGGTTGCGGACCACCAGGGCCCGTTGGTCGGCCCGGACCGGGGCCAGGGTGAAGCCGCAGTTGCCCATGACCGCCGTGGTCACGCCGTGCCAGCAGGAGCTGGACCCGGTGGCGTCCCAGAACACCTGGGCGTCGAGGTGGGTGTGGCCGTCGATGAAGCCCGGGGTGACCACCTGGCCCTCGGCGTCGATCTCCGTCCGTCCGCGGCCGCCGATGCGGCCCACCGCGGCGATGCGGTCACCGGCGATGCCCACGTCGGCCCGGTAGGAGCCCAGCCCCGACCCGTCCACCACCGTGCCGTTGCGGATCACCAAGTCGTAGGACACGTCTGCCTCACTGCTCCCGGGGCGGGTAATGCGCGTATATTAGACCCGATGGGCTCATCCTCGGCGATCCACCGGCAGCTCGGCCACCCGGTCATCGACATCGACGGCCACATGGCCGAGCACCTGCCCACCCTGGCCCCCTACCTCGAACAGGAGGGCCTCTCGCTCGACCACCCCTCGTTCCGGCGGCTGGTGCCACCCTACGGGGGGACCGACCGGAGCTGGCACGAGCAGACCCCGGCCGAGCGGGCCGCCACCCGGACGCCACGCGGACCGTGGTGGAGCGCCCCGGCCGCCCGGACCATCGACCTGGCCACCGCCCTGTTCCCCGAGCTCCTCTACCAGCGCCTCGACGAGATCGGCATCGACTTCGGCGTGGTCTACCCCAGCCTGGGCCTGGTCTTCCTGCACACCGACGACGAGCAGTACCGGGTGGGGGCCTGCCGGGCCCTCAACCGGGCCAACGCCGAGACGTTCGCACCGCTGGCCGACCGGCTGACCCCGGTGGCCGCCATCCCCATGCACACCCCCGAGGAGGCCATCGCCGAGCTGGAGTACGCCGTCTCCGGGCTGGGCTACAAGGCCGTGCTCTGCGCCGGCTACGTGCAGCGCCCCTTCGACGCCCTGGCCGGCCAGGACCCCGAGCTCTCCCGCTACGCCTTCTGGCTGGACCAGTTCGGGATGGACTCGGCCTACGACTACGACCCGGTGTGGGCGCGGGCCCAAGAGCTCGGGGTCTCTATCGCCTTCCACTCCGGCTTCATCGGCATGACCCCCTACCGCTCACCCACCAGCTACGTGTTCAACCACCTGTCCATGCTGGCCGAGGGCCAGCAGTCCCTGGCCAAGTCGCTCTTCCTCGGCGGCGTGACCCGCCGCTTCCCGGCCATGAACTTCGTCTTCCTCGAGGGGGGCGTGTCCTGGGCCGCCGCCCTCTACTCCGACATCGTCGGCCACTGGGAGAAGCGCAACCTCGCCGCCCTCCGGGCCAACCTCGATCCCGCCCTGATCGACCGCGAGGTGATGGTGGAGATGATGGGCCGCTACGGGTCGGGCGCCCCCCGTCCGCGCCACGACCCGACCCGGCGTCCTGTCGAGGAGGAGGCCACGCTCGACGAGTGGGCGGCGTGCGGGATCACCGAGGCGGCCGACATCAAGTCGCTGTTCTGTGACCGCTTCTACTTCGGGTGCGAGGCCGACGATCCCCTCACGTCCATGGCCTTCAACACCGCCGTCAATCCCTTCGGGGCCGAGCTGAAGGCCATGATGGGATCGGACATCGCCCACTGGGACGTGCCCGACGTGACCGAGGTGCTGGAGGAGGCCTGGGAGATGGTGGAGCACCGGTGGATCGACGAGTCGGCCTTCGAGAAGTTCGTCTTCACCAATCCGGCCCGGTTCTACACCGGCACCAACCCGACCTTCTTCAAGGGGACCGTGGTGGAGTCGGCGGTCGACCAACTGCTGGCCGGGGACTGACGTGCTCGACCTGCTGCTCTCGGGGGGGACCGTCGTCGACGGCACCGGGGCCCCGGGCACCGTGGCCGACGTGGGCATCCGCGACGGCCGCATCGTGGTGGTGGGGCAGACCGCCGAGCCGGCCCACCGGGTGGTCGACGTGGCCGGCCTGGTGGTGTGCCCGGGCTTCGTCGACCTGCACACCCACTACGACGCCCAGCTGTTGTGGGACCCCACGGCCAGTCCCTCGGTGCTCCACGGTGTCACCACGGTGCTCGGCGGGAACTGTGGGTTCTCGGTGGCGCCCCTCGGGCCCGATGACGCCGCCTACATCCAGAAGATGATGGCGGTGGTGGAGGGCATCCCCTTGGAGGCCCTGGTCAGCACCGGCCCCTGGGACTGGCACACCTTCGCCGAGTACCTGGACCGGGTCGACCACGGGCTGGCCGTCAACGCCGGGTTCCTGGTGGGCCACTCCACGGTGCGCCGCGTGGTGATGGGGGAGGACGCCACCCGCGTCAAGGCCTCGCCGGAGCAGGTGCGCGCCATGGTCGACCTGGTGGCGGACTCGGTGGCCGGCGGGGCGCTCGGATTCTCCTCTTCATTGGGCGAGGGCCACCTGGACGGTGACGGACGACCGGTGCCGTCGAGCTCGGCGGGCCTGGACGAGTTCGTGGCCCTGGCCGGCGCCCTGCGCCATTACCCGGGGACGACGCTCGAGTTCATCCCGTCGGTCGGACCCATCCCCGACGAACGGATGCAGCTGATGGTCGACATGTCCCTGGCCGCCGACCGTCCGCTCAACTGGAACCTGCTCGGGAGCCTGGCCTCCGAGGAGATCTACGAGCAGCAGCTCGAGGCCTCCGACCGGGCCGAGGCCATGGGGGCCCACGTGGTGGCGCTCACCCTCCCCGACATGATGCGGATGCGGGCCTCCACCCTCCTGCCCGGCCTGCCGGGCTGGCGTGACGTCACCGAGCTCGACCTGGACGGCCGCCGGGCGGCGATCGAGGACCCGGCGGTGCGGGAGCGCCTGCGGGCCGGTGCCGAGAAGGCGGCCCGTCGGTCCATGGGGGTCCTGTCCGACTTCGCCCTCATGGAGGTGTCCGACCCCGGCTCGGTCTGGGTGGGACGGTCGGTGGGGGAGATCGCCGAGGCCCGGGGCACCGACGTCGTCGACGTGCTCATCGACGTGGTCCTGGCCGACGGCCTCACCCTCTTCGCCGTGCTCCCCTCCCTCACCCCGTCGCTGGGCCGGACCGACGAGGGGTGGGTGGCCCGCACGGCGGTCTGGAAGGACCCACGGGTCATGCTCGGGGGATCGGATGCCGGGGCCCACCTCGACCTCATGTGCCACGCCAACTACCCGACGGTCGTGCTGGGCGAGGTGGTCCGGGAGCGCGGCCTGCTCACCGTGGAGGAGGCGGTCGAGATGATGACCGACCGACCGGCCCGGTTCTACGGACTGCGCGGGCGCGGGCGGGTCGTCGAGGGCTGGCACGCCGACCTCGTGGTGTTCGATCCCGAGCGGGTGGCCAGCGGGCCGGTGACCCTCGTCGACGATCTGCCCGGCGGGGGCGAGCGGCTCGATGCGGGGTCGGTGGGCATCGAACTCGTGGTGGTGGCCGGCCACGAGGTGGTCCGGGACGGTCGGGTCACCGAGGCACGCCCCGGCCGGGTGCTGCGGTCGGGGCGGGACACCGAGACGGTGACCCTGGCCGACGCCCGCCGCTAGGCGCCGATCGCCCGGCGTCGCTGCCCCCCGCTCAGGCGGTGGCGGCGCCGTCGATGACCAGGGTGGTGCCGCTGATGGTGGCGGCGTCGGGGGAGGCCAGGTAGGCCACCGCGCCGGCCACCTCGTCGGGGTCGATCAGGCGACCCATGGGGGAGGCCGCCCGGGTGAGCAGCGCCATGTCGGCACCGTCGGGGAGCTCGAAGTTCCGCAGGAACGGGGTGTCCACGGAGGCGGGACAGACGGCGTTGACCCGCACGCCGGCCTTGGCCAGTTCCAGGGCCATCGACTTGGTCAGCATGATCACCCCGCCTTTGGAGGCGCAGTAGGCGGCGTTGTACGGCGTGGCCCGCAGGCCGGCCACCGACCCCATGTTGACGATCGAGCCCTTGGACTCGAGCAGTGCGGGCAGGGCGGCCTGGGACAGGAGGAACGTGCCGGTGAGGTTGACGTCGATGACCCGGCGCCACTCGTCGGGGGCGAGGTCGCCGATGAGCCGGGAGATGCCGATGCCGGCCACGTTGGCCAGGATGTCGAGCCGGCCGTGACGGGCCAGGACGGTGGACACGGCGGCCGCACAGGCCTCGGCGTCCCGGACGTCGCAGACGATGCCGTCGGATGTCCCGACCACGTCGCACCCGACCACGGTCGCCCCCTCGGCGGCCAACCGCACGGCCACCGCCCGCCCGATGCCGCTGGCCGCCCCCGAGACCAGAGCCACGCTGCCGTCGAGTCGTCCCATGTCCAGACGGTAGTGGGTGGCCGGGCCGACCGACCGGACGAACGGTACTGTGCACCCATGGGAGCCCTCGAGGGGAAGGTGGCCGTCGTCACCGGGGCGGCCATGGGCATCGGTCGGGCATCGGCCCTGGTCTTCGCCCGCGAGGGGGCGAGCGTCGTGGTGGCCGACATCGACGACGACGGTGGCCACGAGACCGTGGCCCAGGTGGAGGCGGCCGGCGGCCGGGCCAGCTTCGTCCACACCGACGTCTCGGCCAAGGCCGACGTCGACGCCATGGTCGCCCACGCGCTGGCCACGTACGGCGGCCTCGACTGCGCCCACAACAACGCCGGGATCGCCGCGCCGCTGGCCCCCCTGGCCGACTACCCCGACGAGGGTTGGGACCGGACCATCGCCGTCATGCTCACCGGCGTCTACCGCTGCATGAAGGCGGAGATCCCGGCCATGCTGGCCCGGGGTGGCGGGGCCATCGTCAACACGTCCTCGGGGACCGGTCTGGTGGCCTACCCCGAGCAGGCCGCCTACACCGCCTCCAAGCACGGGGTCATCGGCCTGACCAAGGTCGCCGCCCTCGACTACGGGGCCAAGGGCGTTCGGGTCAACGCCGTCTGCCCGGGCACGGCCCGCACCCCCATGGTGGATCGGGCTCTGTCCGACTTCCCGTCGCTCGATGCCCATCTGCGTGCGCTGCATCCCATCGGCCGCATCGGCGAGGCATCCGAGGTGGCGGAGGCCGCGGTGTGGCTGTGCACCCCGGCGGCCTCGTTCATCCTCGGCGTGGCCCTGCCCGTCGACGGCGGGTACGTGGTGCCGTGAGAACGACGGTGACGTCGGCCACCGTCACCCGGCTGGCGGCCCAGGGCCATCGGATCGGCGACGGTTGGACGAGGAGTGACGCGGCCGGCATCCATCCCCACCGCTACGCTGCCACCGGCCGGGTCCAGGCCGAGCTGGGACTGGCCGGGGCCGCGGACGTCGACGACGCTGTGGCCGCGGCCCGGGAGGCGCAGCCCGGGTGGGCGGCGCTGTCGCCGACCCGGCGGGCCACCGTCTTGTACCGGCTGGCCACGCTGTTGGAGGACCACGCCGAGGAGGCGGCCGAGCTGGCCGCTCTGGACAACGGGACGCCGGTCAGCGTGATGCAGCCCGGTCGCTACACGGCGGCCTGGGTCCGCTACTACGCCGGCTGGTGCGACAAGCTCGACGGGGAGACCCTGAGCGGCGGTCGCTCCTCGGCCTCGGTGCGGCTGCACCCCTACGGCGTGGTGGCCGTCATCCCTCCGTGGAACGGGTCGATGATGGGGATGGGCCAGAAGGCGGCCCCGGCCCTGGCCGCCGGCAACGCCGTGGTGGCCAAGCCCCCCGAACTGGCCCCCTTCGGTGTCCTGCGCTTCGCCGAACTGGCCTCCGAGGCCGGCCTGCCCGCCGGTGTGCTCAATGTGTTGGTCGGCGGGGCCACCGCCGGAGCGGCCCTGGCCGGTCACGCCGGCGTGGACAAGATCAGCTTCACCGGCGGGTCGGCCACCGCCCGCGGCCTGATGGCCGCGGCGGCCGCCCACCTCACCCCCCTGACCCTCGAGCTCGGGGGCAAGTCCCCGCTCATCGTCTTCCCCGACGCCGACCTGGACCTGGCCGCCCTGGTGGCGGCCCGGGTGGGCACGGCCCTCCTCTCCGGACAGGGCTGCGCCCTGCCCACCCGCGTCTACGTCCACGAGGACGTCTACGGCGCGATGGCCGACAGGGTGGCGGCCATGGTGGCGTCCCTGTCCGTGGGCGACCCGCTCGACCCGGACACCGCGATGGGCCCGGTGGTCAGCGAGCCGGCCATGGAGCGGATCCTCGGGGTCATCGAACGGGCGCGGACCGATGGGGCCACCCTCCTCGCCGGAGGGGGGCGGCTGGGCGGCGACCTGGCCGCCGGGTGGTTCGTGGCCCCCACGCTGTTCGGCGACGTCGACCACGGCAGCGACCTGGCCCGCACCGAGGTGTTCGGGCCGGTCCAGTCCCTCCTCCGGTTCTCCACCGAGGACGAGGCGCTGAGCCTGGCCAACGACAGCCCGTTCGGCCTGGCCGCCTACCTGCACACGGGGGACAGCCGTCGGATCGAGCGTTTCGTGAGGGAGCTGGACACCGGCACGGTGGCGGTCAACGGGCCGGGGCGCATCTCCCCGGCCACCCCGTTCGGCGGCACCAAGCAGAGTGGCTTCGGCCGCGAGGGGGACGCGCCGGCATCGAGGAGATGGTCCAGACCAAGACCGTCTTCCTGGGCTGATCAGGCTTCCTGGGCTGATCAGGCTTCCTGAGCCGAACGGGATTCTCGGTCGGCGGGGTCGGCGGGGACCGGGTCCTCAGGTTCCCGAGTCGCCGGCCAGCAGGGAGCCGTGGCCGATCTGGTTGACCAGGCTGGCGGCGTCGAAGTACACGCGCTCGTTGACGATCCGGTCGCCCTCGAAGAAGAACACGGCGATGACCGGCACCCGGAAGCTCCGCCCGGTCGGGGGGAGGCCGTAGAAGGCACCGAGGTTGGTGCCCAGCAGATCGAACTCGGCGACGGTCGAGTGCTCGGCCACGTGGAAGCGCACGTTGTCGTGGCGCTGGTCGGGGAAGGCGGTCCGGGTGGTGCGGTAGTAGCCCATGACCTCGTCGTGGCCGTCGAACACCTGGCCGGTGGCCATGATCTCGTAGTGGGGATGTCCGTTGAAGGTGGCCAGCGTGCGCTCGAACTCCTGGGCGGTCTCGGAGGCGAAGTGCTCGAGGACCACCTCCTCCCGTCGCTGGCGCAGTGCGTCGTCCACCCTCGCTCCCCTCCGGTCGCCGAATCCCCGGAGGTGCCGGCCGGCGACGCTCCACGCACCGTACCGTGGCAAGCAGCGGAAAAGAACACGTTCGGGGACGGGTCCCCGAACGTGTTCCACCGCCCTCCGCCTGCTCCACTCCGCCGTGGTCGGATGCGGTCCCTCCAGGATGTCGTCCCTACAGGATGAAGAGCATCTCCTGGTAGGTGGGCAGGGGCCACAGGTCGTCAGCCACCAGCGCCTCGAGGGAGTCGGCCGCGGCCCGGATCGTGTCCATGGCCGGCAGCAGGCCCTTCTGGCAGTGCTCGGCGTGCTTCTCGGTGGACTCGATGTCGTCGTGGTCGATCTCCGACCGCAGCGTGGCGATGCCCGTCCGCAGTTCGGCGATCTTTCCCGACACCTCGTTCAGCGTGGCGAGGTCGGCCTCCACACCGGCCTTCTTGAGGCTGGACACGTTGGTGGCCAGCTCGGTCTGGTACCGCAGCGCCGCCGGCAGGATCATGGTGTTGGCCATCTCCAGGGTCAGCTCGGCCTCCACGTCGATGGCCAGGATGTACTGCTCGAGGGCGATCTCATACCGGCTGTGCATCTCCCGGTGGTTGAACACCCCGTACTTCTCGAACAGCTCCATCGACTCCTCGGTGATGAGCTCGGGGAGGGCATCCAGGGTGGTGCGAAGGTTGGGGAGGCCGCGCTCGGCCGCCTCCACCTGCCACTCGTCGGCGTACCCGTTCTCGTTGAACACCACCTTGCCGTGATTGGTGATGACCTCCTGCAGCACGGTCTGGACGGCTGCGTTGAACTCGGTGCCGTCGGCGATGAGCGCCTCCAACTTGGTGGCGATGTAGTCCAGGGCCTCGGCCAGGATGGTGTTGATCGTGACCATGGGGCCGGCGATGGACTGCAGCGAGCCGGGGGCCCGGAACTCGAACCGGTTCCCGGTGAAGGCGAACGGGCTGGTTCGGTTGCGGTCGCCAGGATCGGTCGGGAGGACGGGCAGCGTGTCCACGCCGATTTCGATGAAGCCCTTCTCCTTGGAGCTGGTGGCCCCGCCGGCGGCGATCTGCCCGAATACGTCGGCCAACTGGTCCCCGAGGAAGATGGAGATGATGGCCGGGGGCGCCTCGTTGGCTCCGAGCCGGTGGTCGTTGGTGGCCGAGGCCACCGAGGCCCGCAGGAGGCCGCCGTACTTGTGCACCGAGCGGATCACGGCGGCGCAGAACACCAGGAACTGGGCGTTGTCGTGGGGGGTGTCCCCGGGCAGCAGCAGGTTCCCCTCGGTCGAGTTCCCGAGCGAGAAATTGACGTGCTTACCCGAGCCGTTGATCCCGCCGAAGGGCTTTTCGTGGAAGAGGCACTCCATGCCGTGCTTCTGGGCCACCTTCTTCAGGGTGGTCATCAAGAGCTGCTGGTGGTCGGCGGCCACGTTGGACCGCTCGAACATGGGGGCCAGCTCGAACTGCCCGGGCGCCACCTCGTTGTGGCGGGTCTTGGCCGGAATGCCCAGCTTGAACAGCTCCCGCTCACAATCCATCATGTAGCCCAGCACCCGGTCGGGGATGGCGCCGAAGTAGTGGTCGTCGAACTCCTGGCCCTTCGGGGGCTTGGCTCCGAACAGGGTGCGACCCGAGTTGAGGAGGTCCGGCCGGGACAGGAAGAAGCTCCGGTCGATGAGGAAGTACTCCTGCTCGGCGCCGGCGAAGGACACCACTGCATCGGCATCGGGATGGCCGAACAGGTGGAGGATCCGGGCGGCCTCTTTGGCCATGGCCTGCTGGGACCGCAGCAGGGGGGTCTTCCAGTCCAGCGCCTCGCCGGTCATGGAGATGAACACGGTGGGGATGCACAGGGTATTCCCGTTGGGGTTCTCCAGGATGTAGGCGGGACTGGTGGCGTCCCAGCCGGTGTAGCCCCGGGCCTCGAAGGTGGCCCGCAGCCCGCCGTTGGGGAAGCTGGAGGCGTCGGGCTCGCCCTGCGTGAGGGTCTTGCCCTGGAACTCGGCGATGGCCGCTCCGTCGCCACCGGGCTCGAAGAAGCTGTCATGCTTCTCGGCGGTGAGGTGGGTGAGCGGGTAGAAGACGTGGGCGTAGTGGGTGGCGCCCTTCTCCATGGCCCAGTCCTTCATGGCCGCGGCCACCACGTCGGCCACAGCCGGATCGAGCGTCTTGGAGTGCTCGATGGTGCCCATCAGCGACTTGAACACCGGCTTGGGCAGGCGCTTTTGCATGACGGCCTTGGTGAACACGTTCTCGCCGAAGATCTCGCCCGGCTCCTCCGTCGTTGGGAAGATCGAGTCGGGTGCCTTGTAGTTCTTGACGGCGTCGATGGCGTCGAGCCGGGCCTTGCTTCCACTCATAGATCGCTCCTAGTCACGTCTCGCAGGTGTGCTCAGCCGGCTCTCGTGTCCCCGTCCGTCGTGGCTCCGTAACCGATCTGTAATCCAGAACCTACGAGCGCTTCGTGACGGGAAGATTTCGTGCAGATGAAGGTTGTGGTCACGCCGGCGGCCGACGCTCCGTGTCGGCGGTCCTCCCTGCCGGGCTTGACCGGACAGCGGGGACACTCTGTAGGATGTCATCAGTCGATGACATCCGTTGGTGACTTAGGCGTGTCGGGACAGAGCGAGAAGCGTGCCCGGAAGGACTGCGGGAAGCGTGCCCGGAAGGACTGCGGGAAAGGAGGAGGGAGATGGCCACTGTGACGGCACCAGGGAGCGTCAGCCCCGGCGCGGGTCACGCCACATTCCGGGACAGGGCCCTGGTGCCCACGCTGGTGCTCGTCGGGGCGTTGGTGGCCATCGTGAGCAGCCTGGGTGCCCTGCTGATCCCGTCCATCGCCCAGGCGGACCATGTCAGCCTGAGCACGGCCCAGTGGCTGCTCACCGCAGCCCTCCTCACCGGGGCCCTGGCCACACCGATCATGGGCCGACTGGCCGACGGCCCCCGGCAGCGGGACGTCATCCTCGGAGCACTGGCCGTCGTCCTGGTGGGTTGCGTGCTCGCCGCGGTGTCGGACCGGTTCATCGTGGTGGTGGCGGGCCGCGCCCTCCAGGGATTCGGTCTGGGCCTGCTTCCGGTCACCATGGCCATCGCCCGACGCCACCTCTCGGCGGAGAAGGCGGCCAGGACCATCGCCACCCTGTCCATCACCGTGGCCGTCGGAGGTGGCCTGGGCTATCCCCTCACCGGACTGATCACCGAGATCGTCAACTTCCACGCCGCCTTCTGGTTCGGCGCCATCATCGTGGGGCTGGCGCTGGTGGGCGCGGCGCTGATCCTGCCCGCCCGGTCGGACACCCCGGCGCGTCCCTTCGACGCCCCCGGGGCCGTGGCCATGAGCCTCGGGGTGGTCGGGCTGCTGGTGGTGCTGAGCGAAGGGGGCCACTGGGGATGGACCTCGGCGGCCTCCCTGTCCATCCTGGCGGCCAGCCTGGTCGCCCTGGCCGTGTGGGTCCGGCTCGAACTGCACACCCAGGACCCACTGGTCGAACTCCGCCAGATCCGCAACCGCTCGGTGCTCACCGCCGACATCTCCGGCTTCCTGATCTGTGTGGCCATGTACCTGTTCCTCCCCATCCTCATCGAGTTCGTGCAGGTCCCGGCGACCGAGGGCTACGGCTTCGGGGCCTCCCTCGTCGTGTCGAGCATGGTGTTCCTGCCGTTGTCGGTGACCACGTTCGCCGCCAGCCGGTTCCTCGGGCTCTACGAGCGGAGGTTCGGGACCCGGTCCATGATCCCCTTCGGGTCGGTGATCTTCGCCGTCTCGACCCTGTTCTTCGCCCTGGAGCACGGCGAGCTCTGGGAGGCCTTCGTGGCCTCGGGCCTGGCTGGCCTGGGGGTGGGCCTGACCTTCGCCGCCATGCCCGGCTTCATCGTGCGGGCCGTCCCCCGCCGCGAGACCGGGAGCGCCACCGGCTTCTACCAGGTGCTCAGGAACATCGGCCTCTCTGTCGGGAGCGCGCTCGGGGCAGCCATACTCATCGCCTTCACCCACCCGGGCCACACGTTCCCCACCGTGGGCGGCTTCCACACCGCCCTGCTGGTGGCCTCGGGGCTGTGCCTCGTCACCGCCGTGATCAGCTACGTCCTGCCCGGCGCCGAGGCCAACCGGCTCACGCCCGACACCGACCACGATGCCACCCGGGAGCGCGAGGACCTCATCATGGAAGAGGAGGCCGAGTTGGCCGGGGCCGGGGTGATGCTGGCCGAGGAGCAACTGCCTCTGGCCGAGGAGGTGAGGTCCCCGTGACCGAGCCGGTCGCCGTCACCGGCGACGGCGTGGCGGCCAAGGCGACCCGTCCGCGCGATGCGGCGGCCAGTCGTCGGGCGTTGCTCGAGGCGGCCCAGCACCTGTTCGGGACGCTGGGTTTCGAGCGCACCACGGTCCGGGAGATCGGCGAGCGGGCCGGGGTCGACGCCGCCCTCATCGCCCGCTACTTCGGGAGCAAAGCCGATCTCTACGTGGCCGCCGTGGCCGCCGAGCGGATGGACGACGAGTCCCCCTTCGAGTACGAGGGTCTGACCCAGATCGTCGAGGCCATGGTGACCCGAGTCGACCGGCACGGACCGGGTCCCATCCTGCAGGCCCTGGCGCGTTCGGACACCCCCGACGAGATCCGGACGGCGGCCCAGGCCCGCCTGGCCCGTCGACTGGTGGACCCACTGGTGGTGGGCATGGACGATGGCGGTGTCGACCGGGCCTCCCTCCGGGCCGAGATCGCCGTGGCGGCCCTCGTCGGGGTGGTGCTCGGCCGGTCGCTGGGTTGGTTCGAGCCCTTGGGATCGGTGCCGGCCGACGAGGTGGCCGAACTGGTCGTCGACGCCCTGGGCCGATTGACCGGGGCGGAGCGCGATGCCACCCGCTGACCGATGTCCGCGGGCCGGCGCCGCGGGGACGTCCCCGAACGGACCCGGGGGATTCCGCCTACGGTGCGGGGTCCGGACGTTCGACCCCGAGGAGGGACCCGATGGCATCGCGCGACAAGAACCTCCGACGCGAGGTGGAAGAGCTGCTGCGGCCCCGGGAGCACTGGAGCCTCCAGCCGTCGTCGTCACCGGGCATGCCGTCCCAGTGGTGCCTCCTGTCCGGACCCGAGATCGAACTCTCGGTCACCGTCGACAAGGGGGCGATCGTCCTCTACGTGATGGACGCCAACGCCGAGATCTTCTTCGACGATGTGGCCGCCCTCACCGCCTGGCTCGATGCCGACGAGGCACTGTTCTTGGAACGCCCGTCCATGGCCGCCGAGCTGTTCGACGACCTCTTGAAGGGGCGGATCCACGAGTGGGGCCGCCAGGGCCTCGGCCGCCCCTGATCCGCCCGGCCCGGGCGCCCCGGTCGGGACCGGCCCGACCGCTGGAACCCTCGCTACCGCCGGGACACGAGGGCTTCGAACCGCCGGGCGAACAGGTAGGCGTCACCCGGCCAGCGGGCCGAGAGGTAGTGGCCGTCCTCCACCACGAAGGCCTGTCCGTCGTCGGTGGCCGTGCCCCGCGTGAAGGTGCGGGGCCCGCGCTCGAAGAGGCGGGCATCGGCGAGGTTGTTACGGACCTCGTCCTCCACGTAGGCCGGATACGTCCGGTAGTAGCGCCCGAGACGCCAGGCGGTGGCCAGGTAGGCGCTCCGCTCCATGTAGCGGGGCAGGCAGGTGGTCCGTCGGTTGGCCAGGAGGCTGTGCCCGGTGGTCGTGTCGGTGGTCCGGGCCAGGACCAGCACACCGTGGCAGATGGCACCCACCGGCCGGTCGAGGGACCAGAAGGCCTCCACCTGCTCCCGCAGCTCGTGGGAACCGAGGTACTGGCGCATGCCTGGCGCATGTCCCCCGGCGAGGATGAGTCCATCGAAGCGACCCACGTCGAGCGAGTGCCAACTGACGGGGTGGCAGAACTCGGTGGAGGCCTCGAGCTGTCGGTAGAACCTGACGGGCTCCTCCTCCGCCCCGAGCTTGCCGAGGAGGACGCCGGTGAGGAGACGGGGATCACAGGCCGGCGGGCGGCCGCCCTCCTCGGTGGCGAAGGTGACGGTGTGCCCGGCGTCGGTGAGCAGGCGCCACGGGACGGCCACCTCGGTGGTGTCGAAGTCCCGGTCCGGCAGTGGCATCAACACCCGCATCACCGGTCTCCTCGCCCGGCCCGGCCTCTCCGGCGCACCAGGGAGGGGAGAGTACCGTCGGCGCCCCCGGCCGGCAATGTCGTCGCCCGCCCCGGCGGTCCGCGGTCGACCCGGTGGCGTTCCCGGCCGCTGTGGGGCACCCGGTGAGGCTTTCTGGGGAAATCGTTAGAATCGGTCGCTGGGGCAGCAAGGAGGACGCGTGTCCGTGACTGGACTGGCCAATCTGGCCGTCAAGGTGGCTGACCTCGATGACGCCTGCCGGTTCTACGAAGAGGCGGGAGCCGAGGTCCGTGACCGGATGGCGTGGGGAAACGGCGAGCGGGCCGACGCATTCCTCGGCCCGGTGATGATCACGCTGTTCACCCGGGCCATCTACGAGGACGAGGTCGACCTGCCCGACGAGGGCTTCCTCCATCCGGCGCTGTTCACCGACGACCTCGACGCCGAACTGGTCGGCCATGAGGTGGTCTGGGGCCCGTCGGTGGTGTCGGGCGCCTTCGGCACCCGCCGCATCGCCTTCGTCCGGGCCCCCGGTGGCATCCGTCTCGAATTCATGGAGCAGTTGGCCCCCCCGCCAGTCGCCGACGTGGGCCGGACCTAGGCGAGTCGACCCCTTGGTCTACCTGCTGTCCCTGCTCGCCGCGATATCGAATGCGCTGACCAGCCTGCTGCAACGGATGGGCGTGGAGGACGCGCCGGACGATTCCACACTCAAGCTCAGCCTGCTGACCCACGCCCTCAAGCGGGGGGTGTGGCTGTTGGGCTTCGCCTTCATGGTGGGCTCGTTCATCATGCAGGCCGTGGCCCTCCATCTGGGCAACCTGAGCGTGGTCCAACCCATCCTGACCACCGAGCTGTTGTTCCTCGTCCTGTTGCTGGCCACCTGGTTCCGCTTCCGGATCGGTCTCCGCGAGTGGCTGGGCTGTGTGGCCGCTGCCGGTGGTCTGGCCGGATTCCTGATCTTCGCCCAGCCCGGCGGGGGGAACCTCTCCCCGACGAACCTCGGCTGGGCGGTGGCCGGTTCCATCTGCGGGGGCGTGGTGGTCCTCGCCGTGATCCTGGCCCTGCGGGGACCGCGCTGGTGGCGGGCGGCCATGTTCGGCGCCGCCGGCGCCGTCGGGTTCGCCTTCACCGCCGCCCTGGTCAAGCGGGTGGGCGACTACGTGACCACCGACTGGACCCAGATGTTCTCCCACTGGGAGACCTACGCCCTGGCCATCTGCGGCGTGGGCTCGGTCTTCCTGGCCCAGAACGCCTTCCACGCCGGACCCATCGCCGCCTCCCAGACCTCGCTGGTTCTGGTCGATCCACTGGCCAGCATGGCCATCGGGATCGGCCTGTTCGGGGACAACCTGCGCACGGCGGGCGCCTACGGCCCGCTCGAGGCGCTGTCGCTGCTCATCATGTTCGGCGGGGCCGCCTTCGTGGCCCAGTCGCCCCTCATCTCGGGGGTGAAGGGGGACGACCAGCAGTACACCGAGATGCTCTCCCTGCGGTCCCGGTCCCGGCGGTTGGTGGAGGCGGTGCAGGACACCCTGCCCCCCGACGTCTACGACCACCTCCCCCCGGACGTGATCCAGCACCTGCCTTCGGAATGAACGGTCGCCCGACCGGTGTCGGGCCGTACTCCCTGGTCGGCGCGGTGCGGCGCCCGTGATGTTGCAGAACGTTCACTTTCGTACAACGCTCCGGTGATCGGAGGTGGCGCCCGGGCGCGACCGTGAGTCCGGGGGGACCGAGCGTGGAGCACAACCTGACCGGGGGCCCTGGTGCCTCGCCCTTCGACCGGAGGGCGTTCCTCGGGGGCATGCTGGCCGTGGGGGCCGGGGCCCTGGCCGCCGGCTGCGGGTCGTCGTCGACCATCGCCAAGGCCGCCGCCACGGTGCCGGCCGGATCGGACCTCGGTGCCGTCGAGCACGTGGTCTTCCTCATGCAGGAGAACCGCTCCTTCGACCACTACTTCGGCTCCTACAAGGGGGTCCGCGGGTTCGACGACCATCACGGGGACAGCCTCGGCGCCTTCGCCCAGCCCTATGCCGGCAACACCACGAGGGAGCCCGTGGGCAAGCAGCTCCCCTTCCACCTGGACACGGCGACGGGCCTCGGGGAGTGCACCTACGACCTCTCCCACAGCTGGCTCCCCCAGCACCTGTGCCGGAACAACGGGACCATGGACGGCTTCGTGGCCACCCACACCTCGGCCCAGTACGAGGGCCCGACCTACGGCGTGCAGACGATGGGCTACCACACCCGCGCCGACCTGCCCTACCACTACGCCCTGGCCGACGCCTTCACCATCTGCGACGGCTACCACTGCTCGATCATGGGGCCGACGCACCCCAACCGGCTGATGGCCCTGTCCGGGACCATCGACCCCGACGGTCTCCACGGTGGGCCCGTCCTGATCACCAACGAGACCCCCGAGGCCAAGTTCAGCGTGGACTGGACGACGGTGCCCGAGCTGTTGGAGGACAAGGGTGTGTCGTGGAAGACCTACACGCCCCCCGGCGAGCTCTACCGGATCGACAGCCCCAACGTCTTCCTCGTCTCCGACGCCATCCTGCCGTACTTCTCCCAGTACTCGAACCCGACGTCACCCCTCTATCAGAAGGCCTTCATCCCGACGTTCCCCGCCGACTTCACCCACGACGTGCGCACCGGCACCCTGCCCAGCGTGTCGTGGATCATCCCGCCCCTGGGCTACGACGAGCACCCGCCGGCTCCCCCCAACCTGGGGGCGTGGTACATCGACCAGGTTCTCCAGACACTGATCGCCAATCCCAAGGTGTGGGCGAAGACGGTGCTGTTCGTGATGTACGACGAGAACGACGGCTTCTTCGATCACGTGCCCCCACCGACCGCCCCGCCGGGGACACCGGGGGAGTACGTCACCGTCAACCCACTGCCGGCGACGGCCCAGGGCGTCGCCGGCCCCATGGGTCTGGGGTTCCGGGTTCCCATGCTGGTGGTCTCCCCGTTCAGCCGCGGCGGGTACATCTCCTCGGAGACCTTCGACCACACCTCCCAGATCCGCTTCCTCGAGGAGCGGTTCGGCATCCGGGCCTCGGAGATCTCGGCGTGGCGACGCAAGACGGTGGGGGACCTGACCTCCACCCTGCGCCTGGGCTCGGCCGACACCTCCCCTCCCCACCTCCCGTCGACCTCGAAGGACACCCAGGCGTCGGCGGAGGCCCTGGGCTGCAGCGCCGGCGATCTGGTGGAGCTGGACGTGACCCCGACCCCCTATCCGATGCCCGCCAGCCAGACCATGCCCACCCAGGAGCAGGGGACGGTCAAGCGCCTCTCGGGTACCACGGCCTGAGCCTGGGGTCAGTGCCGGACAGGCTGGGCGGAGGCCAGGGCGGCGTCCTGGGCCCGGGTCTGGCGTTCGATGACCTGTTGCTGGGCGGCCAGGAGGGCGTCGGCGTGGGCCGGGGGTGAGGACACGGTGGCCTCGGCCGGGGGAAGCGAGCCACTGGCCAGGTCGGTGCAGATCGGGTGGAACATGGCGAGGTCCGTGGCCGACAGCGAGTGCGCCGGCAGGGCGGCCGGACTCGAGAACGGGTTCTTCGGGGCCCGGAGATCGGGTGGATCGGCGAAGGGTGGGCGGTCGGAGGTGAAGTCGAAGAAGTCGAGCATGTCGCGGGCGTTGGCGTCCCGGTAGGTCAGGGCGGGCAGGTTCCACTTGGTCTCGACGAGTTTGAGGATGGAGGTGTGGTCGAAGGTCTGGTGGGACACGTACCCCTGCTTGGCCCACGGGGAGACCACGCAGCACGGCACCCGGAACCCGGTGTAGTCGTAGGCCCCGGGGAGGTCGCCGGCGGCCAGGTCGGGTGGCACGTTGTCGGGCTTGACCGCCGGACGGGGCGGCACGTGGTCGTACCAGCCCCCGTGCTCGTCGTAGACCCAGATGAGGGCGGTCTTCGACCAGTTCGGGCTCTGCAGGACGGCGTCGACCACGAGGGCGGCGTACGCCTCGCCCACGGTGATGTCGCCGTCCTCCTCGGAGTAGTTGGTGTAGGGATCGACCAGGCTGAAGGCCGGGAGGCTCCCCGAGGCGGCGTCGGCGAAGAACTGGCTGACATGGACGGCCTTGTCCCGGTTGTTGAAGAGCACCGGTTCGAACAGGGCGCAGGTGGGCACGTCGGGGTAGTAGTTCTTCCACGTGATCCCGTACCGGTTCAGCCGGTCGAAGATGGTGCCGTTGGGGGCGTCGGAGGTCGAGATGCCGGTCACGTCGGTGCTGATGTCGCCGAGGGCGGTGCCGGCGATGAGGAACCGGCGGTTCGGATAGGTCTGGGCCATCACCGAGCAGAAGTAGCGGTCGCCGATGGGGAACTGCCGGGCCATCGAGTGGTAGAAGGGGAGGTCGTCGCCGGTCCAGTAGCCCATGGCCGCTCCCCCGCAGGCCTTGACGAAGCCCTGGTTGGTCCCGTTGTCCCAACTGGTGTGGGACTTGTTCCAGTCCTGTCCGATGCCCGAGTCGGCCTCGCCACAGGTGTTGGGGTTGTGGAACGAGCGGACGAAGCCGCCGGTCGGATCGGGGTTGTAGTTGACCGGGTGGCCGTCGTGTCCGAAGGTCAGGCCGTCGCCCCGTCCGAGCGTGCCGAGGTGGTCGTCGAAGCTGTGGTTCTCCATCATGAGCACCACGATGTGCTCGATCTTGGGCAGGGTGTCGGTGCCCGCCGGCAGATGGGGATGGGGGAGGGTCCCCGGAGGGAGGATGGCACCGCCCGGACCCAACCCGCTGGCCGTGGCGGCGTAGGCCTCGCTCCCCACCGCAGCCCGCAGTCCCACGGCGGCCAGTCCGGTGGCCGCCGCCCCGACCAGGATGCTCCGTCGGCTCACCCGGACCCGGGGGCCGGGGTCCGGGTGGCGATGGGATTGGTCCCTCACCGGGGTCACGCTATCGGGGCCGACCGGGCCGTGCCGGGGAGCCGGGAACCGGATGGGACGGCGTCGTCGGCCGGTCCCTCCGCTCCTCACTCCACCAGGAACCCTCCGGACTGGTGTTGCCACAGCCGGCCGTACAGACCGTCGCCGGCGCCGTCGAGGAGCTGGCGGTGAGTGCCCTCCTGGACGATCGCTCCCCGGTCGAAGACCACGATGCGATCCATGTGGGCGATGGTGGAGAGCCGGTGGGCGATGACCAGGGCCGTCGAGTGCTCCATGAGGCGCCACAGGGCCTGTTGGACCAGGTGCTCGGACTCGGAGTCCAACGCCGAGGTGGCCTCGTCCAACACCAGGATGGGGGCCTGTTTGGCCATGGCCTGGGCGATCGCCACCCGCTGGCGCTGCCCACCGGACAGCTTGAGGCCGCGCTCACCGACCATGGTGTCGTATCCGTCGGGGAGGGCGTACACGAACTCCTCCACGTGGGCCGCCCGGCCCACGTGGTGCACCAGGTCGTAGTCGACGAGGGGCCGGGACCCACCGTCCTCGTCCGGGGCGTGTTCCATCCCGTAGCAGATGTTCTCGGCGATGGTCCGGTGCAGGAGTTGGGGGTCCTGGGGCACATAGCTGATCTGGCGGCGGAGCGACGCCAGTGTGACCTCCCTGATGTCCTGGCCGTCGACCCGGATACCCCCCTCATCGACGTCCATGAGGCGGAGCAGCAGTTTGGAGAGTGTCGACTTGCCCGAGCCCGAGGGACCGACCAGGGCCACGTGCTCGCCCGGACGCACCGTGAGCGTGAGGTCGCTGAACAGGGGTGCGCCGGACCGGTAGCCGAAGCCCACCCCCTCGAAGGCCACGCTCCCGTGGGCCACGTGCAGACAGGTCGCGCCGGAGCGGTCGGTCACCTCGATCGGTTCGCCGGCGATGGCGGTGAACTTGGCGGCGCGACCGAGGGACCGGGCCAGGGACCGGAGGTGCTCGAAGGACTGCTGGAGGCTGAGGGCCACCTGGGCCGAGTAGTAGAGGATGAGGTAGAGGGCCGCCGTCGAGGCCCAGTGGTGGACGGCCATGGTCGTGCCGGCCACCAGGGCCAGGAACGTGCCGAGGACGATGGAGGACTCCAGCTCCAGCTGGGTGCGCATGAAGATGGACCGCGCCCGTAGGTCGGCGTCGACCGAGCGGTGCATGAGTGACGCCACCCGTCGACGCTCGTGGGCCTCGGTCGCCGCCGTCCGCACGGCCAACAGGTTGGTCACCGTGTCTGCCACCACACCGGTGGCGCGCGAATGGTCGTCCTCGAAGGCCTGCGACGCCTCGCGGACGAGGCGGAGGCGCCGCTGGATCACGTAGACGAACCCGCCCACCATCACCACGAGGGCCAGGGCGGCGGGCCAGGCCACGACGGCCAGGACCCCGATGGCGGACAGCACCACGACCACCACGGGCAGCAGCCCCCACGAGGCCACGTCCACCATCTCGGCGAAGGCCCACGAGAAGTTGCCCAGCGAGGAGATGACCTCACCGGCCGGGTGGTCCATGTGCCAGCGGTAGCTGAGGCGCAGCAGGTGGGCGTAGCCGTTGTTGACGCCGGCGGCGAACGACCGCAGGCACGCCCCCCACTCGAGCCAGCCGGCCACCCGCCAGCAGGCCATGGCCGCCAGCCCTGCGGCCCCGTAGGCCACCAGGAGGGGCCCGAAGACGGACCACTCGCCGGCACCCCGGTGATCGGGCAGGCCGGCCACATGTTCGAGGATGGAGGCGAAGATCAGGGGGCAGACGACGTCGGCCACCACCACAGCCACCACCATCACCACCCAGGAGGTGATCAGTTGGCGCTTGTTGCCTTCCACCTGTTCCCAGCAGAAGGCGATGGTTTCCTTGGCGGACGCAGAGGGGAATTCGGATAGTTCAGCCACGATGGCTTCCTTCGGGGGAGAGAGAGCGGGGATGGGGCAGCGGGGGGACGCGTCCCATGCCTGGTGCCTCCGACCGGTGGGCCGGATCCAGGTGGGTGGCGGTCCCGCTGCGGGCGTCGCGGACGCCCGGGGGTCAGCGGGTGGTGCCGGTGTCCCGGTACCGGACGGCGGTGCCGAACCGGCGGGGGAGCGGCGCCGGGGTCCGGAGGACCTGACGTCCGGGGCTTCCGCCGACGGTGGCGGACGGCGCGACGGGAGCACCGGAGGTCATGGTCACTCCTGTGTCGGTCGATGCCATCATCGGTCCACCTTCGTTCGGCCCGTCACCCCGCCTCGGTCGAGTCGGGGAGTGTCGCCATGCTACCAAGCGCCCGACGGCCACGGGGACGACGGGAGGTCGCCGTGGCGACCCGCCTCGGGCACGCCGGGGCAGCCGGGGTCGAGGGACCCGGTCAGGCTCCGGCAGGGATGGTGGTGACGGTTGCTCCTGCCGGCGGGGAGAAGGTCGAGGCCGACGGGGTCCTGGGACTCCCGGTGGCGACGTGGAGGCCTCGAGCGAGGCGGTCAGTCCGCCGCCAGGCCGGCGGCCACCGCCTGGCCCGTCCACCGGTTGTTGAGGTAGGGCTCGGGGTCGTGCACACGGTGGCCGTTGTCCACCTTGTACTCGATGACGTTCCCCCCAAAGCGTCCGCACGGTGTGGTGCGACCGGCCGGGTCGTCGGGATCGACGACGTTCGTCCATCGCAGCACCGCCCCGGGCCACGGGCTCACCCCGTCGGTCGGACAGGGCTGGAGGCGGTCGCGGATGAGGTCGCCGGCCAACGGGCACCCGATGGTGACGTAGTCGGTGACCGGCCATTCGGGGTGGGCGCAGAGGGCCTCGTAGGAGACCAGGGTGCCGAGCGAGTGCGCCACAACCACCCGGGTCTCGGGACCGATGGCCGCCTCGACCCGTGCGCGCGCCGCCGACCGCAACGACGGCTGCTGCAGGTAGGCGGCGGCCTGGGCCAGTAGCCGATCGAAGTGGTTCTCGGTCAGCATCTTGGTGAGTTCGGCCAGGTCCACGTGGGGATCGAGCCTCTGGACCAGGTCCTCGACCGTGGCGATGGCGCCGGCCCGGTCGACGGCCGGTTCGTAGCCGTCCTCGGGATCAGAGCGGAACAGATCGCCGTAGAAGGCCACGGTGACGTCTCGCTCGTCGATGGCCACCCCGTGCCATGCCAGGCCGTCGGCCAGGGCCGGGAACCACCGGGCCTTGATGGAGGAGGGCCCCCACAGGTCGTTTCCTGCTCCGTGCACCATCACGATCCGGGACATGGCAGCACTCTTCCACACGCTCCGCCCCGTGGTCCGGCGGCGTCGTTCCGGCTCGAGGCGCCGGGGCCCTGGGCGACTGTCCAGAGCCCCGAACTGGCTGTATCGGGAATAATGATCGTTTGGATCTGTTGAAACTGTTTGACAGATATACGGCGAGCCGGGAAACTGGACGTGAAGGCAACCGGGTCCGCAGGGGCCCGACGCACCCGAGAAGGAATGGACATCCATGTACGACGAGACCAACACCCCCACCACCATCTACGTCTCGAAGGTCATCGAGTGCACGGACGCGGCCTGGAAGGGCATCGACTTCCCGCTGGAGGTGGCCACGAGGGAGGCCACGCTCTCCGTCTCTCACCTCAAGCAGATCTCCGAGGGTATCGCCGGCGTACCCGAGGAGGCCCGCCGGGCGACCCTGCGGTTCGGCCGCCTCGGTACCCCACTCACCGTCGTGGTCGAGAAGACCAGGTGGAGCGACCACTCGGTCGAGATCGGCATCCGGCCCCCCCGCCACCTCCCGTTCTGGGTCTCCGGTGACCGCTACGTCCGGGCCGCCTACGCCGTGCTCGATGGCCTGGCCCGCTCCTTGACCTCACAGACGGTGGAGGCCTTCGCCGATCTGGACGAACTGCAGAAGTCGGCCTGACCCCGGATCGCCGCGGGGATCGACCCGGCGGTCGCTCAGCCGGCCTTCCGGTGCCAGCGGGACCGGCCCTGGTGGCTCTTCCCCTTCCCGCCGGCGACCTCGGGCTCCGTGATGATCGACGGCGAGGCGAGTTCGCTGCTGCAGGTCGAGCACAGGCGGACGCCGTCCACCATCCGGGTCACCCGGATGGATCCGCACCTTCCGCACTTTCGCCCGACGTAGACCTGGGCGATGGTCCCGGACTGCAGGGAGGTCAGGTGGGAGAGCCGTTCTTGGACCTCATCGGGGATCACGAACGTCCCCGACTCGGTCTGACGCACCAGGTCCCAGGCGAGCAGCTCGTGGAGCAGGGGAGCCAACCGGTCGAGGCGCCGGGCCGAGTCGGCAGCGGAGATCCCGGCCACTGGTTCGGGATCGGTGGGTGGTAGATCGAACTGGGTGGTCATCGGGACCTCCTATCTGACGCTCTCGAGCACCGGGGCTCGCCGCCCGCGGCGACTGTTCCCAGGGCTGTCCGTACCGCCGATGGGGCGCCCGTCGGGGACCGGGACGCCGACACAGATGGTCACAGTGATCGTGCACCATTCGTGGCCCCGTGTACAGGGCACAAGGGCACTTCTTTTGCGGAGTCCGGAGAACCCCGGCCCGCGGCCACCCGAGAGGTGGCCGCGGGCCGTAGCGAGGGTCCGGCCCCGGTGCGACCGGTACGGTAGGCCGCGGTGGACGAGGGACCGATGTCGGACGCAAGCCAGGCCGGATCCGAGGGTCCCCGTCGGGGTCTCCCGGCGTCGTCGGACGCGGAAGCGGGTGGGGCCACCGGATCCGTGCCCGGGCCCGGGTCGCTCGTCGACCGATGGAAGGCCCGGGACCCTGGCCTGTCGGCCACCAAGCGCTCGCTCCGGGCGGCGGTGCTGGTCCCCGGCGTGTTCGCCATCGCCGAGTTCGGCATCGGGAACTCGCAGACCACGCTCTTTGCCGTCTTCGGCTCGTTCGCCCTCCTCCTCTTCGCCGACTTCGGCGGTCCCGCCCGGGCGCGCCTGCGGGCCAATCTCGGCCTCTTCAGCGCCGGGGTCGTGCTCATCGTGGCCGGGACACTGTGCTCGTCGCACGCCGCCACCGCCGTGATCGGCATGGCCGTCTTCGGGTTCGTCGTGCTCTTCGCCGGGGCGGTGAGCCCCCAGGCCGCCGTGGGGGCCACGGCCGCCCTGCTGACCTTCGTCCTTCCCGTCGCCGTACCTGCCGATGCCTCCGCCATCGGGAGCCGGCTGGCCGGCTGGGCCCTGGCCGGTGCCGTATCCCTCCCGGCCGTCATGCTGGTCTGGTCGCAGCGTTGGCACGATCCCCTCCGCAAGAAGGTGGCCGCCGCGGCCACCTCGGTGGCCGATCTCGTCGACGCCCACGCCGAGGGTCATCTCGATCCGGAGGCACGTCGTCGGGCCGACCGGGCCATGGTCGAGCTGAGGGCACAGTACGAGGCCACGCCGTACCGACCGGCCGGGGCCGGCCCCACCGATACGGCCCTGGTCCGTCTCGTGTCGCGCCTGGAGTGGGTGGGGGAGAACGCCCTGATCCCGCTCGAGGCCCGAGCCTCCCTGGCTGACGACGTGACATCCCCGCCGCTGCAGCGGGCTGTGTCCCGTGTCCTCCGGGGCATCGCCGATCTGGTGGGGCGGGACGACGCCCTGACCGCCACCTCGGCCACCGATGCCTTGGTCGACGATGTCGATGGCCTGGTTCAGGCGCGCCGGGTGTCCCGGGAGGCGGCGTGGCAGGACCTGGTGGCCAGGGCCGACCCGCCCGATGGCCCCGGAAGGCGAGCGTCGGACGAGCTCGGCGGGCCACACCCGCTGTGGTCGGTGGATCCGACCTATCCGACCCGAATGTTGGCCATCGCCACCGAGATGACCGCCGAGCTGGCCATCGAGTCCGTGCCGGGTCACCGGGGCGTTGGTCGGTGGGACAGGATCGCGGCCACGGTGCGCACCTGGTTGGGCGACGCCTCGGCCCGACTCACCTTCCGCTCAGTGTGGTTCCGGAACAGCCTGCGGGGCGCCGCCGCCCTGGCCCTGGCCGTGGCCGTGGTCGAGGTGACCGACGTGCGACACGGCTTCTGGGTGGTGCTGGGCACGCTGTCGGTCCTGCGTTCGAACGCCCTCGGGACCGGGGCCAACGCCCTGCGGGCGGTAATCGGCACGGTGGCCGGCTTCGTCGTGGGCTCGCTCGTCCTGCTGGCCTTGGGCACCCACCTCGACCTGCTGTGGGTGGTGCTTCCCTTCGCCGTCCTGCTGGCCGGGGTAGCCCCTTCGGCTCTCTCCTTCACCGCCGGTCAGGCCGGATTCACCATTGCCGTGGTCATCATCTTCAACATCCTCGACCCGGTCGGTACCACGGTCGGGCTCATCCGGGTGGAGGACGTGGCCATCGGGGCCGGCGTCAGCGTGGTGGTCGGCCTCCTGTTCTGGCCCCGTGGAGCCGTGGCCGAGTTGGCCCGGACCATGAGTGAGGCGTACGCCGGCGCACTGGCCTGGCTCGTGGCCGAGATCCGCGGGTTCGGAGCCTCTGAGCCGGTGTCGGCCCTGTCGGACGAGGCGGTCGAGGCGGTGGCGGCGTCGCACCGACTGGATGACGCCTTCCGTCAGTTCATGACCGAGCGGGGGGCCAAGCCGATGGCCCTCCCGGCCGTGACCCATCTGGTCACCGGGTGTGCCCAGGTCCTGTCGGTGGCCCAGACCCTGGCCACGCTCCCGCACCCGGCTCCGTCGGACACCCCGGCCCCGGTGCCCCTGGACTCGGTGCGGTCGGCGGAGCGCCAGGTGGCTGTGGCCTTCAACTCGGTGCAGGAGTGGTTCGACGCCCTGGCCCATGCGTTGGCTGGACGTCACATCGAGACACCGGCCATCGCCCCGGTCGGCGAAGGCGGCTACCTCGAGGTGCTGGCCGCCGTCGACGAGGCCGGCTCGGCCCGACGACCGGACCAGATGGTGGCCGCCCTCCGGCTGTTGTGGCTGTCGGAGCGTCTGATGGATCTGTATCGGCTCCAGGTGGAGTTGCTGGAGTCGATCGACCGGATCGTGGGAACGGGGTTGCTCCGGTAATTCCACCGGCCACCGGCCACCGGCGATCGTGGCCATCGGGCCCTCAGGAGGCCGAGAAGCGCTCGCGCAGTTCGAACTTCAGGACCTTGCCCGCCGGGTTCCGCGGGAGGGCGTCAACCGTCTCCATGCGGGTGGGGAGCTTGTAGCGGGCCAGGCGCTCCTCGGCGAAGTCCCGGAGGTCCTCGAGGGTCAGTTCCGTTCCCTGGTGGACGGCCACGACGGCCACCACGACCTCTCCCCACCGCTCGTCGGGGAGCCCGATCACGGCCACGTCGGCCACGCCCGGATGGTCGTAGAGCACGCTCTCGACCTCGGCGGGGTAGACGTTCTCGCCTCCGGTGATGACCATGTCCTTGACCCGGTCGGCGATGTAGAGGAACCCGTCCTCATCGAAGTAGCCGACATCGCCGGTGTGGAACCATCCGGCCTCGTCGATGGCCGCCGCCGTAGCGTCGGGCCGGCGCCAGTAACCCTTCATCAGGTTGGGCCCCCGGTAGCAGACCTCGCCGTTGGTCCCCGGTGCCGTCACCTGGCGGTTGGCCTCGTCGACGATGCGGATCTCGCCGAAGAGGGGGGCCTTGCCGGCCGACCCCAGCTTGGCCAGAGACCACTCGGGGGAGAGGAAGCTCACCATGGGTGACGTCTCGGTCAGGCCGTAGCCCTGGTTGATGGGGACACCTCGGCCGTTGAACAGCTTGATGAGCGGCTCGGGAACCGGTGCACCCCCGCACACCAGGGTCCGCACCGTGGTCAGATCGACCTGGTCGAAGCCGGGCACCTGGCTCATGAAGAGGAACATGGCGGGCACGCCGAACATGGTGGTGACGCCGTAGCGGGGGATGTCGGCGACGCAGGCGGCCGGGTCGAAGGTGCGGTGCAGCACGACTTCGGCGCCCTTCTGCCAGGCCAACAGGGTGGTCACGTTGAGCCCACCGATGTGGAAGAGAGGGGCGACGACCAGGGTGACATCGTCCTCCAACACGTCGAACTGGTGCATGGCATTGGTGTTGTTCCACCACAGGTTGCCGTGGGTGAGCATCGCCCCCTTGGGTCGCCCGGTGGTGCCCGAGGTGTACATGATGATCGCCACTTCGTCGGGATCGATGGGCTCGGCCCCCGTCAGCTGCACCCCGCTGCCGTGCAGCAGCTCCCATCCGTCGGCCCTGTCGTCCGAGAGGTAGCGTCGCACGCCCAGCTCCGACCGGACCGACTCGGCCACCGGCCGGTGCAGCTCGTCGGCGACCAGGGTGTGGACGCCGGCGTCATTGATGATGAAGGCCAACTCGGGACCGGTCAGACGGAAGTTGAGGGGCACGAAGATGGCCCCCAGTCGGGCGGCGGCGAACATCGTCTCGAAGAACGCCGGCTGGTTGAGCCCGAGGAAGGCGACGCGGTCGCCGTGACACACCCCGCCGAGCTGCAGGTCGGCGGCCAGGGTGTCGATCCGCTTCAGCATCTCACCGTAGGTCCAGGTGGCGCCCTCGAAGGTGAGGGCCCTCCGATTGGGAGTGAGCGCCGCCCGGGCGGCGAACCAATGGCCGAGGCTGAGGTCAGGATGATCCATGGGACGACGGTACCCCTGTGGCCCCGCCCGTGCCGGACGGATCGTGGGCCCCCGCCGAGCGTGTCAGGATCGGCGTCGTCAAGACTCGCCGATTCGGCCGGTGCGATCCACAGGGGAAGAGCGACAGGGATGGAACAAGACGACAGCGCGGACGGCCTTCCGATCGCAGAGCTGCGCGAGCGGTACCGGCGGGAGCAGCAGAAACGCCTCCGCCCCGAGGGCATGGCCCAGTGGCGAGAGTTGAAGGGCGAGTTCGAGGTGTTGGACCGGGACCCGTTCGTCGAGCCCGGCTTCACCCGGGATCCGCTGGTCGAGGAGACCACGGTGGCGATCGTGGGCGGCGGCTTCGCCGGGATGCTCACGGCCATCGATCTGGGCAAGCACGGGATCACCGACATCCGGATCATCGAGAAGGCCGGTGACTTCGGTGGCACCTGGTACTGGAACCGGTATCCGGGCTGCATGTGCGACGTGGAGTCCTACACCTACCTGCCGCTCCTGGAGGAGACCGGCTTCATGCCGTCCGAGCGCTACGCCAGCGCCACGGAGATCTTCGAGTACTGCAAGCTGCTGGCCCGCACGTTCGACCTCTATCCCCGTGCCCTCTTCCAGACGGACGTCACCGGGGCCGACTGGGATGAGCAGGCGCGGCGTTGGCAGGTCACCACCAGCCGCGGTGATCGGCTCTCGGCCCGTTTCGTGGTGTTGGCCGGAGGCATCCTGCACAAGGCCAAGCTGCCGGGCATCCCCGGGATCGCCGACTTCGAGGGCAAGGCCTTCCACACCAGTCGTTGGGACTACGGCTACACCGGGGGGAGTGCCACCGAGCCGATGGACCGTCTGGGCGACAAGCGGGTGGGCATTATCGGAACGGGTGCCACCGCCGTGCAGGTGGTCCCTCAGATCGCCCGGGTGGCCAAGGAGGTCTACGTCTTCCAACGGACCCCGGCCGCGGTGGGCGTCCGGAATCAGCAGCCCACCGACGTCAAGTGGTTCCGAAACCTCGAGCCAGGCTGGCAGCGGGAGCGGATCGTCAACTTCACCCAGGCGGTGACCGGTGCGCAGCCCGACGTGGACCTCGTGGGCGACGGATGGACCGAGGTGCTGTGGGTCGACACCCAGAGGGCCGCGGCCACCGAGGAGGAGAGCCAGGCGCTCGAGCGTTCCGACTTCGAGACCATGGAGGCGATCCGGCGACGGGTCGACGAGATCGTCGAGGACGCCGAGACGGCCGAGAAGCTCAAGCCCTACTGGGGCAAGCACTGCAAACGGATCTGTTTCCACGACGACTACCTGGCGGCATTCAATCTGCACAACGTGCATCTGGTGGATACCGATGGACGTGGTGTCGACGAGCTCACCCGGCGCGGTCCCGTGGTGGACGGGACCGAATATCCGGTGGACCTTCTCGTCTATGCCTCCGGATTCGAGGTCACCACGGATCTTGACCAGCGACTCGGCTTCGACCCGGTGGGCCGCGGGGGTGTCGCCCTCTCCGAGCGGTGGGCCAGGGGCGCCCACACGCTGCACGGGGTGCTGGCCAGCGGGTTCCCCAACCTGCTCCTGATCAGCCTGGTCCAGGGTGGATTCGGTACCAACTTCTCCCATCTGCTGTCCGAGTCGGCCAAACATGTGGCTCGCATCGTGGAGGCCTGTGTGGAGCGGGGGATCATCGCCATCGAGCCCGAGGAGGCCGCCGAGGAGGAGTGGCTCTCGGTGCTCCTCGGCGTCGGCACGGCCAACGCCCGGTACTTCATGGCGTGCACGCCCAGCTTCTACAACAGCGAGCAGCAGGCGATCGACGCCCGGGCGGCCCGGAACCTCACCTATACCGGAAGCCTGCTCGACTACGTCGGGTACCTCGAGCGCTGGCGTCAGGAGCCCGACTTCTCGGGCGTCACGGTGCAGCGCGCCGAGCCCACCTCCGGGTAGGTCGCCTCCGCCGTCACGTTCAGGCCACAGACCGGCCCGGGCCATCCTGCTGCGACCTTGGTCCGGCCCCTCGTCGTAGTTGGCATCAGTTGCCGCCGCGGGTATGTTCCACCCATGGTCCAATCGATCGTGGTCCTCGGCGCCGGCTTCGGCGGACTCGAGTTGGTCTCCATGCTGTCCGATGCGGTTGCCGATCAGGTCGAGATCACGCTCATCGACAAGGGTGACTCATTCATCTTCGGCTTCTCGAAGCTGGACGTACTGTTCGGGCGTCGCGGACTCGACGAGGTGCGCGCCCACTATGCCGATCTGCTCAAGCCGAGCGTCCAGTTCCGCCGGGAAACGGTGCGTAGCATCGAGGCGGCGACCCGCACGGTCGTCACCGATGCCGCGACCTATCGACCCGACGTTCTGGTGGTCGCTCTGGGTGCCGACTACGACGTGGACGCCACCCCAGGTCTGGCCGAGGACGGCTACGAGTTCTATACCCCGGAGGGCGCTGAGCGCGCCGGTCGAGCCCTTGCCGCCTTCAAGGGGGGCAAGGTCGTCATCGGCGTGCTCGGTCCCTTCTTCAAGTGTCCGGGCGCCCCCAACGAGACCGCCCTGTTGACGCACGACTACCTGCAGCAGGCCGGGGTTCGCCAGGACTCGACCATCCACCTGACCAGCCCGCTGCCCATGCCCATCCCGATCTCGAAGCCCACCTCGGACGTGATCGTGTCCCTCCTCGAAGCCGCGGGGGTCGAGTACTGGCCGGGAAGCCTGGTCACTCGGCTCGATCCCGCTGCGCACGTCGCGCACTTCGCCGACGGACGGACCCTTGACTACGACCTGTTCCTCGGGATCCCGGTCCATTGCGCACCCGCGGTGGTGGCGGCCTCCGATCTGTGCGTCGAAGGTTGGATTCCCGTCGATCCGGCCACGTTCGAGACGCGGTTCCCCGGCGTCTTCGCCGTGGGCGATGTCACCAGTGCCCCGGTGCCCCGCGCCGGTGCCATGGCGGAGGGTGAGGCCCGGACCGTGGCCGAGGTGCTGATCGCTCGACTGCGGGGCTCGGCCGCACCCACCCCCTTCGATGGGGGAGCGGCGTGCTACGTCGAGACCGGAGGGGGGAGCGCCGCCCGGATCGACGTCAACTTCCTGGCCTACGAGACGCCGCGCGCCGAGATCGTGGGACCGACCCCGGAGATCCTGATCGACAAGACCGCATTCGGAACCACCCGGCTGGCGCGATGGTTCGGCTACGAGGCATCCAGCACCTGACCGAACCCATCGGCCGGGCCTGGGCGGACTTCACCGGGCCGGTTCGCCGAGCAGGGGCACGACATCGAGCCGGCCACGCCGCCGCGGTCACGGCTGAGCCTGGACGAGCTCCAGGACGACCGGGTCACCACCTCGCATCCCTTGGAGCAGGGAGCCGCGGACGGAGGAGTGGCGGTTCGGCCCGCCGCCGCGCAGGCGACCCCGTCCGAGGGTCCGCCCGGCCTGGTGGGCAACGATGACTGCGTTGCGGGTGGGATCAGTGGTTCGGAGCACGATGCGTCCTGGCGGCCGACCAGGCTCGACGAGGTTGGGCCACACCCACGCCAGCGGTGGCCTCGGCTCGAGGGGCGTTAGCGCACCGGTCTGACCAGACCGCAGATGGGCGGCGATCCGTCGAGCAGCGTCCTGGCCCCCGAGGGCACATCGATCGGCTGTCTCCGCCGGGTGCACGACGTTGCCGGCTGCGAAGATGTCGGCCGTGCCGGTCTGTCCGTCGAGGCTGGTCCGCGGACCCCGGGTGCCGGCATCGAGCGCGACACCGGCCCGCCGGGCCAGCTCGGCGTCGGGGATCCAGTCCCCGGTGGTCACGAAGAGGTCTGCCTCGACCCGGTCCTCCCGTCCGGTGCGCACGTCGCGAAGCACGATGGCCTCCACTCGTCGTCGGCCCTCGACCCGTGCCACCACCGTCGAGGTCCGGAGGGTGACGCCGAGTAGGAAGCGCGCGGCAGGTGCGGCGCCGACGAAGGACTGGGGCCGATCGAGATCGGTGACCATGGCGACTGTGCGCACGCCGGCGTGCCGAAGAGTGAGGACCGCCGAGTAGGAGACGTGTTCGGCCCCGAGGACCACGGCACGGGTGCCAACCGGCAGTCCCGCCTGCACCATCTGCTGGAGCTGCCCCGTGGTCATCGTGCCGGCACCCCGGTCACCCGGGATGCCCCGTGCACTGCGCGGACGCTCGCGCGCACCGGTGGCGAGGAGCACGACCGAGGGTCGTACCAGCTCCACCCCCTGAGGTGAGACCAGCTGGGCGCCGTCCTCCGAGAGGCCGGTGACGGTGGTGCTGCACCGAACGTCGGCGCCGGCCATCAGGGCGCGACGCACCAGCCGCCGGCTGTACTCGGGTCCGGTGAGCGAGCGATGCAGATCCCGCAGGCCAAAGCCCTGGTGCTCGGAGTGCCGGGGGATCCCGCCCGCTTCGGCCTCACGCTCGACCACGAGGACCGAATGTCCGAGGCCGGCCAGGTCACGGGCCGCGCTGAGACCCGCCGGCCCGGCGCCGACCACGAGCACCTGGGGTCCGCTCACGGTTCCAGCCCGGTCAGCTCGGCCACACTGCGTCCGGACAGATCGGCCAGTAGGGCGAGGACCGAAGCGCCGCAGTAGAAGGACTGGCACCTGCCGTTCATGGCCCGGGTGCGGCGTCGGAGCCCTCCCAGGCTCCGAGCGCCGAGTGGCCCGCGACATGCGTCGTGCAGTTCGCCGGCCGAGACCTGTTCGCAGTGACAGAGGATCCTGCCGTAGGAGGGATTCTCCGCGATGCGCACGGGATCCAGTGCGGGGCGCTGCTGCCCCTCGCCCAGTGGCGGCATGGCCGGCGGCTCCGCGCCCCGGAGCCGACCGGCCTCCACACAGCCATCAGCGACGAGGAGCTCGGCGACGTGCTCGGCGATGGCCATCGAGGCCGTCAGACCGGTGGAGCGGATCCCCCCGACGCAGACGTAGCCCTCACCGGGGTGGAGGTGGATCTGGTAGTCGCGCGATTCGGTCGCGGCCCGTAAGCCGGCGTAGCTGGCGGTGATCTCGTGAGCAGTGAGCTCCGGCACCAGTCGCAGCCCGGTGGCCGAGAGGCGCTCGATGCCCAGCTCGGTGGTCGCCGTCGCACGCCGGTCCCCGAGGTCGTCGGCGGTGGGACCGACCAGCAGATTCCCGAAGACGGTGGGCGTGACCACCACGCCTTTGGTCGTGGGTGTGGGTACCGGGAGGATGATCGAATCGACGAGGCCCCGTGCCGACTTGTCGTAGACGAGCAGTTCGCCCCGCCGTGGCATGACCTGGAAGTCGCCGTGCCCGCACTCGACGTCGACCAGGTCGGCACTGAGGCCTGCGGCATTGATCAGCCACCGGCATTGGACCTCTCCCCGCGAGGTGGCGACCAGTCGCAGCCGTCCCTGGCGCCCGACCCCGAGCAGTGTGGTCTCGAGGGCGAACTCGGCCCCGCTGTTCAGGGCCTCGAGCGCGAAGGCGAGTACCGGGCTCCACGGATCGATGATGGATTCGTCGGGAATGTCGAGCGCACCTTGCGCTCCCGGCCCGAGGAAGGGCTCGCGGGAGCGAACCTCGTCCGCATCGATGATCCGCGCCGCCGTGTAGCCGTTCTCCTGCGCCTTTTCGAGCAGCCCGATCAGGGCGTCGCTCTGGGAGTCATCCCAGGCCACCACCAGAGCGCCCGTCCGCTCGAGGGCAATCCCCGCCCCCCTCGCGTATCCGCCGAGGAGGTGGAAACCCCGTGCCACCAGTCGGGACTCGAGCGAGCCCGGCACACAGTCGAAGCCTGTGTGGAGGATGGCCGTGTTGGCCTTGGAGGTCCCCTCGCAGATGTCGTCTTGCTCTTCGATGAGCAGGACGTCGAGGGATCCGCGAGCAAGATGGGCGGCGATGGCGCAGCCGACCACGCCGCCACCGACGACCAGTACGTCGACGTGGTCGGGGAGCACCGAGCTGCTCATGGGGTGGCCTCCATGGCTCGCACCATCGCTGCTCGTTGTGTGTCCAGGCGTGCCGCGGCCTCGTCGCTGCCTATCCGGGGCTCGAAGGTCCGCCCTCCCTCGGGGTTCGTGGGTGCGAGGCGGCCGTCGGTGCCGGCGCCCACCCGCGCCAGGGCGGCGAGGCCCAGGGCGGTGGCATGCGGGGAGCCGAAGACCTCGACTGGCGCCTGGAGCAAGTCGGCCTGGCGTTGGCAGAGTTCTTCGGAGCGCGTCAGGCCTCCGTCGACGCGCAGTACTCGGAGGTCGGTTCCGATATCGATACTGGCCGCACGGGCCAGGAGAGCAACCTGGGCGCAGAGGCCCTCGGTGACGGCGGAAACGATCTCGTCGGGTCCGGTAGCGAGGCCGATGCCCTCGAGGCTGGCACGCGCCTGGGGGGTCCAGTGGGGGGCGCCCAGGCCCGAGAAGGCAGGCACGCAGATCGTCTGGTCCGAGGGGTCCGCTCGGCGCAACTGACCATCGAGCCCGGTTGGCGACCCGAGGAGGCCGGTCCGGACGAGCCAGTCCAGGGCGGCCCCGGCGGCGTAGACCTGTCCGTCGAGGCACCAGGCCGTCGCCGCCCCGATCTGATGGGCCACCGAGGAGGAGAGCCCGACGGTCGACCAGACGGGCCGTGCGCCGGTGCTGGCGAGCAGGAAGGCCCCGGTACCGAACGTGCATTTGGCCTCGCCGGACTCCAGGCAGCCCTCGCCGACGAGAGCGGCTTGCTGGTCGACGATGAGGGCCGTCACCTCGAGGGTCGGCCCGAATGCGTCGGTGGATCCGAGGCGGCCTGCGCAGTCGACCACCTCGGCGAGCGCCTCCAGATTCAGTCCGTAGATCGCCGTGGCCTCGGATGACCACGTCCTCGAGGTGAGGTCGAGGATGCCGCTACGCGACGCAGTGGCTGCGTCGGTCACGAACCGTCCGGTCAACTGGCGGTTCAGCCAGGCGTCGATCCCGCACACCTGGTCGCCCGCGCCGCATCGGCTCTGGAGCCACGCCAGCTTCGGTGCCGTGAAGTAGGGGTCCAGCGGCAGCCCGGAGATCTCGAAGAGCCGGCGCCCGTGCCGTTCGGCCAGTGCCGCTGTGTGGTTGGTGGCGCGGCGATCCTGCCACGAGATGACCGGGCTCCTGGCCTCGCCCGTCGCAGCGTCGATGGCCACGACGGATTCACCCTGGTTGGCGAGCGCCACCGAGCGGACGTCTCCACCAACGGCCAGAAACGCCCGGTGACCGGCCTCGAGGACGGAGGCGAGGATCTCCGCGGGGTCCTGCTCAACGCCCCCGTCGGGTGTGCGGTGGATGCCGACGGCCACCTCAGACTCGGCCAGGACACTGCCGTCGTCAGCGACGACGAGGGCCTTGGTGGCCGAGGTCCCCTGGTCGATGGCGAGGATGGTCATGCACGTCAGTCTGTCGCCTTCGCGGGTGCCCCGTGGGGGGTTAACCCCACTTGGAGACGCCCACTAGCGGTATTCCGATCGACGAGTCGCTGCAATACCGTGACCAGTGATGATCACAGCTCACTCACTGACCAAGCGGTACGGCGACGCAACGGCTGTGGATGCCCTGACCTTCGAGGTCCCCTCCGGTGAGGTCACCGGGTTCCTGGGGCCGAACGGTTCAGGTAAATCGACGACGATGCGGATGATCATGGGACTGGACCTCCCTGATTCCGGATCGGCCCTGATCGACGGCAAGCGCTACTGCGAGCTGGACTGGCCCCTCCGCGAGGTCGGCGCCCTGCTCGATGCTAAGGCGTTCCACCCTGCTCGGACCGCCCGCAACCACCTGCGTTGGTTGGCATTGGCCAACAACATTCCGGCCGGCCGTGTCGACGAGGTTCTCGACCAAGTCGGTCTCACGTCGGTGGCCGGGCGACGTGTCGGAAAGTTCTCTCTCGGCATGACACAGCGACTGGGCATTGCTGCGGCGCTGCTGGGTGATCCCGGTGTCCTGCTCTTCGACGAGCCCGTCAACGGGCTCGATCCGGAAGGTATCCGCTGGGTACGTCACTTTCTACGGGACCTGGCCCGACAGGGCCGCACGGTGCTCGTGTCGAGCCACCTCATCAGCGAGATGTCCCTGACCGCCGACCGGCTGGTCGTGATCGGTCGGGGACGCCTGATCGCGGAGACGAGCGTCGCCGACTTCGTGGCCCGCAGCGGGGGGGAGTTGGTACGCCTCGTCACACCGGACATGGACGCGTTCACGGCGAGCCTGACGGCGGCCGGTGCCACCGTTGTTTCCGACGACGGGGCGCTGACGGTCGGACGTCTGGCCTCCCCGCAGATCGGCGACCTGGCCGCCCGGGACGGGCTCAGGATCTACGAGCTGACCCCGGTGACTGTGTCCTTGGAGGACGCGTTCATGGAGTTGACGCAGGACGAGGTGGAGTACCGCCCGTCGATGATGCCCGGCGAGTTCGCCGCCGAACAAGGAGTAGGACGATGACCACCGAGGTCCTGTTGGATGCCCCGCGAAGCCACTATCGCCCGAGGGACATCGCGCGGTCCGAGCTGGCCAAGATCGTGACCCTGCGCTCGACGGCCATCACGGTCGGTCTGACCTTCGTCGCCTGCCTCCTGGTCACCGGGTTGGTAACCCACGCCGCCCTGCACCAGCGACCGGCCTTCTATCAGGGCTTCGATGCCACCCAGGAGTCCCTCATCGGCATGATCACCGTCGCCCTGGCCGCTGGCGTCTTCGGGGCGCTCCTCATCACGGGGGAGTATTCGAGCGGGACGATCCGGACCACGATGGCTGCCGCGCCGAAGCGATCCCTGTTGCTCGCCACCAAGCTCGGCCTGACCACCATGCTCGCCATGGTCTTCTGTGTGGTGCTGAGCTTTCTCTCGTTCTTCCTCGGACAAGCCATTCTCTCGAGCGGCGGGGCCCCCACGGCGACCCTGGCCACCTCGGGGGCTGCCCGGGCCGTGATCCTGACCGGGCTGTTCATCGGGCTCATCGCCCTCATGTCCTTCGGATTTGGGCTCATCTTCCGTAGCACCGCCGCGGCAATCGCCGCCTTCGTCGGGGTGATCTTCGTCCTCCCCCTGGTGATGCACGGGATCTCCGAGTCGTCGGTCCGCTTTCTCCCGACCAACATTCTGACCAACTCGATCATGTCGACGGTCCGTCAGGGACAGGGTGGGCCCTTCCCTCCGCTCTCACCGGTCGTAGGGTTGTTGCTGATGGTCCTCTATGCCGCAGCCGCCCTCACCGTCGGAGCCGTGCTCTTCGTGAGGCGCGACGCTTGAGCGATCCGAGCGCCGAGGTCGGCTGGGTGCAGATCCGGATACCCGAGCAGCGGGCCCAGCAGGCCAAGCACCTGGTCCAGGTGGTGGTGCGTGAGCCGTTCCAGAAACGCAGCTGGGCGGAGCTGGGCTACTTCCTGGCCGCCTCGGCACTGACCCTGGGGGCGGTCATGGTCCTCACCGGGATTGGCTTCGTGGGCCTGGTCCTCACCGTCATCCTGGTGGGCATCTTCATCCTGGGGGGCGGACTGCGAGTGGCTCGGGGCCTCGGCCGCTGGCAGCGGGCGCTGGCGTGGGCGACGCTGGGCGAGGAAATCGCCGAACCTAAGCCGTTCAGCCCGGCTCCTGGGGCCTTCCGATGGTTGCGGGCGGCGCTGGGGGACGGCGTGGCATGGCGGTCGGTGCTCTATTTCGTGGCCAAGGTTCCACTCACCATCTTCGGGGTGTGGTTCGCCCTCAGCCTGTGGGTCGAGGCGCTGCTCGGGATCGCGTCGCCCTTGCTCGGCGATGGGGGAACGACTCGGTTCGGCCTCCTCGGCCACGCCGTCGGACCCGCCGGATCCCCTCCGGGGCCGACGGACCTCGCCACCCATGTCACCGAGTTCGCCATCGGGGTCCTCTTCCTCTTCCTCGCCCCATGGGCGATGCGGTTCGTCGTCTGGGTCGATCGACGCATGATGCACCTCCTGCTCGGGCCGAACGCCACGTCGTCCCGGGTCCGGAGTCTCGAGGCGTCGAGGACGAAGACATTGGACGCCGCCACCGAGACCCTCCAGCGCATCGAGCGCAACCTCCACGACGGCACCCAAGCCCAACTGGTGGCCCTGGCCATGCGTCTGGGGCAGGCGAAGGAACGGCTGGAGGGCATCGACGTCGAGGCCGACGAAGCCGTTGACCTGCAGGTCGTGCGACGCCTGGTGGACGAAGCCCATCGCGGGGCGAAGGAAGCCATCACGGACCTCCGGGACCTGGCCCGCGGTATCCACCCGCCGGCGCTCGACACCGGACTGGAGAACGCACTGGCCACGTTGGCCGCCCGCTCGACGATCCCCACCGACGTGCACGTGTCCGTCGATTCCCGACCCAGCGCGGCCATCGAGGCGATCTGCTACTTCTGCGCAGCCGAGCTGCTGGCCAACGTGGCCCAGCACGCCGAGGCTTCCCGGGCGTCGTTGAGTTGCGCTCAACACGGCCCATGGCTGCGCATCGTCGTGCGCGACGACGGACGTGGCGGAGCGACGGTCAACCGGATCGGCTCGTCGTCGAGCGGCCTGGCGGGCCTGGCCGACCGGGTAGGAGCGGTCGACGGGCACTTGGGCATCGCCAGTCCCCCCGGCGGCCCGACGGTCGTCACCGTTGACCTGCCCACACTCGCGTGATCGTGCCCGATGTCGGCCCGTTCCGGGTGGTGATCGCCGAGGACTCCGCCATCCTGAGGGACGGGCTGCACCAGCTCCTTACGGACCGTGGGTTCACGGTGGTCCGGGCGGTGGGCGATGCCGTGAGCCTCGAACAGGCGGTTGCCGAGGACCCGCCCGATGTGGCTGTGGTCGACATCCGCATGCCGCCGACCTTCACGGATGAGGGCCTACGGTCCGCCATCCGGCTGCGCTCGGACCACACCGAGGTAGGGATCCTGGTGTTTTCCCAGTACGTGGAGACGAGGTTCGCCGCCGAGCTGCTCGCTGGCGGCGCCGCCGGCATCGGCTACCTGCTGAAGGACCGGGTGGCCGACGTTGCGGACTTCGTCGAGGCACTGGTCCGGGTGGCGTCTGGGGGCACCGCCCTTGACCCGGAGGTGGTGACCCAGTTGATGGGAGCATCCCGTCGCAAGGACGCGCTTTCCGGACTCAGCGTCCGCGAGCGCCAGGTCCTGGCGCTGATGGCTGAGGGTCGAACGAACTCGGCCATCGCCGCCAGCCTCGTTGTCTCGGAAGGGGCCGTGGAGAAGCACATCGCCAACATCTTCTCCAAACTGGACTTGCCCGCATCATCCACCGACCACCGGCGGGTCCTGGCCGTGCTCAGGTATCTGGAGGGATGACTTGGATGGCGGTGGAAGTTGCCATCCCCCTCGATTGGAAGTGCCAGTGGACACCGGTCTAGACGCTGAGACCGTTGGAGCCGTGCGGTGGGTAATGCTCGTCGAAGGGCAGATTTCGAATGCGGTCGACTCACCCGTAGGCCGCTAAGGAAGTGATGGGACCACCTTCGAACCCCTGCCGGGCCCTCGTTGGCGTCGAATAAGCATTGCGACGACCCGAGGCAGCGGTGCCCCTGAGATAGCGGTTGCCTCAAGGCCCGAAGGCTCAGCCTTGTGAGCGCTCGGCGGAATTTGCTTGCTGCCAATCGGTCCTCCGGTGGGGAGATGCGCACAAGATGGCACCCGGGAGGGGTTGACTCCGTGTATACACTCAGTGTATTCTCGCAGGTATGAGCGTTCCCCTCACCCTCCTCGGCCTGCTCGATCGAGAGCCCAGCCACGGATACGACCTGAAGCGTGACTACGACAGTTTTTTCGGTCGAGGCAAACCGTTGCCCTTCGGGCAGGTGTACTCAACCCTCGGCCGCCTGGCACGCGACGGAAAGGTGCTTCCGGGAGAGGTCGAGCCCGGTTCCGGCCCCGAGCGCAAGCGTTATGCGATCACCGAGGTGGGCAAGGACGAGGTCGAGACGTGGCTCGCCCAACCGATCGAACCCGAACCACATCTGCAGACTGAGTTGTTCGCGAAGGTGGTGCTCTCCTTGATGCTCGGACGCTCCGCTGAGCAGTACCTGGATGTTCAGAGGAGCGCCCATCTCCAACGCATGCGGGAACTGACGGGGATGAAGCGTGACGGTGCCGTGGTCGATGCGCTTCTCGCCGATCACGGCCTATTCCACCTCGAAGCTGACCTTCGGTGGATCGACCTGACGGCCGCCCGGCTCAGCATCCTGGCCGAGGCGGTGCGGTCATGACATCCGGTGACCTGGCACAGGTCATGGCGGCAGATAGCTACATCCTCGAAGCGAGCGATGTCGTATTGTCCTTCGGCGAGACACCTGCCCTGCGCGGTGCCAATGTTGCCGTGACCCGCGGTGAGATCCTCGCCGTGATGGGCCCGAGTGGTTCGGGCAAGTCCACGCTACTCCACTGCCTGGCGGGCATCTTGGTACCTGACTCCGGAGAGATCAGGTTCGCGGGTGGTCGTCTTGATGCCCTTCCCGAACAGGATCGCAGTGCTCTACGTCGTGATCGCTTCGGCTTCGTCTTCCAGTTCGGCCAGCTCGTGCCCGAACTGAGCGCCGAAGAGAACGTCGCCCTCCCCTTGCTCTTGGGAGGGATGCGTCGCAGCCGAGCTCTCACCGAGGCTCGCTCGTGGTTCGAGCGGCTGGGGCTCGACGGCATGGAGCAACACCGGTCGGGGGAGATGTCTGGCGGACAGGCCCAGCGCGTCGCACTCGCTCGGGGCCTGGTCGCGCACCCCGAGGTGCTCTTCGCCGACGAGCCGACAGGTTCCCTTGACTCGCTCACCGGTGAGCTCGTCATGGAGCTTCTGACTGCAGCGGCGCGCGAACAGGGCACGACCGTTGTGCTGGTGACCCATGAACCTAGGGTGGCCGCCTATGCGGACCGGGAGGTCGTCGTCCGCGACGGCAAGGTCGCCTCACTTGATCGCGCTGCCCGATGATCCGCCTGGGATTGCGCCTCTCTTTCAACGGGGGGCGGGAGGCATGCAGTCGCCTTGTCGTCATGGCGGTGGGTGTGGCCCTTGGCGCCTGTCTCCTCCTCGCCAGCATCGCGGCCATGAACGCCGTCAATGCGCAAGACGCCCGTGGGGCCTGGCTGAACTCCCATTCAGTTGCCGTCCGGTCCGCCGGCACGAGCGGCCGCACGTCCCCGCTGGGGTGGCTCGCGAGCAAGGACGAGTTCCAGGGCCAGATCATCGACCGCGTCGACGTCGCCGCGACCGGACCGCGGTCACCGATCCCTCCGGGGTTGTCTCGCGTGCCCAGCGCGGGGGAATACTTCGTGTCGCCCGCCCTTGCCAAGCTACTGCGGGAGACCCCCGCTGCCGAACTGGGGAATCGCTTTCCTGGACACGAGGTCGGCACCATCGGTACCGCCGGTGTCCCCAATCCCGACGCGCTGATCGTCGTGGTGGGTCACACCGTTGGAGTGCTCTCGAAGCTCCCCGGTGTCGGCGAAGTAACCGCATTTGCTACCAGTGGCTTCGGATCCAAGCAGTTCCTCGTCGTCCTCTTTATCGGAGCCCTCGCCCTGCTCTTTCCTGTGCTCATCTTTATCGGTACCGCAACCAGACTCGCGGCCGCACGTCGAGAACAGCGCTTCGCTGCCATGCGGCTAGTCGGCGCCACACCTCGACAAGTATCGGTGATCGCGGGTGTCGAGACGTCCGTCGCCTCTGTTGCCGGGGTACTCATCGGCTTCGTCCTCTTCCTCCTCCTCCGACCCGCCCTTCAGCACGTGTCGATCACCGGGGTGCCGTTCGCTCCGGGTGACCTATCGCTCACGGCCTTCGACGTACTCCTCGTCGCCCTCGGCGTCCCCGTCGCCGCTGCGCTTGCATCCCGAGTGGCGCTCCGCCGGTTGATGGCCTCACCCCTCGGAGTGAGCCGCCGCGTCACTCCACCGGCCCCGGGACCTGCCCGGATCGTTCCCCTCGTGGTCGGCCTGGTGTGGCTTGGTGCGTTCGTCCTGTTCGGCAGGTCAGACAGCAACGTCGTGATCTACGTGTACTTCATCGGTTTTCTCCTGGTCATGATGGGGCTCGTCTGGGCGGGCCCGTTGATTACCCACGTCGGGGGTCGGGCGATGGCCAGGCGGACGCACCGGGCCGAGGCCCTCTTGGCAGGGCGGCGCCTTTCCGACGACCCCCGGACCGCCTTTCGCTCAATCAGCGGCCTCGTGCTGGCGCTGTTCCTGGCCAGCTTGGCCAGCGGCATCGTCACGACGATCATCGCCGACAAGGGTGCACCCGCCGGCGGGCAGGGTGCGGTCGATACAGTGGTGGCAGTCTTCGGCCAACCCAACGCCAATGCCGTTGAGTCCCAGTTCTCGATCCCAGCGCTCCCGAGTGGACTGACCACCGAGCTGAGCTCGATCAAGGGTGTACGCGGGGTGACGGTGATCCACTGGGATCCAAGTGCTCCGCTCGGCCCGGCAGTAGTTTCGTGTGCCGAGTTGACCCGGACCCCTGCCCTTGGTCGATGCGCTGCCGGTGCGTCGGTGGCGAGCATCGACCTCCAGTCATCCCAAGCCAACGGACTGACGCAGAGGTCCACCCTGGCCGACCAGGTCTGGCCCGGGGTGGGGATTGCGGCCGAGCGTCTCGCCGGATACCCGGTTGAAGAGGTGGTCGTGGGGACGGATGGGTCGTCGACAGCGATCGAAGGGGCTCGCACTCACCTCGATGTGGCCATACCAGCTCAGGACTACTTCCAAGCACCGACGACCCTGGGCGAGATCACACCGTCTACGGCGCAGTCTCTGGCCGAGGCAAAGAACGTCACCGACGTCATCATCGTCGCCAGCTTGATCATCGCAGGATGCAGCCTTGCCGTCGGGGTGACGGCAGGCGTGAGCGATCGCAGGCGACCCTTCAGCCTGTTGCGGCTGACTGGGGTTCCCCTTGCCATGTTGCGCCGAGTCGTTGTCCTCGAGGCGGCAGTGCCGCTCCTCGTAGCCGCAGTTGCGTCCGCCGGCATAGGGCTCCTGGCTGCGGAGCTATTCCTGCAAGCACAGTTGAGTGTGTCGCTGCGCTGGCCCGGCGGGCTCTACAGCTTCGTCATCCTTGCCGGAGTCGCTGGCTCCTTTGGGTTGATCGCCCTCACGTTCCCAATCCTCGAGCGGATCACGGGTCCTGAGGTCGCCCGGAACGAGTGACGAAGATTGCCCATCCCATTGGTCCGCTTCCAGCGAGTTGGCCGGCTCGCCGGGGGACCCTCAGAGTCCCCGACCAAGTCCCCGATCACCGAACGCGTTGGGCACAGGCCGGCGAGAAATGTTGACATCCCCTGGCCAACGCGAGCGGTCCCCCAAGCTTCGATGACCCGCCACTGGAGAACCCGAGTTCTGATCTTTCTCGGCAGCATCTCTCACGACTCAACGCGGCCGCGGAAGTAGCCGGTCCTCGATCGGCACCGCTGCCTTCGTCACTGCTGCGGTGCCGTTGACCTGGGGATGGCGTTGTCGACGAGGATGGTCGCGATGGCGGCGGCAGTGCCAAGGGTGTCGGCATCCAGGACTCGGCTGCGGGCCGAGGCACCATCCAGGAGCAACGCCAGTTGCTCGCCGAGCTGTTCAGGGTGGGTGGCGCCAGCCTCGCGGGCGGTATCGGTGAGCCGAGCGGCAAAGGCGTTCTTGTAGGCGCTGGCGTGCACGCGTGCTGGGTGGCCTGGGTCAGGGATTTCGACGGCCGCCGCAATGAACGGGCACAGAGGCGAGTGGACGTCGAAGGCGGCGAGGAGTCGTTGGCGGGGTGTGAGGTCGGCGCGCTCGAACACTTCAGGCAAGACATCGGGATCGAATCGGCGTAGGCATTCGGCGATCAGCTCGTCCTTCCCGGTGAAGTGTTGGTACAGCGTGTGCTTGGACACCTCGGCCACAGCGCAGATCTGGTCGATGCCGGTGCGGTTGATGCCCTGATCGCGGAACAGCTGTTGTGAGGCGCTGAGGATGCGCTCTCGCGCTCCCCTGCCACGGCGCAGTCCTCGCGGCCCTTTCTCCAACGCTGTCATTTGCCCAGCTTAGCTGAGGTGGGTACCGACCGGTGTACATAACTCGCAATCTCTGGTACGTTAAGCAGCCAGGTCGGTGTACATAACATCGGCAGCGCATCCGAACGGAGTACTGATGGGAAAGCTCGATGGCAAAGTCGCAGTGATCACTGGCGGGACAAGCGGCATGGCGCTGGCCGGTGCCAAGTTGTTCGTCGATGAGGGAGCGCACGTCTTCATCTCGGGCCGGCGGAAGGACGTGCTGGACGAAGCCGTCGGTCTGATCGGCCGAAACGTGACCGGCGTACAGGCTGATTCGGCTGACCTCGACGATCTGGACCGATTGTTCGAGGCGGTCAAGCAGGAGAAGGGCACGGTCGATGTGTTGTGGGCAAGTGCCGGGGTGGGCGAGCAGGGCAGGCTCGGCGAGATCACCGAGGAGCAGTTCGACGCCGCTTTCTCGCTGAACGCCCGCGGCACCCTGTTCACAGTCCAGAAGGCGCTGCCACTTTTCAACGACGGAGGTTCGATCTTCATGACTGGGTCGAACGCGTCGCTCCGGGGCTACCCCGACTGGAGTGTGTACGCAGCGAGCAAGGCCGTACTGCCCGCCTACGCCCGGGTGTGGGTGTCCGAGCTGAGGGACAGGAAGATCCGGGTGAACGTGCTGACCCCCGGCCAGGTCGCTTCGCCGATGCTGGAGGAGGTGATGGACGCGGAGATGAAGGCACAGTTCGAGTCCGTGATCCCGCGGCGAGAGATGGGCCGCCCCGAGGAGATCGCGTCGGTCGCGTTGTTCCTTGCCTCGGATGACTCGAGCTACGTCAATGGGATGGAGTTGGTTGTCGACGGCGGCACCACGGCGATCTGAGCCCTCCCGCCAGCAACGCCGCCACGACGAACTCATCCAGACACCACGAAGGAGCACGCGCTATGACCACCATCAGCATCATCGGCTCGGGGAACATGGCATCCGCCATCGGTACCCGCGCGACGAACCACGGCCACACCATCGAGATCATGAGCCGCAACACCGACAAAGCTCGGGCACTTGCCGACCAGATCGGCAACGGAGCCACGGTCGGCACGTTCGGGGCGAGACCGGCTGGCGACATTGTCATCGTCGCCGTCCTGTACTCCGGCGCGGTTGACGTGGTCGCGCACTACGGCAATGCCTTGTCCGGCAAAATCCTGATCGACATCACCAACCCGTTCAATGCCGACGTCACCCGACTCGTGACTACCCCGGGCGACTCGGTGTCCCAGCAGATCGCCGCCATCGCTCCCGAGGACACACAGGTCGTAAAGGCATTCAATTCGATCCTGCAAGGCGTTCTTGCTGAAGACAAGCCCGTGGACGTGTTCTTCGCTGGCGACGGCGCCGAGGTGAAGGCACGAGTAGTGGCGTTTCTGGAGAGCCTGGACATGCGGCCTCTCGACGCAGGAGGTCTCGACATGGCTCATGTCCTTGAATGGGCGGGTGTCCTCTTGGTCGGCGTGGCACGCAGCGGCGCCGGCTTCGACATCGCCTTGGGAGCCAAAGCGCCCTGAATTCTTTTCGAGGAGGACGAGTGCCGTACGTAGGAGGGACACCAAGGCTTGGACGGCACCAAGATCTGCCGGGTCTGACCCGCTGAACCCGACAGCCGATCTGAATCTGACGTCGTCCCAGTTCAGAAAGGGGTTCGGCCATTTGCCGATTGAGCTGGCTCGGAAGATCTAGTCAAATACCGGCTCTGACCAGCGATATTCCGAACGTCATTTGACGATGAAACGATGGATGGCCTCGTTGGCGTGGTCCTGATAGGACGAGTTGGCCAGATCAGGGAAGATTTCCGATTGGTCGACCATGGGACCCTTCAACTTTCCCGCCGCGCTTGCGTAGAAGACGCCACTCGACAGCGTCGAGTCGGTGACGCCGTCGACGAGTCGCTTCGAGCCCACGCCAAGTTCGTGGGAAATACCGAGGCGGGGCATGATGTGTTTGGCCGCAAAGCGTAGCGGTGGGGCTGCGCCAGCGGCAGCTTCGGTGCCCGTGGTGTTGCCGGGGCTCACAGTGATGAAGCGGAGATCGGGGTGGTGGCGCGCTAGGTGGGCCATCCACAAGGCTCCGATGTACTTGACCTGACCGAAGGCAAGGTTCTGATCATATTTTCGGTCAGCGAAGTAGCTGCCGTCGATGACGGCAGTGAGTTCATCGGTGGAGGTTGAGACGAAGGTGGGCCGTTTGAACCCCAACTTCGGAATCCCCCTGGCTGCTTCGCTTGCGACGAACACCGCTACCTCGCTAAGTCGGTTCTCGGTCAGGAGTCCTTCGAGGAGAACGGCGTGACCGAGAACGTTCGTTGCGAACAGTTCGGTGGCCCCGTCAGTGGTCAGCTCCATCAAGGACTTGTTGCCGATGACACCAGCATTCATGACCAGTGCGTCGAGAGATCCACTGATGGCCGCTAGGCCGGCGCGGACCGAGCCAAGATCGGCGACGTCCATGAGAATGATGTCGAAGATGTTTCGGCCGGTCACGGTTTCGAGATCGGCCTTTGCCTGTGTCGCCCGATCCTGGTTGCGGCACGCCAGGTAGATCCGCGCGAAGTCAGGGCGTACCGCCAGTTGACGGGCGACCTCCTTGCCGATTCCGACGTTGGCGCCCGTAATGAGTGCCGTCTTTCCCTGGAGCGCGCTCATTGGGCGTCCCCCTCATCCTTTGTGGACGCAGGAAGGTCGTCGAGCAAGCTGCAACGGGCATCCATCGCCCGGGCGGCCAAGGCGGTGGCCGCCTTGCCGATGGCGCTCGTCGCGCCCGTTACCAGTGCTGTCTTACCGTTCAGATCAGGCATCCCTTGTTTCCTCTCGTTGAAAATGGGTGACATAACCCACTATGTAGGTTGGGGAATGGGTTGTCAAACTCAGAATTACTGTTAGCATCGGAGCATGGTCAATGAAACGAGTGACCGGCCGAAGCTCACCCCCAAGGGAGCGCGCACCCGGGCACGAATAGTGGAGAGCGCCGCCGCCCTGATCCATGAGCGCGGAGTGGCGAGCACCACCTTGGAAGACGTCAAGGCGGCGGCGGAGGTCAGCGGGTCGCAGATGTACCACTACTTTCCCGACAAGGACGACCTCGTGCAGGCAGTCATCGACTACCAGGCCGAGTCCATCGTCAATCGCCAGCGGCAAGCGTTCCGCAGCGCGAACGGAGTTGAAGCCTGGCGGAACATGGTGATCACCGCAGCGAAGCGCACCAAAGCAAAGGGGGGCTGCCAGCTTGGTTCGCTTGTTGGTCAACTCGCCGAGAGTGATCCCAAAGCCCGAGCGCTCATCGCGGCAGGGTTCGATCAGTGGGCAGCCGCCATCAGCGATGGGCTGGAATCCCTTTATGCCGACCGGAAGCTCCCGTCGGACATTGACCCGGACGACCTCGCCTTGACTCTGCTCGCCACGCTCCAAGGGGGACTGCTGCTCGCCCAGGTACATAGGAATCCCCGTCCGTTCGAGACTGCCGTCAATACCCTCCTCGCCCTTGCCATCGGCAAATGAGCGAAGCCAGGATCGATCTCGGCTGTCGGAGCGGTCGTCTCACGGCCCTTGGATGTGGGCTGGCCTCGTCAAGATGATCGAGACTCTGTGACAGCTCCGCTCGTGGGGGAGACGTTCTCCTTCGACCTCGACGGGACGGCAATTGCGGGCTGCGTCATCGAAGCACCGCATGCTGCTGAGATGGGATCGTCAAGGAACCGACACGGCGACTTCGGCACCTATTTTCATCAACATCACGCTCACACCGACGAAGGGAGGTGCAAAAGTAGAGGTGGAATTCTCCGGTCTAAGTGCTGAGGACGCCGCCTCCTATTCTCCAGCTCAGGGAGCGGTTTGAACATCGCCGTTTTCCTTGGTTCGGAAGATCCAGTCATATACTCGGCTCTGACCAGGGAAAATGTTGTGATTCCGACAACGGGTGGAGGTGATGGGACTCGAACCCACGACTTCGACCTTGCAAAGGTCGCACTCTAGCCAACTGAGTTACACCCCCAAAAGACGCCGGACCAAGACTTCGGCGACGTCCCGGTGCGTCTACCGTTCGCACGCTGTCTACGAACTGGCGACAGCTAATCCTATCGGCTCGGCGTCGCCTGCCCAGGTGACGCCGCATCGCTGACGTCGAGCGGCGGGCTCCAGCGGGTGGTCCCGAAACGGGCGGCGGACCGGATGACCCTCCGCTCCCGATCCGTTATTGTGGCCGGGCGGCAGAGGGGCCAGCGGTGCCCCCAACTCCGCCTCGCCCCGGCGTGGACACGTCCGAAGAGTGGAGGAAACCCAATGCCTGTCTCATCCGATACCAGCGGTGCGTTTCTGGGCGTGGCCCAGCACGATGCCAGCGCCCTCGAGGGCCTGTTCCAGGCCAGACTGGACAATCTCGAGGCGTCGGGACTCGACCCCCGGACCTATTCACTGTGCAACATCGCCGCCCTGATCGCCGCAGATGCCGCTCCGGCCTCCTACGTCTTCCAGGTGGCATTCGCCCTTGAATCGGGCGTGACTCCTGAGGAGATTCTGGGGCTCCTGGTGGCGCTCAACCCCACCGTGGGCAACGTCCGTATCGTGTCGGCGGCAGCGGAGATCGCCTTCGCACTCGGCATCGAGCTTGATGCCGACGAGAACTGAGGGAGGCGGTCATGCCCTTTATGCGCAGACGCCCGCTGCTCAGAGCCGCCGCTGTGGGCGGTGTGGCCTACATGGGCGCAAAGGCCGGAACCAACCGAGCCATGCAGGCCCAAGGGGCAGAGCAGGCTCCTGTCCAACCCGCACCGGCCCCGGCGCCCGCTCCCGCCCCTGTGGCTGCACCCGCGGGTGACGACACCATCTCGAGGCTGACCCAGTTGGCCTCGCTTCACAGCTCGGGTGCGCTGACCGACGAGGAGTTCACGGCGGCCAAAGCCCAGGTCCTCAGCAGCTGAATCTGACGTCGCTGTGATCGGGCCTGGTGACCGGATCCATCCCCGTCCGGTTAGTTGAGCTCCTTGGCCCGTTCGAAGGAGCGCTCGATCTCCGCCCACGCCGCTTCGACTCCGTCGAAGCCGCCGACCTTGGTCAGCTTGTCCGGCTCGAGGTCCTTGTAGACGTCGAAGAAATGAGCGATTTCGAAGGTCAGGTGCGGAGGTAGGCCGTCGAGGTCGGTGACCGTCTCCCACATCGGATCGCCGACGGCCACGGAGATGATCTTGGCGTCGGGACCCTTCTCGTCGGTCATCCAGAACACCCCCACCGGTCGGCACTCGACCAGGCAGCCGGGGAAGGTCGGCTCGTCAAGGAGGACCAGGACGTCGAGGGGGTCCCCGTCCTCGGCCAGCGTGTCGGGGACGAATCCGTAGTCGGCGGGGTAGAAGGTGGCGGAGAAGAGCCTGCGGTCCAGCCGGATGACGTGACGTTCGTGGTCGTACTCGTACTTGTTTCGGCTTCCCCTGGGGATCTCGACGATGACTTCGATGGTGCGATCGGTACTCACGTCACGTGCCTTTCTCGTCCCCCCGCTCGCCACTCATTGTGACCCACGACTGACCGTCTGCTCGACGCCCGGTCCCGACCAGGCCAAATTCGACACGCTTCCCCCAGAAGATGCCAGGAGGAGACCGGGGTCCCGGTTGCTATCGTTGGTCGATGAGCGTAGATACCGCACGTGGGTCCCAGGCCGCCAGTAGCCCCGACGCCAACCACCGGTTCTTCGCCCGACAGCTCTCCGACCTGGACTTTAACGACCGCCTGCTCGATCTGGTGGCCGATACCGAACTGCCGCTCCTCGAGCGGGTCAAGTTCCTCATCCTGTTCAGCGAGCGGATCGACGAGTTCTTCCAGGTGCAGGTGGCCGGCCTCCGTCGACAGGTCGTGGCCGGGATCAAAAGCCTGGCCCTGAACGGCGCCACGCCGGACCAACTCCTCACCGACGTCCGCGACTCGTTGGAGCGCATGGTCCGTCGTCAGGAGGCCCTGCTGGTGGACGAGGTCTCTCCGGCGCTGCGGGCCGAGGGTATCGAGCTGTGCGACTGGGAGACCCTCGACGGCGGCGACCAGGCCTACTTGCACGAGGTGTTCGAGCGCCTCATCCTGCCGGTCGTGACGCCCCTCACCGTCGATCCAAGTCACCCGTTCCCCTACATCTCCAACCTCTCCCTGAATGTCGGGGTCGAGGTCCGCAACCGCACCGACGACACCTCGCGGTTCGCCCGGGTCAAGGTCCCGCCCAACGTGGCCCGACTGCTGCCGCTGCCCGGTGGCGACCGATTCATCCCTCTCGAGCAGGCGCTGGTTGCCTTTGTCGATGAGCTGTTCCCCGGAATGGACGTTGGGGAGCCCTGTATCTTCCGGGTCACCCGCGACGCCGACCTCGCCCTCGACGACGACGCCGCCGACGACCTCTTGTTGGCACTGCAAGAGGAGCTCCGTCGGAGACGGTTCCTACCCGTGGTGCGACTGGAGATCGACTCCCGTACGTCGGAGGCACCGGTCGAGCGCCTGACCGAAGAGCTCGGGCTCGGGGCCGACGACGTCTACCGGTTCGCCGGACCGCTCGGGCTTGACTGTCTGTGGGCCATCCACGGACTCGATCGCCCCGAGCTGCACGATGAGCCGTGGACCCCGCTGGTCCCGGCCGCCTTCACCTCGGTGGAGCGGGACGAGGAGTCGAGCATCTTCCACGTCCTGGCTCGCCAGGACGTGCTGGTGCACCACCCCTACGACTCGTTCTCGGCGTCCGTGGAGGAGCTCATCAACGAAGCCGCCGACGATCCCAGCGTCCTGGCCGTCAAGCAGTGCCTGTACCGGACCTCGGGCGACAGCCCGGTGGTGGCAGCCCTGGTCAGGGCGGCTGAGCACGGGAAGCAGGTTGCGGTGCTGGTCGAGGTCACGGCCCGCTTCGACGAGGAGGCCAACATCGGATGGGCCCGCGCTCTCGAGGAGGCCGGGGCCCATGTGATCTACGGACTGATGGGACTCAAGACGCACGCCAAGACGACGCTGGTGGTTCGCCAGGAGGGTGAGGCGGTCCGGCTCTACTGCCACGTCGGGACGGGCAATTACAACCCCAAGACGGCCCGCATGTACGAGGACCTCGGGGTGCTGTCCTCGCGTCCGGCCCTCGGGGCCGATGTCACCCGGTTCTTCAACTACATCACCGGATTCAGTCAGCCTCCCCGCTATCAGGAGCTGGTCACCTCGCCGGGGGGAATCCGCGACCGGGTCGTCGACTGCATCGACGAGCAGGCCATGGCCGGTCCCGACGGGCGCATCGTCATCAAGGTCAACGGCCTCGACGATGTGGCTGTCATCGATGCTCTCTATCGCGCCTCTCAGGCCGGGGTGCCCATCGACCTGATCATCCGGGGCATCTGCTGTCTGCGTCCCGGCGTGCCGGGACTGTCCGAGACGATCAGGGTCCGCTCCATCGTGGGCCGGTTCCTCGAGCACTCGCGGATCCTCCGGTTCGGGGGTGGTCCCAGTGGTCCGGCCACGTACTACATCGGGTCGGCCGACCTCCGACGACGCAACCTCGATCGCCGGGTGGAGGCCATGATTCCGGTGGCCGACGCCGATGCGGTGGAACAGTTGGAGGAGATCCTCCAGCTCAACCTGGCCGACGACACCCAGTCCTGGGCGCTCGAGCCTGACGGGGACTGGACCCGCATCCCCACGGTGGTGGGGATCTCCACCCAGGAGGCCCTCCAGGTGGCGGCCCTCGAACGCGGCTCGCTCCTGGCCGACCCCCGCTGAACGCACCCCTGTCGATCCGGGGCCGGAGCCACCGTAGGCTGATGCGGTGAGCGGCGAAGGGCCAACCGAACCGGCACCGACTCCGGACGTGCCTACGGTCTCGGGGGCGAGCGTCACCTCACCCGAGGGCCGGCGTCGGGCCAAGAGGATGGCCTGGCTCTATACGGGAGCGGCCGTAGTGCTGCTCCCGTGGATCGTCTATCTGGCCGCCACCCTGCCGCGCCGGCAGTTCGACCGGCACTACCGGGCCGCCTGGGTCGGATTCGACGTGATCCTCGTCTACGCCATCGCCCGCACCGCCTATATGGCCTTCCGTGTCGACCCCCGGGTGCAGTTCCCGGCCACGGCCACGGCGGTCCTCCTGTTCGTGGACGCATGGTTCGACATCACGACGTCGGCCAATCGTGCCCAGTTCTTCGAGGCGCTCGTACTGGCCCTCCTGGTGGAGATCCCCGCCGCCATCTTCTCCCTCTACGTGGCCCGATCGGTCCATCGACGGGTGCTCGACCTGGCCCACGTCGGCATCCCCCCACCAGCCCATCTCTGGTGGCGGCTGCCGCTGCGCCGGAGGCGCCCGTCGCCTCTGGAGGCAGAGGCGACGGCCGAGGCCGAGGCCGTCCGGTCCAACGAGAACCACCCCTGACGCCGGCGCCGACCGCAGCCCTACAGGGTGAGCTTGTCGATCTGGCCCATCACGTCGTCGGTGAGCTTGGCCAGCACCTCGAGGGCACCCAGATTCTCGTGGACCTGCTCGACCCGGCTGGCGCCGGTGATGACCGTCGAGACATGGGGATTCTTGGCGCACCAGGCGATGGCCAGCTGGGCCAGTGAGCAGTCGAGCCCCTCGGCGATCGATTGGAGGCCGCGGACCTTCTCGTTCCGCTCGGGGTCGGTGAGCAACTTGGCCAGCCACTCGTAGCCCGGCAGCGTGGCCCGTGACCCCTCGGGCACGCCGTCGAGATACTTGCCGGTGAGCAGGCCGGAGCTGAGAGGGCTCCAGGTGGTCAATCCCAGCCCGATGCCGTCGTAGAGCGGGGCGTACTCCTGCTCCACCCGGTCTCGCCACAACAGGTTGTACTGCGGCTGCTCCACCACCGGGGCGTGGAGGTGGTTGTCACGGGCGAAGTCCCACGCCTCGCGCAACTGCTCGGCCGACCATTCCGAGGTTCCCCAGTAGAGGGCCTTCCCCTGGACGATCATGTCGGACATGGCCCAGACCGTCTCCTCGATGGGGGTCTCGGGGTCGGGCCGATGGCAGTAGACCAGGTCCACGAAGTCGAGGCCCAGTCGCTGGAGCGAGCCGTCGATGGCCTGCATGAGGTACTTGCGGTTGAGGGTGTTCCGCATGTTGACCCCGCCGTGGATGCCCCAGAACAGCTTGGTGGAGAGGACGTAGTCGTGACGAGGCCAACCGAGGGCGGCGATGGCCTGGCCCATGATCCGCTCCGACTCACCGGCCGAATAGGCCTCGGCGTTGTCGAAGAAGTTGACCCCGGCGTCGAAGGCCGCACCCAGGCAGTCCTCGGCCAGGCTCCCGGCCAGCTGGGGTCCGAAGGTGACCCACGAGCCGAACGACAACACACTGACCTTCAGGCCCGTGTGCCCCAGGCGTCGATACTCCATGTCCATCGTGTCTCCTCCTCGTGCCGTTTCGTCGGATCCTACGGTCTCGGCCACGTGAGCCGCCCCGGTTCGGGGCCCGGTGGGCTCAGGAGGGCGGTCCCACCACGGTGACCAGGGTCCCGATGGGGGTGAGGGGCCAGACCTGGGCCGCCGTGGCGACGGGCATCTCCACGCAGCCGTTGCTCTGGGGCGAGCCGTAGGTGGCGCGGACGAATCCGTGGAGGGCGTCGCCGCCGTTGAAGTAGCTGGCCCAGGGGACGTTGGGGTCGTCGTAGGTCGAGCCGTCGGGATTGGTCCCCTGCATGCGGGAGCTGGTGACGTGCTCGAACACGGGATAGGTGCCGTCCACCGTGTCCGCCCCGGGGGCTCCGGTGTTCACAGCGATGCCGGTCATGGTGGGTGCACCGTTCTCGAAGAGGGTCAGGTTCTCGGGCAGTTGCTTCGAAACCAGCACGTAGTTGTACGGGCTGGGGTCGGTCTTGTTGGCGCCCGCGGCGGCGAGAAGAGCCGACCAGACCTGCTGGCCGGCCAGGCCGTCCACGGTGAGGCCGTTCTGGTTCTCGAAGGTCATGACCGCGGCCTTGGTGATCACGTTCTCGCTACCCTCGCTCCACAGGGAGGTGAGATCCGGAGGCAGCGTGGTCCAACGCCACGCGAAGGCTCCGGGCTGGGCGGTGGCGGCGCCATTGAGGGGGAGGCTCCCGCTGGGGGTGAAGCTGAGGGGTAGGTAGTTCAGCTGGGCCAAGAGCTGTTGGAGACGCTCGGTGCTGGCCTGGGCCACGGTGAAGGTAACCGCCACGGGCGCGGTCAACACGGCGCCGTGGGGCCCGCGGGGCCCGGCGACGCCGGCCGGGATGGTGAGGGTCTCGGTGGCGGTGGGGATGAACGGCGCCGTGGCGACGAAGGTCAATGACGTGGGCCCCGCCTTCTGCCAGCTCCCCGTCACCGTTGGGGAGAATGTGGGTGTCGCCGTGCCGAGGGTGACGGGCGCCGACAGGTTCACGGTCACCACCTGGTTCGAGGGGACCTGGGTGGCACCCTGGGCGGGAGTGGTCGAGGCCACGGTGAGGGCGGCGACCGCCGTGGTGGAGGTGGCCGCGGCCCCACCCGCCTTTGCCTTGGGACCGGATGCGTCGGTGTGGCGACCCACCACGAAGGCCCCGACGGCGACAGCGATGACCACGAGAGTCACGCCGCCAGCGATCAGAGCCCGCCGGTGACGCCTGGGTGGGGGTACGAGGATCGTGTAGTCGGCCATGGCTCCTGGTGGGCAGGCGGAGACGCGGAACTGACCAGCGGCTCCACGGCCCGACGGTAGGGGACTCTCCAGCTTCGACGTTACTCACCGTGGGCCCGGGATCCGTCGCGGTAGGGCCGGCGTGCGCTCGGCGCGTCGTTCGGTTCGCCGCCGAATGGGGAGGGGGACGGCCACCATGAATCCTCACATCTCGACAACGAAACCCACATCCCCAGAAGCCACGATGGGCACCATGGGACCCGTTGCCCTCTCCCCCCACCGGCTGATCGTGCTCGGTCTGGTCTCCGCGGTGGCCGCCGTGGCGGCCCTGTCCACCATCACCGGGGCGGGAGCATCGGCACCGACGCGCACCCCGGCCGCCTCGGGTGTCCACGGAGGCATCAAGCCGGTGCTGGCGGGATTGATCCTGATGCCCAACCAGGCCGCGTATCTCCACGGCGTGCCTTTTCCGACGGTCGACCCAGGAGTCCTCGGGTCCGACGGTCCGGCCTTCGTCGGGACCGCGGTCGATGTGGGATGGTCCCAGCTCGAGCCGAGCCGGGGTCGGTACGACTGGGCGCCGCTCGATGCCTCGCTGGCCGCCGTGTCGGCCTACAACCGTGCCCATCCCACGGCGGTTCTCGGGGTGAAGCTCCGGGTCGTCGGGGGCTATGACGCACCGTCGTGGGCCACGCAAACAGGAGGGGCCCCACTCACCATCGAGGACCGCACCCACGGGGCTGGACCCGGGATGCTCGGGCCGTGGTGGACGGCTCCCTACCAGGCCGCATGGTCGACCTTCGAGCACGCCCTGGCCGCGCGCTATGACACCAATTCGCTCATCCGGACCGTGCAGGTGACCTCGTGTGCCACCACCACCGAGGAGCCGTTCATCACGCCCGGCAGCCCGACGGACCGGGCCCTGATGGCCGCCGACGGCTGGACGACGAGCGGGGAGGAGGCGTGCCTGAACGGAGCGTTCGCCGCCTACTCGGGGTGGCACCACACGGCGATCGACTTTCCCATCAACACCCTGGCCGCCGACGTCGACGGGCGGCGTTCGGCCGACACGGCGTTCCCCACCCAGATCGCCACCCGGTGTGCCACCTCGTCGGCTCGGGGTGGCCCCGAGTGCATCATCGACAACCACGGCCTCCGGGACGCGTCGGCCTCCTCACCGGGATCGTCGTGGCTGTTCGCCCTCGTGGACCAGCTGGACCAGCAGCACCCGTCCACCACTCAGGTCGGATTGCAGGCCTTCAGTCCCACCGAGGGCGAGGACTGTGCGGCCATGGTGGTGGCCGTCAGCCATCACGCCCGCTCGGTCGAGCTGTGGGCCCCGAGTCCGCTGCCGGCAGGCTTCCAGGGCTTCCGGGCCGTTCCCTTCGCAGCACTCGCCGCCTGGAACCGGGCTCTCCAGAGTGGTGAGCCGCCCACCTGCTGACGAGGTGGCCGACGTCGAGCGGCGGGTATCACCCCGGCCCGGTGACGAGCGGGGTGGATCCTCCGACCGTCGGCTCACCGGTCACGGGCAGCAGCATGCCGTTGCCGGCCAGGATGCGGTCGACCTCGGCGGCCGGGACTCCCGGTGACCAGAAGAAGCCTTGGGCCAGGTCGCAGCCCATGGACCGCAGGGCGTCGAGCTGACCACCGGTCTCCACGCCTTCGGCCACCGAGGTCAATCCCAGCGAGTGGGCCAGATCGATCACCGAGCGGACGATGATCGAGTCCAGCTGGTTCTCGTCGACGCCGGACACGAACGACCGGTCGAGCTTGAGTGCATCCACCGGGAAGCGCCGCAGGTACAGGAGGGACGAGTAGCCCGTGCCGAAGTCGTCGACGGCCAGCCGAACACCCAGATCGTGGATGGACGTGAGCGCGGCGGCCACGGCGAAGGTGTCGTCCATGAGCACGCTCTCGGTGATCTCGAGGCAGAGTGCCGAGGGGTCAAACTGGTGCGAGGCCAGAACGGACGCCACGGATTGGACGATGTCCGGTCCCACCAACTGGCGACCGGACAGGTTCACGGCCATGGTCAACGCACTCCATCCGGGCCGTCTCCGCCACCGTTCCAGATCGTCACAGGCCTGTTCGAGGATCCACCGTCCCAGCGCGACGATCGTGCCCGTCGCCTCGGCCACGGGGATGAACTCGGCGGGTGTGACCGCGCCCCGCCGGGGATGGTGCCACCGGGCGAGCGCCTCGAAGCCGCAGAGTCGGCCGTCGAGATTCACCACCGGCTGGTAGTGGAGCTTGAGCTCGTGATTGTCGATGGCGGAGCGGAGGTCGTGTTCGAACTCCCGCCGCTCCTTCACCCGGATGCCGAGGGACGCGTCGAACAGTTCGTAGCAGCCTCCCCCTCGCTCCTTGGACCGGTACATGGCGAGATCGGCATCCCGCATCAACGAGTCGGCGGTGTCGACGGGGGTGAGGGAGATGCCGAGACTGGCCCGGGCCCAGACCTGGAGACCTCCGATGGTGACGGGCTCGTCCAGCGCCTCGATGATCCGTTCGGCCACGGCAACAGCATCGCTGACCGCGTCCAGACGGTCCAGAATGACCACGAACTCGTCCCCGCCGTACCGTCCGACGGTGTCCTGGGGTCGCACGGCCCGCCGCACCCGACCCGCAACCTCTCGAAGCACCCGGTCGCCGACGCTGTGCCCATGGGAGTCGTTGACGCTCTTGAAGTTGTCGAGATCGATGAACAGGACGGCGGCGATTCCCGGGTGGCGCCCCTGCTGAGCCACGAGCTGGGCCACCCGGTCCACTACCAGGGCCCTGCTGGCCACACCGGTGAGCGAATCCTCGAGGGCCAACCTGGCGTTCTCCGCCTCAGCCAGCTTGCGATCGGTGATGTCGGTCATCATCGACAGGACGCCGGTGATGGTTCCTTCGCCGTCCCGCACCGGGCTGGCCGAGATCAGTACATCGCACGTCGTGCCGTCCGCCCTGACCAGGCGGAATTCGTAGTGCTCGGAGACACCCTGGTGTCGAAGGCGCAGCTTCGTCGCGGCGATGGATCGGTCCGATTCGGCGATCAGGTCGAAGATGGTCCCACGCTGCAGCGCCTCCACGGTTGTGCCGAGCATCGCCGCCATCCGGAGATTGGCGAAGACGATGCGACCGTCCAGGGCATGGATCGAGATGCACTCGGCCGCTGTCTCCACCATGGACCGGTAGTGCGATTCGGATTCCCTCAGTGCCAGTTCGGCCACCATCTCGTCGGTGACATCGCGGATGTTGGCCACGATCCCCCCGATGGCCGGGTTGTCATGGAGGTCGGTGAACCGGGTGTCCACCCGACGCCAGGTCCCATCGTGGTGGCGTAGTCGGTACCTCGACGACCAGGTGCGTCGCCCGGCCGCCAGGGCCTCGGTGGCAGCGGCGACATTGTTCGCCAGATCGTCGGGATGGACGAAGGCATCGTACGAGCTGCCGACGAACTCGTCCTGGCGGTAGCCGAACACGCGCTCGAGGGAGGGCCCGGCGTAGATGGCGAAGCCCTCCATGGCGTTGACCACCGTGACGTCCGACGATCCGACCGCCAGCGCCTGCAGCCGTTCCTCGCTTCGCGAGAGCTCCAGTGCCGCTTGGCGTGTCTCGGACATGTCCCGCAGGTTCCAGACGATGCCGGCCACGTCCGGGTCGGCGGCCAGGTCGGTCCGGTACCCCTCGAACTGCCGCCACGTCCCGTCGGCGACCAGGACCCGCAGGGCGATCGGTCCGATCCGCTGACCGGGGTGGGAGCCGAGGACGAGGGACCGCATCTCGGCAGCGTCGACGGCGTCGACGAAGCTGAGCCCGGGTCGCCCCAGCACTTCGTGTTCCTCCTTGCCCAGGAGGACGCAGAGAGGCGGGCTGACGAAGGTGAGCATGCCGAGGACGTCGAGCACGGCGATGCCGTCGAAGGCGTTGGCCACCAGGGCTCGGAGCTTGCGCTCGGAGGCCAGAAGCACCTGCCCGGCGCTGGCGTCAGCACCGGGATCACTGCCGCATCCGTCGCGGGGTGTCTGCTCCATGGCTTCCCCGCTCTCGGCCGACTCTCGGACCCACCCCGTGTCCTTCCTGGTAGGTATCGTCGGATTCCGGTCGCCACTTGAATGGCGCGGGCCGATCCCCGGTGGCCGCCGGCTAGTGCTCCCGGTGGGCCCGGGTGAGTCGTTCCGGTGCGCAGGCCAGCCAACCGTCGAGGATGGCATCCCGCAGGGCCCGTCTCGTGACGACCCGAAGCCGGATGAGCACGGCGGGAACGTCGTCGAAGTGGGGGATGGTGAAGAAGGCCTCGGGGTTGGCCGACAGCACCGCTTCCTTCTCCACCAGATCGTCGACCCTGGTGGCCAGGATCGGTCCCTCGGGTGGACTGGTGGCGCCGTAGCGCTTGACGTCCGCCTTGCTGAAGGGCCGGTCCCATGCGAAGGCCCTGCCGTTCACGGACCAGGTGCGGTTCCCGTGTCGGTACCCTTCGGCGACCTCGGGCAGGTCGAGGGCGATCCTGGCGACGTCATCGATGGACACCACGCGGCCGATCGTACCGTCGCCCGGCGGAGTCAGAGCCGGAGCCAGGCAGCTGAGCGTCATGTGACGCGAGGTGCGTGAGATGCAATCGTTCCTCCGACACGGATCGACCGGGGCGTGAACCCCGGTCGACCTGCAGTGTGTTGGTCGGGCTGCCCGGATTTGAACCGGGGACCTCTGCGTCCCGAACGCAGCGCGCTAACCAAGCTGCGCCACAGCCCGTCGATCGGGATCCGTCGCACGACGGATCCCGGACCAGGGAGATGCTACCCGACCGAGGTGGGCTGGCTCCCCGCGCTGTCCTTGGTCTGGCCCGGGTCCGGCGGGGTCGAGGGTGGGTCGAGCCGCTTGGCCACCACCTTGGCGATGCGGCGCTTGTCCATCTCCGTCACCCGGAGCTCCCAGCCGTCCACGTCGAGTGACTCGCCCTCGGCCGGAATGTGCCCGAATCCGTCGAACAGGAAGCCGCCCAGGGTCACGTACTCGCCCTCGGGCAGGTTGATCTCCAGACGGTCCCGCACGTCGTCCACGCTCATCCGGCCGTCGGCCAGCCAACGGCTCCCGTCCACCCGCACGACATCGGGCTCGTCGTCGGGGTCGAACTCGTCGGGTAGATCGCCGACCAGGGCTCCGAGCAGGTCCTTGACCGTGAGGACCCCCTCGACCCCACCGTGCTCGTCGACCACGACGGCGAAGGCCCGCCGTTGGCGCCGCATCTCGGCCAGGACCTCAAGGACCAGGTGGGACTCGGGGACGAGAAACGGTTGGCGGAGGCGCCGGGAGATGTCGATGGGGTCCGGACCCGTCGGCGTGTCCCCTCCTTCGCCGCCCTCGGGAGCCTCCGTAGCAGGGGAGTCCCGTGCCCCGGTTACCTGCCACCCGGCCCGGAACAGGTCGTTGACGAAGAGGACGCCGATCAGGTCGTCGAGATTGTCTCCGTAGACGGGGAAACAGCTGTGTCCCGACTCCCGCACAGCCTGGGTCACGGCATCGACGGTCAGGGGGATGGACAGCGCCACGACGTCCACTCGGGGGGTCATCACCTCGCGGACCACGGTGTCGTGGAGGTCGTTCAGGGCATCGACGATGAACTGCTCCTGGGCGTCGGCTCCGGCGTCGGACCTGCCCGCGGCCCCTCGACGTCGGGCTCGGCTCTCCCGGCCCGATGGCGGAGGCTCGTCTTCGTGGCGTCGAAACACGGACACGGTGGTGACGCTGTCTGTTGGGACGGAGCCGTCAGGCGCCGGCAGGTACGGGCGTGGACACGACAGAGAGAGGTTGGTAGGACTCGTCGTAGTACGTTCCCCCGTCGAGCAGGGAGGTCACGGCCCGACGCAGGCGGATCGGGTCGAGCGGCTTGACCACCCAGCCCTCGGCGCCGGACCGGCGGGCCAGAAACACGTCGGGCCGTCGGTCGAGGAGCATCAGCACGGGCACGTGGCCGAGCTTGCCGTACGAAGCCTCGAGCCGTAGCTCCAGGCAGACCGCCATGCCGCCCATGTTGCCCATCTGGAGATCCACCACCACGAGGTCCGGGAGGGACGCTGCCACCTCGGCCATCACCGCCGGGCCCGAGCGGGCCTCGATGATGGTGACGTCGGGGCGTCCGGCGATGGCACCGACGTCAGCCCTGACCGACGGGGCGTCGCTGGCCACGATGATGGTGCGCACGGCCACAGGTTAGCGCCCCCCCGAGGTGCCCTCGGCGGGGGGCACCGGGTCGGGTGCGCCGGCCACCGGAGCGAACAGCAGGTCGGCGATGGTGCCGAGGCCTTCGAGGTCGTGGACGTCGCCGTTGAGCAGCGGTACGCGGTACACCGGGGCGGGGGCCACCTTGGCCACCAGGTCGGCGAGGGCCTGCTCCTCTCGGTCCGAGGCGGCCGTGTAGCCGCCCAGATTGTCGATGAGTTGCTCCAGTGCGGTGCCGGGCACGGGGCCGCTCAGGTCCTGGAGCATCGCCAGCTGGGCATCCTCGGCGAACCGGGGCTGGACCCGGTTGACCACGAGGGCGGTGACCGTCATGCCCGATTCCACCAGCTTGCCGGCGAAGTGGACGGCCTCGTCCACCGAGTCCGGTCGGGGGGAAGCCACCAGGACGAACGAGGTGTCGTCCTGCACCAGCAGCTCACGGACCCGGGCCGCCCGGGTCCGGAAGCCCTCCTCCATGCCCTCGAAGGCCTGGAAGAACGTGACCGCGTCGCGCACGATGTCGGCCCCGGCGACCTTGGCGATGGTCCGGAGCAGGGCCTGGGCGGCCACGCCCATGAATTTGAGCCCTGCCCGGGTGGGTTTCATCAGCGCCTGGAACAGGCGGTTCTCCAGGAAGTGGGTGAGGCGTCTCGGGGCGTCGAGGAAGTCCAGGGCGTTGCGGGAGGGCGGGGTGTCCACGACCACCAGATCGAACCCACCCTCTTCCACCAGCTCGTAGAGCTTCTCCATGGCCATGTACTCCTGGGTGCCCGAGAGTGTGCCGGTCAGGTTCTTGTAGATGCGGTTGACCTTGATGTCCTCGGCCTGCTCGGGGGTGTCCGAGTACCGCTGGATCAGGTCGTCGAAGGTCCCCTTGGGGTCGAGCATGAGGGCATGGAGCTCACCGGGCCACGGTCCCGGGATGAGGGTGGGCCGGTTGGTCAGGGCGTCGAGCCCGAGGGAGTTGGCCAGTCGGCGGGCCGGATCGATCGTCACCACACAGGCCCGTCGGCCCAGCCGGGCCGCCTCCAGGGCGAAGGCGGCCGCTGTGGTGGTCTTTCCGACGCCGCCCGAGCCGCAGCAGATGATGATGGACTGGTCCGAGACGACCCGGTCGATCGTGGCCTCGGGGCGTTCGGTCGTGCCGGACGTCACGGTGCCACCGGAGCGGGATCGTGGAGGGCTCGCACCCCGGACGCCAGGGCGCCGCTCAGGGCGTCGAGCTCGGCGGGGCCGATGGACGCGGTGAAGAGGAACGGCACCTGCAATTGGGGAAGGGGGAGCTCTCGGGCCAGGCGCTCGAGCTGTTCCCCCTGGAGCTCCTGTCGGGTGAGGCGGAACGTCCGGGCCTCCTCGAGGGTGGCCACCAGGTCGGGGCCGAGGGTCACCCCGGCGTCGGCCACCGCCTGGTCGGCGGGGGTGTCCAGGCCGTCGAGGGGGGGATAGCAGCCGTTCACGATCACCGGGCCGAGGGCGATGCCCACCTTGTCCTCGAGCTGATAGGCCGCCTCGATCACCTCGTTGACCGGCATCTCCTCGGGCAAGGTGACCAGGGTCACCTGGCAGCGGGCCGGATCGGAGAGGAGGTCCACCACCTCGGCGGCCTGGGAGCGGATGGGACCTCCCCGGGCCGCGTCGAGCAGGCCACCCGCCGAGGACAGGAAGGTCATGGTGTGCCCGGTGGCCGGGGCGTCCACCAGGACCAAATCGGCGATCCCGCTCCGCTCGATCTGCTTGACCTTGCCGAGCACCAGGATGTCCCGGATGCCCGGAATGGCCCCGGCCACGATGTCGATGATCCCCGACGACAGCAGGCGCTTGGAGATCCGGCGCATGCCGTGATCGGCCAGGTATTCGAGCAGGGCATCGTCGGGGGTGATGGTTCGGGCCCGGACCGTCCCTTTGGGGATGGCCTGGACGGCACCGTCCTCCGGCTCCGTCTCGGCCTCGGCACCCGCCGCCCGGAGCACCGATCCGGCGTAGTCGAGCGGATCGTCGCTCCCGAAGGCGGTGGCCACCCCGCCGCGTCCCTCCAGTTCGACGACGAGTACGGAGAGCCCCGCCTGGGCCGCCATGTGGGCCAGGGCCGCCACCATGGTGGTCTTCCCCACACCGCCCTTCCCGGCCACGATCAGGACCCGGCTCTGACTACAGAAGTCGCTGATCTCCATGACCCTCAGGAGCGTAGTGTCCGACCCCGACCACGGTGCCCCGAGGGCGCCCTGGATTGTCACGATGAGTGCCGATGGCCGTCCTCGCGGTGAGCACTCGGGACAATTTGGTGAGAAATCCTGGTCAGACCCCTTGTTTCCGGGGATCAGCGAGAGTACCTTGCGTTTCTGGAGGAACCCAGGGGGGTCTGAAGGGGGAGTAGGACACGTGGAGCATGCGCTGGATACATGGCAGCTGAGGGCTGCCTGCCGCGGACCGCAGGCGGAGATCTTCTTCCCGCCGGCCCATGCGGAACGCAAAGAAGAGAAGCTCCAGCGCGAGGACCGGGCCAAGTCCATCTGCCAATCCTGTGTGGTCAGGGCCGAGTGCCTGGACTACGCCATCAGGATCCACGAGCCGCACGGCATCTGGGGAGGCCTCAACGAGATGGAGCGCAAGCAGATGTCCGACCGACGGGCGGGCTGACCCACCACCTGCGGTTGGCGCCGCGTCCGTTCCGGGGGCCGGTCAGGACATACCGAGCGATGTCGCCGCCTCCCGCACCCCCTTGCTGGAGCACACCGTGGCGGGCTGTTGGCCGGTGGCCGCACAGATGCCGGCGGTCAGCTGGTTGGCTGCGGCCACGATGGCCTGGGTGACGGGATCGGTCGGCTGAGTCAGCCCGGCGGCGATCCCGCCCTGTGACTGCTTGGCCAGAACGGCGGGGCTGAAGCCCGAGGTGGAGGTGACCATCCGGTTGCCGATGTCGACGAAGGGGAAGGTTCCCGGGGAGGCCGAGGTGCCCGGCCGTTGGCCGTAGTGGGCCACGGTGACCGCCTGGAGCGGGGTGAGGCTGGCGATCCGGGTGAACGTCCCCTCGGTGTCCACGGCGTCCGAGTACAGCTCCACCCCGGTGAAGGCAAGGTAGCGGCTTGCGTAGGTGGATCCCACGAAGCTGAAGGTCTGGATGTCGGGAAAGACCGAGAGCGTCGCCGATTGCATGTTCTTCAGGCCGACGAAATGTCCGAACCGGGAGAGGGCGACGATCAACGGCCACCGTTCGGTGGCGCAGAACGGGCAGTACTCGGCCCCCACGTAGAGGACCTCGGGTCGGCCTGCTTCCCGCAACTCGGGCTGTCCGGACAGCACCTCGGGTGCCGTCAACGCGGTGCCGGTGGCGGTGGTGCCGACGGTGTCGAAGACCGAGGTCGGCACCCGGGCAAGCTGGGCCACCACGGCGGGAGCGGTGGTGGCTCGCTGCGCGGCCTGTTGTCTCGGGGTGGGATCGGTCAGGGCGTAGGTCACGAGGGCGATCACCCCCACCAAGATCACCGCCACCGCGCCCCAGGCGAACCTGGCCGTGCGATTGCGGCCGGCAGGGGGGTTGCCGGCCTCCCCCGTCGTCAGGTCCACCGGTCCGCCGGGTCCGGGGTCCCCGACTCCGCTGTCGGTCACGCCGCCATCTCCCGGCCGACGTCCCTACTCCACGTAGTCGAACTGGTCACCGGCATCCGATCCGTAGTCAGGGGCCAGAACCACCGGCGACGCCGTCACGATGACCACGAAGAGGATGAAGGTGACGAGATGCACCCCGGAACACCAGAGACAGATGGCCTTGATGATGAAGAGTTCGGCGATGATCAGGTAGATGATCATGCCCACCCCGGTGACGGCCAGGAGCAGCCGGGCCAGATGGATCCGGCGGTCGGCGCTCCTCCAGGCCGCCGGGAGGCAGAGGGCGATCATCGGGATGAAAAAGAACAGCCCCAGCATGGCCACGGGGATGCCGAGGATCTCCGACTGGGGGCTCGTGGTCACCTTGGCGCAGTTGATCGAACCGGTGTCCGAGCAGACCAGTGCCACCTTGTCGAAGTGGGTGATGGTCAGGTAGGTGGCGATCCCCAGGCCGACGATGCTGAGGAGCAGCGTGGCCAGGGGTTGCCAGCGCAACGTGGGCACGGTCGAGGTCACCGGGGGCTGGGGATCAGCCGAGCTTCATGGCTTTGGCCGCGGCCGTGACGCCCTTGCTCTGGCACACCGAGCCCGGTTGCTGGTTCGTGGCCGAGCAGATGGCGGCGGAGAGGTAGTTGGAGGTGGCCACGATGGCCTGGGTGACCGGATTGGACGGATCCGTGAGCGAGGAAGCGATCTCGGCCTGGGACTGGCCGGTCAGTCCTCCCGGCTCATACGTCGATCCGGAGAACAGCACCTTGTTGTCCACGTTGATGTACGGGAAGGAGATGCCGTTGGTGTTGCCCGGGACGAACTGGGAGCTGGCGTACTTGGCCAGCACCGCCGACTCCGCCTTGTTCGGCGACTGGAGTGGCTTGTAGCCGTTGCATCCCGAGGCGTTGGGGTCGACCACGTTGGTGCAGGCCTCGATGGGCACGAAGTTGATGTACTGGCTGGTATAGGTGGCGTTCCGGAAGGAGAACGTGCTGTAGTCGCCGTCCTGCAGCCCCGACGCCGTGGTGTCCAGCCCCTGGAACGTCCCGAAGCGCGAGAGGGCCAGGATCATGCTCCACCGCTCGGCGGCACAGAACGGGCAGTACTCGGCGCCGTAGTACATCATCGACGGTGCCTTCCCGTTCAGGGTGAGCGGGGGTTGCCCGGAGATCACGATGGGTTGGACGCCGGCGAATTCGGAAGGGATGTCGGCCCCCACGGCGTCGAAGACCGACGTCGGGACGTTGGTCACCTTCTCCACGAGGGAGGCCGGTGCCGGACGCACCTCCTGGTGGGAGCTGGAGGTGGCGCCGCTGCCACCAGTGGCCTTGACCACCACCAGCACCACGATGACCACGATGACCAGGCCCACGGCACCCCAGGCCATGGCGGTTCCCGAGAGGGTGCGCTTCTTGGGGGTGGGCGCCGGCCGGCCGCCCGGCCTCGGCTTGTTCCCGGTCCCTCCGCGGTTCCCGCTCCCGCCGGACTTGGCCGCCCCCGCCGACTTTCCGCTCTTGCCCGTCGGGGCCTTCCCGGTGACGGGACGGCTCTGGGCCCGGCTCCGGTCCTTGGCGCTCTGGCCCGCGTTGGCTCCCGAGGAGGTCGCCGGCTTGGGCTTGTTCCCCCCGACAGGGGGCTTCTTCTGGTCCTGAGCCATGGTTCCGCAGTCCCCGATTTCGTGGCGTTGTCCGACGAAGCGTAATCGCCCGTTCCCGGCTACCGGGGTCAGCTCGTGGGTTGTGTGGGCGGACGGCCACGGTCCGACGTCCCTTGGGCCGTGATGAGGCCCGGTCGGGAGGAAGGGGCCTACACTGGCCGGCCATGCCGGGAGAAGCACAGGGGCCGGACCTCGAGGCACGCCGGGACGACGTCGCTCCGGCCGCTCGCCCGCCGGGGATGCGGTGGGAGCGGGTGGACGTGGACGGCCACCGCGTCGGCTACGGCGTCTGTGGCACCGGACCGGCCGCCGTGTTCCTGCACGGCTGGGGACTGCGGCCCAACGCCTACCGGGCGCCCGTCCAGGCCATGGCCAGGGCCGGCTGCCGGGTCTACGCCCCGGCCCTGCCGGGGTTCGGAGGGACGCACGAGCTGGCCCCCGACCAGCGCACCTTCGCGGGCTACGCCAACTGGGTCGGTCGGTTCCTCGACGCCGTGGAGCAAAAGGACGTGGCCCTGGTGGCCGGGCACTCCTTCGGTGGCGGGGTGGCCACCGCCTTCACCTACGAGCAGCCGTGGAGGGTGTCGGCCCTGTTGCTGGCCAACGCTATCGGCAGCCCCACCTGGGCCCTCTTCCCCGACGAGGTGCGCACCATGGTCCAGCGCCCGTTCTGGGACTGGGGGCGCCATTTCTCCACCGATCTGCTCCACTCGCCACGCCTGCTCCGGCTGCTGCCGATCCTGCTCGAGGACTTCATCCCGAACCTGATGAGCAATCCGCTGGGCATGTTCCGCACCGGCGAGTTCATCCGTCGCGCCGACCTGGTGGCCGAGGTGCGGGCCATCGCCCGCTGGGGCATCCCGGTGACCGTGGCCTGGTCGGACCGGGACGGCCTGGTGCCCCGTTCGGCCTTCGACGACCTCCGCCATGCCGCCGGCGTCGACGGGGTGGTGGTCGACGGGGCCCACGCCTGGCTGATCGCCGATCCGTCCCGGTTCGGGGAGCTGGCCATCAGCGCGCTGGTGGACTCGGGCGCCCTCACCACTCGGTCCGCCATGGAGCGGACCTGACCGGAGTGGCCCCGTCCACCGCGTGGTGGGCAGCGGTAGCCTGACCCGAGTGGTACCCGTCCCCGTCCAGCCCGCCGCCACGGTGATGTTGATCCGGGACGGACGTGACGACCGGGGGGAACCGGCTGTCGAGGTCTGCATGCTGCGACGGAACCTGGCCTCGGAGTTCGTGGCCGGGGCCTACGTGTTCCCCGGCGGCTCGGTGGATCCCGAGGACGACGGTCCCGAGGTCGAGGCCCTGTGCCGGGGTCGGGACGACGCCGGTGCCAGTTCGGTACTGGGCGTCGAGTCGGGCGGACTCGCCTACTGGGTCGCCGCCCTCCGTGAGTGCTTCGAGGAGGCCGGGGTCATGCTGGCCCGTCACCGTGAGGGTGACGCCGCTGATCCAGGAGCGCTTCTCGACACGTCGGCCCCCGAGGTGGCCGCCCGCTTCCGTGGGTATCGGGACGCCCTCAACGAGCAGCGGATGGGGCTGCTCGACATCTGCCGGCGTGAGGACCTGACCCTCGCCGTCGACGTCGTCTACTACGTCAGCCACTGGATCACCCCCGAGCTGGCCCCGCGACGGTACGACACCCGCTTCTTCATCACGGCGGCGCCGGTCGGCCAGGTGGCTCGGCACGACGAGACCGAGACCATCGCCACCATCTGGATCCGGCCCACCGAGGCGCTCGCCCGGGAGTCGGCCGGGGAGATCGAGCTGCTGCCGCCCACCATCGCCAATCTGCGCTCCATCGAGGGCTTCACGTCGACCGGAGCAGTGATGGCCTGGGCCAGCCAGGTGACGCACGTCACGACGATCCTGCCCATCGTGCTGGTGGAGGACGGCCACATCCTCATCCTGCGGCCCGGCGACCAGGGTTATGAGGAGGCCCTGGCCGACCGCCTGGCGTCGGGAGCGAGTATCGACCCGGCCCTGGCCGACCTGGCCCGCCAGGCGTGGGGCCCCAACGCCGGAGCCACCTGATCCGGCCTGTCCTACGGGGCTCCCGGGCCTGATCGCCTCAGCCGGCGGTGTCGGCCGCCACCGCCGTGCCGGCGGCCACGGCCGCCTCCACCCGCTCGAGCAGCCGAACGCTGCAACCGTCCATGGCCACGACCGGGGCGATCGTGGCGATGATCTCCTCGGCGATGGCGTCGAAGGCGGTGGCCAGCGGGCTCCCCTCGTCCAGAGCCACCGGGGTCCCGGCGTCTCCACCGGCGGCCACCGACGGGTGGAGGGGGATCTGCCCGATGAGCGGGACACCGACATCGGCGGCCAGGCGGGCCCCACCCCCCGAGCCGAAGAGGGCGTAGGACGTTCCGTGGTCGCAGACGAAATCGCTCATGTTCTCGATCACACCGGCCACCCGCAGGTAACCCTTCCTGGCCATGTCGGCCGTCCGGGCCGCCACCTTCTGGGCCGCCACCGGGGGCGTGGTGACGACGATGACCTCGGTGCGGGGAAGCATGCGGGCCAACCCCATCTGGATGTCGCCCGTCCCGGGGGGCATGTCGATGAGCAGGTAGTCGAGATCCCCCCAGTGGGCATCCTCCAGAAACTGCTGGACGGCACGGTTGAGGATGAGGCCCCGCCACATGATGGCGCTGTCCTCGTCGGCCAGGAAGCCCATGGACAGGACGCGGAGTACGCCGGTGCCGATCCGCCGTTCCAGGGGGACCATCTTCTTGTCTCGTGCCTCCACCTCCCCGGCCATCCCCAGGAGGCGCGGGACGGAGAACCCCCAGATGTCGGCGTCGAGCACGCCGACCGTCAGGCCTCGGCGGGCCATGGCCACAGCCAGGTTGACCGTGACCGAACTCTTGCCCACGCCGCCCTTGCCCGAGGCGATGGCGATCACCCGCGCCGTGTCGGGGATGTCGGTGACCGGGGCCGGGTCCTGGGCCAGTTTGCGGGCCCGGGCCATCACCGCCTTGCGCTGGCCCTCGTCCATCACCCCGGTGGTGACCAGCACCGACCGGACGCCGGGGAGGGTGCCCACGTGCGTCTCCACGTCACTTTGGATCTGGGTTCGCAGGGGACACCCGGCCACCGTCAGGGCCACCTCGACGGCGACCCGGCCGTCGGGGTGGACCTCGATCCCCGTGACCATGTTCAGCTCGACGATGTCCGCCCCGAGCTCGGGGTCGACCACCCCCCGGAGCGCGGCCCGGACCGCGTCGTCGGACGGCACCGGCTCCCCGCCGCCGACCGGGACCTCACTGGCGCTCTCCGACCTGCTCACGCGGCCAATTCTACCGGCCCGGCCCCGTCGGCCACCCGATGGGATGTACCACCCGGTCGCCGACGCGGGTACGCTTGACCCCGAAGCGGTGAGACGCGCCGGAGGAAGGTTTTCCGTCGGCGTGGATCGTCGCCACAGGCCGGGCCGCCGCCAGCGGGGGCCCCGCAGGAGTCGACATCGAAGAGGAGCGCCGATGAGTGCCACCATGCAGACCGTCAGCATCGGGAAGAAGCCCAATCCGGTCACCCTGACGGACGTCGCCGCCTCGAAGGTGGCGGAGCTCCTGGCCCAAGAGGACATCGACGGACTGGCCCTCCGGGTGGCCGTGCGTCCGGGCGGGTGCTCGGGCTTCAGCTACGAGATGTTCTTCGACGCCGATGTGGCCGAAGACGACGTGGTCCGCGAGTTCGGCACGGTCAAGGTCGTGGTGGACGCCACCAGTGCCGACCTTCTGAAGGGCTCCACCCTCGACTACAGCGACGGGCTGCAGGGCGCCGGGTTCCATGTGACGAACCCCAACGCCTCCCGCACCTGTGGCTGCGGCTCCTCGTTCAGCTGATCTGCTGAACCACTGATCCGGCTGCGCGTCGACGGCGCCGACGTCGAGGTCGCGGACGAGGCTGCCTCGCTCCTGGACGTCCTTCGGGAGCAGCTGGGCATCCGATCGGTCAAGGACGGTTGCAGTCCCCAGGGGCAGTGCGGCTGTTGCACCGTGTGGGTGGACGGCGCCCCCCGTGTGGCCTGCGTGACCCCGGTCCGTCGACTGGGCGGCCGCGAGATCACCACGCTCGACGGGCTCCCTGAGGTGATCCGCCACCGGTGGGCGGAGGCTCTCGTGGCCACGGGCGGCAGCCAGTGCGGGTTCTGCACCCCCGGCATCGTCATGCGGCTGGCCGCCCTGGACCCGGACCGGGACAGTGGGAGACCGGGCGACCGGGCCGGTGATCCTTCGGTCCCCCCGGACAGGATCGAGCAGGCCCTGCTGGCCCACCTGTGCCGCTGCACGGGCTGGCAGACCATCGGCGAGGCCGCCACGGCGGTGTTCGACGCTCCGGAAGCTGATGTGGCCACCGACGTCCCCCGGGATCTCGATCGGGCCGCGATCCGGGCCGGCCTCGAGGGTGGGGTGCCCCAACGCGTGGGTCCGGCCGTCGTGCTCGGTGACGCCGGATTCGCCGACGACGTCTGCCCCCCCGGGGCGCTGGTGGCGGTGCCCGACGGCCGGGGTGGCTACGTGGTGGCCGAGTCGGTCGCCGAGGCCAGGGCGGGCAGGGTCCAGGGTCGCAGCACCAGCCTTCCCCTCCGCCACCCGCTCGAGCTTCCCGAGGGCGCCTGGGACCTGACCTTGCGCACCACCTGGGTCGAACCGGGGTACGTCGAGCCGGACGCCTCGTGGTGTCGTCCCGGCCAGCAGCCGGCCTCCCCGTACGGGAACGGCGGGGCGTTCGGCGGCAAGGTGGACTCGCCGGTGACCGGGGACGCCCGTCGCCTGGCCGATGCGCACGGTCGCCCGGTGCGGGTCCTCTGGTCGCGTGAGGACGTGGTGCGCATGGGGCCCAAGCGCCCACCCGTGGCCGGAGGGATCGACGGGTCGGGCGCCGGGCTCCTGCGAGTCGGGGTTCCTCCCGACGGCCCGGACGAGGCCGCGTGGGCCGCCATCACCGCCACGGTGGCCACGGTCGCTCCCGGCCTGGCCCTCGAACCGGTCCCATTGGCCGGGCCTCCCATCGGATGCTCACTCCGGGGCGCGGTCTGGGCAGAGGCCGCGGTCCTCGCCACCGCCGCCCGGGCCCTCCGAACCCTGGGGCCCGGGGCTCACCGGGATGCCGAGGTGGAGGTGGTCGGACCATCCGGTGGCCGGGCGACGGCCCGCTGCCTCCCCGACGACTCGTTCGAGCTGGTGGTCGACGCCGGGGAGGTCCTCGACCACGTCGTCCTCCGCTCCTACTGCATCGGTGCGGCCCACCAGGCGCTGGGTTGGGTCCGATCCGAGGGCATCGCCGTTGACGACGACGGTACCGTCCGGGACCTGACGGTGCGGTCGTTCGGCATCCTGCAGGCCCGGGCCATGCCCCGGATCGGCGTCACCATCGAGGCGGACCCGACCGGGCCGGCCGTCAACGGGTCCGATGCCGTGTTCTGCGCCGTGGCCGCGGCCCGGTGGCTGGCCGACGGGTTGGTGGGGTCCTGGCCGACCCAACGCGCCGGCGCCGCCCGGCCCTGACCGGCGGAGGGCCTCGCCGACCCACCCCTGGTGATGGGTAGGCTGACCCGTCGTCGAACCGACCCGTGCGGCCCCGGGTCGGACCCGTGCGCCAGAGGAGCGTCCCATGAGCACCCCGATCGGCCCCTACTCACCCGTCGTCTCGGCCGGACCGTGGTTGATCACCTCCGGCCAGCTGGGCCTGGCCCCCGCGGTGGACGGCGAGCCGCCGAGACTTGTGGACGGGGGTGCGTCCGAACAGCTCGGCCAGGCCCTCACCAACGCCGGGCGCCTGTTGGCCGACCACGGGGCCGGGATCGACGACGTGATCAAGACCACGGTGTTCGTGACCGACATGTCCGGGTACGCCGCCGTCAACGAGGCCTACGTGGCCTACTTCGGAGACCACCGACCGGCGCGCTCGGTGGTGGGGGTGGCCGGACTCCCGATGGGGGCGGCCGTCGAGGTGGAGGTCTGGGCCTACCGAGCCCCGTGAGTGGCCTCGGTCGCGGCTACGGCGTCCAGTTGGTCTGGCCGAAGCGGTAGCCGACCGAGCGGACCGTCTGGATCAGGTGGGCATGCTCCTCGCCCAACTTGGCCCGCAGCCGCCGGACGTGGACGTCGACGGTGCGGGCACCCCCGTAGTACTCGTAGCCCCAGACCCGGCTGAGCAGGGTCTCGCGGGTGAACACCTTGCCCGGCCGTGCCGCCAGGAAGCGCAGGAGTTCGTACTCCATGTAGGTCAGGTCCAGCACCTTGCCCGACACGGCGGCCTGGTAGGTCTCGAGGTTGAGGACGAGCGGGCCGTGCTCGAGGAGATCGGGCCGGAGTCCGCGCCCGGTCCGCCAGAACAGGTGGGCCAGTCGGGCGCTCAGCTCGTCGGCGTTGATGGGCTCGAGGCACAGGTCGTCGAAGAGGTCCTCTCGCAGCTCGAGCTCGCCCAGTTGGTCCAGGGGCACCACCACCATGACCGGGGCCAGTGGGACCTCCCGCTTACGGAGGTGCCGGCAGAGCAGGAACGCCCCCACCGGGTCCTCGCCACTGCAGATCACCGCACCCGACCACCCGTCCTCGGGCTCGTCGATCTCGGCCGCCTCGGGCTTGTCGATGCCCCGCCAGGGGTAGCCGGATCGGTCGAGGACACCGGTCACCGACGCCGGGGGGACGGCTGGGAAGCACAACAGCGGTTCCACGGCGGTCATCCCCTTTCATCGGGTTGCGGTCGGGTCGGTCGTTCGGGTTACAGCAGGGGAAAGTAGCGGTCCAACTCGAACTGGGTGACGTGGGACTTGTACTCGGCCCACTCGGCCCGCTTATTGCGGATGAACCACTCGAAGACGTGCTCGCCGAGGGTCGAGGCCAAGAGCTCCGAGGTCTCCATGAGACCGAGCGCCTCGTAGAGGCTGCCCGGCAGGTGGAGGATGCCCTTGTTGGCCAGTTCCTCGGGGCTGAGGGTGAACAGGTTGGCGTCGGCCTCGGGGGGCAGGTCGTAGCCCTTCTCGATGCCCTCCAGACCGGCGGCCAGCATCACCGCGAAGGCCAGATAGGGGTTGCAGGCGCTGTCCGGCGAGCGGTACTCGACCCGTGTGGACTCGAACTTGCCCGGCTTGACCACCGGCACCCGCACGAGCGCGGAGCGGTTGTTGCGGGCCCACGACACGTGGATGGGCGCCTCGTAGCCGGTCACCAGGCGCTTGTAGGAGTTGACCCACTGGTTGGTGACGGCGGTGATCTCGGGGGCATGGCGCAGGAGGCCGGCGATGAAGCCCTCGGCCACCTCGGACAGTCCACCGGGCCGGTCGAGGTCGACGAAGGCGTTGGTGTCCCCCCGGAACAAGGACATGTGAGTGTGCATGCCGGATCCCTGCACCCCGGCCAGCGGCTTGGGCATGAAGCTGGCGAACACACCCTGTTGGCGGGCCATCTCCTTGACCACCAGGCGGACGGTCATGACCGTGTCGGCCATGGTCAGCGCGTCGGTGTACCGGAGGTCGATCTCGTGCTGGCTGGGCGAGTCCTCGTGCTGGGCGTGCTCGACGGGGATGCCCATCTCCTCGAGGGTCAGCACCGTGCGTTGGCGGATGTCGCTGGCCCGGTCGGCCACGGTCAGTTCGAAGTACGAGCCGGAGTCGAGCGTCACCGGTGGCTTCGAGGGATCGCTGTCGGCGAAGTAGAAGAACTCGATCTCGGGAGCGGCGTAGAAGGTGAAGCCGAGGTCGTGGGCGCGGTCGAGCGTCCGACGCAGGACGTGACGGGGATCGCCCTGGAACGGTGAGCCGTCCAGGTCGACCACGTCGCAGAAGACCCGGGCCACCTGGGCCTCGGGTGCGTCCCCGTTGAGCCCGGCCTGGCCGTGACCGTGCCACGGGAGGAGTTGGAAGGTGTTGGCGTCCGGCCGGGCCAGCACGTCGCTCTCCTGCACCCGGCTGAACCCGTCGATGGCCGATCCGTCGAACGTCATGCCCTCGTCGAGGGCGTTCTCCAACTCGGCGGGGGTGATGCTGAAGGTCTTGGGGGTGCCCAGGACGTCGGTGAACCACAGCTGGACGAATCGAATCCCGCGCTCCTCCACCGTCCGGAGGACGTACTCCTCTTGACTCCTCATGGGGTCGGGTACCTCCGAGGTCGTCGGGGTCGTGGGGTGGGGGCCATCGGTTCTGATGGAGTCATTGTCGCAGGTCGGAAGGAGGTGGGTCGAAGGAACGTCACGGTGAGCGAACAGTGCCGGGTCATCGGGGACCCGGCACTGTTCGCTGAGGTTGGGTATGACCAGGAGTTCGAGGGCGTGCCGGGGGGGAGGGCAGCCCGCGGTCCCGGCCGATGCTCAGCCTCCCGCCGCGTCGCTGCAGACGGTCTCGGTGATCACCGCGGTGACCTGGTAGGGATCCATGTTGGCGTTGGGCCGCCGGTCCTCCAGCCATCCCTTCTTGGCCTTGGCCACCGCCCAGGGGATGCGGATGGAGGCGCCCCGGTCCGAGGTGCCATAGCTGAACTTGGTGTAGTGGGCCGTCTCGTGGGCGCCGGTCAGGCGGCTCTCGATGCCCACGCCGTAGACGGCGATGTGCTCATCGATCCGCTTCCCGATGGCCTCACATCCGGCGATGATGGCGTCCCAGCCCCCGTCCTCGCGCATGGCCTTGGTGGAGAAGTTGGTGTGCGCCCCGGCACCGTTCCAGTCGCCCAGAATGGGCTTGGGCTCGAGGGTGGCGTACACCCCGAAATCCTCGGCGATGCGGAACAGCAGCCAGCGGGCCACCCACAGGTGGTCGGCCACGTCGAGGGGCGAGAGCACCCCGACCTGGAACTCCCACTGACCCATCATGACCTCGGCGTTGGTGCCCTCGATGCCGATGCCGGCGTCGATGCACGCCGCCGTGTGGAGTTCGACGATCTCCCGGCCGGGCATCTTGTCGCCACCCACGCCGCAGTAGTACGGGCCCTGGGGGGCGGGATAGCCGACGGCCGGCCACCCGAGGGGCCGCCCGTCCTTGAAGAAGGTGTACTCCTGCTCGATGCCGAACATGGGCTCCTGGTCGCCGTACTTCTCGACCACGGCGCGGAGCTTGGACCGGGTGTTGGTGGGGTGAGGGGAGAAATCGGTCAGCTCGACCTCGCACATGACCAACTTGTCGTTGGGGCCGCGCAGGGGGTCGGGGACCACGAACACGGGCCGGAGGACACAGTCGGAGTCGTGGCCGAGGGCCTGATTGGTGCTCGAACCGTCGAAGCCCCAGATGCCGGGCTCCTCCCCGTCGGCGACGACCTTGGTCTTGCTGCGGAGGAGCGGTGATGGCTCGGTTCCGTCGATCCAGATGTATTCAGCTTGATACGGCACATGTACTCCTTAACTACTCGATTGCAACTACTCGATTGCCCTACTGCAGGGCCCCCTCCGGGGCGCTGCTCGATGGCTCTACTTCGCCTGCGGTACGCCTCGATTGGCATGCGACGCAGGCCGGCCGTCCGACCGCCGGCCCGTTTCGCTTGCGGTGATCCTGAGCCCCACCCCCAATCTCCTTTCCCCGACGATCCCACAACGGCGGTGCCGGCAACGTGGCCCGACCATGGCCTGCGGTCCGGACAAGGACACGCCGACGTGGTGCTCGAAGAGCCAGATCACTATCCCAGGGGGCCATTTCTGCCCCGTTTCCCAATTGTGAACGCAGTATGAACAACCTTGTGGGCTCCCTCGACCTGAGGCCCGAGCGGCGAGGGAGCGGGGAAAAGGCCAGGCAGCAGGCCCGATAGGCTGGAACGATGCTCCGTCGAGTGCGTGTGGCCGCATGCCAGATCAACACGGTGGTCGGCGACCTGGACGGGAACGCGGAGCGCATCCTGGCGGCCCTGGCCGAAGCCGAGTCGGGGGGGGCCGACCTGGCCGTCTTCCCCGAGCTGACCGTCACCGGCTATCCGCCCGAGGACCTCCTGAGCCGTCCGGCCTTCGTGGCTGACAACCTGGCCGTCTTCAACCGGATCGCCACCGCCAGTGGAGCGTGTGCGGCGGTCATTGGCTACGTGGACACCGACAGTGCCGGCCACCTCGTCAACGCCGCCGCCGTCTGCGCCGGGGGTGGCGTGCTCGGTCGCTACTTCAAGCGCCTGCTCCCGAACTACGGGGTCTTCGACGAGCAGCGCTGGTTCGTCCCCGGCCAAGGCCCTCCGGGGCGGTACGTGGTGGCCGGTGTGCCGGTCGGGACATCGATCTGCGAGGACATGTGGTTCCCGGGGGGACCCATGGCCGAACAGGCCGGGGCCGGCGCCAACCTCCTGGTCAATCTCAACGCCTCCCCTTACTCGCGCGGCCGGCGCCAGGAGCGCCTGGCCGTGCTGGGGGAGAGGGTGGCCGAGACGGGCTGCCCCGTGGTCTACGTGAACCAGGTCGGCGGCCAGGACGAGTTGGTGTTCGACGGGGCTTCCGTGGTCATGGGAGCCGACGGCGCACTGCTGGCCTCGGCGTCGCAGTTCGCCGAGGAGGTCCTGCTGGTCGACCTGGACGTCGAGGTGGACGAGACCGCCGACGGGACAGGTGCCGTCTTGGTGAGCGCCGCGCCCCGCTCGTCGGCCGCGGCAGGGAAGGTCGGACACATGGCGCCGCTGCTCGACCCCGAGGCCGAGGTGTACGAGGCACTGGTAGTCGGCACCCGTGACTACGTGGCCAAGAACGGGTTCTCCGACGCGGTGATCGGCCTGTCGGGGGGTATCGACTCGTCGCTGGTGGCGGCCATCGCCGTCGACGCCCTCGGTCCTGAGCACGTGCACGGGGTGACCATGCCGTCGCGCTACTCCAGCGAGGGATCGGTCGGGGACGCCGTCACCCTGGCCGAGAACCTGGGCATCGACATCGCCACGGTGGCCATCGAGCCCGCACACGGGGCGTTGGCGGCATCGCTGCACCCACTGCTCGGCGGCGATCCTGTCGGCCTGACCGACGAGAATCTCCAGTCTCGGATCCGTGGCGTGCTGCTGATGGCCCTGTCCAACGCGCAGGGGTGGATCGTCCTGACCACCGGCAACAAGAGCGAGATGGCGACGGGGTACTCGACCCTGTACGGGGACTCGGCCGGCGGCTTCGCCGTGATCAAGGACGTCCCCAAATTGCTCGTCTACGCGCTGTGTCGCTACCGCAACGCGCGGGCCGGCTTCGCCCTCATCCCCGACCCGGTGCTGACGAAGGCTCCGTCGGCCGAGCTGCGACCGGACCAGCGGGACGACGAGTCCCTGCCGCCCTACGAGGTGCTGGATCCGGTGGTGGCGGGCTACGTCGAAGGCGACCGCTCCGCAGACGACCTGATCGCCTCGGGCTTCGACGCCGCCGCCGTGGAACGGGTTGTGGGCCTGGTGGACCGGGCCGAGTACAAGCGGCGCCAGATGCCCCCGGGGGTCCGGATCTCGGGCAAGGCTTTCGGTAAGGATCGTCGTATGCCCATCACCAACCACTACCGGTCGAGGGTCGCGTCCGGAGGCGGGTCGAGCGACGCCGGCCCGCAGGGCGGGGCGGCCACGGCACCGGCCGGGAACGCCGTCCCGGTGGCGGCGGCCGACGGTCTCGAGGGGGAGGCCTCGGCGGTTGTCTGATCTCGACCGTCCGCCCAACAGCCGCCCGGGACCGGTCGGGCCCTGGGCCTCCGCTCCGTTGCCCGGGGTGGCCCCCCTCGGGCTCGACGCCTCCGCGGCACTGGTGGGCGAGTACCGCTGGATCGAGCACGCCCTGTATCGCCTCCTCGGCCAGTGGGTCACCGACATGCCCATCGCCGCCGTGCAGGTGCACCTGGACGCCCAGAGCATGCGGCACGCCTGGCACGCCGAGCTGTTTGCCGAACGGCTGCCGGTCCTGGCCGGCGCCGACCCCGACGCATGGACCGTCCCCTCCCCACCGACCACCGCCCTGTTCGCCGCCCTGTCGGGTACGCACCCCCCGCCCTTCGGGGCGGCCTCGGTGCCCGTTGCTGTCGACGAGGGGGCCTTCGAGCACCCCGGGGCCCTGCCCAGGTTGGCCGCCCTCTATCGGGTGGTCCTTCCCCGCCTGGTCACGAGCTACGAACTCCATCTGCGGGTGGTCACCCCGATGACCGACGCCCCGGTGGCCCGGGCCCTCCGCCTGGTGCTGAACGATGAGATCGAGGACTGGCAGGCCGGCGAGCGCCTGGTGGAACGCCTGGTCAGCCGGCCCCACGACGTGGCTGCCGTGTACGAGTTCCTCCAGCGCCTCGAGGCGGTGGTGGTGGGGGCCGGGGCGACGTCGGGCCTGGTGGCGATTCCGGGGCCGACACCAGGGGACTGACCACGCTGAGCGCTGCTCCGGTGTCTCAAACCGACTGAAGGGGTTGACGCGTCCGGTAAACTTGGAGAGCAGCAATCGTTGCGCCCGAAAGAGCCAGACCCGATGTACTGACCACCGGTTGCGACCGAGGGGCACCAGGCGGGTTGGCCGTCCCCCACTGTGGTGGGGAAAACGAAGGACCCGGTGAAGTTGGCTAAGGAGCGCCTCGAACGAGACGACGAAGATCTGGTTCGGTTGTATCTGACCGACATCGGCCAGTACCCGTTGTTGACCAAGGACGACGAAGTGCGTCTGGCCCAGGCCATCGAAGCCGGACGGGAGGCCGACGCCCAGCTGGCATCGGCCCCGAAGGGCCTGACGCCGGCGAAGAAGCGTGAGCTGCGGCGCACCACCCTCCAGGGGGAGGGCGCCCAGCAGACCTTCGTGCAGTCGAACCTCCGACTGGTGGTGTCCATCGCCAAGAAGTACCAGGCCTCGGGCCTGCCGCTGCTCGACCTCATCCAGGAGGGCAATCTCGGTCTGATGCACGCCGTCGAGAAGTTCGACTGGCGCAAGGGCTTCAAGTTCTCCACCTACGCCACCTGGTGGATCCGCCAGGCCATCACCCGGGGCATCGCCAACACGGGGCGCACCATCCGCCTCCCGGTGCACGCCGGCGACACGTTGGCCCGTGTGCAGAAGGCCCAGGCCCGCCTGGAGCTCAAGTACGGGCGACCGGCCACGCTGGCCGAGCTCGGCGCCGAGGTCGAGATGCCCGAGGACAAGCTGGTGGAGGCCCTGCGGTTCAGGGCCGAGCCGCTGTCGCTCTCCGAGCCCCTCCGTGAGGACGGCGATGCCGAACTCGGGGACGTGGTGGAGGACCGTTCGGCCGAGTCCCCCTTCGAGGTGGCCGCCGTCTCCCTCCTCCCCGAGGAGATCGGTCGACTCCTCTCGCCGCTGGACGAACGGGAGCGGGAGATCCTCCGCCTGCGCTTCGGTCTGGACCGGGGCGAGCCGAGGACGCTCGAAGAGGTCGGTGAGCACTTCAACCTGACCCGGGAACGGATCCGCCAGATCGAGGCCCGGGCCATGTCCAAGTTGCGGCACCCCTCGTCGGACACCGGGGCACGGGACCTGCTCACCGTCTGACGTCGGGCCCGGCGTCCCGCGCCGGCCTGTCGATCGAACCGACGTGCCGGCCGGTGGATGGGACCGGAGAGCGCGTTAGCCCGTGGGAAGCGATACGATCGTGCCCATGAAGAAGCTTCTGATCCTTGCCATCGTCGTTGCCCTGGGTGTCGTGGCCGCAAAGCGGCTCCGTCCTTCCTGAGCAGCGCCTAACCCGGCGCCTGGCGCCGAGTCGTCACCTCCGGCCGGTCTGGGTCCCAGGCCGGCCGAAGCGCGTCACCACGTCCGACGGCACCAGTTTCAGTGCTGCGCCCGACGGGCCAGCCGCCAGGCGACCAGCGCCCCGACCGAGGCGGCCGCGGTGACGCCGCCCACGGTGGCGGTAAGGGGGAGGCTGGGCACGCTGACCCGGTCGCGAAGGCGGACCGGCTTGGTGAACTGCATGACCTCCCACTCGCGCTCCCGGGCCACCTTGGCCAGCACCCGGTCCGGGTTGACGGCCACCGGATGGCCGACCGCCTCGAGCATGGGCAGGTCGGTGTAGGAGTCGGAGTAGGCCGATGACTCGGCCAGGTCCAGGCCCTCGGCCTCGGCCAGCTCCTGCATGGCTTCGGCCTTGAACGGGCCGTAGGCGTAGAACTCCATCTCGCCCGTGTAGCGGCCGTCCTCGTCCACGAACGGGCGGCTGGAGATGGCCCCGTCCACCCCGAGGTGGGCGGCCAGGGGCATGACGATCACGTCGGGAGAGGCGGATACCAGGTACACCCGGTGCCCGGCGGCGCGGTGGGCCTCGATGAGGTCGAGGGCCTCGGCGTAGATGATGGGCTCGACGGTCTCCTCCAGGGCCTCCCGGACGATCTCGGTGATCCGATCCCGGTCCCACCCCTTGGTCAGGGTGAGCATCGACTCACGCACCCGGGCCAGCTTCTGCTCACTGGCCCCGAGGTGGACGTAGATGAGCTGGGAGACCAGCGCCCGTGCCACCAGGCGTCGGTTGATGAGGCCGCCCCGGTAGAGGGGACGGCCGAAGGCGGGGATGGAGGCCTTGGCGATGACCGTCTTGTCCAGATCGAAGAAGGCCGCCCTCATCGGCTCAATGCCCCACCAACAGCTGTTGGACCATGTCCTCGGCATCGGCGGTCACCAGCACCAGCACCTCGTCACCGATGGCCAGGCGGGTGTCCCCCCGGGGCACGATCAGATGGTCGTCCCGCACCACGGCCACCACCGTGGCGTCGCGGGGGACCCCGAGGTCGACGAGGGAGACACCGCTGGCCGGAGAGTCCTCGGCCAGGGTGACCTCCACCAGGTGGGCGTTGCCCCCCTCGAAGCGCAGGAGCCGCACCAGACTCCCCACCGACACCGCCTCTTCGACCAGGGCGGTGAGCAGCTGGGGCGTGGACACCGAGACGTCGACGCCCCAGCTCTCGGTGAACAGCCACTGGTTCTTCGGGTGGTTGACCCGGGCCACCACTCTCGGGACGGCGAACTCCTGCTTGGCCAAGAGGGATACCACGAGGTTGTCCTCGTCGTCCCCGGTGGCGGCCACGACGACGTCCACCGTGGCCAGGCCGGCGGCGTCGAGCGCGGAGACCTCGCAGGCGTCGGCCACCACCCAGGTGATGTCCAGGTCGCCACGGATGCGGGCCACCAGTTCGGGGTCCTGCTCGATGACGAGCACCTCGTGGCCGCCGGCGTGGAGGTCGGCAGCGATGGCCGTCCCCACACTTCCGGCTCCGGCGATGGCCACCTTCATGCCTGTGACCTGGTGGCGGCATCGGCAGCTCCGGCGGCCGCATCGGCGTCGGCCACCTCCTGATCGAGGCCGATGGGCGCCTCCTCGGGGGGCCCGAAGACCCGGGGCACATCGGTTCTCCCGCTGAGACGGGCGTTGAGCCGTTCGAGCGCGGTGTCGGTCACCATCACGTGGATGATGTCACCGTCCTGGCCCACCAGGTCGCCGAAGTCGAGGCGCACCACACCGGCCCGGGTCACCGCCACCACCGTGACCTCGCCCGGCGTGGAGAGGTCGGCCAACCGCTTGCCGGCCCACCGCTCGGGGAGCTCGCGTTCCACCAGGGAGAGGGTGCCGGTGGAGTCGGTCCACTCCGACTCCACCTCTCTCGGCACCAGCCGCCGTCGCACCTGGTCGATGGTCCACGACACCGTGGCCACCGTCGGGATGCCGAGGCGGAGATAGATCTGGGCCCGTCGGGGGTCGTAGATCCGGGCCACCACGTTGGGGATCTCGTAGGTTTCTCGCGCGATCCGGGCGGTGAGGATGTTGGAGTTGTCTCCACTGGTCACGGCAGCCAGCGAGGTGGCCTCACCGGCGCCGGCCCGGTCGAGATCCCCCCGGTCGAAGCCCGAGCCCACCACCGTCGTCCCTGGCCAGTCCGGCGGGAGCCGCCGGAACGCCTTGGCGTTGCGGTCGATGATGGCGACCGAATGACCCTGCTCCACGAGACCCAGGCCCAAGCCCGATCCGACCCGACCACATCCCACGATGACGATATGCACCTGAACCATGCAACACGCATCGTGGGGAGATCACAACTCACCCCGGTCAGAGGGGACCGGCGCCCCTGGTGGGGACCGGTGACTCACGGCGTCGAATGTTGGGAGGGCTGGAGCCCATGATTTACTGATGGGGTGGACCCATCGGTGACCGGAGGTGCGGCTCCGGCCCAGGCGTCGGACGACGGGGTTGCGGTGACCGCGCGGGCCACGGGCACGACCCCCGGGGCGCGGATGCGGCCGACGGCCACCCCGAGCGCCAAGGTGGATCTCCCCGAGTCGCTCCGCTATCGGGCCAAGAATGTCCTCCTCGGGCCACCTATCGCCTCGGACCGGCAGACCTCGGAACGGCTGGGCCGGCCCACGGCCCTCGCCGTGCTCTCCTCGGACGTCATCTCCTCGTCGGCCTACGCCACCGAGCAGATGCTCATCCCCCTGGTCATCGCCATCGGGGCGGCGGCCTATTCCCTGGTCATCCCGGTGACCATCGCCGTGATCTTCGTCCTGTTGTTCGTCACCCTCTCCTACCTCGAGGTGGTGAAGGTGTACACCAAGGCCGGTGGGGCCTACGTGGTCACCCGGGAGAACTTCGGCCTCACCGTGGCCCAGATCGCCGCCGTCTCCCTGCTCATCGACTACACCCTCACGGTGGCAGTGTCGGTGGCCGCCGGTGTGTCCGCCATCACCTCGGTATTCCCCGCCCTGACGCCCCACACCACGCAGATCGCCATTGTCCTGGTCATCATCCTCGCCTACGGGAACCTCCGCGGCATCCGCGAGGCCGGGCGTGCGTTCGCCGTTCCGACGTACTTCTTCATCGCCAACATGGTGGCCCTCATGGCCGTGGGCCTCTACAAGGCCATCGACGGGTCGCTGCACGCCCACGCCATCTACGGCCAGGGCACCCCGGGCAACCCGACCGTCCACATCGGCAGCGCCGGGAGCGGGTTGCTCTACGGAGCCACCATCTTCGTGGTCCTCCGGGCCTTCGCCTCGGGGGGCTCGGCCCTGACCGGCACCGAGGCCATCTCCAACGGGGTCAGCATCTTCCGCCGCCCCGAGGCCCGCAACGCCCGCATCACCATGGTCCTGATGGCGGTGATCCTCGGGTCACTGGTGCTCGGCGTGTCGCTCCTGGCCTCGGTCACCCATCCGATCCCCTTCGAATCGGGGACACCGACGGTCATCTCCCAGATCGCCAAGTTCGTCTACGGCACCAGCGCAGCCGGCAACGCCTTCTACGGGATGCTCCAGGTGGGGACCACCCTCATCCTGATCCTGGCGGCCAACACCAGCTTCACCGGCTTCCCGTTCTTGGCCAGCTTCGCCGCCGAAGACTCCTACCTGCCCCGCCAGCTGACCAAGCGCGGCCACCGCCTGGTCTTCTCCACCGGGATCATCGTGCTCACCGTGGTGTCCATCATCCTGCTGTGGATCACCAACGCCAAGGTCGACAAGCTCATCCCCCTCTACGCCATCGGCGTGTTCACCGGCTTCACCATGGCCGGGGCGGGCATGGCCAAGTACCACTGGAACCACCGTGACTCCGAGGACCACTGGAGGCGACGCCTGACCATCAACGGGACGGCCTCGGTCCTCTCGTTCATCGTCCTGATCATCATCGCCGTGTCCAAGTTCAGCGAGGGGGCCTGGGTCATCTTGGTGATCCTCCCGCTCGGGGTGCTCGGCCTGCTCGCCCTCCACCGCCAGTACGCCGACGAGGAGCGCCAACTGGAGCAGGGGGCGGCCGAGGCGGCCGAGGCCCCGGTGCTGACCCGGCACACGGTGATCGTGCTGGTGGACCGGCTGGACATGGCCACGGCCCGGGCCCTCCAGTACGCCCGCACCCTCCACCCCGACGAGCTCCGGGCCGTCCACTTCACCCTGGACAGCCGGGTGTCGGCCGAGCTCGAGGCCGAGTGGAGCCGGCTGGGCCTGACCCGGCTTCCCCTGGACGTCGAGGAGTGTGAGGACCGTCGCCTCACCCGAGCGGCGCTCGAGATGGCCGCCGAGACGGTGGCCGACGGCCAGACCGAACTGACCATCCTGCTGCCCCGCCGCGGCTTCGCCGCCGGCTGGCACCGCCTCCTCCACGACGCCACCGCCGACGAGATCGCCGCCGCCGTGGCCCAGCTGGCCCACGTCAACGCCACAGTGGTGCCCTACCAGCTCACCGGAGGCTGGCTGTCGAAGCGACGCGAGTGGGGGAGGGCCCAGGCGGCCGGCGATCCCACGGCGGTGACCGTGGAGACCAAGCCCACGGCCCGGGCGGCGGCCAAGGCGGCGGCCCGGGAGGCCGAGCGGGACTCGGCCCGGATCTCCTTTGACCGGGCCGCCTTCGGGGACCGGGGCGCGGGCACCACCCCCATCAGCGAGGCCCAGTGGCGGAACCGGGTCCGGGTGGTGGGCCGCGTGAAGTCGGTGCGCGTGCAACCCCGGGCGGGCACGTCCAACCTGGAGTGCGTGCTGGCCGACGAGACCGGCCGGCTGCTGCTGGTGTTCCAGGGACGCCGACGGATTCCGGGCATCCAGCCCGGAGCCCGGCTGGTGGTCGAGGGCATGGTGGGTGACTGGGCCCGCCGCCAGGCCATTCTCAATCCCGACTACGAGCTGATCGCCGGCCCCGAGGCCGACGTCGAGCCCTCCTAGGCCCGGGGCCGCCGGACCCGCGGGTGACCACGGAGAGGCCGCGGAACGGGCCGGTGGGTGGGCGGATCGGGACCCACCGGAGATCCTTCCTTGCTCCCGACACCCTTTTGTCGGTATCTTTCCCCCCCGTTGCCGGAAACGGCGTGCCGACAGGGCGCGCCTCGGCGTGCGGCCCCATGGCCGTGGGCACGCGGGGGGAGAGCATCGCTCGATCGCCACGTTGGACCGCGGTCGGGTGCGCCGTCAGGGATATCGACCATGATCACGCAGTACACCGAAGGGAGCCACACCGATGACCCACCTCCTGGCTGAAGGGGGTTACCAGATCTTCACGCTGCACAACAGCGAGAAGACCTGGCTGTACTTCGCGCTGCTGTGCGCCGTGGCCTCCATCGTGGTGGCCCTCCTCCTGGTGCGGGGTGTCCTCGCCGCCGATCAGGGCACGGCCACGATGAAGGACATCGCCAAGGCCATCCAGGAGGGCGCCGAGGCGTTCCTGGCCCGCCAGTTCAAGACCATCGGCATCATCATCATCCCGCTGGCCGTCCTCATCTTCTTCACCGCCACCAAGGTCACCCACACCGAGTATCTCTACGGGTACGTCAACGGCGTGCACGTGTTCGTCAAGCACACCGTGACCGACCTCACCTTCGCCCAGGCCGGCCTGTACCGGGTGATCTGCTTCCTGGCCGGGGCCCTGTGCTCGGGCCTCACCGGCTTCATCGGCATGAGCCTGGCCGTCCGGGGCAACGTCCGCACCGCCGCCGCCGCCCGTGAGGGCAAGATGGCCCCGGCCCTCAAGGTGGCCTATCGGACCGGCGCCATCACCGGGCTGCTGTGCGTGGGCCTCGGGCTCCTCGGGGCCACCGTCATCGTCCTCATCTTCCAGAACACCGCCACCTCGGTGCTCATCGGGTTCGCCTTCGGCGCCTCGCTGCTGGCCCTGTTCATGCGGGTGGGCGGCGGCATCTTCACCAAGGCGGCCGACGTCGGCGCCGACCTCGTGGGCAAGGTCGAGGCCGGTATCCCCGAGGACGACCCCCGCAATGCCGCGACCATCGCCGACAATGTGGGCGACAACGTGGGCGACTGTGCCGGCATGGCCGCCGACCTGTTCGAGTCCTACGTCATCACCATCATCGCCGCCGTCATCCTCGGGGTCACCGCCTTCAACTCCATCCACCGCGGCGCCGACGCGGCGAAGACGGTCATCTTCCCCATCGCCATCCCGGCCATCGGCATCCTGGCCACCATCATCGGCGTGTTCGTGGTGCGGGCGGGCAAGAAGGACAAGAACGCCATGGCCCCGATCAACCGGGGGGTGTGGACGGCGGCCGTCCTGACCATCGCCGGCTCGGCCATCGTGGCCGGGGCCTACCTCCACTACTGGAAGGCCTTCTACGCCGTGCTCACCGGCGTGATCCTGATGCTGGTGGCCAGCCAGATCACCGAGCATTTCACCTCCACCGAGCGGGGCCCGGTGAAAGAGGTGGCCGAGACGGCTCGCACCGGACCGGCCACCCTCACCCTGTCGGGCCTGGCCCTCGGTCTCGAGTCATCGGTGTGGGCCATCATCGCCATCGTCCTGGCCATCGCCGTCTCCATCGGACTGGGCGGTGGGAACATCCAGCTGACCCTGTACCTGGTGGCTCTCACCGGCATCGGCCTCCTGTCCACCGCCGGCATGATCGTCTCCGAGGACAGCTTCGGCCCGGTGTCGGACAACGCCGCCGGCGTGGCCGAGATGTCGGGGGAGTTCACCGGTGAGGCCGAGCGGGTCATGGTCAGCCTCGACGCCGTGGGCAACACCACCAAGGCGGTGACCAAGGGGGTGGCCATCGGCTCGGCCGTCATTGCCTCGGTGGCCCTGTTCGCCTCCTTCATCGAGACCATCGGCAGCCAGCTCAACCTCCACGCTCCGCTGGGGTCCCCGGTCAACTGGCTGTTCGACCTGCCCCAGACCTCGATCAACGTGTCCCACCCGACCATCTTCATCGGCGTGCTGATCGGCGGGTCGATCGCCTTCATCTTCTCGGCCCTGGCCATCCGGGCCGTCGGTCGGTCGGCCGGCACCGTGGTCCAAGAGGTCCGCCGCCAGTTCCGCGAGCACCCGGGCATCATGGACTACACCGAGAAGCCCGAGTACGGGAAGGTCATCGCCATCTGCACCACGGCCTCCCAGCGGGAGCTGGCCACCCCGGCCCTCCTGGCCATCCTCAGTCCGGTCATCGTGGGCTTCGGGATCAGCTACTTCGCCCTCGGGGCCTTCCTGGTCGGGGCCATCCTGACCGGCCAGCTCATGGCCAACTTCCTGTCCAACTCCGGTGGGGCCTGGGACAACGCCAAGAAGTACATCGAGGACGGCCACGAGGGTGGCAAGGGCTCCGAGGCCCACAAGGCGGCGGTGATCGGCGACACCATCGGCGACCCCTTCAAGGACACGGCCGGTCCGGCCCTCAACCCGTTGATCAAGGTCATGAACCTGGTCTCGCTGCTGATCCTGCCGGCCGTCATCACCCTGCGCCACCACACGGGGGCCCGCCTGGCCATTGCCGGCGTTTCCCTCGTGGTGCTGCTGTTGGCCATCGCCTTCTCCAAGCGCAAGACCGACGCCATGGACGAAGAACTGCCGGCGGCCGAACAGGATGCGCTGGACGAGGCCGCTACTGTGGCCATGGAATCTTCACACGACTGAACACCCTGGTCACAGGAGGCACCCGCCCCGATCGGCCAGGGGGTGGGGTTGACAACGACTCGCCCCACCGTTAACCCTGTGCCCCACAGCCATGCCATCCACCGACCAGACAGAGACGCCCACGACGCCGAGCACCGGCAACGGTGCCTCGGGCGGGACGCGTCCCCGGTCCGGTGCCAAGCCCCTGGTCATCGTGGAGTCCCCGGCCAAGGCCAAGACCATCGCCGGCCTGCTCGGGTCGGACTATGTGGTCGAGTCCTCCATCGGTCACATTCGTGACCTGCCCCGTGGGGCCGACGAGGTCCCCGCCGCCTACAAGGGCGAGGCGTGGAGCCGGCTGGGCGTGGACGTCGACAACGGCTTCAAGCCCCTCTATGTGATCTCCACGCAGAAGAAGTCCCAGGTGGCGAAGTTGAAGCAGCTGGTGAAGCAGGCCAGTGAGGTCTACCTGGCCTCGGACGAGGACCGCGAAGGCGAGTCCATCGCTTGGCACCTCCTCGAGGTGCTGGCCCCCCGGGTGCCGGTGAAGCGGATGGTCTTCCACGAGATCACCCGGCCGGCCATCGAGCGGGCCGTCCTCGAGTGGCGGGACCTCGACCGGAGGCTGGTCGACGCCCAGGAGGCGCGTCGCATCCTCGACCGCCTCTACGGCTACGAGGTGTCGCCCGTCCTGTGGAAGAAGATCATGCCCCGGCTCTCCGCCGGGCGGGTCCAGAGCGTGGCCACCCGCATGGTGGTGGAACGGGAACGGGCCCGGATGGCGTTCCGCTCCGCCGGATGGTGGGGAATCGACGCCACGTTCACCCCCGAGGGGGAGTCCGTCTCCGGGGGCACCTCGACCGAGGGCGTGCCGCGTTCGTTCACCGCGGCGCTGACCGCGGTGGACGGCACGGCCCTGGCCTCGGGGCGGGACTTCGACGAGACCGGCGTCCTCACCTCGCCCGGCTCGGTGGTGGTGCTCGGGGAGGACGAGGCCAGAAACCTGGCCGCGGGGCTGGCCGACGTGCCGTTCGTGGTGAGCTCGATGACCCACAAGCCGTTCCGGCGATCGCCCTCGGCGCCGTTCATGACCTCCACGCTGCAGCAGGAGGCCGGTCGCAAGCTGCGGTTCAGCTCCAAGCGGGCCATGCAGGTGGCCCAGCGCCTCTACGAGGACGGCTGGATCACCTACATGCGCACCGACTCCACCACGCTGTCGAGCCAGGCGCTCGACGCGGCCCGGGCCCAGGCCCGATCGCTCTACGGCCCCGAATACGTACCGGCCCAGCCCCGTCGGTACGAGCGCAAGGTGAAGAACGCCCAGGAGGCCCACGAGGCCATCCGGCCGGCCGGCGAGTCGTTCCGCACCCCCGACGAGGCGGCCCGAGCCCTGTCGGGGGACGAGTTTCGGCTCTACGACCTCATTTGGAAGCGGACCGTGGCCTCCCAGATGGCTGACGCCACGGGCACGAGTGCCCAAGTCCGCCTGCTCGGGACGGCCGGCGGGCCCGAGGGGGTGGCCGGCCGTCAGGCCGAGTTCTCGGCGTCGGGCAAAGTGATCCAGTTCCCGGGGTACCTGCGGGCCTACGTGGAGGGGGAGGACGACCCCGAAGCCGAACTGGCCGACCGCGAGGTGCACCTGCCCCCCATGGCCGAGGGCGATCCCGCATCGGTGGAGGCCCTCGAACCCGGCTCCCACGCCACCCAGCCGCCGGCCCGGTACACGGAAGCGTCGTTGGTGAAGGCCATGGAGGATCTCGGCGTCGGGAGGCCGTCCACCTACGCCAGCGTCATCGCCACCATCCTCGACCGCGGCTACGTATGGAAGAAGGGGACGGCCCTCGTGCCCTCCTTCACTGCCTTCGCCGTGGTCGGCCTGCTCGAGCGGTACTTCGCCGATCTGGTGGACTACGGGTTCACCGCCTCGATGGAAGACGACCTCGACGCCATCGCCTCGGGCACCGAGGAGGTGCTGCCCTGGCTGACCCGCTTCTACTTCGGCACGTCAGAGCCGGCCTCGGGAAACGGGAACGGCAACGGCAACGGCAACGGCAACGGCAACGGCAACGGGAATGGGAACGGCCACGCCCCTGCGGCCGACGGCGGTGGCTCCGGCGTGGCCGTGGCCGCCCACCGCTCCGGCCTGGGCCTGAAACGCGAGGTCAGCACGTACCTGGGGGAGATCGACGCCCGGGAGATCAACTCCATACCCATCGGGACGGGGACCGACGGCCAGGACATTGTGGCCCGGGTGGGTCGCTACGGCCCCTATCTCCAGCGGGGCGAGGACCGGGTCTCCATCCCCGAGGACCTGGCCCCGGACGAACTGACCATCGGGCGGGCCGAGGCCCTCCTCGAGGCCCCCTCGTCGGACCGCGTCCTCGGTACCGACCCGGAGTCGGGCCAACCCGTCCAGGTCAAGGCGGGACGGTTCGGCCCCTACGTCCAGGTGGGCGAGCTGGTCGACGGAGGACCGAAGCCCCGCACCTCCTCGCTGTTCGCATCGATGTCCCCGGCCACCCTCACCTTCGAACAGGCGCTCGAACTCCTGCGCATCCCACGGGTGGTGGGGAGCGACCCCGAGAGTCACGAGGAGATCGTGGCCCACAACGGTAAGTTCGGGCCCTACCTGAAGAAGGGGACGGACACCCGCAGCCTGCTCACCGAGGACCAGATCCTCTCGGTCACCGTCGACGAGGCCCTGGCGCTGTTCGCCCAGCCGAAGGCCCGGGGCGGGCGCAACGCCAAAGGGCCGCTCCGCGAGATGGGGGCCGACCCCGACACCGGACTGGCCATGGTGGTCAAGGACGGCCGGTTCGGACCGTACGTGACCGACGGCACCACCAACGCCTCCCTGCGCCGGGGTGACGATGTGGAGACCCTCACCGTCGAGCGGGCCGCCGAGCTCCTGGCCGAGCGCCGTGCCGCCGGTCCCTCCACCCGGAAGAAGGCGGTCAAGAAAAAGGCGCCGGCCAAGAAGGCCAGTGCCAAGAAGGCCGGTGCCACGAAGGCCGGTGCCACGAAGGCCGGTGCCAAGAAGCGGGCCCCGGCCAAGAAGGCGGGCGCCACGAAGGCCGCGGCCAAGAAGGCGGCGCCGACGCTGTCGGCCGCCGGGGGCAGTGACGAGGATCCTCCCTTCTAGGCGATGGGGAGCGCACCGGGTCGCCTCATCGCGCTCGAGGGCATCGACGGCTGCGGCAAATCCACCCAGGCGCGGCTGCTGGCCGACCGGCTCGGCGCCCTGCTCACGTTCGAGCCCGGGGGCACCGCCTTGGGGAGCTCGTTGCGCACACTGCTGCTCGAGCCGGGTCAGGACCCGGTGAGCGAGCGGGCCGAGGCCCTCCTGATGGCGGCGGACCGTGCCCAACACGTAGCCGAGGTGATTCGGCCGGCACTCGACCGGGGAACCTGGGTGGTGACCGACCGGTTCTCGGGATCGACCCTGGCGTACCAGGGCTACGGGCGGGGTCTCGATCGGAAGGAGCTGAGCCGGCTCGTGGCGTGGGCCACGGGCGGCCTGGCGCCCGACCTCGCCGTCCTGGTGGAGGTGGACGTGGCCCTGGGTCAGTCCCGTCGCCGCGGCTCGGCGGACGACCGGATGGAGGGCCAGGGCGACGGCTTCTTGGAGCGGGTGGCCGACGGCTATCGGCGACTGGCCGAACGCCAGGACTCACCCTGGCTCGTGGTCGACGGCACCGGTTCGATCGAGGAGGTGGCGGCCGAGGTATGGACCGGCGTCCGGGACCGGCTCGGTGAGCCGCAGTGAGCGCGGACGGACCACCGGTGCCCGAGCTCTTCGCGGAGGTCATCGGTCAGCCTCGGGCCGTAGCCCAGCTACGGGCCGCCGCCCGACGGCCGGTGCACGCCTATCTCTTCCACGGACCGTCGGGCTCGGGGAAGCGCGCCGCGGCGCGGGGTCTGGCCGCGGCCCTGTTGTGCCCGACGGGCGGGTGCGGGGTGTGCAACACCTGTCGACGGACACTGGCCGGGACCCATCCCGACCTGGTAGTGGTGGAGCGGACCGGGGCCGCCCTCAGCGTGGCCGACGCCCAGGTCATCGTCACCCGGGCCCAGCGGCGTCCGCTCGAGTCCTCCCGGCAGGTGCTGATGGTGGCCGACGTCCATCTGGCCAGGGACTCGATCCCCGCCCTCCTCAAGACGATCGAGGAGCCGCCACCGGCCACGGTGTTCATCCTCCTGGCCGACGACCTTCCGCCGGCCCTCGCCACCATCGTCAGCCGGTGCCTGCAGGTGTCGTTCGATGCCGTGCCCACCGCCGAGGTGGTGGCTTGGCTCGTGGGCCGAGGCGTCGACCCCGAGCATGCCGACACGGTGGCCCGGGCGTCAGGAGGGAGCCTCGACCGGGCCCGGTTGCTGGTCAGCGACGAGGGCTTCGTGGCCCGCCAGCAGCGGTGGCGCTCGGTGCCCACCCGGTTGGACGGGACCGGGGCGGCCGCGGCCGCCCTGGCCGCCGAGCTCTTGGCCGCCGCCGAGGAGGCCCTGGCCCCGCTGCGCCAACAGCACGCCGACGAACTGGTGGCCCTGGCCGACCAGGCCGACGCACTGGGGGCCAAGGGCGTGCCCGGGCGCAGGCAGGTCGAGGAGGGCCACAGGCGTGAGGAGCGGCGGTGGCGGACCGACGACCTCCGCTTCGGACTGGCCACTCTGGCCGAGGTCTACCGTGACCGCCTCGTGGCCGCCGTCGAAGCCGACGGAGGGGTCCACACGGCGGGGAGCGCCGCCGACGGTCGCTTGGCCGTACGCCAGGTCGAGGCCATCGACGAGGCATCGGTGGCGCTCGATCGGAACGCCAACGAACTGCTCCTCATGGATGCCCTGATGGTCGAGCTGTCGGGCATGCTCGACTGAAGAGAACGGTACGGCCGGCCGATGGTGTTCGGATAGCGTGTCTCACCGCGCCTGGGTAGCTCAGTCGGTAGAGCAACGCACTCGTAATGCGTAGGTCAGGAGTTCGATTCTCCTCCCAGGCTCCATAGCTCGGAATCGATGACCGGCCCAGTGCGTTCCAACCGTTGTGGAGCAGGTTGTGCGACATCGGGCGGTGTCCGTCGTGGCCTACGGGTGGATCCCCAGCGGGGCGGCGGAACGGGCGGCGCTGTGACCCGCGAGGTGGTGGGCCTCGCCCTGATCGCCAGCCTCATGACCGCCATGGCCTCCGTGGCGCAGCGTCGGGCGGCGGCGCCGGCGCCGGGCGAGATGAGCTTCAGCTGGCGTTTGGTCGGCTTCCTGCTGCACCGACCCGTCTGGTTCCTCGGCATCGCCAGCATGATCCTGGGCTTCGTCTTTCAGGTGGCGGCCCTGCGGGTGGGGAGCCTGAGTCTGGTCCAGCCGATCATCGCCACGGAGTTGGTGATCGTCTTCGGGGCGATCGCTATCCACGACCGGCACCGCGTTCGGTCCAGGGACTGGTTGGCCGCCATCGGCATGGTCGTCGGCCTCGGGGCGTTCCTGGCCCTCGCCCGTCCATCCGGCGGCCACGTCCACTCGTCGTCATCGATGTGGCTGGCGGCCGGTGTGTCGACCCTCGCCGCCACCGGGGTGCTGTGTGCCGGGGCCTACCTGCCCGGGAGGAAGGGCGGTCGCCCGAGCCCGGGCCGCAAGGCGGCCTTGCTGGGCGTGGCTGCGGCCACCGGATTCGGCTTCGTCGCCGCCGTGATCAAGGAGCTCAGCTCGCATCTGTCACAAGGGCCGGCCGCCGTGTTCGCCAACTGGTCGCCCTACGTCCTGCTCTTCTCGGGTGCGCTGTCGATGTTCCTGGCCTCGAACGCCTTTCAGGCGGGCTCGTTGGCAGCGTCGCAGCCCGGCCTCACCATCGTCGATCCGCTGGTGGCCAGCGTGCTCGGGGTCCTGCTCTTCGGCGAGAGGCTCGATCATGCGCCGTTGCCGCTCGCCGGCGAGGGGTTGGCGTTGGCGCTGCTCGTGGGAAGCGTCATCCTGCTGAGCCGGAGCCCCCTGGTCCGCGACGAGGCACCCGCCGCACCGGGGCCACCGACCGTCCCCCAGGGACCCACCGGCTACCACCAGGCGGGCAGCCCCTCAGACCTGGCCGGCTCGGGTCACGTTGGGAACGGCCCGAGTCCGGGCCAAGCCCTTCGCACCGCACCCACCCTGACCGTGGTCCATCGTGGTCCGGGTCGCGCCATCGCCGCCACGGGTCGCCGCAGCGCTCAGCCGGTCCCGAGGTAGGTCCCGATGGCGGTTCCCCCGGTGGAGACCGGAGGCTCGGCGCACCGCTCGCCGATGCCGGCGATGAAGGCGGCGAAGGGGGCTGAGCTGGCCAAAGGGTTCTCGCCTTCGGCCGTGGCGACGTGGACGAAGGTCACGCCGTCCTCCAGGCGTGTGGCGATGTAGCGGAACCCGCTGGGCCGTCGTTCGGCCAGATCGGCGAAGACCGCCCGGATCAACCGTTCGTTCTCGTCCGCCCGGTCCGGATGGGTGGTGTACCGGACAACCACCGTGTCGGTCATGGCTGGTCCCCGTTTCTGGTCGTTGGGGCCCCTCGGCTGGCTACGCTTCTCCGGCCGATAGGGCCCGCATGCGGTTGTTACGGGCGTCGTGGGTCACCTCGGCCAGACCGAGCGCCTCGAGGAGGGGAGGCAGGTACATGCCGAACCGACCCCGGTAGCCCGAGCGCAGGCCGTACCAGCCCCCGACCGGGTTGCCGGACGATCGCCCCCATGCCTCGACCGTGCCCTCGGCGGCGTCCTTCTTCTCGTCGGCGGCCCCGAGCGGCACCCAGTCGTTCTGGGTCAACAGCCAGGCGTGGAGGTCCTCGACCGCCGAGAGGTGATACCGCAGCGTGGTGGATCCGACCTGGCACACCAGCGCCGGAGGGTCGGCCCCTTCGTCCCGGTACATGGTGTAGCCCGACGAGCCCGGTGGGGTGGTCAGGACCCAGGGATCGTCCTTGGTGCCCGCAGCCATCAGTGTTCGGTCCTCTCGTGTCGTCGGGCCTCTGGTTGTCCAGCCTGGGCCCGTGTGGTGGTCATGGTGGGTGCCATCGACCGGTCAGGCGGACTCGGGCCCCTGGTGGGGTCCGGGATCGCCGCCGGTGGCCACCACGCCGAGACGCCCGAGAAAGTGGTCCCAACCACCACGGTGGTCGTCGACGGCGTCGGCGGGCAGGCCGCTGTGCACCAGCTGCACTCGGGTCTTGTCCCCCTCGGGGATCAAGGTGATGGTGACCGTCGTCGTCCCGGCCGGGATGGGATGGTCCGGGATGTCCCAGCCGAAGGTGTACGCCACCCGTTCGTTGGGAACGACGTCGATGAACTCGCCCGCGGCCAGATGGTTCTCGCCGACCCGGACCCGGTAGACGCCACCCGGGCGTGGGTCGAGCTCGACCACGGGTCCCAACCACTCGCTGTACTTGGACGGGTCGCTGAGGAACGGGAAGACCGTCTCGGGTCGGGCGTCGATCACGATCTCGCAGGTCAGGTCAGCCATGCTCAGTGCTCCTTGTTCGTGGGTTCGTCGATGGCACGGTGCTCGCCGGCCCGCTCCGCCGCCTCGGCGGCGTCCCGCAGACGCAGCAGGCTGTCGGTCCAGAACCGGTCGAGGAAGCTCCTCAGCCGGGCCATCTCGTTGTGGTCCGCCCGGTAGAGGCGGCGCGTGCCGTCCCGTCGCTCGATCACCAGATGGGCCTTCCGTAACACCCCGAGGTGCTGGGAGATGGCCGACCGGGTGACCTCGCCGAAGTGTGAGGCGATGTCGGTGGCGGGAAGCTCCGCCGACCACACCAGCCGGAGGATCTCCCGCCGGCGGGGCTCGGCGAGGGCCTTGAGTGCGGAGTCCACGCCATGAGATTAAGTTATCACTTACGTAAGTGTCAACTGTCGGAATGGAAGGTCCCGCCCGACGGGTCGACGCCGGCCGGGCTCCGGCTCGCCTGCGGTCCTTACGACCCCCGCGGTCCCGGGCCGTATCGCTGTGTCCCGGTCCGGGCCCTACCGCCGTGCCCCGGAACGCGCGGACTGCGGCGTTATCATCAGCCCGACCATGAGTGCTGCACCGGTGGATGCATCGGCGGACCCCGACGCCGACCCCATCGCACCGGCAACCGAGCGGGGCCCGGACGGCTGGCGCGCCGCTATGGGGCCGGCACTGGCGGTCATCGTCTACGTGGTGCTCGCCGTAGCCGTCTTCTGGCCGGTGTGGAGCACCAGCCCGACCACGGTGTCCGAGGTCGGGGGCGACCAGTTCGCCACCATGTGGTTCCTGCAATGGGCCCCGCACTCCCTGGCCCACGGGCTCAACCCGTTCTTCTCGGGCCTGGCCAACCACCCCTTCGGGGTCAACCTGTTGACCAACACCAGTGTGCTGTTGCTGGGTTGGGTGGCCGCCCCGGTCACCTTGCTGTGGGGGCCGATCGCCTCGTTCAACGTGCTGATGACCCTGGCGCTGCCGGCATCGGCCACGGCCGGCTACTTCTTCGCCCGACGGTGGGTGGCGTGGTGGCCGGCGGCCTTCGTCGCCGGTCTCCTCTACGGCTTCAGCCCCTACGAGATCTCCCAGAGCAGCGGCCACCTCAACCTCACCTTCGTGGCCCTTCCCCCGCTGGTCTTCCTGGTGCTCCACGAGCTCGCCGTCCGTCAGCGGGGATCGGCCCGTCGCTCGGGTGTCGTCTTGGGCCTGCTCGTCGCGGCCCAGTTCTTCGTGTCGAGCGAGATCCTGGCCTCGACCATCGTGATCGGGGTGGTGGCCCTGGTGGTCACGGCCTACTTCGGACGTCGCCAATTGCGACAGCGGGCCCGTCACTTCGCCGTCGGCGCAGGCTGGGCCGTCGGGACCGCCGCCGTCCTGCTGGCCTACCCGGTTTGGTTCGCCTTCCGTGGGCCGGGGTCGATCCGGGGAGCCATCCAACTGCGCCCTCAGGGCTATCGCGCCGATCTCCTCGGTCCGGTGGTGCCCGACTCCCTGCAACGGCTCGCCCCCCATCATCTGGCCGCAGTGGCCGACCACTTCGCCAACAGCGTCTCGGAGAACGGCTCGTATCTCGGGATCACCCTGCTCACCGTGCTGGCCGTGGGGGTCGTGGTGTTGTGGCGGGACGTGGTGGTGGTGCGGGTGGCGGCCATCACCGGTGGGGTGGCCTTCGTCATCTCCCTCGGCGCCGGCCTGGTGGTCGACACCGACCCGCCCGGCGTGGCCAGCGGCTTCCCGCTCCCCGAGCGCATCTTCACCAAGCTGCCGGTCCTGGCCAACACCATCCCGGTCCGGTACTCGCTGTACACAGTCCTGTTCGCCGCCCTCCTCCTCGCCGTCGTCCTCGACCACGTCCACGGGTTCCTCGCCCGACGACCGATCGATCTCCATCGCCACGCGGCGGCGGCCGAACACGACCGCCGGGTGGTGGCCGTGGCCGCCCCGCTGTTCATCGCCGTCCTGGCCCTGTTTCCCCTCTTCCCGACGGCTCCACCGGCCGGGATCGGACCGGTCGGGGTCCCGGCCTACTTCACCTCACCGGAGGTCTCCACCATCCCGTCGGGCAGCGTGGCGCTCATCTACCCCTACCCGTCGAGCGTCACGCCCAACGCCCAGGGGTGGCAGGCGGTGGCCAAGCTGCGCTTCGCCATGCCCGGCGGCTACTTCCTCGTCCCGTCGGGTCCGGCCGGCCGCATCGCCTTCTCCAAAGCACTCTCGTACACCCGGGGCACACTCAGCGCCCGGGTGCTCATCCGGTTGGCGTCCGGTCACGTCCCCACCGAGACCGTCGCCCTGCGCACGGCCCTGCGCACGCAGTGGCGACACTGGGGGGTGGACACGCTGGTGGCCTTCCCCGAGGGCGAGTCGGACCCTGCCGCCGTCCTCCGCTTCCTCACGTGGGTGGTGGGCCGCCCGGCGGTCACCGGGGCCGGGGGCGCCTACCTCTGGTACCGGCTGTTCGGGTGAGGCCCTACGCCGTTCAGGTCCCCGCAGGGCCGGACGGCGGGACGGCCACGACGTGCAGCCCGACCCGGGCGGCCAGGCCGTCGAGGGCCACCGTCGGCGTCCGGCGGTCCCCACCGTGCTCGCGGATCCACGGCGCGGATCCACCGGAGCCCGGGTGGGCGTCGATCCCGCCGACCGGGACGGTCACCGTGAACGCCGTCCCGTCCCCGCGCCGGACGGTCGAGACCCGTCGTCCCCCGAGCTCGGCGATGGAGACGATCACGGCACCTCCGGCATCGGGACCTCCGGCCGGCTGCGGGCGGAGGGGCAGCACGGGGGCGTGCCGGTGTTCGGGGTCGTGGCGGTTCATCGGCTCCCCTTTGACTACCCGAGTGGCACCGAGCCTGCAAAGGTGCTGGAGAGACGCCCCGTGCCCGAGACGTCCCGTCCGCGTCGACGACCCACCGGGTGACCGACGTTCCGGGTGTCGTCACCGCTGTGTAGGGTGCATCCATGGCTGACCAGGCGCAGTTCTCCGATCTGGCGATGGAGTACATGCCTGCCCTGTACACGGCCGCCCTCCGGATGACCCGCAATCCGGCCGATGCCGAGGACCTGGTGCAGGAGACCTACCTGAAGGCCTACCGGGCCTTCGCCAGCTTCGAACAGGGGACCAACCTGAAGGCCTGGCTCTACCGGATCCTGACCAATACCTACATCAACACCTACCGGGCCAAGAAGCGCCGGCCCGAGATCGCCGATGTGGAAGACGTCGAGGACCTCTATCTGTACCGTCACCTTTCGGGTGACCAGGCCTCGGGACTCGGCCGCAGCGCCGAGGACGAGGCCCTCGATCGCTTCACGGATACCGATGTGAAGGCGGCCATCGAGTCGCTGCCCGACACCTTCCGCATGGCCGTCCTGCTCGCCGATGTGGAGGGGTTCTCCTACAAGGAGATCGCCGAGATCACCGATGTGCCCATCGGTACGGTGATGAGCCGCATCCATCGTGGAAGAAAAGCCCTGCAGAAGGCGTTGGTCGATCGTGGAAGCACGCGGGGCCTCGTAGGGGCGACCGACAAAGCCAGGTAGGGAGCGCCACCAGTGGGAGACAGGGAAGCGCCGGGCGAACCGGCAGTACCGATCGGTCATGAAGCGGCCGCTGGGTTCGTCGGCTGCGACGAGACCATCGAGCGGCTCTATACGTATCTCGATGGTGAGCTGACCGAGCAGCGACGGTTGGAGATCACCCGGCATCTCGACCTCTGCGGGCCGTGTGTGGGTGCCTACGGATTCGAGGCCGAGCTCCGCAAGGTGATCGCCAGCCGGTGCAAGGACCACGTTCCCGACGAGCTCATCGCCCGGGTGGCCGACGCCCTCCGCCAGGAGGACAGCCGCCAGAGCAACTGAGCCGGCGGAGCAACTGAGCCGGCCGGCGAATGAACTGGCGCCGTCGGCGCATGCCTTCCCGGAGCAGGCTGAACCCGGGACCGGGCGCTCGACCGCCGTCGCGTGGCCCAGATCCCTACACTGGTCCCGTGACCGAGATCGAGACCGTGCCCTCCACCGGTGGATCGACCGGGGAACCGGCCGGAGGCGCCGTGGCCTGGGATACCGCTGAGCGGGTGGCGGGATGGGTGGGTGGCCGCAGTCGGGTTCCGGCCCCCTACCGGCCCGACCTCCTCCAACAGGACTTCGAGGAGCTCACCGCCCAGGCCGAGGAGCTCGTGGCCGAATCCACTGGGCTGCGCTCCTCGTCGGGACCCGCCCGGGCCCGGGTGACCGACCGCGCCGGCTGGGTGCACGCCAACATCTCCAGTTTCCAGCGCCTGGTCGGCCCCCACCTCGACCGGCTGGACCCGTCCCGGCTTTCGGGCACCAACCGGATGACCGATCGTCTGGCCGTCCCCCTGGCCACCGCCGGACGGGTGGCCACCGGCACCCAGATGGGCCTGGTGCTCGGATGGTTGTCCACCCGGGTGCTGGGCCAGTACGACCTCCTGCTCACCGAGGAGGCCGTCGAGGACCAGGACCTGGTGTACTTCGTCGGGCCCAATGTGGTGGCCCTGGAGAAGCTCCATGGATTCGAGCCCCGGGAGTTCCGACTCTGGCTCGCCCTCCACGAAGTGACCCACCGGTGCCAGTTCACCGCCATCCCCTGGATGCGTGACTACTTCGTCTCGTTGGTGGAAGAGGGGATCGGCTCGCTCGAGCCGGACCCCTCCCGCTTCGCCGAGGCGCTCCGCCGCATGACCGAGGAGATCCGAGCGGGACGGAACCCCTTGCGTGACAGCGGGGCGCTCGGTCTGGTGGCCACGCCTGAGCAGCTCGAAGGTCTGCATCGCATCCAGGCGCTCATGAGCCTGCTCGAGGGCCATGGTGACGTGACCATGGATCGGGCCGGGGCGGCCGCCATCCCCAGCGCGGCGCGGTTCAGCGAGGTGCTGCGCCAGCGTCGCAAGCAGACCCGCGGGCCGGCCCGCCTGCTCCAGCAGCTCATCGGTATCGAGGCCAAGCTCCGTCAGTACGAGGAGGGCGAGCGCTTCATCGCCGCCGTGGAGGACTCGGGTGGCCCCGAGCTCCTCGACCGAGCGTGGCGGGGACCGGAGTGGCTGCCCTCGTTGATCGAGATCCGCAACCCGTCGGCCTGGATCTCGCGTGTCGGGACCACCCCGGCCCTCTCGGGCTGACCGACCCGGCTCCGGCGTGGACGTCTGGGAGGGCGATCCCCTCGTCGCCTCCCTCCTGGAGCGATGCACCTTCCCACCGGAGGGGACCCCCCTGGTGTGCGGTGTGTCCGGCGGTCCGGACTCACTGGCCCTGCTGGTCCTGGCGGTGGCATCGGGCTGTCGGGTCACCGCCGTCCACGTCGACCACGGGCTCCGGCCGGGATCGGCAAGCGAGGCCGACGTAGTGGCGAACGCCGCCCGGCGCTTCGGCGCCCGGTTCCGGGCCGAACGGGTGGCCCTGGACGACGGCCCCAATCTGGAGGCTCGCGCCCGCCGGGCCCGGCGTGAGGTCCTCGGTCCCCACGCCGCCACCGGTCACACCGCAGACGACCAGGCCGAGACGGTTCTGGCCAACCTGCTGCGGGGTGCCGGGGTCCACGGCCTGGCCGCCATGCGGGCCGGGGCAGGTCACCCCCTGTTGGGTCTGCGACGGGCCGAGACGGTGGCCCTCACCGACCACCTGGGCCTGGAGCCCGTGGTCGACCCGTCCAACGACGACCCCCGCCATCTGCGGAACCGCATCCGCCACGAGCTCCTGCCTCTCTGCTCGGACGTGGCCAAACGTGACGTGGTCCCGGTGCTGGCCCGCCAGGCCGAAGCCCTGGCCGGTGACGCCGACCTCCTCGACGCCCTGGCTTCGCTGGTCGACCCCGAGGCGGCGGCATCCGTGGCCGCCGCACCGGAGGCGGTGGCCCGGCGGAGCGTCCGGGCCTGGCTGCTCGGCCACGGCGAGTACCCGCCGTCGTTCGACGCCGTGGAGCGTGTGCTCGAGGTGGCCCGCAAGGACCGTCGGGCCGCCGAGGTCACCGGTGGCCGGAGGGTGGGTCGCTCGCAGGGCCGCCTGTCGCTCGGGCCGTCGGAGGGTGCCGCTCCCGGTGGGCACGGATTGGCGGAAGGTAACTCTCCGATACAGTCGCGCCGTGATCACCGCTGAGGAGGAGACACCCCAAGGGTCGATGCACCTCGAACTGAGCGAAGACGTGGGCCGGGTAATCGTCTCGGAGGTGGAACTCCAGACCAGGATCGCCGAACTCGGCCAGCGGATCACCGCCGACTACGCCGGGCGTCCACCGCTCCTGGTCGGGGTGTTGAAGGGCGCCTTCATGTTCATGAGCGATCTGTCCCGGGCCATCTCCCTCCCGGTGGACGTGGACTTCATGGCCGTTTCCTCCTACGGCAGTGCCACGCGGACCTCAGGTGTGGTCCGGATCGTGAAGGACCTCGACGTCGACCTCGCCGACCGGCACGTGCTCGTCGTCGAGGACATCGTCGACAGCGGTCTCACCCTCAGCTACCTCCAGCGCTACCTGCTGGCCCGGAGCCCGGCGAGCCTCGAGGTCTGCGCCCTGCTGGTCAAAGAGGGCCAGCAGCGCACCGAGCTCGATCTGGCCTACGTCGGGTTTCACATCCCTGCCGAGTTCGTGGTCGGATACGGCCTCGATGTCGACGAGCGCCTCCGCAACCTCCGGGCCATCCACGCCTACGCCGGCGACCTGTCCTGAGTTTTCGACCACGATGAGGGAGCCCACGTCATGACCGTCGACACCGCCCGCATCGAGCGCGCCGTGCTCGAACTGCTCGAGGCCCTCGGCGAGGATCCGGCCCGTGACGGTCTCCTGAAGACGCCCCACCGGGTGGCCAAGATGTACGAGGAGCTGTTCGCCGGTTTCAGGGAGAACCCGGCCGACCACCTCGAAGTGACCTTCGCCGCCGACCATGACGAGATGGTGATGGTCCGCGACATCCCCTTCGCCTCGCTCTGCGAGCACCACCTGGTCCCCTTCATCGGCAAGGCCCACGTGGCCTACATCCCCGGGGACGACGGTCGTATCACTGGGCTGTCCAAGTTGGCCCGGCTGGTGGACGGCTACGCCAAAAGGCTCCAGGTGCAGGAGCGAATGACCACCGAAATCGCCGACGCCATCGAGCAGGCCCTGGCCCCGAGGGGTGTCCTGGTGGTGGTGGAGGCCGAGCATCTCTGCATGTCCATGCGGGGGGTGAAGAAGCCCGGAACCTCCACGGTCACGTCCGCGGTCCGGGGCCTCTTCCGGAGTGACGCCTCCACCCGGATGGAGGCCATGCAGTTCGTCCGGGGCCACTGAAGGCCCTCCGGGCCGGTCGCGGGCCTGTCCGGGCTGGTTTACTCTGTGTCGTCATGCCCCATCCCACGCACGAGTCACGGCCCCTGGTGATGGGAATCCTCAATGTCACCCCGGACTCGTTCTCCGACGGTGGCCAGTGGCTCGATCCCGAACGGGCCGTACGTCGGGGCAAAGAGATGATCGACGAGGGGGCCGACATCGTCGACATCGGGGGCGAGTCGACCCGCCCCGGGGCCGAGGTCGTCCCCATCGACGTCGAGCTCGACCGGGTCATCCCGGTGGTCACGGCCCTGGCCGGGCAGGTGCGGGTGTCGATCGACACCACCAAGGAAGCGGTGGCCGACGCCGCCGTGGAGGCGGGGGCCACCCTGATCAACGATGTCTCCGCCTCGCTGTGGCCGGTGGCCGCCCGCCACGGCGTGGGCTGGGTGGCCATGCACCGCCAGGGGACGGCGGCCACCATGCAGCGCCAGCCCCGCTACGACGACGTGGTGGCCGAGGTCACCTCCATGTTGGCGGAACGGGCCGGTCGGGCCACGTCGGCCGGCGTGGACGAGGTGTGGATCGATCCGGGCATCGGATTCGGCAAGTCGGTCGGGCACAATCTCTCCCTGCTCGGAGCCCTCGCGGACCTGGTGGCCACGGGCTACCCGGTCCTGGTCGGCACCAGCCGGAAGAGCTTCCTCGGGTCGCTCACCGCTCGTCCCGGCGAGGCACCCACGCACGTGGGCGAGCGGCTCCCGGCCTCGTTGGCCACCGCCACCTGGGCCCTGGCCCAGGGGGCGCGCATGGTGCGCGTCCATGACGTCGCCGCCACCGTCCAGGCCGCCTGCCTGGTGGGTGGGGTCGGATCGGGGGCCCCATGGTGAAGGGCAAGTGGGCGGCAGGCATCGCGCCGCGCAACTTCACCTGGGTGATCAAGGATCGCCTGGCCATGAGCGAGCGTCCCGGAGGCTTCGCCCCCAACCACCGCAAGGTCCGCCGGCAGGAGGAGATCATCTGGCTGCAGGTCCAGGGGTTCACCCGGGTGGTGTCGCTGCTGCCCTCGTCGCACAACCTGCAGGCCTACGAGGAGAAGTCCATGGCCAGCGTGCACTACCCCCTGCCGACGTCCGGTGATGCCCGGGCCTTGCTGGGCGACCTGTACCGTGACCTCCATGCCCGGCTGACCGGTGGGGAGCGGATCCTGATTCACCAGGAGGAGCTGGGTGACCGGGTCACCGGCGTGGTGGCCGGCTACCTGCTGTGGTCGGGGCGCCTGCCGAGCGGGCCGCAGTCGATCACGGTGCTCGAGCACATGACGGGTCATCCGATGGGGCCGAGCGGTCGGGAGCTGGTGGCCTTCGCCAGTCAGCTCGCCCCGGCCCCGGCGCATCCCGTGACCGGGGACGCGCCGGCGGGCGAGTGACCGCTCCGAGCGGCGCGGCGGTGGGCGACGTCGATGACGGCGGGACCGACGACCGGATCCGGCTGCGCGCCCTCCGGGTGGTGGGGACCCACGGTGTCCTGGCCGAGGAGAAGGAACGGGCCCAACCCTTCGAGGTCGACCTGGATCTGACCGTGGACCTGGCCCTGGCCGCCGTCACCGACCGGCTGTCCGACACCGTCGACTACGGGGAGGTGGCCATCACGGCCGGCGCCGTCGTCGCGGAGCGGTCCTTCGAGCTGCTGGAGGCCCTGGCCGGGGCCATCGCCGAGGCCGTCCTGGGTTCGGACATCCGGATCACCTCGGTGACGGTGCACCTGCGCAAGCTCCGTCCCCCCGTGCCCCTCGACCTGGGCTCGGTCGGCGTGAGGATCACCCGCCGCCAGTGACCGGATCGGTGGTCGGGACTCCGACGGTGCGGGCCTTCGTGGGACTCGGTTCGAACCTGGGCGATCGATGGTCCCATCTCCGCAAGGCCGTCGACCAGCTCCGGGCGGGGAACCGCGCCCCGGTCACCGCCGTCTCGCGCGTCTACGAGACCGAACCCCTGGGCGGCCCCGATGACCAGGGCCCGTATCTGAACGTGGTGGTGGAGCTGGCCGTCGCCCCCGGGGCCGATCCCTACCGGCTCCTCGAGGAGTGTCGTCGCCTCGAGGCCGCCGCCGGCCGCATCCGGACCGTCCGTTGGGGCCCGAGGACCCTGGACGCCGACGTGCTCTGGATCGACGGGGTGGCCTTGGCCGACGTGGACCTGACCGTGCCCCATCCGCGATGGAAGGAGCGTCGGTTCGTGCTCGCCCCACTGGCTGAGCTGGCCCCTGACCTGGTCGACGAGGCCGACCTGGCGACCTCTGGTGGCGAGGTCGCCGTCGTGGGTACACTGTGAGGCGTAGCACCCAGATTCTCTGACGCGAACGGCACCCTCCGGGGCTGGAACGTACCAAAGGGGTCTTGTGACCACATTCCGAATTGTCGGACCCGGCCGGGCCGGCCTGTCCCTCATGGGCGCCCTCGGCCCGGTGGCGGGCTTCGAGTCACGGGGCGTCCTCGGGCGCCATGACTGTCTTGCCGACGCCGCCAGGGGGGTGGACCTCCTGGTCATCGCCACCCCCGATGACACCGTCCCCCGTGTGGCGGATCGGATCGCCCCGGTGGCCTCGACCGCTGTCCTGCACATGTCGGGTTCGTTGGGCCTCGACGTGCTGGGCGACCATCCGAGGCGCGGCTCGCTCCATCCCCTGGTGCCGTTGCCCACCCCGGCCGTCGGGACCGAGCGCCTGACCTCGGGCATCACCTTCGCCGTGGCCGGGGACGCCATGGCGTGGCGGCTGGCCGACGCCCTGGGGGGCCGGCCCGTCCACGTCGACGACAGCGACCGGGCCACCTACCACGCCGCGGCGGCCATCGCCGCCAACCACCTGGTGGCCCTGATCGGACAGGTCGAACGGATCGCCGCCACCATCGACCTGCCGCTCGAGGCCTTCGCCGGTCTCATCCACGCCGCCACCGACGACGCCCTCGCCCTCGGACCCCGTCGGGCCCTCACCGGGCCGGCCGCCCGAGGGGACTGGGACACCGTGGAGCGCCACCGGTCGGCACTGGCGGGGATGGCCGGTCACCGCAACGAGCTGGCCGCCTACGACGCCATGGTCGGCCTGGCCCGGAGGCTCTCCTTGGACCCTGCCGCCGCCGGGGGCGGGACGGAACGGTCCGATGCCGCCCCGGACACTGCGCCGGCCGATCCCGGGGTGGGCATCGTCGATCCGGCGGCCGTGGGGCAGGTGGCATGAGCACCCTCTTCGTCGAGGCCCCGATGTCGGATCCGCCCACGGCGGCCCGGCCCGAGGTCATCGAGACCGTCGCCGAGTACGCCGAGGCCCTGGACGCCGTCCGGCTCAGTGGACGGACGGTGGGCATCGTCCCCACCATGGGGGCGCTGCACGCCGGCCACCGGTCCCTCATCGAGCGGGCGGCGGCGGAGTGTGACGTGGTCGCCGTGTCGGTCTTCGTCAACCCGACCCAGTTCGGCGATCCCTCCGACCTGGCCAACTACCCGCGCACCCTCGACGCCGACCTCGAGGCCATCGCCGCCTCCGGCGGCGAACTGGTCTTCGCCCCGTCGGTGGCCGAGATGTACCCCGACCCACCCGGGGTCGCCTCCACCTCGGTCACGGTGCCCGCCCTGAGCGCCAGGTGGGAGGGGAGCTCCCGGCCCGGTCACTTCGACGGCGTGGCCACGGTGGTGGTCAAGCTGCTCTCGGCCGCCGGCCGGTGCCGTGCCTACTTCGGCGAGAAGGACTTTCAGCAGCTGGCCCTAGTGACCCGACTGGCCCGCGACCTGGCCCTCCCGACCCGGGTGGTGGGGTGCCCGACCGTCCGGGACCCGGACGGACTGGCCCTGTCCAGCCGCAACGCCCGGCTCGACGCCGATCAACGCCGGGCGGCGGTGACGCTCTGGCGATCCCTCCGAGTCGGCGCGGACCGGTGGGCCGAAGGGGCCGAGCCGTCCGAGGTCGAGGCGGCCATGGCCCGGGAGGCGTCCCTCGAGCCCCTGGTGGCCCTGGACTACGCCGCCCTGGTGACGGCGGACGATCTCGAGCCCGTCCGGGGCCGGGCCACCACCCGTCCGCTGCGGCTGATCGTGGCGGCCACCGTCGGCCCCGTGCGCCTGATCGACAATCTCGATCCGCGTTCGGGTCACTGACCGAACCATGGCCGATCCGGTGGTTGCACCGGTTGCCCTCGACGTCCTCGTCCTCGGGAGCGGCGTGGCCGGACTGTCGGCCGCCGTGCGCCTGGCCGCGGCGCCGGACGCGCCGGCCCTGGGCTCAGGGGGTGCCGGCTCCGCCCTGCGGGTGGGAGTCCTGACCAAGGCCGAGCTCTACCAGTCGGCGACCCGCTGGGCCCAGGGGGGTGTGGCCGCCGTGCTCGGGGGGGACGAGGACTCGACCGACCTCCACCTGGCCGACACCCTCGCCGCCGGGGCCGGCCTCTGCGACACCGATGCGGTGCGGGTGCTCGTCGACGAGGGCCCGGCCCGGGTCAACGAGCTGATCGCCATGGGCGCGGTGTTCGACCGCCAGCCTGGGGGAGCCCTGGCCCTGGCCCGTGAGGGAGGACACTCCACGGCGCGGGTGGTCCACGCCGGCGGGGCGGCCACGGGCGCCGAGGTCGAGCGCGCCCTGGTCGACGCCACCCGGGCCACCGCGGCCGCCGTGCTCGAGGAGTGGTTCGCCCTCGACCTGCTGGTGGAGGGCGGGCGGTGCCGCGGGGTGCGGGCCCTGAGTGCCGCCGGCGAGGTGGTCGAGGTCCGGGCCCGGCACACGGTGCTGGCCACCGGAGGTGCCGGCCAGCTGTTCGCCGTCACCACCAACCCGGCCGAGGCCACCGCCGACGGACTGGCCATGGCGCTGCGGGCCGGTGTGCCGGTGGCCGACGTGGAGTTCATGCAGTTCCATCCGACGGCCCTCCACCACCCGGCCATGCCCCGTCCGCTCCTGTCCGAGGCCCTGCGGGGCCACGGGGCCCTGTTGCGGGACGCGCGGGGCGAGCGGTTCGTCGACGAGCTGGCCCCCCGGGACGTGGTCAGCCGGGCCATGGCCGAACGCATGCGCACCGAGGGGGTGGAGAGCCTGTGGCTCGACGCCACCGGCCTGGCCAGCTTCGACGCCCGGTTCCCCACCATCGCCGCCTCCCTGCGGGCCATCGGGCTCGACCCGTCCCGGGACTGGCTGCCCATCGCCCCCGCCGCCCACTACCTCTCCGGCGGCGTGGTCACCGATCTGTCCGGCGCCACCGCCCTTCCGGGCCTGTGGGCGGCCGGCGAGGTGGCCTGCACCGGGGTGCACGGGGCCAACCGGCTGGCGTCGAACTCGCTGTTGGAGGGCATGGTGTTCGGGGCCCGGCTGGCCGAGGCCATCCTGGAGGGGGACGACGGTCCCCGGCCCACCGGGGTGATGGGTGCCCTGCTCGACGGACCCGTGGAGCGGATCGAGCCGGCCGTGGCCTCGCCGTGGGTCGGGGACGGCGGCCCCGACCGGACGCCCTCGGTCCCCACCTGGCCCGATGTGGCCAAGACCCGGGACCGCCTCCAGCGGCTGATGATCGAAGGGGCCGGGGTGGTCCGCAGCGCCGGGTCCCTTGGAGCGGCCGGCGCGTCGATCGATGCCCTGGGCGCCGAGGTGGGCACGGCCACGCCTCGCGACCGGGCCCACGGCGAGGTGGTCAATCTGATCACGGCGGCCACCAGCGTGCTGCGGGCGGCCACGGTCCGCTGCGAGACGCGGGGGGCCCATGCCCGGAGTGACTATCCCGAGGCCTCCGAGCACTGGAGGCGGCGGATCGTGCACGACTCGGAGGGCGTGGCCGTTCTGCACGGTCCGGACGCATCGGGCAATGGACTCGGGGGCGACAGGGCCCCGGGCGACAGGGCCCCGGGCGACAGGGCCCCGGGCGACAGGGGCGTCTGAACGGTGGCCGCTCCCATGGATCACCAGCTGACCCCTGTCGACCCGGCCGACGTGGACCCTCCCGCATCGGCGGTGGTGGACGCCGTGACCCGGGCCCTGGCCGAGGACCTCCTCCCGCTGGGCGACCTGACCGCTGCCCTGGTCCCACCCACGTCCACGGCCGCCGTGGCCATCGTGAGCCGGGCCGCCGGGGTCGTGGCCGGTCGGGCCTGTGCCGTCGAGGCCTTCCGCCAGATCGACCCCAGCCTCGAGGTGGCCTGGTTGGTCCCCGACGGCGGTCGGGTCGGCCCCGGCGACCGGGTGGCGGAGATCAGCGGGGCCCTGCGCTCCATCCTGACCGCCGAGCGGACGGTGCTTAACTTCCTCGGGCACCTCTCCGGTGTGGCCTCGTTGACCCGGCAGTATGTGGACGCCGTGGTGGCGGCCAACCCGGCCACCCGGGTGCTGGACACCCGCAAGACCACCCCCGGGCTCCGGGCCCTGGAGAAGGCGGCGGTTCGGGCCGGTGGCGGTCACAACCACCGCGCCAACCTGTCCGACGCCGTGCTCGTGAAGGACAACCACCTGGCCGGTCTGTCCATCGCCGACGCGGTGGCGAGGGCCAAGGACCTCTGGCCCGGGCGCATGGTGGAGGTGGAGTGCGACCATCTCTCCCAGGTGGACGAGGCGGTGGCCGCCGGGGCCACGGTGATCATGCTGGACAACATGTCCATCGAGCGGGTGGCCGGGTGCGTGTCCCAACTGCGGGCGGACGGGGTGACCACGCTGGTGGAGGTGTCCGGCGGGGTCGACCTCGAGGCCGCGCCCAAGCTGGCCACCGCCGGCGCCGACCTCATCTCGGTGGGGGCCCTCACCCACTCCGCTCCCGTCCTCGACCTCGGATTCGACCTCGCGCCCCCGGCGCAGGAGGGCTGACCATGCTGCTGGCCATCGATGTGGGCAACACCGAGACCGTGGTCGGCCTGTTCGCCGACGACCCGTCCGACCCACCCGGAACCGGCCCCCGGGACGGGAACGAGCCCACCGGCCTGGCCCATCACTGGCGCCTGTCCACCGTGGCCGAGCGCACCGCCGATGAGCATGCGCTGCTGCTCACGCAGCTGCTCGACCTCGACGGCCTGGACATCGACACGGCCGTCTCGGGCATCGCGGTGACCTCGTCGGTGCCGCTGGTCACGGCCAATCTGCGTCAGATGGTGTCCCGATGGTTCGAGGTGCCCGCCGTGGTGCTCGAACCCGGGGTGAAGAGCGGGATGCCCATCCTCTACGACAACCCCAAAGAGGTGGGGGCGGACAGGATCGCCAACGCCGTGGGCGCCCACGACCTCTTCGGGGGCCCGTGCGTGGTGGTCGACCTGGGCACGGCCACGACGTTCGACGCCATCTCGGCGGCCGGCGAGTACCTGGGCGGGGCCATCACCCCGGGGGTGGCCATCAGCCTCGACGCCCTCTTCGCCCATGCCGCCGCGCTGCGCCGGGTGGAGCTGGTCGAACCCCGGAGCGTCATCGGCAAGTCGACGGTGGAGTCGATCCAGTCGGGCGCCCTGTACGGCTTCGCCGGCCAGGTCGACGGCTTGTGCCGCCGGTTCGCCGCCGTGCTCGGCGACTGCACCGTGGTGGCCACCGGTGGGCTCTCGGAGCTCATCTCGCCCTATGCCGAGGAGATCGAGTACGTGGAGCCCTGGCTCACCCTCCACGGGCTGCGCATCATCTTCGAACGGAACTCGCCGGCCGGCCCACCGCCGCGCTAGGTCCGGCTCACACCGGGGCCTCCAGGGCCAGGCGGGGTGCACGGACCGCCGGCTGGTGGTCCCACAGGTCGGCCACCAGGTCGCTGCGGAGGGCGGCCACGGAGGGGTCGTCCCAGAGGTTGACCTGCTGGAGGGGATCCTCGTTGAGGTCGTAGAGCTCGCCCTCGGTGCCGTCGTGGGAGGTTCCGGGGCGGTAGGCGGTGCACACCCAGTGGTCCCGCATGATGGTGCGCAGGTGGACGTCGGTGCCGAACAGCTCGCTGTCCCACTCGGTGAGCACCCGTTCGAACCCGCGGGCCTCCGCGTCGGCATCGTCCACAGGCAGGGACCCGCCCTGCATCCATCCGGGGGCTTCGATGCCGGCGATGGCACAGAGGGTGGGGGCCAGATCGACCAGGCCCACCGGCCGGGACACCTCGGCCGGTTTGGCGGCCGCACTCGGCGCCGGCCGCCAGACCAGCGGGATCCGCATGAGGGCATCCACGTGGTAGGGGCCCTTGAACAGCAGCCCGAAGTCACCCTGCAACTCGCCGTGGTCGGTGGTGAAGAACACGTCGAGGTCGTCGGCCCAGCCCCGCCGGCCGATGTGACCGAGCACCCGGCCCAGGGCCTCGTCGATCAGCTCGCACTCGACGGCGTTGCGTGCGTTGACCTCGCGGACCTGGTCGGGGGTGAGGGTGGCCGGCACCCAGTCGGCCGGGGCCTCGTAGTTGGAGACGAGGGCCCCGTCGTACCAGAGCCGCCAGTGCCGGGGCTTGGCGGCGAGGATGGCCTCGCGTTCGGACCGGTCCTCGGGATAGCCAGCGGGCAGGGGCACGTCGCGCCAATCGATGCGGCCCACCTCGGACTCGGGTGGGTCCCAGGGGTGGTGGGGGTCGGGGAAGCTCATCCAGCAGAACCAGTCCTCGTCGGCCCGGAGGGTGTCCAACCACGCCATGGTCCGATCGGCCACCCACTCGGTGTGGTAGATGTCGCGGTCCACTGGGTTGACCTTGACCTGGGGGGCGTCCGTGTCCCCGCCCCCGGCGGCATTGACCTGGAGGGAGGCGTCGAGTGCCGGGTAGAAGCCGCCCAGGGCCTCGGGGTGCTCGGCCATCATCCAGCGGGCGTAGTGCAACGGTCCGATCACCCCGTGGGTGGCCAGCTCGAGGTGCTCGAAGCCGCGGTGGAGGCCTCCGGGGGGCTCGGTCCCCGTCTGGGCCAGCGCGTTCTCACCGAAGCGGAAGAACGGGTCGAGGAACGGCTCGAAATGGGCCTTGCCCACCAGGGCGGTCCGGTAGCCGGCGCCGTGCAACTCCGCCGCCACCGAGGGTGCGTCCAGGGGTAGCGGTACCCCGTTCATCCAGACACCGTGGGTGCTCGGATGCTGACCGGTGAGGATGGTGGACCGGGAGGGCATGCACACCACCGACTGGGGGTGGGCCCGGGTGAACCGGATGCCCTCGGCGGCGAGCCCGTCCACGACGGGTGTGCGTCCGAGGGCTCCGCCGTTGCAGCCGAGGGTGTCGTACCGTTGCTGGTCGGTAGTGACCAGGAGGATCTTTCGGCCCATCAGTGCGGTACCTTCCTGTCGTCGATTGGGGACGGCCCGGGGTGCCCGGTGCGGTCCCGGGTCATGCGGGCGCCGGGTCCGCCAGGCCCAGCAATCCGGTGAGCGCCAGGAGTCCCGATCGGGCCGCGCCCCCGATGACCAGGGCCAGCGGGGCCGGATCGGCGTCGACCGAGTACACGGCCAGACAGGTGCCGTCGGCCAGGTCGTGGACGTCGATGGTGCTCAGGTGCTCGGCGAACATGGGGGCGGTGATGCGGTACTGCAGTCGGCGCAGCGTGGAATCGACGGTCACCAGGTCCTCGGGCATGGGGATGCCCGAGGCCGTCACCACCACCCGGTGGATCCCGTCCACCGTGCACGACACGATGCCGGGGAACCACTCGTGCACACGTTCGGGTGCCCCGAGGAGGGCCCACACGTCGTCGGTTCGACGGCGGAGTCGGACGGCGTGGCGGGCGCTTCCCCGTTTGGCCGTCACGCCCGCGCCCCGGCGTTCCACGGCCCAGGGGCGGCCCGGCGGAGCGGTCTCGATCGACGTCGGTCCGGCACCGGCCCTCGGAGGTGGACGAGGCCGTGGCGAGGGAGCATCCAGGCACGGTAACCGTTGGCAGTTCCTCTGACAATTGATGCGTTGAGCAGGGGAGATGCCATCGAGGACCGCTGGATCCCGGGGCCGAAGCCTTCATCGGCCCCTAACATCGGCCTCACGCATCCCACATGCGGCGGGGCGATAACTGAGTGGTAGCCGGAACCGCCGGCCCATTGCAGGAGGTAGTACAGCCATGAAGCACGTCATCCCCACCGCCAAGAAGCTGATCGTGGGCGTGGTGGCCGTCGGAGCCCTCTCCGTCGGTGCCGCCGGAATCGCCGGAGCCGCCACCCCTGGGTCGAGCAGCGCCAGCCCGACGGCGACGCACACGTTCAACTGCGCCAACGCCCCCAAGGTGCTGGCCAGGATCCAAAAGGCCGAGACGGACATCGCCAACGGTCTGCCCAAGCTGACCGCGGCTCAGGCCAAGGCGGCCTCCGCCGGCCGGACCACGCTGGCCGCCCGCCTGCAGAGGCGGATCACCCGGCTCGAGAGCCCCACCTTCAAGGCCCGCCTGGACAAGGCCACCACGGCCATCGACGCCAAGTGCAACGTGGCGGCCCCGCCAGCCGGCTGAGGTACGTCGGTGAGCTGACCCGTCAGCTCCGGTGCGAACGGGCGGTCGGTCGGCACTCATGTCGACCGACCGCTCCCGCGTCGGGACCCCGTTCAGTCGACGGGCAAGTCGTCCACCAGGGAGTGGGCCAGGCTGGTGAATCCCGAAGCGAGTTCCGGCGACGGCCCTGAACCCGCCGCCGCCGCTGCCGCCTCGGCGTACCGGCGGGCGACCACCACCGACTCGCCGATGGCTCCCGACGCGGCCACGATGGCCCGGGCCTTGTCCCGCTCGGGCTGACCCAGCGGCTGTCCGAGCAGGGTGCGGAGCTCGGGCCCGGCCTCGGGATCGGCCAGGGCCAGGAGCACCGGAAGGGTGTAGATACCCTCCGCCAGGTCCTGACCGGCCGGCTTCCCCAGCTCGGCCTCGGTGCCGATGACGTCGAGGATGTCGTCACGGACCTGGAAGATCATCCCGAACGAACGCCCGAACTCGGTGTACGCGTCGATCTGGGTCCGGGGGAGGCCACCGGTGAGCGCCCCGATGCGACACGACGTGGCCATGAGGGAGGCGGTCTTGCCGGCGATGGCCCGCTCGTAGGCGTCCCGGCTCCTCCCGGGCTGAAAGGCGGCGTGGACCTCGGCCACCTGGCCCTGGCACAGTTCGCCCAGGGTGGCGGCCAGGAGTCCGGCGATCTCGGTGCCCAACCCGGCGGCGATCTCCGCCGACCGGGCCAACAGGAAGTCGCCGGCCACGATGGCCACCAGGTTGCCGAATCGGGCGTTCACGCTCTCGACGTTTCGCCGGACCGTGGCCTCGTCCATGACGTCGTCGTGGTAGAGGGAGGCCAGGTGGACCAGCTCCACCGCCACCGCCCCCAAGAGGTCCTCCCGGGTGGCGGCTGTCGTCCCCGATGTAGCGGTGGCCAGGGCCAATACCGGCCGGAGCCGCTTGCCCCCGGCGGCCAGGAGGTGGGTGGTCACCTCGTCGAGGAAGCCGTCCCCGGTCACCACCGACTCCACGAGCAGGGGCTCGAGGCGCTTCAGCTGTTCTTCGAGTGCGGGAAGCCCGAGGAGTTCGACGACGTTCACTTCCTACAGACGATAGGCGCGGATGCCGATGGCTGAGAAAAGCAGGGGAAAATGGGTCCGTGCGGGTGTGTATGTCGCGGGTACCTGTAGACTTCGCTTCAGTTACTGACCGCGGATGGAGGCGGTGGAGTGTTCGAACGATTCACAGACCGGGCTCGTCGAGTTCTTGTGTTGGCGCAAGAGGAGGCGCGGCTGCTCAACCACAGCTTCATCGGCACCGAGCACATCCTCCTGGGCCTGATCCACGAGGGTGAGGGAGTCGCGGCCAAGGCACTGGAGTCTCTGGGCGTCTCGCTGGAGGCGGTGCGGGAGAAGGTCGAAGAGACGATCGGACTGGCCGGCACGGCCCCGACCGGCTCGCCCCCCTTCACCCCCCGGGCCAAGAAGGTCCTCGAGCTGTCGCTGCGTGAGGCCCTGCAACTGGGGCACAGCTACATCGGCACCGAGCACATGCTCCTCGGGCTCGTCCGAGAGGGCGAGGGCGTCGCCGCTCAGGTGCTCGTGAGCTTGGGCGCCGACCTCCCCCGGGTCCGCCAGCAGGTCATCCAGCTGCTCTCGGGCTACCAGGGCAAGGAGTCGGTGGGCGCAGGTGCCCCGGGCTCCCAGTCCTCGGACGCGCCCACCGGATCGCCGGTGCTGGACCAGTTCGGCCGCAACCTCACCGCCCTCGCCCGGGACCACAAGCTGGATCCGGTCATCGGTCGGGAGAAAGAGATCGAGCGGGTGATGCAGGTCTTGTCGCGCCGCACCAAGAACAACCCGGTGCTCATCGGGGAGCCGGGCGTGGGCAAGACCGCCATCGTGGAGGGGCTGGCTCAGCGCATCGTGGCCGACGACGTTCCCGAGACGCTCACGGGCAAGCAGCTGTACACCCTCGACCTCGGGGCCCTGGTGGCCGGCAGCCGGTACCGCGGCGACTTCGAGGAGCGCCTGAAGAAGGTCCTGAAGGAGATCCGCACCCGCGGCGACATCGTCCTGTTCATCGACGAGCTCCACACCCTGGTGGGTGCCGGTGCCGCCGAGGGGGCCATCGACGCCGCCTCCATCCTGAAGCCCATGCTGGCCCGGGGTGAGTTGCAGACCATCGGTGCCACCACCATCGACGAGTACCGCAAGCACCTCGAAAAGGACGCCGCCCTCGAGCGGCGGTTCCAGCCCATCAAGGTCGAGCAGCCCAACGTGGCGCTGACCATTGAGATCCTGAAGGGGCTCCGGGACCGCTACGAGTCGCACCATGCCGTCACCATCACCGACCAGGCCCTGGTGGCCGCGGCCAACCTGGCCGACCGCTACCTGGCCGACCGATACCTCCCGGACAAAGCCATCGACCTCATCGACGAGGCCGGCAGCCGCCTGCGCATCCGCCGGATGACCACGCCTCCGGCCTACAAGAAGTTGGAGGAGGACATCACCCGCCTCCGAGCCGACAAGGAGGCCGCGCTGGAGAAGCAGGCCTTCGACCAGGCCAAGAAGCTCGCCGAGCAGGAGAAGGAGCGCCTCGACTCGAAAGAGGCCATGGAGGCGGAGTGGCGCGCCGAGGGCGTGGACCTCTTCGACGTGGTCGACGAGGAAGTCATCGCCGAGGTGCTGGCCAACTGGACGGGCATTCCCGTCTACCGCCTCACCGAGGAGGAGACGGCCAAGCTGCTGCGCATGGAGGACGAACTGCACAAGCGGGTCATCGGACAAGAGCCCGCCATCGCCGCCCTGGCCCGGTCCATCCGGCGCACCCGTGCCGGTCTGAAGGACCCCAAGCGTCCGAGCGGGTCGTTCATCTTCTTGGGACCGACCGGCGTGGGCAAGACCGAGTTGGCCAAGACGTTGGCCGAGTTCCTCTTCGACGACGAGGACGCCCTCATCCAGCTGGACATGTCCGAGTACATGGAGAAGCACACGGTGAGCCGCCTGGTCGGCTCGCCCCCCGGCTACGTCGGGTACGAGGAGGGTGGGCAGCTGACCGAGGCGGTCCGCCGCAAGCCCTTCTCGGTGGTGCTCTTCGACGAGGTCGAGAAGGCCCATGCTGATGTGTTCAACACGCTGCTCCAGATCCTGGAGGACGGCCGGTTGACCGACGCCCAGGGCCGCTCGGTCGACTTCAAGAACACCGTGCTGATCATGACGTCCAACCTCGGAACCGCCGACCTGCGCAAGTCGTCGGTGGGCTTCGCCAAGACCTCGGAGGCCGTGACCTACGAGCGGATGAAGACCAAGGTCAACGAGGCCCTGAAGGCCCACTTCCGACCCGAGTTCCTCAACCGCATCGACGAGGTCGTGGTGTTCCACGAGCTGTCCAAGGTCGAGGTGGTCGAGATCGTGGACCTGATGATCCAACGGGTCTCCACCCAGCTGGAACTGCAGGGTCTCAGCCTCATCCTGACCCCGCCGGCCAAGCAACTGTTGGCTGACAAGGGCTACGACCCCCAGCTGGGGGCCCGGCCGCTGCGCCGTGCCATCCAGCAGATGGTCGAGGATCCACTGTCGGAGCGGATCCTGTGGAAGGAGTTCCGGGTCGGCGAGACCATCGTGGTCGATGTGGAGACCATCACGCCCGAGGCCGCCGCGGCCTACGACGTGAAGGGCGCTCCTCCGCTGATCGCCGGGGAGCAGCAGCTGACCTTCACCGCCATCGAGGGTGTCGAGCCCCCGCCGCCGGTGGAGTTGGCCGACGCCTCCGCCGACTGACGGATCTATCTGAAGCCTGACTGCGCCCGCCCCGCCGGATTCCGGCGGGGCGGGTGCGCGTTCGGGGCCAGCGGGTGCCGCTACGGCGGGACGCCCTCCTGACGCCGGCCGGGTGGCCGTCCGCCCCGGCTACGGGTCACCCCCGTGGTCACACCCAGTCCCTACCATCAGGGGCATGGCCAAGACCGCGAAGCGCCACCGCTGCATCGACTGCGGGTCGACGACGGCCCGTTGGGCGGGGCGGTGTCCGACCTGCGGGGAGTGGAACACCCTGGTGGAGGAGAGCCAGCTCGGATCCCTCGTCCAGGCGGTGGACGCCCTCGGTCTGGAGACCATGCCGCTCCAGCTGTCCGAGGTGGACGTCTCCGAGGCCGCGGCCATCCCGACCGGGGTGGAGGAGTTCGACCGGGTCCTGTCGGGGGGACTGGTTCCCGGTTCGGTCACACTCCTCGGCGGTGAGCCCGGTATCGGGAAGTCCACCCTGCTCCTCCAGGTGCTGGCCGCCCGCGCCGCCGCCGGCCACCGGGTCCTGCTGATCTCGGCCGAGGAGTCGGCCCACCAGGTCCGCCTGCGGGCCGAGCGGTTGGGGCCCATTCCCCCCGGACTGCTCATCCTGCCCGTCACCGAGGTGGGCGCCATCATCGCCGGCGTCGCCGAGGCGGAGCCCGATCTCGTGGTGGTGGACTCCATCCAGGCGGTGTCGATCGGTCCCACCCCGGCGGGCGAGCGACGGACCACCGGGGTACCCGGCAGCGTGACCCAGGTACGCGAGTGTGCCGACCAGCTGGTCAGCCTGGCCAAGACCCGGGGGGTGGCCACCGTGCTGGTCGGCCACGTGACCAAGGACGGCTCGCTGGCCGGGCCGCGGACCCTCGAGCACATGGTGGACACGGTGTTGAACTTCGAGGGTGACCGGCACCACGCCATTCGGCTGCTCCAGGCGGTGAAGCACCGGTTCGGGCCCACCGGGGAGCTGGGCCTGTTCGAGATGGGCGACCAGGGGCTCAAGCCGGTCGACGATCCCGGACGGCTCCTCTTGGGGGATCGCCTGGTCGGGGTGCCCGGCGGCGTGGTGCTCCCGGCCGTCCAGGGTCGCCGCACCCTGGTGGTGGAGCTCCAGGCCCTGGTGACTCCCCAGGGGCAGGCCCAACCCAAGCGGACGGTCGTGGGCCTGGACAGCGGGCGCCTGGGCATGATGCTGGCCGTGCTCAACCGCTACGCCGACCTGGCCGTGGTGGGGATGGACGTCTTCGCCTCGGTGGCCGGCGGGATCAAGGTGACCGAGCCCGGCGCCGACCTGGCCGTGGCCCTCGCTGTGGCCTCGGCGACCACCGGGGTGGCCCTGCCGGCCAACCTCGCCGCGGTGGGCGAGGTGGGACTGGCCGGCGAGGTGCGCCAGGTCACCAACCTTCCCCGCCGACTGGAGGAGTGCGCCCGGCTGGGCTTCGAGCGGGTGGCGGTGCCGGCATCAGCACCGAGCGGGCCTCCGGGGATGGAGCTCATCCGGGTGGACAGCGTGGCCCAGGCCGTCCTGTGGTTGGCCACCGGGGAGCACCGCGAAGCGTAAGGAGCGCGCTCGGACGGGGCCCGAGGGGACCCGGCCGGGTACGATTCCCCTGTGACCGCCCGCCAGAGCTCGCCGCTCAGTGACGCCCTGGCCATGGCCGCTCCGGGCCGACCGCTGCGTGACGGTCTGGATCGCATCCTCCGGGCCAAACGTGGTGCCCTGGTCGTGGTGGGGGACGGGCCCGGCGTGCTCTCCATCTGCTCGGGCGGCTTCCTGCTCGACGCCGAGTTCAGTCCGCAACGGCTCTCGGAGCTGGCCAAGATGGACGGGGCCATCATCTTGGCCCCGGACGCCTCCCGCATCGCCCGGGCCAACGTCCACCTCATGCCCAAGGCCACCATCCCCACCAGCGAGACCGGCACCCGACACCGGACGGCCGAGCGGGTGGCCCGGTCGATCGACGTGCCCGTCCTGTCGGTGTCGGCGGCCATGTCGGTTATCGCCGTCTACCGCAACGATCTCAAGCACACCGTGCAGCCCACGGGATGGCTGCACGACCGCACGGACCAGGCGCTGGCCACCATGCAGCACTTCCGGAGCCGGTTCGACGTGGCGCTGTCGGGGCTGTCCATGTTGGAGGTGGAGGACACCGTCTCGGTAGGCGACGTGGTGGGGGTGGTCCAGGCCGCCGAGATGCTGCTGCGCATCGCCGAGGAGGTGGAGGGCTACCTCGTCGAGCTGGGTGACGACGGCCGTCTGGTCGGTCTGCAGTCCGCCGAGCTGGTGGACAGCGTGGCCCCGACCCTGCACCTCGTGGTGCGGGACTACTTCCGGCTCCCACCGGTCAAGGGACGGGACCGCCTGTCCGTGGTCGACCGGGTGGTCGAGCAGCTGAGCCAGCTGCCGGCCGAGGAGTTGCAGGACTCCCAGCGCGTGGCCCAGATCCTCGGTCTGCCCGGCTCGTTCCACGATTCCGAGTCCGGCGTGGAGCCCCGGGGGTACCGGTTGCTCTACCGGCTGCCCCGCTTCTCGGACACCATCATCGAGCGGATCGTGGACCGGTTCGTCAACCTCCAGCAGATCATGCGGGCGTCGCTGAGCGATCTCGAACAGGTCGAGGGGGTGGGGGAGGCCCGGGCCCACTCGGTCAAGAACGGGCTGGCCCGACTGGCCGAGGCCAGCATCTTCGAGCGCTACCAGTAGCGGCTGGACGGCCCTGGCTGCCTCCGGATGGGGCCTGCGGTCGGGGAGGGCGCCGGCACCGTGTACCATTACATGCTCCCTACGCGGTCCCGATCGAGCTCACCAGCCCGGGATCAGCACGCAACGCCAGGAGGAACGGGTGTTCGACATCGGTGACAAGGTCGTCTATCCGCACCACGGCGCGGCGGTGGTCGAACGACGCGAGACCAAAGAGGCGTTCGGCAAGAAACAGGAGTACCTGGTGCTCCGTCTGGCCTACGGCGACCTGACCCTGATGGTCCCGGCCGACAACACCGAGGGTGTCGGCCTCCGGGAGGTCATCAACGACGAAGAGGTGGAAGAGGTGTTCGCCGTCCTTCGCAAGAAGGAGGCCCGGATGCCGACCAACTGGTCGCGCCGGTACAAGAACCACTCCGAGAAGCTGCGCTCCGGCGACATCTACCAGGTGGCCGAGGTGGTGCGGAACCTGTCCATCCGGGACAAGGACAAGGGACTGTCCGCCGGCGAGAAGCGCATGCTCCAGCGGGCCCGCCAGATCCTGGTGTCGGAGCTCACCTTCGCCCTGGGCGTCGACGAGGAGACCGCCGAGGTTCGGCTGAACGAGGCGCTGCCCTGAGCCGAACGGGGTCCGTCTGGGCCATCGTGGTGGCGGGCGGATCCGGTCGCCGATTCGGAGGGCCCAAGCAGTTTCTCCACCTGGCCGGACGACCGGTAGCCGCCTGGTCGGTGGATGCGGCCCGGACGGTGGCCGACGGTGTGGTCCTGGTGCTTCCCGACGACAGCGGGGACGACCCGGAGCACGGGCCCCCGACGGGTCCGGGCCCGTCGGGCCCCGACGGGGCGCCCTGGGGCGCCGACGTCACGGTGACCGGCGGCGCATCCCGTGCCGACTCGGTGCGGGCCGGTCTGGCCGCGGTTCCCGATGACGCCACCGTGATCGTCGTCCACGACGCCGCTCGGCCCCTGGCCCGGCCGTCGTTGTTCGCCGCCGTGGTGGAGGCGGTCCTGGTCGACGGCGCCTCGTGTGCCATTCCCGTCCTGCCGGTGGCCGACACCCTCAAACGCGTCGGGGACGGGGTGATCCTCGCCACCGTCGACCGGGACGGGCTGGTCACCGTCCAGACGCCGCAGGCGTTCGCGGCAGCCACCTTGCGGGCCGCCCACCGAGCGGCCGGCCAGAGCACCGATGACGCCGGCCTGGTGGAGCAGATGGGTGTGGCCGTGCATACGGTGCCCGGTGACCCGCGCAACATGAAGATCACCCGACCCGAGGACCTGGATCTCGCCGAGGCGCTGATGGTGGAGGCCCGGGGGTGAGTGACGGGCGTCAAGCAGCCGGAGCCAGTGACCCACCGGGCCTGCGGATCGGGCAGGGGATCGATGTCCACCGGTTCTCCGAGGATCCCGATCGGCCCTTGATCCTGGGTGGGATCACCATCACCGGGGCCCGGGGCCTCGAAGGGCACAGCGACGCCGACGCCGTGGCCCACGCCGTGGCCGACGCCGTGCTGGGCGGGGCCGGTCTGGGCGACCTCGGCCGCCACGCCCCGGACACCGATCCGGCCTGGCGCGGGGCGGACAGCCTGGACATCCTGGCCGAGGTGGTGGCCCGGGCCGCCGCCGCCGGATGGGTTCCGGTCAATGCCGACTGCACGGTGGTGGCCGAACAGCCCAGGTTGGCGCCGTATGTCGACCGGATGGCCGAGCGCCTGGGGTCGGTGCTCGGCGCGCCGGCCAACGTCAAGGCGACCCGGGCGGAGGGGCTGGGCGCCCTCGGCCGTGCCGAGGGAATCGCCTGCACGGCGGTGGTCCTGTTGGCCTCCGCTCCGGGCGGGGAGGAGGCCCGATGAGCCCGCCGAAGAACGCCGGGGGTCGGGGCAAGCCGCCCCGGGGTGGCTCCGGGAGGGGCCGCTCATCGGCGGCCTCCTCGCGGGGGGCGGCATCCAAGGGCGGCACGTCGAGAGGCGTTCCGGCACGCCGGGGGGCGGCGCGAGCCGGTGGCCGGCCGGCCCCCGAGGCGCGGCCCCGAGGCACCTCGGCGCCGGCCGGCCTCGGTGGTGACCAGGTCGAGGGACGCCAGGCCGTAAGGGAGCTGCTCAGTGCCAACCGTCGGGCGGTGACGTCCCTGCTCGTGGCCGAGGGCATGGACGCCGCCCCCATCCTGGACGAGATCGAGGCGCTGGCCGGGACCCGCCGGGTGCGGATCGAGTACGTGTCCCGCCGCCGGCTCGACTCGGTGGCCCGTACGGACGCCGCCCAGGGGGTGGTGGCGCTGGCCCGACCGATCCAGGAGACCCCACTCGAGGCGCTCTGCCAACCCACCCGCCGGGGCCGGGTGCCGTTCCTGCTGGTCATGGACGGCATCACCGACCCCCACAACGTCGGCTCGCTGCTCCGCAGCGCCGAGTGCGCCGGGGTGACCGGGGTGGTGCTGCCCCGTCACCGCTCGGCCCACCTGTCCCCCACGGTGGCCAAGGTGGCGGCCGGGGCCATCGAGTACCTGCCCATGGCCCTGGTGGCCGGGGTGCCGGCCGCGCTGCACAAGCTCAGCGAGCTGGGGGTCTGGTCGGTGGGCCTGGTGGGGGAGGCGACGGAGTCGCTCTACCGGCTCCCGCTGGGCGATCAGCCCGTGGCCCTGGTCCTCGGCTCGGAGGGGGCCGGGCTGGCCACCCTGACCCGGAAGCGGTGCGACGCACTGGCCTCCATCCCCCAGCACGGGACCCTCTCCTCCCTCAATGTGGCCACCGCCGGGGCCATCGCCTGCTTCGACGTGGCCCGTCAGCGGTCCGGCTGAGCCCCGGGGGAAGCGGTCAGGCCACGTCTTCGACGGTCACGCCCCGCCAGAAGGCCACCCGGTCGGTGATCTCTTTGGCCGCGTCCTTGGGCGTCGGGTAGTACCAGGCCGCATCGTCGTTCCGGCTCCCGTCGACCACCACGCTCCGGTAGCTGGCCTCGCCCTTCCACGGACAGGTGGTATGGGTGGCGCTGTCCTCGAAGTACTCGCTGTGCACGTCCTGAGCGGGAAAGTAGTGGTTACCCTCGACCACCACGGTGTCGTCGCTCTCGGCCAGCACGGCCCCGTTCCATGTCGCTCGTATCGTCATGAGCGGTACAACCCCGGCGCGGGACACTGTGTTCCCGGCGATCGGCGCTCCCCGAAGGGCCGCAGCCAGCGACAGTCGACGGCACGGACCGTTCCGGCATGGTGCAGGAGGGTGCGGCGGAGGCCCCCACCGGGTAGAACCGGAGCAGCCGACGGGCAGCGCAGCGTGGGACCCACCGTGTCCATCCGGCGTGCCAACAAAGGAGTCAGGGATGAGTGAGCAGGCCGACGTGGTCGTGGTGGGCATGGGACCGGGGGGCGAGGACGTCGCCGGCCGGTTGGCCGAGGCCGGACTCGACGTGGTCGGCGTGGAGGCCGAGCTGCTGGGCGGCGAGTGTCCCTACTGGGGTTGCGTGCCCTCCAAGATGATGATCCGGGCATCGGACCTCCTGGCCGAGGCGGGGCGGATCCAGGGAACGGCCGGCACGGCCACCGTGCATCCGGACTGGGGCCCGGTGGCCCGACGCATCCGGGAGGAGGCCACCGACTCGTGGGACGATGCCGTCGCGGTGAAGCGCTTCGAGGACAAGGGCGGGCGCCTGGTGCGGGGCTGGGGGCGCCTCGAGGGTCCGCATCAGGTGGTGGTGGGTGACCGGGTCATCGACGCCACCCGGGCCGTGGTCGTCAACATCGGCACCCGTCCGTGGATCCCACCGGTGGCCGGCCTGGCCGACACCCCGTACTGGACCAATCGGGAGGCCATCGAGACCGAGGAGGTGCCCGGCTCGTTGACCGTGCTCGGCGGCGGAGCCATCGGCGTGGAGCTGGCCCAAGTCTTCTCCCGCTTTGGCTCCGACGTCACGGTCCTGGAGGCCGGGGACCAGCTGGTCGGACCCGAGGAGCCCGAGGCCGGCGCATTGCTGGCCGAGGTGTTCGACCATGAGGGTATCGACGTGCGCACGGGAGTGGCCATCGCATCGGTCCACCACGACGGCCACCGGTTCGCCGTCGCCTTCGGGTCCGGCGAGCCCGTGGTGTCCGATCGGCTGGTGGTGGCCACGGGACGGCGGCCCGACCTGGCGCAGCTGAACGTGGCCTCGCTCGGACTCGACCAGTCGGCCCGCTCCCTCCCCGTCGACGACCACATGCGGGTGGAGGGGGCCGAGGGCGTCTGGGCGGTGGGTGACGCGGTGGGCCACGGAGCCTTCACCCACATGTCCATGTACCAGGCCGACATCGTGGTCAACGACATCCTCGGTCATCAGGTGGTGCCGGCCGACTACCGGGCGGTGCCCCGGGTGACCTTCACCGACCCCGAGATCGGTTCGGTGGGCCTGAGCGAGCGGGCCGCCCGCGACGCAGGGATCCAGGTGCGGGTGGGGCGGGCATCGATTCCCGAGTCCACCCGGGGGTGGATCCACAAGGTGGGCAATCAGGGGTTCATCAAGCTCGTCGAGGACTCCGAGCGCGGCGTGCTCGTCGGGGCCACGTCGGCCGGGCCCTGCGGCGGCGAGGTCCTCGGCCTGCTCACGCTGGCTGTCCACGCCGCCGTGCCCACCACCGAGCTCCGTCACATGATCTACGCCTACCCGACCTTCCACCGGGCCATCGAGGCTGCCGTGAAGGACCTGCTGGGCGGCTGAACGGCCAGCTAAAACGGCCGGCCGACGACCGGCGCCGACTACGACGAGGGGCGGGCCATGGTGAGGAGGAACTCGTCGCCCTCCGAGCGCCACATGGACTCGACCACGAAGCCACACTCGCTGAGCTCGACGGCCAGGGCGTCGGGTGAGAACTTGGTGCTGATCTCGGTCAGCATCTCCTCCCCCTCCCCGAAGGTCAGGTCGAGCTCGAGATCGGCCACCCGGATCTGCTGGTCACCGGTGGAGCGCAACCACATCTCGATGCGCTGGTCGGACTCGTTCCAGCGGGCCACGTGCTCGAACCGGTCGGGCTCGAAGTTGGCCCCGAGCTCGCGGTTGAGGACCAAGAGCACGTTCCGGTTGAACTCGGCGGTGACACCGGCGTCGTCGTCATAGGCGTTGACCAGGCGGGTCCGGTCCTTCACCAGGTCGGTGCCGAGGAGCAGGCGGTCGTCCATGGACATCACCTTGCCCAGCTGGATCAGGAACTCGTGGCGCTGGGCGGGGTCGAGGTTGCCGATGGTGCCTCCGAGGAAGGCGAAGAGCCGGGTGCCGTCATGGGGCAAGCGGTCGAGGTGCTGGTGGAAGTCGCCCACCACCGCGCTCACGGTCACACCGGGGTACTCCTCGGACAGGGCCGTGGCCGCCTCCCAGAGGGTCGTGTCGCTGACATCGAGGGGGACGAATCGCTGCAGCAGCCCGTTGGACCGCATGGCGTCGAGCAGCACGCGCGACTTGTCGCAGGTGCCGGCCCCGAGCTCCACGAGGGTGTCCGCCCCCGAACCCCGGGCGATGTCCCCGGCGTGGGCGTCGAGGATGGAACGCTCGGACCGAGTCGGGTAGTACTCGGGCAGCCGGGTGATCTCGTCGAAGAGCCGGCTGCCCCGGTCGTCGTAGAAGTACACCGGGGGCAGGCTCTTGGGGTCCGTCGTGAGGCCGGTGCGGACGTCGCGCTCCATGGCCCCACGCAGGTCGCTGCCGGACAGGTGGACATCGATGGTGGGGGGGATGACGGTGGTCATGGGCAGAGTTCCTTCGGCGCGGTGGTCGTTGTGGATGACGGGTCCGTGGTCAGTCGTTCCGGGCCAGCCGAAGGCCGGAGAACGCCCAACGTGCGGAAGGGGGGAAGAAGTTCCGGTAGGTAGTCCGGAGGTGGCCGGGTGGCGTTACACACGAACCGCCCCGCAGCACGTACTGGTTGACCATGAACTTGCCGTTGTACTCGCCCACGGCCCCCGCCGCCGGCTTGAAGCCGGGATAGGGGCTGTAGGCCGACGACGTCCACTGCCAGACGTCGCCGTAGGGGCCGGCGAAGGGGCCGGGACCCGGGGGCGCGGGATGGAGGAGGGTCTGGTCGAGGAAGTGGCCACCGACCCGATGACCGGCCGCCGCCACCTCCCACTCGGCCTCGGTAGGCAGCCGGTGGCCGGCCCAGCGGGCGAAGGCATCGGCCTCGTAATAGCTCACGTGACAGACGGGTTGGCCCGGGTTGACCGCGATGGGGCCGCCCAGGGTGAACTCGTGCCACTCGTCGTCGACCACCGACCAGTAGAGCGGCGCCTCCCACTGCTCGTCCTGGACGGTGGACCACCCGTCGGACAGCCACAACTCGGGCCGGTGGTAGCCGCCGTCCTCGATGAAGGCCAGCCACTCGCCACAGGTCACCGCCCCCTCGGCGATGGCGAAGGGGCCGATGTACACCGGATGGCGCGGGAGCTCGTTGTCGAAGCTGAAGCCTTCACCGTCGTGGCCGATCTCCGCCACTCCGCCGGCGAACTCGGCCCACGTCCGGGGCGGGGAGGGGGCACAGGGTGGGGAGCGGAGGTCGTCGTAGGCGGGTAGCAGCGGGTTGCGGGACAGGACGTGCTTGATGTCCATCAACAGGAGCTCCTGGTGCTGCTGTTCGTGCTGGATACCCAGTTCGACCAGTGGGTCGATCCCGGCTCCGGCACCATCGGCCAGGAGGCTGCCCATGGCGTCGTCCACGAAGCGCCGGTACTCGGCGATCTCCCCGATGCCCGGTCGGGACACCAGGCCCCGGTCGTGGCGGGGGTACCGGGCGCCGACACCCTCGTAGTAGGAGTTGAAGAGGTAGCCGTAGGCGGGGTGGAAGGGCTGGTAGCCGGGGAGCTCGGCGGTCAGCAGAAAGGTCTCGAAGAACCAGGACGTATGGGCCCGGTGCCATTTGGTCGGGCTCACGTCGGGCATCGACTGCACGGTCTGGTCCTCGGCCGTCAGCGGTCCGGCCAGGGACTCGGTGAGCGCCCGGGTGGCGAAGAACCGATCTGTGATCGTCCGATCAGCGGTGGTCGTGAGTAGATCGGTCATCCCCGCTCCTCCCGGTCTGCGTGGGGATCGTCAGGAAGGTCGCCCGGTCGCCCCGGTCCGCCTTCGTGCAGAGAACTTACCCGGAAGTCCTCGGATCAAGCGCGCCGGAGCTCCTGGTTCCCTCGGGGTAGACGGCCCCTGACGAAGTGGGTGCCGGGCCGGAGGTCCGTCCCCTCCTGGTCACAGGCACGAATGGGCCGGCCCGGGCGCCCGAGGACCCGACGGCGGGGGCTCACGGAAGGGCCCGTCACGGGTCATGGTCGACAGCTCACCCTTGGCGGTCATCATCCTCATGGGTGGGGGCAGGTGGCCCCGGCGGGGGAGCGGCTTCCGCTCGAGGGCGGGTCAGAATGATCTGTACCGAGGCCACGAGCAGCACGATGACCGAGACCACCCGCTCGCTCCGCCCCACCTCTTCAAACACGGCGTAGATCTGGATGCCGATGGCCAGCGCCTGGGCGATCAGCGCCAGCGCGATGGCCCGCATACCGGTGACCCGCACGCGAGCGTCCTCGTCGCCGGACGTCCGCACCCACGCGGCGTAGGCGATCAGGAGGGCCCCAACGGTCCACACGAAGTCGTAGCGGCTGCCCCGGGCCACGCCCCGTGCCTCCTGGACGGCGAAGGCGGCATCGCCGATGGTGGTGGCCAGTATGCCGAGGCCGATCAGCACCCACATGCGGTCGGGCTTCCACCCGAGGAGCCCGTAGACCCCGAGCAGGGCTCCGATGAGGAGGAGGTCGAGCACGGGATAGCTGAAGTCGACGATGATGGCCAACCACCCCCGGGACGACTCCTCGGCCACGGGTTGCACCACGAGGGCGAAGCCGGCCACCAGCACGATGAGGGTCACGGCGATGCCGTCCATCCACCGATGGAGCTCGAACCCGTGGAAGCGGACCCGGATCAGGTAGACGATGCCCGCCACCATGAGCGGGTACCACAGCAACCACAAAACGTCGGCGAACGTGGGATAGGGAGGGTCGGACCGGCCCCCGTAGACCACGCTCCAGGCCACGGTGCCGACCCACCAGACGGTCATGGCCAGCCCGAAGGCCAGCCATGCCCGGCGGGCGATCGGTTCGAACGAGGCCCGGGCCAGCATCAGGGCGGCGGCGGCGCCGAGGACCAGATCATGGATCCAGGACTGGTAGAGGGCCGCCGGGCCTCCGATCCACCCCAGGTCGCCGGCGGCCTCGAGGGCGACCAGCACGACCAGGACCGCCCACACGTAGCGAAGGCCGGCGGGTGAGTCGACGAGCTCACCCTCGGCGTCGACGCGAGGCCGCCACCCTGGACGGGAGCGGGTCCCTTCCGTCCGGCTCACCGTCGATTCATCGTGCGGGGTGGTCATGTGTCGCTCGCCGTCAGCCGACCGTCGGTCCCCTCCAAGGCAGGGGTTCGCCCGCTATCCAATCAGGAGGCGTCGGTGGCGGAAAAGCCGACTCTCCGGATGGGTCGGCCGCGGTCCGACTCCCGGGGCCACGGCCGAGGGCGTTACGGGAGCCAGGGGCGAACCCGGCCGGCAACGGTCACCCGCCGGGCGAGGTGTTCGAGCAGTCGGCGCAGCGACCGAGGATGGCGAAGTGCTTGGGATCGATGGAGAAACCCAGTTTGGTCCGGGCCGCCCGGGCCAGTCCCGAGAACATCGCTTCGGGTGCCTCGATCATCTTCCCGCAGTCGGCACAGACGAAGTGGGCGTGGGCGTGGCTGGCCAGCAGATAGCTCGACGGACCGTGGCCCAGATGGGAGTGGGAGATCACCCCGAGATGCTCCAGCTCCTCCAGATTCCGGTAGATGGTCGAGAGATGCACGTCGGGCGCCCGTGCCTGGACGGCGTCGGCCAGCTCCTCGGCGCTCATGTGGCCGTCGGCGGCGAAGAGGACCTCCAGCAGGATCCGACGGGACGAGGTGACCCGACTGCCCCGGGACCGCAGGAACGCGATCACGGTGTCGACCGAGGAGAAGTCCGCCATCTCGCCGGCCACCGCAACCTTCTCCATGGTCAGAGGATACCGATGCCGACCGGGCCACGACCGGTCCACCGGGTCCTTATTGCATACGCTTCGTATTTGCCATAGCTTATCGTCTGATGCCGAGTTCGAGACAGCGACGATGAGGGCCGACGCCTTCACTGCCGGCTCCCCGGGCCGCCTGGCCAGGCTCCGGGGCGGGCTGAACCGGCGGGAGTGGCTGGCTGTCGGGGGGATGGTCGTCACCATCGTGGCCCTGAACGTGATCGGGTGGGGCCTGGTCTCGGCGGCGGCCACGCACCACTACCACATCTCCAAGACCGGCCTGCTGGGCCTCGGGACGGGCGTACTGGCCTACACGCTGGGCATGAGGCACGCCTTCGACGCCGACCACATCGCCGCCATCGACAACACCACCCGGAAGCTGGTCAGCGACGGCGAGCGTCCCCTCAGCGTGGGCTACTTCTTCTCCCTGGGCCACTCCAGCGTGGTGTTCGCCCTCGCCGTGTTCCTGAACTTCGGGATCCGGGCCCTCGACTCCCAGGTGAGCAACGACTCCTCGGGTCTCCACCGGGCGACCAACGTCATCGGCACCTCGGTGTCCGGGGGCTTCCTCTACCTGATCGCCGGCCTGAACCTGATCGTGCTGATCGGGATCGCCAAGGTGTACCGGCAGATGAAGCAGGGCCGATTCGACAACGAGGAACTCGAGCGGCAGTTGAACAACCGGGGACTCATGAACCGGTTCTTCGGTGGCTACGCCGGACGGATCGACAAGCCGTGGAAGATGTACCCGGTGGGGGTGCTCTTCGGTCTCGGTTTCGATACCGCCACCGAGGTCGCCCTGCTCGTGCTGGCCGGGAACGCCGTGGCCGGCGGGCTTCCGTTCTGGGCCATCCTGTCGCTGCCCGTGCTGTTCGCGGCCGGCATGTGCCTTTTCGACACCATCGACGGCTGCTTCATGAACTTCGCCTACGACTGGGCGTTCTCCAAGCCCATCCGCAAGGTCTTCTACAACCTGACCATCACCGGCCTGTCTGTCTTCGTGGCCCTGTTTATCGGCACCATCGAGCTCGTCGGACTCATCGGCCAGGAGCTCAAGATCAACGATCCCTTCTTCAACTTCTTCGCCCACTTCAACATCAACACCGCCGGGTTCATCATTGTCGGCGCCTTCGCCGCCACCTGGGCGGTCGCCGTCCTTTGGTGGCACTTCGGGAACGTCGAGGAGAAGTGGGACGCCAAGATGATCCATCCCGAGCCGGTCGAGGCCGCGGTCTCCAGCTGATCGCCTGTCGTCCGGCCGCCACCCTGCGGTGGCCCGTTCGGTGCGGACGGGCCGTCTGACCCCACCACCGGCCACGCCCGACCCACGGTGTTGCGTGCAGGCGGTGGCAACCCGGGAGCCATGACCCGAGGCCGCGGGCGTGGGCGACTTGTACCCGACTACTACGGGTGGTAGTAGTGGCTGGTCCGCGACAGGCGGTGGGTGACGCCGAAGGGGGAGGGGTGGGGCCATGGCACTCGCCGGAGCCGACGAGGCCGGGTACTCCAGAACCGTCGTGGACGCGGCGGCGTTTGGTCCCGGGACCCGCAGGTCCCCACCGGATCTCCAGCGGACGTATCAACTGGTGTTGGCGACCCTCTGGCTGCTCGACGCGGTGTTACAGCTCCAGCCGACGATGTTCACCCGCGGGCCGAACGGGTTCAGCGGCCTCCTGGACGGCGTGGCGGCCGGCAACCCGAGCTGGATCGCCCACACCATCACCTGGAACGCCTCCATCGTCTACCACCACCCGGTCCTCGCCGATTCAATCTTCGCCGGGATCCAGTTCCTGATCGCCATCGGGATCGTGTATCCCCGGACGATCAGGCCGGCACTGGCCACATCCATCGTCTGGGCGCTGGCGGTCTGGTGGTTCGGCGAGGGCCTGGGTGGCGTCGTCTCGGGTCGCGGCACCCCGTTCGGTGGAGGACCGGGCGGCGTGCTCTTCTACGCCGTGCTCGCGGTGCTCCTGTGGCCCGCAGGCGGGACCGACAGGCCGTTCGTCGCGGCCCGTTCCGTGGGTGTCGGTGCGGCCAAGGCGCTCTGGGCTGTCCTGTGGGCCCTGCTGGCCCTCCTCTGCCTGGTTGGAGCCGGCCGATCGCCCACAGCGCTCCACTCGCTGGTCGTTGGCATGGACCGGGGCCAGCCGGGCTGGCTCAGCCGCATCGACGTGTCCAGCGCGGCGCTCCTCTTGCACCACGGGACGACGATCGCCGTCCTCTTGGCCATCGTCTGTCTGGTCGTGGCTGCCGGGGTGTTCTTGCCCCCCCAGGCCACGCAGTTCACCATCGTGGTCGCCATCGCCGTCTTCACGCTCATCTGGCTGGCTGTCGAGAACATCGGCGGGATCCTGTCCGGAGGGGCCACGGACCCGAATTCGGGTCTGCCGATCGTGCTCATCGCCGTGGCCTATTGGCCCCTCAGCTTCCCGGGGGGTCCGACCCGCGACCGCTCGTTCGACCCCGGGGAGGTGTGATCCACCGTGGCCATGTCCACGCCGTCGTGGCTCTACTACCTGTTCGGAGTGGCGATGCTCGCCGTTGCCGCCTACTGCGTGGTCCTGTTGGTCCTGTCGGTGGCCACGAACCGGCCGGCCGGTCGTGACGTCGAGATCTCCCACGTCTTCATGGGGGTGGCCATGGCCGGCATGTTCGTCGGCCGGTGGGCGTTCGGGCCCAGCGGGGCGTGGGAACTCATCTTCGGCCTGCTGCTGATCTGGTTCGTGGTGCAGAGCATCGGGTCGGTCCAGCGGTACGGGTTGCATCTGCCCCACGCCTTGATCCATGCGGTGATGAACCTCGCCATGCTCCTCATGTACTGGTACCCCATGGGGGCGGGATCGGTGGCGGGTTCGGTGTCGGGAGCGATGCCCATGGCACACGCCGGTCCCAAGCTGGACTCCGGTGTGGCGTTCGTGCTGGCGTGCATCCTCCTGGCTTCGGCGATCTTCACCCTGGCCTCGCCCAACAAGGGAGCCTCGCATTTCGGGAGCCATGCGCCTTCCTGGGCCATCGCATCGGCGGCGTCCTCGGATGCCGCGGGGGACCGTCCGACGGTCCTCGCTGTCGAGCACACGGTGGCCACCCCGTGGCTGGTCGACCTGAGCCATGTGATCATGTGCGTGGCCATGGGATTCATGCTGATCCTCATGGCCTGAGGACCGGTAGTCCGCTGACCGTTCGGGCCCTCCGCCGGCCTGTGGATCCAAGGAGGACGCTGGGACATGCGGCGTTTGCATCCGGCAGTCTCGTGCGTCCGGCCGAGCGCGTGACGCGTCAGCGTCAGCGAATGGCCACACCGTCGAGGACGTTCCTGACCAACTCGTCGGCGAACCGGTCCTCCAACGATTGGTGACCCATCATGAGCCGCCAGTACAGCGGCGCGTAGAGCTGGTCCATGACCGTGGGTATGTCGATGTCGGCCCGGATCTGCGAACGGTCCACGGCGAGGCGGAGCACCGTGGCCGTGGCCTCCCTCCGGGGGAGGAGCCAGCCTGTCCGCAACGTCTCGGCCAGGGAGGGATCGCTCTGGGCCTGGCCGATGAGCTCGGCCATGATCTCTCCGGCCCGGCTCCGGAAGGACCGGAGGAGGAGCCGGATCTGAACCGTCAGATCGGCCCGGACGTCCCCGGTGTCGATGTAGGTGTAGGTCTCATCGAAGCGGTGGAAGTAGGCGTCCACCGCCACCGCCCCTCGTGACGGCCACCACTTGTAGATGGTCACCTTGCTCACCCCGGCCCGGGCGGCGATGGCCTCCATCGTGGCCGCGGGCAATCCCCCTTCCACGAGCAGGTCGGCGGCCGCCTCGAGGGTGGCCAGTCGGGCTCGCTCGCTGCGCGGTCGCCCGATCTGGGGGGAGGGGCTCGACGGGTCAGCACTGCTGGTCACGGGGCTCAGCCTAGATCATGTACGGACCGTACATGAAGCTGATAGTGTACAGAGCGTTCACTTTTGTAGGGAAGGATGCCCCATGGCCCACAACACCGCCACCACCAGTCCCGTCGCCCGCAGGTCCGGCATCAGCCAGGCGCTGGTCCTCCTGTTCGCCGTGTCGTGCGGCGTGTCCGTGGCCAACCTCTACTACGCCCAGCCGGTCCTCGACGACATCGCCAAGTCGTTCGGCACCAGCTCGGGGACTGCCGGCCTGGTCGTCACCTTCGCCCAGATCGGCTACGCCATCGGCCTGGCCCTGCTGGTCCCTCTCGGTGACCTGTTGACCCGACGTTGGCTGGTCCCGCTGGTGCTGTCGGTGACCGCCGTGGGGCTGGTGGTCTCGGCATCCGCCCCGGCCATCGGCGTGCTGATCGCCGTGGGCCTGGTGGTCGGGGCGGGGTCGGTGGCCGCGCAGATCCTCGTGCCCATGGCCGCCTCACTGGCCGATGAGGAGCACCGGGGTCACGTGGTCGGGGTGGTGATGAGTGGACTGTTGCTGGGCATTCTGCTGGCCCGCACCGTGTCGGGAGTGGTGGCCCAGGCATCCAGCTGGCGGGTGGTCTATGGCATGGCCGCGGGAATGACGGTGGTGCTGGCCGCAGTCCTGTTCCGTTGGCTTCCCGGGGAGGGCGAGCGCCCCCGCATCGGCTACGGCACGCTGCTGCGCTCCGCGGCCCGGCTCCTCGCCACCGAGTCGCTTCTCCGGCGCCGGGCCCTCTTCGGTGCCCTCGGGTTCGCCGCCTTCAGTGTCTTCTGGACGACGATGGCCTTCCTGCTGGCCGGTGCTCCCTACCACTACGACGATCTCACCATCGGTCTGTTCGGGCTGGTGGGTGCGAGCGGCGCCCTGTGCGCCAACATGGCCGGTCGCTGGTCCGACCGGGGATGGACCAGGACGACCACGCTGGTCTTCGCCGCCTTGGTCCTGGTCTCGTTCCTCCCTCTGTGGTGGGGCCGCCACAACCTGTCCATGCTGATCGTGGGGATCGTGCTCCTCGACGTGGGCGTGCAGGGCCTGCAGGTCACCAACCAGTCGTTGATCTACCGGCTGGCCCCTGATGCCCGCAGCCGGGTCAACTCGGCCTACATGGTCTGCTACTTCGCCGGCGGGGCTCTAGGTTCAGCGCTCGGTAGCTCTATCTACGAGAGCCACCGGTGGGCCGGCGTGTGCGTGCTGGGGGCTGTGATCGGGATCGTGGCAACGCTGGCCGCAGTGGTCGACGGGCTCCGTCGCCGACACGCGCCAGACGCCGTGCGACCGGTCTGACATCCGTCGAGCCGATTCCCACCGTCGAGGGCCACGCCCGGCCGGCACCCGCCCGGTTCACGACCCGGTCGTGAGGATCCGGCGTATGTCACGCACGGCCTCGCCCGCGTACTGGGTGCAGAGGTACTCCGTCGAGAAGATCGACACCACGTAGGACTGGAACGGACTCAACCCCCGGTTGTGCAGCGACCGAAGGATCTTGTGCGAGCTCTGGCCTGCGGCGAGCTCGGAGCACACCAAGTGACCGTCGGTCAGGATGCTGGCGTCGGGGTCACCCGAGAAGGACCGGCCGACTTGGCGGACGAGGTCCAGGTATGCCTCTGTGGGCTCACTCGGGAGACTGGTGTCGTTGAAGTAGAGCGCAGCCTCGGCCAGCGCCGCGGCCGGTGCCCCGGGAGCGATCCGGGGCAGTCGACCGGGCGGGAAGGCCAGCAGGTCGACGTACAGGCGCCGTTGTGCACCGTTGCCGCTCTGGCCGGGCGCCAACGCGTGGTGCACCATCCAGATGAGGCCGTCCGCCGTGAAGAACTCCTCGCCTCCCGGCCCCGGGTCGGTCTGGCCACCCTGCGACGAGGACAGCCACGCATGGTCGAGCGGTTTGGTGCAGGGGCCGGTGACCGACGCACACCGGGCCACGCCGATGCCGTAGTCGGGGGTGCCCCAGAGATTGGCTGAGTAGAACAGCCAGTAGGTGGAGCCCGAACGGATCATCGACGGGGCCTCGACGAGATCTCCCTCCCAGGCCTGTGTGGCGGTGATCAGACGGTGGGGCGGTCCGACGACGGACAGGCCGTCAGCGGCGAGCTGCTGGGCGAAGATGTAGGTGGGGAGCCTGCAGCAGTCGCCGTCGCTCTTCCACAGCAGCCAGGGGGTCCCATCGGCTCGGATGAACACGCTCGGGTCGATCGCCCCTCCCATGGATACCGGGCATACGAATGCCGACGCGGAGCTGTCGACGAACGGGCCGGCCGGGCTTGCACTGGTGGCCCGTGAGATGCACATGGCCGAGGTTGGCGCCGTGACCGCGTGGACACAGTCACCGGCGGTCGCCTTGGTGAAGCAGTTGATTGGGTCGGTCGCCGGCGTGGCGTAGTACAGCACGTAGGTGCCGTCGGGTCGGGCCCAGACCGACGGCGCCCACTGGTAGCCAGGTACGGTCCACGCCGGGAGCACCGGAAGCGCGTCACCCAGATAGCGGCCTCGGAACGCCGACGACTGGGGTAGCTCGATGACGGGAATGTGGGCCCCGGGGGCGAAGCTGGTCGACGTCGTATTCGTCGCATAGAGATAGAGCGCATCCGGGGTGCGGAGCGCGTAGGGGTCAGCGAAGTCACCGTTGTAGATCGGTGTGTTGTCGAGCAATCCACTCAGCGCATCGAGCTGAATGCCGTCGGCCTGGGTGGGATCGCTCGTCGCCGGGCCGAGTGTCGGGGCGTGCCCGGGGCGGGTCGGTAGCTGACCGGGCCGTGCCGCCGGTTCGATGGAGACACCGGTCGCCGATCCACTCCCGACCGTCGACCCGCATGCGGCTGCGAAACCTACGGTGAGGACAACCACGAGACCGGCCCGAACCAGAGGACTTCGGGTCTGTGCCCTCGTCCGGGAGATCGTCACGATCGACCAGGGGCCGGGATCCGAGTTCGCCGAGTTCCTGAGGCAACGTCACGCCCGACCATGGAAGGTGCATCGTATCGTCGTGGTCCACTTCGGGGGAGCTGGGTGGGTGGCGGTTCGGTCGCCGGCCGGGAGTCCCGCGCTCGACACCACCGCCTCTGGTGCTGGAGGCACGGCACGGTGGTGTCCGCGTGTTCCGCCTCAGGTCACCGGTCCGATCTCGTGCGCGTAACGGGCGGCCAGTTGGCGCGAGAACCCCATCCTGCGGGCCAGTTCGCTGATCGACAATCCCTCATCCATTCCACCGGCGAGCATGGCGAGGCGGGACCGGTGGCGACTCTGCTCCAGTTCGCCGAGGGCGCTGTTCAGGTCCACTCTCGTGGATGGGGCGGCGATGATGTCGAGGGTGTCACCGATGGACAGTCCCTGCTCGATGGCCTTGAGGGCCCGGCGGTAGGCCGCCTCGGTAGCGCGAAGCTGCTCCCGGGTGTGCTTCATCGCTTCGAGAGTCGCTCGGAGGCTCTCCGCAGCTGCATCCCGCCTTGGGGTCACGTCACACCATCATACGACGAGCCGGGCCGGCACCGGAGGGGTGCCTGAGACGACGTGGTGGCCAAGGGGGTGGGCGAGATTCCGGGTCTTCGATCATGGACAGATCCCCCACTCACCGGTCGGTCTTGACCGACGCACGCAGTTGGGTGGGCGAGCTGATGGAGGTGCCGAGGGTCACGGTCACCGATGAGGTGACGGTGGCCGGCTGCACCTGGAGGTAGACCGAACCACTCAGCGGTGGCACCTGGGTGGCGGTGACGGTGGTGGTCGAGTTCTTGGAGAACGTGCCACCCACCTGGGTTCCCGTACCTCCGCTGCACTTTCCCGACACCCAGGCCACGGCGCAGGTGAAGATCGTGAACGTCGGCGTGCCCGATGTCGGATTGGACACCGTCACCTTGTAGCTGATGGCCGAGAGCGCGACGGTTCCCGTGTTCGTGATCGTGGAGAGTTGATTGGTGTTGGCCGTGAAGGCCATCGACGTGACGCTGGCGGTGGCCTTCCAGGTGGCCGTCGAGATGGGCTCTGATCCGACAGCCACCCCGCTGACCTTCGTGGACGCTCCCGCCGGGGCCGGAACGGCCAGTCCCGCGACGAGCAGGACGGCCACCGCGGTGGCCGTCCTGCTCAGGATGCGGGTTCTCAGGCGTGACGCCACGGCGACGTGCTACTGGTTGGTGGCGGTGCCGAGACGTTGCTGCTCGGTGAAGGTGTAGGCGAGGGTGGTGGAGAGTCCCTGCACGGTGGGACTCGGGGCCACACCGTTGGTCGAGGTCTCGGTCCCGGTCAGACCCAATGTCACCTCGACGTGGGCCACCTGGCCTGTGGCCGCGGCCAGCGCAGGCACGTTGGAGAGCGCGACAGCCGTCCCCGACGTGTTCATGGAACTCACCTGGGTCGAAGCCAGGATGGGCGTGCTGGTGCCGGAGCACACCCCGGTGGCCAGGGTCCAGGCCACCGAGCACTGGGTGGCCGTCACGGTGAGGCCCTCACCTGGAGCGGTCCCGTTGGTCAGGGCGTTGGCCGGGGTTCCGGCCACCCACAGGGTCATCCCGGCCGCACTGGCCAGCGTCCCGGTGTTGTTGAGGTTCACGAAGACGTTGTCCGTGTCCCCGGGAGCCATCTTGCCGGTGAAGCTGCTGAAGCCCGCACCCACATCGGGGCTCAGGGTCAGATTGAGGGTACCCGAGGTCACGGCCTCGGATCCGGTGGCCACTCCCGAGAGGGCGGCGTAGACCCCGGTGGTGGTGAGGAGCCCCACAGAAGCGACGAAGAGTCCGGCGACAACGGCCCGGGTCGGTCGTTTGCTGCTCCTGGTCTTGGTCTTGGTATGGCGATGCTGGTTCACGGTCAGTCTCTTTCTTCTATGGATGCTTGATGGATAGGGGACAGGGAGATTCATGACGTGGGGCCCACGAGCGTTCGCCGGGGCTGGAGGATCCAGCGGGCGCCGGCCACCGCGACCGTCAGGCCACCGAGGATGATGAGGAGGAGCTGGAGGGAGCCCCTGAGGCCGACCATGAGGCGACCGACCCAGGGCACCGTGGCCACCACCCGGGGGACGGTCGCCGAGGTCAACTGGGCGTGCCAGGGATCGGGGTACCGGTTGGCGTCCCCTTTGGTGGTGATGACCGGAGCCGTCCGCGAGCCGGTGACGGTGACGATCCGGTGGGCGAACTCGGCGTGTTCGCCCGGCGGCGTGAACAGGATGATCATCCCCGGACGCAGATCGGCGACGGGAACGGGCTCCGTTACCACCAGCGCCCCAGGTCCGTACGTGGGCTGCATGCTGCCGGTGAGCACCGGTCGGATGTTCAGATGCAGGGTGACCACAGTCGCGGCCAGCACGGCACAAGCGGTGGTCACGGCCACCACCAACGCGATGATCACGAGCCGAATCGACCCGCTGATCCCACGTTTCGCCCCTCGATGCGAATGTTGCATTCGACTGTATTCGACTCGGACGAATCCAAGCTTTAGAAGAAATGTCAACATCTGTTGTCGCAGGTGAGCTGAGGCGAATCGCTTCCCGTCAACAGCGGTTGCGCAATAGCCGTTGCCACGCAGGGAGAACGAGGCGGCGGCGGACCCGAGCCCCAAGTTCGTCAAGATTTCAGCGTGGGAGTCGATGAGTAAATCAGGGCATCTCATCTCTGCCGCCAGACGCTCGCACCGCCTCCGGTGCCCCCGATGCCGGTCCCAGGCGCGTGCGGGCTCAGCTGTCAGCAGATGCTGAGGCGGAGGCATGACGTCGACGGCACGGACTCCTCGTCACTATGCACGACGCGGCAGAGCTCGGCCCCTGAGGCTCGGCGATGTCTCAACGCTCGGCGGGCACCGACTCGCCGTGCGGGTCGAGGTGAAGGGCTCCACAGGGCGAACAATCGAGGACTCGTGGGGAAGACTCACCTCGATCGATTCGGCAGCGCGCGATGACTACCTGATGAGATCACCCTCAGTGAGGATGTCACCACCCGGTCGAGCTCGGGCTTCATGAGCACATCAGGTTGAGGCGTCAGGTTGGCAGAAGTCCTTTTGGGACGATGTCGATGAGGGAGGTTCAATGAGAGCGCGCCTGACAGCTCTGTTCGGCTGGCTGGGTCAAGCGGGGAGGCACCTCCTCGCCGGGCTGAAGGGGCTTTGGAGCGATGGTGAGGATCCGTTTTGGAGTCGGGCCGTGATCGTCTCCTCCGCGGCCATTGTGATCGGGCTGGGCCTACTGGCGTATCCAAGGTCGCCAAGTGGCAATCCCACTGCGTCGGGCACGATTGATGGACACCAGTCGACAGCGACCACGCTACCGACCTACCTGCCGTTCACCGGGGGCATCCCGGCGGCTTCGTCAGCATCTGGTGTTCATGCACCCAGCGCCAAGCAGCTGGCTGGTCAGGCCAAAGCTGCAGCCAACCGGGCCAAGGCTGCACAGTTCAAACTGAATGCTCTCAACCGGTCACTGACCGCATTGACGACATCGTCCTCAATCTCGAAGCTGCTCAACCCTGTGGCAACGCTTTTTCCGCCTGCCCAGCCAGCGACATCGCCCCCCATCGCCAGCACGACGACGCCCGCGCCGATTGCGCCCGCGACCACGGTTCCTCCAACAACCACGACCACGACCACGATTCCACCAACAACGACAACGACGACCACGGTTCCACCAACAACGACAACGACGACCACGGTTCCACCAACAACAACGACAACCACCACCGCTCCGACAACGACCACCACCACTCTTCCGTCGGTGACGACGACAACATGATCAATCGACGAGTTGATTCGGAGTTGGTAGGAGCCGCCGGGCTTCGTCGCATGGTTCTGTCAACGCACGCGTGCCTCCCGATCATGCGCTGTCACGGTGAGCGGAGCGAGCGCGGATTCCCTATCGCCTCCCTCGCCTGGCAGTCATGCGGGCACCAATCTCACACGCCTGACAGACATCTGGTGTTCGGGCGGGATGCGAGTGGACGGCATCGTTCAACCGCGCACCGTCACCACCGGTTATTGCCGTCCGCCCCCTACGCCCCCCAGCGTGTTTCCTGGACGTCGCCCGTTCGCGTTGCCACCGTCGGCGATTCACAGTCCGCTACCAGGTACACCACAGGCATCCTTAAGCTCGGCAAGCCATATTTCGGAGATGGCCCACCAAGCCAGTTCCCGTTGAACGGTCTGTTATCAGCGAGGGTTTCACTCATCCCTCACCATGCGCTGCCACCAGCTGCTGGCACCAGGAGGCCATGCCACGTCCACGACCAACTGCGTTGAGAGCCCATCGGAGGAGGAAAGGTATCGTCGCCTTGGTAGCCCTCCTCGTCGGCGGATTGACCCTACTCGTCTTTGTGTCACCGCAGTTGGGCGACGCGGTGTTTCGTCTGTACCCGGCCGGCCCACCCGGTGCCCAGGCGCTCTCGCCGGACATGGCTACCGGGGCGTGTGTAGCGCTCAGCCCGACGCACGGCGACAATCACCGCACGGTCTTCCTTGACGCGGGTCACGGTGGGGTCGACCCTGGTGGCGTCGGGACCACCCAATCCGGGCAGCCGATTGACGAGTCTGCGGTGAACTTGGCGATTGAGCTGGACGCCGCCAACCTCCTCCGGGCCCAGGGGTACCGGGTCGTAGTGTCCCGTACTTCGGACACCACCGTGGTCCGGCTCACGCAAGCAGACATGTCAGGCCAGTACCTCTCGGTCCTCGGGGTTCACGACGACGTAGCGGCCAGGGACGTCTGTGCCAATCTCGCCAAAGCCGATGCTCTGGTGGGGATCTACATGGATGCGGGTGCCAGCTCGAGCAACGCCGGTTCGGTGACTCTCTACGACACAGCGCGTCCGTTCGCCGTGGCCAACCAGCAGCTGGCGGCATTACTGCAGCGCAATGTCCTGGCCGAGATGAACGCCCAGGGATGGCAGATTCCCGACGACGGCACGCAGCCCGATTCGGGGTACGGCTCGTCTGTCGGCGATCCGGCCGCCGGAAGCCTCGCTGCTCTGGCGGCCTCCTATGCCGCCTCATGCTGATCGGCCCTCCGCTCGCGGGGTTCCTGACCACGCCGAGCCAAATGCCCGGAGCCGTGATCGAGCCGCTTTACCTGACGGACCCCTACGAGGGCTCGATCGCCGCCAACCCGGCAGATCAGCAGATCATCGCCAACGGGATCGCCGACGCGGTCGAAGAGTACCTGGCGCCGACGTCGACCTCCCCGACTCGGCCCCCACCGACGTCACGCGTTGGATGATCCCCGGGCCGCCCGGGCAAGTAGGTGATTGTCATGCTGACGTCAGACTGGCTCCTTACGGTGTGACCATGAGCAGGTCCGTCAGTCGACCTCGGCCTCCCTGGCGAGCGTTCGCGGTGACTGCAGGTGCCGCGCTGATGCTGTGCAGTTGCTCGTCGGTGTCGGCTTCCGGTCCGACGGCGTCGACGGCGACGACCGCCGCTCCGACGACCACGACCACGACCACGCTCACCCCGGAACAGCCAGGATGGACGACGCTCAGCAGCGGTCCTCATGGCGTCGCCATCGACGAGCGGATCTTCACCCAGCCCGACGGTGTCCCGGTCGCCGTGGCTCGCTTCCTCCGCAGCAACGTCACCTACAACCTCCATATCGGCAGCCAGCAGCCGCCCTCCTATGGGGTGACGCTGGGCCCGGAGTCGGGGCCGGCGGTCAGTAACATGGAACAACCCCATCTCCTGGCCTGCTTCAACGGAGGGTTCAAGGCGAACGCCGGAGTGGGTGGTGTCGAGACCAACGGAACGGTTCTGCTCCCCCTCAAGGCCGGTGAGGCCAGCTTGGTCATCGATACGAACGGCAGTGCCCAGATCGGCGTGTGGGGATCGACCGTCCCCACGCCGGGGGAGTCCGTGGCAAGCGTTCGCCAGAACCTCCCCCCGCTCATCCTGAACGGCCAGACCGCTGCCGATGTGAGCACCTGGCAGGATTGGGGATACACCCTGGGCAACGTCCCGCGAGTGCCGCGTAGCGCCCTTGGCGAGGACGCCTACGGCAACCTGTTGTATGCCGCCGCCGGCTATTCGCTCCCCGTTGACCTGGCTGGCTCTCTCCTCAGTGCGGGGGCGGTCACGGCTATGCAGCTCGACATCAACCCGAGCACCTTGCAGCTAGACACCGCAGTGATCCCGGGAGCACCACTGTCAGCCAGGGTTCCAGGTCAGACCCGACCAGCGAACCAGTGCCAGGTCGGCTGGATCCGGGACTTCATCACCGTGTTGTCCACCAGCTGAGGGTTGAATTGCGCCAGATCCACCATGTGATGAGACAGAACAGCGCGAGATCCACTGTGGCGTGACGTGGGTGACGGGCGTCGGGTTCGGAGGGTTACATGGCCCTGCAGAGAGGTGTTGCCGATTCGCACCTCCACTAGTCCACACGCTGATCGGCCCTCCCCTCGCGGGGTTCCTGACCACGCCGAGCCCGATACCCGGACCGCTGATCGAGTCGTGCTCTACGTCACCGCCCCCTACGAGGGCTCGATCGCCACCAACCCGCCACGCCGGCAGATCAGCCGATCATCGCCCACGGCATCGCCACTGCGGTCGACCAGTACTGGGCTCAGATCCACTAGGTGATGGGACAGAACAGCGTGAGATTCACGGCCGTGCGAGGTAGATGCGGTCGTCGGGGTCGCAGCGTCTCATGGTCTCCAGAGCGAAGTGTCGCCGAATCGCACCTCTACTCGTCCCTGTAACGAATCCGTCAGGCTCAGCTGCCAGCCTTGAGTTGGATCGATCCCTGAGGATCGAGCAGGGTCGTCGGGGCTTTGCCCAAGCCGCATACTCCTTACTTCGAGGCAGACACAATGAATCGCAAGGGTCACGCCAGGTGTCCGACGTGCGGGTCGCACAAAGTGAAGGTAATGATTCGGAACGTCCGAAATGGTGAGCCACCGCTGCTCTTCCAACTACTGTTCGGCCTGCGGAGCCACCGTGTCTCTGGGAGAACATGCCCAATCCGCCTGAGATTGCCCTAGGACCCAACTCGCAGCCACTACGCCAGTTCCCCTCCGGGTCTGGCCCGGGGAGTGTTGCCGCTCGATCACATCTCCTGCAGGACAATTGAGAGGAGCGTGGCGGCGTAACGCTCTTCTCCCGACACGGGACTGTTGCTTGAGGCTAAGGCCTGCGGGATAGCACCGACAGAATGCGAGGCATCATGCCCAGTTCAATCAGTCACATCGATGGGGAGGCCGGCAACAGCGGGTGGGACTTCAGCGAGCTCCGGGCCCTTTTCATCAACTGCACGCTGAAGCGATCACCGGAGATATCCAACACTCAGGGATTGGCTGATCGTTCGATCGAGATCATGCGCCTCCATGGAGTCACTGTGGATGTGGTTCGGGCGATCGACCATGACATCGCGACGGGTGTGTGGCCCGACATGACCACGCACGGCTACGAAGTCGACGATTGGCCTTCCCTCTTCGAGCTGGTGATGGCGGCCGACATTCTGGTGCTCTGCACCCCCATCTGGCTGGGCGAGAAGTCGTCCGTCTGCACGAAGGTGATCGAGCGGCTCTACGGCGGCTCGCATCTGCTCAACGAGGCAGGCCAGTACGCCTATTACGGCCGCGTCGGGGGTTGTCTCGTGACGGGGAATGAAGACGGGGTGAAGCACTGCGCCATGAATGTGCTCTATTCGTTGCAGCATCTCGGATACGTCATTCCGCCCCAGGCAGACTCCGGTTGGATTGGTGAGGCCGGACCCGGACCCTCCTATCTCGATCCCGGGTCGGGTGGTCCAGAGAACGACTTCACCAATCGCAATACAACCTTCATGACCTGGAACTTGCTCCATCTGGCCCGAATGATCAAGACGGCGGGCGGGATACCTGCCCACGGTAATCAGCGATCGGAGTGGGACGCCGGTTGCCGTTTCGATTTCGCCAATCCTGAATACCGGTGACCTGGGCTGGCCGCTGGGCCAATGGTTCTGGCTGGCCAGCGATCCTGTAGGTCAGGCGGACGGCAGCAAGGGCTCGCCTGAACGAGGGGGTAGCTGCCGGGCACGTCGAGGTGGCACCACGAGCAGCGCCAGGATGGCAGCCAGGAGCACCACCGTGGCGAAGATCACCGTGAGGTGGGTATTGAGGTGCCCGCCGTCGTACATGGTGTACCCCACGAGGGACAGTGCCGTTGCGGCCAGGATGACGGCGGCGATGTGTTGGTGTCGGAGTCCGGCGATGACGAGTGCGGCGGCGATGGCGTACCAGAGGATGCTGTTCGAGGCCAGAGGATCGACGACGTGGATCACTTGCGGACCGCCGGGGAGCGAGCGGACTTGGGTGGGAAAGAACATGGCTCCACAGTGGAGGGCGAGGCCGAGACAGCCGACGGCGAACAGGGCCACATCGGTAGCCGTCATAGGCGCTGCCCACCGGGGGACTGGGAGCACCGCAATGAGGAAGCGGGTGGTCACGATCAGGACCACCGTGACCACCAACCCGGCGAGGTAGGCGTCGGACACGTGGTCAGTGTAGGGGACCCCAACGCGTGTTGTTCCTGTGCGACCTGGCTCTTGGCCCGGGGCGACCGTACGGGTTGGGATTGGCCTCCTAGGGTGGTCCCGTATGCACGGCACTGATGCACGACCGGGCATGCCTCTCGAGCCTGCCATGCCCAGCCCAGGCGACCCGGGCTCTACCGCCTTCTTCGCCGTCGTGGCCCGGGGGGCTATCCGCTTTCGTTGGCTGGTGATCGGTGGCTGGCTAGCCGTCACCATCCTGGCTGTGGGGTTCCTTCCCACGTTGGGTGACGTGGTCCACAACGACACCACGACCTTCCTGCCCGCCTCGTCGCCCAGCCTGCAGGCCGCCGCACTGGCCTCACCCTTCATCCACGAAGGCGTGCAGTCCGGCATCCTGGTCGCCGTTCGGCAGGACGGGCCACTCGATGCTGGGGATCAGCGGGCCCTCACCCTCCTCGAGCACAAGATTCGCCACGTTCCCCAGGTCACCGGCTTGTCCTCCGGAGCGGTGTCGGGCGGTGGCCGGGCAGCCACCGTGATCGTGCAGTTCTCCGCGGCGACCGCCGGCGGCGGGGCGGCGGGCGCGGCGGCGGTTGCCGGGGTCAGGAACCTGATGGCCGCTGGCACCACGCCGGGTCTCCAGACCTATCTGACCGGAACGCTCCCGATCCTCATTGACCAACAGCACGCCGCCAACCACACCGAGGACTATGCCGCCCTGCTCTCAGTGCTCTTGATCCTGGTGGTGCTGGCTGTGGCCTTCCGGGCCGTCCTCGGTCCACTGGTTGCCTTGGCCCCGGCCGGACTGGCGCTCATGCTGGCCGAGCCCCTGATCGCCGAGTCGACCCACCTCGGCGTGCAGATCTCCTCGCTGCTGGAACTCCTGCTCACCGCACTGGTCCTCGGCGCGGGCACCGACTACGGCCTGTTCATCCTGTTCCGCTACCGAGAGAACCTGGGTCACGGGATGGACCGGGACACAGCCGTCGTCGAAGCGATGTCCCGGGTGGGTGGTGCCGTGGGCCTCTCCGCACTCACGGTCATCGTTGCGTTGTCCAGCCTGGTGATCGCCCAGTTCGGCCTGTACCGAGGGGTCGGGCCAGGCCTCGCCCTCGGCATCTTCATCGTCTTGGTCGTGGAGGTGACCCTCCTGCCTGCCCTCCTGTCACTGGTGGGCGGAGCGGCGTTCTGGCCCAGTCGGGCCGGTCCCCACTGGTCCGAACCGGGCGCCTGGGGCAAGGGTCGCCGCCCGCGTGACCGGCCGGCCGGTCGCCGCCCTGGTTGCGGGAGTGGCGGTCTTCGGTGCCCTTTCCCTGTTGGTGGTGGCCTACGCCCCCTCCGGGTTCAACCCTGGTGGGACGATCAAGGGGAGCAACTCGGCTGCGGGTGCGGCCGCTCTCAGCCGGTACTTCGGGATCAGCTCCGACAGCCCGACCGACGTCGTGCTCCGCTTCCCCTCCTCAGTGTGGCAAGACCCACTCGTGGTGGCCGAGGCCGAACGGCAGCTGTACGACAGCGGGGTCTTTCGGTCGGTGGTCGGATCGGTGAACCCGAACGGCTCGTTCCAGGATCCCGAGGAACTGGCCCGGCTCGAGGCGGAGCTCGGGCCGCCCCAGGACCTCCCGGCCGTGGAGCCCGCCCAGCTCACCGTCCGACCCTCTGCATACGCCGCCTTCCTGTCGACGGCGCAGTACATCACCCGGGACGGTCGCACCGCCCTCATCGCCACCACGTTGCAGGCCGGCGCGGCAGGAAGTACTGGCGCCCTGCAGGCCATCCCGCACGTACGCGCCGTGGTGGCGGGTGTGGCGTCGCAGGCAGGGGCCACCCGTTACGGGGTGACCGGCGAGGCGGCGGGAGCAGCCGACGTCAGTGCGGTGTCCGGACGAGACGTCCTCCGGGTCGTGCCGGTCGTACTCGTGCTGCTCACACTGCTGTTGGCCATCGGGCTCCGGAGCCTGGTGGCACCGCTGTACCTGGTGGCCAGTGTGGCCCTGTCCTACTTGGCCTCCCTCGGGCTGGCCATCCTGATCTTCCAGCTCCTCGGCGGCCAGCCAGGAGTCAACTTCGCCCTGCCGTTCTTCCTCTTCGTCTTCGTCATGGCCTTGGGTGAGGACTACAACATCCTGGTCATCGGGCGTATTCGCGAGGAGTCTCAGTCGTGGCCGATTCGTGAGGCCGTGCGCCGGGCCATCCTGGCCACCGGTGGCACCATCACCGCTGCCGGTCTCGTGTTGGCGGGAACGTTCGGCGTCCTGGCCGTGGTGACCTCGGGCCAGATCCGCCAGATCGGTGCGGGCCTGGCGCTCGGGGTCCTGTTGGACACCTTCGTGGTTCGCACCCTCCTGGTGCCCTCGACCGCGGTCCTCCTCGGTCGCGCCAACTGGTGGCCTTCGTCGTTGTGGCGGACGCAGCCGGCCGCTCGGGCGTCGACCTCGACCGATGGTGGCTCCACGTCAGAGGTGCCAGCTGGCTGGGGTCAGCCGGAGGTGCCGACGGCGTAGACCGTGCCGGCCTGATCGCCGACGATGAGTGTGCCCCCGGCGGTGAGCGCCGGGTAGCTGTCGATGTCCGCGCTCACCGGGACCCGGAACAGCAAGTGCCCGCTGGGGCTGAACCCCACGATGGATGCCGCCCTCGTCCCGAGGTACACGTCGCCCTTGCCGTCGATGACTTGGGCTGCCCACAGACCGCCTCCGGCGTGGATGGCCCGCACCGGCGACCCGGTGGCCGATCTCACCACGTTGAGGTTGCCGCGGTTGTCGCCGATGTAGAGCAGGCCGGTGGGTGTGACCGACGAGGAGGAGTAGGACTCGTGACCCACGGCGCGCTTCCAGTTCAGATGGCCGGTCCTGCTGAACGAGTAGGCCTCCGCCTGGTTGTCGGATACGAAGACGTCACCGTTGGCATCGGTGGAGGCGGAGACCTCGACACCGGAGCTGAGCGATCGTCGCCAGTCGATCGCTCCGTGCGCTCCGTGATCTTCGACGGCGATCACGGCGGATCCGGCGGTGGTTACCACGAGTCCGGGGGCGGCCAACACCGGGCTGCCAAACGCCGTGTGACCCAACGACAGCGACCAGGCAACGATCGGATCCGTGCCGCCGAGGCGGACAGCCGACAACGTGCCGTCCATGGTCACTACATAGACAGTGGTGCTCGACAGGATCGGTGAGAGCACCTGGCCGGAGAACCGGTGCGTCCACTGCACGGCGCCCGACGGCGAGATCTCGAACAGCGTGTTCTGTGGCCCGGGCCACAGCAGTGATCCCCCAGGCAGAACGAGGGGGCTCGTGGACAGATCGGTCTCCCCGGTGGCCGGCCCTCCGCCGTCGACGGTCCAGAGATCCTTCCCCGTGGCCGGGTCGATGGCATGGAGGATGCCGGCGTTGGACGCAAGGTAGATGGTTCCGTCGGCGCCGATCACTGGCCCCGGGGTCACGTTCCCCTCGAGCTGTCGGGTCCACAGGACGTTGCCGGTCTGTGGACCGACGGCGGTCGCGGTCGCCGAATGTCTGGCGTCGTGGAGGGCGGTGGGCCAAGGTGCGGGCACTGACGACGCACCGGCCTGGGCTGCACCGAACAGGCCCGCCACCGCTCCCACGGCAACCACGGCACACCGGCCGATCCGGGGAACGGTCCTCGACCGCCTCATCCGTGTCGGCCGCCGGGAGGTTGTCCAACCGGAGCCGTCCCGGGTGACGACGAGGGACCGGTGGGCACGTGGTGATGGCGGGGGCACTACGTTTTGTCTCGGGAACCCGCCACCCGTTACACCGGCGCCGACCAGGCGACGAGACCATGGGGCAGCGATGGGGACACCAGATGGGAGCAGACCATGTGGTCTCGGGGTGTGATTGGCGTGGTGCTCTGCCTTGTCGGGCTGGTCTGGATCGGCCAGGGCACCGATGTCCTCTCCAACTCGAAGCTCATGAGCGGGCACGGGCAGTACACGCTCCTGGGCGTCGTGGTGCTGGTGGCCGGTCTGGCCCTCGTGGCCTGGGCCGTCCGGATCCAGAGGCGTCCGGACAGCGAACACCCCGACCGCTAAGGCGAGGCGGAGGGGACGGGACCGTCTGGCGTCGCCAGGGTCGGAGTACCTTCCGCCGACTCATCGTCGAGCCATCCCTCGGCGTGGCGTCGGGCCCACGCTTCGGTGACCCACCCGCGGACCATGGAGCGGAGGGCGTCGGGGTGGCTGAGGGCGAAGGCGACGTGTCCCGTCACGACGAGGAAGATCCCCAGGGCCAGCACGTCGTGCACGAAGGTGGCCCCCGTGCGCCAGCTCAACGGGAAGAACCGGTACCACTTCAGAATCGAGCCGGTGGCCAACATCACCACGATGGCTCCCGCGGTGAAGATGGCGTTGAGCTTCTGACCCGGGTTGAACTTGTCCGGCCGGAGGAGCGAACGGCGCCCCAGGCTCCAGAGCCACGCCCGTTCGGCGGCCGTCCAGAGATTGACTCTTCGGATGTCGCGGCGGAGTCGGGCACCCCACGGACCGATGAGGGAGACGATCAGGGGCACAGGCAGGGCCACACCGGCCCAGGTGTGGATCTCGGCCACCAGGGCCCTCCGTCCCACCAGACTCTCGACCTGGACGAAGTAGAGGGGGAGGGCGGTGGCCATCAGGATGGCGAAGAGCGTCGCCGTGGACCAGTGGGCGACGCGCTCGACACGGTCGAACCGGAGCAACCGGAGAGCCGCCGGGCTCTCGGAATCGGCGCCACCCGGGGTCTCGCTAGCCGATGGGTTGGTCACTGCGTCCGTTGGACCCACCGACCCAGGCATCGGTGGAGTAGCCGTTCTGCTCCCAGTATCCCGGCTCGGCGTTCTCCACCACGCGGATGGCTGACAACCACTTGAGGGACTTGTACCCGTACATCGGAGCCACATACAGCCGGACCGGTCCACCGTGCTCGGTGGTGATGGGGGCGCCCAGCATTCGGTAGGCGACGATGACGTCGGGCCGTTGTGCCTGCTCGAGCGTGAGGCTCTCGGTGTCCAGGCCGTCGTAGGAGTCAAACTCGAGTGCCCGCGCCCCCGAGCGGAGCCCGGCGGCGTCGAGCAGGTCGGACAGACGGACCCCTTCCCAGTGGACGTTGGGCACCCTCCACCCGGTCACGCACTGGAAGTCCTTGACCAGCCGGGTCCTGGGCATGGCGTGGAGATCGCTCAGGCTGAAGGTGGTGGGCCGGTCGACCAGGCCGGAGATCGTCAGCCGGTACTGCGCATCGGAGATGGAGGGGAACGAGTTGGTGATGGTGTAGATGCGAAAACGGTCACCACCCGGCAGGAGTCCTCCGAGGCCCGACCCGAGGGCATCGCCGACGACATTTTGGACCTTGGCGCCGAAGGCGATACCGAGGGCACCGAGTCCGACCATGCCCACGAATACGCGACGACCGACCCGCTTGGGGACGTCAGCACGGGGGGCCGGGGAAGCGGGCACAGGCCGATGCTAGAGGCGTGGGAGGCCACCGCTGGCAGCGGCCGAGCGGATTCAGCTTCAGAGGGCCACGACGACGTCCCGGATGATTCGGCCGATGTCGGCGGCACGCCCTTCGGCGATGCCGATGATGGAGGTCGGCGAGACGCCCCCCGGAGCCAGTCCGGCGGCGAGGTTGGTCACCAGTGACAGCCCCAGGATCTCGGCGCCCATCTGCCGGGCCACGATGGCTTCGAGGACGCTCGACATCCCGACCAGGTCGGCACCCAGGGTCCGGAGCATGCGTATCTCTGCCGGGGTCTCGAAGTGGGGGCCGCTCACCTGGGCATAGACGCCCTCGGCCAGGGAGCCGTGGGCCCGGTGGGCCAAGTCGCGGAGACGGGGCGACCAGGCATCGACCAGGTCCACGAAGGGGCTCGGACGGCCGTCGCCGGCGGGCGTGCCGGTCAGGGGCGAGACCCCGGTGAGGTTGAGGTGGTCGGTGATCAGGACCAGGTCGCCGGGAGCCAGGTCGGGCCGTACCGCGCCCGAGGCGTTGGTGATGACGACGGTGGTGCATCCGGCGGCCGCTGCGGTTCGGACGAGGTGGGCCACCTCGGTGGCGGTGTAGCCCTCGTAGAGGTGGAGCCGGCCCAGGAAGGCCAGGACCGCCCGCCCGTCGACATCGATGCTCCACACCTCGGAGCGCTGATGGGGCACGAAGGCGTCGGGGAGTCCGGACAAGGTGCCCAGATCATGTTGGGAAGCCTCGCCCCCCAACGCGGCGGCGGCATCGGCCAGTCCGGTGCCGAGCACGACGGCAACGTCGTGGCTGGCGCGGCCGCTGACACGGGCGATGGAGGCAGCCGACGCATCGGCCAGGGCGTACGGATCAGAGGCAACGGGCATGGCCCTGACGATACCGAGGCGCGGCCGCCTACCATCGTGTCGGTGAGATGTGTGCCCCATCACCGTGCCGGCTTCCGATGAGGGTGCTGCTCACGGGTGCGGCCGGATTCATCGGCAGCCACATTCTGAGTGCGCTCGAACGGAGTGGCCACGACGTGGTGGCCGTCGATCTGCTCCTCTCCTCGGCCCACGGCCCGACGCCGGATGCTCGGGTGGGCGTCGACAGGCTCGATGTCCGCGACGGGGTGGCGATGGAACTGGCGCTCCAAGGCGTCGAGGTGGTCTGCCACCAGGCTGCCGTGGTCGGTGCCGGCGTGGATGCCGATGACGGTCCGGCCTTCGCCAGTCACAACGACTTCGGCACCGCGGTGCTGTTGGCGGCCATGCACCGACAGGGGTGCCGGAGGCTGGTCCTGGCCTCCTCGATGGTGGTCTACGGGGACGGCCGCTACCGGTGCGACGAACACGGCCCGGTGGTGCCACCACCGCGGCGTCCCGGCGACCTCGACCAGGGGCGATTCGACAACCGCTGTCCCGTGGGCGGGGAGCCGGTCCGATGGGAGCTGGTGTCCGAGGACGCAGCCCTCCGGCCACGGAGTCTCTATGCCGCCAGCAAAGCGGCCCAGGAGCACTTCGCCCTGGCCTGGTCACTGGCTACCGGGGGTTCGGTCACGGCCTTGCGCTACCACAACGTCTACGGCGACGGCATGCCGAGAGACACCCCGTACTCGGGTGTGGCCGCCATGTTCCGCTCCTCGCTCGAGGCCGGTGAGTCCCCCCGTGTCTACGAGGACGGGAGGCAGACCAGGGACTTCGTGCACGTCGACGACGTGGCCCGGGCCAACGTGCTCGCCGTGGAACGGGAGCTTTCGGGCTTCGTCCCCCTCAACGTGTGCTCCGGTCATCCGGTGACCATCGAGGAGGTGGCCCAAAGCCTGTGCGACGCCCGAGAGGGCACATCACCCACGATCACCGGGCAGTTCCGGGCAGGCGACGTTCGTCACATCGTGGCCGACCCGGCCCGTGCCCGTGAGGCGCTGGGGTTCACCGCCGAGGTCACCCCGATGGACGGGCTGGCCCGCTTCGCCTGGGCGCCCCTGCGCGACGCAGCCGGATCGGGACCACCCCGTGTCTGAGCCCGAGGATGTCACCGTGGTCCTTCCCTGTCGCAACGAGGCCGGATCTCTCCCAGGCGTGTTGGCTGCCGTACCCACCGGGTACGTCGCCATGGTGGTGGACAACGGATCCGACGACGGAACGGCAGCGGTGGCGTCCGAGTGCGGGGCCGTGGTGGTAACGGAACCGACACCGGGCTACGGGTCCGCGGTCCAGGCCGGCGTGGAGGCGGCGGAGACCTCGATCGTCTGCGTACTCGACGGGGACGGTTCGATGGATCCCGGCGAGCTCCCGATGTTGGTGGACCTGGTCCGGTCCGGTGTCGACCTCGCCGTGGGCAGAAGGGTCCGGGAGCCCGGGACCCCCTGGCCGGCGCACGCCCGGGCCGGCAACGCCGTGGTGGCTGCCCGGCTGCGTTGGAAGTTCCGCCTGCCCGTGCGCGACATCGGCGCCATGCGGGCGGCCCGCCGCCAGGTGCTGCTGGACCTCGGGGTCGAGGACCGCCGCTCCGGCTACCCCCTCGAGCTCCTGGTGCGGGCGGGCCGGGCCGGTCTGCGGGTCGAGGAGCGCCCGATCACCTATCGACCACGGACGGCCGGAACCTCCAAGGTGTCCGGCTCGCTCCGAGGCAGTGCCGTCGCCACCTGGGACTTCCTCAAGGTCATCCGGTGAGTACCCGGGCGTGCACGCTGCTGGTCATGGCCAAGGCGCCCGTGCCCGGTGAGGCCAAGACCAGGCTGGCCCCGGCCTTCACCCAGGCCGGCGCGGCCGATCTGGCCGCGGCCGCCCTGCTGGACACGCTGGATGCCGTCCGGTTGGCTGACGTGGCCTCGCGGGTCGTTGCTGTCAGTGGTGACCTGTCCGCCGCCCGCCGGAGTGAGGAGGTTCTCCAGGCCCTCGATGGTTTCGTGGTGATTCCACAACGGGGGGCGACCTTCGCCGACCGGCTGGTCCGCGCCCACCGTGACGCAGCGATGGAGGGCCTTCCGGTCCTGCAGATCGGGATGGATACACCCCAGGTCACCGCGTTGTTGCTCTGCGGTGCGGCCGACCAGTTGCTGGTCGCCGGGGTGGAGGCTGTGCTGGGCATGGCCACTGACGGGGGCTGGTGGGCCCTGGGAGTCACCGACCCTGCCTCCGCCGCCGTGTTGGCGGACGTGCCCATGTCCCAGGCCGATACTGGGGCACGGACCCGTGAGGCCCTCGAACGCCTCGGTCTCGTGGTCGGGGGTCTCCCCGTGTTGGCCGACGTGGACACGCCCGACGACGCCCGTGCGGTCGCTGCCGGCATGCACTCCGAGGCCCGGTTCCCACAGGTACTGGGGCGGTTGAGTCGTGCCCCTCCGGCTCCCTAGCCGGAACGGCGTCACCAGGTGGTCAGCAGCAGACTGTTGATGACGAGGGCGCCGACGGCCTGGATGGCCAGGCAGGTGCGGTGGCTCCGGCGGGGGAGGAGCGCCGGGGCGGCCACCAGCCAGACGGCGAAGGGCAACCAGATCCGCTCGGTCTCCGCCTTGCTCAGCCCACTGATGTCGGCGATGGCCACCACCGCCACCATGGCCACCAAGAGGACGTTGAGCCCCGCCCTGGCCCGTAGTCGGACCCCGTTGAAGGCCCGTCGGAGGGCGACCGCCGCGGGCAGGCCGATGGCGCAGAACAGAGCGGCGATGTCTCCCCACACCCAGTAGGCGAAGGGCCGGTCCATGGCGATGGTGGACAGGTAGCGCTGCCGGAGGAGGCTCAGGCCGTCGAACCACCAAAAACCCAGCGCCGTCACCGACACCGCTACGGCCAGCGCGCCCAAGCCGGCGCCCACCAGGGGCCGATAGTTCCGGGCGGCCATCAAGATGGCCAGGGCGGGGATGGCCATCAAGATGAGCCCGTAGTCGAGGTAGACGGCCCAACCGAGCAGGATCCCCGCACCCAGCGAGAGCGGGAGCGGGTACCGCCCGGTGCCCGAGGCGGCCAAGGCCAGCAGCGCTAGACCCCAGGCGGCCACGCCGGCGTAGTAGGCGTCGGCAGACACGCCGATCCACACCGCTGCCGGCGCCAGGGCCACGAAGGGTGCGACCCTGCGGGCCAGGTCCTGGCCACCGATCGCCTTGGTGGTGATCAGCACCGCTGCCGCGGCACTGGTCCCGATCACGATGCAGAACATGGCGGCCCACGCCGGCCCTGGAAGGCCGATCCGGTGGAGCGCCACGAACGTGAGGAGGCCGAGCGGTGGGTGGGCGGAGCTCTCGATGTCCCAGGCCCCTGACTGGGGGGAGGGGATGTGCGAGGCGTAGTGCTGGAAGTAGGCGTGAACCCCGCCAACCAGGTGGACATCGTGGAGGTAGTCGAAGCTGCCGGACATCCGTTGGACGACACCGGTCTTCCATCCGTCAATCAGGGCCAGCGCCATCGTCCAGAGAAACGACGTCACCCACGTGATGGCCACGAGGTTCCGCCAGACCATTCGGCTGGCCACCATCGGGCCCCACCACACGACGGCCACGGCGAGGACGATGGCACAGGGCGTGGAGGGGCTGGCCCGTGGCAGCCACTCTCCGAGGAGCGGGGCCGTCCCGGCCAGGACCCGGTACATGCCGGCGGTCTGGTGGACCACGGGGGAGAGCCACGGAAGGTGGAGGTGGGGGAGCCCGAAGGCGCTGAAGACCAGCAGGCTCACGATCGCGGCCCAGATCAGGTCGTAGCGGTAACGCTGGAGCCAGCTGGCCTGACCTCGGGTCGTCGGTGCCGCGGCTAGCTCGGTTGGGGACGGCGGCACCAGGTCACAGTACCCGTGGCCCATCGGCTACCAACGGCTACCTGGTTGACCGCATGCCGCGTCGTCGGGGTGTAACGCCATGCGGCGTGGGAGGACTGAGGAGTGTGCACTCTGTCTGGAGCCAGGCCGCCACCGACTCGGCCGCCACCACATCGCCCCGGTGTCGGGGTGGGGCAACGCTCGACTGCCCCGTCGTCACATCGGGCACGGATCGTCAGGTCGACTGGGTCCGGTGCGACGGGGTCAGGTCAGCCGTCGAGCGCGTAGGGTCAGGATGGTGAGCCCTCAACCTCCCGATGAGGGCCGGTCTGATCCGACGAGCCCAACCGGTGCGTTGCCCACTGGCGACCCCGGCCCGAAGGAATCGAGCGTCGAAACCGGCGGCGAGCAATCGACCATCGAAACCGGAGATCCGACCCCGGTCGTCGTCCCCGGGACCAGGGCGGAAACTCACCTCGAGCAACCCGAGTTCGGCTTCCCTGAGCCCTTCTGGCGATGGGTGGCGGCGCACCGCCCCCCTGGTCTACCGAGGGGAGCGGCGTGGAGGAGTCCGATCAGGGGGCCGTGGCTCACCTCGATCTTCGGCTTCCTGCTGCTGATCTCCATGCCGCTGGTCATCATCACCGGACTGCTCGACTACATCGCCTACGGGCCCCAGTTCCACCAGGCCTTCCCCGTCCATGTCGGCTTCCTCCACCTGCCCTTCTTCGCGTGGCCCAACCGGCCGGCGTGGTTGTTCCAGCTCACCGAAGGCATGCACGTCGGGCTCGGTCTGGTCCTGGTGCCCGTGGTGCTGGCCAAGCTGTGGTCGGTGATGCCAAAGCTGTTCGCCTGGCCTCCGGTCCGGTCGGCGGCCAACGCGCTCGAGCGACTGTCGCTGATCATGATCGTCGGCGGAATCGTGTTCGAGATGGTGACGGGCATCTTGAACATCCAGTACGACTACATCTTCGGGTTCAGCTTCTACACCGCCCACTACTTCGGGGCCTGGATCTTCATCCTGGGCTTTGTGGTGCATGTGGCCTTGAAGCTGCCCACCATGGTGCGAAGCCTTCGGTCCCGGTCGCTGGTGGCCGAGTTGAAGACCCCGCTGGCCGATACCCGACCGGAGCCGATGGACCCCGACGGGCTGGTGGCCCCCTCCCCGTCGAAACCCACCATCAGCCGACGGGGGGCGCTTGCCGTGGTCGGCGGCGGCTCACTCATGATCGCCGTGCTGACCGTGGGGCAGACCCTCGGGGGAGTGGCCCGCAGCGCCGCCTTGCTGCTCCCGAGGGGTCGTTCGTACGGTGACGGCCCGAACGACTTCCAAATCAACCGGACGGCCCAGGCAGCCTCCATCGACCCCGCCGCGACCGGATCGGCCTGGCAGCTCTCTCTGGTCGGTGGTACCCGGTCGGTGCTGGTGAGCCGGGAGTCGCTCCTGGCCATGGACCAGCACGCCGCCGATCTGCCCATTGCCTGCGTGGAGGGTTGGTCCACCACGCAGTCCTGGAGCGGCGTGCGACTGACCGATCTGGCCCGCTTGGCCGGGGTGACCAGACCCGGCGCCGCCCACGTGCAGTCGTTGGAGAAGGGCGGCGCCTTCGCGCACGCCTGGTTGCAGCCCAATCAGGTGTCGGACCCCGACGCCCTGCTGGCCCTGCACGTCAACGGCGTGGACCTCTCGATGGATCACGGCTTCCCGGCCCGGATCATCATTCCCGCGCTGCCCGGTGTTCACTGCACCAAGTGGGTGGCCTCCATCGAGTTCGTGGAGTGAGATGCACGAGTTGAGCGCCAGGTTCAAGCGCCTCTATGGCGGCCATCCCCTGCATCTGGTGACGCTCCTGGCCTCGTTCGCCCTGGTCGGCTACGTGATCAGCGTCATGGGGACCAAGCAGCTGTGGAACTCCCGAGTCTGGTGGCAGTCCATCCTGGTGTGGTTCGTCGCGGCAATCCTCCTGCACGATCTCGTCCTGTTCCCGTGCTACGCGTTGGCCGACCGGTCCCTCGGCGCAGGGTGGCGCGCCGTCACCGGGCGCCTACCCGACCGGACACCTCGGGTGCCTCCGATCAACTACGTGCGTATCCCGGCCATGGCCAGCGGACTGTTGTTCTTGATGTTCCTCCCGGGCATCATCCGACAGGGCAAGGGCACGTACCACAACGCCACCGGCTTGACCCAGGCGCCATTCCTCGACCGGTGGATCCTGATCACGGCGGCCCTGTTCGGGGTGAGTGCGGTCGCCTACGTGGTGAGGCTGCTCCTTCGTCCGTCGGGCCTCGCATCCCGGCGAACCCTCATCCAGAGAGGTGGACGGTGTCGAACACCTCTGAACCCATGCTTGCCGACCCACCAGCGACTCTGGACCACCCAAACCGGCGGCGGCGGTCTGCTCCAGGATCGGAGACGGTTCGAGACCGACAGGTCGTCGAGCCCGATGTGCTCTATCGGCACGTCTCGGCCGGTCTTCCGAGCTGGATCTCCGACACCGAAGGGGTTCGCCGCCCGCTGCACATCGCCCGGTGGATCGGCGGCTCGAACTCCACCCAGCAGGACCGGGAGGGGGACGAAGCCATTCTCGATCTCTGCCAGGCGCCGACCATCGATGTCGGGTGCGGCCCCGGGCGCTTCACCGCCGCCCTGGCTGCACGGGGCGTTCCCGTGCTGGGGGTGGACATTTCGGCCACGGCGGTGGCAATGACCGAGCAACGGGGAGCACCGGCTCTTCAGGGCGATGTGTTCGAGGCCATGCCCGGAATCGGAACCTGGAAACGGGTGCTCCTGGCCGACGGCAACATCGGCATCGGAGGGGACCCGATCAGAATGCTCCAGCGTGCCCGCCAGTTGCTCCACCCCTCCGGGTTGGTGGTGGCCGAGATCGACTCCCGCCAGACCGGCGTCTCCACCAGATTCCAGCGCTGGGAAACGCACCACCACGTGGGCCGGTGGTTCCCCTGGGCCCATGTCGGCAGCGACGCCGCCGAGGCCCTAGCCGCCTCCTCGGGTCTCGTGCTGCGCAGGACCGTGGAGCGGTGGGGTCGATGCATCGTGGCCATGAGCGTCGTGTGAGGGTGGCGCCCGCCACGCCCGTTCCCGACCCAGTCGGATAGCGTCGACCCATGATGCTGGAGGCGAAAGTGCTCACGGTGTCGGATTCGGTGCAGGCCGGCACCCGCCCGGACCGGTCGGGCCCGGCGCTCGGGTCGTACCTGTCCGATCATGGCTTCGAGGTGATCGCCGTAGAGGCGGTCCCCGACGGGACCGAGTCCGTCAGCACTGCGCTTCACCGTCTGTCCGAGGGGTTCAGCGGCCTGGTGGTCACCACCGGCGGCACCGGGTTCTCCCCGACCGACCTCACCCCCGAGGGGACCCTGGCCGTGGTGGAGCGCCAGGCACCCGGTCTGGCCGAGGCGGTGAGGGCGTCCAGCCCACTCGGACGGCTGTCCCGGGGCGTGGCCGGCACGGTGGGGGCATGTCTGATCGTGAATCTGCCGGGGTCCGAAGCTGGCGCGATCGAGTCGATCGATTCGGTCGTCGACGTCGTGCCCCACGCTCTCGAGCTCCTGGCCGGCGGCCACCCCCACTAGTGGGAGGGAATCTCATGAGAGGGAAATCCACGGTGTCGTTGTGGACGCCCTGATCGGACCACCACCGGCGGCGGAGGAGCGGGACTGGATCGCCGTCTCCGAACAGGTGCTCCCCACCGAACAGGCCATGGCCTGGGCATCGGGGCCGGCCACCGGCGCCATCGTCTGCTTCTGTGGCACGGTGCGTGACCATTCACCGGGCCGGCAATCGGTGACCTCGCTCGAGTACGAAGTGCATCCCGACCGAGCCGTCCCCCGTCTGATGGAGGTGGCGCGGTCGGCGCGGCGGCGGTGGCCGGCGATCGGTCGGCTGGCGTTGCTCCACCGGTCGGGCCTCCTGGCCGTCGGCGAAGTATCGGTGGTGGTCGTGGTGACCACCCCCCACCGTGCGGAGGCCTTCGATGCCGCCGAGTACTGCATCGACACGCTGAAGCGCACGGTCCCGATCTGGAAGCGCGAGACCTGGTCCGGAGGGACGGACTGGAGTGCATGCACGCAGACGATCGAGGACGTCTCGACATGATCGCGTTGACCGAGGCCCAGGCCTTCGTGCTCGATGCGTGCCCCCCGTTCAACCCCGGACGGGTCCTCTTGGACGAGGGCCTCGGACGCGTGGCCGCCGAGACGGTCCTGGCCGTCGAGCCCGTTCCCCCGTTCGCCAACTCGTCGATGGACGGTTACGCCCTCCGGGCCACCGATACCGAGGGCGCCGGGGCCGGCGGCCGGGGCGTCCGGCTCGAGGTGGTCGGCACCATCCTGGCCGGGACGCCGCTCGGCGCACCCATCGGCCCCGGCCAGTCGGCCCGCATCATGACGGGTGCACCACTTCCCGCCGGCGCCGACGCCGTGTGCATGCTCGAGGAGGTACGGGTCGAGCACGACGGGGCGACGGTGGTGATCGAGCGGACGGTTGAGGCCGGCGGCTTCGTCCGCCACACCGGTCAGGACGTTGCCTTGGGCGACACCGTCCTCGCCGAGGGATCGCTCCTTACCCCGGCCCGGATCGGTGTGCTCGCCTCCCAGGGCCGGACCGAAGTCCTCGTCTACCCCACGCCAAGGATCGGAGTCCTGTCCACCGGTGACGAACTGGTCTCAGGGTCTGGGCCCCTCGGTCCGGGGAAGATCCGGGACGCCAACCGACACACCCTCTTGGCGCAGGTCCGGAGCGAAGGGTGGGAACCGGTCGACCTGGGTGTCTGCGGGGATGACGAGGAGGCGCTGGGCGATGTCCTCGATGGGGCACGAGACCGGTGCGACGCCGTCGTCACCAGCGGCGGGGTAAGCGTGGGTGACCTCGATGTGGTCAAGCTGGTCCTCCAGAAGCGGAGCGCCGGGACGATGAGGTGGATGCAGGTGGCCATCCGGCCGGCCAAGCCGTTCGCCTTCGGGCTCCTCGACGGGACAGGCATCCCGGTGTTCGGGCTCCCGGGCAATCCCGTCTCCGCCATGGTGAGCTTCGAACTGTTCGTTCGTCCGGCCGGACTCCGCATGGGTGGGCATGAGACGCTGGGCCGCCCAAGTGTCATGGCGATCGCCGACGCGGACATGCGCAGGCGACCCGACGGGAAGACCCACTTCCTCCGTTCGGTAGCCTCGGTCGACGAGTATGGAGCCTGTCGCGTCCACCCGCTGAGCGGACAGGAGTCCCACCAACTGAGCACCATGGCCGACGCCAACGGGCTCGCCGTTCTCCCCGATGGCGACGGGGTCCGGGCCGGCGGGCGGGTGCAGGTCATGCTCATCGATCCCGGTGCCCTCGCCGGTCCGGGATCACCGTCCCCGGCGGTGCCGACATGACGGCGGTCCCGGTGGCGATCTCGGTAAGGACGGGCCGTGCCGTGGAACCTCCGGCCGTCGAGAGGGATGACGTGCCCATTGTCGGGCCACTGGTTGACCGGTTCGGTCGGGTCCACGACGATCTGCGCATCTCGGTGACCGACCGCTGCAACCTTCGTTGCACGTACTGCATGCCCGAGGAGGGAATGACCTTCCTGCCCCGGGCCGAGCTCCTGACGTTCGACGAGATCGTCCGGGTGGCGTCGGTGGCCAGGGACCTCGGCGTGTCGTCGGTGCGGATCACCGGAGGCGAGCCCCTCGTGCGACGCGGGATCCCGGACCTGGTGGCGAGGTTGGCGGCTCTGGGTTTCGAGGACTTGGCCCTTACCACCAACGGGATGCTCCTGGCCGGCCAGGCCCGGGCGCTGGCCGAGTCCGGTCTCCACCGGGTGAATATCAGCTGTGACTCGCTCCGCCCCGATCGGTTCGCATCCATCCGGCGCCGGGGCGATCTGGCCACCGTCCTGGGCTCCATGGACGCGGCCGAGGAAGCGGGGCTGGGACCGGTCAAGGTCAACGTCGTCCTCATCCGCGACCGCAATGACGATGAGGTCCTCGACTTCGCCGCCTTCGCGCGAGCTACCGGCCGGACGGTCCGGTTCATCGAGTACATGCCCCTCGATGCCGGGGGGACCTGGAACCGTGAGCAGCTGGTCCCGGGCGATGAGGTCTACCGGCGTATCGATGCCCGGTGGCCCTTGGAGCCGGAACCAACCGGGGTCGGGCCCGCACCGGCACAGTCATTCCGCTTCACCGACGGTGGCGGACAGGTCGGCCTCATTTCCAGCGTGACCCAGCCCTTTTGTGGCACATGCAATCGCCTCCGGCTCACCGCCGACGGCGCCATCAGGAACTGCCTGTTCTCCCACGACGAGCTCGACGCCCGTCATCTGCTCCGCCACGGGGCTGAGGACGGGCGGGTGGCTCTCCTGCTCCGTCGGGCCGTTTGGGGCAAACGCCCCGGCCACGGCATCGACGAGCCGGGATTCCTCCGCCCCACCCGCTCCATGTCCATGATCGGCGGCTGAGGTCATGGTCACTCTGCGACTGTTCGGTCCCGCCCGTGTGGCCGCCGATGCGTCCTCGGTCCAGCTGGCCGGGCGGACCGTAGGTGCCGTCCTGGCCGCCGCCGAGGCCCGGTTCGGCCACGATCTGGCCGCGGTGGTGTCCTCCAGCAGCATCTGGGTGAACGGCACCGCAGCCTCGCTGGATGACGACGTCGATGACACCGACGAGATATCGGTCATCCCTCCGGTCTCCGGCGGATGACCGGCCACCGGATCGCCCGCGCTGGCGAACCGTCCACCGGCCTCACGCACGTCGACGAGCACGGCAAGGCCCATATGGTCGATGTCACCGGAAAGCCGGAGACGTGCCGAATCGCCGAGGCCCGCTGCACGGTGCGCACGACGGCCGACGTGGCCGAACTGCTCGCCGACCCCCCCGAGGGCTCCGATCTCCTGGCCTCAGCTCGGTTCGCCGGGATCATGGCCGCCAAGCAGACAGCGGTGCTGATCCCGCTCTGTCACCCGATCCGGCTCGACGGCATCGACGTCGCCGTCCGGGCCATGCCCCACGGGTTCGCGGTGGGAGCCGTTGCCGCCATCATTGACAAGACCGGCGTGGAGATGGAGGCGCTCACGGCCTGCACCGCCGCTGCCCTCGTGCTGGTCCAGGCGCTGGCGGACAGGGACCCCTCGGTCGTCATCGACGATCTCACGCTGTGGCACAAGTCCGGTGGGAGGTCGGGAACCTGGGAACGCGGCGTCGACGGTGCGCCGCCGTGATTCCATCTTACAGCCGTAAGTGCAAGTCTTATTGGGAAAAAGACCAGAATTTGCCCTATCTATCGGGGATATACCCGGTGATTGCAAGGTTTGTCTTGTAGAGTCCTCCCATGGCTCAGTACCGCCCCGGTCAACTCGCGGAGCTTCTCGGCGTCAGTGCGGACACGGTCCGCCGCTGGTGCGACGAGGGGCGGATGGAGACCGTGCGCTCGGAGGGCGGGCACCGCATGGTCGAGGGCAGTGAACTGGCTCGATTCGTCCGGGAGCAGGACGACGGCCATGTGCCTGACGAGCTGGCTTCCCGCTCGGCCCGCAACCGGTTCAGTGGCGTGGTGACACGTGTCGAGCGCGACAAGCTCACGGCCATCATCGAACTGCGGGCCGGTCGGTTCAGGGTGGTCTCCCTCCTGACGCGGGAGGCCGCCGACGCCCTCAAGCTGGAGGAGGGGGATCTGGCCACCGCCGTGGTCAAGTCCACCTCGGTGATGGTTGAGGTGACGCCGGCGTGACCGGCCCGGCCCACACGGTGCGTCGCTCCGGCGCCCTCGCCGCCTTGCTCCTGGGGATGGCCCTGGCTGTCGCGGCCTGCAGCAGCGCGTCTAGTTCGCCCACGACGACGACCGCCACATTGAACGGCTCGATCACCGTATCGGCGGCTTCGTCGCTGACCGGAGCGTTCGGGGAGCTGGAGACCACCTTCCACGCCCTTCATCCCGGGGCCACCGTCGCGTTCAACTTCGGTTCATCGGGAGCGTTGGCCACCCAGATCCAACAGGGGGCACCGGCGGACGTCTTCGCCTCCGCCTCACCGGCCGACATGGCCACGGTGCAGCGGGCCGGTGACATCAGCGGCACACCGGTCATCTTCGCTCGCAATCGACTGGAGATCGTGGTGAAGCCGGGAAACCCGCTCGGGATCCACTCGCTCAACGACCTGACCAAGGCGGCGGTGGTAGCACTGTGCGTCACCACGGCCCCCTGCGGGTCAACCGCCCAACGGGCTTTGGCCAAGGCCCACGTGACGCTGCCGGTGGCCAAGGTGTCCCTGGGGCAGAACGTCGACGCCACCTTGGCTGAGGTGACCACCGGGGACGCCGACGCCGGTGTGGTCTACGTCACCAATGCCAAGACCGTCGGCACCCAGGGTGTCGGTGTCCCCATCACCCCAAGTCAGAACGTCACCACCAGCTACCCCATCGCAGTGGTCAAGGGCACGACCAACCGCACGGTGGCCCGAGCCTGGATCGCCTACGTGCTGGGACCCACCGGTCAGTCCGTACTACGACAGGCCAGCTTCCTCCCCGCTCGCTGAGATCAATGATCGCCGGCATGCCATCACGGGGACGGCGGCCGGCGGCGGCTGTGCTGGTGGTGGCCACGGTCACCGTGGGCTTCCTGGCCCTCCCCCTGGTGGGCTTGCTGACGAAGGCCCCGTGGGGATCCCTGCTTTCGGACCTCAGCTCTCCGGTGGCCACCGATGCGCTTCGCCTCTCCCTCATCTGCTCGCTGTGGGCGACGGGACTCTCCATCGTGCTCGGGCTGCCCCTGGCCTGGGTGCTGGCCCGGGTCGAATTCCCGGGGCGAAACCTGGTGAGGGCTCTCACCATCCTCCCCATGGTCCTGCCCCCGGTAGTGGGCGGCGTCGCGCTCCTGTTGGCCTTCGGCCGGGACGGGTTCCTGGGCCGCCCGCTCTTCAACTGGTTCGGTATCCAGTTCACGTTCAGCACCGCCGGGGTGGTGCTGGCCGAGACCTTCGTGGCCATGCCCTTCCTCATTGTCACCGTCGAAGCCGCCCTGCGCTCCATGGACGGGCGGTACGAGGAGGCGGCGTCCTCTCTGGGCGCCGGACGATGGCGGGTGTTCCGGAGGATCACCCTTCCCCTCATCTCTTCGTCGCTGATCGCCGGCGCCGCCCTCACGTGGGCCCGGGCGCTCGGTGAATTCGGAGCGACGATCACCTTCGCCGGCGATATCCAAGGACGGACCCAGACGCTTCCGCTGGCCGTCTATCTGGCCCTCGAGGGCAACGAGCAGGTGGCCGTAGCACTGTCCCTAGCTCTGCTGGCGGTGTCAGTGGTCGTGTTGGTGGCACTCCGGGGCCGGTGGCTTGGGGCGATCGCGCCATGAGCCTGGTCGCCGAGGTGGGGGTGAGGCTCGGTGAGTTCTCCGAAGATGTGGCGCTGGATGTGGCTGATGGTGAGGTGGTGGCGGTGCTCGGTCCCAACGGGAGCGGAAAATCGACGTTGCTGCGTGCCCTGGCCGGTCTCCAGCCGTTGACCACGGGCCGGATCGAGCTCGACAGCACCGTGCTCGACGACCCGGGTGCGGGAGTGCTCGTACCGCCCGAGCGACGATCATGCGGAGTGGTGTTCCAGGACTATCTGCTCTTCCCCCACCTCACTGCCCAGGCCAACGTGGCGTTCGGCCTTCGAGCCCGAGGAGCGACCAAGTCCGACGCCGCCCGCAGGGCGCTCGGGTGGCTCGAACGCATGGGGGTGGACCAGCAGGCATCGGTGAAGCCAGCGAGGCTCTCCGGCGGTCAGGCCCAGCGGGTGGCCCTGGCCCGGGCACTGGCCATGGACCCGCGCCTCCTCCTCCTCGACGAGCCGTTGGCCGCCCTGGACATCAGCCAGCGAGGATCGGTGCGTCACGAGCTGCGTCGACACCTCCAAGCGTTCGGCGGATCGTGCGTGCTGGTGACCCACGATGCGCTGGACGCCGCGGCCATCGCCGACCGCCTGGTCATCGTCGAGGATGGGGCAGTGGCCCAGGCCGGGACGTTCGTGTCGGTAAACGCACGGCCCCGTACCCACTACGTCGCCCAATTGGCGGGCCTCAATCTTCTGAGGGGGAGGGTTCGTGGTTCTGAGCTCACCCTAGAAGCTGGGTCAGTCCTTCAGACGGCCAGCCCGGAGACGGGTGACGTACTGGCCGTCATCGCCCCACGGGACATCGCGCTCTACCTCGATCCGCCGGCGGGCAGTCCGCGCAATGCGTGGCCCACCCGAGTGGCCGAGGTGCACCTGCTGGGGGACCGGGTGCGGGTTCTCCTTGATGCACCCATCCGGGTGGCCGCCGAGATCACTACTGTCTCCCTCTCGGCCCTGGGTCTCACCGAAGGTGCCCCCGTATGGGCTTCGGTCAAGGCCACCCAGATCGACGTCTATCCAGACGCCACCGAAGTGTCTGGTCCCGACACGGAAGTTATCCATCGATGTTGGATCCAAGGAGTGAACTGGTTAACCCGGCGTGGAATGGTCGGCGTTTCTCAGCGCACGACTTATGAGCGCGACGACGGCTATCGTCGCCACTACGGTTAGAACGGCAACCACTGCTTCCTCCATACGCTTGAGTGGGACCCCGCTCCCATCGTGAATGCCCGGGGCTGATTGGAACAGAGGCAAAGGTCACCTCGTGGGAGAGAGGCCTATCCCAGGTACGGAACTCGGTCGCACCAGGTCAACGGTGTCGGGCCTCACCACCAGTCGGTGCCGTCAAGTCTGAGACGTGGTCGTTGAGGAACTGGTCGGGGTTGGTACGCCACACACCACATAGGGCTTCATGCTCATCGAGACCCCGGTCCCCAGCGGCCCGGTGACGATGGCCACGGTCTGCCATATCGTGGTGGTCAGCGGCATCGAGCACCCGCAGGTCGACATTTCGATCGGGGACGAGCCCAGGGGCGGAGACCACAGCTCCACCATTCAAGAGGATCTGTCCCTTCGGGCATTCGGTCTTGGCCACGAGCACGTCACCGACCTGTGGGTTTGGTCCTGAGACGAGTGTGGTTCCCTGGAAGATCGAGGTGGCGGCAATCGTGCCCGCAGGCCCGGCCGGACCGATCGCTCCTTTTGCTCCGGCCGGTCCCGTCGCACCGGGTGGGCCCTTGAGGCCCAGTCGCTCCCGTCGGGCCAGTCGCTCCGGTCGGGCCTGACGTCTTGGCCGGCATTGCCGCGACCGCATAGGCCCCGACGCCGAGACCGGCGAGGCCGACGACGAGTGCCACGAGTACCACCCACCCTCGCTTCTTGCCTGCCGGCGGCGGCACCACAGGTGCCGGGTCCATGGTGCCCGTTGATGGATACGACATGACGCTCATCCTCCAATCGCCGCCACGGTGACCCGGCCAGGGTCTGATAGCTAGTTAGATTACTCTAACTATTAGAAGACAACAACTATTCGGCCACTAGTAGGGTTGGACGCGACTCGAATTCCGTCCCCCTGTTGAAAGGAGAATCGTGCTCCAAGAGCTTCCGTCCGATCAGGTCCTCGAGGACCTGATTAGAGCGGGCCGAATCTTCGTGGCCATTGCCGCCGACTCCCTGGCCGGCGAGGGCCACCAGCAGGTCTCGATCCAGCAGTATCGAGCACTGGCCCTGCTGGCTTCCCGAGAGAGCCAACGACCGGCCGACCTCGCTCGATCTCTCGGGGTGACGCCGTCGACGACGACCGTGCTCTGTGATCGCCTCGTTGCCAAAGGCATGATCTCGCGTCGGCGCGGAACGGATCGGCGTTCGATCTCGCTCGTGGTCTCGGCAAAGGGACGCCAACTGCTCGAAAAGATCGCGACACGGCGAGGCGACCTCTTTCGGAACATTCTCGTCCGACTGCCGTCGTCGACCCAGTCTCAACTCGCTGAAGTCCTTCCCGCATTCATCGAGGCAGCCGGGGACGTCAACATCGATGAGTGGTCGATCAGGGGCCTGTAGCGCCGACGCGCGGGCCTCCAACTCCTATGTCCTGGCTGAGGCCGCCCGCCTGAGCCTCGGTCAGGCCCGTTCATTCCTGATCATTGTTGCTGCAGTGAACATCGCCGCCGCCTGCCTGGCCAAACACCCGGCACAGCGCGCTCTGGCTATCGCCGCAGCCGGGGCGTGCGGAGTGTCACTTGCGACGCTGATCCTGGAGGAGAGGAGCCGCAACCCCTGGGGAGTGGTCATTGTTGGTGGGCTCGTCGATGCTTCGTTCGCAGCGGGGCCTGTATCGGGCCATCACGCATCGGGTCATCCTCCCTCACGCTGCGGTGCCCCCGTTCGCCCACCACCGTTAGCCAGGGACGTGAATTCGCCGGCCGACCGAGCCAAAAGACCCTCGGTGAACGCCTCCCGGCGGTCAACTCCATTTCGTCGAGCACCGGCCTCTCGCCCGACCCCGGAGTAGTCAGGTGGCAACACCGACTCACGCCCCTTCAGCGGAGGGTGGCTGGCGGGTATTGACCCCGCTCGACTCCGAGCTGGCCGTCTTGGTCAGTGACGAGTTGGTGGGACATGGTGTCCGGGTCGAGCTGGTGCGTCGGTGGCCTCGGTCGGGGAGCGTTCGGTCACCCTGTCCGACGGTCGGGTCCTTCCGGCCGACCTCGTGGTGGGAGCCGTCGGCGTCCGCCCGGACGTCCGGCTGGCCGAACTGGCTGGACTGGAACTCGGACCGGAGGGTGGACTGGCGGTAACCCACGCCAACCAGACGAGCGATCGGGACGTCTACGCCGTGGGCGACGCGGTCGAGAAGCCGGATGCGGTCTCGCACTCAACGTCGCTCATCGCGCTGGCCAACGTGGCCAACCGTAGGGCCGACGGGTGGCCGACCACATCGCCGGACGCCCCTCGCACGAGGTGGCATCGCTGGGCACGTCGATCGTGAAGGTCTTCGACATCGTGGCTGCCACCGTCGGGTGGAATGAGCGGAGACTCCAGGTCGCCGGTCGACCCTTCCGGGCCATCCACTCCCACCCGTTCGACCACGCGACCTACTACCCGGGAGCCACACGGATGGCAGCCAAACTGATCTTCGATCCCGAGGACGGAACCATCCAGATCGTGGGCCGCAACGGGGTGGACAAGAGGATCGACGTGATCGCCACGGCCATGGCCGGTGGGCTCACGGCCCCCCAGCTGGCCGACCTGGAGCTGGCCTACGCCCCTCCCTTCTCCTCGGCCAAGGATCCGGTCAACCTCCTCGGCTACATGGGGGAGAACATCCTCAGTGGGGACTGCGACGTGGTCGGGCCCGCAGAGCTGGCATCGCTGGTCAACCAGGGCTGGCCGTTGGTCGACGTGCGGACGGCCGAGGAGCACGCCGCCGGTGCCATCGAAGGCTCGGTCAACCTCCCCGTCGACTTGCTCCGTGACCATCTGAAGTCCCTGGGGCATGGACCGGTCGTGGTCTACTGCCAGGTGGGTCAGCGAGGACATACGGCGACCGCACTCATGCAGGAGCTCGGGATCACGGCCAGGAGCCTCGACGGCGGTTACGAGACGTGGTCGGCCTGGTCCCGGCGGCGGCGGCCGCGGTGAACTGACAGCTCCAGGTCACTGCTCACTGTCGCGACGACAGGAAGAACTCAGAGCGGTTTGTGAAATCCGTCAGGGTGGATGAAATGGAGCGGGGGTTACCGCGTCGTCTGACCAGGTATCGCTGGAACGATGACCCTGATTCTCGAAGCTGCCACCGTGCTGGCCGGCGCCGGAGTTCTTGGGGCTGCGACCGAGCCTTCCGGCAGGGTACGAGCCGACCGACCCCAGGCTCGGCGGGTGCTGAGCTGGGGTTTCTCCGTAGGGTCAGCTCGGGAAGCTGGACTGGGCAAGCTGGTACTTGGCGGTCGTGCCCCTGATGGCGGGATTCGAGGCGCTGCAGTCCGTCACGGTGGTATCACCGGACACCTCTGCGTAGTAATTGCCCGCGGTCACCGGGAAATCGATCGCCACTGCTGTGGCAGTGCCGGTCTTGGGGCTGAGCGTCTGGGCTGCCGTGGCGGTGCCCGTGCCATACGGCCTCAGCTTGACGGCCCCGTTCACCGTCGTTGAGATGGCCCGAGAGTTGTCGATGGAATACCAGCAGTCCCCTGACGGCGACCTGTTGGCCAAGACGATCCCGTTGCCTCCACCGGACACCGACACCGAGATCTTGGACGGGCTGGTTGAGTTCGTGGTGACGAAGCCCAGCGCCGGTTCGTTGCTGGCGAGCGACGTGGCCATGTAGGCACCGAACGACTGGTACTGGGCGGTGGTACCGAGGGCGAAGGATTGGCTGTTCGTCTGGAACACGCTGTCGGATTCCACCAGGGCGGTGTTGAGATTCTGCTGCGCTCCTCGGTCGTTGGCGGCCTTGCTGGTCCCGAGGAAGGTCGGGATGGCGATGGCCAGGAGGATGGCGATCACCAGTAGGACGACCATCAGCTCGATGAGCGTGAACCCATCATCGTCTGAACTCCCATCTTGCGCCGAGCGGAGATGGCTCCCGAAAGACATGGTCTCTCCATCGGCGAGCCTGACGCCGAACTTGATGCTCCATTCCCCGTGCAGGGCGTTCCAAGAATTCCAGGACAGGCGACGTCGACCCGTTGTGCTCCTCAACTCCAGTCCGGTCCAGGTCGATGCAGGGCCATGGCTTCCAAAGCGGCTTCCGGTGAACCGCTCTCTGATGCCGGTGGGGAGGCCCTCGAAGATCACCTTCGGGCCGTCACTGATGTGGTCGCGGGGGAGCGGAGCACCGCCAAGCATCTGACCATCCGGCTCTCCGTGGCTGAGGTCCGTGGCCTGGTCGATCGGATACGAGCAAGCGAACGCCCATGAGCGTCTCTCTGACCTCTCCGGCTCCCGGCCGTCCACCCAGCTCGGAACCCGCTCTGATGGGGTCTTGAGGCTTGCTGGCTTACAGGCACGCTGATGGAACCGGGCCAGTTGCTGCAAGGGGTGCGGTTCGACGCCAAGGCGGCGATGGAGGCCGACCTGGTCCTCCCCGCGGCTGGTGTGATCGGCATCGTGCTGGATGGACTGGTGGCCGTGGCGGGGTCCATGCCAGGCAGAGTACCGACAACGTGGGCAACCCTGTCTTCGGGACCATCATCGCCGCCGAGGGACTCGTTGTGGTCCCACCTGTCCCGGCTGGACGCGGTCCTCCCGCTTCGGGTCCTGTGGTTGTGGTCGCTCGGGTATCCGGGTTAGTGACGAAACGCGAGGTGCTGATGAGCCATCTGTCGTGGACCGGAACCGTGCCGGCCGCCGGTACTTGGATCCTGCTGGCCCACGGCGTCACCGGCCTGCGGCTCCTGCGCCGGCGCCGCCAGGTGATCTGGCCGCTGGTCTCGATGCTGGTACTGGCCACGGCCTACGGGGTGGCCTTCACACCCTCATTCCGCTACCGCATCGATGGCATCGTGGCGTTGGTGATCGGATCGGCGGCCACGTTGGACCGGCACGGGGGCGAGTGCAAGGACGGGTCCGTGGCACTGCATCGATCAACGAAAGACCATGCGACTGAGCGGAGTTATGCCAAGACGACGCTGACGACAGAGACCTGATTGGTCGCATCATGCCCGACAGTAAAGCGGGCTCTGGTCCATTCGCAGGATCCTGCTGCGACACAACAGATCCTCGAAGCGCTACACCGTCAGACACAGTCTGAATTGTCAAGTACTCCTCCCTTTTTTGTCTGGATGCCGAAGCAGCCGAAGGCGGGTATGGTCACGGCAGGAGTGACGTTCACAAGAGATCGGCGGATCGGAATGACGTTGAAGGTTGTAGGTGCAGGAGTGGGTCGTACCGGTACCCACTCACTAAAGATCGCCTTCGAAATGTTGCTGGGTGGCCCCTGTCATCACATGATTGAGGTCCTGGGAGATCCGGACCAGGTTCCAGGCTGGATCGACGCCATCGAAGGTCGACCGGTTGACTGGGCCACGATGCCGGCTGGGTATGTGTCGCTGGTCGACTGGCCTGGGTGTTCATTCTGGCCCGAGCTGTCAGCGGCCAATCCCAACGCGCTCGTGTTGCTTTCGGTCCGGGATCCGGAATCTTGGTATCGCAGCGCGTCGAACACCATCTTTCAGTCGTTCGACCAAGTTCCGCCGGAGTTGGCGCCGTGGATGGGTGCTGTGGTTCAGCTCCTCGGCGATCGCTTCAGCAACTCATTCGAGGATCCCACTGCCATGATGGATGCCTACGAGCGGCACAATGAAGCGGTCCGACAAGGCGTTCCGACCGATCGGCTGCTGGAGTGGTCGCCGGCGGACGGGTGGGATCCGATCTGCGACCGGCTGGGCCTCGAGGTGCCGAGTGAGCCCTTCCCGGTCACGAATACGACTGACGAGTTCCGGGCCATGGTCGGGATGCCGGCGCTCTCATGACGCATAACCTTTCGGCTGGCCGACTGACGCCTCAGAACATAAAGGGAATGAGCTTCTTGGTCGAGCGCTTGTATTCCGGATCGGTGCTGGGAAAGGGGCGCAGCATGGTTTGCTCCTCGACGTTTGCGCTGTAGGCGAAATAGGCGCCCATCAAGACCGCGGCGACAAGCCAATACCAGCTAATGGCTACCGATGTTCCGATAGCGGCGAGGATGATGCCCGAGTAGATGGGATTCCGGATGTACTGGTATGGACCGGTCGTGACCAGCTCTGCATCCATTTTCTCGGACATCGGGGTACCCCAATTCCGCCCCAGATGGACTCGTGCCCATACGGCGAGGCCCAATCCCATCAAGAACAGCACCAACCCGATGCCCTGGAGAACGGGGCTGCTCACGATGGCATGGTGACCCTTCAGAACACCGAAGCGAATGATCAAGTACACGATGACAATGTGCCGAGCCTGAAGCCGACGAACTGTCCCATTCGTGACGAAGCCGCCCGCTTGGCTCTCGAGGCAGCCGCCAGCCACGCCAACCAGAAGACGATCCACAGGCTGTAGATGACGTAATCGACGACGTGCATCAGGTACTCCGGGATCTGCCAAGGGATGCAGCACGCCGACCATATGGGCCTTCCATCAACACACCTCCTTTTCTGATCAGGGGTGTCGATCCCCGAGCTTGGCACCCATCCGAGGAAAAGCGCCCTTTCTGCAGTCCGAGACGCTTCCCCGTGCAGTTCAAACTCACCGATGGTTCGTAGCCTCGGATCTCTTCGCTGTCGACGGTTTGGTCGTCGACAGGATCCCGAGATAGAGCTGCTCTTGAATCCCGACAGGCGAGGATGGATTGCCTTGACGCATCTGGCCAGCGATTCAGGATCGCGGACCAAGTGTCACCATATACGCCGTTCGTCCGTCGCTACTGCTCTCATGATCCTGCTTGCGCGTTGACGGCAAAGGTGATGTCCCGGGCCGCGGACTTGTTGACGACGAAGGTATGGGTGATTCCCGGGTCGGTCGGGACGAGCAGGTGGGCCATCATGTAGCGAAAACGGAACGTCACTGGGCCATCGATCTCCTTCATCGACAGGTCGACCAGGATGCCGTGCTTCGCCGTACCGAAAATGAGACGGCGGTCGGTGAGAACCAGGGATCCCTCGGCCTCCCGCCTCTTCAGGCCACCGCCAGGTTTGAAGAGCAGTGCGAGGACGTCAATGATGACGGACTCATCGAACCCCAGTTTGCCGTCGATCACGTCCAACCTTGCCTTTCTGGCGTCGGGCATCATGGCCTCCTCTCTTTGGCCGTTGCATTCATCGGCAGAGTGAGCTTGGCGTCGGGATGGACGGAGTCGCCGCACGGGTCATCGACACCAGACGCAATGGCTCTGATGCCGTCGATGTCGCTAGAGGTACCGATCAGTACCAGCTCATCGCCAGCTTCGAGCATCGTGCTCCCATTGGGCACAACGAGATCTCGATCCCTCTGGATGGTCGTCACGATGATGCTGATGGGCAGGCCCGCTGAGCGGAGGGTCCGTCCTGCCAGCGGGGACCCGGCGCGGACCAGTATCCGGTCGGAACTGTCCGCATCACCATCTGCACTCATCTTCTGGAGGCTGGCAAGGAGTCCTAACCGGTAACCCCGTACCAGGTCTGAGGTGGCAATAGTCCCGAGCACCCTCCGCTCGGTATCGAGGATCGACACCCAGTGCTGGGTGGACGTGGTCATGGCGTCAAGAGCGACATCGAGGTGGGCCGAATCTGCTACCGTCGGCGCCGACACGTCGACCAGCGACTCCACGCGATGGTCGGGAGCCAACCCCTTTGCTTGCAGGCTGTGCAGAGAGATCGTCCCTTCGAAGCGACCGTGGCTGTCTACGACAGGAGCTCCGGTAAGTCCCTCTTGCCTGAGTTCATTCTGAGCCATGGTGACCGAGGTTCCACCGGCAATCACCAGGCGAGGGGGCACCATAGCCTCGGAGACCGGCACGTTGGCCAGGACGGGCATGCCCACCAGTAGCCGCCGGGCGGGGGCGTCGGCCCTGGTCTTCAACTGGCTTCGATAGATGGTGTCGTCGCTCCGGCGTACGATGAACCACGCCAGGCCGACGGCAATCATGGCCGGACCCAGGATGGACAGGCTTCCGGTCATTTCGGCCACCATCAACATGACGGCTAACGGTGCGCGGGAGATGCTGCCGAAGCAACACATCATCCCGATGATCACGTAGGGCGCCGGATCGTGGCCCATAGAGGGGACGAGCGGCTCGAAGAGTCGCCAGACCGAGGCCCCGATGAACGCGCCGATCACCATCCCGGGGCCGAAGATGCCTCCCGAGCCTCCTGAGCCGATGGAGAGGCCGGTGGCCAGGATACGGGCAAACGGGAGGATCAGGACGATCCACAACGGCAGTGTCAAGAGTTGGTGACCGAGTCCCTGCTGGATCCATCCGTAGCCCGTGCCCAACACCTCAGGGATAGCCAAGGCGATGAGACCCACAAGGACTCCGCCGATGGCCGGCTTGACCCAACGGGGGATCCGCATCCGTCCGAATAGGTCCGAGATTCCGTAGAAGCCCTTGGCGTAGAGGAGACCGATGAGTCCCCCCAGTACCCCTATCAATGCGAACCACACCAGATGGGTCGGATCGGAGAAGTGGTAACTGCCAGCGAAGCCGAAGAGGGGCGTGAAGCCCATAGCGGTACCGAAGATGATATAGCCGACGAGTGACGCTACGAAGCTCGGGAGCAGCGCTTCGGCATCGAAGTCGTCCCGATAGAGGATCTCTGTGGCCAGGACCGCGCCACCGAGTGGGGCGCCGAAGATGGCCCCAATGCCGGATCCGATGCCGGTGACCACGGCGATGCGAGCGTCAGCCGGGCTGAGGTCCAACTCCCGGGCGAGTAGAGAGGCGAATCCAGCGCTGATCTGACCGGTCGGACCCTCTCGACCTCCCGAACCACCTGAGCCGATAGTGAGGGCGGACGCCGCGATCTTGACGATCACCGCCCGGAAGCGAATGCCCCGGGGGTTGTGGTGGACGGCCGAGATGGCCGCGTCGGTACCGTGGCCCTCCGCCTCCGGCGCGAACCTGAAGACGAGGATTGCCCCGAGCAGGGCGCCGAGGCCGACCACGAGAGGCAGCGCCCAAGGTCGGGAAAATGACGCCGAGGCTCCGTGCCCACCCTCGCCAGCCGGTGTTGGCACGTGGTAGCCGGCCAACGTCCCCAGGAAGAAGTGTGTGCAGGCAAGCAGAGCCTCGTAGAAGACGACCGCACCTATTCCGGCCATCGTCCCGATAAGGACACCAAGGATCAGCCACTTCTGCAGATAGGACGCATTACCCAGCCATCGGGAAGAACGTGCCATGACGGCCCGCCAGGAGGTCCTACGAAAGACAGTCATATGGGGGGCCACCCCATCTACAGATCCCATCCCGTTGACCAGTCCTGCTCGGGTACCTCACCGGCTGCGGCGGTGAGACGTTGCAGCGAATCAACCAGGGCCGCCTGTTGTTCTGACGGGATGGCTTCCAGCAGCCGGGCGATCTCTACACGTCTTCGATCGGTCACTGCAGCTACCAGCGCGTGCCCTTTCTCTGCCAATGTCAAACGAATCAGGCGTCGGTCACCCCGGTCGTGACGGCGCACGATCAGACCTTTCCGGATCAGGCGATCACACATTCGAGTGGCGGTCGGCGGTGTCACGTCCACTGCTTCGGCCAGTGCGGCCAAGCTCTGAGGTCCGCGAGATGCCAAAACAACCAGGGTGCGGTACTGGGTGAGCGTCACCTCCTCGGCCACGTCTCCCAGAGAACGAGCGGCCACGGCGACAAGCACCCGACTGGCACTCAGCACGGCATCGACTATCAAGTCCCGTCGGACCTGGACCGGTCTGGTCTTAGTCATCATATACTAATCATTGTAGTAGCTAACAAACTTGCGTCAACTGTCGGGCCCAGGTGGACCGAGCCGAAATCCATCGAGTCAGCACCCTGTCGGGGTGACAGGTCGGCTGGTACCTGACATCTACGGCAGTTGCGAAGCTTCAGTCACCCTTGCGCCACGACTCGAAGCTCCTCTAGCTCGGCATCGGACGCTGCCAGGGATCCGAATCCACCTCTATGTCGCCGATCTAGATGTCCGTGTCGTGACCTTCGACGGAGAGCTGATCAGGCATCTCACCTTGGACCCCACACGCGAGTACCAGCCCCAGACCTAGGGGCTGGTACTACGCTCGTGTGGGTTCAGCTGTCCGCGATGTCTCGCGACATCACAGGGAGCCGGTGTGCAGTAACGGGTGAAGCTTGTCAGATCAGTAACGGTTGATGATTGACACTCCGATTCAATATTTCTAGTGGACTTCGGCTCGCTTCTTCCGCACCACCCCCTTCGATGTGCGCAGCACGGTCTTGATCAGCTCATTCCCTGACCAGACCTCGAGGAGCTTCTCGGTCACCCGGACATCGACGATCTCCCCACTCCGGTACTTGCCCGCACTGAGCACTTGGTTGGACACCGAGATGGTGCCCACCGTGGAGACGGTCCGGGAGACCCAGTCGTCACCCAAGCGATCCTCACGGAGTCGGCTCAGATCGAGCGGTGGCATCGGCGAGTCCTCGCCTCGTCCCACATAGAAGCGCTCGGCCGGGGTGAGCATGCCGAGGCTCTGGTGGGGTCGGTCCTTGTTGTACTCCTCGACCCAGGTATCCAGGGCCTTCTGGGCGACGCGCCGGCTGGGGAAGATCTGCCCGGCCAGGAACTCCTGTCGGAAGGTCCGGTGGAACCGCTCTACTTTTCCCGTGGTGGTGGGGGACGCGGGGGCGGTGAGGCGGTGCTTGATCCCGTTCTCCCGGCAGATCTTGTCGAAGAGCACCTCGGTGGGCTTCAGGCCGAATCGATTGGTGAAGACCTTGCCATTGTCCGTCAAAATTTCCTCGGGAACGCCATGGCGCTCCATAGCCTGTCCGAGAAACCCGCAGACCGGTCGGGCCGTGGCCCGGACCATGATGCCGGCGCAGACGCAGAACCGGGAGTGGTCGTCCACCCCGGTGAGGACCTTGCACTCGGTGCCGTCCTCCAAGAGGACGCCGCCCACGATGTCCATCTGCCAGAGCTCCATGGGCCGTCCCCGTTCCCAACGTCTGTAGGTGGGGAGCTTCTTGCGCATGGCCTTGGGCTCGATCAGGTCGTGGCGGACCAGGGCCCGATAGATGGCCATGTGGGAGGGGACGTCCTTCTTCCGTTCCCGCTCCAGCTGGTGGACCAGCCGGATGGGGCCCCACCTCGGGTGTTGGCGACGCATCTCGAGGATGCGGGCCTCGATCACCGGTGCGATCTGGTGGGGACAGGACTTGGGGCGATGGGACTGCTCAGCCAGGGCATCCAGTCCACCCTCCTCATAGCGTTTCAGCCAGGAATACACGCTCTGTCGGCTCACGCCACAGGCCTCGGCCACCTCGGTCACGGTGAGGCCATCTCGAATGACGCCTAGGACGGCGTCGTAACGCTGTTGCACCTTGCTCAGCTCCATGAACACTCGGCCCACCTCCTCTCACTGCAAACAGCGGAGGCCGGTGGGGCCGGAGTGTCAAGGATCAGCCGTTACTACGACAAGGATCAGGCGTTACCGTGTCCAAGATCAGCCGTTATCGATCCATCAAGGATCAGGCGTGG
>CAVTXA010000003.1:0-318120 GCA_963738545.1 uncultured Acidimicrobiaceae bacterium
CACCGCAATGCACTCGGTGGGCTTGGATCCGGCTCGCACCATGGCCATCGGCGACAGCGCGTGGGACGTCGAGGCGGCGCAGTCGGCAGGCGTCGCCTGCATCGCCGTCGAGTCCGGGGGATTCAGTCGGCACGAGCTGAGCGAGGCCGGAGCATTGATGGTGTTCCGCGACGTCCGAGAGATCCTTCTCCAGCTCAACGCCACCCCGCTGACGCAGCTCGCCCGATAACTGGCGGACACGTGCCCCTGATCTCGTCCGCCTGCCCTTAACCACGGCCGGGGATGAACTTGGGCAGCGGCCCCTACGGCCGAGGAAGGCCGAGAAGGTGCGGGGCGAGTCCCAAGAAGGAGGGCACGTCCACTACATCTTCCTGCGCCAGCGACAGGCGCTCTCCAGTCAATGTCAGCCGCCATGGCGTCGTGGTCCCCAACCCGCCAAACCACGTGAAGTTGAATGGCCTCCAACAACTTGGCCGGCCGAAAGTTCGTGGACGACTCGGCTGGCGACAGGGTAAGCGCCCGGACGAGGGCAACGGCTGTGAGAGGCCGAAGTTGAGTATGCCGGTTCTATTCCCGTTACTCGTATGACGGAAACCGTCGAGCGGCGGAGGTGGCTCACGTGTGCCAACCGCCCACGAGGACAAGGCCTAATGGGGGCATGTAATAGCGGATTTAGGCCTGCCGGGGACCTCGATTGGAGGAGACGACGTACCTCTGGTTCCGTGGCTGACGCGCCAGCCTCGAAAAACGCCGCTCGCAGGACGCCATCGAGGCCACCGGTGGCCATCGGGTTGATCCCCATGGCCCGGGAACTGTTCGGTCCCGGTTCGAACAGGATCACCTTCGTTCCGGCTCGCTCGAGCACGGGATCTCGGATCGCAACCTTCGTCGGGCGAATCGCCGGAACAATCGGTCGGCCTGCGCGGCACCTCCCGACATGGGAGATACGACGATCGCCACATCGAGGTGCTCGGCGACCATCAGGTCGGCATTAGTGGGCGAGTAGATGCCGCCGTCCAGAAAGCTGCTCCCCGCCGATGGTCACCGGGGCGAAGTATCCCGGGATTGAGGACGACGCGGCGATAGCCGAAGAAAGTCGGACCGGCTCGTCAGCTTGTTGGCCGAAGACAACCCGAGAGCCCGCCCCGAGCCGTGTGGCGCAGATCCGAAGGCCATTTGGCCAAACCTCGTCCATGGCCCCACCCAGATGGTGGGTCACGAGCTCCTCCATGGCCGTTCTGCCTACGGGCAGCATGGAGGAGAAGATGGTCAGGGGACGAAGAGACCACGGCCTGCTGAGAGCGGAGATCCAAACCCTGACCGGTGGCATTCTCCACGGCCGCAGAAAGGTTCGCACGCTCAGCGTCGGCAGATCGTGGCGGACAGCAGCCAAACCGTCCAAGAGTGTCTGGTCCGGTTCCCAGGGGCGTCCCAACACCCACGAGGCCAGATCGAACGGGGCGACGCCCAATCGGAGCATCGCGCCGGTAACGGCGCCGGCAGAGGTCCCGACCACCAGTTCCAGTCGTGAGCATCCCATCCGAGATCGAGATGCAGCGCGGCCAGAACCCCGGCCTGGTAGGCCTGGCCCACCAGCCCTCCTGCTCCGAGACAGAGACCAACTCTTGCCATAGGCCAATCATTTCCACTGACGGGGCGTAACCGACCTCTCGGCCACGCCGTCTCGCTGGGCGAATAGAACCGGAGCGCAGGGCGGTAGGGGCTTACTTCGAGTCGGTACTTTGCAGGGCCAGTGCCCCTGGACGAGCCCCATTGTCGGCCGGCCTCCATCCACCCTGATCCGACCGGCCCGGTCCCCAAGATCCGTGGCCGAATAGCCGGGAGCGCATCCCGGGAAAAGGGAGCAACGCGGCTTGGGCCGCATTGGCCCCGGGGCCACCGTGGACTCCGCCGCCAGGGTGCGCCGAGGCCAGGCCAGAAAGAGTCCCGCTACCGGCGTCTCGGGACGTCCCCAGCCGGGAACGGGACGGAACATGAGTTGCTGGTGGATCTGCGAGGTGCCACCGTTGATGGCACCTCCGAACAGATTCTGATCCTCCTGCTCGAGCAGGCTGGGAGTGAAGACATGGCGGGCTTTGATGAGCGATTGAAACCCGGGAGCCAGTGCTCGGGTAAGAAACAAGGAAGCCCCGGGGCGCCTCAAGGGAAGGGTCTCGTTCCAGGGGTGGCGCTCGAAGAATCCTCTGGACCACGAGCCTGAGCTGCTCCTCGCCCCTGGTCGCTTTCCATCATGGGCGCGGATCGCACCCGTTTGCTGGATTCGTGGTCGGGTAGCGCCGAGCTATGAAGATCGGGTACACGATGATGTGCGAGCAGTCGGGCCCGAAGGAACTGGTGCGGGACCTCGTCCTGGCCGAGGAGGCCGGGTTCGACTACTCGGTGATCTCCGACCATTACTTCCCCTGGCTGGACGAGCAGGGACATGCCCCCTACGCCTGGTCGGTCCTCGGCGCGGCCGCCCAGGCCACCTCGACCATCCCGCTGATGACCTACGTGACCTGTCCCGATCCGGCGCTACCACCCGGTGGTGGTGGCCCAGAAGGCGGCCACCGTCCAGTTGCTCTCCGACGGACGGTTCACCCTCGGGCTTGGGTGCCGGCGAGAACCTCAACGAACATGTGGTCGGCGGCGGCTGGCCGAGTGCCGACACCCGCCACGAGATGCTGGTCGAGGCGGTGGAGATCATCCGGGACCTGTTCGACGGGCGGCTACGTGCGGCACCGGGGCCGCCACTTCGAGTTCGACTCGGCCAAGCTGTGGGACCTCCCTGAGCAGGCGCCGCCCATCGGGATCGCCGTGTCCGGCCGCAGTCGGCGTCAATCGCCGGCGAGCTGGCCGACCTGGTCATCGCCGTGGAGCCCAAGGCCGAACTGCTGGCCTCGTTCGCCGAAGCCGGCGGGGCGGGCAAGCCGTCGTACGGGCAGGTGCCGGTGAGCTTCGACGTGGACGAGCAGGCGGCCCGCCGGCGGGCCCACGAACAGTTCCGGTGGTTCGCCGGTGGCTGGAAGGTCAACGCCGAGCTCCCGGGAACGGCCGGCTTCGCCGCCGCCTCGGAGATCGGTCACCGAGGAGGACGTGGCCGACCAGATCCCCTGCGGATCCGACGTGGACCGCCACCTGGAGGCCATCGGCAAGTTCGCCGATGCCGGCTTCACCCATCTGGCCCTGGTACAGGTGGGTGGCGAACACCAGCCTGACTTCATCAGATGGGCGGCCGAGGAGCTCCTGCCCAAGGCCCGGAAGCTCTAGCCGGGCCATATTCCATTTCCGAGCACCAGCTCGTCGGGACCAGTAAGGGTGTCGTGTCTAGTCTTCTCCAGGTGCGACCCCGGTCCGGGTGGCGACGGGGGCAACCGGCCAGGAGAGCATGCTATCGATGTCGTCAGCCACCTCGCCATCCTCCAAGGGAAGGGCGTTTGCGTAGTTGGGCAACGTCGTCGAGGGATCGCGATGACCGAGCCGGTGTCGGGCCCGGAGGAGTTCGCCGCGACCGACGAGGAACGTGGCCACGGAATGGCGCAGCCGGTGGAGACTGACCCCGACCAGGTCGGCCATCGACCACCAACGGCGCCTCACCGCCGGCGCCCTGCGCCACTGGTTCGCCCGTCCAGGTCGCCGAACTTCAACGCAGCCAACTCTCACCGACGAGCACCGGAGTCTGCCGCCAGCCGGGTCAGCAGTCGGACCTGTTCGGCCTTGTGGAGTGATTTTCGTGAGCCCGCCGAATCGTCGAACGCCGCCTCAGCCTTCTCCGCCAACACCTCCGACATGCGGAGTAGGGCCAGGACATCCTGTTCGGGGACGTTCATGCGGGTGCCCGGCCGGGGCGGGCCCCGCATGTCCCGGATCGGGTTCCGGTCGATGATCGATTCGGACTGGGCCCAACCGACGGCGGAGCGCAGCACCCGGAAGCGGCCGGAGACGACGGACACCCCGGCCCCGGCGTCCCGCCATCGGGCCATGGTCACCCGCACCACCTCCGGGCGCAGGGTGGCCACCCGCCGTTTGGCGATGGATCGGCGCTGAGCGCCTTGACGTTCGGTCGGACCCCGACCCAGGTGGACGGACGCCATTCGTGCTGGGCCGCCACCCACCGCTCGAGCAGCTCGCCGACGGTCAGGGAGGGTGCGGCCCGCCGGATGGACCGGTACTCGGCGAACTGGGCGGCCAGTTCACGACGACGCTCCTCGGCGTCCTCCAGCGATCCATGGAACCAGAACGACCGCTGGACTGGACGGTGCGACCGGAGACCGGGTCGACACCCACAGCGACACGGATCTCGAACACCCCGGGATGCTTCTCCCGCGACGATCCCTCGCCCCAGGCGCCCATCGGGCCAAAAATAGGTCATAAGTAGGGTCACCTGTGGATCCCTACTTTTGGCCCGCTGCCGAGTTAAGTCCCCTGACCAGGGACTACGCCTCGAATTTCGAGTGCGCTCGGAGGGATTCGAACCCCCAACCTTCTGATCCGTACGCCGGAATTTCATGTTTGGAGATACATGCACAGTGCAATAGATGTCGTTAGGAACAGTTGAGGGGCTCAATCCAGATACCGGTTAGGAGAGGCGATGGCTACTGAGAGAATTGCCGTAGTAACAGGAGCATCTGCCGGCGTCGGTCGGGCGAGCGCCCGCGCCCTTCGCCGAGCGCGGCTTCGACGTGGCCCTGTTGGCTCGAGGGAGTGCCGGGCTTGAGGCAACCGCCAAGGAGGTCGAAGCGGCCGGACGCCGAGCCCTCGTCGTGCCCGTCGACGTGTCCAGCTATGCCGACATTGACGCCGCTGCCACCCGGGTCGAGGAGCAGCTGGGTCCCATCGACGTCTGGGTGAACGACGCCATGACCACCGTGTTCGCTCCCCTCCAGGACGTGAAGCCGGCCGATTTCCAACGTGCGGTCGAGGTCACGTTCCTCGGACAGGTCTGGGGAACGATGGCTGCACTCTCACGGATGCGACCCCGGAACCGGGGCAACATCGTCAATGTCGGATCCGCGCTGGCCTTCGTGGGCATCCCGCTGCAGTCCGCCTACTGCTCGTCCAAGTTCGCCTGTCGTGGATTCTTCGAGTCCACCCGGGCCGAGCTCCTGCACGAGGGCAGCAACGTTCGATTGAGCATGGTTCACCTGCCGGCTGTCAACACGCCGCAGTTCGACTGGGGCGAGACCACCCTGGACCGGCATCCCCAGCCCGTCCCACCCATCTACCAACCGGAGATCCCGGCCAAGTTCATCGTGGACGTGGCCATCGACGGCCGTCGATCGAAGATCGTGGGCTCCTGGAACAAGATGCTGGTGCTGATGGACAGTCTGTTCCCCGGCCTGGGCAACCAGTACGCGGCCATCGGGGCCTGGGATACCCAGCTGACCGATCAGCCGGTGTCTGCCTCCCGACCGTCCAACCTGCAGAAGCCCGCCGATCAGGATGCCGATGCCGGCGCGGATGGCATCTTCGATCACAAGGCCGGTGGCGTGCTCGACCCCTCCTTCGTGCGCACCCTCCCGAGCACGGCCAAGACGTTCGCCACCGCTATCGGCAAGACGATGAAAGAAGCGAGGGCAACTCATCGGGCGAAGTCCTCGGACAGGGAGCCTCTGGCGGCACAAGCGAAGGGGGCCGGGGCGTGAGCACGGCCAATAACCCTGCACCCTCGGAGGAGGATGCCGACTCCCTGGACCTGCTGGCCGAAACCTCGGCGAACATCCGAGACCTGTTGTTCACGTGGGACGCCCTTTCGCCGTCCCAGTACAGCCACGAGGACGCGGTCACCCCAGCACGGGACAGAGGTACAGCGGGCAAGGAGATCATGGAACAGTCCGCCTTGCGATTGGCGGCCATCGACGATGTGGCACGTGTGCTGCGTCAAGCGGACGAGGGGACATTGGCCCTGTTGCTTGACCGGAACTCCGTCACCGCCCGCAGGATCACCGCCCGGCTCGACGACTTGTCTCGTGGGGTCAGCGCCATCGACCTGCGGTACTCGGACGAGTTCTACGACCGGATCGATCAGTTGCGCCACCTGTTGGCCGACGAGCTCGATCACCAGGACGACATGCTCGAGCAACTCGACCGCGTCCTGGAGGTCGGCGGAGTGAACTGCGCCGTGCGCCGTTCATCCGGGGTCACGCCCCGATTCATCCTTCCGAACATCACCACTGGTACCAGGACATCGCTCCGGTGGTGCGCATTCACGCGCTCTACGACCGGGTACGAAGCTTCCCGGGGGCGGAGAGCACCCCGACCTCGGACGTCGACATCATCAAGCGCTACGACCCAGGGCGCTGACCGATTCCACCGTCGCCGACGCTTTCGGCGCTATAGATGCAGAATGAAGTAGTTAGCTACTACAATAGTGTCTATGAGCAATCGGAGGACTTCCGGCATCGTGCCCACCGACGCCATCGTCGCTTGGTTGTTGGAACCCGCGCCGGGAGGACGCACGTGTTCGTGGGGAATAAGAGCGCAGCTCGTGATATCGCTCTCGCCATCCACAAGGCGAAACCGGGGTGACGATGGTCGCGTCCCACCCGTTTGCCATCGTGTCGTCAACGTCGGATAGCAAGACCTGAGATCGACTCGTCACATGACCCGGCGAGCTTCGCGGAGTTGCTCCACCCGGGCGGCGGCGCTCTCCTGGGATCCCTCCAACAGGTGGGCGTAGAGACGTTTCGAGGTTTCGACGTCGGCATGGCCCAGGATCAGTTGCACCTCGATATCGCTGGCTCCTGCCGCCCACAACAAGGCTGCCGCCGTATGACGCAGGTGGTGCGGCGTCAGGCCCTTCAGCCGATCCGCTGCGGCGACCGCCTGCGCCGTGGCCTCCTGGCGGCTCAGCCCCTCGGCGATGAGTCGCTTGCGCTCGCCCACGGCCCACCGGACGGCGGTCGAGCAGATCATCGGACGAAGACGGCGGGCCAGATAGTTGTTCCATCGGAAGCTCTGGCCTGAGACGCTGGTCAGAAGCGGGGTGTCCGCCTCGGGTGCGTGCATCAGCATCAGGTGCTCCCTCAATAGCTGTGCCAACTGCGGACCGACGACCACCGCTCGGCTGCGACCGCCCTTGGGGGTCTTGTTGCGTATCAGGCGACCTTCCACCTCGACCACCGGCTGGCGAACCCACACACGTTCGGCAGCAAGGTCGACGTCGCCGACCACCATGCCCGCCACTTCCGAGCGGCGACCCCCGGTGCCCAACAGCAACTCGAAGACCAGGCGGTCCTGGCCGTCACCCAGCCGGGCCGAGAGCATGTCGATGAACCGGAAGTCAGGCACCACGATGTCTCGCACGCGGTCGAACGCCGGATTCACCGAGATGGAGGCCTTGGCGATCGGGCTCACCGCCAGCACGCCTTCGTCCTTCAGCCAGCCGAAGAAGGCGTTGATCACTCCCCAATGGGTCTTGATGGTGAGGGGAGCCAGTCCCGCCAGTTCCATGGCGTCCACGACCGCTCCGACATCGGCTTGGGTGACCGTATGCGGTAAGCGCCCTCCGATAGCCGGGGACCACCACTTCGACCAGCAGGCACGGTCACGGGCCGCAGTGGACTCCGCACCGCCACGCTTCCTGTTGACCCGCATGAGCGAACCGCGTGCCTTCTTGGCCTCCTGCCATCTCGTGAACCACTCGTCGCAGCGGACCCCGCCGACGGCCACACTGGCCGGGATGGCAACATCCTGGGGATCGTCCTCGGGCAGCAGGTGGGTGAGCTGCCATCGGGCTTGGGCCTCAGCGGCGAGCTCCTCCGTGACGTACGTCCCGTAGGTGGCCCTTCCGCCCGCGTCCAGGGGCACGCGCAGCCGCCAGCGTCCGCTGGGCAGCTGGTCGATGGTGCCGGCACCTCGAAGCCCCCGACTCCTGCGTCGCCTCGCCATCCCGATTCCTCCTTCGGGGGCCAAGCATAGGTCCGATAAGGTCACGTAAGGTCACAGGAGGCCTGATTTCGGAAGACGTGACCTTACCGGGGATCCACCTTTAGGCCTTTGAAGTGGGCTTTTAGTGGTGGAGGTGAAGGGACTCGAACCCTCGGCCTCTACATTGCGAACGTAGCGCTCTACCAGCTGAGCTACACCCCCGGATGTCGCAAGAGATTAGCCGCCCCCCATCGCGTGCTCGCCCGTCGGGCGAGCACGCCCGTCGAGGGCGGCCCGGCCCAGCGGTTCGAGGAGCGTCAGGGCCCCGTCGTCGTGGTGCTCGTGGGGGGCGGCGTGGTCGTCGTGGTGGTCGTGGTGGTGGTCGTGGTGGTCGTCGGGGTCGTGGTGGTGGTGGTGCGTCGTTGGCGACGTGCGTCGTGGTCGTGGTCGTGGTCGAGGGCGCTGTCGGCGGAGGCACGAACGTGAACACGGCTTGGGCACAGTCGTTCGGGGGCTGGGCCACCACCACGTCCACGCCGGGCATGTTGGAGAAGGTCCACACGTTGAGGGGCGGTCCGTTCTGCAGGCAGGCCAGCGCCGGGGAGGTCGTGGCCAATGTCGTGACCGTCCCCACGAACTGGGCGACGCCGGTGGAGGCCGGCGGCGTAACCGGCGTGAGCGGGACGGTTACGAAGTTCCACACGGCCGAGGTGGCGAAGCCGGTTCCCGGGGGCAGGGTGACCGTCGGCCCGGTCTGGTAGTCCTTGGCCGGCGGGGCGTTGCCGAGGAGCGCTGCCATATTGGCCGGATCGTTCCCGTCCATACCCAGCGCCCAGATGCCCAGCCCGGCGATGTGGAACGAGTTGGCCAGCTGGGCCTTGAGGGCCAGAGACGTCGGATCATCGAAGTACGTCTCGTGCCACTGCGATCCGACCTGGTACGCGGTCCAGGGCGTCTGTGTCGTGGGATCCCAGTACGTCGGATGACCGGCTGCAGCGATGACCGCGTAGCTGAGCGGGCTCTCCCCGCCGGTGGCACGTGCTGTGTTCGTGCCATCCGTCGTAGGCCAGTCGTAGCCGTAGTAGGGAACCCCGAGAATGACCTTCGACGCCGGTACCACCGAGGTGAACTGCTGGAGCGCCTCCGTGTCGCTGTAGCCCCCACCGACCAGCGGTGCCGTGGGGCTCGGTGAAGACCGGTCGTTCATGTCGTAGGCCATGACGAAGAAGCCGTCCAGGGCGGGGGCCAGAGCGGCCACGTTGTAGAACCCGGCGCTGTCCCCCGCGGCACTGGCGTAGGTGGCCATGGTCACCTGCCAGTGAGGATTGGCCGCGTGGAGGGCGTTGGACACCTGGGTGATCAGTGAGGTCAGGCCGTTGCGGTCCGCGCTCCCCTCCCCCTCGAAGTCGAAGTTGACCCCATCGAGATTCTTGGCCGAGACCGCGGCGATGAGCGCGGCGGACAGCGTCGCTGGGGCATTCGGGTCCGAGGTGATCGCGTCGAGCGAGCTCTGGCTGAAGCAGGTCACGGTGAGCACGACGCGGTCGCCGGCGGCATGGGAGCGGCTCACCAGGTTCACCAAGTCCTGGCTCTCGTAGCCGTTCCACCCAGCACCGCTCTGATTGAGGGTCCCGTTGGCATTAGCGTCCACGCTGAAGTAGGCCAGCGTGGTCAGGTCTTTGACGTCGAACCCACTCGACTGGGGCAGCGTCCAGTACGGCGCGTAGCCGAAGATCTCATGGGACTGGAGGGGTGCCGACCCAGCCAGGGACGGAGGGGCGGGTGCGGGAGTCGACGTCGCCGGCGGGAGACTGACGGTGGCGTGGACGCGCGAGGCCTGCAGGCCGTTGCCCACGTCCTGGACGTGGGTTTGGGCCGCCGTCGATCCCGGTGGATCGCCACCGGCCACGGACTCGAATCCCCGGCCGCTGCCGGCCAGCAACACCAGGGCCATCAGGCCGATAACGACCGGGCCGACCCGCCGCCGTCCCAGGCCGTGCTGGGAATCCCCACCCGTAGGGCGGAGTGACGCCGCCCAGCCGGCAGCGAGGGCCCAGGCCCCCACCATCTTCCCCACGGTGCGGCCGACCGCGGTGCTCGGTGGCGGGACCGGCGATCCCGACGCCCCGACGCTGATGGCGGCCAGGAACTGTCCGACGTCGGTGGCGGCCAGCACATAGCGGGTCGGGACGGCTCCTTCGAGCTCACTCCCGTCGACCAACTCGACTTCGACCACGTAGCCCATCGACCCGTCGGGTAGGGCGGCCGGGCCGGTGACACCGGCTCCCACCACGGCCGACCAGGGCGTCAGCGACGGCACCGGACGGACCGGGCCCGTCGAGGACGCAACGATGATGCCCACCGGTGTCGCCACCAGGTCGACCTGGGCACCGGAGGCCAGCGTCGTGCCGTCATCGGCCGGGTGGGTATGACCTGACTCCGCCACGACGATGGCTCCGTGCAGCGTGGGACCATCATCGGGACGCACGCGGAGGAATGGGCGGCGGAATGGGTTCATGGGAGGGGTCTCGAGGAGGGGTTGCCGACGCTGTGGCCGGCGGCGGCCTGCAACAACCGCACGCTCTGTGGTGAAGCTATCACTTTATGCGGTTTTATGCCATGCACAAGGAAGTTCTCGGCATCGACGGGCCCAATCTAAAGGATCCGGGCTCTGGCCGAAAGGGGCGTAACTAAAGATTTACCTTGGCGTTCCGACAATTACCTTGCAGGTCAGCGTTCCGTGGCGAAACCAGACTGGGCTCCATGACGTCGTCTTCCATCCACAGCAGCCGAGCGGGACGGTAACCCCATGCTCTTCGTCGAAGGGTTCCGCCTCCTGTTCGTGCTGGCCGGTTCGGCGGCTGGATTCGAGATCGGCCGCCACACCCAGACCAGTCCCCACGCCCCGATCATCGGGCTGTTGCTCGGTGCCGCGATCACCTATGTCCTGGGTGGTGTGGGCGGGAGACTGGCCGACCGCGGCCTCCAACGCGCGGTGTTCATGTTCCGGAACACCCCGCCCGGCGAGATCTTCGCCGCCTCGATCATCGCCACCACCGGCATGCTGCTCGGCCTGGTGGTGGGACTACCCATCCTGCTCCTGGCCCGTTCCGGGTTCACCCTCCTCATCATGGCCGTGGTCTCCTGGGTCCTGGCCACCCTTGGCTGGAGGATCGGATCGGTGAAGGGACGACAGATCATCGCCGCCGCCGGCCTGTCCCGTATCCTTGCGCCCCAACCCGCGCCTCCCCAGGGCCACGCCCTGCTCGTGGACGGCTCGGGGGTCATGGACCGCTATCTGATGGTGCTGGGACGCAACGGTCTGCTCCCCGGCGGCCTGGTGATCCCCCAGTTCGTCATCGACCACCTCCAGGCGGTGGCTGAGGCCCCCGACCCGGTCAGCTCACGCCGCGCCCGACGCGGGCTGGAGTCGATCGAGGCCCTGCGCGAACTGGGCGTGCCCGTGCACGTGGCCCGGGACGAGGTCCCCGAGGTCGACGACATGGTCATCAAACTGCTGACGGTGGCCCGGCGGGTGGGTCTCCGAGTGGGGACCTGCTCCAGTGCGGTGGTCGATGAGGCGGCCCGGTGGGACGTTGCCGTGGTCGATCTGCGCGATGTGGCCCACGACCTCAGCCCCGATCACCTGCCCGGCGAGCGGATCGAGGTGGAACTCATTCGAGAGGGGCGCCAGCCCCGTCAGGCCATCGGCTACCTGCCCGACGGCGACATGGTGGTGGTCAACGACGCCACCCACCTGGTGGACCAGGGGTTGGTGGATGTCACCGTGCTCTCGACCCGACCCACCAGCCAGGGGGTCATGGTCTTCGCCAAGGTGAGCATCGAGCAGGACGCCACCACCGAGGTCGGCACCGTCAGCTGAGTCACGACGCCCGAGCGCCCGCCACGGCGCAGAGCGACAGGTCCCTACGCGTCTTTGACCGCAGCCACCAACTTGGACAGCGTGTCCTTGGCGTCGCCGAACAGGAGCGTGGTCTTGTCGTCGAAGAGCAGGTCGTTGTCGATCCCGGCGAAGCCCGGCCGCATCGACCGCTTGAGGAACACGATGTTCTCCGCCTCGTCGGCATTGATGATCGGCATGCCGTAGATCGGGCTGCCGGGGGTGTTCTTGGCCGCCGGGTTGACCGTGTCGTTGGCTCCGACGACGAGCGCCACGTCGGCCGTGGCCATCTCGGGGTTGGCCTCGTCCATCTCCTTCAGCTCGTCGTAGGGGACGTTGGCCTCGGCCAGGAGGACGTTCATGTGGCCGGGCATCCGGCCGGCCACGGGATGAATGGCATAGAACACCTCCACACCCCGCTCCATCAACAGGTCGGCGAGCTCGCGGGCCGTGTGCTGGGCCTGGGCCACGGCCAGGCCGTACCCGGGGATGATCACCACCTTGCGGGCGTAGGCCAGCAGCACGCCGATGTCCTCGGGCGTTCCTGTACGCACGGTGCGGGTCTCACCGGTGCCGTCGGCGCCGCCTGCCGCGGTCACCACCGAGCCGAAGGCGCTGAACAGTACGTTCACCAGTGAGCGGCCCATAGCCTTGGACATCATCCGGGTGAGCAGGATTCCCGAGGCACCCACCAGGGTTCCGGCGATGATCAGCAGGTTGTTGTTCAGGGTGAAACCCGAGGCGGCCACGGCCAGACCGGTGAAGGAGTTGAGCAGCGAGATGAGCACCGGCACGTCGGCCCCGCCAATCGGGAGGACGAAGATCACGCCCAGCACCAGGGACAGGATGGCCGTGGCCACCAGCAGGGGCACGCTGGCCGTCACCACCGTGGCCACCGCCAGTCCCACGATGGCCACGCCCACCATGGCGTTGATCACCTGCTGAGCCGGGTAGGTCACCGGACGGCCGGTCATCAGCTCCTGCAGCTTGGCGAAGGCGATGGCGCTCCCGGCGAACGACACGCAACCGACCAGGACGCCGAACAGCACCTCGACGATGCGGTAGACGGCCGGCTTCCCCGGCGCCTCGATGAGGAAGACCACCATGGAGATGAGGGCGGCGGCACCACCACCGACACCGTTGAAGATGGCCACCATCTGGGGCATCGCCGTCATCTTGACCTTGCGGGCCGCCGGCACGGCCACTGTCGCCCCGATGACCATGGCCACCAGGGTCAGAACGAGATTGAGCGTATGGGCCCGGACCGTCGGGTAGGCGAACGTCATGCCTACCGCCACGGCCGCCGCTGCCGCCGCCAGCAGGTTGCCGTTGCGGGCGTGCTTGGGTGACCCCAGTCCCTTGAGGGCCAGGATGAACCCGATGGCGGCCAGCAGATAGACCAGATCGATCCACGTGTTGAGGGTCACCGGGCACCGCCCGTCGGGCCGCCCTTGGCCTCGTCGGCGGAAACGTCATCAGTCTTGGCCGGGCGTTCGGTCGGCTTGGCCTTGAACATCTCGAGCATGCGGTCGGTGACCACGAAGCCACCCACGATGTTGAGGGTGGCCAGGAGCACGGCGAAGAAGGCCAGCGTGATCTGGACCGCGCCGTGGGCACTGCCCATGATGATGATCGTCCCCACCAGCACGATCCCGTGGATGGCGTTGGACCCCGACATCAACGGGGTGTGGAGGATGCTCGGTACGGCGCTGATGACCTCGATCCCGACGAATCCAGCCAGGACGAATACGGTCAGGTATTCGAGGATTCCGGTGCTCATGACTCCGACTCCGCATCTGCTGATGGCGGCTCCGCCGCCGGGGGATCTGCTGATGGCGGCTCCGCCGCCGGGGGATCTGCTGGATCTGGTTGCGGTTCGGGGGCAGGTGCGAGTCCGAGCGCTTCGGCCGTCGGTGCGTGCACGACCGTTCCGGCTCTCACCACACAGGTCCCGACCACGATCTCATCGGCGAAGTCCGGGGCCAGTTCGCCGTCGGTGACCACGAGGCCGAGGAAGTTGGCGATGTTGCGGGCGTACAGGAAGCTGGCGTGGGTGGGCATGGAGGCCGGAGGGTTGGTGAGGCCCACCACCGTGACTCCCTGGTGCACCACGTCCTCGCCGGCCACCGAGAGCTCGCAGTTGCCCCCGGAGTCGGCGGCCATGTCGACGATGACCGAGCCCTCGGCCATCCCCTCCACCATGGCTGTGGTCACCAGCACGGGGGCCTTCCGTCCGGGAATCTGGGCCGTCGTGATAACCACGTCCGAGCCAGCCACCTCGGCGGCCAGCAGCTCCTGCTGCCGGGCCAGGTACTCGGCGGACTGCTCTTTGGCGTAGCCGCCGGCACCGTCCTGGGTCTCGAGGTCGAGCTCGACGAACTTGGCTCCCAGGCTCTGGACCTCCTCTTTGGCTGCGGCCCGTACGTCGTAAGCGCGGACCACGGCCCCGAGCCGTCGTGCCGTGGCGATGGCCTGCAGGCCGGCCACCCCGGCCCCCATCACCAGCACCTTGGCCGGGGGGACGGTGCCCGCCGCCGTCATGAACATGGGGAAGAACTTGGCCAGGTGCTCGGCCGCAGACAGGCCGGCCCGGTACCCGGCCACCGTGGCCTGGGAGGAGAGGGCGTCCATGGACTGGGCCCGGCTGATCCGCGGCAGGAGATCGAGGCTGTAGACCGTGGCGCCCCGGTCGGCCAGGGCCTTCACGATGTCCGAGGAGGCGACCGGTTGGAGGAAGCTGATCACCGAAACGCCTTCGGGCAGGGCGGCCACCTCCTCGAGGGACGGGGGCTGGACCCGGGCCACAGCTGCGGCGCCAGCCAGGGCGTCGGCGGCGGTATCGACGACCGTGGCTCCTGCCTCGCGGTAGGCGTCGTCGGGGAACCGGGCGGCGACCCCGGCACCTGACTCCACCACCACCTCGACCCCGGTCTTGGACAGGCGTGAGGCCACGTCGGGCACGATCGCCACCCGATCCTCACCCGGCCGAGACTCTTTGACGACAGCGAGTTTCACGGCCAGAGGTATACAACAAAATGGGGGCGGCGCCTACCGGTGATCCCCCATCACGGTCGCGTACGACCCCGATCGGGACGAATCCGACGACCCGGCTGGACCCGCAGAGGCCTCACCACCAGGCCCGACGGTCGCGGCCCACGCCTACGAAGCGACGGCGTCACTCCTGGTGGCCGGGTCCATCCTCGTCCTGATCCGCAGCCATCTCGGGGTGATCGGAGTCGACGGTCGCCGCCGACCCACTCGGCCGAAGCCTCGACCGGTGGTCCGTCGAGCCCGACCTGGGGCTCGTTGGGCCGCACCCAGGTCCGGATCTCGGTGCGGGAGAACTGGGGGATGTCGGGACCTCCGGCCAGATCCAGGGCGTTCTCCCCCGACATGGGGCGGGCGAAGAAGAAGCCCTGGGCGGCGTCGGCGTTGAACGACCGCACGATCTCGACCTGGGTGGCCGTCTCCACCGCCTCGACAATGGCCGACATGCCCAGGGAGTGGGCCATATGGATGACCGTCTCGACGACGAGTCGGTTGATGCCCTGGGTCGGCTCGAGACCGGCGATGAACGAGCCGTCGATCTTCACGGTGCTGATCGAGTGCCGCTTGAACGGTTCGAACGACGACCAGTTCGTGCCGGCATCGTCGACCGAGAGTTGGACGCCCATCTGGGAGAGGTTCTTCAGATCGGCTGAGGCCGACGGGTCCACGATGGCGTCCTCGGTGACCTCGAGGGTGAGTTGGCCGCTCCGGAAGCCGGTCTGCTCGAGGGCGGCCGCCACCGCGTTGGAAACTTCACCGCGGCGCAGCTGGTCGATGGTGCAGTTGACGCCCAGCTGGATGCTGGGCGACCAGGAGCAGGCCTGCTGACAGGCCTCCAGCACGATCCAGCGGGTCAGGGGCCCGATGTCACCGTTCTGCTCGGCATAGGGGATCAGTTGGTTGGGCGAGATGAGTCCCTGGGTGGGATGCTGCCAGCGCACCAGGGCCTCCATGCCCAGCAGTCGACCGTTGGAGAGGTCGACGACCGGCAGGTACTCGAGGAACGGTGACCCGGCCAGGACGAACGTCGACTCGGTCTGGGTCAGCACGGGACGGCCGTCCCGTCGGACGCGTCACGGCCCCTGCGGTCCCACAACGGACGCGTCGCGAACTCTTCTTGCACCTTGGAAGCATCGTCCATCCCGGTTCCCCACTTGAGGAGTTTCGGGCCCGACCGGTGCGGCGCTCTCCCTGGTGGCAGGGGTGGGATGCGGCCAGCGGCGCCCCGGATTCAGGTCGGGGTGCCGGCGCTGGACTCGGCGGCGGCCAGGAAGGCCGGCCACTCACCGCCGCCGTGGGCCACGAGGTTGGCACCGGTGACGTAGGCGGCCATCGGGGAGGCCAGAAAGAGGCAGAGGCCGGCGATGTCATCGGGGGTCCCGAACCGCCCCAACGGGACGGTGGCGGCCACCCTGGCCATGCCTTCGGTCCCCCCGTAGTGGTCCTCGGCCCCGTCCGTGGCCACCATGCCTCCGGTAACGGCGTTGACCCGGACCCTGGGGGCCCATTCGATGGCCAGCGATTGGGTCAGGTTGATCAGGCCGGCCTTCGCCGCTCCGTAGGCTGCCGTCCCCGGGGACGGCCGGATCCCGCTCACCGAGGTGATATTCAGGATGGACCCACCCTCGGGCTGTACCTGCATGACGGCATTGGCCGCCTGAGCGCAGTAGAGGGGGGCCAGCAGGTTGAGGGTCACGATCGAGGCCAGGAACCGCGGCGAGGCCACCGCCGCGTCGACCTGGGGGGAGCCTCCGGCGTTGTTGACCAGCGTGTCGATCCTCCCGAACCGTTCCACGGCGGCGTCCATGACCGAGCCCGCCTGGTCCGGTTCCCGGACGTCACCGGTCACGAACACGGCCCGACGGTGGACGCCCTCGCCGTCGGTCGAGGCCGGGAGGGCGTCATCGGCCACCTCAGTGCGCCCACAGACCACGACGTCGGCCCCGGCGGACAGGAATGCCTCACTGATGGCCCGGCCGATGCCCCGCGATCCTCCCGTGACGACGACGACCCGACCATGGAAGTCGAGGGCGCCTGCTATCCGAGCAGAATCCAATGTGGCCACAGCTGCCTCCCGGTCTCCGACTGGTACTGTCCTGACGCTGTATCAGATCACGCCGGGTGCGTTCCCGCTCCCCAGTCCACCCGTCCCGGTGCCCGAGGACCCGGACGGGGCGTCGGGACGACGCCCACCGACCGCCCGGAGCAGCGCATGCCGATCGCCGTTCACCAGACCACCCCAGGGATCGCCGAGGTGGTGATCGACCATCCGCCGGTCAACGCCCTCGACGTGGCCGGGTGGTTCGGCCTGGCCGAGGCGGTGCTGGCCGCCGGACGGGTGCCTGACAACCGTGTGGTGATCCTCCGGGCCGAGGGGCGCGGCTTCTGTGCCGGGGTGGACATCAAAGAGATCCAGGCCCGCGGGGACCAGGCGCTCATCGGGGCCAACCGGGGCTGTTTCGCCGCCTTCGCCGCCGTCTACGAGTGCGAGGTGCCCGTCATCGCCGCCGTCCACGGATTCTGTCTTGGTGGCGGGGTGGGACTGGCCGGCAACGCCGACATCGTGGTCGCCTCCGAGGATGCCACCTTCGGCCTGCCCGAGGTGGACCGTGGGGCGCTGGGCGCCGCCACCCATCTGTCCCGACTGGTACCCCAGCACAAGATGCGGGCCATGGTCTACACCGCCGAACCGGCTACGGCCGCCGAGCTACACCACTACGGCTCGGTGCTCCGGGTGGTGCCCCGGGACCAGTTGGTGGAGGCGGCCTACGAGGTGGCGTCGTCCATCGCCGCCAAGTCCCCCACCATCCTCCGCCGGGCCAAGGAGTCGTTGAACGGGATCGACCCCGTCGACGTGAAGAACAGCTACCGGTTCGAGCAGGGGTTCACCTACGAACTGCATGTGGCCGGAGTGGCCGACGAGCAGCGCGCCGCCTTCGTCGAGAAGCGCGACGCCGACACCACCAGATAGGGGCGGGCGTGCCTGACAAACGACTGACACTCGACGAGTTCGTCGGCGAGCTCCGGAGCGGGATGACCATCGGCATCGGCGGATGGGGATCGCGGCGCAAGCCCATGGCCGCCATCCGGGCCATCCTGCGCTCCGATCTGACCGACCTCACCGTGGTCTCCTACGGCGGTCCCGACATCGGCCTCCTGTGTGCCGCCGGCAAGGTACGCAAGGCGGTCTACGGATTCGTCACCCTCGACTCCATCCCGACGGACCCCCACTTCCGAGCGGCTAGGCAGGCCGGGGGCCTCGAGTGCATGGAGCTCGACGAGGGCATGTTCTACCTGGGACTGTTGGCGGCATCCCAGCGGGTCCCCTTCCTCCCCACCCGCGCCGGACTGGGGTCCGACGTCATGGTGGTCAACCCGACACTGCGGACGGTCGTCTCCCCCTACGACGACGGCGAGGAGCTGGTGGCGGTACCGGCCCTGCGCCTCGATGCCGCGGTGGTCCACGTCAACCGGGCCGACGCCAAGGGCTCGGGTCAGATCCTCGGACCGGACGCATTCTTCGACGACCTGTTCCTCGGTGCCGCCGACCGGAGGTTCGTGACCACCGAGCGCATCGTCGACACCGACCAGTTCGCCTCGGAGGGCCCACTCCAGACCCTGTGCATCAGCCGGCTGCTGACCGATGGGGTCATCGAGACGGTGGGCGGTGCCCACTTCACCGCGTGTGTCCCCGACTATCCGCGGGATGAGGGGTTCCAAAAGGAGTACGTGGCCGCCGCCGGCGATGCCGGGGCCTGGGCCTCGTTTTCGGAGCGGTTCCTCGAGGTCGACGAGGCCGCCTATCAGATCGCCGTGGGTGAGGCCTCCGTGGAGCGGGCGGCCAGGACCGCCGCCGAGCGGGCGGCCTCGGGACGGGGAGGTCGATCATGAGTGCATCGTCTGCGGGCACCGACGGCTCCGGGGTCACCCGGGCCGAGTACTGCGCCGTCGCCTGTGCCGAGGTGTTCCGCGGCGACGGTGAGGTCATGGCCAGTGCCTTCGGCACTGCCCCGGCGCTCGGCGCCCGGCTGGCCCGGCTGACCTTCGCCCCCGATCTCGTGCTCACCGACGGCGACGCTGCGCTGGTGGCGGGCGTTCCCGCCCTCGGGGCCGACCCCGCCGGCCTGCTGCTCGAGTCGCACATGCCCTACAGAAAAGTGTTCGACACGGTGTGGTCGGGCCGGCGCAACCTGATCATGATGGCCTCCCAGATCGATCGCACGGGCAACCAGAACATCAGCGCCATCGGGGCCTGGGCCCACCCCAAAGTGCAGCTCATCGGGGTGCGGGGGGCACCGGGGAACACCGTCAACCATCCGACCAGCTACTGGGTCCCCGCTCACTCCACCCGCTCGTTCGTCGAACACGTCGATGTGGTCTCAGGGGTCGGCTACGCCCGGGCCGAGGCGGCCGGCCCCTCGGCCACCCGGTTCCACGAGATCCGTCGGGTGATCTCCAACCTCGGCGTCTTCGACTTCGAGACCCCGGACCACGTGATGCGCCTTCGCTCCCTCCATCCCGGCGTCTCGGTGGACGAGGTGACCGAGGCCACCGGTTTCGACCTCGTGCTCCCGCCCGATGTCCCCGAGACCCGGCAGCCCACCCCCGAGGAGCTCGAGCTGATCCGCACCGTGCTCGACCCCCGGGGCTTGCGGGAGCGAGAGATCCGATCATGACCGCCACCGAGCCCGACCACACCCGTCGGGTCCATCCGGCCCTGCAGACCCCGTTCTGCCGGCTGGTGGGTGTCCGGTATCCCATCGTCCAGACCGGCATGGGCTGGGTGGCCGGGCCCCGTCTGGTGGCGGCCACCGCCGAGGCTGGGGGGCTGGGCATTCTGGCCTCGGCCACCATGACGTTCCCGGAGTTGGTGACGGCCATCGGCGAGGTCCGGCGGCGCACCGACCGTCCCTTCGGTGTCAACATGCGCACCGACGTGGCCGACGTCGCCGACCGGGTCGCGCTCATGATCGACAACGGGGTGCGGGTGGCCAGCTTCGCCCAGGCCCCCAAGCCCGAGCTTGTCACCCGCTGCCGCGAGGCCGGCCTGGTGGTTATGCCCACCATCGGTGCCCGCCGGCACGCCGAGAAGGTGGCCGAATGGGGGGTCGACGCGGTGATCGCCCAAGGGGGGGAAGGAGGGGGTCACACCGGTTCGGTGCCCACGTCGCTCCTCACCCCCGCGGTGGTCGACGCCGTCGGCGGTCGGGTGGAGGTCATCGCCGCCGGTGGGTTCTTCGATGGGCGGGGGCTGGTCGCCGCGCTGGCCTACGGCGCGTCGGGTATCGCCATGGGCACGCGCTTCCTCCTCACCCAGGAGAGTCGCGTGCCCGACGCCGTCAAACAGGTCTATCTCGGGACACCGGTCACCGGCACCGTGGTGTCCACCGCGGTCGACGGGGCCCCGCAGCGTGTCATCCGCACCGATCTGGTCGACCGCCTCGAACGGTCCAGCTGGCTCGAGAACCTGCCCCGGGCCCTGGCCAACGCCCACGCTTTCCGCCGCCAGACCGACACCTCCCTGGTGGCCCTGGTGAAAGAGGGGCGTGCACTCAAGCAGGGCAACGAACTGTCGTGGCCCCAGGTGGTCATGGCGGCCAACGCCCCGATGATGACCAAAGCCGGCCTGGTCGACGGACGCACCGACGTGGGCGTCCTCCCCACCGGTCAGGTCGTGGGCGAGATCTCCGAGCTCCCCACCGTGGCCGAGCTGATCGGCCGCATCGTCGACGAGGCCACGTCGGTGCTGGACCGTCTGGGCGGTGCGTCCTGAGCGAGCAGGACGGAGGCCGCTGAGCAGGGAGGGCGGCGGCCGACACGGAGAAGGGCCGGCCGGCGGGCACCGTCCGGTCCCATGGGCCACGATGGTTGCTACGATCCGCACGTGGTCAACCGAACCGCGGCGGAAACGGCGATCCATGATTCGGCTCTCGATCTCCTCGATCCGGAGTGGACCAGCGATCCCTACCCGCACTACGCCGAGCTGCGCGCTCGGGCCCCTGTCCATCGCCATCCCGTGGGCTTCTGGGCCCTGTCCCGCCATGCGGACTGCCTGGCCCTCCTGCGCGACCGGCGTGCCAGTTCCGACAGCATCTACGTCCCCGAGCAGCTACGCCGACCGGGGAGCGACGACAAGCCCATGGCCGCGGCCCGACTGGAGATGCGACCGTTCCTGTTCCGGGATCCGCCCGACCACACCCGGCTGCGCGGCCTGGTGGCCAAGACGTTCACCCCGAAGATGGTGGAGCGGATGCGACAACGCACCCACGTCATGGTGGACGAGCTGCTCGATGCGGCGGTGGAGGCCGATGATGTCGACCTGCTCGAGGAGTTCGCCTCCCCCCTACCGGTCCGGGTCATCTGCGATCTCCTCGGTGTGCCCATCGAGGACCGGGACCGGTTCCGGGTCTGGTCACGCACCATGGCCCGGGGTCTCGATCCCGACTTCCTCCTGACCGAGGAGACCATGGACGCCAGGGACGAGGCCGTGGTCCAGTTCGCCGGCTACTTCTTCGAGTTGCTGGCCGATCGGCGCCGACACCTCGGCGAGGATCTCCTCAGCCACCTGGCCGAGGTGGAGGATGGAGGGGCCACCCTGAGCGAGGTCGAGATCCTCTCCACCTGCATCCTGTTGCTGGTGGCCGGCCACGAGACCACGGTCAACCTGCTCTCGGGCGGCATCCTCGCTCTGCTACGCCATCCCGACCAGTTGGCCAGGTTCAGCACCGATCCCGACGTACGACGCAGCGCGGTGGAAGAGATGCTGCGTTATGTGTCCCCCGTGCAGATGACGGCCCGCACCATCACCGAGGACTGCGAGTTCGGGGACCACGCCTTCGCCGCAGGCGACTTCATCCTCCTGCTCCTGGCGTCGGGAAACCGCGACCCGGACCAGTTCGACGACCCCGAGCGGTTCGACATCACCCGGAACCCGAACAACCACCTCGGGCTGGGCTTCGGGATCCACCACTGCCTGGGCGCCACCCTGGCCCGCATGGAGACCCAGGTGGCCCTGGAACGCCTGTTCGAGCGGGCCCCCCACCTGGCGCTGGCCACGGACACCGTCACCTACTCGTCCAACGTGGTCCTGCGGGGCATGGAATCGCTGCCCGTCCTGATGCGCGGCTGACGCCGGCATTCACCTATTCCGCGGCGGATCCATTTCCCGTGGTCCCGGTGCCCGTTATCACTTTTCTGTCCGCGGTCGGCGTCGCGCTGTCAGTGCTCTGGAGCCGATTGCCCATTGTGTCGCCAAGCCAGGTGAGCAATAATCTGCAGTTACCGCACCTGCCACGGAAGACGATCGAAGACCTGCCTGCGTCGTGTAACTCCTGCTTTCGATCGTCGCCTCAAAGCATCACCAAGAGGAGTTCTCATGTCGGAAGGCCTTCTGCAGCCGTCGCCCCGGTCGACGCACCGTCGGCGCGAACGGAATTCGGAGATCAGCATCACCGGCGTGGGCGCGGTCACCGGCTACGGGTGGGGGCGCAAGCACGTGTGGGACGGCTTCCTCCTCGGGGAGAGCGCGGTCAAGCTGGTCACCGGGCTGGGTGAGTTCGTGGCCGGGGGCCAGGCCTACCTCTCCCTGATCAACGACGAAGGCGACCGGCGGGACGGGCCGAGCCGGTACATGCAGGCCGTGCGCTTCGCCGCACGCGAGGCGATCATCGACGCCATCGAGCGGGGATGGAAGCCGGGTCCGGTGGTCGGTGTGGTCCACAGCCTCGAGAAGGGCGACTTCGAGATGTGGAGCGAGTTCTACCAGCACCCCGAAGTCCGGGTCCGGGCCAAGACGTGGGTGAACATGCTTCCCTCGACGGTCATCACCCAGATGATGAAGGAGCACGATTTCCACGGGCCGGCCATGTCGGTCTCGGCCATGTGCGCCAGTGCCAATGCCGGCATGATCACCGCCAAGTCGTGGATCGACTCGGGCATCGCCACCGACGTCATCCTCCTGGCCACCGATCTCTCGGGGATTCCCCAGAACCTGCGACCCTTCAAGGACCTGGGTGTGGCCGTCTTCGACACGCCTCCCCTGCAGGCCTGTCGACCCTTCCAGGAGGGCAGCCGAGGGTTCGTGGGTGGTGAGGCGGCCGTGGCCATGGTGCTGTCCAAGCAGCCGGCCGGGTCCTACGCCTCGGTGCTGGGCGGGGCGATGACCATGGACGCCTACAACCTGACCGGGGTGGCCCCGGACCGGGTCGAGATGACCCGGTGCTTCCGCGAGGCCCTGACCAGCGCGGGGATCGGCCCCGAGGACGTGGCCTACATCAACGCCCACGGTCCGGGCACCGCAGCCTGTGACGCCGCCGAGGCCGCCATCATGGACGAACTCTTCCCCGACGCCCACGGCATCTACTCGGTCAAGCCCCTCGTTGGGCACTGCCAGTCGGCGGCGGCCGGTGTGGAGACGCTGGCCACGCTGTACGCCTACCAGACCGGGTACATTCCGGCCCCACCCAGGGTGGCACCCGGCCACCCCCGCCTGGTCGACGGACGAACACCCAGCGTGCCGGGTATGACGGTCAAGTCTTCCATCGGCATGGGCGGCTATAACACCGTCGTGGTGATGGCCGAACCAGACCCGGACTGACCCCGTTCTGTGTGTCGAATGGGTGAACACCCCTCAGGCGCAATGGGTCCGGCCCCAACAGCAGGCTTCCGGGACTCCCTGGACGCCTAAAGCCACGCTGGGAACTGCCGATACAAGGGTCTATGGCAAGAACCAGCAGCTTTGGCGACCGACGCTCAAAACTGGCGTTCGACCGGGTCGAGAGCGACCAGTCGTCTCTGTCTGACCGGGCCTTCGGCCTCTCGGCCGGCATCGAGGCCGCCGGTGAGGAGTTCCAGTCGGTCACCTGGGTCTACGACGTCATCAAGGACGAGGTCATCTGGTCGAGCCCCCTGGAGGACCTCTTCGGCCTGGCCGAGGGGATGTCCGGATTCACCATCCTCCACGACCAGCCCCTCACCCCTGACGGGCCCGTCCGGGGTGACGCCGGACACACCATGACGACGTGGTCGACCGATCCCATCCGGTTCGCCACCGGCCAGGACCTGGCCACCGCCCTGCTGGCCCCGGTCCTCGCCCCGATCCGGGCCGGCGCCCCGCTTGCCGAGGTCGACCTCCGCATGACCGTGGCCTGCCCTGACGGGATCGAGCACAACCTCGTGGTGCGGGCTTCGCACATGAGCCGACCCGACGCCCCAAGCGATCGCTCCGAGTCGTTCTACGCCGGCGTGGTGGTCGACATCACCGCACAGCGCCGCTCGGAGCAGGAACTGAGCGAGATGGTCGACCGCTACCGACTGCTCACCGAGGTCTCCCCCGACGTCGTCTTCGTGCACCAGAACGGCCTCCTCGTCTACGGCAACCGGGCCGCGGCACGCATGGTGGGGGGCGGCTCGTCCGAGGAGGACTACCGCCAGACGCTGCTCGAGAACTACGGCCGGCCCATGACCGACTTCATGCACCCGGGCGACATCCCCGACGTGGTGGAGCGCCTGGGGCAGCTCACCGAGCACGGACAGTTCTTCGAGCACGGCGAAGTGCGCTCCGTGGTCCAGGGCGAGGTGACCTACATGGAGGTCACCAGCATCCGCACCACGTGGGGTGGCGAACCGGCCTTCCAGGTCATCATCCGAGACATCTCGGAGCGACGCGAGGCCGAAGCGGCCAACCGCTACCGAGCCAGCCTGGTGGCCCACGTGTCCGACGCCATCATCGGTATCGATGCCGAGGGCAAGATCGAGAGTTGGAACGAGGCGGCCCGGGCCATCTACGGCTGGACGGAGGACGAGGTGGTGGGCCTGTCCATCGCCGCCGTCGTCACCTCCAACCGCACCGACAGCGCCGCCGTCCTCGAGCGTGGGCAACGTTCCCATCACCGCAAGGACGGCTCCGAAGTCGACGTCCTGGTCTCCATCGACCCGCTGATCGACGACGACACCCAGCCCTCGGGTTGGGTGGTGGTGTGCACCGAGCTCACCGACGCACGGCAGGCCGAGGCCGGACGCCGCGCCGCCGAGGAGCGCTACGAGGCCGTGGTGGCCTCACTGAGCGAGGGGATCGTGCTGTTCGACGAGAACGGCAACGTCTCCGCGCACAATGAGGCGGCGGCCCGCATCCTCGGGGACCGGCTCAACTCCGGCTCCAGCCACCAGATCTTCACCGGCTCGTCCATCGCCATCGAGGCCAACGGGCACCCCATGTCCGCCGACTCCTTCCCCCACGCCGTGACCCTGGCCACGGGCGCCTCGCAGGACGACCTGGTCATCGGCGTCACCGACGGAAGCGGCCGGCGCCAGTGGCTGTCGCTCAGCTCCCGGCTGCTGTCGGGTGCGGGGCCGAGCGAGTCGCCCATGGTGGTGTGCTCGTTCACCGACGTCACCGACCGCAAGGCCGCCGAGGCCCAGCTCCACTGGCTGGCCTACCACGACTCACTCACCGGCCTCGGCAACCGCTCGTTGTTCAATGACGAGCTCGAACGCGAGCTCCTGGTGTCCATGCAGCGGGGCACCAACCTCGCCGTGCTCTTCATCGACCTCGACCGGTTCAAGTTGGTCAACGACTCGTTCGGTCACGCCAGCGGCGACGAGGTACTGCTGGCCCTGGCCCAGCGGTTCAAGTCGGCCGTCCGGGGCGGCGACGTGGTCAGCCGCTTCTCCGGTGACGAGTTCGTGGTCCTGTGCCGCAACGTCCACGATGTCGAGGTGGCCACCAGCCTGGCCACCGAGTACTCGAGGCTGCTGTCCGATCCCGTCCAGCTCTCCACCGGCCGCAACGTCGTGGTCACCTGCAGCGTGGGCATCGCCTTCGTGATGCGGGGACGGCAGTCGGCCCAGGACATCCTGCAACAGGCCGACGTGGCCATGTTCCAGGCCAAGAACAAGGGCCGCTCCCGGGTGGAGGTCTTCGACGAGTCCCTCCGGGCCAAATCGGTGGCCCGGCTGGAGATCTACGACGACCTGCGCCACTCGATCGACCATGACGAGTTGGCCGTCCACTACCAGCCCATCGCCTCGGTCAAGGACGACCGCATCGTGGCCATGGAGGCCCTGGTCCGGTGGCACCACCCCTCGCGCGGGCTGCTCGGGCCGATGGAGTTCATCCCCTTCGCCGAGGAGACCGATCTCATCTTCTCGCTGGGCCGCTGGGTGCTGCGTGAGGCCTGTCAGACCATGGCCCGTTGGCGTCGTGAGCTCCCCGGGGCCGAGGATGCCTACATCACCGTGAACCTCTCGGCCCACCAGCTGAGCGACACCGAGCTGCTCGACACCATCGCCTCGGCCCTGGCCGACTCGGGCCTCCCCCCCGAGGCCCTGGTGATGGAGGTCACCGAGAGCATGCTGATGAGCGACACCTCGGCCTCGATCGCCATGTTGGGCGGCATCCACGAAATGGGCGTGGGCCTGGCCATCGACGACTTCGGGACGGGCTACTCCTCACTGGCCCAGCTCAAGCGGTTCCCCGTGAAGATCCTGAAGATCGACAAGTCCTTCGTGGACGGCCTCGGTGCCTTCGAGAACGACGAGGCCATCGTGGCCGCCATCGTGCAGCTGTCCAAGGCTCTCGGCCTGGTGGTCCTGGCCGAGGGCGTGGAGCGACCCGTGCAGCTGCAGCGGGTGGCCGAGCTGGGCTGCGACCTCTACCAGGGGTACCTCATGTCGCGTCCCACCCGGGCCGACAGCGTCGACTTCAACAAGCATGCGTCATGGACCGAGACGGAGACCGAACCGGCCGCCGAGCTGGCGGCCGGGTCAGCGGCCGAGCTGGCAGCCGGATCCGACGCCGAGACCGGCAACGAGGCGCTCGAGGGCTCGGCGTCCACCAGCTCGGCGTCCACCAGCTCCGCACCCGACGCCACCTGACGTCCGGCGGCGTCCGCCCGGGACGGTACGAGGACTCAGCCCAGGCGCTCGATGATGGTGGCGTTGGCCTGGCCTCCGCCCTCGCACATGGTCTGCAGGCCGTAGCGGGCACCGGTGCGTTCCATCTCGTTGAGCAGCGTGGCCAGCAGCCGGGCGCCTGACCCACCGGTCGGGTGGCCGATGGCGATGGCCCCGCCGTTCACGTTCACCCGGTCCATGTCGGGATGGTGCTCCTGCTCCCAGGCCAGCACCACCGAGGCGAACGCCTCGTTGATCTCGATCAGGTCGATGTCGTCGAGCGAGAGCTTCGACTTCTCCAGCACCAGGGTGGTGGCGGGGATCGGCGCCGTCAGCATGATGACCGGGTCGTTGGCGGCCACGGCGAAGGTGTGGAACCGTGCCCGTGCCGTGAGGCCGAGTTGCCCGGCCCGCTCTTCGGACATGATCAGCACGGCGGCGGCGCCGTCGGAGATCTGCGACGAACTGGCTGCGGTGATGCGCCCGTCCTCGACGAAGGCCGGGGGCAGACTGGCCAGCTTCTCGTAGGTGGATCCGGCCCGGACCCCCTCGTCGAAGCCGAGGGGTCCCTCCCCCGCCGGATCGCCCTCGTCGGTTCCGGCCACCGCCACCTTGTTCTCCACCACGGCACGACGGGTGGCCAAGGGAATGATCTCGTTGTCGAAGCGACCCTCGGCGATGGCCCGGGCCGCCCGGTCGTGGGACCGCAGGGCGTAGCGGTCCATGGCCTCCCGGCTGATACCCCACCGCCGGGCGATCTCCTCGGCGCTCAGGCCCTGATGGATGAAGTCGAACCGCTCGTGCACCGTCGGTCCGTAGGCTTCGCCCGGACCATGATCGGTGGTCGACCCGATGGGCACGCGGCTCATCGACTCCACGCCACCTCCGATGGCGATGTCCATGGCCCCCGACATCACCGCCTGCGCGGCGAAGTGGACGGCCTGCTGGGCCGAGCCGCACTGCCGGTCCACCGTGGTGCCGGGGACGGTGTCCGGGAAGCCGGCGGCCAGGGCGGCGTTCCGCCCGATGTTCATGGCCTGTTCGCCGACGGTCATGGTGCAGCCGTAGATCACGTCCTCCACGAGGGCCGGATCGAGATCGTTCCGCTCCACCAGGGCCCGGAGCGGCTGGGCGGCCAGGTCCACGGCGTGCCACCCGGACAGACGGCCGTTCCTCCTCCCCACCGGGGTGCGGACGGCGTCGACGATCACGGCGTTGGGCATACCGACATTGTGGCCGATGGGCCGTGGTTGCCGGAAATCTGGCGGTGTGTCAGATTTCTGCTGTCGGGTCGGGCGCCTCCCCATGGACGGCCGGACCGACCACCCAGCCCGCCCCGGGCCCCCACCCCCGACCGATGGACACGACCATGGACGCACCGATGGACCTGCACGACACCGCGGCCCAGGCGGCATTCCGGGCCGAGGCCCGCTCGTGGCTGGCCGACCACACCCCCACCCCCCGCTCCCTCCCCTCCCTGGACACGGCGGAGGGGTTCGAGGCCCACCGGGGGTGGGAGCAGACCATGTACGCCGACCGGTGGTCGGTGGTCTCCTGGCCCGAGGCGTTCGGCGGCCGGGACGTGGGCATCCTGGAGTGGCTCATCTTCGAGGAGGAGTACTGGCGGGCCGAGGCGCCCCTCCGGGTCAGCCAGAACGGCGTGTTCCTCCTGGCGCCGACGCTGTTCGAGTTCGGGACCGAGGCCCAAAAGGAGCGCTTCTTGCCGGCCATGGCCTCGGCCCAGGAGATCTGGTGCCAGGGATGGTCCGAGCCCGATGCCGGGTCCGACCTGGCCGGTATCCGCAGCCGGGCCGTGCGCGCCCCGGGGGACGACGGTTGGCTGCTGACCGGCCAGAAGACCTGGGCCTCACGGGGCGCCTTCGCCGAGTGGTGTTTCGGACTGTTCCGGACCGATCCCGGGGCCGAGCGCCACCGCGGCCTCACGTACTTCCTGATCGACATGGGGACACCGGGGGTCTCTGTGCGCCCCATCCCCCAGATCGACGGGGAGACCGGCTTTGCCGAGCTGTTCTTCGAGGATGTCTTCGTCCCCGACGAACAGGTGCTGGGCGGCGTGGGGCAGGGTTGGAGCGTCGCCATGGCCACCGCCGGTTCCGAGCGCGGGCTCAGCCTGCGCAGCCCGGCCCGCTACACCGAGGCGGCCCGTCGCCTGGTGGCGCTGTACGCCGAGCGGTTTGCACTCGACCCGGTACGGACCGCCCGCAGCGCCGATGCCGTGGCCCGGGCCTGGATGGATGCCGAGGCCTACCGACTCAACACCCTGTGGACGGCCACCCGTGTCCTCGACGGCGGCTCGGTCGGCCCCGAGGCCAGCGCCAACAAGATCCACTGGTCGGAGACCGACCTGGCCATCCACCGAGCCGCCCTGGCCCTCCTTGGCCCCGAGGCCGAGCTGCACGGTGACGGCTTGGACGCCCCGTGGCTCGACGGCTATCTCTTCGCCCTGGCCGGCCCCATCTATGCCGGGACCAACGAGATCCAACGCAACGTCGTGGCCGAGCGCATGCTCGGACTGCCCCGGGGCTGAGGGAGACCACCGTGCACTTCGCCTTCAGTGACCAGCAGACCGAGTTCCGGGACACCGTCCGCCAGGTGCTGGCCAAGGAGTGCACCACCGACGACGTACGGTCCGCGTTCGAGCATCCCTCCGCCCGCACGCCGCGCTGGGACGTCCTCTCCGACCTCGGGGTGGTGGGCCTCAGCGTCCCCGAAGCCCACGGCGGTCTCGGCCTGGGCCTGGTCGACCTGGTCCTCCTGCTCGAGGAGGCCGGTCGGGTCGCCCTGCCCGAGCCGTTGCTCGAGACCACCGGCGTGGTGGCTCCGCTGCTCGCCGACCTGGAGCGGTCGGCACCGTCGGACCTGGCCTCGGCGGCCGCCCCGTGGCTGGCCGCCATCGCCGAGGGCCAGGCCACGGCCACCGCGGGGGCGACGACCACCCCACCCACCCCGATCGCCGGGGCCGACGGGACCGACCTCCTCGTGCTGTGCACGCCGGGGGACGACGGTCCGGAGATCCATGTGGTCGATGCCGCCGTGGTGACCGTCCGCTCCATCTCCTCGCTCGACCCCACCCGCCGGTTGGGGATCCCCCACTGGTCCCCCACCGCCGAGACCCGGGTCCTGGCCGGCCCGGATGCGGACTCGGCCTGGCGGGTCACCCGCGACCGCGCCGCAGTGGCCACGGCCGCCTCCCTCCTCGGCCTGGCCGAGCGGATGATCTCGATGACCGCCGACTACGCCCGGGAGCGCCACCAGTTCGGCAAGCCCATCGGCAGCTTCCAGGCAGTCAAGCACCTGCTGGCCGGAGCTCAGGTCCGCCTGGAGTTCGCCCGGCCCGTGGTCTACGCCGCCGCCTGGTCCCTCGACGGATCGGGATCCCCGGCTCCGCCACCCGGAGCGGTGTCGCGGGCGGCATCCACGGCCAAGGCCTATGCGTCCGACGCCGCCTCCGAGGCGGCCCGGGTGTCCCTCCAGATCCACGGAGCCATCGGCTACACCTGGGAGTGCGACCTCCAACTCTTCTTGAAGCGAGCGTGGGCGCTGGCCGAAGCCTGGGGTTCCGCCGACGACCATCGCGCCTGGGTACTGGAGTCCCTGGTGCGGGACCCCGCAGCGCGGGACTGACGGCCGCCCGACGTCAGGGCGGTGGGCCTACGGCTGGGCGAAGGCGTAGATCGGCACCCCGTTGTAGGACACCGACTGGGAGGGCAGGTACGGGCCGTTGACCACCACGGCCAGCGAGCCCGACGGCGCCGGACCGGCATCGCCCTCGACGGTGACCACCGCCCCGTCCGGCCAGACCTGCACGACCACACCCACATGGACCGAGGTGGCCGTGGAGAACGGTCCGGTGCCGTAGAGGACGTCGTCACCCGGGAGCGGGACCGCGGTCGGCGGCAGCACCCCGGTGTGGGCCGCCGCCCAGGTATAGATGTTCCCCGTGAACGGATACGCCGGGATGGGAACGCCGGCCTGCTCCCAGACCCAGGTGGCGAACAGGGCGCACCACTCCTCACAGGGGCCGTAGGGATTGCAGAACCGACCCCGGTCGGGATCGGCGTTCACCTGGCTGTTGGCGATCGAGACGATGGCCGATGCGGTGGGGCTGGGCGCGGCACTGGGCGGATTGGTGAATCCGTAAGACCACCCGTCCGGTTCCAGCAGCCAGTAGCCCTGGTCGTCGGGGGTCAGGGCCAGGCCGGCCACCGGGGGCACGTCGGCCGGGTTCCCGCCGTACCCACCGGCGAGGGAGCCGTAGAAGCCCGCCGTCCCGAAGGGGAAGACCTCGCCGTCGGTGGACACCAGGAGGTAGCCGCCGTTGCGGGGCGTGGCCACCATGTTCACGACCGGGTCGTTCAGCACCGCGCCACCCAGCGAGCCGAGGAACGGGGCGTCCCCGAAGGTGAAGATCCCGCCGTCGGCACCCACCATCCAGTAGCCGTGGCCGGTGGACGACGCCGCCATGCCGCTGATCGGTGCGTTGAGCCGGACCCCACCCTCCGAGCCGTAGAACGTGGCGTCCCCGAAGGTGAAGATCCCGCCGTCCTGAGCCACCAGCCAGTAGCCCTTCCCGTCGGGTGTCGCCGCCATGCCCACGACCGGCTTGTTCAGGTGACTGCCCCCCATGGAGCCGTAGAAGCCGGCGTCTCCGAAGGTGAAGACCCCGCCATCCAGGGCCACCAGCCAGTAGCCCTGGCCGTCGGACGTGGCGGCCATGCCCACGATGGGTCCGTTCAGGCGGAGGGCGCCGAGCGAGCCGAGGAAGGGGGCACTCCCCTGGGTGAACACCCCCCCGTCGGCCGCGGCCAACCAGTAGCCCTGATGGCCGGTGGTGGCGACCGGATCCGCGACCATGGCCACCATCACCGAACTCAAGGCGCCGATCGGCGCGTTGATCGACTGGGCGTTGCCGAAGCCGATAACCCCACCACCCGCGTAGACGTGGGCGGCGATCTGCGGGTTGGCCGCAGCGAGGGCAGGGACCGTCGGGGTCAGGGCCGCCACCGTGGCGAGCACGACGCCGACGACCAGCGCGCGCAGAGCCGTCCTCGGTCCCCGGTGCTCACCCGGGCCGATCCAACGGTTCCGAGAATCCTTCGATTCCGGGCATCGTGACCGGCCCCCCACGGGGATCCTGAAGCGTTTCCGAGCGATGGAACGTGACCCTTGGCCACTCTGCGTCGAGATTCTGGGCACTGGCTCCCGTTCGGTCCCCTGCGTACACGCCCATGCTACGCAAACGGTCCTTCCGGGGGAAGGACCTCATCCCGCATCACCCACCCGACGACATCACCGCAGCTGACAGGCGACTCCTCACCCCCGTGGCACGCCCAGGCGACTCTTCGGCGGACACGGCATGGGGTACTGACGACCCGGATCCAGAGCCGAATCGCCTCGCAATTGTCATGGAATTCCGAGTGCAATAAAACCATGCTCGGTGGTAATGTGGTCGGACCACTACTGAGAGTGGTTTTATTCGCCGGAGGGGCAGATGATGGAAGCAGACGCGCGGTGAGCCCGCGACCGGAACAGCCAGAACCCTTCCTCCGAGGGGCTCCGTATCCGGCCGCCGGTGAGGTTCCCTACCCACGGGCCAACCCCACCGACACGGCACGCCTACCCTCGGACACCTGGCACGCAGCGGTCGTCCCCGTCGGCGTGCGCCTCGAGTTGGTCGGCGACGCCGAGGCCATCGACATCGCCTACCGCACCACCTCGGGCAACCTCGGCTACCGGGGCGACGGGGCCGGCATCACCTTCTCGGTGTGGCGGGCGGGCAGGAAGGTGGGCGAGGAGGAGGCGGTCCTGGGCGACGGCCTCATCCGGGTCCCCCTCGGATCGTCCGCCCCGGACAAGCCGGCCACCATCTACCTCCCCGAGGGCATGCAGCCGCTGATCCAGTCCCTCACTGCGGTCAAGGGCGAGATCAGCCCGGCCCCGGACCTGCCCCGATGGATCGCCTACGGCGACTCGGTCACCCAGGGATGGATCGCGTCGGGACCGGCACAGGGATGGGCGGCCATCGCCGCACGCAAGGCCGGACTGGATCTGGCCAACATGGGCTATGCCGCCGCCGGGCGGGGGGAGATCGTCTCGGCCGAGCACATCGCCGCCCTTCCCGCCGACATCATCTCCATCGCCTACGGGGCCAGCTGCTGGACCCGAACACCCCACAGCATCGGCATGGTGGCCGAGGGATTCACGGGCTTCCTCGACATCATCCGCGAAGGCCACCCCACCGCCCCCATCGTCGTGGTCAGTCCGGTGATCCGGCCTGACGCCGAGGACGAGCCCAACCGTCTAGGGGCGACGCTGGCCGATATCCGCCACACCATCGAATCGGTCACGCGCGACCGGATCGTCTCCGGCGATCAGACGTTGGCGCTGGTGGCCGGGGAGGCCATCATCACCGCCGACCACCTCGGCGACGGGATCCATCCCGACGACGAGGGACACAAGCGGATCGCCGCCACGGTGGGCAAGGCGCTCACCCAGGCCATGAAGGCGGCTGCTGAGGAACCGAGCCCCGAAGCCATGAAGGCGGCGGCCAGGACCTTCCGAGGCGAGAAACCCATCCGGGTCGAGCGGGCGGGCAGATCCGAGAAGCCGAGCCGGTCCGAGCGGTCGGTACGCAGCGAGAAGCGAGGCCGGGCCAAGATGGTGGTCCGGGACGAGCCGGTAGTCCACGACGAGGAGTCCGATACCGACGAGCACTACGAGTTGGACGACGAGTTCGTCGGGCAGGGAGGACTCGCTCGGGAGGACATCTCCGACGAGGGGACCTTCGACGGCGATGAGGCGTTCGCCCGGGAGGAGGACGACTCCGACGAGGCCGCCGTCGACGGCGAGGCACACGTCGACGCGGCGTGGGACGTCGACGGCGAGGTGGATGTCATCGACGAGGTGGACGTCGACGACGAGGTGGACATCGATGACGAAGAAGACTTCGCTCGGGAGACCCACTTCGACGACGACGAGGACTTCGACGGCAGCGAAGGCTTCGACCGGGACGAGGAGTTCGATCCGGACGAGGAGTTCGACGTCATCGACGACTCGCCGCGCTCGGACGTCGCCACCTCCTCGGCCCGCTGAACGGTCGGGGACGGCTGGAGCCACCCCGGTTCCGTGACCACGCAAGCGGGCGCGGCCGGGCGGCAGGCCGGGGCGACGGGCGCGGTCGCCGTCCCGTAGGGTCTCCGGCGGTGGGTGCCGTGCCCACCGGGACGATCACCCGTCCGCCGACACGAAGAGGTCCGCACACGCCATGGACGCCAGCACACTCATCCAATCGTTTCGCGTCGACGGGAAGGTGGCCGTGGTCACCGGGGCCGGCAGCGGCATCGCCAGGGCCAGTGCGCTGGCCCTGGCCGGCGCAGGCGCCACCGTGGTGTGCGCCGACATCCACGAGGACACGGCCGGGGCCACGGCCGAGCAGATCGTCTCGCTGGGGGGCACTGCCGAAGGGGTCTCCCTCGACGTGTCCAAGAAGGCCGAGGTCGAGGCCCTGGCCCAGCGGGTGGCCGCCGAACGCGGTGGCCTCCATGTGTGGTGCAACATCGCCGGCATCATGCTCGGGGGCCCGTTCCTCGACGAGTCCGAGGAGGACCTCGACACCATCATGGCCGTCAACCTGAAGGGCGTCTTCTTCGGATGCCAGGCCGCGGGGCGGGTCATGGTGGACCAGCCCGAAGGGGGCAGCATCATCAACTGCTCCTCGGCCGCCGCCGACACCCCCAGCCCCAACATCGTCAGCTACGCCATCTGCAAGGCGGCGGTGAACCAGATGACCAAGACGCTGGCCGTGGAGGTGGGCAAGAAGCACGTGCGCGTCAACGCCGTCGCCCCCGGCTTCGTCATCACCGGCATGACCACAGGACACTTCAACCTGCCCGACGGGAGCCCTGACGAAGCCATGGAGAACTCGCTGGTGTCGGTCATGGCCAAGGGGGCGCCGCTGCGCTCGGTGGGTGAGCCCGAGGACATCGCCGGCGCCGTGCTCTACCTCGCCTCGGACGCCTCGCGGTTCATGACCGGCCAGGTCATGCGACCCAACGGTGGCGTGGCCATGATCTGAGCATCACGACCCCTCGGCGGCCCCCTGGGTGCCCCGCCGTTTCCTGACGGACCGTCAGACCAGGCGGTACACTCGCCCCATGGCCGAACTGCCCTGGATCATCTCCGTCGACGACCACGTGGTGGAACCACCCAACGTCTGGATGGACCGCCTTCCGAAGAAGTACCACGACGTCGGTCCGCGGATCGTGCGCGCCCCGATGGGCGAGATCACCTTCGTGGGCGGCAAGCTCACCGTGGTGCCCGGCGCCGAGGGGTTCCCCACCGACTGGTGGTACTACGAGGACCTGAAGCGCCCACTGCTGCGGGTCGACTCGGCCGTGGGCGTGCCCCGTGACGAGGTGACGATGCGCGGTGTGACCTACGGGGACATGCGCCCGGGCTCCTATGAGGTGAAGGCCAGGCTCGAGGACATGGACGTCAACCACCTCGAGGCCTCCTTGTGCTTCCCGACCTTCCCCCGCTTCTGCGGGCAGACGTTCACCGAGGCGGCCGACAAGGAACTCGCCCTCCTGTGCGTGAAGGCCTACAACGACTGGATGGTCGAGGAGTGGTGCGGCCCGGAGGCCAAGGGCCGGCTCATCCCCCTGTGCCTCGTGCCGCTGTGGGACGCCGAACTGGCTGCTGCCGAGGTGCGGCGCAACGCCGAGCGCGGGGTGCGGGCCGTCTGCTTCAGCGAGATCCCCCCGTTCCTCGGCCTGCCCTCGGTCCACGATCCCGACCACTACTGGGACCCGTTCTTCCGGGCGTGTGAGGAGACCAGGACGGTGGTCAACATGCACATCGGCTCGTCGTCCAAAATGCCGTCCACCTCGGCCGACGCCCCTCCGGCGGTGGGATCCACCCTCACCCACTCCAACGCCACCTACTCCATGGTGGATTTCATGTTCTCGGGAGTGCTGGTTCGGTTCCCCGAGCTCAAGCTGGCCTACGCCGAGGGGCAGATCGGCTGGATCCCTTACATCCTCGAGCGGGCCGACACCGTGTGGGAGGAGAACCGGGGCTGGGGCGGCGTGGCCGACATCGTTCCCGAGCCCCCCTCGACCTACTTCTACCGCCAGATCTACGGCTGCTTCTTCAGCGATGCCTTCGGCCTCAAGAACATCGAGTCCATCGGCGTGGACAACATCACCTACGAGTCCGACTACCCCCACTCCGACTCCACCTGGCCCGAGACCCGTCAGATCGCCGAGAAGCAGATGAAGGACCTGACCGAGGAGCAGATCTACAAGATCGTCCGCGGCAACGCCATCAAGCTCTACGACCTCGACTTCAAGTGAGCCGCCCGGCACGCCGGTCCCGGGTCCCACGGGCCCCGGCCTAGGGCCCCCGTCATGGACCTCCGCTACACCGACGCCGAGCAGGCGTTCCGGGGAGAGCTGCGCCAGTGGCTGGCCGAGACGCTTCCCGGACTGCCACCCAAGCCCGCGCCCACCGACTGGCCGGGACGCCGCGCCTACGACACCCACTTCCAGCGGCTGCTGTTCGACGCCGGCTACGCCGGGGTGGACTGGCCCGTGGAGGGCGGCGGCCGGGGCTCCTCCCCCGTCGAGGAGCTGGTATTCAAAGAGGAGCTGGAGCGGGCCCACGCCCCCTATGTGGGTGTCAACTTCGTCGGTCTCCTCCACGCCGGGCCCACCATCATCGCCGAGGGCACCCCCGAGCAGCGCCAGCGCTACCTGCCCGCCATCCTGAAGGGGGACGAGGTCTGGTGCCAGGGCTTCTCCGAGCCCGACGCCGGCTCGGACCTCGCCTCCATGCGCACCCGGGCGATGCGGGACGGCGACCACTACGTCGTGACCGGCTCCAAGATCTGGACCTCGCACGCCGAAGTGGCGGACCACTGTGAGCTCCTGGTGCGGACGGGGGACGAGGACAGCCGCCACCGGGGCATCTCGTGGCTGATCCTCCCCATGGACACCCCCGGGGTGGAGATCCGCCCACTGACCACCATCGCCGGCTCCACCGAGTTCGCCGAACTCTTCCTCGACGAGGTGCGGGTGCCGGTGACCAACCGGGTCGGTGACGAGAACGACGGGTGGCGGGTGACCATGGTCACCCTCAGCTTCGAACGGGGCACCGCCTTCGTGGGCGACCTCCTCGAGGCGTTCGAACTCCTCTCGGCCACGGTGGCCCTGGCCCGTCGCACCGGGGCCTGGGCCGATCCCGGGGTCCGCCGCCAGGCCGGCCACCTGCGGGCCGAGCTCGACGCCCTGTGGGCCCTGACCAAGCGAAACGTCTCCCAGGCCGCCCGCACGGGTATCCCCGGGGTGGGGGGCACCTTCTTCAAGCTGGCCTACACCGAGACACGCTCGAAGCTCGGTGAATACTCCCTCTCCCTCCTGGGCCGGGCCGGATTAGCCGCCGATGATGTCGAGGGTGGGGACGGCCTCGGCCCACTGCCCTCGGCCACCATGGTCGAGGACTGGCTACGCGGCATCTCGCTCACCATCGCCGCCGGCACCTCCCAGATCCAGCGGAACATCGTCGGCGAGCGCATCCTCGGACTCCCGAAGGAGCCGTCCGGACCACCCAAGCCGGCCGGGCCAGGGGTCAACCCATGACGGGAACGATCGGCGGACACGAAGGGGGCCGGCCGTGGACTTCGAACTGACCGAGCTCCAGCGCGAGCTGGCCGAGGGCATGCGCCGGCTGTGCGAGGGCCAGTTCGGCCTCGAGCACCTCCGGGCCTACGAGTCGGCCGACCGGGTGGTCGACCGCACCGACTGGCGACAGCTGGGCGAGGCCGGTGTGTTCAACCTGTGCCGGCCCGAGTCCGAGGACGGGGTGGGGCTCGGACTGGCCGAGGCCTCCCTGGTCTTCGAGGAGCTGGGACGGGCCCTGGTGCCGGGACCGTTGGTGGCCACCCACCTGGCGGCGGGGACCATCGACGGAGCGGCCGACGGCACGGTGGTGGTAGGGCTGATCGAGGCCCGGGCGACCACCGACAGCGACGTCATCCCCCTGGTCATCGAGTACCTCGACGACCTCGACGTGCTCTTGGTGCTGTCCGACGCCGGTGTGCGCTCGCTCGATCCCACCGCCGTGGACGCCATCCGCCTCCAGCGGCCCATGGACCCGCTGACCCCGGTGTGGAGCGTGACCGATCTTCCCACCGGAGCGGCCGTCGCCGGGCCCGACACCGCCGACCGGTGGCGCCGGGTGGGTCGGGTGCTCACCGCCGCCCTGCAGGTCGGCGCAGCCGCCTGGGTGACCGACCTGGCCGTCGAGTACGCCAAGCAGCGCCGCCAGTTCGGGCGGCCCATCGGTGGGTTCCAGGCCGTCAAGCACCTCTGCGCCGACATGGCCGTCCGGGCCGAGATGGCCCGGTGCGCGGTGCACGCCGCCGCCGTCACCGCCGATCAGCCCGACGTCGGTGACCTGGACGTGGCCGCGGCCGGAGCCAAGCTCCTGGCCGACGAGGCGGCCATCACCAACGGCCGCTCGTGCATCCAGGTGCACGGCGGCATGGGCTTCACCTGGGACGTCCCCGCCCATCTGGCCTACAAGCGGTCACGGGTGCTGGCCACCCGGTTCGGTACCGATGATGCGTTGGCCGAGCAGCTGGCCCACGCCATTCCGGTACCGACGGGCGACGTACGCTAAGCCGGTGAGCGACAGCCCGGTCCCCCTCCCCACCGACACGGTCCCCGTCCTGCCCGTCGGGCGCCTGGCGTTCGGGATGCAACTCCCCATCCAGTCCCAGTCCACCATCTACACCCAGGCCTGGGAGACGGCGGCGGGCCCGGACGAACTGGCCCGGGTGGCCCTGGCCTGCGAGGCGGCCGGCTTCTTCTACGTCGGCGTCTGCGACCACACCTTCATCCCCGAGCGGCTGGCCGGGGCCATGAGCACCACCTGGTACGACACCGTCGCCACCCTGGGCTGGCTGGCCGGGATCACCACGACGGTCCGCCTGCTCTCGCACATCTACGTGGTGGCCCTCCGCCACCCGCTCCGGGCGGCCAAGGAGTTCGCCACCCTCGACGCCCTGTCCCACGGACGGATCATCTGCGGCGTGGGTGCCGGCCACGTCAACGAGGAGTTCGACCAGATGGGCCCGCCGTTCGACCACCGCGGCCCGGCCACCGACGAGGCCATCGCCGGGCTGATGGCCGGGCTGGTCGACGAGTTTCCCGTCCTGGACGGACCCATCTGGAAGGCCTCGGGCCTCGGCCTGCGACCCCGGCCGGTGCAGAGCCCCCGCCCCCCCGTCTGGACCGGCGGCTCGTCGCCGGCCGCCCTGCGACGGACGGCCCGGTTCGCCGACGGCTGGCTGCCCCAGTCCCTCGGTCCCAACGTCGAGCTGCTGAGTGAGCTCCATCGACTGCGTAAGCAGTACCGCCCCGGTGCCCCCCTCGACATCGGGGCCATCGCCGCGCCGTTCCACGTCGGCCCACCGTCGGCCGGCTCCGAGCTCCCTCCGGGCACGGTGGCCGGCAGCGCCGAACAGATCGCCGAGTACCTCGCGCCCTACAGCGACGCCGGGGTGGGCCAGGTGCAGGTCCGCTTCCCCACCGGCTCGGTGGAGGAGCAGTGTGACCAGATCGCCGCCTTCGGCGACACGGTTATCCCCCTCGTCGGCTCCTGACCACCGCGGCCTCGTTCCTCCACCGGGTGGATCGCCGGATCGGTGACCGACGTACTGGCTACAGTCCGGAGATGGTCGACGGTGGGACGATCGATGTCAGACCGGCCGGCCCGGCTCGCCTGGCCGCCCTGGCTCCCGTGTTCGGGCACGCCTTCGTCGACGATCCCATGATGTGCTGGACCCTGGGCAATCCCCGGCGGGCGCTCGACCGGTTCACACCGTTCTTCGCAGCCTTCCTCGAGCAGGTGCTCGAGCACGGTGTGGTCTGGGAGGCCGGCGCGGCGGACGGCGCCGCCGTCTGGGTCCCGCCCGGCCTGTTCGAGGCCTGGACCGAGCACCCGTGGAACCACCCGCGCATCCTCGAGCTCGCCGACGACGGGGGGCGGCGCTACGACGCCTTCTGGTCCTGGATCGACCGTCACGGCCCGAAGGAGCCACGTTGGCTGCTCGACTCCATCGCCGTGGATCCCCTGGTCCAGGGCCGGGGGTACGGGTCGGCCCTGATCGCCGCCGGCCTGGAGCGGGCCCGGGCCGACGGCATCGGCGCCTTCCTGTCCACGGGAACCGAAGGCAACGTGGCCATCTACGGGAGGTTCGGCTTTCGGGTCGTGGAGGAAGTGGACGCACCGGACCACGGCCCGCACATCTGGTTCATGCAGTGGGATCCATGATGACCGACCGCCGGTCATCGGGTCCTCCTCCTCGTCCGAGGCGGTGAGACTGCAGCGCCGGTGAGACTGCAGCGCCGGTGAGCTCAGCCCGTCAGCCCGTCAGCCCGTCGGTCCGGTCGTGCGCACCGTGGTCGTGGTGGTGCCGGCGCCCCCCGTGCCGGTCGTTCCCGTCGACCCCGATCCCAAGGTGTTGCCCGTCCCGGTGGTCCCCGAGCCCCCGTTGCCCGACACCGTCGTGGTGGTGGAGGTCGACGTCGAGGTGGAAGGGCTGGCCGGGAACGTCGTCGTGGGTGGCGGCACCGCCGGGACGGTGGTCGTCGTCGCCGGAGGGGCGGTGGTCGTTGTGCTGGTCGTGTTGACCGGCGTGGCGTTGGGAACGAACACATCACCCTGCGGCGTGTGGAGGACCACGCCGGTGGAGGTCGACTGGGGTGGGTAGAAGTACAGCAACGTGGCCAGACCGATGAAGGCCACGGCCATCAGGAAGGTGGAGCGTCGGACGGGGAACCGCCGGCTCATCGGCACCGACATGAATCCCACCAGTGCACTGTGTCTCACCGCGTCGTCGGCGGGATCCTTGCGCTCCCAGGGGGCCCGCGCCCGGGGCGTGGAAAGGGTCTCCTCGGATCCCTCGTCGTCGGGTCCGGCGTCCGAACCGCGGTCGCCGCCTGTCACGACGGTCCGTCGCCGATCGACGGCGAGCTCACGCCGGCCGAGCGCAGCGCGGTGGTGGCCCGAAGGCGGATCTCGCGGGCGACCTCGAACTGGCGCCCGGGGAGCGTCCGGGCGATGAGCCGGAGCTGCACGTAGCCGACGTCGATGGTCTCCACCCCGGCCACCACCGGGTCGCCCAGCAGCAGCCCGTGCCACTCGGGATCGGCGGCCATGTCGGAGAACATGTCCTTCAGGAGGCCGGTGACCCGCTCGAGATCCTCGGTGACCGAGACCGGGATGTCGATCACGGCCCGTGACCAGTCCTTGGACAGGTTGGTCACCTGGCGCAGGGCGCTGTTGGGCACCACCACCAGCTCACCCTGGGCCGTACGCACCTTGGTGACTCGGAGCGTCAGCTCCTCGACCGTGCCGGTGATGCCGGTGGCCTGGCCGGGGACGGACAGCCGGATGACGTCACCGAAGGCGAACTGGTGCTCGGCGAAGAGGAAGAAGCCAGCCAGCAGGTCCCCCACCATCTGCTGGGCCCCGAAGCCGAGCCCGATCCCGATCACCGTGGCCGGGGCCACCAGGGTGGTGAGCGGGATGCCCAACCGGTCGAGGGCCAGGATGGCGGTGATGAACCCCACGAGGGCGACCACCACCCACTCCACGGCCTCGCTCACCGCCCGGGACCGTTTGAGGCCCTCGGAGGCCACCTGACCCGACTCGATCTGGGCCCGGATCTGGCCATCGACCCAGCCCCGCCGGCGCGCCCCCACCCAGTGGGCGAACCTGATGAAGAGACCGGCTCCGAGCACGAGCACGACCGCAGGGAGCAGATGGTTCTGGAACCAGGCGTGGTGGATGGAGGGAAATTACCATCCAGCCGACCGTCGGCTTCCGCTCTCGGAAATGGCCGGGCGCCGATCGGCCCGAGCGGGGGCACCCGGCGTACCGTAAACTGACGGTCTGTCAGTTCTGGCCTTCGGCCCGATCTTCCCACCACGGAGGGACCATCACCATGCTCGACTACGTCATCCGCAACGGCCTGGTCGTCGACGGGACCGGGGCTCCCGGCCGTCGGGCCGACGTCGGCATCCGCGACGGCAGGATCGTGGCCGTGGGCGAGGTGGAAGAAGCGGGCACCACCGAGCTCGATGCCGAGGGCCTGGTGGTGGCACCGGGCATCATCGACCCCCACACCCACTACGACGCCCAGCTGTTCTGGGACCCCACGGCCTCGCCGTCCAACCTCCACGGCGTGACCACGGTGATCGGCGGCAACTGCGGCTTCACCCTGGCGCCGATCAAGGCCGAGGATCACGACTACATCCGCCGGATGATGGCCAAGGTGGAGGGGATGCCCCTGGTGGCCCTGGAGGACGGCCTGCCCTGGGACTGGACCAGCTTCGGCGACTACCTGGGCAAGCTGGAGGGGAACCTCGGCGTCAACGCCGGCTTCCTCGTCGGTCACTGCGCCCTGCGTCGCTGGGTGATGGGCGAAGAGCGGGGTGACGAGGTGGCCAGCGACGACGAGGTGTCCGAGATGGCCCGGTTGTTGTCCGAATCCCTCGAGGCCGGCGGTCTGGGCTTCTCGTCGTCCCAGTCCCGCACGCACTCCGACGGCGACGGCAAGCCGATCTCCTCGCGCCACGCCGACCGCCGCGAGATGCTGGCCTTCTGCGAGGTGGTCCGCGACCATCCCGGCACCACCCTCGAGTACATCACCAGCGGTTGCCTCGATACCTTCTCCGACGAGGAGATCGGCCTCATGGTGGCCATGACCACCACGGCCCGACGGCCGCTCAACTGGAACCTGTTGACCATCGACTCACGCACGCCCGACAAGACGGCCCGCCAGCTCGAGGCCTCGGCCCGGGCGGCGGAGGCCGGAGGCCGCATCGTGGCGCTGACCATGCCCACCCTGGTGCCGATGAACATGAGCTTCCGCAACCACTGCGCCCTGTTCCTCATCCCCGGATGGGGCGACGTGATGGGCCTGCCGGTGGACCAGCGCATCGAGAAGCTGTCGGACCCCGTGGTGCGCGCCCGGCTCGACGAGCTGGCCCACTCCGAGGACGCCGGGGTGTTCCGCCGGCTGGCCAGCTGGGCCAACTACATCATCGGTGACACCTTCGCCCCGGAGAACAAGGGGCTCAGCTGGCGCGACGTCGGATCGATCGCCGCCGAGCAGGGCAAGGAACCCTTCGACGCCCTCTTGGACCTGGTCATCGCCGACGAGCTCCGCACCGTGCTGTGGCCCAAGGCCTCCGACGGCGACGACGCCTCGTGGCAGGCCCGGGTGGCGGTGTGGGACGACCCCGGGGCCATGGTGGGTGGCTCGGACGCCGGCGCCCACCTCGACCGCATGTGCGGCTCCAACTATCCGACCTCGTTCCTCGGCGACTGCCTGCGCAAGCGGAAGCTCGTACCCCTCGAGCGGGCCGTCCAGCTGATGACCGAGGCACCGGCCGCGCTGTTCGGGCTGCACGACCGGGGACGGGTCGCCGAGGGACTGGCCGCCGACCTCTTCGTCTTCGATCCGGCGACCGTGGGATCAGAGCCGGCCACCCTGGTCCATGACCTGCCCGGCGGCAGCCCCCGCCTCATCGCCGACGCCCTCGGGGTGGTACGGGTCCTGGTCAACGGCGTCGAGACCGTCGCCGACGGGAAGCCCACGGGCAACCTCCCCGGCAGCCTGCTCAAGTCGGGCCGGGACACGGTCACCGTCGATCCCTCCGCCGCCGCCCGCTGACCGGGCCGACCTGACTGGGGCTCCCCACACTCCTTGACTCACCCACCGTCGAGCGGCGGCGCCCTCGATCTGCCGTTCCGGCACCGACGACCTACACTGCTGACGAGGCGTCAGATTCACCACGCCAACCACCGCGAAAGGGGACCCGCCATGGGCGCTCAGATCACCAAGGACGAGACACGGCTGCTCATCGGGGGTGCGTGGGTCGAGGCCGGCGACGGCACCTACGACATCATCAACCCGGCCACCGAGCAGGTGGTGGGCCAAGCCCCCAACGCCTCGGTGGACGACGCCAACGCCGCCGCGGCCGCAGCCCGCGAGGCCTTCCCGGCGTGGGCCGCCACCCCGGTGGAGGAGCGTCTGGCCCTCCTGAAGAAGGCCGCCGCCGCCATCCGGGCCAAGGGTGAGGAGCTCGTCCCCCTCGTCATCGCCGAGACGGGGGCCACCGCCTCGGTGGGCTCCCGGATGCAGGTCCCGGTCAGCGCGGCCCGGTTCGACCGGTACTCGCGGGACATCAGCCACGTCCAAGAGCACATGCTCCCGCCGGTGGTCTCCGAGGCCACGCCGTTGGCCCCGGGCGGCCTCATCAGCGCCCTGGCCTACCGACAGCCGGTCGGGGTGGTCACTGCCATCGCCAGCTACAACTTCCCCATGACCAACATGGCCGGCAAGGTGGCCCCCGCCCTGGCCATGGGCAACACCGTCATCATGAAGCCCGCTCCCCAGGACCCGCTGGCCGTCATCGAGATGGCCCGCGTCCTCGACGAGGTGGGCTTCCCACCCGGCGTGATCAACATCATCAACTCGGCCGGTCCCGAGCCGGCCTCGGCCCTGACCACCTCGCCCGACGTGGACATGGTCTCGTTCACCGGCTCCACCGCCGTGGGCCAGCGCATCGCCTCGGCCGGGGCTCCGACCATGAAGCGGATGCTCATGGAACTGGGCGGCAAGGGGGCGGCGGTGGTCTTCGAGGACGCCGACATCAAGTCGGTGGTCACCGCCATCGGCTCGGTGTGGGCCTTCCACTCCGGCCAGATCTGCACCGCCCCCACCCGGGCCGTGGTGCACCGGAGCATCTTCGACCAGGTGGTGGCCGGGCTCTCCCAGTTCGCCGGCGTGCTGAAGGTGGGCGACCCCACCGAGCTGTCCACGGTGGTCGGACCGCTCATCTCGGGGGCCCAGCAGCAACGGGTCCTCGACTACATCGAGACCGGCCGCAAGGAGGGTGAGGTGGTCGCCGGCGGCGGCCGGCCCGAGCACCTGCCCACCGGGTACTACGTCGAGCCCACTCTGGTCGTCGGGACCAACGACATCACCGTGGCGCGCGAGGAGATCTTCGGCCCCGTGGTGGTGGCCATCCCCTTCGACGACGAAGAGGAGGGCGTGGCCATCGCCAACGATTCGGAGTTCGGCCTCTACGACTACGTCTTCTCCGGTGACACCCCGAGGGCCTTCCGGGTGGCCAAGCTGCTCCGGGCCGGCCATGTGGGCATCAACACCGCCCAGCGCAACATGGACGCCCCCTTCGGCGGCTTCAAGATGAGCGGCATCGGTCGGGATGGTGGCGACACCGGACTCGAGGCCTACTCGGAGATGCAGTCGATCATCTGGTCCAGCTGAGGACTCAACCGGCCCCGAGGAACGGGGCCCCGAAGGCGAACACCCCACCGTCCCCGCCCACCAGCCAGTAGCCGCCGGTGGCCACGTCGGGCGTCATCCCCACCACCGGGGCGTTGAGCGGCATGGCACCGGCACTGCCGCGGAAGGTAGCGGTGCCGAAGGTGAAGATGCCGCCGTCGGAGGCCACGAACCAGTAGCCCGACCCGTTGGCGGTGGCGGCCATGCCGTTGACCGGCCGGTTGAGGACGATGTTGCCCGTCGAGCCGAGGAACGGTGCCCCGAAGGCGAACACCCCGCCGTCGGTTGCCACCAGCCAGTAGCCACCGGTGGCGCGGTCGGTGGCGATGCCCACCACCGGCGCGTTCAGGTGCTTCCCGCCCATCGACCCGTAGAACGTGGCGTCACCGAAGGCGAACACCCCGCCGTCGGACCCCACCAGCCAGTAGCCGTGCCCAGAGGGGGTCGGGGCCAGCGCCACCACCGGAGCGTTCAGGTGCTTCCCGCCCATCGACCCGTAGAAGCCGGCATCGCCGAAGGCAAAGATGCCGCCGTCGGAGGCCACCATCCAGTAGCCACCGCCGTCGTTGGTGGCCACGATGTGGGTTACGGGGGCGTTGAGCGGCGTCCCGGCCATCGACCCGTGGTTCACGGCGTCACCGTGGACCGAGACCGAGCCGTCGGCGCGGGCCAGCCAGTAGCCGTTGCCGTCCGCCGTCGATGCCATGCCCACCACCGGGGCCGGCACGTTCGGTTCGCCGGCCACCGCTGGTACCCGGAAGGGGTAGGGGAACTGGCCGCCGGTGGCGGTGACCGCGCCGTCGGCGGCGATGGTCTGCCCCGGGCAGTACACGGGGTCCCCGCTGGGCGTCCCGGCCACCGTCGGCGCCGGCGGAACGGGCTGGCCCTCGAGGGAGTTCTGCGCGCTCTGCCGGGCCAGGGCGGCGGGGACCTCGCCCCGAGTGATGCCGAACACCTCGACGGTGAAGGCCCGTCCACCGGCACAGCTCACCCCCACGCCCACGTCGGTGTACGTGGCACCCAGCATGTTCTGCCGGTGGGGTGTCGAGGCCATGTAGGCACCGTCCATAGCGTCCGAGCCGTCGCCGGGCCACGAGCCGTTGCCCGTGTCACCCGAGTTGGCGGCCAGGATGCACATCTGCGTGGCGGGCCCGGCACACGGGGTCAGGGAGGGGTCGGCCACCACCCCGGTGGCGGCCAGATGGGCCGACCACGACTGGGCGTAGGCGGCGAGACCGGCGTCGACCTGGAGGGGCGGCACCGACACCAACAGGGTGTCGCGGGCGGCCCGCTCGGCATTGATGCGGGCCACGAGGTCCTGGGCGTACAGCGCCTGGACCGCACCGATCGACGGGGCGGCGGAGCCGGCGGCGGCCAGAGGCGTCGACACTACGCCCCCGCCCACCGTGAGGACGGCGGCGATCATCACCGCCGCTGCGGGCAGGACGGACAGACCCGCGGCAACGGGACGGAGCTGACGCCAGGCGGCGGCTCGTGGCTGGGACCGTCCCTGTTCCGGATCCGGTTGGACTGCAGTCATGGCGCTGGTACCTCGTGCATCGGCTCGCGCCCCTCACTGCTCCTATCGGCGCGATCCGGCGAAAACTGTTGCCCGATTGGGCTACAACTGGGCCATGCCCGTGCCGGTATCGTCGTCCGTCCCCCCGTCGTTCCGGGAGTTGGCCGCCCGCGTCTCCAATTGGGGGCGGTGGGGGGCCGACGACCAGATCGGCACGCTCAACCTCATCGACCGGCCCGCCCGGCTCCGCGGCGTCGCCGCTGTCCAGGAGGGTGCGGCGTTCCCCCTGGCCCTACCCCTCTCGGCCGAGGAGGGGATCCAACTGGGCTTCATCCCCGGGCGGGTCAACCCCACCCGCACCATGGTCAGCGTCAACGAGGTCATGGGGGACGACCCGGGATGGATCGCCTTCTCCGAGGACGTGGTGACCATGGCCATGCAGTGCGCCACCCACTGGGACGGACTCGGTCACGCTGCCTACGGGGCCGGCCCCGAGGGTCGCAGCCTCTACAACGGCGTCCCGGCCTCGATGATCACCGAGGCGGGTGCGGGCCGGTTGGGGATCCACCTGGTCCGCTCCCTCGTGTCGCGGGGCATCCTGCTCGACGTGGCCCGGACGCTGGGCCGCGAGGTCCTCGAGCCCAGCCACCCCATCTCGCCCGCCGACCTCGACGCCGCCTGCACCTTCGGCGGTGTCACCGTCGAGTCCGGGGACGTGGTGCTGGTCCGGACCGGACAGATGGTCCATCTGGCCCTGTCCGGACGGCCCGGCCTGGGCGGCAGTGAGCCGGTCCGGGACCTGATGGCCTACTCGATGGACAGCCCCGGACTGACCATGGCCACGGCCGAGTGGTTCCACGACCGCGACGTGGCCGCCGTGGCCATCGACACCCTGCCCCTCGAGGTCTATCCGTGCGAGGACCCCGACCTGTTCCTGCCCGTGCACCTCCTCCATCTCGTCGAGATGGGGATGACCCAGGGCCAGAATTGGTTCCTCGACGAGTTGGCCGACGCCTGTGCCGCCGACGGGCGCTACGAGTTCCTCCTCGACGCCACCCCCCTCCCCTTCACCGACGCCCTCGGCTCGCCGGTGGCCCCCGTCGCCCTCCGCTAGCCCACCGCTCGGTCCGCGCAGGGTCCGGCGGCCCGCGGCCAGCGCTACGAGGTCGTCCTCGGTCCGGCCGACGTGCGCTTGGACGCGGCGTTCGCCGATGCCGCTTTGACCTGGGCGGTGCGGGAGGACGCCGCTCCCCCTCCGACCACCGGACCGGTGCGGGGCAGGGGGGCCTCGGCCCCGGGGATCTTGGCCCCTTCGGGTGCGGGACGGCCGGTGACCGACCAATGGAGCAGCCGGGCCTGGCTGTCCACCAGGGAGGCGGTGCGGATGCCCCAGAACTCGAAGCCGTAGCGGTGGCCGGACACCTGGGCCAGCATGGCGATGAGCGTGCCCGCCGCGGCCATCGGGTCGGCACCGGCCGGGGAACCCGAGGCCTGGCCGTGGGTGGCGATGACCCGGGCCAGGGTCACGGTGACGGCGTTGAGGGCCCGCACTCTCAGTCCCTGGAACCGCAGGTCCCCCTCCACCGTGGTCAGCTCCACCACCCGGAACACGGCCCGGTTGGTCTCCCAGTACTCCATGAAGCCTTCGACCACGGCGACAGCCGTCGACCAGCTGGCCCCCTCGGACCAGTCCCCGTCGACCACGCCGGCGAGGACGCCGACCCCCTCGACCAGCTCCTCGGCCAGCACGGTGATGGCCGCCTCGACATTCTCGAAGTACTGATAGAAGGTGGCGGGCGACGTGCCGGCCTGCCGGGCGATGTCGATGACCTTGATCGAACGCCACGGGGTGGCCACCAGGAGCTCGGCCGTGCACTCCAGCAACCGTTGGCGGGTGGCCAGTCCACGCCGGCCGGGGACCCGCCCGTCGGTGGTGGCGATCAGCTCCGGGTCCTCGACGGGTGACATGGCCGCCCATGGTACCGACGGCCGGGCGGCCGTGAGGAGGAGCGACGGCACCGGGCCCCCTGCCCGTCGCCCGTCGGGTGGGGCGGACGTGAGGGAGAAATCCCTGGCGAGTAGGGTAAACGGTCATGGCAAACCGTCCGGTGCCGCGCACACTGACGCGCGCCCAGCAGGCCCGACGTCAGCGTGTCGTCGACGCCGCCATGGCGCTGGGGCTCGACGGTGGCTACGAAGCCGTTCAGATGCGCGACGTGGCGGCCCGGGCCGATGTGGCCATGGGCACCGTCTACCGGTACTTCACCAGCAAGGACCACCTGCTGGCGGCGGCCCTGGTCCACTGGGTCGAGCAGCTGGACAACCGTCTGGCCCAGCAGCCCGCCCAGGGGGAGACGGCGGCCGAACGGGTCATCGAGGCCCTCGACCGGGCCCTGCGGGCCATGGGACGTCAGCCCCAACTGGTCGGTGCCGTCTTCACAGCCCTGGCCTCCCCCGATCCTGCCGCCGTCGAGTGCCAGCAGCAGGTGTCGGTGCTGATGGAGCGGATCATCACCCGGGCCATCGGCGAGCCCCATCCCCCCAACCTCGGGGACCGGGCCCGCATCCTCGGCCACGTGTGGTATTCGGCCCTGGTGGGCTGGGTCAACGGATGGAGCAACATGGGACGCGTGCACGACGAGCTGGTCGTGGCCATCGGGCTGCTGCTCCCCTCGGACATCTACGCCGCCGTCTGATCGGGCTACCCATCGGCCGGACCGGCCGAATCTCCTGGGCACCGGTCAACCCGCCTCTGGTGGTCCTCCGGGAGCATGACGTGGTTCGGGACAGCGGTCGCGGTACCGTCTGGCATGCCGTCGGCCATCGAAGTCCAGGGGCTCTCCAAGCAGTTCGGGGCCCTGCTGGCCGTTGACGAGCTCAGTTTCGAGGTGGCCCCGGGCCGGGTCACCGGCTTCCTCGGGCCCAACGGCTCCGGCAAGACCACCACGCTGCGGATGCTGCTCGGCCTGGTCTCCATCACCGCGGGCGCGGCCACGTTCGGCGGCCGCAGGTACGTGGAGCTGGACCACCCGATCCACCACGTCGGCGCGGTGCTCGAGGCCACCAGCTTCCACCCGTCCCGTCGGGCCGAGGACCACCTGAAGGCGGTGGCCCTGGGAGCGGGCATCCCCTTGAGCAGGGTGGACGAGACCCTCGATCTCGTGGGTCTGACCGACGTGGCCCGTCGCCGTGTGGGCAAGTTCTCCCTGGGCATGCGCCAGCGTCTGCAGTTGGCCACCGCCCTGCTCGGTGACCCCGAGGTGCTCATCTTGGACGAACCGTCCAACGGCCTCGACCCCCAGGGCATCCAGTGGCTGCGCACGTTCATCCGTCACCAGGCATCGATCGGGCACGCCGTCCTGGTCTCCTCCCACCTGCTCTCGGAGATGGAGGAGACCGTCGACGACGTGGTCATCGTGTCCCACGGCAAGCTGGTCCTCCAGACCACCCTGGCCGATCTGGCCCAACAGGCCGGCACCAGCACGGGCATGCGCGTGCGGACACCCGAGATGGCCCGCCTGCGGGCGATCCTCGACGCCATCCCGGTGGGCTACGTCCAGACCGGCGACGACACCATGTCCATCGCCGGGGCCACTCCCGAGTGGCTGGGTCCCCTGGCCGCCCAGCACCAGATCGTCCTCTACGAGCTCGTGCACGACCGGGGCAGCCTCGAGGAGGTCTTCCTCAGCCTGACCCACGGCTTCGACGCCGCCGACCCGACCCACATGGGCGGCGGGGCCGTCCCCATGCCCGGAGGTGTGTCGTGATCGCCGTCATCCGCTCGGAGTGGCTGAAGCTCCGCACCACCGCGGTGCCCTGGGTCCTCACCGGCATCGCCCTCATCGTCAATGCGCTGCTCCTCTTGGTCATCTTCCTCACGCGACCGGACTTCAGCCCTCCGGGGACGGGCTACACGGTGCCCCACACCACCCAGCAGCTGCGCAACCTGGTGGGCGCGGGATTCCAGGGCTACCTCTTCGCCCTCCTACTCGGGACGCTCATCGTCACCACCGAGTTCCGCCACAAGACCGTGACCACGTCGTTCCTGGTCACTCCGGTCCGGGCCAAGCTGGTGGCCGGCAAGCTCCTGTTCGCCGCCATCTGCGGGGCCGTGCTCGCCGTGATCATGCTGGTGGCCACGGTCATCGGCGGCGGACTCACCCTGGCGGCGCGGGGCGGGTCGTTCTCCGACATGGTCCACCAGATCCCTGCCGTGGCCCCCGGGATGATCCTGGTGTTCGCCCTCTTCGCCATCCTCGGTGTCGGGGTGGGGTCGGTCCTGACCAACCAGGTGGCCGCCATCATCGTGGTGCTGGGGTGGTTCATCATCCTCGAGGGGATCCTGGTCAGCCTGGTCCACGGGGCCGAGCGCTGGGTGCCCACCGGGGCCGCCATCGCCGCCTCCAACCTGACCCGCGGACGGGGGGCGGACTTCGGTCTCTTCACCTGGTGGAAGGGGGGCCTGCTCATGCTGTTCTACGGCCTGGCCTTCGCCGTGGTGGGCTCGCTGATCCTGACCCGGCGGGACATCACCTGAGGGACGGCACCCGCTCGTAGGCTGGATCGATGGCCGACCGACCCCCACCCACCCACCTGCCGGCCCACGGGCTCCCCGCCGACCGGGTGCTGGCCACGATGGCCGAGCTGCGGGTCGATGACCGCGACTGGCGGGGCGGCCGGGTGTTCAGCCTGGTCTACTCGGCCGGTGAACCCGTCCACCGCCTGCTCGAAGAGGCGGCCACGCTCTACTCGACGGAGAACGCCCTCAACACCGAGGTCTTCCCCAGCCTCGGCCGGATGCAGCAGGACATCGTCGACATCGCCACCGGTCTGCTCGGGGCCGACCGGCTCCCGTCGGACGACGCGGGCCAGGTCCGTGGCTTCCTCACCTCGGGGGGCACCGAGTCCCTGTTGCAGGCGACCAAGACCGCCCGGGACTGGGGCAGGGCCCGGCGGGGCATCGATCGGCCCAACATGGTCCTGGCCACCAGCGCCCATGCCGCCTTCGAGAAGGCCGCCCACTACTTCGACGTCGAGTCCCGGCGCATTCCGGTGCGGGCCGACTTCTCCGCCGACGTGGACGCCATGGCCGAGGCGGTCGACGACAGCACGGTGCTGGTGGTCGCGTCGGCCCCCACCTACCCCCAGGGCGTCATCGACCCGGTACCCGAACTGGCCGCCATGGCGGCGGACCGCGGCACCCTCTGCCATGTCGACGCCTGTCTCGGCGGCTTCCTCCTCCCCTTCCTCCACCGGTTGGGCCACGTGGACCGGGCGTGGGACTTCTCAGTCCCCGGCGTCACCTCCATCTCCGCCGATCTCCACAAGTACGGCTATGCATCCAAGGGCATCTCGGTCATCGCCTACCGGGACCGCCGGCTGGCACGCATGCAGCCCTTCGTGACCACCAACTGGCTCGGCGGCCTCTACGGGTCGCCGTCGATGGCCGGCACCCGACCGGCCGGGCCCATCGCCGCCGGCTGGGCCGTGCTGCACCACCTGGGCGAGGACGGCTACCTCCGCCTGGCCGACGAGGCCTTCCGTGCCGCCGCGGCCATCAAGGCCGCCGTCGTCGCCACCCCCGGGCTGGCCGTCCGAGGACGTCCCGACGCCACCGTCTTCGCCTTCGGTGGCGACCCCGCGGACGGGCGCATCGACAGCTTCGCCCTGGGTGACGCGCTGGCCGACCGGAGAGGCTGGTTCTTCGACCGCCAGAACCACCCTGACAGCCTGCACGCCACCGTCCAGGCCGGTCACCGGGACGTGGTGGGAGCGCTGTGTGCCGACCTGGCCGCCACCGCCTCGGAACTCCTCGGATCCGGGCGCCGGGCCGAGGACCGGACCACCACCTACGGCACCGTGTGATGGTCACGGTGGTGGACCCGCACCTGTTGCCCGACCGCACCCCATGGTCTAGACATGCCCATGATCCCGATCGGCTCCCAGGGGATCACGGGGTCGAACGGACGGCCGCTGTGCCCGGTACGGGCAGTGGGCCCGAAGGACACGGGCACCGTGGACGGGGCGCAAGGTGACGACAGAGCAGCACCACGACGGACCGGGGCACCGGGTCGCAGCGTGTTGCCGAGGAACGCAGTGGTGACCACGTGAGTGGGTACCGGCCGGGCGGTACGCGGACAGGAGGGGGGTGACCATGGATCGCAAGTGGTGGACACTGATCGCCGTCTGCACGGGCACGTTCATGCTGCTGCTGGACATCACCGTGGTCAACGTGGCCCTGCCCAACATCCAGAGGTCCCTCCACTCCTCGTTCGCCGATCTGCAGTGGGTGGTCGACGCCTACGCCCTCACCCTGGCGGCATTCCTGCTCACCGCCGGGGTGATCGGCGACATGTTCGGGCGCCGACGGGTCTACGCCGTCGGGGTGGTCATCTTCTCCCTGTCCTCGCTCGCCTGCGGACTGTCCACCACGCCGCTCATGCTCAACCTGTCACGGGCCGTCCAGGGCGTGGGCGGTGCGGTGATGTTCGCCACGTCGCTGGCCCTCATCGCCCAGGCCTTCTCGGGAAAGCAGCGGGGCACAGCCTTTGGCATCTACGGGGCCGTGCTGGGCGGGGCCGTGGCCGTCGGTCCTCTCCTCGGCGGTGCCATCACCAGCGGCATCGGCTGGCGCTGGATCTTCTTCATCAACCTTCCCCTGGGGGTCGTGGCCGTCGCCATCTGCTTGGCCCGGGTGCAGGACTCCCGGGACCCGGCGTCGCGCCGCATCGACTGGATCGGGTTCATCACGTTCTCCCTGGCCCTGTTCATGCTGGTGTACGCCCTGGTGCAGGGGAACGCCAAGGGATGGTCGAGCCATCTGATCCTCGGCCTGCTGGCCGGATCAGGAGTGCTGTTGATCGTGTTCCTCGTGGCCGAATGGCTGCAGCGGGATCCGATGCTCGATCTCCGCCTGTTCAGGCGGCCGGCGATGGTCGGGGTGTCGGTGGCCTCGTTCACCCTGGCCGCATCCATCTTCGCGTTGTTCCTGTACCTCTCCCTCTACCTCCAAGAGGTCCTGGGCTACGGCCCGTTCGCCGCCGGACTGCGGTTCCTGCCCGTGACCATGCTGGCCTTCGTGGTGGCTCCGGTGGCCGGCAAGCTGAGCGTCCAGGTCCAGTCGAGGTACCTGCTGGGGCTCGGCCTGTTCCTGGTGGCCCTGGGATGCGAGCTGATGACCAGGATCCACGCCGACTCCACCTGGACGGTCCTGCTCCCGGGCTTCGTGGCCGCCGGGATCGGCGTGGGCATCGTGAATCCGGTGCTGGCCGGGGCCACGGTGGCGGTCGTGCCCCCGGAGCGCAGCGGGATGGCCACGGGCTCGTCCACCACCTTCCGACAGGTCGGCTTCGCCACCGGGATCGCCGGGCTGGGCGCGGTCTTCTTGAACCAGATCCGGCCCAACACCGTCCACGCCCTCACCGCCCTCCCGGGAGGGCAGGCCGTGCTCACCCACACCGGCAACGGGTTGACCGCGGCGATCACCGGAGGGGGCATCCGTCCGGCGGCGGCGGCCATCCACGACGCCGCCGCCCGGGACGCCCTCCTCGCCGCCTACCGCGCCGGATTCACCGCCACCCTCGATCACCTCATGGCCATCGCCACGGCCATCGCCCTCGTCGGCGCGGTCGGGTCCCTGCTCCTGGTGCGCCAGCGCGACTTCGTCCCGAGCTACTCGACCGACACCGGGGACAGCACGTCGGTGCCTCCTCCCGACCCCTCCGTCCCCCCGGTGGACGCCGGGATGGCGATCTCCCCGCAGTTCCAGAGCCGACCCCGGCCCCGTCACGCCCACTCCAAGCGCCGGCGCAGTCGGACCTACCGGGCGGAGATCAAGGCCCGTGGCCACTGACCATGTCCCGGATGGAGCCACCGGTCGACCGCTGACCGAACCGCATCCGTCGCGGCTCCCCCTGGACCATCCCGATCGCCCCCGGATCCTCGCCGCCCACGCCGAGGCGCTGACCGGCGACGAACCCGGCTATCTCGATCCGACCTCGGGCCTGTTCGTGCTCACCGCGGCGTATCTCGCCGAGCGGGGTACCTGCTGCGAGACGGGCTGTCGCCACTGCCCCTATGTGAGCTGACGGCCTCCCGGGGCCCACGGTGGCCGCCGCCGGTGGCGGACACGGGAGGCCTAGGGTGCTGCGGATACGGGATCCGTCGCCGCCGCCAGGAGCCGGCGGCAGGGTGACGGGCCCCTCGAGGGCTGCACGTCACAGGGACCGAACAGCACAGGAGATGGGCATGAAGACGAGACTCACCGACATCCTCGGCATCGAGCACCCGGTCATGCTGGCCGGGATGGGCGGTGTCTCCTATGCCCCCTTGGTCACGGCGGTCTCCGAGGCGGGGGGCTTCGGCTGCCTCGGTGCCTCGACCATGAGCAACCAGCGGATGGTGGCCGAGATCGCCGAGGTCAAGGCGGCCACCGACAAGCCGTTCGGCGTCGACCTGTTGACGGCCATGCCCGGCGACCTGGTGGCCCAGGTCGAGCAGATCATCGCCGGCGGGGCGTCGGTGTTCGTGGCCGGGCTCGGGGTGCCGGCCGAGGTGGTGGAACTCTGCCACCGCCACGGCGTCCTGGTGGTCAACATGTGCGGCAAGGTGGACCACGCCCGTCGTGCGCTGGAGGCGGGGTGCGACATCGTCGTGGCCCAGGGCACCGAGGCCGGCGGTCACACCGGACTGGTGGCCACCCTGCCCCTGGTGCCCCAGATCGTCGACGCCGTGGGCTCCCACATCCCGGTGGTGGCGGCCGGGGGGATCGTCGACGGTCGGGGACTGGCCGCAGCCCTGGCCCTCGGGGCCGACGGCGTGTGGGTCGGCACCCGGTTCATCGCCACGCCCGAGGCCCACGGGGTCAGCGGGTACAAGGACGCCCTGGTCCGCACCCGGGAGGACGGCACCACCATCAGCCGGGCGTTCTCGGGCAAGACCATGCGCGTGGTGCGCAACACCTACACCGGGTACTACGACGAGCACCCGGGCGAACTGTCCCCGTTCCCCGCCCAGCTGGGGAAGTCCATGGAGGACGGCGCCTTCCACCTGGGCGGTGGAGAGGACACGCCCGGCATCGACCCCGACCGCGAGTGCTACCCGGCCGGTCAGGGGGTGGGGGCCATCCAGACGCTGATGCCCGCGGCCAGCATCGTGCGCCAGATGGTCGACCAGGCCCAGCACGTCCTGGCCCAGTTGGCGACGGTGGCGGCGAGCTGACCTGGCCGCCGGCCGGGCGCTCCTGGCCGCTCCTGGCCGCTCAGGGGATCCGGAGCACCGAGCGGTCGCCGGCCCGCAGGCCGGCGATGATGTCCCGGTAGGCGCCGGCCGAGTCGTCCCCCAGGGCGTCGCTGTCCATCCAGCGCGCACCCCGCCCCCCTCGATCCCGATCGATGCCGAAGAGACCGAAGCGCGGCTCATAGGAGCCCCATTCGTAGTTGTCCACCAGCGACCAGTGCCAGTAGCCGGTGACCGGGACGCCATCGTCGACGGCCGACATGACCGAAGCCAGGTGCTCGCGGAGGTAGCGGGGGCGATCCCATCCGTCGAGGCGGGGCAGCGATCGACCGCCGCGTACGCGGTTGCACAGCCCGTTCTCGACCACCCACAACGGCAGTCCGGGGGCCAGGTCCCGCTGGGCGCGGAGCCAGCGCGTCAGCGCCGGCGGATCGGGGACGTCGTCCCACAGCTCCCTCGTGGGTGAGGCGTTGCGCCCGCCCGCCGTCCGGTGGCCGGGCAGGCGGAAGTGCCGGGACACCGTCGGGTCGTACCAGTCGAGACCGAGGACGTCGAGGGTCCGTTCGTGGGAACTGTCGTAGACGGCGTCCACCGCCCGGCGGGGCACCGGCTGTCGGCGGTGCACCAGCCCTCGGCTCCCTCCCGCTCCCGAGGCCGGCCGCCGCACCCGGTAGGGGGCGGTGGCCGCACCCAGCCGACGGACCAACCGCTCGGTGAGCCCCGAGGGAGGCACGAGGGCGTCGTGCTCACGGGCCCGTTCCGCGAGCCACGCGTCCACGTCCGAGCGCCCGATGCCCGCGCCCCGGGCCAGCAGCACATCGGTGAGCATGCGGTCGAAGGCATACGCGCTCATCGAGCTGTTGTTGGTGGTCACCACGGCATCGGGGCGGGCCCGATGGATGGCGTCGTACCCGTGGACGTGCGCGGTGAGGAGGTGGTCGGTGGCGATGGCGGCGTCCTCGAAGGCGAGCGACCGGCCCGGCGGGAACATGCCGAGGAGCCACGAGCCGATGGCCAGCACGTTGATCTCGTTGACCGTGACCCAGAGCCGCACCCAGGGAGCCAGTGCCTCGACGGCCACCTCGACCCAGGCCCGGTAGCGGTCCGGGGCATCGGGTCGGAGCCAGAGATCGTCGCCCAGCCAGGCCGGATGGGTGAAGTGGTGGAGCGTGACCAACGGCTCGAGGCCGCGCTCGACACAGCCGCGCACCATCCGGACGTACGAGGCCAGGGCGGAGGCGTCGACACCCCGCTCGTCGGGGAACACACGGGCCCACTCCACACCCAGGCGGAAGCTGTTGCACCCCATCGCCGCGGCGCGGTCCAGCGCCTCTTCGGGGTGGTCCCAGAAGCCGACGGCGTCCGCCGAGGGCTCGACCCGGCCGACCTGCTCCCAGGCCAACCAGTTGTTGGCCGGCTGCCCGGGCCCGTTGAATCCCCCCTCCACCTGGTACCCGGCCGTGGCCACCCCGAAGACGAAGCCGTCGGGCAGGCCCGATGGTGGCCGTCCGCCGTCCGCCGTTGGCTGTGCCCTGGAGGACAACGTCCCCACCTTTCCACTCCGTGCCGGTCCCGACCGGTGCCCGTGCGGCCACCGGCGTCGGATGGCGATGGTATCTTGCGGCACGAGACACCCTGCGTCCCGAGCCCTCCGATGACCCTCGTGCACCGATGACCGGCCCAGGCCCCGATCCCGAGCGGATCCCCGTGGTGGTGGCGTCGGGCCAGTCCATCGAGCGCGACCAGCTGGTCAACCCCGTCGATCTGATGGCGCGGGCCTGCGAGCAGGCACTGGCCCACGCACCCGGACTGCGGGGAGCCATCGAGCGCCTCACCGTGGTCGACGTCATGACCCGGACCGGACCGGCACCGGCCACCGAACTGGCCCGACGCATCGGGGCCGACCCCGAGGGAACCGTGTGCGAGGTGTCCACCATCGGTGGGAACACCCCGCAGTGGTTGGTCAACCGGGCGTCGTCGGACATCGTGTCGGGCCGGCTGTCCGTCACGCTGATCGCCGGAGCCGAGGCCATCCGTTCGTCGCGGGCCCGTCGGGCGTCGGGGTTGCCGCGGGACGACGGGGCCGTAGACCTGACTGCCGACGCCGTGGTCGGCGACGACCGGCCCGGGGTGGGTCCGGCGGAGACGGCCATCGGCCTGCTGGCTCCGGTCCACGTCTACCCACTGTTCGAGAGCGTGGTGGCCTCCCGGGCGGGACACGACGCCGCCGGGCACCGGCAGGCCATGGGCACCCTGTTCGCCCCGTTCACCGACCGGGCCGCCGGCCATCCCTACGCCTGGTTCCCCGCGTCACGGACGGCCGACGAGATCGCCACCCCGTCGGCCGGCAACCGCATCGTGGCCGAGCCCTACACCAAGCTCATGACGGCCTTCCTGGGGTCGGACCAGGGCGCCGCCGTGGTGGTCTGCTCGCTGGCCGCGGCCCGGCGGGCCGGGGTGGACGACCGCGCCGTCTTCGTGTGGTCGGGGGCCGAGGCGACCGACGTCCGGTTCCCGGCGTCCCGGCCCGATCCCGGCCGCTCACCGGCCATCGCTGCCGCCGGGCGTGCGCTGTTCGAGGCGGCGGGCCTGGCCGCCGGACCCTCCGGAGCCGTCGGCGTCGACGACCTCGAGCTCCTCGACGTCTATTCGTGCTTTCCCGCCGCCGTGGAGCTCGCCGCCGAGGCGCTGGGGCTGGCCCGGGACGATCGACGCGGCCTGACAGTCACCGGGGGGCTCCCCTACTTCGGGGGGCCGGGGAACAACTACACCACCCACGGCATCGCCACATTGACCGACCTGCTGCGGGACGGCGGGCCGAACCGGCTCGCCCTGGCCACCGGTCTCGGGTGGTTCATCACCAAGCACGCACTCGGGGTCTACGGTTCCTCGCCACCCCCCGGGGGGTTCCACCGGGGGGACACCGCCGGCGACCAGGCCCGGATCGACGACACGGCGGTCGAGACGGCCCTCGAGCTGGACCAGGCCGAGGAGGCCACCGTCGTGGCCGTGACCGTGGTCAGGGACAACGACGGCGCGGCCACGGCGGCGCCCCTGATCGCCCGCCTGTCCGACGGCCGACAGATGGCCCTGGCCGCGGCCGACGACGAGGTCGTCGCCGCCATGGGTGAACTCGACGTCCCCGGAGCGGTGGGGGGATCCGTGGTCGTCCAGCCCGGCCCGGCGCGCTACCGTCTGGCGGCAGGCTGACCGCTCACGGGGAGACCGCCATGTCCGAACTGCTTCGCCAACGTCAGGGTCACATCGAGATCCTCACCATCAACCGGCCCGAGGCCCGCAACGCCATCAACGGCGCCGTCTCCCGGGCCTTCGCCGCCGCCTTCGACGAGCTGGAGGTCGACGACGACTGCTGGGTGGTCATCGTCACCGGAAGCGGGGACAAGGCCTTCAGCGCCGGCATGGACCTGAAGGCCTTCACCGCCGGCGAGTCCGCCGACATCATGGGGGCCAAGGGGGGCTTCGGGGGCATCGCCCAGCGGGACTTCGCCAAGCCCCTCATCGCCGCCGTCAACGGCTCCGCCCTGGCCGGTGGGTGCGAGATCATGCTCTCCTGCGATCTGGTCGTGGCCGTCGAGGAGGCCAAGTTCGGGATCCCCGAGGTCAAGCGGGGCCTGATGGCCGGGGCCGGTGGGCTCATCCGGCTGCCCAAGAGGATCCCCCCGGCCATCGCCCTCGAGCTCGCGCTCACCGGGGAGCCCATCGATGCCCAACGCGCCCTGGCCCTCGGCCTCATCAACCGCGTCGTTCCGGCGGACCGGTTGATGGACGAGGCCCTGGCCCTGGCGGGCACCATCGCCGAGAACGCCCCGTTGGCCGTCCGGGCCTCCAAGCGGGTCATGAAGCTGGCCGGCGAGGTGCCCGACGCCGAGGGGTGGGCCATCAACAATGCCGCCGTGCCCGAGGTCTTCGGCTCCGCCGACGCCATGGAGGGGCCCATCGCCTTCGCCGAGAAGCGCAAGCCCAACTGGACGGGCAAGTGAGACTCACCCGGCCCGGCGGCGGGATCTGGGCGTGAGCAGCGCCACGGTCCTGAGCTACGCCAGCACCCAGGTCGGGCCCAACGTCCCTTCCCTCTCCGACGGGATCGGGGGCTTCAGGCTGATCCTCCACGTGTTCGCCGCCACCATCTGGGTGGGTGGTCAGTTCACCGTGCTCGGACTGCTGCCCACCGTCCGAACCCTCGGGGAGGAGGCCCCCAAGGCGGTGGGACGGGCCCTGGCCAGGCTCCTCTGGCCCGCCTACGCCCTGTTGGTGGTGACCGGATTCTGGAACATCGGCGCCCTGACCGTGAAGGACGCATCCACGGCCTGGAAGACCGTCCTGACCATAAAGATCGTGGTCGTGGTGGTGGCCGGGGCGGCTGTCTTCCTCCACCAGCGGGCCACCAGCAGGCGGGCGACGGCCATCTGGGGGGCCATCGGCGCCCTGGCCTCGGTAGCGGCCCTCGGCCTCGGGGTGTTCCTGGCCGGATAACACCCGGTGACGCCGGGTGTGGCCGTCATCCGACCACCACCACGGCACCGAACAACCGGCAGCGCCCGACGTGGGCGCTGTGCAGCGAGCCGGGACGGACAGGTCTAACCTGGGCGCAGCAGCCCGCAGGCAGCCCCAAGAAGGAGGCACGACTGTGCACGTGACCCCACCCGCAGAGATCTTTGGCGTAGACGGCATCATCATCCTGGTCGTGGTGGTGCTGGTTCTGTTCGGATCCACCCAGATCCCCAAGCTGGCCCGTTCGCTGGGCTCGGCCCAGAAGGAGTTCAAGAAGGGGCTGGACGAAGGCTCGTCCGAGGACGGCAAGGGCACGCCGGCCGTGGCCCAGGCCACACCGCCCGCCGCCGTGAACCCGCCCCCGGCGCCGGCCGCCCCCCCGGTGGTGCAGGTCAATGTCGAAGGCCAGCCCGGCCCGGCATCCTGACCGAGACGGACCGCCGCGCCCGGCAGCCCGCATGGTCCCGGTCGTCTGAGCCGTCCGGTCCGAGCCACTCCGTGCACCCGATGACGGCCCGTGTCGCTGCTCCGCCAGGCCGCGATGAGCCCCTCCGCTCCACGATGAGCAGCGCGGGACGGCGATGAGCCCGCACCGGCCAGGGCCCACGATCGTCCCGTCCACCGATCGTCCCGTCGGGCGGCGGCGTTGGCTCCCCTTCTGGGTCCTCCAGGTGATGGAGCTCGTGGTGGCGTTCGTCTTCGTGGACATCTCGGTGCACGTGGCCAACAGCGGCCTGTTGGTGGCGGCGGCCCTGGCCTTCGCCCTGTTGGCCGTGACCGCCCGGGGTCCCCTCGGCATCGTCCGGATCTGTCGTCCCTGGCTCCATCTCACCTTGGTGGTGGCGGTGGGGGTGGTGGTGGCCCTGGCGCCGGTGTTCCCCGCGCTGCGCCCCGACATCGAGGGGATCATCGTCATCGAGTTCGGCGCCATCGGGCTGATCCGGTTGGCTACCCTCACCGAGATGAATCCGACGTCCCGCCGGTCGCAGGCCCGCCGAACGGACCGGTTGGTCATCGAGGCCACCGCCACCGTGGCCGACGACGTGGCCCCGCGGTCGCCCACACCCGAGTCACCACCGACTCCTCCCCCCTCCACCGCCGGTGCCGCTGCCCGCTGGGCGGGCCGGACCGCGGGTGCGGTCTCGACCACGGGCCGCCAGACCGTGGCCAGGCACCGACCCGAAGCGGAGGCACAGGTCAAAGGGGCCATCCGCCGGGCCGGTCGCATTGCCGGACGCATCGTCTCCTCCACCGGCAACGACCACGGCTCCGGCCCGACGGAGCGGGACCGCCCTCCGGCCGAGGACTGATCGGTGACCGGCTCGCGCGACGTCCTGGACCTGGCCGACCGGCTCTGGACCGGCGAGGTCACCACCTCCGAAGTCCACCCGCTCAGCCCATCGACCGGCATGGCCGAGGTGGCCGACGGCGTGGGCTTCGTCCCCTCGTTCGCCAACGTCTCAGCAGTGCGCACCGACGACGGACTCGTGCTGGTGGACACCGGGAGCGTCTTCATGGCCGCCGGCATCCACGAGACGCTCCGGGCCTGGGACCCGGGGCGCCTCCACACGGCCGTCTACTCCCACGGCCACATCGACCACGTCTTCGGCGTCCCGGTGTGGGCGGCCGAGTCGGCCGAGGCCGGCTGGCCCGAGCCGGTCGTCGTGGCCCACGAGGCCCTTCCGGCCCGGTTCGACCGCTACATCATGACCGCCGGCTACAACGGCATCATCAACCGGCGCCAGTTCGACATCGACTCCCTGCAGTGGCCCACCGAGTACCGCTACCCCGACCGCACCTACCGGGACCACCTCGAACTCGACATCGGCGGGACCCGGGCCGAGCTCCACCACGCCAAGGGCGAGACCGACGACCACACCTGGACCTGGTTCCCCGGGTCCAAGGTGCTGTGCTGCGGCGATCTGTTCATCTGGGCCTCGCCCAACGCCGGCAACCCCCAGAAGGTCCAGCGGTACCCGCTCGAGTGGGCGGACGCCCTCCGCCAGATGCTGGCTCTCTACGACGGCCCCGACGGAGGACCCGAGGTCCTCCTGCCCGGGCACGGCTTTCCGGTCATGGGTGGCCACCGCGTGAAGCAGGCCCTCACCGACACCGCCGACCTGTTGGAGTCCCTGGTCCACCAGACCCTGGCCCTCATGAACAACGGGGCCCGCCTGGACGAGGTCATCCACACGGTCACCCCCCCGGCCCACCTGATGGAGCGTCCCTACCTGCAGCCCGTCTACGACGAGCCCGAGTTCGTCGTGCGCACCGTGTGGCGGCTCTACGGGGGCTGGTGGGACGGCAACCCGGCCACGCTCAAGCCGGCCCCCGAGCGGGCCCTGGCCCTCGAACTGGCCGAACTGGCCGGTGGTGCGTCCGTCCTGGCCGACCGGGCCCTGGCCCTGCTGCCCGGCGACCCCGCCGCGGGCGGGAGCCCCCCTCCGGGCCCGGACGACGGGGCGTTACGCCTGGCCGGGCACCTGGCCGAACTGGCCTGGTTGGCCGCTCCCGACGATCCCGGTGTCCAGGACGTGCGCCGCACCGTCTTCACCCGGCGAGCCGACGCGGCGTCGTCCACCATGGCCCACGGGGTCTTCGCCTGGGCGGCGCGCGAGTCCGGCGGGGCCCCTCCCGGGGCGGGGTCGCCGGGCACCTGAGAAGGCGGTCGTGGCCACCCGCCTGAACTGGGAGTTCGTGGCGCCGAAAACTCGTCGGCTCTGAACTTCTACTTCCGGCCCCGTGCCCACTAGTGTCATCGCCGTGAACGCATTCACAACCCGGAACCCACGCCGATCACGCACCGACAACCCGGCTGCGCCCACGGTCGGATCCGACGTCGGGGACGGTGCATCGGCACCCCGTCGGCACTGGGGACGCTGGGCCGCCGGTCTGGCCGTGGGTGCACCGTTGGTGCTCGGTGGCTGCGACTTCTATCCCACGTACGGGGCCAGCCGGGGCGCGACCTCCCAGGGCCAGGACACCTTCAAGCTCTACTCGGGGATGATGACGACGGGCATCATCGTCGGGGGCATCGTCTTCCTCCTGATCCTGTGGACCATCCTGCGCTACCGGAAGCGGGCCGGTGACGACGAGATGCCCCGCCAGTTCCACGAGAACGTGCCCATCGAGGTCATCTACACCGTGGTGCCCATCCTCATCGTGGCCGTCCTGTTCTTCTTCACCGTCATCACCGAGAACAAGGTTGACGCCATCCAGCCGATCAACGCCCGGGTCACCTCGACGGGTCAACCCGTGGTCAACATCAGGGTCACCGCCTTCCAGTGGGGCTGGCGGTTCGACTATCCGGACCTCAACGTGGGCGTGGCCGGCGAGACCACCAACGGTCCCAACAATCACGGACCCCAGATGGTCGTCCCCACCGGGCAGACGGTGCAGATCACCCTGGTCTCCGACGATGTCATCCACGGGTTCTACGTGCGGGACTTCAACTTCAGCCGCTACGCCCTCCCCGGTGTGGTCAACCACTTCGACCTCGACGTCCTCCAGAACGGGACCTACAACGGGCAGTGCACGCAGATCTGCGGGCTCTACCACTCCGAGATGCTGTTCAGCGTGCGCTCGGTCAGCCCCATCGCCTTCCGGGCCTGGGCCGCCGCCCAGGTACGGGCGGGTAACACCCTCCAGCGGTCGGGATCCGGCGCCCAGAACAACCCGCCACCCGATACCAAGGTCTATCCATCCAATGCCTAGCCAAGCGATGTCTACTCCAAAGGGACCCGCATGACGACGACGATCGAACCGCCCGAGCTGATCACCCCCGAGGAGCCCGGTGGGCCCGACGGCCACACCCCGGGTGCCGACCACGCCCACGACGACCACGCCCACCACCAGGGGCCGACGGGCATCCTCAACTGGCTTACCTCGACCGACCACAAGGTGATCGGCAAGAGCTACATGATCACGTCGCTGGTCCTGTTCTTCATCGCCGGCATCATGGCTCTGGTCATCCGGGCCCAACTGGCTACGCCGACCAGCTCGCTCGTCTCCTTCCAGACCTACAACGAGCTGTTCACCATGCACGGCAGCCTCATGCTGTACCTGTTCGCCGGGCCCTTCGCCTTCGGCGGCCTGGCCAACTACATCGTGCCGCTCCAGGTGGGCGCCCCCGACATGGCCTTCCCCCGCCTCAACGCCCTCTCGTACTGGCTGTACCTCGGCGGGTCGATCACCATGATGTCCGGGTTCGTGGTGGCCGGCGGGGCGGCCAGCTTCGGCTGGGTGGCCTACGCCCCGCTGTCCAACGCCACCAACTCCCCCGGGGCCGGTGCCGACCTGTGGTTGATGGCCCTGGCCCTGACCGGGTTCTCGGCCATCTTCACCGGCGTGAACCTGTGCGCCACCATCTTCTATCTACGAGCGCCGGGCATGACCATGTTCCGAGTGCCCATCTTCTCGTGGAACATGCTGGTCACCGCCATCCTCATCCTCATCGCCTTCCCCGTGCTGTTCGGGGCGGTGGTGCTGCTGTTCTGCGACCGGCATTTCGGGACGCACATCTTCACCGTGCAGGGCGGAGGCGTGCCCGTGCTCTGGCAGAACCTCTTCTGGTTCTTCGGTCACCCCGAGGTGTACATCCTGGCCCTGCCGTACTTCGGCATGGTCACCGACATCATCCCGGTGTTCTCCCGCAAGCCCCTATTCGGCTACAAGGGCATGGTCTTCGCCACCATGACCATCGCCGCGCTCTCGACGGGGGTGTGGGCCCACCACATGTTCACCACCGGGGTGGTGCTGTTGCCCTTCTTCTCCCTCCTCTCCTACGCCATCGCCATTCCCACCGGTATCAAGTTCTTCAACTGGATCGGGACGATGTGGGGAGGCCAACTCAGCTTCCAGACACCCATGTTGTTCAGCGTGGGCTTCCTCTTCGCCTTCCTCATGGGCGGGGTCACCGGCGTGCTCCTGGCGTCTCCGCCGGTCGACTTCATGACCCACGACACCTACTTCGTGGTGGCCCACTTCCACCAGGTGCTGATCGGCACCGCCGTCTTCGCCGGCTTCGCCGGCTTCTACTTCTGGTACCCGAAGATGTTCGGGAGGATGCTCCGGGAGAACCTCGGCAAATGGCACTTCTGGGGACTGTTCATCGGCTTCTGGGTGACCTTCATGCCCCAGTACGTGGTGGGCCTGGACGGGATGCCGAGACGGGTGGCCGCCTACCTGCCGTCCAACGGCTGGACCACCCTCAACGTCATCTCGACGGTGGGAGCCTTCATCATCGGTGCCTCGTTCCTGTTCTTCCTGGCCAATCTGTGGGTGTCCTGGCGCCATCCCATCCCCGCCGGTGACAACCCCTGGGACGGGCACGCCCTCGAGTGGTTCACCTCGTCCCCGCCGCCGCACCACAACTACACCCACCTGCCCCCGATCCGCTCGGAGCGGCCGACCTGGGACGCCAACCACCCCGAGCACCGGACCATCCACAAGGCCCCGAAGGTCCGGCCCCCGGTGGACGAACCCGAGACGGTGGGCGCGCCCTCATGAGGGTCAACGGCATCTTCCTCAGCGCCATCGGCGTCTTCTTCGGGATCATCGGCCTCGTCTACTGGTTCACCGGGTACGAGGACGGCGGGTTCGCCATGCTCATCGGGTCGGCGCTGTTGGGCATCCTGCCCGGGTCGTACTACCTCTGGTGGTCCTACAACATGAAGCCGCAGCCCGATGACGACCCCGATGCCGAGATGGCTGAAGGGGCGGGCACCGTCGAGTCGTTCCCCGGCTCGAGCATCTGGCCCTTCGTCTTGGGCGTGGGCGCCATGTTCACCGTGCTGACCTTCATCTTCGGTCTGTGGCTGGCCCCCATCGGCGGGGCGCTGATCCTGTCGGCGGCCATCGGTGGGACCATGGAGTCCCGCCGCGGCGGAACCATCTGAGCGGTACCCCCGGCCCGACGGATCGTTCCGTTCGGTCACGCGAGCCCAGCGCTAGAGCACGACGGTCCGACCCCCCGACGACCGGTCGGCGTGCGCATCCACCAGCAGGGCCAGTGAGGCGGTGATCCGCTCGGCGGTGGGCATGTGGAGCCCCTCGTCGGGACCGTGGGCGTTGGATCCCGGCCCGAGCACACCGAGGGCCAGAATCTGTGCCTCGGGGAACTGGGCGGCCAGCCAGCCCATGAACGGGATGGTCCCTCCCTCACCCAGCCGACCGGAGGGCTGGTCGAAGCAGGCCACCGACGCGTCATCGAGGGCGGCGGCCAGCCACGGCGCCAGCGGAGGTGCCGACCACCCGCCGGCGGGCGGAGCGGCGTCCCACACCACGCTGGCCCCATAGGGGGGGTCGGCGGTCAGCACCCGGTTGAGGGCCTCGTGGGCGACATCGGGATCGACCGTCGGGGGAAGGCGGACGACCAGTTTTAACGAGGTGAAGGGCCGGAGCACGGCACCGGCGTCGGCCGACGGAGGGAGGCCGTCGGCCCCGACCACGGCCACCGATGCCCGCCACGCCACCCGGAGGGCCCGGTCGGCGTCGCTCGCCCCCTGCAGGGCGAGGCCGTCCACCACAGGGAACTCCGACGACTCGAGGCCGGCGCCAACCCGCGCCCGGACCAGGTCCTCGGCGGCGGCCAGCGCCCCATCCGGCGGTTCCGCCCAGAGCTCGGGCAGGCGCACATCGCCGGTGACCGGATCCTCGATGCGGTCGAGCAGAAGCCGGGCGATCCGGAACGAGGAGGGCACCACCGCGCCGGCCGATCCGCTGTGCACCCCGTGCTCGAGCACCCGGACGGTGAGGGTCCCGACGATGGCGCCGCGGAGGGAGGTGGTCACCCACAGCCGCTCGTAGGTCGGGCTGCCCGAATCGAGGGCGATGACCACGTCGGGCACGCCGATCTTGTCGGCCAGGTGAGCCAGGACCTGGCGCAGGTGGGGGCTGCCGCTCTCCTCGGATCCCTCAGCCAGGATGACGCAGCGGCCATGGCGACCGCCCCCGGCCTGCACGGCCTCGAGGGCCAGGAGCGCCGACGGTAGGGCGTAGCCGTCATCGGCCACGCCGCGGGCGTAGATCCACTCGCCCTCCACCACCGGGGTCCACGGCCCCCGCCCGGCGGTCCACCCGTCGAAGGGTGGCTGTTTGTCATAGTGCCCGTAGATCAACACGGTCCCGGTGGCGCCGGGATCGCTGGCCGGCACGTCCACCACCACGGTGGGGGTGAGACCTCCGATCCGCAGCACTTCGACGGTGGCCCCGGGCAGCTCACGGCGGCGGGCCCAGTCGGCCAAGAGCTCGGCGGTGTCCGACAGCAGGCCGTGGGCCTCCCAGTCGGGGTCGTAGGCGGGGGACACGCCGGGGATCGAGGCGTAGGTCTCGAGGAGGGGAAGAACGTCGGCGGACCAGTGGGACCGGGCATGGGCCAGGACATCGTCGGTTCGGAGCGAGGTGGTCATGGCCCGTGATCCTAGAGGCGCGGACCCCGGCCGCCCACCGCCTTTGACCCACTGAAGGCTCTCCCCTACTGTCCAGCCATGACACGCGCGACCACCGTCGCCCCGCTCCGGCCCACCTCGCCGCCCAGCTGATTCCGTGTCCGTCGTCGACCACCTGCCGCTCGTCGCCGGCGGGCGGGTGTCAGAGCATCCGGGATGGACGGACCTGGTCCCCGACGACCCGGCCCGCCCCTGGGAGGGGCCACCGGGTGAACGGCCGCACGGTGGCCAGGGCCCCCACCGGGAGGAACCGCACCGCGGCCCGGCGTGGCCCACCGGACGGGTGGTGGTGGCCGTGGGCATCGTGGTGGTGGCCCTCCTGCCCCTGCTGGCCGTCCTCCTGCAGCGCTGGGGACGTCCCTACGTGCCCGTGGCCGACCAGGCCATCGAGGACCTGCGCATCCGGGATGCGTTGACCTTCTCGGCCAACACGCCGCTCACCGGGCCGTACAGCCGGTTCGGATGGGACCATCCCGGCCCGATGATCTACTACCTGATGGCCCCGTTCTCGTGGGCGCTGCGCCAGCGGGCCTGGTCCCTGATCGTGGGCAACGTGGTGCTTCAGGGTGCGGCCGTGGTCTGGACGGCCCGCCTGGCCTGGAGGTGGGGGGGCCTGCGGTGGATGGTCCCGTGGCTGGCCGTGATCACCCTGTCCTACTGGGCCACCGGACCGGCCATCTTCGACCAGCTGTGGAACCCCTACCTGCCCTTCCCCTTCTTCACCCTGCTCCTCCTGCAGGCCTGGTTGGTGGCCGTGGGCGAGAGCCGACGGCTGGCGGGGATGGCCTTCGTGGCCTCCCTCCTCGTCCAGACCCACATCGGCTACGCCCTGCCGGTCACGGCGATCGTCGTCTGGGCCCTGGTCAGGCTGGGCGTGACCGAGCACCGGGCCGGCCGGACACTCCGACGGTGGAGCCTCTGGCGCCTACCGCTGCTGGTGGTGGGTGTCCTGTGGTGCGTGCCCGTGGTGGTCGACACCGTGATGCACCCGCCGGGCAATCTGGTCCGCCTCGTCCAGTCCTACCTCGGGCACGGCACGGCCCGGCTCGGACCGGTCCTCGGCCTCCACGGGTCGCTCGGCTTCCTGGCCACCGAGTTCCGGTGGCGACCGCCCTGGCTCGGCGGACCCGATCCGGCCGTCACCTACTCCTCGTTGACGCTGCCCTCGTCGATCGGGTGGATGGTGGTCCCAGCCGTCCTCATCGGGATGTCCTGGGGCCTGGCCCAATGGCGCCGTCGGGACGATCTCCGTGCCCTGGCCGAACTGCTGGCCCTGTCCGTCGGGGCCGGCGTGGTGGCGCTCTCGGTGGTCACCGGTGAGGCGCTCCCCTACCTGTTCCTGTGGCGCATCCCCATCGGATGCGCCACGGTGATCCTGAGCCTGGTCGTGATCGTCGAGTCGCTCCGGGGCCGTGGTCGGTGGGCCCTGGCCGCACTGTGCTGCCTGCTGGCCGCGTTGACCGTCGTGGCCTCGGTCGGCGTGACCCGGGCGGTGGCCGACTCGGGTGGACCCGTGGCTCCCATCGAGCCGGCGGCGACCTCGATCCTCAGCCAGCTGGGCCACGAGAGCCAACCGAGGGGAGCCGTCCTGGTGCGGACCTACGGGTCCCTCCTCGGCGGACTGGGCGACGCCGTGGTCGACCGCCTGGCGGAACAGGGCCGGCCCGTCTTCGTCGACCGCGGCCTGGGCTACGAGTACGGCTACGATCGCACGGCCCGCCCCGCCCAGGTCGGCGCGGTGTGGTTCGTCATCGAGGAGAGTGAGCTCTACAGCATTCTGTCCCGGGCGCCCGCCGCCCAGGTCCTGGCCGTGTCACACCCGTTGCCGGCCCACCAACAGGCCGAGCTGGTGTCCCTCCAGCGCACCCTGGCCGACGAGCTGGCCCACGCGGGTCGATCCGATGCCATCGGTGATCTCATGACGGCAAAGGTGGTCGAGGAGCTCTCCGGGATCCCTGGGCTTTCCCGGAGCGATCTCCGACGGCTGGCTGCCCTCAACCGGGTCGTCGTCCGGCACACCTGCCTGTGCGCCGTGGTGGCGTTCCGACCCGACCAGATCCCGTCGTTCGTGGTGGCCAGCTGATCCGGACGGCTCCCGTGCGGTGGCTCATTCCATCGGGCGGGCGGAGATGGTCCCCGGATCTCGACCGGCCAGCACCCAGCCGACGAGGGTGGCGACGACGGGCATGGCGATCACGATCAGGAGCAGGTTGCTCCACGGGATGTGGTCGATGATGTCCGACAGTCCTCCTTCGAGCGCATTCGAGCGGAACCATCCGAGGAGCCCGACATAGGCGGCCACAGCCCCGAGGAGCGCGCCCAGAACGGCCAGGCCGCCCGCGGTGGCCGCCGTCAGGGTGCGTCGGGTGCGGGAACTGGCTCCGGTGGCCGTCAACGTACGCAGGTCGCCGGCCGTCTCGCTACGGATGAGGCCGATGCTCATGGCCAGGATGCCCAGCGCGAGCGCGATGGCGAACACGGTCGCCCAGTTGACGATCTCGTGCGACGTCGGGGCGTCATTCTTCGACTCGACCGTCAGGTTGTTCGTGGCCGCCAGGGCCTGGGCATTGGTGACCTGGGCGGAGGTGACGGGGCCGCTCGTCTGGATGATCCAGCCGTCGAGGCTGCTCTGGGCGGCGAGGTGCAACCGGCGCAGCGCACCCTCGGTGATCACCGTGTTCGGCGCGTCCGTTCCCGTCGGCAGCCGGCTTTCGTCCAGGACCACGGGGTGGGCGATGCAGCTACCGGGTGAACAGGTGTTCGTGATTCCCGGTCCGGCACCCCCGGGACCGAACGGTTGACCGCCGCCCTTGCCGCCGCCTCCGTAGGTCAGCTGCACCGCGGAGCCCGACAGACCGGGGCGCGAGCTGAGGACGTCGACATCGGAAGGAATGGACGTGGGATCGATCCCGTAGGCCCGGAGCAGAGCAGGCGTGCCTACGTAGATCTGCCCGTTCCACTGCCGGCCCGAGGCGCTCGGGTTCTGCAGACCGACCGACGGGGCTGGGTTGTCGAGTTCCACCACATGCGTGGCGCCGACGGCGGACGCCATGGCATGGACACTGGCCAGCTGCGTCGCCAGGTTCTGCGCCGTCGGCGCGCTGGTCTCGGGGTTGTTGCCGTTCTGGCCGTTGGGGCTCCAGACGGCGAGTTGGTTCGACGCCAGGTTCGGTCCGACGTAGTCGTAGACGTTGCTGTAGCGGGCGACGGCCACGGAACAGATGACCACGGCGATGAGGACTCCGACGCTGATGGCGGAGAGGGCCGAACCAGACCGGGCCCGGTAGCGCGACAGGTCACGCAGGGACAGGCGGATGGCGATCGGTGACCGTCGCCCGAGGCGGGCCAGCAGCGCCAGGAAGAAAGGGGCCATGAGGATGATCCCGGCCACCAGGGCGACGAACCCGGGGATGAGCCAGATGACGGCACGGTCTGCGCCCGAGAGGGAAAACATGACGAACCCGATGACGAGCGCGACCAGGCCGGGGATGAAGGAGCGGTGGATCTGGCGCGGTGGTGCGGGTCGTCCGGCCAGGGCACTGACGACCGGGACGCGGGTGATGGCCCGGGCGGGGTGCCCGGCGGCCGTAAAGGTGGCGACGACGGCCAGCACCATGGCCACCCCGATCACCGCCCAGGGCAGGGCGAACACGGGGATCAGATGGTGTGCGCTTTGCTCGTTGTGCGGGCGGTAGGCCAACCACGCCACCAGTCCCACGGCGAAGCCTCCCAGGGCACCCGCCGCACCCACGATGACGCCGTTGGCCCGCAGGACGAGCCGGACGTGCCGGTCCGTCGCCCCCATGGACTGGAGCATCCCGAGCGCCCGGAGGCGACGCTGGGCCAGTACCGTGAACCCGCCGACCGAGACCAGGGCGATCAACAGCATGCCGATGGTGGCCAACGCCAACACGATGGTCTCGGGGTTGATCGTGTTGTTGTTGCTGAGCATGCCCGGCGTCGAGACGTTCGGACCGATACGTCCGGGGTCGACGCCGGGTGCGTCGAACAGGACATCCACCTGGGTCGGGTTGGTCACCTGGCCGGGAGGGACCAGAGCGAACTCGTCGAGCAGGCTCTGGGGGTTCTGCACGATACCGACCACCGTGGTGCCGCTGTGGCCCCAGCGATCGCCCACCCTCAGGCCGAGTTCCGATGCCAGCGCGGGGGTCAGGGCCACCTGGTGGGCCCCGGTGGGGTACCGCCCGGAGAGCAGCTGGAGCATCGGACCGCCATAGGGGCCGTGGGGGTCCTGGGAGCGCAGTTGGTAGGTCTGGGTGCTGCCGGGGATGTTGAACGTCTCGTTCTCGATGACCTGGACCGTCCCAAAACGGTGCTCGAGGGCGGCGATCTGAGCGGTCATGGAGGCCAGCCGGAGCGGCTGCTTCGCCGAGCTCGTGAAGGTGGCCAGGTCACCGGCCGAGCCGTAGCCGGCCGTGGCCGGCGGGGGTGTGTTGGTGGCGACGGTCGCCCCCACCACCACGGCGGCCACGGCCGCGACGATGAGGAGGAGGATGAGCAGTTGTTGTCGCCACTCGCGCCGGAAGAGGCGCCAGGCCCAGCGCATCATGGCCCGGCGGGCGGCCATCCCCCCTGTGGTCGACTCGGCTCCAGGTCCCGTTCTCGATCGCTCGAGGACGTCCACCGTCATCGGTTCGGGTGATGGGCCAGGACCGCTTCGGGGGTCTCGAGCGGCAGGGTCTGGTCGACGATCCGGCCGTCGCGAAGGAAGATCACGCGGTCGGCCCACGACGCCAGCTGGGCGTCGTGGGTGACCACGACGGCCGCCATGCCGCGGCGACAGGCGGCCAGGATCAGGCGCATGACTGCCTCGGCGTTGGTTGAGTCGAGCGCGCCGGAGGGCTCGTCGGCCAGGAGCAGCTGCCGCTGTCCGACCACGGCACGGGCGATGGCCACCCGCTGGCGCTCACCTCCCGACAGTTGGTCCGGGTAGTGCGAGGCGCGGTCCTTCAGCCCGAAGTCGTCGAGGGATGCCAACGCGGCCGACTGGGCCTTGCGGGCCGAGATGCCGTCGAGCTCGAGGGGTAGCGACACGTTCTCGACCGCACTGAGCCCGGCGAGCAGGTTGTAGTCCTGGAAGACGTAGCCGATGGACCGGCGGCGCAGCTGTGCCTTGCCGTTGCGCGACATCGAGGAGAGCGCTCGATCGCCCACGTACACCTCCCCGCTGGTGGGGTCCTCCAGGCTGCCGGCGATGGTCAACAGTGTGCTCTTGCCTGAGCCACTGGCCCCCATCACGGCCACCAGGGATCCGGCCTCGACCGAGAGATCGACACGCTGGAGGGCGTGCACCTCGGCCGCACCCTCGCCGTAGACCTTGGAAATGTCACGTAGTTCGAGGCAGCTCATTCGGGGGCTCCTACCTTGCGCCGAGCTTTCGGGAGAGGGAACGACTGCGGTGAGGGCGCATCGATGCCCGCGGCCGCCCGCTTCAGACGGCCGTCGGCCATATCCAGCCACCGGATCAGCGAGTCGAGGCGGAAGAGTTCGGCGTCGACCACCAGCGCAAATTGGAGGTCGAACCTGGACTCGTCCTCTTTCAGCCGAGTCCACTGTTGCATGAGTTCGACGAGGTAGCGCCGGTGCACCTGCACCAGGTCATGGACGTCGACACCCGGTAACTCGAACGCCACCAAGACCTTGATGACGAGTTCATCCCGTGGCGGTGATGAGAAGTCGGGCGGCGTGCGCAGCCACTTGGTCAGCTCCGCCTCACCGTCCTCGGTGATATGGAATCCCTTTTGCGGTCCTTCGTCGACGGCGTCCTCGGACTCGACAAGACCGTCTCGCTCGAGGCGCTGGAGCGTCGTGTACACCTGCCCCACGTTGAGGGGCCACACCTCACCGGTCCGGGCCTCGAACTCCTGGCGCAGTTGGAGGCCGTACTTCGGCCCTTCACTCAGAAGCGCCAACATGGCATGACGGACACTCATCGACCGGACCCATCCGTTAGCATACTGAGTATGTTACTCGACGGGCGTCCGGGTGTCCAGCCCCAAGGGTTGGGAACCGTGTACTACTGCGGTGGGGTTGCGGGCGTCACCGGGATTCGTACGGCTCCGACTACGGGCGAGCTACGCCTCGGTGAAAAGCAGGATGGGCACGTCTGCTGGACCTTGGCGTCAGCGTCGGTGACGTCGCTGCTGTTTGGCTTGGTTCGATAGCGATACGGGTGGGGATCTGCGTCGTCGAGGTGCCGGCGAATCAGGTCAGCGCGGCCAGGTACGTCCCGGCCGACACGAACGTGGGCGGGCGACCGTGGGCGTCGGCTTCATCCGACACTCCCCGGGCTCAGATCCGGCCGCGCCCGCGATCCTGCCGCCGGCCCGACGACCCTGTTGAAATGTCCCATCTTCCGGCCCGGCCTTATGTCAGTCTTCCCGTAGAGGTGCAGGCTGATATCGGGCGCGCCCAGAAGCTCGTGTGCCGTGACAACTTCATCGCCGATCAGGTTCGTCATGACAACATCGGAGTGCCTTACCCCGCTACCGAGCGGATACCCGACAATCGCCCGAATGTGTTGTTCAAACTGATCGACGATGCAGCCATCCTGGGTCCAATGTCCTGAATTGTGCACCCTCGGTGCGATCTCGTTGATGAGCACCTCATCCTCATCCGTTATGAAGGTCTCGATCCCCATCACTCCCACGTAGTCCAAGGCGTCCACGATGTCGCCAGCAATGGTCTTCGCCTTTTCACACAAGACGCCTGACGCGTGTTGGGCGGGTACCGTGGTCGTGCGTAGGATCCCGTCCCGGTGAAGGTTCTCCCCTGGATCGAAACAGACGATTTCTCCCAAGCGAGACCGTGCCGCGATGACGGAGACCTCACAGCGGAATTCAACGAACCCCTCCAGGATGCACGGAGCATCCCCAAGGGACCTCCAGGCGTCTCGGGCGTTCTCGGGGTCGGTGAGCCGAACCTGTCCCTTTCCGTCGTAGCCAAAAGACCGGGTCTTCAACATCGACGGCGCTCCAATGCGCGCCGCAGCCGCCTGGAGATCGTCCTCCGTTTCGACGTTGGCATACGGTGCCGTAGCCAAGCCAAGATCCGAAATGAAACGCTTCTCGGTGAGCCGATCCTGGCTGGTAGCGAGAGCATTGAGCCGAGGGAGCACCTCGCAATGGGTCTCTAGTCCGTCGAGAAGATGGGACGGGATGTTTTCGAACTCATAGGTGAGGACATCGACCGTATCGGCAAAGGCCAGCAACGCCGCAGTATCGCCGTAATCAGCCTGGGTGGTTCGGCTGGCTACTTGACCGGCAATGGGGAAAGGCTCCGGGGAGAACACGTGGGTGCTGAGACCCAACTGCGAGGCCGAAATCGCCAGCATTCTGCCTAGCTGCCCCCCACCGAGTATGCCCACTGCTGTCGCCCCCCGCAGTTGCGGGCTACTCATCGATAGGATCTTCAGCCACAGCGTCCGACTGAGCCGCCCGCCACTGATCCAACCTGGCGGCCACGGCCACGTCCTCAATGGCCAAGATGGAAGCAGCCATGAGGCCGGCGTTAGCAGCACCCGCCGCCCCTATCGCCATGGTGCCGACTGGAATACCCTTCGGCATCTGAACAATCGAATACAGGCTGTCGAGTCCGTTGAGCGCTCTCGATTGGATGGGCACTCCCAACACGGGGAGTCGCGTGTTGGCGGCCATCATGCCGGGTAGATGAGCAGCACCTCCCGCTCCGGCAACAATGACCTGTAGCCCTCGCCCTACCGCACTCATTCCGTACGACCTGAGACGCTCCGGGGTGCGGTGAGCAGAGACAATCTTCGTTTCGTAGGAGATAGCCAGTTCATCAAGCACAGCTGCTGTGTATTTCATTGTCGCCCAGTCCGACTGGCTGCCCATCACGATACCAACAGCTACTTCATGCATCATCTGAATCCTTCGAGTGGGTGAGCTTCGTTCCAAGTAGACCGTAGGATGCGCTGGCCGGAATCGTAGATGGTTTCCGGAACGGTCGAGATCCCGGCCTTCTCCGCACTCCCGTGGCGAGGCGGAGAGGCGGCTGGAGCGCACTGCACTGTGGCCTCCGGAGTCGGTAGCCCGTGGTACCGAGACCCGCGAGACCGGGCCGGCGACGCCGTCGGAACGATCAGCGCATGACCCGGCGCACACCCTCACCGGTGGCCAGTTCCGGGGGAACCAGGTCGATGAAGGTGGGCACGGGAACGGCCTCGAGCTCCTCGACCCCATCACCCGGCCGAGGCTCGGACTCGACGGTGGTGTACTCACCGCTGGCCGACCGGGAGACCACCAGGGCCCGCTTGCGCTTGCCGATACCCTCGGCGGCCCGCATCTCGTTGCAGATCTTCACGGTCAGGAAGTAGGCGATGATCGGCGCGATCACCACGGCGAACCGGAAGAACCACAGGACCGACTTGAGCGGCAGGTCGAAGAAGTTGGCCATGACGTCGGTGGACGAGGCGAAGAAGGTCATGCCCAGCAGCGTCAGCATGGCCGCCCCGGCGCCGGTGCGCATGGGACGGTCCCGGGGCCGGTCCAAGAGGTTGTGGTACGCCAGATCCTTGGTGTGTCTCGACTCGATGAAGGGCCAGATCAACAAGATATTGAAGATGAGACCGGGGAAGATGACCGCAGGGAGGAAGACCTCGAGGGGGATGGTGTGCCCCCAGCCCACCCACTCCCAACTGGGCATGATGCGCAGCGCGCCGTCGAGCCAGCCCATGTACCAGTCCGGCTGCACGGCATAGGAGATCTGGTACGGCTCGTACTGGCCGAACTGCCAGATGGGGTTGATCTGGGCGAAGCCGCCCAGGAGGAAGATCACGGCGGTGGTCATGAACAAGAAGCCGGTGGTCTTGGCCATGAAGGTGGGGAACATGGGTGATCCCACCACGTTGTGCTCGGTCTTCCCCTTGCCCTTGAACTGGGTGTGCTTCTGTTTGACCAGCAGGCCCAGGTGGGCACTCAACAACCCGATGAGGATGAGCGGCACGATCAGGACGTGGAGGATGTAGAACCGCTCGAGGATCACCCCGTTCCCGGGATAGTTGCCACCGAAGACGAAGAAAGCCAGATAGCTGCCGACCAGTGGAATCGATTCGATGATCGAGTAGGCGATGCGGATACCCGTGCCCGAGACCAGGTCGTCGGGGAGCGAGTAGCCGAGGAAGCCGTTGACGATGCCCAGGATGAGCATGGTCACGCCCACGATCCAGTTGAACTCCCGGGGCTTGCGGAAGGCACCGGTGAAGAACACCCGGGCCATGTGGACGGCGATGGAGCCGAGGAAGATGTCGGCGGCCCAGTGGTGGGCCTGTCGCATGAGGAGGCCCGAGCGGACGTCGAAGGAGAGACCCACCGACGAGGCGTAGGCCTCGGACACCCGCTGGCCCCGGAGGGGGATGTAGGAGCCGTGGTAGACGATCTCGTGGCCCGAGGGCACGTAGTACAGGGAGAGGAACACCCCGGTGGCCAGCAGCACCACGAAGGAGTAGAGGGCGATCTCCCCCAGCATGAACGACCAGTGGTCGGGGAAGATCTTGTCGAGGAAGGTGCGGCCGCCCTTGGCCACGCCCAGACGGTCGTCGACCCACTTGAGCGAGCGGTCGATGGTCTTGTCGATCATGGCCGCTCCCAGAATCCGGGCCCTACCGCCTGGTCGAAGGTGCCGTTGGCTCTCAGGTACCCGGCGTCATCGACCGTGATCGGCAGTTGGGGCAGCGGGCGGGGGGCGGGGCCGAACTCGGGCACGGCTCCGGCCAGCACGTTGAAGATGGACTGGTGGCAGGGGCAGACCAGCTGCTGGGTCTGCTCTTGGTACAGACCCACCGGGCAGCCCAGGTGTGTGCACATCTTGGAGTAGGCCACGTAGCCGGCCACGCCCCAGCTGGTCTTGCCCGGAGGGGCCAACGGCTGGAGCTGCTCCGAGAGGCGGATGAGGATGACCTGGTCGGGGGAGGACCCGGCGAAGCCCCGGGGGAAGACGGTCAGTACCCCACCCACGTCGAGGTCGCCGACCGTCACGGTCCGGCCGTCCACGGTGACCAGTTGACTCCCCTTCCTCCAGTTGGTGGTGAACAGCGAGTCGGCCGTCGGCCCCGTGTCGACCTCGGCCTTGGCCGGCTTGGGCCCGAGCGACCGCAGGAGCGGGAAGAGGAGCACGATGCCCATGGCCGCAGACCCCAGGGCGAACAGGCCGCCGAGCAGCTTCCGCCGCTTGACCACCATGCCACCGCGCTGGGTGATGGCCGCCGTCATGGCCTCGCGCTCTGCATCGGTGGAGTGGAAGTCGTGACGCTCCTCCACGAAGGGCCCCTGGGGCATCAGGTACTTGCCCCACGCCGTCACCCCGAAGCCGAGGGCCAGCAGGCCCACCCCGAGGGTGATGGCCTCCCACTGGGTGTTGGCCGCCACCCAGTAGGCCACCCCGAACCCGATGAAGCCGAGGAAGCCGACCACAAGGGCCACGGCCGCCACGGCCTGAGCCGCCTCGGGCCGCTTGGCGTAGGGCTGGAGGTGGGGGTCGTCCAGGGCGGCCGGGGGCAGCGGCCCTTCGAGACGGGGGGACTCGTCGCTCACGTGCGTTCTCCGATCCAGAAGCAGACGAGCATCAGGACACCGACGCCGACCAGGAGGCCGACGAAGCCTTCACCCACGGGGCCGATCCCACCCAGGCCGACGCCACCAGGGTTCGAGGGGTGCTGGATGACGCCGTGCACGTACGAGGCGATATCCCGGGCCTCGGTGTTGGTGATGTTTCCCTCACTGAAGTGGGGCATGTTGCCGGGACCCGAGCGGATGGCCTCGACGATCTGCGAGAGCGTGGCCAGGTGGAGGCTGGGGGCGTAGGCCCCGTCCATGAGGGCGTCACCGGCACCGGTGATGGTGTGGCAGGCGGCGCAGTTGAGGGTGAACAGGGTGTTGCCCGCCTCCAGGTCAGCCTTGTTGGTGTTGACCACCGGCACCTGGACCCCCTTGCCCGGCGTGAGGGACTGGACCCAGGCCGCGATCTCCAGGGTCTGCAGCCGATTGAACCGGGGGGGCTTGCGGATGGCCTGGACGCTGGAGTTAGCCAGCGGCATCCGGCCGGTGGACACCCAGAAGTCGATGGTGCCCGCACCCAGGCCCTGCAGGTTGGGGGCCCGGGTGCTGCCGAGGGCCTCGGGTCCGTGGCAGCTCGAGCAGTTGGCGGAGTAGAGGGCCTGGCCCGGGGCCTCGAACGCCTTGGGCAGCGTGACGTAGAACAGGCCGGTCTGATTGGCGGGGGCGGCGTACTTGACCACGCCCGCCGGGGTGACCGCGGTGACATGGGGCTGCAGCGTGGTTGCGGTGGTGGTGAGCTTGGGCAACGTGGTCGTCGGGACACTGATGGGTGTGGCGACGGCACCGCCCGGGGTGGCGACCAGGGTGGTGGTCGGGGTCGAGTCGGCCTGCGCCGCGCCGGGGGCGAAGGTCAACAGACCCACGATGGCTACGCATCCCACCAGGGCGGCGGGTGCCGCCACCCGGGCTCGGAGCACTGTGTGGATCCGGCGTCCCATCTATTTGAGTAGGAACAGACAGGCGTAGAGGCCGACCCAGACTACGTCGACGAAGTGCCAGTAGTAGCTGACACCCTGGAAGACGGCGGTCTCCCCGGGGTCGCCCTTCGGACCTCGCAATCGGGCCAGGAGGAAGATCATGGCCACCAGACCCAGGGTCACGTGCAGGCCGTGCAGTCCCGACATGATGTAGAAGAGCGACCCGAAGGCGGTGTGGGTGGGGTTGGTGGCGGGGTCGTGCGACAGGCTGACCCACTCGTAGAACTGGTTGGCCACGAACAGCGCCCCGAGGACCAGGGTGGCCACCACCCAGATCTTGGCCTTGCCCCGATCGCCGCGCTCCTGGTCCCAGACGGCCTTTTGCATGGTGAAACTCGAGGACACCAGGATCAGCGTGAAGATCCCGGCCCGGATGGTGTCGAGGTGGGTGCCCGGTGGCGGCCACACCGAGGCGTGGGCCCGGATGGTGAAGAACGAGGCGAACAACGAGCTGAAGAACATCACCTCGGAACCCAGCCAGATGATGACGCCCACGGCCAGCATGGACGGCTTGTCGGGGCGGTGGCGCTGGCGGGTGGTGACCGCCGGTTCGGCGGCGAGGGCCTGAGTCACGCCGTAGTTTTAGTCGAACTTCGGCCGGTTGGGCCAACTCGGGCCGGGGACCCTCCGGGGCCGTGGGCGAGGCTCCTGAAAGCCACCCATCCACCCATCGCCTCGTCTACAATTTACGCCCCGAACCCACCTGCGGGACCCCGGGGTCCAGGCTCGCGGCGGAGGGGTCGGGCACCACCGGTGCCCGATGGTCGACCGACCGGGCGAGGGCTACCGCTCAGCCAGGGCGGCGGGCAGAGGAGCCAGGTGGACCACGCTGAGCCGCTGGGTCGGCCGGGTGAGGGCTACGTACAGGGTCCGCAGCCCCCGGGCCGTGCCTCCGGCGATCAGCGCCGGTTCCACCACCACCACCGAGTCGAACTCGAGTCCATTCGTACTGTCGGCGGCCAGGAGCACGAGGGGCTCGGACAGTCCCCCTTTACGCATGTCCCGGGCATCGACCACCGGCAGCTCGGCGACGGCGAGCGCCTCGGACAGCGCCGGAAGCAGCGACTCGGGGGCCAGGATGGCCACCCGCCCCGGGGTCACCGCCCGGACCTCCTCGCCGGCCACCTCGGCCACCCTGCGGGCCAGGTCATCGACGGTGGCCTCCCCGAGTGGTCCCCGGTCCCCGGTCACGGCGATCGTCCGCGGCTCGACCTCGGTGCGCCGGACCGGCGTCGGCGGCGACAGCTCGGGGGCGGCTACGGCCAGCACCCGGGTGGCCACGGCCAGGACCTCGGCCGGTGTCCGGTAGCTGACGGTCAACTCCACCGAGCGCACCGGTCGCCGGCGGGGCAGGTGGTCGGTGATGTCCGACCAGGAGGACGGGGCCCACGGGGCGGTGGCCTGCGCGATGTCCCCGACCACGGTCATCGATCCCGAGAGGGACCGCCGGGTGAGCATCCGCAGCTGCATGGGTGAGAGGTCCTGGACCTCGTCCACCACGATGTGGCCGTACTTGCGCATCCCGTCCTCGGCTCCTCCCGAGCGCGGCCCGAGCAGGGAGCGGGCCTCGTCGACGAGGGCGGCATCGGCCGGCGTCCAGGACACGTCCTCGAACGATGCCGACCGGGGTCGGTACAACAGGGACTGCTCCTCGTCGGTGAGGACGCCGCGGGACGCCGCGACGATGAGTGGGCGGGCCCCGAACAGGTCGTGGAGCAGCTCGTGGGGCGAGAGCCTCGGCCACATCCGGTCGAGGGCCTCGGCCAGTTCGGGCACCCGTTTCACCTTGCGGGTGAAGTCCTCGATGTCGAACTCGTCGTCGGCCAGCTCGGCAGGGTCCTCGTAGCCGGGAAACGCCGTGACCGAGGCGGGCACCCCGACGCCCAGGGTCTGCTGGGTCTGGCGGGCCCGGTCGGCCAGGAGTTGGGCCACGCCCTGTTCCACAAGCCTCCGACGGGCGTTGTGGGTGCCCGGACGCCGACGCACCGACTCGACGATCTGCCCGCTGTCCCGTCGGGTGAGCCGCAACAGGAGAGCGCCGTAGGGGATGGCCACGTCCTCGGGCAACGCCCGTTGGCGGGTGCGGACGGCCTGGGAGATCACCGTGGCCATCCGGGCGTCGCCCTTCAGCCTGGCCACGTCGACCGGTCCGTTGGACTTGGTTCGGATCTCGGTCACCAGGCCCGACACCGTCGAGAGGGTGACCCCCGTCTCGCCCAGGGACGGCAGCACCTGCTCGATGTAGCGGAGGAACAGGGGGTTCGGCCCCACCACCAGGACGCCCTGCCGCTCGAGGGGGAAGCGGTGCGTATAGAGGAGATAGGCGGCCCGGTGGAGGGCCACCGCCGTCTTACCGGTCCCGGGGCCGCCCTGGACCACCAGCACCCCGGTGAGAGGGGCCCGGATGATCTCGTCCTGCTCACGCTGGATGGTCGAGACGATGTCGGTCATCCGGCCGGAACGGGCCCGGTCCAGCGCGGCGAGTAGCGCGGCGGGCCCTCCGATGGGCAGGTCGCTGACGATGAGCTCGCCCCCGTCCCCACCGCCGGCGAATCCTTCGGTCTCTTCGTCCGAGTATTGGCCGGGGTCGGTCGATCCCGGGGCGGCGAACCGCTCGTCCTCCAGGCCCACCACCCGTCGGCCCTCGAGGGCCAGGTGGCGTCGGAGGACCAGGCCCTGGGGGTCCCGCCCGGTGGCCCGGTAGAAGGGCTCGGCGATCGGGGCCCGCCAGTCGACGACCAGGGGGTCGTGATCGGCACTGTGGATGGCCAGGCGGCCGATGTGGAAGGTCTCGGTGTCGTAGCCGGCCCCGTTGGCGCCGTTGGCGCCACCGTTCTGGCCGTTCTGGCCGGTCTGCCCGTTCTGGCCCGATTGACCGCCCGTCCCCTCCACTCCCTCGGGGATCCGGTCGATCCGTCCGAAGGTGAGGGCCTGATCCCCGATGTCGAGCTGCTCGAGTCGCGCCATGCTCGTCCGGACGATGACGTCGCGCTCGGTCCGAGACTGGAAGGTCCCGCCCCGCCCCAGGTCGAGCACCCCTTCGAGCATGGCGTTGGCGTCGTCCCGCATGGCGTCGAGGCGGGCGTAGGCCATGTCCACGAACTCCTGCTCGGCCTGCTGCTCTGCTTCCACCCCCACCTCCGATCTCCCTACCCCATCCGGCTCAGGGGAACCCTCGATTGTATGCCCGGCATCACCGGCTTGCGACGGGGTGCCCGCCGATTCCGCCGGCCCGCTCTTCTAGACTCGGGGAATGGCCGAATCCGCGGGTGTCGCACGATCGGGTCCGAGCCCGTCGGCTCGGCCCGGTGCCGGCGAGGTCCCTACCGGTCCGACCTCCTGCTGAGGGCGGACGGGGCGACGGGCGTGGGCGACGCGCAGCGGCAACGGTTCGACGACGCCCCCTTCATCCGGGCCTGCCGCCGGCTACCCGTGGACCACGTCCCGGTGTGGTTCATGCGTATGGCCGGGCGGTCACTCCCCGAGTACCGGGCGGCCCGGGGAACGGGCAGCATCCTCGACGCCATCGCCCAACCCGAGCTGGTGGCTCGTCTCACCCGGCAACCCGTGGACCGCTACGGGACCGATGCCGCCATCTTCTTCTCCGACATCGTGGTGCCCGTGGCCGCCATCGGATTCGGTGTCGACGTCACGCCGGGCACGGGCCCGGTGGTGAACGAGCCCTTCGCCGGGCGCCGGGACCTCCAACGCCTCCGGCCGCTGGAGCCCGAGATCGACACGCCCTATGTCTCGCAAGCCGTGGCCCTGTTGGCCGAGGATCTCACCGTTCCGCTCATCGGATTCGCCGGTGGCCCGTTCACGGTGGCCAGCTACCTCATCGAGGGCGGTCCGTCGAAGAACTTCACCAAGGTCAAAGCGCTGATGCACGGGGACACCGGACTCTGGCACGAGCTGATGGAACGGCTCGGGGACCTGGCCCTGGCCTCGCTGCGCTCCCAGCTGGACGCCGGGGCCTCCGCCGTCCAGGTCTTCGACAGTTGGGCCGGGATCCTGTCGCCGGCCCACTACCGCGACCTGGTGCTGCCGGCCACGCAGCGTCTCTTCACCGAGCTCGACCGGACCCATCCGGGCACCCCCACCATCCTCTTCGGCGTGGGCACCGGTGAGCTGCTGGCCTCCATGGCCACCGCCGGGAGCACCGTGATGGGCGTGGACTGGCGGGTGCCCCTCGACGAAGCCCGGCAACGGGTGGGGCCGGACCTCGCCGTCCAGGGCAACCTCGACCCCGCGCTGTGCCTCGGCACCTGGGAGGTGGCGGCGGCCGAGGCACGCGAGGTCCTCCGGGCCGCCGGCGACCGCCCGGGCCACGTGTTCAACCTGGGTCACGGCGTCCTGCCCGAGACCGATCCCGGCATTCTCGAGCAGGTCGTGGACCTGGTCCACGCCGAGGGCCGCGCCGGCGTGGCGACCCGAGCATGACCGCGCCGGGAGGACCGCCCGTCGGCGTGCTGGTCATGGCCCACGGGACACCCTCCACCCCCGAGGGCATCGAGCCCTTCTACACCACCATCCGGCGCGGCCGACCCCCGACACCCGAACTCTTGGAGGAGCTGGTCGGCCGGTACCGGGCCATCGGCGGTACCTCCCCCCTGACCCAGCGGACCGCAGATCAGGTGGCCGGGCTGGCCTCGGCGCTCGACGATCTCGCCCCGGGTGCGTTCGTGGTGCGCTACGGGGCCAAGTACGTCCATCCCACCATTGAAGAGGGGGTGGCCGCCCTGGCCGATGCCGGCGCCGGACGGCTGGTCGGTGTCGTCCTCACCCCCCACCAGTCGTCACTGGGTTCGGGGGAGTACTTCCGACGGGCCGAGGCCGCAGCGGCCGCCTCGGTACCGCCCCTCGGGCTGGCCACGGTCCCCTCCTGGCACCGGGCCGACGGCTTCGCTCAGCTGTTGGCCGACCGGACGGCGGCCTGCCTGGCGTCCCTGACCCCCGCCGACCGCCGCAAGGTGGCGGTGTTCTTCACCGCTCACAGCCTCCCCCTCCGCGTGGTCGCCGAGGGGGACCCCTACCCCGACCAGGTGGCCGAGTCGGCCGCCGACATCGCCGCCCTCCTCGACCTGGACGCCGAGACCGGGCTGGCCTGGTCCGTCGCCTGGCAGAGCGCCGGCCGGACCGCGGACCCGTGGATCGGTCCCGACCTGCTGGACGAGATCCGCCGGGTGGCGGCGGCCGGGGCCACGGCCGTGGTGGTGTGCCCGGTCGGATTCGTCTCGGACCACCTCGAGGTGCTCTACGACCTCGACATCGAGGCGGAGCAGGTGGCGGAGTCCGTCGGGGTGCGCTTCTCCCGGACCCCGTCGCTCAACGACGATCCCCGCTTTCTGGGCGTGCTGGCCGACGTGGTCCGCCGGGCCGCCGACGCCGACACCGCCCCGTCCCGGTGAGTCCCACGGCCGCGGGGGTGACGTCCCCTCCCGCGGTCGCCGTGGTCGGCGGGGGCATCGCCGGACTGGCTGCGGCGTGGGAACTGGTCACCGGATCCCCGGGGCCCGCTCCCGACGTGGTGGTGTTCGAGGCCGACGATCGTCTCGGGGGCAAGCTCAAGTCGGAGACCTTCGGCGACCGGCGGGTCGATGTGGCCGCCGACGCCTTCCTGGCCCGACGGCCGGAGGCCACCGGACTGTGCGAGGAGCTGGGTCTGACCGACCAGCTCATCCCGGTCGGGGCCTCGGGCGCGTCGGTCTGGGCCCGAGGCCACCTCCGGCCCATGCCCGCCGGGCTCAATCTCGGGGTGCCCACCCGGTGGTGGCCCCTCGCCCGTTCGGGCATCCTCGGCCCGACCGAGTCGGCTCGTGTCCTGAAGGACCTGGTCCTGCCCCACCTCGGCACCGGTCAGGAATTCGGCGACCGCACCGTCGGCGAGATCGTCGGCACCCGCCTGGGCCGTGCCGTGGTGGACCGGCTGGCCGACCCGCTCATCGGGGGGATCAACGCCGGGAACGTCGACCACCTGAGTGCGGCAGCCACCTTCCCGGTCCTCATCGCCGCCTCCCACCAGTCCGGGAGCCTGATGCGCCGTCTGGGGCTGGCCCTGGCCGCCGCGGCGCGGTCCGGCCCCGGTCCCGCCACGCCGGTGTTCTGGTCCTTGGCCTCCAGCACCGCCGGCCTGGTGGACGCCCTGGTCGAGGCCCTGGGCGCCCGGGGCGTCACCTTCCACACCGGCACCCCGGTCGATGCTGTGGACCGCCTGCCGGGTCGTCCGGGGGGCCAGCCGCGGTGGGGGCTGACCCTCGGCTCCTCGGACGGGCACGACCTCCGGGACGGGCAACCGGCGTTCGATGGCCTGATCCTGGCCACCCCCGCCCCCCGCGCCGGGGTGCTGCTGGCCCCCCATGCCCCGCATGCCGCAGGTCTGCTGGGCGCCATCCACTACGCCTCGGTGGCCGTGGTCACCCTCGCCCTCCCGGAGGGATCGATCCGGTCCCCCCTCCGGGGAACCGGCTTCCTGGTTCCCCGGACCTCGGTCGTGGCCGGCCGGCCGGCCCTGATCACCGGCTGCACCTACCTCGACCGCAAGTGGCCCCGTCTCGCCCGACCGGGCGAGACGCTGATCCGGGTGTCCGTCGGACGGTTCGGCGACGACCGGTTCACCTCCCTCGACGACGACGCGCTGACCGCCGCCGTGCTCGGCGAGATGAAGGCGCTCATCGACATCCGGGGGGAGCCACTCGAGGCCATGGTGACGCGCTGGCTCGATGCCTTCCCGCAGTACGAGGTGGGCCACCTGATCACGGTGGGCCGCATCGAGGAGGACCTGGCCGCACTGCCCGTTGTGGCCGTGGCCGGCGCCGGCCTCCGGGGCGTAGGCATCCCGGCGTGCATCGGGAGTGGCCGGGCCGCAGCGAGCCGCGTGCTGACGTCACTCGCCGCAAGGGACGGCCTCCGGCCGTCCTCGGGCAGCCCGACCGGACCATGACCACACCGGTCCCGCCGGTGCCCGTCCCCCAGATCGCCGACGCATCGGGCGCTCCGCCATGGCGTCCGTCCCGGATCACCATGACCCAGCACCGGACGCCCCGGGTGGTCCCCCGCCGGGGAGGGGTCGTCGTCCCGGCGCTCGCGTCCGGGCTGGGCCTGGCCCTCTCCCTTCCCCCCTGGGGCTGGTGGGTCCTGGCCTTCCCCTCGGCCGGCCTGCTGTGGTGGCGACTGGGTGGCCTGCGACCTCGGACGCGGCTGTGGGCCGGGTGGTTGGCCGGACTGGGGCTGTACGTCCCCGGCCTCTTCTGGGCGCGGTCCTTCACCCTTCCCGGGGCCCTCGTCCTGATGGCCGTGGAGGCCGCCTTCGTGGCCGTGGGCTGCCTGCTGGTCCCCCCGGGTCCGGTGGGGGCCCGGATCGTGGCGTTTCCCGCCGCCCTCACGCTGGCCGAGGCGGCCCGGATGCGGTGGCCCTTCGGGGGCCTGCCCATCGGTGGGGTGTTCCTCGGGCAGGCCGACGGACCGGTGCTCGGCGTGGCCCGACTGGGTGGCCCTCTCGGACTCACCCTCGCCGTCTACCTCGGGGGGGCCGGCCTGGCGGCACTGGTGGCCGCCGCCGCCCGGGCCGTCAGGGACGGTGCCCGGGCCCGCGAGTTCGCCCGCGTGGATCCGGGCGGGACCGCCCACCTCGGCAACGTGGAGGGTGCGGGGCCTGGCCTGGTGGCCGGCGCCGTGGCCGGCCTCCGGCCCCTCGTGGTCTCCGGAGCGGTGGCGCTGATCGTCGTGGGCCTGGTGGCCGCGGTCGCCGACCACGCCCCGGACGGAGGCGCGTCGCTCGGCACCGTGTCGACGGCGGCGGTGCAGGGAGGGGGGGCACGCGGGTTCTCCAAGTCCCAGATCAACCCCGCCGTGGTCCTGGCCGCCCAGCTGGACGCCACACGCCACCTCGTCCAAGAGGACCAGGGTCGCATGCCCCAGTTGGTGCTTTGGCCCGAGGACGTCGTCTCGTTGGACACCGTCCTGTCCGCCAGCCCCGAGGAGGCGGCCCTGTCCGCTCTGGCCCGTTCGCTGCACACGACGCTGGTGGTGGGGGTGACCGAGACGGTCTCGGCCACCACCTTCCGCAACGAGATCGTGGCCTGGGGACCGGACGGCACGCTGGTGGCCCGGTTCGAGAAGGTCCACCGGGTGCCGTTCGGCGAGTACGTGCCCGACCGGAGCTTCTTCGCCCATCTGGCCGACCTCTCGGCCGTGCCCCGTGACGCTGTACCCGGCCACGGCAGCGGACTCCTCGACACCCCGGCCGGCCCCCTCGGCGCCATGGTCTCCTACGAGGTCTTCTATGCCGACCGGGGTCGGGTCCCGGTCAGAAACGGCGCCCAGCTCCTCATCGTCCCCACCAACACGTCGTCGTACGCCACCGGCCAGGTGCCCAGCCAGGAGATCGCCGCATCGACCGTCCAGGCGGTGCAGCAGGGCCGGGACCTCCTCCAGGCCGCGCCCACCGGCTACAGCGCCGCCATCACCAACCGCGGCGCCCTCCTCGACCGGTCGGTCCTCGGGGCACCGGCGATCGTGACCGCCACCCTCTCCCGACGGGACGGCTGGACGGTCTACGTCCGGTTCGGCGACCTGGCCCCCCTCATCCTGGCCTGCGTGGCCCTCCTCGTCGGCTGGGTCTGGGCCGGGCGGAGGGCGAACTACTCGTAGTACCCCGAGTGGATGTAGACGCAGGGGATCCCCTCGGCGTGGAACATGGCGAAGTTGTTGGGGTCGTCCTCGAAGGCCAGCCGGAGATCGAACCCGTAGGACCGGAGTTCATCCACGCTGTCCCGCTTGAACCAGGTGACCTGGGAGTAGTCCCCCCGGGCCCTCATCACCAACAGGTCCCACCGGAGTCCGTAGCGCTCCAGCCAGGCCAGCGTCTGGGGCTGGACGCGCATGGGGCGCCCGGTCAGGAGGATGACCTGCAGCCGGGGGTCGAGCAGCTCGAGCACCCGGACCAGCTCCCCGATGATGGGATCGTCGCCGCAGGCCTCGAAGAAGGCGTCCCAATCACGGCGGCCCCGCTCGATGAAGTGCTGGCGACCCACGGCGTCGGACAGCACACCGTCCACGTCGAACACCACCGCCTCTCCCGGCGCGTCGACGGGCCCGTCCCTCCAGGCCCAGTTGGACGGGCCGCCGGCCGCCGTCACTCGTCGGTCGGCGACGTCGCCGCCAGGCGTCGGATCTCGTCCACCACGGCCGGATCGGCCAGGGTCGTGGTGTCGCCCAGCACGCGACCTTCAGCTACGTCCTGCAGCAGGCGCCGCATGATCTTGCCGCTGCGGGTCTTCGGGAGCTCGTCGGTGAACACCACCGTCTTGGGCCGGGCGATGGGGCCGATCTTCTCGGCCACGTGGCGGCGGAGGGCCTGGCCCTTCTCATCGTCGGGGGGACCGGCGTCGGCCCGGAGGGTGACGAAGGCCACGATGGCCTGGCCTGACGTGGGATCGGCCGCGCCGACCACGGCCGACTCCGCCACGCTCGGGTGGTCGACCAGGGCCGACTCCACCTCGGTGGTCGAGATGCGGTGGCCGGAGACGTTCATCACGTCGTCGACCCGTCCCAGCAGCCAGAGATAGCCCTCGTCGTCGATCTTGGCCCCGTCGCCGGCGAAGTACCGCCCGGTGAAGCGGCTCCAGTAGGTGTCCCGGTAGCGCTCGGGGTCCCCGTAGATGCCCCGCAACATGGACGGCCAGGGCCGGGTCAGGGTCAGGTAGCCGCCGCCGCGGTCCACCCGGTTGCCGCCTTCGTCGACCACCTCGGCGCCGATCCCCGGCAGCGGGAAGGTGGCCGAGCCCGGTTTGGTGGCGGTCAGGCCGGGCAGCGGGGCGATCATGATGGCCCCGGTCTCGGTCTGCCACCAGGTGTCCACCACCGGGCAGTGACCACCGCCGATGGTGGTCGAATACCACATCCAGGCCTCCGGGTTGATGGGCTCGCCCACCGAGCCCAGCACCCGCAGGGAGGAGAGGTCGTGGCGCTCGGGATACTCGGTGCCCCACTTCATGAAGGTGCGGATGGCCGTGGGGGCGCAGTAGAGGATGGTGACCCCGTACCGCTCGACGATCGACCACCACCGGTCCCGTTCGGGGAAGTCGGGCGTCCCCTCGTACATGACCGAGGTGGCCCCGTTGGCCAGCGGGCCGTAGACGATGTAGCTGTGGCCGGTAACCCAGCCGATGTCGGCAGCGCACCAGTACACGTCGCGCTCGGGATGGAGGTCGAACACCGCCCGGTGGGTGAAGGCGACCTGGGTGAGGTAGCCGCCCGTGGTGTGCATGATGCCCTTAGGGGCCGCCGTGGTCCCCGACGTGTAGAGGATGAACAAGAGGTCCTCGGCCGCCATGTGCTCGGGTTCGCATACGTCTGCGGGCGCACCCCCGGCCGCGGTGTCCTCACCACTCAACAGCTCGTGCCACCAGTGGTCCCGACCGGCCTCCATGGGAGGAACCAGCGCCGGGTCGTCAACGCTGATCCTCTGGGCCACCACCACGTGGTCGACGCAGGAGGACTCCGAGACGGCCACGTCCACGTTGGCCTTGAGCCCGGCCGGCGCCCCGCGCCGGTTTCCCCCGTCGGCGGTCAACACCACCCGGGCCTGGGCGTCGAGGATGCGGTCGCGCAGCGCGTCCGACGAGAACCCCCCGAACACGACCGAGTGCACGGCCCCAATGCGGGTGCAGGCCAGCATGGCCACCACCAGCTCGGGGATCATGGGCATGTAGATGGCCACCCGGTCGCCCCGTCCGACGCCCAGCCCCCGCAGCACGTTGGCGAACCTGGACACGTCGGTGAGCAGTTGGGCGTAGGTGATGGTGGCGGTGTCCCCGGGCTCACCCTCCCAGTGGAAGGCGACGGTGTCACCCCGACCGGCGGCCACGTGCCGGTCCAGGCAGTTGTAGGAGACGTTGAGGGTGCCGCCGTCGAACCACCGGGCAAAGGGGAGGTCCCACTCGAGCACCGTGTCCCAGGTCCGGAACCAGTCGAGCGAGCCGGCCTGCTCGGCCCAGAACGCCGTCCAGTCGGCCTCGGCCCGCTCGTAGATCCCGGGGTCGCCCATGACCGCCTGGGCCGAGAACGCCTCGGCGGGAGGGAACACCCGCTCCTCGGAGAAGTAGTCCTCGATGGTGGCCGCCGAGGACGGTTCGCCGGTCCCGGACTCGCCTGTGGTGTGCTCTGCCATGACTCCCCTGTCTCCGTGCGGCCTGACCAGGGAGAACGTCCCGGTGCGTCGAAACGGTCCCAGCCGGTGGTCCCCCGGTCGCCGTGCCTCAGCCTACCGGTGGTGGGCCTCTACGATGGAGGGGCCGTGAGTGCGACCACCGAACCGTCCAGCCGGACCGACCTGGAAGGCATGAGGAAGAGCGCCGTGGTCCCCCGGTTCTCGGCCGAGCCCGGGGCCACCCGGGTGGACGTGCCCATCGGACGACGGGTCATGGTCGTGAGCGATCTCCTCCTCACCCCGGACGCCACCCCCTCCAGTCTGGCCGTGACCGGCCAGCTGGCCCGCGCCCTCGACACCTGGGACGGCCCGGGGATCCTCATCGTCGCCGGCAACCTCTTCGACCTGTCGGGCTGTGCCGCGCCCCTGGACGAGGCCCGACGCTCCATCGAGGCCCACCCGGCGCTGGAACGGGCCCTGAACCGCTTCCTCACCGTGGACGAGCGACGGGTCATCCGCCAGACGGGGACGCACGAACCAGGCTACGACACCGATCCCGAGGCCGTGGCCGGCGTCGCCGCCCGGGGTGTGGAGCAGGCCGGACCGGTCGACCTCTACCTCCGCACCACCACCGGAACCCGGGTGGTCCGGGTCGAGCCGGGCGAACACGCCTACGCCGCGGGGGGCACGGGGTCCGACTCCGAGTTGGACCCGGCCGCCGACGCCAAGCCCGGCGCCATCGACCACTCGCCGGCCGGTCGGGGCTGGAGGACCCTGGCCGCCCAGTCCAGTGACGACGCGCCCTGGCTGGTCGGCCTCAACCGACTGAGCGACCCCTCGGCCCTCTCCCGCTTCGTGGTCTCCCGCACGCTCTACCGCCGGTTGGGTCGCTACGCCTGGTGGCTTCTGGTCCCCTTCGCCGTGGCCGGGCTGCTGCGGGTGGCCGTCACGCCCTGGGTCTCGGGGCACCTCGGCGCCGGGGTCGCCGCCCGCGCCATCCGCCACGCCCACACGGCCGACTTCGGGGACCAGTTGGTCATCGCCGGCCTGGTGTCGCTGGTCGTCATGGCCGTTCTGGCCGTGGTGCTCGGACTCCTCAGCCGACGCATGTGGTCGATCCTCGGTGGCGGGGCCCTCCAGACGGTCCAGGCCGAGGCCGGGGCCAACGACGCCGCCCGGGACGCGGCCCGCCGACTGGTCGGGCGGGGGTATGCCGGACTGATCACCGCGGCCACATTCCAGTCGGAGCTCACCCATCTCGGTGTGGGCTTCTACGCCAACGTGGGCGCCACCGCCGAAGTGGTGGAGGAGCACCGGGGACGACTGGGCCTGCCTCCGGTGTTCGTCCAGAACCAGCGGGTCAGCTGGGTGGAGCTCGAGACCGGGGCAGAGCTCCACGCCCGGTTGCTCCTGGCCCGGAATGAGCTGCGGTCGCCCAGCGTGCTGGAGCGGGTGGTCAGCCGGGGCGGGAGCGAGCGGAGCCTGCATCCCACGCTGGTGGCGTCGTTCCCCATGGGCCAGTCGTGGCCGCCGGCACCCGACCTCCGCCAGGCCCACCGTCGGACCCGCCGCGTCCGTCGGTGGGCGTCGGCCGCCATCCTCTTCGCCGGCATCATCGACCTCCTCGACGCCATCACCCCACCCCTCCGGAGCCGCCTCCACGTGGTGCTCGAGTTCCTCCCCCTCCGGGCCAGCGTGGCCGCCGGGGCCCTCATCGCCATGGCCGGCCTGGCCCTCGTGGCCCTGGGACGGGGGATCCTCCGCGGCCAGCGGCGGGCCTGGCGCGTGGCCGTGGTCCTCCTGGCCGGAACCATCATCTTGCACCTCATCGCCGATGCCGACGTCGAGGAGTCGCTGTTCGCGGTGGCCGTGCTGGTCCTCCTGCTGGTCAACCGACGGGACTTCCAGGCCGCCTCGGACCAGTCGTCCCTCCGCTCGGCCCTCATCGCCCTGGGCATCGGCATCGTGGGGATCACCCTGCTCACCGCGGCCTCCATCGAGCTGTTCACCCACATCGGTCGCCACCACCACTCCCACATCCCCTTTTGGACCGCCCTGTGGGCGGTGTCGGAGCGCCTGGTCGGCATCCGCACCGTGCACCTGCCGCAACGGGCCGACCGCTTTCTCGGTCCCGCGTTGCTGGCCATCGGCCTGAGTGTCGTGGCCATCGCCCTGTTCCTCCTGACCCGACCGGTGGTCGACCGCCGGCTCACCTCGGGCCGCACCGCTGAGTTCCGGGCCCGCGACATCGTGCGGCGGCACGGGATCTCGACCCTGGACTACTTCGCCCTCCGGTCGGACAAGAAGTGGTTCTTCCACCGCGACAGCCTGGTCGCCTACGCCGTCTACGGCGGGGTGTGCCTGATCTCCCCGGACCCCATCGGCCCCCACAACGAGCGCGAGCAGGTCTGGGGGGCGTTCCGACGCTTCGCCGACAACCACGGCTGGGTCACCTCGGTGATGGGCGCGGGCGAGGACTGGCTGCCCGTCTACCGCGACTCGGGCATGCACAACATCTACCTCGGTGACGAGGCCGTCGTTCGGGTGCAGTCGTTCACCCTGTCGGGCGGGAGCATGAAGGGCCTGCGCCAGGCCCACAACCGGATCAAGAAGTACGGCTACACCGCCACCTTCCACGATCCGTCGCGTCTGGACCCCGCACTCTCGTCCGAGCTCACCGCGCTGATGGGCCTCAGCCGGCAAGGCGAGCACGAGCGCGGCTTCTCCATGATGCTCGGACGGGTGTTCGACCCGCGGGACACCGGGCTCCTCCTCGCCGTGGTGCGGGGTCCGGACGGGAAGGCCGCGGCCATGTGCCAGTTCGTCCCCGCCCAGGGCATCCACGGCTACTCCCTGGACCTCATGCGCCGGGACCCGGCCGACCACCCCAACGGCCTGTTGGACTTCGCCCTCGTCTCCACCATCGAGCATCTCCGGGACGGCGGGTACGAAGGGCTCAGCCTCAACTTCGCCACCCTGCGCTCGACCCTCTCAGGCGACAAGGGTGACGGCACCATGCAGCGGGCCGAGCGGTGGTTCCTCAAGCGGCTCTCCAGCTTCGCCCAGATCGAGTCCCTCTGGCGGTTCAACGCCAAGTACGAGCCCGAGTGGCTACCCCGCTACGTGGTGTTCGACACCGCCGAACACCTGGTTCCTGTGGTCATGGCCATCATGCGCGCCGAATCGCTGTGGGAGATCCCCGTGCTCGGTCGCCTGCTGGCGGCCGGAGCGGAGAAGCGGATGGTGGCGGCCCAGCAGGAGACCGAAGCCTTCATCGCCTCCTCGTTCGGGACCTGGGAGGACGAGGACGGCCCCGGAGGTGGGGGCCCTCCTCCGGGTCAGCAGTCCGGGGACGCCGCCCTACCCACCAGTCCCGCCGCCTGAGCGGTCGCGGCCGGTCTCAGCCGTCACCGGGGGCCGACAGCCCCATGGGGTTGGGGAACGGGATCTCCCCGCCGGCGGCCACGCGCGCCGCCAGTCCGGCCAGCCGCCGGTGGGCGTCCACCGCGTCGGCGTCGGGCAGGGCGGCGAAGGGCACCCCGGCCAGCTCGTCGGTGGTCCGCTCGACGGCGTGGCGGAGCTCGAGGCCGAGCGGAGCGATGCATTCCCCCTCGACCAGGCGACGACGCTCGAGGTCGGCCCGGGCCTCTTCCCATTCGCCGTTCGACCAGCCCCGGCTGTCGCGGAACATCTGGGCCGGGAGTCCCTCGGACAGGGCGAAGAGGACCAGGGCCTGGCAGCCACCGAGTCCGGCGGCGGTGAGCGCGGCCACATGCCCGTCCCCCCGGTGCTCCCGGAGGGCGGTGCAGGCCTGCCACAGTGACTCGACCGGATCCTCGGCCGGTTCGAGGTCGCGGTTGGCCCCGAACAGGACCCGCCCCGCTCCGTCGGCCTTCGCCACCAGCTCGGTGAGCACAGGCACGAGGGTGGCCGCGGCACCCTCCACCGAAGGATCCAGCCGGCGCAGGGCCAGGCCGGCGGACCGGCGGCGGGCGGCGAGCACCGCCGGAGGGCGGGCGAACGACCAGGCGTCGGGCAAGGAGCGCCGGACCATGGCCGGGTGGAAGTTGAAGAAGGTGGCGACGGCTGTTGACGGTCCCACCGCGCCGACCGGCGCCAGCCGGGCGGCGAAGTAACCCATCCAAAAGCCGCGCAGGCCGGTCTCGGCCAGGGCCTGCCGGGACTCGGCGGCGAAGTAGGTGACGGCGTGGACCGGCTCGATGGCCCGCCACCACGCCCGGGGATCGGGCCCGGATGGCGTCGGGGCCGGCCCGGTCACCCCGGGGTTCCGCTCCCGTCGTCGTGCCCGGCATCGGTGCCGGGCGGGCCGGCCGGCACCGCTCGGGGACCCAGACCGGCGAACAGACCCACCAGACCCACCACGGCCAGGGTGATCAGCACCACGATGACCGCCACCAACGTGGTCGGGTTGCCCCAGATGACCAGGATGAGCAGGCCCAGGGCCAGCACACCCCACTGGAGCGCCTTCCGGTGGGCGGCCACGAAGTCGTGTACGGGGCCTCCGGTGGCCCACCCCGGCTTCTTCATGTCCCCGGTCTTGGCCCGGATCCACGAGTTACCGGCGAGGAGCCCGATGATGGCGATCAGGGCGGCCACGATGAGGATGATGCGCACGGCGTCGCGCAGGTTGGTGGTCACGATGTCGATGACGGCCGCCTGAGCCGCCGGCGACTGGGGTGGCTTGATGCCCGAGAGGTACTGGTTCCGCCCCACGGCGATCAGGATGAGGATCAGGGCCATGGACAGGGCCAGGCCGGTGGCGGCCCGCACCAGGCCGCGCCGTCGGTTGCGGGCCAGCACGATGGCCCCGGCGAAGAACAACAGGGTGATGATCGGGAGCACGATGGCCAGCTTGTTGAGGAACTTCACCAGCTTCTGGACGTGGACCAGGCTCTCCGACTGGAACAGCACGTAGTTGAGGCCCTTGACCGCCGGCACCTTGTCGAAGACGTGGATCCCCTTGCCGTCCAGCGCCTGCTTGGCCTTGGCCTCGACCTGGCCGAGATCGATGGTGATCCGACCGTTCTTGGTGCTGATCGAGCCCGCCTGCGTACCGGTCAGCACATTGACCAGCTGCTTGTGGGAGGCCCGGTTGGCGGCGATCCACACCTGTTCGAACTTGGGCGACTGCACCAGCTTGAGGGTGACCGAATAGGTGACCTTCTGCACCTCGTCGGTGAGCGGGGAGACGAGGAAGCCGGCCTTGGCCGGCAGGGCGTTCTTGACCCGTTGGCTGAGGTCGGTCCGGGCGATCAGCTCCTCGCTTACCCGCGTGGCCACCTGGGTCTGGATGGCAGGGTTGCTGGCCAGGGGGGCCACGGTGCTGACGTAGGCGTCGGTGTTGAGCAGCTGGTTCCGGGCGAAGACCACGAAGACGGAGACCACGGCCAGCAGGCAGGCCAGCACGACCAGGACCCACGACAGGATCCGTCTCCACATGGGGCCCTTGTCCCGCTTGGGGGCGACGTCGGCCTGCTTCAGTTCGTCGTTCTCGTGCTTGAGCTCGTCGACCTGCTGTTGGAGGGCTTCGACGTCAGGGGCGGACTCTTCGTCACCGGGAGGCACCGGGCCACTGTATCGGCGCTGTCCCCCCGAAGCCGGGACCTCGGAACATGCCCCTGACCGGGGCCGGAGCGCCCCGGTCGGCGCCCCGCGGTCCGAGGCCGGCCGGAGACGACGACGGCCGCCCCCGGTGCACCGGGCACCGGAAGCGGCCGTCGTGGGGTTCAGGCGGCAGTGCCGCCGGCCCCCGATGACAACCAGGGCGGGTCAGCCGAGGATCTTGGCCTTCTGGGCCTCGAACTCGGCGTCGGTCAGCACGCCCTTGGACTTGAGGTCGGCCAGCTTGGCCAACTCGTCGGCACTGCCGCCCGACGATCCGGCCGCCTGCTTGACGTAGTCGTCGAAGGCCTTCTGCTGCTGCTGGGCCTGCTTCTCGGCCCGCTCGTGCATGCTGCCGCCGCGGGCGATCAGGTAGACGAGGACGCCGAGGAACGGGAGGATGATCACGAACAGCACCCAGAGCGCCTTGGCGAACCCGCCCATGTCGTGGCTCCGGAAGATGTCCATGAAGATGTAGATGAGCAGCCAGATCCACAGGACGAAGAAGAAGAACTCCAACATTGTCCAGAAGATGCTGAGTATCGGATACGTGTAAGCAAGCATGTTCGGTGGTGCTCCTTGGTTGGGGACGACCATGCACCATAGTGTTCAACTGGGCCTTTCTGCAGTGATCGGCAACGATCGGCGACCGGCGTGACCAGCGTTTCCCTCTCCTGGCGCCATGGGTCCCCACCGGGGGGCCCGGCCCCCAGGACCGGACCACGGCGTCTCCGACACGGTCCACCAAGCCCGACGCCGGCGGCGATTCGGCCTAATGTCCTCGGCACGGAGAGCAGACGGCGCCGGACGACGGGGCGGGAAAGGTGGACCAGATGGGTTGGATCGTGATGGCCGGATGGCCAAGGCTCCCCCGATCGCCCCGGCTCGCCGACACCGACGACGTGACCGTGCCCTCGGAGCCGGGACGTTGAGCGACACGCCGGCGGCGCCCGCTCCCCCCGACCCGGCAGCTGCTCCCGCCGACCCAGCGGCCGCTTCCCCCGGCCCGGCCGCCGCTGCGGCCGCTGACCCCATGGCCATGCTCCGATCCCGGAGCTACGTCCAGCTCCTGGTCCTGGCGGCCATCCTCGGGGTCCCCGTCTCGGTGGTGGCCTACTTCTTCCTCAAGTTGGTGGCCCTGCTCCAGCAGTGGTTCTTCACGTCGTTGCCCAAAGAGCTCGGTTTCAGCGGCACCCCGGCGTGGTGGCCGCTGCCCATCCTGGCCGTGGCCGGGGTCCTGGTCGGTGCCACCATCAAGTACCTGCCCGGCTCGGCGGGCCACAAGCCGGCCGAGGGGTTCAAGGCCGGAGGGGCGCCCACGGCGATCGAGCTCCCCGGGGTCATCCTGGCCTCCCTGGCCACCCTCAGCCTCGGGGTGGTCCTCGGCCCCGAGGCCCCGCTGATCGCCATCGGTGGAGGACTGGGCGCACTGGCCGTCCACCTGGTCAAGAAGGACGCACCTCCCACGGCGGCGGTCGTCATCGCCTCGGCCGGCAGCTTCGCCGCCATCAGTGCCCTGCTGGGCTCGCCCATCGCCGCCGCCTTCCTCCTCATGGAGGCATCCGGGCTGGGCGGTCCCCTCCTCGGCCTGGTGCTGGTCCCCGGCCTGCTGGCCGCCGGGATCGGCACCCTCATCTTCATCGGCCTGGACAACCTGACCGGGTTCGGCAGCTTCTCCCTGTCCATCCCCGGCCTGCCCCCGTTCAGCCACCCCACCGGGGCCATGTTCTTGTGGGCCATCGTCTTCGGCCTGGTCGCCGCGGTGTTGGGCACGGCCATCCGGCTGCTGGCCCTGGCCCTCCAGCCGGTGGTCGAAAAGCGCATGGTGGCCCTCATGCCGGTGGTCGGACTGGGGGTGGCCGGCGTGGCCGTCCTGTTCACCGAGGTGAGCGGGCACGGGCTGTCCAACGTCCTGTTCTCGGGCCAGTCGGCCCTGCCCGACGTCGTCCTCCACGCCTCGGCCTGGACCGTCGGCGCCCTCATCCTGCTGGTGGCGTGCAAGTCGGTGGCCTACGGCCTCTCGCTGTCGAGCTTCCGGGGCGGCCCCATCTTCCCGGCCATGTTCATCGGCGGAGCCATCGGGGTGGCGGCGTCGCACCTTCCCGGCCTGTCCCTCGTGCCGGCGGTGGCCATGGGCATCGGGGCCATGGCCACCATCATGCTCAAGCTGCCCATGACCTCCACCCTCCTACCGACCCTGCTCGTGTCGAGTGACGGCCTGAGCGTGGCGCCGCTGGTCATCGTGGCCGTGGTGGTCACCTACGTGGCCGGGGCATGGCTCCCGGCCACACCGGCCGACCTGCGCCGGAAGCCCGCCGACCCGAACGGGGCCGACGCCCCGGCGGTGGCGACCGGACCGTGATCATCGTCCACATCATCGCCGCCCTGTTCGGCGCGGTGCTGGTCTTCGCCGTACTCATCTCGGCCCTCGAGACGGTCGTGCTCCCCCGAAACGGCTACACGCGGATCGCCCGGTTCGTCTTCGCCGTGGCCGACCGGATCCTCGTCCACAAGTGGAAGAACGAGGCCCGCCAGGCCAACCTCCGGGCCCTCTACGCCCCGGTGGCCCTGGTCAGCCTGCCCCTGGTGTGGATGCTCACGGTCACTTTCGGCTTCTCCTTCATCTTCTGGGCCATCAGCCACGACACCCCCCAGCGGTCCTTCGAGATCAGCGGGTCGTCCCTGTTCACCCTGGGCTTCGCCGAGCCCGAGGGCACGGCCCGTATCTGGCTGACCTTCGTGGAGGCCACCATCGGCCTCGGTCTCGTGGCCCTGCTCATCAGCTATCTGCCCACCATCTATGCCGCCCACCACGAGCGCGAGAAGGGGATCAGCGTCCTGAAGCCCTTCGCCGGCACCCCGCCCTCCCCGGTCAACCTGCTGGCCAATCTGCAGCTCCTCGACGCCCTGGACAACCCCGAGCTGTGGCGGACCTCGGCCAGCTGGGTCCTCGATCTCGACCAGACCCACACCGCCTTCCCGGCCCTGTGCTACTTCCCCGAGTCCTCGCCCGAGGAGTCGTGGGTGGCCTCGGTGGGCTCCCTGCTGGACGCCGCCGCCCTGCTGCTGTCCGCCTCGGACTTCAACACCGAGGTCCACGCCGCCGAGGAGATCAAGGGGCCGATGATGGCCCTGGCCTACGGGCTGCCCACCCTGGTGACCATCGGACGGTCGGCCGGGCTGCCCATCGATCGTCCGCCGCGGGTCATGGCCCTGCTGGCCCAGGCCGACGAGCCGGCCCCGGCCATCTCCTTGCGCCGGGACGAGTACGTTGCCGCGCTCGACCGGCTCCACCCGCTGCTGCCCGTCCCCGAGGCCGACCGGGACCAGTGCTGGCGGCGGTTCGCCTGGCTGCGCTCGGGCTACGACGAGGCGCTCCGGGGATTGGCGGCCATGACACTGGCCTCGCCGGCCCCGTGGACGACCGACCGGCCAGCCCGCGTCGGCCGGCCCCGCATCTTCACCAACCGGCCCATCACCATCGACTGGACGGTTCCGTCCATCGAACCCGACCCCGCTGCTCCGACTGACCCGACCTGAGCCTTCGGCGGCCTGACGGCGCGCCGGCGGTCGGTTCAGACGCCCGTCACGGCGTGCACCCTCCCGCTGGCGATGGCGGCGGTCAGCGAGGCGAAGTCCGCTTCGTTCTGGTCGGCGTAGGAGCCGGCGAACTGGCTCATGGCCCGGTCGAACCGGTCCCCCCCACCCAGGTAGGCGCTCATGGCGATGGCGTCCCCCGAACGGGCGTGGGCCCGGGCCAGGGCCCAGCCGCACATCTGGGCGTAGAGCCCGAGGGCCTCGGGGGTCATGGTCTCGACCACGACGGATCCCTTGCCGTCCCACAGCTGGCGCAGATAGAAGTCGCGGGTGACGCCGTCGTCGCCGGTGAACTTGTCCCACCCGAGGAAGATGTCGCTCGCCCCCTGCATGAGCCGTTGGCCCTCCACCACCCGCCGGCCGTGATGGGGGTACTCGCTCCGGCCGAGGAACGGCTCGCCCACCGCCCCTTCGGCCTCCTTGATCTGCAGGAAGAGCGGGTCACCGTTGTCGCGGCCCACGAACAGGGCCACCCAGCAGCGGGTGCCGACGCTGCCCACCCCCACCACCTTGCGGGCCAGGTCGACGAAGTCGTACTTCTCCAGGAGGCGCTGGCGGTCGCCCGAGAGCGTGTGACGGTACTGGGTCAGCGAGTCGTAGAGGTGGTCGACGGTCTGCTTGGAGTACACGTCGGTGAACAGCGACTCGGCCGGGATGATCAGGGGGGGGTTCTCCACGAACCGCAGCCGGCCGTCGACCTCCACGGTGAGCTTGGCTAGGGCGGCCAGGTGGTCCTTGGACTGGGCCTTGGAGACGGTGCGTTGGAAGTTCCTGGTGATCTTGGGCCCGGCCTCGGCCCCCCACCGGCGGACCAGCGTGGCCTGGTCCAGGCGGAGGTACCAGATCTCCAGGTCCCTCATGCCGGCGAACTCGGCCAGGGCCGTCCGGTAGCTGCAGGTTCCCTGCTCCACGGCGGCGGCCCGGTCGGCGCGGTCGAAGCCACGGCTGCGGGCGGCGATCTCGATGCTGGCCGCCAGGCGCTTGATGTCCCATTCGAACGGTCCCGGAAGGGTCTCGTCGAAGTCGTTGACGTCGAAGATGAGGTCCCTGCTGGGGGCGGCGTAGAGGCCGAAATTGGCCAGGTGGGCGTCCCCGCACAGCTGCACCACCAGTCCGGACTGGTCCTCGGCGGCCAGGTCGGCGGCCATCACCGCTGCCGCCCCCCGGAAGAAGGCGAAGGCCGAGGCGGCCATGCGCCCGTAGCGGATGGGCACGAGATCGGGGAGGCGGGTCGTCGCCTGTAGGGCCAGGATCTCCAGGGGATCGGTCCGGTCGGGGGCGGGTGACCACTCCCCGTGCCGGGACCGGGGCACCTGGGCCCGGGCCTGCCGTCCGAATTCCGCCCGTTCCACCGGCGTCGCCTGTCGCATCCGTCCATCCTCCCACCACGGGGCGGTTCCGGTCCCGGGGCGGGCCGACACGGGGGACGGCCAGAGGCCGTCAGAGACGCTCAGTCACCGGCCCGGGGCCACCGGCATCGGGCTTAAGTAAACACCCGTTGCCGCCGATGGTTCCTGAGAGAAGAGGGTCGAATTCGGAGTGGCGATGTCGAAGAAGCCTGGTCCCCCAGACGGCGAACGTGGCACGGCGAGCCCAGCTCCTGGCCAGACGCCGACCGGAGGCCCGGCCGATCCGGAGTCGCCTCGCCCGGCGGGCCGGCGCTATCTGAACCCCCGCATGCTGGCCTACCTGATGGGTCCGGCCGCCCTCGGCGCCCTCCTCGTGCTCATGCGGTTCGGCGAGGCGGCCCGCGAGTCGGCCTGGCTGTGGCTGGCCATCTTCGTCACCATCCCACTGCTCAGCGTGGCGGGCGACCGCCTCTACGACGCCCGGCCGGACCAGCGCCGGCTCCACCTCCGGATCGCCATCCAGGCGGCGGCGGTCACCGCGGTCATCTACCTGAGCGGGTGGGGGCCGGTCCTGTGGGGGGCCTACGCCTTCCTGGCCCTCGAGAACGTGGCCCGGTCCGGCTCCCGGGTGTGGCGGATCACCGCGCTGTGGAGCCTGGTGGGCATCGGGCTCGGCCAGGTGGCCGTGTGGCAGAAGGTGTTCCCGTCGTTCCTCGCCCTGTCCCAGGCCAACGCCCTGGCCCTGATGGGCGCCTTCATCCTGTTCTTCGTCATCCGCATGGCCGGCGCCACCATGGAGCAGAAGGAACGGGCCGAGGCCAGCACCCGGCTGTCCGAGGACCGGTTCCGCTCCCTCATCCAGCACTCCTCCGACGCCACGCTGGTGCTGGGAGGGGACGGGGTGTGCACCTACGTGAGCCCGGCCATCACCCACCTGCTCGGCCTCACCCCCGCCGAGTTGCTCGGGATCCGGCCCACCGAGTTGGTCCACCCCGAGGACCGGGAGCGGGTGACCCAACGGCTGGGGTCCGAGTTGGCCGACTCCGCCGACCACGTGCTCGTCCAGTTCCGCATGATGCGCAGGGACGGGGGCTGGCGGGATGTCGAGGCTGTGGTGAGCAACCAACTCGAGCGGCCCTCGGTGAACGGCTACGTGGTCAACATCCGCGACATCACCGAGCGCAAGGAGTTCGAGGCCCTGCTGGCCCACCGGGCCCTCCACGACCCCCTCACCGGCCTGCCCAACCGCCAGTTGATCCTGGACCGCACCGAGCAGATGCTGGCCCGGTCCAGGCGGTCGGGCCAACCGGTGGCCGCCTACTTCATCGACCTTGACAACTTCAAGGACGCCAACGACTCGCTGGGCCACGAGGCCGGCGACCGGCTCCTCCAGGCCGTGGGCGACCGGTTCGTCTCCATGCTGCGGGCCGACGACAGCGTGGGGCGTCTCGGGGGTGACGAGTTCGTCGTGCTGGCCGAGGGCATCTCGCTCGACCTCGGCCCCGAGCCCATCGCCGAGCGGATCCGGGAGACCCTCCGCCAGCCGTTCGTCATCCCCGGCTACGAGGACCTCCCGGTCTCGGTGACCGCCAGTATCGGCATTGCCACCGGCCAGCGGGCGTCGGCCCAGGAGCTGCTCCGCGACGCCGACGTGGCCCTGTACCTGGCCAAGGCCAAGGGACGGAACACCTCGGTCCTCTTCGAGACGTCCATGCAGACCGCCGCCGTCGACCGGCTGGCCCTCAAATCCGACCTCGGCGCCGCCGTGGCCGCCGAGCAGTTCTTCCTCCTCTACCAACCGATCTTCGACCTGGGCGATGGGGGGATCCGCTCGGCCGAGGCCCTCATCCGCTGGCAGCACCCGACCCAGGGCGTGATCTCCCCCCTCGACTTCATCCCCGTGCTCGAGGAGTCCGGCCTGATCGTGGAGGTGGGCCGGTGGGTGCTCCAGGAGGCCTGCACCCAGGCCGCCCGGTGGCAGTCCGAGGGCCACGCCCTGTCGATGTCGGTCAACGTGTCCATGCGTCAGCTCGAGTCCACGTCTTTCGTGCACCACGTCGCCGAGGCGCTGGCGTCGTCCGGCCTCGACCCCGAGCACCTGACCCTCGAGATCGCCGAGTCCAGCCTCATGCAAGACGCCCAGTCGACGGTCAGCCGCCTGCGTCGGCTGAAGGAGCTGGGTGTGATGATCGCCATCGACGACTTCGGAACCGGGTACTCGTCGCTGGCCTACCTCCGGCAGTTCCCGGTCGACGTGCTCAAGATCGACGGCTCCTTCGTGGCCGAGTTGGATGGCTCCCCCGAGCGGGCCGCCCTGGTCCACACCCTGGTCGAGCTGGGGCGCATCCTGGGGCTGATCACCCTGGCCGAGGGCATCGAGGAGGTCGTCCAGCTACGCGGCCTCCGGGCCGAGCTGTGCGACCGGGGCCAGGGCTTCTTGGTGTCCCCCCCGGTGCCGCCGGCCGCCTTCAGCGAGCTGTTGGTCAGAGAACCGCTCCTGACCACCTTGTCGAGCCCGGCCGCCGGACCCTCCCGGGTCGGCCGTCCCTCCCTGGCCGGCACCTCCGCCCCGCCACGCGCCCACCGCTGACCCGACCGTCCCCGCCCTCGGTCAGACCGGCTGGTCGGGCCGACGTCGCGCCTTTTTCCTCCGCTGGCGGAGCAGGATGACCAGACGGTCCACCAGGGCGCCCAGTACGGCGGCGATCAGCAGCACCCAGATGAGGCTGATGCGCGTGCTGAAGAAGATGAACCCGACCTTCACCGTCTGGCTGTTGTCGAGGACGAAGGCGATGAGCAGAACCAGTCCGACACCGGCCACGACCAGGCGGACGATCTCCCGGTTCTCCCGCTTCTTGCGCGGGGCCCGGCCCGACCCCTGGTCGGGAACCCCCGGAGATATGGCCATGGTTCACTCCTTCACCTCGTCGGGTGGTGGCCGCCCGCCCGGTCGACAGTACCCGGGGAGGCCCCGAGGGGTGGGTATCCACCCACCGAGCCGATCGGGCCGCGACCCAGGTCGGTCGCCGGGCGGGGCCGTCATCCCTGAAGACGGGAGGCGTGAAGACCGTCTCGGTGGGGACGGTGCCTACGTGAACAGCAGGGTCGCCTGGTGGGCGAAGTTGAGGATGGGCTCGGGGATGATCCCGAACACCACGGTGAAGCCCACGCACAGTCCGATGGCCACCGTGGTGAGCAGGGGCACGGGGACGGCCCCGCGGCGGCGGACGTCCTCGGTCGGCTCCTCGTCGGTGAGCACCGAGAGGCTGGCCACGGGCTCGGTGGCCGACGACTCGCCGGCCGGTGCATCGGCCCGGGCCGGGGAGGACACGTCCGGCGTCGTCGAGACGGGGTCGGCGTTTCCGTCGGCGAGCTCCACCGGATCGGCCACCGCACCCACCGGTGAGTACATGGTCACCGCCACCCGCAGGTAGAAGAAGGCGGCGATGGCAGCCGAGGCCATGGCGATGGCGGCCAGCACGTAGCCGTGGGTGGCCACCACCGCCCCCACCACGCCGAACTTGGCCAGGAAGCCGGTGGTGAACGGAATCCCGGCCTGGCCCAGGAGGAGGACGGCGAACGACAGAGCCAACAGGGGCTGGCGTCGGGCCAGGCCCCGGTAGTCGGTGATGGTGTTTCCGGTGTCGCCGTCGCGGGACATCACGGTGATCACGGCGAAGCTGCCGATGGTCAAGAAGGTGTAGGCGAACAGGTAGTAGAGGGCCGCGGACACCCCCCGGGTGGTGGCCGCCTCCACCCCGAGCAGGATGAACCCGGCGTGGTTGATGGACGAGTACGCCATCATCCGCTTGACGTCTTGTTGCATCAGGGCGACCACGGCCCCCACCACCAGGCTGAGGATGGCCAGGCCCCAGATGATCGGCTGCCAGTCGGTGCGCACCGTCCCGAAGGTCGAGACGAACACCCGGAGCAGGGCGGCGAACGCGCCGACCTTGGCCACCGCGGCCATGAACCCGGTGACCGGCGAGGGAGAACCCTGGTAGACGTCGGGTGACCACATGTGGAAGGGCACGGCGGCGATCTTGAAGCCGAAGCCCACCAGCAGGAGGGCCAGCCCGCCGAGGAGCACGCCGTTGCTGGCGATGACGTTCTTCGACAGGTAGTCGGCGATCTGGGGCAGGTTGGTCGAGCCGGTGGCCCCGTAGGTGAGGGCGATGCCGTAGACGAAGACGGCCGAGGAGAAGGCGCCGAGCACGAAGTATTTGAGGGCGGCCTCGCCCGACTCGGCCCGCTTGTGGTTGAAGGCGGCCAGCACGTAGAGGGCGATGGACATGATCTCGAGGCCCAGGAACACCACGATCAGGTCGTTGGCCGCGCCCATCATCATGGCCCCGGACGCCGACATCATGGCCAGCACGTGGAACTCGGGGCCCTCGACCCCCTCCCGCCGCAGGTAGCCGTCGCCCACCAGGGCCGACAGCAGCATGGCGATGGCCACGGTGATCTGGATGAAGACGGCGAAGCCGTCGTAGGCGATGGCGCCGGCGATGGTGACCGAGGGTCCGTGCGTGGCCACGTGGTCCCACTGCACGAGGGCGGCCACCAGGGCGGCGATCGACGTCACCGAGGCCACCAGGGTCCCCGTGCCCACACCGAGGATCTTGCGGAAGAGCGAGGACACCACCATCAACAGCACCGCGCCCCCCATCATGATCAGCATGGGGAGGATGCTCAGGTAGTCGACGTGGGGCGTGTGGATGACCGGGGCGACCGAGGCCATCGTCGATGCCAGCAGGGGGGGCATCACGGGGCTCCTTCCGCCGCGGGCGAGGTCAGTGAGGGGACGGCCGGCTTGGCCAGGGCCGTCGCGGGCACGAGGTTGGCCGGCACCGGGGTGTGGGTGACGCGGTCGACGTGGACGACCAGCTGGTTGACCGACGGGGTGATGCGGTCGAGCACGGGCTTGGGGAAGATGCCGAGGAACACGATGGCGATGATCAACGGGGCGATGATCAGGCGCTCACTCCAGTTGAGGTCCCGGGTCTTGGCCTTGTCCTCCTCGGTGGGCTCGCCGTGGAAGACCTGCTGGTAGGCCCAGAGCAGGTAGATGGCGGCGGCGATCACGCCCATGATGGCCACCACCGCCCACCACCGGTGGGCCACGAAGGTGCCGATCAGCACCAGGAACTCGCCGACGAACCCGTTGAGCCCGGGCACCCCGATGGAGGCCAGCATGGCCACGGTGAAGACCCCGGCCATCACCGGGGCCGGCCCCTGCAGGCCCTTCAGGTTGGAGACCTGCCAGGTCTTGCGCCGCTCGTAGATCCAACCCACCAGGATGAACAGGGCGGCGATGATCAGGCCGTGGTTGACCATCTGGAGCACCCCGCCGGTCAGCCCCTGGCTGTTGAGGGCGAAGGTCCCGAGCACGATGAACCCGATCTGGGCCAGGGATGAATAGGCGAGCAGGCGCTTCAGGTCACGCTGGGCGCAGGCCACGACGGCCCCGTAGAGGATCCCGATGGTGGCCAGGGTCAGGAGCCACGGGGCCAGGGTCCGGGTGGCCTGGGGGAAGAGGTTGAGGTCGAAGCGGATGATCCCGTACGTGCCCAGCTTGGCCATGACCGCGGCCAGGAGGACGGCTCCGGCCGTCGGCGCCTCGGCGTAGGCGTCGGGCGACCAGGTGTGGAAGGGGAAGATCGGGGCCTTGACGGCGAAGGCGGCAGTGAAGGCCAGGAACAACAGGACGCCTTCGGTCCCCGACAGGTGGGTGTGCATGAGGGCCGGCAGCTCGAAGGTCAGCACCCCGGTCTGGGACTGGTGAAGGAAGGCCACGGCCAGGATCCCCACCAGCAAGAAGGCCGAGCCGGCGAAGGTGTAGACGAAGAACTTGATGGCGGCGTAGCCCCGACGGGCGTAGCCCCAGCCGCCGATGATGAAGTACGCCGGCACCAGGGTCAGCTCGAAGAAGAGGAAGAACAGCACCAGGTCGAGGGAGACGAAACTGCCCAGACACGCCGCCTCCATGAGCAGGATCCAGGCCACGAAGGCCCGGGGGTCGCGCCGACCCCGGGCCCCCAGAATGGTCAGCGGGAAGAGCAGGGCCGTCATGACCACCAAGAACAGGGAGATCCCGTCGATGCCGAGCGACCAGTGGATGCCCAACTCCTTGGCCCAGACGTGGTCGGAGACCAGCTGGTAGCCGCCGAAGCCCACTTTGAACTGGCCGGCGATGACCACCGACAGCGCCAGGGTGAACAGGCCCACCAGGGCCCCGATGGCTTCGTGGAAGCGCTTGGCCACCAGGTGGGGTGGGATGAGGGCGACCACCGCGGCGCCGATCGCCGGCGTCAGCACCAAGACGGTGAGGAACGGGAAGTGCGAGGTGGACGACATCAGCCCCACCACATCCGGGTGAGCATGAAGGCCAGGACCAGCACAGTGCCGAGGACGATGCCCAGCACGTAATTGCGCACGTACCCGGTCTGGGTCCGCCGGATCAGCGCCCCCGACCGGCGGACCAGGGTGGCCACTCCGTTGACCCCGCCGTCGATCACCTTGGGGTCGATCACGTCGGCGCTGAAGGCGGCCAGGCGGGCCGAGGGTCGGCCGAACACGGTGTCGTAGAACTCGTTGATGTACCACGAGTGCCGGAGGAAGGGCACCTCCAGTATCGGGCGTTGGGACACGTTCATCCAGAGGCGGAGACCGATGAACACACCGATGACGGCGATGACGGCGTCGGTGATGCCCAGGGTCCACACCGCCCCGGTGCTCAGGTGGTCGTCGAACAGGTTGGACCCGAAGACCGGGTCCACCCACTTGGCCAGTGAGACGTGGTTGTTGGAGGCGGCCAGGATGCCGGCGATGGCGGCGAAGAAGGCCAGGATCCACAGCGGGATGACCATGATGCGGGGCGACTCGTGGGGCTCGCCGATGGGCCCCTCGGCGTGCTTGGCGTCGGGCATGTCGGTGTCCACGTCGACCGGCACGTCGAGGGCGAACCGGTCCTTGCCGAAGAAGGCCAGGCCGGTGAGGCGGCTCATGTAGTACGCGGTGAGCAGGGCGGTGAGCAGACCCAGGCCCCACAGGGCCGGGTGGGCTGCCCAGGTGTTCTCCAAGACGTCGCCCTTGGCCCAGAACCCCGACAGCGGGGGCACGGCGGCGATGCACAGCCAGCCGATCCCGAAGGTGATGAAGGTCAACGGCATGTAGTGGCGCAGGTTGCCCATGCGCTTGAGGTCCTGCTCGTCGTGGAGGCCGTGGATGGCCGAGCCGGCGCCGAGGAAGAGGAGGCCCTTGAAGAAGGCGTGGGCCACCATCAAGAAGATGGCCGCCTCGTAGGCCCCGCACCCGATGGCCAGGAACATGTAGCCCAGCTGACTGACCGTCGAGTAGGCCAGGACCTTCTTGATGTCCTGCTGCGCACAGGCGATGGTGGCGGCCACGAAGGCCGTCAGTCCGCCCACGATGGCCACGGTCAGCGCCGCGGAGCTCGAGGCGTGCAGCAGCGGATTGATCCGGCACAGGAGGTAGACGCCGGCGGTCACCATGGTGGCGGCGTGGATGAGGGCGGAGACCGGGGTGGGACCCTCCATGGCGTCGGCCAGCCAGGGGAACAGGGGGATCTGGGCCGACTTCCCCATGACGCCCACCAGCAACAGGAGGCAGATGGCGGTGATGTAGCCCGGTCCGATCCGGTCCAGGTGGGAGAAGATGGTCGTGTACTCCAACGAGTGGATCCGCTCGAAGACGAGGAAGATGGCCAACAGGAAGCCCACGTCGCCGATCCGGTTGTAGACGAAGGCCTTCTTGCCCGCGCTGGCCGCCGACTCCCGGGTGAACCAGAAGGACACCAACCAGTAGGAGCAGGTGCCCACCCCCTCCCAGCCCACGAAGGTGACCAGCAGGTTGGACCCCAGCACCAAGATGAGCATGGAGGCCACGAACAGGTTCATGTAGAGGAAGAACTTGGAGTAGTCCTTGTCCCCTTTCATGTACCCGATGGAGTACAGGTGGATCATGGTCGAGATCCCGGTGATGAACAGCACCATGGTCATGGACAGCGGATCGACGAAGAGCCGGGCGTGGACCTGGAGGGAGTCGACCGGGATCCACGTCCACAGGTTCTGGGTGTAGGTCCGGACCGGGGCGTTGACGGTGAGCAGGTCGAGATAGACGCCCACCGAGACCAGGAAGCTGGCCCCGATGAAGGCGGTGGCCACCCCGCCGGCGGCCGGGTCCCCGAGGCGCCGGCCCGCCACCAGCTGGACGGCGAACCCGACCAGGGGCAGCAAGATGATCAGGTAGGTCACGTGGAGCACGTTCCGGTCAGCCCTTCATCAAGTGGAGATCGTCGGCGGTGGCGTTGGCCCGACGGCGGAAGATGGCCACCACCAGGCCCAGGCCCACCACCACCTCGGCCGCCGCCACGACCAGCACGAAGAAGACCAGGACCTGGCCACCGATGTCGTGGAGCTGGCGGGCGAAGGTCACAAAGGTCAGGTTGGCGGCGTTGAGCATCAGCTCGACGCACATGAACATGACCAGCACGTTGCGTCGGATCATCACGCCCAGGGCCCCGATGGAGAACAGGATGACGCTGAGACCGAGGTACCAGCCGGCACTGATGGTCATGAGCGGGCCTCCTCTGAGGTGCTGACGCCGGTGGGGCCGGCGGGTGCCGATGTGGTCCCCGGCGGGGTGGCGTCGCCGTCGGGGTGGGCCAGGGAGGGGTCGGCGACGGTCTCGGGTTCCGCGTCGGTGTCGTCACCCTGGTCGGTGACCGGTACCCCGTCGCCCACGGTGGCCGACGGCGGGCGCCGGGCCAGCACCACGGCGCCCACCACGGCGATGACCAGTAGGGCCGCCGTGGCCTCGAATGGGAAGAGGTAGGTCGTGTAGACCGACTTGCCCAGCAGGTAGACGTTGGACTGCCGGCCGGCGGCGACACCGGCCACGTGAGGGGCTCCGGTCGTCCACTTGGACACCTGGCCCAAGAGCAGCAGGCCAGTGGTTCCGAGGACGGCCAGGCCGATGGCCAGGGGCCGCTGCCCCCGAAGGGGCTCCAGGGCGATGTTCTCCTCGCGGTCGACCCCGAGGAACATGATGACGAACAGGAACAGGACCACGATGGCCCCGGCGTAGACGATGACCTGGACGGCAGCGAGGAACGGGTCGCGCTGCAAGACGAAGAGGACGGCCACCCCGAACAGGGTCATCACCAGCATGAGGGCGGAGTGGACGGGGTTGCGGGCCACCACCACGCCCACGGCCCCGGCCAGGATGATGGCGGCGGCCACGGAGAACGTGCCCACGTCCACCCACGATGCGTGGGTGGCGACGGTGGTGGTGGCGGCCACGAGGGCCGAGCCGAGAGCCCCCACCATCAGGAGTCGCCCGATTCCGGGTCCCCGACGGAGGTCGGGGTGCCCGGTGATCCCGGCCCACCGCCCACCGCCTGGTCCCGCTCGGCGTTGCCGGCCACCTTGGCCGCGGCGTACTCGGCCTCGGCCTTCTCCCGGTGCTTCTTGCCCGCACCCGGCGCGAACCGCTCCGCTTTCTCCATCATCCGGCCGATGGCCCCTCTCGGGCCCCGCTTGTCGGCCGGCATGTCGGCGGGGATGAGATGGCGTTCGAGGGTGTCGCGCAGCTGCCGACTGCCCGTGGTGGCGTCGTCGCGGTGCACCGACTGGCCGCCCTCGGGGGCGCGCACACCGAAGCCGAGCTCGCCCGACCACTGCACCTGTCCCTCGAACTCGGCACTTCCCGCCGGCGACGTGGCCCGCATCCAGCCCGACGTGTGCAGGTCGTCGTCCTCCCGCCAGTCCTCCCACGGCTGGTGCCGGGGCTTGCCGTCGTCGTCGACCAGCAGCTCGTTCTTGGTGTAGATGGCGTCGTTGCGGTTGGTGAAGGAGAACTCCATGAGCTTGGACTCGGTGATGGCCTCGGTGGGGCAGGCCTCGACGCACAGGTCACAGTGGATGCAGCGCAGGAAGTTAATCTCGTAGACGTAGCCGTAGCGCTCGCCCGGCGACACCGGATGGTCGGGGGGATTGTCGAGGCCGCGCACGTAGATGCAGTCGGCGGGACACACGCCGGCACACAGCTCGCAGCCGATGCACTTCTCCATGCCGTCCTCATAACGGTTGAGGACGTGACGACCGTGCTGGCGGGGCTGCTTGGGCCGCTTCTCCTCGGGGTACTGCCGGGTGACCGGGGGGCGACCCAGGTGCTCGAGGGTGAGCTTGAATCCGCCGAGGAAGTTCTGTCGTTGCTTCGGCGGCTCGGCCGAGGGTTCGTGATCTGCCATCAGGTGCCTCCTCCTTCGATCGATGGGGAGGCCGGCGCGGCGGCCGTGGGATCGGGCACGGGATCGGGCTCGGGTGGCCGGGTCCAGAGGCGGACCCCCACCGCCGGCACGATGGCCCGGGTGGCCTCACGCTCGGAACCGATGGCGAACGCCCGGGTGATCACGATGGCCGCGGCCACGACGGTCAGGGCCATGCCCAGCCCCCACCATCCGTCGATGACGAAGCCGGCCACGATGAGCAGCCAACCGAGGGACAGCGGGATCAGCTTCTTCCAACCCAGGTCCATGAGCTGGTCGTAGCGCAGCCGGGGCAGCGCGGCCCGCAGCCAGACGAAGACGAACAAGAAGATGATGGTCTTGCCGAGGAACCACAGGATGGGCCACAGCCAGTAGAGGTGGGGGATGTGGGGGATGGGCCCGTCGGGTCCACCGAAGAACAGGGTCACCGTGATGGCCGACATGGTGATGGTGTTCATGAACTCGGCCAGGAAGAAGAGGGCGAAGCGGATCGACGAGTACTCGGTGACGAACCCGCCGACCAGTTCGGAGTCGGCCTCGACCAGGTCGAAGGGCGGGCGGTTGGTCTCGGCGATGATGGCGATGAAGAAGATCAGGAAGGGCACCACGCCGAGGCGGATGGCGTTCCACTGCCAGAGGTGGCCGGCCTGGGCGTCGACGATGGTGCGGGTGGACAGCGAGCCGGTGATCAGCACCACGGTGACCACGGTCATGCCCAGGGCGGCCTCGTAGGAGATCATCTGGGCCGAGGCCCGCACCGATCCAAGCAACGGGTACTTGGACCCCGACGACCAGCCGGCCAGCATGATGCCGTAGACGCCGATGGAGGACATGGCCAGCAGGAACAGAATGCCCATGGGCGGGTCGGCCAGCTGCAGCTCGAAGTGGTGGCCGGCGATGGTCACCTCCCCACCGAAGGGGACGATGGCGAAGACGAGGAAGGCCGGGATGATGGTCAGGTAGGGGGCCAGCTTGAAGACGAACCGGTCGGCCTGGTCGGGGATGAGGTCCTCTTTGAAGAACAGCTTGATCCCGTCGGCCAGGGTCTGGGCGATGCCGAAGGGACCGGCCCGGTTGGGCCCGATCCGGCTCTGCATGTCCGAGATGACCTTGCGCTCGAACCAGATCATGAGCATGACCGACACCATCAGGAAGCCGAAGACCACCAGCACCTTGATGAGGACGATGAGGAAGACCGCCCAGCCCACCCCGTTGTTGTAGATCGGGTCGCCCTCGGCCAGCAGGGGGTGGACGAGGGAGAGGAGGGCGGTCACAGGGTCTCCACGTGCAGCTCGACCACGGGGGCGCCGACGTCGATGAGGTCGGCCACGGTCCCCTCGTCGAGTGGGACGTTGAAGTCGGCGGCCACCACCTTGCGGGGCAGCGAGTGATCGGCCACCACCGTGTGCACACTCGAGGTGGCGGCTGTCCGCACCCGGAGCGATCCTCCCGGGGCCACGCCGAGTTCATCGAGGTCGAGGGGGTTGGCCCGGAGCGGCGAGGTCTGCACCAGGCCGGCCAGGGCCGGCACCGCCGACACCCCGGCCCCGCCGTCGTAGAGGGCACGCGCGGCCACCAGCCGGAACGAGTACCGGTCGCTCGGGACCACGTGGGGCACGTCGAGGTCGACCGAACCCGAGAGGAGGGCCGGACGGGACGGGGCCCCGGGGGCCGCGGTCCGGGGGCTGCGATCGGCGTCGGTGCCGATGCCGGCCGTGGGGGCCTCGGCCAGTCCGGCTCGTGGCGGGGCGCCCTGGCGCTCCACCGACTCCACCCCGGGGACGGCGATGGGATCGAGCGGGGCCTGGGCGTTCCGTCGTCCAAGGGTGACCGCACTGGCCACCAGAGGTACCACCACCCCGTCGCCGGTCCCCGGCCCGTCGAGGACGGACCGGGTGACGCCCTTGTACGCCGGGGCCAGGCGCTCGATCTCGTCCCAGACGTCCCCCACCGAGTCCAGCCCCAACTCCACGCCCAGGTGGACGGCGAGCTCCGAGGCGATCATCCAGTCGGGCCACGCCTGCCCGGGCGGCACCAGCTTCTGGCCCAGGCGGCTGACCCGTCCCTCGAGGTTGGTGGTGGTGCCCGAGCGCTCATGGGCCTCCGCAGCGGGAAGGACCACGTCGGCCGCTTCGGTCACCGTCCCGGGGGCGGACACCACGGCCACGACGAACTCGGCCCCGTCGAGGGCCCGTCGGGCCAGGCCGGCATCGGGGAAGTCGCCCACCGGATCGGCGCCCAGCACCACGAGCGAGCGGACGCGGGCGCTCTCGTCGGTGGTCTCACCCGGCTCGGCAGCGGCGGCGAGGATGCCGGCGGCGTCCAGTCCCCGCTGGGCGGGCACCGAGGGCCAACCCTCGGCGAACCAGGCCCGGCCGTCGTCGAGGGAGACCCGGCCGGGGAGGACGCCGGGCGCCATCCCCATGTCCAGGGCCCCGTGGACGTTGCCCCGGCGGAGGGCGGAGAGGAATCGGGCGCCGGGCAGGGCGCGGGCCAGGGCCTGGGCCGCGTCGGCCACCAGGGTCCCGTCCTCGGCCAGGGACGGTCGACCCACCACGACCACCACGTCCTTCGCCGCCACCAGCTCGCGGGCCCGGCCGACGGCGTCGCCGTCGAGTTCCGCCGGCACCGGCCGGGTTGTGTCCACCACGGTCTCGACCAATCCGGTGGCCCCGGCGGGACGGTAGCGGAGGGACGCCGCCGCGTACTCGGTCATGGCCGTGGCCGTTGGGGAGAGCTCCACCACGTCGAGGTGGCCGTCGACGATGGCCGACCGCAGACGGAGGAAGAGGACCGGGACCTCCTCTCTGATGTCGCCGGTCAGGAGGATCACCGTGTCGGCCGAGGCGGCCTGGTCGATCGTGGCCCGGGGCAGGCCCAGGACCATCTCGGCGGGCAGTCCGTCACCGAGCTGGGCGTCGACCGAGTCGGTGCCGAGGATCCCCTTGGCCAACTTGGTCCAGGCGTAGGCGCCCTCGTTGGTCAGCCGCGCCCCACCGATCACGCCCACCGATCCGGCGCCCCCGGTCTCGACCGACCGGCTGAGGCCCTCGGCCACGGCGCCGAGCGCTTCGTGCCAGGACACCGCCACCAGGGTCCCGTCCTTCCTGACCATGGGTTCGGTAAGTCGATCCTCGCTGTTCACGGCGTCGAAGACGAACCGGCCCTTGTCGCACAGCCAGCCGTGGTTGACGGGGTCGACGTCGATGCCCAGCAGCCGGGTCACCCGGTTGGACGACGACTGGACGGCGACCCGGCACCCCACCGAGCAGGTCGTACACGTGGACTCGACCTGGTCGAGGTCCCAGGGGCGGGCGGCGAACCGGTAGGGGGAGGCCGTCAGTGCGCCCACCGGGCAGATCTGGACGGTGTTGCCGGAGAAGTAGGAGGCGAAGGGGAGCTCGGGGAAGGTATTGACCTCGAGGTGCTCGCCTCGCCCGATGAAGTCGATCTGTGCCTCGCCGGCCACCTCGTCGGCGAACCGGGTGCACCGGCTGCACTGGATGCAGCGCTCGCGGTCCAACAGCACCAGCTCGGAGATGGGGATCGGCTTCTCGAAGTGACGCTTCTCCTCCACGAACCGGGTTTCACCCGGTCCGTAGGCGAGGGTCTGGTCCTGCAGGGGGCACTCGCCGCCCTTGTCACACACCGGGCAGTCGAGGGGATGGTTGATGAGGAGGAACTCGAGCACGCCGTCCTGGGCCTTCTTGACCTTGTCGGAGTCGGTGACCACCTCCGAGCCGGCCTGGACCTCGACGAAACAGCTGGGCTGCAGGGAGGCACCCCGGGGTCCGCTCACCTCGACCAGGCACATCCGGCACACCCCGACCGACTTCATGCGGGGGTGGTAGCAGAACCGGGGGATGAAGGTCCCGGCCTTCTCGGCCGCGGCGATCAGCATCTCGCCCTTGTCCGCGGTGACCTCACGTCCGTCGAGGGTGAAGGTGACCCGTTCCACCAGCGGGGCGGCCGCCGCCGGGTCCACGGAATGGTCGCCGGTGGTCGTCCCGGAGGGAGGGGTGGTCTGCTCACTCATAGGGGCAGCCCCCTTCCTTGATGTGCACGAGGAACTCGTCGCGGAACATCTCGATGGCCGAGCCGATGGACGAGGGGATGGAGGGCCCGAGCACGCAGATGGTGGTCTGCTGGGGGGGCCAGGTCAGGCCCGGGGCGATGTTGTCACAGGCGTCGAGGAGCAGGTCGAGGTCCTCCTCGCGCCCCTGGCCGGTCTCGATGCGCTCCATGATCTTCTCCAACCACCCCGAACCCTCACGACACGGGGTGCACTGGCCGCACGACTCCCGGGAGAAGAACTTGGTGATGCGCCACGCCGCCCGCACGGCACAGGTGTGGTCGTCCATGACCACGATGGAGCCGGACCCGAGCATGGAGCCCGCCGCGGCCACCTCGTCCTGGCCCAGGGGCAGATCGATCTGGTCCGGACCGAACCACGGGGCGGACACCCCGCCGGGGATGAAGGCCTTGAGCGCCCGGCCGTGGGGGATGCCGCCACCCAGCACCGGGGCGTGGATCAGGTCGTTGAAGGTGGTCTTGACCATCTCCAACTCGAAGACACCCGGATTGTTCACGTGCCCGGCCAGGGCGAACAGCCGGGTCCCGGTGGAGCGCCCCTCGCCGAGGGCGGCGAAGGCGGCACCTCCGTGGGCCACGATCCAGGGCAGGTTGGACATGGTCTCCACGTTGTTGACCACGGTGGGCTCGCCGTACAGGCCGATGGCGGCGGGAAAGAACGGCGGCTTGATGCGGGGGAAGCCCCGCTTGCCCTCGAGCGACTCGAGGAGGGCCGTCTCCTCGCCGCAGATGTAGGCACCCGCCCCCGGGTGGACCACCACGTCTACCGAGAACCCGGAGCCGAAGATGTCCGCGCCCACCGCCCCGTGGGCGTAGGCGTCGTTGAGGGCGGCCTGCACCCGCTCGAGGCCCAGTGCGAACTCGCCCCGGATGAAGATGAAGACCCGGGTGACCTGCAGTGCGTAGGCGGCGATGACCACACCCTCGATGAGTTGGTGGGGGTCGCGCTCCACCAGGAGGTGGTCCTTGAAGGTGGCCGGCTCGCTCTCGTCCCCGTTGACCACCAGGTAGGTGACCGGGTTCTTCCGGAGCATGGCCCACTTCCGGCCGGCCGGGAAGCCGGCTCCCCCGCGGCCGAGCAGGCTGGCCGCGTCCACTTCGGCCGCCACCGCCTCGGGGGTCATGGTGAGGGCCTTGCGCAGTCCGTCGTACCCCCCGGTGGCCAGGTAGCGCTCCAGGGTGTGGGAGTCGGCGTGCTCCAGCCGGCTGGTGACGATCTTGGGGGGATCGGTGATGGCCATCAGGCGCCTCCTCCCCCGCTCCCCGACCCTCCGGCCGAGACCGACTTGGCCGCCTCGGCCGCCGCTGCCCGGGCCGCCTGGGCCTCGGCCATGGACGCCCGCTCGGCGGCCACTCGTTCGGGATCGGCCAGGAGGCCCGTCGTCCGCTTGACCCGGATCAGGGTGCCGTGCGGCGGGATGTCCTCCGAGCGTGCACCGGACCGCAGGTCAGCCATGAGGGCGTCGAAGCTGTCCGGGGTCTGGGCCCCGACGAAGCGGTGGTTCACCTGCACGCAGGGGGGGCGATCGCAGTCGGCCAGGCATTCGGCCTCCTCCAGGGTGATGGCCCCGTCCGCCGTGGTCCCGCCGGCGTTGACGCCCAGGGTCGCCTCGGCGTGCTCCAGCAGTTCGGCGGCGCCGCCGAGCAGACAGGCGATGTTGGTGCACACGGCCACGACGTGGCCACCCACCGGCTCGGTGTGGAGCATGTCGTAGAAGGTGGCGGTGCCGAACACCTCGGCGGGTGTCACCCCGACCAGCAAGCCGATGTCCACCATGGCCTCGGGGGTCAGCCAGCCGTCCTGCGCCTGGGCCAGGTGGCAGAGGGGGATCAGCGCCGAGCGGGGCTCCGGGTAGAGGGCGATCAGCCGTCGGGCCTCGGCCACGACGTCCGGCGACAGATGGGTGGGCTCGGCGGTGCCCCGCGCCGCCACACGACGGGGGGCGCTGACCGGCGTGGTCTGGTCGGTCACCGGTCCACCTCCCCCATCACCGGATCCACCGAGGAGCAGACGGCGACGGCATCGGCCAGCAGGCCGCCCCGCATCATGAGGGGCAGGCCCTGCAAGTTGACGAAGCTCGGCCCCCGGATGTGCATCCGGTAGGGCTTGGGCGATCCGTCGGACACCAGGTAGCAGCCGAGCTCGCCACGCGGGGACTCGACGGCTACGTACACCTCGCCCTCGGGCACCTTGAACCCCTCGGTGAACACCTTGAAGTGGTGGATGAGGGCCTCCATCGACTCGTCGATCCGACCCCTCGGCGGCGGCGTGACCTTCTTGTCCTGGACCCGGTAGTCGCCGGCGGGCATCTTCTCCACGATCTGGCGGATGATCCGGATGGACTCCCGGATCTCGTTGAGCCGGATCGAGTAGCGGTCGAAGTTGTCCCCGTAGGTCCCGACGATCACATCGAAGTCCACCTCGTCGTAGCGGAGGTAGGGCATGGATCGGCGCAGATCCCAGGGCACACCGGTGGACCGCAAGATGGGCCCGGTCAGCGAGAGGGCCAGCGCCTCCTCGGCCGACAGGCCCCCGATGCCCTCGGACCGCCGGCGGAACACGGGCTGACCGGTGAGCAGTTCGTCGTACTCGTCGGTGCGGGGCAGGACGGTGTCGCAGATGATGGAGACGTCGTCCTCCCAACCGTCGGGCAGGTCGGCGGCGGTGCCGCCCGGCCGGATGAAGTTGTGGTTCATCCGCAAGCCGGTGGTCTTCTCGAAGAAGGCCAGGATCATCTCGCGCTCGCGGAAGCCGTAGATCATCATGGACGTGGATCCGATGTCCATGCCGTTGGTGGCCATCCACATGAGGTGGGAGGAGACCCGGTTGAGCTCCACCAGCAGCATCCGGATCCAGTCGGACCGGGGCGGCATCTCGACGCCGAGGAGGGCCTCGACGGCCAGGGACAGCACCAGCTCGTTGTGCAGTGGGGCCAGGTAGTCCATCCGGGTGACGTTGGTCGACCCCTGGACGTAGGTGAGCTCCTCGGCCGTCTTCTCCATGCCGGTGTGGAGGTAGCCGATGACCGGCTTGGTCCGCAGCACCGTCTCCCCGTCCAGCTCCAGCATCAGGCGGAGCACCCCGTGGGTGGACGGGTGCTGTGGGCCCATGTTGATGATCATGGTCTCGTCGTCGGAATGCTCGACGTCGATGTCGGCGGGGTCGATGGCCACGCCCTCGGGGAGGCGCAGGACGGCCCCCACCTCGCGGCGAAGCTCGCCGGGATCGGTCAGGGCCCGTCTCGCCAGCTCCTGGGGCCCTTCGGAGGTCTCGGCCACCAGGCCCTCGGGCTCGCCGCCGGGACCCGGGGCCAGGAACGAGTCACCGGACAGTGGAGGGTCGAGCACGGTGTCGGGATGGGGCTCGCCCACGCCGGCGTCGTCGGCCGCAGAGGTGGTGGTCACGTCGCTCATCTCGGCCCCGGGGCGCCCTTGAACTGGACCGGCACCCGGCCCACCCCGTAGTCCTTGCGGAGCGGATGGCCCTCCCAGTCCTCGGGCATGAGGATGCGGGTCATGTCCGGGTGGCCGGTGAAGAGGATGCCGAACAGGTCGTAGGCCTCGCGCTCCATGGCCTCCACCCCCGGGTACAGCTCGAACAGCGTCGGAACCTCGGCGTCGCCCTCGGGCACCTGGACCCGGACCCGGACCCGGCGGGCCTGGCTCAGCGAGAGCAGGTTGACCACGACCTCGAACCGCTCGGGATGCACGCCCTCGGGCAGCCGGCGCCCCGGGTGGGCCAGGTAGTCGACGGCGCACAGGTCGGCACACATCTCGAAGCCGCCGTCCTGGTACTCCCCCACCACGCCCACGTACTGCTCGCGGGTGGGGAAGACCACCTCCTGGCTGGGTCGACCCGGAGCGCGCGACGATCCGCCTCCGGAACCACTGGGCGCCGTGGGTTCGTCGACCACGCCGGTGGCGCCGTCCGGACTCACAGGGGCTCGCCCACACTGCGGGCGATGACCGGATTGCGCTTGGGTGTCCCGAGGTGGACGGCGTCGGGCCGGTCCGGGGTCCAACCCGTGGTGGACTCGGCGGCGTGGGTGCGGGCGTCGTCGGTGTCGACACCTTCGTCATGTCCCTCCGAGCCGTCCTGGGGCCCGTCGGTGGCCGGCCGCAGGGCGACGGGCTGGCGGTGGGTGATGTCGTTGGTGCGGACCTTCTCGTGCAGGGTCAAGATGGCGTGCATGAGGGTCTCGGGCGTGGGGGGGCAGCCCGGGGCGTAGACGTCCACCGGGACGATCTGGTCCACGCCCTGGACGATGGCGTAGTTGTTGAACATGCCCCCGGTGCTGGCGCACACACCCATGGACAGGACCCATTTGGGCTCCATCATCTGGTCGTAGACCTGACGGAGCACCGGGGCCATCTTCTGGGAGACGCGGCCGGCCACGATCATGAGGTCGGCCTGACGCGGCGAGGCCCGGAACACCTCCATGCCGAAGCGGGCCAGGTCGAAGTCGGCGGCGCCCACCGACATCATCTCGATGGCACAGCACGCCAGTCCGAAGGTGGCCGGCCACATGGAGTAGGTCCGGGCCCACTTGACCAGATCCTCCAGACGGCCGGTGAGGAAGTTGTGCTGTAGGTCTTCGAGACCCATGGGCCGCCGCCTCTCTCGTTCTACGCGGCGCGGCCGGGTCCGCTCGGCGCGGTGGCCGGCTCTCCGGTCGTCGGGGCGTCTGGATCGGTGGTACCGGGTGCAACGGGGTCCGTCGGGGACCGCGTCCCCACGCGCCGCGTCGAGGTGCCGGGACCCCCCGGTCCGGCACTGATGCGGGCGATGGTCGACTCCGACGTGCGAGAGGGCATGGCCCCGACCAGCTGCTTGGCCGGACCCCAGCTGAGGGCGCCGTTGCTGACCAGGAAGAGGAAGGAGACGAACACCACGGCGGCGAACACCACCACCTCCACCAGACCGAAGCTCCCCAGCTGGTGGAAGATCACCGCCCACGGATAGAGGAAGACGATCTCGATGTCGAAGATGATGAAGATCATGGCCACCAGGTAAAAGCGGACCGGGAAGCGGGTGGGCGGTTCGATACCCGGGACGATCCCGCACTCGTAGGGGGCGAGCTTGGCCGCGGTGGGCCGTTTGGTGGGGGCCATGAGCGCCGACGCCACGAACGACACGGCGGCGAACAGGAATCCGAGGATGATGAGGATCAGAATGGGCAGATAGTCGTCCACAGGGACTTGTTTTTACCACGCACCCCTTCGTCCAAGCACATCCGGGGAATGGGCCCTCGGCGTCGATTCCGCTCGGGGGCCGGGTGTGCCGTTCCCGTCCTGCCCCACCTAACATCGGAGGTCGTGAGCTCCACCCTCCCCTCGCCCGGCGCCGGCCGATCCGACATCGCCCGGGACCCCGTCGCCGGCCCGTCGCTGTCGGGGCCGGGGGCCCCGGGAGGACACCACGACGTCCTGGTGGTGGGAGGCGGCCCGGCCGGGTCGGCCTGCGCCTACTGGCTGGCCGAGGCGGGTTGGGACGTGGCCCTGGTGGAGAAGAAGGTCTTTCCGCGGGTCAAGACCTGCGGCGACGGCCTCACCCCCCGCTCGGTGCGCCAGATCGCCGACATGGGCATCGAGGGGGCGCTGGCCGGCGCCCACCGCTACACGGGGCTCCGGGCCCACGCCTTCGGGCGGGTCCTCGACCTGCCCTGGCCCGAGCACCCGAGCTTCCCATCCCACGGCTACGTCATCACCAGGCACGACCTCGACGGGATCGTCAACGACCGGGCCGTCAAGGCCGGCGCCACCGTGTGGCAGGGCACCGAGGCAGTCGAGCCGATCCTCGACGACACCCCGGGGGCGGCCGTCTCACCCGAGACGCCCCTCCCCTCGTGCGTGGGGGCCGTGGTCAAGGACAAGGCCACCGGATCCACCCGGTCCATCCGGGCCCGGTACGTGGTGGTGGCCGACGGGGCCAACTCGAGATTCGGACGGGCCCTCGGGACGGCACGCGACCGTGGGCAGCCCATGGGGATGGCCCTGCGCGGGTACTACACGTCACCCGGCCACGATCAGCCGTTCATCGAGTCGCACCTCGACATCCGGGACGGCGACGGCGGTGTGGTCCCCGGCTACGGGTGGATCTTCCCGCTGGGCGACGGCCGGGTGAACGTCGGCGTGGGACTGCTGTCCACCGACCATCGCTGGAAGGGGGTCAATACGTCCACCCTCATGGAGCACTTCGTGGCCTACGCCCCGAAGGAGTGGGAGCTGTCCCCGGCGACGTCCCTCGGCTCCCCCACCGGCGGGAAGCTCCCCATGGGCCTGGCCGTGGGCCCCCGCGTCGGGGCTACCACGTTGGTGGTGGGCGACGCCGGAGGCTCGATCAACCCGTTCAACGGCGAAGGCATCGCCTACGGCTACGAGAGCGGGCGGCTGGCGGCGGCATCCCTGGGCGAGGCCCTCTCGGGCGACGGGGTGGAGGCCCTGCTCCGCTACGAGACGCGCCTCGAGGACGCCTACGGCCTCTACTACCGGGTGGCCCGGGCCTTCATCAAGGTGATCAGCCGGCCCGAACTCATGCAGCTGTGCGTGGGGACGGGCATCCGCTCGGAACCGTTGATGAGCTGGATCCTCCGCATCATGGCCAACCTGCTCCGACCGGACGAGACCGGTCCGGCCGAGGCCGCCTACCGGGCCCTCGCCGCCATCGCCCGCCTGGCCCCCGGCCCGGACTGAGCTCGGACACGGGTCGGGTCCGAGCGGGACCGGCCGATCACTTGCTGGCGTCGAGCCCCACCCGACCGGCGATGGCGTTATAGGCCGGGGTGAAGGCGTCGGTGGGCACCGGCGCTCCACCGGTGGTGGGCTCGAGGGTGGACTCGATGCGACCTCCCACGATGAAGGCCTGCCCGATGACTTCGGTCCCCTGGTTGGGGATGGTCAACGTGGTCAGGTACCCGAACGACTGCACCCCGGTCGGTGCAGTCAGCGGGACCGTTTGGACCGCCGCCGTGGCGCCGGGAACCGCCGCCGAGACCACCGAGGACTGGTAGGCGGTGTAGCAGGCCTGGAAGTTGGCGTTGGTGAACGGGGTCGCCAGCGCCTGGGCCTCGGCGTCCGAACCCATGACCCGGGTCACCGAGTGCATGGCGATGGTCGGATCGGTCGGGCTCCGGAACGAGGGTGAGGTGGCCGCCCCGGTCTGTCCGGGCAGCACCGTGCCGGCGAACAGGCCCGAGATCGTGGACGGAGTGGACCCGAGGCACTGGGCCAGGGTCCGCGTGGCCTGGGCCTGGGCCGCGGCCGGAGCTACCGGGGGCCGGACCGGCTGACCGGCCGCCGTGCTCGCGGTCCAGCCGCTGGGCAGGTCGTTCTGGTGCAGGTTGACCGCCGCCGCCAGGGCGGTGTCGGCCGTCGTGACCGGCACCAACGCCGTGGTGGCCGTGGTCGTCGAGTTGTCGTGCCGCTTGACGACGAAGTACCCGATGGCGGCGACCACGATGACGAGTGCCACCACCATCAACGCCAGCAGGCGGTTGTTGCGCCCCTGCGGCTTGCCTTCGGGTGCCGTCACGCCCGGAGCCCCACCGGGCTCGCCCGGGGGTGGGTTGGCCACGGCCGGATCGAAGGGGGCGGTGGCGGGCAACGGTGCCGCCGGCGCCCCGGACATGGCGGCCTCGGCCCCCACGGCACCCACGGTCGCCACCGAGGCGACGGCGGCCGCCTTGGCCGCCTTGTCCGCCTTGCGCTTGGCCCTCCCCTTGGTCGGGGGGGCCAGCTCCGGCGTCGGGGCCACGGCGGAGCCGGGCTGCCCGTCCCACAAGGCCTGCCCGGTGGCGGGGTCGACCGGTGGACTCCACACCGAGGCCGCCCCGGCGGGGTAGGCGAGCGCATCGGGAGGAGGCGGGGGCAGCGTGGTCTGGTCCAGTCGGACCGGATCGTTCGGCGGCGCGAAGGGGGCTTGAGCGGCGTCGACGGGCGCCTGGTAGGAGACCGGGGCCGCGGCCGCCTCGGGCGTCTTGTTCTTGCGCCACCGGCTGGACTTCTGGGCGGGCGGCGCCGACGCGGCATCGGCGCCTTGCCCGGTGGGGGGACCGGACCACGCCGAGGTGTCGGCCAGGGGGTCGGGCGATGCCGCCCATGCGGCCCCGGCGGCGGGCGGAGGTGGGGGTGGCGGGGTACCCGTGCCCGGGGTCGTGAAGGTGGGTGCCGCAGCGTAGGCCGGAGGCGGCGGGCTGGGGGGCGCGGGAGGGGCGCCCGGGGCCTGGGTCGGGGGGTAGGGCGTCCCGGCGGCGGCCGGTGGTGCACCGGCGATCGCCGCGCCGGCCACGGCTCCGGCGGCGGCCGCCGCGGCAGGAGCCACGTGGGCCGGCTGGTCGGCGGTCGTGGGTGGTGGCGGGGGGAGGGAGCCGTTGCCCGAGCCGGCGGCCGGGGCCGGGGACGCGCCCTTGTACCGGGCCAGCCAGTGCGGGAGGGCCTGGTCAAGATAGGCGGCCTGGCCCGGCGTGACCGACTCGGTCGGGAACAGGAACCGGATGGACTGGCCACCCGACGTCAACTCCATGACGGCGGCATTGCGTCCGTCGGGCAGGACCACCTTCTCGCGGCACGACGCCGAGTCGAGACCCGACCACACCAGCAACCGCTCGATCTGGGGCTGGGGTCCCTGCACGGTGATCCCCGCCGTGGTGAACAACAGGCTGAGTCCCTCGGTGGTCTTCGTCCCGCGCTCGGCGTCGCCGGCCAGGGCGACGCCCCCGAGCTGCATGCCCTCGGGAGGGAGTTCCGTTATTCCGACGGTCATGGACTTCTCCTCATTAGTGCCGAGGGCTTTCCCCGTCTCGGTGTCTCAGTTCTGCCATCCTGCCGTCGCCGCCCACGGGTAGCAAGGATTTCGCCCTCCGGACACGAAGAGGAGGGACCCCACAGGCGTGAACAGCCCGGCGGCGTGCTCGTCCATTGTCGCCCAGGACACCGGTCCAGGGGCGACACCCCCGGCGCGGCGCCGTCACCGTCCCGGATCCGACCGACGCGTCAGACCACCGAGCTGGCACCACCGGACGCCACCCGCCGCTCGAAGGTGGCGATCGAGGCGGACAGCGACTGGCTCGGGATCTGACCGCCGATGGCGAAGACCTCGAGGCCGGCCTCCACCCGGTGCGCACCCAGACTGATCGACTCGACCTGGACATGGACGGTGGCCGAGCCGTCGACCACGGTGAAGGCCATGAGCAACGCCGACTGCTGGAGCCCCGAGGTGCCGGGCAACGGGACCGTCGACACCGTGGCCGGCCCGGCCTGGTCCCCCGCCCCCGAGGTCTGGTTCACGCCGAGTTGGAGCTCGTCGGCCGACGCCGTCGCCGCGCACTGCGGGTACTTGGGGTTGGCGAACAGGGCGAAGTCCTGCTGCTCGTCCCGGTGGGTCCGCACCACGGTGGCCGCCGTCTGGAGCTCGACCGCCGTCTGGGCCGTGGCCGACGTGGGGGCCACGAAGATCGGCGAGGAGGTCTGGGCCGTCTGATCCGGTGCCTCCCCCCCGAGGACGATCGCCCCCTCGGCGTCGGTGATCCCCATGCACCGGGCCAGGGCGTCGGTGATCCTGGCCTCACCCTGCTGCAGCCCCGGCGAGTTGGCGGCCGTGCCCGGGTTCGTGGACGCCTGCCAGCCCACGGGCAGATCGTCCCTGGTCAACAGGAGCTGCTGGGCCAGGTGTTCGTCGGGCGACAGGGCCGGGGCGGTGGCGACGTCCTTGGGCGGGTGCGAGGTGCCCGTGGCGGCCAGCCCGACGGCCAGGCCCACCCCGCTGGCCACGAGCACCAGGGCCACCACCAGGGTGACGGTGCGACGGGTCCGCTTCGTGCCACCCGCCGGGACGTCGGCACGGTAGGGGTCGAACGGGCTGGAGGGGACGAAGGGGCCGGACGGGTCGAAGGGGCCGTAGGGCGGGATGGGTGCGGTCGTGTCGAAGCCGTACGGAGGCGGGGGCGGGTACCCCGCTGGCCCGGCCGGCGGCGGATGGACGGGTGGCCCCGCCCCTCGCGTCGAAGGTGCCGGCAGCAGGGGTGGTGCCAGCGGCGGCGGGGACACGAGCACGTCCCGACGAGCCGGGGGGTCGGGCCGCCCCGGCTCCGTCCATCGGGTCACCTGGATCTCGAGCGCGGCGATGGCCACCGCATTGGGCGTCTCCGATCGCACCAGGAACCGGAGCGGACCGTTGGCCAGCGTCAGTTCGAGTGGGGTCTCGGTGCCTCCGTCGGAGCCCGCCACCGCCGGCCCGAAGGCCACACCCTCGACATCGGACCAGTGGATCGACCGGTGGTCGCCGTCCCTCGGACCGGCGACCTCGATGCCCCGGTCGTCGAAGCTCAGGCTCAGTCCCCGGCCCGGGCCGGGATCGTCGGTCCCGTCCCCGACCGTCCCGGTCGCCGCCACCTCGTCCACCCGATCGAGGCGGAAGGTGTCGGCCTCGGGTACGACCGCGGGGTGGGGCTCGTCGTCCGGCGGCCGGCGGTCGTCGATGACGGCACCCGCCCGCTCCGTTCCTCGGTCCTCCTCGGGCTCCTCCATGGCCGGGCCGGTGCGGTCCGCCGGGCCCGGCTCAGACCGGGACGAGGTCGGCCATGGCCGCCGTCGCCACGTCGAGGGCGTGCTCCAACTCGGCGTCGCCGTGGGCCATGGAGGGGAACCCCACTTCGTAGGGACCGGGGGCGAGGGCCACCCCGCGGTCGAGCATGGCCCGGAAGAGCCGGGCGTACAGGCCGGTCGATGCCGAGGCCGCCGCCCCTTCGTAGTCGTGGACCGGTCGGGAATCCACCGGCGCGAAGAACAGGCCGAACAGCGGACCCACCACCGGGACCTGGACCTCGAGGGGACGGCCCTGCTCGTCGGTCGTCCCGGCCTTGCCCAGGACAGCCGAGAGGCTCTCGGCCAGCGCCGTCCCGAACCGCCCGACCCGCGCCGAGAGGGCCGAATAGGACCCGGCGTCGAGGGCGGACAGGACGGCGAGCCCGGCCGCAGTGGCCAGTGGGTTCCCCGACAGGGTGCCGGCCTGGTACACGGGGCCGTCCGGGGCCAACGAGGCCAGTACGTCGGCCCGACCTCCGAAGGCCCCGACGGGCAGGCCCCCGCCGATGACCTTGCCGAAGCACCACAGGTCGGGGCGCACGCCCGACCGACCCGACGCCCCCGACTCGCCCAGCCGGAATCCCGTGATCACCTCGTCGAAGATGAGGAGCGCCCCCACGGCGTCGCAGGCCTCCCGGAGCCCGGCGAGGAAGCCCTCCGACGGCGGCACCAGGCCCATGTTGGCCGCCACGGCCTCCACGATCACGCAGGCCACCCGGTCGTCGAGCTCGGGGACCTGGTTGTAGGGGGCCACGATGGTCTCGGCCACCGCGCCCGCCGGCACGCCGGCCGAGTCGGGCAGGCCCAGCGTGGCCACCCCGCTCCCCCCGCCGGCCAAGAGCCCGTCGGAGTGGCCGTGGTAGCAGCCGGAGAACTTGAGGATGCGTGAGCGGCCGGTGTGGCCACGGGCCACCCGGACGGCGCTCATGGCCGCCTCGGTCCCCGAGGACACCAGGCGGACCTGCGCACACCCGGGGACCCGGGCGCAGATGGCTTCAGCCAGGAGGACCTCGCCCTCGGTTGGCGCTCCGAACGTGGTGCCGTCCGCCGCCGCCTCGGTCACGGCCCGCACCACACGGGGATCGGCGTGGCCCAGGATGGAGGCGCCGTAGGACTGGACGAAGTCGAGCAGTCGGTTCCCGTCGGCGTCCCATACGAAGGCACCCTCGCCGCGGGCCACGAAGTAGGGGTGCCCGCCGACGGAGCGGAAGGACCGCACCGGGGAGTTCACGCCTCCCGGGATGACCCGGACGGCCCGGTCGAACAGGGCCTCCGATGCCGGCCGGTCAGCCACCGATGGCCTCGGCGAGCGCGCCGGCGAAGTAGGTGAGGACGAAGTCGGCGCCGGCCCGCCGGACCGCGGTGATCTGCTCGAGGGCCACGGCCGGCCCGTCGATCCAGCCGCGCTCGTGGGCCGCCTTGACCATGGCGTACTCCCCGCTCACGTGGTAGGCCCCGAGCGGGACGTCGACGGCGGCCCGCACGTCGGCGATGACGTCGAGGTTGGTCAGGGCCGGCTTGACCATCACCATGTCGGCGCCCTCGGCGACGTCGAGCGCCACCTCGGCCCGGGCCTCCCTGCGGTTGCCCGGGTCCTGTTGGTAGGCGCGCCGGTCGCCCCCGTCGGCGATGGTCACCTCGGCGGCCTCCCGGAACGGGCCGTAGAGCGCCGAGGCGTACTTGGCCGCGTAGGCCAGGATGGCCGTGTCACCGAACCCGGCCGTGTCCAGACCGGCCCGGATGGCACCGACCTGGCCGTCCATCATCCCGCTCGGGGCGATCACGTCGGCCCCCGCCGCCGCCTGGACCGCGGCCACCTCGGCGTACAGCGGCAGGGTGGCGTCGTTGTCGACCGTCCCGGTCCGGGGATCGACCACCCCGCAGTGACCGTGATCGGTGAACTCGTCGAGGCAGCAGTCGACCATGAGCACCACAGTGTCACCGACGGTGTCCCGCACGGCGGCCAGGGCCCGTTGGGTGATGCCGTCGGGTCGGCGGGCGGCCGAGCCGGTGGCGTCTTTGTCCTCCGGACGGGGCAGTCCGAAGAGGATCACCCCGGGGACACCCAGGGCCGAGAGCCGTTTCACTTCGGTGCCCAGCGACTCCACGGTGTGCTGGACCACGCCGGGCAACGAGGCCACGGGGCGGGGTGCCTCCAGCCCGTCGGCCACGAACAGCGGCGCCACCAGGTCGTCGACGGACAGCCGGGTCTCGGCCACCAGTCGTCGCATGGCGCCGCTGGACCGGAGCCGGCGGAGCCTGGTGATCGGGAATCCGGGAGGGGTGGCCCGGGATCCGGCCAGGTGGGGGGCGGGGTGCGACACGTCCCCCAGACTACGGCAGTGCGCCGCCCACGGGCCGGCCGAGGGCTGAGACCACCGCCGCCACCAGCCCGTCGATGGTGTGGGGGCTGGCTTCGGCCGTCACGCCGAGTCCCGCCGACCGGGCCGCGTCCGAGGTGATCGGACCGATGGTGACCACGACCGGCGGCATCCGGCGGTGGCCCATCAGGGCCAGGCCCTGCTCCACCGTGGAGGACGAGGTGAAGGCCACGGCATCGGCCCTCGCCGCCGCGTCCAGCGCCTCGGTCGAGGGGTGGCCGGCCACCGTCCGGTACGCCACCACCTCGTCGACGACCCACCCTTTGGCCTCCAGCCCGGCCACCAGTGCCCCCCGCACGGTCTCGGCCCGGGGGAATAGGACCGTCCCGCCATGCCCATCGGGGAACGAGCCGGCCAGCGCCTCGGCCACTGACACCTCGGGCACGAGGTCGACGGATCGTCCGGCATCCTCGAGGGCGCGGGCGGTGCCCGTCCCGATCGCCGCCCACCGGGTCGAGGGCGGGACGACCCGGTCCCCCAGGGCGGCGAGCAACCGGGCCACGGCGTTGGCGGACGTGCAGGCCACCCACCTGTACACACCCTGCGCCAGTCGGTCGACGGCACGGTCCAGTGCCTCGCCCCCGTCGGCGGGATCCACGACGGCGATGACCGGCAGCTCGACCACGTCGGCCCCGAGCTCGGTGAGCCGGGCGGCCAGACCCGAGGCCTGGGCCCGGGTGCGGGTGATGGCCACGCTCCGACCGTCCAGAGGAGACGTGCTCAACCCGGGGCCACGTCCCCGGCGTCGTCGGGCACTGGGCCGAGGTCCAAGGCGGCCACCGGTCCGATCACCACGACGGACGGCGCGGGGAGGTCCACGGCGACCAGACCGTCCAGCGTGGTGCGGACCACCCGCTGCCGTTCCGTCGTGGCCCAGTGCACGACGGCCGCCGGTGTCGACGCCGGCCGGCCGGACGCCATCAGTGCATCGGCGATCCGGGCCCGCTCGGACATGCCCATGAGGACCACCAGGGTGCCGCCGGCCCGACCCAGCGACGACCAGTCGACGCCCCCGGGGGCGGACGGGTCGCCGACGTGTCCGGTCACCACGGTCACCGACGTGGCGAGCCCCCGGTGGGTCACCGGGATACCGGCGGCCGCCGGCGCGGCGAAGGCCGAGCTCACGCCGGGCACCAGCTCGAACTCGACCCCGGCGGCACGCAGCGCTTCAGCCTCTTCGCCGCCCCGGCCGAAGACGAACGGGTCCCCACCCTTGAGCCGGACCACGTCTCGACCCGCCCGCCCCAACTCGATCAGCTGGGCGTTGATCTCGGACTGGGTCGTCGAGCCTCCCGGCGACTTCCCCACGTCGATGAGCTCGGCGTCCGCCCGGGTCAGCTCGAGCATCTCGGGAGCGATCAGTCGGTCATGGATGACCACCTCGGCCCGGGCCAGCAGCACGGCCCCCCGCCGGGTGAGCAGGTCGGGATGGCCGGGACCGGCGCCGACCAGGGACACGGTCACCCCGAGACCGCCGTGGGGTTCTCCCCGTGGTCCCCGGCCGACGGGAGCCAGTCACCGAGGTCCCGACCCCCGGCCTCATCGAGGAGGTAGCGGGCCACGGCGCGGCCGAGGTCGTCAGGTCGGATCCCGTCCTCGGCGTGACGGACGACGATCACTCCGTCCGCCGAGCCCATCATCCCGGTCAGCCGGAGATCCGACGATCCGTCCGCCACCCAGTGGGCGTGAGCCCCGACCGGCAGCGTGCACCCTCCGCCCAGCTCGGCCAGGAAGGCGCGCTCGGCCGCCACCGGAGGTCCCACCCGGTCGTCGTGGATGACGGCCAGTGAGGCCCGGGTCGACTCGTCGTCGGCCCGGCACTCCACGGCCAGGGCGCCTTGGCCCACCTGGGGGACCACGGCGTCGGGGTCGAGGACCTCGACCACCAGACCGACCGGCGGGTGCCAGTCCAGGCGGTCGACGGCCGCCTGGGCCACGACGACGGCGGCCACGCCGTCGACCCCGACCCTGTCGAGGCGGGTGGCCAGGTTGCCCCGCAGGCCGCAGAAGTGGAGGTCGTTGCGGAGGTTGGCCAGCTGCACCCGGCGACGTGCCGAGCCGGTGGCCACCAGCGCGCCGGTGGGCAGGGTGTCGAGACCGCCCCCGACGATGGTGTCCCGTGGATCGGCGCGCTCGGGCAGAGCGGCCAGGCACAGCTCGGGCACGGACAGCTCGGCCGACGCGGGCAGGTCCTTGGCCGAGTGCACGGCGGCATCGGCATCACCGCGGACCACGGCGGCTTGCACCTCCTTCACGAAGACACCTTGGCCTCCGAGCTGGTCGAGCGGGACATCCAGTCGTCGGTCCCCGGTGGTCTCCACCACCACCAGGCTCGAGGGGATCCCCGAGGCCGCCAGGAGGCCGGCCACGCGACGGGCCTGCCACAGGGCCAGGGGCGAGCCCCGGGTGGCGAGGCGGAGCGGTGGCCGGTCGGTCACGGCGCGGGCGGGCCGGCCACCGTCTAGAGGTCGAAGAGGGTTCGGAGTGCTTCGACGAGGCGCTCGCCGCGGGGCGTGCCGGCGGCATCCTTCAGCGCCACCGTCGGCTGGTGGAGGAGCTTGGCCACCATCGACCGGGTCACGGCGTCGACCTGTTCCCACTGGGCGTCGGTGAGATCGGATCGCCGGGACCGCTGGCGTTCGTAGGCGGCCAGGCGCGCCTCTTCGACCTGGGAGCGCAGGGCCGACACGATGGGGGCGGCGTCGCGGGCCCGGGACGCCACCCGGTAGCGCTCCACCTCGTCGGTGACGATCTGGCTGGCCCCGGCCACCTCGTCCTGGCGGCCGGAGAGGGCCTCTTCCACGGCGGCCCGGAGGACGTCCATGTCCAAGAGCACCAGGCCGGCCAGATCGGCCGCCGAGGGATCGACGTTGCGGGGCATCCCGAGGTCGACGACCAGCAAGGGGTCGTCGGGCGGGCGGGCGGCGGCGGCCGCCTCCAGCAGGGCGCGGTCCATGATCGGCAGGGTGGTCCCCACCGAGGTGAACACCACGTCCGACGAGGCGAGCAGCGGGCCGAGCGCCTCCAGCGTGTCGGTACCGACCCGGTCGGCCACCCCGGCGGGCAGCGCCTCCACCACGGCCTGGGTGCGCTCGGTCGTGCGGTTGGCGATCACCAGCGAGGCGGCGTGGTGCCCGTCGAGGGCCTGGGCCACGCCCTCGCCCATCTCCCCGGCCCCCACCACCAGCACCCTGGCCCCGTCCAGTCCCCCGGGACGCCGGCCGGCGGCCAGGGCCACGGCCCCGTGGGACAAGGAGGTGATCCCCCGGGCGATGGCCGTCTCCGAGCGCACGCGCTTGCCGGTCTCGACAGCGTGTCGGAACAGGGCACCGAGCACCGGGCCCGACACCTGCTCGAGCTGGGCCCGCTCCCAGGCCCGGCGGACCTGGCCGAGGACCTCGGACTCCCCGAGCACCGCCGAGTCCAGGCCGGCGGCCACCGTGAACAGGTGCGTGGTGACGTCGTCGTCGAATCGGACGGTCAGGTGGTCCGCCAGCACCTCGAGTGGCGTGCCGCTGATGGTGGCCAGGAACTCCTGCAGCTCGGCCACGCCGTCGTGGAAGCGCTCGACCACGGCGTAGATCTCCGTCCGCAGGCAGGTCGACAGGATCACCGCCTCGGAGAGGTTGGACTGATCCCGCAGCCGGCCCAGGGCCTTGGGCAGCGCGCTCTCGGTGACCGTGACCCGCTCCAGGAGCTCGAGGGGTGCCTGGCGCTGCTCGAGGCCCACCACGATCACCGACATCGGGACACCTCTCCCTCGGTCACCTGGCGTACGTCGCGTCTCACTGGGTCACTCTGCCTCGGTAGTAGCTGACGTTGCCGGCACCGGTCCACCCGTCAAGCGTAGGCGGGATCGCACGGGTTGCCTACGGCGGCCCGCAGGGTCCACCAGCATGGCGGCCCGGTCACCGTCCCGCCAGTCGTGACGGCCCGGGTGCCAGGCGGGAGGGCTCGCTCAGTCGCCGGTGGTCCCGGACAGGCCGATGGAGCGGATGCCCGGCATGTCGGCGTCACCAGGGCTGTCGTCCCGCCGGGCCTGGTAGAAGCTCATCACCTGCAGCTCGATGCTGAGGTCCACATAGCGGAGCAGTACGTCGCCCGGGACCTCGAGCACCTGGGGTGCGAAGTTGAGGATGGACCGGACACCGGCGCTGACCATGGTGTCGGCGGCGCGTTGGGCCACCGAGGCCGGGGTGGTGATGACCCCGATGGCCAGGGGTGACTGGGCGGCGATCAACGGCAGGTCGTCGGGGTGGCGCACCTCGACGCCGTCCACCCGCTCGCCGATGATGGCCGGATCGGTGTCCAGCAGGGCCACCACGTCGAAGTTGCGGGCGGCGAACCCCTGGGACCGGGCCAGGGCCCGACCCAGGTTCCCGATGCCGGCGATGACCACCGGCCACACCCGGTCCAGTCCCAGCTGGCGGTCGATCTGCTCGATCAGGAAGGCGGCGTCATAGCCCGCCCCGCGGGTCCCGAACGAGCCGAGCAACGACAGGTCCTTGCGCACCTTGGCCGCGTTGACCCGGGCCGAGGAGGCCAGGAGCTCGGACGAGACCGTGGCCGTACCCGACCGGAGCAGCTCCTCGAGGATGCGCTGGTAGACGGGGAGGCGGGCCACCGTGGCCTCGGGGATCCGGCGCGGGCTGGGCCCCGAGGCTCCCGGTCGGGGTCCGGTTGCAGGGGTCGGGGAGCGGCGGGCCACGGGTGGGATCGTAGGACCAGGGAGGTGACGGCCGAAAGCCGGATGGGGAGCGGTTCCCCGGACCCTCAGCCGCGGGGAGGGCCGGCATCCGGCTCGACGGCACCGATGTCGGCCCGGATGAGGACGGCGGCGCCGGGCCCGGGGAGCCCGAGCACCCGGGCCGCCGACGCCCGGTCGAGCACCAGGGACACCAGGCCGTTGGCGTCGTCGAGCAGTCCGAACTCCCCCGGCTCCAGCTGCCCGAAGGCCCGCACCCTCCGGGCCACGACCGTCCGGCCCTCGCCCTCTCCTCCCCCGTGCTCGGCGACGACGGTGACCCGGGCCCCTCCGCCCTTGGTCCCGCCGATCGCCGACAGGTGCTCGGGGCGGGCGGTCAACTGGACGTTGCCGAACCCGTCGATCCACGTCACCGTGGCCCGGACGCCGCCCCCGTCGCCCACCGGGTCCCCCGGGTTCTCCTCCGGAGCCGACACGTCCGGCCGGCCGCCGGCCGCCGACGGTCGGAGGGTGGCGGTCCCGATGGGGTCGCCGACCACGCCGGCGTCGCCCCCTACGGCCAGGTGGGCGGCGGCCGGGGCGAAGACGTCGCGTCCGTCGAACGTCCTGGCCGGTCGGTCCGGCCCGTCGCCCACGGGGTGGAGGGCGAACGCGGCCTCGACGCCACCGAGGGAGGCGGCCAGCGGCAGGAGCAGGCCGTTGTCCGGCCCCACCAGCCAACGCGGCCCCCCGCCCGGGACCTCGAGGGCGACGCCCCGTCGGTCCGTCCCCACGCCCGGGTCGACCACGGCCAGCACCACGCCGGCACCCAGATGGGGTCCCGCCCGTACCAGCATGGCCGCCCCGGCGGCGATGTCGAAGGCGGGTACCTGGTGGGCGATGTCGATCACGGCCAGGGTGGGGGCGAGGCCGTGGAGCACGGCGTGGACCACACCGACGAACTCGTCGACCGTGCCGTAGTCGGAGAGGAAGTACACGGCCGGGGTCCGGGCCCCGTCGGAGCGCCCGGCGTCTCGCCCCCCGGCCATTCAGGCCCCGTCGGTCCGGCGGCGGCTCATCGGGGGCCGCTCAGCGTCCCAACTGCCTCGAGCGCTCGGTGGCCGCCGCCACGGCCTCGATGAAGGCCGACCGCACCGCCTTGAACTCGAGGGTCCGCACCGCCGCCGCCGTGGTGCCGCCGGGTGACGTGACCGCGGCCCTCAGCGCGCCGGGGTCCTCGCCGGACTCGGCCATCATCCGGGCCGAGCCGAGCATGGTGCCCACCACCAACTGCTGGCTCACCTGACGCGAGAGCCCGGCCGTCACCCCCGCGTCGATGAGGGCCTCGGCCACCAGGAACACGTAGGCCGGACCCGAGCCGGCGATGCCGGTGACGGCGTCGAGCTGGCGTTCGGGGAGCCGCACCACCGAGCCCACCGAGCCCAAGATGCCCTCGGCCCAGTCCAGGTCGGCCGACGTGGCGCCCTGGCCGCCGGACATGCCGGCCGTCCCGGCCCCGATGAGGGCGGGCGTGTTGGGCATGGCCCGGACCACCGCCACCCCCGCTCCGAGCGCATCCTCCAGGCGGGCCGTGGACAGGCCGGCCACGATGGACAGGACCCGGGTCACGCCGACGGCCGAGAGCGTGCGGGCCACGGCCTCGGCCACGTCCGGCTTGACCGCCAGTACGGCGTCGGTCGCCGGCAGCGGGCCTTCGGCCACGACGAGGCCGGGGTGGGCGTCGAGCAACCGTCGGCGCTGGGTCTCGTCGGGCTCACTCACGGCCAGGTCGGCGACGGGGGCCCAGTCGCCGGCGATGAGGCCGGCCACCAGCGCCGAGCCCATCTTCCCGCCCCCGACGACCACGAGTTTCGGTGCCATGCGCGGAGACGCTACCAGCGGGCCGCACGGTCCCCGGGTGCCCGAAGACGGTCCCCGGACCCGGTCCGCGGGCCCCGGACGGTCCGTCCCGGGGAGTCAGCTCACGGGGTGGGGACCCGGGCCGAGGGGGGGCGGCGTCGGTACCGTCCCTCGTAGCCGATGGCCATGGCCGTGGGGAAGCACTCGTCGGTGTAGGCCAGCGACGCCCCCATGATGCGGTCGAGCTCCTCGTCGTCCACCCGCTCCACCGGGACCCGGCCCACCAGGTAGACGGCCTCTTCGGGTCCGAGGGCGAAGGACATACCGAGCAGGTCGGCGTTCTTCTTCAGCAGGTACTCCCACGTGGCCTCGACGTTGGTCTCGGGACCGGGCATGAACTGGGTCTCGTGGTGGAGTGTGCGCTGGCGCAGCGTCAGCCACACGGTGACGAACTCCTTCTCGTCCCCCCGCAGGCGCAGATACCACCGGGGGGCACCGGTCACCGGGTCGCCCCCGGTCTGACGGTCCACGGCCACTAGTGCCGCCCCGTCGGCCAGCTCCCGCTCCCCCCACCGGTCGATGACCGCACAGACCGCCTCGCGCTCCTCGGGACCGAGGATGCCACTCCAGCGATCGGTCACGAGCACTCGACGAGGCGGCCCGCGGTGAGATCGGTGTAGATCTCGCTGAGGAGGTGGGCGGCCCGGGACCAGGTGTAGCGACGGGCCCGCATGACCGCCCCGGTGCTCAGACGCTCGGCCAGCAGCGGCTCGGCCAGGATCTGGCGGACCCAGGCGGCAAAGGACTCCGGAGTCGGCTCGTCCACCAGGTAGCCGGTGCGACCGTGGTCGATGAGGCTGCGCAGGCCACCGACGTCGGAGGCCACCACCGGGGTCCCGCACGCCGCCGCTTCCAGGGCGACCAGCCCGAAGGACTCCGAGCGGCTCGGCACCAGGCAGACGTCGCTGGCCCGGTAGTAGGTGGAGAGCAGCTCATGGGGCTGCGGCGGGACGAACACCACCCGGTCCTCCAGGCCCAACTCCTCCACCAGCGCCTCGGTCCGGGCCACCTCGACGTCACCCTGGGGACCACTGGGGCCACCGACGATGACCAGGCGGGCCGCCGGGTGGTCGGGCAACAGCGCAGCCAGGGTGCGCACCGCCACCCCCACCCCTTTCAGCGGTTGGATCCGACCGACGAAGAGCAACAGGGGGCCCTCCCCTTCGAGTCCGAGGGCGCGTCTCGCCTGGCGGCGGTCACCGGGGCCGAAGAACGCGTGATCGACGCCCGGGGCCACGATCCTGATGCGGGACGGATCGGCGCCGTAGAGCTCGGAGATCTGGGCCGCCTCCACCGAGCAGCTGGCCAGCACAGTGTCCGAGCACCGGATGACGGCGGCCTCGGCCTCGGCCCGGCGGTGGGGGGCGTCGGCCTCGACCTCTTCGGGACTGGCCTCGGCCTTGACCCGGTCGAGGGTGTGGAAGGTGGACACCAGGGGCAGGTTGAGCCGGTGCTTGATGAGATGTCCGGCCACGCCGCTCAGCCAGTAGTTGGCGTGCACGGCGTCGATGGGCACGTCCCACTCCGTGCCCAGGTCCTCGGATCCCTGCATGGCCTTCAGGACACCGTCGGCGAACTCCTCGACCACGGCGGGCAGGGCCTCCTTGGCCATGGGGCGGGGAGGCCCGGCCGAGATGTGGTGGACCCGGAACCCCGGCTCGATGTCGACCACGGTCGGGAGGTCGTCCGCCCACGCCCGGGTGAAGACGTCGCAGGCCACGCCGGCTCGGGCCAGGGCCGAGGAGAGCTCCCGGACGTAGACGTTCATGCCGCCACCGTCCCCGGTGCCCGGTTGGGCCAGGGGTGACGTGTGAAGGGAGAGGACAGCCAGACGCCTCATGCGCTCCGGAGCCTACCGGGAGGCCCCGCTCAGCCGGCGACCGAGGCCGGCCCACGCCCCGTCGGCGCCGCCACCTGGGCATCCGTGTCCGGCCCGGTCACCTCGGGGATGGAGGCGATGGCCGCGCCCGACGGCTCTGACGCCACCGGGTCCGACGGGACGGGTGCCGACGCGGCCTCGTCGTCGTTCTCGTGGCGGAACGAGAGGTAGATCCGCAGCAGGGCCTGGCGCTGCTCCTCGGTCAGATGGTGGTCGTTGAAGATGTGGCGCGACAGGTCGGTGTCCCCGTCGGGCCGCTCCAGGATGCCGGCCTGGACGTAGAGGGTCTCGGCCGAGATGCGCAGGGCCTTGGCGATCTGCTGGAGAATCTCGGCCGAGGGGCGTCGCAGCCCTCGTTCGATCTGACTCAGGTAGGGATTGGAGATTCCGGCCAACTCGGACAGGCGGCGCAACGAGAGCCGGGCCGAGCTGCGCTGTTCGCGGATGAACGAGCCCAGTTCGTTCACCAGCTGGGCGCCCTCGCTGTGGGCGGGCTCCTTCACGCGCGCCGGTCCCTCACTTCAGCAGGCCGTCGACCGAGGCGCGTCCCGTCTTGTGTCGGTCCACCAGCTCGGCCTGGAGGGTGTCGATGCGCTCGTGGAGGGCCCGGCGGTCGGCCGACACCCGGGACTCGATGGACTCCAGACGGCCGGCGATGCTGTTCAGCTGGTCGATGTCCAGGTCGGCCAAGTTGCCGATCTCGTCGGCGCCGAGCACGGCGTCGAGCTCGGCGGTGAGTCCGGCCTCCTCGGTGTCCGGGGAGAGCAGCTGGGGAAGGTGGGCCGGGGCGTTGGAGCGGCCCGGGCCCGACGACAGGATCCCGGGCAGGTCATTGACCAGGGACCCGAGGTCCCGGAGGGCGTCCGAGCCGGGGTGCTCCAGATAGGTGTGGACGATGTCGAGCCGACCCTGGATCAGGCGGCGGAGGTAGGACAGCACCACCTCGGCCTCTTGGCACTCGGTGCGCATGGCCCGGATATCGGCCAAGCTCCGTTCTTTCATCCCGTCGAGGTAGTTGCTGGTCAGGATGCGGTCGAGATCGTCCTGGTGGCTGGTCATCACGCCTGATCGTACTCCCCCGGCCCGGGTACAGGGCCGTTCCTGCCCGAGGGGGCGTAGCGGTAGACGGCCGTGCCGATCAGGGCGGAGCGGGGCACGGGCCCGAAGGAGCGGCTGTCGGTGCTGAGTTGGCGGTGGTCACCCTCGACCTCGAGGGTGCCCAGACCGAGGTCGACCGAGCGCACCCGCTTGATGAGGATGCGGTCGGGACGCCGGGGGTCCCGGAGGGCCACCACCTTCCCGGGACCGGGGCGCAAGGGCCAGCGCCACGGGACCCGCAACACCACCAGGCGGTCGCCGGGCAGCAGGGCCGGGACCATGGAGGACCCGACCACCTCCACCCGCCGGAAGGGGTGGTAGCGGGCTGCGGCCAGGAGACCGGCCCCGGCCAGCACCAGCCAGAGCAGCGGGCCCCACCGGCCGACCGTCGGATCCACCGCCCCCATCAGGACGGCCGACCGCCGGGCGAGGGATCCCACGTTCGGGACCCGGGGAACCTGGGTAAGGTGAGCGGGTAGGGCACCGTGACCAGTCTGCACCAGTCCGAAGTCCGCCACGTACAGCACCCCAGCCGAACACCAGCATCCCGAGAAGGAGCCATGCGCATGCGCCTTGTAGACCAGCTGCTCGCCACCATCGACCGAGTGTCCGCCCCCCAGCCGGTGCACGCCCACTGCGACCTGCCCTGCGGCGTCTACGACCCGGCCCAGGCCCGAATCGAGGCCGAGTCGGTCAAGGGCACGATGGCCAAGTACAACGACTCTGACGATGAGGCCTTCAAGACCCGGGCCATCGTCATCAAAGAGGCCCGGGCCGATCTGGTCAAGCAGCACCTGTGGGTGCTGTGGACCGACTACTTCAAGCCCGAGCACCTCGAGAAGTACCCCAACCTGCACGACCTGTTCTGGAAGGCCACCAAGAAGGCCGGCGAGGCCAAGAAGACCAACGACGTCGCCGTGGCCGATGACCTCCTGGCCCAGATCGCCGAGATCGACAGGATCTTCTGGGAGACCAAGAAGGCCTAGGGCGACGGCGGACCGGCCTGCCGCGGATCCGCCAGGTCGGTCGGACCGTCGTTCACCCCTCGGGCCTCGGTAGCGTGCAGCCATGGGGCGGCGTCGACAACAGCAGGGTCGGCGGCAGGGCACGGGCCGGCGTGACCGGCGGGCGTGGATCGCCGAGATCCGGAACAACCCGAAGCAGGCCATGGAGGCCGACCTCGGCGTCTCCGGTGCCGGCCTGGCCATCTTCGTGTTCGGGGGGGTCGTGGCTGTCGCCGGCTATCACCCGAAGTGGCAGAACATCCACAGCAACGCCCCGGCGCCGCTGCTCGGCAACGTCATCGCCGGCATCGGCCTCGTCATCGGGGCCATCGGCCTCGTGCTGCTGGTGGTGAGCCTCGTGGTCTGGGCCGGCGGTAAGCTGCGTCGGAAGTCTGACTGAGCGTCCTCCGATCCGTGGGCGACCACGATCGGCGGACCTGATCGGGCTCCCCGCGCACGGCCTCGACGGCCAGGAGCGTTGTTCGCCTGGGTGTCACCGACCGACCGACGGACCGATGCGCAGCCACCCTCGGGGCGCCCGAGACCTGGTCGGAGACCGCCAAGCCGGCGCTCGCCATCGGCCGGACCGCGCTCCATCATCAAGACCAGCGCCGATCGTGCCGATCAGAGAGTATGGCGCCGACGTCAACCGACGGCACCGACCGAACCCGGGTGTTTCGAACCCGGGCGGTCATCGTGGCCGGACTCGGCGATCTCCTCGTGGGATGCTCCCTGCTGGTCGTAGGCGTCACCCTTGCCGCCGTGCGAGGATCCCGCGATGCGCTGCCTTTGGGTCTGGCCCTCTCGGTGGTCGCCCTGATCCTGTTGTTGACCGGGTTCGGTCGCATCACCGCACGGATGGAGATCAGCGGGTCCATCGTGGCCTGGACGTGGGCGTTTTCACGGTTCACGGTGGCACTCAGCGACCTCGAGGACGCCGAGTTGGTCGAGAAGGGTTCACCGGCATCGGGTGGGTCCTGGGCCGGGTTTCTCGGCGGCGGTGTCGTCGCCGCCGCGGCCTGGTGGGTCGTGGGGCTCGCCGCTGCCTTCCTGCGTAGCGGACCAAGCCTCGGACCCCTCGATCTCGTCGTGATCAAACGTCACGGTGGAGCGGTGGAGGTGCAGCCGATCAGCGCCTGGTCGACTCGATCCTCGCGATCCCAGGCAGACGAGGCCCTCCATGCCGTAAGGGCCGCCATTGCCGCATCGGCCCGCCGACGGCCACCGGAGCCACCACCTCTGTCCATGATCCGCCACGACGCGTGGGACCCGGCGCCAGCCACGGGGGAGGCCCCGCCCGAGGGGTGAGCAACCGCCTCCGGGGCAGACCGCTGTCCCACGCCGGGATTGGGATCGGGTCACCCAACCCGGGGATCACCGGCCGGACACAGCGGCGGAGGCCCGGGCCAACAGCAGTTCCCGCTCCCGTTCGTTGTGGGTCAGTGAGGCCGCCCTCCTGAACTCCTCACTGCCCTCGTCGAGACGCCCGAGGCGCTCCAGCAGATCTCCTCGGACGGTGGGGAGCCAGTGGTACCCGTCGAGGGCGGGGTCGTCAGCCAGGGCGTCCACCAGCTCGAGGCCGGCTTCGGGTCCCTCGGCCATCGACACGGCCACCGCCCGGTTGAGCTCCACCACCGGTGACGGGGCCAGGACCATGAGTCGCCCGTAGAGCAGGGCGATCGTCGCCCAGTCGGTGTCCTCGTAGCGGACGGCCCGGGCGTGGCAGGCGGCGATGGCGGCCTGCACCGCGTAGGGCCCGTCACCGCCGAGCAGCAACGCCTCGAGGCCGCGTCGGATGAGCAACCGGTTCCAGCGGGACCGGTTCTGGTCAGCGAGGAGCACGGGCTCACCGTCGGGGCCGGTCCGTGTGGCCATCCGGGACGCCTGCAGCTCGAGGAGGGCGGCGAGTCCGTGCACCTCGGCCTCCTCGGGCATCAGGCCGGACAGGATACGGATCAGGCGGAGCGCGTCCTCACACAGGGCCGGGCGGACCAGGTCCTCGCCGGCGGTGGCCGAATAGCCCTCGTTGAAGATCAGGTAGATGACCTCGAGCACCGACGAGACCCGGGCCGACCGCTCCGAGCGGTCCGGGATCTCGAAGGGGACGTCGGCGGCGGCGAGGGTCCGCTTGGCCCGGACGATCCGCTGGGCCATGGTCGGCTCAGCGACCAGGAAGGCCCGGGCGATCTCCCCGGTGGTGAGCCCGCCCAGCAGGCGCAGGGTGAGGGCGATCCGGGCCTCGGCCGGCAAGAGGGGGTGGCAGGCCGTAAAGATGAGCCGGAGGAGGTCGTCGTCGATGTCGTCGCCTCCGGTGGGCTCAGGGACCGCGGCGGCCTCCAGGGTCCGGCCGACCTCGGCCAGCTTGCGGGCGTAGGACTCCTTGCGCCGCACCAGGTCGATGGCCCGGTGGCGCGCCGTGGCCATCAGCCAGGCGCCCGGATTGTTCGGGACCCCCGAGACCGGCCACTGCTCGAGCGCCGCCACCAGCGCATCCTGGGCCAGCTCCTCGGCGATGCCCACATCCCGGACGATCCGGGCCACGCCGGCGATGATCCGCGCCGACTCGATCCTGAAGACCGCCTCGATGCTCTCGCTCGCCCCCGGTGCCGTCACCACCACCCATCAGACCAGTGGCGAGGCACCGGGGCAAGCCCTGGTGACTAGCCCTCGACGATCTCCCGCAGTTCGGCGGTCACCGTCCAGAACTCCTCGTGGCACTCGAGGAACCGCTTGGTCCACTCCATGGCCTCGGCCTTGTCCTTGGTCTGCATGATGGCGTAGCCGCCGACCACTTCCTTGGTCTCGGTGAAGGGTCCGTCGGTGGTGCTCACCTTCCCGCCCGACCAGGTGAGCCGGGTGCCCTCGGAGGTGGGGGTGAGCCCGGCCGTGTCCAGCATGACCCCGGCCTTGGTGATCTCCTCGAACAGGGCACCCATGCGGGCCTGGAGTTCGGGGCTGGGGCCTTCTGCGGGGGCATGCTGCTCGTCGATGCGGATCATGCTGAGGTAACGCGGCATGGTGTCTCCTTGTCGTCTCGGAGGGGACGTTCCCCGCCTTCACCTACTGCGTCGAACGGGAAGCGCCCGAATCGACACGCTTCTACAAATTGTTCAGCATCGCCCCCATCGACGCGATCGGAATGATGCGGCCTGCGCTGATCGCCGGGCCGGACCCTACGCAGTGACCGGCGGTCTCGCCGGTGTCTGGGTGTCGATGCCCGACCGCAGGACGCGTCCGGGGAGGGCCCCGGTGAACTGGTCGGCGGTCACGACTTCGCTCCCGTTGACCAGCACGTGCTCGACGCCGACGGCCTCGGCGTAGAGCCGGCTCGCCCCACCGGGCAGGTCGTCACGGGTGCGCAGTGCCTGTGGGCCGATGCGTTCGGGGTCGAAGACCACCAGGTCGGCCCACCATCCCTCGGCCACGCGACCCCGGTCGGTGAGGCCGTAGAGACGGGCGGGGACGTCGGTGAGCAGACGGACCGCCTCCTCGATGGTGATCAGTTGACGCTCCCGCACCCCGTGGCCGAGGAGCGACGTGGAGTAGACAGCTCCGCACATGGTGTCGAGGTGGGCACCGGCGTCGGATCCTCCGACCACGGCCCGGGGGTCGCGCCAGATCTCGGCCCGTGCCTCCCAGTCGGCGTCGGACTCGGGGATGGGCACGGCGAAGCCGGTGCGCAGGTGGTCGGTGACGATAATGCGGCACAGGGCGTCCCAAGGGTCCATGCCCCAGCCGGCGGCCACGTCGCCTACGGTCCGGCCCTCGAGCTCGTGCTGTTCGGGGGCGAAGGTCTCGGCGATCACCAGACGGGCCCAGCCGGCCAGGAAGCGGAGCACCCCGGCCTCGTCGGACTGCGCCCGTTCGTCCATGCCCCTCCGCACCTCGGGATCGGACAGGGCGCGGATGCGCTCGTCGATGGAGTTGGCGAAGAACTCGCGCCAGCCGGGCAGCCCGTCGAGGATGGCCCCGTGCTCGAACGAGAGTCGCAGGGACATGGTGTGGGGCAGGGTCAGGGCGACCACCCGGGCCCCGGCATCGGCCGCCGCGTCGGAGGCCCCCAGTTGGTGGGCGGTGCTCTCGGCATTGCCGGCCGTGACGGCCAGGACGTTCCAGTTGACCGGTCGACCCGACAGCAGCGAGATCCGGGTGAGCAGGTCGACCTCGTCCTCGGTGAAGCCGTTGATGCACCCGGGGACGATCATCTCGATGGTGGTCCCCGGATGATCGGCCACGGCGGCGGCCAGACGTTCGAGCTCACCGATGGTGGCCGCACGCGACGGTACGGGCTGTCCCTCGCCGTCGTTGTGGGTCGGGGCCCGCGAGGTGGAGAAGCCCATGGCCCCGTCGCCGAGGGCCCGGTGCAGGGCCGTCACCATGGCCGACACCTGCTCGTCGGTGGCCTCGTGGCCCACGGCGTCCTCGCCCATCACCGACCGTCGCAGTGTGGAGTGGCCGACCAGGAAGCCGGCGTTGACGCCGACCCTCCCGTCGAGGCGGTCCAGCCACTCGCCGAACGAGCCCCACTTCCAGTCCAGGCCGGCCTCGAGGGCGGCGAGGGGCATGCCCTCCACCCGGGCCAGCATCCGGGAGAGGTATCCGGAGTGCTCGGGCCCCGTCGGGGCCAGGGAGAAGCCGCAGTTCCCCCCGAAGACGGTGGTCACCCCGTGCAGCGGCGAGGGGCTGGCGCTGGGGTCCCAGAACAGTTGGGCGTCGTAGTGGGTGTGGATGTCGATGAAGCCCGGTGCCACCACACACCCGGTCGCGTCGATCGTCCGGTCGGCCTGATCGGTGACGGTCCCGACGGCAACGATCCGCCCATCGCTGACGCCCACGTCGGCGCGCCACCCCGGTGCCCCCGTCCCGTCCACAACCGTGCCGCCCCGGATGACGAGGTCCATCACCTTGCACCTCCCCGGAGCACCCGGGGTCGGGTGAGGACCGCCATCCCCTCGACCCCGAGCTCGGTTCCGAGGCCCGACTGACCCCAGCCGCCCATGGGGGCCAGATGGTCCATGGCCCCCATCCCGTGGGCGTTGACCCACACCGTGCCGGCCTCCAGGCGCTGCGCCACCTGGTCGGCCAGGTCGAGGTCGCCGCTCCACACGGAGGCGCACAGGCCGAACTCGGTGTCGTTGGCGGCGGCGACCGCACCGTCGAGGTCCGTGTAGGACAGGACGGGAAGCGCCGGGGCGAACTGCTCCTCGCTCACCAGCGGAGTACCGGGATCGGGATCGATGACCAGGGCCGGTGCGACCCGCCATCCGTGGCCGGGGTCGACCAGGGTGCCCGGTCGGATCACCTCGGCGGCGCCGATGGCGGCCAGGGCGATCATGTCCTCGACCCGGTCCCGGGCCCGCTCGGAGTGCACCGGGCCCATGGTGACGCCGTCATCGAGCCCGTCCCCGACGACCGTCCGGGACAGGGCGGCCACCAGCGCGTCCCGCCACTCGGCCAGGCGGTCCGCGGGGACGTAGAGCCGCTTGACCGCCATGCACACCTGGCCCGACGTGGCGAACGCCGCGTCGATCAGGCGGGAGGCCAGCACGTCATCGGGCTCGAGGTCGGGGGCCACGAGGGCGGCGTCGTTGCCCCCCAGCTCCAGCACGGCCGGGCGGAGACGGGGGGCACAGGCCGCCAGCACCGAGCGCCCGGCGCTCACCCCACCGGTGAACGAGACCATGTCGATGCCCGGGTGCCCGACCAGGGCCGCGCCGAGGGAGACCGTGGGACCGTTCGTCGTGTTCAGCACCCCCGGCGGCAGGTTGGAGGCGATGGCGCCGGCGAGGGTGAGGACGGCGCCCGGACAACTCGGTGGTGCCTTGACCACCACCGTGTTGCCGGTGAGGAGGGCCGGGATGATCTTGTTCCCCATCACCGCGGCCGGCCAGTTGAACGGGAGGATGGCGGCCACCACGCCGTGGGGGACGCGCTCGACCACCGAATCACCCACCCTCCGGGTCTCCAGCGACTCCGCCACCAACGGGGCCAGGGAGTCAACCATGGCCGCCGTCGCCACCAGGTCGAACAACGACTCCACCAGGATCTTGCCGTGCTCCCTGGTCAGGAGGGCCGAGGTGGCCTCGAGATCGATCGACTCCTGGGCCCGCCTGCAGGCCTCCTGCAAGGTGGCCGTTCTGGCCTCGAGGCCGAGAGCCGCCCACGATGGTTGTGCGGCCCGGGCTGCGGCCACGGTCTCGTCCAGTTGGCCGAGCGACGCGGCCGGTGCCTCGAGGACCACCTCGTCGGGATGGGCCGGGTTGTTGACCGGGTAGGTCCCCTCCTGCCCGGCCACCATCGCCGCTCCGATGGCCAGCTGCACCGTCCGGCGCTCCGTCAGTAGTGCCATGCGGACCTCCCCCAGGTCGAGCCCCGGCATCCCGGGTGATCTCGACGTTAGTCTCGGCGGCTGTGGCGAGCACCCTGCTCTCGGACCCCGATCCTCGACCGCTGGTCGCCCCCGTGATCTCGGTCGACGACCACCTGATCGAGCCTCCCGATCTCTTCGACGGACGGATGCCCCGTCACCTGGCCAGCCGGGCTCCCGCCGTCCACGAGGACGAGGGCGGGGCCCAGTCGTGGCGTTTCGAGGGGCGCTCCTATCCCAACATCGGACTCAACGCCGTCGTGGGGCGACCGCGCCGCGAGTGGAGCATGGAGCCGGCCCGCTTCGACGAGATGCGTCCGGGGTGCTTCGACATCGGGGCCCGGGTACGCGACATGGACATCGCCGGCATCTGGGCCTCACTGTGCTTCCCATCACTCGTGGCCGGGTTCTGCGGCGCCGCCTTCGCTCGCGCCGACGAACCCGAGCTGGGACTGGCCTGCACTCGGGCCTGGAACTCGTGGCACCACGAGGTCTGGGCCGGGACCCACCCCGAGCGCATCATCCCCCTCCAGCTGCCGTGGCTGGCCGACCCCGAGCTCGGCGCGGGCGAGATCCGCCACAACGCCGGGCTGGGCTTCAAGGCGGTGAGCTTCCCCGAGTTTCCCGCCCAGCTGGGCTATCCGTCCATCTTCACCCGTCACTGGGACCCGATCTTCGACGCCTGCCAGGAGACCGGGACGGTGGTCTGCCTGCACACGGGGGCCTCGTCGTGGGCCCCCCTGCCCTCACCGGACCCGCCCTTCGAGCTGCTGCCCACGGTGTTCCCGGTGAACGCCCTTCTCGCCGCAGCCGAATGGGTGTGGTCCGGCGTGCCGGTCCGGTTCCCGACCTTGGCGGTGGCGATGTCCGAAGGGGGCATCGGCTGGGTGCCCATGCTGATGGACCGGGTGGATTACGTCCTCGACCATTCAGCCTCGGGCTCGGAGTCCTCGTCGTGGGCCTCGGACCTCCGTCCGAGCGAGGTGCTGGCCCGCAACTTCTGGTTCTGCACCATCGACGATCCCTCGGTCACCCCGCTCCTCGACCGGATCGGGCGGGGCCACGTCATGGTGGAGACGGACTATCCCCATGCCGACTCGACGTGGCCCGACACTCAGGCCGTCCTGGCGGCCACCTTCGGCCATCTACCCGAATCCGTGCTCCACCTGCTGGCCTCGGGCAACGCGGCCCGACTGTTCCGCCATCCACTCCCCCCCGACGGGGACTGGCGGGCGCCACTCCCCTCCGGGTCCTGATCCACTCAATCCCAGGAGGGCCCGGGCTCGGCCGCCGGCGGCGAGCCTCCATCGGAGGCCCGCGCCACGTCGCCAGGCATTGCCCCGGCGACCGGCTCATCGTCGGCTTCGTCCTCGTCGGTTCCGTCTCCGAACGGGACCCGTCCTGCGACCGCAGCGTCGCCCGGCTCCGACCGGGGAGCATCGGCCGGGCAGCCCCCACAGGTCAGGATGGTCGGGTCCTCGGCCAGTCGGGCGTCGTCGATGGCCCTACCACAGGTGCTGCAGGTGCCGTAGGTGCCCTCGTCCAACCGGGTCAGGGCCGCCTCCACCCCATCGAGGAGGTGGTCCACCTCCTCGATGGTGACCTCCGGAGTCCCGGGCTCGTCTTTTGGACCCACGACCGCGGTCCGACCAAGGGCGGTGCCGCTTCCTGCGTGCTCGACAACGTCGGTATCCATGCGGGCGAGCGTACCCGCGACGACCCGGGCGGCCGTAAGGTGCAGCGGTGGCACTTCCCCCGAGCAGCGGCATCCCCCGGGGGATCGACGCCGCCGACCCACTGGCCGCCCTGGTCGGCAGCGGCCTGCTGGTGCCCTGTCTCGACGGGGTCGACCGGCCAGCCGTCGAGTTGGACCAGGCCGCCTCGACCCAGGCTCATCCCGAGGCGCTGGCCCGCGTGGAGGAGTTCCTTCCCTGGTACTCGAGCGTGCACCGGGGAGCCGGCTTCCGCTCCCGACGGGCCACGGCGGCCTACGAGTCGGCCCGACGTTCCGTCCTGGCCTTTGCCGGACGCGACCCCGACGGCCCGGATGTGGCCGTCTTCTGTCGCAACACTACCGAGGCCATCAACCAGCTCGCCTTCCGGCTGCGCCTCGCTCGCGACGATGTCGTGGTCACCACCGTCGTCGAACATCACGCCAACCTCCTCCCCTGGGGGCGCGTGGCCACCCGGCGCTACGTGGAGTGCACCGAGTCCGGGACCTTCTCGGTGGACGACGTGTGTGCAGCGCTCGATACCGACCCTGCGCCGGCGCTGCTAGCCCTGACGGCGGCATCCAACGTCACCGGATGGCTACCACCGATCGACGAGATCATCGTCGCCGCCCACCAGCGGGGCGTCCGCGTGGTGGTCGACGCCGCTCAACTCGCCGCCCACCGGCCCCTGCCGCCCACGGCCGACTTCGTGGCCTTCAGCGGGCACAAGGTGTACGCACCCTTCGGGTCGGGAGTGCTCATCGGTCCCCGGTCACAGTTCGAGACGGGCGAGCCCTTCCTGGCCGGGGGCGGGGCCGTCGACCTCGTCGGCCTGGACGAGGTGGTGTGGACGGCGCCTCCTGATCGCGAGGAGGCCGGCTCGCCCAACGTCATCGGGGCCGTGGCCCTCGAGGCGTCCATCGGCGCACTGACCGCCATCGGCTGGCAGGCGGTCCGTGCCCACGAGGAGGCGTTGGCCAGTCGGATGGCCGACGGATTGCGTGCCATCGACGGCGTGCGCCTGCTCGGTCCTCTCGGTCCGTCCCGGGAGAACACCGGATCGGTCGAGACCCTGCCCGTGGCCACCTTCATCCTCGAGGGGATGCACCACGCCCTGGTGGCCGCCCGGTTGAGTGCGGAGTACGGCGTGGCCGTCCGGCACGGCTGCTTCTGCGCCCACCCCTACGTCATCCGCCTCCTCGACCTCTCTGAGCAGGTGGTCCACGACTACCGGGACGAGGTGCTGAGGGGCGACCACCGGAACGTGCCCGGGGCTGTCCGGGCCAGCGCCGGACTCGGGACCTCGGGACGGGATGTGGACGACCTGGTGGCTGCGGTGGCCGACCTGGCCGGAGGCAGCCCACCACCGGTCCCCTATCTTCAGGAGCCGACCACCGGTGACTACTTTCCCGTGACCGAACGCCAGGAATGGAAGGGTGCCGCCGACGAGCCCGGGGCCGCCTGTTCTCGGGGCTGAACCCTCAAAAGGCCGCCTGCGGTCACTCGGGTGCCGAGACGACCGAGAACCAGACCCTCCGACGGATGGCGAAGCCCAGCGACTCGTAGAGGCGAATGGCGTTCTCATTGCCGGCGGCGGCGTGGAGGAAGGGGACCTCACCACGAGCGACGATGGTCGAGGCCACCGAGCGGACCAGGAGTTCAGCCAGTCCCTGTCCACGGTGGCCGGGCTGGGTGGCCACGGCGCTGACCTCGGCGTAACCCGGTGGTCGCAGGCGCTCACCGGCCATGGCCACGAGGCGGGAGACACGTCGGATACCCACATAGCCACCGAACTCGACGGTGCGGGTCGAGAAAGGCCCGGGTCGGGCCTCGGCCACGAGGGCCAGCATCTCGGGCACGTCGTCCACACCGAGAGAAACCACCGGGTCGGTCGGAAGGTCCCAGGCGGCCCGACCGCGGCCAGCCAATCCGGCATCCGCCACCATCTGCACACCAGCGCTCTCCCAGGTGACGGTCCACCCCGGCGGCGCCCTCACGAGGCCCTCGTCGACGGCGACGAGCGCCACCGTGGCGCCCGGACCGACCAGCTCCGCCATCGCCTCCCAGTGAGCTGTCGTGGGCGCCCCCTCGAAGGCCCCGAACGGGGAGACCTCAGTATCGAACCGCGCGGCCATCGGCGTGGCCCGGCCGAGGGCCCGCTGACGGCCGACCAGGGCCCACCATGCCGGGTTGTCCAGCTCGGTCATCGGTAACGAGCCTCCTTGTCGTCGTGCCGTTAGCCCGGCCCAACGGAACCGGTCTCAGGTGCTCTCCTCCGTGGACATGGGATTCCGTGTGCATGCGCATTCTGTGGGCATGCGCCCTTAACCTCTGCGCCGCGGCGATGGCTCGAGGGCGGGTCCTGCGACTGTACCGGTCGTCGAGCAACCTGGAGCCGAGCCGATACGCTCCACGGCGGGCCGTTAGCTCATCGGGTAGAGCAGGGGACTTTTAATCCCAAGGTGGCGAGATCGAGACTCGCACGGCCCACTGAATATCCAGGTCAGAGGCACATTCGCACCAATGGCACTCCGCTCGACTTCCGCTCGTGACTACATTTCCCGATCGGCCTCATCAGTTCGCTCGTTCGTTCGTCCCGTCCAAGTAGAATTAACTACTTAGATTGTTAGGTATCAAGTAGTTTTTAATACTACTATAAGGACAGTCTAAGTAGGCACTACTACTGAGGAGCTGGGATGAGGAGCCCCCGTCGTACCGCGAGAAGGCGTCTGGACCAGCGACTGGTTGGCCTCGACCTTGGTCAGCGGCCGCCCCGCGGCTGGGTCCGGGCCATAAGGGAGGCCCTGGGCATGACCACGGCCGAGCTCGGCCAACGCATGGGGCTCACCCAGTCGCGGGTCAGCCAGATCGAACGGTCCGAGGAGCTCGGCTCCATACGCCTCGACACCCTGGAGCGTGCAGCCCAGGCACTCAACTGCCAGGTTCGCTACGTCTTTGTGCCAAACGAGCCACTGGAGGAGATGGTTCAACGCCAGGCTCGCCTGCGGGCGCAGGCCGAGGTCGATGCCGTCGCTCACACCATGGCCCTCGAGGATCAGGTTCCTGAGCCCGGTGTGCTCGACTCCCTGGTGCAGGAGATGGCCGAGCGATTCGTCGACGAGCGCCACCTGTGGGAGCAGCCCAATGCCCCGGCTCCCCGATGAACACCCCCGGCGATCCACTGCTTCCGCTCGGTGACGGCCACACCCCACTCGATGGCGATGACCGCGAGGGGTTGAAGCTGACCTATGTCACCACCCGCAGCGAACTGAACGAGGCCGAACAGGAGAACATCCTGAGGGCCCGTCAGGGGAGGCGACATCCCACGTTGCAAGCGCTCCTGGACGACAAATATCTGCGCGACCTCCACCGCGCGATGTTCGGCGATGTTTGGGCTTGGGCCGGCTCCTATCGGCGGCTCGAGACATCGATCGGCATCGATCCTGCCCGGATTGCCGTTGGCGTTCGAGACCTTGTGGCAGATACCAAGATCTGGGCCGAGCACGAGGAGCCGCTGTGCGTCGCCGTCCGGTTTCACCACCGCCTCGTGTCCATCCACCCGTTTCCCAACGGCAACGGACGGCATGGTCGTCAGGCTGCTGACTACCTGATGGAGGCACTGAAACAGCCGCCGTTCACTTGGGGGGCAGTTGGCGGCCGGGGTGACGTCGAGGGAACCCGACGGCGGTACCTTGCCGCCCTCCGTGAGGCGGACAATGGAGATCTTGCTCCGCTCGAGCAATTCGTAGTCAGTTGAACTCACAGTTGCCAGCCCCGCTTAGGCAAATGCGGCCGTGTCATTGAGCGAGGCGGAGAACCCTTCAACTCGTCAGGGTCGAGGGTATGCACCGTCGAGCCGGCCGGCATCTGCCTGCCCGGATCCGGCGTGACCCTCGACGAATGCCATGACACACCATTGAGGCGTGTTGAGTCCCTGGCCGACTGTGGTCCGCCCGACCGAGAATTTCGGGGAGTCGCTCGATCGAAACGCCCCGGCGAACCCTCCGCTCGCTCCGAGCAGAGGCAAGCGTTGGCGGTCACAACATTAGAACTCAAGATCGCGCAGCTCCCGGCGCGAGGCAATGCCGAGCTTTCCGTAGATGTTCTGAAGGTGATACTCGATTGCCTTTCGGCTCACATAGAGCTCCGATGCCGCTTCAGGGTTGGAGTAACCCTTCGCCACGAGTACGGCAACGTCCCGCTCACGGTCGGTCAGATCAAGCGAGGATCTGGCTGATCTCCGGGGGGATCGGGCTCCGGAGCGCTTGAGATCGGACAACACCCGGTTTGCGAATGGCTCGGCGGCGACGGACAGGAGCGCGTCGAGCGCAGTGCGAAAGGTTGACACTGCCCGCGTCCGTTCGCCCCGATCCAGTTGTAGCTGGCCATGGGCATGGAGCAAGAGTGTCTTGTCGAGGAACGGATCATCAGGGCCGAATCCATCCAGCGCGAGAGCGAACAACTCGTCCGCCCGGTCGAGTTCGCCCATAGCCTTTGCCAATCGGGCTCGCAATCCGAGGAGCCGAGCATCCATATCGAGACCCCGGGCCGCTGCCCCCGACTCGAGCTCCTCGATGGAGGCCCGGGCCCGCTCAAGCTGGTCGGTCTCGATCAGCGCCGCGACGTAGGATGGCCAGAACCCTAGGGCGGCCAGCATCGGTGCCAGGGTGATGAGGGGATCGAGTGCCTCAATGACCCGTTCGGGGTGACCCCTCGCCATGCCCAAGGCGGCGCTGGCGATGTGGGCCAGAGCGACGCCTTCGACGGCACCGAGGCGAGCCGCTGACTCTTCCGCCGCCTCAACGTGTGCCTCAGCCCGTTCGGCGTCACCGCGGTAGGCCAGGATCGTGGCAAGCAGCCCGTGGCACGCCGCTTCCTCGACACCTCGAGGATCGTCGGTGGCGATTCCCAGCCCGGTCCGAGCCTGCACGAGCGCCTCGTCCCAATCACCCACCGCCAGCAGTGCAGCGCCCAGCTGCCGGTGGGTGCGGGCCAGCTCAACCGGAATGAAGCCACGTTGGGTGAGCGCCACCACGGCGCGCAGGTCAGCCAGGCTGGCTTGGATCCGGCCGGCAATCTGGGCGAGTGTGGCTCGGACAACCAATATGTCCACCTCGTCACCCGGTACCTCGTCGGCGGGTTCCGGCAGTCGCTGGCGCATGCGAGCCAGACCGGATGCCGGCCCGCGCAAGTACCCCTCGGCCAAGGCGGCGTGGATGTTGGCAAGCCGCTCAGCGGATGTGTGCCGAGGCGCCAGCGCGAGGGCCTGAGCGGCAGCCCGAGCGGCCTCAGCTCCCTGACCCAGGGTGATGTGGATCTCCGCGAGCTCGGCCCACGCGCGCGCGGTCATGGCGCGGCTCTCGGCGTCGTCCCCTTCCTCTTCGTCAACCACTCGCTCGAGCCACTGCCGGGCACTCTCTGCGTGGCCTTGGTCCCACTCGAGCAGCCCCAACACCAGGCTGCGGCCCGGCCCGTCGTCGAACCATTCGATGTCGGATCGAAGGGCTTCGACACGACTCAGCTGTCCGCCGTTGGCATAGGCCAAGGCGGCCTCCACCAACCTGCGGTTCGCCTCCGCAGAATCGACACTCAGCGACGAGGCCCACTGAAAGGTTCGCCCGGCCTCGATCTTCCGCCCCTCTTCCAGCTCGCGTCGCCCCTTCCTCTCCAGTTCGACCGCCAGCGTCTCGTCGGCCCCGTCGGCGGCGGCGACGCGATGGGAGAGCGCCACAGCCGGGCTTGTGACCTGGGCAGCGGCATGATGAAGGTCGCGACGGCGGCTCGGTGAGAGATCCTCGTAAACGGCCTGGCGGTAGAGCGGATGGGTGAACTCAATAGGAGAGCCCGGTTCCTCCGGATCCCAGCGGACGAAGCCGGTGCCCAAGAGCTCCTCGAACGGCTCGACCGGGGAACTGAGAGCTGCCAGACGGGCCACCACCGTCAGCGGGGCGCGCTGGTTGATGACGGCCATGGCGGCAACAAGGGCACGCGCTGACTCCGGTGTCTCGGAGAGGCGCGCCGTGACCGACGAAGTTAACGAGCGCGGGGCGGGAAGATTCCCATCACTTCGCTGGAGATCCGCGGGGCTCAGCTCGCCAAGCAGCGTTCGAAGGTACAACGGGTGTCCCCCGGTGTGGGAACGGAGCCGTTCTGCCTGATAGGGAGTCAGATCGATCCCCACGGACGATGCAAACAGCTCCACTTCATTGGCATCGAACGGGGCCAAGTTGATGCCGAGGCAACGTTCGGGATCGGATCGGAGACGCTCCCACCCATCGTGCAGCCCCGGTCGGGTCGTGACCACTACGGCGACCCGATCCATGTCGAGCCGCTGCACGGCCGAGAGGAGTGCCTTCGACGACGCGCTATCGGCCCAATGCAAGTCTTCAACGACAACCACGACCGGCCCTTGGTCTTGCCGGCTGGACCATGCTTCGAGGATCTCCATACCCGCAGAGAAGCTCTCGGCAGACGCACAGCCGAACTGCCGGGCGAGCTCGAAGGGTCGCTCGGCAGCAAGCTCGTCAGCCTGCGCGTGCGCCACCTGGATCTCCTCAGGAAGGTGTGCCACGACGTGCCGGACGAGCGCCGTCTTCCCCAAGCCGGTGTCTCCCTCCACCCACACCAGCCGGGGAGTACCTGACCCCATCTCGTCGAGGGCGCGAGCAATCGCTTGGCGCTCAGCGCTTCTCCCGACCAGCTGACCTGTAGATCCAGGCCTCTCGACCGTGGCCACCCCCAAACGGTAGCGGTGTCCAACGGCCGCCGCTTTCGATCCCCGGAAGCAGATTCCTCGACTTGGCGCAGCTCCCGACTACGAACCGGCGCTCGGCACCGGCGGATGCGTCACAGCCAGCCGCTCGTCGGTCACCCGGGAGATGTAGGCGATCAGATCCGGGGACAGGCGGTAGAGACGCTTGTGGTCGTACCAGCCGGTGATGAGTAGGCCGACCACGACTGCTGCCACGATCTCGAGGCCGAGCACGATCAGCGCGTGGGTCAGGCCTGCGTCCCCTCGTGCACCGAAGTACAAGACCGCTCGCGCGGCCGTGAGGACCTGGCGAAGCGGTTCCACGTGCCCAACGAAGTTGTAGAAGCCCGGGAGGGCCTGGGTGGGAACCGTGCCGCCCGATGACGCCAACGAGAGATAGATCAGACCGAGCATGGCCAAGAGCTGCCCAATCGACCCGAACACCGCGAAGAGCGTCAGAGTGACACTCGCCACCATCAGCGAGGCCAGGGACAGGACGGCCCAGAGCAGGGCGGTGTTAGGTGCATCCATGCGCAGGATGCCTGCAGCCACACCCACGATGGCTGCGTCGAGGATGGGAATAGCGACGAGAGCGACGGACCACTTCAGGAGGAGGATCTGCTGACGTGCGATCGGGAGTGGTCGCCGCTGCTTCCAGCGCGGTCCCAGTTCGGTCGTGGAGTAGCCCAAGGCGCCGTCGAGAGAGGAGTTGACGATGGTCGCACCGACGAAGCCAGCCAGCATCGCCAAAAGCGCCACATAGAACGCACTGAGCCCGAGCGCGGTGTTTGGTGAGAGTGGCCGGTAGCTCACCATCTCGAAGCGAATAGGTTCGTGCAGCTCCGCTGTGGCGAACGAGGTACTCCGGGCTGCGGTGGTGCTGTGAGCAACCAGCTGATCTCCAATGGTTGACGAGATCTGCTGGAAGGCCGGAGTCAGAACGCCCGCCGCCAGATTCACGCCCAGACTGCCCAACCGACTGTTCTCCAACAGCTGCACCGTGGGCTGCCCCGGGCTCACCTCCGCAGCAGGAGGGTCGTTCCCAGCAGCGGCGAGGAGCGAGTCGGTGAAGCCGACCGGAATCAGAATTGTGGCATAGGCACCCCCGCGATCCATCGCCGCCTTGGCCTGATCCAACGTGACGCTCTTCAGCTTCAGCTTGCTACTCACCACGGATGAGCTGTTCAACGCCTGGACCACCGTGGCACCCTCGTCGACGTGCTGGCCATTCACACTGGCACCGTTGTCCTGGTTCACCACCATGACCGGTAGCCCGTCCAAGTGCGCCGCCGGATTCAAGACGGCGCCGATGTAGATGAACGACATCAGTACGACCAGCACGAGCGGGATGGCCAGCGGAAAGATCCATACAGATCTCGTCCGCAAGACCATTCCCGCCCGCACCGGCATCGACCGGGCGGAGCCGGTCTCAGCGGTCCCGACCGGACCTGCCCCGACCTCGGGAGCGGTCCCGGCTCCAGCGGTGTCAGCGCTACTGCAACCGTCAGTGTCGGATTCAGTGGCCACGGCCTGCTCCTGGTTCCTCAGTGTTGTCAAGTGCTGGATGGATCGAAGGCGCCGCGTCAGGCCGCAGAGGCTTCGCCGACGGACAGGCTGGCCTGCTTATGGCTGTACAAGAGGGCCAGGAGGAGGGCACCGAAGGGGACCACGAGCCTCAGGATGAACTGGCGGGAGTCCTGCGAACCGGCGATGACCAGCGAGATCGTGCCCACGAGGAAGGCCAGCCCCCACACTGCCGACAAACGCCGGTTGAGCTCGTGGAAGCGGGAGCTCTGCCACACCCGCTCAGGCGCCTGCTCCCTTGCATAGGGCTCGGTGAAGGGCTTGCCGACGAGAATGGAACCGAAGACGATCAGGGTGAGCGATCCGTGAGCCACCGCCTGTGCGTACCGCCCCCAGGTGGCGATGTCACTGGGGTGAATGGCGGCCAGGAGCACAAGTAGACCCCCGAAATAGACGGTGCCGATGACGTCGAACATGTGGGTGCTGTGGCGGGTGATCGCCCTCACGAGGACGACCAGGGCAACCGCGAGACCGATGGCAGCACCCCAGTACACCCCGCCGACGCGAACGCCCAAGAGAAAGGCAACCCACGGGGAAAAGCTCCACATCAGATTCTTCATGACGACTCCTTCTCGGTTGTGCCGGCCTTTTGACCTGGCGTTTCGGCGCCGACCTGATAGAGGCTCTCGATCAGGGCCAGGAACTCGAGGTTTCCCGAGAATGGACGGGCCTGGGATTGCCCTGAGGCCCTCACCGTTCCTTCGGCCCGTCCGTCCTTGCCTTCTGAGATCTCCACGATGATCTGCACATCAACCAGGTTGAAGGATCGGGATGCCCAGCGCCCTAGGGAGACTCCCCAGAACTTCGTCGAGCAGTGGTTGTCTCCGAGAACTAGGGAGTCTCCCTAGGGCTACCGGTACCCAGAACTCTCACCATGTGCCCATGGAGTCCTCCGGGAGCCGGTTCCATCGCGACCACCGAAGACTGGAAACCGCCGCCGTGACTACAACGTGACTACAACTCCCGGCCAAAGCACGCGAAGTGTGATCGACGCTGGGCCTATCAGGGCAGCCGACAGCCACCAATGGTGAACGCCGATGAGCTCTGACATCGACGAGCTTTTACTTTTAATCCCATGGTGGCGAGATCGAGACTCGCACGGCCCACTGAATACCAGTTCAGAGGCATTTTTCTCGCTAGACCACCCTCCTTGACCTTTGCTCGTGGATGCGGCCGCCGGCCTCGGTGCGAGGATCCGGATCGACTACGACTCCGGATTCGACCTGATTTGTGGTGCCAAACGGGCAACGGTGGGAGCAAGGCGCGTTCGAGTTCGGAAAGGCGATTCACCCGGAGGCACTTGAGGAGCGGCCGAGTCGTGCACCTCTCGCTTCGCGGGCCTTCGGAACGGGTCGGTGGAACTGACTAGCCGACCATCCCTCGAAGGGCCTGGTAGGTGCGGTGCAGGGATTCCTTTGGATTGTCACCGACGGGGAAGGCCCCAGCCCAGACATCAGTTGCACCGGCGTCGAATAAGGCCTGCAGTTGCTTTTTCACGGATCCCTCGTCGCCGACGATCGCGGCTTCTACAGCTGTTGAGTACCCACCCGCATCAAGCACTCGCCGATAGTTCGGCATCCGATCGTAGAAGGCGGCATTGCCGGCTACCGCTGCACGTGCCTCAGCCACCTCATCGTGGACGGCTACCGGAAGCCCGGCAACGATGCGAGGCGCTGGTCGACCGGCCGCGCTGGCCGCCTCATGCAGCTTTGGAGCGATCAGACTCTCGATCGCCGGGGCCGGCGCCATCCAGAGGATGGATCCATTGGCCATCGTTCCTGCGACCCTGAGCAGTCGGGGCGCCAGGGCTGAGACGAGCAACGGAACGGGATGTAACGGTGGTTCCATTGCGTGCTTGCTATGAACAGTCCAATCCTGGCCTTCGAAGTCAACAACCTCGCCATTGAGCAGACCGCTGAGGATGTGGACATACTCCTCGGTGCTGCGTCCGGGGTGGTCGTAGGAGAGGCCATAGTTCCGGACGACCACGGACTCATGAGACGGGCCGATCCCCAAGGTGAAGCTCCGGTTCATGGCGTTGACAACTGATGCCGCACGATTCGCCTGTAGTAGCGGGTGGCAGGGATAGGTCTGCAGCACCGCGGTCCCCAACTCAATCGAGTTGGTCTCCCGACCGGCTATGGCGATGGCGGCGAGCGGGTCGCCAGCGGTAACGCTGGCGAACCAAAGGGAACTAAAGCCATCCGCTTCGGCCGCTTTCGCATAGACGACCAGTTCGTCGACTGTGGACCCGCTTGCCGTTAGCCCGATTCGCACGGTGCCATCTCCATCGATTGCGGTGGGCTCGGCGTGAGTGCCCGCGTTGATCTGGTCACCATCGCTCGGGTGCCTCTTTGTCCATGGTCAACGGTCGCTCGTAGGAAAGGTCCAGATGGTCCCGCGTGCCTCTGACGTAGCCCCTCTCCTTGAAGAATGACGTCTCGAGCACTGATGCGTCTGCAGTAAACATGACTTCGACCGTCGAGCGTCTGACGGCGATACGCCACGCACCGTCACGACGTTCGAGCCGGTCCAGATACCGACCACTTATGAACTGCGCGGTCTTGCCGTCTCGGCCGAGCAACACGACGATCACGTAGCTCTCGGCGTGAGCGATATCACCATCGATCTCACACGAGTGGGTTGTGATGTTGTGCGTATGGGTCAGTGAGGTAGAAGCGTGCGATGAGTTGGCCCAGCTGGCGTACTCAGGGCCCCGGGCAATCGAAAATCCGTGCTCATCAATGGCGTCTTCGTGGTACGAGGAGGTGATCAGATCGTCGTCGTGACGGTCGCACCCTCGGGCATGACGAGCGATGCAGTCGATGATCTCAGCTCGGTTGTTGAGCCTCTCGACCTCCTGTCGTAGTGCCCGCACCTCGGCCTCGAGTGATGGTGTGGGGTCCGTCATCAGATCACCATCTCCTCACCGACGAGCGTTGTGCGATGCATAAGCCGACGTGACGTGGGTTGGAAGCTGAGAGCACGATGAAGCATGCCGGTGTTATCCCAAATGACCAGGTCGCCCTGACGCCAGTGGTGACGCAGCCTGAACTCGGTTTGGGTCGACCAATCGAGCAACCGATCGAGCAGGGCCCTTCCCTTGTCATATGGCCAGCCGACCACCTCCGTTGCGGTGGCGCCCAGTACGAGCGATCGCCTGCCATCGCGGTGAATCCAGACCAATGGGTGAACCCGGGTGGGTACCCGATTCCAGCCGACGCGTTCACTCTCCGACGCGTCAGCATGGGCGAGGTGCTGCGCATGAGCGAAGCTGTGGACGACCTGGAGGTCGGCGATCTGCTCCTTCTCACTCTCTGGCAGCGCTTCATAAGCGGCATACGTGCTGGCGAACTCGGTATCTCCTCCGGACTCGTCGACCTCGCGTGCGGTGAGGAGGGTTGCCTTCTGGGGGAGTTCATCAGTGGCACCGTCAAGATGCCACAGAAAGTTTCCTTGGCGATACCAGGCCAGAACGGCGTCCGTCTTGTCTGGATCCAAGGTGATCGTCGATATCTCCGGGTACTTGTGCTCCCCCGTTCGACCGACGACAACCTCGCCAAGCAATCGGCTGAAATCGAGAAGTTCATCGTCGGTGACGTTCACCTCCCGGAATACGAGTACGCCGAATTGAGCCAGAGCCGCGATCCAGCGGGTGGTAGAACTCGGCTCGATGAGATCGCGACCGTTGAGGCCGACGAGTTCCCCGCCGATGTGCGGTGCAATCGGTGTAATGGTGACCGTCATCGTTGATCCCTCCCTGATGCCTTTTGCAGTCGAAGTAGCAGGAGCCCTCGACCAAACCTGAGAAGCAAACTGCGCTGCCGGACGCGATAGTCGGCCGTCATCGGTTGACAATCTGCCCATAGATCCGCTTGACCGAAAGTCGCACGACCATGCGACCGGCAGCGATCATCTCCTCACCAAATCCGGACCACTCTGGAGCTGCTCCTAGCGCTGTGTGCAGCTCGAACAGCTCCTCGATTGCGGAATCGTTCGGTTGCCTCGGGATGGACAGCGTCGTGTGGCCATCCACTATGGCAAAGTTGAGAAAGTCCATGCCTGTCGCGTGGAGGGTTGCCCGGGGATCACGTTGGAGATTGCGGCCCTTCGTCCGGACCGTAGTCGTCGAGAGCCGGAGGCTATCGGTCGATGAATCGGCCAGGTAGTACACGTTGGATAACTGGGGAGAGCCGTCGTCGTTGATAGTGGCCAGTATTCCCTCTCGCGTGTCGGAAATGATCTGCCACAGCTGGGCGCCAGTTGGTCGTGTCAACGATCGACCCCTTCTCCTGAGCCACACGATCTGCACTCGCACACGGACCGGTCCCGCGGGAGGACTGTTGGAGCGGCGATCCGCAGGCGATCCCCGTTCGGAGACCGTCGCGGCATTCGCAGTGGTTGGCAGCAGGCAGTGGTTGCTTCGCTCCGGCGTAAGGTGGGTTGCTGCGAAAGTACTCGAACCGAATGAGAGAGCGAGGTTGGGCATGGCATCCCCTCGGCGCGTGGGCGCTGCGACTTCGAAGACAAGGGATTTCCTGCTCGATTGTGTCGAGAAGCTGATGCTGGAGACGGGCTATGCCAGCGTGACCTATCGAGCCCTGGCTGCCAAAGCGGCGGGCACACCAGGACTGGTTCAGTACTACTTCCCGACACTCGATGACCTGTTCGTGGCAGCGATACGGCGCCGCTCCCAACAGAATCTCCAGCGCCTGGCCAAGGCGTTGGATACGAGGTCGGACCAGCCCCTTCGGGTGCTTTGGGAGTACAGCCGCGAGGAGTCAACATCGGCTCTCACCACCGAGTTTCTGGCATTGGGCAACCATCGAAAATCCATCCGATCGGAGATCGCCGAGGTGACCGAGCAAGTCAGGCGACTTCAACTGTCCGCCCTCGAGAGGAAGTTCGACGGCCGAAAGGTCGACAGTATTGATCTGTCGCCAGAGGCCCTTCTGTACTTACTGACCGGCATCCCCAAACTGCTCCGACTTGAACGGGGCGTAGGGCTGGCGACAGCCCATGGTGAGGTGATCGAGGCATTCGAGAAGTATCTCGAAGCAGCGGAGCCATCGAGCGGATCGCCGGAGCGACCCAAGTCCTCGGCCCGACGGCAAAAGAGACCGGCGTAGTACGTCGCGGCGGCCCGGTCATGGTTCACCATGCGATCACGGCCGGCATTGAGTCCCACCCGCGCACCGTGGACGTGGGCGCTCGGCGGGCGGTGATTAGGTCGACATCCCACTCGGGAAATCGATTCAACACTTCGTCGAGTGCGATACGACCTTCGAGTCGGGCCAGCGCCGCTCCTAGACAGAAGTGGGCACCATAGCCAAAAGTGGCAAGTTGACCAATGTCGCGGTGGATGTCGAAACGGTCAGGATTCTCGAATCGACGTTCGTCTCGGTTAGCCGAGGCGAGCATCAGGAGTAGGGCGCTTCCCGCCGACACGGTCTGGCCGTGGTAGTCGATATCCTCGGTCACGTAACGGGCGACGTGCGGCCCCGGCGGCTCATAGCGCAGTAGTTCGTCGATGGTGTTCGGAATGAGGGAGCGGTCCCCGGCCACCTCCCTCCGCTGGTCGGGATGCTCGGCCAGTACCTTGCCCATCCAGCCGAACAGCCGTCCCGTCGTTTCGACACCAGCACCGGCGATCACCGCTAGGAAGATCAGAATCTCCTCTTTGGTGAGCCGTCGGGTCACACTGTTGATGTCCTCGAATTCGACGTGCAGCAGATCCGTAATGAGATCGTCCGAAGGATTTTTCTCGCGCCATTCGACATACTCCGCGAAGAGATTGCCGTCGAAGTAACGATCCTTTTTCACCGGCAACGGTTCGCCCGGCCTGTTTCGCAGGTTGTGTTGAGCTTGAGCCCGCACCGATGGCTGGTCGGCATCGGGAATACCGACCAACATGCCGATCGTCCGCATCGGCAACTCAGCCCCGAGGTCGAGGACAAAGTCGAATCGATCTGAGCCCTCGAGTGGATCCAGACATGCCGCACAGAAGGACCGCACCTTGTCTTCCAGTAACCTCATCTTCTTCGGAGTGAATGCCCGAGAGACGAGCGCCCGATGGACCGTGTGTAGCGGTGGATCCTCGTTGATGAAGACGCCGAGAGGCATGTCCGGTTCCGCCTTGACCACTTCAAGTATGTCCCCTTTGGCGGAGCTCAGCCGTTTGATGTCCCGGAGAGCGTCGATCACATCAGCACATCGGCTCAGACCCCAGAAGTCGTAGCGCTCGTTGTAGTACAGGGGTGCCTCGTCTCGCAGCCGCCGGTACGTCGGGTAGGGGTCGGCGTCGATCTCCAGGTCATAGGGGTCGTAGTAGAGATCGTTTCGATGCAAAAGTCCTCCTCCAGGTTTGCCATACGACTGTATCGTATTCTGCTATACAGTCGTATGGAAACCACTGACGGATGGAGGGGGCGTGGAGTCAAATCGTGTTGCAGTGGTCACTGGTGGCGGATCCGGTCTGGGTCTTTCGATCTGCCAGCATCTGGCGCGACAGGGAAGACGAGTGGCCGTCCTCGACGTCGATCGTGACGCAGCGCTAAGCGCCGTGGAGACGCTGCGCTCTGACGGAGCTCGGGCTCTTGCCTCCCTAGTGGACGTGTCTGACCGATCGGCTGTCGATCGGGAGTTCAACGAGGTGCGAAGTGCACTTGGACCAATCGAAATACTCGTCACCAGCGCTGCCGTCTCTGGGTTCGTGCCATTCGAAGCAATAACGCTAGATGCGTGGAGCCAGGCTTTGGCTGTGAATCTGACAGGCACCTTCAACTGCATACAGTCAGCGATTCCCGACATGGTGGCGGCGGGTTGGGGCCGAATCGTCACCATATCGTCCGCTGCTGGCCAGACTGGCTCACCGAGGCAGGGCCACTACTCTGCCTCAAAGGGCGGGGTCATCGCGCTTACCAAGACCGTGGCCCTGGAGTATGCCGCCAAGGGAATCACCGCGAATACGATCCCGCCATTCACTGTTGACACACCGATGCTCCGCTCTGCTCAGGAGTCCAAGTTCCTTCCCAAGGCCGAAATTCTGGCCAGGATGATCCCCGCAGGGCGGCTTGGCACAGGTGACGACATCGCCTCGGTGTGTGGATTTCTGTGCTCGGATGCGGCGAGTTACATCACCGGTCAAGTCATCGCCGCCAACGGAGGAGCAGTTACATGAGCGATCGGTTTTCCCTGGACGGCCGAGTTGCCATCATCACTGGTGGTGGAACAGGCATCGGCCGAGGCACCGCACTTGTTCTCGCTGAACATGGCGCGTCTGTTGTACTCGCCGGTCGAAGGCCGGATCCCTTGGAATCGACGGCTAAGGAGATCGAGACGCAGGGCCACCGGGCGTTCAGCGTCCCGATGGATGTCACGACCGCCCAAGAGTGTGACCGACTTGTCGACACCACCGTCCAGGAATTCGGCCGCGTCGACATTCTTGTGAACTGTGCCGGCGGAGCACAGACCAAATCGTTGTCCAAGTGGACCGAGGAGGAGTGGCTGCAGGTTCTCGCACTCAACCTCAGCAGCGTGTGGTTCCTTTCGCGAGCCGCCGCCGGACCGATGCTTGAGCAAGGGAAGGGCTCAATCGTCAACATTTCCTCGGGGGCCAGTCTCCTTGCCATGCCACAGGCAGCCCCCTACGGAGCGGCCAAGGCCGGTGTGAACAATCTCACCGGCTCGATGGCGTCGGCCTGGACCCCAAGGGGCGTAAGGGTGAATGCAATTGCCGTCGGCGCCGTTCGAGCGGCCACATTGCTTGAAGACGCCGAACGATACGGAATCGATCCGGACGCGATCGGCATGACCAATGCGTCCGGCCGACTCGGTGAGCCCGAAGAGATCGGCTACGGAGTACTTTTCTTTGCCTCTGACGCGTCCAGTTTCTGCTCGGGCCAGACCCTCTACATCCACGGGGGGCCTGGATCTGCCGGGGTCTGACTCTCGCCGTGGTCTGATGACTGGGATCTGCCTGTGAGCAAATCCACCATCTACCGACGATGGCCGCCAGCTCCGAGTAGCCAGGACCGATCGCTCGGGTAGCCGACTTCTCAGAGTTGTGGCGTAGAACTATCAATCTCGCGAAATCGCGACGAAACCAGCTCACGCATTTCCCCACTCGTGATGATCCAGAATTGGCCGGTACGCACTCCGTCGAGCACGTCGACCGCGACCTCGTCAGCGGAACGCGCACCCGGGCCGTCGAATCCCGACCGAACAGCATCCAGCATCTGGTCGCCGTCGGGCACGCGCCGTTCCCTGCCGAGCTCCGTCGGCCGGTTGCGTTCACTTTCCAAAATCCGGGTAGGTGTGCTCCCGGGGCACAAGACGCTGACGCTGACGGACGAGCCGGCCATGGCCAGCTCCATACGGAGCGTCTCGCTGAGCGCGACGACACCTACCTTGCTGACGTTGTACGGGCCCAGCGACGGCAGTCCGCTGACTACGCCGGCCAGCGATGACGTGTTCACGATGTGCGCCGGTTGTCCTTGAGCCATCATTCTCGGAAGGAAGGCCTGCACCCCGTGAATCACCCCCCAGAGATTCACCCCCAACACCCAACGCCAATCGTCGAGTGATTGGGCCACGACCGGGTTGAACGTCGAGACCCCGGCGTTATTACACAGGATGTGGACTGCGCCGAATCGGTCGTACGCAGCCTCGGCCAGGTGCTCGAGGTCGGCGGCGACGCTCACGTCGGTGACCACGGGGAGCACCTCCCCTGTAATGGTGGCAGCCACGGCCTCGAGGGCAACCCCGTCAACATCGGCCAACACGACCGAGCATCCCGAAGCGGCGAAGGATCGACCGAGCGCCGCACCGATGCCACTCGCCGCTCCGGTGACGACGGCGACCGAACCGTTCGAGAGCTCCATGTGTGCCTCCGCTCGTAGCCTGAACTACCGTTACGCTGAGATTACACTGTGATTAAGGGAAGGACCGGAGCAGCGTATGGCATGGGACTTCGAGACGGATCCCGAGTTCGAGAAGCAGCTCACCTGGATGCGGGCCTTCATCGACCGAGAGCTGATCCCGCTCGAGCCCATCTACGATGAGCTGCCCGCTGACGAGTGGAACGTGGTCAAGGTGCATCTCCAGGACCAGGTCAAGGCCCAGGGCCTGTGGGGCGCCTTCCTCGACCCGAAGCTCGGCGGTGAGGGGCTCGGTCAGCTCAAACTGGCCCTGATGTCCGAGATCATCGGCCGCTGCATGCTGTCGATGACGATCTTCGGGGTGCAGGCGCCGGATAGCGGGAACATGGAGCTGCTGGCCCACGGTGCCACTGACGCCCAGAAGGAGCGATGGCTGTGGCCCAACCTGCGGGGTGAGATATCCAGTGCCTTCGCCCTGACCGAGCCCTTTCTGGCCGGGGCGGACCCGACCGTCATCGGCACGACGGCCACCAGGGACGGCGACGAGTGGGTGATCGACGGCCACAAGTGGTTCATCACTAACGCCTCGGTGGCCGACATCGTCCTCGTCTTCGCCGAGACCAACCCCGAAGGCCGGCCGCATCGCCACGCATCGGTGTTCGTCGTCCCGACAGGAACACGCGGCATGGAGATCGTGCGTGATATCGGCACGATGGCCCACCCGGACCCCACCTATGGCCGTATCGGCAACCACGCCGAACTCGTCTTTCGTGACTGTCGCGTGCCCGCCGATCACCTGATCGGGCAACCCGGCGAGGGGTTCGTTCTCGCCCAGCAGAGACTTGGCGGAGGACGGATCCACCACGCCATGCGTTGGCTGGGCCAGGCACAACGCTCGCTCGACATCATGTGCGAACGGGCCGTGTCGCGGCGCTCCCACGGACACCTTCTCGGACACCACCAGATGATCCAGGACTACATCGCACTGTCTCACATGGAGATCCAGTCGGCACGGTTGCTTACCTTCCAAACGGCCTGGAAGATGGACAAGCTCGGCTCGGCCGAAGTGCGGGCTGACCTCGGCATGGTAAAGGCCCACGTGTCCAAGGTCGTTCTCGAGGTACTCGATCGCACCATCCAGGTGTGCGGCGCTCTCGGCTACTCGAGTGACCTCCCGGTCGAAGGGTGGTACCGGTCCACTCGCTTCGGCCCGATCGGGGACGGCCCCGACGAGCTGCACAAATCGGTCCTCGCCCGTAGCCTCCTCAAGGGCTACACGCCGGTGGAGGGGTGGCCGAGCGAGCACCTCCCGAGTCGGCGCCCGTTCGCCGAGCAGAAGTGGGCCGAGCTACGCGCTCTCGCCGGGGTGTCGTGAGGGCCGTCCTCTTCGACTTCGCCGGTACCCTCTTCGACGATCAGGCCCTGCGCGACGCGCACCTCCGCCAGCTGCGGTTTGTGGCCCGCGAGGCCGGCGTCGAGGCCACCGACCGGGAACTGCGGGCCGCCTACCGCCGGGGCATGGAGGTGGCCTACCGGGCCGTGGCCGTGCAGGCCTCCTACCTGCACCGCACCCTGTTCCGCGCCGCCTTTGTCGCCACCGCCATCACCCTCGGCGGCACGATCGATGAGGCCACCGCCGACGAGGCCGTCGATCGCCAGCACCGGGCCACCATCGAAGAGGCCGTACTGCGGCCCGGCTGCTTGGAGACACTGGCTACCCTGCAGCGATCGTCGATCCACGTGCAGATCGTTTCGAACATCGACGACGAGCAGTTCGAACCCATGCTCGAACGACTCGACCTGTTCGGCGCGATCGATGCCTGGACGAGCTCGGAGGAGGCCAACTCCTGCAAGCCTGATCCCGCCATCTACCTCCTGGCCCTAGCCAAGGCGGGCATTGGGCCGGACCAGGCGCTCTTTGTGGGGGACAGCCTCCGTCACGACGTCGAAGGGCCGGCAGCGCTCGGCATGAGCACGGCGTGGCTGGCGCCACGACACGGCGCCGACCCCGGTGGGGCGTACCCCGACTCCGTGATCACGGCATTGGGCGAGGTCCTCGACGTCGTCGGATTGGGTGCGGTCCGATGACCGACGAGCGTTTGGAGGCCTATTTCAACGATGCTCGAGGAGACCGGATCTCCATCCGGATCACGCCCATGATCGGGGGAGGTTCGTGCGAGATCTTCGCCGTCGACCGCGGACCCGACCGGTGGGTGCTGCGACGGGCACCGAAGCATGCCAGCTCCTCCACGGCTCATGACGTGTTGCGCGAGTTCCGCATCCTCGACGCCATCAAGGACACCCCGGTGCCTATTGCCCGACCCGTGGTCGCCTGTGGTGATCCGGAGGTTTTCGGCGCTCCGTTCTACGTGATGGACCGCATCGAGGGGAAGCCCATCTTGAAGGCCGTACCCGAAGCATGGGTGGCGGCACCCGAGGTACACGGCCGGGCCCTCGAGGAGCTCGTCGACGTCCTCGTGGCCATCCATGCCGTGGACTGGCGGTCCTGCGGCCTGGGCGATCTGGCTCACGTCGACGACTACCTGGCGCACCAGCTCGCACGGTGGCTCACCCAACTCGACTCTTATGGCGGTCGGGAACTCGCTGCTGCTCGCGATGTGGCTGCCTGGTTGGAGACGAACCGTCCGGGCGGTCAGCCGAGCACCCTGTGTCACGGTGACTACAAGTTGGACAACGTACTGTTCGCACCGGAGTCACCCCCGCGGCTGTTGGCTGTCGTCGACTGGGAGATGGCGGGCATCGGCGACCCGATTGTCGACCTGGCGTGGGCGCTCATCTTCCACCCGGGGCCTGAGGGCACCCTGCGTCTGGGCATGGCCAACGAGCCGAGGTTTGCCACGGCTCGCCTCCCTGACCGGCGCACCCTGTGTGAGCGCTACGCCGCCGGCTCGGGCCGTGACGTCACCGCGATCACTTGGTATGACGTATTTGCCCGGTGGAAGCTGGCCATCGTGCTCGAGGGAAGCTACGCCAAGTTCCAACGGGGCGTGTCCGACAAGCCGGTCCACCAGTACTTCGGCGCCCAAGTCGACGTGCTGCTCACAAGTGCCCGCACCATCATCGACCGAGGAGAATGGCCATGACCCCGAAGATGCAAGCCTGGCAGGCGATCGGCACAGGTGAGCCGGCCGACGTGCTCCAACTGGTCGACGTCGACATACCCGAGCCGGGTCCCGGGCAGGCACGGATCCGGGTGACGGCGGCCGGCATCGGTCTGCCCGACGTGTTGATGTGCCGGGGCACCTATCCGCTGACGCCTCCGCTCCCGTTCACCCCGGGACAGGAGGCGACCGGCACCGTTACCGCCGTGGGCGAGGGAGTCGATCTGACCATCGGTACGTTGGTCATGGGCGTGACCGTGTTCTACGAGGGGTGCGGCTCCTTTGCCGAGGAGTGCCTGGTGCTAGCGGAGTCGGCCTTCGCCGTTCCCCCCGGAATGGATGACGCCGAGGCCGCCGGATTCTGGATCCCACACCTCACGGGGTGGATCGGGCTCGTCGACCGCGGCCGATGTGCCTCCGGTGACTGGTTGGTGGTGCTCGGGGCCGCCGGCGGAAGCGGTGCCGCGGCCGTGCAGCTCGGGTGCGCCCTCGGGGCCAGGGTCATCGCCGTGGTCAGCGACGAGGAGCGGGCCGCCTTCTGCCGCTCGCTGGGTGCAGAAGCCACCGTCATCCACCGGGATGGGCCGATAGCGCCGGAGCTGAGGAAGCCGACCGGCGGGCGAGGTGTCGATCTAGTCTACGACCCGGTCGGAGGTTCGCTGGCCGAGGACGCTGCCGGTGCACTGGCCCGCAACGGGCGCCTCTTGTCCGTCGGGTTCGCCAGTGGGGAGTGGCCGAGCCTGTCCACCATCCAGTTGGTCATGACCAACACCTCGCTCATCGGGGTATTCGCCGGTGGCTACGGCCGAGGAGAGCTCGAGGACATCCATGCCAGCCTGGCTGGCCTGGTGGCGGACGGCCGACTCCACAACGCAGTCACCGCCAAGATCCCGTTCGAGGGACTGGCGGCTGCCGCCCAGTCCGTAGCCGACCGCATGGTGCTCGGCAAGCTTGTCATGGTGCGGTGATCCGATGACCCAGGCCCCGGACTTCGACCTGGACGCCGAAGAGATCGTCACCGCGGCGGTCGAGATCTTCGAGGAGTCCGGTCTGGACGCCGTCAGCATGCGTAGTGTCTCGGCGCGTCTCGGCGTGTCCCCGGTTCCCCTGTACAGCCGGATCGGGAACAAGAAGGCACTCGTCGAGGCCATCGCCGACCGGGTGCTCATCGACCTGGCTCCACCCAATGCAGCCGGGGAATCCTGGGACCGGTACGCGGTGCGGTGGGCACGCGAGCTCCGGGCCCGCCTCCGCAAGGCCCGCGACAGCCGAATCATCCTGAGCACGGGTCGGGAGGTCTATGTCGAGGCGTCGCGCCCCCTGGTCGAAGCCATGCGGGCCGATGGGTTGCCCGCTGACGCCGCCGTCCAAGGGTGTCGCCTCCTCATGTGGGCCACCGTCGGCTTCGGGGCAGTCGAATCCGGCGTGGAACCACCACCGAGGGGCCGGCGTCGAACCCGCCCCGGTGGCCACCCCGGGGGCGTCGATGCCACCGAGATCGACACACTCTTCGATCTTCACATTCGCTACATCGTCGATGGGATCATGAGCGGATGGACGGTAGACCCATGACGATTCCCACCTTGGATGCCCGCGGTAAAGTCGTGGTCGTCACCGGAGGGAGCAAGGGACTGGGGCGGGCCATGGCGCTGGGGTTCGCCGAAGCGGGTGCCGATGTCGTCGTGGCTAGCCGCAAGTTCGGTCCCTGCGAGGAGGTTGCCGCCGAGGCCCGGGCCTTCGGGCACCATGCACTCGCGGTGCGGTGTCATGTCGGCGATTGGGACGACTGTGCCGAACTCATCAACGCCACCGTCGCTGCCTTCGGCCGGATCGATGTCCTGGTGAACAACGCTGGCATCGCTCCGGTACCACCATCGCTGCTGGACGTGACCGGCGAACTTTTCGACAAGACGGTCGCCGTCAACCTCAAGGGACCGCTTCGCTTGACGGCGCTGGCCGCCGAGCACATGAGCCCCGGAAGCTCGATCATCAACATCAGCTCCAAGGCTTCATTGCACCCCACGGCGTTCACCGTGGTCTATGCCGCGGCCAAGGCTGGGTTGAACGCACTCACCAAGGCGGCGGCCGACGAGTTAGGCCCAAGGGGCGTCCGCGTCAATGCCATCGTGTGCGGCACCTTTCACACAGACAGTCTCCACGCATCGCTTCCCACTCCGGAGCTGCAGGCCCAGATGGCCGGCCATGTGGCCCTGGGTCGGATCGCGTCCGCCGAAGAGATCGTGGGCACCGCGCTCTTTCTGGGCAGTGACGCGTCGTCCTACCTGAACGGAGAGCTCATCCTGCTCGACGGCGGTTGAAGGGGTAGCGACATTCCGAAACCTGTACCGGCTCGGACGACCGGCGAGGTGGTCGAGACCCTCGCTCATGGGGGCGTGCCGACCCCGGCCTGGTCGAGTGGTGGAACAGCAGGTCCACCTGTCACGCGAAGTTACCCGCGCCCTCAGCGCGGATTTAGCAGAGGGGAAGGCTCAGAACGCCGGGCCCGTCACAAGGGAGTGCTCACCCGGTCTTCTCGGCCTGGGCGGTGACCTTGAACGATTTGTTGGAGCAGCCGTAGGGAGTGACGACCTTGATACTTCCGCCCGTGTAGGCAATGAACGTCCCGCAGAACGGGGTCGGCTCGACCGTCGAGGCCGGATACGTGATGGGACCGACCAGTCCCGGGATCTGCCACTTGATGACGGCGAGGGCCTTTTGCACATTGGTCGGGGTGATCGCCTGTCTCTTGGCCTGCACATTGTGGACAGCCAGGGCGAACATCGACGCTGCGAAGTAGCCCGGAACATTCGAATAGCCAGCCAGCTGCGTCCCGGGGGCGACCGCATCGATCGCCTTGGTCATGGCGGTGAGCCCTGCATTGGGTGCAACGTTGTAGAAGGCGCTGGAAACCGTTCCCTGAAGGCCCGCTGTGAGGGCTGGAACCGAGCCCAAGGGCGTGCCGTAGGTGCCGGTGAACCCCGAGTTCTGGAGGTCCTTCCATATGGCCACACACTGCACCGCCAAGAGGCAGTACACCGTGGAGGGCTGCTTGCCATTCGCCGCCGTCATGAGCTGCTGGACGTAGGGCGTGTAGTCACTGGCGACCGGGGGGATGGCGGCTCGTGCGTAGACAACGTCGAAGCCGGCACCCTTGAACGAGACCGTCTGCAGCTTGGCCGCCTGCGCCCCGGACGCGTTGTTGGCCGAGAACAGGGCAACGGTTGGATGGGCGTTTCCCGTCTTCGCCTGCACGTAGCGGTAGAGAGTGGCGTAGCCATCCGGCACCCGAGAAGGATCCGACGGGAGGAGGCAGCCGTTGTACCCGAATCCCCACAGTGACGTCGACGGCTTTGCACTGCAATAGGTTCCGTCGAACGCCTCACCGACGTAAGGCACCTTCTGGGCCGTCAGGTAGGTGACCGGATTCACCGCTGAAAGGTCAGGGACGATGGCGAACACCTGATACTGAGTGACCAGCTGTCGTGCCGCAGTGAGCGCGACCGCGGGATCGGACTGATCGTCGGTGACCGTGAGAAACTTGATCTTCACGCCCTTCAGATAGTTCGTCCTGTTGAGCTGCTGGAAGTAGGCCTCGGTGCCGACTTCGGCGCCGGTGAAGCTGGCCTTGGGAAACAGACCGGCCACCGTGATGGTCTTGCCGTCAAAGCCACGGGTGGGGGTCGACGCTCCGGCCGGCCCAACGCCGAAGAGTCCGCACCCGAGGACAAGGACCGCAGCGAGGATCCCCATGCGGACCGCCCGCCTCATCGCCCCCATGGCGAGACCCCTCCCGTCGAGGACGCAGCCCTTACCGGTGAGGTCACTACCGGCAGCGACGCCGCACCTCCGATGACCGAGGCGAACGTCGCGCCGTTCCGGAGATGAACGAAGGACATCTCTCGTTCGGGATTGATCATCATGCCCCCTCCCCCGAGGTGCAGACTGCCGAGCGGCCCGGGCCCCGATCGAGGTCGGCCCGCTCGTAAAGCCAGCCGATGTGACTGGCCGATCGAGATCTTTCCAGGTGTAAGAACAAGTGTCAAGCCACCACATCGGCGCTTTGGTCGATGTCATCGTGAGGCGGTCCTAGGTAAACGCCTGCATCGGTATCGGCATAGCCGGGCGCATTCGCAATCAGGTGCCGGTGGAGCCTGCTGTCGGACTTAGTGGTGTCCCTCTCCGTCTTCCCAGTGGGGAGAGCCGTCAGCGATCCAGGTGCCGATGACCTCCTCACACGGGACGACGAGTCCCGCGATATTCGGATAGCCGGCATAGGGGGCAAGCATGACCAGGGTCTCACGGAGTTCATCAGGGGTGAGTTCGCCTCGCTTGAGCGAGGCCCGTGCCTGAACCTTCCATGTGTCGACCTGACCGTTAGCGGCGATGACGCCCATGAGGAGCATGCGCCGGGTCCGAACATCGAGCACCCCACGCCGCCAGACCTGGTCAAACAGGGTCTGGATCATGACATCGTTGAACGCCATGGTCCCCTCGGGAAGGGTGACGACGTCCCCCGCGTAGATATCGCGCAGAACCTCGAGTCCACGGTCATAGGGTGCTGGCGGTTCCTCAGCCATGGGTACTTCTTTCATCAGGGAGTCGCCAGTCCGTCGATCATGACGTGACGGAGGAGTCTGGATCGTCGGCCTCGATCGGCAGCCTGTAGGTCCGATAGAACTCTGATGCGGCGAGGTCGCGGGCGGGAAGGTCGACGTCCTTCTGTTCACCGACCATACGCATGAGCTCCAGGTCCTTCACGATGATGGCGCCCGAGGTGCGCCGCATGGGAAGGATGTTCCGGTCGGTGACGATGTCGTCGGCGAGTTCGTGAAGCCCGAAGAAACTCGCGGCCATCTCACCCAGCTGACCATTGGCCAGCATCGCCTCCTTCAGGCCCGCGACCGGGAGATCGAGATCCTTGGCCAAGCGGACCGCCTCGGCGACCCCGAGATGGGCCACGTAGGTCTGGAGGTTCAAGCACAGTTTCAGCAGATTGGCGTTCCCCAGTGGTCCGGCCCGGACCAGTGTCTCGCCACAGGCCGACAGGATCGGATCGAGTGCTGCGATGTCATCGGGCGCGCCGCCGAGCAGGAACGTCGTGCGCCCTTCCGTAGCGGCGAAATGTCCACCCGTCAGGCACGCCTCAACCACCCTGACCCGGTGCCTGGCTGCTGCATCGGCGGCCCAGAAGATCGTCTCGGGGAGCACGGTGCTGTGGATGGCCACGACCGCACCGGCGGACAGGTTGGCGAGCAGTCCCTCAGGCCCTTCGAGCACCGAACGAACGTGGGCATCGGCGGGAACGCAGACTCCCACCACGTCAGCGGCTTGGGCCACCTCGGCGATCGATCGTGCGCCAGCCGCTCCGTTGTCGACCACAGCTTGGAGTGGTTCCGGATCGAGGTCGTACACGGTCGGCCTGAGCCCGGCGCGCAACATGCTCTCGACCAGGGGCCGACCAATGAGGCCGACCCCGATAAAGCCGACCCGGGTGCTCACGACCCGGCCTCAGGGCCATGCGGTCCACGGCGACCGACGGCCAGCGACGGACTGAGGATTGTCCGCGTCGCCCGAAAGTTCCGACTGGAGACGCGCCACCCTCCGAATCCGTTGTGGAGCCGATCTTCGTAGAGCCCAACGGTGTCGATCCAGTCGTCACGGTGGTTGGCCAGAACCGTGACGGCGTGGACATAGGTCACCGATTCGGCCCGGTCACCCTCCGTCTCGATCTGGAAGTTCGACAGCAGGTGCTGGGTTGCGGCCATCCCGGCGTGAGCATCGACCATGAAGGCGGTAAGGCTGTCCAAGCCGTGCCAACTACCTATGTCGCCGTAGTCGGCGACAACGTCGTCGGTGAAGCACGTAGCGAACAGATCCCAATCCTGGGTGTCGATGGCCCTGGCGTAGCGGACCAGCACATCGACGATCCCGTCTCGCTCCACTCGCACCCGCTCCCCCAGTCCTGCTCCACAGCCATTGGCCAAACCCCTTGCGGAGCCCACGACTCTCTGACGCAACGTCACCTTGCCAGAGAGGTTTACATGTGTCAACCTTTGAAGAGATGGTGTCGGACTCCTGCGGGATCAGCCCCTACAACGTGCGTCTGGGATGATCCATGACCCGAGCGCACGTTCTTCACCCCTCCGGAAAACAGCCATGACTCGCATCGAAGACAGCCCGCTCACGTCGATACGACCCCGCCAGTCACTGTCCGAGCGCCAGTCCCTGACCGTCGTCGCGCTACTCGATGCCGGGCTCACCGAGTTGGGCGATACGGGCTACGACAAGCTGACGATCCGCGCTGTGGCCCAGCGGGCCGGTGTCACCCATACCACCGCCTACAGCTACTTCACCTCGAAGGCTCACCTCATCTCCGAGCTGTACTGGCGACAGATGCAGTCGTTGCCGGCGCCCGAGATTGGGGCCAATGAAACATTCGTGGGCCGGGTCCGGGCTGCCGTGGTGGCCCCAGCGGCGATGCTGACCGTGAACCCGGCACTGGCCCGATCTATCTTCGTGTCGATCCTCTCCGACGAGCCCGATGTCCGTCGTCTCCGAGGGGCCGTGGCCAGGGTGTTGATCGATCGGTTCCGGACAGCACTGGGCCCATTCGACGATCCCGATGTCGTCGACACGCTGTTCATGGCCTACAGCGGGGCGATGATGTTCGCCGGAACGGGTAACCGGGACTTTCTCGAGGTAGTCCCCCGGATGGAGACGGTGGCCCGCCTCATCGAAGCGGACTGAGCGGTTCCATGGGGCTTCGAGTTGTCCAGTGGGCCACCGGGCCGGTCGGCCGGGAGGCGCTGCGGGCGATCATCGAGCACCCCGACCTCGACCTGGCCGGCGTGGTGGTGTACTCGGCCGAGAAGGACGGCGTTGATGCCGGCGATCTCTGCGGTCTGCCTCAGACAGGCATCAAGGCCACAAGGGATCGCGCCGCCGCAGTGACCGCCGATGTTGATGCCGTCTGCTACACACCCCGCATCCCCGATCTCGAGGAGGTCTGCGGCCTTCTGGCCGGGGGGGCAAACGTGGTGGCCACCCCGTTCCTCTTCTACCCACCTGCCTATGGCCCGTCCGTGGTCGACCCCCTCACCGAGGCGTGTCGGCGCGGGGGGACCTCCGTGCACGGGACGGGCATCAACCCTGGCTTTGTCGCCGACCTCCTGGTCCTCACCGCTGGTGGACTGATGCGATCGCTCGATCACATCGAAGTGCACGAGGTGGGGAACTGGTCCCTGCTCGAGTCTCGGGCCATGGTCTTCGACAACGCACGATTCGGTGCATCGCCGGACGACGCCACCTTGGCCTCCAATCCCTACGCACGCACCATGAGTGGCTATTTCAAGGAGTCCATCTACATGGTGGCGGCAGGCCTGGGAGTGGATCTCGAGGGGTGTACGGAATCGCAGGATCTACTGGTCGCCGACGAGCCGATCGATATTCTGTCCGGCACCGTGGAGGCCGGCACGGTCAGTGGCCAGCATTTCCGTTGGGCTGGCGTCGCTGAGGGCCGGGATCTGCTTTCGATCGACACCTGGTGGTGGGTCGGTGGCGACCGTCCGGGAACCTATCCCTCCCGACGACCCGATGGTTGGTCCGTCGATATCGAAGGGTCGCCCTCGATTCGTCTGAGCATGCTTGCCCTGGGGAGTCTCGATCCCGCGAGCGCACTGCCGGTCAAGGCCCATGTCGATGCGTCCTCGGTGGCCACGGCGATGCACGCCGTGAATGCCGTACCTGTGGTGTGTGCGGCGGAGCCGGGAGTTCGAACCTTTCTCGACCTCCCTCTGATCACCGGGCGAGGAATCCATATCTCACCGAGCAAATCGAGTGACCCGATGAAGGGGGACGCGCAATGACAACGGTCAATGGTCTTTCGGAGCTGACGCAGGAGGAGTTGGCCCTGCTGACCCCGGAGTACCTCCTGGCTGGCCATCTGATCGACCGCGCTGGCATGCCCCATCTCATTGGGGCCTTCGGACGCGAGGGTATGCGGGACATCGCCATCGAGGAATGGATGGGAGCCAGCCCCGTCTACACAAGGCGGATGCAACGGGCTCTGGGTTTCGAGGGCGACTCGGTGGAGACCATTTTCAAGGGGCTGCAACTTGACATCGGGGCGCCTCCTCAGTTCATGGACTTCCGTTACCTGATCACCGACCACGACCACGGCGAGTTCTGGCTCGACCACTGCGGGGCCCTCATGGATGTCGAACCCATGGGAACGGACTTCGTGGTCGCCATGTGCCATGACATCGAAGACCCGACTTTCGACGCCACCGCTATCGCCACGAACCCCCGTGCGCAGATGCGCCCGATCCACCGCCCACCCCGAGTGCCTGCCGGTCGAACACCGGCGTGCCACTGGACCGTCACCATTGCTGAGACCCATCCCGAGCTGCCCATACCGGCAGAGGCTGAGGCCATGGCGGCCACCCGAGCAGCCACCTTGGTGTTGGCCCCGATCGACACCAGCGACCCGGGGCGACACGACTACACCGGACCCCTGGTCGCAGACCTGCAGTTCTCCGAATGGTCGGCCTCGGCCCTACGGCGGACCATCGACGAAGTCTGCCTGCAGGGCCATCTGCTTGTCTTGTCGTTTCTGGCCGCCACCGGCCGCCGGGCGGGAGGTCCCGATGCCGTTGCCGAATTCGGTCGACGGCAGTTCGCGGGCGTGGCCGGGGTGGTGGCCGCACGTCTCCGGGACGCGCTCGGCCTTCCCCCCACGCTGGCCGGTGCTGCTCGTCTGGTAGCCCTGCATCCCGCCCTGCAGCCCTACGAGTACGTGCATTGCGATGTGCATCTCGATGATGATCGGCTTGTCGTTACCCTGGACCGAGACACCGCAGCCACGGCCGATGGAGCCTGGCCCTCTCTTCTCGACGGTGACCACTTGGCGCCCCTCGACGCCATGGTTTGGGAGATCGACCCTCACCTCCACTTCGAGGCGGTGTCGGATGGCGGAAGCCTGGTCGTCGAGGTGGTTCGAGGCGCAACCCCCGCCCCGCTGAGCGATGACGTCCACCTGACCAGCTTCAGCACGGGCGCCACCCATACCTTTAAATCCAGGGGAACGCCGGTGGCCTTCCGCAGCTCGAACGTCGCAACCTGACTTGTTCGTCCACGGGACACAGAACCTCCGGAGGCTGGACTCACGACTCGGTTAGATCCGGCTGGCGATGTGCCTCACCCCACCTGCTGGGATCAGCAGTGCCCTGGCTCCGGTAAGCGCTCGTCGTCCGTCGTGGATGACATCGGGCTGCTCGGAGGAGTGCCACAGGAGTGAATCCGGCGGCGGCAACATACAGCCACGACTTGGACTTCAGTGGCGGAACTCGAATACGAGACGGGCGTCGACCTCTCCCTTTTTGATCTGTTCGAATGCTTCATTGACCTCGTCGAGCCGCCGTGTTTCCCGAATGATTCGGGTCCGACCCTCGGCGTGCAGTTGGAAGGTCTCGGCGAGGTCCACTCGAGTGCCGACGATCGAGCCAGTGATCGTGATGCCCTGCAGCACGGTCTCGAAGATGGGGAGCGAGACAAAGTTGTCGGCAGGGAGACCTACGAGCACGAGCGTGCCACCTCGCTTCAAGCTGCGATACGCCTGTTCGACGGCAGTTGGTGAGACGGCGAGGGCGATCGCCTGGTCCGCTCCTCCGATGGCCTGAATTCCTGCCGCAGGATCCTCGACCAGAGCGTTGAAGGTGTGCTCAGCGCCGAGTTCAGCGGCAAGGGTTAGCTTGGAATCGACGAGGTCGACCGCCGCCACCGAAGCACCGGCGATCCGGGCGTACTGAATCGCCAGATGGCCGAGACCTCCGACGCCGAATATGGCCACGAGGTCGGATGAGCGAGCGCCAGACACCTTGACAGCCTTGTAGGTCGTGACGCCGGCACAGGTGAGTGGAGCTGCGTCCAGGGGATCCACTCCCTGAGGGACGTGTCCGACGTAGGCGGCCTCGGCCACCGCGTACTCGGCGTAGCTGCCGTTGACCGTGTAGCCGGTCATCTGCTGATTGAGGCACAAAGTCTCACGACCCGAGGCACAGTATTCGCAGGATCCACACGCATAGCCGAGCCACGGGATGGCCACGCGGTCCCCTTCCGTTACCTGACGGACACCGGAGCCAACTTGTTCAACGACACCTACACCCTCGTGACCGGGGATAAAAGGAGGATTGGGCTTGACGGGCCAATCCCCGTGCGCAGCATGGATATCGGTGTGGCAGACGCCGCACGTTTCGATCTTCACGACCACCTGGCCGGGTCCGGCTTCTGGCTTGGGGACATCGTCGACCCGCAGAGGCTGGTCGAATGAGTGGACGACTGCTGCTTTCATGGCTTGCTCCTTCATTACTGCTCGGTCTGGTTCCGATTCGATCGATCCTGTTGAGCTCGGACCACTAGTTCGTCCTCGTCGAACACCCGGGAGCGCACGATGAAGTGGCCACCTTCGCCTGCCGGAAGCGAAAATCCCTCCGGCTCGCCCGATCCGACATCGAGGATGAGCTGGGTGTGTTTCCACGCTTCGTGCTGGCGGTGGTCGATATAGAAAGGACAGCCACCCACGGTGCCAAGGAGGACATCGTGATCTCCGATCACGAGTTCGCCGTCGTCAAAGCACATAGGGAGGCTGCCGTCACAGCATCCGCCCGACTGGAAGAACATCAGCGGCCCCCGGCGGGTAACCAGATCAGCCACGGCCACGAGTGCAGCTGGCGTCGCCGTAACGCCCGGAACCCTCTCTGTGCTGTCCATGGTCGCGGCCTCGACCTAGAAGAATCCCATCGGCTTGGTGCTGTAGCTGACCAGGAGGTTCTTGGTCTGCGAATAGTGATCCAGCATCATCTGGTGGTTCTCCCGACCCACCCCGGAAATCTTGTAGCCCCCGAACGCCGCCCCCGCGGGATAGAGGTGGTAGCAGTTCGTCCACACCCGACCGGCCTTGATGGCCCGGCCCATTCGGTAGGCCAGGTTGCCGTTCCGGGTCCACACGCCGGCTCCAAGTCCGTAGAGCGTGTCGTTGGCGATCCTGAGCGCGTCCGCCTCGTCTGTGAAGGTGGTGACGGCAAGCACTGGGCCAAAGATCTCTTCCTGGAAGACCCGCATGTCGTTGTGGCCCTTCAGGACGGTGGGTTCGAAGTAGTAACCCTCCTCGAGGTCGCCCCCAAGATGGGCCCGTTCGCCGCCGATCAGACACTCGGCACCCTCCTGTCGTCCAATATCGACGTAAGAAGCGATCTTCTCGAGCTGCTGGGTAGAGACTTGTGGTCCGATCATGGTGGCAGGATCGAGTGGATTGCCCTGTCGAATCTTGGCGATCCTGGTGAGACACCGTTCCATGAAGCGGTCGTAGATCGACTCATGGACGAGTGCCCTGGACGGACAGGTGCACACCTCACCCTTATTGAACGCATAGAGCACCAAGCCCTCGATCGCCTTGTCGAGGAACTCGTCGTCCTCATCCATCACGTCGGCGAAGAAGATGTTGGGGGACTTCCCACCCAACTCAACGGTGGAGGGGATGAGATTTTGGGCGGCGTACTGCATGATCAGCCGCCCGGTCGTTGTCTCACCGGTGAATCCAATCTTGGCGATCCGTGGGCTCGTGGCCAATGCCTTGCCGATCTCACCTCCAGGTCCGGTCACGATGTTGATCACCCCGGGTGGCACGACACCGCTGATGACCTCGGCCAGTTTCAGGATCGACCAGGGAGTGGGAGAAGCCGGCTTGACCACAGTGCAGTTGCCGGCAGCAAGGGCCGGGGCGATCTTCCAAGCTGCCATGAGCAGCGGGAAGTTGAAGGGGATGATCTGGCCGACGACCCCGAGCGGCTCATGGAAGTGGTACGCCACTGTGTCCTTGTCGATCTCTGTCGATCGGCCCTCGAGTGAGCGGGTCGCCCCGGCGAAGTATCGGAAATGGTCGACGGCCAGGGGAAGATCGGCAGCCAGAGTCTCACGCACAGGCTTCCCGTTCTCCCAGCTTTCCGCCACGGCCAGCATCTCAAGGTTCGATTCGATGGCGTCAGCGATAGCGTTGAGCACGCCTGCCCGTTCGGTCAGAGAGGTCTCGGCCCAGGCATCTTTGGCCGCGTGAGCGGCGTCCAGTGCCAACTCGACATCCTCGGCGCTCGACTTGGCCACCTCGCAGAAAGGCCGGCCGGTTACCGGGCTCACATTGGCCATGTAGTGACCTTTGACCGGCGCCACCCACTTCCCGCCGATGAAGTTCTCGTAACGGGGCAGGACCTCGACCAGGCTTCCCGGTCGGCCGGGAGCGACAAAGACGCTGCTCTGCGTCGGCGCAGTCTCTGGGGTGGCGGGGTCTGCGGTCAGCGTCATCATTTCCTCCTAGATCCGGCTGCTGTGAGCGTTGAACCTCCGTTTGGGTCACCTCGAACAGGTTCCAGACGACCAACCGATGTCGCTCCCAATAGACGCTACGGCCGGAGGCCCGGATCAACTAGGGCCGAAGGTCATCTTCGTGTGGAGTTCCGGGTCTACCGCAGCCCGGACATCAGGAGGCCACTGGAGTGTGCGGCCGCTGGGCGAGTCATCGGACGTCCATCATCGGGTGGCGTGAAGGGGCTTTCGACCCTGGAGAACGAGGTTTGGCGGCGGTTGACTGTGGCCATGCACGTCCGTCCACCGCCTCGAGAGGAGTGCACGAGCCGGGGGGCCCTCCTGCTCGTCGTGGCAGTAATCGCGACAGGTGCCTTCGCTGCGGCGTGCGGTGGACCCCGAACAAGTGCCCCAAGCAGACCGGTGGTACTCATCGTCGGAGACTCGCTCGTGGCCGCAGCCAGGAGCGATATCACCGGTCTGTCGCCAACGCAGGCAGACACCATGGTGCTCGCCGGCGTCGGCGACAGTCCATGTGATCTCTGGTCGGGCTATCGGGCATCACCGCCCTTCGGTGATGGCTACCTGTCATTCAGATCTACTGTCGTTTCCGAACGGCCCAGCGTGGTGGTGCTCGCATTCACAGGCAACCCCGGAGTGTCGGTCCACGCCTGCATCACCATGCCGACAGCCCCGTACAGCCTGTCGGAGATTCTCTCTACCTACCGTCGGTCGCTGAGGGCCATGGGAGCATTTGCGGCCGAACGAGGGGCCAAGATCTTCCTTTCGGCCAGCCCCGCCCGGAATCCCGGCGTGCCTGAAGGCTGGGTGCACCAGGTGCAGGAAGGGTACAACGGGGATCCGGCCTTCAACGTCATGATGTCCGGACTGGCGTCATCGGAGGGGTGGACCTACGAAACCGCTGCGGCGGCGGCAATCTCTGGACCTGGCCTGGGATGGACGACGTACCTTCCCTGTCAGCCGGCCAAGGGCATCGACTGCATCGACGGACGCCAGCGGGTCCGCTTCGGAGGACCGGACGCCATACATTGCGACGCTCCGGGTAGCAACGGGACCGGAGCCCCCTCGGACGGGAGCCTCCGATTCGCCCGTGGGCTCCTGACGCCACCGTTGGCCGCACTCGGCCTCCACGCCCTGGCTGAGGTCGGTTCCGGTTCCACCACCGTTCCAACTAGGAGCTGCGCCGGGCCGAAGGTGACGACCAACTGAGAACGACTGCCCACAATCTGTGGATTTGCCGGCACGACGATCCTGTTGCGTCTCTATTGGTTCAGGCCCCCTGAACGTCCCGGTGGCTGAAGGCTGCTGACCCGAGGAGGGCGGCAACTCCTCCGATCAGCACCATCGCGCCGTTCGCCGGCCAGTCGGGTGGCTTGGCCGGCGCTGACGCCATCTGGTGGAACACCGACGTGTCGAGAATCCAGTGGTCGACCGCACCGATGCCGCCGACGATCACGACGAAGATCGACCAACCGAGATAGCCGTAGACGACCGCCGAGGTTGCCCGCGGTACTAGGCCGAAGGCGAGGATGCCGATCCCGAGGATGACGATGGCTGCTGGTACCACATTGAGACCGGCGTCGATCAACGTGGCCAGTCGGACCCCCGAGCCCTGACTGGCGGCCCCCAACCAAGCGAAGAAGCCGGCCTCCATGCCGCTTACCACCAAGACGGCCAGCGCCACCAGCAGCCGACTGCCGAGCCAGCCGGTCCGGGAGACCGGTCCGGACAGAAGGTGGTCGAGCCGGCCCGCAGCCTCCTCGCCCCGGGCCGCAGTGAGCTGCCCCGCTCCGACGAAGGCCACTAGGACACCGATGACGAGGAAGCAGACTCCGAGGACCGCTTCCGCGCCGGTACCCGTGGCACCGAGTCTGGAGAACACGGTCCGGACCGACGACCCTGAGATTGTGGACCCAGCCGACTTGGCAATCAGCCCGTAGAGGAGCCCGGAGAGGCCGATGGCCACCCACCAGCCGATCACGGTGGATCGGGTGAGCCGAAAGGACAGTCCCGTGGGACCCCTGAGCAGTCGCAGCCGGGATCGGTAGACGGTCCGCTCGCTGAGGATCCCGACTCCGACGTCACGCCTTCCGGCTAGGTAGACCGCAGCCAGCACACTGATCCCGGTAATCCCGAAGATCGGAAGCAGTGCCAGCGGTTGAGGCTCGGTGAGCGGTCGGAGCTCCTCGACCCAACCGAGCGGTGACAACCAGATCAGCCCGTGGAGCCCGACGCCGGCATCGGCGATGAGCCGGATGCCGTAGGCCACGCCGAGGAACACGGCGGCATACGCGGCAGCCTGTCTGCGGGTGGCCGCCAGTTGGCTGGTCAGTGCTCCGATGCCCAAGAACATGAGCGCTGTTGCCACCATGGCCAGAGCGAAGTACACAGCCGACCCCGGCGCGATCGAGATACTCGAGGCCAGACCCATGAGCACGGAAACAATGGCGGTTACGGCCCAAAGGGCCATCGCCCCGGCTGACAGACCAACCAACCCCTGGGCGGTAGCCTCCCGCCTTGTCGTGGGGCCGGCGAGCAGCAGATCCCACCGCCCTTCGTCTTCCTCGCCCCGGAGCAGACGGGTACTGGTCAGCAGTCCCCACACCGCACCGACAATCATCAAGGTCATGCCGATCTTGAAGACGGTGAAGCCAGCCACCGTCTGGAGCCCGGGCGCCGGCCCGAACAGGGCGGCAGTGGCCTTATTCGATCCGTAGGCGGAGGCGAGGGCGTCGCGCTGGGCCGGGGACTTGTAGAACCTGGTGTAACTGACCGCCGACGAGGCTATGGCCAGACCGAAGATGGAACCCCAGATCAGCCCCGATCGAACTGTCTTTGCCGCGGTCACCCTGGCGATCACCGTCTGGGGCGATCGGTCGGTCGAGACGGACCCCCTAATCAATGGGTCAGCTGCCATCGTGTGGCCCGGGAGACACCGGTTCGACCGTCCCGTACTGGGCCAAAAAGAGCTCCTCCAGGGAGGGTTCGCGGCTGAGAAGGGCGTTCACGCCGGTCCCGGCCAGCACCTTGAGTAGCGGCTCGATCGGCCCCCGGACGTGACACCGGACCCGCGACCCGGCCACCTCGGAGACCGTGACTCCCGGCACCCCGGACAGTTCGGGGACCGCACCCGCGAAGGTCGCTTCGACGATGAGGGCGCTGAGATGGCGCATGTCGGCCAGGGACCCGACCTCGACCAGGGCGCCGTTGCGGAGGATGGCGATCCGGTCGCAAAGCGCCTCCACCTCGCTCATGATGTGCGACGAGAGGAAGACGGTCTGGCCGCGGCCCTGCGCCTCGTGGATGCTGAGCCGGAAAGCCTGTTCCATGAGTGGATCGAGTCCGCTGGTTGGTTCGTCGAGGACCAACAGGTCGGGTCGGGTCATCAGCGCGGCGATGAGGATCAACTTCTGCCGGTTCCCCTTGGAGTAGGCGCGGACCTTCTTGGTGGGATCGAAGGCAAACCGTTCGATCAGCCCGTCTCGGTAGGTGCAGTCGACCGCACCGTGGACGCGACCGAGGAGCACCAGGGTCTCTTCGCCCGTGAGCGCCGGCCACAGATTCGCCTCACCGGCGACGAAGGCCAGACGACGGTGAACTTCGGTGGGTCGGCGCCCGCAATCGAGCCCGAAGATCTCGGCCCGACCTTCGCTGGCCTGGGCCAACCCGAGCAGCAGTCGAATGGTGGTGGTCTTTCCGGCACCGTTGGGTCCCAGATAGCCCAGGACCTCGCCGGGGGAAACTTCGAGGTCGAGGTGATCCAAGGCGACTGTGGAGCCGTACCGCTTAGTCAGTCCCTCGGCGCGTATGGCCATCGTGGTCACGGCAGCCTCCTCATCGGGACACGGTACCTGCGATCGGTCGGTCTCTCCCTACCACCCGGGACCGCGTGCACCAGTCTTCAAGATGACGGCGCTCCGGCGCTCCGGCACCACCTACGAACCCGCCTGGCTCTCCAATGGCTACCACTTGCCGGGCATCGCCGGCGGCCGGGAAGCCGAGGCGCCCGGAAATTCCTGGGCCACGGGATCCTTCCCCGCTTCCGGCGATGAGCCCTTAGGCCATGAGGATGAGCTCTTAGGCCATGGCGAGGCTGCGGTCACCGGTGGCCGGGTGACGACCACGGCACCGTGGGCGTGTCGTGCACACTGGTGAGCCACGGATCCCAAGAGAGCGTCACCGAAGCTCCCGTGACCCCTGGATCCAAGAACCAAGAGATCCGCCCCACGGGAGCGGTCGAGCAGCGATGGAACAGTGGGGCCCATATGGGCCGCCACCATGAAAGGCACGTCAGGTGCCCACCGGTTCTGGAAGGCCGCAGCTCCGTCGATGATCTCCTGACCGAGGGCCATGAAACCCTTAGGTGGACCGAGCACAAAAGCGCCGATCGGTGGGTACTGCCACACGTAGAGGGCTTCGACCGTTGCCGATCGGATCCGGGCTTCGTCCAATGCCCAGCGAAGGGCTTGGGCCGAGCCGAAGGATCCATCGATCCCCACCACGATCCGCGGACCTTCCATTGGCTCGCTGACGGCCTCTGGATCCTCGGACACGACCACCACCGGACAGTGTGAGTACTGGATGCACTGATCGCTGACCGAGCCGAGGAGCAGCTCCTTGAAACCTCCCCTACCCCGGGCACCGACCACCAAGAGCTCGGCTGCCCGGCTGGCCACCGTCAATACGAGTGCGGGAGGCCACGTAACAACTTCAGCCCGGGCTACGACCGAGGGGTGGCGCGTCACCACGAGCCCGAAGGCATCGTCGACAACAGCCTGCCCAGCGGACTCTGCAGCTTGGCCCGGAACGTACCAGGGTGGGACATGTTCGGGCTCGCTGGTCTCCGCGAAGATCAGCCGCAGGGGGACACTCCGTCGGTCGGCCTCATCAGAGGCCCACTTGACGGCCAGGCGGGAGTGCTCCGAACCGTCGACGCCCACCACGATGGTGCCCTCGTCCACAGAGTCGGCCTCCTCGGGACCAAGAACCGGAGTGGGACCTCCTTTGGCCACGTTCCTGCTCATCTACCGCGGCGCAATCACCATGACGGCAGACCGTCGGAGCTGATCGAGCTCGCTCCGGGTCAGGGCGACATCATCGATGAAGTAGGGATTGATGGCCAGACTGCTCGAGCGGTGGACCTTCTCATCTTTTTGGTGATGTCCCGACGAGTACTTCATGGCGACCTCCTTGTTCCGGCACCTCAGGCGCTCTCCTGTCCCCATTGGATGTCACGGGGGTTCTCGTGGGTAGGGCCATAAGTCACCGAATGGTGCCGAGATCGTCGGTTCCCGGTGCAGGTCGACCGGTCGACGTGTGTCTACGGGAGACGTCGGGCCTGGCGCTATTGTCTTGTCCGGACGTACGCCATCGGCGTGCCGGACGCCCAAGGAAGCGTGCGTCGATCCTGGACGCGCTTAACCCTCGGACACGGTTCTGTGCCCGGTCGAACCGGGACACCGAGCGGCAGCGTTCCCCTGCAATCGACCACCACGCACCCCGGGGTCACGTGCCGCCGGCATCTCTCCGGTGTTCCTGGGCGGTGCGTTCAGCGACCCGTGTGGCATAGCTTGCGGCCTGGGTCCGACGCTCCATTCCCAGTTTGGCCAACAGGTTCGACACGTAGTTCTTCACCGTTTTCTCAGCCAGGAACAGTGCATTGGCGATCTGACGATTGGTCTGACCCTCGGCTACCAGGTCGAGGATCCGACGCTCCTGCGGAGTGAGACCGGCCAAGAGTGGATCCTCTGCAGGTCCGTCGTGGATCCGGTCGACGACCCGTTCGACCAGGGCCGGATCGAGCAGCGACTCTCCGGCGGCCACCTTACGGATGCTGTCCACGAGGCTGCTCCCCCCCACCTGCTTCAGGACGTAGCCAGCCGCCCCGGCCATCACCGCGGCGAAGAGCGCCTCGTCGTCGGCATAGGAGGTGAGCATGATGCAGGCGATCTCGGGATCGTTCGACCTGATGTCGCGGCAGACATCGATGCCACTACCGTCAGACAGGCGGACGTCCAGGATGGCTACGTGGGGACGGGTCGGAGGGATGCGAGCGAGGGCCTCGGCGGCGGTGGCCGCCTCGCCGACCACGATGAAATCGCCCTCAGCCTCAAGGACAGACCGGAGGCCGGCACGCACGATCTCGTGGTCATCGAGGAGAAAGATCTTGATGCTGGGCAACGGCGCTCCCTTGGAACAGTCCGGCGACATGCTGGTCGGAGCGCTGGTCAGGTACGCTAACTTGTCGACTATCCGCCTCAGCGATAGTAGCGTCTTCCGGTCTGTGGAGGCATCGTGCCCTACCGTTCGATAGAAGATCCGGCCAAGCTGCGACGACTACTGGAAGCGACCCTGCTGCTCGAGGCCGACCTCGATCTGCCCACATTGCTCGGTCACATCATCGGCGAAGCCCGGTCCATGACCAATGCGCGCTACGGGGCCCTCGGCGTCCTCAACGAGGAGGGCACCGCGCTGTCCGAGTTCGTCACGGTGGGCATGGAGACGGACGAGGAGGTGGGGATCGGGGCGCGCCCGACCGGCAGGGGTGTGCTGGGACAACTCATCACCGACCCCCGACCGATGCGATCGGCCCGGTTGCAGGACCTCGAGTCGAGCTTCGGATTCCCTCCCGGCCACCCTCCCATGACCTCATTCCTGGGCGTCCCCATCACTGTGCGGGATGAGGTGTACGGCAATCTCTATCTCACCGACAAAATCGGCTGGTCGGAGTTCACCAGCGACGACGAGGCCCTGATCGGAGCCCTGGCCGTCACGGCAGGAATCGCCATCGACAACGCGCGGCTCCATGCCCGGGTGCAACAGGTGGCGGTCTACGAGGAACGGGATCGGGTGGCCCGAGACCTCCACGACACCGTGATCCAACGGCTCTTCGCCGTCGGACTCTCCCTCCAGAGCATGACCACCAGCGCGACCGCCAAGCTCGACCGCGAGCGGTTGACGAAGACCATCGCCGATGTGGACGACACCATCCGCCAAGTCCGTACCAGCATCTTCGAACTCGGATCGGATGGGAAGGGCCAGGGCGCCAGGGATCAGATCCTGGCCCTGCTGCGGGAGCTCGCCCCCGTCGTGGGCTTCGACATCCACGCATCATTCGACGGCCCGATCGACACTGCCCTGTCCGGCGCCGTGCGAGAGAACCTGATGGCCGTCATCCGCGAAGCCGTCACCAATGTCGGCCGTCACGCCGATGCCTCGGCCGCATCCGTCACCATCGACGTGTCGGGCGGCCATTGTCGACTGCGGGTGGACGACAACGGCCGCGGGTTCTCCCCGGCCGAGCACGAGGGGGCCGGCCTCGGTTTGGGCAACCTCCGCCGCCGCGCCGAGAAGCTCCATGGGCGGTTCACCATCGGGGAGTCCGATGATGGTGGGACCGAACTGGTCTGGCAGGTGCCCCTCACCCCGTAGGGCTGCAGACGGCGTCTGGCGAAGGCAGCCGGCCCCATCACCAGACCTGGCATCAAAGGGACTTTGGCCCCTACCGGCGATCCGTGTTGTTCCCTACCGTGCAAGGGGTAACCGATTCCGGGCCCTCAGCCCTGTAGGGAAGGAGCCTCGATGTCACTCAGCACCGTCCGTTCGGCACCAGAGGAACCACACGTCCCCGGCCACCCGCCCACCGATCCACCGCCCCTCTCCCCCCGCAACCAGAGCAAGGCCCACGCTCTCGGGCTGACCTCGGCCACCGGACTGGTCATCGGCAGCATCGTGGGCACCGGCGTGTTCACCATGCCGGCCGTGATCGCCGGAGCAGGCACCATGGGAATCATCGTGCTCGGCGTGATCGCCGTGGGGGCCATGTTGCTGGCCATGCTGTTCGGCCAACTCACCAGACGGGTCCCCAATAGTGACGGCGGTCTCTACGCCTACTCCCGCCATGAGTTCGGCGACTTCGCCGGCTACCTCGTCGGCTGGTGCTACTGGATCCAGGCCTGGGCCGGCAACGCCGCCATCGTCTCGTCCTGGGTGTTCTATGTGGATGCCCTCTTCGGCTGGGCCCACATCAGCGGCATGGAGAACTGGCTCATCGCCATGGTCGGGCTCTGGGTACCTGCCGTGGTCAACCTGGTGGGGATCCGTCAGATGGCGTGGTTCCAGAACGTGACCGTGGTGCTCAAGTTCCTGCCTCTGCTCTTCGTGGGCGTCATTGGCTGGTTCTTCGTCCAGAACGGGCATTTCGGAGCATTCAACGCCTCGGGCGGAAGCCTGTACTCGGGAATCGGCATCGCCGCCGGGGTGGCTCTCTTCTCGTTCATCGGCGTCGAGGCCGCAGCCATGACAGCCAAGCGCGTCAAGAATCCTCGGATCAATGTGAGCCGGGCCTCGCTCCTGGGAACGGCCTTGAGCGCCATTCTCTACGTCATGGTCACGGCCGTGGTGATGGGACTGGTGGCCCACCACACGTTGGTCAACACCGGTTCCCCGTTCGTCAACGCGTTCCAGTCGATTTTCCCCCACCAGGCCTGGGCGGGGAAGTTCATCGCCACCATCGCGGTGATCTCGGGAATCGGGGCCCTCAACGGCTGGACGCTGATCGTCACCGAGACCTCGCGTGCCATGGCCCAGGACGACATGTTCCCCCGGCCGTTCGGCTGGACGGACCGAAAGGGCACCGCGTGGTTCGGCATCCTCGTGGGCACGGCACTGCCCTCCCTACTGATGCTGTGGCGCTATACGACTACCTCCGGTCTCACCGTGTTCACCTACCTTGTCGACCTCACGGTGGTGACCGTGGCCATTCCTTATTTCATGTCCGCCCTCGCCCAGTTGACTTACCTGGTGTCGAGGCGCCGCACCGTGAACGGTTGGCTGTTGGCCCGTGACCTGTCGGTCGCCGGTGCCAGCGTCCTGTTCTCCATGTGGGTGACCTTCGCGTCGGGCTACCAGGTGGTCTACCAGGCCCTAGTGGTCATCCTGGCCGGTCTCGTCCTCTACGCCTTCTTGAACGCCCGCCGGCAGCGACTGGGTGAATCGGCCGAGCCCGTGGACCTCCCCGAGCTCACCGGGGCACCGACGGCTGCGCCAGCCGGCAACGGCAATGGCAATGGCAATGGGCACGGACCCGGCCTCTCCGAAACTGAACCGCTCGATCCATCCACTGACCCATCCGTCGCTGTGAGGCTCTCATGACCTTCTCCGTAGACTCCGAAGTCGGCCAGCTCCGGGAGGCGATCATCCACCGGCCCGGACTGGAGCTCTCGAGACTCACCCCGGACAACATCGGGGCGCTGCTGTTCGACGACGTCATGTGGGCTTCCAAGGCCCAAGAAGAGCACGATGCCTTCGCCGCCGCCCTCAGGGACAAGGGTGTGGCGATCCACCACTACGGCCTTCTCCTGGCCGAAACGCTGGAGCTGGCCGACGGCAGGGAGTTCGTCCTCGACCGGGTGTGCACTCCGGAGATCCTCGGGCCTTCCCTGGTCGACCCGGTTCGACGGCTTTTCGAGGATCTCGACGGCGCATCCCTGGCCGAGTTCCTCGTGGGCGGGATCATCAAGGCTGATCTCCATCCCCTCAACGCCCACAGTCTGAAGTGGGACATGCTCCGGTCCGACGACTTCATCCTCACGCCCCTCCCCAACCACCTCTTCCAGCGGGACAACTCGTGCTGGATCTACGGGGGCGTCACCATCAACCCGATGGCGATGCCGGCCCGGCAGCGCGAGTCGCTCCACACCCGGGCCATCTACGGGTTCCATCCCCTCTTCGCCAATGCTGACTTCGTCACGTACTACGGGGACGAGGACCGCAGCTACCAGCCGGCCACGATCGAAGGCGGCGACGTCCATGTGATAGGCCACGGAGCCGTGCTCATCGGCATGGGCGAGCGCACGACCCCCATGGCGGTAGAGACGGTGGCCCACGCCCTGTTCGACAGCGGGCAAGCCACCACGGTGGTGGCCATCGAGCTCCCCCACAGTCACGCCTTCATGCACCTCGACACGGTCATGTCGATGGTGGACACGGCCACGTTCGTCCTCTATCCGTACTTCGACCGCCACCTGCGCAGCTGGACCGTGAGCCCGGGCGACGGACCGGGCCGCCTCGCCGTCTCCCCCAATGACAATCTCTGGGACACGCTGGCGGGAGTCCTCGACGTAGACGAGATCACCGTCCTCACCACCGACGAGGACATCCGGGCGGCTGAGCGGGAACAGTGGGACGACGGGACCAACTACCTGGCCGTGGCACCCGGGGTGGTCATGGGCTACGACCGAAACGTGGCCACCAACACCATGCTCGAGAAGCAGGGCATCGAAGTGGTGGCCGTCGCCGGCGGCGAGTTGGGTCGCGGTCGGGGCGGACCCCGGTGCATGACCTGCCCCATCATCCGGGACGGGGCCTGAACCGTGAGTGACATGAACGGGAGTGACGACCGGCCGATGCGGGGCAGGAGTCTCCTGAACGTCGCCGACCTGACCAAACAGGAGTTCCTCGGACTCGTGGATCTGGCCGAGCGCCTGCGCACCGAGAAGCGATCCGGTTCCGAGCGCCAACGGATGGTGGGGCGCAACATCGCCCTGATCTTCGAGAAGGCGTCCACCCGCACCCGATGTGCCTTCGAGGTGGCGGCCCACGACCAAGGGGCGCAGGTCACCTACCTGGGCCCCGAAGGGTCGCACATCGGCGTGGGCGAGTCGATGAAGGACACCGCCCGAGTACTGGGTCGGATGTTCGACGGGATCGAATACCGGGGCTTCTCCCAGGAGTCAGTGGAGACCCTGGCTCGGTTCTCCGGGGTTCCCGTGTGGAACGGACTGACCGATCAGTGGCACCCCACTCAGATGCTGGCCGACATCTTGACCATGCGGGACCACGCGACAAAGCCTCTCGACCGGGTGGGCTATTGCTATCTGGGCGATGCCCGCAACAACACGGCCAACTCGCTCCTCGTCACGGGGGCCCTGCTCGGCATGGATGTACGGATCGCCGCTCCCCGGGACCTCTGGCCCAGCTCCGACATCCAGGTCATGGCGAAGGAGCTCGCCGCCATATCGGGGGCCCGGATCCACCTGGGCGAGGACGTGCTCGGCGGAGTGGAGGGAGCCGACTTCCTCTACACCGATGTCTGGGTATCCATGGGAGAGCCGGCATCGGAGTGGGAGAAGCGCATCAAGCAGCTCCTCCCCTACCAGGTCAACGCGAAGACCATGGCGATGACCGGCAATCCGGATGCACAGTTCATGCACTGCCTCCCGGCCCTCCACAACACCGACAACGATCTCGGTCGCCAGATCTTTGAGAAATGGAACCTCGATGCGCTGGAGGTGACCGACGAGGTCTTCGAGTCCTTCGCCTCGATCGTCTTCGACCAGGCCGAGAACCGTCTCCACACCATCAAGGCGGCCATGGTGGCGAGTCTGGGCGACTGAGATGCTCATCGTCGCTGCCCTCGGCGGAAATGCCCTGCTCGAACGGGGCGAGGTCCCGGTCGCCGAGACCGAGGAGAAGCACGTTCTCGCCGCCGTTGCCGCGCTCGCTCCCTTGGGGCGGGAACACGATCTGGTCGTCACCCACGGCAACGGTCCCCAGGTGGGACTCCTGGCCCTCGAGAGCGCCAGTGATCCGGTCCTCCCCCACCCCTACCCCTTCGACGTACTGGGAGCCCAGACACAGGGGATGATCGGCTACTACCTCCTCCAAGCATTCGAGAATGCCATGCCCGGTCGGCAGGTGGTGAGTCTCATCTGCCAGACGTTGGTCGATGCGGACGATCCCGCGTTCCACCATCCCACCAAATTCGTCGGCCCCGTCTATCCGGCCCATGTGGCTCGTGGCCTCGCCCGGTCTCGGGGATGGCAGATCCGCCAGGACGGCCCCAACTGGCGCCGGGTCGTACCGTCGCCTGAACCTCGTGCCCTGGTCGAGCTGGCCACCATCAGGATGCTCCTGGCCGACGGCGCTCTGGTCATCTGTGCCGGCGGGGGTGGCGTCCCCGTGGTCCGCGGCGACGATGGCAATCTTCAGGGAGTCGATGCCGTACTGGACAAAGACCTCACCGCGTCCCTACTGGCCTGCGATCTCCGGGCCGATGCCCTGCTGTTGTTGACCGACGTGGCTCAGGTGGAAACCGGCTACGGAACCGACGAGGCAAGGCCCATCCAGCAGATGGACCCCGCCAGTCTCCGGGCGCTCGGATTCCCCGCCGGATCGATGGGCCCCAAGGTGGAGGCGGCGTGTCGGTTCGTTGACGCCACTGGTCACCGGGCGGTGATCGGCCGGCTCGAAGACGCCGGCGAGCTTCTGGCCGGGACACGAGGAACCGTCGTCACGGAGTTGGTGGGGAAGGCCTAGCGCGCCTCGCCGATCGGCCGGACGGCGAACCCCGTCCGGACCTGTGGAAAAGGAGATCGTATGGCTGCACCAACTGATGGGACCACCGCCACTGCGGAGGCCGCGGCGATCGGCCGACTCGTCGTGGGATTCGACGAGTCGGAAGGGTCCAGCGCTGCCGTCCGTTGGGCAGCCGCGGAGGCCGTGCGAAGGAACCTGATCCTCAGAATCGTCACGGCGTTCGGCCCGGACTACGTCTTCACCTCCAACGAAGAGTGCCGGGCCTCCATGGACAAGGTGGCGGATCATGCGGTGCGGGAAGCAGAGGATGCCGCTCCCGGCGTCGCCGTCGAGCATGCAGGCCATCGGGACCTTCCCGCCTCCACACTCCATGAGGAGAGCAAGTCGGCCGAACTCCTCGTCGTCGGATCCCGTGGTCGGGGAGGATTCGCCGGGCTGTTACTCGGATCCGTCGGCCGTCAGTGCATCCATCGATCGGCCTGTCCCGTCGTCGTCGTACGACCCCCGGAACCTGGCTCCGGTGCCATGAGTACAGGTCTCGCACCCGCCGGTGACCGTACTGACAGCCGTCATGGGACCGAGGGACGCCGGATCGTGGTGGGCATCGACGGATCGCCGTCGTCGAACGCTGGACTGCTCTGGGGTGCCGATGAGGCGATCTCCACCGGCGCCACGCTCGAACTACTTCACAGCTGGGAGTGGCTCACGGGTGCCGGCTGGGCGGTCATTCCTTCCGAGTTCGACCCCCAACACGGTGCCGAGACCCTGCTCAGTGAGGTCGCCGGCCAGGCGTTGGCCGATCGCCCGACGCTCACGATCTCCATGGTGGCCGTCGAGGGACAGGCTGCCGATCAGCTGGTCGGCGCGTCCAAAGGAGCCGATCTGCTCATCGTCGGAAGTCGGGGGCGCGGTGAGCTCTCCGGCCTGCTGCTCGGTTCGGTCTCGGATTACTGTGCGACCCATGCCCACTGTCCGGTGCTGGTCATGCGCGGTACCCGCCTCGACGCTACGGCCCGGCACTAGCGCCTTGATGGCGCCCGTCGCGGTCTAGGGACTTTCGACCCTAATGAATCGCCGATGGATCATGCAGAGTGGGTCCGATGGGATCGGACCATGATGCGGACAAGGTAGTCCTCTCAAGGAAGCAGTGCCTGGCGCGATTGGCCTCGACACAGTTGGGACGCATCGGGGTCAGCATCGACGCGTTGCCCGTGATCCTTCCCATCCACTTCACCCTGGCCGACGATTCGATCCTCTTTCGCACCACCCTGGGCACAAAACTCGACAGTGCGGCATCCTCTGCTGTGGTCGCCTTTCAGGTCGACGCATACGACGCCACCGAGCAGGGTTGGTGGAGCGTGCTGCTGCAGGGCATCGCCACCCCGGTGGCCGATGAGGAGGCGGAAACGGGTCCCGCCGGCGCCCTCCCAGCCAGCCAGTGGTCCCGTGGGGGGGAGGAATCCCACCTGCTCCGGGTCCGCTCCCAGACCATGACGGGAAGGTTGTACCGGGGTGCCCAATACCAGCCTGGAGCTGGATCCGACTGAATCGCAGGCGGACCGGGCCGCCGGGCCGGAGAGGTCTCCCCCGGCTGAGCGAGGAAGGGGCCTGGGACACCTGCTGTGAAACGTGTCGACGAGTGTGACCTTCGGCCCTACTGCGACGGCCTCCACTTGGCGATCATTGACAGAGGAGACCCCTCAACGAGGACAGCGATGCGGAGGCAACCATGACAGGAGTTGACATCGTGCCCACAGGTAATGACGACACGGCTTCAGCGAAGGTGGATCCGGTGGCGCCAGCCGTGGCGGTGCAGGGCCGTGATGCCCCCGCAACCTTCGACGGCGCCGTCGAGGGCCTCAGGGAGACAGGAGCGAGCGTCGGTACCCGTGAGCTGGTCGAGCTCATCGTCCGCCACGGTGCCGAGGAGGGCGCGCTCCTGGCCACGTACGAGGAGTTGGCCACACAGGCTCCTGACGAAGGCGTCCGCTACCTGATCAATCTGATTCTGGAGGACGAGCACCGGCACCACCGGCTGTTGGCTGAGTTGAGCAACGCCATGGCCTGGGGCGTGACCACGAAGCCTCCAGTGGCAACGGTGCCGAGGATGCCCGGGAACATCAGCGGCGCACTGCTGGAGCAGACGAAGCTCCTGCGCAAGTCGGAAGACGCCGACTACAAGGACCTCAGACGGATCAAACGAAGCCTCCGCCCTTTTGCCGATACCACGCTGTGGGTGCTGATCGTGGACCTCATGCTGCTGGACACCAAGAAGCATGCCACCATCCTGCGTTTCCTTGAGCAGCAGCGGAACAACCATTGACCGGTCGGGTGGTCAGCCCTCCGCCAACATCGCCACTGGGCCTTCCCACCGAGGCGGCGTTCCGCGTGGCCGCTGGCCGTCGGATAAAGGAGATGCGTGATGGCTGAGGAGTTTCGAGACGACAACAGGTTGATGATCATGGCCGACGTCCCCGGGCTGGATCCCGAAGAGGAGATCTCGGTGTCGATCACCTCCGACATCCTCCATATCCGGGCCGGCCGGCTGGATGGGGGGAGCGTACCCGAGTCAGACCTTCGTGACGGGAGCTTCACACGGGACATCCGACTGCCGTCAGGCACGGACGAGGGAAGCGTGACCGCCATGTATACCGATGGACTTCTCGAGGTGCGGGCTCCCATGCGAGACCTCAGCGGTATCACCCGAGTTGTTCCGGTCACCTGCGGCGATCTCCAATCGGCGGACTAGCCGCCTGCGACAGCTCAGTCGGTGGTGCCCAAGGTGGCACAGCATCAGCGCTCGCTCCGGCGGAGCCCACTTCCGGACTTCGACCGGACACCAGAGCCCGATAGCACCGCCAGTCCACCGATCTTCGCCGACCGGTCCTCCGATCGATCATCGGGAATGTCAGCTGGACCCGACCGTCGGGCATGGATGGCGATGGAAGGTCGGGGTACAGAATACAGGGGCTGCAGAATCCGGGGGCTACAACAGATGCATCAGATGGGTGAGGGTCGTCGTTGCGTGACCACCGAATAGGTCGAACACCAATCCCACGAGGACCACTGCCAACGCCAACCTGACAACGCGGATGATGATGCTCAGACCGAGAAGCCCCGCGAAGATGGCCAGGCTGATTGCCATGGATGTTCTGTACCCGGTAACCGCCGTTCCACACATCGGGGCCGATTCGGTCCGACCTACTCAGCGTGGTCACGGCCCGGATCCCGAGGCACGCCACCCACGGTCGTCGGTCTCGTGCTCCCTCCGGGTGGCCTCGCCATATCGCTCCGATCGGGAGCGTTGGCCCATGCCTCGACCGCGACCTCTGCCTCGCCCCTGCTGGGAAGCGGTCATGGAGGTGGCAAGGCCAGCCACCTGCAGGCGGCCGCTGCCTCAGCCTCCGGCCCGTAGCTCCCGCTTGAGGATCTTTCCCGAAGGATTACGAGGCAGGGCTTCGAGCAGCGTGAGTGCCTTTGGGACCTTGAAGCGAGCCAGGCGGACCCGGCAGTGGTCGAGGAGCTCATCGGTCGTCACGGCCGCATCCTTGCGGAGGACGACGAACGCCACCGGGACCTCCCCCCATTGATCATCGGGGCGGGCCACGGCGGCCACCTCGAGCACCGCTTCATGCTCGTAGAGCACACGCTCGATCTCCGAACTGGCGATGTTCTCGCCCCCGGACACGATCATGTCCTTGAACCGGTCCACGATGTAGAGGTAGCCATCGTCGTCCCGGACGCCTACGTCACCGGTGTGGAACCACCCTCCTGCGAACGACTCTCCCGTGGCCACGGGGTCACGCCAGTAGCCCTTGAAGACCTTCGGGCCGCGCATCACGATCTCGCCGCGCTCCCCTGCCGGCACGGATCGCCCCTCCAGGTCCCAGATGTCGAGCTCGAGGTAGAGGCACGGACGACCCACGCTCCCAAGCTTGCTGATCATGCTTTCACGGTCCAAGAAGGTGTCTCCCGACACCGTCTCGGTGAGGCCGTAGGCATCGGCGAACCAGGCTGAGGGAAACGTACGCTGAAGACGCTCGATGAGCGGAACAGGCATCTTTTCGCCGCCGTTGATGACCACGCGCACCGACGACAGATCGCGTTGCTCGATGCCGGGCAACGCCATGATGGCGTTGACCATGGCCGGGGCCAACCACACCGTGGTCACCTGCGAACCCTCGAGTTCCTCGACCACCTGCGTGGGATCGAAGGAGCGGTGGATGATGATCGTCGCCCCGGCGGCAATCAACGAGGTCGTCGTGAGGTCCAGCGCTCCGACGTGGTACATGGGCCCACAGACGAGGCCGAGATCATCGCTCGTGAATCCGAATTCGACGATGTGGGCGAGGTTCTTCCACGCCAGGTTGGCGTGACTGATCATCACGCCCTTAGGGCGTCCGGTGGTTCCGGACGTGTACATCAGGCGATGGATGTCGTCGGGGGCGGCCGGGACGTGGACCGTCCGGCCGGAGAACACCCGGGCATCGGCGAGCGCCGTCCAACCGGGTGAGGTCGTCGGGGCGACACACAGGCGCACGAGCGCGGCATCGAGACCGTCGGTTGCCTGGTTGGCGAGTTCGACGAGCGCCTCGTCGCACACCAGGGCACGAGCACCGGCGTGCTCGAGGATGAACCGCACCTCGGGTGCCGCCAGCCGCCAATTGATGGGCATGGCGACCGCACCGAGGAAGTTGGCGGCGAAGACCGTCTCCAGAAACTCGGGGCAGTTGTAGGAGAGGAGGGCCACGACGTCGCCGCGGCCGACGCCGCCTTCGGCCAGGCCTCCGGCGAGTGCGGCGGCACGCTGGGCCATGGCCCCGTACGTCGTCGTCTCGCCCTCGAACACGGCGAGCGCCTTGTCCGGCGAACGCATGGCGTGATGTGCCAGTACGGCGAACCAGTTCACGTCCGGCTGGATGCCCTCAGTGACGGTCACGACTGCACCACCCCAGTCCCTTTCCGGCCGATCTTCCCGTCCCCACGGCCCGTCCCGACCCCTCGTCGGCTTCCTCGGGCATTGTGACACCACTGGGCCCCCGGCAGATCTCCACGGTGCGCCACCGAGGCCTGCAGCGGCTGGGAGTCCAGGCATGGGCGTCGTGGGCGAGGCGCCGGTGGCCGGCTTTCGAGCTCCGGAAGGGTCGTTCGACGGACGGAATCTGGGCTGTTCCCCCGTTCCCGTGGCAAGGATGCGTCTCCGGCGTATCGCCCGCCAACCGCTAACCTCGCCTTCCAATGACACCGACGGATGCGACCGACGACTCTCCGCGGCGGGCGAACTGGCAGGCCCGGCGCCAGGTGATCATCGACACGTCCGCCCCGGTCTTCGCCCGACACGGCTACCACGCCACCGGCATCATGGAGCTCTGTGCCGCCAACGACCTCGGCAAGGGAGCGCTGTACCACTACATCGGTTCCAAAGAGGAACTTCTGGCGGCCATCCATGACCGGGTCATCGACGAGGTGATGCTCGGTGCTGACCGCGTGGCCACCGCCGGTGGCTCCCCGTCGCGCCAGCTGGCCCTGCTCGGCGAGGAGCTGCTCGATGTGATCCACCGCTATCCCGACCACGTCTGGGTCTTCCTGCACGAGTTTCCTGCGCTCACCGGCGAGCGGGCAGCGAAATTCCGGGAGCGCCGTCAAGGGTACGAACGTCGGGTCGAGGCGGTCCTGCAGGCCGGGGTGGACTCGGGCGACTTCCGTGACCTGGAGCCGAAACTGACCGCCATGGCGTGGCTGGGAATGCACAATTACACCTACCTGTGGCTGAAAGCGGGGGGACGGCTGTCGGCCCGCGACGTGGCCAAGCCGTTCGCGGACATCTTCATGCAGGGGATTGCCAATCCGGCCGCCGGGAACGACGGGTAGGCCTCACGGCGCGGCGTACCCACCGTCGACCACGATCGCCGATCCTGTGGTCCAGCTCGACATGGCACCGGCCAGGTAGGAGTACGCGCCCACCAGATCGCGGGCCGATCCGAGACCTAACGGATGACGACCGGCCATGGCCGCGAGGGCCTCCTCGGGGAGGTCCGTGTGGATCCCCGACAGGAACGTCCCCGGGCACACACAGTTGACCCGGATGCCGTCACGCGCATATTCGACGGCGGCCACCTTGGCCAGCTGGATCACCGCCGCCTTGGTGGCGCAGTACGGAGCCGCGTGGGACCAAGCCGTCAGACCAGAGACCGACGCGGTCAGGATGATCGAGCCCGAGCCCTGAGGCCGCATCACCGCTACCGCAGCCCGGATCCCGTGCACCGCACCGAGCACGTTGATCCGGAAGGCCCGCTCCCAGTCCTCGTCGGCGAGATTGTGGATCCGGCCGTTCGGTGAGAGCACCCCCGCATTGCTGATGAGGACGTCGAGCCGACCGAAGCGCTCGACCGCCAGCTTCACCACCGACTCAACCTGGGAGAAGTCACTCACATCAGCCAGTGCCGTCTCGACCGACCCGTCCGATGCCGGCAGGCCGGCCACGGTCGCCTCGAGCGATGGAGCACTGATATCACTCAGGACGAGGTCCGTGGCGTCCTCGCCGGCCAGCTGATGCGACAACGCCGCGCCGAGGGCTCCGCCGGCTCCGGTGATGACGACAACCCGACGAGGTGAGGTCATACCAGCAGGTAGCCGCCGTCAACGTTCAGCACCGTCCCGGTGACGAACGCCGAGGCGTCGGAGACCAGGAACTGGTAGGCGCCGGCCAGGTCGGCCGGTGCCCCCCAGCGCCGTTGAGCGGTATGTCCGGTGATGGCGGCGGAGAGCTCAGGATTGCTCATCCACGCATCGGCCAGGGGAGAGTCGAACCACCCCGGAGCCACGACATTCACCGTGATGCCGGAGGACGCGAGATCGAGGGCCAGGCCCTTAGCCAGGCCGACGACCCCGGCCTTGGACGCGCTGTAGGCCGTGAGCCCCTTCCGCGGTCGTTCGGCCAGGACCGAGCTGGTGAAGATCAGCCGTCCGCCCTGACCCATCACCCGCGAGGCGGCCCTGGCCCCGAGGAAGGCGCCCGTGAGGTTCACCTCCATAATCTGCCGCCAGACCGAGGCATCGGTCTGGCGCGGTCCGGCGACGATCGGCGAGATACCGGCATTGCCGATCCAGGCATCGAGGACGCCCCATTCGGACACGGTGGCGTCGGCCACCCCCTCGTTGAAGTCCTCGTCGGTCACGTCCCCGCTGAACACCAAGGAGGGACCGGGCAGCGCCTCGGCGACCGCCTTCAGGTCCCGTTCGGTCCGGGCGACCAGCGCCACCGATGCACCGGCCCGGGAGAACGCATGGGCGAGCAAGGCGCCGAGGCCACGACTGCCACCAGTGATCACCACCCGCTTGCCCGACACGGCGCCAGGGATGGGGAAGGATTCGGGGATCTCGATTTCGTCGATCATCGCTCTTCCCTTGTTGTACCGACCGACCGGTATACTACACGACTCGTGGCCACTGACCCAGCGTCGACATCCCCGTTCGCCCGGGCTGAGCTCGTCGAGATGCATCGGCGGATGGTGCTGATTCGCGGTTTCGAACAGCGGGTGGCCGACCTCTACCGCGATGGCGAGGTCCCCGGCTTCGTCCACCTGTCGATCGGCCAGGAGGCGACCGCCGTCGGGGCGTGCTGGCCTCTGCACCCGGCCGACGTCATTACCTCCACCCATCGGGGCCACGGCCACTGTCTGGCCAAGGGGCTCGATCCCCTGGGCATGTTCGCCGAGCTGATGGGCAAGGACCAGGGCACCAACCGCGGCCGCGGGGGGTCGATGCACATCGCCGACCCCAAGCTGGGAATCTTCGGCGCCAACGGGATCGTGGCCGCCGGGCTGCCCATCGCCGTCGGCGCAGCTACCGCCGGTCAGCTCCGGGCCGACGGCAGCGTGGCGGTGGCGTTCTTCGGCGACGGGGCGTCAGCTCAGGGTGCCTTCCACGAAGCGATGAACCTCGCCGCCGTGTGGGAGCTGCCGGTGGTCTTCTTCTGTGAGAACAACGGCTATGCCGAGTTCTCCCCGGCGTCCACCCAGCACGCCGCCTCGCTGGAGCAGCGTGCGGCCGGCTACGGCGTCGGTTACGTCGCCGTTGACGGCAACGACGTGGTGGCCACGGCATCGGTGATGGCCGACGTCGTCCTCCAGGCACGAACCGGACACGGTCCGATGGTGGTGGAGGCGACCACCTACCGGTGGCACGGGCACTACGAAGGCGACCCGCAGCGTTACCGGTCCCCCGAGGAACGCAGTGAGTGGGAGGCACGAGATCCCCTGCTCGCCCACGAGCGCCGGCTCCGGGCCGTCGGTGTGGGAGACGACGAGCTCAAGGCACTCGAGACCTCGGTGGCCGGCGAGCTCGACGCGGCGGTCGAGGCCGCTCGGAAGCTGGCCAGCCCGAGGGCAGAGTCCCTGGGCGATTTCGTCCTACGGCCCAGGCCTAAGCCGGTGGAACCGCCACCGCCTCCGACGAACGCACCCGTCTTCCGAACCATGGATGCCATCCACGCGGCGATCGAGGCGGAGCTCACCGCGGACGACCGGGTATTCGTCGCCGGCATCGACGTCGGAGCCGGGGGCAACGTCTTCGGCCTCACCCGTGGGCTGGCCGATCAGTTCGGTCAGCGCGTACGCGATACACCAATCTCCGAGACGGCGATCATCGGTCTCGGCGTGGGCGCGGCGATGGCCGGCATGCGGCCCGTGGTCGAGATGATGTACCTGGACTTTCTCGGGGTCTGCTTCGACCAGCTGCTCAACCAGGCGGCCAAGCTCCCGTTCATGACCGGCGGCTCAGCGGAGATGGCACTGACCGTGCGGACCCAGTTCGGAGCCGGGCGCTCCTCGGGCAGCCAACATTCCCAGAGTCTGGAGGTCCTGCTCGCCCACATCCCCGGGCTGAGCGTCGTCATGCCGTCGACGCCCGCCGATACCTACGGACTGTTGCGGGCGTCCATCCAGGACCCCAACCCGGTCATCTTCATCGAGAACCGTCTGCTCTACGGCATGAAGGGGCCACAGCCGCCCCCCGACCACATCGTGCCCATCGGCAGGTCCGTGGTCGTGCGGCCCGGAACCGACGTGACGGTCGTGTCCGTCTCCCGGATGGTCCATGAGGCACTAGCCGCCGCCGAACAGCTGGCCGACGAGGGGATCTCCGTCGAGGTGATCGATCTTCGGTCCGTGGCCCCCCTCGACGTCGTACCTGTCCTCGAGTCCGTCCACCGGACGAGCCGACTGCTCATCGCCCACGAGGCCGTGGTTCCGTTCGGCATCGGGGCCGAGATCGCCGCCGTGGTCGGGCGTGAGGCCTTCTGGGACCTCGACGCACCCATCGAGCGGGTGGGTGCGGCGGCTACACCGCCGCCCTACGCTCCGGACCTCGAGCGGGCCTGGCTCCCCGATCGGGACAACATCGCCGACGCCATCCGTCGCCTGGCCGCCGTCTGACTCAGCAGCCCAGTGCCCGGGCGATCACCAGGTGTTGGATCTCATTGGTGCCCTCACCGATCTCCAGGACCTTCGAGTCGCAGTAGAAGCGCGCCACGGGCGTCTCGAGCATGTACCCGAGGCCCCCGTGGATCTGGACCGCCTCGGACGCTGCCCATGTGGCCACGCGGCTGGCCTTCAGTTTGGCCATCGCCGCCTCCTTGAGGAAGGGCTGGCCGGTGTCCCGGAGATAGGCGGCCCGGTAGGTCAACCAGCGCGCCGCCTCGAGCTCGGTGGCGATGTCGGCCAACTTGAACTGCACGGCCTGGAACGCCGAAATCGGCTGCCCGAACTGCACCCGTTCATGGGCGTACGCGTTGGCCAGGTCGAGCACGGCCTGGGTCAGGCTCAGGGACAGCGCGGCGATCGAGATCCGGCCGACCTCGAGGGTGCGCAGGAACTGGCTGAGACCCAGGTTCGGGTCGCCGATGAGCTGATCGGCGGGGATCCAGACGTCGTCGAAGTAGAGCTCGCGGGTGTCGAGCCCCCGCCAACCGATACCCCGCATCTTCGGTCCCGTGCTGAATCCGGGAGCGTCCTTCTCCACCACGAACGTCGCGAACCTGGGCTTGTCCTCAAACGGCGCCACACGAGCCAGGAGTGTCACCCCGAAGGACATGTCCGTCCCGGCGTTGGAGATGAACGTCTTGCGACCGTTGATCAGCCAGCCACCGTCCTGGCGTTCGGCACGCGTGGTGATGCCACGTGCGTCGGATCCGGCATCGGGCTCGGTGAGCCCGAAGGCGCCCAGCACCCGACCCTCGGCCAGAGGTCGCAACCAGCGTTCCCGTTGGTCATCGTCGCCGAACAGCAAGAGCGGAAGCGAACCGATCGTCACATGGGCCTGCCATGCCGCAGCCACCGACTGGTCGGCCAGGCCGATCTGCTCCATGGCCGCGACGAAGCCGACGGTCGACATGCCGATGCCACCCCACTCCTCGGGGATGAGCATTCCGAGGAGGCCGAGGTTGCCCATCTCGCGCAGGAGATCGGTCGGGCACCTTGCCTCCTCCCAGGCCTGCGGAGCCCGGGTGGCAATCTCTTTCTGGGCGAAGTCGCGACAGAGCCCGACGAGATCGTGTTCCGATTCGGTGAGGGAGAAGTCCACGACCGGCCTCCTCAGCTCGGCCCGGGGTGACCCGATGATGAGGTGGCATCCGTAGCTCCCGGGTCCAGATGGGCCATGAAGGCAGCGGACCAGGCCATGAGGTCGGCAGGCACGTAGTAGCCGTCCTCATCGTTGATGGTGGCCCAGTGTTCGGCAATGTCCTCGATGGTCGGCTCCGGCGTCGGATGCACGTAGCCCTCCGTCGAGGCGATGAAGATGCGGGCGAACCGTCCGAAGCCGGCGGCGTAGATCTCGCCGCTGACGGGGCAGTCCTCGTGAGCGAGGAAGGCCACCATCGGTGCGACCAGATCAGGGGACATCGGAGTGGAGCTGGTGCCGTCTCGGGTTGGCTCGGCCTCGGTCGGCGACTGGCCGGCCATCCGGGTGAACGCTCCCGGCGCGATGAGATTCACCTTGATACCGTGGGAGGCACCCGCCGTCGTGAGGCTGCGGGTGAGACCGATGACCGCACCCTTGGCCGCGGCGTAGGAGAGGTTCTTCGGCAGGCCGAACAGCCCTGACGAGGTGGTCATGACGATCCGGCCGTAGGCCTGGTCGACCATGTGCGGCCAGGCGGCCCGGGTGGTGTTGAACGACCCGCCCACGTGGACGGCCAGGTGACTGGCGAGATTCACCGCATCGGCCTCCGGAAAGCCGGCCCACCGGATGATCCCGGCGTTGTTGATCAAGATATCGATACGCCCGAACCGCTCGATGGCCGTGGCGATGAGCGATGCACCACCTTCGGGTGTGGACACGTCGCTGCCGTCGGCGACGGCCACTCCCCCGTCCTCGACGATCGCCGAAGCCACTCGAGAGGCCACGCCAGCATCCTCCCCGATCCCGTCCATCGAACCGCCCAGGTCGTTGACCACGACGCTGGCGCCCCGGGCGCCGAGCAACTGGGCATAGGCCCGGCCGATGCCCCGGCCGGCACCGGTGACCACGGCGACCCGCCCGTCGAAACGGTGCCCGCTCACCATGCCGTGGTCGGCAGTCTCGGGCTCAGGTGCCACTGACGTCGCATGGATGACTTTCGGGTTGCCAAGGTGGGAGGAGGTGCTCGGGCACGCGTGCCGGACGACCGCGCCTAGCTCCCGGCAGACACAGCGGCCAGCGGAGCGTGGAAGCCCAGGAGGCCGCCCAGGGTGCCGCCCACCATCGCCGCTTTCTCGGCCGGCGGGACGTCGGCGAACAGCCGATCCATGAGCTCCCGGCTGCCGCGGAAGGTGCCTTCGGCGTGCGGGTAGTCGTTGCCCCACACGATCGTGGACAGTCCGGTGATGTGCCGGCAGGCCACGGCCACGGGGTCGTCCTGGAACGAGACGTGGAACTGACGTCGAACGTACTCGCTGGGCATCAACGGATAGGGCCACTTCTCGTTGAGCTTGAACAGCTGCGCCATACTGCTCTGCTCGGCCGCGGGGAGTGAGTCGTCCCAGACCCCTAGCCACCAGTCGGGGTCCTGGCCGATCCCGGTCACCCAGCACTTGTCCATACTGCCCACCAGCGAGGCGAGCCAGTGGGCGTTGAACTCGATGAGCGCGAAGTGGAGGTCGGGATAGCGCTCAGGGACCCCGCCTCCGATCAGCTGGCAGATGACCTGCTGGGGGGCGATGGTGCTGTAGATCGCCTGGGTGACCATCCGCTTGGACGCCGACTTCTCGGTCACCGGCTGGTTGACCTGGGCGGCGTTCTCCATGACCACTTTGAGGGTGACGGCCTCGGGGTCGTTGACCTTCACGCCGCCGGTCTGGGTGTGGATGAACACGTGCACGCCATTGGCCTGCGCCGCCGCCCACACCGGGTCGAACTCCCGTGAGTAGTAGGGCTTGGGTGGCGTGGCCGGGAGCAGGATGGCCCGGAAGCCGCTGGCGGCGACCCGTTCGATCTCGGCCACCGCATCGTTGACGTCGGTGAGGGGAATCGGCGCGGTGGGGGCCAGACGGGAGAAGTACGGCGAGAACCGCTCCACGATGTAGTCGTTGTACACCCGGGCGTGGGCCAAGGACAGCTCGTGGTCGTCAGAGTAGAGACCGAACAGCGAGAGGTTGGGATGCATGACCCCTACATCGACGCCGTCGAAGTCGAGATCCTCGAGAATCGTCTCGGGATCGCCCTCGGGCATCCGCCCGCCGGTCTGCCGGTAGCGGGAGATGGTCCATCCCTCGAATCCGGGCGTGTGCAGCCGTCGGAAGATCCGGGCACCACCCTCGACCAGCGGCTCGATTTCGAAGTCGTCCTCCCAGACTCCCCGGTCCCGCAGGTGCTTGGGTAGACGAGTGGTGAACAGGTCGGTGGGCTCGAGGATGTGCCCGTCGGCGGACACGACGAGTTGGTTCTCTGTCATGGTTGTGGCCTTCCTGCGCTGCGACGCAAGATCTCGATGACCGAGCGGGCGCGCACGCGGTACCCTGCGCCCAGGAGTGTAGACCAACCGGTCGGTACAGGCAACGGAGACAGCCGGTCGCCGGGTGCTGCGGCCAGAAGGAGATGGGCTCGTGACACAGCGCTGGAAGCAACGGCCGCCCGGCTCGACGTGGGGGGACTGGGGGGCGGATGACGAACTCGGACGGATCAACCTGCTGACCCCCGAGAAGGTCCTCGAAGGGGTGCGGGAGGTGGAGGCCGGCATCAGCTTCTGTCTGAGCCTTCCCCTCGACTATCCGGGCGGCACCGCCCTCAATCAGCGCCGACACCCGCCTGTCCTCGCTCCGACGGAGGACATGCAAGGCGAGCCCGATACGTTCTACAACGTCCGTATGAGCCAGATGGAGAGTTGGGGAAACCCCAAGTACGTGGACGTGTGGGCGGACGACGTGGTGACCCTCTCGCTCCAGTACTCGACGCAGTGGGACTCGCTGGCCCACGTCGGCGCAGAGTTCGACGCCGACGGTGACGGGATCGAAGAGGCCGTGTACTACAACGGCTACCGCGCCGGGGTCGACCTCGTCGGACCGGAGCCCGACGCGGCCGGGGACGGGGGTAACCACCGTTGCTTCGCCCACCATCTCGGCCTCGAACACATGGCCTACCAGGGGGTGCAGGGACGGGGAGTCCTTATCGATCTGGCCCACCATCTGGGCCACGACTGGAAGGGCGTGGACCTGGAGACGCTCCAGGGGATCATGGCGGCCGACAACGTCGTGGTCGAGCCCGGCGACATCCTGCTGTTGCACACCGGCTTCGCCACCGAGATCCTCAACTGGAACCGCGAGCCGGACCCGGTGAAGATCCACACCCTGTGCACCTACCTCGATGCCCGGGACGAGTCGCTGCTGCAATGGATCAGCGACTCGCAGATCGCCGGACTGGTGGCCGACAACTACGCGGTCGAGGGCCTGACGGGAAGGGACCGCGACGAGAGCCGACACTCGTTCCTCCCCATCCACCATCTGTGCCTGTTCCGGCTCGGGGTGCCTCTCGGCGAGATGTGGTACCTCCATGAGCTGGCCGCGTGGCTGCGTGAGCACGGCCGAAGCCGGTTCCTGCTGACCGCTCCCCCGTTGCGGATGCCCGGCATCGTGGGCTCGCCGTTGACCCCGATCGCCACCGTGTGACCGGCCCTGCTCCCAGCGGATCGGCACGGCAGCGTCCACTCAGGCGTTGGCTTCGGCCTCCTGGGACGACCGCGACATGGTGAACGCCTCGTAGTCGTTGTCCTTGACCCGCCGGATCTCCTTGAAGAGCTTGGGCCGTCCGCCGGAGTTCAGAAGGTACTTCCGGGGCTTTCCGGGGACATTGGTGCCGAAGTAGTAGCTGGCCTCCGAGAACGGGGAGGCCGAGGCACCGGAATCCACCATGGCCGTCCATCGGGCTTCGGCCTCGGCACTGACCTCGATCGTGTCGTACCCGTGGTCACGCAGATAGACGAGCGTGTCGGTGATGAAGTCCACCTGGTCGCCGTTGTAGCGCGGATTGTTGCCGGCCGCGGCGTGCGGTCCACCGGGAAAGAAGAAGTTGGGAAAGCCCGCGCACTGGATGCCGAGGAAGGTTTTCGGGCCGTCCGCCCAGTAGTCCTCGAGGGCCAGATCGTCCCGTCCCCGGATCCCGAGGCGGTTCAGCGCTCCGGTCCCGAAGTCGAACCCGGTCGCCCACACGATGATGTCGAACGGGCGAACACCGTCCGCCGTCTCGATCCCGCCTTCGGTGACCCGGATCATCGGCGTCTGCTTGAGGTCGACGAGGGAGACGTTGGGCCGGTTGAATGCCTCGTAGTAGCCGGTCACGAACGGGGGCCGCTTCTCGGCGTAGAGATGGTCCTTGGGGATCAGCCGCTCGGCAGTCTCAGGGTTCCTGACGATGCTGCGGACCTTTTCGGCGATGAACTCGCACCACAGGGCATTAGCGGCATGGTTCACCGTCAGATCGAGGTAGTTGCTGGTGAGCTTCGAGAATCCCGGGCTGTTCCACATGGTCTCGAAGAACGCCAACCGCTCCTCGATCGGATCATCGAAGGTCTGCCGATCGTGGACGGGATGGAGGAAACCCGACGGCGACGTGTCGAGCGTTGCGCACATGGCCTCGAACTCGGCCCTGAGCTCGGCCTGCTCCTCGGACGTGATGGGTCGGTTGTTGAGGGGCGTACACCAGTTGGCCGAGCGTTGGTAGACGGTGAGGGAGGCAACCTGGTCGACGATGGCGGGGACCACCTGCACACCGCTCGATCCGGTGCCGATGACGGCGACCCGTTTGCCGGTGAAGTCCACCGGCTCCGTCGGCCACCGTGCCGTGTGGTGCGAAGCACCACGGAACTCCTGGCGCCCGGGTACGTCAGGGAAGAACGGCACCGAGAGTACGCCGGTCGCGGCCACGAGGAACCTCGCCCGGCACCGGATTCCGTCGCCGGTCGCCACCGTCCACCGTCCGGCCGCCTCTTCATAGGTGGCGGAGGTGACCGTGGCACCGAACCGCATGTGGCGTCGGAGGTCGAAGCGGTCCACCACATGATTGAGATACCGCTCGATTTCGGGCTGTTCGGCGAAGTGCTCCTGCCACTCCCATTCCTCGAACAGCTCCTTGGAGAAGAGGTAGGCATAGGTGTAGCTCTCCGAGTCGAACCTCGCCCCGGGATACCGGTTCCAGAACCATGTGCCCCCCACCCCGGCACCCGCTTCGAGCAACTGGGCGGAGAAACCGGCCTCGAGCACGCGATAGAGCTGGTAGATGCCGGAGATGCCGGCCCCGATGATCACCACGTCGACATCCGCAGCGGTGGAGTCCGAGCGCTGATCCTGTCCGGGTTGAGGGGATGTCATGAGCCTCCACGGCGATCAGCCCGTCAGGGAGGCACCGTGCCTGCCGGCGTGCAGGTCGGTGCGCTCCTGGGGTGCCGGCTCAACGTTGTACCGACCGGTCGACCGGTGAGTATACACTTTGCCCAACGCACGCTCAGAGGAAAGGGGGCCCGCGTGGCGATCGTGGATCGGAAATGGTCGGCACTGCCGGTGCCCTACGCGATGGAGTTCCCGGACCGAGCCCCCAAAGAGCGCTACTTCGACCCGGACTTCTACCAGATGGAGGCAGAGAACCTCTGGTCCCGGGTCTGGCAGATGGCCTGCCGGCTCGAGGAGATTCCCCGGGCGAACGATTTTGTCGAGTACCAGATCCTCGACCAGTCCGTCGTCGTGGTGCGCACGGAGGATCTGGGCGTGAAGGCGTTCCAGAACACCTGCCGTCACCGCGGGGTGAGGCTCGTCGAAGGGCGGGGGACGTGCGAGAGCGGCTTCACCTGCCCGTTCCACGGATGGTGCTACGGCCCCGACGGATCCAACACCTTCGTCACCCAGTCGAAGTCGTTCGCCCCGCACAACCTGGGTCCCGGCGACCTCGACCTCACCCCGGTGCGCTGCGAGACCTGGGGGGGTTGCGCGTGGATCAACCTCGACGAGGGTGCCCCACCCCTGCGGCAGTGCATCGAGCCCTTCGCCACCATCCTCGACGCATGGAAGGTGGAGTCGCTGGGGGCCGAGTGGTGGTACGAGGCCCGACTCCCGGTGAACTGGAAGCTCGCCCAAGAGGCGTTCATGGAGCAGTACCACGTCATCCAGGCCCATCCCCAACTGGTCATCCCCGGGCGGTTCCCCCCACGCAACGGAGGGACCGTCGACCCGCGGACCCTCATCGACGCCGAGATCCACTATCTACGCACCATGAGCGAGGGCATGGCCGGCATGGTTCACGCCAATGACGTGCGGGTGGCCGAGGGCCTGGCGGACATGGAGCTTCCCGCCGACCCGACCCTGGCCCTCTCGATGTGGCAGCACGCCCTGAACGATGCCGTCGTGGCGTGGCACCGGGGCCGTGGATCGGACATCCCCGACCTCAACGAGCTCGAGACCCAGGGCCTCAACGAGCCGATGGGCTACTGCTTCCCGCACTACTTCATCCTCCCCATGTACAGCAGCGCCTCCGCCTACCGCTTCCGCCCGCTGGGACCCGAGGAGACACTGATGGAGATCTGGTCGCTCACCCGTTTCCCCGGGGACACCAACCCGAACCCACCGCCGCCACCCGAGCGATGGGAGTGCGACGATCCCCGGTGGCCGCCGATTCCCGCCCAGGACTTCTCCAACCTCCCGAAACAGCAGCGTGGCCTGCATGCCCGCGGGTTCGAGTACATGCGACTGTCCGAGAGGGCGGAGGGAGGGATCGCCAACTTCGAGCGGACCGTTGACGGCTTCCTCGCCGGCCTGCCGTACGAGACGTTGCTTCCTGCCCTCCGGGCGGTCAACGTCAATCCCCTCGAGAGTCCCGTTGCCGACATCGACCTCTGAGCAGGCACCGTGATCGTCCGAGGATCCCGCGCACCGTCCGACCCGACGTCCCCGTGCCCACCGCGATGACACGGGGCGAGGCCGCCGAAGGTGTCCGCGCCGCCATTGCCACCTACACCCAGGCCCTCGACGACGGACGGACCGACGATGTCGTCGCCACCTACTGCCCCGACGGGAGCTGTGAGATCCCGGGCATGGGCACCCACCGGGGGCATGCCGCACTGCACGAGGCCTACTCCCGGTGGGAACCCAGGCGGCCCCAGCGACACCTCGTCCTCAACACCCTGGTCACCGAGTGGGGCGATACCGAGGCCACGGCAGTCAGCGACGTGGTCTTCCTTCTCCTGGGCCGCTCGGGGTGGTCCGTCCAACTCGTGGGCCGTTATCACGACACCCTCCACTACGACGACGGAACATGGAGATTTCATCGTCGTGCGGCCACCTTCGTGACGGACGACGCACCAGCCGAGGAGACACCATGAGCGACGACGCCGTCGACTACGACAGCATCGACTTCTTTCGGGGCAACGAGCTCGTTGCCGACCCCTACCCGTACTTCGACTGGCTGCGATCACAGTGCCCGGTGCGCCGCGAGCCGGCCCAGGACGTCTACATGGTCACCGGGTACGACGAGGCCTGCGCCGTGTACGTCGACACCGACACTTTCTCATCGTGCAACTCGGCGACCGGACCGTTTCCAGGATTTCCGGTTCCCCTGGCCGGTCACGACGACGTGAGCGACCTGATCGATCAGCACCGCGACGAACTGCCCTTCAGCGACCAACTCCTCTCGATGGACCCGCCGGTCCACCGTGATCACCGCCACCTGGTCATGCGCCAGCTCACCCCCAAGCGGTTGAAGGAGAACGAAGCGTTCATGTGGCGCCTGGCCGACCGACAGATCGACGGGTTCATCAGGAACGGCGAGTGCGAGTTCATCGGCACCTACGCCAACCCGTTCACGCTGTTCGTCATCGCCGACCTCCTGGGCGTCCCCGAGGAGGAGCACGCGGAGTTCCGGGAAGCGTTGGCGCACCGGCCGCACGGCAATGCCGTCGGCAGTACCAAGGACTCGATGTCGCACAACCCACTGGAGTGGCTCTACGACCGCTTCGGCCGCTATATCGAAGACCGGCGCCGCCAGCCGCGCCAGGACGTCCTGACGGCCCTCGCCACCACGACGTTCCCCAACGGGACGCTCCCCGAGGTCATCGACGTCGTCCGCGTAGCCGCCAACGTGTTCGCCGCAGGACAGGAGACCACTGTGCGCCTGCTCGGTACCACCCTGCAGCTGATCGCCGAGCATCCTGAACTGCAGGAGCTCCTGCGGGCGCGACGCGAGCTCATCCCGAACTTCATCGAGGAGTCCCTCCGCATCGAGGCCCCGGTGAAGGGGGACTTCCGCCTGGCCCGGCGCCGGACGACGGTCGCCGGCGTGGACATCCCCGCCGGAGCCACGTTGATGGTGCTCAACGGCGCCGCCAACCGCGATCCCCGCCATTTCGAAGACCCGACCGAGTTCCGAGTGGACCGGGCCGACGCCCGGGAGCACCTGGCCTTCGGACGTGGAGTCCACAGCTGCCCCGGCGGCTCCCTCGCCCGCATGGAGACGCGGGTCAGCATCGAACGGCTCCTCGACCGCACGGACCACATCGGGATCGCCGAGGCACACCATGGTCCGGCCGGGGAGCGCCGCTACCAGTACATGCCGACGTACATCCTCCGCGGCCTCACCCAGCTACACCTGGAGTTCACTCCCACGGGGTCTCCCGCCGGTTGAGTGCGTGGGCAACCCCCCGTCGACCCGCACAGCGCCCCCGTCAACCCTTCGATCGCCAGTCCCAGGAGCCCGTCATGCCGTCAGATCGAATTCCTCCCGCCTTCCCGAGGTTCGAGACCATCGAGGATGAGCGCCGCCACCGCAAGCAGCGGCTCGCCGCCGCCTTGCGCCTCTTCGGGCAGTTCGGATTCGATGAGGGGCTGGCCGGACACGTCACGGTTCGGGATCCCGAGAGGACCGACCACTTCTGGGTCAACCCCCTTGGCATGAACTTCAAGCTCATCCGGGTGCGAGACCTCATCCTCGTCAACGACCGGGGTGAGGTCGTCGAGGGGAGCTGGCCGGTCAACGTGGCCGCGTTCGCCATCCACTCACAGATCCACGCCGCCCGCCCCGATGTCGTCGCCGCCGCCCATGCCCACTCGGTGCACGGCAAGGCGTGGTCATCCCTGCGCCGGCCGCTCGATCCCCTTACCCAGGACTCCTGTGCCTTCTACGGCGACCATGCCGTGTTCGACGACTACACCGGCGCGGTGCTGGAGGTCGAGGAGGGCAAGCGCCTCGCCCACGCGCTCGGCCCGCGCAAGGCGCTGATCCTGTCGAACCACGGCCTGCTGACCGTCGGCCAGACCTCGGTCGACGAAGCGGCATGGTGGTTCATCACCATGGAGCGCACCTGTCAGGCCCAGCTGTTGGCCGAAGCGGCCGGCACCCCGGTGCTCATCGATCCCGAGCAGGCGGAGAAGACCGCACCTCAGGTGGGTCCACCCATGGCCGGGTGGCGGGCGTTCCAACCGCTCTACGAGTGGATCGTGGCCATCCAGCCCGACCTGCTCGATGCATGAGTGGTGCGGTGACCCCCTGTTGGACCAACCCTAGAACCCGATCGAGGAGAAGCACATGATCGTCGTCATCGTCAAGCAGCCGGTACGGCCCAAGTACGCGGACGAGTGGCCGTCCCTGGTGGAGGAGTTCACGACCGCCACACGGGCCGAGCCGGGGAACATCTCCTTCGATTGGTACCGGAGTGCCGAGGACCCCAATCTGTGGATCCTGATCGAGATCTTCCGCGACCGCGAGTCGGGGGATGCCCACGTGGCGTCGGACCACTTCAAGGCGGCCTCCGAGATGATGCCCCGCCACCTGGCCGCCGCACCGGAGATCATCAATGTGGAGGTCCCCGGGGAGAGCTGGTCAGCGATGGGTTGACCGCCCCGGATCCCGGGCAACGGTGCTCAGATGTACATGCCTCCGTTGACCCCGATGATCTGACCGGTGATGTAGCTCCCGCCCTCGGAGCACAGGTACGAGCAGGCGGCGGCGATGTCCGCCGGGGTGCCGGCCCGCCCCACCGGGACCATGGAGCCCACCAGGTCGACGCCGGGGAAGTCGCCGGCGGCCTCGGCATTTCGGGCCATGGGGGTGTCGACCAGGCTGGGTGGGATGGTGTTGACGGTGATGCCGTTACGGGCCAACTCGACGGCCAGCGCCCTCGTGAGCCCGATGACGCCCCCTTTGGACGCCGCGTAGTGGGCCATGTTGGGGGCACCGGACTGGGCACTCGACGAGGAGATCGTGATGATGCGGCCCCACTGGGCGGCGAGCATGTCGGGAAGGGCGGCCTGGACGCAGGTGAAGGTGCCGGTGAGGTTGACGGCGATGATCCGGTCCCAACCCTCGTCGGTGATGTCGAGCACCGGGGTGAAGGACTCGATCCCGGCGCTGGTGACGAGGATCTCGACAGGACCGAGCTCGGCCCGGATCCGATCGAATCCGGCGCCCACCGACGACCGGTCGGCCACATCGACGTCCACGTCCAGGACGGTGGCGCCTCCACTGCGCAGCTCGTCGGCCGCAGCCGCGGCTGCCGCCCCGTCGCGGTCGACGATGGCCACCCGCTGGCCGTCGGCGACCAGGCCCCGGGCCACACCGAGACCGATGCCCGACGCCCCTCCCGTGACCACGGCGACCCGGCTCACCGGTTGCCCCCGGCCACGTCGAACTCGAGGTACAGCTTGGACAGGCCGCGGAGGATCCAGGTCGGCTCGTACTGGAAGCGGCGCGCATCGGGGGGCCCGTGGTGCTCCTCGGACAGTCGGATGTTCCGGGTTCGGTCCAGGATGCGCTCGATGCTGATCCGACCCTCGGCTCGGGCCAATGGCCCGCCCGGGCAGGAGTGGGCGCCCCGGCCGAAGGCCACATGGGACTGGGCGTTGGGGCGGTCGGCACGGAACTCGGCCGGGCACTCGAAATGCCGCGGGTCGCGGTTGGCGGCACCATTCAGCAGCATCACCGGCGTGCCGGCGGTGACCTCGACGCCACCGATGGACGTCGTGCGCCGGGTGAGGCGGAAGTCGGCCTTCACCGGGCTCTCCACCCGCAGCACCTCCTCGAGGAAGTTGGGGATGAGGTCGTGGTCCCTTCGGAGTCGGTCCTGCAGGTCGGGATGCTCGGCGAGGTGTTTCAGCGCCGCGGCCAGAAGGCGGGCGGAGGTCTCCTGGCCCGCAGCGAACAGGAAGGTCGACGTCCGTACCACCGACGAGACGTCGGGCGTGGTTCCGTCGGCGTAGGTGGCCAGCGCCAGGTCGGTGAGGACATCCTGGCGGGGCTGGCGCCGTCGGTCCTCGATGTACTCGGTGAACCACTCGTCCAGCCAGGCCAGAGGGTTCTCCCCCGGACTCCCCTCCTCGCCGGCACCCACCTCGCCGACGGTGCCGCTCAGACCGAATCCCTCGCGGAAGCGCGGGTGGTCCTCCTCGGGCACCCCGAGGAGGTCGGCGACCACCAGCATGGCGAAGGGCTGGGTGTAGGCGCTGATGAATTCGCAGTGGCCGTCCGGGACGAACTCGTCGAGCTGCTCGTCGGCTAGGCGCCACACGAAGGCCTCGTTCGCCTTCAGCCGCTTGGGCGTGATCAGCCTCATCAGCAGTGACCGCTCCCGGGTGTGATCGGGTGGGTCCATGGTCACCATGTGCTCGTGCATCGGCAGCTGGTCGCGGTAGCCGTCGACGACGTCGCTGACGTCGTCTCCGTCAAGTGGCACCGGGAAGGTGGCAAAGGGGCCGATGACCGAGTTGCACGAGGAAAAGTTCTCGGTGTCCCGATAGACCTCGGTCGACTCGTCGTAGCCGGTCACCGCCACCACCCCCAGATGGGGAAGGGCCAGGACTGGACATGCGGACCGCAGCTCCTCGAAGTACGGATAGGGATCCTCCACCAACGACTCGTCGAAGAAGAAATCGATTGTCTGCCAGTCGCTCAACCGGGTCTCACTTTCGTGCCGCCGCTGCGCATCGCACAGCAAAGCTGTGCAAGTGCTTAGCACCGCACATGCTGCTGTGGCAAGGTAGGGGCGTGACGACGGCCCCCTCACCCCGCCGCATCGGAGCCGTGGACTCGAAGACCCGCGCCCGACTGCTCGACGCCGCCGAGCTCCTGCTCCTCGAGGAGGGCTATGCCGCCGTCACATCCCGCCGGGTGGCGGCCCGGGCCGGCCTCAAGCCACAGCTGGTCCACTACTACTTCCGCACCATGGACGAGCTCTTCTTGGAAGTGTTCCGGCGCCGGGCCGATGAGAACGTGGCCCGTGTACAACGGGCCATCGCCACGGACGGTTCGCTGCAGGCGCTCTGGCGGTTACATGCCGACCCCCGCGGGGCCAGGTTCAACATCGAGTTCGTGGCCCTGGCCAATCACCGCAAGGCCATCCGAAACGAGATGGCGCGCTACGCCGAGCGCTACCGCGCCGCGCAGCTGGACGCCGTCACCACGGCATTGGGGGTGGTCGGCGTGTCCGACGATGAGCTCCCCCCGATCGTCGCCCTCCTCATGATGACGGGTCTGACCCAGGTCTTGGCCCTGGAGGAGGCCCTGGGCGTGACCGCCGGTCACGACACGACCCGGGCGTTCATCGAGCAGGCCATCGCCCGGGTGGAACCGACGCCAACGGACGGTTGATCGGCGGGTTGTCAGGCCGGTGACCGGCTACCCGGTGGGTACGCCGCCCCGGGGTAGGACCAGGGGCAGATCGTTGTACGTGACGATGCCCGGAGCCGCGGCCACGACGGCGGGAATGGCGTTGATCGGTGGCATCGCCGTCATGATGTGCCCGAGCACCATGAACTCCTCCATGGTCTCGGCCCCGAAGTCGGCGGGCGGCAGGAAGCCGACCTTCGCCGTCACCGTCGGACGCCCGTCGATCTGGATCACCCAGCCGTCCTGGTCGATCTTCCAGTCCGGATCGAGCGTCTGGCCCTTGCGCCACCGCACGTTGAGCTCGACGACCACCTTGTCACCGACGAGGCCCTTCCAACTGGCGGCCACGCCGGCCACGCATCCGGCGGGGATGGTCCACGACCCGAGATCGAGATCGGCCGTGGTCTGGGCAAATTCCGCGTCACATCGGACATCGTCCAACACCACCCCGAGGGCGTCGGCCACCATGCGCACGGCCTCGGCGAACACCGCCGTGCCCTGTGCCGCCATCGACGGGAGATCGGGATGGTCGATGGGCTGGCCGAAACCCACCGGTCGTTCGGTGGCTGGCGAGTCGTAGAAGGTCGTGTCGGCGGCCTCGTTCACCGTGACCTTGTCGACCCGGTCACAGATGCTGGCGGCCACGATGGCCAGCAGTTCGGCGAAGCCCGGGCTGATGCCCGTACCGAACATCGTCGAACTGCCCTGGCGGCACGCCTCGGTGATCCGCGCACGTTCCTCACCCAGGTTGTGGCCGGTGATGAAGGCGGCGGTGGCCACCACGTTCACCCCCGCCGACAGGATGCGCTCCAGCTCGCCGACGTCGAGCCACATGGGGTTGTAGACCACGCAGTCGGGCTTGAGGGCGAGCAGTTCGTCGATGTCGTTGGTGGCCACGACGCCCACCGGGTCGATCCCGCACAGCTCGCCCACGTCCCGGCCCACCTTCTCGGGGGACCAGGCATAACACCCGACCAGCTCGAGTCCGGGGTTGGTGGTGATGGCCTGCACGGAGCTCTTTCCGACATTTCCCGTCGTCCACTGGACGACCCGATACGGCACAGTGTTGGGCACTCGCACAGCATAGCGTCAGCCCCCACGCGGCTCCGGGGTGGCTCGGATTATGCGTCCGCCCTGCCTTGGGGTCGCCGACCAATGCCGGTCCCGCCCGGGTCCTGCCTATCCCCCGCTGCGCTCCACCCCCATCGGTCGTGCCCGAGCCTGGAGCGAGGGGGAATGCACCTCGGGTTGGATGTCGGGCCGGGCGATGGCGAGATAGCCGACAAGGGTGGCGACAGCCAGGGTGAACACCACCGCGGTGGGACCGTCCCCGAACCCGATGCCGCTGGTGGCCGGCGGCTTGCTGATGTAGTCGGCAAAGGAGGCACCGAGGGGGCGGGTCACGACGTAGGCGAACCAGAAGGCGGCGACGGCGTTCATGTTGAAGCGCCACCACGCCACCGCCGGGATCAGGATGACCACGCCGAAGAGGATGCCCGAGGCCAGATAGCCGAGTCCCAGGGCCATCGCCGTGTAGTCACCGAGCGCGGTGCCCAGGGCGAACGTGGCAAAGACCGTCGCCCAGTAGAAGCCCTCCCGACGTTGCGTGGTGATGCTGTGGATGGACAGCGTCCCCTCCATCCGGTACCAGACGACGAAGACCATGGTCAGCACCGCGGCCCACAGGAGGGTCGTGCCCAGGTAGGGGATGTGGGCGTCGAGGTGCAGGAAGTCGGCTACCCCCGTCCCGAAGATGGCGATGGCGTAGGCGAAGAACCAGTAGGCGACGGCCCGGTACCGCCGCGTCCCGAACTGCATGGCGAAGCCGATGACGAACAGGGCGACCTCGGTGGCCCCGCCGCGGATGTTCCCCCATGTCTTCAAGTAGTCCGACGTCGCTTCGCCGCCCGCCGTGGTCAGGATCTTGACCACCCAGAACAAGAAGATGACCTCAGGGACCTTGGCCGCCACGGGCTGGGGGAAGAGGCGGCGAAGTCCCGGCACCGATCCCGCCGAGCTCCTTTGGTCCTCCTCGGACCGAGGTGACGAGCGGCCGGTCCGGTCAGCGTGGCGCGTCACGTGGTGCATCCTCCCTCAGGGTCGTCCCGACCAGCATAGAAGTCACCGGGCGCAGGGGGCCGGCAGCCGAGTTCGGGCCGGGCCCCGCCGACCAGAACGGCTGTCGCCCAGCTGGCCCACCGTCAGGCACGAACGCCCCCGGCCCGTCAGCTCCCGTCGGGTTCGAACAGGAAGGCCATCGTCTGGCGCATGTCTCCGTCCACGATCTCGAACCGCACGCCGAGTCCGTTGCGGTGGTAGGAGAAGGAGACCGGCACGTGATCGCCGGACCTACCGCACAGCTCCAGTGGGCAGCCCGAGCCGGCCAGCCTGGCTCCGTCGGCGGCCAGATCGTCGCTCCAGAAGCCGATGTGGTGCAGGTTGGAGTGCTCGTTGCACTCCCACAACGAACCGGGAACCTCGAGGATCAACTCGAGATGGGGCTCGCCGACCGAGTAGCACATGGTGGTGGGGAGGACGATGTCGTTGCCCTCGCCGTCGCGGTAGTCGACATCGAGGTGGAGGACGGGTCCCCAGGCCACGCCCAGCTGCTCGCTGAGCTGAGCTTGTGCCGAGCTGATATCGGCCACGACGATGCCCACGTGGTAGTGGGGCGCGAGCGGTGCGTTGCTCAAGGGAGCAGATACCGATCGTCGACGACCATGGCGGGTCCGACGATGCAACTCGACGGCGCGCCGGCCAGGGGCCGAGGCATCGGTCTGGACGTCGCCGCCCCACTGCCGTGCGGGGTCGAAGGTGGAGCTGACCGATCCGGCCCTCGCTGACCCGGAGCCGTGGACGAGGGGCGTTGATCGGTGCGCCGCGGACGACGTCGTGGGGTGAGCGCTGGCACGGCACACCAACGTACTCGCCGTCAGTCGCTACCTGCAGCCCGGGCCGGGGCGCACGGGGCAGCCACGGCGGACCAGTCCGGCCGGCGGCCCGGTTTCCGGCCCTGTCGGCACCGATCCGGCCATTCGGATCTCCCCCGGTCCCGCTGTCCTCCTGAATCACCGGGCACTCCTGCCCTTCCTGCGTGCTCACCGGGAATGCAAGCCATCGACGGGGCCCGGCCATTTCCTCCGCGCTATCGTGCTCTGGTTCTTCACGATCGACAGGCAAGGACCAGGGGGCCCGGATGACTCGTTTCGTCGAAAGCACGATCACGTTCCCGTACAAGCGGTCCCTCGGGCCGGTGGTCGGCGCCTTCATGACCGCCCTCACCGAGAAGAGGATCCTCGGGATCCGCTCCGGTGATGCGGTGCTGGTGCCCCCCATGGAGTGGGATCCGGCCACCGGGGCCGAGCTGGCCCACGAATTCGTCGAGGTGGGGCCGGCGGGCACCGTCGAGTCGTGGACGTGGGTGCCCGTCCCCTCGATTCAGCACCCCCTCGACCATCCGTTCGCCTTCGCCCTCATCCGTCTCGACGGTGCCACCACCCCCCTGCTCCACGCCGTGGACGTCGACACGTCGGGGGCCATGGCCGAAGGGATGCGGGTGGCTCCCCGATGGCGGGGCACGCGGGAGGGTCGTATCGGCGACATCATCTGCTTCGTTCCCGGGGAGTCCCCCGCCGTCGAAGGTGACGACACCGGGGCGGCGGCCGAGCCGGTGACCCGGATGGACTACCTGGCCTCGATCACCTACCGCAATCCGGTGCCCGAGGCCGCCGACCGGGCCACCGAGGCGTCCAAGGACCACCGGCTCCTGGGGCTGGCCTGTCCGGTCTGCGCCCGGGTCTATGCCGGCGGGCGTGGGTACTGCCCCGTCGACGCCATCGAGCTCGGACCGGAGTGTGAGGTGGACCTGCCCCATACCGGGACGATCACCAACTTCGCCATCGTCACACCCGTGCAGTATCCGGGACAGACCGAGACCGAGCCGTTCGTCCGGGCCTTCATCCTCCTCGACGGTACGGATGTGATCATCCCCTACTCGCCGGTGATCGAGCTTCCCGCCGATCAGATCCGGGTGGGCCAACGGGTCGATGCGGTGTGGGCGTCACCTGCCGAGGAGACCGACGAGGGGGGCGGCATGGGGGGGAACTTCGGTTCACTCCTCGGCTGGATACCCAACGGTGAACCCGATTATGACGATCCCGCGCTCGTGAACCGGATCTTCTGATCATGAGCACTCCGGCACCGAAGTCGCCCCGTTCCGACATCGCCGTGGTTGGTTGGGCCCACACCCCGATGGTCCGTCACACCGACAAGTCCGAGACACAGTTGCTGATGGAGGCCATCACCGACGCCATCACACCCCTCGGACTCACCCGGTCCGACATCGACTTCACCTGCCTCGGGAGCTGTGACTACATCACCGGCCAGGCATTCTCCTTCGTGTCCAACCTGGACGCCATCGGCGCCTGGCCGCCCAAGCGTGACTCCCACGTGGAGATGGACGGGGCCTGGGCCCTCTACGAGGCGTGGCTTCGCCTGCAGGAGGGCGACATCGAGATCGCCGTCGTCACCGGGTCGGGTCGGTCCTCGACCGGCGACCCTGCGCTCATCTACCCGATGGAGATGGACCCCTACTTCCTGGCTCCCCTCGGCGCCGACCCCCTGACCTTCGCCGCCCTGCAGGCCCGTGCCGTGATCGCCTCGGGTCTGGCCGACGAACGCTCGATGGCCGAGGTGGCCGTGCGCTCCCGCGGCACGGGGGACGTCGACACCCTGCTGGCCGATGAGTACGTGCGACAGCCCCTCCGCCGCCATGACGTGCCGCCGATCACCGATGGCGCCGCAGCCATGGTGCTGGCCACCGGTGACCGGGCCCGACAACTGGTGGAGCGCCCGGCGTACATCACCGGCTTCGACCACCGGACCGAGTGCCACAACCCGTCCTTCCGGCCCCTCGACGACTCGCCGTCCACCCGGATCGCCGCCGAGGCCGCCGGCCTCGACGACGGCCCGGTCGAGGTGGCCGAGCTGCAGGCCGCCTTCACCCACGAGGAGTTGCTCTTGAGGAGTGTCCTCGGCCTGGGGCCCGACGTGGCCGTCAATCCGTCCGGCGGGGCACTCCGGGCCAATCCGATCATGGCCACCGGACTGTGCCGGGTCGGTTTCGCCGCCGACCATATCTTCGGGGGTGGGAACCGGGCCCTGGCCCATTCGACCTCCGGCCCCTGCCTGCAACAGAACCTCGTCTGCATCCTGGAGGGACGTTCATGAGCACACCCCCGGTCGCCGTGGTCGGCGTGGGACAGACCCACCACAAGTCACGGCGTCTCGACGTCTCCTTCGGTGGCCTGGTGCGCGAGGCGGTCTTCCGGGCCCTCGACGACGCCCACATGACGCTGTCCGACATCGACGCGGTGGTCCTGGGCAAGGCCCCCGACCTGTTCGAGGGCGTGATGAAGCCCGAGCTCTACCTGTCCGACGCCCTCGGAGCCGTGGGCAAGCCGATGTTCCGGGTCCACACGGCAGGCTCGGTGGGTGGCACCACCGCCATCGTCGCCGCCTCGCACGTGCAGGCGGGCAAGCACCGGACGGTGATGGCCGTGGCCTTCGAGAAGCAGTCCGAGGGCAATGCCCAGTTCGCCCTGGGCAGCGGGAAAGGTGCCTCGCTCGGCGCCGGAGGGGCCTTCGCTCCGTTCATCCGGGCGTACATCCAGCGCAGCGGCGCACCCGAGCACATCGGCTGGAAGGTGGCAGTCAAGGACCGGCTCAACGCGCTCAAGAACCCTTACGCCCACCTCAGGATCGAGGACATCTCCATCGAGAAGGTCAAGGCGTCGCCCATGATGTGGGAGCCCACGCGCTTCCTCGAGTCGTGCCCCTCCTCCGACGGCGCCTGTGCCGTGGTCATCACCGACGAGGCCGGGGGCGATGCGGCGGCGGCGGGCGGACGGCCGCCGGCATGGATCCTCGGGTCGTCGTCGCGGTCCGAGCCCCCGAGTTTCCCGGGCCGCGACCCGGTGAGGCCCGCCGCTGCACTCCAGTGTGCCGCCGACGTCTACGCCGACGCCGGGATCACCGATCCCCGCCGCCAGATCGACATGGCCGAGCTGTACGTCCCCTTCTCATGGCTGGAGCCCATCTGGCTGGAGGCCTTCGGCCTGGCCGAGGAGGGCGAGGGCTGGAAGCTGGTCGACGACGGTACGACGGAGCTCGGCGGCTCCCTCCCCATCAACGCCTCCGGCGGCGTCCTGTCCAGCAATCCCATCGGAGCCTCGGGGCTCCTGCGCTTCGCCGAGGCCGCCAACCAGGTACGGGGGGCGGCCGGCGAGCACCAGGTGGACGGGGCGAAGGTGGCCATCGGCATGGCCTACGGGGCCAACAACCAGTACTTCAGCACCTGGGCCGTGGGAAGCTCGCTGCACCCGTTCGACTGAGGATCGGGATCGGGCCGCCTCACCGCTTCGGGGGGCCGTCCGGATCCCGTCCGTCCGGTGGGGATCCGGCGATGCGGGCGAAGAGGTCGACCAGGTGGTCCACCAACTCGTCCCGCGGCATGGCCACCACGCCCTGGTGCCAGGCCAGGCAGATCTCGCCGAGGGCCCCCATCTGGGCGTAGGCAATGAACCTCCGGTGGTCGAGCGACGCCGAATCGGCCAGTCGGTCGACGGGGAGCAGCGAGGCCACACCGACCTCCATGATCCGGCCGCGGTAGCGGCTGAGGGGACCGGACTGGGTCTCGGTGATCAGGATCCGGGCCACCCGACGGTCGTCGAGGAGACCGTCGATGAACGCCTTGATCGCCGCATGGACCGAACCGCCGGCCGCGTCGGGCCGGAACGGCTCGGTGCGGGCCACCATCAGGTCGATGGCGTGGTCCACCACGGCCGCTCCCAGCTCCTCGATGGAAGCGAAGCTCTCGTAGAAGTAGCGCTTGGTCAGGCCGGCCGCGGCACACACGTCGCCTACGCCCAGCGCGGCCGACCCCCGGGTGCCGACCAGCTCGAAGGCCGCGCCGACCAACCGTTCCCGTCGGTCCCGTAGCCGTTCGACAGCGCTGACCCCCCGAAAGGGTCTGGTGACTGGTGCCGCCATAGTTGATACGGGATCGTATCGACTTTACGATGGCCCACTGTTGACACGCCTCAGTGTCAACAGTGGGAACCGCCGAAGGGAGGTACACCGAGATGTCCACGGTCGTAGCCGCAGGATTCGATCTCACCGACCCCGAGATCCTCGCCGACCGCCTGCCGCTCGACGAGTTCGCCTTCCTCCGCCAGGAGGCACCGGTCTTCTGGAACGCCCAGGACCCGTCCACCTCGGGCCATGACGACGAGGGGTTCTGGGCGGTCACCCGCCACGAGGACCTGAAGGCGGTGTCCACCGCCCGCACCGGGTGGTCCGCCGAGGAGAACTCCGCCTTCGTCCGGCTCCTCGATCCCTCCGACGCCGCCAAGGACACCAGCGGGGAGCTGCTCTTGTGCATGGACGCACCCCGGCATACCCGGGTCCGCGGGGTGGCGAACCGGTGTTTCACGCCCCGGGCCGTGGCCCAGCTCGAGGAGGACCTGGCCGAGCGGGCCGCGCGGATCGTCTGGTCGGCGGCCAGACAGGACGGCGGTGACTTCGTCGCCGACGTGGCCAGTCAGCTCCCGCTGCAGGCCATCGCCGGGCTGATGGGGTTCCCCGACGCCGACCGGGAACAGTTGATCCGGTGGAGCGACCGGATGGCGGGCTCGGAGGACCCCGAGTACGGCACGATGGACCAGACGGCCACCTTCGAGCTCCTGGCCTACGCCTACGCCGCTGCCGAGGAGCGCAAGGTCCAGGACGTGGGCGACGTGACCAGCCGACTCGTCCGCCCCGACGCCTCGGGCCAGACACTGTCCAGCGAGGAGTACGGGTTCTTCTTCATGATCCTCTCCGTGGCGGGCAACGAGACGACCCGCCAGGCCATCGCCCACGGGATGCTGGCCTTCCTCGAGAATCCCGACCAGTGGGACCGGTGGCGGCAGGAGCGGCCCACGACGGCCGTCGACGAGATCATCCGCTACGCCTCGCCGGCCGTGGTGCTCCAGCGCACGGCCACCGAAGACACCAGCATCGGGGACACGGCCATCCGCCGCGGCGAGCGGGTGGGCCTGTACTTCGCCTCGGCGAACTTCGACGACGAGGTGTTCGCCGAACCACGCCGGTTCGACATCGGCCGCACGCCCAACCCCCATGTGACCTTCGGGGGTGGTGGACCGCACTTCTGCATCGGCGCCCACCTGACCCGGCTCGAGGTCCGGATCATGTTCGACGCCCTGGCCGACGGACTGGCCGACGTGAGGCTGGCCGGGCGGCCACGACGGCTGCGGTCCTCCTGGCTCAACGGGATCAAAGAGCTGCCGGTCTTGTATCACGCCGGGACGGTCCGGTGACGGAGGCCTCGCCCGGGGCACCGGGCCCGGTGCCGGCCACGGCCTGGGTGGCGGTCCGCCTGGGGGCGCCGACCGACGCCCTGGAGGTCCGGACGACCGAGGTCGGCACCCCCGGTCCGGGGCAGGCACGCGTGATGACCGAGGCGATCAGCCTGGACTTCAACGACATCGACACCGTCCGGGGCCGGTACGCCCTCCTTCCCTTCGAGCCGCCCTTCGTTCCCGGCATGGCCGTGGCGGGCATCGTCGACGCGGTGGGACCGGGGGCCGAAGCACTCCTGGGTCGACGGGTGGTGGGCGTGACCGCCGGCGTGCAGGGCGGCTACGCGTCGGCGGCACTGCTCGATGCCGCCACCGTCCAGACCGTGCCCCGCTGGCTCAGCCTCACCGACGCTGCCGCCATGTACTTCCCGTTCCTGCTCGGGTGGCTGGCCCTGTGTGAGCGCGGCCGCGTCGCCGCCGACGAGGTGGTCCTGGTGCACGCCGGGGCCGGTGGGGTGGGCTCCGGGGTGGTCCAGCTGGCCAAGGCGATCGGCGCGGTGGTCATCGCCACCGCCGGGAGCGACGACAAGGTCGAGTTCTGCCGTCAGCTCGGCGCCGACCATGCCATCAACTACCGCACCGACAACTTCGTCGCCCGGGTGGACGACATCACCAACGGACACGGCGTGGACGTGGCCTTCGACGGGGTGGGCGGCCAGGTCACCACCGACACCTTCCGGGCCATGGCGTTCAACGGGCGTCACCTCACCGTCGGCTACGCCGCCGACATCACCCTCGAGGAGCGCCCGGTCAGCCTGCAGCCGAGCATCTACGGCAACTTCGACCTGGTCGGCGTGTGCTTCGCCCTGGTCGACGACCCCCGAGTGACGCACAGCCTGGGGATGAACTTCCTGAGCCGGGCCGACGGTGTCCGGATGTGGGGCAGGATCGTGCAGTTGGCTCAGCGGGGCCAGATCCATCCTGTGGTGGGGCGGCGGATCGGGTTCGACGACGTTCCGTCGGCCCTGGAGGCCATCGAACGCCGCGAGACCAAGGGCAAGACCGTCGCCATGCCCCCGGGACACGCGTAATGCCCTGATCAGGTGGCCCGGCGACCCGGCCCGGTGGCGGCCCCACTGCCTCAAGTGTCAGGTCGGGCGTGTCGATGGTGAATCGATGAGCGGCGCCACCACCAAACGACGCTCGGCGCGGGCGCGGACCCTTCGGGAGCTCCGAGGATCCGATCGGGTCCTGTGGGCCACCTTCGCCCTGCTCAGCGGCATCGTTGCCACCTACATGGTGCTGGTGGGCGTGCGGGGGGCCGACACCTACTGGACCTGGCTCGACGGTTGGGCCGTCTGTGGTCTCGAGCTCGCCGGAAGCGCTCTGTGCCTGACCCGGGCGCTCGTGCGACGGCCGGGGCAGGCTCCCGCCCTCTTCCTGGGGCTCAGTCTGCTCTCGTGGGCGGTGGGCGACGTCGTGCTCACCACCCAGTCGATCGGCGGTGCCGTCCCCCCCAGCCCGTCGGTGGCCGACATCTTCTACCTCGCCTTCTACCCGTTGGCCTACGTGGCCATCGTCCTGTTCATGAAGGCGCAGTCCAGGAAGATCACGGCCACCAACTGGCTCGACGGCGCCATCGCCGGCTTCGGCGCCGCCGCCGCATGCGCCGCCTTCGCCTTCCACGGTGTCTTCCAGTCCCCGGGCTCGTCGTCCGTCGGCACCGTCGTCAACCTGGCCTATCCGATCGGTGACGCCCTGCTCCTCGGGCTGATCACCGGTGGCTTCGCTGTGCTCTCGGGGAGGCGGAAGCTTCCGTGGATCCTCCTGGCCACCGGTGTGGCCATCAACGTGGTCGGGGATGCGTCCAATGTGCTGCCGAACTCGCTGGGCGCCACGTCGTTCGGCGAGTTCGCCAACGCCGTGGCGTGGCCCATCGCCATCGTGCTCATGTCCATGGCCGTCTGGATTCGACCGGCGCCGGTCAACCCACTCATGCCGGAACGGCGGGCCGGGTTCCTCCTGCCCTGCCTGGCCGCCGCCGCGGCGCTGGGCATCCTGTTCGCGGGGTCCTTCTACTCCATCGGGCGCGTGGCCATCGCCCTCGCCACCGTGACGCTCCTGGCCGTGGGGATCCGGCTGATCGTGTCGGTGCGCGGGGTGGAGTCCCTCAGCCAGGAGCGTCACCGGCAGTCGGTGACCGATGAGCTCACGGGCCTGTGGAACCGTCGCTACCTGTTCCGGGTGCTGGATGCGTTCTTTGCCGACCGCGATACCGAGGAGGCCGAACGGAGCCTGGCCTTCCTCTTCGTCGATCTCGACCACTTCAAGGAGATCAACGACTCCTTCGGGCATCCGGCCGGTGATGAACTGCTGCGGCAGCTGGGCGACCGCCTGCAGGGCTCCCTCCGGGACAACGATCTGCTGGTCAGGCTCGGCGGCGACGAGTTCGCCGTCGTGCTGATCGACGGTGACGCCGACTATGCGGCGTCCGTGGCCGACCGCCTGACGGCCAGCCTCAGCGAGCCGTTCATGCTGGACGTGGTCAGCGCGACCATCGGGGCCAGCATCGGGATCGCCGTGGCTCCGGTCGATGCCACCGACAGCGCCCGACTCGTGTGGTGTGCGGATGTGGCCATGTACCGGGCCAAGCTGGGCAAGGTGCCCTACGCCCTGTTCGAGCTGACCCTCGACGAGGAGCATGACCAGATGCGGCTGATGGAGGAGCTGCAGGCCGCCATCGACGAGGGACAGCTCGTCCTGCACTACCAACCCCAACTCGACCTGCGCAGCGGCGAGATGTTGGCCGTGGAGGCCCTGATCCGGTGGTCGCACCCCCGATTGGGCATGCTGCCGCCGGACAGCTTCGTCCCCATGGCCGAGGAGGCCGGCCTCATGTTGCCCATCACGACGTGGGTGATCGAGACGGCCATCCGGCAGTGTGCCGAGTGGACGGCATCGGGACGACGGCTCACCGTGGCCGTGAACGTCTCGCCGAGGAACCTGATGGAGCCGGGCTTCGTGGAGGCGGTCAGGGAACGGCTCCGACGGCAGGACCTGCCTCCCGAGATGCTGGTCATCGAGATCACCGAGACCAACGTCATCGCCGAGTTCGAGGCCACCCGGCATGTCATCGAGGATCTCCGGGACCTCGGTGTCGTCGTCTCGATCGACGACTTCGGGGCCGGCGTCACGTCATTGGCCTATCTGAGCAACCTCCCGGTCCGGGAGTTGAAGCTGGACCGCTCGTTCATCGCCGGGATCGCCGGCGGCGACCGAGCCCGTGAGTTGGACCTGGTGCGGTCGACGATCGAACTGGGCCACAGCATGGGGCTGCGCATCGTGGCCGAGGGGATCGAGGACACCGAGACGCTTGAGCTCCTGGCCGAGCTGGGCTGCGATCTGGCCCAGGGGTTCTGCATCAGCCGTCCCAAACTGGCCAGCGATCTGACCCTCCGGTCCGACACCGACACCCGGGAGTCCGCCCGGACCTGACCCGCCAGCTGATGCTGTCGAACCGACGTCGGGCCGGTCGGGCTGATGCGCTAGCTGGCGGTGGGGGTCGAGCTTCTCCGTGAGCCTCAACCCGCCGGCGTGATGGTCACCGACACCGTGGCCGCCCCGTCGGTGTTGGTCACCGCCAGGCGGTCGGCCCCGGGAGCGGACCGGACGACGCCCCCCTCCACGGTGACCTGGTAGCCGTGGGGATAGACCAGCGAGGTGGGCACGGCGATGACGGTCGGCGCGTGGATGCCGGTCGCCGGCACGTAGAAGAGGTGGAACTCCCGCGTGCGCGGATCGAACGAGAACGACACCGGGGTGCCCGCCACGGCCTGGGGATAGACCCGGCTGAGGGCGTGGACCGACGGGGACAGCGATCCGTCCGACTCCACGAGGGCCTCGGCCGAACTGCCCGTCGGGTCGTCGTAGTACTTCCACTGCCAGTAGGTCCATCCGAGTTGCAGCTCGTCGGCGATCTTGGTCAGCCGCTCCATCAGCGGCTCGCTGGTGGTCGCCCCGAACTCGCTCATGAACCAGGCCGGTCCCTCGGGCTGCTTGACCGTGGCGATGTCCGGGCGCTCCTCACTCCGCTGCTGCATGGTCCGCAGCTCCTGGTCGGCGCAGGCGTCGAGGTCGGTCGGGTTGCCGGTGACACCACTCCGCAGGCCGCAGTAGTCGTGGAAGTTGAAGACGAGTCCGTTGAAGTTCATGGGTCCGATGTCGTTGGGATGGCCCGTGGAGGAGAAAATATCCGGCTCGAAGAAGACCAGTTTGTCCGGAGCCACCGAGCGCATCGTCTGGATCAGCCCCGTCGTCGGATCACCGGGCGGGCAGGCGAGGACCGATCCGTCCAGGATGCTGCGGCCGGGATGGCCCGCTCCGGTATAGAGGCACTCCAGGCGGGCGGCCACCTCGGTCGACCCGGGCAGGAGGGTTTTTGTGAAGGGCTCGTTGATGGGGTCGAAGCCCACCACCCAGGGGTTGGCGCTGAAGTAGGAGGCGACCGCCTTCCACGAACGGATGTACTCCCCTTGCAGGTCACCCTCCACGTCGTTGGTCCAGAAGTGCTTGACCGAGGAGATCAGGGCCGGGTCGTTGTAGGTGTTGGACCAGCGGCCCGGCAGGGTGCCCACGGGATGGCCGTCGGTGCACACCGCCCAGGCCGGCGCGCCCTCGCCCCCGAACTCCGAGCTGTAGACGTCCTCGTGCATATCGAGCAGGGTGTAGATGTGGTACTTCCCCAGCAGGTCGACGGTCCGGGCCACTCGGGCCAGATAGGCCGAGGCCACCGAGGCGTTGAATTGATGGGGGTCACGGGGGGTACCCGGGGTACACACCTGGGGGCTGTTCGGCCCGAGGGTACCGGGCTCGATGCCCTGCCAGATGATGCCCAGGCGGACGACGTTGAAGCCCAGCGACGCCATGCGGGCGGCATCGGCGGCGGTGAAGTTCCACCGTTGGCCAGGATCGTCGTACAGCTCGTAGGGGGCCCGCTTGTAGACGGCGTTGACCCCGCGGAGGAAGACGACCCGGCCATGGCTGTCGGTGAGGAAGGGCCCGCCCGCCGCCGAGAGCGGTCCCGACACGACGGTGTCGTCGGCCGGGAGGGTCCCCGGTCCGCCCGACGCCGGAACCAGGTAGCCGATCACCACGCCGACCACGGCGATCAGGACGGCGAGAACGACGGCGAGTCGTCGGGTCGCCGGCATGGGTGCATAGTACGACCTGCGCCACCGGATCGGGCCCACCCACCCGGGTCCCGACCGGCGGTTTCAGCCGACGGACGTGCCCAGGGAGGCACCCGACCAGGAGGCCCTCGATGAGCTCCCCGAGCACCACGGATGACCACACCCCACCTCATTCGGGAGGGGCCCGCATCCTCGACGGCGTCCGGGTCATCGACTGCTCCGAAGGACTGGCCGGCCCGGTGGCCGCCCTGCTCCTGGCCGAGGCCGGGGCGGACGTGGTGAAGGTGGAGCGGCCCGGGGGGGACCCGAGCCGAGCCACCCCGGCCTTCCTCACCTGGAACCGGAGCAAGCGCAGTGTGGTGCTGGACCTCGAGTCCGAAGCCGGACGAGCGGCCCTTCACCGGCTGCTGGCCGGGGCCGACGTTCTCGTCCACGGGTTCGGTCCGTCGGCGGCGACGAGGTTCGGACTGAGCGGGGCGGCGCTGGCCGGCTCCTTCCCTCACCTCATCGCGGCGTCGGTACTGGCCTGGCCCTCGGGCCACCCGAGCGCAGACGACCCCGTCGACGATCTCCTGGTGAGCGCGCGGCTCGGCCTCTGTGACGAACAGGAGGGCCACCGCGACGGTCCGGTCTACCTGCGCGCCCCCATCGGCAGTTGGTGCGCCGCCTACCTGGCCACCATCGGGATCCTCGCCCGATTGATCCAGCGACAGCGCGGTGGGGCGGCCGGGGGGCGGGTCGAGACCAGCGTGGCCCAGGGTGCGCTGCTGCCCACCATGATGCACTGGGCCCGGGCCGAGAGCCCCGGCCCCATGTTCGCCTTTGGCCTGCCGAAGGAGCTCCGACCCTCCCTCTTCCGGTGCGGCGACGGCATCTGGGTGCACCTCATGCGATGTGCCGACACTGACTCCCCTCTGATGAGCGAGGGCCTGACGTCCCTCGGCGACGACGGCGTCGCCGCTGCCAATGCGGCCTGCGCCGGCCTGACCATGCCCGGCTTCCCCAACTTCGGGGCCAACCAGGCCGTGTTCGACACGCGACCCAGTGGCGAGTGGCTGGAGGACTTCTGGGCCCATGACATCCCGGCCCAGGTGGCGGCCCCGTTCGGCGCCATCCTGGCCGACGGCCAGGCCCGGCTCAACGGCTACGTCACCCGGGTGGAGGATCCGGAGCGGGGCACCATGGTTCAGGCGGGGACCCCCTTCGCCACCCAGCCCCCGTCTCGGGTCAGCGGTCCGGCCCCGCGCCTCGGACAGCACACCGACGACGTGCTGGCGGCGTGGTCCACCTCGCCCGAGGTGCCGGCGACCCCGGCGCCCGTCCCGCCGGCCCGGTCGCCGCTGGAAGGCCTCCGGGTCCTCGATCTGGGCAACTTCCTGGCCGGGCCCCTCAGCCCGATGCTGCTGGCCGATCTGGGTGCCGACGTGGTGAAGGTCGAGGCCACCACCGGCGACCAGATGCGCCCGATCCAGCGGGTCTTCGCCTCGTGCCAGCGGGGGAAGCGCGGGGTCGCACTCGACCTCAAGTCGCCCGACGCCCGAGCGGCCCTCGAGGCCCTGATCCGCTGGGCCGACGTCGTCCATCACAACCTCCGCCGGCCGGCGGCCCGCCGGCTCGGGATCGACTACGAACACGTGGCCGCCGTCAACCCCGACGTCATCTACTGCCACGCCAGCTCCTACGGGCCCGAGGGCGACCGGGCCGACTGGCCCGGCTACGACCAGCTGTTCCAGGCCTCGGCCGGGTGGGAGGTACTGAGTGGCGGCGAAGGCAACGATCCCATGTGGCTCCGGTTCGGATTCATGGACCACCTCTGCGCCATGGCCTCGACGGTGGCCACGCTGCTGGCCGTCTTCCACCGGGACCGCACCGGCCGGGGCCAGGCCGTCACCAGCTCGCTGCTCGGGGCCGGCGTGCTGACCAACGGCGAGACGTTTCTGGATGCGTCCGGCAACGCCGCTCCGGTGGCCACCGTCGACCACGGGCAGACCGGCACCTCACCCGGCCACCGCCTGTACCGGCTGTCGGACGGCTGGCTGGCCCTGGGCGCCGGCACCGACGGGGAGCTGGCCCTGGCCTGCACCGTGCTCGGTGTCTCCGGGCCCGACGAACTCGAGGGCGCCTTCGCCGGAGCCGAGTGCGGCCAGACCCTCGAGGCCCTCCGCTCCGCCGGCGTCCCCTGCGGGCCGGTGGCCACGGACCAGGGCAACGTCTTTCTCGACGACCCCCTGGCCCGCCGTCTCGGCCTGATCGCCTCGTATCCCCATGCCGAGTGGGGCCTCTTGGAGCAGGTGGGGGCCCTGTGGGACTTCGGCGATCTCGAGGTGACGCTGGACCGGGCACCGCCGGCCCTGGGTCAGCACACCGTCGAGGTCCTCACCGCGGTGGGGCTCGACGCCGACACCATCGCCGGGCTCGCCGACTGCGGGGTGGTGGTGCAGGCCCCGTCAGGCCCGCCCGTCACCTGATCGGGGCCTCGGCCGGCCGGACCGTCCCGGCCCACCGGACAGGCCGTCGATCAGGACGGGCACGTCGCCGAGCGACCGAAGGGTGTCGTTCAGGTGGGTGCAGGTCGAGGTGCCCCTGAACTCCCGTCGCACATGGCTTCGGAGCTCGGCCATGGGCATACCCGACAGCCGGTCGGCACTGGCTAACGCCCCGGGGCACTCCACCCACGGCAGCACGTAGGCCGTGGCCCCGATGTCGAGTATCCGTCGGCCGGATCCGTCGACGGTGCCGGCCACGCCGTACTCGTGGACGACCGACTCGGCGCCCGACTCGTCCATGTGGCTGTCCCGGAAGTGGGCGTCGAGACGGTACCGGCCGTCGGCACCCTCGGGGGCGACGACGTCCAGGCGCCGGCGGCGGCGCATGCCGTGGGGGGAGAGGGGCTCCATGGCGTGCCAGGCGAAGGGGTCGTCGGGGTCCTCGAGCACCGGCGCCGGTGGCCCCGTGGGTACGGGGATGTCACCCGTGGAGCGGATGGTGACCATCATGGTCCCGTCATGGGCCCATCCGGCACACAGGTCGTCCTGGGCCGTCATCATGCCCGCCGCACCCGATGCGGCCCCGCCGGTGGCCTCCGACGCCCGGGCGCGGCTGAACAACCCGGCCCGCTGCATGGCGTAGCCCGAGACCAGGGTGGCGCCAGGCAGGTCGTCCAACAGCAGGTGCAGGAGCGTCCCCGCCTCCTGCTCGGCCGGACAGACCTGGCCGACCCGTGACCGGAAGCCCGGGCCCACCAGGGTCCCGAGCAGCCCGTCCAGGCCGGGGACGGGGGGCGAGACGACGATCTCCACGAGCTGCCGGCTCGATCCGTCGATCCGGGCGGTGAACGCCACCTCGCCGAGGACCGACGGAACGCGATCGGGACCGGTGCGCAGATCCCGGGCCCGGGCGGTGACCACCGAGTCGCCCCCGAACCCCTGGGGTCGGGCCGTGTCGATGCTGGATGTCCGCCGGACTGAGCCGGGCCTCCTCGGGACGGTGCCGCGCACCGGGTCCTTCGGGCCGGCCGCCTCGGGCAGGAACAGCATCAGCGCCGAGACCGTCCCGAGCGGGCCGCCGCACCCGGGCGGCTCCGGCGTGATGGCCTTCGCCGGTCCCCGCCGAGTCGGACCTCGGCCGGATCCGGGCTCGGCTCGCTCCACGTCGGAATGTTCGACAGACTCATGGCATGCTCCCCTTGGAGGTCGGTCCCCGTGGACGAGTCGGGCGGCGCTCCGCTGGAACACTACCGTCGCCCCGCCTCCCGGCCGACAGCCGACGCCGGCCGTTCGTTGCCGCAACACCGGTGGCGGGGTTCGCTGCCCCCGGCACCCCGTCCGCCGGCGGCGTGCCGCGTCGGGGCACCCGAGGCGGTGGCCCACCGCGGTGACTGATCCCGTCGATCCGCAGCTCCCGACCTCCCTGCGGTGGCCTCAGGGCTTCATGTGGGGCACCGGGGCATCCTCCACCCAGTGCGAAGGTGCCGCCCCGGCGTCGGACTGGTGGGACTGGGAGCGCTCGGGCCATGCCCCGCTGTCCGGCGGCGGCAACGGCTTCGCCACCCGGTTCGCCGAGGACTTCGGACTGCTGGCCGGTCTGGGACTCGTCCACCACCGCCTGTCCCTCGAATGGGCCCGGCTCGAACCCGAGCCGGGTCGCCACGACCCCGGCGCCGTGGCCCACTACCGCTCCGTCCTGACGGTGGCCCGGGACGCCGGGGTCTCACCGTGGGTCTGTCTGCACCACTTCACGCTCCCGAGATGGTTCCTCCAGACCGGGGGCTTCGCCGTGGCCCGGAACCGGATCGACCTCTGGGGGCGCCACGTGGACTTCGTGGCCGAGACGTTCGGCGATCTCGTGGACGGGTGGCAGCCGGTGAACGAGACGAACTACTACGCCCGGGCCGCCTACGGCGGACGGGGCTGGCCCCCCGGGCACGACGATCGCCAGGAGGTGGCGATGGTGCACGAGGCCATGCATTTGGCTGCGGCCGAGGCCGCCGTCCGGCTCCGGCAGACCGGCGCTCCCGTCTCCTCCATCTTCGGGCTGTCACCGATCGTTCCCCAGGACGACGACCCGACCACGACGGCCCTGGCCCAGAAGCTGTACGACTACTACTGGGAGCCGGGCATCGGCCTGTTCGGCCACGGCGTGCTGCGGGTGCCGGGTCGTCCACCCGTCGAGCGCCCCGACCTGGCCGGATCCTTCGACCTGTTCGGGTTCTCCTACTACGCGGCGATGGGCGTGCAGGGCGGTCGCCTGGCCCTGCATCCCCCCCACGCACCGGTGTCCCCCCTGGGCTACGGCATCTGGGCCGACGGTGTGGGCCTGGTGCTCGACCGCCTGGCGGCCGAGCTGCCCGACACACCCCTCCTCGTGGCCGAGTTCGGCATCGGTACCGACGACGACGACGTCCGGGCCACCTACCTGGAGCGGGGGCTGGCGGTGGTCCACGGCGCCATCGCCCGGGGCGTCGATGTGCGTGGCCTCTTCCACTGGACGGCGGTGGACAACTACGAATGGCTCCACGGCTACGACGTGGCCTTCGGGATCATCAGAGCCGATCGCACCGTGAGGGCCAGTGCCAAGGTCCTGCAGCGTGAGGCGCTCGCCGGGCCGTAGGCGGTCGCCCCGCTCAAAGCCATCAGGCCGGACGGCCACCCCGTACCAGCGCACCGGGCAGCACCCCGGTCATCTCGTCATGGTCGAGGACCTGCTCCCCGCTGACGAAGGTGGCCACATAGCCCACGGCCCGCTGCACCAGGCGCCCGGCGTCCCCGGGGAGATCGTCGACCTTCTCGGGATGGAGGAGGCGGAGCCGCTCGTGATCGATGAGGTTGAGGTCGGCCTTCCGTCCGGCGGCGATCACCCCCCGATCGTGGAACCCGTAGAGTTCGGCGGGATCGCGGGTCAGCCGACGGACCGCCGTCTCCAACGGAAGTCGCGGTCCCCGCTGCCGGTCCCTCGCCCAGTGGGTGAGCAGGTAGGTGGTCATGCTGGCATCCGAGACCAGTCCCACGTGGGCACCGGCGTCTCCCAGTCCCTGCACCGTGGAAGGGTCGAGCATCATCTGGCGGAGACCGTCATACGAGCCACCGCTGTAGTTGAGGAGCGGCAACAGCAGGAACTCCCGGCCGTCGAAGTCGAGAAGGCGGTCGTAGGCCACCTCCCACGGGTCCCTCCCCTCCCGACGGGCGATGGACGCCACGCTGGCCCCGGGGGCGGGCTCGTAGTCGAGGTCGGATCCCAAGGGGAAGAGGTTCTCGAATCCCCCTCGCCCGAACCGGTCCAAGGCCATGGGACCGTTGCGATCGGCCCGCTCACCCAGGATCCTCGCTTTGATCTCCGGACGTCGCAGTTCGGCCACCCGACGATCGAGGGGGAGACCGGCCAACGCGGCATAGGTGGCCCGGTGGCGGAACGGGTTGAGCTTGGACTGGTGGCCCATCAGCACCCCGAAACAGCGGGACCCGACCTGGGGGTGGAGGCGCGCCCCTCCGGCATTGGCCCGGTGCACGGCCTCGAACCAGGGGTGCCAGTCCTCGGGGTCGGGGCCGCCCTGCTCCATGACCAGGAACGTCACGGGCTGGCCACTGGCCACGCCGAGCCGGACGATCCACTCCAGCTCCTCGTCCATCGAGCCCCGCCGGTCGCCGGCCATCTCGCCCCCGACGCCGGCCGGCGTCAGTTGGAAGACGCCTCCCCCGCCGGCCACCAGCGCGCCCATCATCACCTCGAGCTCCCGCTCGGGGGCGTACGTTCCCGGCACCGTCCGGCCGGCGATGTCCCGGTGTCCGGCCGTCCGGCCCGTAGCGAAGCCGACGGCACCGGCGGAGACAGCTCCCGCCACGATGGCCGCCATGGCCTCCAGGTCCTCGGCCGTGGCGTCCTCCAGCGCCCGCTCCCCCATGACATAGGAGCGGACGGCCGCGTGGGGCACGTGGGCGGACAGGTCCATGCTTCGCCGCGTCCGCTCCAGCGCGTCCAGATAGTCGGGGAACGTCTCCCAGTCCCAACGGATCCCCTCGGACAGCGCGGCGCCGGGGATGTCCTCCACCCCCTCCATGATGTCGATGAGCGCCTGATGACCCCCGGGGCGGGCCGGGGCGAAGCCCACTCCGCAGTTGCCCATCACCGCGGTGGTCACCCCGTGCCAGCACGAGGGCGTGAGGTACGGATCCCACGTCGCCTGGCCGTCGAAATGGGTGTGGATGTCGACGAAGCCGGGCGTCAGCACCAGGCCGTCGGCCTCGACGATCCGATGGGCGGCGCCCAGGTCGCTCCCCACGTCGACGATGACCGCGCCGTCGATGGCCACATCGGCCCGTCGCGCCGGGAGCCCGGTCCCGTCGACCAGTTCGGCTCCCCTGATCACCAGGTCATGCACGTCGGGCCACCAGGGGAGCGTTGCCTCGGATGCGGGTACGAGCGCTCGGCACGGGTGGTGTCCTCTCCGTCGGAACCGCGGGGTCGACGGATCCCACGCTACCGGGACGACGCCCGTTCAGTCGGAGGTGGACGTCCAACTGAGCGCCGGCCACTGCCGAGGGCGGCTGCGACGGCAGAGGGCGCATCCGCCTGGGCCCTCTGCCGCGCCGCCCCGTGGGGGCACAACACCACCGGTTCCCGCCAGACCGCATCGTCGCGCACGATCCCACGAAAAGCACCACAGAATTTCTCCGGGATTATGCAGTAGTACTCTCGCGTAATTCATCGGAGCGATCGGACGGGGCCCCATGACCACGGAGAGCAAAGCCACCACGAGAGGGCGGCCGCCGGGACCCAGTCTGGCCAGCGAGGCGGTGGCCATCCTGGAGAGGAACGCGTTCGCCTCCATGCGCGGACCGAACAGCAGAGGGGCCGTACCCCGGAGCGCCTTCGGTCACATCGACGTCTCCACGGTGGACCGCTCGGTGAGGCGGGCGTTCCCCGGCGAGAAAGGCCGGACGCCGTTCGACCTGGCCGCCCACCACGTCTGCAGCATCGACAGCGGGACCACGGACACGCTGCAGTCGGTGTTCGAGGCCGTCCAGCAGAGCTTCCGGGACGCCGACGAGATCGGCGAGACGCTCCGGGTCTTCCTGCGGGCCAACTTCGAGGTGGCCTGTCACGAGGAGGGCCTGCTGGCCACCCTGATCGTCCAGACGGCCGCTTGCGCCTACATCGAGTCCCAGTCGTCGGCGACGGAGGCATCGGAGGCATCCGACCAGGACCGGGCCGCCCGTGAGGTGATCGCCATGCGTCAGCAGTTGAGCGCCCTGATGGTCGACAACTACACGGCCGGACTGACCACGGCACTCCGTCGGCTCCGACGGCGGCCGAAGGCGGACTGCAGCATGCAGAAGATCGTGCTGGCCGTAATGGCCTCGAGCGACGGTTTTCTCCTCTTCCACAAATTGCAAGGGGACCTGTTCGACGCCGATCTCGTCGTCGAGACCCAGTGGAGCATCATCTGGGGACTGACCGAGCCCGGCCTGCTCGACCCGCCCGACCGGTTCAACCCCTCCGAGCGGGACCTCGTGCAAGCCGCCCTCGGGGTGTTCGCCGAGGGCCGGCCCCCCGACCTCGAACGGCTGGCCGGCGACTGCGGCATCCCCCTGCACGAGGCGCGTGAGCTGTTTCCTGACGACGACGTGCTGGCCCAGCGGTGCATGGACTATGCCGTGGGCAGTTCGGTGGAGACCGAGGCCATCGCCGTCAACGTCCGAGGAGCAGAGCTCGCCGCCGTCCGCGATCTCCTGATCGCCACGACCAAGCAGGCATCAGCGACGCCTCTGCTCGTGGACATCCTCCGGCGAGACAAGGATGCCGGCTTCTGTGCCGAGGCCCGCCGTCACATCGCCGAGGCGCTCAGCCAGTCCGATGCCATCAACCTCGATCGCAGCACCGCCGAGGGGGTGGCCCTGATGTTGGTCGACGCCGCCCTACAGGGTGGGGCCGGGCAGTCGGTGTGGGAGGCCGGGCTGAACGCCTTCGCCACCCGAGGATGAGCCGGGCCGCCCGTCAGGGCGACGGTGGTGACGACCCCGACCCCGGCCTCCGGCCGCCGGTGCCGGTCAGGCCCGACCGGCCTCCGACGTGACCAGGGCATCGGCCCGTTCCCTCAGCTGGTTCTTGGCCACCTTGTCCAGGGTGGCCTTCGGGAACTCGTCGACCACGTAGACCGCCCGGGGCACCTTGAAGTCGGCGAGATTGGCGGCGCACGTCTCGATGATGGCCTTCTCCAGTCGATTGTCGTCCTCGTCGGCGGCGGGGCCCTTGATGACGAAGGCCACCGGCACTTCGTTCAACATGGGGTGGGACTGGGCCACGACGGCCACGTCGGTGAGTCCCGGCACCTGGCGGCACACATCCTCCACCTCCCGGGCGGAGACGTTCTCGCCACCGACCTTCAGCACGTCGCCGTCCCGGTCGCAGTAGACGAAGTTGCCCCCTTCGGCCAGGCGGACGATGTCGCCGGTCCTGAACCACCCGTCGTCGGTGAAGCTCTTGGCCATGGCCTCGGGGTTGTCGTAGTACTCGTAGAAGAGCTGGATGCCTCGTGTGCCCCGGACCCAGAGCTCCCCGGGCTGGCCGTCCTGGCACACCCCGCCGGTGTCCCGGTCCACCACCAGGAGCTCGTAGCCGGGCGTGGGCTTGCCCATCGAACCCTTGGGGACCATCCGGCCCGGATTGTCGTTGGTGGCGTGGATGACCGTCTCGGTCATCCCGTAGGCCGGCACCACCCGGAACCCGAGCCACTGTTCCAGCTCGGGGACGATCAGCCCGAACACTCCCACCTTCACCGAGTGCTCGGGGATGGGCTGTCCGGCCACGGCGTTGTAGACGAAGGGGATCAGGGAAAGATGGGTGACCTTGTGCTTGGTCACCACCTCCCAGAACCGCGAGGACGAGAACTTGGGCTGGAGCACCACCGTCCCGCCGACGCCCAAGGTGGTCCAGAACGACCAGCTCTGGGCATTGACGTGGAAGAAGGGCAGGAACACCAGGTAGATGTCGTCGCGCTCCATGGAGATGTTGGTGGGGCCGACCCGTCCCGCCCACAGGCGCGTTGGCATGGGTGTGGACCACTGCCTTGGGCTGCGAGGTGGTTCCCGAGGTGAAGAGGATCCCCACGGGGGCCATGGGATCGGGTTCGCGCTCGACCAGGTCCCCGGCGTCCCCCCGCAGGGTGGCGAACGGCTCGACACCGCCCAACGCCGGAGCGGGGGCGGCCGGCTCGCCGCTGTCGTCGGCGGTGACCACGATCCAACCCAGGTCGGGACCGGACTCCTGGACCAGTGAGGCGTACTGGGGTTGCGTCACGGCACCCACGCACCCCGTCTTGGCGATGAAGAACTCGAGCTCGGCCCGGACCGACCGGGTGTTGGTCGTCACCCCCACCGCCCCGACGGTGGCGCACGCGTACCAGGCGAGCACCATCTCGGGGCAGTTGTCCGCATGGATCAGCACCTTGTCCCCGGCGGTCACGCCGCGGCCGGCCAGGCCCACGGCGATCCGCCGCACCTCCAACCAGAACTCGGCGTAGGTCCACGCACCGGGCCCACCGCTCCTGGGCTCCCAGATCAGGAAGGTCTTGTCCGGCTGGAGCTCGGCCCAGTACCGCAACAGCCACGGGATGTCCTGACCGGCGAACTGGAACCCCGCTGCCGAATGCTCGTCCATGCGATGCCTCTCCTCCACTACCGGTGGTCGGACGAGTACCCCAGCGGCAGCTCGTCCCGTGCCCTCCGTTCCTACCATCAAGCGCCCGGGCCCACCACGCCGTCGGCTCCCCGGTACGCCTCGCCCGCGGCCGATCGCAGGTCACGAACGCCCTCGCCCGTCCTGTACCCCCGCGGTGACAACGCCTTCAGCTGGGAGTTAACCTGGGAGAAACACGGGGCCGAAGGCTTCAGCCGGCGCCCACTCGACCTGAAGAGACACCTATGTTCTCCAAGCTGCTCGTAGCCATCGACGACACGGCCTCGGCCCCGGTGACCCTCAGTTTCGCCTCCGCTCTGGCCCGGGTCGAAGGAGCATCCCTCCATGTGATCCACGCCAATCGGGTGGTGGTCGGCGGCCGGGGCTTCACCGAGCTCACCGACCAGGAGGCCACCGCCCTCGTCGACACCGCCGTCCTCCAACTCCTGGAAGTGGGTGTGGACGCCACCGGGTCCGTGTGCCGGTCGACCAGCTACTCCATCGGTCAGGTCATCGCCGAGGCCGCCCGCAGCCGGCAGTGCGATGCCATCGTCCTCGGATCCCGTCGCCCCACGCGACGGTCCCGTCTGGCCCACCCGTTCGGTCGCGGCACCCGTGAGCGGATCATCCGGTACTCCAGCCTGCCCGTGATCACCGCTCCCGCCCCCCTCCAGGTCCCCGGGGGCCGCCGCGGCGGCGGCGCACATCCGGTCCGGTACTCCGAGGCCACTGTCATCCGCTGAGCCACGCCGGCCGGCGTCCGTCCGTTGACGACGGCCGGATCGCCGTGTTACGACGCTGGTCATGGAGGACCGGATTACGCGCGGGCTCTATCTCGAGATGACCGAGGGGCCACTCGGCGACTACGTCGACACCCGGGTCGGCGAGGTGCTCGGGCGACACGGTGCCGGCCGGGCCACCTGGTGGCACAACGTCAACCGGGATCGCTCCGACCTGCCCCGCACACTCCCCGAGTTCGAGTACCTGGCCGTCTACGAAGTGGGCGACGCCTTCGAGGCACCGGACGTCCCACCCGGTGTGACCGGCCTCCACTTTCGCCACTACCTGCGCCCCGGACAGGGCCGCATCACCGGAAGGCCCACGCTCGGCCTCTCCCTGGTCCTCATCTCGCCCACCGAGCGCCACCGGGCCCAGGAACTCCGCGACTGGGGTGACTTCGTCCACATCCGCGCCATCGCCGAGGCCGCCGTGCCCGGGTACACGATGATCACGCCCTACGAGAACGTGACGGGTGCCGACCCCCTCTACCTCCACTTCTACGAGATGGACACCGACCGGCCCGAGGAGGCCTTCCGGTCCATGACCCCACTCGTGGAGCGGCTCCTCAACGCCGGCGGGACACCTATGGCCGACCTGCTCGACTCAGACGACGACTCCCGGGCCGCCCAGTTCGAGCGGGGTCCCGAGGGACTGACCGAGGCCTTCCGCTCCTGGGGATTCCACCCCGCACTCCGGATCGACTATGTGAACTCGTTCGTGCGGATCGGCGAGCGGGGGGACGGGTCGGTCGGCCGCACCGAGTGATCCTGACCGTTACGATGAGCGTGGTTTTCCGGCCTGCGTCTCGGCGACCGGCGTAGTGACCGGAGGGAGTGGACCGTGCAGCTCATCACGCTGGGTACCGGCAGCCCGCTTCCTGACCCCTCCCGGGCCGGGCCGTCCACCCTGGTGCGCGCCGGCGGTCGCGACTTCCTCTTCGACTGCGGTCGCGGTGTGTTGATGCGGGCGGCGGCGGCCGGGACGGGACCGGTGGCCTTCACCTCGGTGTTCCTCACCCACCTGCACAGCGACCACACCACCGACCTCAACGACATCTTCACCATGCGGTGGGCCGGCTCCCTCGAGCCCAATCCCCTGCCCCTCGTCGGGCCGCCGGGCACCCGGGGGCTGGCCGACCGAACCCTGGCCATGCTGGCCGACGACATCGGCTACCGGTTGGCCCATCACGACGACCTCAACTGGGAGCCGTCCTGCTCGGTCACCGAGGTCAGCGACGGCGTGGCCTACGACGACGGGACGGTGCGGATCACCGCCGGCCCCACCGACCACGCGCCCGTCCACCCCACGGTGGGCTACCGGATCGAGGCCGAGGGGAAGACGGTGGTGATCGCCGGCGACACCGTGCCCTGCTCCGGCCTCGACCGGCTCTGTGCCGGCGCCGACGTCTACGTGCAGACGGTCGTGCGGCGGTCGCTCATCGAACCCATTGCCTTCGCCCGACTCCAGGACATCCTCGACTACCACTCGTCGATCCAGGACGCCGCGGCCACCGCCTCCCGTGCCGGCGTGGCCACCCTGGTCCTCACCCATCTCGTCCCGTCACCGGCACCGGGGTCCGAGCACGAGTGGGAGGCCGAGGCACGGACCGGGTTCGACGGCACCGTGGTGGTGGCCCACGACCTGTGGACTCTCGAACTCTGATTGGCCGGGCTCCACCGAGGGCCTGCGGCACCCAACCGCCGATTCCGGTTCGCCGGACCGTAGGATTCAACCCATGTCCGCTGCCCGTGATGCTGTCGCCGCCGACATCCAGCAGCTGATGGCCACGGGCCAAGAGCTCCAGGACCAGTTGCTCGAGAGCAGGAACGGGTTCGAGGTGGGCCTCAAGCTCCTGGAGAGCGACACGCCCCTCGGCGAGGCCCTGGTGGCACTGAACTCGGCCGAACGTCGCGTGAGGATGACCGAGCTCCTGAGCGAGTTCGACGAGTGCCGCCACCGGCTACGGATCTCCATCACGGCGGCCGGGATCGAGGAGGGCATGAGCATCGGCGACATCGGGCGGGCCTTCGGCGTCTCACGCCAACTGGCCGCCCGCTTCGCCAAAGAGGCGCGCTCCCAGGCCGGGCCGGTGGATCCCCCGCCGACTACGGCTCGCTAACCGTCCAGCCACGGCGACGGAGCTCGGCGGCGAGTTGGGGGCTGGGTATCGCCGTCAACGAACGAGCGGGGGTCGTCGGTCGCGTGGTGGGAGGCCGCGTCTCGGCGCCCGACCTGGCCGCTCGTAGCCTCCCGCTCGGGGGCGTCGGCTGCTCGGTGCCGACGGGTGCGGCGTGGACGGCCTCCTCCTGAAGCCGTCCGATGAACGCCTCGGCCTCGTCCCGAGTGAACTTTCCCGCCGCCTGGCGCTGGGTGAACCCCAACGGTCCGCGGGCGTCACGGAAATCCACGTGGCCGGCGTCATGGAGCAGCTCCAGCAACTCCTGCACCTGCCTCCCGGTGGCCGGTGGGCCGGCCTGTTGTCCGAACGCCATGCCCCGAGTCTCCCCGAACCGGGCGCGCGCTCCGACCACCGGCACCGAAGTCCAGCGTGCGGTGCGAAATCGACGCTGCCCGGGCCCCCAACCCGCCGGTCGGGAGCCGTGCACTACGGGAGGTGACCGGGCCGAGCGTCAGGCCAGATAGGTGACGGCGCCGTCTGCGGTGATCTCGAATCGCTCGAATCCCGACGTGACGTGGGGGTCGTCAGCGGCCAGGGCCACGGCCACCTTCTGGCCGCTGTTGCGCATCACGTCCATGACCAGCTCCACCACCTGGTCGGGAGTGAAGCACCGGTGCACCTGGGCCGCCAACGACCCGTCGACCGTGCCCGGACCGGTGATGACGGCGTCGGTCAGCCGCAGGGCGACCTTGCGGGACTCGTCCAGATCGCTGGTCTCGTAGTGCTCGGTGCAGTCGAAGAGCTCCTCATCGGCGCCCCGCTCCAGGGCTCGGGCCGAGCGGGTCGACTGGCACAACCGGCAGTTGTGCTGGCGGGCTCCCCGCAGTCGCACCAGTTCGGTGGTGACCGGGTCGATACCGTCGAGCAGGGCCACGGAGCGGGACAGCTGGTCGAATCCCTCCAGCAGCCCGAGGCCGGTGATCGACCCCGGTGGGGCGGCGGGTCCGGCGGCATCAGGTCCCGGTCCCGAGGGCGGGTCTCCGGGGAACAGCCGGTCCAACACCATCGTGACCCGGCGGCCGAAGTCCAGGACGAACAGGGCCACCACCACATCGAGCACGGATGACGGTCCGAGGGCCGACCGGAGCTCGGAGCGGAGCGCGTCGTCGACGCCGGCCACATCGATGACGAACTGCTCGGCGAATCCCAGCACCGCCCGCTCCTCGTCGGAGAAGACGGGCGAGGTGGGCCACTGCGACAAGGTCCGCCGGCGCTGGGCCTCGGCGGGAGGCACCGCGGTGGCGCTCCCCGTCCAGGGCATGGGGTCGTCTCCCAGCAGTTGAGCGATGCGCAGGTCGACCAGGGCCAACGGTCCGGTCGGGGACACGCCGGCCACGTCGCACCGCAGGCGGCCCAGTCCGGCGGCCACCTCGGGGGCCAGTCGGGTCAGCGCATCGGGGGTGGCCCGGGGCGACGGCACGGCCGGATCCGAGGGCACCGAGGGGACGGTAATCCGACGCGTGGGGCCGGTCAACGGGCGCGCCCCTCAGAGCGGACTACAGCCGTACGATCACCTTGCCGGTGTTGCCCCCGCTGAACAGCAGGTTGAGGGCGTCCCCGGCGTGCTCGAGCCCGTCGACCAGGTGCTCCCGGTGCTGGATCTTTCCCTCCATGACCCATCCGGCCATGCGCACCTGGGCGTCGGGGAACCGGTCCAGATAGTCCAGGATCAAGAACCCCTCCATGCGGGCCCGCTTGACGATGAGATTGAGGTAGTTGCGGGGCCCGACCGGCCGCTCTTCGTTGTACTGGGAGATGGCGCCGCACAGGACGACCCGGGCCTTCATGGACAGCTGGGCCAGGCAGTCGTCGAGAATCTCCCCGCCCACGTTGTCGAAGTAGACGTCGATCCCGTCGGGACAGGTGGCCCGCAGACGCTTCCCCACGGATTCGTCCCGGTAGTTGATGGCGTGGTCGAACCCCAACTCGTCGGTGAGCCACGCGCACTTCTCGGCCGATCCGGCGATGCCCACTACCGTCCCGGCTCCCTCGATCCGGGCCAACTGGCCCACCACGGATCCGGTGGCGCCGGCCGCTCCCGAGACCACCACCGTGTCCCCGGGCTTGGGTTGGCCGATGTCGAACAGGCCGAAGTAGGCCGTCATCCCGGTCACGCCGAGGACCCCGATGGCCACCGTGGGGTCCACGCCCGGGGGCAGCACGGTGAGGGACGCCTCCCCCTCGTCGGCCAGGGCGTACTCCTGCCACCCCAGCATGCCGAAGACCAGGTCCCCGGTTCGGTAGCGATCGCTCCTGGAGGCCACCACCTCACCCACCCCTCCGCTGCGCACCACGTCACCGAGGCCGATCGGGGGGAGGTACCCCGGGGCGTCGTCCATCCACGTGCGGATGGTGGGATCGATGGAGAGGAACCGGACCCGTATGAGGGCCTGGCCCTCCCCTGGTTCCGGCACCGGAGCCGCCTCGTCGAGCTGCAGGTTCCCCCCGTCCACCAGACCGGTCGGCCGGGAGGTGAGGAGCATCCGTCGGTTGGTATCGGTCACAGCAGGCATTCAAGCAGAGGGGCGGGGGCGGTGCCCGGGTGCATGCGCACCGTTACCCCGGGGGGACACCGGGCCGAGGCCAGGGACGGCGGGCGGCCAACCCGGACCTCGGGCGCGGCGTGGGCCCCCGTCAGAGGAACCGGCGGAGCAGGCGTTCCTTGGCGTCGGTGAACGGCGGGTAGACGAAGGAGGGGTCGGGACGGATACCCCGGCGGAGGACGGGCTTCCGGTGGCTCAACTCCTCGAAGCCGGCCCGGCCGTGATAGGCGCCCGATCCACTGGCGCCCACGCCACCGAAGGGAAGCTCGGGCACGAGGAAGTGCATAATGGTGTGGTTGACACACACGCCTCCCGATGAGGTGGCGTCGACGATCTTGTGCTCGGTGGCCTTCGATCCGGTGAACAGGTAGAGGGCCAGGGGCCGGTCCTTGGCGTTGACGAACCCGATGGCCTCCTCGACGGAGTCGACGGTGATGACGGGCAGGACGGGACCGAAGATCTCCTCGCCCATGAGCGGAGAGGCGGGGTCGGGATCGACCACGACCGTGGGCTCGATCCACCGCTCGGCGGGGTCGACACCGCCACCGGTGGCCACCCGTCCACCCGACCCGGCCAGCAGGGTCGCGAGGCGGTCCATGTGGCGGTCGTTGACGATCCGGGTCCGCGTCAGTCGGGGATCAGGTCCCTCCAGCTCGGCCATGGCGCTGACCAGGGCGTCGACCAGGGCCTCGGTCACCGGCCGCTCGACCAGGACGTAATCGGGAGCGATGCAGGTCTGGCCGGCATTCAGCAGTTTGCCCCAGGCGATGCGGCGGGCGGCGATCTCGAGATCGGCGTCCCGGGTCACCACCACCGGGCTCTTCCCTCCCAACTCGAGCGTCACCGAGGAGAGGTGGCGTGCGGCGGCGGCCATGACCACCTTGCCCACGGTCGTGCTCCCGGTGAAGAACAGGTGGTCGAAGGGAAGGTCGAGCAGACTCGTGGAGACGTCGACCCCCCCCTCGACCACCACCACCGCTTCAGGGTCGACATACTGCGGGATGAGCCGGGCCAGGGCCGCCGACGTGGCCGGGGCCAACTCCGACGGTTTCACCACCACGGTGTTACCGGCGGCCAACGCGGCCACCAGTGGAGCCAGGGCCAGCTGCACCGGATAGTTCCACGGGGCGATGATCAGCACCGTTCCCTTCGGCTCCGCCACCGTCCACGACCGGCCGGGGATGTTGGCCCGTCCCGGCCAGACCAGGCGGGGTCGCATCCAGCGCGACAGGTGACGCCGGGCGTGGGCGGCTTCGGCCACCACAGGCATGAGGTCGGTCATCCAGGCCTCGAAGCGGGGCTTGCCGAAATCTTCGGCCATGGCCCCCAGGAACTCGGACTCGTGACCGGTGACCATCCGCTCGATGCCCTGGAGCTGCTCGATGCGCCACGCCAGACCGCGGGTCCGACCCGTTCGGAACGTCGCCGCCAGGCGCTCGAGCGTGGCCGCTACGTCAAGAGCGTGCTCCCGGGGCGGTCGGCTCAGAGGGGGCGGGGCCCGTGAAGTCCGGTCCGGTCTTCGCTGAGGTGTCCGTGGTGGTCATGGTGTCCTCGCGCTTCTCTCGCTCTTCTGCCACGGTACCGGCCCCGGCCCGGGGCCGGTAGCCCGGCCGGGGTCACGTCCGCTCGAAGTAGCGCCGTGGATTGTCGACGAGCATGGCCCGCATCTGGTCCGGGCCCACCCCCCGTTCGACCAGGGCGGGCACGACGTCGGCCACGATGTGCTCGTAGTGCCAGTTGGGGGCGTACCTGGCCATGAGGCCGTCGGGGAACCAGTCGATGTAGCACGAGGCGTCCTGGGACAAGACCATGCGGTCGGCGTACCCGAGCCGGCACAGCTGGGCCACGGTGTCCACCCGCTGTTCGAAGGGGAGGATGGCATCGAGCCCGAACCGGTCCATGCCCAGCACGGACCCACGGTCGGCCAATCCCGTCAGATAGCCGATGTCGGCCGTGTCCCCACAGTGCCCGATCACCACACGGGTGAGGTCCACCCCCTCCTCGGCCAGCACCCGCTGGGTGGTGGTGCCACCCTGGTTGTGGACACTGGTGTGCACGGTAATCGGGGCGCCCGTGACCACATGGGCCTGGGCCACCGCCCGCATCACCCGCTCCACACCGGGGGTGAGTCCCGGCTCGTCGATGGCGCATTTGAGGAACGCCGCCTTCACCGACGTCCCGGCGATGCCTTCGGTGAGATCCCGGACGAAGAGGTCGACCATCGGCTCGACCCCGTCCATCAGGGTCCCGGGTCCGGCGTAGTGGAAGGCGAAGGGGATGTCGTTGTAGGTGTAGAGGCCCGTGGCCACCACGATGTTGAGGTCCACCTGTTCGTTGATCCGTTGGATCCGGGGGATGTAGCGCCCCAGCCCCACCACGGTCGGGTCGACGATGGTGTCCACCCCCTGGGCCTTGACCCGGGCCAGGCGGGTGACGGCGTCACTGACCCTGAATTCCTCGTCCCAGCCGGCCGGGTAGTTGGCCAGCATGTCCGGCGTGAGGACGAAGACGTGCTCGTGCATCAAGGTGGTGCCGAGAACGCCCGTCTCGACCGGTCCCCGCACCGTCTCGACGGTCGGCATCGCATCCTCCCCTGGCTCGGCGACTCCGGCTCGGCGCCCTTCCCGACCATCCCCGGACGGCCCGAGCATGGCACAACAGGGCCTCTTCCCACTACCGTCGTTCCCCGGGCAGGTCGCCGAACCGGCGCCGCCCCAGGGGAGAAGATGACCGATACCACGTTGACCACGCCCACCGACCAGGTACTCGACGAACTCCACGAGTGGCTGGTGGCGCAGTGGGACCCGGAACTGACCGTCGGCGCCTGGTGGGAGAGGCTGGGCCTGGCCGGCTGGTCCGCCCCTTCCCTTCCCACCCACGCCTTCGGCAAGGGGCTCACCCGCAACGACGGTATTCAGGTGGCCCAGGCCATCGCCGACTTCGGCGCCCTCGGGGCGCCGAACGGCCTGGGCCTGTTGCTGGCCGCACCCACCATCGCCACCCACGGCACCCAGGACCAGATCGACCGGTACGTACGGGCCATCGTCACCGGCCAGGAGTCGTGGTGCCAGCTCTTCTCGGAGCCCTCGGCCGGGTCGGACCTGGCCGGGCTCCAGACCCGTGCCGTCCGGGACGGCGAGGAGTGGATCGTCAACGGCCAGAAGGTGTGGACCTCGAACGGCCAGAAGGCCAACATGGGCATGCTGCTGGCCCGCACCGACCCCGGCGTGCCCAAGCACCAGGGCATCACCTACTTCGCCTGCCCCATGGTGCAGCCCGGCATCGACATCCGACCGCTCCGTGAGATGACGGGTCGCGCCCTGTTCAACGAGGTCTTCCTGACGGACGCCCGGGTCCCCGCCGATGCCCTCATCGGTGAGGAGAACCACGGATGGGCCGTGGCCAACACCACCCTGGCCAACGAACGGGCCGGGCTCGGGTCGGGGGGCGGCAGCGGTGCCGGAGGCATCGCCGTCCCGGGCACCGTCGGGGGGGATCTCGACCGCCGGGTCGGCGACTTCGTGGCGCCGCCGTCGGGCGGGGCCGGCTCGGGCAACGGGAGCGCCGCCGCTCGGGAGACCACGATGCTCCAGGCCATGCGGGGCGGCGTCGGCCTCGTCGCCGCCCTGGCCCGGCGCAACGGAGCTAGCACCGATCCCCTGATCCGTCAGGGTCTGGCCCAGCTCTACACCTGGGGGGAGCTCGGACGGATGAACGGCCTGCGCCTCAAGGCGGTGAAGGAGGCCGGGGGCGACATCCCGGGCATGCCCAACATCGCCAAGCTCTCCATGAGCCACATCATGCGCCTCTCCCGTGACCTGGGCATGAGTATCGCCGGCGCCTCGGGGATGCTCCACGCCTACCACGCCGAGGGCCGGGACGCCCTGGTCCGGGTCACCGGCGACCCGAGCCTTCCCGTCATCACCGAACTGGCCCTCTTGGCCCAGGCCCCCTCCATCTACGGCGGGACCGACCAGGTCCAGCGCAACATCATCGGCGAGCGGGTCCTGGGCCTGCCCAAAGAGCCCAACAACGACCGGACCACACCCTTCTCCGAGCTGCCGAAGAACGTCTGATCCAACCAGAGACCGGTACCGGAACCGGATCGGGACCGCGGGCGCCTGACCAGGGGCCCCGGCCTCCGTGGTACAAAGCGTCAGTCCGAAACCAACCAACCGCTGCGCTGAAGCGATCACCGCAGTGAACCAATCACGACGAAGGAGCAGAACCATGGCCGGCATCAACGAGGGACGGGTGGTCGTCATCACCGGGTCGGGACGCGGCATCGGTCGGGCCCACGCCATCGAGTTCGCCAGCCAGGGCGCCAAGATCGTGGTCAACGACCTCGGGGCCGAGGTGGACGGCAGCGGGCGGTCCGAAGGTCCGGCCGGCGAGGTGGTCGACGAGATCAAGGCCATGGGCGGCGAGGCCGTCGCCAACGGCGACGACGTCTCCGACGTGGAGGGTGCGCAGCGCCTCATCGCCACGGCCGTCGACACCTTCGGCGGCCTCGACGTGCTGGTCAACAACGCCGGCATCCTGCGTGACCGGATGCTGGTGAACATGACCGTGGATGAGTGGGACGCCGTGATCCGGGTCCACCTGCGGGGCACCTTCGCCCCCATGCGGGCCGCCGTCGAGTTCTGGCGGAACCGGACCAAAGCCGGGGAGACCAACGATGCCCGCATCATCAACACGACGTCCCCGTCGGGCATCTACGGGAACGTGGGACAGACCAACTACGGCGCAGCCAAGGCCGGCATCGCCTCGTTGACCGTGATCGCCGCCATGGAGCTCGGGCGCTACGGCGTCACCGTGAACGCCATCGCCCCGGCCGCCCTCACCCGGATGACCGAGAATCTGGGCGGCGGCTTCGACGCCACCCCCGATCCGGACAAGTTCGACGCCAACGACCCCGACAACATCGCCCCCCTGGTGGTGTGGCTGGGAAGTCCCGAGTCCAAGGACATCACCGGTCGTGTGTTCAACGTCTTCGGCGGTCACATCTCGGTGGCCGAGGGCTGGGTGGCCGGCCCCGGCGCCGACAAGGGCGACCGGTGGGACAGCGCCGAGCTCGGTTCGGTCATCCCCGACCTGGTGGCCAAGGCGGCACCCAACGCCAACATGCTCGGACGTCGCGACTGACGCACATCCCGAGCTCCGTACCGGCTGCCCACCCCGGGTGCGTCGGGTCACACGACGGCCCGGACCCCTCGAGTTGCAGGCTCTCTCGTAGCGCCAGGGGCAGGCGCTCTAGTTGAAGGCCCAGGCCCCCACCGGGGTGGAGCCGACGCGGCCGGCCCACAGCTTCGTGGCCGGTGCGTCGCCCCCGGAACCCGATGCCACCATCAACGGCAACAGGTGCTCCTCGCGCGGGTGTGAAGCCCGCGCCGAGGGGGCGGTCATCCACGTGGCCAGCGCCTCACGGCGATGGTCGGCGTCGCCGTCCAGGGCGCCGTCCAACCAGTGGTGGAACTCGGTCGACGCTGCCTCATCGTCCATGACCCGGAGATTGTGGTAGCTCATCCCGCTGCCCACGATCAGCACCCCCTCATCCCGCAGGGGACGGAGGGCGGCGCCGATGTCGGTGTGGTGGTCCGGGTCGAGCCCTGCCCTGAGGGACATGGCCACCACCGGGATGTCCGCCTCGGGATACATGACCTTCAGCGGGATGAATACGCCGTGGTCCCACCCGTAGGCGGGATCGAGGAGGACCTCGATGTCCGACCGACGGAGCAGGTCGGCGGCCGATGCGGCCAGCGCCGGGGCCCCCGGTGCGCCGTAGGTGAGTTCGTAGGTCTCGGGAGGGAAGCCGAAGTAGTCGAAGATGAGGCCCGGGTGGGCGCCGCCGGTGACCGTGACCACCGGAGCCTCCCAGTGGGCCGAGACCACGACGATGGCCGATGGCGTGGCCGGCAGGAGTGAGTCGACCGAGGCCAGGAACTCGGCCATCGGCGCGAACAGGTCACCCATGGGGCCGGCCATGAAGAACGCCGGCCCGCCGCCGTGGGGAAGGTAGAGGGCGGGCATCGGGATCTGGGTGGTCATCGCCCTCCCATCGTACGGCTCGGGCCGTCCGCCCATGTCCCTACCCTGCCTACCCTGGCGCTCCCGTCTCCCCTCCTCGCGACCAGTTGGACCCCGGGGTGGCTACTCCGCCGGCTTGGGCTCGGGCCGCCAGGACGTGAGCAGGAGCAGGGCGGTCCCGCCGACGCCGGCCACCACCGCGATGAGCAGACCCTTCCACCCCCAGAGGTTGGTGAGTCCGGCGGCATTGTCGATGCTCCACCCCCCCGGCCCCACCGTGGCGAGCAGCAGGCCCGACACGGTCAGCACCATGACGTACTCCCACCCCTCGCCGGGCCGGAAGATGAAGAACCCGTTCTTCAGGTGGTTGGTGATCCAGGCCACGAGCATGACGCCGACCACCCCGGCACCGCCGAACGCGGTGAGCAGCCCGAGCACCAGCAGTGCGCCCGCTCCGATCTCGGTGATGCTGGCCACCCAGGCGTGGACGATCCCCGGCTTCATGCCCAGACTCTCGAACCACCGGCCCGTCCCTTCGATCTTGCCGCCGCCGAAGATGTGGTTGACCCCGTGGGCGATGAAGACCGCCCCGATCGCACATCGGAAGATGAGGAGGGCGAGATCGACGGCGTGGACATTGGCCATGATGGTGTGCTCCGTCTGCGCGATGGCAACGAGGGGGGCGGCGGGTGGTTCGGCGATGCAGGTCACAATGTAGGGAGTGCCCACCGGGGACGCAATCGGACCGGCGGCCCCGGGCCGCCGGCCGGTGGTCAGCGTCCGAGGAGCGGGGCCCGCTCGGCGCCATCTGCCAGGAGGGACTGATAGTCCCCTTCTCGCTCCACGAGACCAATCCTGCAGGCCGAGACCCTCAACGTCCGGCCCCGAGGGTCCAGGTCTGGGGGCCGACGGGCTCGGCCGGCACCCCGACAACGGGCCTGGTTGATCCCGGGCCGGGGAGAGTCGCCCAGGGTAGGGGCCGGATTGCCTCCTATACTCACGGTCTTGAACGGGCCGGGGCACGATCAGCGCACTCCCCAAGGGAGGCCGGACCCGCCACCGACTCCCGACGGCGAAGTGATGTGATGAGTCAAACGAGCAAATGGCAGGAGCGCACCGTCGAGCACTCGCTCAAGGACGCGCGCCAAAAGGCCATCTCCCGGGGCGGCAAGTTCATCCGCGCCGCCAGCGAGCTCATCCGCAAGACGGGCAAGGCCGACTTCACCGTCCAGGACGTGGTCGAGACCTCGGGCATGTCCCTCCGGTCCTTCTACCAGTACTTCGCCACCAAGGACGACCTCCTGCTGGCCCTGGTGGAGGAGGCCGTGGGCGACTACGTGGCCGACATCCGGGCCCGGATCGAACCGGAGACGGACCCCGTGACGATGCTGCAAGTGCTGGTCAAGACCATGTTCAGCGCCGCCGACCTGTCCAGCTCGTCGTCGCGGGGCATGGTGCTGTTCTCCTGGCACCTGGCCGACACCCGCACCGAGGAGTTCTCCGCCATCTTCAGGCCCCAGATCACCATGGTGGAGGAGATCCTCGATGCCGGCGTGGCCTCCGGGGTGTTCCGGGGCGATATCGAGGTTCCGGTGCTCGCCGGACTGGTCATGCACACCGTGGTCTCGGTGATGGACATGCGGATCCTCGGGGTCCAGATGTCCCCACGGTTCATCGACGAGGACGATCTGGTGCGGTTCTGCCTGGCCGGGGTCATGGCCCCCGCCCCTCCTGCCTGAAGGAGCGCGGGACCAGGGGCCGAAGTCCCGGTTGGCAGCTGAGCCGATCCCTGCCCCCGGTGGTGAGCGCGGTTCGGCTCAGAAACGGTACTCTTCAGCCGTGCAAACTACCTTCTCGCCTTCCCCGGCCGATGGGACCGCCTCCTGTGACTGATCTCGCCGACAAGCCGGTCATCAGAGCCCGGGCGAAGGGGCCGACGAGGCCGATCCGGCGGGCGCCTTCCGCACCGAGCTCCGGGGCTGGCTGGAGCGGGAGGTGACCGAGGACGTCAGCCGCCTGGGCCAGGCCATGCCCGAGGACGGCGATCTGGGTGCCCACCGGGAGTGGAACCGACGGCTGGCCGACGCCGGCTGGGCGGCCCCGGCGTGGCCCGCCGAGCACGGGGGGCGGGACGCGGGGATCGATGAGCAGCTGGCGTATCTCGAGGAGATGAACGCCCACTCGGCCCCGGGACCCATCAACACCATCGGCGTGGCCAACATCGCCCCGGCCATCATGACCTACGGGACACCGGAGCAGAAGGAGCGCTACCTCCGCCCCCTCCTCCGGGGGGACGAGATCTGGTCACAGGGCATGTCCGAGCCCGATGCCGGCTCGGACCTCGCCTCGCTGCGGACTCGGGCCGAGGCGGACGGCGACCAGTTCGTCATCAACGGCCAGAAGACCTGGAACAGCATGGGCTCCATCGCCGACTGGTGCCAGCTCTACGTCCGCACGGACCCTGACGTACCCAAGCACAAGGGCATCAGCTGCTTCCTGGTCGATCTCCGGTCGCCCGGCATCGAGATCCGACCGGTCCGGACCATCACCGGGGAGCAGACCTTCAGCGAGCTCTACTTCACCGACGTCAGCGTCCCGGCCTCTGCTGCCCTCGGACCCATCGATCATGGGTGGACCGTGGCCATGACCACCTTGAGCTTCGAGCGGGCCGGCGTGGCCAAGCTCCACCTCGGACTGTCCCGCAAGCTCGACCGTCTGTTGGCCGACCCCCGGGCCGCGACGGCGCTGGGCGACCCGAGGCTCCGGGACCGGGTGGCGTCGGTCTACTCGGACATCGCCTGCATGCGCTGGATGACCAACCGCTCCCTGGCCCGCATGCGCAGTGGCCAGCCCACCGGGGCCGACGGCAGCATGACCAAACTGGCCTGGGGGCGAGCCGAGCAGAAGCTCTCGGCCCTGGCCCTCGACGTCCTCGGGATGGGGGCCACCCTGGACTGGTGGTCCACGAACCTCTCCGCGTCACGCCAGACCACCATCGCCGGTGGCACCACCGAGATCAACCTCAACATCGTCGCCGAGATGGGACTGGGCCTTCCGCGGGAACCCCGGGCCAAGTAGCGCCCGACAGCAGGGCCATCAGGCGGCCGAGGGGCTGCATGGACCCTGTCCGGCGCGCTTGGATACACTCCCCCCATGCGGGTAATCGTCGACTACGACCTCTGTGAATCCAACGCCCTGTGCATGGCCGCAGCGCCCGAGGTCTTCGAGGTGCGCGACGACGATTTCTTGTATGTGCTGGACGAGGAGCCTCCCGAGGAGCTGCGGGAGAAGGTCACGGCGGCGGCCAAGGCCTGCCCCAAGGTGGCCATCACCATCGAGGACTGACACGGCAATCCGCTCCGGCCCGGGGCTCGTCAAGACGACCAGGGGCACGGTCGGGAGGGAAGCGGGCCCGGCTCGGCCGGTGAGCCTCCGGGACCGTTACCATGGCACTACGCGTGGGGAGTGCCGATGAATCACCTTCGACAGATCAAGAGGCAGACCAGTGGTCTCCTGGCGGGGTTGGGGGACAATCCCGACCAGGTGGCGGAGACCCTTCAGTCCAACGGGGTCCACGGGGTCCCGAGAGATAACCGCTCCTGCGCGGTGGCCCGGTACATGTCAGCCGTGGTCGGTTCCGACCCGTCGATCCGCTCGGTCACCGTCGGGCCCTGTTCCGTCATGCTGAGCCTGGTGAGGCCGGACGACAATCGTCCGGCCGGGAGGCTGCAGATTCAGCTGCCCAAGCCGGTGCGAGACTTCGTGGCCGCCTTCGACGCCAGTCAGTACCCCATGGTGACCCAGGACCCGCAGCCGGAGCAGAGGACGCCGACGACGACCCGTCACTGACCACGCGGAGCGCAGCGTCGGAACCGGTGGTTGCGTGCCGAGGGCAGAGCCGTCAGGCGCCCCGGTGCATCGGGATGCTGGCGTAGCCGGCCACGTTGGACATCGTGACGCGGGTGCAGTGGGCCTCGTCGATCTCGAACGCCGGCCACCGCTTGGTCAGCTCCTCGATGGCGATCCGGCTCTCCATGCGGGCCAGCGCGGCGCCGAGGCAGCTGTGGATCCCGTACCCGAACCCGATGGCCAGGCTGGTCGGCCGCTGGACGTCGAAGGCGTCAGGTTCCTCGTAGAAGCGCTCGTCCCGGCAGGCCGAGCCGGTGACCAACAGGGTCGGGAAGCCGGCCTTCACCGTGCCTCCGCTCAGCTCGGCGTCCTGGGTGCAGAACCGGCCCTGATACTGGGCCGGCGGGTAGTACCGGAGCGTCTCCTCGACCGCCCGGGGGATCAGGGCCGGATCGTCGAGGACCTTCCGCCACTGGTCGGGGTTGCGGTGGAAGAGCACGCCGGCGTTGCCGACGAGCTTGGTCACCGTCTCGGCTCCAGCACCGCCCAGCAGTGCGGTGAATCCGGCGATCTCCGTGTCGGTGAGCCGGGTCATCTCGCCGTCACCCCGGTCCACTTCGGCCCGGATGAGCCGACCGATCATGTCGTCACCGGGATCGGCGCGCTTGGCCGCGGTCAGCTCCCAGAAGTAGGCCCCGAACTCCGAGCCGGCCTTCGAGCCCTCCGGCGTCGGGTCCATCTGACCCGGTTCGCGGTGGAGCATGACGTCCAGCAGGTGGCGGAGCTGTTGGCGCTCACCCTCGGGAACCCCGAGCATGCGGCAGATGACCTCGACGGGGAACGGCCCACTGAAGTCCTTGACCAGGTCGAACTGGTCGGCATCGTCGAACGGCTCGAGGAAGGACGTGATGACGTCGCGCACCATGGGCTCGAGGGCGGCGACCGCCCGGGGGGTGAACACCCGACTCACCAGGGCCCGCATTCGATCGTGTTCGGGCGGGTCCATCATGATGATGGACCGGTAGAGGTCGATCAGCTTGGGGTCCTTGGTCAGCATGGACAGGTCCACGCCGTGGGTACTGGTGAAGGTGGGCCAGTCCTTGTGGGCGGCGCACACGTCGTCGTAGAGGAAGAGGGCGTAGAAGCCGTACTCCTCGTTGAAGTAGACCGGGGCCTCGTCGCGCATCTGGCGGTAGATCTCGGTCGGATCGGTGAAGAACTCCGTGGAGAACGGATCGAATTCGACCGGTGGCCTGCTCAGTGTGGTGTCGGACATGCTGCCTCTCCCCCGATGATGCGGCGCCGTGACATGGGTGACCTGTTGGCATGGTACCGGCTGACGGTGTGCCACAGCCCGTCCCGACCCGGGACCCGAACGCCCACGGCGGTGGCCGTGGCCGGCGTCATCGGCGGACTCAACGCCGGTGGATGCCCGAGCGCTCCAGGATCAGCCACCGACAGCATCCCGGGCGCCGTCGGGGAGGGCACGGCGCAAGGTGAACAGCCACCGGCCGTCGCGCTCCTCGTAGGAGTCGAGATACCGTCCCCAGTGGTCGAGCCCGTGGGCCATCAACACGGCGAAGTAGCTCCGACCCGACGCGTGGGTCCGGTCGATGACGTCGATCTGGTGGGTGGCGGTGAAGTGCCGGACGTGGCGCCGTCGCCCCTCGTGCTCCGACGGTGCGCCCGGGCCCGTGCCGCCGCCCGGCGGACCGGCAGCCTGGCGCTCCCACCGTGCCTTGGTCCCGGTGAAGATGGTGGCGATGGCCTCGTGACCCTCGTAGCGGGTGACGTCCCCGCCGGCAGAGACGAGCTCCATGACGGCGTCGTCGGCGAACAGGGCCAGCACCTCTGCGAACCGCCCCGCGTCCCCGTTGGCGTTGTAGCGGGCCACCAGGTCGCGGATGGACTCGCGAGCCGACAACTCCCACAACTCCATGCGGGCCTGCCCTACTCCTCGACGGCGATGCAGCGCTCCGGACAGTTCTGGACGGCCAACCACGCCTGTGCCTCCAGCCCATCAGGGACCTCGTCGGCCAACAGCACGCTGTGGCCCTCGTCGTCGCTGTCGAACAGCTCGGGGGCCAGGGTGTAGCACCGGCCGTGACCGGTGCACCGCTCGGAGTCGAGGACGATGCGCACGGCTGGTCAGCCTACTTCCCGCAGTGTCGGGTGCCCGGGCCGGCCGGTGGCGGTCACGCGGGCACCGCCACCGGGTAGACCGCGATGGCGGGGAGGACCTCGTCGGCGAACCGGGTGATCCCCTCGACGGCGTCCTTCGTGCTCCGGAACGGCTTGACCAGGGCCCGACCCACACCGGCGTCGGCGTAGGCCTTCAGATCGTCGAGGGCGAGCCCGTTGGCCCCGAGGGTGATCTCCACGACCCCGGGACGACCGGCCGCCTTGCGCAGCCCGGCCAGGTACGACGCACGTTCGGGAATCTGGTCGACGGTGTGGTTCATGGGGATCCACCCATCGCCGAGCAGCGCGGCCCGTCGGAGGGCGGCGGGGCCGTCACCGCCGATGTGCAGGCTGGGCCACGGCGCATGGGTGGGCTTGGGCTCGAACATGACCGGGCCGAAGTCGAAGAACTCCCCGTGGTGCTCGATGACCGCCTCGCTCCACAGCGACTGGCACACCTCGATGGCCTCGTCCACCCGCCGTCCCCGGGAGGCGAAGTCGAGACCGGCCGCCTCCCACTCGGCCTCGAGCCAGCTGGCTCCGATCCCGAACTCCACCCGTCCCCCCGAGAGGAGGTCCAGGGTGGTCACCGAGCGGGCCACGGTGAAGGGATGGCGGAGGCCGATGTTGTACACCTGGGTGCCGAAGTGGATCCGCTCGGTCTTGGCCGCCAGGTACCCCAGATAGGTGAAGACGTCGAAGATGGGCACGTCCGGCGGGATGGGCGGGTGGTCCGAACCGGCGAAGGGGCTGCCGGCCGACTGCACGGGGATGACCATGTGCTCGGGCATCCACACCGACTCGTAGCCGAGGCCATCGGCCACCACGGTGACTTCCTCCCAGGCCGACGGCCGCAGCACCCCGAGCGAGATACCGATCTTCATGGCGCCGCCCCTGGGGAGGGCGGTGGGACGTCGTGTCGCACGACCGGGGCCAGACCCACCAGGCCGCTACTGACCGAGCGGGGTGGTCTGGGCCAGTTCGGCGGCGGCAGCCATGGTGTCGAGCACGACGTACTCGTAGGCGGCCATGGCCGGGTTGTCGGCGTCGCCGGCCACCACCCGCGCGTACCCGGCCTCCAGCACGATGGCCAGCTTGAACCGGGCCAGGATGATGTAGTAGTCGATCTCATCCACGTTGCGACCGCTGACCTTGGCGTAGTGGTCGAGCATCTCCTGGCCGCTCGGCATACCGGTGGTGTCGACGTACCCCTTGGTCCGGTCCTCCCCCGGATCCGTCCACCCGTTCATCACCCAGGCCAGGTCGAGCAGCGGGTCGCCCACCGTGGACATCTCCCAGTCGACCATGGCGGCCAGCCGGGCCGGGGCCCCGTGACGGAACATCACGTTGGCGAACTGGTAGTCGCCGTGGATGATGCCCGGCTCCCACTGGCTGGGCTTGTGCCGGCTCAGCCAGTCGGCGGTCACGTCCAGGCCCGGGAGGTCCCGGAACTTGACCGCGTTGAGGTGGGCCATCCAGCGGTCGACCTGGCGGTCGTGGAAGCCGTCGGGCTTGCCGAAGCCCTCGAGGCCTACGGCCTTCCAGTCCACCCGGGCCAGCCGGGCGATGCCGTCGACCAGCTCGATGGCGAGCCCCGAGCGCGCTTCGAGGTCGGTGTCGAACGGGGCCGGCCAGTGGTCGCCCATGCTCATGGGCGACCAGCCGTCGACCAGACTCATCAGGTAGAAGGACGACCCGATCACCGCATCGTCGCTGCAGGCGGCGTAGGCCTCGGGATGGGGCACGTCGGTGCCGTTCAGGGCGTGCAGCACCCGGTACTCGCGCAGCATGGTCTCGTTGCGGCCCTTCGGGACGACCCGGGGAGGACGGCGCAGCACGGCGCGGAAGTCCCCCCGTCTGATCTCGAAGATCTCGTTGGACGCCCCCCCGCTGATGAACGAGGACGTCACCGGCTGGCCCTGGCCGGGCAGGTCCTGGGTGTCCATCCAGGCGCCCAGCCGCTCCTCGTGTACCAGTCCGGCGGTACGGACCTTGATGGCCTCTTCCTCTTCTGGCGTGCGCTCGGCCACGGGTTCATGCTCCTTTGGGTTGGGGGGATGCGGGCTGGTGGGGAGATCGGTCGTCGGACACGGCGTTCACGGCTCCGTGACGGGCTCGTCGGGATACGGCTCCTCGAAGGCGGTCTGCGTGGCGGCGACGAGACCGTTGGTCAACTCGACGGGCGGCGGCGTGGTCATGGGGTGGGCCACCCGCGACGCCATGATGCCCTCGCGCTGGCGCAGGGCGAACATGGACTCGCGCCGACCCGAGTACGACGTCGGTTGCCGCACCATCCAGAGGATGCCCTCGGCCGCCACCGACGAGGGCTCCCAGTCGGAGTGGTCGGCTCCGGGCGTGTTGGCCACGAAGCCCTCCGACGCCACGGCCAGGTCGATGCGGAAGCAGTTGACAGCAATACCGTCGGCGGCCAATTGGGAGGCGGCGTCGACGGTCAGGCGTTCCAGCGCCACTTTGGACATGCCGTAGGCCATGAGCGACGGGTGGGGGTAGAGGGCGGCCACCGACGAGACGTTGACCACGGATCCTCCGCCCACCGCCCGCATGGCCGGGACGGCCTCACGGATGGCGATCAGCGGGGCCCGCATGTTCACCTGCATCACCAGGTCGAAGCGGTGGAGCGGGATGTCGAGATCGCCGATGAAGGTAATGGCGGCGTTGTTGATGAGGATGTCGAGGCGGCCGAAGTGGTCGAGGGTTCTGGCCACCATGGCCTCCACCTCGGCGTCGACGGCCAGATTGGTGGGGACGGCGAGGCCCCGTCGACCCGTTGCCTCCACGGCGGCCACCGTCTCGTCGATGGTTCCGGCCGTCCGCTGGGGCTGATCCCGGGTGGCGCGGGCCGCGCAGGCGACGTCACAGCCGGCCTCGGCCAGGGCCAGGGCGGTGGCCGCACCCACGCCCCGACTGGCCCCGGTCACCAGGGCTACCTTCCCGTCCAGCTCGTTCACCGGTCTCCTCCCCCACGGGTCTCGGCGCTCGCCGGCCCGGTGCCCGGAGTACGACCTCGCCCCGGGCACAAACATTCTGTATGTTAGATACGTCATGAATCAAGCGGGCAGCTCCCAGGCGGTGGACCACCCCCTCGACGGGGACGGCGCCGGACGCCCTGATCCCACCGGCGGCCTCCGGGCCGCCCATGTGCGGGGCACCCGCCAGGCCCTGCTCACGGCGGCCCGCGAGCTGTTCGCCACCGACGGGTTCCAGGCCACACGGACCGAGGAGATCGTCCAGAGGGCCGGCCTCACACGGGGCGCCCTCTACCACCACTTCCGGGATAAGGAGGACCTGTTCCGGGCGGTCTACGAGGAGGTGACCGCCGAGGTCACCCGCTCGCTGTGGCGGCGTTCGGAGGACCGGCACCGCAGCGCCTGGGACCTCTTCATGGCCAACAGCGAGGTCTACCTCGACGCCGCCTCCTCCAACCCCGCCTATCGACAGATCGTGCTCGTGGACGGGCCGGCGGTCCTCGGGTGGAACTCGCTGTCCGAGCGGGGGGATGGCCCCACCCACCAGATCATGGGCTACCTGCGCGACGCAGTGGAAGAAGGCGTCCTCCAGCCCCAGCCGCTCGAGCCGCTGGCCCACCTGCTCTCGGCCCTGGGAACGGGAGCAGCCCTCTACGTGGCCCACGCCACCGACCCCGAGGCCGCGCGTCGGGAGGTGGCCGCATGCAACGAGCGCTTCCTCTCGGGGCTCGGCGTGCACGCCGCCTCCGGCCCCCCACGGGAACCGACCTGACCAGATGCACCACCCGAGTACCAACTGCGCCTGAGCATGACCGACATCACCGCCTGGGCAACAACAGACGCCTGAGCAACAACAGAAAGGACCACCCGATGGCCTGGGATTTCTCCACCGAACCGGAGTTCCAAGCGAAGCTGGACTGGGCACGCCAGTTCGTCGCCGACAAGGTCGAGCCGCTCGACATCTTGTACCCGCACCGGCAGTTCCACCCGCTCGACGACGAGTTGCGGCCCATCGTCGATCCCATGAAGCAGGAGGTGCGCGACCAGGACCTGTGGGCCGCCCACCTCGGGCCCGAGCTCGGCGGCAAGGGCTACGGCCAGGTCAAGCTGGCCCTGCTCAACGAGATCCTCGGCGTGTCGGCCTGGGCCCCCATCGTCTTCGGCACCCAGGCCCCCGACACCGGCAACGCCGAGATCATCGCCCACTACGGCACCGAGGAGCAGAAGAAGAAGTACCTCCAGCCCCTCCTCGACGGCGAGGTCTTCTCCTCGTACTCGATGACCGAGCCCCAGGCCGGCTCGGACCCCCAGCAGTTCACCTGTTCAGCCGTGCAGGACGGCGACGAATGGGTGATCAACGGATGGAAGTACTTCTCCTCGAACGCCCGGACGGCGGCGTTCCTCATCGTGATGGTCGTCACCGACCCCGACGTGAGCATCTACCAGGGGGCGTCGATGTTCCTCGTGCCCACCGACACCCCCGGGGTGAACATGACCCGCCACACCGGTCTGGCCGGGGAGTCCGACGACGAGGCCATGCATGCCCTCATCCACTACGAGGACGTGCGCGTCCCGGCCGAGAACCTGCTCGGAGGGGCGGGGCAGGCCTTCGCCATCGCCCAGACGAGACTGGGCGGCGGGCGGGTCCATCACGCCATGCGCACCGTGGCCACCTGTCAGCGCGCCCTCGATCTCCTCTGCGAGCGGGTGCTCAGTCGCGAGACCCAGGGCAGCCTGCTGGCCCGGAAGCAGTTCATCCAGGGGGACATCGCCGACTCCTACGCCGAGCTCCAGCAGTTCCGGCTCCTCGTCCTGTACACGGCGTGGGAGATCGACCAGGTGAAGGACTACCGCAAGACCCGTAAGAACATCGCCGCCATCAAGGCCCTGACCCCCAAGGTGGCCCACGATGCCGTCTGGCGCTCCATGCACGCCCACGGCGCCCTCGGTGTGTCCAACGAGATGCCCTTCGGCAGTATGTGGATGATGGCGCCCATCATGAGCGTGGTGGACGGACCCACCGAGGTCCACAAGGTGACCGTGGCCCGCGAGGTGTTGAAGGACTACCAGCCCTCGCCCGGCCTGTGGCCCACCGCCCATCTGCCCGCCAAGCGAGAGGAGGCGCAGCGGAAGCTGGCCGCCCACATCGAGCACCTCGTCGGGAACTCCTGAGCCGTCCGTGCGCGCCGTCCGGTGTGAGCAGTACGGGCCACCCACCTCCGTCGTGGTGGCCGAGGTGGACGATCCGGTGCCCGGGGAGGGCCAGGTCGTGGTGGACGTGGTCGCCGCCGCCGCCAACTTTCCCGACGTTCTGGTGGTGGCGGACAAGTACCAGGTGAGCATCCCGGTGCCCTTCACCGTGGGCAGCGAGTTCGCCGGCACGGTGAGCGCGGTCGGCCCCGGGGTCGACGGCGTGGAGGTGGGCGACCGGGTGATGGGTTCCTGCCTGTTCGGGGCGTTCGCCGAGCGGGTGGCCGTGTCCGCCGGCACCCTGCAGCCGGTGGACCCGGCCATCGACCTGGTGGATGCCGCCGCCTCGGGCGTGGCCCACCGCACCGCCTACCACGCCCTGCGCACCTTCGCCCGGGTCCAGCCGGGCGAGTGGGTGGTGGTGCTCGGTGGTGCCGGCGGGGTGGGCCTGGCCGCCGTGGAACTGGCCACCCTCCTCGGGGCCAAGGTGGTGGCCGCGGCATCCACGGCGGAGAAGCTGGCCCTGTGTGCCGAGCGGGGTGCGGTGGCCGGGGTGGACTACACCCGGGAGGACCTGAAGGAGCGGGTCAAGGAGCTGACCGGGGGTGGTGCCGATGCGGTGATCGATCCGGTGGGGGGCCCGGCCGCCGAACAGGCCCTGCGGGCCATGGCCTGGGGGGGGCGGTTCGTCACGGTGGGCTTCGCCTCGGGCGAGATCCCGAGGATCCCCCTCAACCTGGTCCTCTTGAAGGGCGTCATCGTCACCGGCTTCACCATGGGGGGCCTCGCCGCCAACCAGCCGGACGACTTCGTCCGGGACCAGGACGAGTTGAACGAGCTCTACCGCTCGGGACGGTTCACCCCCCACATCTCGGCCCGCTACGGACTGGAGGGTGCGGGGCGGGCCCTGGAGGACCTGGCCGAGCGCCGGGCCCTGGGCAAGGTGCTGGTGGTGCCGTCGGACTGACCGGTGGTCCGGCCCGATTGACCGGGCGCGGCGTGGTCGCCCGGAGCTGGGCGCCCGGTCCCCTCAGGCGGGCGTAGGCCCGGACAGTTCGTCCCGCACCACCCGGCGGAGGACCTTGCCCGTGGCCGTGGTGGGCAGCTCGTCGCGGACCTCGATGAGGCTTGGGGTCTTGAGCGAGCCGAGGGACTGGCGGACCCAGACCACCAGCTCCTCGACGATCACCTCGTGCAGGCTCCCGTCGGCACCGGGGACGAGGACCACTGCAGCGGCCACCGACTCACCCCACTCCGCGTGGGGCACGCCGACGACCACGGCGGCCTGCACGGACTTGTGGCGCAGGAGGGCGTCCTCGATCTCCGAGGGCGAGAGGTTCTCGCCCCCCTTGATGATCACGTCGTCGGCCCGGCCCTCCACGAACAGGTAGCCGGACTCGTCGACGAAGCCGACGTCACCGGTGGTCAGCCACCCGGCGCCGTCCGTACCCGATTCGGTGTCCAGGTACTGGCCGCTCACCTGGGGACCGCGTACCCGGATGAGCCCCTTGCTCCCCAACGGGACGGGCTCGCCCGACTCCTCGACCACGGAGACCTCCACGCCGGGCAGGGGCTGGCCCACCGACTCCAGGCGCCGCCGGATCACCGGATCGTCGCTCGACAGGGCCAGGCGGTGGTCGTCGGGGCCCAGGACGGCGATGGTGGACGAGGTCTCGGTCAGGCCGTAGGCGTTGACGAAGCCCACCTCGGGGAAGAGCTCGAGGGCCCGCTCCAAGATGGGGGCGGCCATGCGGGCCCCGCCGTAGGAGATGGCGCGGAAGGTGGGCACCCGGAGCGAGGGGTCCGACTCCATGCACTGCACGATGCGAGACAGCATGGTCGGCACTACGAAGGCGTGGGTGGCGCCCTCGTCCCGGGCCAGCTCGAGCCACGCCTCGGGGGTGAAAGCCGGCAGGGGCAGGAGGCGGCGACCGGAGTAGACCGAGCTCAACACGGCGGCCACCCCGGCGATGTGGAAGGGCGGTGCCGCTAGTACCAGCGCCTCCTCCTCACCGGCCCCCAGGAACTCGACGGTGTCCATGATGTAGGACATGAGGTTGTCGTGGCTCAGCAGGGCCGCCTTTGGGGCCCCCGACGAGCCACTGGTGAACAGGATGACGGCGGCACCCTCGGGCTCGGGGACGTACTCACCGGCCGGTTCGTACCCTCCGCCCTCGGCGCCCAGCCCGGCCAGCCACGCCCCCCGGTCGGTGGCGGGAGGATCGGTGAGCTCGGCCACCAGCGCCGTCGAGGACACCACCCGGGGGCGGTCGAGGCGCGCCACCTGTTGGCGCAGGGACTCGGCCGGCAGGCGGAAGTTGAGCGGGGCGTACGACGCGCCGGCCCAGGCCGCCCCGAACAGAGCGGTCGGGACCGCCGACGAGCTCACGTCGGCGTAGGCCAGAGTGGCGGCCCCCGCCGCGCTCAGCTGGCCGGCCGCCGCCCGGGCCAGGGCGCGGAGCTGGTCGTAGGTGCGGGACTCGCCGCCCTCGGTGAGGGCCACCCGGTCGCCGAAGGTGTCGGCGACGAGGTCCAGCAGCATGGCGATGTTCACTGGGCGTTCACTGTCTGCATCCGGGATCGGTCATGAGCGAGGACACCCTAACGAAGAGGGGAACACCGGCGACAATTATCCCTCCAGCCCGTCGACCAGGCCCCAGGCCAGTGCGGTCTCGGCGTCGATCCACGGGGGACCGACAGCCAAGAGCATGGTGGCGTGGCGGCCGATCCGGCGGGGCAGGCTGACCGTGCCTCCGGCCCCGGGGATGAGCCCGAGATGCACCTCGGGCAGCGAGAGGCGCGTGGCCCTGTCCGCCACCACCCGGTGAGCGAAGGCGGCCAACTCGATGCCCGACCCCACCGTGGCCCCATGGATGTGGGCAGTGGTCCGGTCGGCCACCTCGGCCAGGGACCTCCCTGCGCTCCGCTGCAGTCGGACCAGATGGGCCGTCGCCGGGTCCGACCGCGAACCGAACTCGTCGAGGTCGCCCCCGCTGCAGAACGACGACCCGGCCCCTCGCACCACGACGGTGGTCACCGACGGGTCGACCACGGCCACCTGGAGCGCAGCCACCAGCTCGTCCCGCATCGGGGCGCTGAAGGCGTTGAGCACGTGGGGACGGTTGAGGGTGATGGACAGCTCGGGGCCGGAGCGGGTCACCAGCACCGGCGGTCCGCTGTCGGCGGGGTGGTCACGCACCGGGACGCGGGACCTCCACGAGGCGAACTCCGGTCCGGCCTGGAGCAGGCCGTAGGCCATCGACTCGGCCACCAGCCCCTGGGCCACGGTGCGCCGGTGGGCCCCCCGCAGCAGGACGGCCAGGGTCACCGCCGCCAGCGGGTTGGTGGCCACCGTGGCCAGCGTGGCGGCGAGCTCGGCGCTGTCCGGGGCCACCACCACATCGGCCCAGTCGGGTCGGCGGGTGGCCGGTTCGGACACCACCCCGACCACGACGGCCGGCACCATGGCCAGGCGGTCGAGGGCCTCACCGGCCGCCGCCGGCGCCGACAGCACGTCGGGGAGCCCGTCCCCGTCGACCAGGACCACACCCGCATCGAGCCCTACAATCCTCTCGAAGACCTCACCGGCCCCGAGCACCGCCACGAACTCCGGTCCGGGGAGCCGCACAGGGTCCATGCGTCGATGGTAACGAGTCGTCGGTGCCGGCGGAGGCGGGCCCGATCGAGATGAGCCATGGGGACCACCGGAGTGCGACAGCCGTGACCGACCACAACGCCGACGGGTACGCCGCCGCGTGGGCCGCCTCGGGGATGGCCTGGCTGACCGGCCGGCCCGACGGGCCCGGACTCGGTGGCCCGTCGGCCCTCATCGAGGCCGTGCGGGCCTGGTCGGAGGAGGTCGCGCACCGCACCGCCGATCTCGGTGCCCCGGTGGTCGTCGATCCCCTGGCCCTTTTGGCCGAGCGGGCGGCGATCACCGGACTGGTGCGGGCCGGAGCGGTGAGCTGCGGCGGCAGCTCCCGCCTGCTCCCCTGCGCCGACGGGTGGGTGGCCGTCACCTTGTCGCGGGTGTCGGACTGGGAGCTGGTTGCTGCCTGGCTCGGTCGTGGCGGACCGCTGGACGAGGACCGATGGGCGGACGTGGCCGAGGGCGTGGCGACGCTCGACGCCGCCGAGGTGCGGGCGCGGGCCGAGCTGGTGGGTCTGCCCGTAGCCGTGCTGGGAGAGCGAACAAGCGATCTCGCCGACAGGGGAACCGACGGGCTGTCCCGGCGTGGGACCTCACTCGACATGCCGGCGATCCACGGCGTCCACGCCCGACGCGTCCGCCCGGCTTCCGCCCTCGGGACCGGCGCCGGCCTGGTGGTGGTCGAGCTCGCCTCGCTGTGGGCCGGACCGCTGGTCGGTCGACTGCTGGCCGCAGCCGGGGCCCGGGTGGTGAAGGTGGAGTCGACCCGGCGCCCCGACGGCGCCCGCTACGGCTCCCCCGGCTTCTACGAACGCCTGAACGCGGGCAAGCAGTCGGTGTCCCTCGACTTCGCCTCGGCCACGGGCCGGCGTCAGCTGGCCGCGCTCGTGGGCGCTGCCGACGTGGTGATCACCGGCTCGCGTCCGCGTGCCCTCCACCAGTTGGGCGTCGACATCGAGGCGCTGGTGCGTGACGGCCAGCCCCGGGTGTGGCTGTCCATCACCGGGTACGGGGCCACGGGTGCCTCGGGGGCGCGGGTGGCCTTCGGCGACGATGCCGCCGTGGCCGGCGGACTGGTGGTCGGCGACGAGCACGGTCCGTGCTTCTGCGGTGACGCCATCGCCGACCCGGTGAGCGGACTGGCCTCGACCGTCGCCGTGCTCGGAGCCCTGGCCAGCGACGGGGCCTGGGTGATCGACAGCTCCATGGCCGACATCACCGGGGCTCTGGCCGGTCCGGCCCTCCCGTTGGCCCGGCCGTCGGTGGGCTCGGGAGGTCCCCCCCTCCCGACCCTGGGACCGACCCCGTGGCCGGTCCGGCCCCACGCCCGCCGGCCAGGGAGCTGGGCGCCGACACCGAGGCGGTGGTGGCCGGACTGGGCCGTTAGTGCCGTTCCGGCCGGTGCCACGCCGGCCCACCCTCGGCGGCGGCCTGGTGGAAGTGCCATTCTCGCTCGGTGGCTACGGGATACGTCCCGGTGGATATGATTCTTTCCGACGGGCAGTAGAGGTCGCGTTCGGTGCCCCCGGGTGCCGACATCCGGGGGAGACCGGAGGAGGAGGGTTCGATGGAGATCAACGACATGGTGATGGTGAGCGTGGACGACCACGTCATCGAGCCGCCGGACCTCTTCGAGGGCCACCTCCCGGCCAAATACGCCGACCTCGCCCCCAAGTTCATCACCAACGAGGACGGCACCAACGCCTGGCTCTACGAGGGAGCCGTCCTCCCCAATGTCGCCCTGAACGCCGTGGCCGGCCGGCCACGCGAGGAGTACGGCCTCGAGCCCACCTCCTTCCAACAGCTCCGCCCCGGCTGCTACGACATCGACGAGCGGGTCAAGGACATGGACGCCAACGGCGTGCTCGGCTCCCTGTGCTTCCCCTCCTTCCCCCAGTTCTGCGGCCAGACCTTTGCCCGCACCGAGGACAAGGACGTGGCCCTGGCCATGGTCCAGGCCTACAACGACTGGCACATCGACGAGTGGTGCGGGACCCACAAGGGCCGGTTCATCCCCTGTCCCATCCCGGCTATCTGGGACCCCGAGGTGCTGGCCGCCGAGGTGCGCCGCACCGCGGCCAAGGGGGCCCATGCCGTGACCTTCTCCGAGAACCCGTCCAAGCTGGGCTGGCCGAGCATCCATTCCGACCACTGGGACCCGTTCTGGAAGGCCTGCAGTGACGAGGCCGTGGTGGTGTGCATGCACATCGGCTCGTCATCGGAGATCGTCATCACCTCGCCGGACGCCCCCATCGACTGCCTGATCACGCTCACCCCGATGAACATCGTCCAGGCCGCCGCCGACCTCGTGTGGTCGCCGGTTCTGCGCAAGTTCCCCGATCTCAAGGTGGCCCTGTCCGAGGGCGGTATCGGCTGGGTGCCCTACTTCCTCGAGCGCATCGACTACAACTACGACCGCCACCACGCCTGGACGGGCCAGGACTTCGGCGACACCCTCCCCAGCCAGGTGTTCAACCAGCACGTCCTGACCTGCTTCATCGACGACCAGTTCGGTGTGGCCAGCCGCGAGTTCCTGGACATGGACAACGTGATGTGGGAGTGCGACTACCCCCACTCCGACGCCACCTGGCCGACCTCCCCGGAGTCACTGATGAAGGGTCTGCACGGCGTGTCCGACCACGACATCGACCGCATCACCCACCTCAACGCCATGCGCCACTACCACTTCGACCCCTTCACCGAACTCGGGGGCAAGGAGAACTGCACGGTGGGCGCCCTCCGGGCCAAGGCCATGGGACACGACGTCTCCATCCGGTCCCGGAACATGGAGAGCATCGGCAAGCGGGGGACCAAGTCGGTCGACCTGATGGCCGGGTTCACCAGCAACGAGTCCTAGGTCCTCGGGCGGCCCGCCTGGCGTCGCCGCCCGCCGCACCCGCCTGAAGGGGGATCGCCGTCATGGCCAACGCACTGGCTGGTTTCCGCGTGCTCGAGGTGGCCGCCTGGACCTTCGTCCCGGCGGCCGGCGCGGTGCTCGCCGACTGGGGAGCGGACGTCATCAAAGTCGAGCATCCGGTCGGCGGTGACCCCCAGCGAGGGCTGATCTCCATGGGGCTCGTCCCCGGCGGTCCCGGGGCGGTCAACTACATCATCGAGCAACCCAACCGCGGCAAGCGGAGCATCGGACTGGACATCAGCACCGAGGACGGCCGGGCGCTCCTCTACCGTCTCGTCGAGACGTCCGACGTCTTCCTCACCAGCTTCCTCCCCGACACCCTGCAGCGACTCAAGATCGACGTGGACAGCATCCGGGCCGTGAACCCCGACATCGTCTACGCCCGCGGCACGGGTCAGGGCCCGCACGGCCCCGACCGGGAGAAGGGCGGCTACGACGGGGCCACCTACTGGGCCCGGGGGGCGGTGGCCAACGCCCTCACCCCCGCCGACAGCGAGTGGCCCGTCGGCGGACGCCCGGCCTTCGGCGACCTGGCCGGGGGTATGGCCATCGCCGGGGGCATCGCCGCCGGCCTCCTCCAGCGAGCCACCAGCGGGGTGGCCCCCATCGTGGACGTCTCCCTGCTGGGCCTGGCCATGTGGCAGCTCTCACCGGACATCGTGGCCTCCGGCCTCTACGGCGGCGACCCCATGCCCAAGTTCGACCGGAGCTCCTCGCCCAACCCGCTGGTGGGGAACTACCGCACCAGCGACGGTCGCTTCATCACCCTCATGATGCTCCAGTCCGACCGGTTCTGGCCCGACTTCTGCGAGCACATCGGCCGACCCGACCTGCTGACCGACCCCCGGTTCATCGACGGTGCCGCCCGCTACACCAACGCGAAGGAGTGCGTGGCCGTCATCGACGAGGTCTTCGCCTCGCGGACCTTCGAGGAGTGGAAGCAGGCCCTGGCCAACCTGGCCGGCGTCTGGGCGCCGGGCCAGATGGCCAGTGAGCTCGTCGACGACGTCCAGGTCAAGGCCAACGGCTACCTGTCCCGGGTCGACCGGGCCGACGGCAAGTCCTACGACCTGGTGGCCAACCCGGTGCAGATGGACGAGTCGGCCGACCAGCTGGTGGCCGCCCCCGAGCACGGCCAGCACACCGAGGAGATCCTCCTCGAGCTGGGCCTGGACTGGGACCAGATCATCGCCCACAAGGACTCCGGCGCCGTCCTCTGACCGGTCGGCACCGGATCGGGCGACCCCCGCCTACTTGGGTGGGAAGCGCAGCGCCCCGTCGAGGCGGATGTTCTCGCCGTTCAGGTAGGGGTTGGTGACGATGCTCTCCACCAGCCGGGCGAACTCGTCGGGCAGGCCCATGCGCTTGGGGAAGATGATGCTCTCCACCAGCTTGGCCTTCAGGGCCTCCGGCGCGCTCTCCATGAGGGGCGTGCCCATGGTGCCCGGGGCGATGGCGCACACCCGGATCCCGACGGGGGCCAGGTCGCGGGCCAGGGGCAGGCTCATGCCCAGCACGGCGGCCTTGGAGGCCCCGTAGGCCACCTGGCCCGTCTGGCCCTCGTAGCCGGCGATGGAGGCCGTGTTCACCACCACGCCACGCTGGCCGTACTCGTCGGGCTCGGCCGTGGCCATGCGGGCGGCGGCCAGGCGGGTCACGTTGAACGTGCCCACCGTGTTGAGCTCCACGGTGAACCGGAAGGCCTCGATGTCCATGGGCTCGCCGTCACGGGACAGCGTGCGGCCCCCGGCCCCACCGCCGGCCACGTTGACCAGCACGGCCAGCGGCGCCAGGGCCTCGGCGGCGTCGAGGGCGGCGTTGACGTCGTCGTCGCTGTTGATGTCACCGCCCACGGCCGATCCGCTGCCCAGCTCCTCGGCCAGGGCCTTGCCGGCATCAAGGGCACGGTCGAATACCACCACCTGGAGGCCCAGCGCGGTCAACCGGCGGACGGTGGCGGCTCCCAGGCCACCGGCTCCTCCGGTGACGATGGCGGATCGTTGGTCGAACTGCATGGCTTCTCCTCGGTTGGGGTGGATGCGGATCAGGACGGATGGCGACCGCCGTGGGCGGCGACCGTCCCCAGGTCACCGGGGCCGGCGGTCCCGGCCTCCGGTGGTGCTGACGATGCCGGTCAGGTCGATGCCGGTGTGATGACCATCGGAAAATAGTCGATGGACCGGATGCCACCGGTGTACTGCAGCACGTGGCCGTCCTTCACCGCGTAGTCGGGGATCCGACGGTGCCACTCGCGCAGGGCCACCCGGAGCTCCTGTCGGGCCAGGTGCGAGCCCAGGCATCGGTGCACGCCCCCGCCGAACGCCACGTGCCGGTTGACCTCACGGTCGAACCGCACCACGTCGGCGTCGGGCAGGTCGGCTTCGTCGGTGTTGACCGATCCGATCATGACCATCACGTTGTCGCCCTTGCGGATGGGGCACCCGGCCATCTCGGTGTCCTCCATGGCCACCCGGGACACGCCCATGACCGGGGTCTCCCACCGGAGCAGCTCCTCGATGGCCGCCGGGATCACGCCCGGGTCGTCGACGATCAGCTGGCGCTGCTCGGGATGGGCGGCCAGGTAGGAGAACATGCAGTCGAGGGTGGCGGTCACCGTGTCCAGACCGGCGATGAGGAAGAGGAAGCAGATGTCGAGGATGTCCTCGCGGGTCAGCTTGGCCCCGTCCACCTCGGCGTCGAGGAAACGGCTCAGGATGTCGTCCTCCCGCTTTTGCTCGCGGAGATCGAGGATCTCGTTGAAGTAGTCGTAGACCGAGTCGGCGATCTTCTGTTGGTACTCATTGGCCGTCTTGGAGTTGTAGCGGGCGCCGGTGACCACATCGGGCCGGATGATCCCGTCCTTCATGGTGAGGAACCGGGGCAGCTCCTCGTAGGGGAGGCCGAACAAGGTGAGGAAGACCTGGGAGGGGAAGGGAATGGAGAACTCGGTGGCGAAGTCGATCTCCCCCTTGTCGATGAACCCGTCGATCAGCCCGTTGACCGTCGCCGTGACCGACTCCTCGATGAGGGCCATCTGTCGGGGGGCGAAGATGGGGTCGAGGATCTTGCGGTACTTCTTGTGCTCCGGCGGATCGATCTGCAGGGGGATCATGGGCCGGTGGTTCTTCAGGTCGACGGCGTCGGCGTTGGACGAAAAGATCTCGGGATGGCGGAAGACTTCATCGACCTCGGCCTTGCGGGTGAGCACCACACCCACACCCTCCACCGGCATGACCGGCATGGAGTCGCGCAGCTCCTTGAACATGGGCTGGGGGTTCGCTGCCGTCTCCGGGTCCATCGAGGCGAACGGACTCTCGCCGCCTCCGTCGTTCTCGTCGTCGGATGCAGCCGATGTCTCGTACATGTACGCTCCTCGTGCCCTGAAATTGGCGTTCTCATGATGGCACATACGTCATCTTCAAGCGAACGATCGTCAGGGTGCGGGCACCGCCCCCGCACCCGTCTGCGAAAGGAATCGCCCACCGTGACCTCCGACCCAGCCCCGTCCCCCGATCGGATCCCGACCCCCGCGGGGAGGTCGTCGTGGCATTGGTGATCCGGGAGCGCAGCGGCCTCATCGAGACCCTCACCCTCAACCGGCCCGAAGCGGCCAACTCGCTCAACCCGGCGCTGATGGCGGAGCTGGGCACGGCACTCCACGACATCCTCGGCGACGTCGAGGTCCGGGCGGTGGTGGTCACCGGGGCCGGCGAGCGGATCTTCTGCGCCGGCATGGACCTCACCGCCCTTGGCGGGTTCTCCACGGATCCGGAGAGCTGGGACGACCCCGACGCGGCCCGGACCCTGTTCGCCTTCCTCGACGGCTCCTACGAGAAGCCGCTCATCGCCGCGGTCAACGGCGCCGCCGTGGGCGGAGGGCTGGAGGTCGTCATGGCCTGCGACCTGGTCGTGGCGGCCGAGCACGCCCGCTTCGGCCTGCCCGAGGTCAAGCGGGGGCTGTTCGCCGCCGGCGGGGGCACGCGCCTGTCCCAGCGGATCCCCCAAGCCCTGGCCCTCGAGATGGGGCTCACCGGCCGACTGATCGGTGCCGAGCGGGCTGCGCAGTTCGGCCTGGTCAACGAGGTGGTGCCGGCCGGTGACCTGTTGGCGGCGGCGGGCGCACTGGCCGCCGAGGTGGCGGCCAACGGGCCGCTGGGCGTCCAGCTGACCAAGCGACTGATGCGCCGGGCGGCCGACCAGGGCTCGGACCTCGGCCGGGCCACCCCCGAGGAGAACAGCGCCATCTTCGGGAGCGAGGACGCCCGCGAGGGCGCCACCGCCTTCATGGAGAAGCGGGACCCGGTCTACCGGGGGCGATGAGCGAGACCGGCAACGACGCCGCCCCGGCCCTCGAGCACCATCTGGGCCACCGGGCCGCCGCCCACCCCGATCATCCGGCCGTCATCATGTCGGGCAGCGGGGAGGTGACCACGTACCGCCAGCTCGACGAACGGTCCAACCGCCTGGCCCATGCCTTCCGGGCGGCCGGGCTCCGCACCGGCGACCACCTGGCGCTGATGATGGAGAATGGCTCGGCGCTCCTCGAGGTGACGTGGGCTGCCCAGCGTTCCGGCCTCTACTACACCGCCCTCAACAGCCACCTCCGCCGGAGCGAGGTCCAGCACATCCTGGACGACTGCGGGGCGGTGGCCTTCGTCGTCTCCGCCCGTCTCGGCGACGTGGCCGAGGAGCTGGACCTCGGAGGGATCCGTCTCCGGGTGGCCGTGGGTGGGGAGGTCGAGGGCTTCGAGGCCTACGACGAGGTCCTGGCCCGCGGGCGGCCCACGCCGGTCGAGGACGAGGCCGAGGGCCGCGAGATGCTCTACTCCTCGGGCACCACCGGGGTGCCCAAAGGGGTCCGCAAGACACTGACCCCGGGGCCGCCGGGCGATCCCGCCGCGGCCTCGGTGCAGATCGCCATGAACATCGGGGCCCGGGGCATCGGCGTCGACACCGTGTACCTTTCCCCCGCCCCGCTCTACCACTCGGCGCCGCTCGTCTACTGCATGGCCACCCACCGGCTGGGCGGGACCTGCGTGGTCATGGAGTCCTTCGACGCCGAGCAGTGCCTGGCGGCCATTGAGCGCTACCGGGTCACCCACGCCCAGTTCGTTCCGACCATGTTCACCCGCATGCTGCGTCTCCCCGAGGAGCGGCGGCGCTCGTTCGACCTGTCCAGCCTGACCTGGGCCGTCCACGCCGCCGCACCCTGTCCTGTGCCCGTGAAGCAGGAGATGATGGCCTGGTGGGGGCCGATCATCCATGAGTACTACGCCGGCACCGAGGACATCGGGGCCTCCCAAATCACCCCGGAGGAGTGGCTGGCCCACCCGGGCTCGGTCGGCCAACCCCTGGGTGAGGTGCACATCGTCGGGGCCGACGGCGAGGAGGTCCCCGTCGGCCAGGACGGCACGGTGTACTTCGCCGGCGGCCGCGAGTTCGAGTACCACAACGACCCGGACAAGACGGCCCGGATGCGCAACGAGCGGGGGTGGCGCACCCTGGGCGACGTGGGCCACGTCGACGAGGACGGCTACCTCTACCTGACCGACCGGGCCTCGGACATGGTGGTCTCGGGTGGGGTCAACATCTATCCGCGGGAGGCCGAGCTGGCCCTGGCCGCCCACCCACGGGTGGTGGACGTGGCCGTCTTCGGCGTGCCCGACGAGGAGATGGGTGAGGCCCTCGTAGCCGTGGTCCAGCCGGACGATCCCGACCGCCCCCCCGAGGCCGCCGACCTGCTGTCGTGGTGCCGCGAGCGCCTCGCCCCCTACAAGTGCCCCCGGACGGTGGTGTTCCTCGACGCCCTGCCCCGCGACCCGAGCGGCAAGCTGTTCAAGCGCGTCCTGCGGGACCCCTACTGGGAGGGTCACGACTCCCGCATCGTCTGACCGGCCAGTGCCCCCGGCGGAAATGTCGCTCTCGGGTGGCGCGCTGTAGGATCTCGCCCCGGGGCAAAGAGCGTCCGTGAGCCCCACCACTCCGGACAACCGCCGGGCCGTGCTCCGTTGGGGACTCGGGAGATCGGACCACACCAGGGAGGGTCATGACCACCACAGCTTCTTCAGCCACGCAGTCCGAACTGGGCAGTGAGTCCCGGATGCTGATCGACGGCGCGCTCGTCGAGTCGTCGGGCGGCACGGGGTTCGACAACATCAACCCGGCGACCGAGGAGATCATCGGCCAGACCACCGACGCCACGGCCGCCGACATGGACCGGGCCATCGCCGCCGCCCGCCGAGCCTTCGACGAGACCGGGTGGTCCACCGACCGGGCCCTGCGCCAGCGCTGCCTCCGCCAGCTGCACGAGGCCATCGTGGGTGAGCGGGAGCTGTTCCGCACCGAGCTGGTGGCCGAGGTCGGCACGCCGGTGATGGTCACCACCATGGCCCAGCTGGATGCGCCGCTGGAGGACGGCCTGCTGTGGCCGGCCGCAGAGATCGACAACTTCGCCTGGGAGCGCCCCCTCCCCGACAACAACGCCTTCGGCCAGCCCAGCTGGATGAAGGTGGTCAAAGAGCCCGTCGGCGTGGTCGGGGCCATCCTGCCGTGGAACTACCCCTTCGAGATCATCATCGCCAAGCTGGGCCAGGCCCTGGCCACGGGCAACTCGATGGTCATCAAGCCCGCCCCGGACACCCCGTGGAGCGCCACCCGCATCGGCCGCCTGATCGCCGAGCAGACCGACATCCCGGCCGGCATCGTCAACATCGTCCCGTCGTCGGACCACCTCATCGGCGAGCAGCTGGTCACCGACCCGCGGGTGGACATGATCTCGTTCACCGGATCCACGGCCACGGGCCGGCGGATCATGGCCGCCGGGGCCCCGACCCTCAAGCGGCTCTTCTTGGAGCTGGGCGGCAAGTCGGCCGACATCATCCTGGAGGACGGCGATGTCGAGACCAAGATGGCCTTCCTCGGCTTCATGTGCATGCACGCCGGCCAGGGCTGCGCCATGCTCACCCGGTCGCTCATCCACCAGTCCCGCTACGACGAGGCCGTCGAGCTGGCCAAGGTCTCCATGGAGCAGGTCACCTACGGCGACCCCACCGACCCCGGGGTCATCCAGGGCCCCCAGGTCAGTGCCAAGCAGCGGGACCGGGTCATGGGCTACATCGACAAGGGCGTGGCCGAGGGGGCCCGCCTGGTCACCGGCGGACACCGGCCGGCCCATCTCGAGAAGGGCTACTTCGTGGAGCCCACCCTCTTCGCCGACGTGGACAACTCCATGACCATCGCCCAGGAGGAGATCTTCGGCCCGGTGCTGGTGCTCATCCCGTTCAAGGACGACGACGACGCCGTCCGCATCGCCAACGACAGCGTCTACGGCCTCTCGGGCGGGGTGACCTCGGCCTCCGAGGAGCGGGCCCTGGCCGTGGCCTCCCGGATCCGGTCGGGCACGGTCTCGGTCAACGGCGGCGTCTACTACAGCCCCATGTCCCCCTTCGGCGGCTACAAGGCCAGCGGCATCGGCCGCCAGAACGGGATCGAGGGATTCGAGCAGTACCTGGAGACCAAGACCATCGCCGTCGGGAAGTGACCTCGGCGGACGCCGCCGAGGCCCGTCGACTGGCGCGGGCCGAGCACGACGCCGTCCTCGAGTCCGGCGACCACCTCATCCAGGAGCTGGGGCTCCGCGACGTCCCCGATGACGACAGCGACCTGACCATCGAGCTGGACCTGACCTCCCGGATCACCAATCCCAGGGGTGGACTCCAGGGAGGGCTGATGGCCACCGTGGCCGACGTGGTGGCCGGTCGGGCCGTCTTCGCCGGCCTTCCCGCCGGATCGGTCTGTGTCACCTCGGACCTCACCATCCACTACCTCCGCCCGCTGACCGTCGGGCCGGGCCGGGCCCGCGCCCATGTGGTCCAACGGGGCCGGAGCCGGGCGGTGGTCAACGTGGACATCGTCGACCTGGGGACGGGCCGGCTCTCGGCCACCTGCGCCGTCGCCTTCTCCGTGTTCCCCGGGGATGCCGCCACCGTCGGAGTCCTGGAGACGTAGCCGGGCGGACCCACGCGGGGGCGTCGTGAGACCCTCCGGCACCACCGCACGCCACCCGCACTTCCACGCAGCCTTCGGCCCGGCCTGGGGCCGGTGGCTCGCAGGCTCCCCGAAAGAATTCCGATAAATCGCTCAAGTTTCCGTCCGGTGTGCCGATACTGCCGTAGCTGGGAGCCCTCCGAGCGCCTTCTCGGAGCCATGACCCGCTCCCGGGGCCACCGTCACGGCCCGCCGGTCGACGAGCGGGAGAGGCTCAGCCCCGACTCCCCGGAGCCCCCAGAACACCCACTCCCGACCGCGTCGTCTTCCGGGCCGTGCGCGCCGTCCGGGCCGCCCGGGCCAGGGCCCGCCAGCCCAGCAGCTCCAGCCCCAGGAAGGCCAGTGCCACGATCACGAAGGCCACGGCCGTCCCCTGACCGGCCACCACCCGCAGCACCATCCCCACGGCCACGCAGGCGATCCAGACGATGAGCCCTGTCGGGACCAGCAGGTCCGGCCGGCGCCACGCCCGCGCCGCCATCCAGCCCACGGCCAGTCCGGTCAGGAACGGCCAGGAGGTGCTGGCCATCCCGGCCGCCGTCTCCCCGTGATCGTGCGACGCCCGCCCGATGGCCACGAAGACGAGGACGGACACCACATCGAGGGCCCCGGCGACCACGACGGGCCGGAGGGGCGGTCCGTTTGCGGCCGGCGACGACGGATCAGGCACGGAGGGCGGGATGGCGTTTCACCAGCATCGGGACCAGGATCCCCCGGGGAGCCAGCCAGCCGAAGGCGGATGCCATCCGGTTGGGCAGACCCGGGATGACCACGGCCTTGTTGGCATCCATGCCGGCCACCGCCTGTTTGGCCACCTCGGCCGCCGGCACCCACATCACCTTGGGCAGGGACTCGGACGCCTCGGCGTCGGTCATGCCGGCCGCCTCGGCGAACCCGGTCTCCACCGGGCCCGGGCACAGCACGGTGGCGGTGACCCCGCTGGGGCGGAGCTCACCACGCAGGGCGTGGCTGTAGGAGAGGACGAAGGCCTTGGACGCCCCGTAGCTGGCCTGCCCGGGGAGCGGCTGGAACGCCGCCGTCGAGGCCACGTTGAGGACGGCACCGCTGCGGCGCTCGACCATGCCGGGGACGAACATCGAGCACAGGTGGACCACCGCTTCGACATCGGTGCGGACGAGGGCGATCTCCCGGGCCGGGTCGGAGCGGGACACCGGTCCCATGGTGGTCAGCCCGGCGTTGTTGACCAGGACGTTGACGGCCAGGGCACGGTCCTCGAGCTCGGTGCCGATGGCGGTCCGGGAGGCCTCGTCGGTGAGATCGGCGGCGATGTACTCGGACCGGACCCCGTGGCGCGAGGCCAGCTCGGCGGCCAGGTCCTTCAGCTTGTCCTCCCGCCGGGCCACCACCGTCACCCCGAGGCCCCGGGCGGCCAGCAGCCGGGCGATCTCGGCGCCGATGCCCGAGGAGGCGCCGGTGACCAGGCAGGTTCGATCGGGGTGGGGTGCGGGGAGCGTCATACCCCCAGCGTAGGTGGCGCCGGAGCACCCGGCCCACGGCCGCCCGGGGGGGCATCGTCAGTGGGGCCGGTCCGTCCCGGGGTGGCGTAGACGGCACGGGCCCGATAGCGGAGGGGGCGCTCCCCCAGCTCCTCGAGATAGTGGGCCGTCCACCCGGCCACCCGGGCCACGGTGAAGATGGTCCGACCGGCGTCAGGGGGCATCCCGGCGGCCAGGGCCGTGGCCGCCAGGATGAGGTCGACGTTCGGTAGCGGGACGTCGTGCTCGGCGGCCAGGTCCACCAGTGAGCGGAGCAGGGCCACGTCCTCGGCCGGGGCGAACGCCTCGAACAGGCCGGCGAGCACGGTGAAGCGGGCGTCGCCGTGCTTGTAGACCGAGTGCCCGAAGCCGGGGAGGACCCGCTGTGATCGCAGGGTGTCGTCCACGGCCCGCTCCACGCCGTGGTGACGGGCCTCCAGCAGCAGCGAGTAGGCCTGCTGGCTGGCGCCGCCGTGCAGGGGCCCGGCGATGGTGCCGAGGCCGGCCAGCACCACGTCGTAGAGGTCGGCCCGGGTCGACGCGGCGACCCGCACGGCCATGGTCGAGGTGGCCAGCTCGTGGTCGGCCATCAGGACCAGGGCGGCATTCACACCGAGCACCAGTGCCGGGGTGGGGGCGGCGCTCAGGCGCGCCGTCAGGCGGGCAGCCATGGCGTCGTGGCGCTCGATCCCGTCGGGGAGCACCAGGGGGACCACCGGCGCCACCGGCGAGTCGGCCCGGGGCCAGGGCAGGGACGCGACCATCGAGGCCGCCACCCTCCCGGCCGTCCTGGTGACCACCTCGGGACGGAGGTCGGCCCGGAGGCGGTCGCGGGCCCCAGCCATGACGACCACCCAGCGCATCCGGTCGGACGAGGCCATCTCCGGAGGGGGCCCGAGGTCCACGGGTGCCCACTCGCCCGGCGTCTCGTGCCCCCCCACGCCCCCGGGCCCGGACCACAGCCATGCGGCCACGTCCTCGAACGACGTCGTCAGCGCCAGCTCGGTGGCCAGGCGACCCCGGAACACCGGCCCGTCGTCGGTCAACTGGGTCACCGCGGTGGTCACGGTGGCCATGCGGGTCTCCACGGTCTTGCCCTGGCGGGAGCGGCGGGCCAAACGCTCCACGTCGTCCAGGGCGAACAGGCTCCGGCGTCCCCCGGGCGCCGGATGGGAGGTGAGGAGGCCCCTGCTCACGTAGGCGTACAGCGTGGTGACCTTGATGCCGAGCCGACGGGCGGCCTCGTCGCTCTCGAGCATCCGGTCCACGGGTCGCCAGCCTACGACCCCGCCCATGATTGAGTTGATCAACGTTGGCGGCTGTGCCGGCCCACCCGGCGGGCGAGCGCACCGGTGGCCCCGGTCAGTGCGGGGCCGGGCGCTCGTCGGCGAACCGTCTGGCCTTGGCCCGGTCCTGCCCCGTGAGCCCGTCGAGGGCGCCCGGGGCCACGATCTCCACCCCGATACGGACGCCGAGCTGATCCCGCAGGCGCTCCTCGATGGTGGTGCGGAGGGCGTCGTGCCCGTCGGGTCCGACGTTGCTGGCCACCGACACGATGAGCTCGTCCCGGCCCGCCACGTTGACGGCCCGCACGAAGTAGTCGGGCACCGTGCCGTCCACGGCGGTGGCGATGGCCCCGATGCCCTCGGGCCACACGTTCACGCCCCGGAGCTTGACCATGGTGTCCCCCCGACCGGCGAAGCGGCCCATCCGACGCAGCCAGCTCCCACACCCGCACCGCTCCCGTGGGTAGAGGAACGAGAGATCCATGATGTTGTAGCCGATCTGCGGACTGCCGGTCTTGTACACCTCGGTGACCACCAGCGCCCCCGTCTCACCGTCGGGCAGCGGTGCACCGGTCTCCACGTCGACCACCTGCACGTGGAAGGCGTCCTCGAAAATGTGGAGCCCGTTCTTCTCGGGGCACTCCACCGCCACCGTGCCCACCTCGTGGAAGCCGTAGGTGGCCAGCGCCACGAGGCCGAACAGCTCCTCCAGGCGCTCCTCATGGCCCACGTTGGTGGCCAAGGCGCGGATCGAGAGGTCGCGCCGCACGTCGAGCCCCATGGCCTGGGCCTCCTCGGCGATGCGCAGCAGGTAGTCACCCGTGGTCAGGATGGCCGCGGCCCGGAACCTCCGGGCCAGCTCGACCTGTTTGCGGGTACTGGTCACCGTGGCCGCCCCGGCTGTGATGACCAGACAGTTGAGCCAGCGCTGCAACGTCTCGTCGAAGCTGAAGGCCCCGTTGTGGAGGCCGTAGGCCCAGCTGTTGATGACCACGTCGCCGGGACGCAGGCCCTGGAGGTACATCCCCCGGGCGTTGAGGACGCCCGACACCCCCCGGTCCCACTGGGTGTAGAGCGTGGGCCGGGGCTCGCCGGTGGTTCCACCCGACATGTGGATCCGGAGCGGCTCGCGGAGCGCATCGTCGACCGAGACCCCTTGGTAGTCGCCGAAGGGCGGGTGCTCCTCCACGCTCCGTCGGATGTCGTCGACCGTGTAGGTGGGCACCCGGTCGAGGTCCTCGACCCGGCGGAGGTCGCGTGGATCGAAACCGGCGGCGTCCCACAGCCGGCGGAAGAACGGGACCCGAAGGGCCCGGTCGGCCCGATGGCGGGCCCGGCTCAGCTTGACCCGGTCGATCTCCTCGGGCGGGGCGAACCAGGCCCGCTCGAAGTACTCCGGTGGGGGTGGGAACAGGCGGGCCAGCTCGTCGAAGTCCACGGCGTCCCAGGGGCGTCGGAGTCCGATCGACATGGTCCAGGTCCTCTCTCTCGTGTCCCACGGGCGGCACCGGAGCCTCCGCGTCGGCCCGGGCGCAGGCGCCGCCCGAACCTCCCTCCCAACGTAACCATTGGTGCTCCGCGGTTCCGCCCCGGGCGCCCCGACGGGTGCCGCCTGCGCCTGGTTGCTCCCGGGTCCGACCGTGGGCCCGGCCCGGCGTCGTGCGGTGACATTGAGTTGATCAACATTTACAACCCGGCGGGGTATGGGCACACTGGACGCGGAGAACCCAGACACGATGCGCCGCACCGGGTGGCGCCCCCGACGCCGTTGAAGGAGCCAGACCATGAGCACCGCCGTCCAGGAACTGATGTCGGCACCGCCGGTCACCTGTCCCGCCGACACCACGCTGTCCGAGGCCACGACCCTCATGGACCGTCGGCAGATCGGCTCGGTGGTGGTCACCGAGCGCCACGCCGTGGTCGGGATACTGACCGAGCGCGACCTGCTGCGGGCCGCGGCCACGGAGATCGACCCCCATGCCGAGCCGGTCCACCGGTGGATGACCGCCGACCCCGACGTCCTGGGCGTGGACGACGAGGTCGATGCGGCCTGGTCGGGACTCACCCACCACCACTACCGCCACCTGCCCGTCGTGGACCACGGGGACCTGGTCGGGGTGGTCTCCATGCGTGACCTGTTGACGGTGGCGCAGATCCGGCCGGCCGATGAGGCCGGAGCCGACGTGCCCCGGGGACTCGAGGGCGTCGTGGTGGCCCAAACCTCGGTGGGCGACGTCCGTGGTCGTGAGGGCTTCTACCACTACCGGCAGTACTCCGCCGTGGACCTGGCCGCCACCCGGTCCCTCGAGGACGTCTGGCTGTTGCTCTTCGACGGGGCCCTGCCCGACCGGGCCCGGTCCGAGGCCTTCATCGGTGAGGTGGCCGATCTCCGGACCCTGCCCCCGGTGCTGGCCGATCTGCTCCCCGCGGTGGCCTCGACCGGCTCACCCCTCGACGCCCTGCGCACCGCGGTCTCCCTCCTCGGCGCCGAGCTGGGCTGGCCGGCCGGGCTCGACATCGACGCCACCGAGCGGCGGGCCCAGGCCCTCCGGCTGTGCGCCGTGGTGCCGACCATCCTCACCGCCGTGCACCGCCTGCGCCACGGCCTCGCCCCGATCCCCCCGCGCCCCGATCTGCCCTTCGCCGCCAACTACCTCTGGATGCTGTCCGGCCAGGAGGCCCCCCCGGCCCATGTGCGAGCCGTCGAGCAGTACCTCATCCTGACCATCGACCACGGCTTCAACGCCTCGACGTTCACGGCCCGGGTCATCGCCTCGACCGGTGCCGACCTGGCCGCAGCCATCGTGGGGGCGGTGGGGGCCCTGTCGGGTCCGCTCCACGGTGGTGCGCCCAGCCGGGCGCTGGCCATGCTCGACGACATCGGGTCACCCGATCGGGCCGAGGCGTGGATCCGTCGTGCCGTCGCGGGCGGGGACCGCATCATGGGTTTCGGCCACCGGGTCTACAAGACCGACGATCCCCGCTCGGTCTTCCTCCGCGGCGTGGCCCGGTCCCTCGGGGGCGACCTGGTGGACTTCGCCGAGCAGGTGGAGCGCACCACCGTCGAGGTGCTGGCCGACCTCAAGCCGGGCCGCGAGCTCTATACCAACGTGGAGTTCTTCGCCGGCGTGGTCATGCACACCTGCGGCATCCCACGGGACATGTTCACGCCCACTTTCGCCTGCAGCCGGACCATCGGGTGGGCCGCCCACGTCATGGAGCAAGCCGACGACAACCGGTTGATCCGCCCGGCAGCCCGCTACACCGGGCCACCTCCCCCCCAGCCCGTCCCGGCACCCTGAACGCGTCGGGCACCCGGTCGCGGGTGACCGAGCCCGGTGGCCGGGTTCTGGCGGGCGTCACTCGAAGGGCGGGCCGAGCGCGCTCACCGGGTGCTCCTCGACCCACTGGAGGTGGAGCTCCCGGCGCGCGATCCTCCACCCCGACGCCGTGTGCCGGTAACGGTCGCGGTAGCGGATGAACCAGACCATGTCGGTTCCCGCCGGGCCCCCGTCAGCCCCGTCGGCCGCCGTCAGGTGGTGGGCCACACACTGGACCTCACCCGAGGCGTGCTCGCCCGCCACCACGAAGTGGGTGCCGGCCACCAGGTGGAAGGTCCGGTCGTACCGGCCGAGCATCGTCGCCACCTCCCGCAGGGCCTCGGGACCCGAGCGGGTGACCACCGGACGCAGGTCGACGGGATACTTGGGCACCACCAGCTCCCCGTCCCCGACGAACAGCGCCACCAGGGCCGGGCCGTCCCGGGCGTCGGCCGCGGCGGCATAGGCCAGCGACAGCTCGCGCAGGGCCTCGTCGTCCCCCCCGGGACGGCCCTGGTCCTCGTCGGACCGACCGGGTGCCATCCCCTTACCGGAGCCCGAACCGCTCGGCGAAGGCCGACATCTCCTCGGCCACGGCGTCGATCTCGGCCGTCATCGATGTCGACGCCACCAACCGGACGGCACCGGCCGCCTCGGCGTCGGCCACGTCCTGCTCGGACAAGGTCGGCAGGTAGCCCGAGAGCGAGAGCTCGATGGCGTCGGGGTCCCGCCCGCACGCCTCGGCCGCCCGGCGGACCTGGTCGAGCCGGACGGTGAGCACCTCGGGAGCCAGTCCGAGCGGTTGGAAGCCGTCCCCGAGCCGTCCGGCCCGCCCGGCCGCCGCCTCGCTGTGGCCCCCGATGTGGAGGGGGACGCCTCCAGGTCGGACCGGCTTCGGGAACGAGTGGGCGTGGTGGAAGGAGACGAACTCGCCGTCGAAGTCGGCGCCGGCCGGCCCGGCGTCGGCCCACAGGGCCCGCATGGCCACGATGGTCTCGTCGGTGCGACGGCCCCGGCTCCGGGGGTCGGCCCCGGTGGCGGCCAGCTCTTCATCCATCCATCCCACCCCCACGCACATCCGCACCCTGCCGCCCGACAGCACGTCGACGGTGGCGATCCGCTTGGCCAGCACCACGGCCTGGTGATTGGGCACGACGAGGACCCCGGTGGCCAGGGTGATCCGATCGGTCACGGCGGCCAGATAGGCCATCAGGTCCAGCGGGTCGGGAATGCGGCAGTCGTCGGGCAGGGGCATCTTGCCCGACGACGCGTAGGGGTAGGTGCTCTCGTAGTCCGAGATCACCACGGCGTGCTCCACCAGCACCACCGACTCGAAGCCGCACGCCTCGGCGTGGCGGGCGAACGAGGTCATCCAGTCGGGATCGGCGGTGACCCCCAATCGGACGGGGGGGATGATTCCGAACTGCATGACCTGCTCACTTTCGCTCTTCGACCGGAGGAGGGGCCCGACGCGGTGACCGGCCCCGTGCTGCGGACCGTCCGAGCGTAAGGCGGCCCCGGCCCCGGCGCCAGCACGACAGGCCCGGTGACCACTGGGTTCAGTCGTCGGCTCACTAGTGTACGGAGGTGATCATCGACGACCACGACGGGATCGAACGCGTGCCCGGAGCCCGTACTCCCTCACCGACCGCCGCCTCCTGACGCCCGTGGTGGAGCAGCACGAACAGGGACCGGAACCGGATCCCGAGCCGGCACCGCCATCGGCCCCGGAACCGGTGACCGAGCCGGAGGGAGGCGACGCCCCGACCGCAACCGCGGCCCCCGGCGATGAGCCTCCCGACCGACCGGCGGCCCGGGGCCACGCCCACTCGCGCAAGGTCTCCCGCCGACGGTTCATCGGACTGTCGGCGGCCGGGGGTGCCGTGACGGCCGCAGCGGCGGTGGCCATCGCCCGCTCGCCGTCCTCGATCAACCCCACGCCGGCGGACGCCCACCGCCACCCGCGCGTGCGCGCCGCCAGCGACCGAGGGCCGGCCGCATTGGCGCCCGGGGACGCCATCGTGGCCGTCCACAGCCCCGGGTCGATGACGCGCTCGGCCAACGGCGTACTCCTCCCGACGTCGGACGCCATCATCGCCGAGAACGCCAAGCAGGGGCAGCTGTGGTGGGTGACCACCCCGCAGGCGGCCGGCGACATCGAGGGCTACGCCGACCAGGTCAGCACCACCGTCGGGAGCACGGTGACCCTGTACGTCAGCACCAAGGCCACCTCGTTCCACGTGGAGGCCTACCGGATGGGCTACTACGGCGGCATCGGCGGACGGTTGATCTGGCAGTCGGGTGAGGTCACCGGGGTGCGCCAGCCCCCGCCGACCCTGGCGCCGTTCGTCAACACCATCGAGTGCCAGTGGACGCCGTCACTCACCGTTCCCGTCGACGCCACCTGGCCGCCCGGGACCTACCTGCTGAAGCTGGTCGGTGCCACCGGCGAGCAGCAGTTCGTCCCGTTGTGCGTGCGCGACGACGCCTCGCGTGCCGCCATCGTCATCCAGCAGAGCGTCACGACCTGGCAGGCCTACAACCGGTGGGGCGGCTACAGCCTCTACTACGGGAACCGCAACCAGGCCCTCTCGTACACGCACGCGCCGGCGGGCGGCACCTTCGAGGACAGGGCCCGGATCGTCTCGTTCGACCGTCCCTACGACCACGACTGGGCCAGCGGCGCCGCCGACTTCGTGGGCAACGAACTCCCGGTCATCTTCCAGGCCGAACAACTCGGCCTCGACGTCACCTACTGGACCGACATCGACCTGCACACCCGGCCCGAGCTGCTCACCTCCCACCGCGCCCTGCTCAGCCTGGGCCACGACGAGTACTGGTCCGCGCCGATGCGTGACGGAGCTACCCAGGCGCTGGCCGCCGGGGTCAACCTGGCGTTCCTGGGTGCCAACGCCTGCTACCGCCAGATCCGTTTCGAGCCGTCCCCGCTCGGCGTCAACCGACACCAGATCTGTTACAAGGCGGCCGACGAGGACCCCATGCTCCACCAGGACCCCAGCCTGGTGACCGTCAACTGGCCCCAGCCTCCGGTGTCGCGCCCCGAATCCGAGCTCATCGGCAGCACGTATCAGGACATCGGGGCCAAGGCCGACCTGGTCATCGCCGATCCCACCTCCTGGGTGCTGGCCGGCGTCGAGCTGCCTCTGGACCGGCGCTTCACCGACGTCGTCCAGGGGGAGTTCGACCGCTACGTCCCCCACGGAGGCGGTCCGGCCAACCTGGACATCATCGCCCACTCACTCGTGGCCAACCGCGGCGGCAACTACTCCGACATGACCTGGTACACGGTCCCCGGCGGGGGCGGCGTCTTCGCCACCGGCAATGCCAATTGGCTCAACGTCATGTCCGACAGTTCGCTGGTTCCTCCCAATGTCATCCCCGACGCCACACCGGGGTCGACCGCCGAGGTGCTGCGGATGATGGAGAACGTCTACTCGGTCATCGGCGGCGGACCGGCGAGCGTGAGCCATCCGTCCCAGGGCAATTGGACGGCCACCTATGCCGCCGGCTCACCCTCGAGCGCGGCCCCGAACACGGTCAACGCCGCATAGTTGTTCGGCCGCATAGTTGTTCGGCCGCATAGTAGTCGTTCGGCCGCATAGTCGTTCGGCCGCAGAGTCGTTCGGCCGCAGAGTCGTTCAGCCGCAGAGTCGTTCAGCCGCAGAGTCGTTCAGCCGCAGAGTCGTTCAGCCGCAGAGTCGTTCAGCCGCAGAGTCGTTCAGCCGCAGCCGTCGAGAGGCACCGGTTCCCGTAGAGCAGCGAGGCGGGTGAAACGCAGCGGCCCGGAACGCAGCAGCCCGGGACGCAAGGACGCGTCCCGGGCCGGCGAAGGTGGAAGAGCTACCCGCTTCTTTCGTCGTCAAACCCCTCCAGCTTGAGGACGACGGTCGGGCCCCTGTCCGACCTACTCGCTGAGGGTGATGGGCTGGTCGTCGAGATCCAGGTCGCGCACATCGTCGGGCAGAGCCGCTGACGCCTCCTCGGCCTCGACGGCGTTCTGAGCGGCCAGGTGCTCGCGGATCCGCTCGTCGACCTCGGCCATCAACTGTGGATTCTCGGTCAGGAAGGTCTTGACGTTCTCCCGTCCCTGGCCCAGCTGCTCCCCTTCGTAGGTGAACCAGGCGCCGGACTTCTTGATGAAGCCCAGCTCCACGCCGACGTCGAGCAACGATCCCTCACGACTGATCCCCCGGCCGAAGGTGATGTCGAACTCCGCCTGCTTGAACGGGGGTGAGCACTTGTTCTTCACCACCTTGACCCGGGTCCGGTTGCCGACCTGGTCGGCACCGTCCTTGATGGTCTCGATGCGCCGGATGTCCAGACGCACCGACGAGTAGAACTTGAGCGCCCTACCCCCCGGGGTGACCTCGGGCGATCCGTACATCACGCCGATCTTCTCCCGCAGCTGGTTGATGAAGATGGCGATGGTCCGCGACTTCGACAGCGTCCCGGTCAGCTTGCGCAGGGCCTGGGACATCAGACGGGCCTGGAGGCCGACGTGGGTGTCACCCATCTCCCCTTCGATCTCCGCCCGGGGGGTCAGTGCCGCCACCGAGTCAATGACCAGGACGTCGAGGGCCCCCGACCGGATGAGCATGTCGGAGATCTCCAGGGCCTGTTCACCGGTGTCGGGCTGGGAGATCAGCAGGTCGTCGATGTTGACCCCGATGGCCTTGGCGTAGACCGGGTCCATGGCGTGCTCGGCGTCCACGTAGGCACAGATGCCGCCGTTGCGCTGGGCCTCGGCCACCACGTGCATGGCCAGGGTGGACTTGCCTGAGGACTCCGGACCGAAGATCTCCACGATCCGGCCGCGCGGGAGGCCTCCGATTCCGAGGGCCAGGTCGAGGGCCAGGGCACCGGTCGGGATGGCCTCGATGTTCATGTGCAGGTTCTCACCCATGCGCATGATCGACCCCTTGCCGAACTGCTTCTCGATCTGCCCCAGGGCCATGTCGAGTGCCTTGTCACGTTCCATGTCTTCTCTCCTCGGTGCTTGTCGCTCATCTGACCGTGCCGACCCTACGGATGGGGTGTGACACGTGCTCTGGGTGGGCCCGGACCGAGATCCGGGGCTGATCACTGCGGGGGGTGGTGCTCGACGACGAGATCACTGTAGACCCGAACGCATGTTCGATGATGGATCCTCGGGACCACCTCCGTCAAGGGGCAGTTCGGCGCCGGTCGCCCCTGGCGGATCCGGCGGCGTCACCCGGCTGCCGCGGTGTCCATCGACCTCCAGCCGATGGGTGCGCAGTAGCCTCACCCGACAATGCCCGACGATCTGCCGCCCCCCGGATCCGGCCCCGGTGACGACCCCTCCGGAGGCTCGGCGACCGGCCCCCCGGTCCTGTCGCGACAGGAGTTGCGGCGCCAGACCGGGAGCGGTGGGTCACGCACGTGGTGGTACGTGATCGCTGCTCTGGCCGTGGTCCTGATCGGCGTGGTCATCGGGGTCGTGGCCACCCACAAGGACAAGAAAGCGGGCACCCCGGCCGCGGTGGTGGTCGCCACCACCACCACGGCACCGCCGCCGGCCTGTCCGCTCACCGGGACCCCCGCGCCCGGCGGCACGGTCCCTGCCCGCCCGGCCCTCGGGGTGAAGATCGGCAACTACCCCGACGACCGTCCGTCCTCCGGGCTCAACCAGGCCGACATCGTCTTCGAGGAGCCGGTGGAAGGGGCCATCACCCGCCTGTTGGCCGTATTCCAGTGCCAGACGGCGCCGTTGGTCGGCGATCTGCGATCGGCCCGGGAGCCCGATGCCGGGATCATGTCCCAGCTCTCCAACCCGGTGTTCGTCCACGCCGGTGGCATCGACCCGGTCATCGCCCTCATGCAGGCGTCACCCCTCCTCGACACCAACCTCTACTCCGGCGGCAACGGCTCGGCCATCATCCAACAGCCCGGGCGGGTGGCCCCCTACTCGACGTTCGTGAACACGGCCACGCTGTGGGCGCTGCACCCGACCGACACCACCCCCCCGGCACCGATCTTCCAGTACTCGGCCACCCTGCCCAAGGGCTCGGTCGCCGGGTCGGGGGCCAGCGTACACATCCCCTTCTCCTCCTACTCCGATGTGACCTGGCAGTGGAGCCCGGCCACCGGCACCTACCTGCGCTCCTACTCCGGCCAGCCCGACAAGCTCCTCGACGGGTCCCAGACGGCCGCCACCGACGTGGTGATCATGACCGTGCCCACCGCCACGGGTCCCTGGGTGGAGAACAGCGAGGGCGGCCATGAGGTCGATGTCACCGCCACCGGGACCGGTCCCCTGGTGGTCATGCGCAACGGCGTCGCCATCACCGGCACCTGGACGAGGAACACGCTGACCCAGCCGGCCACACTGACCGCGGCCGGGGGCGCCCCGATCACCCTGGCCCCGGGCAACAGCTGGGTGGAGCTCGTCCCGGTGGGCATCCCGGTCACCCCGACGGCGGCGCCGGCGACGGCCGCCAGCACCACGACCAAGGCGCCCTGACGGGACCACGGCCCGGACCGATCTGGCGCCGGTGGTGGCCGCTCGTGCGGGTGCTCCTGGGCCTGGCTCTGGTCCTCCTGGCCGCCTGGGTGCTGTCGTCGCACACCGATGAGCTGTCCGGCCTCAGCGGTGTCCTCCGGCGGCTGGACTGGTGGTGGGTCATCGCTGCGGTGGTGGCCGAGTTCCTCTCGTTCGTGAGCTTCGCCGGCATGCAAATCGGGCTGCTCGGGTTCGGCGGACTCCGGGCGCCGCGGGGACCGCTCCTCAAGACCACGTTCGCCTCCCAGGCCCTGGCCAACTCCTTCCCCGGGGGGAACGCCGTGTCGGCCGTCTACAGCTTCCGGTGGTACCGCCGCTTCGGCGCGGGCAACACGCTGGCCACGTGGGCCATCGCCGGCACCGTGATCGCCTCCATCGTCTCGCTGGCGCTGGTCGCCACCCTGGGACTGGCGTTGGCTACGGAGCAGGGGGCCTCGCTCGACCTGATTCCCGCCATCATCGGTGCCCTGGTGGTGACGGTGGCCATCGGTGCCCTCTTTGTCTACGAGCGACCCCTCCAGTGGATTACGGACCGGCTCATCCACTGGTCGCGGGCCATCATCGGTCGCCCCTCGGCGGCGACCGAGGACCGCGTGCGGCGGAGCCTGGCGTGGACCACGGCCGTCCATCTCGATTGGCGGCAGCTGACGGCCACGGTGGCGCTGGGCACGTGCAACTGGCTGTTCGACTGCGCCTGCTTCGCCCTGATGTTCCCGGCCATCGGTGCCACCGTCCCCTGGAAGGGCCTCCTGCTCGCCTACGGTGCGGGCCAATTGGCCGCCACCCTCCCCATCACCCCCGGTGGCCTGGGGGTGGTGGAGGGCAGCATCACCATCGCCCTAGTGGCGTTCGGGGGCGTCGAGACCACCACGGTCGACGCCGTGCTCATCTACCGGTTCATCAGCTTCTGGCTGGTTCTGGCCGTCGGCTGGGCCCTCTGGGGCGAGCTGGCCTTCGAGGTCCGGCGGGGTCGGTGGAGCCGGCACGCCCTCGACGCCCCCGTCGAGGCCCTGGGTCCCGAAACCGCGGATCCAGGGGCCATCGATTCCGGGGCGTCCCCGGATGGGGAGCGGTCGGGGACGCCCGACGGGTCTTCGGTGGCCCCCTCATGAGCGAACGTCGAAACCCGGCCCGTCGACCCGAGCGGACCCGGCCAGGATTGCGCCAGCGTCTGACCCGCAGGACCGCCGGCGGCCTGGCCGCCGTGCTGCTGGTGGCGTGCGTGCTGGTCGGCTGCTCCTCGGTCCGGAGCAGCCTCGGGACGTCCGACAGCGCGTGCTACCTGGCGTTGCCCGCCGCCTCTCAGGCCGTCCACGGCTCAGGGAAGCTGGCCGGCGTGCACCTGTTCACGCTCAGCAGACTCCGCCAGAAGGCACCCCACCTCTACGCCCACTTGTCCATCGCCCACCCCTCCCAGGCCCAGGTCTGCGTCTTCGCCTTCACCGGCTCATTCACCAACTCGTCGGTGGCCATGCCTCTCGGCTCCCCCGCCGGGCTCGAGGCCATCGTCGTGCTCCGGACACCCTCCAACCGACTGCTCGGAACGGTCCTCCTCGATCATCCCCCCCTCCGCTTCGGACACGGGCACATCGGCTGACCGCCCGACAGCCAGAGACCGCCTTTGTGGACCCGACCGGCCGTCAGCTGCGGAGCGTCCGCCGCAACAGGTCGAGGGCGGCGATGGTGGCGTACTGGCGCACCCGGTCGCGGTCACCAGGGACGGTGAAGGAGAACGACGCCGTCTCATGGCCCGCACGCGCCAGCCCCACGAACACGGTGCCCGGGGGTTGGTCGTCCTGGGGGTCGGGCCCGGCCACCCCGGTCATGGACAGGCCCACGTCGGCCCCGAGCACGGATCGGGCGCCGTCGGCCATGGCCCGGGCCGCCTCCTCGGTGACCACCGGTCCCTCGGGCACCCCGAGCACGGCGAACTTGACCTCCGACGCATAGGACACCACCGAGCCCCGGAACCACCGACTGGCCCCGGGCACGTTGACCAGCCGCGACGCGGCCAGGCCGCCGGTGAGCGATTCAGCGAGGCCGAGGGTCAGGCCGTCGGCCGCCAGGACCTGGGCCACCGCGTGCTCAATGGCCTCGTCGTCGATACCGAACACCACATCACCGGCGGCCTCGGTGAGGATGCGCCGGATCTCGGTCTCTTCGGCGTCCAGCCGGCTGGCCGCCACGGACTCGTCGTCGGCCCGGACCGTGACCCGCACCTTGATCCCCTCGATCCCGCTGGCCAGGAAGGCGATGGTGGCCGGGGGTGGGGCCGCCCCGGCGGCGGCACCGGTCGGGGTGCCGTCGAGCCCGTCGATGTGGTCGGCCAGGGTCTCGGCCAGAGCCGACTCGCTCATGCCCCAGGTCCGGATGACCCGGCTGGCGATGACCCCGGTGGTCTCGCCCCGCTCGGCCATGCGCCTGACGAGGTCGGGGGCGATGGCCCGCTCGAACATGTCGGCCATCTCGTAGGGCACCCCGGGTACGGCGTAGACCACCTTGTGGCCCACCGGACAGATGAGCCCGGGGGCGGTTCCCTTGGTCTGGGGGATGATCGTGGCGCCGGCGGGCACGTCGGCCTGGCGCAGGTTGGAGTCGGGCATCTGGCGGCCCCGTGCGTTGAACATGGTGCGGATGTTCTCCACCACCTGCTCGTCACGGTAGAGGGCGACGTTCATGACCTCAGCGATGGCGTCGCGGGTGATGTCGTCGTGCGTGGGGCCGAGTCCCCCGCAGACGATGACCCCGTCGCTCCGGGCCAGGGCGGTCCGGAAGGCCAGCACGATCCGCTCGTGGTTGTCCCCCACCGCCTGGTGGAAGTGCGAGGCCACCCCGATGGCCGCCAGGTGCTCGCCCATCCACTTCGAGTTGGTGTCGGCGATCTGGCCGAGGAGCAGCTCCGTCCCCACCGCCACGATCTCGATGCGCATGGTGCTCAGGCCGCCGAGCTCGTGCCGTCGACGGTCCCGGTCGGGGGCAGCGAGACGCCGGCGGCGCGGGTCTGGGCGGCCCGCCGGCCGTCGACGTAGTACTGGGCCCCGGTGATGACGGTGAGGGCCGTGGCCACCCAGATGCCCGTGTTGAGGATGGTCGTGTGGCCGGCCAGCGGTGGGGCCAGGCACATCCCGATGGCGATGTCCTGGAGGAGGGTCTTGAACTTGGCCGAGTTGCGGGCGGGGATGGAGATCCCGTGCCGGCCCACGACCGAACGGTAGATGGACATGGCGATCTCCCGGACGGCGATGATGGCCACCGGGAGCCACCAGATGATCCCTTTGGCCACCAGGGCCACCAGGGCACCCAGCACGGCCACCTTGTCGGCCAGGGGGTCGAGGAAGGCCCCCGAGCGGGTGGTCCCCTGCCGACGCGCCACCCACCCATCGATCCCGTCGGAGAAGGCCAGCAACCCGCCGAAGACGAAGGTGAACCAGCTGGCCCCCCACAGCATGATGAGGACGATGAGGACCGGGGTGGCCAGGAGCCGGATCACCGTGATCCCGTTGGCCGGGGTGAGGAGGGCCGACGGTCCGAACGTCGTGGTCCGCGCCACCGCTGTGGGGCCGGGCACGGTCCCGTCGCTCAACGCACCGCTCCCGCGACCGTCGTCAGTGACGCGATCGACGCCGGCACGGGGCCGGCTGCTGGCGCTCCGACCAGGTCGGGGCCGTCGGCCCCGGTGATCACCACGTCCACGAACGAGCCGACGGGCAGATCCTCGGGCAACGAGACGATCCCGTCGATCTCGGGGGCCTCCCGGTAGGTGCGCCCCTCGCCGGGCGCGTCGACCAGCACCTCGACGGTCGCCCCGATCAGGAGGTCCCGTCGGCCGGCGGTGATGCCGTCCTGGAGCTCGGTGCACTCGCGCAGTCGTTCGGCCACCAGCGCCTCGGGCACCTGGTCCACGAGACCGGAGGCATAGGTGCCGGCTTCGTTGCTGAAGGGGAAGAAGCCCACCCAGTCCAGCCGTGCCGCCTCCAGCCACTCGAGCAGATGGTCGTGGTCGGCCTCGGTCTCCCCGGGGTAGCCGATGATGAACGAGGATCGGAAGGCCGCCGTGGGATCGGCCCGGCGGATCGAGGCGATCCGGTCGAGGAACCGCTCCCCCTCACCCCACCGTCGCATGCGCTTGAGCAACGGCCGGGACACGTGTTGGAGCGAGAGGTCGAAGTAGGGCACACCGGTGGCCAGGATGGCCTCCACCAGGGCGTCATCGAGGGTGGATGGGTAGAGATAGAGCAGACGCACCCAGTCGACGCTCGCCGCCACCGCCTCCACCAAGTCCACAATGGGACGGTGGCCGCCGACGGCCGGACCGTCGATACGGGGTTTGGTCCGCCCGTTGGAACGATCGAGGGCGAACGAGGAGAGGTCCTGGGCCACCAGCACCACCTCCCGTAGCGTGCCGTCCGGCCCGCCCAGTTGCTCCACCTCGGCCAGGATGGACGCCGAGGTGCGGGAGCGCTGCTTGCCCCGGAACGACGGGATGGCACAGAAGCCGCAGTTGCGGTCGCAGCCCTCGGCCACCTTGATGTACGACCACGGCGCGGTCGAGGCGGGCCGGGGCAGGTTCAGCAGATCGAACGAGGGCAGCACGGCTCCCGGGAGCGGTGCGCCGGGTTTGCGTCCGAGCAGGACGGGTGTGCCGGTCGCCGGGGAGACGGGCGCCGCACCGGACACGGTCCGGCTGGTCAGAGCCACACCGAACGGGGCCACCAGGTCGACCTCGGGCAGCGCCTCGGCCAACTCGTCGCCATAGCGCTCGGCCATGCATCCCGTGACCACCAGCCGGGCCCCGTCCCGTCGAGCATCGGCAAGGGCGAGCACCGTCTCGACCGACTCCTGTCGGGCGGCCTCGATGAAGGCGCAGGTGTTGACCACCACCAGGTCGGCCAGTTCGGGAGCGGTGGCCGCCTGAAACCCGTCGGCCACCAGGGTTCCGACCAGCTTGTCGGAGTCCACCTGGTTCTTGGGGCAGCCCAACGTCTCGATCCAATACCGCTCGGCCACCAGGACAATCTACCGGGGTACCGGGTCCCAGGGCTCCGGGTCCCCCGATCCGGTCCGTCGGAGGCCGATCGGGCGGCCCGACGACTCCGTGATCCCGCCCGGCGGAGGGCCGGGCGCCACGTCGGCCCTCTGCCCGGACCCGGGACCGAGGATCGGCCCTTGGTAGGGTTGCCCCGCCCACCGCCGGGGGGAACGGCAGCTCGCGCCGCTCGGTGACCTGTAAAGGCGCGCACTCACTTTGGACACGAACACGGCCACAGACCGCACCCGGGGCGGCGCCTGGATCCCCCTCCGCGAGGCAGCCTCGGCGTCCTGGCTTCCCTGGTTGACCGGCAGGGCCATCGTCCTGGCCGCACTGGCCATGGCCAAATTCGAGGTGACCCACTTCGCCATCCGCGACCCTCGGGCCCTGGCCACGGCCCACGACGGCCTCGCCGCATGGGACGCCGGGTGGTACGCCAACCTGGCCGCCCACGGCTACCACGCCGTGGGCCCCCAGGGTCTGCGGTTCTTCCCGCTCCTTCCGGCGATGGCCAGTGCCCTGCACCACGTGACCCTCCTCCCCGCCGACGCCTCCACCGTCCTCATCTCGAACCTCTGCGGCTTCGGCGCCACCGGCGCCCTCTACCTCCTGGTGCGATCGGAGTTCGGCGATCCCGGGCCGGCGCGCACGGCAGCCTGGCTGATCAATCTCGTACCCGCGGCCTTCGTCATGGTCATGGGCTACTCGGACTCGTTGTTCATCCTGCTGGCGGTGGTGTGCTTCTACTGCCTGCGCCACCAGCACTGGCTGATGGCCGCCGCCCTGGGCTTCCTGGCCGGGACGGCCCGGCCCATCGGCTGCCTCCTCCTCATCCCCGCCCTCTGCGAGGCGGCCCGGGACCTGCGGACGACCGACTGGCGGCAGCGCGGGGCACGGATCCTCGCCGTCCTCGCCCCGGCGGCCGGACTGCTGGCCTTCCTCAGCTGGACCAGCGTCGCCTTCGGCACCTTCACCAAGCCGCTGACCCTCCAGACCAACTCCGCTCGTCACGGTGGCCTCACCGATCCCGTGGACACGCTGTACCACGACGCCACCAACCTGCTGCGGGGCCATCATGTGGGCACCGACCTCCACCTGCCCTGGGTGGTGATCACCGTGGGTCTCCTCATCGTGGTGTTTCGACGGTTGCCCATCTCCTACGGACTGTTCTCCGTGGCCATGGTGGCCGTGGCGGCGTCGGGGTCCAACCTGGACTCGTTCGAGCGCTACGCCCTCTCCGCCTTCCCGCTGATCATGGGGGCGACCACCCTGCTCAGGTCCCGTCGGGTGGAGACCACCGTGCTGGTCCTGTGTGCCGTGACCATGTTCGGCTACGCCCTGCTCGCGTTCCTCGCCGCCTACGTGCCCTAGGAGGCCGGCTCAGGAAGAGGCGACGAGACCGATCCCGGGTCCGGAAGAACATGCACTGGGCCATTGTGTAGTGGCGCGCGGCGCCGGTAGATTTGGCTAAGCACGTCAATTGCCCCGGACCCTGGCGAACGTTGCTCCCGACAGAAGGGGCGTACCGACATGGGTCCACGGATGGGTCAACGTCCAGGCGCGGGCGGTCGTTCCCTGAGTCTCCCGACGCTCCCGACGCCGGCCACTGACTCGCACAGCGTTTTCGCGCCGACCTCAGGTCAGCCGCTCCCTGCCCAGCAGGTACGAGAGGCGCAGCCGGCACGGGAGGCGCCGAGGCCACGAGTCCAGCGACGCTCCGTCCCATCCTCCGACCGCGCCAGACATCGAGAACAGGCCCACCCTCATGCGGAGCGGTAAGCATCCCCGAGGTCGTCGGGTCCGGCTGGTGGTGGGCGCCGCGGCCGGTGCCGTCGTGATCGGTGCCGTGGCGTCCACCCTCGCGGCTCACGCCATTGTCCGGTCCGATGCCCAGCGGTCGCACCAGGCCTTCGTGTCATCCGCCGCCGAGATCGCCCTCACCATGCAGAAGTCGATCCAGCACGAACAGGATCTGACCGTGAGCGCCTCCGCGTTCGTCGTCGGTGCCGACAACGCCACCCAGGCGCAGTTCCAGCGGTGGACGACCGCCGTTCATGCCTTTGACCGCTATCCCGAGCTGCAGGCCATCGGCGAGATCGAACTGGTGCCGGGATCCGGGCTCGCGGCGTTTGCCGCGCGGGTCAAGGGGAGTTCGGCGGTGCCGGTGGCGGACAACGGAGGGTTGCCGATCACACCACCTGGGACCCGCCCCTACTACTGCTTGGAGGTCGTCTCGGCCGCCCGAGCGGGCCAGTCCACTCTGCCGCTCGGCGTCGACTTCTGCCGGACGGCCGCCGGCCCCCTGCTCATCGGATCCCGTGACTCGGGGGTCCCCTCCTACATTCCCTTCACGGTCGGAGCGACTACGACCCTCGCCGTCGGAACGCCGATCTACAGCCAGGGCATCACCCCGGGGACCGTCAGCGGCCGTCGCGCCGCCTTCCTGGGCTGGACCGGCGTCGAGCCGGGAGTCAGCGTGCGTCGACCTTCGCCGACGTGGCCACCATCGGCATCCTCCAGGAACGCTCGGCGTCCGACAGCGCCGTGCTTACCGGGCAGTTGAGCAAGGCGCTCGCCACCCGGGTCATCATCGAACAGGCGAAGGGCGTCGTGGCCGAGCACCTGAAGACGACCATGGACGAAGCGTTCAACCTCCTGCGGGGCTTCGCCCGCAGCCGGAACCAGCGCCTGACCGACGTGGCTCGGGGCATCACCGAGGGATCCATCCCGGCCGAGTCCCTGACCACCACCCGCACTCCTGTCGACACCCACTCCCGTCGGTGACGGGTGGGTTCGGCCTTCGGCCGGAGAAAGCTCAGAACAGGACCCCACACGTGGTCCGGGCCGGACGGCGGCAGGAGAACCCTTAACCCAGCGCTCTGGGCTTCCCATGCCCGACAGCCCAACATGGCGGAGAGGGAGGGATTTGAACCCTCGGACCCAGTTACCCAGGTCAACTCATTAGCAGTGAGTCCGATTCGGCCGCTCTCGCACCTCTCCTCGTGACGGAAGCCTATAACGCATCCCATTTTCCGGATACCGGGCTAGGACAATCGTGAGAGCCAGGGCCTTCGTCGCCCAAAGGGTAGTGGATCGATCAACGGGGTGGTGCTGATGAGTGGCATTACCCCCACCAACATCGACGGGAGTCGGGCGACCCGACGCCAACCCCGGGTCTTGGCGATCACCCGCGGGCCGTGCGCGTCGCTATCGTCGGGTCGGCGCCCGGGGCCCGGGCCATCGCTGCAGGGCGCTCGTCCAGGCGGCGACGACCCTCTCGGGAAATCCGGACCGGCTCAGCATTGCAAGACTCGAACCCTCCCTGCAGCGTTGCAATCATCCCAATGCCTGGTGCAGCCTGGTAGTGACTAGCGTCCTTACGAGCGCCTTGGGCAATGGCGCATCGACGGGAAACTGAAGTGCCCCGGCCGACGTCTTGTACTCGGCGAGTTGGTCACCCAGTTCGGGGAAGACGGACCCGCTGTGAGGCAGATAGCTGAGGTGACTCTTGAAGGCTCCGAAGCCGGCAATCACCTTTCCCTCCACCCGAAACGCCGGCAACCCGTAGGAGATGCACTGCTCGGCCTCGGGCAGGACGTCGAGGATCGATCGGCGAAGGGTGGTCAATGTGGCCCTCTTCGGTTCCTCCAGTGCCGCCAGGTAGTCGTCAATCTCTTCTTTGGACACAGCCGCTCCTCTCCTATCGTGGGCCTCGCGGGGCACCGTACTCGGCATCGACCAGATCCGGACTGCCGACCAGTCAAGGTGCCGACCAGCTCTATTCAACCGCCTAGCCGAACCATGCCCGGGGCGCAGTGGCCACACAATTCTCCTCGAGCACCCGCTCACGTGGGCTGCGGCATTGCGTCAGGACCGAGTGGCAACAGCATCCACAACGCGTCGAACGGACCCCGGAGATTCGAGCCAGAGGAAGTGACCGCAACCATCAAGAACTTCATAGCGAGCATCCGGTATCAGTGCGGCTGACGCTATCCCGTGCTTGGGTGGAATCGGGCTGTCTGCTCCGAGCAGGAAATACGAGGGCACCCGTATGCCGGGCAGCAACCTCTCGAGCGTTCCCAGGGCGAACTGCTCGTGGATCGAATCGAAGGTGCCGGCGTAGCACGGGATTGACAGTGCCATCGCCGGCATAGGTGGAGCCGTGGCGGGAGAGGAGAAGTAGCCCGGCCACACGATGGCCAAGCTCTCCAGAGCATCGTCCGGTGTCCCCTCCCCAGCCATTGCTCTTCGATCGATTTCGAGTGCCCTGGCCGCGCCCTCGGGAGCAATCCGCTCGGTCAGCATCCGCTCCAGGTCGGCCTCCCCTCCATCGGGTACTGCTCCGAGGGGGTCGACGGCCACCAACCCGAGGAGTCGATCTGGGTAGTGGGCGGCAAGATGCATGGCCAGATGACCGCCCCAGGAGTGTCCGACGACGTAGGCACGTTCGATCCCGATCCCGTCGAGGACGGAAACGGTGTCAGCAACGTGGGTCTCGATGGTGAAAGGTCCCGACGTAGTCGAGGGAGCGAGTCCGCGCTGTTGATAGCGGTAGACAGTGAATGCGTCCTCGAGTTCCCCTCCGATCGCCTCGGTGTAGTCCGAGAGACCGGGGCCACCGTGCAGTACCAAGACTGGTGGTCCCGAACCCTTCCACTGGACCTGCAGCTCGCCACCGGTCACCGAGATATGACGTTTCTTCGACACCGCTCGAAACAGTAATGGAGGCTGCTCGGACCCTTCCCATCGACCGCCCAGTCCGACAAAGCAGAGCGGATCGGCCCGTCGCGCTGGATCACGGCTTTTCGCCCATGATGGGCCGTACCGCCGGTCAGAATCCAGAGGCGCGTGCCGTCGGCGGTCGGGGTGCACCGGTCATATTGGACAGGTGGGGGGACGGACCCGATACCGAGGAGAGGGGGCTGGCCACGTCCTCCAGCGACTTCCCCTCGGCGGCCACACCGAACAGGATCTCGACGACGCCGCCGATGACCATGACGCCGGCCCCGATGAGGTAGCCGATGAACAGCTTGAAGTGGTCCTGGCCATTGCCGATCAACAGTCCGTAGAGCCAGGGGCCGAGAGCCCCGAACGTCTGGGCGATGGCGAAGAACACGGCGATGGCCTTCGCCCGTACCTCAACGGGGAAGATCTCGCTGACCGTGAGGTAGGCGGCGCTGGCCCCGGCAGAGGCGAAGAAGAAGATCACGCACCAGCAGGCCGTCTGGGTGACGGCATCCAATAGCCCGGCGTTGAAGAGCACCGCGCTCACGGCGAGCAGTGCTCCCGAGAGGATGTAGGTGCCGGCGATCATCCGGCGTCGGCCGATGGTGTCGAACAGACGGCCGATCGTGAGCGGACCGATGAGATTCCCCAGAGCAAAGAAGATGAAGTAGTAGGCCGTGTCGGTAGAAGGCACGTTGTAGATCTTGGTCAGCACCAGGGCGTAGGTGAAGAAGATGGCGTTGTAGAGGAACGACTGGGTGATCATCAGCGTGGCGCCGAGGATCGATCGCTTGGGGTATCGGGCGAAGAGCGTCCGGGCCAGCGTCACGAAGCCGATGTTGGTGGCTGGGGCGATCTCGATGACCTTGGACTCGTCGACCTCACCGAGACGACCCCCGGACTCCTCCGTGGCCGACTCGATCGCCTTCACGGCGGCCTCGGCCTCTTCTTCGCGGCCGTGCATGATGAGCCACCGGGGGCTCTCGGGGAGGTTCTTGCGCACGAAGAGGATGACGAAGCCCAGCACCGGTCCGAACAGGAAGGCCACCCGCCACGAGTAGCTCACCGGCAGGTGGTTGACCACGAGGAGGGTGAGGACGGTGCCTAACAGTGCGCCACCCCAGTACGTCCCGTTGACGGCGATGTCCACCCGTCCGCGGTACTTGGCCGGGATCAGTTCGTCGATGGCCGAGTTGATGGCGGCGTACTCACCACCGATGCCCATGCCGGCAATGAAACGGGAGACGTACAGCCAGTACACCCAGAAGGTCGAGTGACCGAAGGTGAGAGCCGTCAGGAAGCCCCCGAAGAGATAGACGCCGAGGGTGATCATGAACAGGTTCTTCCGGCCCCACTTGTCGGACAGGCGGCCGAAGAAGAGGGCGCCGAAGACCTCGCCGAGCAGATAGATGGTCCCCACGGCAAACGACACACCCGCCGATGTGAGGTTGAGGGACTGCTTTGAACTGATGAGGCTGGTGACGTTGCTGGCGATGGTGATCTCGAGGCCGTCGAGAACCCAGGCCACGCCGAGGGCCACCACGAGCATGGTGTGAAATCGTGACCAGCCCAGGCGGTCCAATCGGGCCGGGATCAGACTCCGAATGGTCCCTCCCGGTGGCGTTGACCCAGTCCCGCTTCGGGTTGGGTCGGACGAGTTCTGTCCACCCGGAGTGGTCCTGTCGAGCGTGGTCATCGGAGTCCCCCTGAGTCGTTGGTGCCTCGACTATTCCCCGGAGAATCGCTCGATATGCATGGTCCCCTGTACCCCCGTCACAGGGACAGGCAAACCGCCACAGGAGAGGCGAACCGCCACAGGAGATCGGTGGTGAAGCCGGCAGCCTCGCCGATGGCTAGGCCAACGGACCAACCGCCAGCCGGAGTGACGGGCATCTCGTGAACGTTTGCTAGGACACTCGCACGTCGTCGGCCCGCGTCTTCGCTGCCGGGGTCCAGCCTGTGGTCAGCGGCCGCTGGCCGTGAGGGGTCAGCTCGTCCGGGCCCGGTCAGCTACTTCGTTGACCTTGTGCAATCCGTCGGACACCGCCGACGAGACCTTCTCTTGCGTTACCTCCGCCGCGGCCCTGGCGCGAGACGGAAGGTTCGAACTCCGGGCCCGCTCGGTGGCTGCCGTGGTGGCGTCGCTCACCGACTGGCGCAGATGCTCCGCCACCTCGGGGGCGTGGCGGGCAACCGCCCCACTCAGCGCCGTCACCTTGTCTGCACCCCGCTCACCCAGGTCGATCGCCCGGTCGGCTATCTCGGGGGCTTGGCGGGCCACCGCCCCACCGACGGCCCCTCCCAGCGCGACGGCCTTTTCCGTTCCACGTTCCCCCAGATCCAAGACCAGACCGGCGGCCGCTCCGGTCAATGCACCGATCACCATGCCCTTCCAGACATTCTTCATGGTTGCCGCTCCCATCCGCGCCGTGCGGCGCCATCGATCCCTCGCTCTGCACCAGCAGCGCTTCTCTGCAAGGGACTGTTCCCCGTTGGCGGCCATTCCATGCATGTGACCGGTGAGATCCTGCTCACCATCGGGGGCCGGTCGGCCCGCACCGCCTCGGAGAGGACTGCGTACCAAGGATCGGCCCTCCGAGGCCTGACAGCCGCGCGCTTGGATGAAGGCGCCTCGGTCCTCCCCGCGGACCGACCGCTTCGGTGCCGATCGGCCTAGGGAGTCTCCCCGAGGCGGCCTTCCCACAGGCGGTCCAGACCGCGGCTGTAGGCCCGCATACCGGCCAGCCCGAGTTCGTCGAGCGAGGGTGGGTGGAGCTCTGAGGCGCAGATGTCACCGAACCCGTAGATGGCCACGAACCAGGTGGCCGACATGGAGGCGGCGAGCATGCGGGGCTCGATGGCTCCCACGGGATAGCCCAGACGCTGCCGGAACAGTTCCGTCATCCGGGACTGGAAGCCCACCAGCACCTGGAAGACCCGTCCGGCCACCTCCGGCTCGGTCTCCGACAGCACCACGGCGGCGGCGATGGGAGGGTAGGGGGCACCGTTCTCGTCCTGGAGGCGCTCTGAGGTTACATAACCCAGCCGAGCCAGCTCGAGCAGCGCCCCCTCCACCATCTCGACTGGGGTCTCGCCGGCCGGGCGGGCCGCCATCGCCTGATAGTGATGCTCCGCCCACTCCTCGAACTGGGCCAAGGCCACGTCCACCTTGGCGTCGAAGTAGGAATAGAAGGTCCGGGGGGCGACATCTGCCGCCTCGGTGATGTCCTCGATGGTGGTGGCCTGGTAGCCACGAGCGCGGAAGAGGGCCGTGGCCTCCTCAATGATCCTGGCCCGCGTCGCCGCCTTCTTCCGCTCACGGCGACCCGCTGTCTCGACTTGGGTCATCGGACCTCCTCACCGTCCCCCAGTGAAGCATGTCCGGGCGCGTTCGGTCCACGGCCAGGACTTCCCGAGGTCACGGTGCTAGCCCACAACCTGTCCAGCCCCGAGGCGTACAGCGAAAAGCTCCGGATGCCGAGCTCGTCGGTGGAGGGCGGGTCATCGTGGTTCGCCGCCATCTCGGTGAAGCCGTGTACGGCCACGAACCACGATGCCGTGATGGCGCCCGCCACCACATGGGGCTCGATGGAACCCGGACCGTAGTCGAGTCGTTGGCGGAACAGCGAGGTCATCGAGGCCTGGAGTTGGACCAGGATCTGGTAGATGCGGCCGGCCACCTCGGGCTCGGTCTCGGCCAACAGCAGCCCCACGCCCATGGGAGGGAAGGACTGCCCGGACTCGTCCCGGAGACGCTGACCGGTGACGAAACCGCGGGTACCCAGCTCGGCCAGGGCGGCCGCATACATCTGGTCGGGCGTCTCCGAAACCGGACGGGCGTGCAGGGCCGCATCCAGTTGGCCGACCCAGTACTCAAGCTGCACCATGGCCACATCGACCTTGGCGTCGAAGTAGGCGTAGAAGGTGCGAGAGGCCACATCGGCCGCCTCGGTGATGTCCTCGATGGAGGTGGCCTGGTACCCCTGCCGCTTGAAGAGCTCGGTGGCCGCGTCGATGATCCGGGTGCGCGTGGCTTCTTTCTTGCGCTCACGGCGGCTGGCTACCTGTGACTCAGGCATCATCGACGGCCCTCAACTCGAGACACCGAGTGACGCCCCCGAGCCGGTTCCCGGATCGAGCACGCGCGAGCAAGGTGCCCCCTCACGCTGGACGAGCCTGACGTTCCTGCTGTCGCTATCGGCAGATCGAGCGACCACCTTGACTCCATCACCATGTTTACACTTCGTCAGGTGTGCGAGCGGCGATCTACCCATCGGAGCGGCTCCCACTTCCCGGGTCGGAATGGCGATCGGTGAGCACCCGGGTAACTTTCCTCCAGCACAGCGATCTCGATGTCCCCGGCGTGCTGGGTCGGCTCTCGCTCGAGGCCGGGTGGGACACCCGAGTATGTCGCGCCGACCGGGGAATTCCCTCACTCCCCGAGCCGGGATCCTTCGACGTGTTGGTAGTGCTGGGCTCGGGCGAGTCGGTCAACGACGCTTCGGTCCCATGGATCGAGCCCGAGCGGGGCGTGGTGGCAGCGGCGGTTGCCGCCGGGATCCCCGTACTCGGTGTCTGTTTTGGAGGTCAGCTGCTGGCCCAGGTCCTCGGCGGAAAGGTGACCAGAGCCGTTGAGCCGGAGATCGGCTGGAAGATCATCGAGTCGGCCGATCCGGACCGGATCCCGCCCGGACCCTGGCTCGAATGGCACGAGGACACCTTCACCGCTCCCCCGGGGTCCGAGGCGCTGGCCCACACGGAGAACTCCCTCCAAGCCTTCGTGACCGGGGTCCACACCGCCGTCCAGTTCCATCCCGAGGTGACGAGGGAGATCGTGGGCGGATGGGTGGACGACGCCCGGGAGCGCGGCCGGCTCCGGTCGGAGCAGGCCGAGGACCTTCTGGGCGGCTTCGCCAGCCCCGGAAGCGGAACCGAGACAAAGACGGCCACCCTCTTCGACGGCTTCCTCCGCCGGGCCGGCATTTCGAGGTGATGCACCGGGCCATGCCGAGTCTGATCACCTAAAGGGCCCCTGAACTGCTCTTCTCGCCACCTCATCGTCCCGGATCAGGCCTCGCCTCCCGACTTGGACCGAAGCCCGCGGTTGCGCGCGGGCCCTGCACGTGGTTTGCTATTAGCACTCGACCTTGCAGAGTGCTAACGACACGGAGGAACACCTGATGGCCAAATTGATCACGTTCGACGAGGAGGCCCGCCGGTCCCTCGAGAGCGGAATGAACAAGCTCGCCGACGCAGTACGCGTCACCCTCGGCCCGAAAGGCCGCAACGTCGTCCTGGACAAGAAGTGGGGCGCACCCACCATCACCAACGACGGCGTTTCCATCGCCAAGGACATCGAGCTCGAGGATCCCTTCGAGCGGATCGGCGCCGAGCTGGTCAAAGAGGTAGCCAAGAAGACCGACGATGTGGCCGGCGACGGCACCACCACAGCTACCGTCCTCGCCTGGGCCATGGTCCACGAGGGACTGCGCAACGTCGCCGCCGGGGCCAACCCCATGTCCCTCAAGAAGGGCATCGAGGCCGGCGTGGAGTCGGCCGTGGCCAGCCTGCGGGGCATTGCCCGGGAGACCGACTCCAAGGGCCAGATCGCCCAGGTGGCATCGATCTCCGCTGCCGACGAGGAGATCGGCGGCATGATCTCCGAGGCCATCGACAAGGTGGGCAAGGACGGGGTCATCACCGTCGAGGAGTCCCAGACCTTCGGCATGGACATGGACCTGGTGGAGGGGATGCGCTTCGACAAGGGCTACATCTCCCCCTACTTCGTGACCGACCCCGAGCGCATGGAAGCCGTCATGGAGGACGCCTACGTGCTGCTGGTGGGATCGAAGATCACCGCCGTCCGCGACCTGCTCCCCCTCCTGGAGAAGGTCATGCAGGGTGGCAAGCCCCTCGTGATCATCGCCGAGGACCTCGAGGGCGAGGCCCTGGCCACGCTGGTGGTCAACAAGATCCGCGGCACCTTCAAGAGCGTGTCGGTCAAGGCCCCTGGATTCGGTGAGCGCCGCAAGGCCATGCTCCAGGACATCGCCATCCTCACCGGAGGCCAGGTCGTCACCGAAGAGGTCGGCCTCAAGCTGGAGAACGTGGGCCTCGACCTGCTGGGCACCGCCCGCAAGGTCGTGGTGACCAAGGACGAGACCACCATCGTGGAGGGTGGCGGGTCCGATGACGAGATCAAGGGCCGGATCAACCAGATCAAGGCCGAGATCGAGAACACCGACTCCGACTACGACCGCGAGAAGCTGCAGGAGCGCCTGGCCAAGCTGTCCGGCGGCGTGGCCGTCATCAAGGTCGGCGCCGCCACCGAGGTGGAGCTGAAGGAGAAGAAGCACCGCATCGAGGACGCTGTCTCCACCACCAAGGCCGCCATCGAGGAGGGCGTGGTCCCCGGGGGTGGTGTGGCCCTGCTCCGCTCGCAGGCCGCCATCCTGGACACGGCGGAGAAGCTGGAGGGCGACGAGGCCACCGGTGCCCGCATCGTGGCCCGTGCCGTCGAGGAGCCTCTGAAGCAGATCGCCGTCAACGCCGGCCTCGAGGGTGGGGTCATCGTGGACAAGGTCCGCAACCTGAAGAAGCCCAACGAGGGACTCAACGCCGCCACCGGCGAGTACGAGGACCTGTTCAAGTCGGGCGTCATCGACGCCGTCAAGGTGACCCGGTCGGCCCTCCAGAACGCCGCATCCATCGCCGCACTGTTCCTGACCACGGAGGCCGTGATCGTGGACAAGCCCGAAGAGGGTGGATCGGGCGGCATGCCCGGCGGAGGCATGGACGACTTCTAGGTCGTACGGGAGGCCTCCGGGCCCATCCTCCACTGCGTATTGACGAAGGGCGCCCGAGAGGGCGCCCTTCGTGCGTCTCCGGTCTCATCGCATGGCCGGCCCGGACCAGGCTTGCGGAGAGTCCCTCGGCCGTCCCGGGCCGTACACTGGGGTGGTGACCACCGCTCCCCTCACACCCTCCGTCGGCTGGGGTGTCCTGCACCTGTTCTGCAAGCTGCCCGATGCCGCCACCTCCCCTGACGGGAGCCGGGTCAACCACCAGGCCGTCGTCCAGGCGGTGAAGTCCGCCGAGGCCGATCAGCTGCAGGTGGTCACCGTGGCCATGCTGGGTCACAAGTCCGACATCGGGTTCATGGCCCTCGGTGCCGACCACTGGCGCCTCCGCCGGTTCCAGTCCGACCTGCAGGCCGCAGGCCTGGTCGTGGCGAACTCCTACGTCTCCCTCACCGAGGTCTCCGAGTACGCCGCCGGACTGCCCGACGAGATGAAGCAGACCCGCCTCCACCCCCACCTGCCCCCGGAGGGCATGACCGCCTTCTGCTTCTACCCCATGTCCAAGCGTCGCGGGGAGTCCGAGGGGTCCAACTGGTTCTCCATGCCCTTCGAGGAGCGCAAGGCCATGATGTACGGCCACGGCGCCGCCGGTCGGGCCTTCGCCGGGCGGATCGTCCAGCTCATCACCGGATCCACGGGCATCGACGACTGGGAGTGGGGCGTGACCCTCTTCGGTGTCCACCCCGACGATCTGAAGGACTGCGTCTACACCATGCGCTTCGACGAGGGCTCGGCCCGCTTCGCCGAGTTCGGCCCCTTCCTGACCGGCATGGTCGGACCGGTCGAACAGGTGCTGGCCCAAGTGTCCCCCGATGAGTGAGTCCCGCTCGGGCGGTGACCTCGAGGGGCTGCGGGCCGGCCTGAAACGGATCGGGCCCATGGTGGTGGCCTTCAGCGGGGGGGCCGACTCGGCCTTCCTGGCCTGGGTGGCCACCGACACGCTGGGATCCGATCAGGTCCGCTGCGCGACGGCGGTGTCCCCGTCGCTGGCCCCCGAGGAGTTGGACGACTGCCGGCTCCTGGCCGAGGAGTGGGGCCTGTCGTTCGGCGAGGTGGTCACCGACGAGCTGGCCGATCCGGCCTACTCGGCCAACGACGGCTCCCGCTGCTTCCACTGCAAGTCGGCGTTGATGGACGCCCTCGTGCCCATCGCCGCCGCCGTCGGAGGCGCTCCCACCCACGACGGCGGGTCGTCCGGCGGGGCGGCCACCGTGGTGCTCGGCGTCAACCTCGACGACTTGGGCGACCACCGGCCCGGCCAGCAGGCCGCAGCCGAGGCCGGGGCGAGGTTCCCCCTGGTGGAGGCGGGCTTCACCAAGGCCGATGTGCGCCAGTGGTCGAGGCAACTGGGCCTGCGCACCTGGGACAAGCCGGCCGCTGCGTGCCTGTCCTCCCGCGTCCCCTACGGCACCCCGGTGACCCTCGGCACGCTGCGATCGGTGGCCGAGGCCGAGTCGGCCCTCCGGTCCCTGGGCTTCGGCCAGCTCCGGGTGCGGCACTACGGCGACACGGCCCGCATCGAACTCCCCGTCGAGGACCTGGCCGCCGTGGTCGCCCGCCGCCACGAGGTCACGACCGCCGTGCACCGGGCCGGCTACCGCTACGTCACCCTCGATCTGGACGGCTTCCGCTCGGGCAATCTCAACGACGCCCTGGTCGATCGGGCCGGGGCACCGGTCGGGGGGTCGGCCGCGGCCGGCGTCACGGGGACGGACCGGTGATCCGGGTCCGCCTGACCTTCCCCGGGGAGCTGGTCCGGGAGCCGATCATCGCCCGGATGGTCAAGGAGCTGGACATCGTCCCCAACATCCGGCGGGCCGACGTGGGCGAATCCGACGGATGGATCATCTGTGAGCTCGACGGCGACGGGGCCACCATCGACCGGGCCGTGGCCTGGCTGCGGGACGAAGGGGTCCAGGTCGACCTCCTGGGTGACGTCGTCGAGAGCTAGGCGGGACGCCTCGCCACCCGGCGGCGGCTACTCCGTCTCCCGGATGGTCCATCCCGCACCCGACACCTTGCGGGGCTCGTAGAACAGGCAACCGTCCGGGCAGGCGAAGGGGATCGCTTCATTGGCGCCGACCCGGCACCGCTCGAGTTTCTCCTCGTGGGCGGTGGTCCGCATCACGTAATGACGACAGTCTTCGCGCACGGCCACACTCCATTCTGCCTGATGGATGCGGTCGAGCGTTGGCAGCGGGTAGCGTCGGTCGTGTGGAACCCGATCACTCCACCAAGCAACTTCTTCGCTGGAGCGAAGCCCTGGCCGGGATTGCCCGGACGGGGCTGGGCTTCACCGAGTCCCTCTACGAGCAGGAGCGCTTCGAAGAGGTGCTCCGGGTGGCCGCCGATATCCGCGTGGCCGTGGACCAGGGAACGGAGGGGGCCGAGGACGCCGAGGGCCTGGTCGAGGAGTGGTTGGGCTCGGTGGGCAAGGGTGTCCCCGGCTATGTGACCCCGAAGGTGGCCGTCGGGGCGGCGGTGGGCAACGACAAGGGCGAGATGCTCCTGGTGCAGCGGGCCGACTCGGGCGTGTGGCTCTACCCCACCGGCTGGGCCGACGTGGGCTACTCGGCCGCCGAGGTGGTCGTGAAGGAGGTCGAGGAGGAGACCGGCATCGAGGTGGAGGTGGTCCGCCTCATCGCCGTGTTGGACGGACTCCGGATCGGTATGAGCCGCATCCCCCTCTACTCCCTGGTCTTCCAGTGCCGGGCCGTCGGGGGCGAGCTCAAGGCCCACCCCCTCGAGTGCGCCGACGTCGGCTGGTTCGCCCTCGACAAGCTGCCCTTCCCCCTGGCCGGGGCCGAGCGCTGGGGTGAACATGTCTTCTCCGCCCTGCGCGGGGATCCCATCGAGGTCCTCTACGACTCGGTCCGCTCGCCCATGTGGCGTGGCGATCCCGACAAGACCTAGGCACGGCCACGGCACCGGTTTCCGGGCGGCACATCCCCGGAGGCCCCTGTGGGTGGTGACTACACTCGCTCCCTGTGCCTCCGAAGGACGAACCCTCGCCACCGTCCGCGGACGGGAATTCCAACGGGACGTCCGGTCGGCCGGTGATGGTGACCGAGGTCGACGAGGTCAGCCCAGAGCTGGTGGAGGCGTTCGTCCGTCTGGTGCCACAACTCTCGTCCTCGTCTCCCCCTCCGGACCGGGCCGCGCTCCAAGAGATCGTCGACTCGGCGTCGGTCCTGTTCATGGCCCGGGACGTCTCCGGCGTCCTGGTCGGCTCACTGACACTGGCGCTCTTCCGGGTGCCCACCGGCCTGCGGGCCTGGATCGAGGACGTGGTGGTCGACGAGTCGGCCCGGGGAGTCGGGGCCGGTGAGGCGCTGGTGGCGGCGGCCATCGAGCGGGCCGGTGCCCTGGGGGCCCGCACCGTGGACCTCACCTCGCGCCCCAGTCGCGAGGCGGCGAACCGACTCTACGTGCGCATGGGGTTCGAGTCCCGGACGACCAACGTGTACCGCTACAGCCAGGAGAGCTGACGGCGACCCGGTGCCGTCCTTGCGCACTCGTCGGGGCAGGTGGAGACTCGGGCCACCACGGGTCCCGGGGTGATGCGCTCCCCCGCGGCGCCAGGGCCGCTGCGAACACGCCCCGGATGCCCTGTGGCGCTGGTGACCGTCATGACGGTCTGTCTGCTGGCCGCATGCGGTGCTTCCGCCACCTCGCCGACGCCCACCACCTCGAGGTCGACGTCCTCCACCACCACGTCGGGCCCGACGGCTTACGCCACGACGGTCACCTCCCCTGGGCCGATCAACCCTGCGGCCATCCCGCTCGGTGACGGCTACGTCTCGTCCACCCCGAGGGTGGGTTACGTCGACTCGTGCATGACCACCTTCCCGTCCATCGGCGGGGCCCAGGGGGTCGGACCCTGGATCGATACCACGGCCAGGACCTGGAACTCCCTGTCCAAGCCGGCGGTCGAGGGCGCCGTGTCGTGGCCTCAGGCCAGCTTCTCGGTGACCATCAGCACGGCCAGCCGGATCATCACCGGCAACGACCTGCCCGTCGACCACACCACGGGGACCTTCCCCATCAGCCCGGGTGACCCGGCCTACGCCTACGACCGGAACCCCAACACCATCACCGCCCAGTCCATCTCGTGGAACCTCCCGGTGGAGCCGACCCCGGGGGCCAAGCCCACCTGCCTGGGCCTCGGTCCCGTCGGCGTGCTCACCGACGGCGTCTACCTGTTCGACGCCCTCGACGGCGAGGGGCGCGACGCCGGGGCCCACGAGGTCCTCGATCGCTGCCAGGAGCACCCGCAGATGGCCGGGGTCCTCCACCACCACGAGGTGCCGTCGTGCCTCCTGGACCAGGCCACAGGACGATCCACACTGGTGGGCTACGCCGCCGACGGCTACGGCATCTACGTGGAGCGGACGGCCGACGGGGCCCTGCTCACCAACACCGACCTCGACGCCTGCCACGGCCGGACATCACCGGTGCTGTGGGACGACCGGGTCCAAGACGTCTACCACTACGACGCCACGGCGGAGTACCCCTACACCATCGGCTGCTATCACGGCACCCCCATCGGCGGCTAGGAGCGGACCGGAACGGTCACGTCGTCCCCGCCACCACGAGCAACTGGGCCGTGACCCGGTCCAGGGGATCGAGGCTCCGCTGGGACCGGCACAACACCAGGCACCCCTCCATGGACGCCAGGAGCAGCACGGCCAGGTCGGCGGCCCGCCGGGGCTCCACGCCGGTCTGTTCCAGCAGCGAGGCCAGCGCCTGCTGCCATCCCGTGAAGACCCGGCCGGCCAGCGCCACCAGCTCACCCTGATCGTCGCCGGCGTCGATGGTGACCGCGGCCACCGCACAGCCGGCCTCGAGGTCGGAGCCGACGAGGACACCTCGCCAGAGCGAGGTGAACAGCTCGACCACATCGCCGGGCGTAGACGGCGCCGCCCGGGCCAACACCTCGAGCAGCTGGGCCCCGACCCGGCGGGTGGCCTCGGCCACCAGTTCGTCCTTGCCCCCGGGGAAGTGGTGGTAAAGCGAACCCCGCGGGGCCCCGGTGGCCGCCAGCACCTCCGAGAAGGAGGTCGCCTGCAGGCCACGCCGGGACAGCAGGCGGGCCGCTCCGGCGATCATGTCGGCTCTGGTGGTCGATGCCCTTGCGCTCACGATCCCCCTTGCCACTTGACTATGACGATCATCATAGTTATCGTGACTATGACACCCATCATAGTGAGGAGCCCACCCATGCCCGCCATCGACGTCTACCTTCCCGAAGGCCTGCTCCCCGACGGCCAGGAGCGCACCCTGGCCGCAGCCCTCACCGCGGCCCTGCTCGAGGCGGAGGGGGCACCCATGGCCGCCCCCTACCTCGAGAACACCTCGGCCTACATCCACACCATCCCGGCCGGCGCCGTGCACACGGCGGGCACCGACCGGGCCCAGACCGTGCGGGTCCAGGTCCTCACGCCTCCGGGCGTGCTCGGGCGTGACGCCCAGCGTCAGCTCGTGGCCCGGGCCACCGAGATCGTGGCCGAGGTGGTCGGAGATCCGAGCATCACGGCACGAACCTGGGTCTTCCTCACGTCGGCGCCCCAGGGCGGTCGGCATCACCGGGGTGGCCTTCGGCCATGAGGAGGTCGCCGCCCTTTCCTGGGGGCGACCGTGGTCGGTGTGGAGGCCGCGGGTTCTATGCGGTTCACAGGTCGCGGTCTGACGGCCCCGCCGGGCCGGTCGGATCAGGACGGGGGGTCCGGGAGTGACCGGGCCCACTGCTGCGACCAGGCGTCGAGCGGATCTAGGGCGGTTCCGAGCGACTGCCCGGACCCGGTCAGCCGGTAGCGGTTGGACGGATCCTGGACGACCAGTCCGGCGGTGGTGAGCTCACGTAGCCGGTCGTAGAGGACACTGGACGAGAGGCCCTGGCACCGGTCGAGGAGGTTCCGGGCCCCGACCGGCTCGTCCCGCAACTCCCAGAGTAACCGGAGGGCCCATCGACGTCCCAGCAGGTCCATGGCCGCCATCAGCGGACGGCCGGTGGACGACCCCCGCACCGGTCGGCCGGGGATCGGTGTCGATGGTGTCGTCATGCCCGCCTCCCTCGTCTCGTCGTACCCGGACTGCTCACCATGTTTCGTTTTCCGAAACACCGGCTAAGGTGTTTCGGAAAGCACAACAAGGAGGCTACCGTGCCCACCGCCAGCCATGCGTCCACCGATCCGACCGGTCCAGGGCCCCGGATCCCTCCCCTCGAGCCCCCCTACCCCGAAGGGATCGGCCGGCAGCTCGACCAGATGATGCCGCCCGGCGTGCCTCCCATCGCCCTGTTCCGGACCTTCGTGAGGAACCTGCCCATGACCGAGGCCATGGGCTCCTGGGGGAGGTACGAGCTCAGCCGGCAGCTGTCCCTGTCCATGCGCCATCGCGAGCTGGTCATCGACCGGACGTGTGCCCGGTGCCACTGCTCCTACGAGTGGGGCGTCCACGTCGCCTTCTTCGCCGACCGGGTGGGCCTGACCCCGGGCCAGGTCACCTCCCTGACCCACGGGGGCCCCGACGATCCGTGCTGGGACGACGAACGGGAGCGGTCCATCATCCGCGCCGTCGACGAACTGCACGACCGGTCCACGGTCGCCGACGACACCTGGGCCCTCCTCGAGCGCCACCTGGGCGAGGAGCAGCGGCTGGACCTGCTCATGCTGTGCGGCTGGTACCACGCCATCAGCTTCGTGGCCAACGGTGCCGGGGTGATCGGGGAGCCCGGCGCCCCCTCCTTCGCCGACGTGGCCCCGGGAGCCTGAGGACCCGAGTGGGATCAGCCGGGCGTCGGCTTCCCGAACGGCCTACCGGCCGTCGTAGCGCGCCTCGGGTGTGACCAGCGCCAGCATCGGGGCCAGCTCGCTGCGGAACCCATGGGGTGAGGCGAGTGCCGGGTCCCCGTCCCGGATCCGCTCGGCCTCCTCGTCGTCCTCGGCCAGGACGATGGCGATCCCGTAGGGGCCGGCGGCATCGGCCACCGGACCGAAGGCCAGGACGTGGCCCTGTTCGGCCTGTCCGGACCAGTAGGCGACGTGCTCGGACATGGTGGCCCGCTCGTCCTCGGTCATGGTGAACGGGAAGTCCGGACGGGGGGCGAGGAGCCGGAGTACGAATCCCTTCATTGCCCTACCTCCACGGTCCGGGGGTCTGCCGAGAGGGCTCAGACTACCGATCGGTCGACGTGGGGGTTGGATTGCACCACCGTCGGGCATGCTGGTCGGCGATGGTCCCCTCCTCTCCCACCCGGCCGACGGGCGCCGAGACCCCTGGCCCCGTGGCCCGGTTCTGGGGCTGGGCCCTGGCCGGCGTCGGCGCGGTGGCGGCGGTGGTGGCCCTGGCCCTCGACGGCCAGGCCGCCCGGTCGGCCGCCTCCCAGGTGTGGTCACCGTTCGTCCTGGTGGCCGGGCTCCTCCTGGTGGGTCTGGTCGCCGACCAGGACGGACTCTTCGCCGCCGCCGGTCACCGCCTGTCGCGGGCCGCCCCAAACGGCCTGGCCCTCTTCGCCGGAGCCGCCCTGCTGGTCGCCGGGGTCACGGCCGTCCTGAACCTCGACACCTCGGTGGTGTTCCTCACCCCCGTGCTGGTCTACGCCGCCCGCAGCCGGGGCCACGGTGAGGCCCCCCTCCTGGTGGGCTGCCTCCTGCTGTCCAACGCCGGCAGCCTGCTGCTCCCCGGGTCGAACCTCACCAACCTCATCGTCCTCGGCCACCTCCACCTGTCGGGGGGACAGTTCCTCGCCCGCATGGCCCTGCCCTGGGTCGGCGCCGTGGTGTTGACCGCGGCGGTGCTCGCCGTGGCCGAGCGACGGTCGCTCCGCTCCGATCCCTCCCGGACCGACCCCTCCCGGACGGACCCCCCGGCCGGGTCCGGGGTGGACCCGGAATCCGAGCGGGCCGCCCCCGCCGTCGGCCTCGGCGTCCTCGGGGTGGTGGCCGTCACCGTGCTCGTCCTGACCCTGCGCAGTCCGGCCCTGCCCGTGGCCGGCGTCGGGCTCCTCATCATCGGCGCCCGGTTGGCCACTCGTCGTCAGGACCTCGACCACGTGCTCGACGTGCTCGGACTACCGGTGCTCGTGGGGCTGTTCGGGGTGGCCCTGGCCCTCGGGACCCTGGGACGGGTCTGGTCGGGACCGGCCACCCTGCTCGCCCACCTCGATGCCGTCGGCACCGCGGCGGTGGCCGCGCTCTCGACGGTGGGCGTCAACAACCTGCCGGCTGCCGCCCTGTTGGCGTCTCGGGTCCCACCCCACCCCTTCGCCCTGCTGGTCGGGCTGGACATCGGCCCCAACCTCTTCGTCACCGGGTCGTTGGCCTGGATCCTGTGGTGGCGGACGGCGCAGTCGGCCGGATCGGTCCCCCCGGTGCGCCGTGCCGTGGTGCTCGGCCTGGTCACCGTGCCGCTGTCCATGGCCGCCGCCCTCGGCCTGCTGGCGGTGACCGGCTCGCTGTAGTCCGGCCGCCGCCCTCAGGACAGGCTCAGTTGATCTTGAGCAGGTCCACGATGAACACCAGGGTGTCGTTGGCCGAGATGCCGGCGCCGGGCGACTGGGCTCCGTAGCCCAGGCTGGGAGGGATGATCAGCTCCCGCCGACCACCCACCTGCATGCCCACCACGCCCTGGTCCCAACCCGGGATGACCTGTTCGGGGGTGGCGTCGAGGGTGAAGGTGAAGGGCTGGCCCGTCCACGACGACTGGATGGTCTTGCCCGAGGAGTAGGTGGCCAGCACGTACTGGACGGTCACCGAGTCGCCGGCCTTGGCCGCAGGGCCGGTTCCGGTGATCAGGTCGGCCGTCTCCAGCTGGGCGGGAGGGCTCCCCGACGGCACGCTGACGGTGGGTGCGGTGCCGGCGGTCCCGGCCGGCGACACGTCGGCGGTGGGGATGGTCGTGGGTGGCCCGGAGGTGGTGGGGGTGGTGGACGGCGCGGCCGTGGTCGGGGTGGTCGACGGGCTGGACGAGGCGCTGCTGCACGCCGTGAGGCCGAGGGCCACCACGGACAGGACCACCAGGGTGAGTGTGCGCGTACGGGTCATGGGGGCGGCTCCTTTCGGGAATCGAGGGCGGCGGACGGGGGCCGCCGCGGGCGGTCCCTCCAGAAGGTGACACCGTACTGGTCACCGTCCCGTTCGCGGTGTCACACCCCACCGGGTGGGAACCATCGGTCCGGCGACGCCGGAACCGGGCCCTCGGTGGCGCCACCGCCACGGGGCATCGCCGCGGGAGTTCGGTGCGTGGCCCCGGACCCGGTCCTCAGGCCGTGGCGCCCCCTCCTTCGCCGGCCCCGCCCGGCCCGGCACCACCGGGTCCCGATCCTGACGGGCCGTCGAACCGGTCACCATCGGCCTCACGGCGCTGGGCACGCCACTGCGCCTCGGCCCGGAACGAGAGCTCACGGAGCGACTGTCCCGTGCGACGGGCGGCCAGCGCCACGTCCTCGTACTCGGCCTTGACCTTCCCGGACGCCACCTTGACCCTGATCAACTGGCCGTCGACCCACACCGACTCCACGGTCCGGGCCGCCGGCCACCGTCCGCCGGCGGTCACCCGGACCCCGAGGGAGCCGGTCGTCTCCCGCACCACGTCCCGCAGGGCGGCCGTCCGGGCCGGATCACACAGGGCATGGACGACGGTCCCCGGGCGCCCCTTCTTCATGATGATCGGCGTCAGCCAGGCGTCGTGGGCCCCGGCCTCGAGCAGGGCCCCGACGGCGTGGGCCAGCTGTTCACCGGTGGCGTCATCGACGTTGGCCTCGAGGAGGGCCACCGGTTGGCCGGCATCGGCATCGGCGTCGCCCCCGTCCCGGGGGTCGACGGTGACGCCGGTCACCACCTGGGTGCAGTTGGGCAGCTCGTCGAGTTCGTGGGTCCCGGCACCGAATCCCTGGCCGGTCACCCGCATGGCCGGCATGGGGCCGTACCCCGAGGACAGGGCGGCCAGCAGGGCGGCCCCGGTCGGCGTGGTCAGCTCCACCGGGACGTTCCGCCCCCAGGTGGGCACGCCCTCAAGCAGCGCCACCACGGCCGGGGCCGGGTTGGGCAGCATGCCGTGGGCGGCCCGCACCATCCCGAGGCCGGTGGCCACCGGGCTCGCCTGCACCTCGTCCACCCCCAGCACCTCGAGGGCGGCGGCCGTCCCCACGACGTCCACGATGGTGTCGTGGCCACCCACCTCGTGGAAGTGGACCTGGTCCACCGGGCGACGGTGGAGGGCGGCCTCGACATCGGCCAGCGCCGAGAACGTGGCCAGGGCCCGGCGGGTGACGCGATCGGGCAGCCGGGCCTCGCCGACCAGGCCGACGATGTGGGCGTGGGTCCGCACCACCACGGTGTCCTCGGCACTGACCACGGCCCGGGTGGCGGCGATCCCACCCCGGAGGACCGGCTCGGCCTCGAGCGACCATCCGCCGAGCGGGAGCCGCTCGAGCAGGGCCAGCACCTCGGCGAGGTCGGCACCGGCGTCGAGCAGGCTCCCGAGGGCCATGTCCCCGGCGATCCCGGCGAAGCAGTGGAACCAGGCCACCGTCCGCCCACCGTCGGCACTGTCCGACCCGGCCCCGCCGTCGGGGCCGGCCGGGTCCACCAGCCTCACCGGGTCGTCCGGCTCACGGGAGCATCCGGGCGATGGCACACGCCGCCCCGAACCCGTTGTCGATGCCCACCACGGTGATGCCGGCGGCACACGAGGCGTGCATGGCCAGCAGGGCGGTGACCCCTTCGAGGGCGGCGCCGTAGCCCGTGCTGGTGGGCACGGCCACCACGGGTGCCGGGGTGATCCCGCCGATCAGGCTGGCCAGTGCCCCCTCCATGCCGGCCACCACCACCACGGCATCGGCGTCGGCCAGCTCGTCGGCCGAGGCCAGCAGCCGGTGGACCCCGGCCACGCCGCAGTCGGCCAGCTCGGTGGGCGGCAGCCCGAGGGCGGTCAGAGTGGCCCCGCACTCGCGGGCCACGGGCAGGTCCGAGGTGCCGGCGGTGACCACCAGCGTCCGGGCCGGGCGGAGGGGAGCCGGGCGCCACACCACCGCCGAGAGCTCCCCCCGCACCTGGTCGGCCCCGGTGGCCGGGCCGGTGACCGTGCGCTCACCGCCGGGATGGTCGGCGGCCACCACCTCCACCTGGTGGGCGTCGGCCCGGGTGAGGATGACCGGACCCTCCCCGTCGGCCAGCAGCTCCCCCACGATGGCCGAGCACTGCTCGGCGGTCTTACCCTGGCCGTAGACAGCCTCGGGCAGGCCCTGGCGGAGGGAACGGTGGTGGTCGACCTTGGCGAAGCCCAGGTCAGCGAAGGGGAGACGGCGGAGACGGTGCACGGCGTCGTCGGGCGAACAGGCCCCCGACGCCACGTCGGCGAGCAGGCGTTGCAGTCCGGGTTCATCCATGATGTTCACTATCCTGCCTGGGTATGGCCGCGGACGCATCCTCAGACCCCCAGGCCGTGCCGTCCCTGCGCATCGGGTTCCTGGGTCCCGAGGGCACCTTCACCGAGGAGGCCCTCCTCGGTGAGCCCGACTACGGGAGGGCCGAGGCCATCGCCTTCGGGTCGCTCGTGGAGGTGCTGGACTCGGTACGGGACGGCCGGGTCGACCTCGGTTTCGTTCCCCTGGAGAACGCCATCGAGGGCACGGTCCGGGACATCATCGACAGCCTCGTCTTCGACTTCGACCTCCGCATCCAGCGGGAGGTGGTCCTGGACATCCATCTCCACCTCATGGCGCCCCCGGGGACCCGGCTGGGCGACGTAGAGCGGGTGGCGTCCATACCCATGGCCACAGCCCAGTGCCGGGGATTCCTCAACGAGAAGCTGCCTTCGGTCGAGGTCCTGGCCACCAACTCGACGGCCGAGGCCGCCCGGCTGGTCGGCGAGCACGATCCGGCCATGTCGTCCCGGCCCACGGCGGCCATCGCCCCCCGCCTGGCCGCCACCCTCTACGGGCTGGAGATCCTGGTGGAGGACGTCGAGGACCATCCGGACAACCAGACCCGGTTCGTCTCCCTGGCCCGGGAGGGGATCCCGGCCGCCACCGGTCACGACCGGACCAGCATCGCCTGCTTCCAGCGTGCGGACCATCCCGGGAGCCTCCACGCCATCCTGGGCCAGTTCTCGGCTCGGAACATCAACCTGTCCAAGTTGGAGTCGAGGCCGACCAAGCAGGCACTGGGCGACTACTGCTTCATCATCGACTTCGAGGGCCACATCGCCGACGCCGTGGTCAGTGACTGCCTGCGCGATCTCCACGCCGGTCTGGCCGGGGTCAAGTTCCTCGGCTCCTATCCGGCAGCGGGACCGGCGGGACCGGCCCTCCGGCGCGAGGCCGAGACGTCGTGGAACGAGGCTGCCACCTGGGTCGAGGGCCTGCGGGCCGAGGTGAGGGCGAACGGCCGCGACTGAGCGGTGGAGCCGGAACGGTGGTGGTCGGCGCTACCCTGGCTGACGCTCGGAGGGATGGCAGAGCGGACAAATGCGCGGCTCTTGAAAAGCCGTGAGGTGCAAGCCTCCGTGGGTTCGAATCCCACTCCC
>CAVTXA010000004.1:0-74151 GCA_963738545.1 uncultured Acidimicrobiaceae bacterium
CGAGCACGCCCTGCTCGTCCAGATCGATGCTGGCCAGGATCTCGTCGCAGTGCTCGTTGAACTCGGGAGCCCGCTTGGGGGGAGCCGGGGTGCCGTCGAACTGCACTGGCGTCGTCACCAATTTGAACGGCACCCCCGCCGCCGTCGCCGTCTCGCCCACGTAGCCGTTGGCCACCACCTGCGGGTCGTCGACCGCCTCGAGGCTGTCCTGGGCGAAGGACCACTGGCCGTCGAAGTCAGCCAGGCGCTCCTGCCACTCCGACAGCGGCGCGGCGGCGAAGACCCCGGTCAGGATGTCCCGGGCGGCCTCTGCGTTCGCCGACAGCAGCTCGTGGGAGGTGAACCGCTCGTCGGTGATCAAGTCCTCACGACCGACGGCCCGGCATGCGGAGGGCCAGTAGTGGAACCCCTGGAGGCAGGTGAGGGCGAGGAACCGGCCATCTTCGGTCTTGTAGGTGCCGACCAACGGGTTGGAGGGACCACCTCCGCCCCCGGACGAGGCGGGCGGTGGTCGCCAGGGAAAGCCCATCTGGAGCGAGAGGGCCACCGCCGGACTCATGGCCCACAGCCCCACCCCGAGCAGGGACACGTCGACGGACACGGCCTCGCCGGTCCGCTCGCGGTGGAACAGGGCCCCCATGATCCCCCCGGCGATGGTCATGCCCCCGATGGAGTCGCCGTAGCCGGGGGCGGGCTGCATGGTGAGGGTTTCGGCGTCGGGAGGCGTGCAGCCCATGGCACTGGCCCCCCGGCACCAGTAGCTGAGGAAGTCGTAACCGCCCCGGTCGGCGTCGGGCCCCCGCTCGCCGCCGCCTGTGCCGGCCACGTAGATGATGTCGGGATTGTGGGCCCGGATGTCGTCCAGCTCCACCCGGAGCTTCTTCCGGACGGCCGGCAGTTTGTTGGTCAGGAAGACATCGCAGGTGGCTGCCAGCTTGTAGACCAGCTCGACACCCTTCTCGGTGGTGAGGTCCACACCGATGCTCTTCTTGCCCCGGTTGGAGTGCTCCAGGAGGACGTGCACGGCACCGCCCATGGCCATGACCCCGCTGGAGGCCAGGCCCCGCATGGCGTCGCCCCGTTCGACGTGCTCGATCTTGATGACCTCGGCACCCCAGTCGGCCAGAATGGCCGAGGCGGCGGGAACGAAGGTGTGCTCGGCCACCTCGAGGATGCGCACACCCTTCATCACATCGGCCATCTGGACCCTCCCCGTATTCGTCGAGCTGTGGACAGGACACGTTCTAGTGGCGGGACCGCCGGCGTGCACCTTTGCCGAGCTGAGGCTCCCAACTCCCCGACCGGGCTCCGATGGCGGCCCACCGAGCGCTCACGGTCCGAGACGCCCAGCGGAGGGACTAGTGGTACAGCGAGTTCTGCTTGAGAGCCGCCGTGCTCAGGGTCTTCATCTGAGCCGCCGTCAGAGGACTCGAGACGGTGGTGGTCGATGTCGAGGTGGACGCGATGTTGACATCGACAGCCGTGATGGCCACCCGGGAGCCATTCACCCAGGCGATGAGGTACTCGGGTGCGTCGGTAGCGGTGACGAAGGCCGTCGAACCCAGCTTCTTCGGAGCCTTGAACGAGCTGTCCGTCTTCACCTGCTTGCGGGCGCTGGCCAACGCTTTGGTCGCTGCCGATGCCGAGTTGCACTGCAGGGTCTCCGAGACGAGGCCGGTCTTGCCCACCGCGTCCTCGTACACCGCCTCGACGGACGTGGTGCAGCCCTTCTGGGTGGTCACCTTGGTCTGTTTCGCCGCCTGGACCGTCTTGGAGAATCCGAGGGACTTGGCGAAGCTCGGGTTCAGCACGGTGGCGTCGGCGGACGGCGCGGCACCGGCGACACCGGCGGAAGTGGCCAGGAGGGCGACCGCAGCGAGGGCACCGAAGCCCACAACGAGCGTGTTCCGGGGCCGTATCGATCTCTTCATGGGCCAGACGCTACGGGTAAAACATGGGAGTCCGCTGTGCACCCGGCGTCCTCGAGCACCACGGTGGGGGTGGGGACCGGTGGTGAACTGCCCTGAAAAGAGGCTCTGAGCAGGGACCAGACCAACGCGACGGTGACCCACGCCTGCACCGGAGGACGGTCCGCCCTCCTGGCCCACGTCCGTCGTCGACGTCCGACATCGACGTTCAGCGGGCTGAGGTGAGGAGGAAGCACCCCCCTGGGGTCCCGCCGCCGGTACTCACCACCGCCACCTCGGCGCCCTCAACCTGGCGGGCCGCGCCGTCACCCCGGAGTTGGACCACGGCCTCATGGATGAACCCGTACCCGTGGGTGCGACCTGCCGAGAGCTGGCCACCGAAGGTATTCAACGGCAGCTGACCCCCCAGGCCGATCCGAGCCGGCTCGGCCAGGAAGTCACCGGCCTCGCCGATGCCGCAGAAGCCGAGGCCTTCGAGCCAACTCAGGCAGTTGAAGGTGAAGCCGTCGTAGAGCTCCGCCACATCCACGTCGTCCGGTCGGAGGTTCGTCCTCGACCACAGATGGGCCGCCGGGCCGGCCGTCTGGGGCTCGTGGCTCAGCGTGCCCTGGTCCCAGCTCACCCGCTCGGTGATCTGGGTGCCCACCGCGTCGACCAGCACCGGGGGGTGCGGGCGGTCCATCGCTGTCTCCACGGCCGACACCACGATGGCGATCGAGCCGTCACAGGGCACGTCGCAGTCGTAGAGGCCGAACGGGGTCGTGATCATCCGGGCCCCGTAGTAGTCGTCCCGGGTCAACGGTTGCCGGTAGATGGCGTCGGGGTTGAGGCCGGCGAAGGTGCGGGCGTTGATGGCGATGGTAGCCAGGGCGTCCCGGGTGGTACCGAAGCGGGCGAAGTGGTTCGATGCGTTCATGCCGATCCAGTTGCCGGCACTCATCGCCCCGAAGGGCAGGCGCCACGACATGAAGTCACCCTCGATCCTCCCCCCGCCCGACGGCGGTGCCGCCCCCCTGCGTAGACGGTCCTGTGCCGTTGCCTCCCAGACGGTCCGGAAGCACAGCACGTGTCGACATAGGCCGGCGGCCACGGCCAGCATGGCCGCCACCACCGATCCGCCCTGACCCGGGAGCTCGGACCCCCCGTTGAACCAGGTGGGGCGGATACGGAGACTCTCCTCGAGCGCGGTGACGCCACCTTCGGAGTGACCTCCGGCCGCCGCCCCGCCGGGATAGGTCGACAGGCCGTCGATGTCGGCCATCGTGAGGCCGGCGTCGGCCACGGCACGGCGGCAGGCCTCCACAGTGAGGCTGAGCGGATCCACGCCCAGCCGACGGCCGATGGTGGACATCCCGATGCCGGTCAGTGCCACCCGGTCCTCGAACTTGTCGGGGCTGGCCATGGGGCGGATGAAGTCGGAGGCACGTTCCTCGGGAGGAAGGGGGCCGAGATCGGTCACATCGGGACGCAGGGTGAACATCGGCAGCCACACGTCCTCCACGTGCTCGAAGCGGACCGTGACCCGAAGGCCGACCTCGATCCGATCGACCGGTAGGTCGACCAGATTGGTGGTGAGTCGGACTCGTGGGTCCTCGTCGATGGCCACCATGGCGATCACGTACGGGGGAGGAAAGTCAGGACTCCACTGGTGCTCGTTGACCGTGAAGCCCACGACGACGCCGTGGCCGCTGACCTCCTCGGGGACCAGGTCGGCAGAGCCGCAGGTCCGACACACCGGGCCCGGCGGGTGCTGGTAGGACCGGCAGACCTGACAGCGCCGGAAGCGGAGCACACCGTCGGCTCCCGCCGTCCAGAAGAACTCGTTCTCCGGTGTGATCTGCGGGAGGGGACGGCTCACCGGGACTCCGTCAACGACCGGTGGACCCCGGAGGGGTCGGGAACGAGGTCTCGATGGGTCGACATGCCGGGAGTGTATCCACCTCCCGTCGGTGGGAACTGTTCCGGCTGAGGGGGCTCCACTGGCCGTCCGACCTCGGATTCCTCCTGATCGGGCGTGATTCCCCTGGTCCGACGGGTCCGGAATCGATGTATCCTCGGGCCGGCACCGGCCGATGAAAGGACCAGTCGTGGAGTTGAAGCCTGGGACACGGTTGCGCAGCGCAGTGGGGAGCACTGAGGTTGTCGTGATCCGAGCACCGACAGGAGATGTCGCCGTCACCATCGGCGGCGTGCCCGTGGTGGGCCTTGACGAGGAGGTCCCCGTCGGGGCGGTGCAACCTGGCGCTGAGGGGTCAACCCTCCTGGGCAAGCGGTACGTGAACGGCGACCAGACGGTCGAACTGCTGTGCAGCAAGCCCGGTGAGGGCGCTCTGGCCGTAGACGGGCAGACGCTCGAACTGAAGGAAGCCAAGCCCCTCCCCTCGTCCGACTGAGGCACTTCCGGGTCCGGCCATGCGCCTCAGGGTCCGGTTCCAGACCCCGGGTAGGGAAGATCGTCCGGGGCGCAGTTCCGGTAGTCCGGCTCCGGATCGACCACGAACCGGACGGCCCTGATGGTTGGACGGCCCTCGAGGATGGCCCGGACGACCCGGTGCATGCCGTCCATCACTCGTCCGTCCGAACCGAGAATGATCGGGTACGAGCAGTCGACCGCCTCGATGAGCCGGACATGGTCGATGATCCGCCGGACGGTCGGGGTCGGTCCGAAGCAGAACCAGTAGTCGGTGTCCACCTGGGCAATCGACGCAACGGCGACGTCGGTGACCGGGAGGCCGGCGCTGGCCTCGATCAACCGGTCTACGTCCCAGGCGTCGAGACCCTGGTCGCCCGGTCGGAAGCTGTACTGCTTGCGCACCCCTCCAGTCTCCCGCACCGCCCGACTGGAGGTGGATTGGGGGTGGGGTTGACCCTGGGGGGGCACCGTCCGTGGGGCCAAGCAGTGCGGTGACCCCAGACCGCTACGAATAGGTCGGATCAACCCAGTCCGGGAAGATGTCGGGGAGCTCAGACGATGGTCGGCCGACGAAGTGGGGTGGGCGCTTCTCCAGGAACGACAGGACACCCTCGCGGGCGTCGGGCCCGGCGCCGGTGGCGTACACGGCACGGGAGTCGGCCCGGTGGGCGACCATCGGATGATCGGCCCCCAGCATCCGCCACAGCATCTGGCGGGTGAGGGCTACCGAGACCGGTGCCGTCTCGGCGATCTCGGCCGCCAGATCCCGCGCCGCACCCAGCAACTCTTCGGGGGGATGGACACTGCGGACCAGTCCTCCGGACCGTGCCTCCTCGGCGTCGAACAGCCGTCCGGTGTAGAGCCACTCCGCAGCCTGGGCCACGCCGACGAGCCGGGGTAGGAACCAGGTGGACGCACCTTCGGGGGCGATGCCCCTGCGGGTGAAGACGAACCCGAACCGGGCCCGCTCCGAGGCCAGGCGGATGTCGGTCGCCAGCAGCAACGTCACCCCCATCCCCACGGCCGCACCGTTGACGGCCGAGATGACCGGCTTCAGGCAGTCGAACAGCCGCAGGGTGATCCGGCCGCACCCGTCGCGGGGTGCCGGCGAGTCAGCCACCCGCTCAGCTCCGACCGCGCCCCCACTCCGGTCGTCGTCATAGTCGAAGGTCTGCGCCCCCGCCGACAGGTCGGCTCCGGCGCTGAAGGCCCGCCCGTTGCCGGTCAGGATGACGGCCTTCACGTCGTCATCAGCGTCCACCCTGTCGATGGCCTCCAACAGCTCGAGGACCATTCTGGCGTTGAAGGCGTTCAGCTGGTCGGGTCGGTTGAGGGTGATGGTGGCGATGCCGTCGGCCACTGCGTAGTCGATCTCCTCGAACTCCATCGTCGTCTCCTTCGCTGCATCCCGGCGGGGCAGGCCCCCGCCCGTCGCACGCCGTGTCCAGCGCCCCGAGGACACTACTTCCGGCCGGAGGGGCTGCTCCGGTCCAGGTCACGGCCGGGACCGTGACCGTCGACATTTAGTAGGACGTTGTAGTAATCTGATGGCATGACGCCATCGATCCCCGAGGCACGCTGTGCCGCTCTGTGTCACGCCACCCGATGGTGAGCGAACTCCACCGACCCGAGCACCCGGTCCGGTTCGTCACTGCGGCCAGCCTGTTCGACGGCCACGACGCCGCCATCAACATCATGAGGCGCCTGCTGCAGGCCCAAGGGGCCGAGGTCATCCACCTGGGTCACAACCGGTCGGTGGACGCGGTGGTCACCGCGGCGATCGCCGAGGATGTGCAGGGTGTGGCCATCAGTTCCTACCAGGGCGGCCACGTGGAGTACTTCCGCTACCTGGTCGACCGGCTGGCCGCTGAGGGACGCGATGACATCTTGATCTACGGGGGCGGGGGCGGGGTCATCGTGCCCTCCGAGATCGAGGAACTCGAGGCCTATGGGGTGCGACGGATCTTCTCGCCGTCCGACGGACAACAGCTCGGCCTGGATCAGATGATCAACCTCCTGATCGCCGAGTGCGACCGCGACCTGGCCACCGGCCCACCACCACCGATGGAGTCGCTCCTGGCCGGCGACCCCGGTGCCCTGGCCCGGTGGATCACCCACATCGAGGCCGACGCGCTCGACGCGGCTGAGGCGAAGCGCCTCCAGGCCCGCTTCGACCAACGGCCGCCTCCGGTGCTGGGGATCACCGGGACGGGCGGTTCGGGGAAGTCGTCGCTCACCGACGAGCTGATCCGCCGGTTCCGACTCGATCAGGAGGACAAGCTCTCCATCGCCGTGTTGGCGGTCGACCCCACCCGGCGGCGGGGCGGGGGCGCCCTCCTCGGTGACCGCATCCGCATGAACGCCATCGACACCCCCAACGTCTTCTTCCGGTCCCTGGCCACCCGCGGATCGCACTCCGAGCTGCCGGCCCGTTTCCCCCTGGCCATCGCGGCGTGCGGTGCCGCCGGATTCGACCTGGTGATCGTGGAAACCCCGGGCATCGGCCAGGGTGACGCCGCCGTCACCGACATCGCCGATGTCTCGCTCTATGTGATGACCCCCGAGTACGGTGCCGCGTCCCAGCTCGAGAAGATCGGCATGCTGGAGCTGGCCGACGTGGTGGCCATCAACAAGTTCGACCGCCGGGGTGCGGACGATGCCTTCCGTCAGGTGTGCCGTCAGTGGGGTCGGGACCACCGGGGCTCCTCGGCCGAGACCGGGGATGAGCCGGTGTTCGGCACCATCGCCTCCCGGTTCAACGACGACGGGGTGACCGCCCTGTTCCATCGGCTGAAGGGCCTGCTGGTGGCCGAGGGGTTGCCGGCCACCGAGGGCGTGCTGGCACCGTCCACCGGTCGCCAGTCGACGCACGCCACCGCCATCATCCCGGCCAACCGGCGCCGCTATCTGGCCGAGATCGCCGAGGCCGTCGAGGGCTACCACGCCACCACCGACCGGCTGGCCGACGAGGCCCGACAGGCCGAGCAGCTGACCTCGGTCCTGGCGCTCGGCCAGGCCCGCAGCGTTGACACCGGGAACCTCGGTGCCCTGGTGGCCCAGGTCGACAAGGACCGGGACCCCGAGAGCCGACGCCTGCTCGAGGAGTGGGCCGCTCTCCGTTCAACCCTGACCTACACCGACGAGGACCCCGAACCCGAAGGGCGTGCGGACGAGTCCGGCGTCGGTCCACCTCTGTGGAGGACCTCACTGACCGGAAGTCGCATCTCACGGGTGGCCCTCCCCCGGGCCAGCGAGCATGGCGAGCTGGTCCGGTGGCTCCGGGCCGAGCACTTGCCCGGTCACTTCCCCTTCACCGCCGGCGTGTTCCCCTTCAAGCGGGAGGGCGAGGACCCGGCCCGGATGTTCGCCGGCGAGGGCGACGCCTTCCGGACCAACCGGCGCTTCCACCTGCTGGCCGAGGGCCAGCCCGCCACCCGCCTGTCCACGGCCTTCGACTCGGTGACCCTCTACGGGTTCGACCCCGACGAGCGCCCCGACATCTACGGCAAGATCGGCACCTCGGGGGTCTCCATCGCCACCCTCGACGACATGAAGGCCCTCTTCGACGGGTTCGACCTCTGCGACCCGACCACGTCGGTGTCCATGACTATCAACGGCCCGGCTCCCACCATCCTGGCCATGTTCCTCAACACCGCCATCGACCAGCGGATCGACCGGCTGCGGTCCGAGCGGGACCGCCCGGCGACGCCAGACGAACGCGACGCCATCACCGCCGAGGTGCTCCGCACGGTTCGGGGCACGGTGCAAGCCGACATCCTGAAGGAGGATCAGGGCCAGAACACCTGCATCTTCTCCACCGAGTTCTCCCTCGGCGTCATGGCGGACATGCAGGAGTGGTTCATCGACCACCACGTGCGGAACTTCTACTCGGTATCCATCTCTGGGTATCACATCGCCGAAGCGGGGGCCAACCCCGTCACCCAACTGGCCTTCACACTGGCCAACGGCTTCACCTACGTGGAGTCGTACCTGGCCCGGGGCATGAGCGTCGACGACTTCGCCCCCAACCTCTCCTTCTTCTTCTCGAATGGCATGGACCCCGAGTACACCGTGATCGGCCGGGTGGCCCGTCGCATCTGGGCCATCGCCATGAAGGAGCGCTACGGCGCCAACGAGCGCTCCCAGAAGCTCAAGTACCACGTGCAGACCTCCGGACGTTCACTCCACGCCCAGGAGATGGCGTTCAACGACATCCGCACCACCCTGCAGGCCCTGTGCGCCATCTACGACAACGCCGGCAGCCTGCACACCAACGCCTACGACGAGGCGGTCACCACCCCGACCGAGGAGTCCGTCCGTCGGGCCCTGGCCATCCAGATGATCATCACCAAGGAGTGGGGCCTGGCCATGAACGAGAACCCCCTCCAGGGCAGCTTCATCGTGGAGGAGCTCACCGACCTCGTGGAGCAGGCGGTCCTGGCCGAGCTGGACCGCATCAGCGAGCGCGGCGGCGTGCTCGGAGCCATGGAGACCGGCTACCAGCGGGGCCGGATCCAGGACGACTCGATGCTCTACGAGCACAAGAAGCACGACGGTAGCCTCCCGATCGTCGGCGTGAACACCTTCACCGCCCCGGCCCAGGACGGCCCCCACGCGCCCATGGAGCTGGCCCGGTCCACCGAAGAGGAGAAGCAGCGCCAGCTCACCCGGCTCCGTGACTACCAGGGACGCCACGCCCTCGACCGGGGGACGGCCCTGGACTCCCTACGCCAGGTCGCCCTCGACGGGGGCAACGTGTTCGCCGAGCTGATGACCACGGTGCGTCACGCCACGCTGGGCGAGATCACGAGCACGCTCTTCGAGGTGGGCGGGGCCTACCGCAGGAACGTCTGAGTGCGCTCCGGCCGGCCGTGCCCTCCGACTCACCCTTGACCGAGGGCGGCCTCGACGAGGGCCGACAACGTCGAGCGCGCCGTGGCCATCGACGGTCCGTACCACGTGAGGTCCCGGCCGGACACCAGGGCGCTCGGAATCCCGGGGAAGGCCTCGGGCCCGTCGTCAGGGGCGAAGGGATAGGGCTCGTCGGGCAACAGGACCAGCTCGGCCCCGATACCCACCACGTCGGGCAGGTCGACCTTCGGGTACCGATCCGCACCGTCGAACACATGGGTCAGGCCCAGTCGGCCCACCAGGTCGCCGGTGAACGTTCGCCCACCCACCACCATCCAGGGGTCCCGCCAGATCGGCACCACCACCCGCGCCGGGGTCAGGTCGGCCGGACGGCCCCACTCCTCGGTGGCCGCCGACAGCCAGTCCGGCTCGTCAGCGCCGAGGACGTCGACGAGCAGTCTCCGCATGGTGGCCAGGGCCTGGTCGACCGACTCGATCACCGTCACCCACACCGGGATGCCGGCAGCACGGAGCCGCTCGACGTCGATCCGACGGTTCTCCTCCCGGTTGACCACCACCAGGTCCGGGCGGAGTGCGTCGATGGCCGCGTGGTCGGGATTCTTCGTCCCGCGGACGCGGGGGACATCGAGGCCCACCGGATGGGTGCACCAGTCGGTCGCCCCCACGAGGCGGTCGGGCACCGTGGAGGCGATGGCCTCGGTGAGGGACGGGACCAGCGAAACCACCCGGACGGGGTGACCATCGAGGTCGAGGGGATGGCCAAGGTCGTCCTCGAGTGTCTCCACGTTCCTCCTGGGGCCCGTCGGGTCCATCCCTCGCTCACCTCCGGATCCGGATAGCGTCATCCGGTGGCCACCGAACCCCTCGAGTTCGACCCTATCGAAGAGGCGCGCCTCCAGTGGTCGGCCCGATGGCAGCCCGACGTCAGCGACGCCATGGCCGCCGCCACCTCGATCATGCGGGCCCAGCAGGTGGTGCTGGCCGCCGTGGACGGGGCCCTGCGCCCCTTCGGCCTGACCTTCGCCCGCTACGAGGGCCTGGTCCTTCTCCTCTACAGCCGACAGGGGGTGCTCCCCCTCGGCAAGATGGGGCAGCGCCTGATGATCCACCCCACCAGCGTCACCAACATCATCGACCGGCTGGAGCAACAGGGACTGGTCCGGCGACTCCCCCACCCGACCGACGGTCGGACCACCCTGGCCGAGATCACCGACGAGGGGCGCCGGCTGGCCCGGCAGGCCACCCGGGCGGTCAACGAGGTGGCCTTCGGTCTGGACGGGCTCAGCCCGGGTGACCTCCGGCACCTGATGCGCATCATCAAGAAGCTGCGACTCGGGATCGGGGACTTCACCGAGTAGTCCAAATGGCGGCGTCGTGGCCGCTAGCGTCGACGTCGACCGGAGACCGGACCAGCGCCGAGAGGAGCAGACCGTGGCCCTGCACGAGGATCCCGACATGGACGCCCAGCTGGCCCGCACCCTCATCGGCACCCTGGTCGGGTCGGCCGACCTGGGTGAGGCGCTGGCCACGGCCCAACGCGTGGAGCCGGGCCGCTACGACCAGTGGTTCGACGAGTGGGCGGCCACGTCCGCACGCGCCGAGGAGGCGGCCGACCGGGCCGCCGACCGTGGTCATGGGGCGTTGGCCGGGCCCGGCTACCTGCGGGCGGCCGAGTACCGGCGCCAGGCCTACTTCTTCCTGCGCCACGACCTCGGTGACCCGCGGGTGCAGTCGGCCTACCGCGGCCAGCGGGATCTCTTCCGACGGGCCCTCGGTCACCTGGCGTGGCACGTCGAGGCGGTGTCGATCCCGTTCGATCCCGTCCCGCTCAACGGCTACCTCTTCCGACCCGAAGGAGACGATCCGACGCCCCGACCGACCGTGCTCTTCCCCGTGGGCTTCGACAGCACGTGCGAGGAGATGTACAAGTACGGCGTCCACGGTGCACTGGCCATGGGCTGGAACGCCCTGGCCTGGGACGGACCGGGTCAGGGCGGCCAGCTCATCGAGCACGGCGTGACCATGCGACCCGACTTCGAGGTGGTGGTCAACGCCGTGATGGAGTGGACCCTGCATCAGCGTGTGGTGGCCCCTGAGCGGGTGGCCATGGTCGGTCGGAGCCTGGGTGGCTACCTGGCCCCACGGGGGGCGAGCGCCGAGCCCCGCCTCCGCGCCCTGGTCTGCGATCCCGGCCAGTACGACTTCACGTCGCGGTTCGTCTCGATGTTCGCGGCCGAGGACTGGCAACGGGTCCTCGACGGCGATCCGGCCATGGACGCCCAGCTGGAAGGGTTCCTGGGCGATGACCGCAGCCGTGAGTTCTACGGCGCCCGCATGGCGGCCATGGGGGCACCGACCTTCGGCGACTGGCTCCGGTTGCTGGTCACCTACACCCTCGAGGGCCGGGCCGAGCACATCGCCTGTCCGACCATGGTGACCGAGGGAGAGGGCGACTTCGCCAGTCAGAGCGGCAAGCTGTTCGACGCCCTGACCTGTCCCAAGCAGTTCCGCCAGTTCACCGTGGCCGAGGGTGCCGGAGGGCATTGTGAGGGGATGGGCCAGCGGCTGTGGCTCGATGCGGTGTGCTCCTGGCTGTCCGACCAGCTGGACTCCTGAACGGCCGGTCGCTCCCGAACGGCCGGTCGCTCCTGAGCATCCGGACCACGGGGGCGGAGCCGGGTGGGAGCGCTCAGGGGGATCCCAGCTGGCTGCGGACCACCTTGCCGAGGGCGTTGCGGGGCAGTTCGTCGACCACGTGCACCAACCGGGGCCGCTTGTAGGGCGCCAGCGTCGACTGCGTGAACCGGGCCAGATCCTCGGCGGTGGGTGAGCGCCCGTCAGGGACGATCCAGGCCGTCACCACCTCGCCCCACTCGTCCGACGGCGTCCCCGTCACCGCCACCTCGGCCACCCCGGGGTGGGTGACCAGGACCTCTTCGACCTCGCCGGGATAGACATTGAATCCCCCCGAGATGATCATCTCCTTGGTGCGCCCCCGGATGACCAGGTAGCCCTCCGAGTCCTCACCCACGTCACCGGTCCGGAACCACGGGAGGCCCCCGACGTCGGCATCGTCGGCCGCCACGAAGATCTCGGCGTTGGCCTCCGGTCGTTCCCAGTAGCCGTCGAACACGTTGGGCCCCCGGACCAGGATCTCATCGTCCCCGGCCAGGCGCACCTCCACGCCGGGGAGGGGGAATCCCACCGTGCCGGCCCTTCGCTCACCCTCGTAGGGGTTGGACACGTTCATCAAGGTCTCGGTCATGCCGTAGCGCTCGAGGACCACGATGCCGCTGGCCGCCGTGACCGCTCGGTGCAGCTGGGCCGACAGGGGGGCGGAGCCGGACACGCACAACCGCTGGCCCGAGAGGCGTCCGATCTGTCCGGACCCGACCAGCCGGTGGTACATGGTAGGCACCCCGAAGAAAAGCGTGGCGGCGTGGTCCTCGGCCGCCGCGGCCACTGCCCCGGGGTCGAATCCCGGAAGGAGGACGGCCGATCCGCCGGCCAGGAGGGTGCCGTAGACGCCGACGGCCAGGCCGTGGGCGTGGAAGACGGGCAGGCAGTGGACCAGGCGGTCCTCGGCGGTCCAGCGCCATGCCGCCACCACCGCCTCCGTGGCCGCCAGCAGGTTCCGGTGGCGGAGCACGGCACCTTTGGGGACGCCCGTGGTACCCGAGGTGAAGCAGATCAACGCGGGATCGTCGGGCCCGACGGCATCCAGGGCTCCCGGGTCCCCGTCCGCCAGGTCCAGGTCGGGCCCGGTGACCACGACCGGGCCCGGGGCGGCCCGGCGCACCCACTCGGCCTGGTCGGCCCGGTCGACGATGGCGGCAGACGCACCGACGTCACCGACGATGTGGGCCAGCTCCCGCTCGGAGTAGGCGGTGTTGGCCGGCACGACCACCAACCCGGCCCGGAGGGCCCCGACGTGGGCCACGAGGGACGCCACCGACGACGGCGTGGACCACACCACCCGGTCCCCCACCTCGAGACCGGCGGCACGGAAGCGACCGGCCGCTCGGCGGGTGGCGGCGTCGAACGCACCGGCGGTCCACCACCGACCCGGAGGAGAGCCCGCATCCGACGGGTCCGTCTCCACGACGTGTGGCTCCAACCACAAGAGGGCGCCGGGCTCCTCGTTCCAGCGTCGGGACCAGGCCGCTACCAACGTGCCCCGGGACGAGAGGTCGGCCACGGCCATGGCCCGACCGCGCGCCAGATGATCACTCCACGGGCGGATGGTCACGATCCGGTCATGCCCTCACCACCATCCAGCCGACCGTAGTGCGAGGGCCGGTGGCGCTCATCCCCCGTTGGCCGCGGCCACGTAGGCCCTACAGGGCTGGCCCCGCAGCGATGGACATGCCGGTTGGGCGTCGGGCGGGGTGACCCTCTTCACCACCGAGAGGACAAGGGCGGACGGATGGGCGCCTCCGAGACCCACGGTGTCGGTGACCGCACCACCCGTCGAATAGGTGGCGAACTGCCAGGCCGGCCGGTCACCCCCCGGAGCGGTGACGGACACCCGGATCCGCGAGCCGGTCCGGAAGGCGTAGGCGAACGGTTCGATGGGGATTCGGACCTCGGTGAACCGCCCACTCGGGAGCGGGGAGGCGGTGGCCCGGGCGTAGGTGGGGACGGGGTCGGTGGCCGTCGACGCCGAGCGGTCGAGGGCGCGATCACTGGCCCGTAGCTCGCCGGTCTGGACGAACAGCTCCTGGCCGTTCGGCCGTACCTCCGAGATGGTGGCCTGCAGGTCGGTATCGGCCGCCGTGCTCTCCACCCACAGGTCGAGACTGGCCGGACCGACGGCCACCACGTCCCCGGTCAGGGGGGTCGAGATGAAGCCGAGGCCGTGCGATCCGGTGGCGGGGACCCACTGATACGGCGGGAGGGCCGCCCAGGGGTTGCCGGTGGGGAGGTCGTCGGCCGGTCGGGCCGAGGGGTCCGGCCGGAACGCCACCGTGGCCGACGGGACCGGCCTGGCGGAGCCCGGGGTGAGCGACGTGGCCGTGAGTGATCCCCCCGGTCCGAGACCGAAGGTGGCCGGCCGGGCCTGTGGTGGCGGCCAGGAGGTGTAGTCCTGGCTCCACACCGGTTGCATGGCCCCGGGTCCGGCACTCCCGCCGCCGTTGTCGAACAGGACCCGTACCCGGGGCTGTGCCTGGAAGGCGGCCCGGGCGGCGGCGAGGGTGGGCTCGTCGGTGTAGGCCACCGGGGCAACAGGGCCGGACGGGGCCCCGACCACCTGGGAGTAGAGCGCCGGGGCCAACGAGGTAAGGGTCGCCGAGGGGGTGGGCACCTTGTCGGCCACGTAGAGGTCCAAGAACTCGAGCCAGCGGGTGATGGTGCCCGGGCCCAGGGAGTCGATGTGGGTCCCGTTGGTGATGGTGGCCCACACCCGTGGGTCGTGGGAGAGATCCTTGATGATGGCCGGCCACTGGCCCCCGGTCTGCTCGTCCTGGAAGGCACCGGACACGAACACGGGGACGTCGGCCCGCCGGGCCCAGGTGGCCGGGGCCCGTTGCACGTAGAGGGAAGGCACGTAGTGGGCGGCCTGGCTCAACAGGGTCTGGATGTTCTGGGCCTGCCCGTGCAGGGCCTGGTCGGCCAGGCACCTGGTGTCCCCCTGGCTGATCAGGGCCTTGGCGTACGCCTGGCCGCCGGCCGGGGCCACCTCGGCGTCGGACTGGCGCTGCGCCAGCCAGGAGCCGGCGAATCCGCTGTTGAACATGCCACCGGGGAAGCCGGTGGAGTAGAGATCGTCGGTGAGGCTCATGGGGGCGATGGCCGCCAGGCCCGGGGGCCGGGTCCCGGCCACGAACATCTGGGAGATCCCCGAAAAGGAGATGCCCACCATCCCCACCTTGTGATTGGCCACCCACGGCTGGGCCGCGGCGATCTGCACGGCGTCGTACCCGTCGTAGGTGGTGGGCAGGTCGAACAGGTCGAAGGCCCCGCCGGAGCAGCCCGTCCCCCGCATCTGGAGGCTGATGGTGGCGAAGCCGAGCAGCGGCGCCACCAGTGAGCCCACCACGGTGGCGGAGTCGGGGACGAGGGGGTCCGAGGTGGACGCTCCGTTCAGGTGGAGCTCGGCGTCGATCAGGCTGTGCGGCGCGGCGATGGCATAGCCCGACTCCTCGATCACCGTGGGGAACGGACCGTCGGCCAGGGTCTTCCCCGGTGGGAGGCGCACCGTGGCCGCCAGGGACACGCCGTCACGCATGGTGATGTAGTTCAGTCCCACCTCCAGGTGCTGGGCGCGGTAGAACGACTCGGGCGGTGTGTCGCCGGTGGAGAGGACGCGGAACCCTCCCGTGGACGCCGTCGTGCTGCCGTCGGTGGTGCGGAACCGGTACCCGCTGCCGGGCGCCACGCCGCGGATGATCAGGCTGCCCTGGGCGTCGACCCGTCCCCGGCCCACGCGCCGGCCGGAGGCGTCGACCAGGGTCGCCTGGGCACCGGGCACACCGCCGAGCAGATACGCCTGGCCGATCGAGCCGTGACCGCTCTCGGAGCCGGCGGTGGCGTCGGTCGTGACGGCGGGCGACGGAGCTGGCGGATGGGGAGCCGCGGCCCCGGCCGGATCGGTCCCCACCGCCGACGGAGCGGCCAGCACGGTGGCCAGGGCTACCACCAGCAGCCATTTCCTTCGGCCCATCGGCACGTCCCCCTTGACGGTTGTCGGACCCCGCTCCTCCGACCGGTCTCCTGACCGCAGGCGGCCATGGTAGACGCGGCTCGTCACGGCCGAGGCGGTGGGCGCGCCGTCCTCGGGCCTACCGGCGCCGCCTCGGCGCACTCCGGCGGTTGAGTCGGGCGAACGTCCCGCGTTGCGCACGGTAGAGATCCGGGAAGGCGTTGAAGAGGTGATCGTAGGTGGCCCGGCGGCCCGGATCCGGTCGGAACACGGTGTCCACGGGCACCAGCGCCGCCACCTCGGACGGCAGCACGGCCCCGAGGGCCATGGCGGCGATGAGGGCGGCGCCCCGCAGATTGGCCAGCACCGGTTGGCCGACCCGCTCGATGGTCCTGTCCATCACGTCGGCGTGGATCTGGCACCACAGGTCCGACTGGGCCCCACCCCCGACCATCCGGAGAGGGTCGAGCCGTCGCTTGGCGAAGCGTTCGACCGCCTCGTGTAGCCACCGGTTGTTGAACGCCACACCCTCCAGGACCGCCCGCACCAGGTCGGCCCGGGCGACGGTGAGGGAGAGGTTGTGGAAGCCGGCGCGGGCGTGGCGGTCCTCCACCGGTGACCGCTCGCCGCGCAGCCACGGCGTGAAGATCACGCCCGACGAGCCCGGCCGGGCCTCCGCGGCCAGGGCGAGCGCCCGGCCGAAGTCGGGACGACCGTCGGCATCGAGGAGTCCCGGCACCACGCCGCACACCCAGTCGAGGCAGGCCCCACCGGTTTCGTGGTTGTCGGCGATCATGTACCCGCCGCCGCCCAGGCCCGGAACGCTGGCCACCTGGTGGAAGGCGTCGGTCTTCTTGAACGGCACCGGCGCCCCGATCCACGCGCTGGTGCTCACGGCCAGATGGGCCTGGTAGTCGAGTACGGCCCCCGCACCGCAGGCCGCCGAGTGGAGATCCGGCGTGCCGGCCACGACCGGCACGCCGGCCGGGAGGCCGAGCTCACGGGCCACCTCGGGACGGACGGTGCCGATGACGCTGCCGGTGCGATGGAGTGGCGGGAGTCGGGCGGGGTCGACACCGGAGCGGCCCACCAGCACCGGGTCGTAGTCGAGGACGTCGAGGCGGCGGTTGTCGGTGAGCCAGGCCCCGGCCATGGAGGCGTACGATGCCGCCGCCGCTCCCGTGAAGCACATGGACAGGTAGTCGACCGGCTCGAGGAACCACCTGGCAGCCCGGACAGGACGCGCCCCGGCAGAAGCCGGTGAGCCCGGAGCGGGATCCGGGGCCCCGGATGATCCCGCGGCCTCCGCCGCCTGCAGGTAGAGGATGTGCCCGATGGGGTCGGCTCCCGAGGGGGAAGGGGCACCACCTGACCGCCGGATCCACGAGAGGGTGGTCACCGGCGCGTACCCGGCCGCCGGTCCGGCGATGACCGCACGGGAATAGGGCCTCCCCCGGGTGTCCATCCACAGGAGACACGGGCCTACGGGCTCGCCCGCGGCGTCGACGGGCACGGTGCTGGCCCACTGCCCGGTGACGCTGACCGCCAGCACCTGATCGGGCCGCACGACGCCTGAGCCCAGCCCCCGTCTCACCCCCTGACAGACCAGCGTCCACCACCGGGAGGCATCCTGGGTGGCGGCGTCGCCGTCCACCCGGGTGGCGAGGGATGCCTGCTCATGCCAGGCGATGACCCCGGTCATCGAGACCAGGCCGACCTTGAGCCCGCTGGTGCCCAGGTCAACCGCCAGAACGAACCTCTGATCCGCCGCTAGCTCCTGACCTGGGGCGTTCCACACGACGGCGTTCATCGACCGAACGCTAACCGTCCCTCCACTTCCGCCACCGGGGTCCCGGTGAGGAGCGGCGCCCGGATCGGGACCGTTGCCTTAACTGCGTTCTGTGCCATACCATGCTGAGTGGGCGCTCTCAGTGGCTGAGTGGTCACTTCGCGAGAGATCGTCCGCGTTTCAGTCAGCAATTCCATAGTGCAAGCGATCCGGCAGGGGCAGGGCTGCTTTCCATGCAAACCGTTCTCGTAGTGACAGGTTCTCGGTCCGCGATGGCCCGCGCCGCGGCCGCCCTCCTTCCCGGTCCGGCGGTGCGGCCATGACCGTGATCGACTCGCCGGTGCCGGACCGTCGTTCCCGAGGTCACCGGGGCCCCCGCCTGTTCGAACGCAGCGTGTTCCTCGACGAGCTCGACGCCCTCTTCAACGGCTCGCTGGCTGTGCCCAGCCCCTGCATCGCCATCGAGGGGACCTGGGGCTCGGGCCGAACAGCGCTCGTCAATGCGGCGGCCGATATGGCCGCCCGTGCCGGCTGCATGGTGCTCCGGGCCCAGGGAGGGGCACTCGAGGAGCAGACCCCGTTCGCCGTGCTCGGCCGGTTGATCGAGGCGGCCCAAGCCCGCGCCGAGGGCAACCTCGAGGCCCAGGAGCGGGCCCGTACCCTCGAGCAGCTCGTGGCCGGGCGGCACACCGCGCCCGAAGGCCAGCTCCCGTCCGATCACCCCGCGTCCAACGACCGCGAGATCGCCTCCCTGTTCCACCGGATGGTCCTGGCCCTCCGCCAGAACGCCCCGGTCCTCATGGTCGTCGACGATGCCGACGAGGCCGACCCGGACAGCCTGGCCGTGCTCCGCTTCTTGGTCCGTCGGCTCGACCATCAACAGATTTGGCTCGTCCTCGCCTCACGCCCGCTCCAGGTGGGCGGCGGCCTCCGGGCCATCGATGGGCTGCTCACCGAACCGGACACCAGACAGTTCATCCTCGAGCCCCTCCATGATCCGAGCGTGGACGCCATCCTGACCGCGTTCTTCGAGGTCCGACCCGACCCGGCGTTCGTGCGGGCCTGCACCGAAGCCACCGGAGGGTCACCCTTCCTCCTCAAGGCCCTACTCCCCTCGTTGTTGCGGGCCTCGGTGGCCCCCACGGCCGCCATGGCCCCCTCGGTCGAACTGGTGCGGGCGCCGAAGATCACCCAGTTCGTGCTGACCCGCCTGGCCCACCTGCCGGCGACGACGGCCGACCTGCTGCAGGCGGCTGCCGTGCTCGGCGAGTCAGCCGACCCCACCCTGGCCCGCCAACTGGCCATGGTGGATGCCCCAACCGCCGACCGGGCCGCTGAAGACGCCCAACGGATGGAGCTCCTCCAACCCGGGCGACCGTTCCGCTTCACCTCACCGCTCCTCCGTCGTGCCGTCTACCACGACATCCCGTCAGCCCGCCGGTCCGAGCTCCATGCCGCCGCCGCCCAGCTCCTCGACGCCCACGGGGCCGACGGGGCCACCGTGGCCGGCCACCTGCTCGCCACCGAGCCCGCCGGCGACCTCGACATCGCCGACCGCCTGCAGCAGATCGGGCGCCGGGCCCAGGCCGCCGGTGAGGGCGACCTGGCGCTCCGCTGCCTCGAGCGGGCACTGGCCGAGTCCCCGCTGTCCGAACGACGCACCGCGCTCTACCTCGACCTGGCCGCCGCCGAGGCGGCCGAGCGGGGGGCGCTGGCCCTCGTCCACCTCCGGCGAGCGGTCGAACTCGGCGACTTCGATGGTGGCACGATGGTCAGGGTGGGTGTGGACCTCCTCGGCCATCTGGCCGGGGACCCGACCCTGCGTGCCGAGATGCTCACCACGCTGCTGGAGCTGAGGAGTCAGCTCAACGGGGTCGACCGGGACCTCAGGATCGAGCTGGAACTGACCCTGACCATGGCATTGGACTCGGTCGAGGACCGGGTCGAGTGCCTGGAGCGGCTCCGCACCCTCTTGGCCGAGCCGGGTGACAACCGGACGGCGACCACCCGACGGGCGCGCTCGGTTGTCAGCCTGCGCTACGTACTGTCCTCCCCCGACCTGGCCAGCGATGACGTGGCTGCGGCCCTCGAGCAGCTGGTGGATGTGGAGCAGCTGGTCGACGCGGAGCCGATGGGGGGATGGATCCAGGCCACGGCGCTGTTCGGTCTGCTCTGCACCGATCGCTTCGCCATGGTGGACGACGTCCTCGCCCGCGCGTTGATGCGACCGGCGGGAGCCGATCCACTGCTCGTCCAACGACGCATCTCGGCGCTGTCCGCCATCTCCTTGTTGTGGCAGGGATCCCTTGTGGCTGCGGACGAGGAGTGCACGCGTACCGAAGAGGGCATGCCCCATGAGCACGCTGGCCCCGGGCCACGCCCGTTGACCGGTCATATCGACGTGCTCGTGCAACAGGGCCGGTTGGACGAGGCTGAACGGTTGGCCGACGCGATGGACTCCGGCGGCATCGAGCTCACCGTGTTCCGTGCGCTCTCGGAGATCGAGCGGGGTCGCCTGCTCATGGCCCGCGGCCACGCCGGACGGGCACTCGAGGCGTTCACGGCCGCCGGCGAGGCGGCCGACCGGGCAGGAATACTCAACGCCGCCATGGTCCCCTGGCGCGCCGACGCGGTGATGGCGCTGGCGGAGCAGGAGGCCTGGGAGCAGGCGGGAGAGCTGGCGGACGAGAACCTCCGTCTGGCCCGGGCATTCGGTGCACCCCGCCTCATCGGGATGGCGCTGCGCGCCTCGGCCGCCGCCACCTCGGATCTCGACCGGCGCGTCGGGCTGCTGACCGAGGCCGTGGAGGTGCTCGAGACCTCCGAGGCCCGACTCGAACGCGCCCACGCCCTGGTCGACCTCGGCACGACGCTGATCGACCAGAACCGCAAAGAGGAGGCCCGGAGCGTCCTCCGACAGGGCGCCAGCTTGGCCTCCCTGTGCGGGGCCCACCAGCTGTTGGAGCTGGCCGGCGAGCAACTCCGGGCCGCCGGGGCCCGTCCCCGCCGCCTGGGTCTCGTGGGTCCGGAATCACTGACCCCCTCCGAGCTCCGAGTCGTGCGCATGGCGGCCGACGGTCTCACCAACCAACGGATCGCCGACGACCTGTTCGTGACCTTGAAGACGGTGGAGGGCCATCTGGCCAAGGCCTATCGCAAGCTGGGGGTCGACGGCCGCCAGGACCTCTCCGAAGCCCTGGCCGGCGGCGACGACGAGGGCGAGTCCGGCGAGATGTTGCGCGCCTCGGCGGTGTGAGGAACCTTCCAACGACCCAGCGCGCTCCGACCGTGGAACGGCGGCCACCGACGCTCCCCGTTTCACCGAGGCAGCCCACCGCGCTGCGGCCCTACGTCACCCGGACCAGCGGGTCAGCGGTCACGGGGCCCGTTGCGCCAGCTCGGCCGCCCAGTAGTCGGCCGGCGGAAGGGCACCGAACGGATTGGGCAGACCGGCGTCGGTGACGTAGACGTATCCGGCGCCCCGCTGGCGGCTGAGGTCCATGGCGTGCTCCATCTCGCCGGTGGAGATGGCCCCGTAGACGATGTGCCAGATCTGTTCGGGTCCGGCCGGCGTCCACGTCAGCGGCTCGAAGTCCTGACCCACGGCGTCGGGGGCGCCGGTGTAGTTGGCGTAGCTGCCCTCGAAGGTGACCAGGACATCGGCGGCCGCCGCGTAACAGCGCGGGACGGCGATCCCCGGGTTGAGCACCGTAACCGCACCGGGATCGGCCACCCGTAGACGGTCCCCGAGCGTCCGGTAGGCGTCGGCGTACCGGTTCGATCCGGCCGTCGGCCCACAGGCGCTGGTCGACTCGTCCAAGAAGATGCCACCGAGGTCGGACCCGTAGAACCGGTACCACGCATCGATGTCCGCTTGGATCTGCGATAGCCAGGCCTCGGGGCCGAACGCTCCCGAGCGCGTGGGCAGGCCGTCGGCGTGGGCGAACGACGGGCTACCGAGGTAGCCCGTGTCCACATAGCCGAGCACTCGGCTCCCCGACGCATGGGCGCTGTGGATCACCGCCGCCCAGTCCGCATTGGGTTGTGTGCCGGGTCCATTGGCCACGTTGGCCACGACGATCCCGACCGCCCCGGGCGGTGACGCCGCCGAGCTGCTCCCACGAGGAGGCAGCGTGCACCGGATCGACATAGGCCGGCACGGCCAGACGCTGGACGACGGAGGGCGGGCCGGAGGCGGCGGTCGAGTGGTCGGCGATGGTCGGCGATGGTAGCAAGAGCCAGGCCACGGCCACGGTGAGCGAGGCCACGACCACGGCCACGGTCACCACCAGTGCGGCCATGCCGAATGCGCTCCTGCTCCCGTGCATCGCCGTCAACGGAAGCGCCGCCGTCGCTCCTCACCCATGATGCAAGCCTACGAACGGTCCCGTTCCGCTACTACCCCTGTTCTTCGGGACGCCCACCCCGGCGCTGACGTCCACCACCCTGGCATTTGCCCCGCTCCCGATCGCTCGGCCCCAGGCGCGATGGCGGGTCCGTGACGCGAGACTGGTGACGGACAGGGCGAAGGGGCGCAGTGGCAGAGAACGCAAGCTGGTGCGGCAATCGTGGCCGCGGTCGTGCTCATCGTGGTGCTGGTGGCGTCCACCGCCTCAGTGGGGACCGCGCCGAGCCATCCGGATGCGGGGTCCGGGGGAGCCTCCACGGGCATCGGCGCGCCGACGCTCGCGTCGCCGCCTACGCCCACGGCCTGGGACTGGCCAATGGGGACGACCCGACCTTCGCGTCGGCCGTGCAGCCCGTGGCGGACCTCGCGCTCGACGAGCAGTGCCACCAGTACGACACGTGCAGCTCGTTCACACCCTTCGCTGCCGCAGGCAAGGCCGTGCTCGAGGTGGAGTACTCCCTCTCCCCGGGCCAGTTCTGCCCGGCGGCCGCCACCGCCACGGCCGCTACTCGACGGTCACCGTCTTGGCCAGGTTCCGGGGCCGGTCCACGTCGAGCCCATGGGCCTGGGCCAGCCAGTAGGCCAGGAACTGCAGGGGCAGCGCGTCGACGACCGGGGACAGCATGGGCTCGACCGACGGCACCCACAGCACATGGTCGGCCAGGTCGGCCGTCTGGAGGTCGCCGTCGTTGGCCACCAGGACGATGGTGGCACCCCGGCTCTTGACCTCTTGGATGTTGGAGCACACCTTCTCCCACAGGCTGCTGCGGGTGGCCACGCCCACCACCACCGTGCCCGGCTCGATCAGTGCGATGGGACCGTGCTTCAACTCGCCCGCGGGGTAGCCCTCGGCTCTCAGGTACGAGATCTCCTTGAGCTTCAGCGCGCCCTCCATGGCTACTGGATGACCGACGTGGCGGCCGAGGTAGAAGAAGTCCCGGGCCTCGCTCAGGTCCTGGGCCACCTCGGCCACGTCCTTGGTGCGTTCGAGTACCTTGTCGAGGACGTCGGGCAGGCCCAGCATCTGCTGCATGATGGCGTCGCTGGCCGCGACCGTCATGGTCTGGCGGGCCTGGGCCAGCACCAGGGCCAACAGCTCCAGGGCGACGATCTGGGTGAGGTGGGTCTTGGTGGCGGCGACCCCGATCTCGGGCCCGGCCCGCGTGTACAGCACCCCGTCGGCCTCCCGGGTCATCGAGGAGTCGGCCACGTTGGAGATCACCAGCACCTTGGAGCCGGCCTCCCGGGCGGCCCGCATCCCCTGCAGGGTGTCCACCGTCTCGCCCGACTGGCTGACGCCGATGGTCAGCGTGCGGTGGTCGAGGACCGGGCTCCGGTACCGGAACTCGCTGGCGATGTCCACCTCGGTGGGGATCCGGGCCCACTGCTCGATGGCGTACTTGGCCACCATGGCGGCGTGGTAGCTGCTCCCACAGGCGACGATGCACACCCGCTCGATGTCCCGGAGGTTCTGGGTGGTGAGGCCGGCCGCTGAATCCAGGACCAGGGTCCCGTCAGACCGACGGTGCCCGGCCAGGGTGTCGGCCACCGCGTCGGGCTGCTCGTGGATCTCCTTGGTCATGAAGTCGTCATAGCCACCCTGTCGGGCCGCCTCCACGTCCCAGTCGATGGTCAGGGACCGCGGCTGGGCGCACACGCCGTTCAGGTCCGTCACCGAGACCCCTCCGGGTCGGAGCTCGACCAGTTGATCGTCCTCCAGGGTGAACAGGTCGCGCGTGAGACCGATGAGGGCGGGAATGTCGGAGGCCAGATAGGTCGCCCCGTCGCCGACCCCGACGATGAGCGGTGAGACCCGACGGGCCGCTACCACCAGATCGGGCTCGTCGGCGTGGACGGCCGCCACGGCGAAGGTCCCGCGCACCAGGCGCAGAGCCCACCGGAGGCCCTCAGCCAAGTTCGATCCCGAGGCCATGGCCTTCTCGACCATGTGGGCCAGCACCTCGGAGTCGGTCTCGGAGGCCAGCACGTGGCCCTCGGCCTCCAGCTCGCCGGCGATCTCGTCGTAGTTTTCGATGATCCCGTTGTGCACGAGGGCGAGGCGGCCGGTGCAGTCGAGGTGGGGATGGGCGTTGACCGTGGTCGGCTTCCCGTGGGTGGCCCACCGGGTGTGACCGATCCCACTGCCGCACGGTTCGGGCGCATCGTCGCCGAACGGTCGGAGGTCGGCCACCGAGTGGGTTCCGTCGGCCGCCCGGTTCCGCCACAGGTCGTCGCCGTGGATGAGGGCCACCCCGGCCGAGTCGTAGCCGCGGTACTCCAGCCGACTCAGGCCTTCGAGCAACAGAGGAAGGGCGTCGTCGACGCCGGTGACTCCGATAATCCCGCACATGGTTCAGCTTCCTGACTGCCAGAGGTCACTCACGGCCTCGGCGATTGACGTGGATGGGACCCAATGAAGATGACGACGGATGAGTGTCAGATCGGCCTGCTGCCACACCGGGGGCGTGGCGTAGCCGGCCCCTCCGCTCGACTCGAAGATGTCTCCTTCGAACCCGGCCGCAGCGGCCAGCAGCTCGACCATGGAGCGGCCTGACATGGCCACACCTCGCCCCACGTTGAGCAGCGGTGGCACGTCCACGCCGACGGCGGCGCGGAGGACGGCGGTGGCCACATCGGTGACGGCGACGAAGTCCCGGCAGGCGCTCAGCTGGCCGAGCGTCACGAAGCTGGCTCCGATGGCGACGGCCCCGCAGATCTCCCGGACGGCCGTGCCGACCGGCGAGTGGTCCGGGGCGCCCGGTCCGACTGGGTCGAAGATCCGCAGCACCGTGGCCCCGACGTCCCCCCGGGCCACCTGGTCCATGACGAGATCCGTCGCCACCAACTTGGTCCGTCCGTAGTCCCCGATCGGTCGGGCGGTGGCCGACTCGGCGAACGCCACGCCCCGGGGCTGGTTCCCGTACTCGGCGGCCGAGCCCAGGTGGATGAGCCGGACCGGATCGGAGCGGGTCAGGGCGTCCAGCAGTTTCCGGACCACCGAGACGTTCACGGCCTCGAGCTCCCCCGCCGATCCCACCGTGCAGCCGACGCAGTTGATGACCACATCGGGCTTGCCGTAGTCGAGGAGGTGGGCCACGTCCGCCACCGAGGCGCGCACCAGGTCGAGCTGTGTCCAGTGGCAGGCGGGCGACTCCGGGGGGTTCGAAATGTGCCCGCTGACGGCCACTACGTAGGCACCCCGGTCGGTGCCCAGGATGGCCCGACGCACCTGGTCGCCCAGGAATCCGTTGGCGCCGAGGAGAAGGTACCGGGTCATCAGTAGCTCAACGGGGAGGCCAGGACCGAGCGGGCCAGGACGAGGAACAGGACGATGGCCGTGGCCGTGGCCATGAGGAGCGAGAGGAGGCCGTCCATCGGGGCGATGTGCCCCCGGATCTGCTGATCGATGGCGAGGGCGGCACCCAACACCACGAAGGTGGTGGCCCAGCACCGCAGCACCAGGTTGATCCGGCCCGAGCACGCCAGCAGGAGGGCCATGAAAAAGGCGACTCCGAGCGTGCCGACCGAGGCCAACAACAGGGGCACGTCGGGGAGGTGGTGTTGGCGGCCGGCGATCAGGCACACCACCGAGAGCACGGCCAGAGCGCCCACATAGAGCCCGATGGAACGACGGAAGGCCCGGCCGACACGGTGACCGAAGTCGTCGAGGTCGTAGCTGGCGCTGAGGGCGGCGGTGGCCCGGCTCCGGAACGAGCGCAGCTGCCACTCCATCAGGCCCAGGGTCAACAGCAGGGGCCAGACGGCGATGGACAGGGCACGGGCACTCCCGTTGACCCCGCTGGCGAAGGCGATGAGCGTGCCCAGCAGGACACCGCAACTGATGCCGTAGGCCAGGAACTTGGCTGCCCGCACCCAGTCGGCCCGCGCCAGGCCGGGACGCCGCCACCGGTTGGTGGGCACGAAGCGGTTGGCCACCACGGTGACCAGGCCCACCGTGGCCACCACGCACCAGGCCGCTGTCGATGATCCGACGCCGACCGGCAGGTGCCCCAGGGCCAGCACCGACCCGACGACGGCGGGCACCATGCACACGGCCAACAGCAGTTCGGACTGCTGGAACACCATGATCGCACTGGCGGCGACATACACACCGATGCACGCCACCGTGACCGCGCTCGACGCATCGCCCCCGAGGGTCCAGCACGCCACCAAAGCGGCGGCCAGACAGGCCAGTCCGGTGACGAGGAGCGTGGCCAGGGCCATGAGGGCGTCGCTACGCGAGTCCTTCCGTCCCAGCAGCGCCCAGGCGCAGGTGGCCGCGGCCTGGCTCGTTCCCCAGGCCACGGTGAGGCCCACAGGCAGCACCCACCAGCTGAGCCGCAGCCCGAAGCCGGTGACCACCACGGGAAGGAAGAGGGCGGGGAGGGCGTAGAGCGCGCCCCGCAGCAGGTCGACGGGTCCGCCCCGGTCCGGGACCGAAGGGGCCGGCGGCACCACGTCGTGGAACGGCAGCTCGCGGTAGACAGCCTCGGCCGTGCTGAACACGTCGGCGTAGCCGAACGTGTCCACGGCCACCTGGCTGCTCACGCCGTGGGACTCGAGGCGTGCGGCGATCTCGACGGGGTCGACGGCGGCACCGCAGGCCACCGACAGCATGGGATCGTCGGACAGCCACGAGGTGATCCGATCGAGCCGCTCCCGATCCGTTGCGCTCATCAGGAGGCCGCCGACAGCATCTCGTCGTCAGACTCGGTGGGCAGCGCCACGAGGTCCGTCCGGTCCCGCACACCGGCGCTCCGGTCGACCACCGTCCGGTAGACGTCGCCGTACTCGGCCAGATTCTGCTCCAAGGTGAACTTGGACAGCACGCGGGCCCGGGCCGCCTCGGCGATCCACCGACGGAACCCGTCGCTGGTGAGCAGGCTGAGACAGGCCTCGGCCGTGTGCCTCGGGCTCTGGGGTGGCACGATCAGGCCGGCGTCCCCGGTGGCCTCGGCCACCCCGCCCACGTCGGTGGCGACCGTAGCCATACCGGATGCCATCGCCTCGATGAGGCTGTAGGGAAAGCCCTCCGAGATGCTGGTCAGGATAACCACGTGCCCGGTGTGGTACGCCTCGACGACCGAGTCGGTCTGACCCTCGAAGGTGGCGCACTCCTCCAGGCCGAGGCGCGCACGCAGGGCCAGGCACCGGTCGAAGTAGGCCGCGTTCTCCTCGGACACCCCGCCGTACATGCGGAGCCGGGCCGCCGGCAGGGCCTCGTGCACGAGCGCGAAGGACTCGATCAGCGTCTCGACGTCCTTCAGGGGACCGATGCGCCCCATCCAGACCAGGGTGGGCTCCTCGGGCTCGGTGGCGCTGACGGTGAAGTGGTCGGTGTCGACCCCGTTGTAGATGGTCTGGATGCGGCCGGGGTCGGCGCCGTTGGCCTCCTGCCACCGACGGTTGTAGTCACACACGGGTGCGATCGAGCCGGCGATCTGGTAGCCGGCCCAGGCCAGGTGCTTGTAGAAGCGGAGCATGAGCGAGCGGACGGCGAACGAGAACCGGTCGGGGGCGTAGGAGAAGTAGCGCTCCCGGAGGTAGATGCCGTGCTCACTCAGTACCAGCGGTGTCTCGTCGATCCAGTGGGAGCCGAGGGCCATGAGAATGGACAACCCGTTGGCCGAGGCATGGCACAGGTCGGCCCGGGGTGCAGGGGCATAGAGCGGGCGGAGGAGATGGTCGAGGTGGTCGAGGACCTGGCTGGCATCGTGCACGGTCACCGGTCCCACGTCGGCGGCGAACTCCCGGTCACCCGGCGTGGCGTCCTGCATGGCGCCCAGCAGCACCTCGATCGACTCCCGGGTGCGCAGGGCGCCGGCCATGGGTACCTCCTGCGCCAGCTGGTGGAGCTGGTGGAGCGCGTCGAGAAACTGCGCCTCGCCATCGACCCGGGCCAAGGACTGGGCCAGGCCGTGGAAGGCCGACCGGAGCTCGACCGAGTGGTGGAGCGGATGCCTCGACTCGGGACCGGCACCCCAGAGGGGAACGGTGTGCACGGCGACCACATTGTCGGGGATGTCCCAGATCACGTCGTTGTCATCCCCGGCGGTGATGGCATGGACCGTGAAGCGGTGCGCGTCGAGTCCCCGGATCAACTGGTCGCACCACACGCTGACCCCTCCAGCCTTGTGCGGGTAGGTGGCCTCGGTGAGCAGTGCTACGTCCACGGTCCACCACCGACTCGGCCGTAGTCCTTCGTCTGGGGTGTCCAGGTATGTCCGGTGACGCGTGGGTTCGCTTTCATCGTTGGCTACGACAGTACGGATGCAGCTGCCTGCTGCCTACCCCCGACTTTCCGCTCCGCCGGTCGGTCGTCGGCCGTACCTGATCGACCCCGACCCCTGCGTCGGGGCACGCGACCCTGGCCCTAGCGGGTCGCCACCCTCGGGCTAGCCGACGGCACCAGGGGACGACGGGGAGCCGTGCCTCTCAGCCGGTCCCAATGTTGTGGTCCCGGACCCGGGCGACCTGGGTGGCGCGGCGCGATGAGTGGCTCACGCGACCCCACCCCATCGACCTCGTCGCGGAGCCGGTCCCTGCTATCGACGGGGGATCCCCCGCCAAAGTGCAGGGTCTCCCCGGCACAGTGCAGGGTAGAGATCCACCCACTCGGGGCTTACCGTTCGAAGAGGCTTTGCGGGCAGAGGGCACGCGGCCAAAGGATGAGCGATTCCATGACCCGAGTGCGCCAGCCCATTGTGAAGGTCATCACCACAGCGGTGATGGCCAGTCTGCTTCTCGCCACGCTGTTGTCGGTCGGGGCCCGCCCCGCGGCGGCGGCGTCACCGCCCCAGCTCGATCTGCGGGTCCTCCTCATCGGAGACACGGCCACCCAGGGCACCACCACGGCGGCATGGGAGTCCTCCCTCAGCAGCGACGGGGTCGCCTACACCTTGGTGACCGCCTCGGGCTCCTACAGTGCCGAGACGGTCACACTGCCGTCCCTCACCTCGGGATCGACCGGCAACTTCAACGGCGTGGTCATTGCCGACGCCCCCGCCGGGTTCGCCCCCGGCCAGCTCAACGCCCTCTCCACCTATGAATCCCAGTTCGGCGTCCGTCAGATCGACGGTTCGGCCTATCCGTCGCCGGCCCTCGGGCAGACCGCCGTGTCCGGCGCCAGCCAGACCCTCGACAACACCACCGCCTCCCTGACCGCCGCCGGCCTGGCCGGCCTGCCCGGTCTGAAGGGCATCGTCCCCTTCGCCGCCGGTACCTTCGGCACCCCGGCCACGGCTGACGCCGGTGCACCCTTCACCCCGTGGATGGAGAACGCCGCCGGCCAGTCCCTCGGCGGGGTCTACCAGCATCCGAGCACCGCCTCCGACCTGCAGGCCGGGGTGTCCGAGCTCAGCCTCAACTTCAACTACAACGCCAACCAGATCCAGTGGCTGCTGCTGGCCCCCGGGCTCATCGACTGGGTGACCCAGGACACCCACCTCGGGCTGTCGCGCAACTACTTCGGCCAGGACGTCGACGACGTGTTCATCGCCGACAACGAGTGGAGCTCCCAGTTCCAGTGCACCCCCGGGGCCCAGGACCCACCCGACTACACCTGCCCGGCCGGCGTGGACAACAACCCGGCCGACACGCCCCCCGACGTCCAGATGAACGCCGCTGATGTGGCCTACGTCACCAACTGGGAGGCCCAGACCGGCATCAAGTTGAATCTGGCCTTCAACGCCGTCGGGGCGTGCACCGGGACCACCGCGTCCTCAGCCGTGTGTAACGGCTCCACCACCGAGAGCGGGGCGGGCGAGAACGGCAAGACCTACACCGACCCCGGCTATGTGATCGATGCCACCATGCCCAACGATGCCGCCTTCGTGGACGCCCTGCTCGGGGCGAAGTCCGACTTCAACTGGGTGACCCACACCTGGAGCCATCAGTTCCTGGGGTGCAACGTCTGGCAGCCCCAGGCCCTCACCAGTGTGACGGCCAACGCTTCCGGCGGCTCCTTCACCGCCGGCTCCTACAGCTACGAGATCACCGCCGCCACCGCCTACGGTGAGTCCGAGCCGTCACTGCCCAAGACCGCAGTCGTGGCCTCCAACGGCTCGGTCACCTTGGCCTGGCCCGACGCCACCAACGGGGTGGGCACCGACGGGACCCCGGGCCCGACTCTGGCTCAACTGGAAGCCGACCACGATGCCGGAACCGGCACCGGCTTCTGGGGCTACAACATCTACCGCGAGGACCCCGGCACCACCGCCTACGGCCTCGTCGGCCAGGTGGCCGAGAACGGGGCCACCCCCACCTACAGCTTCACCGACACAGGCGCCACCGCCCCCGGGGACGCCCCCGGATCGTCGGACTCCTTCCCCACGGCCACCGACCCCGGCATCGACTGCTCGAGTGCGCCGGGCAGCTGGGAGCCGGCGGTCGACCCGGCGGGCAGCTCCGACGTCTCGATCGGCACGGAGATCGGCCTGGACCAGGCCTTCGCCGCCGCCAACGCACTGCCCAACTACACCCCGGCCGCGGTCGTGACCGGCGAGCACTCCGGCCTCGAGAACCCCAACATCACCTCCGCCTTCGCCGGCGTCGGCATCACGACCTTCGCCGCCGACGGCTCCCGCCAGTCGGCCCCGTACTCCCTGGGGGCAGCCCACTCGGCACCCCGCTACCCGACCAACATCTACTACAACGCCGCCAACTGGACCGACGAGCTGAACGAGTACAACACCCTCTACGCCTCGACCACCACGCCGATCGGCAACGGCGAGTACGGCCACTGTGCCAGCACCTCGTCGACCACGTGCCTCAGCGCACCGGCCACCGAGGCGTCGTTGATCGCTTCGGAGACCGGCATCATGATGAGCCACATCCTGGCCAACAACCCACGGGTCGACTACGCCCACCAGTCCAATCTGATCGGGTCCGCCGACCCCGCCAACGGGTACACCCTGCTGACCACGCTGAGCGCCATGCAGTCGCTCTACAACTCGTACGAGAGTGCCAGCGCACCCCTGGCCCCGACGACGGACGTCACCGAGGCCCAGACGCTGGCCCAGCAGTCGGCATGGGCCACAGCCGACGCCGCCAACACGGTGACGGCCACCCTCAACGAGGCCACCGGGGCGGTCACCGTGACCAACTCGGGTGGCGCTCCCGTCGACGTGCCGCTCACCACCCCGCAGGGCACCACGCTCAGCGGCGGTGGCGCCTACGGCGAGTCCTACGCCGGCCAACTGTCGACCTGGACGTCTGTCGCCCCAGGCACACCGCTGGTGGTGAACGAGCACGTGGCACCGACCATCATCAGTGCCGCCTCGGCCACCGCCATCGCCGGAACACCGTTCACCACCACGATCACCACCACCGGTGAGCCGTCCACGGCCATCACCGAGACCGGTGCACTGCCGGCCGGGATCACCCTCACCGACAACGGCGACGGGACGGCCACCCTGGCCGGCACGCCCGGAGCCGCCACCGGCGGGAGCTATCCGATCACCATCACGGCCACCAACCCGTCGGGGACGGCCACCCAGGCCTTCACCCTGACCGACGTCCAGGCACCGGCTGTGACCAGTGCCCCGACCGCCACCTTCTACACGGGGGTCAACGGCACGTACACGGTGACCACCACCGGGTACCCGATGGCCACGGTCACCGAGACAGGTGCCCTTCCGGCCGGGATCACCTTCACCGACAACGGCAACGGCACGGCCACCATCGCCGGCGTCACCACCGCCGCCGCCGGGACCTTCCCCGTGTCCGTCTCCGCCACCAACAGCACCGGGAGCGTGGCCACACTGCCCCTGACGCTGACCGTGGCCACGTCGGGTCCCCCGACCGTCACCAGCGGTGCGACGGCGTTCTTCACCCTCAACCAGGCCGGTGCCTTCGCTGTCACCACGAACGGAGCCCCCATCGCCGCCATCACCGAGGTCGGCTCCCTTCCCGCCGGGCTCACCATGGTCGACGAGGGCAACGGGGAGGCACTCATCTCGGGCACCCCGACCGCCACCGGCACGGCCAGCCTGGCCGTCACGGCGGCCAACGGTCAGACTCCGAATGCCACCCAGACCCTCGCCATCATCGTGGGGAGCGCGCCGGCGGTGACCAGTCCCACCGCGACCACCTTCGTGGCCGGGGCCCCGGGCACCTTCACCGTCGCCACCTCGGGCTACCCCGCACCCTCGCTGGGTGAGACCGGGACCCTGCCGGCCGGGATCACCTGGACCGACAACGGCAACGGGACGGCCACGCTGGCCGGCTCGCCGGATGCGGTGACCACACCGACGGACTTCCCGGTCACCATCCAGGCCACCGACGGAACGGGCTCGGTCGTCCAGTCGTTCACACTGACGGTGGCACCGGCCCCGGCCAGTGGCGGCACCATCCCCCCCGTGGGCACGCCGCCTTCGGTCGCCACACCCACCCCTGCGCCCACCTCGGCGCTGGCCGGTGGGGACCGGTTGGCCGCCACTCCCGACGGCCTGGGCTACTGGGTCGTGGGGACCAACGGTTCGGTCACCCCGTACGGATCGGCCACCAACTACGGCTCGATGGCCGGGCACGTCCTCAACCAGCCCATCGTCGGCGTGGCCGCCACACCCGACGGCCGGGGCTACTGGCTGGTGGCCACCGACGGCGGGATCTTCAGCTTCGGTGACGCCCAGTTCTACGGGTCCACCGGGAATCTCAAGCTGAACAAGCCCATCGTGGGCATCACCGGCACCCCGGACGGCAAGGGGTACTGGATGGTGGCCTCCGACGGAGGCGTGTTCAGCTTCGGTGACGCCCAGTTCTACGGCTCCACCGGGAACATCAAGCTGAACAAGCCCATCGTGGGCATGGCCTCCGACCCGGATGGGAAGGGGTACTGGCTGGTGGCCTCCGACGGTGGGATCTTCACCTTCGGTGACGCCCAGTTCTACGGCTCCACGGGCAACATCAAGCTCAACAAGCCGGTCATGGGCATGGCCGCCGACCGCACCGGTCACGGCTACTGGCTGGTGGCCTCCGACGGTGGGATCTTCACCTTCGGCGACGCCCAGTTCCACGGGTCGGGCGGGAGTGCCGGGCGCACCGCGGTGGGACTCATCGCCTCCCCCACCAGCCCGGGTTACGCCCTCATCGACCTCGACGGCACCCGGACCAACTTCGGGTGGTGACGGTCAACAACTTCGGGTGGTAGGGATACGGAGCGACTGGACCCCGGGGGGCGGTCCAGACGCTCCGGCCACCCGGACAAGTGGCCCCCGGTTCGGCGCTCACAGCCCGAATCGGGGGCCACTCCCGCGTTTGGGAACCGGTGTCCGCCGGGCAGGTCGGCACGATCCGTCACCGGTACCCTGGTGGGAGGGGGAGCCGGAGAGGAGGCGCCATGGAGCCAGGAGCCCGGGCCGACAACGGTGACGGGACCACCCCGTCGGAGGACGACCGGATCGACGAGATGGTGGAGGAGTCGTTTCCGGCCAGTGATCCCCCGACCGGCTGGGCCGGCGAGGATCCGAGGGACCGCCCCGATCCTCCACTCGTGGATTAGTGGATCAGGAGAGCGACTCGTCGAGCTCGCCCAGCGAGTGGATGAGCTCGAGGTTGGCCGAATAGTCGACGGGACAGGCGATGACCGAGACGGTGTCGGCGGACAAGGCCGTGCGCAGGGTGGGCAGCAGCTCCTCGGCCCGGGTGATCCGGTAGCCGACGGCGCCGAAGCTCTCGGCGTAGGCCACAAAGTCAGGGTTGGAGAACGTGGTGTCGACGTCATGGCCCAGCTCCAGGTCCATCTTCCAGCTGATCAGGCCGTAGGCGTCGTCCACCCAGATGAGGACGACCATGGCGATCCGTTCCCGCAGGGCGGTCTCGATCTCCTGGCTGTTCATGAGGAAGGAGCCGTCCCCGGTGGCCACCAGCACCTTGGCCTCGGGCCGGGCGATCTTGGCGCCGATGGCGCCGGGAAGGGTCCAGGCCATGGTGGACAGACCGTTGGAGATCAGACAGGTGTTCGGTGCGTAGGTGGGGTAGAGCCGGGCCATCCACATCTTGAGGGCGCCGGTGTCCACCAACACGATGTCGTCGCGGCCGAGAGCGGCCCGCGTGTCGGCCACGATGCGCGCCGGTGCCAACGGGAAGCGGGCGTCGCCCCGGCCCCGGTCCAGCTCGTCGGCCAGGAGGCCCCGGATGCTGAACCCGTCGACCGGCGCGTCGAAGCGCCGGTCGACCGCCGTGCCCAGCGCATCGAGGCTGGCTCCGATGTCGGCCTGGAGGCCCACCGCCACGTTGTAGTGCCGGTCCACTTCGGCCGGGAACCGGTGGATATGGATGATCGCCTTGTCCCCACGGGGATTGATCCGCACCGGATCGAACTCCTGGAGCTCGTAGCCGACCGTCACCACCACGTCCGCCTGGTCGAAGCCGAAGTTGACGTAGTCGTGGCGCATGAACCCGATGGCCCCGAGGGCGAGCGGGTGGTCATCGGGGAACACCCCCTTGCCGTGGAAGGTGGTGGCCACCGAGACCCCCAGCGTCTCGGCGAACCGGCGGAGCGCGTCGCCCGCACCCGCCCGGGTGGCGCCGTGACCGGCCAGCACCACCGGGCTCGCCGCCGACCCGAGGATGGCCGCGGCCCGCGAGACCTGCTCGTGGGAGGGGTCGTCGGACCGGGGGACGTTGACCGGCAGGGGCTCGGCGTCCCCGGGGGCGGGCGCCTTCTCCACGTCCTCGGGCACGGCCAGGTACACCGCCCCCGGGCGCTCGGTCTGGGCCAGTTTGAAGGCCTTGCGGATCATCTCGGGGGCCGCACCCGGGGTGGCCACCAGTGCCGACCACTTGGTCACCGGCGCGAACATCGACACCAGGTCCACCCCCTGGTGGGACTCCTTGTAGCTCCGGTCCATGCCCACCTGGGCACTCAGGGCCACCACCGGTGTGGAGTTCGTGGTGGCATCGGCCACGCCCAGCAGGAGGTTGATGGCCCCGGGGCCGAGCGTGGCCGAGCACACCCCGGCCCGTCCGGTGAGTCGGCCGTAGGTCTCGGCCATGAACGAGGCGGCCTGCTCGTGGCGGACCAGGACGTAGTGGATGGGCGAGCGGGAGAGGGCTTCGACCAGGTGGATGTTCTCCTCCCCGGGGATGCCGAACACATGGGTCACGCCCTCGGTCTCGAGGCAGCCGACCATCAGTTCGGCCACGCTCCGGTCGGTTCCGTCCATGTTCGTGAGACTAATGGGGATCGACCACCCCACCCCGGTCGTCCGTCCCTCGGCCCGGGCTCCGACGCCCTTCAACCCACCGGGCCGTGGTCTCCGGCCTGGAGGAGATCGCTCAGACGCTCGAGCACGGGTACGGCGCGGCGCACGGCCCGCTGCTCTTCGCGGGTCAGCTCGGCCATGGCCCCCCGCAGGACCTCGGTGTAGCGGGCACGGATCTCGTTGAGGAGGGCACCACCCCGCGGGCTGAGCCGTACCAGGCTGGCCCTCCCGTCCAGGGGATCGGGCACCCGGTCGATCAGGGATCGGTCGGCCAGGCTGTCGATGACCCGGCTCATGGTGGCCGCGGTGGTCCCCTCCAGCTCGGCCAGCGTGCCCAACCGCACCGGGCCCGACTGCTCGATGCGGGACAGGGCCGAGGACTGGGAGGGGGTGATGTCCGATGCCGTCTTCGAGCGGAGCTGGCGTTGGATGCGGACCAGGGCCACCCGCAGGCCGGTCGCCTCCTCGACGGCACGGAGCTCGCCGTCGCCCGCCCGGCCTCTCCGCTCCTCGCCCTTGGTCTCCAGCTTCATCGCTTCCCCTTGTACCACCGCCGGTCCGGTTCAGTATACTTAGTTGTTGACAACTATCTACCCGTCCGCCCCGCCCCGTCCCACGGGAGCAGAGCCGGAGCAGGAGCCGGATGCCCCCCGTCACCGAATCGAAGAACTACAAGTGGGTGGCCCTCACCAACACCACGATCGGCACCCTGATGGTCACCATCAACGCCTCGATCCTGCTCATCGCCCTGCCCGACATCTTCCGGGGCATCGGCCTCAACCCTCTCTCCCCGGGCAACACCTCCTACTTCCTGTGGATCCTGATGGGTTTCCTCCTGGTGACCTCGGTGCTGGTGGTGAGCTTCGGGAGGGTCGGCGACATCTTCGGCCGGGTCAGGATGTACACCCTCGGCTTCGCCATCTTCACCGTCTTCTCCATCCTCTTGTCGGTCACCTGGATGACGGGGCCCGACGCCGCCCTGTGGATCATCATCATGCGGGTGGGCCAGGGGGTCGGCGGCGCCTTCATCTTCGCCAACTCCATGGCCATCATCACCGACGCCTTCCCTCCCGGCGAACGCGGCTTCGCCATCGGGATCCAAGGGGTGGCGGCCATCGGCGGCTCGTTCATCGGCCTCCTGCTGGGCGGGCTGCTGGCGCCCGTCGAGTGGCGACTGGTCTTTCTCGTCTCGGTGCCCTTCGGCATCTTCTCCACCCTGTGGGCCTACTTCCGGCTCCACGACAACGGGGTGCGGATCCAGGCCAGCATCGACTGGATCGGCAACATCGCCTTCGCCGTCGGTCTGGTGGCCGTGCTGACCGGCATCGTCTACGGGCTCCAGCCCTACGGGGGCCACACCATGGGGTGGACCAGCCCCTTCGTGCTGGGCTGCCTGCTCGGCGGCGTGGCCGTGCTCGCCGGGTTCGTGCTCATCGAGCACCACGTGGACGACCCCATGTTCCAGCTCCACCTGTTCCGGTCCCGGGCCTTCACCATGGGCAACCTGGCCGGCCTGCTGGCCGCCCTGGCCCGGGGCGGCCTGCAGTTCATGCTGATCATCTGGCTGCAGGGGATCTGGCTCCCCCTCCACGGGTACAGCTTCGAGCAGACCCCCCTCTGGGCCGGGATCTACATGGTCCCCCTGACCGTGGGGTTCTTCATCTCGGGACCCCTGTCCGGGCGGCTGGCCGACCGGTTCGGCCCCCGTCCCTTCGCCACCGCCGGCCTGGTCCTCACCGGGATCAGCCTGCTCGGACTGCAGGCCCTGCCCATGAACTTCCCCTACCCCCTGTTCGCCCTCATGCTCCTCCTCTTCGGCCTCTCGCTCGGCATGTTCGCCGCACCCAACACCAGTGCCGTGATGAACAGCCTCCCGGCCAATCAGCGGGGGGCGGGCGGCGGCATGCTCAACACCTTCCAGAACTCGGCCAGCGTGCTCTCCATCGGCTTCTTCTTCACGCTCATCACCCTGGGGCTGGCCTCGGCCCTCCCCCACGCGCTGCTCTCCGGGCTCACCGCCCAGGGGGTGCCGGCCTCCGCGGCCCGGTCCATCTCCCACCTCTCCCCCATCGGCAGCCTGTTCGCCGCCTTCCTCGGGATCAACCCCATCCACCAGCTCCTCGGCACCCACCTGTTGGCCCAGCCCGGCGTGCACGCCAGCTACCTGACCGGCACGAGTTTCTTCCCCAACCTCATCGCCGGTCCCTTCGGCAAGGGGTTGCGGCTGGCCTTCGTGATGGCCGCGGCCATGTGCTTCCTCGGCGCGGTGTTCTCCTGGCTGCGGGGGCCCGGACCGTCGGTGCAGATGCTGACGGCGGCCGAGGAGGCCGAAGAAGGTCTGGCCGACGTCGGTGACGTCGCCATGGCCGAGGTCGGGGCAGGGTCCCCGGGTGCGTACTTCGAGCCCGACGTCACCGCCGGCGCCCGGAGTACCTGACTCGTCGCCCTACGACTAGCCGATCTGCATCAGCAGCGAACCCCAGGCCATGCCGGCCCCGAACCCGGCCATCACCACGGTGTCCCCGGCCCGCAGGCGGTCCGAGGCCACGGCGGCGTCGAGGGCCAGGGGGATCGAGGCGGCCGAGGTGTTGCCGGTGTCCGCGACCACCGACAGGCACCGGTCCTCGGGGATGCCCAGCCGGACCGTGATGGCCTCGATGATGCGCTGGTTGGCCTGGTGGGGTACGAAGAACGACACGTCATCGACGGCGTGACCCGCCTCGTCGAGCAGTCGGGCCACCGAGTCCGAACAGAGCCGGACGGCCTGTCGGAACACCTCGGACCCCTTCATCACGAAGGTGCCGCCGTGGTCGGCATAGAGGGCCCAGCCGAGCGAGCCGTCCATGCCGAGGTCGGCCCAGACGCCGTGCTCGGGGAGCGGTGACCGTTCGAGGACGATGGCCCCCGCCCCGTCGGCCATCAGGATGGCGGTGCTCCGGTCGAGCGGGTCCGTGATCCGGGACAGCTGCTCGGCCCCGATGACCAGGATCCGCCGGTGGCTGGCCGTGAGGCTGCTGGCGATGGCTGTGGCGTAGACGAAGCCGGTGCAGGCCACATTGATGTCGAAAGCCGCGCAGTGCAGGCCCAGTTCGTCCTGGACGGCGGCCGACGTCGGGGGCAGGATCTGGTCCGGGGTGCAGGTGGCCAGCACCAGGCAGTCGATGTCGCCGGGGTCCAGTCCGGCCCGGCCCAGGGCTTGGCGTGCCGCTCCGGCGGCCAGCGCCGACGTGGGCCCGCCGTGGCGCCGGCTGGCGATACCGGTGCGGGTCCTGATCCACTCGTCGCTGGTGTCGAGGTACGAAGCGAAGTGCTCGTTGGTCACCACGGCGTCGGGCAGCGACTGCCCGACGCCGATGATCTTCGCTCGTCCCATGAGAGGCATGGTGGTCTGCTCCGCGCTGCAAGGTGGGTCACCGCGCCCACTCCCGATCGTCCGCCAGGGAGAGCCCGATGCATCACCCGCCATTCAACATCGGCTCGGGCCCCGAGCCAATTCCGATGACACAGGTTCTAGTGCCTTCGGCACCCCGGCACCTCCATGGTGACCCGGTATGAAGTCCTACCGGTGGGTAACCCGCACACGGGTGCCGGTCAGAGCCAGGGTCAGTTCGGGATGTAGTCGAAGGTGTCCGGATCGGGCCCGGTCCGCTCGTCACGGTTGAGACCGCTGATGGCCTCCATGGCCTCATCGTCGAGCTCGAAGTCGAAGAGCTCGAAGTTGTCCCGCACGCGGGACGCGGTCACCGACTTGGGGAAGACGATGTCCCCCCGCTGGATGTGCCAGCGCAGCACCACCTGGGCCGGCGTCCGGGCCGCAGCCGCGGCCACCGAGGTGATGACCGGATCGTCGAGGACCAGTCCCTGGGCGATGGGTGACCAGGCCTCGGTGGCGATCCCGTGATCGGCGTCATACTTCCGCAGCGGATCCTGGGTCAGGTAGGGGTGGATCTCGATCTGGTTCACCGCCGGCACCACGTCGGTCTCGTCCCGCAACCGGTCCAGATGATGGGGCTGGAAGTTCGAGACGCCGATGGACCGGACCCGCCCGTCGCGCTGGAACTCGATGAGGGTCTGCCAGGTGGCCACGAAGTCGCCGTCGTAGAGGGTGGGGAGCGGCCAGTGGATGAGGAACAGGTCGAGGTAGTCGAAACCCAGTGCCTCGAGCGTCCCGTCGAAGGCTTTCCGGGCGTCGTCCGGTCGGTGGAACCCGTTGTTGAGCTTGCTGGTGACGAACACCTCCCCACGGTCGAGCCCCGATCGGGCCACCGCCTCGCCCACCTCCCGCTCGTTGCCGTACATCTCGGCCGTGTCGATGTGGCGATAGCCGATCTCCAGGGCCCGTGCCGTGGCCTCCACGGTCTCGGCCGGCTTGATCTGGAAGACCCCGAACCCGAGCTGGGGGATGGTGTGGCCGTCGTTGAGGGTCAACGCGGGCACGTTCCCCGGTCCTGTCGCCTGCTGGTCCATCGGTGCCTCTCCTCGTCGTCGATGATGCCGCGGGGCTACGCCCCGCCCCCACCTTGTACCCCGTGCGGGCCGGTGGCAACCCGCACCACGTCACCGGCGCTGGGTCGACCCTCCGGGCCCCGGCCGCCCACCCCGTATGCCCGGCCCGTGGGCGGTACGCTGCCGGGGATCCGGTACCCCGACGCCCCGTCGTGGCGGGGAGATCCGGTGGGTGGACCCCGACAGAGACCTGACGAGCCGATGACCTGGTGATCTGGTGACACAGTGACGGAGGAAGCGACCGGCCCCCGGCGGCCCCTCGGGGCCGTCCGTCGCAGCGCCGAGGGCGATCAGGGGGAGCCCCGCTGGCCCATGGCCGTGGCCGTGCTGGCCACCGGGGTCCTCCGGGCCGGACTGCCGGGCCCGCTTCGGGCCGGCGACTCGCGGTGGCTGTACCTGGTGGTGGTGACCGTCCTCCTCGGCATCCTGATCATCGGCGATCCGGGGCGCATCGACCGGGACAAGCGGTGGCTGCGGATCATGACCGGGTCGCTCATCGGCCTCATCTCCCTGGTCAACGCCACGGCGGCGGTGAGGCTGGTCGCCAGCATCCTCAGCACCCAGCCCTTCACCAACGATGCCAACACCCTGCTGATCAGCGGAGGGGCCATCTGGCTCACCAATGTGATCGCCTTCGGGCTCTGGTACTGGGACGTGGACGGTGGCGGCGCGGCCGCCCGGGCCCGGGGTCCGGTGGCCCACCCGGCCTTCGTCTTCCCCGAGATGATCAACCCCCAGTTCGTGCGGGCCGGGTGGTATCCGAAGTTCGTCGACTACCTCCACCTCTCCTTCACCACCGCCACCGCCTTCAGCCCTACCGACGTCTCCGCCGTCCGGCCGTGGGCCAAGCTCATGATGATGGCCGAGGAGTCCATCTCGCTGGTGGTGGCCATCCTGGTCGTGGCCAGGGCCGTCAACATCCTGAAGTAGCCGGCCCCACCCCCTCCCTCAGTCGAAGGCGCCCGTCCCGAGGCACGCCACGAGCGCCTCCTCGATGCACCGGGCCGTGTCCCCGATGGCCCGATCCCGCCCGAACCGCTCGGTGAGGGAGACCACGGTGGCACCGGACCCAGTGGCCGATGCCACCGCCCCGTCGGTGGCCCGGCCGGCGATGATCACCACCGGGACGCCTGCCGCCGAGGCGTCACGCAGTACCGAACCCACCACCTTGCCCAAGAGGGAGGTCTCGTCGAAGGCGCCCTCGCCGGTCACCACCACCCGGCTGGCCGCCAGGGCCTCATGGAAGCCCAGCAACTCGGCGACCACCTCGAATCCCGACCGCAACCGTCCCCCGAGGGCCACGATGGCCCCGCCCAGCCCTCCGGCCGCGCCGGCCCCGGCCACCGAACCCACGTCGACCCCGTACCGGTCCCGGTAGGCCAGGGCCAGGGCGTCAAGCCGCTCCACCAACATCCCCACCTGGCTGTCGTCGGCCCCCTTCTGGGGCCCGAACCGGGGGGCGGCCTCGACGAAGCCCACGTCCACGTCACAGGCCCCGACCAACGACACCCCGCCGAGGCCGCCCCCCTCCTCGATGGCCGACAGCGCACCCCATCCGCCGTCCGTGGTGGCCGACCCCCCGAGACCCACCACCACCGTGCCCGTCTCGCCCGCACCGGCCGATCCGGCTCCCGCCGGCCCCGTGCCCGGCCCACGGGGGCCGGTGAGGGATCGGGCGGCGGCCAGGACCAGCTGGCCGGTGCCCCGCGTGGAGGCCGCCAACGGGTCGTTCCCTTCGGCCCCGCCGGCCAGGAGCAGGCCGGAGGCCTGGGCCATCTCCACTACCGCCACGCGGCCGACTCGCAGCCACCCCGCGGTCACCGGGGAGCCCAACGGGCCCTCCACCTCGACCTCGAGGCGCTCGCCCCCCACGGCGCCGAGCGCCTCGAGCAGTCCCTCGCCGCCGTCGGCCAGCGGCAGCTGCCGGGTGGACCACCCGAGCGCCGAGGCGCCACGGGCCATGGCCCCGGCCGCCTCGGCAGCGCTGACGGTGCCCCGGAACTTGTCCGGGGCGGCCAGGAGCTGGCGATCCGCTCCCCCTCCGGGTCCACCGGGAGCGGGCCCCTCGTCCCTCGTCCGCCGGTCGCCCACGAGCTCCATGCCCTTGTCTTACTCGACGCACCCACTGCCGCCCCACTCGGGACCGGGCACCCGCTCGGGGCCGAGCCCCACCTGCACGGGGTGGCGAGTAATCTCCCTGCGGGGGGCATGCCTGCTCTCCGCATGCACGTCTCTATGGACCCCTCCGCCGACGACACGACCGCTACCGTCGCCGCCACGGCCGGGGCCGTCCTCCCGGGGCCGGCCCGGTCCGATGACCGGGTGTGGAAGATCCTGGCCGCGGTGGCCGCCGTGGTCCTCGTCGGCTTCATCGTCTTCGTGGTGACCCGGCCCCGCCACCCCAGGGTGACGACCTTCCCGGCCACGCCGCCAGCCACCCTGCCGCTGCACAGCACGGCCCCACCCTTCACCCTGCCCCGTCTCGGTGGTGGTCCCGCGGTCAGCCTCACCTCGACCCGGGGCACACCGACCGTGGTGAACTTCTTCGCCTCGTGGTGCCCCGACTGCAAGGCAGAGCTGGCCGCCTTCGGGACCCTGGCCGCCCAGACGTCCGGGCGGATGGCCGTCATCGGCGTGGACTCGAACGACAACTCCGGGAGCGCGGCCCAGACCCTGCTGGCCGCGGCCAAGGCCACCTATCCGGTGGGCGTGGACCCCAACGCCACCGTGGCCACCTCGTTTCAGATCGAGGCCCTGCCCGTGACCTACTTCCTTGACGCCCAGGGCCGGGTGGTGCACGTGTCCTTCGGAACCCAGACCCTGGCCGCGCTGGAGCACTGGAGCGCCGTGCTGACCGGCGGAGCCGCGGCATGAGCCCCGAACCGATCGGCCCGGGCGACGGCGAGGGGGCCGTCGGGACCGAAGGGCGTACCCGCGTCGCCGGGCTGTCCGAGGCGGAGCGGGCCGCGGCCTTCACCTCCGGCCAGGTGCCGGTCGACCGGAAGGCCGCGCTGCGGGCCGGGAGCGTCCCCGTCCCCCGCCGGTTCGTGCTGTGGGTCGTCGGCGGCCTTCGCCGTCCTCGGGCTGGGCGGCCTGGCCGCCGAGCACTTCCTCGGCAATGCCGGGGTCGAGTCGGTCATCTCCACCCCCCTCACCACCCTGGCCGGGACCGGCACCACCCCACCGTCCACCCCCTCGAGCCCCGACCGGCCCGGCGGTGGGCGCCTCCCCGGCGGCGGTGATCGGACTCAGGACCCTGGCCCCGAACGTGCCCCCGGCGTTGCACCTGACCGACCAGCAGGGCACCCCCTGGACCCTCGGCGAGGTCCGGGGGAAGGTGGTGGTGGTCTCCTTCCTCAACGCCGAGTGCAACGACGTCTGCCCGGTCCTGGGGTCCGAGATCGTCCAGGCCGACCGTCTGCTCGGGTCCCGGGCGTCGTCGGTGGCCTTCGTCATCGTCAACACCGACCCCCTGGAGACCTCGCTGTCGATCACACCCCCCGTCCTCACCCAGACCGGCCTCGGCTCCCTCCCCAACGTCACGTTCCTCACCGGCCCGCTCGGTGACCTGAGCCGGGTGTGGAAGGCCTACGGTGTCACCGTGGCCCTGAGCAACATCACCCGGCTGGTCAGCCACAACGACGTCATGGAGTTCATCAACCCCTCGGGGCGGTTCGCCCTGCAGGCCACGCCCTTCGGCAATGAGGACAGCTTCGGTGCCTACAGCCTCGACCCGACCACGATCCACACCTTCGCCGAGGGCGTGGCCGCGGCCGCCCGTGGCCTGATCCGGAGCCAGCCGTGACCGACACCACCCCGGAGGATCCGCTCCCCAACGATCCCTTCACCCTCGAGGGCATCATCGCCCAGGAGCCGGTGAAGCCCGTCTGGTACCGGCGGGGATGGGTGCTGGTGGCCGTGGCCGTCACCGTGCTCATCGTGGCCTCGGTGCTGGTGGACCTGCCCACCAACACCACACCGGCCACCGACACCGCCGACCAGGTGGCGGTGATGAAGCAGATCAACTCGGCCATCAGCGGCTGCTCCTACGCCGCCAAGGAGACCTTCACCATCTACCAGGACCTCCAGGCCCACTCGCTCAGCGCCGCCGACGTGGCCCTGACCCCGTCCATGCTCCGTGACGACCAGTCGGCCTGCTCGTTCACCAGCAGCTCCATCTACGACCTGTCGAACGTCGAGGGCACCGGCACACCGGCGGGCAAGGACATCAACCAGGTGGTGAACGTGGCCACCATCTGGGCCACCTCCGACGCCCTGGCCGCCATCGAGGACATCCAGACCCTCAGCACCGACCCGGACAACGCCGCCGCCCGGGCCGACCTGGCCAAGCGCGAGACCGCCTTGGCCCAGGACCGGGCCAAGGCCGACGGCTTCGTGACGTCGGCCGACCACATCCTGCACGCCACCCTGCCCCGGCCCGACCTTCCCAACCTGCCGACCCCCGCCGGCAGCTGACCCGGGCTCACGTCGTGGTCTGACCACCCGGCCCGGTACGCCCCCGCAACCGCTCCACCCGGAGCAGGTGGTGGAGCTCCTCGTCGGGATCCTCCTCGGACTGGAGCCACTGGATCAGGTTCCAGAAGACCACGGGGATGAACGCGCACCCCGAGATGAACCACATCATCCCGGTGCTCAGCTGCTGGTCGGCCGAGAGGCTGAGGCCGGTACCGGCGTGGTGGGTGAAGGCGTGGTACCACGAGGCGTGGGACAGCCCGACGAGGTAGGCCAGGACCCAGATGGCCCACATGGACACGGCGGCCAGCGCCACCCGGTGGGGACGGGACAGCCGGGGCACCAGCGGCGGGGACTCCACCAGCTCCAGCCACAGCCCGGTCCCGAGCGCCACCAGGGTCACCGCCTCCACCACCAGCAGCCACGGGTGCCGGATCAGGGCGTCGACGGTGGCCGGGAATCCTCCAGAGGATGGCCCCGGCCAGATACAGGACGAAGAAGCAGGCGCTCCGGAGCGCCTCGGGGTGGCGACGACGGCCGTGGGCCAACCGGTCCACGGGCCCGGGACCGGAAGCTGACGCGTGTCCCGGGCCACCGGCTGCATGGGGGAGACTCCTCAGTCCTCGGTCACCGGTCCGTCACGGGAGGCCAGGCCCAACCGTCGCCACGGAGCGCCCACGGCCACCAGGGCCGGGATGACCACCCCCAGGATCGAGTACTGGATGGCCTCGGCGAACTCGTAGCGCCGGGCCTGGGTGGCCAGGGGCGGGACCAGGCACAGGATCAGGAGGACGATCGCCACGCCGAGGACCACGTCCCGGAAGGCCCGGTGGGTGTCTGCGTCGAGCGGCTGCGGGGACCGGTCTGACTCGGCCCCGGTGGTCACCGGTTGGTGCGCCGTTGGAAGAATCCCCACAAGAGCACCACGAACAGGGTGCCGAGGGGAATGGCCAGGGTAAGTACCTGGGGCCCGATGAAGGTGTCTGTGGCAAGAGTCACTGGCCGACCAACCTCGCTGTCATTCGCTCATGAACATGGTACCCGGACGGCCGTTGCGTCAGCCACCACCCGGATCAGATGAGATAGAAGAACGTCCAGAACAGGCCACTGACGACGGCGATGAACCCGAAGAAGTAGGTGCACGCCTCGACGTTGGCCCGGAACAGCTGGGCCGAGGGCCCGCTCGACGACGAAGGATCCCCGTCGTCGGCGTCGATGCGCTTCAGCCGGTGGCTGAGGGCCAGGTTGGTCTCGAGCCAGTAGAAGCCGGCGAAGAGCAGCATGAGGTTCATGACGGCCCAGCCGATGAAGCACGAGGCATAGCCGCTGGAGCCGGGGAAGAACGGCAGCTGGGTGAGTTGCCAGATCTGGAGGCCGAAGGCCACCACCATGCCCAGCACGGCCACCCAACCGCTGACCTGCCAGTCGAGGAGGGAGTCCCGGCGCATGCGCCACTGCCCGTAGATGACCAGGAGGGTGGAGGCCAGCACCACGGCGAAGATGGCCCAGCCGATACCGGTGGGGGCGGTGATCTGCTTGGGACGCCACAGGTCGCCGGAGTTGGCCGACTTCAGGTAGAAGTAGGCGAAGGCCAGCGAGGCGAACAGGAAGGTGAACATCCCGATCAGCAGACGGCCTCCGGTCCAGTAGGAGCCCACCGCCGCCCGGAGTTCGAACTCCCGTTCCTCGGGGGTCTCGGTGAACAGCGCTGGCTTGTCGGCAGTATCGGTCACCGCGTTGTCTCCACTCATTGGGCCGGCGGGCGGGGGTCTTCGGCCACGCTGGCCGGGGAGGATGCTCCGGCGGCCACCAGGGTGCCGTCACCCAGGTCGGCGACCGCGGGGGCGTCGTACTCACCGTAGTGATAGGGATCGCTGAGCACGACGGGGATGCGCTCGAAGTTGTAGTACGGCACCGGGGTGGGCGTCTGCCACTCGAGGCCCAACGAGTCCCAGGGATTGGCCGGCGACGGCGTGGGCTTGATGAAGATCGACCACACGAAGTTGGCCACGAACACGAGGAACGAGGCGCCGAGGATGAAGGCGCTGACCGAGGCGAAGTCGTTCAGCCCCTGGAGATTGTGGGCGTACTCGAAGACCCGTCGGGGCTGGCCCAGCAGGCCGATGAGGAACATGGGGAAGAAGGTCAGGTTGAAGAAGATGAACATGAGCCAGAAGTGGATCTTCCCGAGCTTCTTGTTCATGGTCTTGCCCGGTCATCTTCGGGCAGCCAGTAGTAGAGGCCACCGAAGAAGGCGAAGATCAGACCGCCCATGATCGTGTAGTGGAAGTGGGCCAGCACGAAGAAGCTCCCGTGCACGGTGACGTTCACCGGCACGTCGGAGAGGAAGACCCCGGTCACCCCGCCGATCAGGAAGTTGAAGAACACGGCGAGGCAGAAGAGCATCGGCACTTCGAACCGTATCTTCGCCTTGTACAGGGTTCCCATCCCCACGAGGAAGATGAAGCCGGTCGGGATGGAGATGAGCTCGGTGGTGAGCATGAACAACGGGCGCATGTCCGGGTTGATCCCGCTCTGGAAGAGATGGTGCTGCCAGACGAAGAAGGAAAGCAGGGCCACGCCCACCATCCCGGCCGCCGCCACCTTGTAGGCGAAGAGCGGCTTTCGGGTGAACACGGGAAGCAGCTCGGCCACGATCCCGAATCCGGGCAGCGCCATGATGTACACCTCGGGGTGGCCGAAGAACCAGAACAGGTTCTGCCACAGGAACGAGCTGCCGCCGTGCTCGGTGACGTAGAAGGCGGTCTGGGCGGTGTGGTCGAGGATGCCGAACAGCCCCGCGGCCACCAGGGTGGGCGTGGCCAGGGTGAGCAGGGCGCAGGTGGCCAGGATGGACCAGACGAAGATCGGGATGCGGCTCCAGGTCATGCCCGGGGCCCGGTAGTTGATGATCGTCACGGCCAGGTTGAAGCCGGCCGTCATCATGCCCAGGCCGATGACGGCGAAGCCGACCAGGTAGGACATCATGGCCACGCCGGCCTGGGTCTGGAGGGGGGCATACCCGGTCCAACCCGTGGGGAAGCCGCCGTAGAAGAGGGCGGACATGATGACGAGGTAGCCGGCGGTGAAGACCCAGAAGCTGAAGGCCTCCACGCGGGGGAAGGCCGTCCGGCGGGCCCCGATCATGAGGGGCACCAGCCAGTTGCCCAAGGGACCGACGATCACCGAGGTGGCCATCATCATCATGACCGTGCCGTGCTCGCTCACGACGGAGATGTAGGTACCGGGGCCGAAGACGTGGCTGGTGGGCGAGAGGAGCTCGGTGCGGATGGCCATGGCCAGCAGGCCACCGGTGAACAGGAAGAGCAGGACGCCGATGACGTACTGCATGCCGACCACCTTGTGGTCGGCGGTGTAGCGCAGGTACCGGGTCCAGCTGGTCGACTCGTAGTCGGGCCGCGGCTCCATGCCCACCATCTTGGCCAGCGGGTAGTTGAGGGCCCCGATGCCCAGCAGCCAACCGATGACCCCGAGCGAGCAGACCGGCGGTGACGGCGATCGAGTTGGCGCCACTGGTTGGAGCACGTTGGGTAGCCGCTGGCCACCACGTTGCCGAGCCAGTGGCCGAGCAGGTAGCCACCCACGGCCAGGATGGCGGCGGTGCCCAGGTGCTGGCTGAACCAGCCCGGTCGTGACGGGAGCCCCTGGAACCCGCCCAGCACGGGCGGCGTGGGATCGGGGTAGACGACTTCGGTTTCGCGCTCGGCGGCAAGGGTCATAGCGGGATCGTCAACTTTCTCATCATCCGGAGGGAGTCGGCTTTCCGGGGGTGGCGCCGTAGACCTCGGCATTGCTGTAGGGGTCCACGTTGTCGGGGTAGTACCCGCCGTCGGCACCGTTGGCATCAGGTACGTAGGTCAGGGCGTAGGGCGGGAGGAGCGCTGGTGTTCTTGGCCGTGCGCAGCTGGGTCAGACGTGGCCCAGGTCTCGAAGGACGACTTGGACACCACGCGTGCCGTAGTTGAACATGGACCCGTGCCAGATCCCGCACAACTCGCTGCAGCGCACGGTGATGTTGCCGGTCTGGCGGGTCGTGGTGAAGGCCACGTTGTCCTGCTGGGGGTTGGCGTCGGCCTTGACGCTCAACTGGTAGGCCCAGAAGCTGTGGATGACGTCCAACGAGGTCACGTGGAACTCGATGGTGGTGTCGACCGGGAGCACCAGCTGGCTGGTCTCGAAGCCACCGAACGTCGGGTACCGGTAGGTGAACTTCCACTGCTGGCCGATCACCTGCACGGGCAGGATGTGGGCCGACGTCGGGGTCCAGATGGGGTTGGGACCCTCACCGCCACCCGAGCCCGCGCCGGTGATGAGGCGCACCGTCCCGAAGGTGAAGAGGCCCAGCACGATGACCGTGGTAGTCACGATCCAGCCGACCTGCACACCCAGGTTGCGTCCGGGCCGCCGGGCCGCCCACCGGCTCGGGCACCCCGGGGCGGGAGGACCGCCACGTGATGACGCAGTAGGCCAGGTACACCCACACGGCGATCAGCACCGGGAGGGCGATCATCAAGAGGATGTTGAAGTCGAACTGGTTGTCCGACGCCGAGGAGGTCATGGTCCCCGGTGGCACGTGGGGCCCGACCAGGGTGTAGAAGAGCACGTCGGCGATGATGGCCAGGACCAGCCAGATGGTCACCATCCGCCACATGTGCCGGGGCTGCGCGCTCCCCGGTTCGGCCCGACCGAGGTGCGGCCGCCGAGCTGCCGACCGCCCTGGTTGTCCGTGGTGCCGCTGGTCTCGCTCACGCCACGACGTCCAGGAAGCCGCCCATGTAGCCCAGCGTGCTCATCGGACCCCCGTTTCCGTACAAGTAGCCACATCCACAGGGGACGAAGCACTGCCAGCTGTAGCTACCGGGCGCCGGGCGTCACGAAGGAGGACTTCGATGATGTTGGGGCGAAGTTCGTCGAGGCACGGAGCGGAGCTGCAGGTGTTGTTGGCGTTGCCGTTGACGCCCGACCAGAGGGCACGTTGATGACTCAGGGCCGGCACGGTGAAGGTGTGCCCGACGCCATATTGCCGGTGTTGGAGTCGTAGTACCGAGATCGGCTTGCCGTTGAGAACCTCGTGGCCCTGAGGGTGCCCTGCACCCGACCCCAGTTCTGGTTGCGCAGCGGGCTGCCCGAGTCGTACTGGTCGATGGTCAGGTTGATGCGGGTGTGGGCGGGAAGCTGCCAGATGGTCGAGTGGACCCACTGGCCCTGCGGGTTCTGGACCAGATAGGACACCCAGACCGGTTGGAAGCCGTAACGTCCGATGGCCGGGACCGTCTGCACGGTCAGTTGGACGGGCGCACCCGGCGGGCGCGACGCGGTGAAGCCACGGTGGCGCGGCTGGGGCAGGAGGAACCCGACCACGCCCCACACGGCGAAGCCGATGACTACGACGAGGAGACCGAGAACAACGGTGAGCCTTCCCCCGAACGACATGTTGCACTCCTCTGCCATGTTGGCAATCCAGCGCCAGCGGTGTGACCCGGCCGACCCCCCGAGGGTCCCGGTCCAGGGATAACGGTCGACCTTTTGTCACATTTCTGTAAGGCAGTGCTGACAGTATGCCGAACGGAAGGCCCGGTCAAGCATCAATTGCCGGCCCGGCCCGGGCGGGTTGGCCGACGTCCCCCGGAACCCGCGGCCCCGTTGGGGATCGGCTGTTCAGGCGTGGTCGCCCGCCCCCGCCCGCTGGGGCCTCATCTCGGCCACCGAAGGGGGTGGGGTGCGGTGGGCGAGGCGCTCGAGTACCCCCGACAGCGAGCCTTCCTGGTCGACGGCCCGCTTGATGATGACCACCAGTGCGGGTACCGCCCAGAAGTCGCCGCACACCCACAGGATGGCCGCTCCGATCTGCTGGTCGGCGAACGGGGACAGGGTCACGCCCGGGAGGTGGGCGTACACCGAGTACCAGCTGGAGGCGGAGAAGATGGAGAGGGACATGGCGAGGATGAACATCACGATGTTGGTGCTGATGACCGCTCCGGCCTGCCAGATCGGGCTGGCCTTCAGCCGGAACGGGTGGGACGGGATGATCTGAAGCCAGAAGAGCACCCCGGTGACGAAGAAGCTGCCGTGCATCAGCCAGATGTGCGCGGTCTGGTTGCGCTCCGAGTAGTCGAAGAGGGCGGGGAAGTGCCACACCACCATCACCAGGTTGAACGAGATCAGCGCGAACCACGGGCTGGTCACCACCCGGCCCACCGGCCGGAGCACCCGTGACCACGACCCCAGCATGAGAAAGCGGCCCACCTTCCGCCGGGCCCCGACGGGGAGGGCGAACAGCAGGGGGATCCAGGGTGCACCCAGCACGATCAGGATCGGCGCGTAGAAGGCGATGAGCAGGTGCTCGAGCATGTGGACGAAGAAGTAGTCGCTCGCCCAATAGTCGATGGGCGAGTCGATGGCTAACAGGAGCACGCCGAGGCCGCCGTAGAAGGCCAGCGACCGGAGCCGACGGCGCCGGGAGCGGCTCGGGTCGGATCGGTGTCGGAGCCGGGACAGACCGATCTCGTGGGCTACGACCAGCACGGCGACGACGATGAGGAAGGGATCGAACGACCAGTTCTGGGTGATGTAGTTCACGGTCGCACTCCTCGGCCCGCCTCAGGGGGACGGAACGCCGTCAGGCTATCCGCTCCCTCCAGCCGGAGGAAGACGTCCCTCCGGGAGTCGGACGCCCCGATCGGGTACGGACGTCGCCCAGGCCGGTGGTCCTGTCGTCAACCGGATGATCCGTACTGGATGGGGACGCTCAGCGACTGAGTCCGCACCCACCCGGTGCCAGCCAAGGCGTAGACCACCAGTGTGGACTGCTGGGACACGAGGGCGTCGTACCCGCCTTCGGGGGTGCCCGTGACCGAGGCGGTATCCGCCGGTAGGGGCGCCAGGGACTGCCACTCGGTGCCCGATGCGCCGATGTCCGATGCGGACCGCGAGCCGCCGGTCCCCTTGGTGGCGACGACGAAGCCGCCGCCCACCGTCGTCCCGGTGGAGACCAGGACCCCTCCGGCGAGGGGCAGTCCGGCCGACACCGACCAGGTGCGGAGTCCGTTGGAGCTCCACAGGGCCACCACCCGGGCCGAAGCCCCTTCGCCGGCAACCACCAGGGCGCCGGTGGCGCTCGCCGTCTGGTCCAGGCGGATCACTTCGGTGGGTCCGCTGCCACCACCGGGGATGCCCGGTCCCACCGACTCCCATCCGGTGGGGGTCGAGGCGAAGATCCCGGCCTGGCCCCCCCGGCTGCACGACGTGCCGACCAGGGGCGTGCCCGACCCGTCATAGGCCACGGCGGTGAGCCCCGTGAGGTGACAGCCACGGGGGCCAGGGAGCGAGGCCAACGCGTTGGCGCTGGTCACCGACGTCCACGTCGAGAGGTCCTGGTCGTTGCCCAGGACGGTTCCAGCGCTGGTCCGGAGAAGGGCCAGCGAGTGTCCGTCGCCGTTCTCGGCCAACGCCTCGGGCACCGCCGCCATCCCGGCCGGCAGGATGCCCGAGGACCAGGTGGATCCCTCGTCGGCGCTGCGGGCCAAGGGGGAGAACCGGAGCGCGTTGGTCGGCTCGAACCCGGCCAGCACCGAGGTCATTCCGGTGGCGGCGACCAGGCCCCCGTTGCTGGCCACGCCGGGAGGGGTGGCCAGCTCCCAGGGGGAACCACCGCTCAGGGCCAAGAGCTGCCAGAAGGTGTTGAGGGGATCGCTGAGATGGCCCATGGCCAGGGTGGCCCACGTCGTGGAACCGACGGTCGAGCTGGTCAGGGGAATCGACGGCAGGCCGCCGGCGGTGCCGAGGGCGGGATCGGCGGGCGGGGAGCTGCCGGACGACGAGCAACCGGCCAGGACGCCGGCGGCCAGGGCTACGACCAGCGGGGCGGCCAGCCTCCGACGAGCCGAGGACCGGCGCCGACCGGGTGCACGGGGGCGTGGTCCGCCCGTTCCGGGCCGACGACCGGTCACGAGTGGGCGATGTGCTGGACCTGGCTGGTGAGCAGGGCCGAGAACGAGGACTGTGACGGCGCCGAGCCGTTGCCGGGATCGGAGCTGAGGATCTCACGGGTGTGTCCGGACTTGTCGATGATGTAGACGATGTCGCCGTGGGCGATCATGGCCCCGGCCGGCGTGACCTGGATCTGGACCCCGTAGTCGTTCCAGACCGCGTGCAGCTGGTTCAGCGACCCCGTGAGGTAGGACCAGTTGGCCAGATGGTCGAGACCCTCCTGCTTGTCGAAGGCCGTGGTCGCCACCGTGGAGGTGTACAGGGGGTTGGCCACCACCGCCACCATCTCCACCGGCCCCGCCGTCGAACCCAGCATCTGGTCGGCCAGCCGCAACTCTTGGGCGATCAGCGGGCAGTCCGACGTGCAGACCGGGTCGAGAAAGGTGAGCACCACGGTGCGACCGGCGAGGGACGAGAGCGACACGGTGTGCCCGTGCTGGTCGGTGAGGGTAAACGGGGCCGCCGGCACGTCGACCAGGTTGGGCGAGCCGTTGGCCGCCTCGGTCAGGATGGGGTCGGCATTGGGGTTGGTGGCGGCCACGGCCATGGGGGCGGCACCCACCAGGACGATCCCCAACGCCCCGATGGCCAGGAGGGATCGGAGCAGATAGCTAGGGCTGAGACGGTCCAGCCAACCCGGCTGGGACGGCTCGGGTTGCGCGGGTTGCGCGGGTTGCGGCCTGACGGTCTCCCCGGCGGTCGGCGTCTCCAGTTCGGTGACCGTCGCCCGTGTCGGCAGCCTCACCATGGCCAGATAGGCACCCCCGAAGATGAGGGCCATGGGGATCATGGAGTTGGGGTCGGTCCCCACACCCCCGAAGAACCCGAAGTCCTGGATCAGGACCCAGACGGCCAGGCACAGCACAGCCCCTGTGGCCAGGCCGACCCGCACGATCCGAAGGTTGGTGCTGAAGAAGCTGAGGCCGATCCCGATGAGCAGGACCACCACGACGAAGTTCACCGCCCATGCGTGCCCGGCCTGGAAGTCGGCGAAGGACCGGACCCACGAGGCCAGGACGGAAGGCTGGGACACCTGGGACATCTGCCGCACCATGGCCGTGAGGTTCCCCGGGGTGGCCGACGCCGGGACCTGTCCCGACCAGAACCCCCGACCGGGCCACGCCTGCAGGATCCCCATGCCCACGAAGAGCACGCCCATCCCCCGCAGCACGCCCTTCCCCAGGCGGGGGGTCTCCCACGAGGCGTCGGGCAGGGCCACCAGCAGCCCGGCCACGGCGTAGAACAGGACCGCCCCGGGGGAGCCGAACAGCCAGCTGCTGCCGTGCCCGAAGATGCCACCGAAGGCCTCGCCGAACACCCAGACCACGAGGCCCCACCCCAGGCTCACCGCACCCGCCGCCCGGGACCAGTAGCCCCGTGGTGCCACCAGCAAGAAGAGGCCCACACCGACCTGGATCCACACCGTGGCCGCGGCCGCCGACACCGGGTGATCGGACCAGATGGTGGTGCCCGAGTTGACCAGGCTCTGGACCCAACCCGGAGACGAGGAGGCCGCAGGGGTGATGACCGAGCCGGGCAGGCCCAGCGGCATGGCCGCCTGCAGTTGCAAGAGGCCGTCGAACAGCCACAGGAAGCCGAAGGCGAGACGGAGGAACCGGCGGGCCGGCGGCTCGGGGTACTCCCACGTCTCCACCACCGGGTCGTCTGCCGTGCCCGCGGCCACCGCCCGTCGGTAGTGCACGGTCCGGGCCACGTTCCAGGCCACCGCCAGGAGTACCCCGATGACGACCAGGATCAGGAGCTGGTGGTCGAGGGTGGACCGGAAGGCGGCGGCAATGGTGGGGTTGTTGGACTGGAGTCCATGCCCCATTCCTTGCATGTGCCCTCCACTCTCCTGTCGTCCGATCTCACCGCTGCGTCCCAGCGCCCATGGAGCGCCCGGCCCCGGTCCGACAGAGTGTAGGGCGCGCTCCCACCCGACCTACCGCGGCCTGTCCAACCCACAGGGCGCAGCCGTCCCCACGGCATCGGTACCGAGATGGGCGTCCGGACCGGGGGTCAGGACGCCTGGGGTGGAGACAGACGGCCTCCACCACTCACGGCGTGGGTCCGCTCTGGCTCGGCCCACTGTGTGCCTCGGCTTCGGCTTCGGCCTGTGCGGCGGCCAGGGAGCGCTGGTGGTCCTGCCAGTTCTTGAGCATCTGGACATGCTCGGGGGCCACGACCTTGGGAGTGGGTCCCTTCCGTCGCTTCCGTCGGTTCTGATGGAGGGTGGTCCACCACATGTACACGCCGAAAACGGCGAAGATGGGCCATTCGAAGACGTAGGCCCAGCTCAGTTCGTTGCCACCGAGAGCGCGCCGCAACTCGAACCAGAAGGCGGCAAGACACAGGGCCAGGACCACGGCGAGGGTGATGTGCACCTTGCCTGCCTCCCACCCGACGAGTCGCGTGCCCTCCGGGCCCGGAGGGGTCGGCTCGGGTGGCTCGGGTGGATCCACATCGGCCACCCTACCGGCGGCCGCCTACTCGCCGAAGAGCAGCCCGTAGTTGGCTCCCCGGCGCAGATGGTGGCCCCCGTCGATGGGAACGTTGACGCCGGTGATCCAGGTCGACTCCGGGCCGGCCAGGAACCGCACGAGCGCGGCGATGTCCCCGACGGTGCCGAGACGGCTGACGGGCATCTCGGCCAGGTAGTCGTCGAGCAGGGGTCCGCCGGCGGTGATGGGAGCCATGAGCTCGTCGTCCACGATGCCGGGCTGTAGGGAGTTGACCCGCACGCCGGTGGCACCGAGCTCCTCCGCCGCGTACTTGCACAGCATGTCCACGCCGGCCTTGGACGAGCCGTAGGCCCACAGATAGCGGTGCGGGAATCCCCCCGCCCCCGAGGACATCCCGATGATCGACCCTCCCGGCGCCGGCTCCCCGTCCACGCCGGTACCCACCCCGGCGGCCATCAGAGGGGCAGCGTGCTTGATGCACAGGAAGGTGCCGACGAAGTTGACGTCCACGGTGGCCCGCACCGCATCCAGCTCGGCACTCAGGATCGGTCCCATGTGGAGGGAGCCGCCGGCGTTGGCGAACAGGATGTCGAGACGACCCCGGTCGGCCGAGGCCACCGAGACCGCCGCGGCCACCTGGTCCTCGTCGGTGACGTCGGCCACCACGTAGGTGGCGGTCCCCCCGGCCGTGGCCGTGCCCGACGCCTCGGCGGCGGCCTGCTCCAGGACCGTGACCGCCGCCGCCAGCTTCTCCTCGGTGCGGCCGCAGATGGTGACGTGGGCACCGTCGGCCACCAGTCGGGTAGCCGTGCCCAGGCCGATGCCACTGCCGCCTCCGGTGACCAGCGCCGATCGTCCAACGATGCCCGGTGTGGGGTTCTGCTCACTGCTCACGTCGTGCTCCTCTGGGTAGGCGGAACGGTCGGTCGCCGCCGGGCACGGCGCCTCGGCGTGCTACGACTTGACGGTTCGAGACAGCATGTTACGGGACCGGATCGACGCTCCCGTCCGTCAGTACCCAGACGAGGAGTGGAGCCATGGGTGACCGGCAGTTCAATTTGGCCGACCTGTTCGAGGTGGTGGCCGACACCGTCCCGGGACGGTTGGCCCTGGTGGCCGGGACCAGCCGGCTGACCTACCGCCAGCTCGACGAGCGGGCCAACCGCTTCGCCCACTACCTCAGCAACCAGGGCATCGCTGCCGGTGCCCACGTCGGCATCCTGTCCTTCAATCGGGCCGAGTGGGTCGAGGCCATGATCGGCTGCTACAAGGCCCGGGTCGTGCCCGTGAACCTCAACTACCGCTACGTCGCACCCGAGCTGCGCTACGTGATCGACAACGCCGACCTCGAGATGCTGGTCTTCGAACGGGCCCTTGCCCCCTTGGTGACCGAGGCCACCGAGGGGGTGGAACGTCACACTCCTTTGACGCTGGTGATGATCGAGGACGGGTCGGGAGCGGACACGTCCGGTCTTCAGATCGTGTCCTACGAGTTCGCCCTCGACTCGTCGTCCCCCGACCGCGACTTCGGGTCCCGCTCACCCGACGACATCTACATTCTCTACACGGGCGGGACCACGGGCATGCCCAAAGGCGTCCTGTGGCGCCAGGAGGACATCTTCTTCGCGGCCATGGGCGGCGGCGGCTGGGGGTCAGAACCGATCACCCACGCCGATGAGCTGGCGGAACGGCTCAATCCCGACGACGCCACCCGGGTGGTGATGCTGGTGGTGGCGCCGCTCATGCACGGCAATGCCCAGTGGGTCATGTGGAACGCCTTCATGATGGGCGGGACCGCCGTCCTGTTCACCGGACACCGCTTCGACCCCGACGCCCTGTGGCGCATCGTGGGCGAGGAGAGGGTGGTCTCGGTGGGGCTGGTCGGCGACGCCATGGCCCGACCATTGGCCGACGCCCTGGCCCACGCACCGGCCGGCACCTACGACACGTCGAGCCTGGTGGTGGTGGGATCCGGTGGCGCCATGCTGTCCAAGACGGTGAAGGACGAGCTGAGGGACCGTCTGCCGTCGATCATGGTGCTGGACAGCTTCGGCTCCAGCGAGAGCGGGGCCCAAGGTGCGGTGCAGGACGGGGCCAGTGGACCGCGCTTCGTCATGCGGGACGACACGACCGTGCTCGACGAGGACCTCCTCCCGCTGACTCCCGGTGACGGCCGCGTCGGCCGGCTGGCCCGGACCGGCCGCATCCCCCTCGGCTACCACAAGGACCCGACCAAGACGGCCGCCACCTTCCCGGTGGACGCCAACGGGGTCCGGTGGTCGATGCCCGGTGACCTGGCCTCGGTCGAGCCCGACGGCACCATCACCGTGCACGGACGGGGCTCGGCCTCCATCAACTCCGGTGGCGAGAAGATCTTCCCCGAGGAGGTGGAAGCGGCGGTCAAGTCCCATCCCGGGGTGTTCGACGCCATCGTGGTGGGCATCCCCGATGAGCGCTTCGGCGAACGGGTGGCGGTCGTCCTCCACCCGAGGGGGCCCAACAGCGCCCCCACACTCGAGGAACTCCAAGAGCACTGCCGGTCCCACATCGCCGGCTACAAGCTCCCCCGGGAGCTCCTGTTGGTCGAGGCGATCCCCCTCACGGCCTCGGGCAAGCCCGACTCCAAGGCGGCCAAGACCCTCTTTGGATGACCGTCCCGTAGGTCAGGCCGCCAGGGGACGCCGGGCCTCCACCACGGCGGCCACGACGGCCACGACCAGATCGGCCGCCGCGGCCAGCGCTCCCTCATCGATCTCGACCGAGCGGTCCGCTCCGGAGGCGGGCCACAGTCCGAGGACCCGGGCCGGGACCGGTCGCGACGGCGAGCGCAACGCAGCCACGAGGGCCAGGTACGCCAACTCCTCCCGCCACACGTCGGACGGGTGGCCGCCGCTGACCGACACCAGGGCCACCGCCTCCCCGTCCCCTCGCACCCGAGGCGCCGACGTCCCGGCCACCAGGGGGACACGCAGTTCGGACCGACCCTTCAGGCGCAGCGTGCGGACGGCGGGGCACACCCACGTGTCGTCGGACCCGCCGATCTCGGGAACGCCGCCGATGACCGACCAGTCGAGGGCCGACCACAACGACGAGGCCCAGCCCACCGCCTCAGCCAGCACCGCGGCACGGGCCCCGGGGGCCAGGCCGGCCACCCACGGCTCCCAGTGGTAGGTGCGCCACCCGGTCTCCCTCCACTGGTCCACGGCCTCGGCCACGACCGGCCCCACGGCATCGAGCGGGCTACGGAACCTCCGGTGGGCGCAGGCGTCCACGACGGCCAGGCCCAACGACCGGCGGACGAAGACCGGCCGCCAGGCGAAGGGTTCATCCGGTTCGGACAACGCCTCGGGTCGTGTCCGGGCCCGGCGGAGGAGGGGCAGATCCACCACCACGGGCGGCCCGGGGGGCAGGAGTGCGGCCAATGGGGCCAGCCGTGACACCAGGTCATTGCGGAGCTGCACGCGGACGCTTGCCTCGATCGCCCCTACCGCAGGGGCCACGAGGGCCTCGGTACGGTCCCCGGCCGCAGTCACCCGACAGCCTCCAGCCCAGCGCCCACGGCTTCGCCCCTCCTGGGGGTGTCACTACAACCATCGACGGGCCACAGCCCGAGGGAACCGACGGGCAGGATCGAACAGCGTCCGCACAGGGGGCCGGGCCGGCGATCGGGCTCGATCCCACCGGCCAGGTCGACCAGTCGCCGGGCCCCTACCCCCGTGCGGCGGGCCGCTGCGACCAGGAGCTCATCGGTGACCGGGTCCACGTCCAGCTCGCCGGTCCTGGCGTAGTACGTGGCCACGGCGAACGGCGGCGCCGGGCTGCGCAGCGCCTCCAGCAACGCGTAGAAATGTAGGTCGGCCCGGTGCTCGACCCGGCGACTCCCGGACTTGATCTCGACGATGGCCACCGACCCGACGTCGCCTGACGGTCGGCCGATCACCAGGTCCACCCGAGCCGACAGTTCGACCGCTCCGCCACTCGCCCGGACCCGAAGCGTCTCTTGGGTACGGGGCAGCCACGCCGGGTCGAGGGCCGGCCAACGTCGGCCGAGAGCGTAGGCCTGTCGTTCGACCTCGGCCCGGAGCTCGTCGCGCTCCGGGCCGGCCAGCCCTTCCAGCCAGGCCACCAGGTCCGACTGGTGATCGTCGACGGAGAGGGCGGCGAGCCCGTCCTCCATGGGGTCGCCGATGGAGCCCACCGTGACCAGCTGCCGGAAGAGGACGTCGACGAGGGCACCACAGGCCAGGGCCACCGAGAAGGATCGGGTCCCGAAGTCGGCACCCGTCTGGTGGACCTCACAGGCCAGCACGTGGGTCAGCCGGTCCTTCGTGACCACGACGGGGGTCCGCCCTCCCCGTCCGGACCAGACGCCCACACCGGCCGACGGGGACCCACCCTCGACGCCGCCCGGCGGAGTCTCCAGTCCCGACTCGAGGAGGGCCCGCAACGTCCCGGATAGCTCGGGACGGGCCTCGGGACGCGGCCGGCCGGTCACCCGCAACCGCTGCAACAGAGCATCTCCGGACAACGGCTCCCAGCTTCCCTGTCGGCGACGGGGCCGGGACACCGCCGGGGCCCCCGATGAGGGGACCGGCGGCACGGGCGCACGACGACCCTCCACCCCGGGAGCACCCCTCCGACCAGGGCCCGGCCCCACGGCGGGGCGCTCGATGTCTATGACCGGCATGCCTCTACTGTGCCCGGGGGGTGTGACAGAGAGGGAGGGGGGCCGGGTCGCCGGTAGCCTCTGGACCGATGATGTTCCCGGCCGCCATCACCCTCTTCGCCGTGGTCTTCACCGTCTTCGTGGTGGTCAGCGTGGTGTTGGTCGTGCTGGTCCTCCGGTTCACACTGCAACGGGCGGCGGTGGCCCGGTCCCGGTGGCTGGACGAGCAGGAGCTCGAGGACCAGGACCCCGACGAAGACCGGCCTCGCACGGCACTGGTGCTGGGCGGCGGCGGGACCCGGGGGGCGGTCCAGATCGGGATGCTCCAGGTCCTCGTCGAGCACGGCTTCGTCCCCGACCGCGTCTACGGCTCGTCGGTGGGCGCGGTCAACGGCGCCGCCTTCGCCGGGGACCCCACCCGGGAGGGCGTCCAACGGATGACCGAGATCTGGCGGAGCCTCACCCGCGAGGACGTGTACCCGCAGGGCCGGCTGCACGGGCCCTGGCTCTATTTCCAACAGCGGGACTCGGTGTTCGCCAACGCCGGACTCCGCAAGGTCATCGAGGAGGGGATCACCTTCGAGCGGCTCGAGGACGCCCTCATCCCCGTCGAGGTGGTGGCCACCTCCCTCACCGACGGTCGTGAGCGCTGGTTCACCTACGGGCCGGCGGTGGAGGCCGTGCTGGCCTCGTCGGCCGTGCCCGCCATCTTCCCTCCGGTCGAGATCGACGAGGAACGGTTCATCGACGGGGCCGTGGTCAACAACGTGCCCATCCGCCGGGCCATCGACGGGGGGGCCACCCGGATCGTGGTGCTGCTGTGCTCGCCTCCCTCCTTCACCCCGACGTCACCCCGGCGTCCCGTCGAGGCGATGCTCAACGCGCTGTTGATCTCCATCCACGCCCGCTTCGTCCGGGACCTGGCCCAGCTACCTCCGGGGGTCGAGGTCATCGTATGCAGCGGGGCCGAGCAGGGAGTCCGGGACTTCGACGACTTCTCGACCACCGAGGCCCTGATCGCCCAGGGACGCGAGGAGGCGTCAGAGGTGATCCGGCGCTACGGGCTCGGCCGACCCGATGCCGAACTCGCCACGGCCTCGGGTGGCACGGCATCGGGTGGCACGGCGTCGGGTGGCACGGCATCGGGTGTCCCCTCCGGGCCACCCAAGGTGGGCGTCCCCGGGGAGGGCTCCGGCGGGGACCCAGGCGTGGCGGTGGCGGTGGGCACCGAGCCCTCCGTCGAGGGACCGTCGACCCAACCCGAACCGGGCTCGTAGCGCCGGACGATGCGGGCAGGCACGCCGGCGATCACGCAGTGGTCGGGGAAGGTGCCCCGGACCACGGCCCCCGCGCCCACCACCACGTTCCTCCCCAGTCGGCTGCCCGGGAGCACCACGACACCGGTGCCCAGCCAACTGCCGGTGCCGATGTGGACCGGGTCGTCGCTCGGCCACTGGACGTGGACCACCTCGTCGGGATTCTCGTAGCCGTGGTTCTGATCGGTGATGTAGACGTAGGGACCGGTGTGGACGTCGTCGCCGATCTCCACCTCGAAATGACCGACGATGTGGCTGCCGCGGCCGATCATGCACCGGTCCCCGATGCGGACCACTGGGTCGGTGACCATGGTCTGGCCGGGGACCATGCCGGCCGAGATGCTCACGTACGGGCCCACCAGGGTGTCCCGGCCGATGTGGACCCACCGCTCACCGAAGACCGCGCCGGTGGGGAAGGCCAGGCAGCTCCCGGACCCGAAGGCCCCGAACCGAGTCGCCAATCGGTCGTCGGGACCGGTGGCCCCGTACCGCGACACCCAGTTCCATCCGGCATGGATCAGGGCATTGGCCCAGCGACGGTGGCGGGGGGACGGTGCGTGACCCGACAGGGAGGGATGGCGGGGGGCGGGCGCCATCGGATCCTCGACCGACCGGTCCCCGCCGTCCGAGACTGACCGGTCGTCACGGCCCGGGCTGGCTGCGGTCACCCCGCGACGGTAACTGATGGACGGCAGTACGGGCGATCCGAGGCCCCGTCCGGTGGTCGGCTGGGTCCCGAAGGTGGATGACCCTCCCTAGAGTTGCCGTGTGGACGACAACCCGACCGCTGACGAGCCATCGGCCGAACCGCCGGGCCCTCCCGGCTCCGGCGACCGTGTCGATGGCCGGGCTGCGGCGCGGTCGCAGCTCGGACGGGCCGGGTTCGAGTCGGGGTCGGACATCTACGAGCGGGCCCGGCCCACCTATCCTCCCGAGGCGGTGGACCTGCTGGCCGCGACTGCAGGTCTGGTTCCCGGTGATCGGGTCCTGGACCTGGCCGCCGGCACGGGAAAGATGACCCGTGGGCTGATCGAGCGGGGCCTTCGCTGCGTAGCCGCCGAGCCGTCACCGTCCATGCGCGACGTGTTCGCCGGGGTGCTCCCCGGGGTGCCGCTGGTCGGGGCGACGGCCGAGCACATCCCCCTCGGTGACGACACCGTGCACGCCGTCGTGGTGGCCCAGGCCTTCCACTGGTTCGACCCCCCGACCGCCCTGGCCGAGATGGCCAGGGTCCTCCGGGCCGACGGGTGGCTCGCCCTCATCTGGAACGAGCGGGACGAGTCGGACCCGGTGGTGAGCGAACTGGTCCGTATCTCGAAGTGGGACACCATGGCGCCGTACCCCGTGGGGAAGGACTTCAGTGCCGACATCGACCGGAGCGGTCTGTTCGGGCCCGTCGAGCGCACGAAACTCCCGTTCACCCAGTGGCTGGACCTTCCGACCTTCGTCGGCCAGGTGGCCTCCAGGAGCTACGTCCAGGTGTTGCCCGAGGCCCAGCGGCAGGCGTTGCTCGACGAGGTCGAGGCGTTCGGCGCCACCCTCCCCCAGCCCATCGCCATGCCCTACATCACCGACCTGTTCTGCGCCCGGGTCGCCGACTGACCACGTGGCCAGTGCCCGAAGGGCCGGCGGGACGGGGGCCTATGGTGGTCCCGGCCGCGTGCCCACCAGGACCACCAGGGGAGGACCGACTCGATGATCAAGCTGACCTGTCTGCTCAAGCGCAAGGAGGGGATGACCCCGGCGGAGTTCCAGGAATACTGGAAGAACAGCCACGGCCCGCTCATCGCCTCGAGCCAGTGCGGCAGCCACGTGATCCGCTACGAACAGAACCCCCGTCCCCTCGGCGACTACCGGGGAGACGACGACCGGTCCGGGTACGACGGGGTCACCGTCCAGTGGTTTGCCTCCATGGACGACTACTACGCCCACATGAGCGATGTCGACTCACCGGCCATGTTCGAGGATCTCCCCAAGTTCCTCGACACCGACCACCTCGAGTTCGTCCTGACCGAGGAGCCCCGCGTGATCATGGACGGCGAGGTGGACTGGGCCCTCTGACCGACCGATCGGGCCGGGCGGGCGGCGTTCCCGCATGGCCTCCCCCGGCGATCCGGGACCGAAGGGGTGCCTTGGTACCGTGACCCGGTGCGCATCGTCTCCCTCCTCCCCTCGGCCACCGAGATCCTCTTCGCCATCGGCGCCGGGGACGACGTCCTCGGCGTCACCTTCGAGTGCGACTACCCCGAGGAAGCCCGGCTCCGGACCATCGTGTCGTCCACGGAGCTGCCGGGCGGGCTCACCCCCTCGGCGATCGATGCCCAGGTACGGCAACGCCTGGCCGACGGCGAGGACCTCTACACCCTGGACGAGGGTGCCCTCCGTGACCTCGATCCCGACCTGGTGGTGACCCAGGACCTGTGCGCCGTCTGCGCCGTGGACAGCACCGAGGTCGATGCCGCCCTCGACCATCTGGGCTGCCGTGCCGAGGTGCTGACGCTCGATCCCATGACCCTCGCTGAGGTGCTGGACTCGATCGCTGCCGTCGGTCGGGCCACCGGGTGCCACCCGGCCGCCGAGGCCCTGGTGGCCGACCTGCGCCGGCGACTGGAAGCGGTGGCCGCCGGTGTGGCCGGGAGGGATCGTCCCAGCGTCGCCGTCCTGGAGTGGACGGACCCTCCGTACTCCTCGGGGCACTGGGTGCCCGACATGGTCGAGGCCGCCGGGGGTCGGTCGGTGCTGGGACGGTCCGGCGCCCGGTCGGCGCCAGTGCGCTGGGAGGACATCGCCGCCGTGCACGCCGACCTGGTCGTGGTGGCCCCGTGCGGGTTCCACCTGGACGGCGCGGCGGCCCTGGCGCAGGACCTGGTGGCCCGGGGACGCATCCCGGGTGGCGTCCCGATCTGGGCGGTCGACGCCGACGCCGCCTTCGTGAGGCCCGGTCCCCGGCTGGTGGACGGGATCGAGGCCCTGGCCGCCGTGATCCACCCTGGTGCCGTCCCTCCCCGGCTCGATCTCGCTGCCCTGGTCCGAGCCTGACTACCCCCGGTCTTGCCGTTGACGCAACGTTCGTTCGGACGTACGATCCATTGGATCGGACACTCTGTCCGATCCAATGGAAAGAGCATCCGACATGCCCATGGACGAGATCGACATCAGCAACGTCACCTTCGACGACATCAACCTGCTGGACTCCAAGGCCTTCACCGGGGGTGTCCCCCATGAGTGGTTCGCCTTCCTGCGGAAGAACGCCCCGGTGTGGTGGCATGAGGAAGAGGCCGGTCCTGGGTTCTGGGCGGTGACCTCCCATGCCGGGGCCACCACGGTCAACCGTGACTATGAGCACTTCTCCTCGTCCAAGCAGGCCACGTTCCTGTGGGACCTCGAAGCCGACGAACTGGCCCAGCAGCAGATGCTCATGTTGAACATGGACCCCCCGCTCCACACCCGCTACCGCCGCCTGGTCAACAAAGGGTTCACACCCCGCATGGTCAACCAGCTCCACGAGCGGATCGACGCAGCCGCCGACGACATCATCGACTCGGTCATCGAGAAGGGCAGCGCCGACTTCGTCACCGACATCGCCGCCGAGCTCCCCCTCGTGGTCATCGCCGAGCTCCTGGGCGTTCCCAACGAGGACCGCCACCGGATGTTCAACTGGTCCAACCGCATGATCGGCAGCGACGATCCCGAGTACCAGACCGATGAGTCCATTCCCCAGCAGGCGGCCATGGAGCTGTACGCCTATGCGTCGGCTCTCTTCGAGAACAAGCGCATCGATCCCCACCAGGACCTCATGAGCGTCCTGACCGAGGTCGAGGTGGAGGGGGAGAAACTCAACTCGGTCGAGCTCGAACTGTTCTTCCTGCTCCTCACGGTGGCCGGCAACGAGACCACCCGCAATCTCATCTCCGGAGGGATGGTCGCCTTCTTCGACCATCCCGACCAGTGGGAGCTGCTCCGCAACGACCGGAGCCTGCTCCCGTCGGCCACCGAGGAGATGCTGCGTTACGTCAGCCCGGTGATGAACTTCCGCCGCCAGACCACCAGCGCCTTCGACCTCGGTGACCAGCACATCGACGAGGACACCAAGGTCGTCTTCTTCCATATCTCGGCCAACCGCGACGAGTCGGTGTTCGAGAACCCCCACACCTTCGACATCACCCGGGACCCCAACCCCCACCTGGCCTTCGGTGCGGGCGGACCCCACTTCTGCCTCGGGGCCAACCTGGCCCGCATGGAGATCCGGGTCATGTTCGAGCACCTCCTCGACCGCATGCCCGACATCCGGCTGGACGGTGAGGTGGAGCGGCTCCAGTCCGCCTTCATCAGCGGCGTCAAGCACATTCCCGTGGCTTTCCCGACGGCCGCACGCGTCTCGGTCTGATGCCAGAGCGCCGGCAGGCCGGCAATCTCAAGGAGGTCATTCGGGACTTCCGACGGGATCAGGTCATCGAGGTGGCCCGGCGTCTCTTCGGTGAGCGCGGCACCACCGACGTGTCAATGGACGAGATCGCCGCCGAAGCCGGGGTGGCCCGATCTACGGTGTACGTCTACTTCGCCAACCGCGACGAGCTGCTGCGAGCCTGTCTTAAGGGCATGCACGACCAACTGCTGGAGGACATCGCCGAGACCTGGGAGCACGACGCCGAGCCGACCCGCCGCCTCGAGCGTCTGGTGGAGGCCATGCTGGTGCGGATCGACGACAACCCGGCCTTCTTCCGCCTGGCCCTGCTGACCCAGGGGACGGTCAGCCAGGGAGGGGAGGCGGTGGGGACCGAGCTGGCACTCATCGGCCTCAACATCGCCCGGCTCATCGCCGACCTCTACGTCGACGGCGTGGCCTCTGGTGACTTCCGCCCGATGGACACGGATCGGGCCGTCAACCTCATCGGCCAGCAGATCTACGGGGCCATGTCGGTCCGGGCGGCCGAGCCGTTGCCCCCCGACGCCGCCACCGAGGCCGCGCACATCAGTGCGTTCATGCTGCGCGGCCTCGGAGTCTGAGCCCACGCAGCTCTCCGTCGCCGGTCGTGGACCGGCAGGAACGTGGCGGGCGATCGCAAGCGCTGCGTCAGGAAGAAGGGCGTCGACCTCGGGGCGGCCGTTCGGCCCCCCAGCCCCGGGCGTGGGCCCGTTATCCCCCGGCGACGGCGGGGACGATCGACAGTGTCTGACCGTCGGTCACCGGGGTATCGAGACCTTCGAGGAAGCGCACGTCCTCGTCGGCCAGGAAGACATTCACGAACCGGCGGAGTCCACCCTGTTCGTCGAAGATCCGTTCGGCGAAGCCAGCGTGGGCGGCGTCGAGGGCCTTCAGGGCCTCGCCCACCGTCGAACCTTCCACACTGACCTCGCCGGCCCCGCTGGTGAGTGGGCGGAGTTGGGTAGGGACGCGGACCGTGATGCTCATCGTCTGCTCCTCGCCGCCGTGGTGTCGGTCGGAATGTCGGTCTCGGCCATGGCCTCATCGAAGGCCTCCAGCGTGGGGGCGATGGTGCAGGTGGGTCCGACCGAGCCGGTGAGGGCCTCGACCGTCTTCAGCCCGTGCCCGGTGACGAGGGCCACCACCCGCTCGTCCGAGCGGATCACCCCCTGGGAGGCCAGCTTGGCCAGGGTGGCGATGGTCACACCCCCGGCCGTCTCGGCGAAGATCCCCTCGGTTCGGGCCAAGAGGCTGATCCCCTCGAGGACCTCGTCGTCGGTGACCGACGCGCACGACCCGCCCGATGAACGGATGGCGTCGAGTGCGTACCACCCGTCAGCGGGATTGCCGATGGCCAGGGACTTGGCGATGGTGTCGGGCTTGACCGGCCGGATGGCATCGGTCCCCTCGGCGAAGGCGGTGGCCACGGGCGAGCATCCCGCCGCCTGGGCCCCCGAGATGCGCACGTGGGGCTGTTCGTCGAGCAGTCCCACCTTCCACAACTCGTCGAACCCCTTGGCCACCTTGGTCAGCTGGCTGCCTGATCCGATCGGGACCACCACGTGGTCGGGGGCCTGCCACCCCAGTTGCTCGGCCACCTCGAACGCCAGCGTCTTCGAGCCCTCGGCGTAGTAGGTGCGCACGTTGACGTTCACGAACGCCCAAGTCGGCTGCTCGCTGGTCAGCTCGGCGCAGAGCCGGTTGACGTCGTCGTAGCTTCCTTCGACGGCGATCACCCTGCCCCCGTAGACCGACGTCATGGTGATCTTGGCCGTCTCGAGGTCGTGGGGGATCAGGACCACCGACTCCATGCCGGCCCGGGCCGCGTGGGCGGCGACCGAGTTGGCCAGGTTTCCCGTCGAGGCGCAGGCGGCGATCTTGAAGCCCAGCTGGCGGGCCTTGGTCAGGGCCACCGATACGACGCGGTCCTTGAAGGAGCCCGTGGGGTTGGCCGTGTCGTCTTTGATCCACAGTTCGCCGAGGCCGAGCTCGGCGGCGAGACGGTCGGCCCGGACGAGCGGCGTGAAGCCCGCCCCGAGGTCGACCGGTGCCGGATCGTGCACGGGCAGGAGGTCGGCGTACCGCCAGATGGACCGGGGTCCGGCCGCCACCCGCTCCCGGGAGATGGTGGCCGCCACCGCCTCGTAGTCGTAGGCGACCTCGAGCGGCCCGAAGCAGTAGTCGCACACGTGCAACGCCTCGGCCGGATAGTCACGTCCACATTCACGGCAACGAAGCCCAGAAACGAAGTCCACGGCAGTCTCCTCATCGCTCGGGCATTGGCACCTGGTACGAGGCCCGATGGTCGAAACCGCTCGGTATCTCGCTCTGGTTGCCGCGGCGTCGCAGGGCCCGGTCCCTCAGCCGCTCTGGATGATGGGGTCCATTTTGGCCGAACGACGGGCCCCCGTCAATGCGACCTCACCCGTCTCCACGGTGGTGCGGGCCGATGGAGCCGTCCCCAACCCCTCCTTCGGCTGCTTCCACATACCCTGTCCCGGTGAACGATGATGGCGCCATGTCCTTCGCTCCCCCGTCCGGCGAGGACGCACGGACTGCTCCCTCCCGCTCGGTCGACGTGGCGGATTTGGTCGCAGCCAAGGGGGACCGAAGCATCGCCGTCTGCATCCCGGCCCGAAACGAGGCCGCCACGGTGGGACCGATCATCGACGCCATCGTCACCACCCTGACCGATCGCTCCGGTGGCGCACCCCTGGTCGACGACGTAGTGGTCGTCGACGACGGCTCCGATGACGGGACCGCCGACCTGGCCCGGAGGGCCGGCGCCCGGGTGATCCGCTCGGAACACCGGGCCGGGGGGAAGGGTCAGGCCATGCGGTCGGCCCTCATCGCCACCGACGCCGATCTGGTCGCCTTCGTCGACGCCGACGTCACCAACTTCGGGGCACATTTCGTCACGGGGCTGCTCGAGCCCCTGCTGACCGACGACTCGGTGAGCCTGGTGAAGGGCTTCTACCGACGACCCCTGCACGGCTCCCCCGATGGGGGCGGCCGGGTGACCGAGCTCATGGCCCGACCCGTGATCGACCTCCTCTTCCCCCACCTGGCGGTGATCGAGCAGCCCCTGGCCGGCGAGACCGCCGCGCCGAGGTCGGTACTGGAGAAGTGCGGGCTGGCCGATGGCTACGCCGTGGAGCTGGCGCTGCTGATCGACGTGGCCGCCCTCTACGGCGTGGATTCGATCGCCCAGGTGGACCTCGGCATCCGGATCCACCGGAACCGGCCGCTCGACGAGCTCCGACCCCAGGCCACCGACGTGCTCCGTGCCGCTCTGGCCCGGGCCCGTCCCGTCACGCCCGACTGATCGGGTCACCCCTGACGCGTGCGCCGAATCCCTCCGGACAGGGCCGCCGGTAGGGAGTGCCCCCCACCGACGGCCCTCGCTCAGGAGGCGGCGAGGGGGCTGGACTCGCAGAGGGTGCGGGGCGGGCCGGCCGCCCCCACCAGCTCGCCGGTCGCCGCCGGCTGCAGGGGACTGCCGGCCAGATCCGGGAGCACCTCGGGTGCAACCAGGTCGACCTGGTCCGGACGGTTGCGGCGGTTGGGGACGAGCATGGCGGCGATGGCACCGATGGCGACCACGGCCGCTCCGGCGTAGACGGCCACGGTCATCCCGTTGACGTAGTCCTGGCCCGAGGCGTAGCTCCCGTGGGAGCTGAAGATGGCCCCGAGCACGGCGATGCCGAGCACGCCACCCAGCTCCCGGAAGGCGGCGTTGGCCCCCGAAGCCACACCCTCGAGGGCACGGGGCACGGCCCCGAGCACGAGCGAGGCCAAGGGCACGAAGAAGAGGGTCATCCCGATGCCGCAGAGCACGAATGGCACGACCAGGTCGGCATAGGGGACCGTTGGCGTCGTCACCGATGCGAGCCAGGTCAGCCCGACGGCCTGGAGGCTCAGACCGGTGACCACGAGGGGCTTACCCCCCCACCGCTCCGCCAGCTGCCCGACGACCGGGGCCAGGAGCATGGGCATGGCCGTCCAGGGCAGGATCCGGACCCCGGCCGCCAAAGGCGAGAGGCCCTGGACGGTCTGGAGGAACTGCACGAGGAAGAAGATGGCGCCGAACATCCCGAAGCTGAAGAGCATCGCCGTCACGTTGACCGAGGTGAAGCCGCGGTCACGGAACAGGCGCATGTCCAACATCGGATGGTCGGAGCGGAGCTCCCAGAACATGAAGGTCACCAGCGTCACCGCTCCCACGGCGAAGGAGGAGAGGACCAACGTGCTGGTCCACCCGTGGCTGTTGCCGTCGACCAGCCCCAGGACCACCCCGAGGAGTCCGACGCTGACCAGGCCCACACCGACCAGGTCGAGACGGGCCCGGGCCCCGCGGGACTCGGACAACTTCCACCAGGCGAGGGGGATGAGCACCAGACCGACCGGGACGTTGAGCCAGAAGATGTACTGCCAGGACCATCCGCTGGTAACCGCCCCCCCGACCAGAGGGCCGAGGGCGACCGCAGCCCCACCGATGGCACCCCAGATCCCGAGGGCGACGTTGCGCCGCTCCGGCGGCACGGCCGCGCTGAGCAGGGTGAGCGAGAGCGGCATGATCATGGCCCCTCCGGCACCCTGGACTGCTCGGGCCATGACGAGGACGCCGATGCTCGGGGCCAGTGCGGCCAGGGCCGACGCTGCGGTGAACACGGCGATGCCCAGCACGAAGATGCGCCGCCGACCGAAGCGCTCACCCACGGCTGCCGCCGACAGGAGCAGGACGGCGAAGGTCAGCGTGTACACGTTGACCGTCCACTCCAGCCCCGAGAGCCCCGCGTGCAGGTGCTCACGGATTACCGGAAGGGCCGTCGAGACGACCAGATTGTCCAGCGAGGCCATGAACAGGGCGAGGCCGGTGATGGCCACGGCCCACACGGCCCGGGACCGGGTCCGGCGGCGGTCCCCGTCCGAGCCGATCGGATCGACGTGCTCCGACCGGAGAGCGTTCGGTGCGGCCTCCCTGACATCGGGCACCACGGCCGGCGCTGCCGACTCGGCCGCGGCCACGGTCGGCACATCACCCGTACGCCCGAGGGGACGGGTACGCCCGAGGGGACGGGCCCACCGACGTCGCGACGTCATCGTGCGCCACCTTCTAGTTTGTGACTGATCACTAGCTACACGGGGCAAAAAAAGAGGTACGGAGAAGGGCTGACTCATGCGGGAACCTCCTGGTTCTCGTCCTGGTCGACCTGGTGACGGTCGGCCAGGGCCTGGCTGGCGGCTTTGATGGCATTGGCTTTGTTGGGAATTTCACAGATGCCCTGGGCCCAGGAGTCGGGCACGGAGAGCACGTCGATGGCGGACATGACGTTGATGAGCATGCCCATGGCGAAGAACTCGCGCAGGTCGTCCTCGGTGCCGTGGGTCCGCTCGTAGAAGACATCGGCCAGAACGTCGAACGTGCGCCGGCAACTGCGGGCGATGTCGGGATCGGCCGGGGCGGCGGCGAAGCCGTGTAGCTGGACCTGGAGTATCTCGGGGTCCTGCATCAGCTCGAGGTAGGCCTCGCCCATGGCCGCCTTGGCCTCTTGGCCCTCCAGTCCCTCGCCGGCCTTGGTCAACTCGTTGATGATCCGCAACCCGACCAGGTCGTAGGTGGCGACGAATAGGTCCTTCTTGGTCCCGAACAGCCGGAAGAGGTAGGGCTGGGAGATGCCGGCCCTTGAGGCGATGGCTTCGGTCGAGGTCCCGGCGTAGCCCGCCCGTGCGAACTCGGTGATGGCCGCGGCCAGGACAGCGATCCGGCGCTCCCCTGCGGTCTGTCGACTTGGAACCATCATGGGTACATTGTGATTGGTCACTCACTATCTTGTCAAGGGGGCTTCCCTCATTGTCTTCTCGGACCCTTCAACGGGTAGCGTCCCTCCATGGCCGAGGACCGCATCCCCCGCTGGGGCGAGGGCTCGCTGGCCGATACCGTCCTGGTGTCCAACCGGGGACCCCTGACCTTCCACCTCGAAGACGGTGTTCCCGTGGCCGGTTCCTCGGCCGGCGGGTTGGCCGGATCCATGCACCCCCTGGTGGTCGGCACCGGAGCCACATGGGTGGCCGCAGCCCTCGGCGAGGCCGACCGGGCCGCAGCGGCGGCTGGACTCATGTCCGAGGACGGCCTGCTCATCGAGCTGGTCGAGCCCGACGCCGACGTCTACAACCTGGCCTACAACGTGGTGTCCAACTCCATGCTGTGGTTCTGCCACCATCACCTCTTCGACGCCGTCCGCCGACCCCGTGCCGATCAGCGGTGGTTGGAGGCCTGGGACGCGTATCGCGAGTTCAACCAGCTGTTCGCCCAGCGGGTGGCCAAGGTCGCACCCGAGGGTGGCCGGGTCCTCGTCCAGGACTACCACCTCGCCCTCATGGGATCAGAGCTGGCCCGCCTGCGACCCGACCTCCGGACCACCCACTTCACCCACACCCCCTTCGCCGATCCTTCCGTGCTCCGCATGCTTCCGACCGCGGTGGGCCACGAGCTGATGGGCAACATGGCCGACTTCGGGGCCTGTGGGTTCCATACGGCTCGATGGGCTTCGTCCTACCGGGCCGACCAGGACATGGTCTTCGGCCAGACGATGTCCGGCGACCGCAGTGGTCCCACCTTCGTGTCGCCGCTCTCCACCGATCCCGTCAAACTGGCCAGGGCTGCGGCGGAGCCGGCCGTGGGTCGGGCGCTGGCCCGCATCGAGGAGAAGATCGGCGGTTCCGACCGCCAGGTCATCGTCCGCGTGGACCGGATGGAGCTCTCGAAGAACCTCCTGCGTGGGTTCTGGGCCTTTGACGAGCTGCTCGAACTCCAGCCCCACCGGCGGGAGCGGGTCGTCTTCGTGGCCCTGGCCTACCCCACCCGACAGGGGCTGCCCGAGTACCTCGCCTACCAGAACGAGGTGGAGTCCACGGTGGACCGCATCAACCACCAGTGGGGCACGACGGGGTGGACGCCGATCGTGCTGGAGGTCGAGGACGACTACCCGCGCTCGCTGGCCGCCCTCACCCGCTACGACGTCCTCATGGTCAATCCGGTGAGGGACGGCCTCAATCTCGTGGCCAAGGAAGGGCCGCTGATCAACACCCGCGACGGCGTCCTCGCCCTGTCCCGAGAGGCGGGCGCCTTTGAGACGTTGTCGCCCGGTGCCCTCGAATTGAACCCGTTCGATGTCTCGGGCACTGCAGCTGTGCTGGCCGAGGCCCTGGACATGGAGCCCGGGCTCCGGTCCGTCCAGGCAGCCCGCCTCCGTCAGCTGATCCTCTCCCAGCACCCGGCCGACTGGCTCCAGGCTCAGCTCGACGCCGCCCGCTGACCCTCAGCGTTCGTCACCGCGGCGACGAGACGTGACTCTGCGGACCCAAGGGGAGGGAGAGGTCAGACACCCGCGGTATCTGCGGAGCGGGAGAGCCAGGCCAGCACCTCGAGGGCCCGGGCCGGGCCGGTGACCACCAGGTCGGCCGCGGCGGCCACCCGAGCGTCGCTCTCTTCGTCTACCACCGCCACCGTGACGGTGTCGATCCCACGTTCGACGGCCACGGCCCGTAGGACATCGAAGGCAGGGAGATCGCCGAGGTCGTCACCGAAGTAGCAGGCCGCGGTGGCCGATGCCACCAACCGGCGCACCACGGTGCCCTTGTCGACGTCGAGGGGTGGGCGGAGCTCGACGGACATGCGACCGGGGTGGGCCCGGAGACCCGATCGCTCCACTTCGGCGTTGACCGCCGAGGCCATCGGACCTTCGGCCTCGGGAGCCCGACGCCAGTGGATCGTGACCGCCAGGCCCTTGGGCTCGACGAGTACACCATCCGGCGCGTCACGCCGGAGGTTGGCCACGGCCGCGTCGACCACCTGGTGCCATCCCGTTGCCGCCGGCTCGGTCACGATGTTGCCGTCGCCCCATGACTGCTCCAGGCCGTAGAGGCCCACTAGCCGGACCCGGTGCGCTGCGCTCTCTATCTCGGGCATGGCCAGATGCTCCTCGAGGAACGCCACCGAACGACCGGAGATCACCGCCACCTCCCCGAAGCGCTCGGCCAGCGAGACCATGACGCCGGCGGCGCCGGCCAAGGGGCGGGCTTCGTAGGGGTCGTCCACGATGGGCGAGAGGGTGCCGTCGAAGTCGGTGAGAATGGCCGTCGTGCTCGGATCGGCCAACAACGGGGCGAGGGCCGTGCGTACGTCTGCTGCCGGATCGTCACCCACCGCTCCGGGCCCCTGCGGCATACGGCCGACGATCAGTTGACGGTCGACGTCGTGGAAGTGGCCGCGCTCTTGTCGGCCAGGTCGGGCCCCACCACCACCAGCACCTCGGCCGTGCCGATGGCGCTCACCGGGGCCGACGTGGTGTACGGGACGACGGCGCTGGCCGGGAGTTTGAGGGTGGTGGCGACCGCCTCCGCTGCCTTTTGCTGCCCGGCCACGTAGTACACGTTCGACTTGGTCACCTGGGTCGATGCGTTGACCGGGGGCAGGACGTCCCAGCCTGCCGTCTGCAACTGGGTCGAGACGGCACCGGCCGCACCGGTGATACCCGAGGCATTGGCCACCAGCACCGGTACGTGGCTGGGCGGAACCGTGGTCGTCGTGGTGGTCGGATGGATGGTTGCCGTGGTGGTGGTGCTCACCGAGGTGCCGGCCACGGTCCCCGAGGTTGTCGGGTGGATCACCCCGAGGACGAGGACCGTGATCACCACGAAGGCCACCAGCACGATCGCTGCCCGGAATACGGGAAACCCTGCACCTTGCCCTCCAGGCGATGACGGGGGCCGTGCTGGCTGCTCGGGGGTGGGGGGCACTGCGTGCCAGCCTGCCAACAGGGGGGTAGCAAAGCAAGCGTTTCCGGAAACCACCGATCCGAGGCCCAACCGTTGGACACCCCGGATCCTGGTGGCCGGCGGGATCGGCCGTAGAATGGGCGTGGCACCGGGTGGCTCCCGGCTCCGGGCCGGTGTGGCGCAGTTGGTAGCGCAGACGACTTGTAATCGTCAGGTCGTGGGTTCGATTCCCACCGCCGGCTCCAAAACGGTG
>CAVTXA010000005.1:0-35485 GCA_963738545.1 uncultured Acidimicrobiaceae bacterium
ACTGCCGTGCCTCGACCGCGCCCCGGGGGTGCCGGGGAGGGTCCCGGGCTCAGCGAAGGAGTCGCATCCCCTGGGGCATCGTTCCGGGCCACCCGGCGAGGGTGAACCCCTCGGTGAACGCGGTGGCCAGCGCTTCGGCCGCACGAGAGGGAACGCGGTCGTCCCGTCGCACCAGGGCGATGGTGCGGGTGGGCGGTGGTTTGCGGAACCGTGTGACCCGGAGCCGGGTTTCGCCGGTGGTCACGATGCCCGGCACCACGGCCGCCCCGAGCCCCGCGGCCACGAGGGCGAGGACGCTCCCCATCTCGCCGCCCTCGACGGCCACGGTGGGTTCGACACCGTGCTCGGCGAAGGACGCCAGCGTGGAGGTGCGCAGGTCGTAGCCGGGCCGGAACATCACCATGGGGTGCTCGGCCAGCTCGGGCACCGTCACCGAGCGGTGCCGGACCAGCGGATGGTCAGGCGTGGTCACCACCACCAGCTCCTCTTCGGCCAAGGCGGTACTCACCAGCCCCCGCAGCTGGACCGGTGCGATGGCCAGGGCCAGATCGAGCGTTCCCGCCAGCAGTTCGTCCACCAGCTGGGGAGACCCCTGCTCGGACACCCTGATGGCCACGCCCGGATGCTGACGGTGGAAGCGGCCGAGCACGCTCGGCAGCAGCGTGGCGCTCAGACTCGGCGTGGCACCCACGGCCACATGCCCTCGCAACAGTGTCTCGAGCCCCGAGATCTCGTCCTCGATGGACACGAGGTCCGCCACCACGCGGCGGGCGATCGGCAACAACGTGGCACCGGCATCGGTCAACGTGACCGGGCCCGGTCCGCGGTGGAAGAGCGGCGAACCGAGCAGTTTCTCGAGTCGCCGGATCTGGGCGCTGACCGAGGGCTGGGCCACCTGCAGCCGCTCGGCGGCCCTGGTGAACTGGCCGTCCTCGGCCACAGCCAGGAAATAGCGGAGTTGATGGACGGCCGGGAGCATAGTTATAGCCTATGGCGCCAAGACCAAATATGTCTTCGACTTCTGCCCCCCGACTGGCTACCCTGTCGGGGAAGAGCGGCCGGGTCCGCCGTGCGATCGCATCGTTCGTCACCATCGGGCTGGCGGCGGCCAGACCCATCGACACACCGAGCATGACGAGGGAGACGACGTGACCACGCTGGAGGACGCACCACTCACCCCGGATGCCGCAGTCACGCCGGTCGTGCTGGGCGGGGCCCGGGGTGGACCGGACGTGCCGACGTTGCGCAAGGACCGGTACTGGGTCCAGCCCGTCGTCACGGTCACCGTGCTCACTGCCTTCGTCGCCTACGCCAGCTGGGCCGCTTTCGTCAACAAGGACTACTACGCCGGCTCGTCCCTCCACCGTGACCTGATCTCGCCGTTCTACTCACCCTGTCTGACCGGTAGTTGCGTGCCCGGAAGCCATCCGAGCACGGTGATCACCTGGTGGACCATCTCCCCCGCCCTGCTGATCCTCATCTTCCCGCTGGGGTTCCGCATGACGTGCTACTACTACCGCAAGGCCTACTACCGGTCCTTCTGGCAGGCCCCGCCGGCGTGTGCCGTGTCCGACGGCCACGGCGCCTACACCGGCGAGTCCCGGTTCCCGCTCCTCCTGCAGAACGTCCACCGTTACTTCTTCTACTTCGGTCTGGTCTTCAACGTGATCCTGACCATCGACGCCGTCATGGCCTTCCGCCAGCCGGGCATCGGCATCGGGTTCAGCGTGGGCACCGCCGTTCTGCTGATCAACGCCACCTTGTTGTGGCTGTACTCGCTCAGCTGCCACGCCTGCCGGCATCTGTGCGGTGGTGGGGTCAAGCAGTTCTCGCGCTCCCCCATCCGGCATCGGATCTGGAAGACGCTCACGCCGCTCAACGCCCGCCACATGCTGTTCGCCTGGATGAGCCTGGTCTTCGTGGCCTTCACCGACTTCTACGTGCGACTGGTGGCCAGCGGCACCATCCACGACTACGGATTCCACTTCTAAGGGGTATCGACCCATGGCTGAGTACGAGACCCACGAGTTCGACGTCATCATCATCGGGGCCGGCGGTGCCGGCCTTCGAGCCGCCATCGAAGCACGTTCCCGGGGGCTGAGCACGGCCCTCGTCTGCAAGTCGTTGCTGGGCAAGGCCCACACCGTGATGGCCGAGGGTGGCGTGGCCGCCGCGCTGCGCAACGTGTACGACGAGGACAGCTGGCAGGTCCACTTCCGCGACACCATGCGGGGCGGCAAGATGCTCAACAACTGGCGGATGGCCCAGCTCCACGCCCAGGAGTCGCCCGACCGGGTCCGCGAGCTCGAGGACTGGGGGGCACTGTTCGACCGGACCAAGGACGGTCTGATCCTCCAGCGCGACTTCGGTGGCCACCGCTACGCGCGTCTTGCCCACATCGGCGACCGCACCGGTCTGGAGCTCATCCGGACCCTGCAGCAAAAGGCGGTGGCCGACGGTATCGAGGTGTTCATGGAGCTCAAGGTCCTCCGCCTCCTCCATGATGCGGACGGCACGGTGTCCGGCCTGGTCGGCTACTGGCGCCCGTCGGGCGAGTTCGTGGTGTTCAAGGCCAAGGCCGTCGTGATGGCCACCGGTGGCGTCGGCAAGAGCTGGACCTACACGTCGAACTCATGGGAGTCCACCGGTGACGGGCATGCCATGTCCCTGTGGGCCGGGGCCGACCTGATCGACATGGAGTGCGTGCAGTTCCATCCGACCGGGATGGTGTGGCCGCTGTCCGTGCGGGGCATCCTGGTGACCGAGGGGGTCCGGGGGGACGGTGGCGTCCTGCGCAACTCGGAGGGCAAGCGGTTCATGTTCGACTACATCCCGCCGATGTTCGCCGCCGAGACAGCCGACTCGGAGGACGAGGGCGACAAGTGGTACGACGACCACTCCGCCGGGCGCCGGCCCCCTGAGCTGCTTCCCCGCGACGAGGTGGCCCGCTCCATCAACAGCGAGGTGAAGGCGGGGCGGGGCAGTCCGCACGGCGGCGTGTTCCTCGACATCGCCTCCCGCCGCAGCGCCGAGGACATCCGGCGCCGCCTGCCGTCGATGTACCACCAGTTCAAGGAGCTCGCCGGGGTCGACATCACGGCCGAGGCCATGGAGGTCGGGCCCACCTGCCACTACATCATGGGTGGGGTGCGCGTCGAAGCCGACACCGCCGCCACCACGGTGGCCGGGCTCTTCGCCGCCGGCGAGGTGGCCGGAGGGATGCACGGCGCCAACCGACTCGGTGGAAACTCCCTCTCCGATCTCTTGGTGTTCGGACGACGGGCGGGTATCGGCGCGGCCGACTTCGCCACGGACCGGTCGGGCCAGGTCACGCTGGACGAAGGCGAGATCAGTGCGGCCATCGATGCCGCCGTGGCCCCGTTCGAGCGTGAGGACGGCGAGAACCCCTACGACATCCAGCACGACCTGCAGGCCACCATGCAGAGCCTGGTGGGCATCATCCGGACGGGATCGGAGTTGGACGAGGCCATCGGCAAGCTCGACGAGTTGGAGGACCGGGCCAACCGGGTGTCGCTCGCCGGTGGGCGCAAGTACAACCCGGGATGGAACCTGACCACCGACCTCCCCTCCATGCTCAGCGTCTCGCGGTGCACCACACTCGGGGCCATCAACCGCAAGGAGAGCCGCGGCGGACACACCCGGGACGACTTCCCCAAGCCCGTGGCCGAGATGGGAACCGTCAACTTCGTCCAAAGGATCAGGGACGGCGGCACGGACGGCGTCGGGGGCACACCCTCCATCCGCACCATCACGGCCACCCCGGAACCGATCCCGGTGATGCCCGATGATCTGAAGGAACTGTTCGAGGAGGCGACGTGATGGCCGAGGAACACGAGACGGGTGCCGCCGGGTCCGACATCACCATGCGCCTCTGGCGCGGTGACGAGACCGGGGGCGAGTTCACCGACTACGTCATGCCGTCGGTCGAGGGTGAGGTCGTGCTCGACGTCATCCACAGGGTGCAGGCCACCAAGGCCCCCGATCTGGCCTGTCGGTGGAACTGCAAGGCGGGCAAGTGCGGCTCGTGCTCTGCAGAGATCAACGGGCGCCCGTCCCTCATGTGCATGACCCGCATGGACACGCTGCCGCCGGGCGAGACGGTCACCGTCGCCCCCATGCGGACGTTCCCCATCCTGCGGGACCTGGTCACCGACGTCTCGTACAACTACGAGGTAGCCAAGCGGATCCCGCCGTTCCAGCCCCGGGAAAAGACCGAGGACGAGGTGGAGGCGGGCGGCTACCGCATGCAGCAGATCGACGTGGAGCGGAGTCAGGAGTTCCGCAAGTGCATCGAGTGCTACCTGTGTCAGGACGTCTGCCACGTGGTGCGTGACCACGAGGAGAACAAGACGGCCTTCGCCGGACCGCGGTTCTTCGCCCGGTCGGCTGAGTTGGAGATGCACCCCCTCGACGTCAACGACCGTCGGGAACTGCTCCAACAGGAGCAGGGCCTGAGCAAGTGCAACATCACCAAGTGCTGCACCGAGGTGTGCCCCGAACACATCAAGATCACCGACAACGCCATCATTCCCCTGAAGGAGCGCGTCGTCGACGCCAAGTACGACCCGGTGGCGTGGCTGGGGCGGAAGATTCTCAATCGGAGCAAGAGGAGCCCGGCCGAGGCCGCGGCCACCTCACCGGCGGCCGGACCGGCAGCCGTGCAGCCCGCCGTGGCTGTGCGAGGCGTGCCCTCGCCACACCACACCATGGAAGTGGACACGCCGGGCACCACCGTCATCAGCATCGACGACCCGCCGTCGGAGTGATCCCGGTGTCCGTGGCGACACCACGACGTCGGCACCAGGATCGGCACCCACGCCGGATCGGTTCATGGCCCGGTTCCTGAGCTCCGCCTGGGTCGAGGAGTGGAACGCCGCCATCGGGTCCGTCCGACTCCCCGAACCCGGGCCCGACGCCGGCCTGGCCACGAGCGACGGGCGGGTCACCGTGGTCCAGGAGGTCCACGGGTCGCCCGAAGGTGACGTCCGACTCGTCATGCACATCGACGGTGGTTCGCTCCGTCTCGAGCTGGACGGGGACCGAGGGGACGACGGTCCCGGCGACGCGGCCGACGTGACCATCGTGCTTTCCTACGACGACGCCGCAGCCATGTCCCGGGGCGATCTCTCACCGGCCGAGGCCCTGACCGCCGGGCTGATCAGGGTCCGGGGCGATCTCTCGGCCCTGGCCGCCACCCAGCAGATGCTCAACGACGTCCGATCCGGCTCCGAGGGCCGCATCCCGCCCACGACGTACTGAGCGCACCCTCCGGGTCCCTCCCGGTGTACCGTGCTCAACGGGCCGCCTCGAGGGCACGGCCCTCCGGCGACGGCGATGTCCACGACGGGCAGTGACCGAGGGAGGGAGCGACATGGACGTACTCACCAGTCGGACGATCCTCCACCCTCACGACCTCGACCGCACCCTGGCCTTCTACCGGGACGGCCTGGGTCTGGCCGTGGCCCGCGAGTTCGGGGACGGGGACCACCGGGGCGTGGTCTTCTTCGCCGGGGGTGGACTGATCGAGGTGACCGGCGGAGGCTCCACCGCGTCGTTCGACCCGCTTGCCCACCGGAGTCACACCACCGCACCGGTGGTCCTGTGGCTGCAGGTGCGCCATCTCGAGCAAGAGCTGGGGGAACTGTCGGCCCGGGGGGTGGCGGTGATCCGGCCCGCCGTGCTGGAGCCGTGGGGTCTGGTCGAGGCCTGGATCGACGACCCTGACGGGATCCGCATCCACCTGGTGGAGGTACCCGCCGACCATCCGCTTCGGAGGGACAACCGGGGTCCGAGCCCAGGGGATGTGGGGTGACGGTCCCCCCGTCCCGTCACATGGTCGTCGGCATCGACCACGTGCAGTTGGCCATGCCTCCTGGGCCGGAGGCCGATGCCCGGGCCGAGGCGTTCTTCTCGGGCCTGCTCGGACTGCCCCGGGTGCCGAAGCCACCGGAGCTGGCGGTGCGGGGCGGGTGCTGGTTCGAACTCGGGACCACCAAGGTCCACCTGGGGGTGGAAGAAGACTTCCGTCCGGCCCGCAAGGCCCATCCTGCCCTGGTGGTCGAGGACCTCGACGGCCTCTGCCGTCTGCTGGACGCCTCGGGGTACCCCACCCGCCGCACCGAGGACGTTCCCGGAAGGCCCCAGTGGTACGTGGATGATCCCTTCGGCAACCGGATCGAGCTGCTTCCGGCGTAGCCGGCGAACGGCTCGATGGGTCCGGGTTCCGGGACGGTGTCATGCGATGGGCTCTGTGGGTGGCACAATCGTGGCCGCCGACCACCGGGGCGGCTGTCCCCGACCGCGGGTCGTGGTGGGTGTCCTGAGGTCGGCCGGAGCTCGGGAGGGAGGCATCGATCGTCAGTGGCACCGATACGATGGGGACAGGCACAGGGGAGACAGACCACGGCACGACCGTGGACGGTGGTCGCGGACCGCGGGCGCCTCGGGCACCCGGTGATCGGCGGGGCGGGTACGGACACCCCGTTGACGGCCCCGTCCCCCAGCAGCGATCCGGCTTCCGCATGAACGGCGGTGAGCGCCGGTCAACCGAGGGTGTGGTGCTCCCCGTCTGGCTGGCCGAGGATCGACGAACCATCGAGGTGGCCGACGGTGAGGTCATTGGGGTGGGCTACATCCCCTACCTGGACCCCGATCGCGAGGTGACCCTGTTCGAGGACAGCCGGTCCCCGGTGCTCCCCGGTGTGTTCTGCACCCGACTCACCGGCGTCTCCTTCCACGACGACGTCGTGCAGCTGCCCCACTTCCGCGCCGGGAGCAGCGTGGAGGTCCGGGCGGAGCCGGCGAACGCCTCCGATCGGAATCCTCTGGCCATCTTCGGCGGCGGCGAGCGCGTGGGTTACGTGCCGGCGCCGATCGCCACCACCCTGGCCCCTTCGGGCACCCGGGTCGGACGGGGCATCGTGCTCATGGAGTGGTCGAGCAACGGTCGGCGCGACGGGCTCTCGGTCCTCGGCTCCATGCACGTGACCCTGGAGATCGTCCTCTTGGAGTGACGGCCACTCGACCGGCGTTGTGGTTAGGTGGACGCGTCGGCGGGGATTAGCTGGCCGGTGACGGGGAGCTGGGTCTCAGCCGTGCTGCCACAGTCGGCTCTGGAAGTTCCGGATCCCGGGGAGGGCCACGGCATCGAGACGGGCCAGGTCGTCGTCGTCGATCGTCCAGCCCAGTGCGCCGGCGTTCTCCTCGGCCTGGTGCCGGTTCTTCGCCCCCGGGATGGGAACGGCACCCTTGGCCATCACCCAGTTGAGGGCGACCTGGCTCGGGAGCTTCCCTCCGTGCTTCTCCCCGATCCGACGGAGCTCGGCCACGACGGTGTCGACGACCTCCATGGGGTGGTTGGAGAAGTTGCGCTTGCCCGGCGGAGGGTGGGCGGCCGAGTACTTGCCGGTGAGGCGCCCCTGCCCGATGGGCGAGTACGCCAGGGGAAGGACGCCGGCATCCCGGCAGGCGGCCAGCAGGCCGCTCGACTCGGGCGAACGTCGCAGGAGCGAGAACTCGATCTGGTTGGTGGCCAGCTTCATCCCCCGGCTCTCGAGGGCGGCCGCCATGGCCAGGGTCTCCTTGATCGAGTAGTTGGAGACGCCCACCGCCTGCACCAGGCCGGCCTCGTGGGCCGTGGCCAGCGCATCGGCCAGGACCGCATGGGAGCGCAGGCTGATCGGCCCGTGGATCTGGTACAGACCCACCGATGGCAGCCCGAGCCGGTCCAGGGACGACCGCAACGAGGCCATGAGGGCCACACGGACCTGGAGCTTCCACGGTGACGGCATGAACTTGGTCGCCACCACGACCCGGCCGGCCCGTTCAGGATCCGCGGCCAGCAGGCCGCCGATGATCCGTTCGCTCTCGCCCCCGCCGTAGACCTCGGCGGAGTCGAAGAGGGTCACCCCACCGTCGATCGAGGCGTCCCACGCCTCGCGAATGGAGTCCCTGGTCAGATCGGTGTCGTAGCCGCCCATGCCCCAGGTGGAACGGTCCCCCCAGGCCCAGGTGCCCACACCCAGGGCCGGAACCGCGACATCGGTGCCGGCCAGTGTGTAGTGGTCGGGGATCATGTCCGTACGGTACCCGACAAACCGGCGCGGCCGACGGTTGACCACCGGGTCCCGGGCCGGCGTCGGAGGCCGTCCTCGGGCGATCCTCGCCGCTCGGGAGGTCGGTTGTGCGTCGTTGCCGGCCGGCGACATCATGGAGACCATGCCCGAGCTCGCCCTCGACGACGTCACGCTGTCCTACGACACCTTCGGCGAAGGCGAACCCGTCGTCCTGGTGGCCGGCTGCAGCCAGCCCGCCATGGCCTGGCAGTTCAGTGTGGTACCGGCACTGACCTCGGCGGGCTTCTCGGTTCTGACGTTCGACAACCGCGGGGTCGCCCCCTCGTCGTCGCCGCCGGCTCCGTACTCCATCGACGACATGGCCGCCGACACGCTCGGGCTCCTGGACCACCTGGGGCTGGACTCGGTACGGATCGCCGGCCACTCCATGGGCGGCTGGGTCACCGAGACCCTGGCCATCCACCATCCCGAACGGGTGCGAGGCGCAGCCCTGATGGGCAGCTGCAACGTCGGCACGGCGTGGGAGAAGGCCATCACCACGGTGGAACGGGACCTGGCCCGACTGGGCCACCCCATGCCCGGGCTCTACTTCGCCACCGAGACGCTGCGCTACCTGCCCAACGCCGCCCTCCAGGACGACGCCGTGGTGGAGGCGTGGCTGGCCATGCTGGCCGATCAGCCGGTGTGGCCCAACCCGGGGAGACTCGGTCAGTACGAGGCCTGCCTGGCCTGGTCGAACGACCTCGAGCGCACCCGGGCATGGCCCTCCATCGCCGTGCCGTGCCTGATCCTGGCTTTCGAGCACGACGTCGACTCACCGCCGGCCCGGGCCCGGGAGGCGGCCGCCCGCATCCCGGGCTCGCGGTTCGTGGAGATTGCCGACGCCAGCCACCTGGGAATCTTCACGCACGCCGACCAGGTGGGGGCAGCCCTGGTCGAGTTCTTCACCGGGGGCTGACCGGAGGCCCGCGTCGAGAGCGGGCCGTCGCTCAGCGGACGCCCGACAGCGAGGTGAGGGTGATGGCCATCTGTTCTTGGTAGGAGACCGATCCGAGCGGCCCGGTCCGCTGGGCCAGATCCACCGCCTCCTGCTCTCGCAGGATGAGCCCCGTGGTCGGGGACACCCAGTAGTCCGTGGGGTTGGACCCACGCTCGTCCCCCCGGAACGAGAGGGTGAGGCGCGTGTGCAGAGCTGGCTCGTGACGACCGTGCACGGCGATGGTGGACCAGCCGAGGACCCGGCCCCCGAAGGCCACCCTCTGGCTTCCGGCATGGCAGGTGGCCGACCACCGCTGCCCCGGGGCCGGCCGCGGGGGCATGAAGTAGGCGCCCGTCGGACAGTGGATGACCTCGGTGGTGCGGACGCCGGCGATCTCCTCGTCCGAGAGGGCCGAGACCATGCCGACGGCACCGTTCCGGCCGGCGCACTCCACGAGCCCCTCCATGTGCTGCTCGAAGGGCACCCACCGCACCGTGGCGCACGCCGCATCGGTGACGACCACTTCCGAGGAGGAGGGGAAGGAACGACTGATCCCCCCGAGGCTCAGTCGCTCGTACCCCGAGGTGCGGTAGTTGTAGACGCCAGGGGGAGGCAGCAGGGATCCGTCCTCGGTCGGGGGATCCTGCTGGTCGTGCCGATACAGGCGGAGGGCCTGGCGGAGGTCGACCTGGGTCCCGGGGCTCCGGAGGACGAAGAACCAGACACCGGCGGCCACGGCGGCTATGAGGACGGCGATACCGGCGCCCAGGGCCCAGAACCGGTGATGGGCGAACCACGAGAGCAGGGGCATGATGTCCTCCTTCGATGTCCGGGGTCACGCCGCCGTCCCCTCCACTTTCGCGCCATCGGCCCGGGGCCGCCACCGCCCAGTCCTCACCCGAGCGAAGCGCCCGGCACGGTCAGGCGTGGGGTTCGCCTCGCCACCGTTCGTACTCGATGGTCTGTTCGATCAGGGCCCGTTTCCGGCGTACCGACTCGGTGTAGGCGGCACGACAGAAGACCAGGCCGGACAGGAACGAACCCAGGATGACGAGCCAATTGGTTGCGCTCACGACCGCCCCTTTCCCTGGACCCGTACCCGTGACACCCCTGCCCTGGTCGGCGCACCCGTAGGCGTCCCCCGGTGGCGGTCCGGCCCACCCCCTACCGGCAGGTCGTGGAGGGACGGGGGCCTACGTCGGGCCACTGTAGAGGGTGGCCGTCAGCCGTGCCCGGACCCCGGGCGGTCACGCGCCCAGACCAGCCCGCCGCCGGTGTGGGCGGGGGCGAGGAGGTCCCGGCTCTCGCCGCCGAGGAGACGGAATCCCAGCTTGGGCGGGACCGCCGCGCTGGCCGCATTGCCGGCGTCCATGCGGATCTCGACCCGCTCCACATCGTCGAGGTAGGTGAAGGCGGCCTCGGCCAGGGCCCGGGCGGCCGCGGTGGCATAGCCCCGTCCGGTCCGGTCGGAGCGGACCCAGTACCCGATCTCGATCGTCCCCGGCCCGGCCCGCCGGTGGAGGCCGGCCGAGCCCACCACCTCCCCGGAGTCCGGCTCGACCAGCGCGTACGACCATTCGCGGTCGCCGTCGAAGGCTGTCTCGCCCTCCCCGAGCACCGTCGACAGGTCGTCAGCCGTGGGCATGGTGGCGGCCCAGGGCATCCACCGGTGGAGTTCGGGGAAGCTGGCCTCCACCGCGGCCAGCATCCCGTCACGGTGCTTCGGGCGCCAGCGCTGCAGGTCGAGCGATCCGGCGGACAGGGCGTTCGGCAGCAGGGACACGGTGCCGTCAGCTCAGCGTCGCCGCCGAGCGAGCGGTGGCGGCCTACGCCGGCATCGGCACGGCCGACCCGTCAGGCTCCCGTCGATCATCGCCGGGGTCAGGTGGTCGGTGGGGCCGTCGAGGAGGCGGGCAGCACGGTGATGTTGATGGCGAACTCCCCTGGCTTGAGCGGGCTGCCTTTGGTCGAGGACGTACTCCCTGACTCGACCTGCACGCTCCACTGGGCGTTCTTGGCCGTGAACACCGACCCGGCCAGATTGGTGTTCTGCTGGACGGTCGTGTTGGACGTCACCGTCGTCGACCCGGTTTCCACGTTGCTGATGGTGTAGCCGGCCGACTGCAGCTTGTCCTGGTAGGCGGTCGTCCCCGACGGCAGCGAACCGGTGACGGCGAAGCCGACGTCCCAGTCGTTGTCGGTCCCACCGCCGACCAGCACCCGTGAATGATCGGGTACGGGCACGTCGGAGGGGAAGCCGGCCGGCAGCTGGCCCGTCGCACCCGAGAAGCTGTGGCCGAAGAAGCTGCCGCTGACCCCGTGCTTGGAGACGTGCAGGCTGCATGCCGAGATCATGAGGCCCGAGACCAGGAGCGGGAGCAACCAGCCAACCAGGCGTCGCCGGTGGGACCCGGAGCGGTGCGTGCCCACGGCCTCCGACGGTGCTCGGGACTCCACGCTGGTCCACGCCACAGGGCCTCCTCCTCGTCGGGCCCGGCCCCGGCGATCCGGACGGCGGTCGGGCGAACCTCGGCCACACGGTATCGGTCCCGGTGGCCGGCGACAGGCATGGAGACCCGGCCGGCCCCACCCCCGACGACGATCCGCCTAGGCCCGGCGGCGGTAGGTGAAGTAGGCCTTCACCGAACTGTCGGTGGGCGCCTCGCCGCTGTCGCTGCTCGCCTCCAACAGCGTGAACCTCGGCTCGAGGGCGCTCCCGATCCGGCGCAGGCTCACACCCAGCTCGCCGATCTGCTCGTGGTGCAGCTCGTAGCGCGAGTCACCCAGGTGCTCGAAGATCCTGATGTCCCAGGCCGAGAGCCCGTCCTCGCCCGGCGCCACGTCCATGATGAGCGTGTGCTCACCGAACTCGAAGACCCACGGCGGTTCCTCCCCCAGTCGCCGGAGCTCGCCGACCGTGTTCACGTCGAAGATGAACAGACCATCCTCCACCAGGTGGTCGTAGACCGAGTCGAACATCGACTGCCAGGACTCGAAGGACAGGAGGTGGTTCAAGGTATCGAAGACACAGACCACCACGTCGAACCGCTCGCCGAGCCAGAACTCTGCGATGTCACCGAGGAGCAGACGTGCTTCGGGCACCTTCTCGCTGGCCACGGCCAGCATCTCGGGTGAGCGGTCCAGGCCGGTCAGGGCGGGGAACGCGCCCAGCTGGGCCAGGATGGATCCGGTACCGCACCCGAGTTCCAGGATGGAGGAGGCCCCGGGCAGATAGCGGTCGACGCTGGCAAGGACCCGGGCACCCCGGGATCGGGGGTCATCCATGGCCGCGTCGTAGAAACGGGCGAAGCGGTCGTAGTCAGGCACCGGTCCACCGTGCCACACCCCGTTCCCCGACGACGGGATCGACCCTCCTCGCCGGGGACGCCGATCCCGGGGCGGCCTCACGCACGGCGGATCAGGAGGATCGGGCCCAGGCCAACCCGGTGGCGGTGGCGCGACCCTGGGCCATGGCCGATGCCGCCGCCTGATCGAGCACGGCGAGGGTCGCCGTGGCCGTCCCCGCCTCGAGCTGGGGGGTCCACGTGACATAGCTGAACAGCTGCATGGACCAGAACGGCGAGGCGAAGGCCACGTCGGCCTTCTGCGACCATTCCCGGGTGATGGCGAGAAACCGCTCGTCGAGAGGCTCGAAGAACGAGAAGGCGTCCATCTTGGACTCCTGGCCCGACGCCGTGACATTGCCGCTGGCGGTGGTGGACCCCTTGTACAGCCAGACCTCGTCCGCCACGAGGGGCTTGCCGACCTGATGGGCCAGGGCTGCGGTGGCGGTGAGGGTGTCGACGATGCCCGGGGTGAGGGGATAGATGTGCTCCATCAACACGTCCACCCCGGTGGCGGCGATGGCCCGGTCGAACGAGATCGGAAACCAGGAGGCCGCCCCGGCGCCGATCTTCGTGGTCCCGTGGGGCCCGATGAGCCCGAGCGTCTCCGTCACGAACTGGGTCACGCCGCGCAAGGTCCCGAGGGCGGGGATCGAGGTCAGGTTGGCCTCCGTGTTCGGTTCGGACATGATGTCGAGGTACGTCGGGTGGACCCGGTCGATGACGATGCGGGCCTGGTCGGCGGTCAGCTGCGCCCATCCCGAGACCGTGTTCGGGTAGGCGAACGAGCAGGTCGAGAACGTCGTTCCACAGAAGAGTCCACCGAGCTCCACGTCGATCGTGAAGCCCCGTTGACGGGCCTGGTCGGCGACGGCGGCGTAGAAGTCGGCGTAGCGGGCGGCCTGGGGCGTGAACTGGGACAGCAGGAGGGGCAGCTTGATCCCGATGGTCACGCCCGTCACCCCGAGGGCGGAGAAGGCGTCGAGCTCCTGCTCGACGAGACCCAGGGCTCCGGGCTGGAGCAAGGCCGTCTGGCGGTTGCCGTTGGCGTCGAGGAGCTCGGCGGCGGGGATGAAGGCCGGCGGGGCCGAGGTCGCCGATGGGGACGGGGCCCGGTAGTCGGGCATGGCGTCGACTGCGGCCTGGTAGCCATCGAGCTGGGTGGTGAGTTGGGCCACCATCCCCGCATACGGTGCGGGGACCGGAGGCGCGGCGACCCCTGGACTGGTTGGTGCGGTGGTCGTCGGGGCCACCGGTGACGGCACTGCGCTCGGCGTCCCCGTCCGGTTCGGCTGGGTGGTCACGGCCGATGAGCACGCTGCGGCCAACAGGGCGACGGCGACCACCAGGACCGTCGCTGCGGGTATCCGGCGTTCCTTGCCCATGACGACACCTTCCTCGGTCGGGTCATCCGGCCCTCGGTCGGGTCAACCGGCGGCCAACGGTCTCTCCCCAGGTTGCACCGCAAAGGTGATCATTGTGTTGTCGAGTCGTGAGGACCCCGAGCAGGCCCGTGGACATAGCGGCCGGCCAGTCCCGACAGGACGGCTTCGCACTCGGCCAGGCACGACCCGATGATCTCGGCTACCGGACGGCTGGCGTCGATCCGCCCGGCCACCTGACCGCCGAGAGCGATGCCGGACGACAGGTCACCGCCGAAATAGACGTCCTGGACGGTTCCGAACGAGGCCATGGCGTTGTGCTCGTGGTCGAACTCGAGGCGTTCGGTGTGGTCCGTACGCAGCGCCCGCAGCCCCGGTGATGTGTGGCTGTTCAGGAAGACCGTGTCGGTCTCGGTGGCGTCGATGATGGCCTGCTTCCAGTTGTCGTGCACGGGCGACTCCACCGAGGACACCATGGCCGTCCCGAGCTGCACGCCCTCGGCTCCGAGGGCCAGGGCCGCGGCCATGGTCCGGCCGTCGAGGAATCCCCCCGCGGCGATGACCGGGAGGTCGTAGGCCTTGGTGACGGAGGGCAGGAGGACCATGGAAGCCACCGGGCGCGGGTGTTTGAACCCGCCGCCCTCGCCGCCCTCCACGATCAGTCCGTCGACCCCGGCGGCGACCGCCTTGTCCGCCGCCCGCATGGTGGGCACCACATGGAAGACGGTGAGACCGGCGTCTTTCAACTGTGCGGTGTAGCGGGTCGGACTCCCCGCCGAGGTGGTCACGAACTGCACCCCCTGGTCGATGACGAAGTCGACGATGGCGGTGGGGTCGGCCACGAAGGCCTGGGCGATGTTGACCCCGAACGGCCGGTCGGTCAGGTCCTTCATCTTGGCGATCTCGTTCCGCACGGCATCCAGCTCACCCGACGACGTCTCGATGATCCCCATGGCCCCGGCATTGGAGACGGCCGAGGCCAGGGCGGAGCGGGCGATCCACCCCATCGGTGCCTGCACGATAGGGATGTCCACGCCGAGCAGCTCGGTCACACGGTTGCTCAGCACGGCGGCATCTTGCCATGTCGGCGATCCCTGAGCGCTCTCCCCCGTCCATGGGCTCGGCAGCGCGGGCCGTGGCCCCCGACCGGACCGGGGGGCGCCACCCCGGTCCGGTCGAGGGCGAGTAGGGTCGCTAGTGATCACATGACCCCCTGAGGACATCGGGCAAGGCGGTGCATCCAGCGCCCCGGCACGCCAGCGCCGATTCAGGAGGAGCAGTGAAATCCCTAGTGGTTGCGCGTGAGCCCATGGCGGCCCGCGACCCCTGTCGGCCCGTGGACCAGGATCTTCCGGTGGTGCACGCCAGCCAGAAGCTGGTGACCGTAGCCATCGTGGCGGGCCCGGCCGTGGCCCTGGCCGTCATCATCCCCCTGCTCTGGGGCCATGCCGTCCACCTCTCGGACCTGGTCATCGGCCTCGTCTTCTACCTGATCACCGGATTCGGCATCACGGTCGGGTTCCACCGGCTGTTCACCCACCGGGCCTTCGGGCCCCGCCGGACACTGAAGATCGCCCTCGCCATCATGGGCTCGATGGCCGTCGAAGGATCGTTGACCAGCTGGGTGGCCACCCACCGACGTCACCACATGTTCAGTGACCTCCCGGGCGACCCCCACTCACCCCACCGCTACGGGGACCACGGTGGCGCCCTCCTGCGCGGCCTGGCCTTCTCTCACGTCGGATGGCTCTTCGTGTCGGATGCCTCGCTGGCCAGCCGGTACGCCCCGGACATGCTCCGGGATCGGGACATCCAACGGATCGACCGGCTCTTCCCCCTGTGGGCGGCGGCGTCCCTGGCCATACCGCTCGGGATCGGGTACGCCTTGTCCGGCACCCTGGGCGGGGCCCTGACCGCCCTGCTGTGGGCCGGCCTGGTGCGCATGGCGGTGCTCCACCACGTCACCTGGGGGGTCAACTCGCTGTGTCACACCTTCGGTCGGCGACCCGAGGTCACCAAGGACAGGAGCACCAACCTGTGGGTACTGGCCCTGATCTCCCTCGGGGACAGCTGGCACAACATCCACCATGCCCATCCCTCCTGGGCCCGCCACGGGGCGGGCCGCGGGATGATCGACCCCTCGGCCTGGCTCATCCGCCGGTTCGAGCAGCTCGGCTGGGCCACCAGGGTCCGGTGGCCCACGATCGCCGAGGCCGTGGCCGCACCCCTGACCCCACCGACCTCGGTCAGCCTGTAGCAGCCGCCCGGCGGCGGAGGGGCGGAACCGTCGGGGGAGGTTGACGGCGGGCGGGCAGCTCGGCCAGCAGCCGGGCCGTGGCCTCGGTCACGGCGGCCACCGCCCGTTCGAAGGCCTCCTCGGTGGCGGCCGACGTCGACTGGACGCCGCTGACCTTGCGCACGTACTGGCGGGCGGCGGCCTCGACCTCGTCGTCGGTGGGTGGGGGCTCGAGTCCCCGCAGCGTGGTGATGTTCCGGCACATGCCATCCAGGCTACGCCCACCGGATGGCGGGCATGCCGGGCGGCCCGGCGCCAGACGATCAGGGGAGCAGGTCGGCCACGTCGGAGCGCTCGGCCTCCAACTCCTCGGTGGTGATGCGGATGCGGTCGTTGGCGAACTCGTCGTGGGAGAGTCCCTCGACCACCGTCCATCCTCCCGAGCCGTTCGTCCGGACCGGGAAGCCGAACTGCAGGCCCTCGGGAACGCCGTACTCCCCGTTCGACACCACGGCCAGTGAGGTGACGTCGTCGCCGGGGGTGGCCAGGCGGATGCTGTTGACCGAGTCGATGGCGGCATTGGCCGCCGAGGCGGCCGAGGACAGGCCGCGGGCCTCGATGATGGCCGCACCGCGCTTCTGCACGGTGGTGAGGAAGTCCCCCTGGAGCCAGGCCGTGTCCTCGATGACCTCGGGTGCGGGCTTGCCTCCGATCAGGGCGTTGGCGTAGTCCGGGAACTGGGTGGCCGAGTGGTTGCCCCAGATGGCCAGATTGCTCACCGAGGACACCGGGACCCCGGCCTTGTGGGCCAGCTGGCTCTTCGCCCGGTTCTCGTCCAGGCGGGTCATGGCGAACCACCGGTCGGCAGGTACGTCGGGCGCGCTCGACCGGGCGATCAGGCAGTTGGTGTTGCACGGGTTGCCCACCACCAGTACCCGCACGTCGGACGCGGCATTGGCGGCGATGGCCCGACCCTGGGGCCCGAAGATCCCGCCGTTGACCGTCAACAGGTCGCCCCGTTCCATGCCGGCCTTGCGGGGGATCGATCCCACCAGCAGGGCCCACGAGGTGCCGTCGAAGGCAGTGTCGAGGTCGGTGGTGGTCACGATATCGCTGACCAGGGGGAAGGCGCAGTCGTCGATCTCCATGACCACGCCCTCGAGGGCCTGCATCCCCGGTTCGATCTCCAGCAATCGGAGGACCACCGGCTGGTCGCTCCCGAGGAGCTGGCCCGAGGCGATGCGGAACAAGAGGGCGTAACCGATCTGGCCGGCGGCCCCGGTGACGGTGACGTGGACGGGAGGTTTGGCTGCCATGCCGCTGAGGCTAATCGGCCCGGTTCGGGTCCGGCGAACCTGGCCGAGACGTCAGCCGGCCACCCCGACCAGCGAGGGCGCCGACAGCCCCCGACGGGGCTCGACGATGCCGTCGATCAGTCCGTACTCCATGGCCTCGGCCGGCGTCATGAAGTAGTCCCGGTCGATGTCCTGGGCCACCTGCTCGACGGACCGACCGCTGTGGTGGGCGATGATCTCGGCCATGCGCCGGGTCAGGGCCAGGACCTCTCGGAGCTGGATCTCCATGTCGCTCGGTGCCCCCCGGGTGCCGGCGCTGCCCTGATGGATCATGATCCGGGCATTGGGCAGGGCGAGCCGCTTGCCCGGTGCGCCACCGGCGAGCACCATGGCCGCCGCCGACATGCCCATGCCGACGCAGATGGTCGACACCTCGGGTCGGACGTGCTGGATGACGTCGTAGATGGCCATGCCGGCGTAGGCCATGCCGCCCGGGGAGTTGATGTACAGCGAGATGTCCTTGTCGGGGTCCTGGGCCTCGAGATACAGCATCTGGGAGATGATCAGGTTGGCCACCTGGTCGTCGACCTCCTGTCCCAGGAAGACGATGCGCTCTCGGAGCAGGAGGGAGAAGATGTCGAAGGCCCGCTCGCCCCGACTCGACTCCTCGAGGACGGTGGGTATGAGGGCCTGGATCTGGGTCATGGGAGTCCTCCGTGCTCGTCCCGGCCGGCGGGCCCGTCCGGAATACATCGCCCATGATATCTCACGAATGAGATATCATGCGAGCGATATCGTGGGTCCGGCGGTCACGAAACGGACCATCGGGAGATGCAGCGATGAGCGAACGACGACACCCACCGGTGTTCCCCGGCTTTCGGGAGATGTCCGAACGCCGGCAGGCCCTGAGCGACGAGCTGGTGGAGCGACGACGGGCGCTCGGTCTCTCCCAGACCCAGGTGGCGGCACGGATGGGCACCTCCCAGTCGGCCGTGGCCAGGATCGAGACCGGCACCTCCGATGTCCTCATGTCGACCGTCGACCGCTACGCCACCGCCCTCGGATGGCGCCTCGAGTGGTCGCTCCACGAGCCCGGGCGGGGTGGATCCGCATGAGCCTGCCCGGTTGGACGCCCGGCGGTCCGGACCGCCGGGGGAGTCCCGAGGAATGGATGCGCCGTCGCCTGCTCGAGCGCCGGGTGGTCACCCTGGTCGGCCCCCTCGACGACGCCGGGGCCACCGACATCGGGGCCGCGCTCATGACCCTCGACGCCGACGGAGACGGCTCCGTCGAGCTGAGGATGGACAGCCCCGGGGGCACGACGGGAGCCGCCCTGGCCCTCATGGACATCATCGACCTCCTCGGGGTCGAGGTCCACGGATGGTGCACGGGTCAGGTGATCGGCCCCCCGGTCGGCATCCTGGCCGTCTGCCACCGGCGCTCCATCTCGCCCCACGCCCGGGTCCGACTGGCCGAGCCGAGGGTGAGCTTCGAGGGGGACGCGCGGCTGTTGCAGCGGTTGGCCGAGGAGCACAGGGCTCGATGGGCGATGTTCTGCGCCCGGGTGGCCGAGGCCACCGGCCGCACCACCGCACAGATCGGCGAGGATGCGGATCTCGGTCGCTTCCTCTCCCCCGACGAAGCCGTGGCCTACGGCATCGTCGACCGGGTGGCCGCGCCGGAGGCCCCGATCGGGCGGCTCCCGCCGCGGCCCCTCGGATTCCGACCGCGATGACCCCGGCGGCGACCCCGTCGTGCGGTCCGAGGGATCAGGGGGCCGCCAGACCCAGGGCCGAGTAGATCTCGCGGGTGGCATTCGAGCGGTTGAGCGTATAGAAGTGCAGGCCGGGAACGCCCGCCTCCAACAGCTGTTCGCACAGCTCGGTGGCCACGGCCACACCTTCGTGCCGGACAGCCTCGTTGCCCCCCCTGCGGTCGGCCTCCTCCAGGCGCGCCACCATCCACGGCGGGACTGCGGCCCCCATGGTGGCCATCCTCGGGATGGAGGACAGGCTGGTGACGGGCATGATCCCGGGCAGCACGGGCTTGTCCACGCCCCGGTCGGCCAGGTCGGCCACCAAGCGCGTGTACTCGGCGGCCTCGAAGAAGAACTGCGAGATGGCGAAATCGGCCAGGTTGAGCTTGGCCGCCAGGTGGTCCCGGTCGGTGGTCCGATCCACCGAGAGGGGATGCCCTCCCGGCTGGGCGGCCACACCCACCGAGAATCCGCCGATGGCCCGGGCCAGCTCCACCAGCTCGGAGGCGTGCTGCAGCTCACCGAGGCCCTCGGCGGGGTCGACCGGAGGATCCCCGCCCAGCGCCATCAGGTTCTCGATGCCGGCGGACCGGTAGGCGACGAGGATCTCGGCCAGTTCCAGCCGGGTGTGGGCCACACAGATCAGATGGGCCATCGGCACCAGGGTCGTGGTGCGGAGCATCCCCGTGACCAGATCGAAGGTCCTCTTCCGGGATTCGGCGCCCCCCCGGTAGGTCACCGAGACGAACGAGGGGCCGAGCGGCTCGAGGTCGCGGAGGGTCTTGACCAAGGTGGCCTGCTCGGCGTCGGACTTGGGGGGAAAGAACTCGAACGAGTACGTCCTCCCCTTGGCCAGGAGATCGGCGATGCGGGTCATGACCGCTCCAGCCTACTGTCGGGTGCGGGAACGGGCCGGTGCGTCGGGCCGGGCGGTCAGGCGTGTGCCGAGCCGAGGCGTGCGGACAGGCGCGCCACAGCCGAGTCCAGCTCGGCACTCCGGGCCCGACGGGCCTCGTCGGCCTCGGCCAGCTGCATCCCCGAGGGTGCCGCCGTGCCGTGCCTGAGGAGCCGGTCCGCCTCGATAGCGAAGGCCAAGCCGCGCAGAGCACCGGCGGTGGTGGCGGCCATCTGGCCGGCCTCGGGGTCCGGGGCCGCGGGCACCGTGTGCTCGAGTGCCACCGACGCCCGCTCGACCTGGACGGCCACGGCACTCCGGACCTCGGCATCGCCGGAGACGGCGTTGTCGGAGAGGAGTGACGCACGGGCCAGTTGGACGTCGGACAGGGCCGGGATCACCGCCTTGCGCCAGGTGGCTTCGGCACCCTTGCGTCGGCGGGCGGCCAGCAACACCAGGATCAGGGCGATGGCCAGAACCAGGACCACGATGGCGACGATCAGCGCCCAGGGTGTCTTGGAGGAGGTGTTCGTGGTCAGCGGAGCCACGGTGGTCGTGGTGGTGGAGGAGGACGTGGTGGTGGTGGGGGGAACGGTCGTGGTGGTCGTGGTGGTCGTGGTGGTCGTCGGCGGGACGGTCGTGGTCGTCTCGGGGACCGTGGTGGGCGTGGTCGGCGCCACCCCCGTGGTGGGCACGGCCACCAACTGGGCCGGAGCGCTGACGGCCCCGGCGGGACCGCCGGCGATCGCCAGGGCGCCGACGGACAGCGTCAGCGCCATCCCGAAGGCGGCGGCCAGACCCGTGGACCTCTGACGGCCTCGGCCGATACCACCGACGCGGTGCATCAGGTGTCGCTCCGTCCGAAGTCGTCCTCGAGCCGCACGATGTCGTCCTCGCCGAAGTACTCGCCGTGCTGGACCTCCACGAACACCACGTCGGCGTCGGTGGTGTTGGCGATGCGGTGGTTGGTCCCGACGGGGATGTCCACCGAGTCACCCGCCGTGAGTTCGGTGACCGCCCCGTCCAGCGTCACCTGGGCCGTGCCTCGGACGATGAACCAGTGCTCCGAGCGTCGAGCGTGCCGCTGGTAGCTCAGGCGCTTGCCCGGGAGCACCACGATGCGCTTGACCTTGTGGGTCCCGTCATCGTCGAGGACGGTGTACATTCCCCAAGGTCGGTGGTCGGTCTCGAGGCCCTCGGCCGCGCTCATGACGCCCGCTCGGCCGCTCGTACGGTGTTGCGCAGGAGCATGGCCCGGGTCATGGGCCCGACCCCCCCGATCCGCGGGGTGATCCAGCCCGCCACCTGGGCGACGGACGCATCGACATCAGACAAGAGCTTCTTCCCTTTCCACGACGTACCCGCACCGACCACGGCGGCACCGGGCTTGACCATGTCCGGTGTGACCAAGCCGGCCCGACCAGCGGCCGCCACCACCACGTCGCCCTGACGGACCAGCCCGGCCATGTCCTCGACCCCGGTGTGCACGACGGTCACCGCGGCGTTGCAGCCGGGCCGGCGCATGGCCATCAGCAGGGCCAGTGGACGCCCGATGGTGAGACCCCGCCCGATGATCACCACGTGCTTGCCCTCCACCGGCACGTCGTTGGCCGCCAGGAGTTCGACGATGCCGGCGGGTGTGCACGGGAGGGGGCCGGTGGCCCCCATGACCAGCCTGCCCAGGTTGACCGGGTGCAAGCCGTCGACGTCCTTGTCCGGATCCACGGCCAGCAGCACCCGCTCCTCGTCCAAGCCCTCGGGTAGGGGGAGCTGGACCAGGTAGGCGTGGATGGCGGGGTCGGCGTTGAAGCGGGCCACCACGGCCTCGATCTCGGCCTGACTGACGTCGGCGGGAAGGTGCTCGTGCGCCGAGTGGATACCGACCTCGGCACAGTCCTCGTGCTTCAGGGCCACATAGCGGGCACTCGGCCCGTCGTCCCCGACCAAGATGGTCCCGAGGCCGGCGGTGATGCCGGCACTGCGCAGGCGAGCGACGCGGTCGGTCACCTCGGACCGGATCTTCGCCGCCAGCAACGCACCGTCGAGCAGCTTCGCCGTCATGGCCGTTCCCCCATGCCCCCAGTATGCCCGGGCCCCGTCGGTACGGAGCGGTTCCGCCACGGCCGAGGGCGCGTCAATGGCGGAAGTGGCGCTCGCCGCCGGCCAGGACCACGGCGATCCCGGCTTCATCAGCGGCGGCGATGACCTCGTCGTCGCGGATCGAGCCCCCGGGTTGGACCACGGCGGCCACGCCCGCCTCGGCCAGCACGAGCAGGCCGTCGGCGAAGGGGAAGAAGGCATCGCTGGCGGCGGCGCCCCCGGCGGCCCGCTCCCCGGCCTTGGACACGGCGATCTCGGCGGCCACCACCCGGGACTGCTGGCCCGCCCCCACCCCGACGGCCTGGCCGTCGGTGATGATGGCGATGGCGTTGGAGGTGGTGCGGGCGCACACCGTCCAGGCCAGCGCCAGATCCCTCCACTGGGATTCGGTGGGTTGGACCTTGGTGGCCACCTCCCACGAGGAAGCGGGGACCAGGAACCGGTCGGCGTCCTGGACCAGCATGCTGGCCCCCAGACCCCGGAACTGGCGGACGAGGGGCTCGGGCGCGGGGGCCGACAGCAGGCGGGTGGCCTTGCGCTTGGAGGTCAACTGAGCCAACGCGGCTTCGTCATAGGACGGGGCGATGATCAGATCGGCCTGGGGCCCGTCGGCGATGGCCTCGGCCACCTCGGTGGTCACCCGGCCCCCGATGGCCACGATGCCTCCGAACGCTGACTGACGGTCGCACTCGAGGGCACGCCCGTAGGCCGTCACCAGGTCGGGGTGGACGGCCGCCCCGCACGGGTTGGCGTGCTTGATGATGGCCACGGCCCGGGTGTCGCCTCCGGGATCGGACAGTTCGTGGACGAGCCGCCAGGCGGCATCGGCGTCGAAGATATTGAGATACGAGAGCTCCTTGCCCCCGTGCTGCTCCACGTCGTCCCACCACGAGTGCCGTCCCAGGATCCGGTAGCGGGCACCGTGCTGGTGGGGGTTCTCGCCGTACCGCAACGAGCCGGCCCGCTCGAGGGCCAGGTGGATGGTCGCGGGGAGCAGCGCGTCGTCCGACGCGGTGTCGTCCGACGCAGTGCCGGCAGACGCGGTGCCGGCAGACGCTGCGTCGCCCGCTCCCTCGTCGAACCAGTCGACGATGGCGGCGTCGTAGGCGGCCGTGTGGGCGAAGGCGTCCCGGGCCAGCCGCAACCGGGTCCCGGCCGACAGCGAACCGTTCTGCCTCAGCTCGTCGAGCACCGTGTCGTAGGCGGCCGGCGAGACCACGATGCCCACGTGGGCGTGGTTCTTGGCCGCCGCCCGGACCATGGTCGGCCCCCCCACGTCGATGAGCTCGATGGACGGATCGGAGGTGAACGGGTAGAGGTTGCACACCACGAGGTCGATGAGCCCGATGCCCTGGCGCTCCAGGTCCTCGAGGTGCTCGGGCTTCGACCGGTCGGCCAGGATCCCCCCGTGGATGGTGGGGTGCAGGGTCTTGACCCGCCCCCCGAGCATCTCGGGGGCGCCGGTCAGGTCGGCCACCTCGACGTGGTCGATGCCGGCTTCGGCCAGCGCGGCCGAGGTGCCGCCGCTCGAGACCAGCTCCCAACCCAGGTCGGCGAGCCCTCGCGCCAGGTCGATCGCTCCGGTCTTGTCGTAGACGGACAGCAGTGCCCTCATGATGCAACCTCCGTGGATGATCCTGGCCCATCTCCTGCCGTCGCCGCCAACCGGTCGACGAACGAGCGGATGGTGGCGGGGTAGAGCGTCCGTTCGACCTCTTTGATGCGTTCGTGCAGGGTCGCCTCGGTGTCACCGGGGAGCACCGGGACGGTGGCCTGGGACAAGACGGGTCCAGCGTCCATCTCCACCGTGGCGATATGGACGGTCGTCCCCGTCTCGCCCACACCGGCGGCCAAGGCGTCGCGCACGGCGTGCCATCCGGGGAAGGCGGGCAGTAGGGCCGGATGGGTGTTCAGGATGCGGCCCGGAAACGCCTCGTGGATCGGCTCGGCGAGCACCGTGCCGAAACCGGCCATGGCCACCACGTCGATGGACCCGGCACGGAGTGCCTCGGTCACCGCCACCGTGTAGGCGCGGCGGTCGAACGCCGGCCCGAAGCCGCCGAAGGCGGCCCGGTCCACCAGCACGGCGGGGATGCCGGCGGCAGCGGCGACCTCGAGGGCACGACAGCTCCGGTCGACCAGCACGAGTCGGACGGGAAGGCCGTCGCCGACGATGGCCTCGAGGATGGTGCCACTGCCCGAGGCGAGCACACCGATCCTCACCGTGTCCCCGTCGGCAGCTCCCGAGACGCCGGCACGAGGGGCCCGGGTGGCGCCCGAAGCCGTGTCTCGAGATGCGCCGGGGACCACGGCCGCACGATATCAGCGCCGCAGAGTGCCCACGCTCGCGCTGCTCGCGACGCTCCCGGGGGTGCCGGGAACGCCGGTGCTACGGTCACGCACACAAGGGACCAGGGCGACGTGGCCCGACCGGCCTGCCTCCGGTACTTGGGCCAACGTCGCTCGGTCCCCCCTGCCCAGGGAGTGCCCCTCGTGACAGTGGTATCGGCACCGATGGGGCAAATCCGAAGCGAAAGTTCCGGAGATTGCCTCGGTTCCGGATCGCTGTGCAGCGTCCGGTCCGTCCATCACGTCCACGAGGGGCGCGCCCCGCCGCACGCGGAGGCCCGGGACCCGTCTCCGGGCCGCGCCCGTTCAGGTCTCGAGGCTGGCCACGAGGGCCTCGTCCAGGTCGACCAGGCTCGACAGGACGGCGTCGCACAGACCCCACCGGGGAGAGCCGAGGGCGTCCGGCTCCGGCACGGCCACGACCCGCATGCGGGCGGCCTTGGCCGAGACGGCCCCGTTGAAGGAGTCCTCGACGGCCAGGCAGCCGGTCGGGTCCACGCCGAGCTTGGCCGCGGTGGACAGATAGGCCCCGGGGTGGGGCTTACCCAGGGGCTCCCATTCGGCCGAGTGCCAGGTGGTGACCGCCGACGCGATCCCCAGGCGATCCAGTGCGGCCACGATGACCACGGCGTAGGAGCCCGAGCAGACGGCAACGGGCAACGACAGCCGCCCGCAGAGGGCGACGGCCTCGAGTGCGCCCGGCATGGGCTCGCCGTGCCCGGTCACCAGTTCGGCCACCCGGTCGGTCACGGCCCGTTCCACGGCCACCGGGGACATGCCCTCCCAGGGGGACCGGTCCCACCAGTGCCGGACGGCGTCATCGATCCGCAGTCCCATGGTCTGGCGCACGTCGTGTTCACTGAGGTGGAGACCGACGTCGGCGAACACCTCGATCTCGGCCTGTCGCCAGAGTGGCTCCGAGTCGATGAGCAGGCCGTCGAGATCGAAGATGACCGCCTCGATGGGTCGGCTACCGAGGGCGGCGGCCGACGGCAGATCCGTGCTCAGCCGAGTTTCCGGACGACGTCGACCATGGCCTCGCCGGCCTCGGTGGGGTTGAGGGCCACGGTGACACCCGCACCGGAGAGCGCGTCCATCTTGGCCTGGGCCGTGCCCTTGGAGCCGGAGATGATGGCGCCGGCATGGCCCATCTTCCGTCCCGGGGGGGCCGTTACGCCGGCCACGTAGGACACCACCGGCTTGGTCACCGAGGAGGCGATGAACTCGGCGGCCTCCTCCTCGGCCGAGCCACCGATCTCCCCGATCATCATGATGGCCTTGGTGTCCGGGTCGGCCTCGAAGGCCCGCAGGCAGTCGATGAAGCTGGTGCCGGGGACCGGGTCCCCGCCGATCCCTACACAGGTGGTCTGCCCCACCCCTTGCTGGGAGAGCTCGTGCAGGGCCTGGTAGGTGAGGGTGCCCGAGCGGCTCACGATGCCCACCGGACCACCGGGCATGGCGATGTCACCCGAGGTGATGCCGATGTTGCACTTCCCCGGCGAGATGATACCCGGGCAGTTGGGCCCGAGCAGCCGGGTGGCCGGGTACTCGCGGACCAGACGGTTGTAGGCCAGGGCCTCGTCGCTGGCCGGGATGCCCTCGGTGATGCACACCACGAAGGGGACACCGGCGGCGGCGGCCTCCACGATGGCGGCGGCGGCGAACTTGGGGGGTACGGAGATGAACGAGGCGTTGGCCCCGGTGGCCTCGACGGCCTCGGCCACGGTGGCGAAGACCGGGATCCCCTCGATCTCCTCGCCGCCCCGGTTGGGATTGGTGCCCGCCACCACCTGGGTGCCGTAGGCCCGGTTGCGGAGCCCGTGGTAGAGGCCCTGGCTGGTGGGGCTGATGCCCTGGACCACGACCTTGGTGTTCTCGTCGACGAAGATGCTCATGACTGGCCTCCAGCGAGTGCGACCGCACGGCGTGCGGCATCGAGCATGGTCGGCTCGGCGACCAGGCGATCGGACAGGTGACTGGCCAGGATCTCGCGTCCGGCCACGGCGTTGGTCCCGTCGAGCCGGAGCACGATGGGTGAGCTGATCTCCACCCGGTCGAGGGCCTCGAGCACGCCCTTGGCCACCTCGTCCACGCGGGTGATCCCCCCGAAGATGTTGACGAAGATGGAGCGCACGGCGGGGTCGGAGTTGATGACCTCGAGGGCGGCGGCCATGACGTCGGCGTTGGCCCCTCCCCCGATGTCGAGGAAGTTGGCCGCGGAACCACCGCACTGGTTGACCACATCCAGCGTGCTCATGGCCAGGCCGGCACCGTTGGCGATGATGCCCACCGATCCGTCCAGGCCGATGTAGTTGAGGCCCCGGGCCTTGGCCCGGGTCTCCCGCTCGTCCTCCACGTCGCTCCCCTCGAACTCCTCCCATTCGGGATGACGGAACGCGGCGTTGGCGTCGAGGGTGACCTTGGCGTCGAGGGCATGGACCCGGTCGTCGGGGGTGAGGATCAGCGGGTTGATCTCCGCCAGGTCGCAGTCGCCCTCGGTGTAGCAGGTGTACAGCTTGACCAGCAGCTCGGCGGCCTGCTCCCGGGCCACCTCGTCGAGCTTGGCCCGCTCGACCCAGGCCCGTGCGGCCTCGAGGCTGAGACCGTCCACCGGGTCGACGTGGAGGATGGCGATGGCGTCGGGGTTGGTGACGGCCACCTCCTCGATCTCCACGCCACCTTCGGCCGAGAGCATGCCCAGGTGCTTCTTGGCGCTCCGGTCCAGGGTGAAGCTGGCGTAGTACTCCTTGGCGATGTCCGAGGCGTGCTCGATCCATAGCCGCTTGACCACGTGGCCCTTGATGTCCAGCCCGAGGATGTTGCCGGCGTGCTCCCGGACCTCATCGACGTTGTCGGCCAGCTTGACACCACCGGCCTTGCCCCGGCCCCCCACTTTGACCTGGGCCTTGACCACCACCGGGTAGCCCGACTCCTCGGCCTGGGCCACCGCTTCGTCCACGGTGTCGGCCACACCCCCTTTGGAGATGGGGATGCCGTAGCGGGCGAAGTACTGCTTACCCTGATATTCGAAGAGATCCACCGGATCCGTTCCTCTCTGTCCGTACTTCCTAGTTGTTGCGGACTTCGCTTCCTAGTTGTTGCGGACTTCGTAGTTGTTGCGGCTTGCATGCGTGCTGGGGTCTGCCCGGCATCGTTCCTGTCTTCGGCGCACCGGCCGGGTCATCCCCGCCCGTCCCGGGCCGGACCCGCTCGTCGACCACCGGAGCGACCGGCCTGTCGTGCCGTGTCCGCTTTGGCCGATCCGGGCCCGGTCGTTGTCAGCCGGTCACTCCACTCTCCCGTTGGTCGAGGGCCTCACCGAGCCAGGCGCCGATGGCCGGCAGGGGCGCACCCGGGGTGAACACCTCGGCGACCCCGAGGTCCTTCAGCACGGGGATGTCGGCGGCCGGGATGATCCCGCCCACCAGCACGAGGACATCGCCCCGGCCCTGCTCCCGGAGGCCGTCGATGACCCGGGGCACCAGCGTCAGGTGGGCACCGGAGAGGAGGGAGAGGCCGACGGCGTCCGCGTCCTCTTGGATCACGGCCTGGACCACCTGCTCGGCGGTCTGGTGCAGGCCGGTGTAGATGACCTCGAAGCCGGCATCACGCAGGGCCCGGGCGATGACCTTGGCGCCCCGGTCGTGCCCGTCCAGGCCGGGCTTGGCCACCACGACTCGATACGGGCGTTTCACGGAGGCAGATACTAAGCGCTGACCGGGTCAAAAAGCCCATCCGGGCCCCGGTGGGGACCGGAGCGAGGCCAAGAGTCCCATCGTGACGCACGAAGGCCGTAGCCTGGACCTGCGTGGTACCGTCGCTCCGGCACAGGTGGCACGACCCCGACCCTCCCGAGGACGCCTTGACCACTTCGGCTGAAGCTGTGGACCGACCCGACGAACATCCAGGCCAGCCGAGACCGGCCTCCACCTCCCTTCCGCTGGGCCTGGCCCGGCTGTGCCGACCGCGGCAGTGGATCAAGAACCTCCTGGTCTTCGTGGCCCCGGCGGCCGCCGGGGCCCTACACCACCACACCGTGCTGTGGCACGCCATCGGCGCCTTCGGCATCTTCTGCCTGGCTGCCTCGGGTACCTACTTCCTCAACGACGCCATCGACGCCCCGGCCGACCGGGCCCACCCGACCAAGCGACTCCGCCCCGTGGCCTCCGGCGTGGTGCCGGTGCGGCTGGCCGTGGTGGTGGGCGTGGTCATGCTCGCCATCGCCATCGCCCTCGGCCAGTGGCTGGAGGGTTGGCACCTGGCCCTGGTCATGGCGGTCTACGCCCTGGTCAACGTGAGCTACTCCCTCGGCCTGAAGAACGAGCCGATCCTCGACCTGGTGGCCGTGAGCGCCGGCTTCGTCCTGCGCGCCGTGGCCGGCGGTGTGGCCACCGGGGTGGCCCTGTCCGATTGGTTCCTCATCGTGGCCTCGTTCGGCTCGCTGCTCATCGTGACCGGCAAGCGGTCGGGCGAGAAGAAGTTCCTCGCCGACCAGCAGACCGACGACGGCTCCGTCCGCCAAACGTTGGGGCTCTACTCCCCCTCCTTCCTCCGCTCGGTGCGCACCCTCTCAGCGGCGGTCACCGTCACCGCGTACTGCCTGTGGGCCTTCAGCCGTGCCGCCGAGCTCCACCGGGGCACGGACCCGATCTGGTTCCAGCTGAGCGTCATCCCCTTCACCGTGGCCCTCCTCCACATCATGCGCCTGTTGGATGCGGGCGAAGGGGCGGCCCCTGAGGAGCTGGCCCTCCACGACCACCGCCTGCAGATCTACGGGGTGTGCTGGGTCGCGCTGTTCGCGGTGGGCGTGTACGCCACATGAGCGCCCCCCGGGGGCACCGCTCCCTCCTGACCGGGTGGGGACGGACGGCCCCGACCTCGTCCGAGGTCGTCCACGCCGTCCACACCGACATCGTGGACGAGGCCATGGCCGACGCCGTGGGCCCCGACGCCGGCGGTCGGGGCCTCATTGCCCGGGGCCTCGGCCGGAGCTACGGCGACGCCGCCCAGAACGCCGGCGGCGTGGTCCTCGACGCCACCTGGCTGGACGGCATCCACCGGGTCGATCTCGCCTCGGGAAGGGTCACCGTCGGTGCCGGGGTCAGCCTGCAGACGCTGATGGAGCGGTTCGTCCCCCTGGGCTGGTTCGTGCCGGTGACACCCGGGACCCGACTCGTCACCGTGGGCGGGGCCATCGCTGCCGACATCCACGGCAAGAACCATCACGTGGACGGCAGCTTCTGCTCCCACGTGGTGGAGATGACCCTGGTCTCCCCGGTGGGGACGGCGGTCGTGTCGGCCTCGTCGGATCCCGACCTGTTCTGGGCCACGGCCGGCGGGATGGGGCTGACCGGGGTGGTCACCTCGGCCACCCTCCAGATGATCCCCGTCGAGACGAGCTACATGCTGGTCGACACCGAGCGGGCCGCCGACCTCGACAGCGTCATGGACAAGATGCTGACCGGGGACGACGCCTACCGCTACTCGGTGGCCTGGATCGACTGCCAGTCGACGGGGAGCCGCCTCGGGCGCTCGGTGCTGACGCGGGGCGACCACGCCCGTCTCGAGGACCTGCCCGAACGCCTGCGACGGTCGCCCGACCGGGCCCGGGCCTTCGTACCGAGGACACTGGCCCGCGTCCCGCTGACCCCACCCAGCGGTCTGCTCAATCCGCTGACCGTGGGGGCGTTCAACGAGTTCTGGTTCCGGAAGGCCCCGCTCCACCAGGTGGCCAAGCCCCATCACATGACCGGCTTCTTCCATCCCCTGGACGGGGTGGGGGACTGGAACCGACTGTACGGGAGCAGGGGATTCCTGCAGTACCAGTTCGTCGTACCCGACCAGCACGGCGAGACGGTGCGGACGGTCATCGAGCGCCTCACGGTGCTCAAGCTGGCCAGCTTCCTGGCCGTGCTCAAGCGGTTCGGACCCGGTGACCCGGGACCCCTGTCCTTCCCCATGCCCGGCTGGACCCTGGCCCTCGATCTCCCCGTCGGCCATCCCGACCTGGACCGGCTCCTCGACGACCTCGACGACCTGGTGCTGGCCGCCGGCGGCCGGGTCTACCTGGCCAAGGACTCCCGCGTCGCCCCGGCGGTGTTCCGGGCCATGTATCCCCGGGTCGACGAGTGGCAGGCGGTACGGAACCGGGTCGATCCCGACGGGGTGCTGCGGTCCGACCTCGGTCGACGGCTCGGGCTCTGCTCCGACGTGGCCGCACCGGAGGGTTCGACCCCTTCCCCCCGACCCCGCCGGACCTCCCGGGCCAGGACCCGGTCAGCCGGTACTACGAAGGCTGCGGCCACCAAGGCCGCGGCGACCAGAACAGCCACGTCTAAGACGGCTGCCCGCAAGACGGCTGCCCGCAAGACAGCTGCCCGCAAGACGGCTGCCCGCAAGACGACCACCGGATCACGGGCGCCCACGACCCCTCCCGCCAAGGCCGCCGGCCGGTCCTCGAGGACGGCATCGGACCCGCCGAAGGCAGCGAAGCGCACCACCGACACCGACACCGCCCGGACGACGTCCAACGGCGCCAACCCACCAGAACGGACGGAATCATGATCGACGCCATCGGACGACCCCAATCGGTGCTCGTACTCGGGGGATCCTCCGAGATCGCCCAGGCCATCGTGGACCGGCTCGTCCCCGTCCGCTGCCGGACGGTGGTCCTGGCCGGACGGGAGGGCACCCGTCTGACCGAAGCCGTCGATCGGGCCAAGGCGGCGGGAGCTGACGTGGCCGAGGCGGTGGCCTTCGACGCCACCGACACAGCCGAGCACGCCGCCTTCGCTGACGGCGTCTTCGACCGGTTCGGCGACCTCGACCTGGTCATCGTGGCCGCGGGGGTGCTGGGCGACCAGAGTGCCGACGAGCTCGACCCCGCGGCGGCGGCGGCGGTGATCACCACCAACTTCGCCGGCCTGGCGTCGGCCATGCTGGCGGTGACGGCGCGCCTCCGGCGCCAGGGCTACGGTCGCCTGGTCGTGCTCTCGTCGGTGGCCGGCGAGCGGGCACGCCAGGCGAACTTCATCTACGGGTCGTCGAAGTCGGGCCTCGACGCCTTCGCCCAGGGCCTGGGCGACTCGCTCGCCGGAACCGGGGTCGACGTGATGATCGTGCGCCCGGGGTTCGTCGTCGGGCGGATGACCGAGGGGATGACCCCGGCCCCGTTCTCGACGACGCCCGAGGCGGTGGCCGACGCCGTGGTCAAAGGGATCGGGTCGGGAGCGACGGTGGTCTACGTCCCGCCCGTCCTGCGCTGGGTGTTCACCGTCATGCGCCACCTGCCCCGGGCTGTCTGGCGGCGCGTTCCCGGTTGAGCGGCGCGTTCCCGGTTGAGCGGCGCGTTCCCGGTTGAGGAGGCCCGGCCCGTCGGGTGGCGGTCGGGTCAGGAATCGTTCGCCAGGGTGGCCACGTAGTCGGGGACGTAGGTGGCCAGGTCGCGGGGAGGTCGCTCGTAGGCCTCCTCCCGCACCCGCTTGGGCAACCGGGGCTTGACCGTCTCGATCGGTTGATAGGGGACCTGGCTCAACAGGTGGGCGATGCAGTTGAGCCGGGCCCGACGCTTGTCGTCGGCCTCCACCACGTACCAGGGGGACTCGGCCGTGTCGGTGTGGAGGAACATGATGTCCTTGGCCCGGGAGTAGTCCACCCAACGCTGGCGGGCCTCGAGGTCCATGGGGCTCAGCTTCCAGCGCCGGAGAGGATCGTCCACCCGGCTCTGGAACCGGCGCTCCTGCTCGTCGTCGCTGACCGAGAACCAGTACTTGATCAGGATGATGCCGTCTTCGATGAGCTGGTGCTCGAACACCGGGCTCTGGCGGAGGAACCGCTGGTACTCCTCGTCGGAGCAGAACCCCATGACCCGCTCCACGCCGGCCCGGTTGTACCAGCTGCGGTCGAAGAGGGTGATCTCACCGGCCGTGGGCAGTTGGGCCACGTAGCGCTGGAAGTACCACTCGCCCTTCTCCCGGTCGGTCGGCGTGGGCAGGGCCACGATGCGACACACCCTCGGGCTCAGGTACTCGCTGATCCGCTTGATCACCCCGCCCTTGCCCGCGGCGTCGCGGCCCTCGAACACCACCACGACCCGGGACCCGCTGTGCTGGATCCAGCTGGTCATGGCGGCCAGTTCGGCCTGGAGCCCGAGCAGCTCCCGCTCGTAACGTCGCTTCGACAGTTTCTGGACCATGGCCCCACTCCTCGTCGCCGGACCGAGCCCGCCCCGGACGGGCCCGGACGAGGTGCCGATCGCTCCGTGCCGAACGCTCGGCTTGCTAGCCACCGACCTTAGATCCGGCGCCGGCCGTCGCCGTCCTGCCGCCCGGTTTGGACCTGGGGGCCGGGGTCGAGGTGGTGGTGGGCGGGGGCGTGGCCGCCGTCCGGGCCGACATGGTGACGAAGTCCCGAGAGGGGCTCGAAGTAGCGGGACGGGTAGGTGGCCTCGTCGGAGGTGAGCACCGTGCCGGTGGCGGCCGAGGCGGGCTGGCCCACCGGCGGATCGAAGCTGGTGAAGTTGACCCACGCCGTGTTGATGTCCATCTCCATGGCCCGCACGGCGCCGGCCCGGGCCAGGACGTTGGCCAGGTCCACGATGGACAGGCCCGATCCGCCCACGTAGACCAGGGCACCGTCGGACGTGACGCCGAGGCCCGACCGCCACACCTGGACCTTGCCGCCGAGCGTGAATCCCCAACGGGAGTTGTCGTTGGCGTTGAGACCGGGCACCGGCTGACCGTTGTCCACGATGAGGTCGAGGTTCTGACGCACAGCCACCACCGAGGGCGACATGGTCACGTCGGTCCCCCAGGCCCCGATGGTCGGCGTCCCGTTGCTGTCGATGACCAGGGAGGCAGCGCCGGGCACGAGGGGGATGGCCGTCACGCCGTCGGCGTAGTAGCCCCCCTGGGCGTCCTGGGGCCGGAATCCGGCGTTGAAGGCGGCCACCAGGGTGTCCAGCGCCTGGCCGGCCACCGGGGCCTCGTTGATCCAGTTCTGGCCGGTTCCGGGAATGGACGACCCCTCGTAGAGGGTGGCCCGCAGCAGGGTGGTGTCCATCCACGCCACGCCGGTGACCAGGCTGGTGTTCACGGCGTTGGGCCGGAGGTAGGCCGCATACATGGCCGGGATGCCGTCGACGGTCCGGCCGATCGGGTGCCACTGGCCCTCCCCGGGCGTGGGGTCGGTAACGAAGGGGACGATGGCTGCCGGGGCCGGGAGGTGGGACGGCCCGGCGGGCACGGTGGTGGTGCTCCGGCTGGGCAGGGGGATGGCCCCCTGCTTGGGCTTGCCCCCCTTGGGCGGGGCATGCCAGGTGTACCAGGTGTTCTCGGCCCAGGTCACGATGCCCCCGCCTCCGTGGTCCCGGACCCACTCGGTCAGCCGTGAGCCGACCGTGTTGCCCAGGGCCTGGTTGGTGGCGGCCGATCCGGCAGAGACCCACACCGGGGTCAGGGCCAGCAGGATCACGAGGAGCACGGTCGACTTCGGATGCCGCCCGAACACCGTCCTGCGGCCCCGGATCCTCTCCTTGCGCCGGGCCCGACGCTCCCGTCGCGTCAGCGGGGGCATGGCGAGGACGGGCGTGCGCTCCCCGGGTTCCCGGGTCTCCGGGGTGGACACGACGAGGGGGATGCCGTTGGAGGGGTGACGCGACCGCGCCGAACTCCGGCCCGGCCTGGGTCCGTCGGTTGCGCTCGGATCGGCGGCGGGCCGTCCCCCGGTCTGGTGGGGGTCCAGCGGCGAGGGCGGGCCGTCGTGTCCGGTGGTGCCAGTGTCCGTCAACGCCCTCCTCGACCCCGCTTCGCGCTCCCCGTGTGGCGGAGGCCCCGACACCACAGCGTCACTGTCACAGCACCTCCGGCCCGGGTGCGAGGCGAGGTTCGGTGACCGTCAGCCAGTAAACCAGGACCAGCTGACAACCGCATGAACCGCGTCAGACGGGCCGGCGGCGACGGGGCCGACGACAGGCGTCTGACCCCGCACGGTAGTGCACGGCCATCGTCAGGCTCGCTTCAGCGGGGCCATCCGGAGCAGGAGCTTCTTGCGTCCGACGGTCCCGAAGACGACGGTGGCCTCGCCGTCCTCGCCGCTGCCCGAGGTCTTCACCACCTTGTCCTCGCCCCACTGGCCGTGGACCACGGCGTCGCCGGGCTCGAGCCCCAACAGTTCGGCTCCACTGGGGCCACCGGCTGCAAAGCCGGCGCCGTCGTCCGGTGGCATCGAACTCGGCGTCCGCCCGCGCCAGGCCCCGACCGAAGACGCTCCTTCCCGGCGTGCCCCCGGCGTCGTCCGATGATGCGTAGCGGTCCGACGGGGAGTACCCCCACGCGGCCCCTGGTGGACCCCCCGGCCGCCACGGGCTCCGGGGTCGCCTCCCCCACCTCGCGGACCAGCTCGTCGGGAATCTCGTTGAGGAAGCGGCTAGGGATGTTGCTGCTGCCGCGGCCGAAGACCATGCGGTTCCAGGCATGGGAGACGTAGAGGTGACGCTCGGCCCGGGTGATGCCCACGTAGCAGAGGCGTCGTTCCTCTTCGAGCTCCACCGGGTCCCCGAGGGAGCGCATGTGGGGGAAGATGCCGTCCTCCATCGCCACCAGGAAGACCGCGGGGAACTCGAGGCCCTTGGCGATGTGGAGCGTCATCAGGGAGACCTTGGTGCCATCCCCACCGAGCTCGTCGGAGTCGGCCACCAGCGAGGCGGCCTCCAGGAACTGGGGAGCGTGCGGTACTCGGCGGCCATGCCCACCAGGGTGTCGACGTTCTCCACCCGGCCCAGGGCCTCGATGGTGCCCTCGGCCAGCAGCTCACTGCGGTAGCCGGTGTCCTCCACCACCGCGGTGACCAGTGCGCCCGGGGTGAGGACCTCCTCGCGGTCGGTGCCCCCGTCTGTGTCGGGGTCTGTGTCGGGGTCTGTGTCAGTGTCGGTGTCTGTGTCGGCGGGAACCGCTGAGGAGCTCGACGTCCCCCGGGGCGATGGCGTCACCGTTCTCGTCGACCAGGGGGGGCAGGGCCATCCTCGCCCGCACGCTGGCCAACAGGGCGGACAGGG
>CAVTXA010000006.1:0-50952 GCA_963738545.1 uncultured Acidimicrobiaceae bacterium
GACACGCAAGGGGTCGTGGGTTCAAGTCCCGCACGGCCCACCCAGTCTGACCAGGCGTAACAGCCAGTTTGTCCCCTTGTAACGACACCTCAGCACCCCCCATTGGAGCGATTGTGGGAGGCGCGTCGAGGGGTTCCCGAGTCTCGATCTCCACTCGACGATGCAGCGAGTAATCACGGCGATGGCTCGATGCTGAGCAGCGCGGCCGCCGCTGACCTCACGGCGATCAGCCTCCAGCCTGGCCAGCGTCTCGTCCTAACCGGAACGCTCGTCGCAGGGTCCCTGCCGTGACCTCGACCGGTCGGCCCCATCCGTTCCACCCCAAGGAGGGTCGGGACCGTGGCGCCACCCATACGCTTGGCCGATGGAAGCGCCGACCATCGCCTTGCGCCACGACGTTCTCAGCGACCTTGTCCACATCGCGGACGGGATCGGATTCCTCTGCGACCGCACGTATCTCGGGTGGCAGGGGCGGCGACAGCAGGCCACCGAAGTCATCCGTACCCACCGAGGCACGCTCCCTGATGTGAACTGCCGCAAGTGTGCCCGTGTCTACGCCGATCGCCGACGACCACCCGTCTGACGTCGGGTCCTCAATCAGTAGGCAGGGTCGGCCACGGGCAGGGTACGAACGCATCGTCGAGATTGACAACACTGCCGACCCTGATCACGTCCGCCGGATCAGCAGTGGGTAAACGCGTCGAGAGGCTATTGAAGCGTGACGGGTGTCGTGGTGGTGGGCGTGGCGTTCGGCAATGGCGTCGTGCTTCCCTTTCCGGTGACTTTGGCGAGGGCCTGGTTCACGAATCCCAGAAGGACGGCGCTGGAGGGTGCCCCGATACCTCCGTACTCCACCACGCAGACGTATTTCCCCGTTCGGAACAGCACGAGGTCGATTCCGACGCCGACGCCGGATATGGGCACCGTGATGGCGTACGCAAATGAGCTCGAACCGACCTTGGGGAAGGGCAGGGGAGCGATGGTCCCAGTGTTGTGCGTTCCGCCGAGGCCCGCGAAATTCAGGGTTTTGCATGTGGCGAGCCGAGCGTTGACCTTCCTCCACTGGGTGGCGATGTTCTTTCCGGTGGACAACTCCTCGCCGAGCAGCGGTGGGTTCCCGTCAACGTCGAAAGAAACGAAGGCTCCGGTCAACCCCAACTTTGACCCGGGAGTGAGTCCGGCAAGACAGGCCGACCCACTCAAGCCATTGCGGTTGACCGGAGTGTTGTTGACGGTCCAGCCGGCCGGCAGGTTCGACAGCGACAGCAGCTTGCTCTTGGTCGTCGCTTCCGGTGCCCTTGCCGAAGCGGCACCTCCCATCGCCGTCGACGCTCCAGCTGCGAGCACACAGGCGAGCAGCGCAGCCAGCCGCCTCATTTGGACTCCCACTCCGTCACCATGCACTCGAACTTAATGATCCTCGGGTGTCCGAGCGCCACTCGACAGGAATTCGGGGTCGTCGATCCACGCCTTCCCATGGGGGCGGCGTGGTCGTGCACGACACTCTGACCGGCACACGCCCGGTCGTCGGTCGTACCGATGCCCACAGACCAGCTGATCTCCTGATGTCTAGGATCGCCGCATGTCGGGACAACTCAAACGACAGCGCCTGCTGATCGCAGCGGGATTCGTCGTTGCCGCCGTTGGCCAAGGCGCTCAGTCCTGGGCAGTCAGCGATGGCGCAGCGGGAAGCTATGGGTGGAGTAACGAGATCTTCGGGGCCGCGTTCTTTCTCGGCTACGGCCTCCTCGCGTGGGCCTCGTGGCTCTGGTTCCGATGGATTGAGGATCTTCCTGCTCCGGGCGTCGGCCTGCCGAAGGTCCTGAAACTGTCTGGGCTGGCAAACCTCGCTTTCGCTATTGGAATGCTGGCTGTCACCTATGTCCAGGCGCGGGACGCAATCGTGCTGAGCTATTCGGGCAGACTCATCATCGCGGTCGCTGCCACCGAGGGCTGCCAGTTCGTCGGGTTCTTCCTGGTATCGGCCGGATTCTGGAGTGCCGCATCGCAGATCGGACGAACCACGCGAACTGCGTCCACCCCTGCGGATCAATCGGTCGTACGGAACCCGATGTAGGTAGTGGGTCCGGGGATGCACCGATGCGCCAAGTGCCGCAACGGGTCAACCACTCGGATCGCAATGGGACCCCCGGCCTGGCCGGTCGAAGACCTTTGAGCGCGCCCCCAGCGATCGGCCACGGCTTCCTCGACCGGGCCCGCACGTTCTTGCTGTGGGAGCCGAGGTGCGCGTCGACCCTTCCTGAACGGTCACGAGCCGACGGGGGCGATCTGTTGGCCTGCCGGCTCGTCCACCGGTCGTCCAGCCCTCAGGAGACCATCTGGTGTTAGTGGTCCTGGAGGATGCCGGTCAGCAGTGCCCGGTTCGCTTCGATCGAGGCAGTCGTCTCGAGGGTCAGATCAACGGAGTCAGGGCGGTCCCAGGTCGATCGGGAACGCTGAACCTGCGGCCAATCGAGCTCATACCAGTCAGGTATCGACCGCTGCCTTGACTCGATGCGCAACCGGTGAACGTCCACATCGGCGCACTCGGTCAGCACGGTCAAGAATCGTGCGCCCTCTTGGTTCGCCACTTCCCGGCATTGCTCCACATAGGGAGGTCTGGCGACCCCGTCGAGCACCACGGACGACGCCCGTCGGATCTGGGCTCTGGCGAGTGCGCAGAGGATCGACCAACCTGCGGGCTGATGTCCCGACGGCACCATGGAATCGAGCGCACGCTGGAGCTCCTCAAACGGTCGAAGCCCACTCATCACCCAGTCGTGAGCCAGCACCGGCGCTGACAGCAGTGCGGCGGCTAGGTCCGCCACCGTGGATTTACCCGTGCCCGGTAATCCCGTGATCAGCAACAACGTGGGTCGAGCCGGGTCCGTAGGGTGTGCCACTCAGACCAGCGTCGCAGAATCGATGGCCATCTGCGGGGAGGTCCGCACGTCCGTTGCCACGACGGGGTCATCCTTCGAGGGCTCAGTGGCTCGGATCTCGCGCTTGATCAACGCTCCCAAGGGGCACGCGAGCGCGAGCCGTCCGGGCTCACTGCCGAGCGTGGCGGGAGGGAGCGCCGCGCACGTTCGCCGACCCTGGGCGCACCACCCCATCGTCCGTGGACCACCCTGGTGACGGAGTCCAGCGTGTCCTCGACGCTGGCCGTGCTGGTAGAGACCTCGATGTCGTAGTGCACCCCTTGGTGAACACGTTCGGCGTACCGCGCGGCGATACCTGCGGGGCGATCGCCACGCTCTGACTCCCGAGCGCTGGCGACTGCTTGATCACAGCGAACCCCAACCCATAGGGCATCGATACCGGTCAATGAACGTTCCCACTGGCGCTGATCCGTCCCCCCGTCGATCAGTACGTCGTCGATGATGACGTCCTGTCCGGCGCGGCACAGCGCAGCCACGGCGTGTTGAAACCCGTCATAGGACCTCCGGAATGCCGGTCCTTGGAGGATTTCGCCTTCGACCACCGAGAAGCCTGACGGGTCCTCGGTCAGCTCCACGGGGAGCAACCAGATGAAGACATCGATGCCGATCAGGAGCCATACGCCGTCGAGCATGGACTGAAGCGCTCTCCCGATCGTGGACTTCCCTGAGCTCGATCCACCGTTCAGAACGATCGCACGGCCTGCCGTCGGGGGGTCGGTCATCGAGGCCAACGCTATTACGTAGGGTCCGGATGCCCTCGAACTCCCACCCAACTTGGGCAGCCGTTCAGTCGAGCACGAGCCAATGAGGGGATCCGGAGCGCCGGACCGCTGGGAACGTTTCCGGGCGCCCTTCTAACTCGGGGTTTCCCGTCCACAACGTCTGGGGTTGGACCCGATGGTCCAGGGTAGGGGTCTCTCTGCGCCTCGGGGTTGTCCCCTGCCCCTCGTACAGCCCCGAGGCGCTCAGCTGATTACGCCTTCGGATGTTCGGGTAGAGCTCAGGGGAGTGCCCAGAGTGCTCGCATGGCGGGCTCACTGGAGCGCTCGTTGGGGCATGTGGCTGGCGTCGGGGGCTTGATCCCCTTGTCCCCCGGCGCCGGTCACACCTACCGGCGGCGTCATTCGTCAGTGGCGTGCCCTGGCCGTGGGGCGACGAGATCCATCCGGGAGGACGTACGGTCATCGTGGAGAGCAGGTTCGACGGAGCCACGGTCTCGTCGTTGGCGACCGCATCGGCGTCGCCGACCGGGCCGGCGCCGGGTGCGTTCGTCGGCGGCATGAACCCGTTCAGGCCGAGTTCTGCCCCTCACCCGGGTCGAGTCTCCGGTACCAGAGCCTCCAGGGTGTCTTGTGCCGTTGCCACACCTCGGGGCCTTTGGCGTAAGGGGGTCCCGAATGCCGACGGTTGGCTGCCGCTTGTTCGTCTACCTCGTAGACCGCCAGGAAGCGTGGAGCCCCCTGATAAGGCGGTCGGACCGCCTCCACCAGTTCGTAACGAACCGCTCGGACGGCGTTACGTCGTTCGGCCACCTCGGGGAGGTGGACATGGGTGTAGAAGTCATTGAAGACCACGAGGTCTTGTTCGGAAGCGTCCGTCGGAGGATTGACGCCCAGCAGGTAGATGGCGAAAGGCGCCACCTCAGCCGGGGCCGTCTCGACCACGGTCCGGTAGAGGAGGGACCAGCTCAGGCGCAGTCCGGGTTGGCCTGCCGCGTCGTCCGCCCGATCAGGACCGGCGTCCCCATGTGCGTGGGCCTCGCTCAGGAGCTTTGGGGGGCGGAACCCGCGGGCGGCGACGGCGAGCAGTTCATAGTGGGAGCCGGCTGCGGGCTCCCGCGGCGCCGAACGGGTGAACTGGTCGATCCCGGAGTTGTCAGCGGAGGCACCTCCCCGTACGTCCCATCCCGACCACCGGGTGAACGTCCCCTCGCCGGTCACCGAGGCCTACGGGGGCCATGGACTTCACAATGTCCCTTCGGGCTCATGGACCCGAGGCTATCGATTCCACCGTTCGGATCAGCGATCGGGGCGATGGGAACGGTTCGGCCCGATAGCGTGGGGCCGTGGCCGCCAAAGAGGTTCGAGCCGTTGAGGTGTCGGGCCGGACCGTCGAGATCTCCAGTCCGGACAAGATCTACTTTCCCGAGTTGGGTGCGACCAAATTCGACTTGGCCACCTACTATGTGGCCGTGGCCGCCGGGATGGGGGTGACCGCGTTCGGCCGGCCGGCCATGCTCCAGCGGTTCCCCGAGGGGGCTGGCGGTAAGTCCTTCTTCCAGAAGCGGGTGCCGTCAGGAGCACCGGACTGGCTGCAGACCACCATGGTGACCACACCCAACGGGACGACGTCCAACGCCCTGGTCGTAGCGGACACCGCCCACGTCCTCTGGGCGGTGAACCTCGGATGCCTCGGGCTTCATCTGTGGCCGTACCGGGCTGACGACCCGGGTCACGCCGATGAGCTGCGGATCGACCTCGACCCACAACCCGGTACCTCGTTCGAGCAGATCCGCGAGGCGGCGGGGTGCGTGCGGGCCTTGCTGGCCGAACTGGGCATCACCGCCTATCCCAAGACCACGGGGAATCGGGGGCTGCATGTGTACGTGCGACTCGAGGCCCGCTGGGACAGCTTCGAGGTTCGTGCCGGTGCGGTGGCCCTGGCCCGAGAGCTCGAGCGACGGCACCCCGATCTGATCACGGCCAACTGGTGGAAAGAGGAGCGCGGCGAGCGAATCTTCGTCGACTTCAATCAGAATGCCCCCCACAAGACGGTATTCGGGGCCTGGTTCGCCCGGCCGCGGGTGGGGGGCCAGGTCTCCACGCCCCTCTCCTGGGACGAGGTCGACTCGGTCGACCCCGAGACGATGACCATCTGGTCGGTTCCCGACCTGCTCGAGCGCCGGGGGGATCCATGGTCGGCCATGGCCTCGGAGCCCCAGTCCCTCCAGCCCCTCTTGGATCTGGCGGCCCGCGACCGGGCCGACGGCCTCCACGACGCCCCCTGGCCGCCCGAGTACCCGAAGCAACCTGACGAACCTCCACGCGTCGCCCCCAGCCGGGCCAAGAAGGCCTGAACGGTGGACCCGACCGAGGCGCTCCGCCGCATCGCCTACCTCCTCGAACGCGACGGCGCGGAGTCCTACAAGGTGCGGGCCTTTCGCAAGGCGGCAGCGGCCGTCGCTGGCCTTCCCGTCGACGAACTGGCCGCCATGGCGCCGGCCCGGCTGCAGCGGATCCCCGATGTGGGCAAGACCAGCGCCCAGGTGATCAGTGAGGCGACGGCCGGAGGCGTGCCCGACTACCTGGCCCGCCTGGAGGCCACCGCCCCGGTGGCCATGAGCGGTGCCGCTTCCGATCTGTTCGACCAGCTCCGGGGCGACTGCCACAGTCACTCTGACTGGTCGGACGGGGGATCGCCCATCCGGGAGATGGCCGAGGCGGCCAAGGCCTACGGCCACCAGTACTGGGCCCTGACCGACCACAGCCCCCGACTCACCGTGGCCCACGGACTCGATGCCGAGCGCCTTGCCCGTCAGCTGGATGTCGTGGCCGAGCTCAACGACGAGCTGGCCCCTTTTCGCATCCTGACCGGCATCGAGGTCGACATCCTGATCGATGGGTCCCTCGACCAGGATGAGGCGCTGCTGGCCCAGTTGGATGTGGTGGTGGCCAGCGTCCACTCCAAACTGCGCATGGAGGAGCCGGAGATGACCCGGCGGATGCTCCGGGCCGTGGAGAGCCCCCACACCGACATCCTGGGGCATTGCACCGGCCGGATCGTGGCGGGGAAGGGTCGCCCTCCTTCGACTTTCGACGCCGAGGCGGTGTTCGGAGCGTGTGCCGCCACGGGCACGGCCGTGGAGATCAATTCCCGGCCGGAGCGCCTCGACCCACCCGAGCCGCTGTTGGAGCAGGCGCTGTCTCTCGGTTGTGTGGTCGTGGTGGACACCGACGCCCATGCACCGGGCCAGCTCGAGTGGCAACGCAACGGCTGCGAGCAGGCGGCACGAGTGGGTGTCCCGGCCGAACGGGTGATGAACACCCTGCCCATGGACGACTTCTTGAACTGGACGGCGGCCCACGGACGGTAGGGACCCGAGCCGGAACCTGGCCGTGGGGGTACCATTTTCCCGTGGTTCTCCCCGTCGTGCCGCCGGTGGCTCCGATGCTGGCCAAGCTGACCCGTGAACTGCCGGAACGGGACGGGCTCTACTACGAGCCCAAGTGGGACGGATTCCGTTGCATCGTCTTCCGGGACGGTGACGAGGTCGTTCTGGGCAGCCGCAACGAAAAGCCCCTGACCCGGTACTTCCCCGAGCTCGTGGCATCGCTCCGGGCCAATCTGCCCGGACGTTGTGTCGTCGATGGCGAGATCGTCATCGCCGGTCCATCCGGGCTCGACTTCGACGTCCTGTCCCAGCGGATCCATCCGGCCGCCTCACGGGTTGAGCTGCTGGCCCGCACCACCCCGGCCTCCTTCGTGGCCTTCGACCTCCTGGCCCTGGACGATGCCGACCTGATGGCCGAGCCCTACGCCGACCGCCGTCGGATGCTCGAACAGGCGCTCGGCCCGGCCCGGCCGCCCATCCATCTCACCCCGGTTACCACCGTGCCGGAGGTGGCCCGGGACTGGTTCTCGCGCTTCGAGGGTGCCGGGCTCGACGGCGTCGTGGTCAAGGACGGGGGCCTCCGCTACCAGCCGGACAAACGGGCCATGATGAAGGTCAAGCATGAGCGGACGGCCGACTGCGTGGTCGGGGGGTTCCGGTGGCACAAGTCCGGGGGCGTCGTCGGCTCCCTGCTGCTCGGTCTCTTCGACGCTGCCGGTGTGCTCCACCATGTCGGTGTCGCCTCCGGGTTCAGCGCGGCCCGGCGGGAGGAGTTCGTCGGGACGCTGGAGCCCTACCAGAGCGACGCTCCGAGCGGCCATCCCTGGCTGGAGGAGGGCCTCCCGTCAGGTCGGGTACCCGGAGGGCAGAGTCGGTGGAGTGCAGGCAAGGACCTGAGTTGGGAGCCCGTCCGCCCGGAGCTGGTAGTGGAGGTGGCCTACGACCACCTGCAGGTGGACCGTTTTCGCCACGCCACCTCATTCGTCCGCTGGCGCCCTGACCGGGATCCGGCGTCGTGTACTTACTCCCAGCTGGACACGCCGGTACCAACCGAGCTCGAAGAGGTCTTCGGCACCCGGGGGTAGGACGGTGCGTTGGTCAACCGGTCGCCGCGGCGCGGGCCCGGTCGGCCAGCCCGGGATCCCTGAGCAGCCGGCAGACCTCATCGAACCCCTCCGTCGGTCCGTGCCATTCGAGGGAGGAGACCCGGTCGAGCACGGCGGGGTCCCGGCGCAGGGTGGCCAGGTCCCTGAACAGCTCGGCCCGATCCCGCTCCTCGGCCAGTCGCGCCGCCAGGGTGGCCGCACCCCGCAGCCCGTCGCGCACCGCGGGGGCCCAGTCGGCCACGTCGTCGGGCACGGCGTCGAACGAACCGTAGTGGGCCAGCACCACCGAGGCCGACCGCTTTCCCCATCCCGACAGGCCGGGAAATCCGTCGGCGGAGTCGCCGACCAGGGCCAACCAGTCGGGGATCGACCGGGGGGCGACCCCGAACTTGGCCCACACCCCGTCCTCGTCGGTCACCACCCCCTTGCGACGGTCCAGTTGGACCACCCGTCGGCCCACCACGCACTGGGCCAAGTCCTTGTCGGGCGTGCAGATGACCACGCGGTCGACGGCGGGATCCTCCCCGGCCACGGTGGCCGCCGAGGCCAGGGCATCGTCGGCCTCGAGCTCCACCATGGGCCAGACCACCAACCCCATCGCCTCCAGCGCCGTCTCCAGGAGCCCGAACTGCGAGCGCAACTCGGGCTCGATGCCCTCCCCGGTCTTGTAGCCGGGCCACAGCTCGTTGCGGAACGACTCGACGACATGGTCGGTGGCCACGCCGATGTGGGTGGCGCCGCCCTCGATCATGCCCACCAGGGAGAGCAGCACGCCACGGACGGCACCGATCTCCTGTCCGTCGTCGGCCTGGCGGGAGGGCTGGCCAAAGTACTGGCGAAACAGCTCGTAGGTCCCGTCCACCAGATGCGCGTCCATGGTTGAAGTCTTGCAGTCGATGGGTGGTCACGAGGCCGCCCGATGGGAGTGCAGGCCGATCAGGGCACCGATCCGGGCGGACGGGGGACGACTACGGCAGGATCAGGTGGGTGTCACCGAACTCGTGCCAGCGGAATCCCTGGGTAATGGCGGCCTCGTAGGAGGCCTCGAGGAGGGTGCGGCCGGCGATCGCTTCGAGCATCATCAGGTGGGAGGAGGCCGGCTCGTGCCAACCGGTGATCATGCCGTCGACCACCCGGACGCCGTGGTCGGGGGAGACCACGAGATCGGTCCACCCGTCGTAGGCGCTGACCGTCCCGCCGGACGTTCCGGCCGTCTCCAGGGCCCGCACGACGGTGGTCCCGACGGCGATCACCCGATGACCGCGGCGATGGGTGGCGTTCACCCACTCGGCCGTGGGCTCTGGCACGGTCATGCGCTCGGGATAGGGGAGTTCGTCCACTTCGAGCGAGGCGACGCCGGTGTGGAGCACCACCGGAGCCACGCCGACCCCTTTGGCCACGAGCCGGGTGATGGCCTCAGCGGTGAACGGTCGGCCCGCGCTGGGCATCTCGGCGCTTCCCGGCCGCGTGGCGTAGACGTTCTGATACATCTCGATCGGCCACGCCTTGTCGACGTAGCCGTAGTGGATGGGGCGCCCGTACGTGGCCAGCCAGCTGAGTGTCCGCCCACCCAGATCGAGGCTGGCGATCCACAGTCGTCCCTGCTGCCCGTAGGGCCGCTCGAGCGTGGCCGTGCCCGCCCCGCCGGCCAGCCGGAGGTGCCGTGGCGGCGGGGGGCCGGTCCACCGCTCGGTGCTGTGGTCGACGATCCGCCGCGGCTCGACCACCCACCGGGATTCGTCCAGTTGGGTCGAGAGATGGATGACCAGAGCCGTTCCATCGGGGGCGAGCGCGTCAACGGCCGCGGGAATCGTCCCAGATGTGTTGATGACGAGCAGATCACCGGGGGCAAGGAACCGGGGGAGGAAGATGAACGAACTGGGCACGATGGACCCGGTCTCCCGGTAGGAGACGAGCATCCGAACGGCGTCCCGGGTCAGCCCTCTGGCCTCGGGCGGTTCGGAAGCCTCCAGGGCCCCCGGTAGATCGTAGGTGTAACGCTCCGGCACCGTTCTCGTGGTCATGGCTGCGCCACCCACGCACCGGCCCGGTAGCGGCCGCTGGCGACCCCGGACCCGAGGAGGGACCGGAACGGCGCCACCACCGTCTCGGGTTCGGGTCGATCGGAGATGTCCTCCCCCGGGTAGGCCGCCTGGTGCATCATCGTGCGCATGTCCCCCGGGTCGAACTGATAGATGCGCAGGTCCGGCTCCTCGGTGGCCAGCACCTGGTGCAGCTGGTCAAGGGCGGCCTTGGACGACCCGTAGCCTCCCCAGCCCTCGTAGCCTTCGACGGCGGCGTCCGAGGAGAGCGAGACGATGGCTCCTCGAGACCGTCGGAGCAGGGGTAGCGCCTCTTGGATGAGCGCCAACGGAGCGATCACGTTCACTTCGTAGACCTGTCGCAGATCATCCAGGGGATAGCACTCGAGCTTCGGCAGTGGCGTTGGCCCGATGGCGCTGGCGTTGTTGACCAGCAGGTCCAATGAGCCGCCCAGGGCGGCCGCTGCGACGAGGGCGCCCCGGTGTGCAGGGGAGCGCACATCGCCGCTGATCAGCTGGGCGTGGCCCCCAAAGCTGCTCAGGCAGTCGTGCAACTCCTGCAAGCTTCCCGGGTCACGACCGTCGACGACCAGGTCCCAGCCGTCCTTGGCCAGATCGATGGCCAGTGACCTTCCGAATCCTCGAGACCCTCCCGTGATGACGGCGACCGGCATGATCGCACCTCCCTGTCCGTGGCGCTTCCTGCGCCTGCTCCTTCACGCTAAGACTTAAACTAATGTTTAAGTCAAGCAATTCTTTCGGGAGGTGGCCGGGTGGAGATGCTCACCATCGGAGAGGTGGCCGAACGCAGTGGCCTCGCGGCCTCGGCCATCCGTTTCTATGAACGTCAGGGGCTCGTCCACGCCGTACGCGCCCCGAGTGGTCAGCGTCGGTTCCGGCGCGACGTGCTGCGGCGGATCGCCTTCATTCGGATCGCTCAGCGGGTAGGTCTGACGTTGGAGGACATCGCCGCCGCGCTGGCCGTGCTCCCCGTCGACCGCGCTCCTACCCGCAGGGATTGGGAGCGCCTCACCGCCGGGTGGCAGGATCGCATCCGACAGCGCATCTCCCTGCTCGAAGCCCTCCAGAGCGGTCTGTCGACGTGCATTGGCTGTGGGTGCCTGTCCCTGCGGACGTGCGCGTTGGCCAACCCCGATGACGTGGCGTCCGCCACGGGCCCGGGTCCCCAGTACTTGATGGACGACTGAGATGGCGCCAGGACGGTCAGTGGCCGCAGGGGGGACCGAGGCAGGGCTGGACAGCGGTGCTGGTGACCGCCGGGTCAACGGTCGACTGCGGTTCGCTTCACGTCCTCGGTATCCCGGGCAAGCAGCCGGGCGGTGGCGTCGCAGATCCACCTGATGCCGATCGGGTCGAACGCATGGCCCATGGTCGGGACGAGGACCAGCTCTCGCCGAGGACCCTCGACGAATCCGTCGGCCAGGCTGGACCGGAGTGGGATGATGGGATCCTGCCCGCCGTGGACCACGGTCACCGGGGAGCGGACGACTTGGAGATGCGAGCGGGCAGAGTCAGGCGAAGCCCATGGGGCGATCCGCACGTTCATCTTCCGCTTGGCCCAATGACGTCCCGGGGCGGTTCGGGCCAACCCGGCGGTGACGAGCGAGCGAAACCTGAGGGGTAGGCGCCACTCCCCGGGGCTGGAAACCGTGACCACCCCGACCAGAGCGGGATCCTTCGCCGCGTGGGACAGGACACCGACGGCCCCCATCGAGGCACCGATCGTGACGATTCTGGAGGCCCGGGTCCGGGCCCAGCCCACGATGGCGGCCACGTCCAGACCTTCCAGTTTGCCCAGGGTGCAGAGGCCCCCGGACTGGCCGTGGCCACGGGAGTCGTAGGTGACGACGTCATAACCCATGCCGTGAAGGGCCCCGGCCAGGGCCACTACTCGTGGGTCGTCCTTGTTGGCCGTCAGGCCGTGGGCGATCACCACCATCACGTCGCCGGCCTCAGCAGCGAACCAGCACCGGGTGGCGAGTTCGATCCCGTCGGCAGCGCGCACGGTGGGTCCGCTCCGCCCGAGATGGGCTGATGACGCCTCGGAGCCACCGCCGACCGTCTGCTGGTTTGGGTCCCCGGGTGCGTCCACCTGCATTCGTTACCCTCGTGGCCAGATCCCAAAACTGCTGCCCACAGCATGCCGCATCGTCCCGGGCGCTCGCCAGCGGGAGGCCATCAACCGTGCGACCCGGCGGTCGTGGAGGCCCGGCTGTGCTGATCGCGTCGGCCCGGACGTCCGCCCTTGGGCGGCGATGGCGTAGATTCCCGGACGGAACACCGCCATCCCCGGCCGATTCCTGGAGAGAGGCAGCCTGTCCATGTCACCCACCCGGGTGTATCCCGAGCCGAGCCGGCCGTCGATGATCCACCGGATCCAGGGCCCGTGCCACCCTGAGCGAAACGAGACCACCCGACGTGGCGCAGGGGCACCAGGCCGATGCGACGACCTCCTGACAGGAGTGCCGACTTCGTGACCTCTCCCCGGGACATGGGCCCCGGGTCACCTCTCGAACCGTCGTCCCCGGCCGATGCGAGTTCTGGTCGTGTCGCCGTCATCGCCCACCGGAAGAAGATGCTGGGCGGTGGCCTGTCCGAACTCCGGGAATCCCTCGCCCGCAACGGCGTCCACGCACCCCTATGGCACGAAGTCTCCAAGAGTCGGGAGGCCACCGATCTCGCCCGACAGGCGATCACCGACGGAGCGAAGCTCCTGTTCGTGTGGGGTGGGGACGGCACGATTCAACGCTGCCTCGATGCCGTCGCCGGGCAGGACGTGACGCTGGCCATCGTTCCGGCCGGCACGGCGAACCTCCTGGCCGTCAACCTGGGCATCCCGAGCGACGTGCCCAGCGCCGTGCGCATCGGACTCCATGGCGACCGGCGGGTGTTGGACGTGGGGATCTTGAACGGCAAACGGTTTGGCGTGATGGCGGGAGTCGGCTTCGACGCCCACATGATGGAGATCGCCGATGGGAAGCTGAAGGATCGCTACGGGCAGTTGGCCTACGTCTGGGCCGCGGTCCGGTCGACGCGCAAGGCGCCACCGACGGTGTCCATCGAGGTCGACGGCGCGGCCTGGTTCCGCGGTCGAGCGAGCGGCATCCTGCTCGGTCAGATGGGGACGCTGACCGGTGGCCTGGTGGCGTTTCCCCATGCCTCGCCGGACGACGGCCAACTCGAGGTCGCCGTGGTCACCGCGGAGCGGGCGACCCAGTGGATCAGGATCCTGGGCCGGCTGATCGTGGGCCACCCCGAACGCTCGCCACTGACGCAGACCACCCGGGGGTGCACCGTGGACATCAAGCTCGATCGGGCCACTCCCTACGAACTGGACGGGGGGGCGAGAAAGGCTAAGAAGAGACTTCGTGCATCGGTCGATGTCGGGGCGATCACCGTGGCCGTGCCCACCGTTCCGCCTGCCTCGGCCTCCTGACGTCGGCTACGACGCCTTTCGGCGCGCCGGGGCCTTCGGCTTGGCCACCTTGGTGGCGGCCTTCTTGATGGGAGACGGCGTCTTGGCGGTGACCTTCTTGGCTGCCGTGCGGCTCACGGGCCTCTTGGCCGCCGGCTTCCGACCCGCCTTGACCGAGTCGATGGAGGCGCTGAGCACATCCATGAGATCGACGACCTTCGTGGACGCCGGCTCTACCTCCACCCCGGTGACGATCTCGTTGCCCTGACGCTTGGCCTCGATGATGGCCTCGAGCTGCTGGCGGTGGGTGTCCTGGTACTTCTCTGGATTCCAGTCGCTCTCCATGGATTCGAGGAGGAGGCCCGCCATCTGCAACTCCCTGTCGGTCACCTCGTTCGCACTGGGCAACGAAGGGAGGTCCTTGGTCGGCGACCGGATCTCGTCGGCGAAGTACAGGGTCTCGAGCTTCAGGACCTCGTCGTCGGGACGGATGGCTACGGGGTACTCCTTGTTCCTCATCACGACGGTTCCGATGGCGACTTTGTTCGCCTCCCGCATGACCTGGCGCAACAGGGCGTACGCCTTGTTGGCTGCTTCCCCCTCGGGGGCCAGGTAGTACGTGGACCGGTAGTAGATCGGGTCGATCTGTTCGAGGTCCACAAAGTCGGTGATCTCGATGAGCTTGGATTTCTCGGGCTCGGCGGCGTCGAGCTCGTCGTCGGTCAGGATGACGTACTCCCCGCCACCCAGGTCGTAGCCCTTGACGATCTTGGCCGCAGGAACTTCGGAGCCGGTGCGCTCGTTGACCTTCTTGTACCGGATCCTGTCCGACGTTCCCTCCTCGAACTGGTTGAAGTGGACCGTCTTGTCCTGGGTGGCCGAGTAGAGGCCGACCGGGACGTTGACCAGCCCGAAGTTGAGGGCGCCCTTCCAAATGGTTCTAGGCATGGGGATATCATTACCCAGGTCAAGGGCCATCCACCACCCCTGATACACCCCTTTGTCACACTGAGGTCGTGAGCAAGCTTGAAACCCCCGAATTCGCCCCCGCCGTGCTGCGGAGCTTGCTGAGTCTGGTTCCTTCGGGGATGACACAAGCCGATCTTGCCCTTGAGCTGGGAGTATCTGCCCACATGCAGATGACTGCCACCGAGGTGGACGACGCTGTGGGCCAGATGTGGGCGATCCGCCAGGCCGTGCTCGAGGCGGCCGAGATGGATGCCTCCATCGAACCGATTCCCCTCGGTGGACGCTCGGAACGGCTCGGTCTCTTGAACCTGGTCATCTACTTGGGGCATCTTGTCGAACGGGCCGCCGCACATCAGGAATGCGACCGCCAGGCCATCGTGGACCGGGCCCTCCGGCGACCGATCCTCCACCAGGTCCGGAGGCCTGTCCCCCGTGTCCGGGAGCTGCGCTCCTCCTAGCGCTCGCCGTCAGCAGCCACGAAACGATCCCCCGCGGCCTGCTTGAGGTTGGGGTGGCCCGCCGCGAACAGGGGTAGACATGACCTGTGACCGCAGGATCACTGGCCAGCTACCGGAAGAAGCGACGGCCGGGGCGCACACCCGAGCCCTTGCCCGATGACGAGCCCCGGGCCGACGATGGGGCCACGCCACCGGGACGGGGGAGGAAGCCGACCTTCGTCATCCAGGAACATCACGCCTCGAGCCTGCACTGGGACTTCCGTCTGGAGCACGACGGTGTGCTGGCCTCCTGGGCGCTGCCCAAGGGACTTCCCGTCTCCCCGGACCAGAACCACCTGGCCGTTCGGGTCGAGGACCACCCGCTGGCCTACGGAACGTTCGCCGGGACCATACCCAAGGGGGAGTACGGCGCCGGCAAGGTGTCGATCTGGGACCGCGGCCGCTACGACTGTGAGAAATGGCTCCCGCGGGAGATCATGGTCGTGCTGCGCGGTAAGCGGGCCAAGGGTCGCTACGTCTTGTTCCCCACCCAGGGAAAGAACTGGATGATCCACCGCATGGACCCGGTCCCGGAAGGATTCGAGACGCTGCCGGAGCGGATGGAGCCGATGTTGGCCACGCCCGGCCAACTCCCGCCGGACAATGGACAGTGGGCCCTCGAGTTCAAATGGGACGGCATGCGCGTCCTGATCTGGATCGACGGCGGCCGACCGCGTGCGATGAGCCGCAACGGGAACGACGTCACCGGATCGTTTCCCGAGCTGCGGTCCTTCGCCGAGGCGATGGGATCCCACCAGGTGCTCCTCGACGGGGAGCTCGTCGTCCTCGGTGCTGACGGGAAGCCGTCGTTCGCCCAACTCCAGCACCGGATGCATGCCGGCTCGGCGACCGGCGTGCAACGTGCGGCTGCTTCCCATCCGGTCAGTGTGGTCATCTTCGACCTCCTGCACCTCGACGGCACCTCGCTGGTCGGACTCGACTACGACCACCGGCGCGCCGCACTGGAGGACCTCGACATTGCCGCTCCGGGATGGGCCGTCACCCCTTCGTTCACGTCCGATCCCGGAGACCAGGTCTTCCGCACGTCGGTCGACCTGGGCATGGAGGGCGTAGTGGCCAAGCGCCGGACCAGCGCCTATCAGCCCGGTCGGCGCAGTCGTGACTGGATCAAGGTGAAGCACGAACACATCCAGGAGGTGGTCATCGGCGGCTTCACCGAGGGAAACGGAAGCCGCCGGGGCGAGTTCGGAGCCCTCGTGATGGGTATTCCTTCGCCCGACCCCCGAAAGCTGACGTTCGTGGGCAAGGTAGGCACGGGATTCACCGACCGCTCTCGTGCCGAATTGGCTGCCGACTTGAGAAAGAGGGTGCGCGCCACGAGTCCGTTCGACCACCGGTTGCCTCCGGCGCTGGAGAAGGACACCACCTGGGTGACCCCGAGACTGGTGGGAGAGGTGCGCTACGGCGAGTGGACCCCCGACGGGCATCTGCGGCACCCGGTGTGGCGGGGGCTCCGACCAGATAAGACGGTGGGGGACGTGTCCCGTGAGCCCTGAGCAGTCGGTTCGGACGACCGTCGACGGGCGTGAGCTCACCATTTCGAATCTGGAGAAGGTCCTCTATCCCGCCACCGGATTCACCAAGGGACAGGTGATCGACTACTACGCCAGGGTGGCCGAGGTCATGTTGCCCCACGTGGTGGACCGGCCCCTGACGATGAAGCGCTATCCCAACGGGATCGACCACACCTACTTCTTCGAAAAGCACCTGCCGGACCATGCCCCGTCCTGGATTCACCACCGGTCGGTGCCCTCCACCTCGAAGGATGGACCGGTCGACTACCCGGTGGTGAGCGACCGCCCGACCCTGGTCTGGGCGGCCAACCTGGCGGCCATCGAGCTCCATATACCGCTGTGGCACATTGGCCGGAGGCGTGTCCTCCCCGCGCCACCCGATCACATGGTCTTCGACCTCGATCCGGGTGAAGGGACGTCCATCGTCGAGTGCTGCCAGGTGGCCGGACTGGTGGCCGAGATCGTGGACGAGGGCCGTGTCGGCTGCTGGCCGAAGACCAGCGGCTCCAAGGGTCTCCAGCTCTACGTGCCGCTCACCGGCCGCCCGACCTGGGACAAGATCCGCGATCGGGCCCATGGGATCGCCATCCGTTTGGAACAGGACCATCCCGACCTGGTGGTGTCGAACATGCGGAAGAGTCTGCGGACCGGCAAGGTCCTCATCGATTGGAGCCAGAACCATCCGGCCAAGACCACGGTGGCCGCCTACTCGTTGCGGGCCAGAGAGGAGCCGACGGTGTCCACCCCGGTCTCCTGGGATGAGGTCGACGACTGCGCAGCCAGTGGGGATCCCGCCGACCTCCGCTTCACCTCCGACGTCGTACTGGAGCGGATCGGGTCGTTGGGCGATCTGTTCGCCGCCGTGTGATCGACCAGAACGCACCCTTGTCGGGGGCACCATGGCCTCCTATGCTCGGAGGGCCTGGCCAGAGAGGGTGCCGACGTGGGGTGAGGAGGCAGTGGTGAGCGCAATGGGTGAACGGTTCCTCATCTTGGAGGAGACGGCTGACGCGCTCGACGTCATCGATCCCGAGCTGGCGGTGCAGTTCCGGTTGGTCAACGGCCTTCCCGGGCCAGACGAGCGATCCGAGTCGCTCGGTGCTCGGCCGCCCGAGCCGTCCACGACCCCCCCGAAGCCCCACGAGATCCGCATGGACGTGGGTGCGGACCAGATCACCTCGGACTGCTCCTGCGGGACGTGGACCTCGGCTGTGGACGGGGACGACATCGACACCATGGTGATCCAGATTCGCCAACACCTGGGGTCCGTCCACGCATCCTCCGAGGACGGCATCCTGGCCGCCGGACCGCCGACTGGAGCCCAAACGCAGGTTGGCTGACCAGGAGGTGCTCGGTCGACATCCCCGGGCCCGTCCGATGTGTCCGGACGGGTCGACTCAAGAGTCCTCGGTACGCCCCAGCTCGTCGTGGAACAGCACGGCCACGACCAGGGTCTCGACCGCCGCCACCGAACGCAGCCCGAGGGCGAGCAACTCTCGCACGGCACCACCGGAGATCGATCGAAGGGCGGTCATGGCCATCCTCGTCTCGGGGCTCGGGTCTCGCCGGGCGCGACAAACAACCTGCAGATGAGCATGGCCATCCGATCCTCCCGAGGTTGCCCGGCCGCCCGGCCGACGCCCTCCTCGCCTCCCTCCACGTTCGCGCCGGTCGCACCACGAATCAAGGGGGCAGGGCGCGAAGGTGAGGGGGTGGCCGCCGGGGACCGAGACGGCGCTCCGATTCCCCGGTGGGACCGCCCGTGACGGCTCAGAGGCCGGGCAGGGCCGGATCGTCGACGAGGGCGACGGTGTCGAGCAGCTCGGGTCCGTCGTTCCGCACGTTGCCGACGCCCTTGCCAACGGGGTGGTGCACCAACGTGCCCTGGGCGGTCGGCACGAGGAGCGGCTGGAGCATCCCGACGTCGGAGCAGCTGGGGTCGAGCCACGCCTCCCAGCTCGCCGGTTCCAGCACCACGGGCTGCCGATTGTGGATGGGCATGTCCGGGCCGGCCTCGGTGGTGATGATGGTCGCCGTGTTCAGCTCGTGGCCCTCGGCATCCCGCCACCACTCCCGCAGTCCGGCGAGCACGATGGGCTGGCCATCGGCTCGGGTGAACGCGTAGGGCTGCTTGTGCTTGGGGTCGAGCCGCTCCCATTCGTAGAAGGCGTCCACGGGGACGAGGATGCGGGACGATCGGAAGGCCGATCGGAACATGGGCTTGGTGGCCAGCGTCTCGGCCCGGGCGTTGAAGGTGCCCTTGACGTCGGCCGTCTTGGACCAGCTGGGCACCAGGCCCCATCGATAGGCCCGGAGCAGCCGCCCGTCCTGGCGCTCGGTCACGCCGAGGATCTGGTCGGTCGGGGCGAGGTTCCAGCCCGGACGCCAGGCCGCCATGACGTCGGGGTCGACACCGGCATCCAGCATCCGCGCCAGGTGGTCGGGCTCGTCGTAGAGGGCGATGCGTCCACACACGGGTCGGAGCTTACGGTCGCCCGACGGGGTCGGGAGCGTCCGATGGCGGAGGTCCACCACGACGATGCGGCGCGTCACCGAGGCGGTCGGGTGTCGACTCCCCACCGAGAGGTCGCCTCGGGGTGGCCGGCCGCCCGTGGCTGGCGGGGCCGCCACACCTGGCCGGTGGGGCCGTGCGGACCGCATGGTGCACGGTGAAGGGCAGTTCAGAGACTCGCGGGGCGAGGGAGTGGTCGAGAGGACAGGTTGCCTTCGTCACTCTCGGTGAACAATCGGTGGCGTCCGGCGCGACCCGGCCCGGGGTTGCCCTACAGTCCGCGGTGATCACGGGGGAGGTCGATGAAGCGACGCTGCAGGGCTGTCCTGGCGGGGGCCATGGTGCTCACCCTGTCCGTCGGTACCTGCTCCGTCGCGGGTGCCACGGGGAGGCCGACCACGATGGTTCCCCCCGTCCGCATCCTGATGGTCGGCGATTCCACCGCCCTCACCCTCGGGTGGTCCCTGAATGAGCGCTCGATCGCCTCGAAGTTCGACTACACCTTCGTTGACCAGGGGTCCGTTGGTTGCGGGGTGGTTTTCGGTCCGATGATCCGGGTCCTCGGCGCCGACTACCCGGTGGAGGTCCGGTGCAACGGGGCGCCGACCGTGCCCGGTGCCCCCCTCGCCTCGCTGCCGTGGCCCGTCCGGTGGCCGATGGCGATGGACCAGGTCCATCCCAATGTCGTCGTCCTGCTGGCCGGTCGTTGGGAGGACGTCGACCGTGAATACGACGGAACCTGGACCAACATCTTGGACGCGAGGTTCGCCGCCTACGTGAAGCAGGAGCTGGAGCTCGCCTCCCGCCTGGTCACCGACACCGGGGCCAACATGGTGTTCATGACCGGGGTGTGCACGAACGAGGGCCTCCAACCCGACGGGCAACCGTGGCCGGAGGACGACCCCGCTCGTCTGGCCGTCTACAACCGGTTGGTCCGACAGGTGGCAGCGGAGCATCCCGTCACGGACTCGGTCGTCGACCTCGACGCCGTGGTGTGCCCGGGAGGCCACTACAAAACCACCTACCGGGGTGTCACCATCCGGAACGCCGACGGGGTCCACTTCCTTACGACGTCAGCGTCGGCCCTGGCCGCGGCCATCATGCCTCCGATCGTGGCCGCCGGTCGGGCCCAGGTGGCCCGGCGGAGTCGAGAGGCGGCTAGGGGCCGGGCCAAGACCAAGGCGATCGCCACGTCCACCTGAGCGGGTTCCGGGCCCGATCGGGGCACACGGCCCCCCGGGCTGCGCCCACGGGATCGGACCGGTCGGTGAGGTCTACCCGGTGCCTTCCGCCGGTGACGGCAGGGCCACGGGGCCGACGACGAGGTTCTGGCACAAGGTCTCAAGTTCCGTCGGGGATCGGTCGATGAGGACCCAATGGCTCTCCTCCGACAAACCATGCCCGAGGACGACGATCCGATCCATCTGTTGAACGGCTACTCGCGGCTCATCGGCTATGAGTACGCGCTCCGGAGGGAGGCGGGTCTCGAGCCCAAAGAGGCTGTCCGGTGGACACTCCGTCGTGTGCTTCCACCGCCCGACGGCCTCCACCCCGCCATCGCCATGATCGCGGGCTACGAAGTCGAGCGGGGCGTCTGGGAGGAACAGGCGTCGTCACTCATGCGGACGCTGATCGTGAGCTGCGACCGGTCCTGGCAGGCCCTCCGCAAGATTGAAGGGTGGCAGCCGGGCACCACCGGTATGGGCTGGTGACCTGAGGTCGACCCCCCGGGGTCCGTAGGGGCCGGACCGGAGCAGGGAAAGCGTCTGGCGGACGGAGGGAGGTCAGATCCCTGCCCCGATGGTCCGGCACTTCTCTATCGGCATCTCCGCCGCCGGACTTGAGCAATTCTTCGCAGATTCTTTTGCCCGATCGTTTGTCCAGGTCAGAGGCTTTTTGCCGGGTTTGGGAGAGGGCAGGCTGGGCCGGGAGGCCGGTGGCGCGTCAGTCGGCACCCTCGAAGGGTGCGCCATAGCTGAAGATCCCGCCGTCGGCGCCCACCAACCAGTAGCCGCCGCTGGTGGGGTCGGTGGCCATGCCCACCACCGGGGCGTTGAGGGGGGTGGCCCCGGCCGAGCCACGGAAGACGGCGTCGCCGAAGGAGAAGACACCCCCGTCGGAGGCCACGAACCAGTAGCCGCCTCCGTCGGGCGTGGCCGACATCCCGTTGACGGGTCGGTTGAGCGAGATCCCCCCGGTGGAACCGAGGAACGGCGCTCCGAAGGCGAAGATGCCTCCGTCAGAGGCCACTTCCCAGTACCCGCCGGTGACGAAGTCGGGACTGATCCCGACGACCGGCTGGTTCAGGTGTTGGCCGCCCATCGAGCCGTGGAAGACAGCGTCCCCGAAGGCGAAGACGCCCCCGTCGGCCGCCACGAGCCAGTAGCCGCCGCCGTCCGCCGTCGGGGCGATGTCCACGACCGGGGCGTTCAGGTGCTGGCCCCCCATCGACCCGAAGAATCCGGCATCGCCGAAGGCGAAGATCCCACCATCGGCGGCGACGAGCCAGTAGCCCTTGCCGTCCGGCGTGGCCACGATGTGGTTGATCGGGGCGTTCAGGTGCTGTCCGGACATCGATCCGTAGCCCACCGCGGTCCCGTGGCTGGAGACCGCCCCCTGTGCGTCGACCAGCCAGTAGCCGTTGCCGTCGGGTGTCGACGCCATCCCGGTCACCGGGGAGGCCAACCGGGGTGGGTCGAGCGTGGCCGGAGCCACGAACAGGCGGCGTGCCCCACCGCAGGCATACGAGGTGCAGCCGGGCTGCCAGGCGGCGTAGTCGACCATCCAATTGCCGGTCGCATCCTGGAAGAGCGAACCCCCACCGGGCCCGGATGCGTCGCCGTAGGACGACAGGATGGGGGCCGGCTGGTACTGGACGCAGGGCCCGGTCGGGCCGTCACAGACGGCGTAGGTCTCCGAGTACGAGGGGGAGTTCCAGATGCCGGCCGAGAACATGAGGAAGTAGGTGCCGTCCGAGTACGCCATGTCGGGGTTTTCGATGGTGGCTTCGAAGGGGAAGTCCACCATGTCCTGGTTCAACAGCTGGTGGGGAGCGCCGACGAGGGACAGGCCATCGGCGCTGAGCTGCTGGGACCACAGCGAGGCGGGCTGAGTCGAGCCCCCGTCGTTGGATTTCCAGATCAGATAGGCCACGCCCGTGGCCGGGTCCACGAACGGGCTCGGATCGACCGTCCCCCCGAGATCCGGCTGGCACAGCAACGGTTGGGTGGAGCGGTCGGTGAACACCGGATCGGTGGGCGAGAGCGAGGTGGCCGTGGCCACCGAGAGGCAGTTCCACCCGGTGCCGGCGGCGTGACCGGCCTGGGAGGCGTCGTAGTACATGAGCCACCGCCCGCCCCAGAAGAACACGCCGGGGGAGGTCTGCGTGTCGGTTTGCTCCCAGGCCGGGACGTTGGGGAGGGCGCTGGAGCCGTAGGAGCGACCGGTGAACGATCCCCATCCGGACAGTGGCGACCCGGAGGTGTCGACCAGGGCCTGGAGGTGGTTGCCGAGCACCGTACCGGTGGTGAAGGCGTAGTAGGTCGATCCGCTCAGCACCACGTCGGGATCGGGTGCGTCCTGGTCGAAGGCCGGTGTGCCGGAGGCTTGGATACTCATCCCACCGAGGGAGAGGGCGGCGGCCGGACGGTCGGCGCCAAAGACGAGGGTCCCGGTCACGACCACCCCGGTCAGCGTCACCACGGCCACGCAGACGCCGACGATCGCCCACCCCGGTCTCGCCGCACGCCCACGCGTCCCGCTTCCCCTGCCGCCGCCCGGTGGAGCCATGGGAGCGATCATCGGCATTTTCGGGCCCGAGCACAAGGGGAAATGTTCGTGACCCCGACATGGAAGCCGCTGAACCGTCGACGGGTCCGATTCCCCGCCCGGTGAGGGGACGGCCCGGTACTGTGGGAGGACGCAGTGCGGCTCCCTGCCGACAGGTCGACGGGGTGAACGGACGGCATCGACCACGGCTCCACGCCGAGGAGGGGGAGGGCCATGACCATGCCGGGGGAGCGGTTCGAGTTCGGCGGCGTGAATCACCTCGCCCTGGTCTGTCGGGACATGGCCCGGACGGTCGAGTTCTACACCACGGTCCTCGGGATGCCCCTGGTCAAGACCATCGAACTGCCGGCCGGGATGGGCCAGCACTTCTTCTTCGACTGCGGCGGCGGGGACACGCTGGCCTTCTTCTGGTTCCCCGATGCCCCCGAGCCCGCCCCTGGGGTTTCCGCCCCGGCCGCACGTCCGGATCAGGGCAGCCTGACGAGTGCCATCGGCTCCATGAACCATGTGGCCTTCTCCGTGCCTCCGGATCGGATCGACGAGTACCGGGAGCGCCTGGTAGCCGCCGGGGTCAGCTGCACCGAGGTGGCCAACCACGACGACAGCGAGTGGGGAATCGCTGACGCTGTCCATCCCGGCGTGTTCGTCCGCTCGGTGTACTTCCAGGATCCCGACGGCATCCTCTTGGAGCTGGCCTGCTGGACCCGGCCCTTCGAGGCGGGCGACGTCCGCCATCAGCCCGCCCGCGCCGTGGACCGGGTGTCCGGCTGAGTCGATGGCGCCCCGTCTCCGCCAGGTGCCACGATCCGAGGCCACGGCGCCCATCGTGACGGTCATGTACGACTACCTGTTCGGTGATGGTGATCCCGTGGCCGGGCCCGGGGCCATCGGAGGAACCCGAGGGGACTGGTGGACGGTCTTCGCCCTGGTCCCGGATCTGCTCGAGCACGCCGTCCAGGGCTTCGGCCTCTACCAGAGCCCCCAGCGCCGGTTGGCACCCCGGTTGCGTGAGCTGTCCCAGGCCCGCGCGGGCTGGGGCGCCGGCAGCCAGTTCGTCTTCTCCCAGCACTGCAAGGCGCTCCGGGAGCTGGGCGTAGGCGATGAGGTGATCCTGGCCCTTCCCCACTGGTCGGCCTCCGACCGGTTCGACCGGACCGAGCGCCTGGTCCTGGCCTACACCGACTGCCTGGTCTACGACCGAGGACGGGTACCCGACGGCCTGTTCGAGGCCTTGCGGTCCGAGCTGGACGACGTGGAGATCCTCGAGCTCACCTACATCGCCTCGCTGTACCTGCAGCACGCCGTCATGTCCCGGGCGCTGCGAACGGAGTCCGACGATCGGGACGAACCTGTCGTCGAGGTTCCCGAAGGGCCGGGGACCCCGGCGTGACCAGAACCGGCGGGCCCGTCCCGGTCCGTCGGCCCGAAGACCTCAGCGGTGCGTGGCTGACCTCGGTACTGGGCGGCAGCGATCTTCTCGACGAGGGTTCATCCATCGTGTCCTTCCGGGTGGTGCCGGTGGGCACGGGCCAGATGGGGGACACCGTGCGGGTGCTGTACCGGACCGGCTCCGACGACACCCCGGAGCGCTCGGTGGTGGCCAAGTTCGCCTCGGCCGACGAGCAGAGCCGGTCCACCGGCCTGCTCACCCGGGCCTACGAGATCGAGGTGGGGTTCTACGGTGAAGTGGCGACGCGGATCCGGACCCGGATGCCTCGCTGTTACTACCGAGCATGCGATCCCGACACCGGGTGGTTCGTCCTGGTCCTGGAGGACCTGGACGACGCCGTGCAGGGTGAGCAACTGACCGGCTGCGGCGTGGACGTGGCCGCGGCGTCCCTGGGTGAGTTGGCGGCACTGCACGGTGCCACCTGGGGTCAGGCCGACCTGGCCCGGTTGGAGTGGCTGGACCGGGGCGGCGTGGAGGCCGACGAGTTCATGGCCGGGCTGGTCACCTCCCTGTGGCCCGGATTCGTTGAACGGTACCGGGACCGCATCGACGGTGACCACCTGGCGCTGTGCGATCGCTTCATCGGTGTGCTCGGGCCGTGGTTGTCCGAACGCCCCCCGGCCACGACGGTGACCCACGGCGACTTCCGGCTCGACAATCTCTTGTTCCGGCCCGGCGACGTGCGGCCGTTCGTCGTCGACTGGCAGACGGCGTCCTGGGGATCGGCGGCCTCGGACGTGGCCTACTTCGTGGGCGGGAGCCTGACGGTGGACGACCGGCGGTGCCACGAGGAGGGGCTGCTCGACGCCTACCTCGACGCCCTGGTGTCCGAGGGCGTGGAGGGATTCGACCGGGACCGGCTCGACGACGAGTACCGTCAGCTGTGCTTCGGTGGGTTGGTGATGTCGATCGGTGCATCCATGTTGGTCAAGCGGACGGAGCGGGGGGACGAGATGTTCACCACCAGCGTGTCGCGGTACGCGCAGCAGGCCTTAGATCTCGGGGCCGAGGACACCTTGCCATCGGGGGGGTTCCGATGAGCGGCCCGGATGCGGACGAGGTTGGGGCCGACGTCCACACGGTGGACCCGTCCGACGAGCAGCGGCACCCCCCGGGAACCGAACTGCTCTGGAACGAGTCCTACTATCTCGACTTCGTGGCCGAGGACGGCCGGATCGCCGGCTACGCCCGAATCGGGCTCTATCCCAACCTCGGGGTGACGTGGTGGACGACCATGCTGGTGGGGGAGGGTCGTCCCCTGGTGGCCTCGGTGGCCTACGACCTCCCCGTGGCCGGAGGAACCGGGCTGGACATCGACGCCGCCGACGTGGTCGTGCGTGGGGCCGTCGACGACCCCCTGGTGTCGATGAGCCTTTCGGGTACCGCCCCGGGTCGGCGACTCGACCGTCCCGAGGACGTCTACCGGGGTGCGGCCGGAGCGCCCACCACCATCGCGCTCGATCTGGTCTGGACCACGGACGGGACGCCCTACCAGTACGACCTGACCACCCGTTACGAGGTGCCCTGCGTGGTGCAGGGCGAGGTCGCCATCGGTGGCGAGCAATTCACCATTGACGGGCAGGGCCAGCGAGACCACTCGTGGGGCGAGCGGGACTGGTGGGCCTTCGGGTGGTGCTGGGCCGCCGTCCGGCTTGACGACGGCACGCGGATCCATCTGGCCGACATCCGCATCCCCGGCCATCCCCTGGCCTTCGGTTACGTGCAGTCACCGGGGCCGTCGTCCCCCGGTGTCCAGACCGTGACCTCGCTCGACGTCTCCGAGGCGTTGGGTGGGAGCGGCCTCCCGGACTCGGGGACGGCCCGGATCGATCCGGTCGGCATCGAGCTCCGCATCGAGCCGCTGGCCTTCGGCCCGGTGGTGCTCGAGGCCCCGGACGGGCGGCTGAGCCGCTTCCCCCGGGCTGTGGCCCGTTTCGTGGCCGCTGACGGGCGCACCGGTCTCGGGTGGATCGAGTGGAACCAGCCCCAGGTCTCCGGGGGGTCCGTCGGGGCACGGTAGCGTCGGAGGGTGCGCCTCACGCTGACCCCTTCGAGCGACCCGGGCGACTACTCGTTCGCCCACCCCATCCGTACGCGGTTCGCCGAGACCGACGCCATGGGGGTGATCCACCACGGGGCCTACGTGACGTATCTCGAAGAGGCCCGGGCGGCCCTGCTCCGACACCGTGGCCACCCCTACGACGAGGTGCGAGCCGACGGCATCGACCTGGCCGTGCTGGAGCTCTATGTGCGCTACCGGCGCGCCCTCCACTTCGACGAGGTCGTGGACGTGCAGGTGATGCTGGGCCAGCTCACCCGGACCTCCTTCCAGGTGGGCTACCTCCTGACGGTGGCAGGTGAGACCCGGGCCACCGCCGTCACCGTCCACGGGGCCGTGGATGCCGAGGGACGCGGACGTCGTCTGCCCGCCTGGTTGGCGGAGCTGGTCGACCCGTCCCGGTGAGCGAGCGGGTGCTCGGCACCTGGACCGAACGGCTCCGTCGGTTCTTCGGCTCGGACATCGCCGGGAGCTGGGTGCTGGTGCTGGCGGTGGGTGTGGCCCTCCTCTGGGCCAACAGCCCCTGGGGCTCGACCTATGCCACGGTGTGGGACCATCCGATCCACATCGGCGGATCGGCGTTCGCCGACTTCACCACGGTCAAGGCCTGGGTGAACGGCGGGCTGATGGCGGTGTTCTTCTTCGTCGTCGGGTTGGAGATCGGCCGGGAACACCGTACGGGGGAGTTGGGACACCTGCGGACGGCGGTGGTCCCGGTCGTCGGGGCCGCCGGAGGCATGGCCGGCGCCGGGCTGGTCTACGTGCTGTTCAACCACGGGGGCTCGGGCGCGTCGGGCTGGGGCATCCCCATGGCCACCGACATCGCCTTTGCCCTCGGGGCCCTGGCCCTCCTCGGCCGGAGGATCCCGCCCGGGCTCCGGCTCTTGCTCCTGACCCTGGCCGTGGCGGACGACGTGGGTTCCGTGCTCGTGCTGGCCATCTTCTACTCGGCCCGGACGCGTCCGGCCGCCCTCATCGGGGCCCTGGTGGTGGCGGCGGCCATGGTGGCGTCCCGACGGTGGCCCCGCACCGGTGTCTGGCCCGTCCTGGTCGGGGGCATCGCCGTGTGGGTCCTGTTGGCGGCCGGGGGCGTCGAGCCGGCGTTGGCCGGCGTGGTGGTAGGCGTCCTGGTGCCGAGCTCGGTTCCGGGAGGTGACCGGAACCCCGCCGACGTGCTCGAGCGCCGGGTGGCGCCGGTCTCGGCGTTCGTCGTGCTCCCGCTCTTCGCGCTAGCCAATGCTGGGATCGTGTTCCACGCTGGGATGCTGGCGCCATCGGGAGCCACCTCGGTGTTCTTCGGCATCGCCGTGGCCCGTGTGGTGGGGAAGCTGGTGGGTATCACGCTGGCCTGCTACGTCGTGGTGCGACTCGGTCTCGGGCGACTGCCCGAAGGAGTGCTGTGGAGCCACGTGGCCGGCGGGGCCGCCGTGGCCGGCATCGGGTTCACCGTGCCGCTGCTCATCGCCGAGCAGGCCTTCGCCTCGGATCCGCCCCTCGTGTCTGCGTCCGAACTGGGCCTCCTGGTGGGCTCGGCGGTGGCCTTCGGGGTGGGGGCCCTGTTGCTCATGGCGGTGGGCCGGCGCATGGACTGGTCGGATGCGGTGGGCCGTCGGGCGCCCGCCGTCGGCGGCGATGACCCCCACATTCCCTGGTGATCGGCGCCCCCCGGGGCCCCGTATGCTGCACCGTGTTCACCCGCATCCGTAGGAACGAGGACATCCATCATGACCATTGCCGTCGGCGACACCATCCCTGATATCGAAGTGATGACATTCGGTCCCGAAGGGCCCACCCACGTTCAGACCGGGTCGGTCCTCGGATCGGGCAAGGTGGTGCTGTTCGCCGTGCCCGGCGCGTTCACGCCCACGTGTTCGGACTACCACCTGCCCAGCTACGTGATCCGTCACGACGATCTGGTGGCCAAGGGCGTGGACACCGTGGCCTGCATCTCGGTGAACGACCCCTTTGTGATGGACGCCTGGGGCAAGGATCAGCAGGTCGGCGACTCGGTCACCCTGCTCGCCGACGGGAACGGTGCCTTCACGGCGGCCCTCGGCCTCGAGATGGACGGCAGCGGCTTCGGCCTCGGTACCCGTTCGCAGCGCTATGCCATGGTCCTCGAAGACGGGGTGGTGACGGTCCTCAACGTCGAGCCCGGTGCCGGGCTCACGGTCAGCGCCGCCGACGCCATCCTCGAGGTGCTCTGACCGAGCGGACCATGGGGTGCGGCCCACCCGCCCCGCCACTACCGTCGGGTGGGTGGAACTGATCGAGGCCCTACGGACCACCGGTGCGGTGCGCGACTTTCTGGACACCCCGGTGCCCGACGCCACCGTCCACCGGCTGCTCGACACCGCCCGGTTCGCCCCGAACGGGGGGAACCGCCAGGCCTGGCGCATCGTGGTGGTGAAGGACCCCGACCTCCGCCGGAGCCTCCGGGACCTCTACCTGCCCTCGTGGTACCAGTACCTGGCCCAGGCGGCCGCCGGGTTGACCCCGTGGGCGGTGGTCACCGATCGCGACCTCGAGCAACAGACGCTGCTCGAGGTTCCCGACGTGGTCATCGACGCCGCCCTCGACGAGGAGGACGGCCCGGGGGGTTTCGCCGAGCATCTCGACCGGGTCCCGGTGATGCTGGTGCTCCTGGCCGATCTGTCCCGGCTCTCCACCGTCGATCGTGACTGTGGCCACTACACGATGGTGGGAGGGGCGTCGATCTACCCCTTCGCCTGGAGCATCCTGTTGGCGGCACGGGCTGAAGGCCTCGGCGGGGTCATGACCACCATGGTGGTGCGCGAGGAGATCGCCGTCCGGACGCTCCTCGGCGTTCCTGACACCTTCTCGGTGGTGGGCCTGCTGGCCCTGGGCGTGCCTGTGCGACAGCCGAGCAAGCTGCGCCGGGGGACCGTGGCGTCCTTCGCCACCGTCGACCGGTTCGACGGGGAGCCACTGGCCGGCACCGGTGGCGACCGGGGCCCCGAGGCGAGGGAAGGCGACCAGACATGAAGGTCCGCATCGGGGTGGGGACGGGCGCCGTGGCCGACGGGGCCCGAACCTCGTTCGCCCAACTGGTCGACGACCTCGACGACCTGGGGTTCGACTCCCTCTGGTTGCCCGAGGTGCTCACGGCACCGACGTTGGATCCGCTGGTGGCGTTGTCCTTCGCTGCGGCCCACCACCCCCGTCTGAAGCTCGGAACGACCATGCTCCTTCCCGGTCGGAACCCGGTCCGGCTGGCCAAGGAGCTCGCCACCCTCGACGTGCTGTCCTCCGGCCGGCTCCTCACCACCTTCGTCCCCGGCCTTCCCCGGCAGCCCGAGACCGGTGCGTCGGGCGTAGCCGGACGGGACAAGGCCGCACTGATGGACGAGATGCTCCCGTTGCTCCGGAGACTGTGGGCCGGCGAGACCGTCTCCCACCACGGCATCAGTGCCGACTTCGACGACGTGACCGTGGCACCCCTCCCGGTCCAGCAGCCCCTCGAGTTCTGGACCGGGGGCATGGTCCCCGCCGCCCTCCGGCGGTGCGGCCGGTTCGCCGACGGCTGGCTACCCTCGGCCTGCACGCCCGAGGAAGTGGCCAAGGCCAGGGTGGTCATCGACGACTCCGCCGCCGAGGCCGGCCGTGCCATCAGCCCAGAGCATTTCGGTGTATCCATCGCCTACGCCCCGGGGCCACTCACGCCCTCGATGACCCGGGCCCTGGCGGCGTCCCGCCGGGGCGTCGATCCGAGCCGCGTGGTCCCCGTGGGCGTCGATGGCCTCCGGTCGATGCTGCAGGACTTCCTCGAGGTGGGGTTCTCCAAGTTCGTGGTCCGGCCGCTGGTGGCGCCCGACTCGTGGCGGACGGAGCTCGAGGCGCTGGCCACGGGCGTGCTCGATCTCCAGACATGAGCCGGAGCCGTCCGCTCGAATTCGAGTTCGTGGCCCACGACGACGCCGACCTGATGGCCCGGATGGCCGAGATCGAGGCGGCCGGGACGGGGTGGATCAACGTCCGTCCGGTGATCGACGAGGAGCAGGAACCGCCGCCTCCGGGGCCGTTCGCCTTCCTCGGCGGCTCGACCCACCAGGTCCCCACCGTCACCTGGATGCCCGGCAAGCACCTGCCCACCGGCACCACCAAACCCACCACGGTCGGCATTGAGCATGCCGTCGGACCCCATCTGGCGTGGAAGCTCCCCGACCTCGGGCTGCCGCTGCCCAATGGATGGAGGATCACCCAGGACCATCCCCGCCGGGGACTCGTGGCCCTCGTCCCCCCCGACGCCGACCCCCGGGAGGTCATGGACTGGCTGCTCGGGGTGGCTGCCGCGGTCTGCACGGTCCCGGCCACCGGCCGATGGGAGGCCTCGGTCCACGCCGGACTGCCCTAAGGTCAGGTGTCGGACAGCGGGCGGGGTGGGGGCCGCGAGCCCGGGTGCCAGAGCAGGAGACGGCACAGCAGCAACAGGCGGCACGACCACGACAGGCGGCACGACCAACAAGGAGCGCACACCGCCATGGTGAAGGAGTTCAAGGAGTTTCTGCTGCGGGGCAACCTGCTCGACCTGGCCGTCGCCGTCGTCATCGGTGCGGCGTTCACCGGGGTCGTCAACTCGTTCGTGAGCAACCTGATCACCCCGTTGATCAAAGCCATCTTCGGGGGTAGCACCCAGTTCAACGAGCTGGCGTTCACCATCAACGGCTCGAAGATCACCTACGGCAACTTCCTCGACGCCGTCCTCTCGTTCGTGATCGTGGCCCTGGTGATCTTCTTCCTCGTCATCAAGCCGGTCAACGCGCTGATGAAGCGGATGGGACGCCTGCCCAGCGAGGAGCCGATGCGCGAGTGCCCCGAGTGCCTGAGCAAGGTGCCCGAGGCAGCCAGCCGGTGTGCCTACTGCACGTCCACACTCACGCCCATGGCTTCGGGCACCGCCAGCTGAGGCAGACTCACCACCCGCACGCCGGCCGGACCACCGACGCCGTGGGTGTCGCTCGCCGGGGTGTCCGCCGAGGCCGACCGGTCGACCCGGCCGGGCACGGTCCACCAGACCGCGGTGGCCACGGCCAGTCCCAGGATGCACAGGGCGGCGACGGTCACGAAGGGGAGCCACGAGGCCAGCGCGAAGGCCGCACCCGCCGCCGCCGCTGACACCGCGGTGCACGCCGTCTGGCTCGTGGCGAACAGTCCCTGGATGCGCCCGACCTCCGAGGCCATTGAGCCTTGGGTGAGGAGCGACTGGACCGCCGGCATGGCGGCGGCGAATCCCAACGCTTCGGTGGCGCCGAGCAGGACGAGGGCCGGGACGTTGTGAATGAACGGGTAGGAGGCGCACAGGACGGTCGAAGCGCCGATGCCCGCCAGCACGAGGGCACGCCGGTCCATGTGGTCGGCCAACCACCCACTGGGTTTGGCGGCGAGCACGAACGGCACGGCGAACAGGGTCCAGGAGACACCGATCTCGAGTCCGCTGGCCCCGCGGGCCAAGAGCAGCAGCGTCCAGCAGATGTCGTAGACCCCGCTGGTCAGCCCCAGTGCCGCACCACAGATGAGGGCCCCGGTCATCGACCGGTTCACCCGGATGCGCAAGAGGGGGCGCAGGGTCCCGTCCTCCCGGGTGCGGGCGGCACGAGCCAGGGCCACATCGTCGGACTCGTGGAGGGCGAGGGCGGGGACGCATGCCCCGATCGACATCAGGCCCGAGGCCAGGAACATGGCCCACATGTAGTGGACCCCGACAATGCTGCCCACGAGCGGGCCGACGGCCATGCCGGCCAGTTCGCCGCTGTAGATGGCGGCGAAGGCCCGGCCGCGGCGCTCCACGGCCACCGACCCCGAGATCATGGCCAGGGCCGCCACCGTGGCCGCCCCCGCTCCGACGCCCTGGAGGGCCCGCAGCCCGATGGCCACGGGGGCGGTGATGGGCAGGAGGAAGGAGAAGCTGGCCACCCCGTAAGTGACCAGTCCGGCGATGAGCACGGGACGGCGACCGATGCGGTCGGCGACGCGCCCGATGGGATACTGGGACAGCACGCCGGCGGCGAAGAACGAGGCCATGACCACCCCGGCCAGTGCGTCGCTACCCCCCAGGTGCCGGATGTAGACGGGCAGCATGGGCACGATGGCCGTGGCCCCCATCCACTGGAGGAAGACGGTCAGCGTGAGGGTGCTGATCAACCGGCGCGACCGGTCGGCGGCGGTCGTCGGGCTCATGACGACGGCCGGGCCAGGAGGTCGAGGGACCGCCCGATGGCCGCCCGGCGCGCCGCCGCCGGAGGGGCCAGGCCGAACAGGTCGCACATCCACAGGCCGTCACAGGCCAGGCGCAGCAGGGTGGCCGTGGTCCGATCCAGGCCGTCGTGCTCCAGTCGGTCCTGCCAGCGGTCGGCCGCCTCCTGCAGGGGGACCAGCAGCTCGGGTTGGGCGGCGGCGGCGGCGATGAGGGCCGCACCCAGACGGTCCTCTCGATCGGGCCTTGGGGCGCTGGGCTCCATGGTGGCCCCGATGTAGGCGCGGGTGAAGCAACCCGGCTCGTGGTCGTCTTCCAGACGCCGCTCGATGTCCCGGTCGAACTCCTCGATGATCTTGGTGACCATGCCGGCCACGAGCGAGTCACGGGTGGGGAAGTGATAGAGGATGCCCCCCTTGGACAGCCCGGCCTCCGCGGCGGCGGCATCGAGGGTGAGGCGGGCCACACCGTCGCGCAGGACGACCTCCTCGGCGGCGTCGAGGATGCGGGCCTTGGTGTCGGTCCCGGATCGGGACGGGGCGCGGCCCTCGACGGTGGGGCTGGTGATCATGGTGGGAGTATACCGTCCGGACGGTACAGTCAGCGGCCCGGCTCGTCAGTCGGACCGGTTGCCCAGGTGCCATCCCCCGCAGAAGCCGCACCGGTAAGGGTCGAGGTCGGCCCCCCGTTCGAGGCGGGCCTGGAGCGAGGAGCGGTTGGCCTCCTCCTGGGTGGGGAACCGCGTCTTGGGCTGGCCGTCGGCCCGCCAGTGCTCCCGACCGGAGGCTCCCGTGTCCGACCGGGGGGCGTCCCGAGGGGGACGGGTGCGCTTGCCGCCCCGGCGGGCCTTGGCCATCGTGGTCGCCGCCCGCTATTCGGTGTAGACGGGCGGACGCTTGCCCTTGAATGCGGCCGTGGCCTCGTCGAGGTTCCCGGTGTGACCGGCCAGCAGCTGGGTCCGGTTCTCCAGGTCCACCGCCGCAGCCAGGCTCCCCACCTCCATCGCCGCCCACAGGGTGTCCTTGGTCAGGGACAGCCCGAAGGGGCTGAAGGCGCACATGCCCTCGGCCATGGCCACGGCCGCGTCGAGCAGCTCGTCGTCCGGCAGCACCTGGGAGACCATCCCGATCCGCGCCGCCTCGGTGGCGCCGAACTTCTTGCCGGTCAGGAGGATCTCGGAGGCGTGCGAGGTCCCGACGGCGCGGTGCAGCAGCCAGCTGACCCCGAGCTCGGTTCCGGCCAGGCCGTTGCTGATGCCGGCTCCGCAGAACACCGCGGATTCGCCGGCCAGGCGGATGTCGGCCCCGAGGGTGAGGCACATGCCGCCCCCGTAGGCCGGTCCCCTGATGGCGGCGATGACGGGCTGGGGCAGGTCACGAAGCGCCGGCACGATCCCACCCATGTACTCCATGGCCCTCATGCCCATCCGGTGACGGCCCATGTCCTCGGTCCCCGGGGGCATCCCGGCGTGCTCCAGTTCGAGGCCCGAGCAGAAGGCCCGGCCGGCGCCGGTGAGCACCACCACCCGGCACCGGTTGTCCGCCCCGACATCGGCCAGGGTGGCGTAGAGGTCCGACACCAGGGCGAAGGAGAGCGAGTTCAGCCGGGAGGGATTGTCGAGCGTCACCACTCGGACGTGGTCGCTCACGGTGTCGACGGAGACGAGGGACATGGCCACAGCCTCACCGACGCGGACGCCCGGCGCCACTCATCTCCCCGGTTTGGGCCATCATCGTGGAGTGCCGATGGATCCGTTCAGCCCGTTCGAGCCCTACGGTGGCCTGGCGCCGCCCGAGCGGCTGACCGGGCACCTCCTGGTGGCCAGCCCCCGCCTGGCCGACCCCAACTTCACCCGTCGCGTGATCCTGGTCCTCGACCACGGCGCGCACGGGGCCCTGGGTGTGGTGATCGACCGCCCCGGGGGCGTGGCCGTCGGGGAGCTCCTGCCCCAGTGGCACCCGTTGGCCACCACGCCGGCCGAGCTGTTCACCGGGGGACCGGTTGCCCGTAACGCGCTGATCGGATTGGTGCGGCTCACCTCCCGGCCCGACTCGTTCGATGAGGGCGTCCTCGAGGGTTCCGGGTGGAGGATGCTGGTGGAGGCCGACCGACCGGTGGGCACGATCGACCTCTCGTCGGATCCCGCACTGATCGGCGACTCGATCGTCGGGGCCCGCCTGTTCTCGGGCTATGCCGGATGGGACTCGGACCAGCTGGAGGGGGAGATCGAGGAGGGGTCGTGGTACGTGGTGGCCGCGGAGGCCCGGGATCCCATCTCCGCCGATCCCGAGGGCCTCTGGCGCCGGGTGCTCAGGCGCCAGGGCGGCGCCCTGGCCGTGGTGGCCGGGTTCCCCGAGGACCCGGCCATGAACTGAGTCCGACGGCTACCATCCTGGCGTGGACCCCGGAGCAGAACGCCTGGCCGTCCGGCCGGTGCAGACCGCCGACGTGCCGGTCCTCACCGAGCGTCTCGTCCGGGCGTTCGCCGACGATCCCGTGGCCAACTTCATGTTTGCCGGAGCGCGTCGCCGACGACGGGGTCTGCACTCGTTCTTCACCTCCCAGCTCCGTCGTCAGTACCTTCCCGGCGGCCACGTCTACACCACGGCGGATCTGGCCGGGGCGGCGATCTGGGGTGCCCCCGACCGGCACCGGAACGGGCTGGCCGAGCTGGCCCAACTGCTCCCGACGGCGCCGTTCTTGGTGAGCAGGCGCACGGTGCAGGCCCTGCGACTGCTCTTCGAGGTGGACGGGCTCCATCCCAAAGAGCCCCACTGGTACCTGGCCACGCTCGGAACCGCTCCCGAGCACCAGGGACGGGGCGTGGGTTCGGCCCTCCTCCAACCGGTGCTGGACCGGGCCGACCGGGACGGGATGCCGGCCTATCTCGAGTCCTCCAAGGAACGGAATGTCCCCTTCTACGCCCGGTTCGGCTTCGAGGTGGTCGAAGAGCTCCGCACCCACCCCGACAACCCCCCGATGTGGCGGATGTGGCGGGAGCCCCGCCCGCCCGACCCCTGACGTTCCCGACGGGGGCTAGTTGTTGACGTGCACCCCGCTGGGCCGGTCCTCGGGGATGGCCACGACGGCCCGCAGCAGCTCCACGAGGGCCCGGGTCGGAGCCGAGGGCAGGCCGCGGCTCCGCTGGGCCACCCCCACCCGGCGCCGGGGCAGCCCGACGATGGGAACGGGATGGAACTGCGACCGCAGGTAGGACGGGATGGCGGTGGCGGGAAGGATGGCCGGCCCGTAGCCCTCGAAGGTGAGCGAGGCGATCAGGCGGAGCCCGTCGATCTCGGCCGCCGGGAGGAGGGTAATCCCGAGGGGACGGGTGACGGCGTCGAGCTCGTCACGGAAGGCGGTGCCCGGGAGCGGGAGCAGCAGTTCCATGTCGGCCAGGTCCTCCAGCCCCAGGGGATGGTCGGGGTCGGCCATGGCGTGACCCTGAGGGACCATCAGCATCAGGTCCTCCTCGAAGAGCAAGCGGGCCACCAGATCGCGGCCGGAGAGCGGGAGATTGAGCACGGCCAGATCGAGCTGCCCGCTGGCCAGCTGGGGCTCGAGCCCGGTCCCGATGCCCTCCACCACCACGAGGCGGAGCTTGGGGTGACGATGGCGGGCCATGTCCATGAGCCGGGGCACGAGCCAGCGGGCGGTCGTTCCGATCATGCCGATCCTCACGGTGCCGGTGACCTCGTCCTTGCAGGCGGCCACATCGGCTACCAGGGCGTCGAGCTCCGACAGGATACGCCGGGCCCGGGCCACCACCACGGTGCCCTCCTCGGTCAGACTGCCGTCGGCCCGATCGACGAGGGGAGCGCCCAGCTCACGCTCGAGGCGGGCCACGTGGGCGGAGATGTTCGACTGCACCGTGTTGAGGTGCTCGGCGGCGGCGGAGAACGTGCCGTGGTCACTGATGGCGGTCAGAGCTTGCAGGTGTCGTAACTCCATCGCTCCAGATGATACCAGTTATCGATATTAGCTGCTTGACTGATTGCTCGCGACGGTTATACACTTACTTCAGACCACAGGACACAGGAATCCCCCTCCTATCTTGTTGAGTCAGTGCGAAGGGACCGCCTTCCCCCCCTGGCGGTCCCTTTGCCGCGTCCAGGGACCGATTCAATCCCCAGGTCACCCTCGGCGGCCCCGCCACCCGACCCCGGCGGGGGTACCCCCGGGGTTGAGCGGGCGGTAGCGTGTGGCATGGCTGCAACGACCGGTGCCGTCTTCGTCGACCTGGACCGCACACTGCTCCGATCAGCCAGTGGGCCGGTGGTCCACGAGGCCATGGTGGCCGAGGGCGTGGTCAGTGGCGGCCAGCACATCCCCGGGGACCAGCTCCTCTACCGCTTCTACAACCGGTTCGGCGAGTCGGTGCCGTCCATCGCGCTGGCCCGGGCCGCCGCCCGGTATATGCGGGGCCGGTCGGCCGAGGCCACCCGGCGGGCCGGCAAGCGGGCCGTCGAGCCCCTGATCGACCTGGTGCAGCCCTGGGCCCTCGAGGCACTGCAGGCCCACCGGGCCGAGGGCCGACCCATCGTCCTCGCCACCACCTCGCCGATGGACCTGGTCGCACCCCTCGCCGACGCCCTGGGGCTCGACGACGTCATCGCCACCCGCTACGGCGAGTCCGAGGGCCGCTACACCGGCCGTCTCGACGGTGGGTTCGTGTGGGGATGGGGCAAGCGCGCCGCCGTGGGCCAGTGGGCCACCGACCACGGGGTCGACCTGGCCGCATCCCACGCCTACACCGACAGCTTCTTCGACCTGCCGCTCCTGACGACGGTGGGACATCCCCACCCCCTCAATGCCGATCCTCGGCTGGTGGCGGTGTCGCTGGCCCGCCGATGGCCGTTGGAGCACTGGGACCGACCTCCGGGCATTCCCTCGGTCATCGGCTTCGAGCCCTACCATCTGGTCCGACCGTTCTTCCGACCCGAGGCGTTCCCCTACGCCCGGTTCGACATCCGGGGCATGGAGCACATCCCGGCGGCGGGCCCGGTGCTCCTCGCCTCCAACCATAGGAGTTACTTCGACGTGGCGGCCATCGGCCTGGTGGCGGCCCGTCTCCGGCGGCCGGTGCGGTTCCTGGCCAAACAGGAGGTGTTCGACGCCCCGGTGGTGGGCGCCCTGGCGCGCTCCCTCGGGGGCATCGCCGTCGAGCGGGGCACCGGGTCCACCGAGCCCATGCGGCAGGCCGCCGCCGCCTTACGGGCCGGAGAGGTCGTCATCGTGCTCCCCCAGGGGACCATTCCCCGGGGCGAGGCGTTCTTCGACCCGGAGCTGCACGGACACACCGGCACGGCCCGCCTGGCCGCCGAGACCGGCGCTCCCGTGGTGCCCATCGGGCTGTGGGGGACCGAGCGGGTGTGGCCCCGGTCCTCGAGGGTCCCCAACATGACCACCCTGCCCCGTCCTCCCCGGGTGACCGTCACCGTGGGCGAGCCGGTGGCCCTGGGCCTGGAGGACGCCGTCGCCGACACCGCGGTCCTGATGGCCGCCATCGCCGCTCTCCTGCCCGATGAGGCCCGGATGCCGCACATCCCGACCGCCGAGGACCTGGCCCGCACCCGACCCTCGGCGTGATCAGCCCCACCGACGCGTCGGCACCGGGCCTGACGGCGCGCGCTGCGGCCGCCGTGGCGGCACTCCGCCTGACCAACCGGCTCTCCCGCGCCATGGGGCGGGGGAGTGGGACGGTGGCCGGAGGCCGGGTGGGACTGGCGGTCGACCCCGGCTTGCTCGCCACGCTGGCCCGTGGCCACCGGGTGGCCCTGGTCACCGGCACCAACGGGAAGACCACCACCACCAGGATGCTGGCGGCGGCGCTGTCGGACCCCGGGGGGCCGGCTGTGGTCTCCAACGATACGGGAGCCAACATGCCTGCCGGCCACGTGGCCGCGCTGGCCGGGGCCCCGGCCGGGGCCGACGCCGTGCTCGAGGTGGATGAGGGCTACCTCGACCGGCTCATCGTGGAGACCTCGCCCCGGGTCGTCGTATTGCTCAACCTCTCCCGGGACCAGCTCGACCGGATCTCGGAGGTGCGGATGATGGTGGATAGGTGGCGGATGGCCCTGGGTCGGCTCCGAGCTCCGTCCACTCCGGGCGATCCGGGCACGGTCGTGGTGGCCAACGCCGACGACCCCATGGTGGTGTGGGCCGCCGCGACCGCCCCCGACGTGCGGTGGGTGGGGGCCGGACAGGTGTGGCATCTCGATGCCGTCGGCTGCCCCTCGTGTGGGGGCCGGATCGTCTTCGATGCGTCCGGTGGGTGGGCCTGTGACCGGTGCACCTTCTCCCGGCCGGACCGGACGGCCTGGCTCGAGGGTCCCGAGCTCGTGCTGGCCGACGGCGGGCGGTTGACGGTCTCCCTCGGCCTTCCCGGTCAGTTCAACCGAGCCAACGCCACGATGGTGGCCCTCGCCGCGCCGGCCATGCGGGGCGACGGCGGACCGGGTGCGGCCCAGACGAGCGCGGCCGGCTCCGCCGACGCGGTGGCAGCACTCTTGGGCCGAGTGGCCGAGGTGGACCAGGTGGCCGGACGGTTCTCCACCCTGGTCCGCGGCGGACGTCGGGTCCGCCTCCTCCTGGCCAAGAACCCGGCCGGGTGGACGGCCATCTTCGACCTGCTGGACGAGGAGCGAAGCACCGACCTGCCCGTGGTCCTGTCCGTCAACGCCCGGACCGCCGACGGCTTCGACACCAGCTGGCTCTGGGACGTGCCCTTCGAACGGCTGGCCGACCGGATCGTGGTGGCCACCGGGGAGCGGCGCCTCGATCTGGCCGTCCGCCTTCGTTACGCCGGCGTCAACACCACCGTGGTGTCCGATCCATTGGCCGCCGTCGACCGGGCGGTGGAGCGAACCGTGGATCGTGCCGTGGGCACGGCCGCCGGGTCGAGCATCGACTTCGTGGGGAACTACACGGCCTTCGCCGACCTCCGGGCCCGGGCGTGACGCCGACGCGCCCGTCCCTTACCGTGGCGGTGGTCTACCCCGACCTGCTCGGCACCTACGGCGACGGGGGAAACGGGCTGATCCTGGCCCGTCGGGCCTCGTGGAGGGGCATCCCCGCCGAGCTGGTGCAGGCCGACTCCGGGGCCCCGCTCCCGGCGGCCGACATCTACTGCGTCGGCGGTGGCGAGGACGGTCCCCAGGTCCGGGCGGCCGAGGCCCTGGTGGCCGACGGCGCCCTGCACCGGGCCGTCGAGAACGGCGCGGTGGTGCTGGGGGTCTGCGCCGGGTACCAGATCCTCGGCCACTCCTTTCCCGACAGTGCCGACCGGGCCCACCCCGGACTCGGGCTGCTCGATGTGACCACCCGCAAGGGGACCGGATCGCGTCCGGTCGGCGAGTTGGTGGGCGCCCCGATGGCCGACGGCCCCCGCCTGGCCGACGGGAGCCCGCTCCCCCGACTCACCGGCTTTGAGAACCACGGCGGGGTGACGACCCTCGGGGCCGGCGTCCGGCCCCTGGCCCGGGTGGTCCGAGGGGTGGGCAACGGGGGCGGGGACGGCACCGAGGGCGCCTGGTGCGGCAAGGTCCTCGGGAGCTATCTCCACGGTCCGCTGCTGGCCCGGAACATGGGGCTGGCCGACCTCTTGTTGGGTTGGGCACTCTCGCCCACGGACGAGCCCGCCGCATTGGCGCCCCTGGCCGACGCCGACGAGACGGCACTGCGGTCCGAGCGTCTGTCGGCCGCCGAGGGAGCCGATCATGAACGCCGGTGGTACCGGGTCCACCGGCGGTGAGCTCCGCCCCGGGTCACCCGTCGGCCCTCAGCGCGAGCGCTTGGGCCAGTCGCTGGCCGACTCGTGGTCACGGTCGTGTCGGTCGGGTGCGTCGGCCAGGGCCCACGACCGGCGCCACGGGGCCACGGCGGGGCCCTGCAGGGCCGGGGTGGCCCCCACGGCGGCCTGCCGCCGCGCCGTCCACCAGTCAGTGTCGGCCTCGTGGGCCATGGTGGCGATGGCCGCCTCGATCCGGACACTGAAGCGGCGGGCGTTCTCCCCTTCCTCCGCCCACAGTGGGGTGCCGAAGGTGACCGCGGTCCGGGTCCGGTGGACCCCCGTGCGGCCCTTGGGCAGGATGTGGCGGGTTCCGTCCAGATGGACCGGCACCACCGGCCGCCCCGTCCGGGTGGCCAGGTAGGCGGCGCCACCGGGATGGAAGGACTGCGCCCACCCGTCGGGGGAGCGCCCCCCCTCGGGGAAGATGACCAGGTTCCAACCGTCGACGAGCAGCTCGGCGGCCAGGTCCGCCGACCGTCGGTTGACCTTGGTGCGCTCGAAGGGGATGGCGGCCAGGAAGAACGACCAGGCGTCGGCCTTCCACCGCCGGTCGAAGAAGTAGTCCGCGGCCGCAGCCACGACGGTGCGGTGGCGGAAGCGGAGGGGGAGGCAGCTGAGCAGCAGGGGGGTATCGGCATGGCTGGCGTGGTTGGCGGCGAAGATGGCCGACGCCTCCAACCCGACCAGGGCCTCGTCGCCGCGGATGAGGGGTGAGGCCACCATCCGGGCCAGGGGCCTGGCCACGTTGTCGAGGACCATGGCCCGGGCCAGCCGCACCGGGTACCGGCGCGACCAGGCGGTGTCGTAGTGCACACCCAACTCGGGGGTGGGGGCGGGTCGGGGTACCGACTCGGGCCAACTCGGAGCAGCCAGCGGAAAACGGGCCCGCCCCGCCCGGCCGACGAGGGCCGACGGGGTCAGCCGCCGGAGTGTCCCGATGGGGGACCGGCCGGTCTGCTCGCCCGTCGTTCCCCCCAGGGTGGCGTCGGTGCGTACCGCCCTCCGGGCCCGCAGGGAGTTGGCGGTGCCCGACCCCGACGGCAGTGCCGTGACCCTGGTCACTGGACGTCGGCCATGAGGATCGGTGGGGCGTGGAGGTGGGTCAGGGTCGGGGAGCGGCCCACCACGTCCTGGGCCATCTCCAGGGCGTCAGCCAGGGTGGAAGCGGCCCGGAACCCGAGGCGATGGACGGCGGCGGCATCGCCGCCCACGATGATCACGCCACCCAGGTGCTGGAGGGCGTGCGCGCACCAGTACCACATGTAGAACGGGTGGACGCCGTGGTAGGCGTGACCGGTGCGGTAGAGGTGGATGTACCAGGGATCGGTGGCGAAGGACTCCTCGAACCGGTCGGCCACCTCGATGGGGTCGGTGGTCTCGCTCAGCACCTGCTCGAAGAAGTCGATGTAGCTGGGATGGTGCACGGGGTTGAACTCCCACGGTGTGGGGTGGGTCATGATCAGCACCCCGCCCTCGCGGACCAGCGGCTTGCCGCGGTACATGTTGAACAGGTAACCGAGGCCCAGGCAGGCCACCAGGATGGGGTTGAGGATGGAGTTCACGTTGTAGGGACTGATGTAGGGGAGTCCCATGGTCAAGATGTCGGTCTGACCGTGGACCACCACCCCCTGCTGGGCCCAGACGTTGTCGGTGGTCACCTTGTGCACGGCCTCGACCTCTCCGGCCTGGACCGAGGTCATCCGGTGGGGAGCCTTCACCGAGTGGAAGATCTGCCGGGCGTAGCGGGCCGGGGTGCGGTCGAGGGCCGTCGATGCGGCCACGAAGGCCACGCGGTCCTTCGCCTTCCACTCCCACTCCCGCTTCTGGAGGAACCGGAAGGCGGTGGGGAAGGTGTCGTTGTTGAGAGTGGTCTCGATCTGGAAGACGTTCACGCCGGCGTCGGCGATCAGCCGTCCCATGCGCCAGTTGGCCGAGTGGAGCTCGGAGCGGTGCTGGTCCATGAACGACTTCGACTGCTGCATGGTCACGGGATTGTGGTGGTGGCGCAGGCTCTTGTAGCTGGCCAGTCCGGTGGCCACGCTCTTGTGCCCCCCGTCCATGGCCACCAGGTTGATGTTGACGTAGACCAGCAGGTCGCTCTCGGCCGCCCGCTTGTTGATCTCCACGTCCTCACCCTGGTCGGTGAGACCGAGGTGGGTGAGGGCCTCGGGATCCTCGGCATCGTGCTGGGTCAGCAGGCCGTTGGGGGCGAAGGCGTCGTAGATCCGGTCACCGATGGCGTGGCGGAGCTCCGCTTCGGTCATGCGGCGATGGAGGGCCAGGGCCACGATGAGGGCCACGTCGTCCACCCCGGCCTCGGCCGCCAGGTCGAGCACCTGTTCGATGACCAGCTGGCGGATGTCGGGACGCTCCATCGGGGGCAACGGCAGGGAGATGTCGTCGAAGGCGATGGTGAGCTTCATGTCCGGGCGGAGGAGGGAGCGGAGCGGTTGCTGGTCGCCCACCGGATCGTTGAGGGCGGCGCGGATGGCCGCCGACGGGTCCTTCAGCGGCTCGATGGGCTCCGGGGCGTAGATGACCCGGCTCCCCTCGGGCAGGCGCTCCAGGCTGAACCGCTCGCCCCGCCAGAACAGGGTGGGCGGGGTGGAGCGGTCGACGTCGAGCACGAATCCGGGCCTGGGGCTCATCGTGGGCTTCCTTTCCGGTCGCTCCGGTCAGTCCGGCTGCGTAGATCGAAGACCACCTTCACCGCGCCCCGACGGCCGGCGGCCCCGGCGTGGGCGATGGCCTCCTCGTAGCGCTCGAGGGGGTAGCCGGCCGAGACCAGGGACCCCAGGTCGGCCGACGCCACCAACCCGATGGCCAGGGCGAAGGTGCGGTGGGGCTCAGGGGCCCCCGGTGGGAGTTCCGTGCCGTAGGCGTAGGCCCCGACCAGCGTCAGCTCACGGTGCCAGAGCGGGGCCAGGTCCACCGATACCTTGCCCGGCATGCCGACCAGGACGACCCGTCCGCGGGGCCGCACCATGGCCAGCGACTGGGTGATGGACTCCGAGGTGCCCACGCAGTCGAACACCACGTCGGCCCCGTCGGTCAGGCGACCGGCCAGGACCAGTGAGCCGGATCGGCGACGCACGGCCCGGGCCAGCTGGTCGGGCGAGACCACGGTGTCGGCGCCCAGGGCCTCGGCCCGTCGGCGCTGGTGGGCGTGCTTGGCCCCGACGGTGATCGAACAGTCGACGCCGGGGCGGACCAGGTCGTGGAGCGCGGCGACGCAGGCCAGCCCCAGGGTTCCCGCGCCCACCACGGCCACCACGTCATCGGCGGTCACCCCGGCCGACAGCACGGCATGGACGGCGCAGGCGGTGGGCTCGATCACCACTGCGTCCTCGTCGGTGAACGACTCGGGCACGGCGTGGATCTGGGAGGCGTGGGCGGCCAGGGGAGCGGTCGACCATCCACCGCCGGTGTCGGCACAAAAGCCGGTCTGCAGACCCGGCTCGAGGGCCCCGAAGGCCACGTTCCCGCACAGGCCGGTACGTCCCGACGAGCAGTACGGGCATTCGGGCACGATGTGTCGGGGAGCGCACCCGAGCACCGGCTCGATCACCGCCCGGGTCCCCGGCGCCAACTCGCGTCCCCCGTGGTCCCGGCCCCCCCCCTCGAGCACGCCCACGACTTCGTGGCCGGGGACGAACGGGAAGCTGACCATGTCCTCGAAGTAGCGCGAGCTGCGGCCGTCGAGTGTGGCCAGATCCGATCCGCAGATGCCCGAGAGGAGCGGGGTGAGGTGGAACCAGTCGTCACCGGGCAGGTCGGGGGCAGCCCGGTCCTCGAGCTGGAGGGGGCCGATGCCCGCACCCCGACCCGAGCCCAGCAGTGAGGCCATCCGCGAAGCGGCGAAGCGCGGAATGTTCCGTTCGAAGACCAGTGCTTTCACGAGCGGTCCTCCCATCCGGCTCCCGATCCCACGCTGAGCCGACGGACCGCCCCGGTCAGGGCCGCGGCACTGGTCCGACCGCGACCCAGCGAGCCCCGACGATCGACCGGACCGAGGGGAAGCACGGGCTGGGAGCCACCGTCGGCCTTGTGCCAGTGCTCGACGTGCCAGCCCCGTCTCCGGGCGATGGATGCCAGCTTGGCCTCTGGGTTCACCGCCACCGGGAAGCCCACCGCCTCCAGCATGGGCAGGTCGCTGGCGGAGTCGGCGTAGGCCATGGACTCCTCGAGGGAGAGGCCCTCGGCCTCGGCGTACTCCGCCAGCACGAGGGCGCGGGCCTCACCGATGGGGGGTAGCTCAGCCAGGCGGCCGGTGAACGTGCCGTCGGCCTCGCCCAGGCGGGCGCAGACGATGGTGTCGAACAGGGGACGCAGGGGCTCGACGACCAGGTCGAGGGCGCCGGTGATGAGCACGGTCCGGTGGCCGAGGGCCCGGTGCTTTCGCACGCGGGCGAACCCGTCGGGGAACGACTTGGCCAACAACAGATGGTGGAAGAGCTCCCACCCGTCGTCCCGGAGCCGGTCGACGGGTGCGCCCTCGTACCGGCGGTAGAAGGATCGGAGGAAGTCCCCCCGGTCCTGTCGGTCGAGGAGCAGGAGAGAGGGGGCCTCGGCGACCAGGTCGGCCACGAAGAGGGCCCGCTCCGCCGGGGCCAGGTGACGGGAGGCCAGCCAGGCGTAGGAGTCGACCACGTTGGAGGCGATCAGGGTGTTCTCGAGGTCGAAGGCGGCCAGGTGCCGGTCGGGGGAGAGGATGGCCTTGATGGCCCGTTCGGACCGGTTGGGCTTGGTGGACTTGCCCGGGGTCGTGCGCACCCGGGCGTGCTCGATCACCGAGGGCAGGTGGATATCCCGGACGTAGCGCTCCCAGTCGATGGCGGCGGGATCGAGGCAGAGGGCCTGACGGTCGTCGGCGTCCATGCGATCCCACAGGGCGAGAAGGCGGTCCACCCGGTAGCGGGCCTCGGTCTCGGTGTAGGCGCCGTAGAGCTCGACGTAGCCGAGGGCCCGGTCGGCCAGCAGGTGCTGCTCCTCCAGGGCGGCCATCCACGCCGCCTGGCGGCCCCGGATGGGCAGCGAGCCGACCACCTTCTCGGCCAGGTCCATGGCTGCTGAGGCCCGACTCAGCTGGCGCTGCACCCGACCCCGTCCAGGAAAAGACCAGGCCGGCACCACGATGGGTTGGCCGTCGCTGTCGTAGAGCGGGTGCTCGGTGAACCAGGCCTGGACCAATTCGACGAGCCGTCCGTAGCGGAACGGGTTCCGCACGCCGGAGGCCACGTGGTACACGGTTGGGCCGGAGTAGGTCACCGCCGGGTCGGCGGCATCCAACAGGGCCTCGCCGGCCACAGCGATGATGGCCGCCACCACCAGGTCCACCGGGATCACATCGGTGACGCCCTCGGGGACGCCGGGAAACTCGCGCAGCAGGCCCCGGGCGTAGGAGACGATGATGGGCTCGGCCATGCGAAAGCCCCGGATCCAGCCCGGCCGCGGCTCGGCCAGGGACGATTCGATGATGGACGGGCGGACGATGGTCATGGGGACCGACTCGCCGAACTGGCTGACCAGGGCCCGTTCGCCGAGCGCCTTGGTGTACGGGTAGGCGTCCGGCCATCCGAGGGACTGGGCGCGGGCCTGGCCCACCGTGACCATCTGCTTTTTCACCCAGTCCTCCCGCAGCCGCTCGGCCCGCTCGGCCAGGAGGTGGAGGCCGGCACCGCCCAGCTCGCCGCGAGCAGCCTTGGCAAACTGGTCGAGGCGGTGGGGCTGCCGTGACTCGGCGTCGGTGTCCCCACGTTGGCGTCGGGCCGCGGCCACCTCGGTCCGCCAATCCACCTCCACGGTGAATGGGTTGCCCTCGAGCAGCTCCTCGCGTGCTTCGCCCTGGTGGGTGCCGGCCACGTACGCCGTGGACACCGGGATGAAGTGGACGGGACCCGGTCGGCCCTCCCCGTCGGCCAACCGTCGCGCGTCCACGATGGCTGCGGCCACCCGGGAGGGACCGAGCAGGTTGACCTCGACGGCGGCGTCGAGCGGGGAGTCGAAGCTCACAGCGGCGGCGGAGTGGATGACGATCTCGCAGTGGGACAGGAGCCGGAGGCCTTCCTCGTCGAGCCCGAGCCCGTCGGTGCCCACATCGCCGGCCACGGCGACGACCCGGGAGGCCACCTCGGCCTCGAACCGGTCGCCGGCCTGCTCCCGGAGAAGGTCGAAACAGTCGTTCTTGAGGATCTCCCGGGTGGCCCGCTGCAACGGTGTCGCTCGGCGCCCAGGGCGGATGAGCAGCACCACTCGGCTGTCCGGTATGGCACGGAGAACCCGCTCTACCAGGGCCGTTCCCAGAAACCCGGTGGCGCCCGTGATGAAGAACTGCTTGCCGGCCAGGGCATGGCGGACGCGTGTCACCAGATCTGTCTACCATATGGTAAGTGAGCGAGTCGAGCATTGGGGCCGAAGCGCCCCCGGGCCGGGAGAGGGGCCGACCGCGCGCCGCTCCGACCCGCAGCCGTCGGCCCACCGCCGGGACCGGGGTGGCAACCAGCACGTCCGAGAGGATCCTGGATGCGGCCCTGGTCTCCTTCGCCACCCGGGGCTATGAGACCTCGTCCCTCGACGCCCTGGCTGCTGGTCTCGAGATCCGCAAGCAGACCATCCTCTACTGGTTCCCCAGCAAGGAGGTCCTGTTGGAGGCGGTCATCGACCGGAGCGCCGTCGAGCTGTCCTCAGCTCTGGAGGCGTCGTTGTCCACGGCCGGGTCAGGCTGGGCCCGGGTGGAGGCGGTGGTCCGCTCGGTCTTCCGTCTGGCCGCCCGTCGGCCCGAGTTGCTGGGCCTGGTCCGGGAGATGGGTCGGCTGGGGAACCCGGCGGCCTCCCGCCTGGTCACCGCCCTGGATCCGATGGTCCGGCGGGCCACGGAGTTCCTCGAGGCGGAGATGGATGCCGGTCACATGCGTCGCCACGAGCCCCGGCTGCTCCTGCTGGCGATCTACTCCACGGTCATCGGCATGGTCACCGAGGTGGAGGTCCTTCGGGCCTTCGGGGAGGAGCCGACCGCCCGGTCACTGGTCCGGCGGCGCACCGAGATCCTCGAGCTGTTGCGCTCCGCTCTGGTCACCGACACGGCCTAAGGGCCACTCGGGCCCGCCCGTCAGTCCGACGCCTGGGCCGCCTTACGCTCACGGCGTGAGGGCTTGGGGGGAGGGAGTGGTGCGCGCTTGGGTGTATAGCGCTTGTTGGCCTCGGGGGTCGATGGTCCCTTGGTGGTCGTTCCTTTGGTCGAGGACCGCGAGGCTCCCATCCTCGTCGAAGCGGTGGAAGACCCTCGTGGGCCCGAACGCGCCGGCGTTGCCCCGTTGGCCATGGCCGCCTTGCGGGTGGCTGCGGCCTCCTTTTGATATTTGTAGGACCGCACCAGGAGCCACACCGCCAGGACCAGGAAAGGAATCCCGGCGAAGTACTGAGTGCCGAAGGCCAAGAAGGCGAAGAGGGCCACGAATCCGACCGGCGCCCTCCGGCCGATGAGCGTGGCCACCAGGAGCAGGGCCCCCACCGCGAAGCCGATGACCAGCGTCGTCTCCGGGGTCAGCTCACCTTTCCGGAGCCGGAAATGGCTGTTCTCGTGTTCGACGAAATAGATGACGATCCCGGCGAGGACGGCAAGGCCGGAAGCGGCGAAGCACAGGCGCCGTTCGCGGTCGTCAAGGCGCTCGACGATCCGCTTGGTGGACAGCGATGTGGATGGCGAGGTGACCTTCGACGTGGGCGTCCGACCGGTATCGGGCGGCTGGAGCCTCGAACGGATCCGATCGTTGAGTGAGGGTCGGGCCTGGGTGATCCCCGATGGGGAATCGTCGTAGGTGTCCTCACCTTCGAGGTCTCCATCGCCGGATCGGGTGGCCATCAGGCCCAGGCTATCGGGGCTGACCGGGCCGTTCGATTCTGCCGGCGGCCATCCACCCGGCGGGTCGGGCTAGCGGGTGTCGAAGACCAGCTGGAGCCCGACGTTGACGTTGCCCCCGACGACCCAGCGCCGGCCCTCTGGTTTACCCAAGTCCAGACCGACGAGCTGGTCGCTGGCGGGGAGGGCATCGGGGATCGATCCGGGTTCGTCGACGTCGAACTCCAGGTGGTGGACCCGGCCCCCATGGCTCCCGATCCACCGGTGCAACGGGGTTCCCGACGTCCCGAGGAGCGGCGCGACCAGGCGGAGGGCCGGCGGACCGTTCCAGGTGATCTCCATCCACTCATGGTCGGCCCGGATGCCGCGGCCGACGACCGTGCCCCCCAGTACCCCCACGAACAGGGACGACGCCCACGGGAGATCGGCCACGGCGTGGACGATCCGACGGAAGTCGGCCGGGGGGACGGGACCGGACCCGTCCAGGCTTTGGCGACGGGCATCGGGATAGTCCCCGGGACCGGGGTTACTCCACGTGCCGTACGCCTCGGCGAGCTGCACCACGACGCCGGTCGCCACCTTGGGGTGCAAGAACGCCTCCATCCACTCCGGGTCGCTCCGGTTGATGCCGATGGGTTCGATACCTGACCGCTGCACCCTCTCGATGGCCGAGGTCAGATCGGGGACCTTGAAGGTCAGGTGATGGGGCCCCGGCCCACTGGCCTCCAAGAAGCGCTGGAGGAAGTCGTTCAGATGCGGGTCGTTGGGCATGAGGACCTCGATCCGACCCCCGTTGGCGAAGCGGAGTTGTGCTGGAGCGAAGCCTCGTCCGTACCCTCCGGAGCTCCACTCGGCTCCGAGGTCGACGGCGTACCTCGTCCAGACGTCCGCCCAGCGGGGTACCGCATGAGCGACATGATCGAGCGACACGCCCTCGAGGGGTCCTTCGTCCATTCCCCCACACTGCTCGCCGCTTATCGCGGTTGTCGAAACGGCCCACGACCAGATCATGGCTTCGGTTGTGGTCGACGCGGTGCACCGGTACGGTCGGACCGATGGACTTCCGGACCGAGTCGGTGGTGGACCTGGCCGCCCAGGTGCGAGACGGACGGTGCACGGCGGGCGAGCTGGTCGAGCACGCCCTGTCCCAGATAGCGGAGCACAATTCGGCGCTCAACGCCTTCGTGGCCGTCGACGGCGCCAGGGCGAGGGCCGGCGCCGCGGCCGTTGACGCCAAAGTGGCGTCCGGGACGGATCCCGGGCCTCTGGCCGGCATCCCGATCGGCGTGAAGGACCTCGAGGACGCGGCCGGCTTCGTGACGACCCGCGGTTCGATGGGCTATGCCGACGCTCCCGTCGCATCGACGGACTCGGAGCTGGTGGCCCGTCTGGTGGCGGCGGGATGCGTCGTGGTGGGGAAGACCAACACCCCAGAGCTGGGCTGGAAGGCGGATACGGACAATCCGTTGTTCGGGCCCACCCACAATCCGTGGAACCTCGCCCACACGCCGGGCGGCTCCTCGGGGGGAAGCGCGGTGGCCATCGCTTCGGGAATGGTGCCGTTGGCCACCGGATCCGACGGGGGTGGCTCGCTCCGGATCCCGTCGTCGTGCTGTGGTCTGTCGGCCATGAAGCCATCACTCGGGCGAGTACCGAGTGGCGGCTCCGGTGCGCCCGACTGGCACCACCTATCCACCAAGGGTCCGATGGCGCGTCGCCTGTCGGACGTGGTAGCCGCACTGGACGTGGTCGTCGGTCCTGATCCGACGGATCTTCGTTCGCTGCCCCGCCCGGAGGCGTCATGGCTCGCCGCCCTCGATGACCCGAGGCCTCCGCGCAAGGTGGCGTGGTCGCCAACGCTCGGGTACGCCGAGGTGGACGCCGAGGTAAGGAGCATCTGTGAACGGGCGGTCGAGGTGATGGCCTCGCTCGGAACCGAGGTCGTGGAGATCGACACGGTCTTCGAGAGGGACCCGGTGGACGAGTGGTTGTTACTCACCGGGGTCTACAATCTCCGCTCGCACGCCGACCTGCGCGGCACCGACGCCTGGGGGCAGATCGACCCGGTCCTGGCCGCGGTCATCGAGCGATCCCTCGAGACGTCGGCGCTCGACCTGGTACGGGCCGAGGATGCGTGCCACACCCTCAATCTCCGACTGGTGGAGCTCTTCCACGACGTTCGGATCCTCATCACGCCGACCACCGCCGCCGTTCCGCCCCCCCGGTCCCTACGAGGTGCCGGTCTGATCAACGGCGTGGAGGACATCAACTGGGTCAAGTTCACCTATCCCTTCAACATGACCCGCTCACCGGCCGCCTCCATCTGTGCCGGCCTCTCGGGGTCCGGGTTGCCCGTGGGCTTGCAGATGGTCGGTCCCCAGCACGCCGACCTGGTGGTGCTCCGCTCGGCCGCCGCCTTGGAGGCAGCTCTGGGATTTGACGTCGTGGCCCCGTATCCGCAGGCCCAGTAGCGCCGCCGATGGATCAGGGCGGCTCGGTTGCTGGCCTCTCGGGCTACGATGTCCGTCTGCTCCGCCGTCGGTCGTCGAGCTGACGGTGGAGGCCCGGGCGTTTAGCTCAGTTGGTTAGAGCGCAGCCTTCACACGGCTGAGGTCGGAGGTTCGAGTCCTCTAGCGCCCA
>CAVTXA010000007.1:0-1267150 GCA_963738545.1 uncultured Acidimicrobiaceae bacterium
CATGCAAGTGCGCTACCAACTGCGCCAACGGCCCTCGAGGCGTGACGATACCACCGGGCGCGACGCCCGCCCTCCCGCCCTGCCTGTGTGCGATCCCATACCCCGGAGACGCAGTACCCCCGCTCCCCGGGGGGACCGAGGTGCAACCGCCTTAGGGGACAGAGGTCGGAATGGGCGGACTCGTACGTTCGATCGCCGGCCAGCCTCCGAATTGGCGGTGTCGCTCCACCTGCACCTGGCCGCCGCCTCGCAGCCCGAAGAGTCGCTTGGCCAAGAGCAAGTAGATGGCGATGGCCACATTGATCACCAGGGTGACGATCTTGAAGATGCTGATGCTGAGTGAAAGTTCGTAGATCTCGAGGGGTATGAGCGCCACCGTGGCCACGAGTGTCAGGTACTCGGCCCAGCGCTTGGACATCCACAGGCCCACCATCTCGGTCGCCTCGAGTGCGGCATAGGCGGTCACCAACAGTCCCAGCTGGATCAGGCGAGTAGGTGAGTACTTGAAGGCCCGACCCAGATAGCCGAGGACGCCGCGTACCTGCGACTCCCCCGGCGTCGTCCCCGACAGATCGCTCATGATGTTGACGTAGTCGCGGTGGAGGGAGGCGTCGTGCCGGGCGAAGGTGTACAAGATGATGGCCAGGGTGGTCAGCACGATGACATGGATTGCACGATCAACCGCGATCAGGCGCAGCACGTACTTGTCCCGCAGCATGGGCCCCCGGGCCGGGATTTCGATCTCATCACGGTCCGGCATCCGGTCCCGGGTGGGCTCCTCGGGGGGGTCGTCGGCGAGCCAGGCGTCACACCGCAGGCACCGGTACCAACGGATTCCATCCCCTTCTCTCACTAGAAGCGCATCCTCGGTACCGATATGAGCCACATCGGTGCCCACCAGGGCATGGCCCTTCCAACCGCAGGTCAACAACTCATAGAAGTTGTCCGGGCGCCGGTTTCGCTTCTTCCTCGCCACGCCTGCACCATAGGCTCGGTAGCTGACGAACTGGTGAAATGAGGAATGCCGTGATGCTCGACGCCGATGATCGTTTTGATGCCCATGTCCAGCGGATCGACCAGGACGGGTACACCATCGTCGAGAACGCCATCGACCTCGACCTGATCGACGCCCTCCGTGATGACCTCCTGCGACTGGAGAAGGAGCTGGACGTGCAGCCGGCGGCCAATGCCTTCGAAGGGGTGCGCACCACCCGCGTCTACAACCTGTTGGCCCATGGACAGCACTTCGAGCAGATCCCCGTCCATCCCGAGATCCTCCCCATCTGCGAGCGGGTCCTCGATCCGGGGCTGCTGGTGTCCTCGCTCTCCTCGATCGCCATCGGACCGGGTGAGACGCCCCAGCCCATCCACGCTGACGATCAGGTGATCCCTCTACCCAAGCCCCATCCGGCCACCGTGTGCAACACGATGTGGGCACTGACGGACTTCACCGAGGAGAACGGCGCCACCCGGATCATCCCGGGTACCCACGAAGCGGCCGAGTCACCCGACCTGTCCAGTCGGTACGACTCCATCCCGGCCGTCATGGACCGGGGAAGTGTCCTCGTGTGGCACGGGAGCCTGTGGCACGGCGGAGGGGCGAACGCTACGGAAGACCGTCGGGTCGGTATCGCCATGAACTACTGCGCCGGCTACCTCAGGCAGCAGGAGAACCAGCAGCTCGGCCTGCCCCTCGACACCGTGCGTCGTTTCTCACCCCGCCTGCAACAGCTGGTCGGATTCGGTGTGTACCGGGGACTCATCGGCCACATCGACAAGGACATCCCAGCCAACCGGCTGCTCCAGGGCGCAGAGGACACCCGGCTGGTGTGGGACTACGGGTCACCTGCGAGCTGACCCGGCCGCCAGATTGACCGTGTGGACAGTCGCCGTCCTCCAGGCACGGTGAAGGCCCCCAATCAGCCAAAAGTGGGGCCTGGGCCGCACATGAGGGCATCCTCGGGGTCGCCCGGAATCCCTCCAAGGTCGGATCCCCTCCATCGTGGGAGATGGGTGTGGGATGGATGCGGGGTGGCCTGTGGCCGCCAACGCCCGCTGACGGCGGTCCTCGAGGACCTGGCACCTGCATCGTCCTTCTTGGAGGCGGCGGGCGGAATCGAACCGCCGTACGGGGCTTTGCAGGCCCCTGCCTAAACCACTCGGCCACGCCGCCGTGGCGTCCGAGGATCCTATCGCCCCCGTCGGGATGCTTGAATCTCTCCATGCGCATAGGCATGATCGCCCCACCTTGGACTCCCATTCCACCCCTTCTCTACGGGGGCATCGAGTTGGTGGTCGACCAGCTGGCCCGGGGACTGCAGGACGCCGGCCACGATGTGCTCCTGTTCGCCACCGGCGACTCGACGTGCCCGGTGCCCAGACAGTGGGTGCTCCCGGCAGCTGAGGGCACCCGCATCGGGAGCGCGGTTCCGGAGATCCGACACGTGATCCACGCCTACGAGGCGGTGAAGGACTGCGATGTGGTTCACGATCACACCATGATGGGCCCGTTCCACTCCGAGCACTATCCCGGCCTTCCGGTGGCCACCACCATCCACGGGCCCTTCAACGAAGAGCTCAGCGACATCTACCGGGTCAATGCCGACCGCGTGCCGATCATCGCCATCTCGCACGCCCAACGGCGGGCGGCGCCCGACATCCCCATCGCCCGGGTCATCCACCACGGTGTCGACGCCACCCACTTCCCCATGGGTGACGGCAAGGGTGACGGCGACGGTCCCTATGTCGTCTTCCTCGGTCGCATGGCGGCGGACAAGGGTGCGCACCGGGCCATCCGCATCGCCCGCAAGGCGGGCATCCGGATCATGTTGGCGGCCAAGATGCGGGAGCCTTGGGAGATGCGCTACTTCACCGAGGAGGTCGAGCCCCTGCTCGGACCGGATGCCTTGTATCTCGGCGAGGTGTCCCACGAGCGGAAACTCGAGCTGCTGGCGGGTGCTTCGGCCCTCTTGTTCCCTATCCGATGGAACGAGCCGTTCGGCATGGTCATGATCGAGGCCATGGCCTGCGGGACGCCGGTACTCGCCTTCCCCGAGGGAGCGGCACCCGAGGTCGTCGACGACGGGCGCACCGGGTTCATCTGCAACGACGAGGATGCCATGGTGGGTGCCATCGGCCGCCTGGACCAGCTGCAACGCAGCGACTGCCGGCTCGCCGTCGAGGGCTACTTCTCGACCAACCGCATGGTGGCCGAGCACATCGAGCTCTTCGAGTCGATGATCGCCTAACCTGGCTCACCCTCCGGTCAGTGGCGGCGGCCGAACAGCACCTTGGCCACCAGGGCCACGAGAGCCACCACCACGACCAGCTTCACGATGAACCAGATGACGCCGGCCACGAAGCTGAGCACGGCGAACGCCACGATGACGGCGATGATCCCGCCACCCACGATGAGCACTCCGTCGAACAGGCTCAGCCCGCTTCGTTCCTCTTCTGCCACACCCCCAGCGTAACGGCCTGATCCCTCGTCCGTTCGTCACCCCGCCACGCGACACTCCGATGACCTGGTGTCCTCCGCGATCGACGGCGGGCCGGTGTCCCGGTGGTACGGTCCGGCCGTGTCCCTGCGTGCCCGACGGCAGACGCTCATCGAGCGCACCGACCTGCAGGGGGACGAGTTCTGCCACGCCTATGCCGCCTCGGCGGACGAATGGCTGACCGACCTGTTCGATCGGGCCACCGACGGCGACGGCCGGGGGCTGGCCCTCATGGCAGTGGGCGGGTACGGACGGTCCGAACTCTGTCCGTTCAGCGATCTCGATGTGGTGCTCCTCCACAAGGGCCGGAGGAATCTGTCGGCGACGGCCGACAAGATCTGGTACCCCGTCTGGGACGAAGGGATCACCCTTGACCACAGCGTCAGAAGGCCCGGGGATGCACTGGAGGTGGCCGCCGAGGACCTCCGGGTGGCCCTCGGGCTCCTCGATGCCCGGGTGGTGTGCGGCGATGCGAAGGTGGCTGAGCCGGTCATCGAGGGTGCCCGTGAGCGGTGGGTGAAGCAGAAGCCGCCATGGTTGGGCGTATTGGTCGACCTGGTGGCCGAACGGCACCGGTCCAACGGCGATGTGGGCTTCCTCCTGGAGCCGGATCTAAAGGAATCCCACGGCGGCCTGCGGGACATCGCCGCCCTCACCGCGCTCATGCTGGCCGTTCCGGCATTGGCCGACTACGTCGACACCGTAGCCATCGATACCGCCCGGGCCGTGTTGACATCGTCCCGGGTCGAGTTGCACCGTCGAGCAGGCCGGGAACAGAACAAGCTGCTGCTCCAAGAACAAGATCAGGTGGCGGCCTCCCTGGGACTACCCGACTCCGACGCACTCATGCGCGCCGTGGCCACGGCCGGGCGCACGGTGACGTGGGAGGGAGACGACGCCTGGCGTAGGCGGGGTGCCTGGCAGCGGTCGCGGAAGTCGGAACGGAGCCGCCGGCGGTCGGGGGGGCGCGGCACCGGGGACAGCGAGCTACCCGTCACGGAACTGTCGGGAGAACCGGGAATCGGCGTCACCGACGACGAGGTCGTCCTGACCGCGGGTGCCGATGTAGTGGGCGACGCCTCGCTCTCCCTCCGCCTGGCCGCTGTGGCCGCCGAGCGGAACCTCCCGGTCGCCCGGGACGCCCTCAACCTGCTGGGGCGCAAGGCCCCGCTCCCGGCCGAGCCCTGGCCTAATGATCTCCTGACCACGCTGGTCCGGGTGCTGGCCACGGGACCACCCGCCATCGACGCCCTGGAAGCCCTCGACCAACGGCACCTCTTCGAGCGCTACCTCCCCGAATGGGCTGCGGTCCGCAACAAGCCCCAGCGCAACCCCTACCACCGCTTCACCGTGGACCGTCATCTGCTCGAGGCCACCGCCAACGCCGCCATCCTGGCCCACCGCGTGTCTCGAGCCGACCTCCTCCTGCTCGGTACCCTCCTCCACGACATTGGCAAGGGCTTCCCGGGAGACCACACGGAGGTGGGCATGGAGGTGGTGGCCACCATCGGGACCCGGATGGGCCTCCCCCCCAACGACGTCGACACCCTGGTGACCATGGTGCGGCTCCACCTGCTCTTGCCCGATGCCGCCACCCGACGAGACCTCGACGACCCAGCCACGGCCGAACGGGTGGCCACCGAGGTCGGGAGCCGCTCCACGCTCGAGCTCCTGGCGGCACTGGTGGAGGCCGACAGCCTGGCCACGGGGACCTCGGCGTGGGGGCCGTGGAAGGCCGGTCTGGTCGCCGACCTGGTCGAGCGCACCGGACGTCTCCTGGCCGGTGAGCCGGCGCCACCGCCCACCCACTGGATCACCGACGAGCTGCGGGTGATCATGGACACGGTCCGGGACCACGGGGTTCCGGCCCTCTCCGTCGAGGACCCAACGGTCACAGTGGTTGCCGCGGACCGTTCCGGGCTCTTCGCCGAGGTGACCGGGGTCCTGGCCCTCCACGGCCTCAACGTCCGCTCCGCGGTGGTAGCCGAAGAGGACGGGGTGGCGGTGGAGATCTTCACCGTCGAGCCGGCCAGAGGCCGGTGGCCGGCGGCGGCCCGCTTGGCCGACGACCTCGCCGCGGTCATGGACGGGTCCCTTCCCATCGAGCGCCGACTCACCGAACGGGCCCGCACCTACCGCCACGAGCGTCGGGCCATCACCCCCCATCTGGTGTCGACCCAGGTCAGCGTGGACAACAACGCCTCGGACAGCGCCACCGTGGTGGAGGTGCGTGCCGAGGACGTGGTCGGTCAGCTCCACCGGATCACCCAGGCCCTGGTGGACTGCGACCTCGACGTCCACTCGGCCAAGGTGTCCACATTCGGGTCGGCCGTGGTCGATGCCTTCTACGTACGGGGGCCCGACGGGTCCAAGTTGACTGATCTCCAACGGATCGCCGACGTGGAGGCGGCCATTCGTCGGCGGATCGACTCGGCGTCGGCCGGGGCGGCCACCGCCTGATCCTGTCGCCCCGGGTTGACAGCCGCTGGATCTGTGGTGCCATAAACGCACAGTGGACTGGTAGAATGCGGTGAGCGAAGGAGATCCATGCCGTCCGCGCACGCACATTCGAAGTCGACAGAACCGCCGCGCTCCCGTCCGGGCCGCAAGATGCTGCCTCTGGTCACGGCCGCGCTGGCCGTGGTGCTGGTCGGTGTGGCTGTGGCGGCCTACACCCTGCACGGTCCGTCACCGCGTGCCGCCGCCTCACCCACCACCACCGTGGTCCACGGCCTGGAGGCCTCCGTCCAAAAGGGTCCGTTCACCCTGGCGTCCATCGCCCCGGCGTCGGGGACCACGGCCGTGCCCAGCGATGCCACGCTCTCCGTGCAGTTCACGAGCCCACTGAGTCCCAACTCCCCCACCCCGTCACTGGCCCCCGCCGTCGCCGGTGTCTGGCGTGAGGTCACCCCGGACACCTTCGCCTTCGTGGCCTCGGCGCCCTTCGTTCCCTCGGCCACCGAGACCATCACCGTGCCGGGGGGTGCCGGCGGCGTGACCAGTGCCGACGGCAAGACGCTGGTCCAGGCGGTCACCAGCACCTTCAGTGTGGCATCGGGCAGCACGCTCCGACTGCAGCAGCTCCTCGCCCAACTGGGCTACCTCCCGGTGAGCTTCATACCGGCCCGACCGCTGAGTGCCCCGCAGGAGGCGGCCCAGGCCCAGGAGGGCACCTTCAACTGGCGCTGGACCGAGCCCGCGTCATTGGCGAGCCTGTGGACGGTGGGCACCCCCAACGAGATCACCAAGGGCGCGGTCATGGCGTTCGAGTCCGGACACAACATGAAGACCGACGGCGTGGCCGGACCGGCCGTGTGGGAGGACCTGCTGAGTGACGCCGCCGGCGGCTCGGTGAACACCGCCCCGTACAACTACGTGTACGTGTCGAAATCCCTCCCGGAGACGACCACGGTCTACAGCAACGGAGCGGCCGTCTACTCCACCCGGGCCAACACCGGCGTCCCCGGAGCCCCGACGGCCTCGGGCACCTTCCCGGTCTACCTACGGTACAAGGTGACGACCATGTCCGGCACCAATCCCGATGGTTCCAAGTACGTCGACCCGGGCATCCCGTGGGTCAGTTACTTCAACGGGGGCGACGCCCTCCACGGCTTCGTTCGGGGCGGCTACGGGTATCCACAGAGTGACGGCTGCGTAGAGATGCCCCCGGCCAACGCGGCCGTCGTGTATCCCCTCACCCCGATCGGCACCCTCGTAACGGTGTCCTGAGCGCACCCGTGCGCGGGGCCGCCACTGCGGGCCACTAGGGCGTCAGGCGAGCTGAGGGGAAGTCAGGGGTTCGGTGTTCCTTCACGGCAGCGAGGCCTTCGACGGCGTCCGGACCGAGAAACCCGAGCATCTCCAGCGCCAGGGACTCCCCGAACACGGGGGCGTTGACCACCATCCACTGATTGAGCACCTGTTTGGTCCATTGGATGGCGGTGCGACTCCCCCGGGCCAGGCGCTCGGCGATGGCCAGGGCCTCGCCGACCACCTCGGCATCGGGGACGCAGCGGGTCACCAGGCCGATGCGCTCGGCCTCTTCCCCGTCGATGAAGTCCGCCGTCATGAGGTAGTACTTCGCCTTCGCCATCCCGCAGAGGAGAGGCCAGAGGATGGCGGCGTGATCACCGGCAGCCACCCCCAACCGGGTGTGGCCGTCCGACAGCCGTGCCGACCGGGCGATGATGCTCACATCGGCCAGCAGCGCCACGGCCAGCCCGGCACCGACGGCGACGCCGTTGATGGCCGACACAACGGGCTTGACCGAGGCCAGCATGGCGTCGACGACCGCCTTGGCATCCCGCCACTGCTCGACCACGGCGGCGTGATCGGTGGTCATGCGCTCGACCATGGCCAGGTCCCCGCCGGCCGAGAAGGCCCGGCCTGCCCCGGTGATGACCGAGGCCGCCACCGCCGGGTCAGCGTCGATCACCGGCCAGACCTCCGAGAACTCCCGGTGGAGCCGCTCGTTGGCCGCATTGAGGACCTCCGGTCGATCGATGGTCACGAGCAGGACTCCGGGCCGGGGTCGTTCGAACCGGAGGTGTTGGAACTCTTCGTAGGGCGAGAAGGGGCGCGGGACTCGTTCATCGGGCATCACCCGATCATGGCCCGATGCCACCCAACGGTCGAACCCGCCGATCCCCGGGCTGCCCAACCCGCAAGGGCAAGGAATCGTAGGGCCGATCGGACCCCTACCGGGCAGTTCCCACGGGGCTTCCGGGGTCTGGCCACGCGGAGATGGGCCCGGCCGAGGTGGATCTGGACGAAGAAAATGCCCACTTAAAGTGTTGAGTAAGCCACTCCTAGCGGTTAATATGAACGGCGCAGGTGTCGCGAACGAAGGACGCGGAGATGGCTTGGAAACGCCGGTCCTCGGAAGGATCACCGATGGACGAGCAGGGGAGCACGATCGAGGGGCCTTCCGGTCACGCGAGTGAACCCGCTGTCGGATCGTCGGATTCCGAGGGAACGGTGACGGCGATACCGGATCCGACCGCACGGTCGGGACCGAGTGCAGAGGGGAAGGAACCCAATATGTTCGAGCACGAGTCTGAGGAGGCACCGGCGGCATCCCTTGTGGGCTCCCTGGCCGCCTTCTCACTGTCCGACGTACTCTCCATGCTCGCGTCAACCAAGCAGACCGGCGAGCTCCACGTGGTCAGTGACGCCGTCGACGGCAAGGTCTGGCTGGCCGACGGCGAACTCTCGAACGCCCACGTGGGCGCGGCGACCACCATCGGGCAAGCCGTCTTCGAACTGGCCTGTGTGGTCGAGGGATGGTTCTACTTCACGGTCGGCGTGGTGTCCTCCAGTGGTCAGCCCACCGTCCCGGTGGGGGCCGTGTTGAACGAGGTGCGCCCCCAGGTCGAGGAGTGGAGGGAGATTCGCCACGACGTACCGTTCGAGGCCATCGTGACCCTCGCCCCCGAGCCTCCCGGGCAGGACATCCAGATCCGCACCGACCAATGGCGGGTGTTGGCCACGGTAGGCAGCGGTGACCTCTCGGTGAAGGAGATCCTGGACCGCATCGGCGACGACCAGATCGGTGGGCTCCGCACGCTGCGGGACCTGCACTCGGCCGGGCTCATCGAGCTCCGAGGCGAGCAAGGGGAAGAAGACGTCCATCCCCAGCTCCTGGGCCTGCCGGTGGAGCCTCCGGTCGATGCCGACGGGGACATCGCCTCGCTGCCCGCCCCTCCCGTTCCGCCGATCCCCGCGCCTACCCTGGCCGACGAGATGGATCTGGATGGAGCACCTCCACCACCGCCGGAGTCGGCCACCGCCCTGGCCACTGACGGTCAACAGGGTGGACTGGCCCAGGTCACCATCATGCCTCCCCCCATCGCCGACGATCCGTGGTCCCCGAGCGTGGACACCGGCACCACCGGGGGCAACGGCGTGGCCTGACGCGCTCGACCGGAAGCGTCCGCGGGCGCTTCGGTTCGGGCCCCGGTCGTCCCGGCCAATCGGTCCGTCAGCAGTTCCCGTTGGTGCAGAATTGGGTGCTCGACGAGGCCAACACGATCCACAGGATGATCCACAGAGCGGTGATCACGACACTGATGATGATCCCCGCGGTCGCCAGGCCGTTGCCCTCTTGCACCCCACCCGTCCGTTTGATCTGGCCCTTGGCCACCAGTCCGAAGACGAAGCCGAGGATCACGCCGATGATGCCGAGGAACGGGACGATGCCGACGCAGGCACAGACCAGCGACGCAACCGCCAGCGGGTTGGTCTGGCGAGCCTGGACCATCGGCCCCATCGGGTAGGGAATGCGCCCGTCCGGGTAGTACCCGTTGGGTGCGTACGGATAGTACGAGGGCGGCTGCTGGGGCGGATAGCCGTACGCAGGCGGTACGCCTCCGCCGGGAGCCGATGGAGGGCCGAATCCGGGCGCCTCCGTCCCCGTGGTCGAGGGCAGGGGAAGCCCGGCGTCGGTGCGCCCGGTGAAGGAGCCGGCGTCGGGAGCTACGTCGCGGGGAACGTAGCCCGGGGCCTGTTCGGGCGGGTACCACCTCCCGTCCGAAGCCAGCCACCAGCCAGGACCCTGCGACACCTCGCTCACGTCAAGTCCCTGCCGGTCACCAGGACAATGACGCTACTCGCGCGCCGTTCGGCTCACGAGGATCAGGAGTCGGAACCCAGGAGTTCGGCCAGAGCCCGGAACGCTCGGCCCCGATGGGAGATCCGGTGCTTTTCCGACGGGGTCATCTGGGCGAATGTGCGCCCTCCACAGCCCACCGGCGCGAACACCGGGTCATAACCGAAGCCGGCGTCACCGACGGGACCCGGCGCGATGGTCCCCTCGACCGTCCCGTCGGCCCACACTTCGCCTCCTCCGGGATAAGCCACGAAGGCCACCGTGCGGAAGGTGGCTGTGCGCTGTGCGGGCACCGTGGCTCCGACCCGCTCCAGCTCGGCCACGACCTTGGCCACGTTCTCGGCGTAGGTGGCGTGTTCACCCGAGTACCGGGCCGAGTACACCCCCGGCGCACCACCGAGGGCGTCGATCTCGAGACCCGTATCATCGGAGACTGCGGCCATGCCGGTGGCTTCCATGAGAGCGACCGCTTTCAGCCGGGCGTTCTCGATGAGGGTGTCGCCGGTCTCGTCCACCTCGGGTACGTCCGGCGGCCTGGAATGCAGCCGGATCTCGGGCACGGCACCCAAAATGGCGGCGATCTCCGCGGCCTTGTCGGGATTGGCACTGGCCATGACGAGGTCGAGCTGGGCCACGTCAGCGGGGGGTGGGCGGCACAGCCAGGGTCTCCGTCTGGAGATCCAGCAGCTGGGCGATCCCGTGTTCGGCGAGACTCAGCATCTCGTCGAGCTCCCCCTTGGTGAACGGCATGCCCTCGGCGGTCCCCTGGACCTCGATGAACCGGCCCGACGATGTCATCACGACATTCATGTCCACCTCGGCACGGCTGTCCTCCTCATAGGGAAGGTCGAGCATGCACACACCGTCCACGACGCCCACGGAGACCGCGGCCACGGCCTCGGTCAGCGGATTGGCCCGAAGTGTGCCCTTCTGGATCAGTCGGGTCAGCGCGTCATGGAGGGCCACATACGCCCCGCAGATCGACGCCGTCCGAGTGCCGCCGTCAGCCTGGAGCACATCGCAGTCCACCGTGATCTGCATCTCACCGAGCGTCACCATGTCGCAGACCGAGCGCAGGGATCGCCCGATGAGCCGCTGGATCTCCTGGGTCCGCCCCGATTGCTTCCCCTTGGCCGCTTCACGGCTCACTCGTTCACCGGTCGATCCGGGGAGGAGCGAATATTCGGCAGTCACCCATCCTTTGCCACTCCCCCGCATCCACGGCGGCACCCGCTCCTCGATGGACGCCGTGCACAGCACACGGGTACGTCCCATCGACACCAACACCGAACCCGGGGCGAAGACGGTGAAGTCGCGTTCGAACGAGGCCGGTCGCAACTCGTCCGTACCGCGGCCGTCCCCCCGTCCGGTCGTAGTTCCCTGCGTCACAGTAGGAATTCCTTTCCGATTGCGGCCTGCTCGACCGGTTTGGCAAACCTGTCCTCGGCCTCCGTCAGGACTGACGAGGCCTCGATGGTAGGCCACCGGTGGGTCAGCACCAGGCGCCGGGCGCCGGCCCGGCTGGCCTGCTCGCCGGCTTGACGTCCACTCATGTGACCGGGAGTCCCTTCGTACTCGGCCGTGAAGGAGGCCTCGCACAGTGCGAGGTCCAGGTTGGATCCCAGTTCCGACAGCGCCCACCGGGTTCCGCTGTCGGCAGAGTATCCCAGGACCCGGCCGGCGCCGTCGACGCGGACGGCCAGCGTCTCCACGGGGTGGTCAGTGCGGTGAAACGAGAGGCTCAGAGCACCCACGTCGACCGAAGCGCCGTCGGACACAGGGTGCCAATCGAGGGCGGGGGAACCGCCGAGGCCCGTCCGGCCGGCGAGATCGGCCGGGGCGTACACGGGGAGGGACTCCCGACCGAGGGCGAAGCGGGCATGGTTGACCAGCGAGTAGAGGTCGGTCCAGTGATCGGGGTGCCGATGGGTGATCACCACCGCAGCCACCAGCGCCGGATCGAGGTGGAGCTGAAGGTTGGCGAACGTCCCTGGACCCAGATCGAGGAGCACATGGGTACCACCCGAGGACACCAGGTAGCCGCTTCCCGCCCCTCCCGGGCCGGTCCAGCTCCCGTCACAGCCCAGGATGCGGAGCGACAGACGAGGGGTGCCCCCCTCCACTCAGGTCTCCCCTGGGAAGGGCCGGGCCGGTTCTGGCGGACCGTGGGGCATTGCACCAGCGTAGGTCGTGTGTCGGGCCGCTGCGGATGTCCCGGGAGGGGTCGACGGGTCCGAGTCCTAGAAGTAGGTGATGGCCTTGGCCCGCTCCTCGACGTCATCGAGGTCTCCGGTCCACGCCTCGGTGGACAGGTACTTCCATCCGCCATCGGCGGCCACCACCACGATGGTCCCCTCGTCGAGCTGGGCCGCCGTCTTGGCGGCTCCCGCGAGGGCCGCCCCCGAGGAGATTCCGGCGAAGATGCCCACCTCGGTGAGGCGCCGGGTCCACTCGATCGACTCTCGCGGCCGAACGATCCGCTTGCCATCCAGCAGGTCAGCTCCGTTGTTCTCAGTGAAGATGGGCGGGATGTATCCGTCGTCGAGGTTTCGCAGTCCGTCGACGATCTCGCCGGCCGGGGGCTCGATGGCGAGCACCTTGATCGCGGGATTCTGCTCCTTCAGGAAGCGGCCCACGCCGAGCAGGGTCCCTGATGTGCCCAGTCCGGCGACGAAGTGCGTCACCTCGGGGCAGTCACGCCAGATCTCGGGACCCGTCCCCTCGTAGTGGGCTTTGGGGTTGGCCGGGTTGGCGTACTGGTAGAGGAACGCCCACTCGGGATGGTCGTCGGCCAGGGCCTGGGCCCGCCGGACCGCCCCGTTGGACCCCTCCGATCCCGGGGACTCGATGATCTCGGCACCCCATACTTCGAGCAGCTGGCGGCGCTCGATGGAGACGTTCGTGGCCAGGACCACCTTCAGGTGATAGCCCTTCAACCGACACACCAACGCCATCCCGATGCCGGTGTTGCCCGACGACGGCTCGATCAGTGTCTGGCCCGGCTTCAGGATGCCGTCCTTCTCCGCCTGTTCGATCATGGACAGCGCGATCCGGTCCTTGACCGAGCCACCGGGGTTCTGCCCCTCCAGCTTGATCAGGATCCGCACACCGGGATTTGGGCTCAGTGAGCTGATGTCCACCAGGGGGGTGTTCCCGATCAGCTCCAGCACGGAGCCGTAGGCGGTCATCGCTGTCGGCGCTCCGCCCCGGACACTGAACCTCCAGCCACGGCCGGGAGGATGGAGATCTCGTCGGCCTCGGTGACCGGAGTGTCCAGGGCGGCAAGGTACCGGACGTCATCATCGTTCAGGTAGACGTTCACGAACTTGTGCAGCGTTCCGTCCGAGTCGATGACCTGGCCCGACAGTCCCGGATAGGTGGTGGCCAGGGCCTCCAACACCTGACCCACGGTGGTTCCGTCGACGGAAACGGCCTTGGCACCACCGGCGTGGGACCGCAGTACGGTCGGCAGGTTGACTTGGACGGGCACAGGGTCTCCTCGGGTTCGGGGTTCCGGCCACTCGGCGATTGTTGACGAGTTCGGTTCGGATTCTACCGGGGCTGGAGCCGGACCTGCTCCTCGGTGACCACACCGTCGACGATGGTGTAGCTGCGGACCACCGGCTGGATATCGCGCAGGGAAACCAAGACATAGTGCCAGCTCGGATCGGGTGCCTGGGCCACGTCGGTCGGGGACGGGTAGGCCTCGGTGTGCGTGTGGGAGTGGAAGACACCGATGATCGAGTACCCCGCGGACTCCGCATCACGATCGGCCCGCAGATGCTCTTTGGGGTCGACGGTGTAGAGCTTGGCTGATGCGGCCAGATTCCGGGTCGGGTAACAGGTGACCGCCTCACCGGTCTCCGGTGTGCCGCCGAGCAGTCCGCAGGCCTCATCGGGAAGGCCACCCAGGCAGTGGGCCACCATCTGGTCGTGCACCAGTTTGGGAAGCAGGAGCATGGTGGTACGCACGATAGGGGAACCCGCCCCCGGATCGGGCGACTACCGTCGCCTAGGCATGACGGCAGCGAAGAAGAAGGCGACATCGGTGGAGTCCGGTCGATCCGGCGCGACCCGCCCCTCGGGTCAGAAGGTCGCGGCCGAGGCCAACAAGGTGGTGGCCTCGAACCGTCGTGCCCGTCACGACTACGAGATCCTGGACACCACGGAATGCGGCATCGTCCTCCAAGGGTCAGAGGTGAAATCCCTGCGAGCGGGCCGGATCGCCCTCCAGGACGCCTACGCCCGGATCATCGATGGTGAGATGTGGCTGTTCGGCGTCCACGTTCCCCCCTACGCCCAGGCCAACGGGTTCGGCGCCCACGAACCGGACCGCCGACGGAAGCTCCTCATGCACCGTCGGCAGATCGATGAGTGGATGGGCCGCTCCCAGCAGCAGTCGTTGACCATGGTGCCGCTGTCCATCTACTTCAAAGAGGGTCGGGCCAAGGTGGAGCTGGCCCTGGCCCGGGGACGCCGCCAGTACGACAAACGCCACGCCATCGCTTCCCGGGACGCCAGTCGTGAGGCAGCACGGGAGGCCCGCGCAGCCTCACGTGGAGGCTCGCACCGCTGATGGCGGTAAGATGAGTACCTCGGTCGGGCCCTGGGTCAGGCCGTGTGGACAAACCCCAGGGGGTGACAGGCTTCGACTCTGGTCGTCGAGGTGGGAGAAGCGAGCCGTGGTCTCCGGAGCCACGTTAAAGAGCCGGAACCAAAAATAAACGCCGAGCCTCAGCTCGCGCTCGCAGCCTAGAAACTGCGACGTCCGACCGGTCTCAGTCCTACGGGCCGGAACCGGGCGCCATCAAGTGGGACTTACCTGAACAGCTGCGCCGACGGGCCGTCAGGGACAACTCAGTCGGATACGGAGAGACACTGCTGCCGGTAGCGGAGTCAGTCCCGACAATCTAAGGCCGGCTGCGCTCGGAGAAGACCCATTGAGAAGCCGGAGGACGCGGGTTCGATTCCCGCCACCTCCACGATGCCCTTTGACCTGTTTTCCCGCAGGTCAGAGGGCATTTTCACGTCTACGAGTCACCGCCACGACAATGCCACACACCTTTACGAATGGCCCCACGAGCGGCCGATTTGGCCCCGATGCGGTCCCGAAAAATACACCTATGGGGCTGTCACTTCTCCGCCCGAAGCAGAGTCAGGTGGTGTTCACCATGTCGCCGCATCTCGGGAAACCGTGCCTGCACCCAGCACCACGTTGCGACTCGGGCGCTATTGAGCGACATCAGCAGTTCCAGCAAGGATCGATCAATATCCTCGAACTCCGACTGGCTCTCCACGCTTAGAGAAGCCAGATCCCACTCCAGTGGACCACAGCACGCACCCTCGAAATCGATCCACCGGATCCCCTCCCGAGTGAGCAGGTGGTTGCCTTCGTGAGGCTCACCGTGCAGGGGTTGTTCGAGGTAGGTGCGGTCTTCGAGTTGTCGGGATAGCTCAGCGAAGCTGCGTCGCAGAAACTCACGGTCGCCGGGATCAAGAGCAGCCATTGGTTGATCCCTGGCGGCCACGAGCTGCGCATGTGCGATGGCGACTCGAAAGCTCGGCAGAGGGACCCTGATCCGGGCCATGGCGTCGTGAAGAACATGCAGAGAACCGGCCACGCTGGTTCCTGCTGGCGCTGCTCCCGCCAGCGTCTCGTGTCGATCCCAAAGCGAGATCACAAAGCCCGTTTCAGGGTCCGTGAGCAGACCAACGTCCTGCCACGGAGCCGCTATCGGTGCCCCGGCGGCGGCGAGGGCCGAAGCAACCTCAAGCTCATGACGCAACATGGTCGGGCTGTAGCCGTGCGGCCCGACCTTGGCGATGATCGGATAAGGGCGAAGCCAGACCACCGTGTTGTTGGTCTCCTGGATGAGGAAGGGGTTGTTTGGTTCAAGCCCCAGCCGTTGGGCGGCCCTCACGGCAGCTTCGGTTCCAGCGGTCACGCGTACCAGTCTGACTGCCGGGAACTCACCCGGCTGTCACGTGGAACAAGTGCAGGTGTCCTACCGTTCCGGCGTTGGCGGGCAGGCCCGGTGACCTATCGGCCCGAGCCTTTCACCAGACCCATCCAGCTTCCCGAAGCACCCTGGAGTCGCGTCCCATCAAACATCCAAAGCGCCGTGCTCTCGATAATTGAGGAAGCCAGTTCGTCTGGTAGAGCGAACGACCCACCGAGTCCAATCGCAACGTCGTAGGCGTGCAGGGCCATCTCGTACGCAGTTCTCGAACGCCAATCGGCGAGGCTGAGGGTCACGATCCCATCAGATGCCGTCCGGTCCTGCGGAGAGTCGCGGGCGATGGCAACAAGCAGGGCGGAGACACCTCGTAGTCCCCTCAAGAGGTCAACCGGGCTTGCCGTCGCCTTGGCATGCATGGGAGCGAAGGGGAGAAAGCCAGAATCTGCCTCTGCGCCAATCCGGAGTGCAAAGGAGTGAACGCAGTCGATCGTGTGGTCGATCGTCTGCCAGCAGGTCCAGGCAAGCGAACCGGCTGGCCGTGCCCAGTCCTGGTCGGCCACGTGCTCCAATGCTGAGAATGAAGCGTTCAGAGTCTCAACAAGTTCGCCGTCCGTCACGGTGGAAGTCTTGCCTCCCCGGGTTGTGGCGTCCATCATCAACGTGCCGTTGAGGGGGAGGCCGACAACCGCCCACGACACCGGGGTTAGGGGACGGTCGGTGAGCCCTCAAGGCTAATCGAACGGAACGACGCCAAAGCCCTCCACGCGACCACCAGTGCCGTCGAGCCGGGCTTCTCCAGCCCGACCGTCAGGCAATCTCAATTCGAGCCGTTCTGCGATCATGGCCTGGGCGTCAGTCTCTGAGATCTCGATATGACCGTCCCACGAGGTCTGGCCCTCGAAGGGTTCATCCTCGTTCCCGAGGGTTTGGATCACCGACACGCTGGAGTAGCCGACCAGCCGAGCCGAGGTCTCTAGCCTCTTGGCCCCGTTGGCCCACACCTCGACAATTCCGATGTAGTGCTTCCGCCGTTCCTTCACGATGTCGACGGTAGCCCCGGGAGGCGGAGAAATCTTCTTAGAGTCCCCCACCACTCCACCTCGAGTGCCGGAGTGGGTCGGCCACGAGGTGCTGCTCGACCTTGGCCTCGACGGAACCTGCATCGCCCCATACGACACCGACGCATTCCCGAGCGATCACAACGCGATCAGTTCGGGGTCCTCATTGACGAGGTGCGTGACCTTGGGGAGCCTCAGGCTTGGAAGCACCCGGGCCCGACGTTCTCCCGGCCGCCAAGCATGAACCGTCGTCGTACCCACGGAGGATGAGAACAACCATCCGCTGCTCGACCACGAGAGGGCCATCGGGCCGAGGTTGGGATTGGTCGGCTGCTCGGAGCCGGCCAGCAGGATGGCCCCGTGGGCGCGGGGGCCGATCACGAAGACCGCCTCGGGGTAGGGAATGGCTGGCGTCCCACCCAGGGCCCCCGTCAGGGCAACGGTCGAGCCATCGGGCGAAATCGCCGCGAAGCCGGTGGTCGTGACATCCGGAGGAAGCTGCACGGCCCGATCCGAGCCGGTCTGCACATTGAAGACATGCACGGAACATCCGGTCACGCAGTGCTGGTCCTTCTCCCAGACGATCACATTGCCACCGGCACCGATCACGGACGCATTTGCGAACCGACGAACGACATGGCCGGTGAGAGGATTCCAGACTTCCTCCTCATCGGCGGAGGCTGGAGGAATATCGCCGTAGGGGGGAAGCTCGCCAAGCACCAGGCCGGCCTTGCCGGCGGGACCCATCGGGTGCCACCCTGCCCCTCCCGGCAAGGCCACGGCCGCTCCCAGTTGCCTCCCGCTGCTGTCGATCAAATGGACGCTTCCCATCTGGGGTGCGTTGTAGTTCGAGCATCCGATGATCGGAATACAGGGCTGTGACCATATCCACGCTTGGTTGCTGTTCGGGCCACTGAACACCCCCTCAGATGGACCTAGATCAATGGGCGCACCGTTGATCCCCTCGGGATAGAGCCACGCCGTATTGCCCCGGTTGAGCACGAGCGAGCTGCCGACCGACACCATGGCCAAGTCGTTGCTACCCCCGTAGGGCGCGGGAAGGTCCAGGATCCGGCTGGTACCGGAGTCCGCGTCGAACACCCGAAGGTCGGTGAGGGCGTAGACGAGTGTTGCCCCGGTGCGGAGGTGGGAGGGCCACGCAGGCTGCGCACTGGTCGCAACGGATCGGGCGATCGGACCGACGAAGAGGTGGAACCTCAGTCCCAGGCTGGCCAGGAAGACCGCGAAGACAGCCACCATGGTGATCCACAGGGATCGGAGGCGCCGTCTCCGTCGGCGGGCCTCCTTGAAGAGAAGCTCCAGATTGCGGTCGTCCGCTGCGTTGGGCTCCTCGACCAGCAGGGTCACGCGATGACCTCTCCGAGTGGAGCCCGGGGCCTCACGGGAGACCCTCGATGATCTGGATGACCTCGTCCCGGCGGTAGCCCTGGTGGCGGCAGTACTCGATGAGATCTCGAATCCGGTGCACGACCGCACCTCGCTCGGCCGAACCGGCCACGGTGATGCCCCGTCCCCGCTGAAAGTCGAGAAGCCCCTCCTCCCGAAGGATGTGGAGGGCCCGCAACACCGTGTTCTTGTTCACTCCCAGGACCGCAGCCAGGTCCTTGGCCAACGGCAACCGGTCGCCAGGACCGGCTTCACCCTCGGCGATCGCCCGGCGGATCTCGGCGGCCACTTGATCATGGAGAGGAATGGACTCGGCCCTGTCTATGTGGACGCTCAACATGGTACTAGTAATGATAGATCTATTCCGACAGGGTGTCCATGGTGAACCTCGGTCAGGACCAACCGTCCGGGTACGCTGAGACCGCGGAGACGTCGTCGAGCACATGGGGGATGCGGATGCCGCAACGGGGTCGGATCGGCGGTGGGGCAATCGTTTCGCTCGTGGGGATCGCTGCGCTGGTGATCTTCATGATCCAGAACACCGAGAAGGTCAGGGTCCACTTCTTGCTCTGGCACTTCACGTGGTCGCTGTGGATCATCGTCCTCGTTGCCGCCCTCATCGGCGGTCTGGCGTGGTTCGGAGGCGGGGTCGTCCGACGCTATCGACGGGGCCGGTAGGGACATACAACGTCTCGGGCCGTTCGATGGCCAGCACCTCGACAGACGGGGCATGTGGTCGATGGGTTCTCGATCCGAGGTCACCGTGCTGTTCTCTGCACCCGTTCCTTGGCCTCCTGCGACGCCCCGGCGGCGTCCAGGGCCAACAGGGCCGCCCCCAGTACCGGCGCAGCGTCCAGGTATTGGAAGGCCGCCCGGGGTACAGCGGCCCGGACCCGGTGCTCGATCCGTGGGCCGAATCCGGGATGGTCGCTGTGGAACAGTCCCCCACCGAGCACCACGTCGACCTGGGACCTGAGCACGCCCAGCCTCGTGGCCGCAGCCGTCACCATGGCCACCACCTCGTCAGCGAGGAAGTCCACGGCTTCGGTGGCCACCGGGTCCCCGGACGACGCCGCGTCGATGCACACCCTGGCCAACTCGAACAGCCTCCCGTAGCCGAGGGCTCCCGAGTAGACGTCCGACAGCACCGCCTCCGGATCCACCCGGCCGAAATAGGCCGGCACCGCTTCGGCGAGGGCCGTGGGTGGGCCCCGACCGTCACGCGAGCGCAGGGCCAGACCGAGTGCCCGCACACCCAGCCAGGAACCGCCGGCCGCCAGGTCGCCGGACAGCTCGCCGAGCGAGGGGAACCGGACGACGGAACCCTCAGGACCCAGGCCGACGCAGTTGAGGCCCGATCCACATACCACCCCTACCCCCCATCCCGCGGGAGCCCCGGCGCGGAGCACGGCGAACGAGTCGTTGAAGACCGATGCATCGTCCACCCAGCCACGCCTCCCGATGGCCGAGACCAAACGTTCTTCGTCCACCGGCAGGTCCAATCCCGCCATGCAGAACACTCCTCGGCGGGCAATCGGTCGTGAGGCGCTCGTGACTCCGGCGTCGGCAATGGCCTCGTCGACCGCGGCACCGACAGCATCCATGGCCACGTCCATGCCGGAGAACTGGTGATTGGACCCTTCCCCGCGGGCCGAGCCGACCAGTGTCCCGTCGACGGTTAGGAGCCACACGTCGGTTTTTGATGCTCCCCCGTCGACGGCGATCAGCAGGTCCTCGGGCTGTTGGCCGATGATCATCGCTCACTCCGGTCCACACGGGGATGTTACGTTCACCGCGTGGGAACGAAGGTGGCTGTGATCGGGGGAGGGAGCACCTACACCCCAGAGCTGGTCGACAGCCTGTGCGACCATGAGGACCGGGTGGTCGTTGACGAGCTCGTGCTGGTGGACCCGGACCTCGACCGGTTGGACGTCGTCGGAGGCATGGCCGGTCGCATGTTGCGGCGACGGGGGTGGACCGGTGATCTGGTCACCACCGACGACCGACGACGGGGGGTTGACGGAGCCGACTTCGTGATCATCCAGCTGCGGGTGGGTGGCCAGGCCGCCCGGCACACCGATGAAACCCTCCCCGTCGGTTTTGGCTGCCTCGGTCAGGAGACGACGGGTCCCGGAGGGTTGGCCAAAGCCCTGCGGACCGTCCCCCTGGTCCTCGACATCGCCGAGGAGACAGCCGACCACGGTGCCGCTGGCGCCTGGGTGGTCGACTTCACCAATCCGGTGGGCATCGTCACCCAGGCCCTGGTCGACGAGGGACACCGGGCCGTCGGCCTGTGCAATGTGGCCATCCACGTCCAGCGTCGTCTCGGTCACTATCTGGGGATCGATCCCGACCGGGTACAGATCGAGCATGTGGGGCTCAATCACTTGACCTGGGTGCGGTCGGCCCAGGTCGACGGCGTCGATCGCCTGCCCGAGCTGTTGGCCCAGTTCAGCCCGGAACTCGAGCTGGAGAGTGGGTCCCCGCCAGGCCTGCTGCGGCTGCTCGGAGCCCTCCCCTCGTACTACCTCCACTACTACTACTGCCTCGACCAGGACGTGGCCGAACAGTCCGCCCCCGGGTGGCGGTCAAGGGCGGAGGTCGTCGCTGAGCTCGAAGCCGACTTGCTGGCCGAGTATCGCGATCCCTCCCGCGACACCAAGCCCGACAAGCTGTCCCACCGGGGCGGTGCGTTCTACTCCGAGGCGGCGGTCCGGCTCATTGCCTCGCTGCACGCCGGAACCGGCGACACACAGGTGGTCGATGTCCGCAATGACGGCGCCGTTCCGGGACTGGCCGACGACGCCGTGGTCGAGGTGACGTGCACGGTTGACAGCACCGGGGCCCATCCACTTCCCCAGCGGGACCTTCCCCACGAGATGGCCGGGCTCGTCGCCCACTGCAAGGCCTACGAGCGTCTCGCCGTTGCCGCAGCGCGATCAGGGAGCAGGGACACCATGGTGCGGGCGTTGGTGGCCAATCCACTGGTCGGGCAGTATCCGCTGGCCGAACGCCTGGCCGACACCCTCCTGGCGGCCAATCGCCACTTCCTGCCCCGTTTCTTCCCCGACACGCATTGACCTGGCGGGCGGATCTGAAATCGGCGGATTTTCGCCCCTGAGTCCTTGGTTTCGCGCTCTCAGACGCTGTCTCGGCACCCGCAGTGACGCATGTGGCCGAAGACCCTTCGGACATGGCACGATTCAAATCGCAGAACTCTCCTCGTACTCGGCTACGGGTTCCCATTCTGTGTCGGTGCCTGGTCGGCAGGCAGGGGTTGGAAACCGAGCGGTCAGGCGTGAGGGGTGCTCGGGCGGGCGGGTGCGTAGTTGTCGAGGTCATTAGGGGCGCCACACGCCAGTGCGGAGCCGCAAGGGGTAGGTGTGGGACGGCAGTGATCACACTGATCACAGTTGGTGAGGAGAATGCGTGGCTACTGAACAAGCGGGTGACGAGACATTCTGGCGGTGGTCGATCATCGTCGCCGGCGCCGTCATCGTGGCCGGACTGAGTGCCATCCTCTTCGTCGGCAAGTCCTCCGCCCAGAACACGGCGGACTCGGCGACGACCTCGACGCTTCCGAACGGCCTGCATGTCGTCCCGGGCTCGGCCACACCAGTGCCGATCACGCCCAACACCACTCCCGCGAAGAGCACGAAGATCAAGATCCCCGCACTCCCAGTGGTCAAGGCACTGAAGCTGCCCCTGGTGTCCGCACTGCCTACCTTCGTGAAGCTGCCCTTTACCTTCGGAACAGCGGGCGCCACGGTGACCTCACCCACCAAGTCACCGACGACGACCACGAATACGACGGTGCCACCGACCACCACCACCACGGTGCCACCAACCACAACGACGACAACCACCACCACCACGGTGCCACCGACCACCACGACCACCACCACGACCACCACGACCACCACCACAACGACCACGACTACGACCACCACACTGCCGAGTACCACGACCACCACGGCAGGATCGGTGACCACGACCACGTAATCGACAGGCACGCCTCGCTCGCCGTGTCCTCAGCACACGTACTGCCCGACCGAGGGACTCCAAGCGATGGCCCGGGACCGGCAGGTACGTGAAGGATCCAGTGCTGATCCAGGTAGCCCTGGAAATCGGTGAGGTCCTCGATTCCGACCGTTTCCCGCGTTGAGGCCGGTCTCTCATGGTGAAACGACCCCGAGCGCGTCTGCTCGGCGCAGGTGCCCGATGCCGATGGCGTGCCAACACCACCGGGATGGCGACGCTCGTGGAGGCCTCCGATCTGCCTGCCGCAGGCCGCTCGGCCGGAAGATCTGGCAAGATCACCGCGTGGGTATCCGCAATCAGCCCTTGCGCATCGTCGTTGTCGTCGGTCTTTGGGCCATGTGGGTGCTGTGGACCATCAACCGGTTCACCAGCACGGTCATCACGTCCATTCCGACCAGTACCACCTGTCCGACCTTCCAGGGATGCTCGTCGACATCAGCGTCGTCAGTGGCGGTGACCAGGCAGTTCAGCTGGAGCTGGTGGCACTTCGTCTTCACCGTGGTCGGTGCTGTGTTGCTCGTGGCAGCCTCCATGATGATGCTGCGCACACCCAGGACCGTCGACGAGATCTGACTCGTTGGTGGACCACACCTCCACCCTCCGAGCCGCACCGGGACCCGCCCGAGGGTCCATCGTCAGCGGAGTTCCCTGCCCTGCTGCAACCGACCCCCCGGGACGCTCAGTGACGATCCCGCCGCCCTACGTTGTCCATCGTCGGCACGGCAAGTGCCGCGATGCCCGGCACGTCGACCACTCTGGAGCCGCTTCGGCCTCCACAACATGACCTGGCGTCCGAAGCCATGGCGGCGCCGATGGGCGTTGCGGCGTGGCCCCACTGCGGGGTGGAATGCCGAGAGCCCGGAAACACGACCCGTCCCCTCTGGCAGATGCGCCGGACCAGCCTGGACGGGGGGACCTCAGGATCGGGGACCCACCAGGCCAGAACCATGACCAGCAGGCAGCCGACGACCGCCAGAAGATGCGGGGCCTCGTCGGAGGCCGTCGTCCGGTGGTGGGCCAGGTCGAACAGGGCCGAGCCAACCAGCAGCAGGGCGGCGGTCGCCACGATCGGTCGGATCGCGGTGGCACGGTAGGGATGGACCGCCGCCACCAGGAAACCGACCCCTAGCGCCACGCCCACCGCTCCGAGATCACGGAGGCGGTCGCTATCGCCGGACAGCAGCAGTCGGCCGGTGATCACCACTTGGGTCAGCCCCACGATGGCCAGCGCCACCCGGATCACCACGATCACCCATGACCGACGGTGGGGCATGGCTGCGACCACGGCCGTCCGTACGACGTCAGGAGTGGGAGTGTGGATCTGAGCACCTTGGAGGCGGTATTGCCGGGTCACCTCGTGGGCGGCCTCGCGCCAGTGACGACAGGCATCGCATCCGGTCAGGTGGAGCTCGACGACATCGGGCCCGAGGGGAGGGGTCTCACCGTCCAGGGCTACCGAGATGGACTTCCGGATCTCCCCACAACTGTGCTCCATGATCGGGTAGTCGCCTCGGAACCCCGCATTCTTCCCGGCGATCGATCCGCCAGCCACTCCCCTCCGGTCGTAGGGAACCATCCTCGATGAACCCGGCCGGTGATCCACCCTTCGCGGTTGTACGTGAGATACCAACCACTCTCCGCGAAACAAGGTGCCTAGCGACGACCTCCGTCGGTATGGTCGATCAATGGAACGGTGGACGGCGTTGGCGCTCGGAGCGAAGGCCGGCGACCGCGCTGCGCTCGACGCACTCATCGACCAGGCCTACGGACCGACGCGTCGCCTGTGCTCCACACTGGTCGATGGCCAGAGCGCCGACGACCTCGTCCAAGAAACGTTCCTGCGCATGGCCAAGGGCATCGACCGGTTCCGTGGCGAGTCATCGGCCAAAACGTGGCTCTTCTCCATCGCCTATCACGTGTGCGCCTCCGAGCTGCGCAGCCGAGTCCGCCGCCGACAGCACACCGGGCCGGGAGGCGATCCCACCCTCACCGCAGATGCCACCGGCCATGATCCCTCGGGCCAGATCGTGGTCGACGATCTCGTGCAACGACTCGATCCTGATCGTCGAGCGGCATTCGTGCTCACCCAGCTCTACGGCTTGAGTTACGACGAGACGGCAACCGTCTGCGCGTGCGCTCCGGGGACTGTGGCGTCGCGGGTGGCCAGGGCCCGACACGATCTCATCGAACTCATGGGCAGACAAGGCGACGCCGACGATCGCTTGACGGTGCGGCCGGGACCCTCCCGGATCGTCCGCCCTGCAGATGGCGTCACCTGATCGTCCTGGGTCGGGTGGCGGTCTGGTCTCGCCGGTGTGACCGGTGGCGGCGGCCAGTGTCCCATCAGTAGAAAGAGGGTTGGGCCCGGAGCTTGGACGGCGGTTCCTCACCCAACGGGCCCAACGGCTGGCAACGTAGCCAATGATCCTGAGATTGCCCTGAGAATGGCGGGCGGCCGGTGAGGAAGGCGGGGCATCGTCATGGAAACGAAACGCGTTACGTTGCCCTGCCCGAAGTACGCGGGAGATACTGGGGTCATGAAGCGCACCGGACGTCGGACGGACGCGCACCCGATGAGAGCCCGGTAGCGGTGACCTTGGACCAACGCTGCTGCCCCACAGCGTGAACCCCACCCGCATCGAGCGGCTGATCATTTCCTACGACGGCACGACGCCGTCGGTGTTCTCCCTTCGGGATGCGGCCCGCGGCCTGTGCGACCTGATATGGATGATCGACCTGTCCGATCCGGCGATGGCCAATCCGGCGAGACTGCTGTCCCGAGTGGGTGTCGTGGTGGATGTGGCCGGGCTCAGTGCCGAACAGTGCGCCGATGCCCTGCGGCCCATCCGTCCGACGGGCGTCGTGGCGTTCAACGATCGGACCATCGAGCCGTTGTCGGCCATCGCCGCCGGGTTGGATCTGGAGTTCCACTCCTCCGAGGTGGCTCTTCGGCTCATCGACAAGTGGCACCAACGTCGGGCGATGGCTGCCGCTGGGGTCCCCGTTCCTGGCTTCTGGGAGCTTCCCTTCGGACTGTCGAGGGAGCAAGCGCTACTCCGGATAGCGTCCCTGCACCTACCCGCCGTGCTGAAGCCGCGCTCGGGTGACGGCAGCCGCAATGTCCACCGTATCCACAGCGCCGAGCAGCTTCTCGACCTGCTCACCGCTCCGAGGCCGTCGGGGCAACAAGGGGACGGATGGCTGCTCGAGCGCTACCTCGAGGGACCAACCCGGCCGGTGTCCCGCTTCGCCGACGTGGTCTCCGTGGAGTCGTTCGTCCAGGACGGCACGTTCCACGATCTTGCCGTGACCGGACGGTTTCCGTTCGCCGAACCGTTCCGTGAAACCGGGTCGGTACTCCCTAGTGACCTCTCCCCGGCCGATTCACTGGCCGCCCGGGCGGTGGCCGAATCCGCCGTTGCCGCGCTCGGAATCCAGTACGGCTGCCAGCACACCGAGGTGAAGTTCACACCCGATGGTCCCGTCGTGATCGAAGTCAACGGTCGGGTGGGCGGGGCCGTAGCGGAGCTCATGGCCCTAGCGGGCGGCGACATCGACCTCTATCGGTTGGCCATGGAGCTTGCCCTGGGAGTCGAGCCGTCGATCACCTTTCCCCTCGACTTCCCGAGAGTGGGATTCCGTCGCGTCGCCACCCCACCGATCCGGGCCTGCCGGGTGGCAAGCATGGATGGACACGAGGGCCTGAAGGACGTGCCCGGGATCGAAGACATCTCCATCAGCAGACGGCCGGGAGACGCCGTCGACTGGCGTCTCGGGCTCGCCGAACTCGTCTTCAGTGTCTACGGGTCCGCCGATGACTATGACCAGGTCGAACAGCGGCAGGCACTGATCGATGAGACCGTCGCCATCACCTATGACTTCGACAACGACTCGGAGCCGTAGCGCGCGACCATGACTGGACGCGTGCCGCATCCATCACCCGAGGGGGCGGTCCCACCGGCAGCGGTAGCCTCACCCGGGGGTGGTGTCGCCGTGGGCGACACTGAGGACAACGACCGTGGGAGGAGACATGGGGACCATCGAGGAGCTGGCACACGAGGTGGCGGGACTGCGTCGGCGGGTCGAGATGGCCGAGGCGATCCTTCACCTGCAGGACCTCAAGTCCCGTTACGGCGAGTTGGTGGACCAGCGCTTCAGGGGCGACCAGGTGGTGGACGCGGACACCCTCCGCCTCATCTGCCGGAAGGCCGCCGAACTGTTCACCGTGGACGGAATCTGGGACGGGGGACCTGGACTTGGACGCCACGTCGGCAGAGACGCCATCGCCCATCGGCTGGCCCAGCCGACCCTCACCTTCGCGAGGCACCTGTTCATGAAGCCGCGCATCACCGTAGACGGCGACCGGGCCCGGGGTCGGTGGGATCTGCTGTCCCCGTGCCGGCGAGAGGACGGATCCTCGTGGTGGATGTGTGGCCACGAGGATGACGAGTACGCCCAGGTCGACGGGGTGTGGCTCCACAGCAGCATGGCGCTCACCACTGTGTTCATGGCTCGAGCCGAACCCGGCTGGGGCACGATCCTGGGCTGAAGGCGTAGGGACCTCGGTACCGGTGGCACCGGGTGGGCACGCGCCGAGGGGTGGTCGTCCGAGCGGCACTACGATGCTCGCTCAAGCCGGGGATGCGAAGCCGGGGGAACAGGATCGAGGGGCGGAATGCCAATCGCACGTCGGGATCATCCGCGGCCGTGAGTGAAGTGAACCTCCCCACCGCGCTGGCTATCGCCCGCCAGGCGACGCTGGTACCCATCGCCACCGTGGCTGGTGCGATCGGCATCACCGAGGACCTCCTCCAGCCCTACGGCGAGTACGTGGCCAAGATCAAGCTGGGAGCCATCGATGCCCTGGCCGATCGGCCCCGGGCCCGCTACGTCGTGGTGACGGCCGTGACCCCGACACCGTTGGGTGAGGGCAAGACCACCACCACCCTGGGTCTGGCCCAGGGCATGCACCACGTGGGTCAGCGGGCCACGGCGGCCATCCGCCAAGCCTCCATGGGACCGACCTTCGGAATCAAAGGAGGTGCGGCGGGTGGCGGCTACAGCCAGGCGGCACCGTTCGAGGCCCTCAACCTGCACCTCACCGGGGACATGCATGCCGTGACCTCGGCCCACAACACGCTGGCCGCCATGGTGGACAACCACCTGTACCAGGGAAACGAGGCGGGACTCGACCCCTCCTCCATCACCTGGCGTCGGGCCTTGGACGTGAACGACCGCGCCCTGCGCAACATCGTGGTGGGCCTGGGCACTCGCGAGGACGGGGTGCCCCGCCAGGCCGGCTTCGACATCACTGCGGCCAGTGAGGTCATGGCCATCCTGGCCCTGTCGACATCCTTGTCGGACCTGCGCCGACGCCTGGGAGAGATCGTGGTGGGATTCACGGCTGACGGCTCCCCCGTCACTGCCGAGCAGCTCCGGGCAGCCGGGGCCATGACCGTCATCATGCGCGACGCCATCCAGCCCAACCTGCTGCAGACCCTGGAGAACACCCCGGTCCTCGTCCATGCCGGACCCTTCGGGAACATCGCCCACGGGAACTCCTCGGTCATCGCCGACCTGATCGGCATCCACACCGGCGACTACCTCATCACCGAAGCGGGGTTTGGGGCCGACATGGGAGCCGAGCGGTTCTTCAACATCAAGTGCCGGGTCTCGGGTCTGGTTCCGGATGCCGCGGTGATCGTCACCACCGTCCGGGCCCTCAAGGCCCACTCGGGGGCCCACCGGATCGTGGCGGGACGCCCCCTGCCCGAGGCCCTGCTCCGGGAGGATCCCGACCAGGTGCGCGAGGGAGGGTCCAACCTCCGTAAGCAGATCGAGAACGTGGTGCTCCACGGGGTCACCCCGGTGGTGGCCATCAACGCCTTCCCCGAGGATTTCGAGTCCGAGTATGCCGCCATCGGCGAGATCGCCGAGTCCATGGGCGTGCGGTGGGCGGTCAGCACGCATTTCCGGGACGGTGGAGCCGGTGCCACGGCCCTCGCCGAGGCGGTGATGGCCGCCGCCGACGAGCCCAGCCAGTTCCGCTTCCTGTACCCGTCCGAAGCGCCCCTTCGGGAGAAGATCGAGACCATCGCCACGCAGGTCTATGGAGCCGACGGGGTCGACTATCTCCCCGGTGCGGCACGAAGCCTCGATCTGTTCGAGGCCAACGGTCTGGGCGGCTTTCCCATCTGTATCGCCAAGACCCACCTATCCATCTCGTCGGACCCCAGCCGGAAGGGAGCCCCGACCGGATGGCGGCTTCCGGTGCGCGAGGTCCGGGCCTCGGCCGGGGCGGGCTTCATCTACGCCATCTGCGGGGACATGCGCACGATGCCGGGGCTGAGCCGGCATCCGGCCGCCGAACACATCGACATCGACGAGAACGGGGACGTGGTCGGGCTCTATTGAGACCATCACGGTGCCGTCCTCACGGGCGCAGGTGGTCGGTTGGGACCAGGTCGAGGCCCGAGCGGGAGCTCGCGTATCCCCTGGTATCGTCCGGCCGGGAGCACCGGATGCACAAGAGTGAGGTCGAAGCGAGCCGTTGCCGCCGGGGGTCCCCTCGCCGTCGGGCCATGACTGCCCTGGGATCGCTGGTCGCGGCGTTGGTGGTTCTAGCGGGGTCAGCGTCGGCCTCGCCCCCTCCGTCGACCACCCCACCCTCCCCGACGGTGGTCACCTCACCTGAGGCCCAGCCCGCCGCCGTCGTCCTCGCCGCCACAACCCGGACCCTGGCGCTCCGCGCCGCCTTCACGATGGCATTTGCTCATTCCACCCCGACGGTCGGTTCGTCGACACCCAGGGGTGCCCTCGGCCTCGCCGACTTCTCCCGTCCATCCGGCACCATCACCCTCGAACTCCCCGGCGGGCCGTCGGACCGAGAGGAGATGATCTTCCTGCCCGGAACCATCTTCATCAGGCCCCCGGCTTCGAGTCGGCCCCTCCAGCCCGGTCGCCCCTGGATCTTCGCCAACTTCGCCGACATCGCCAAGTACAAAGTCGCCTTCCCGCCCTACATCGTCCAGACCGAATTCGTGAATCCGGCTCTGGTTCTGTCCGAGCTGGCCTGGGGCACGACGACGGCCACCTCGAACGGGACCGCGGCGTTCGAGGGATCGCTCTGCCGCCACTACCGGGCCACGGTGAACCTGTCGCGGGCGTTGGCCGATGCCACGGGACCGGCGGCTGCGGTGTTCACCCAGACCATCACCTCGGAGATCACAGCATCGGGTGGGAGCGTGCTCGGCCCCGCGGTGCTGCTGCACATCGACACCTGGGTCGACGCCTCCGGCCGCGTGGTCGGCGCCCGCGTGACGCCGCCCGGAGCCGGTATCGGCACCGTGACCCTCGCCCTCGACCACTTCGGTTCGAGCGTGGTGGCCGACAAGCCTCCCCGGGCGAAGGTGGTGGATATCGCCGCCATGATCCCCGGCGGCGAACAGGAGGCCCTCAACGGTGGTGACTCCGATGGGGCCTGACCGGGAGGACACCACCTCGGCGGATCGTCGGCCACCGGCCATCGTCATCGACCACCTGACCAAACGTCTGCGCAACGGTGTCACCGCGGTCAACGACATCAGTCTGACCGTCGACACCGGACAGGTCCTGGGCCTGCTCGGACCGAACGGCTCGGGCAAGACGGTCACCATGAAGGTCCTCCTGGGCCTGGTGCGGCCCACCTCCGGAACGGTCACGATCTTCGGGGAGCCCGTACGCCCCGGTGCTCGCGTGCTCGGCCGGGTCGGGGCGCTGGTGGATGGACCCGGCTTCGTGCCGTACCTGTCCGGGCGCAGGAACCTGGATCTGGCCTGTCGGCAGATCCGGCTGTCCGGCGGCGCCCCGGACCTGGACGGCGCCATCACGGACACCGGTCTCGGCAGGGCCATCGACCGCCGGGTGTCGGACTACTCCCACGGCATGCGCTACCGCCTGGCCCTGGCTCAGGCCCTACTGGGTCGACCCGACCTCATCATTTTGGACGAGCCCACCACAGGGATGGACCCCGCCCAGGTAGTCGAGGTCCGGGACACCATCCGTCGTCGCGCCGCCGCCGGCGCCACCATCGTGCTCTCCAGCCACCACCTGGCCGAGGTCGAAGAGCTCTGCACCCACGCCGCCGTCCTCCGGGAGGGTCGACTCGCGGCCGTCGGAGCCATGGCCGACCTGGTCGGCACGCATCCCCGGATCCGCCTGACCGTGGCCTCCGCTGACGTCGACCGGACCGTCTCCCTCCTCTCGTCCCGGTCCGACGTGACCCGGGCCCAGGCAGCCGGGCCCTCCGACGTGTTCGTGGAGGGAGACGCCCTGCGCGTGGTCGAGCTCGCCGACGCCCTGGACGGGAACGGGGTCACCCTGGTCGCCTTCCGGGGGACAACCTTCGAGGACACCTACCTGGCCCTGTTCGACGACGGGCCCGGAGGTCCGGCCGGGGCGACCACCGGGGTCCCGTGATCGCCATCGAGTGGGCCAAGCAGTTCCGGCGGACCAAGACGCTGGTCACCTTGGCCATCGTGGCGGGGTTCTCGGTGGTCCTGACGGTAGCCCTGGCCGCCACCGGCTCGGGACAGGTCGAGTTCGTCGGTGACGTGCCCCTGGTCATGGTGCCGAGGTCCTCCGGTCTGAGTGTGCCCATCATCGCCCTGTCCAGCACCATGAAGTTCTTCCTACCCCTGGCCGTTTCCCTGTTCGCCGGGGAAGCCGTGGCCGGAGAGGCCGGGTGGGGAAGCCTCCGGTACGTACTGGCCCGTCCCGTGTCCCGCACCCGCGTCCTGTGGTCGAAGGCGTCGGTGGCCGCGCTGTTGTCGGTGCTGTCCGTGATCACCCTCACCGTGGCGGCCATCCTGGCCGGAAGCGTCGCCTTCGGGTGGCACCCGCTGCACATCGTCGACGGGAGCACGTCGACCCCTGGCCATCCGGTCAGCGCCCTCCTCGCCCCCGGCGCGCTCCTCGGGGCACTCGGAGGGTCCTCGCTCTACGTCATCGCCGGCATGGCCAGCATCTTCGCCGTGGCCTTCTTCCTCTCCACCGTCACCCGTCGCCCGTTGGTGGCGGTCGCCGGAGGCGTGGCCCTGACCATCGTGTCCCGGGTCTTCAACGCCGACTACCTCCCTGGTGTCTCGGTGGTCGACAAGTACATGCCCAACAACGACATCGACCTGTGGAACTACCTTTTCGTCCGACCGGTGGTCACCGACGGGTTCGTCCACTTCCTGATCTTGCAGGCCGCGTACGTCGTGGTCTTCATGGGCCTCGCCCAGGTGTGGTTCACCCGCAAGGACATCCTCGATTGATCGCCATCGAGCTCATCAAGCAGCTCCGTCGACCGAGGGTCTGGATCGTCCTCACCGTCCTGGCCCTGGTGGCGGTTGTCGTCACCGTGATCATCAGCCTGACCAGCGGTGCGACGCCCGAGCGCATCGGGAACTGGGGCTCGGTGGTTCCGGACTCCTCGGGCTTCACCATGGCCCTGATCGGCCTCAATGCCCTGCTTCTCTTCCTCATTCCGTTGGCCGTGGCCATCTTCGCCGGCGAGTCCGTGGCCGACGAAGCCGCCGCCGGCGGCCTCCGGTACCTGCTGGCCAGGCCGGTCAAGCGGGGGCGGGTGCTGACCAGCAAGGCCGTCGTGGCCGGACTGCTCTCGGTGCTGGCCGTGGCCGTCGTCGTGGGGGCGGGGATCCTGTCGGGGCTGGCCGCCTTCGGGTGGCATCCACTCGCCGTGCTCGACCTCCAGCACAGCTCGCCCTTCTCCTCCGGACTGTCCACCATGAGCCCGCTCGACGCCCTGGGTCGGCTGGGACTCACCGTCGCCGTGGTGACGGTGACCATGCTCAGCACGTTCACCTTCGCCTTCTTCTGCTCCACCGTCACCGACCAGCCCTTCACCGCCGTCGCCGGGGGCGTGGTCTTCGGACTGGTGTCCCGGGCCCTCGACAACATCCCCGGCCTGCACGCCCTCACGCCTTGGCTCCCGCTGACCGACAAGGGCACCGATGTGTGGAACGGCATCTTCTTCGAGCCCACCGAGTGGAGCGGCTTTCCCCATCTGGCCCTCGTCCAGGGCGTCTACGCCGCCATTCTGCTCACCGGCGCCTTCGTGGTCTTCCATCGCCGGGACCTCCTGTACTGAATACCCCGGGGGCCGGGGACGGGTCCACCAGGGCCGAACGAGAGGCGCCCGAAGCCGCGATCGTCCCGGTCACGGTGGGCAAGGATGCCCCCCCGGGAAGGCCGATGAACAGGGAACGGTGACCGACCGTGCCGGCGTGCTCAGACCCGTGCTGCCGTGCTCAGGTAGCCAGCGGCTCACTGGCATTCTCGATCTCCACCTGCCGCAGGGATTCGGAACTCAACTGGCCCTGCGGCACATCTTTCAACAGGATCACCGCCAGCACCGTACCGATGCCGATGAGGACCCCAGCGATCATGAACGAGAGCCGGAACCCGCCACTCAGGGCGCTGGCCGTGGAGTGACCGGCCGCCTCGAGAGCTTTACTGCGATCGGTGGCCACGGTTCCGAGAACGGCCAGGCCCAGGGCGCCTCCCATCTGCATGGAGACGTTGACGATGCCCGACCCCAGCCCGGCGTCCGCGTCGGGTACGTCGCTCATGGCGATGGACAACAGCGGCATGAACGACGTCCCGGCCCCGAGCCCGATGAGGGCGAAGGCCGGCGCCACGAGGGCGAGGTACGACGTCCCCGGGCCCACCCCGGTGAGGAGCAGCAGGCCCACAGTCGCCGAGGCCATCCCGGGGACGAGCACGCGCTTGGCGCCGAAGTGGGTCACCAAACGGGTGGTGATGCCGATCGACATCAGACCCATGACCAGGGTGACGGGGAGGAATCCCAGACCGGTGGCAATCGGGCCGAAGTCCAGCACATTCTCCAAAAAGAGCGTGCCCAGGAAGAGTGTGGTGCCGACGCCGGCCATGAGGAAGGCCCGGATCAGGCTGGAGTTGACCAGGGTCGAGATCTTCAGGATCCGCAGCGGGAGAATGGGGTTGGTCAAGCGCGCCTCGAGCAGGATAAATCCGATAGCCAGAACCAGCGAGGCCCCACCGAAGCACAACGTGTGGATCGACACCCAGCCGTACTGGGTCGCCCCGATGATGGCGAAGGTCCCGAGCATGAGGGACAGGGTGACCATCACCGACCCCGTGACATCGACACCATTGCTGACGCCGAGTCCCACGTTCTCGCGGATGAGGGCCCGCCCGAGGAAGAACGTGACCACCCCGATGGGGACGTTGATGAAGAAGATCCAGTGCCAGGACAGCGCCTGGGTGAGCACGCCCCCCACCAGCAGTCCGATGGCGCCTCCTCCCACAGCCACGAAGATGTAGGCGCTCATGGCCCGGGCCCGTTCCAGCGGCTCGGGGAACTCGGTCACGATGATGGCGATCACCACCGAGGTGGACAGGGCCCCGCCGATCCCCTGGACGAAGCGCCCGACGACCAGCATGGCCGGACTGACGGCCAAGCCACAGACGACGGAGGCAACGGTGAACGAGGCGATCCCGACCAGGAAGACCAGCCGGCGCCCGATCAGGTCCCCCAGCCGACCGGCCATCAGGAGGAAGCTGGCGAAGGTGATGAGAAAGGCATCCACCACCCAGATGAGGCCGGACTGGCTGAAGTGGAGGTCCCGCTGGATCGCCGGCAGGGCCACGTTGACGATGGAGGCGTCCAGGGAGTTCATGAACATGCCCAGACACACGACCACCAGGGCCCACCATCGCCGCCGGTTGCTTCGGTCCGCGACGGGTGGCAGGGGTGCGACGACCATCGCCCAGGGTGTAGTGCGACCCGGGGATCCGGATCAAATCCGCCGCGCCACCGCCGGCGGCCGACTACTGACGGTAGCCCTCGACCGTGCCCTCGTTGCGGAGTGTGGCGTCATCGGGACTCTTCCCGGCGCTGCGGAGGGCCCGGCGCTGGCGGAGCAGGTCCCACATCCGGTCCAAGGTGACCTCGATCGACTTCAGCCGAGCCTCCTCTTCGCCGGAGAGGCCCTCGCCTACGTGGCGTTCCTCGAGGTGCTGCTCCTCCTCGGCCAGGCTGCCGATCCGGGCGATGATCTCATGGTCGTCCACTGATGCCTCCTTGGTCACCGGGCCATCCGGGTCGACCGCCTTCAGGATAGGGCGCGTCCGCCCGGGCCCGGGCCGCCTCCGCTGCCGGGGTCCGAGCTAGCGCGGGGCGCGGGGCATGCCCAGGCCGATCATGGCGATGATGTCCCGCTGCACCTCGTTCGTGCCGCCCCCGAAGGTGAAGATGGTCTCGCTCCTCGAGCGGTGCTCCAGTCGGCCGGCGAGCACCGCTCCCGGCGATCCTTCGGGGAGATAGCCGGCCTGGCCCACGATCTCGAGAAGCAGCCGGTACGCCTCCAGGGCGAACTCGGTCCCGAAGACCTTGGTGGCCGAGGCGTCGGCCGGATTGAGCCCCTTGTCCGCCGCCCACGCCACCTTCCAGTTCAGCAGCTTCAACAGCTCCGCTCGTGCTCGGACCCGGGCCAGATGGATCTGGACCCACTCACGATCGATCACCCGGGTGCCGTCGGCCAGCTTCTCCTCCCGGGCCCAGGCGGCCACATCGGCGATACTGCGCAGGATCCCCGAGACCGGGCACAGGGCCACCCGCTCGTGGTTGAGCTGGTTGGTGATGAGCTTCCACCCCTGGTTCTCCCCTCCCACCAGGTTGGCCGCCGGTACCCGGACCTCGTCGTAGAAGGTGGCACTGGTGAACTCCCCGGCCACGGTGCGCAGCGGTGTCCAGTGGAAGCCGGGCGCGTCGGTGGGGACGATGAATACGGAGAGGCCTTTGTGCTTGGGGGCGTCCGGATCGGTCCGGGCGGCCAACCACACGTAGTCGGCGTACTGGATGGCACTGGTGTAGAGCTTCTCGCCGGTGATGACGTACTCGTCCCCGTCCCGTACGGCGCGGGTGCGCAGTGACGCCAGGTCCGTCCCCGCTGTGGGCTCGGTGTAGCCGATGGAGAAGTGGACCTCACCACGGAGGATGCCGGGCAGGATGCGCTCTTTTTGCTCATCGGTGCCCAGGGTCATCAGGGTCGGGCCCACACTGTTGAGGGTGAGCAGCGGTAGGGGCACACCGGCCCAGTGCGACTCCTCGACGAAGATCATCTGGTCGATGGGGCCACGCGCCTGGCCGCCGAACTCCGTCGGCCACCCCAGGCCCAGCCAACCGTCATGGCCCATCCGGCGGATGAGGCGGGTGTAGGAGGGTTCGGGGTCGTCAGTGCGCTCGGCCTCCTCGACCAGGCCGGCGAAGTAGGCGCGCAGATGGTCCTGCAGCGACTGCTGCTCGTCCGTCAGTGCCAGGTGCATTGGTGGTCCTCCCGTGTCCGAGGGAACCCTAACAACCCTCCACGGTCGAACCCGGACGCACCGACACGGCCCCTAGCGTGGGGGACCACGAGGGCACAGGATCCGACGGAGGTGGGTGCGCAATGGACGTCGTGGTCTTCGGAGCCACTGGGAAGATCGGACGGGCCATCATGACCGAGCTGGTGGCCCGGGACCATCAGGTCACCGGTGTCACCCGTTCGGGCCCGGCTGACCAGGAGTTCTCCTCTGGCGTCGAGTTCCGGACCGGCGATGTCACCGACATCGCCAGCGTCTCGGCGGTGGCGCACGGACGGGACGCCGTTATCTCGGCCATCGGTCCGGCATCCGGTTCGGGGGAGAGCCAACCATTCCTGGCCGCGGCGCACGCCCTGGTCGCGGGGATGCGTCTGGCCGGCGTGTCCCGGCTGCTGGTCGTGGGTGGGGCCGGGAGCCTCGAGGTGCGCCCGGGCGTCCAGGCCGTGGATTCGCCCGACTTCCCCGAGGCCTACAAGCCCAACGCGCGGGCCCAGCGGGAGGCCCTCGAGTACTACCGCACCGTCGAGGACCTCGACTGGACCTATATCTCACCGGCGGCCGAGATCGGTCCGGGACCGCATTTGAAGGACTACCAGATCGGCCACCACCTGATGCTGTACGCCGAGGACGGCTCCAGCCACATTGGGTACGCCGACTACGCCGACGGTGTGGTCGACTGCCTCGAACAGGGCACCCACCTGCGTGAGCGGATCACCCTGGCCGACTGACGTAGGGGCGTCGATCGGGGCCGGTGCCAACCGGTTGCACTACCGTCGCCTCCATGACCCCTCCCGACGCCACCCCTGGATCCGCACCCACCCCCCCGGACCGGCTCTTCGATGTCTCCGGCAAGACGGTGGTCGTCACCGGGGGCACCCGAGGGATCGGACGGATGATCGCCGGGGGCTTCGTGGCCGCGGGGGCGACGGTCGTCGTGGCCTCGCGCAAGGCTGATGCCGTGCTGGCCGCCTCGGCCGAGCTGTCGGCCTTCGGCGTGTGCACCGGGGTGGCGGCCGACCTGTCCACCGAGGAGGGCGCCCGCCGGTTCGCCGAGGAGGTCGGGGCCGACCACCCGGTCGTCGACGTACTGGTCAACAACGCCGGGGCGACCTGGGGCGCGCCCCTGGCCGAGCACGACACGGCTTCCTGGGACAGGGTGCTCAACCTGAACGTCCAGGGCGTCTTCCACACCACCAAGTTCTTCCTGCCCCTCCTCGAGGCGGGTGCCACCTCCGACGAGCCGGCCCGGGTCATCAACATCGGGTCCATCGACGGCATCCACGTCCCCATCCTGGAGTCGTACTCGTACTCGGCCTCCAAAGCCGCGGTCCACCAGCTGACCCGCCACCTGGCCCGGCGGTTGGCCCCGACCATCACGGTCAACGCGGTGGCGCCCGGGCCGTTCCCGTCCAAGATGATGGCAGCCACCCTCGACGCCTTCGGCGAGCAGATCGCCAGCGGCGCGCCGCTGAAGCGGATCGGCCGGCCCGACGATATGGCCGGCGTGACCATCTTCTTGGCCTCGCGTGCCGGGGCCTACCTGACCGGGTCCATCATCCCGGTCGACGGGGGGATCGCCACCATCGGGTGATCGGGCCCACCCGGGTTCACGGGAAGTCCGGCACGGTCGGGAGCCGGCGGTCCACGAGGGCGTTGACGCGGTCGGCCAGGAGTTGCGGATAGGCGTCGTGGGTCAGGATGAGGAAGTGATCGGCCCGCAGCGCGGCCATCACCTGTTCGGCCACCTCGGCCGGGTCCATGCCCCGATCGACCGCCTGGCCAAGGAAGTCGGCGATGGCCCGCTGGTCCTCAGTGGTCACCGCGGCCAGGCGGTCCGGCCGGTGGAGCTCGGAGTCGAGGATGTTGGTATGGACCATGCCCGGACACAGGACGGACGCCCGGAGCTTGGAGCCCACGGTGGCCAGATCGTTGGCCAGTGACTCGGTGGCGGCGAAGGCGGCGAACTTCGACACGGCGTAGGGGGCCTCGTAGGGAGCCCCGAGGAGGCCGGCGACCGATGCCGTGTTGACGATGTGACCCTCGGTGTCCTGGGCCATCATCCGGGGCACGAAGGCCCGGATCCCGTGCAGGATTCCCCACAGGTTGACCCCGAGTACGAACTCGAAATCCTCGACGGGACGGTCCCAGATGACGCCGCCCACGAAGACGCCGGCGTTGTTGCAGACCACGTCGACCTGGCCCCACCGTTCGTAGACGGCATCGGCCAGGGCCTCGACGTCGCCGGCCCGGCTCACGTCACACACCTGGGTCAGGGTCCCCACCGCAGGGGCGGACTCGGCGATCAGCGCGGCGGTGCCGGCCAGGCTCTCCCCCTCGAGATCGGCCAGCGCCACCTGCATCCCCTCGCGGGCGAACCTGAGGGCCAGGGCCCGCCCAATGCCGCTGCCCGCGCCGGTCACCACGGCAACCTTCCCTCGAAACTCCTGCACGGTCTCCTCCTGGTCCGCTCGTCGGGCGATGCGCCGTCGAGTCTGGCAGGGCATCTGGTCGTCTGCCCGGGTCGTGGGCCGGGCCTCGGGGCGGTCCGTGACGCCAGAGTGAACGTCCAGGTCGAGGTGGGCTGTGCTAGCACTGAACCTCACAACTGGCGACCAGCAGGGGGACCGACGTGCGCCGACGATGGACCGAACACTTCCATGGAGCCTGGACCGGGATACCACCCACCCTCCTGGCGGTCCTCATCCCCATCACCGGCTGGGGGCTGGTGTCCGGCGCCGCCCCGGCGGCCGCCGCTCCAGCCTCCCGTCCGTACTACTTGTCACTCGGCGATTCGTACGCCATCGGCTACCAGCCCGGGAAGGGAGGCACGGTGGGCTTCACCGGCTACGTGGCCGACCACCTCGCCCTGGACCAGGAGAACTTCGGATGCGGGGGCGCCACCACCACCTCGCTGTTGCAGTCGCCGGGCTGCGTGGACCCGGCCGCCGAGGACGCCGCCCCCTACACCGGCATCACCCAGGAACAGGCCGCCCTGGCCTTCATCGCCGCCCACCCCAAGGCGGTCCGGCTGGTGACCATCTCCATCGGGGGCAACGACTTCGACAGCTGCTCGTCGGCACCCTGCGTCGAGGCGGCCATGCCCGCCATGGGCGCCAATCTGAAGTCCCTGCTGGCCTCGTTGACCGCCGCCCTCGCCTCGGCGGGCGACACCCACGCGGCCATCATCGGCATCACCTACCCGGATGTGGACCTCGGACTCTACGTGTACCCCACCCATCCGGCCTCGGCGGCCGATCTGGCCCTGGCCAAGACGTCCATCCTGGCCTTCGACGCCCTCATCAATCCGACGCTGAAGAGCGCCTACCGTTCCGTGCCCGGAGCCAGCTTCGTCGACGTCACCTCGGCGCCCTACCAGGCGGCCGTCCACGGTGACGACACGCCGCTCACCCGGACCGAGACCGTGCCACCGTACGGCCGCCTGCCGGTGGCGGTCGGCGAGGTCTGCCAGTTGACCTACTTCTGCACCCAGGGGAACATCCACGCCCACACCCGCGGGTACGACTTCATCGGGTCCCTGGTGGTGGCGGCGTACCGCAAGCACTGACCCGGACCCCGGCGGTTGGACCGACGCCCCCTGGCCCGAGCACCCGCTCGCTCGCCTTGCGTATCGCTACTCTACGTGGGATTATCATCACGTAGTGTGCTGAGCAGGCAGCACCGCAGGTCGAGGGGCAGACCAGATGAACCACCCATGGAGAAGGCGCCTTGCCGCGTGCCTGGCCGGGCTGGTGGCCTTCGGCCTGGGCCCGGTGGTCGCGCTGGCGCCGACCACGGTCGCCGCGGCTCCGCCCGTCGGCCACGATGCCGGACCCCCGGCCAACGACGACTTCTGGCTGGCCACCCCGACCGGGTCCCTCTACGGGTTCGGTGTCCCCTCCTACGGCTCCCCCGGGTCCCCGCTCAACCGGCCCCTGGTCGGCGTGGCGACCACCCGCGACCAGCAGGGGTACTGGCTGGTGGCCTCGGACGGGGGCGTGTTCAGCTACGGCGACGCCACCTTCTTCGGTTCGACCGGCAACATCCACCTCAACCGGCCCATCGTCGGGCTCACGGCCACCCCCGACGGCAAGGGGTACTGGCTGGTGGCCTCGGACGGGGGCGTGTTCACCTTCGGCGACGCCACCTTCTTCGGGTCCACGGGAGCGATCGTCCTCAACCGGCCCATCGTGGGCATGGCCGCCACCCCCGACGGCAAGGGGTACTGGCTGGTGGCCTCGGACGGGGGCGTGTTCACCTTCGGCGACGCCGCCTTCTTCGGGTCGACGGGAGCGATCGTCCTCAACCGGCCCATCGTGGGCATGGCCGCCACCCCCGACGGCAAGGGGTACTGGCTGGTGGCCTCGGACGGGGGCGTGTTCACCTTCGGTGACGCCGCCTTCTTCGGGTCGACGGCCAGCGACCCCGGGGATCCCGTCGAGCGCCTGGTCCCCACCCATTCGGGGAACGGCTACTGGGTGGTCCAGCAGAACGGCACGGCCACGGCCTTCGGTGACGCCGCCTCGTCGAGCCCGCCGACCCAGGCCCTCCTCTTCGCTCCGGTGACGCCCGGGGACCAGGCGGTGCAGTTCGCCTTCCAACAGCTGGGCAAGCCCTACATCTGGGGTGGGAACGGCCCTACCGGCTACGACTGTTCGGGGCTGGCCCTGGCCTCGTGGAGCCACACCTCAGGGATCACCTTCGCCCGGGTGTCCGACGACCAGTACCACACCGCCGGGATCGCCGTGCCCATGTCCGAGCTGAGGAGCGGGGACCTCGTGTTCTGGGGTACGAGCGCCACCGACTGGACCACCGTCTACCACACCGCCATCTACGTAGGCGGGAACCGCATCGTCGAGGCCACGGGGGACCATGTCCAGCTCAACGATCTCGGGCAGTGGGGCACAGGCGACCTGATGCCCAACGGCCGCCGTCCCTGATCCGGGACCCCCGGGGATGCCACCGACCGCGTCCTAGACGGCGGACCGGGACCCTGGTCGCCTCTCCCCCCCGGTCTGATCGACGGGAGGACGGGTGATCATCCGGGCCGGCGCCGACGGTTGCCTCCGTCCCGACGTGGTCGAACCGGCCGCCGGGCCCGGGCCGGCGAGATCCCCGCCGGGGTCGACACCACCGGTCGAGCGGACGAACGCCAGCAGTTCCTCCTCGGGCAGCGGCCGGGCGAAGTGATAGCCCTGGAGCAGGTCGGCACCCATCTCGCCGAGGAGGTCGGCGATGGCCGCCGTCTCCACACCCTCGGCCACCACCTCCAGGCCCAGTCGGTGGCCGAGCTCCACCACGGTGAGGACGATGGCCCGGTCGGCCGGTGAGGTGGTCGAGCGCAGGACGAAGCACTGGTCCACCTTCAGCTCGTCCAGCGGCAGCGTGGGCAGCGCGGCCAGGGAGGTGAAGCCCGTGCCGAAGTCGTCGACCGAGATCCTGATCCCGTGGTCGTAGAGGGGACGGAGGACGGCGGCAGCCTGCTCGGGGTCGGCCACCGCCGTCTCGGTCACCTCCACGGTGAGGCACGATGCGGGCAGGGTCCGCACGGTCAACTCGTCCATGATCCACCGGGCCAGATCGGGCACCGGGAGACTCTTGGGAGACACGTTCACCGACACCGGCAGCTCGACACCGGACGCCCTCCAGCGGACCTGGGCGTCGAGGGCCTCGGCCACCACCCACCGGGTCAGCCGGTCGACCAGGCCGGTCCGCTCGGCGAGGGGGATGAACCGGCCCGGGGACACGGCACCGTGGACCGGGCTGCTCCACCGCAACAGCGCCTCCACCGAGCGGGTCCGACCGCTGGCCCGGTCGATCTGGGGTTGGAAGTGCAGCCCCAGTTCGCCGCGCTCGGCGGCCAGGCGGAGATCGCCCAACAGGGCCAGGTCCTCGGCTGTCAGGGCCCCCTGATGCTCGTCCCAGGAGAGCACCGACACCCCTCGGGCCGAAGCATGCTGCGCGCTGAGCGATGCCCGACGCACCAACTCGGCGACGTCGGTACCGTCCCAGGGGGCCGTCGACAGCCCTACATGGGCCCGGAGGGTCACCTCGATCTCCCCGACCAGGTACCGGCCGGCGCTGACCGCCCGGACCAGGATCTCGGCCAGGGCCAGGCCGCCCCTTGCCACGGCCTCGGGCACCTCGCAACCGGCACCGGGCCGGTCGTCTCCGGATTCCCCACTCCCAGCGGGCAGGGCCAGGGTCACGACCAGCTCGTCACCGTCGACGCGGCCGATCACCGAGTCGGAGGGCAGCACCTGGCCCAGGTCCTCGACCGCCCGCCTGAGGAGCTCGGTCCCCACCTGGTACCCGAGGGCCTCACGGGCGTTCCCGATGCCGTCCAGCGCCACGGCGGCGACCACGAAGGCCGTCGGCTCCTGGCTGGCCAGCCGCTGAGCCAGGCCGAAACCGTTGGGGAGGCCGGTGTCCGGGTCCACGGTGTCATGGCGGCGGGCCGAGCGAGCGAGCACCAGCACGGCCAACGGGGCCATGGCCAGGGCCAGGACGCCGAAGACGGCCACCAGCACGGCCCGGGCCGGCCCGCTCGAGGCGGACGAGGCCACCCCGAGGGCCACCGCCGTCCCCGCCAGGGTCACCACGAGGGCGCGGCTTCCGAAAAACAGGGCCACGAACACGGTGGTCGGGACGAGGAAGAGGGCGAAGGCCAGACTGGATCCGGTGCCGTGGCTGCACCACACCAGCACCGAGACAGCCACCGTCCACCACGCCACCAGCAGTCCGCTGGCCCGGACGTCGACCTTCCGGACCGACAGCAGGATCACCCAGATAGCGGCGGTGGCCACGCTCACCACCACCACTCCGGTGGTGCGGACGGCGGTCCCGGTGAGTCCCATGATCGGCCAGGCCACCGTGGCCAGGGCGAAGAGGACGCGGAGCACCGAGAGCGGGCTGAGGAGCTCCAGGGGGGCATCGAGGGCGAACCACGAACGGGTCTTCGGGAACAGGCGGTTCTTCGGCCGGGCCGACGAGGACAGGCGGGCGCTCGTGACCGGGTGGGCCGGGGCGTCGGCGCGCTCGACCCAGCCACGCCAGGTGGCTTCGCTCGCGGAACCCGACCCCATCCCTCCACATCGGCACAATGGACCCCACCCTGAACCCCGGGAGGGCGTGCCGGGACGACCGCCGTGTGGGACCGTGTCGTGGTGACTACCGAACCCGGCCCGACCGAGGGGAAGGATGGCGCTGAGGGTCTGCGCTACCGGTCATCGGCCGGACGGTGGGTGATCGCTGCCACGGTGCTGGGCTCGGGCATGGCGGCCATCGACGCCACGGTGATCGGCATCGCGCTCCCCACCATCGGCCGGGACTTCCACGCCACCCTGGGCACCCTCCAGTGGGTGGTCACCGGCTACACCCTGACGCTGGCCTCGCTCCTCCTCCTCGGAGGGTCGCTCGGTGACCGGTACGGGCGGAGGCGTGTCTTCATGGTCGGTGTGGCCTGGTTCGCCGTGGCCTCGGCGGCCTGCGCCCTCGCCACGGGGTCCACCGAGCTCATCGTGCTCCGGGTCCTCCAGGGGGTGGGTGGCGCCCTGCTCACCCCGGGCAGTCTGGCCATCCTGGAGGCGTCGTTCGCCCCGGACGACCGCAGCGAGGCCATCGGGGCCTGGTCCGGCCTGGGGGGCGTGGCCACGGCGGCGGGCCCCCTCGTGGGTGGCTACCTGATCAGCGCGGCCTCATGGCGGTGGATCTTCCTGATCAACGTGCCGCTCGGAGTGCTGGTGCTGATGGTCTCGGCCCGTCACGTGCCCGAGTCGAGCGATCCCACGGCGGTCGGGGGGATCGACGTCGGCGGGGCGACGCTGGCCACGGTCTCGCTGGCGGCCACAGCCTACGCCCTGATCGAGGGTCCGCCCCGGGGTTGGTCGTCGGGGGCCGTCGTGGCCTCGCTGGCCGTCGGGGCGCTCGGCTCGGCCGCCTTCGTGCTGTTCGAGTCCCGGTCCCCGTCCCCGATGCTCCCCCTCGGCCTGTTCCGCAACCGCCAGTTCGCCGTGACCAACGCCGTGACCTTCGTCGTCTACGCCGGGCTCGGGGGCGTCCTGTTCCTCCTGCCCGTCGTGTTGCAGGTGGTGGACGGCTACTCGCCGCTCGAATCGGGCGTGGCCCTCCTCCCCATCACAGTCGTGATGCTGGCCCTGTCGGCCCGTTCCGGGCGCCTGGCCACCGTCATCGGTCCCCGGCTCCAGATGAGCCTCGGACCCGTGGTGGTGGGCGCCGGCCTGGTCCTGATGAGCCGGGCCCCCGACGGCACCTCCTACGTCACCGCGGTGCTGCCGGCCGTGCTGGTGCTGGCCTTCGGGCTGGCCATCACCGTGGCCCCCCTGACCTCCACGGCCCTCAACGCCGTCTCCCCCAGCCGTGCCGGCCTGGCCTCGGCGGTCAACAACGACGTGGCCCGGCTCGGGAGCCTCGTCGCCGTGGCCGTGCTACCCGCCCTCGGAGGCATCACCGGCCTCAGCTATCTCCACCCCCACGAGTTGGCCCACGGGTTCCAGCGGGCCGTGGTCATCGCCGGGGCCTGGTGCGTGGCCGGCGGGGTCACCGCCGCCATCGGGATCCGGAACCCCCCTCGCCGTGCGGAACCGACACTCTCGGCACCATCGGACGGCCTGACTCACTGCGCCTTGGAGGCCACCCCGCTGCGCGACGCCGGCGAACAGCTGGCACCGAAGGCGTCGTAGGGCCGACCGGTGCCGGCGGCCAGGGCCCGGCCCGCCTCCCACTGGAACGGGCTGATGCCGCCCGGCTCCCACGGGCCCACCGATCCCTGCGCGACCGCCCCGGGCGACTTGGGCACGACCCCGAAGTGGCGTCGGACCTCCTCGACGGGCAGCGGGGCGAGCGAGAACCAGTCGACGCGGAGGAAGTCGATGCTGCCGGTGCACCGGGCCCCCCGGCGCATGGCGTCTCCCAATCGGGTGGCCACACCGGCCTGGGACAGATGACCCCCGTCCGCCTCGAACAGGCCGGCACCGGTGGGCAGGTAGGCCGTCTCGAACAGCGACACCACCATGGCCAGCAGGGAGAAGGCCCGCATGTCGTCGTTGGCCCGGGCGATGAAGGCGAACACCTCGAGCTCGGACTCGACCGTGGTGCCGTAGTCGGCGGTGACATGGACCCAGTCGTGCTGGGCCAGGAACGGAGGGGCCGACCCCGGGCTACCCGGATAGGTGAAGCCGCGGGCCCGGTAGAAGTCGGCCACCCGGCGCCCGAGGGTGCCGACGGGGAGGTCCTCCAGGTCCTGCCACCTCCGGGCCAGCTCGGGGTCGTCGGCCACGGCGTCCCACGCCCCGCCCACGTGGGTGGAGAGATGGAGCAGCTCCTCGTCCTCGGCCTTCCAGGTGGACGCGTAGCCGTTGCGCTCGAAGTCCAGGGCAGCCAGGCCCAGGCTCCCGGTGGCGAACTCGTGGGCCACCGACAGCATCCCCTCTTCGACGCCGGCCTCCCGGGCGAACCGCTCCACCCGGTCCACCACGTCGAGCGGGACGGGCTGGAGCACCAGCACGTAGAGGATGACCATCTGCACGATGCGGGTGCGGAACCCGAGGGACCGCAGGGCCAGGGCCTCGGCGAAGGCCTCGGGCGAGAGGGGCTCGGCCGAGAGATCGGGTGCGATCCCGGTCATGGCAGACACCACCGCCTCAATGAGCAGCCGTTGCAGCGTGGTGAGCCCCCCGTCGGGCGCCACGACGCCCAGAACGCCCCGGCTCAGGGCCAGGACCTCAGCGGCGTCGGGGGGTCGCTGATTCTCCGATGACGGATCGGGAAGAGGCACCGGCACAGGACCGACGATATCCTCCGATCCAGTCCCCTCCCCCAGGAAGGTCCTCCCCATGCCGGCCACCGCTGTCCGATTCGGAGTCCTCGGGGCGGCCCGGATCACCCCGGCGGCGCTCCTGCGGCCGGCCCGGACCCACCCCGAGGCCAGCGCCGAGGTGGTGGCCGCCCGCCACCTGGGTCGGGCGGTGGACTACGCCACCAAGCACCGGATCCCCAAGGTGAAGGACAGCTACGAGGCGGTGGTCTCCGACCCGGACATCGACGCCGTCTACATTCCCCTGCCCAACAGCCTGCACGCCGAGTGGACCTTGCGGGCCCTGGCCGCCGGGAAGCACGTCCTGTGCGAGAAGCCCTTCACGGCCAACGCCGCCGAGGCCGAGGAGGTGACGGCCGAGGCCGACCGGGCCGCGGCTCGGGACGGGCTGGTGGTCATGGAGGCGTTCCACTACCGGTACCACCCCCTGGCCCGGCGGATGGGAGCCATCGTCGACAGCGGTGAGCTCGGGGAGCTCCGTCACATCGAGGCCTGGCTGTGCGCTCCCATCCCGAAGAAGTCCGACATCCGCTACCAGGCCGACCTGGCCGGGGGGGCCATGATGGACATGGGCTCCTACGTCGTGCACTGGGCCCGGTTCCTCGGACGGGAGGAGCCGCGCGTCGTCTCGGCCCGGGCCAAACTTCACTCCCCCGACGTCGACCGGGCCATGGAGGCGCAGCTGGCCTTCCCCGGGGGCCATAGCGCCACCGTGCACTGCTCCATGTGGTCCTCGTCGATCCTGCGCCTGGAGGCCCGGGTCACCGGCGACCGGGGCGAGATGCGGGTGATGAATCCGATCGCCCCCCAGAGCGTGAGTTGGCTGACCGTGCGGTCCGGGGGCCGGCGTCGGCGCGAGTTCACCTCCCGGCGGCCCACCTACGCCTACCAGCTCGACGCCTTCTGCGACGCCGTGCTCCGGGGCGTGCCGGTCCTGACCCCTCCGGCCGACGCCGCGGCCAACATGGCCGTCATCGATGCCGTGTACCGTGCAGCCAACATGCGTCCCCGGGGAGCGTGAGCCGGACCGGCCCCGTCTGACCCCGAGCGGCGTCTGACCCCACCCGCCAAGGAGTCCCACCATGAGCACGTTCCCCTACGCCGGCCGCTACGCCGTCCACCACACCCTCCCCGAGAAGGGCACCCCACGCGCCGAGATCCTCGAGGCCCTGCACACCATGGCCACCGAGGAGGACGCCACGTGGGAGTCGGGGAAGTGCTCGGGCACCATGTACTGCGGGGACCATGACCACTATGCGTTCTTGACCGAGGCGTTCGGGAACTTCGCCCACGTGAACGCCCTCCAGCGAGACATGTGTCCGAGCGCCACGAAGTTCGAGGCGGAGATCATCGCCATGACCCTCGACATGCTCCATGCCGACGCGGTCACCGACGCCGAGCCGGCCGGCCTCATCTCCAGCGGCGGGACGGGGAGCATCTCGCACGCCATGCTCGCCTACCGCGAATGGGCCCACCAGGAACGGGGCATCACCCGGCCCAACGTGATCAAACCGGAGACGGCCCACCCGGCCTTCAACAAGGCCTGCCACCTGTTCGGGATCGAGCTGAAGTCGGCACCCGTGGACCCGGTCACCACCGAAGTGGACGCCGCCTGGGTGGACGCCCACATCGATGCCGACACGGTGGCCATTGTGGGCTCGGCCTGCAACTACGGCTACGGGACGGTCGACCCGATCGGGGAACTGTCCGACATCGCCCTGGCCCACGGGGTCGGACTCCACGTGGACGGCTGCCTCGGCGGGTTCATCCTGCCGTTCGGCCAGGAGCTGGGGTACGACATCCCGGTCTTCGACTTCCGCCACCCCGGGGTCACCTCCATCTCGGCCGACACCCACAAATACGGCTACGCCCTCAAGGGCACCTCGGTGCTGGCCTTCCGGGACAAGGGCCTCCGCAACGCCCAGTACTTCTTCCTCACCGACTGGAGCGGCGGCAAGTACTGCTCACCGGGGATGGACGGCTCCCGCTCCGGCGGTCTGCTGGCCGCCACCTGGGCGTCGATGGTCCAGCTGGGCCGCGAGGGCTACCTGGGGTACGCCAAGGCCATCTTCGAGACGGCCACCGCCATGCAGGAGGCCGTACGCTCACACCCCGAGCTCCGGATCCTCGGGAACCCGACGTTCCTGTTCAGCTTCACTTCGGACGAGTTCGACATCTACCACGTGAACGACTTCATGAGGGAGCGAGGGTGGAGGTTCAACGGTCAGCAGTATCCCAACGCCCTCCACATGGCCGTCACCCGGCCCCAGACGCGGCCGGGACTGTCCGACACCTTCGCTGCGGACCTGGCTGATGCCGTGGCCTACGCCGTGGCCCACGCCGTCGAGGAGCCGCGGACCGGGGCCATCTACGGTGGGGTGGCCGGCGGGATGACCGAGGAGGCCGACGGGTTCATCACCATGGTGATGGCCGACATGATGGACGGCCAGCAGTCCGTTCCGGCCGACGCCTGAACCGCCGGGGAGGTGAGGTTAGGCCCCGTCTACGTCTTGCTCATGACCCGACGCACGGCCGGGAACGTCCCCACCGGGCCCGGACGTCCGAGCAGGAACCCCTGGACCTCGTCGCAGCCCATCTCGCCGACGGCGGCCAGCTCGGCCTCGGTCTCCACGCCCTCGGCCACCACCTGGAGGCCCAGCTTGTGGGCCAGGTCCACCACGGTGGCGATGATGGTCGGATCCTGTTCGGCCGAGCCCAGGCCCGACACGAAGGTGCGGTCCACCTTCAGCCGGTCGATCGGGAGCCCCTTCAGGTACAGGAGCGACGAGTAGCCGGTCCCGAAGTCGTCGAGGGCGATGTGCACTCCGAGGTCCCGGACCTGCTGCATGACCTGGCGGATCCGGGCGATGTCGGTGACCAGGGCCGACTCGGTGAGCTCCAGGATCAGGCACCGGGGGGCGAGATCGGCGAGGGTCAGGGCATGGCGCACATCGTCGGCGAAGTCGGGGTCCTGGAGCTGACGGGCCGAGATGTTGACCGACACCGTGAGGTCACGGTGACCCTGGTCCTGCCAGCTGCGGCACTGTCGGGTGGCCTCGTGGAGCACCCACCGACCGATGGGCACGATCTCACGGCTGCGCTCGAGGAGCGGGATGAACTCGTCCGGCGCCACCGAGCCGAGTTCGGGATGCCGCCAGCGCAGCAACGCCTCCATCCCCACCACGTCCCCGCCGATGGTGAACACCGGTTGGTAGTGGACGGCGAGCTGGCTCTGCTCGAAGGCCCCGCGCAGCTCGTGGGCCAGCTGGCTGCTCCGACGCTTGTCCTCGCCGATGACCGGGTTGTAGGCCTCGTAGCGGGCCGGGCCCCCCCGCTTGGCCTGGTACATGGCTGCGTCCGCCTGGGCCAGGACCACCTCGGGATCCGAGCCGGGGCGCACCAGGGTGATCCCGATACTCACCGACGTGTGCAGCTGGCGCTCCCCGACCGGCACGGCCTCGCGCATGGCCAGATGGATCCGCTCGGCCAGTGAGCGCGCCGCGGCGTCAGGGTCGGTGAGATCGGCGGCCAACACCACGAACTCGTCGCCACCCAGCCGGGCCACGGTGTCACCGGCCCGGGCCAGGGCCTGGAGCCGGGTGGCCACGGCCACCAACAGGCAGTCGCCGGCCGGGTGGCCGAACCGGTCGTTGATGGCCTTGAAGTTGTCGAGGTCCAGATAGAGCAGGACGGCCCCGGTCCCGCGACGCTCGAGGGACGCCGCCGCCTGCCGGAGCCGGTCGGCCAGGAGCGAGCGATTGGGCAGACCGGTCAGCTGGTCGTGCAGGGCGCGGTGGGCCAGGCGGGCCTGCTCCTCGTTCAACCGCTGCTGGAGCGTCCGGCGGGTGTCGTCGAACTGCCGGATGATGCGCACCATGCTGCCGTCACAACTGAACCGGACCACGTTGGTGGCCAAGGTCAGCAGCCGCTCGCTCACACCCAGGCGGTAGCCCTCCTCCTTCAGCACGGCGATCGTGATGTCCCGCCAGGCGAAGTAGGCCTTGGCCACGCTGGCCAAGACGGCGTCTTCCAAGATGGCCTGCTCGCCCTGGCGGGCCAGCACGGCTTCGTCTTCGTCCGAAGCGGCCTGATCGGTGGTCAGCCACCGGCCGATGAGCTCGGTGCCCAGACGGGCGGTGACGTAGGCGTTGCCCCGCAGGTCCACGGCGAACTGCTCGTCGACCATCTGGCCGACCTCGTCGGCTCGGGCCAACAGGGCCCGCCCCAACTCGATCCGCTCGGCACTCACCGTCGGATGCACCGAACCGTCGTCTCCACTGACACCGGGGTCCTCACGGTCGTGAACGAACCCGGGCGGCAACTCGCCGCGTCCTCCCTCGGACGCCTCGCTGGTCGGGGATTCCATACCTCTCCCCATCGGCAGATCCGACCGGCGACTTGACCACACCGGTTGTCGTCACGGGGACACCCGGGACCCACGTCCACGGGCCAGGGTCCCGCTCCCGGCCAGGCTGTCGGTGGGCACCGCCAGCACGCCCGAGCACCCGAGGAACCAGGCCCAGAATCCGTCCGGTGGCAGGGGCCGGGCCAGGAAGTACCCCTGGGCGCTGTCACAGCCCAGCCGGCTGAGCTGCTCCCAGGTGGCCAGGTCCTCCACCCCTTCGGCCACCGTGCGCAGGCCCAGGTTGCGGGCCAGGTCCACCACCGCCCGCACGATCACGGCGTCGTCGGAGTCACCCACCATGTCCTCCACGAAGGTCCGGTCGATCTTGAGCTGGTGGACGGGCAGATCCCGGAGGTAGGCCAGCGACGAGTACCCGGTGCCGAAGTCGTCGATGGACAGGGTCACACCCATCTCCGCCAGCTCGGTCAACACCCTCCGGGCCCGGGTCGGATCGGTCATGATGATGGTCTCGGTGATCTCGAGGTCGAGGAGGTGGGGGGGCACCCGCCACCGGTCCAGGGCGACCCGGACCACTTCGGGCAGGGAGGCGTCCAACAGGCTGCGCGTGGACAGGTTGACGGCCACCGAGAGCTCGACGGAGCCGGTGGGATCGGCCGCGTCCATCCAGCCCCGGCACTGGTGGAGGGCCTCGTCGAGGAGCCAGTGGGTGATGGGTTCGATCAGCCCCGTGCGCTCGGCCTCGGGGATGAACGAGTCCGGGTAGAGGAGGCCCTGAGTGGGGTGGTTCCACCGGACCAGGGCCTCGGCGCCCTCGACACGACCCGTCCGCAGGGAGGCCTTGGGCTGATAGTGGAGGACGAACTCGTCACGACTCACGGCGTGGCGGAGATCGCCCAGCAGGGCCAGCCGGTCGGGCGTGTTGATGTCGAGCTCGTCCCGGTACACCACCACATGGGCCTGGGTCTCCTTGGCCACGTACATGGCCACGTCGGCCCGCTGGAGCAGCTGGTCGGAGCTACGGCCGTCGGCGGGGGCCACGGAGATGCCGCAGCTGGCTTCGATGCCCAGGACCGTGCCCTCCACTTCGAAGGGGAACTCGAGGACGGCGATGATGCGGTTGGCCACGGCCAGGGCGTCGGACTCCCCGGCCACGTGGGGTAGGAGTACACAGAACTCGTCGCCCCCCAGCCGGGCCAGGGTGTCGCCGGCCCGGAGCACCGACGTGACCCGGGGCCCGACCTCGGTCAGCACCCGGTCGCCGTAGTTGTGGCCCATGGTGTCGTTGATCTCCTTGAAGCGGTCGAGATCGAAGAGCATCACGGCGGTGGATGAGCCGTCGGCCGCAGCGCGGACGAGGGCCTTGTCGGTACGGTCGTAGAACAGGGCCCGGTTGGGGAGGCCGGTCAGCATGTCATGGAGGGCCTGATGGGCCAGTTGGGCCTCGGCCCGCTCCTTCTTCTCGCCGGTGGCCCCGACCATGCGGATGACGATGGCCAGCACGAAGGCGCCGAGGGCACCGATGGTCTCCGCCTGGGACCGGCTCAGCATGGAGGGCACGAGGCCGAACCACAGCATGGCCTGGGCGGTGGCGACGGCGAGCAACGCCCAGCCCATCACCGAGCGCCAGAGGTGCGCACCCCACGTCTGCAGCTCCTGGACGGCCACGAATGCGTAGGCCATCCCCAGGGCGGGCCCCCAACCCGACATGTAGATCACCACCGTCACGGCCAGGACGTGGACGACCATGCGGGCGTGTCGTCGCAGCGAACCGGTCGGAGCGCTGTGCCACGGCTCGACCATCAGCGAGAGGAGTGTGAAACCGCCGATGGCCCCGAGATAGGCCCAGAGGGGCTCGTCGGCCACCAGGCCAAAATGCCGGAAGGTGACGAGGACTCCGAGGGCCGCCAGTCCGACGGCGTTGGACAGCACCAGGGGCGAAAGGTCGCGCCGGTGCACCGCCGTCTTGGCCAGCTCCTCCGCCTCCGCCTCGGCCAGTGAGGGCTCGTTCGGGCGGGAGCGGCGCTCAAGATCGCTTCCGCCATCGGGAGTGCATCCCACATCTGTCCATCGGCACCGGCTCAGACCCGCTTGAGGGCGGAATGCCAGCATGACCGGTCCTCCCCTCGACCCCCCGGGCGCCGGTTCCACGCCTAGATCTAACGCTCTACTTGACCGTTACCATGAGGGTTCGGGGTCCGGTCTCGGTGGTGGCCGCCGTGTGGCCGGCGCCTGACGGTGCCGGTCGTCCGGACTGCGTAGGGTGGCCCAGTCGCCCCATCGAGGGGCGTCGACCGACCGAGGAGAGGCCATGAAGGCAGCGGTGTACTACGAGACTGGTGGCCCGGACGTGTTCCGCTACGAGGACGTTCCCGATCCGGTCGTCGGGGACGGCGAGGTGCTGGTCGAGGTGGAGGCGGTGAGCATCGAGGGAGGAGACACCCTCAACCGCCTGGGCGGCGCCCTCACCACGGTCCCCCACATCGTCGGCTATCAGTGTGCCGGGACCGTCGTGGCCACCGGAGCGGGGGTCACGGGGATCGTCGAGGGCGACCGGGTGGTGACCGTGGGCACGGACGGGTCGCACGCCGAACTCCGGTCGGTGGCCGAGCCGTTCTGCTGGGTGGTTCCCGACGGGGTACCCATCGACCAGGCCGCCTGTGTGCCGGTGCCGTTCGGCACCGCCGACGACTGCCTCTTCGAGTTCGGTCGGCTGCAGGAGGGCGAGACCGCACTCGTCCACGCCGGAGCCAGCGGCGTGGGCATCGCCGCCATCCAGCTGGCGGCCCGTGCCGGAGCCCGGGTCCTGGCCACGGCGTCGAGCTCGGAGCGGCTGGACCGCCTGATCCCACTGGGTCTCGACGTCGGGATCGACTACACCGCCGTGGACTTCGTCGAGGCGGTGCGCCAGGCCACCGACGGGAGGGGGGCCGACGTGATCGTCGACTCGGTGGGCGGCTCGAACCTCCAAAAGAGCCTGCGCTGCCTGGCCTATCGCGGCCGGTGCGTGACGTTCGGCGATGCCGGCCGTGAGGGGGGTAGCGCTCTCGATATCTCGACCATGCGGGGGAACAACCAGACCTTGGTGGGGTACTTCTTGGGAGCCGAACTCTTCCTCGGCACCCGGGCCCACGCCATGATCGCCCGACACCTCGACGACATCGCAGCCGGACTCCTCCAGGTGGTGGTGGACCGGACGTTCACCCTCGAGCAGGCCGGAGAGGCCCACGCCTACATCGAGAGTCGCCAGGCATTCGGCCGAGTGCTGCTCACACCGTGAGTGTTCCGACGACGAGCACTAGGTAGCCTCATCCGATGATCCGACCCGCCGTCGCCGAGGATGTCGGCGCGCTCATCGAACTCGTCCACGACCTGGCCGAGTTCGAGCGCTCGCCCGAATCCGTGCACATCACCGACGAGCAGCTGAGTGAGGCCCTGTTCGGTGCCTCCCCCCGTGTCTTCGCCCACGTGGCCGAGGAGCAGGGACGCATCGTGGGCATGGCCATCTGGTTCCTCACCTTCTCGACCTGGACGGGTCGACACGGCATCCACCTGGAGGACCTCTACGTCCGCCCGGAGGCCCGCACCGCCGGCGTGGGCCGCGGCCTCCTGACCGAGTTGGCCACCATCGCCCAGCGTTCCGGGTACGCCCGGGTGGAGTGGTCGGTCCTCGACTGGAACGAGACCGCGCTCCGCTTCTACCGGTCCCTCGGGGCCGAGCCTCTCGACGAGTGGACCGGCTACCGACTCACCGGGGAGCCCCTCGAGCGCCTGGGTCGGCCCGCCCCGGACTGAGCCTCCCGGCGTACCTCAGATGGTGAAGGCCAGATGGTCCACCAGCTGGCGGGCCAGGGCGACGTCGCCCGCGTGGCGGACCTCACCGGGGCGAGCCGACGCCCCGTCGGCTCGCCCGCCGGTCAGGCGCAGGAACAGGTCGGCCGGAAGCTCGATCTCCACCGTGGCCGGCCCGTCGAGTTCGTCCACCACGGCCGCCCGTCCTTCCACGTTGACCAGGAAGGTCCGCTCCCCCTCGCCGGTGAGTTCGATCCGGACCCGTGAGCCGTCGGGCAGGCCCGCCCGGCGCCCGACGATGTAGCCGAGGCCGGTGGCCACCTCCTCGAGGCAGGAGGACACCTGCTCGGGGTCGCTACGTAAGGGCAGTCCGAGCCCCACGCGGATGTCCTGCTCGTGCATGAAACAGTCGAAGTGGCGGATCCTCATGAACCGCCCATAGGTCTCGTCGCTCCCCACCGGGGTCCACGACGGGGCATCGAACTCCGCCTGGCTCATGGCCTCCAGGCTGGCCAGACGGTCAGCGATGACGGCGGTCCACCGGGCCACCATCGCCGGGCCGGCCAGCGGCCGCATGGACTCCACCCACACCTCGTTGGCTTCGGCCACGGGGTTCCTCATGTGAGCGAGGTGGGAGACGTCGGCCACCGGGGGGGCCTGGCCCGACAGCATCAGCTCGGTCCCGGTCATGTGGCTGAGGACGTCGTGCACGGTCCACCCGGGAAGGCAGGAGGCCGTCGCCCACTGGTCGCCGGTCAGACCGGAGACGACGGCGGTGATGGCGGCGAACTCCCGACGCAGGAGGCCGACCATCAGATCCCTGTCGACGAAGGTGGGCACAGCGCCACCGTAGTGGTCCCTCGGGGTCCGGGCCGGAGGCAGACGCCGTCTGCCGTGGCCCACCCGCCGGTGGGGCTGGGTCACCCCGATCCCCCCAGCCACACCTGTGGCGCCCCATGGCCGGTGGGATCCCGCACCGCCCGCCCGCCGGTGGGAGGTACCCGGGACCATTTCAGCGCTCAATCGAATCGCCATCGGGGCCGATAGAAGAGGATCGAGCAGGCAGAAGCGGGAAGAGGGGTATGAGGCGCAACGCCTGGAAGTACTGGGTGATCATGGGGATCGCGGTCATCGCGGGCTCGGTCGCGGTCCCGGGGGCCGCCGGCCGCGCCGCCCTGTACCTGGCCGTCGGACTGGGATCCGTGGCTGCCATGCTGATTGGCACCGTGCTCCACCGGCCCCAGGACCGCCTCAGCTGGTACCTCTTGGCCCTGGGCACGCTGTGCTTCGCCCTCGGCAGCGCCGTCCAGTCGGCCTACGACCTCATCTTGCACCGCGCCCTGCCCCTGCCGTCGGCCGGCGACGCCCTCGAGCTCATCGGCTACCCCCTGATCTTCGCCGGACTGCTCCGGCTCACCCGCCGACCGGGGCATGCATCCCAGCGGGAGGACAACGCCGACGCCGCCATCGTGGCCATCGCCGTGCTGACCCTGTGGTGGCAGTTCGTCATGCACGCCTATGTCCATGACGGTTCGATGATCCTCGACGGGAGGCTGGTGACCTTGGCCTATCCCGTCATGAACGTGCTGCTCGTCTTCATCGTGTGCCGCACGCTCTTATTCGGGCGGGCGCTCCGTCCTCTGCACAAACTGTTGGCCGCGTCGTTGGTCACCCTGTCGGTGGCCGAGATGCTCCATGAACTTTTGGCGCTGCACGGCCATCACTCGGGCGGTGGCGCCGTCAACGCCCTGTTCCTCCTGTCCTACGTGCTGGTCGGGGCGGCGGCGCTGCACCCTTCGATGGCCGAGGCCGTGGCCCCACTCCCCCGCCGGGCCCCGAACATCTATCTCCGCGAGAACGACGGCCGGCACCGCGTCCCGGTGGTGGCCTTCGTCGGGTTCGTCCCTCCGAGCACCCTGCTGGTGGCCAGTGCCCTCGGAGCCCCGGTCAACGTCCCGGTCATGGCCGGCATCTGCATCGCCGTCTTCGCCCTCATCTATCTGAGGATGATGTGGCTGATCGGCACCATCACCGGGCAGACCAACGAGATCGAGGTCCACGCCCGGGCCCTCGAGGCCTCACTGCGCCAACGGGAGGCCCTGGAGTCGGACCTGCGACACCTGGCCTTCCATGACGAGCTCACCGGCCTGGCCAACCGGGCCCTCCTCCACGACCGAGTCGAGCAGGCCCTGGCCTCGGCCCAGCGCACGGGGCGGACCGTGGCGTTGTGCTTCGGTGATCTCGATGGGTTCAAGACCGTCAATGACACGCTGGGCCACCACGTCGGGGACAGTGTCCTCGTCCGGGCGAGTCGGCTCCTCACCTCGATCGTCCGCCCCGGGGACACCGTGGCCCGACTGGGGGGCGACGAGTTCGCCGTGCTCATGGTCGACGTCGGCCTCCCCGACGCCGCCGTCGACTTCGCCCACCGGATCGTGTCGGTCCTCCGCGACGCCCCGGACTTCGAGGGCAACCAGATCGGCCTGTCCATCAGCGTCGGCGTCGCCTACGGCGAACCGGGCAAGACCACCGAGCAGCTCCTCTCCGAGGCCGACTCGGCCATGTACGAGGCCAAGGAGACGGGCAAGAACCGGGTGGAGGTCTTCCGCACGTCGATGCGCTCCCGCATGCTGGAGCGCCTCGACCTGACCAACGGGTTCCGCTGGGCGTTGGGCCGGTCGGAGTTCTTTCTCGAGTACCAGCCGATCGTCTCCCTGGTCGACCAACGCCTGCAGGGATTCGAGGCCCTGGTTCGCTGGAACCATCCCCACCTCGGGGAGGTCGAGCCCCTGCGCTTCATCCCCATCGCCGAGGAGACGGGGTTCATCGTGCCGCTCGGGCGTTGGGTGCTCGTGGAAGCCTGCGAGCAGCTCGCCGCCTGGGGCGAGGAGTCGGGGGACACCCTCACCCTCTCGGTCAACCTGTCCCGACGCCAGCTGATCTCACCCCACCTCACCGACGAGGTCAGGACGGCGTTGGCCCTCAGCGGCATCGATCCGCGCCAACTCATGCTGGAAGTCACCGAAAGCGTCCTGATGGAGGATCCGGTGAAAGCCACCCAGGCCCTCTTCGAGCTCCGGTCCCTCGGGATCCGGATCGCCGTCGACGACTTCGGCACCGGCTACTCGTCCCTCAGCCACCTCCAGCGCTTCCCTGTGGACGTGCTCAAGATCGACAAGTCCTTCATCGATCCCTTGGCTCGTCGGGACGAGGAGAGCATGGCCCTGGTCACCGCCATCGTCGGCCTGGCCCGGACCCTGGGCCTCGACGTGATCGCCGAGGGCATCGAGCACCAGAGCCAGCTCCACCACCTGGTGGAGCTGGGTTGCCTCCAGGGCCAGGGCTACCTGATGGCCCGGCCGCTCAACCAGCTGGCCGCCGTGGAGTTCGTCACCGAATCAGCCGGAGCCGTCTCCATCGGCTAGCCGTGGGCGGCTAGCGGTGCGTCGAGCGGTGGGCGGCCGAGGTCGGGGTGCTCCACTCCCCTACACTCGTCGACACCGGTGGTGTCGATGGAGGGGGTCCCCGATGGCCGTGAACCGTACCGTGCATCGTGGCGTGAGCCGATGACGACGGCCCAGACCGAGTTCACCCGGGCGGAGCTGCTCGAAGACCACGTCGTCGCCGAACCCCTCGAGGTGGGTGGGGTGCGGTGCCACGGCGGATTCGACGAGAGTGGCCGCTACGTGTCCCCCCGCACGAGGAACCGCTGGCCGGCCATCGAGGCCTGGGAGGACCAGCGCCGGGCCCAGTTCGCCACGCCGATCCTCGACGTGCCCCTCGAGACCTGGCCCGAGAACTTCCCCAACGTGGCCCAGTCCAAGCTGCTGATCCGGTCCGGGGCGCCCCAGCCCATCATCAGCGCCCTGACCCGGATCGGGACGGTCGAGGGCTTCGGCGCCATGCTCCGCCATCTTCCCGTGCCCGACTTCCCGGCCGCCTTCGACGAGGAGATCACCGGCACCGCCACCGACCACATCGGCCGGGGCCTGTTCGAGGCCCACGCCCGCGACGAGGCCGGCTTCGGTGACCAGGCCGGCCACGACCGCATGTGGTTCGTGGCTCGTGACATCGCCTTCGAGCATCCGGTGACCGAGGACCAGACGGCCCGGATGTTGGCGAGGATGGGCATCGACCCCCGCCCGAAGTCCGCCGCCGAGCTGGACAGCCTCCGCCGGTCCGCCCTGGACCACCGGGTACTGCCGGACGCCATCGACTTCACGCTCGAGATGGTGGTGAGCCGGATGATCGGGCTGCTGCTGATCGAGATCTCCGCCTTCCACGGGTTCCGATGGGCCGAGGAGGTCCTGGGCGACGGGGAGCTGGTTGCCGGCGACGGGGCTGCCGCCACGCTGGTCTCCTACATCCGCGCCGACGAGACCCCCCATGTCGCCTACCTCCGCACCGCCCTCTCGGAGATGCGGGACCGGACCTGGGTCGGGGACGATGACCGGCGCTACGCCGGCACGGAGATGATCGCCCTGCTGTGGGACCGGGCCCTCGGGGATTCGCTCCTGGGCCGCCGTCAGGACAACCTGGCCTTCGTGATGCGCGAGATCGATGAGGCCCTGGCCGGACGGCCGGACGCCGACGACCTGGTCGACGAGATGCTCTCCCTCGGCTCGGTCGTCCGGGCCGAGGATGGGACGCTCAGCGACCCGACCGGCCCCCTCCTTCCGGGTTGAGGGTCCCGCTGGCCCGCTCCCCCGTCGTCCGGCGAAAGGCCCGACCATGAAGTTCGGCATCTTCTACGAGCACCAGCTGCCCCGTCCTTGGGATGAGGGCAGCGAGCACCGGCTGATCGCCGACGCCCTCGACCAGATCGAGCTGGCCGACCGCCTGGGTGTGCAGTACCTGTGGGAGGTGGAGCACCACTTCCTGGAGGAGTACTCCCACTCCAGTGCCCCCGAGGTCTTTCTGGCCGCCGCCAGTCAACGCACCCAGCGGATGCGTATCGGTCACGGGGTGGTCCAGACCGCTCCCCGCTACAACCACCCGGCTCGTATCGCCGAGCGCATCGCCATGCTCGACCTGGTGTCCGACGGTCGGGTCGAGTTCGGGACGGGTGAGTCCTCCTCGGAGGCCGAGTTGGGAGGCTTCGGGGTCGACCGAGACACCAAACGGGATGCATGGCTGGAGGGGCTGGAGGTGGCCATCCGATGCATGACCGAGGCGCCCTTCGGGGGCGTGGCCGGCCGGTTCGTGACCATGCCGCCCCGCAACGTGGTGCCCAAGCCGGTGCAGAAGCCGCACCCGCCCCTGTGGGTGGCCTGCAGTCGCCGTGACACCATCCTGCTGGCGGCGGAGAAGGGCATCGGGGCCCTCAGCTTCGCCTTCGTCGAACCCGAAGATGCCCAGCAGTGGGTCGATGACTACGCCGCCGTCCTGGCCGACCGGTGCGTCCCGGTGGGCCTCGCGGTCAACCCCCAGGTGGCCTGCGTCACGCCGATGATGTGCGCCCGGAACGAGGACGACGCCCTGGCCCGGGGGATCGAGGGGGCCAACTTCTTCGGCTACTCGCTGGCCCACTACTACGTGTTCGGCGACCACGTCCCGGCCGCCACCGACGTCTGGTCCGAGTTCCTGGCCCGCCGGGGGTCCATGGGGTACTCGCCCGAGGCGGCACTGGCCGCCCGGCACCAGACCTTGGGGGCCAAGGCGGCGGCGGGCGACCACACCGGGCTGCGCGGCGCCATCGGCACCCCGGACCAGCTGCGAGCGTTCCTCCGGCGCTACGAGGCGGCCGGGGTGGACCAGCTCATCTTCGTCCTGCAGGCCGGACGCAACCGGCACGAGGACATCATGGAGTCGATCGAGCTCTTCGGCACCGAGGTGCTTCCCGAGTTCGTCGAGCGGGACGACGCGGCCGCCGCGGCCAAAGAGGCCAGGTGGGCCCCGCTCATCGAGGCCGCGCTGGCCCGCCGGGACCCCCAGGTGCCGGTCATGCCCCCGGACTACGTCATGCGGGCCATCCCCCGCCAGATGGTGGAATCGCTGGACAACGAGCCGGCCCGCCGGTGGCTGGAGGAGCTGGCCGACAAGCAGGCCGCCGGGGTCCAGGACGAAGAGTTCCAACGCCTGGTGGACGGGTGACCGACCGGGACCGTCGGGTGGTGTCCTCCGATGCTCACTCCACCGGGCCGGAGAATTACGCTGGGACGGTGAGCGCCACCCGTGCCGGCACCCCCGAGCCCACCGATCCTGCCCCGTCGGATGACGCCGTGACCACCGTCGAGCTGGCCGTCGGGGGCATGCACTGCGGAGCGTGCGTGGCGCTGATCGAGGAGACCCTGACCGAGCGGTCCGGGGTGCGTGGCGCCTCCGTCGACCTCGAGGCGGCCCGGGCGTTGGTCCACTTCGACCCGTCCATGGTGGGCGCGGACGATCTCATGGCCACCGTCGCCGAGGCCGGTTACTCGGCCACCCTGGTCGGCTAGGCCACCGGTCGCCCCATGTCCACGGCGCCCATAGCGGCACCGCCCACGGCGGAGACGGGCGACCTCCAGCTGGCCACGGCCGAGCTCGAGCTCGGTGGCATGCACTGCAGCGCCTGCGCCACCCGGATCCAGAAGACGCTCGGACGGCTCCCCGCCGTGGCTAGCGCTTCGGTGAACCTGGCCACCACGCGGGCCTTCGTCTCCTACGACCCCACTCTGATGGACACGGACCAGCTGTGCCGGGCCGTGTCCGAGGTGGGGTACACGGCCGCACCGGTGCCCGACGAGGGACCCCGGGCCGGCAACACCGATCCCGACCACTGGATGACACGGGCCATCATCTCGTGGCCTCTGGCCCTGTGTGCCCTGGTGGTGGCCGTGGCCGCCCCGGAGACGGCCGCGGCCGGGTGGACGGTTCTGGCCCTGGCCGTGGTGGTCGAACTCGCCGGGGGGTGGCCCTTCCTCCGGGACAGCGCCCGGCTGCTCCGGCACGGTGCCACCAGCATGGACACCCTGATCGCCCTCGGAACCCTGGCGGCGCTCTCGGTCAGTGCCGTCGAGGCCATCGCCCTCGGCGGACGCCACGTCCACCTGGGGGGCAGCGGCGCCTTCGCCGCCCGGCTCCACGGGGTGATGGCCCCGCTCATCGTGGCCATCCTGGTCACCGGGAGGGCCATCGAGGCCCGCGCCCGGGCCCGGGCGGCCCGGGCCATGCACTCGCTCCTGGCGCTGCGCCCACCCTCGGCCCGAGTGGTCGCCGACGCCGACGACGACACCGGCGAGCTCGTCGCCCCCGAGAGCGTCCCGGTCGGTGCCCTGCTCCGGGTGCGGCCGGGCGAGGCCGTGCCCCTGGACGGGACCGTCGTGGCCGGATGGTCCCCGGTCGACGAGTCGATGCTCACCGGCGAGCCGCTGCCGGTGGACCGTGGTCCCGGTGACCCGGTGACCGGAGGAACCCGGAACGGCGAGGGCGCCCTGGTCCTGCGGGTCGACACGGTGGCCGCCGAATCGGTCCTGGCCCGACTGCAGCGCCTGGTGGACGACGCCCAGCGGGACAAGGCCCCGCTCCAGCGCCTGGCCGACCGGATCAGCAGCGTCTTCGTGCCCGCCGTCCTGGCCGGGGCCGCCCTCACCTTCCTGGGCTGGTGGCTGGTAGTCGGCAATGCCGGCCAAGCCGTCCTCAGTGGCCTGGCCGTCCTCCTGGTGGCCTGTCCCTGTGCCATGGGCCTGGCCGCACCGGTGGCCATGATGGTGGGCTGTGGACGGGCGGCAGCTCTCGGCATCTTCATCCGCAACGGGGATGCGCTCGAGCGACTGGCCAAGGTGGAGGCGGTGGTCTTCGACAAGACGGGCACCCTCACCGAGCGCCATGCCGTGGTCACGTCGGTCGTGGCCATAGCGGGCACGGCACCGGGTGACGTCCTGGCCATGGCCGCGGCCGTCGAGGCGGAGAGCGAGCATCCCATCGCCTCGGCCATCACCATCGAGGCCACGGCGTCAGGTGGACCGGTGGCCACGGCGTCGGCCGTGCGTTCCCTACCCGGCGTGGGTGTCTCGGGCACCGTGGAGGGTTGGTCGGTGCGGGTGGGACGACTCGTCCCCGGGGCGCTCCCTCCCTCGCTGAGATCAGCCGTCCTGGACCGCTACGACGCCGGCGAGACGGTGGTGACGGTGGATCGGGACGGCGAGACCATCGGGGCCATCACCATGACCACGCCCCTGCGGCCCGAAGCGCGTCCGGTCGTCGCGCACCTGCACGCCATGGGACTGGCCACGTCGATCCTGAGCGGCGACAGCGCCCCCGCCGTCCGCACCGTGGGCGCCACGCTCGGCATCGCCGATGCCCGCAGTGGCTTGAGCCCGGCCGCCAAGATGGAGGCGGTGGCCGGGCTACGAGGCGGCGGCCACCTCCTGATGGTCGGCGACGGGGTCAACGACGCACCGGCCCTGGCCGCCGCGGATGTCGGCTGCGCCATCGGGAGCGGCTCCGAGGCGGCCCTGGCCAACAGCGACGTGGCGTTGTTGGGCAACGACCTCCACGGCGTGCCCGCGGCGGTGGGGGTGGCCGGATCGACCTACGCGGTGATCGTGCAGAACTTCGGGTGGGCCATGGGTTACAACGTGTCGGCCCTCCCCCTGGCCGCCTTCGGGCTGTTGGACCCGCTGGTCGCCGCCGTGGCCATGGGTCTGTCCAGCATCATCGTGGTCCTGAACAGCCTCCGACTCACCCGACTGGGCCGATCGGGTGCCGCCGGGGTCGAGCCCCCTCGCCTGCGGGGCCGTTGGGGGGTCGTGGCCTCGGTGGCCCTGCCCGTCGTCCTGTTCGCCGGACTCACGGTGGTCAGCCAGCTCGTGTCCCCCGCCCGGGGCCAGTCCCTCCTCCCCGAGCTGCCCTCCATCGCCACCCACGCCCTGCCCCAGGGGGGGTCGGCCGAGACCTATCTCGAGCCTGGCCGGGTCGGGGTCAACCAGTTCCACGTCATCTTCTCGGGGAGTCCGTCCGAGCTGGCCACCGTGGACCCGGTGGTGACGGCAGCACCCCTCGGCGGCCTCCCCCACCTGCTCCGCCAGCTCACGGTGTCCGCCGGTCACTTCAGCGACGTGGTGGTGCTCACTCCCGGCACCTGGCGGTTCACGGTGAGCACCCCGTTCGGGGCCCACGCCGTGTCCTTCACCGCGTCGACGACGATCTCCCCATGACCCGTGGGCTGGTGCGGGTCCGGGGGTCGGGGTCGGGGTCAGGAACCACGAGCGACCGACCAGACCGCGACGGCGAGCGCCACTAGGCTCCTGTCCCATGTCATCGGGGGGGATGCGTCTGGCCGTGGTGGGGCTCCTGGCTGCGTCGGCCGTGGCCATCGGCTCGCTGGGGTCGGCCGCCGGTGCCTCGGCGCCGACGGTGACCAACATCACCATGCGGGCGACTGCCTACACGCCTCATGCGCCGGCGGGCGGCACGGACGACTACCACTGCACGCTGGTCGACCCCCACGTCACCCAGAACTCGTTCATCGTCTCCAGCCAGTTCTACCCGGACAGTGTGGAGGTCCATCACGCCATCTTGTTCCTGGTGCCACCGGACGAGACGGCCGCCGCCCGGGCCGCCGATGTCGGCGGCAAGGGATGGACCTGCTTCGGCGAGACGGCCCTACCGGGGACGGGACTGGCCCAGCTGTCCCAGACCCCGTGGCTCACGGCGTGGGCCCCCGGACACGGTGAGGACGTCCTGCCCGGCGGCACCGGGGTCAAGCTCCCCGCCGGGAGCATGGTGATCATGCAGATCCACTACAACCTCCTCCGGGGCGACAAACCGGTCAGCGCCCGGCTCACGCTGCACACCGTGCCGTCCACCACGGCGCTCAAGCCGCTCTCGCTCGAACTGATGCCGGCACCGCCCGACATCCCCTGTCCCACCGGGGTGACGGGTCCCCTGTGCACCCGGGCCGCGTCCCTCGTCGACCTGGGCCAGCGGTTCGGCGCCGAGCAGGTGGGCTTCGTCGATTTCCTGGAGCAGTTCTGCGGCCGCAGCATGACCGACCCACCCGCCGGCGACACCACGTCCTGCGACTGGCCCGTCCAGGGTGGTCGGGAGATCGTCCGGCTGGGAGTCCACATGCACCTCCTCGGCCGGGGTATGAAGATCGTCCTCGATCCGGGCACCCCCGGGGCCCGCACGCTGCTCGACGTCACCAACTACAACTTCGACTACCAACGCTCCTACACCCTGAAGACCCCGGTACTCACCCGGCCCGGGGACACCATCGGGGTGACCTGCACCTACGACCCGACCCTCCGCCAGGAACTCCCCCAACTGCGCAAGCTCCCCCCGCGCTTCGTCACCTGGGGCGACGGTTCATCCGACGAGATGTGCCTCGGCTCGATCCAGACCATCTCGGCCACCGGCAAAGCGGTCTACTGACCCCTTCGGTCAGTCACCGGCCCAGCAGCCGAGGATCACGTCGCCCACGGTCACGGCCACGTCGCCGGCGCTGGTGGGCGGGACCCCGAACTGGGCCGGCAGCCCGGTCGAGTCCACGAGTAGGACCTTCCAGTCCTTCCGGACCACCACGGAGCCATCGGTGGTCTGGAACGCCCCCTGGCCCAGGCCTTGGAGCTCACGCGATTTTCCCAGGGAGGCAGCCAGACCGTCGAAGTACGCGTAGGTCTCCGCCCAACTGGAGAGCTCCTTCACCGAGAGCACCATCGACCCCGAGGCGTAGCGGTAGTGGCACTCGTAGAGATGGTCCACCCAGGTCGGCGGCGAGACGGTAGCCCGCTCCCCCAGCGCCGAGTCGATCTCGCTCGAGGCGTCGCGGGAGCAGACCTGGACCGAGATCGGTGACGGCGCGGCCCCCGCCGGCTGGGGCGGCCGGGTCGTCGATGTGGTGACCGGCCCGCCCGAGCACGCGGCGGTGGTCAGGGCCACCAGGGCCACCACCACGGCCACCACCGTCCGACCTCGCACGACCCGAGGGTACCAGCGGTCGAACGAAGCTCCTGGTCAGGCTGGTGATCTGCCCGGAGGGGGACGCAGGATGGCCACGAGCTCGACATGCTCGGTCATCGGGAACAGGTCGAAGCCGCGGAGCGAATCCATGGTCCATCCGGCATCCAGGGCCACCCGGAGATCCCGGGCGAACGAGGCCGGATCACACGAGACGTAGGCCACGGCCCGGGGAGCCGGGAGGAGGCCCACCAGGGCGGCCATGACCGCACGGCCCGCCCCCTCCCGGGCCGGATCCAGGACCACGAGGTCGGGGGAGCCGAGACCGTCGGTCACCAGGCCCGGGTCCACCTCGGCGCGGACGATCGCCACGTGATGGAGGCCCTCCGCGTTGCGGACGGCATCGGCGCAGGCCCGACCGCTGCGCTCCACCGCCACCACCGAGCCCCGGGGCCCCACGGCGTGGGCCAGCGGCACCGTGAACAGGCCCGCCCCGGCATAGAGGTCGGCCACCCGCTCCCCGGCGCCCGGGGCCAGGCCGGCCATCACGGTGTCGGTCAGCACGGCGGCCGCCCCCGGGTGGATCTGCCAGAACACCCCGGCACTTACCCCGAACCGATGAGCCCCCACCCTCACGTGGACCCGGTCGGGCCGGCGCCGGGTCCGGCCGTTCACCACTAGCCCGGAGTCGACGGCCGGCGCGTCGGCCAGGGCCCGTCGACCGGTCTCCACCGAGACCAGGGCGCGTCCGCCATCGGGCGGCGCCGTCACCTCGACGTGGTGGGCGCCTCGCCACAGCATCCCGCCTACGCCCACGCCGTTGACCCCGTCGGTGGCCAGGGGACAGCGGTCGACGGGTTCGATGTCGTGGGACCGGTGGCGGTGCAGGCCGACGTGGCCCGCGCCGTCGACGGCGAACCGCACCCGGGTCCGCCACCCGAGGCCGTCCGGGGCCCCGGCCACCTCCTCGACCACCGGCGGCGCGTCGACGCCGGCCAGTCGTCGGAGCTGCTCGGCCACCAGGGCCTGCTTCAGTTCCCGTTGGGCGGCTAGGGCCACATGCTGCCAGTCACAGCCACCGCACCGTCCGGGGCCGGCCAGCGGACAGGGCCGCTCGACCCGGTCCTCCGAGGCCTCGAGCACCTCGACGGCGTCGGCGCGGAGGAACGAGGCGTTTTCCGAGGTCACCTCGGCCACCACCCGCTCCCCGGGCAGGGCATGGCGGACGAACACCACCCGACCGTCCTCGGCCCGGGCCACGCACCCCCCACCGGCGGCGATGGCCCCGGTGACCAGCTCCATCCGCCGGGGCGGCGATGAGGTCACCGATGGGGAGCCGGCCTCCTCAGTGGAGCCATCGGCCTGGCCGCGGGGGTGCTCGGGCGCACGGTCGGGAGAAGGGGCCACCATGGTCCCGGTCATAGCACCCGGGGACACCGGTCCCGGACCGGTCGGTCGGAGCGGGCCCACCCGTCCGACCGAGTGGCACTACGGTGAGCGGGCGGACGAGGTCCCCGTCTACCCGACCCCCGAGAGGAAGCCATGGACATCAGGGAAGCGCTCTACACCACGCGAGCCATGCGCAGGGTCCGACCCGACCCGGTTCCCCTCGACGTCCAGGCCAGGATCCTCGATGCGGCCATCCGGGCACCTTCGGGAGGCAACTCGCAGAACTGGCGCTTCCTGCTCGTCGACGACCCGACCGTCATCAGTCGGATCGGTCCGCTCTACCGCCACTCCATCGAACAGCTCTGGGCCACCATCTACGCCGACCGCCTAGCCGCGGCGGCGGCCGACCCCGGGGCGGCCGAGAGTATCGCCATGGTGAAGGTGCAGCGCTCGGCCCAGTGGTTGGCCGACCATTTCGAAGAGGTGCCGCTGTTCCTGTTCGGCTTCGTCCAGGCTGACCCGACCGGCGGCTCCATCTTCCCGGCCGTCTGGAGTGCCCAGCTGGCCGCCAGGGCCGAAGGGGTGGGCAGCTCCCTCACCGCGGTACTCGGCCTGTGGCACCCGGCCGAGCTGTTCGACATCCTCGGCGTCCCCACCGATGAGCAGTGGGTGATGGCCTGCTGTGTGAGCTTCGGCTACCCGACCGGACGCTGGGGCGTGGCCCCCCGTCGACCGGTCCACGAGGTGTCCTACCGCAACCAGTGGGGATCGCCGGTGGGGTTCCAAGTCGACCAACCCCTGTGGGGTCCGGGCTAACCTGGACCGTCTCCACGGTGGGGATCGGGTCTTCGCCACCACCACACGCGGCTGTAGCTCAATGGTAGAGCCTCAGTTTTCCAAACTGATGACGAGGGTTCGATCCCCTTCAGCCGCTCTCCGGCGTGTGCCGGCCCCGGCACCCGCCGTCCGACTACGGATCGGCGGGCCGGTCCCCGGGCAGCAGATCCTCGTAGAAGGGGACCCCGGCCTCGCTGAGGGGGGGACCGAGCCGCTCCTTCGTCCAGGCGGCACCACGATCACGGATCAGCCACAGCGCCTGCTGCCCATCGACGGTCCGGACCGTCACCTCGGTGATCTGGCTCGGTGCGGCTCCCGAGACCCGCCGGGTCAGCGGGAGGCCGGGCATGGCCCGGATCTGCACGTCCGCACCGCCGACACGCCGCTCGCTCACCTCGACGCTCTGGACGTCAGCAAGTGGAATGCCGTGGGTGAGCTTCAGTTCGCCGTGACCGATCCGGCCGTCGGTGATCCACAGGTGCATCCCGTGAGCACCCAACGCGGCGTTGCCACCTCGGTACCGGCAGTGGATGGGAAACGACACCTTCGCTCCGAGATCGGATCCCCCTCCACCGGCCTCGGTCATCTGCGCTTCTTAGCATCGGATGCGTCGTCGTACGAGCAGATCGAACTGGTCTGAGGCAGACTCGGTGCACTACGACGGCGGGAGGAGAGCGATGGATGCACGAACGACCGACGAGCTGTTGGCCCAGGTTCCGATGTTTGCCGGACTCTCCAAGGGCCAGCTGCGGGACATCTCGGGCCTGGCCACCCGGTTGGACCTGCCGGCCGGGCGGCAGCTGACCACACAGGGAGCCGTGGGCCAGGAGTTCATCATCGTCCTCCAGGGCGATGTCGAGGTGGTGCTGGACGGCGCTGTCGTGGCCACTCCCACCGCCGGACAGTGCTACGGGGAGATCGCCCTGCTCGACAGTCGCCCCCGTACGGCGAGCGTGGTGGCCACGACCGACGTCATCGTGGACGTGATCGGTCGCCGTGAGTTCAAAGAACTCCTGACCAGACAACCCCAGATCGCCGAGCAGCTGCATCGCACCATGGCGGAACGCCTGGCCGCCAATGAGCAGCATCAGCGGGACGGGTCTACCTGACAGCACCGGCCATGGCCACCGATCGGCACCAGTCCGGCCCGGGTCCGGGCATCGGAACCGGGGGGTCGGATCGGGAAGGTGGGCCGAGACCACGATCGACGAGTCCTCGGGCCACCGGGCCCCGGAGGTCCAGCGCCCGGAGCGCCGTGCCTCCCGTCTGCAACTCACAGTCGCACACGCTACGATCCAGAATCCTCACCTGAAGTAACTGCGGAGGCCCGGCGGTGCAACCAACTGAGCTGCTGACGAGGGTCGGACGCCTGGAGGACGACCCTCCGATCGCGCTCGCCTCGGTCGACCTGTCCATCAACGATCCGCGCGCCCTCCGACGGAAGTTCGACGAGGTCTTCGCCTACATCGCCGCCGTGGAGCACGCGGTGACACAGAACGTCGCCGAGATCACCGCCCTCCTCCCCGCCCTCGACGAGGTGGAGCACCGGTTCCTCGCCGTCTGGTCGACCCACGAGCTCGCCCATGCCGCCATCTTTGACGCCCTACGGGCCAGGATCGATCGTGAGACCTCGGCCCCGGCCCGAGAGGGCTCCCGGTCCGGGCCCCCGATTGCCGTGCCGCCCCCAGCCCGGCGCTCCTTCCGGGCCTTCGGCATCCTGGCCTCGAACCCGTGGCTCCACGACGTGTTCAAGCTCATCTACCTGTCCCGTGGCGCCATGCACGAGCACATGACCTACGACTGCTACCGATACCTGGGCGTCCAGCTCGAGGCTCTGGGCGAACATGCCCTGCACCGCACCGTCGCCGACCCCATCCGACGCCAGGAGGCGGCCCATCTCGGCTACTACCGGCTGGCCGCGGTCACCCATCGCAACCGGCTGACCCGGTCCCAGATACGACTGGCCCGCCAGATCACTCTGCACAGCTACCTCCCGGTAGGAGCCGGCCAGTGCGGCAGGCGTCCGGCCGGACGGGTCTTCGCCACGCTGGCCGGGGAGCACATGAATGCCGTGCTCGACGGGGTGGAGGGCGTGGCCGGTGAGCTGCTCGGCGATGACATCGGCTCCCTGCCGCCTTTCGTGCACGAGTCCATGGACCGGTGTCTGCGTCCCTCGCCCCGGCGCCGGTGGGTGACGCCGTCGGGACCGCAACGGTGACACCGACCCGGTACTGCGCCGGCTGTGCCGACCCCCTCCCCAGCCGTGCCCGCTTCTGTCCGACCTGCGGGCGGGCCACCGTGGTCGGTGAGGCGTCGACCGTCCTCGACGAGTCGATCGGCATCGAGTTCAGCAAGGAACTCCGCCACATCACCGTGATCTTCTGCGATCTCGTCGGGTCGACCGAGCTCTCCTCCCTCATGGATACCGAGGAGTACGGCGATCTCATCCAGACCTACCAGCATCGGGCCGCGGCCATCGTCAGGAGTTTCGGCGGTGACGTGGAGGGCTACAGCGGCGACGGCATCCTCTTCCGATTCGGATGGCCGCAAGCCCACGACGACGACGCCACGCACGCCGTGGCTGCGGCCCTCGGCATCGTGGAGGCGATGGACACGCTGGACGAGCGCGTGCGCCTCAGTGTGCGCATCGGCGTGCACAGCGGCCAGGCCGTCGTCGGCCTGCTCGGGGGTGCGGACCGTCGCGCCACGATGGCGGTGGGTGAGACCCTCAACGTGTCCGCCCGGCTGCAAGGGGCGGCAGAACCGGGCACGGTGGTGGCCAGCGCGGCCACCATCGCTCTGGTCGAAGGCAGATTCGACGTGGTCCCCCTCGGTCCGCTGCGGCTGCGCGGGGTGGCCCAGCCCGTCGACGCCTTCCGTGTCCTCGGTCAGACCGGCGCCCGCTCCCGGATCGAGGTGACGGCGAGCCGACACAGTCCGCTCATCGGGCGGACCGACGAGCTCGGGGTGCTCCGAGACCTGTGGGACGAGGTCCGGTCCGGTCACGGTGCGGCCGTCCTCATCACCGGTGAGCCAGGGGTGGGCAAGTCGCGCCTGGCCCTCGAGGTACGCGCCCTGGTCGGTTCCGACCGCCACCGATGGGTGGAGGCCTCGTGTGCCTCCTATACCCGGATGAGTGTCCTCCGTCCTGTGGTGGACTTGGTCGAGGACACCCTGTCCTTCCGGTCGGAGCCCGATCCGGCGGCCCGCCTCTCGCGGATACGGACCGGCCTGGCCCTCGCCGATGTCCACTTCCCCGACGGGGCCGAACTGGTCGCCTCGCTCCTCGGGATGCCCAGTCCGTCGGTCATGTCCATCAGCAGTGAGCTGCGACTCGAACGTACCGTCGAGGTCGGCGTGGAATGGCTGGTCGGCCTGAGCCGGCAACGACCCCTGATCCTGCTCATCGAGGATCTCCACTGGTGCGACCCGACCACCCTCGACGCCTTCGGACGGTTGCTCGACCGTCTCTGGGCTGCACCCATGCTCCTACTCATGACCGCCCGCACCGAGTTCGAGGAGCCGTGGAGCCGACCCGACGTGGTGACGTCACTCCCCCTCAAGCCCCTGGAGGACTCCGAGGTACGCGAACTCGTGGCCACCCTCGGCGTGGGGCGCAGCCTCCCCGTCCCGGTCGTGGAACGGATCGTAACGTCGGCCGGGGGCATTCCGCTCTACGTGGAGGAGGTGGGCCGGACCGTCCTTGAGTCGGGCATGCTCGTCGGCGGCGAGGGGACCTGGGACCTGTCCTCGCCGCTCATGGACCTGGAGATCCCCTCCACCCTGCAGGGGTCCCTGCTGGCCCGCCTCGACCGACTGGGGCCAGCCAAGTCGGTCGTGCAGGTCGCCGCCGTCCTCGGACGCACCTTCCCCTTCGACCTGCTGGTCACCGTGTCGGGCATGGACCGTGAACTGTTGGCCCTGCTCCTCGACCGTGCCGTGGACAGCGGCCTCCTCCTGCTCTCCGGTTCGGGGGGGGAGAGCGAGTACCTCTTCAAACACGCCCTGGTCCAGGAGGTGGCCTACGAGTCGCTCCTCCGCCGCAATCGCCGCACCATCCATGAACGGGTGGCCCGGGTCCTCGATGACCAGCAGTCTCCGGGCACCGCATCGGCGCCCGAGGTCGTGGCCCGCCACTACGAGGCGGCCGGGAACACCAGGGAAGCGGCCCTGCGGTACCAGCAGGCGGCAACGCTGGCCGCCCAGGGATCCGGTCACCGGGAGGCCATCGCCTTCCTCCATCGGGGGATCTCGTTGGCCCGCCAACTGGACGACGTCAACGAGGGGCGGGACCTCGAAGTCGAGATGCAGCTGGCCCTGGGGTCGTCGTTGGCCACCCGGAGCTACTCCGATCCCAATCTCGCCGCCGCCTACGACCGCGCCCGGGAGCTGTGCGAACTCCTGGGCAACGATGTCCGCGTGGGACTGACCCTCGGTGGTCTCTCGGTGTTCTACATCAACCACGGCGAGACCGCACTCGGAGCCGATCTGGCCGAACGGGCCCTGGCCATCGCCCGCGAACACGGCGACGACACCCTCGAAGTCCTCGGTGCCGTGCAACTGAGCCTGGCCCGCAGCTTCCAGGGCCGAGCGGCCGAGTCCCTCGAGATGGCGGAGCGAGCATTGGCCGCCTACCGCCCCGAACGCCACCGGTTCCTGAGCAACCGGTTCGGCACCGACCAGGGCGTGGCCGCCCACGTCTTCGCCGGATGGAGCCACCTCCTCCTCGGCCACCTCGATCGGGGCCTCGAGCAGCTGGTCGACGCCGTCGGTCTGGCCGAGCAGCTCGACCAGCCGTTCAACCGGGCCTTCGCCCTGGCCTTTCTGGCCACCGGCCACGCCGAACGCGGCGAGGCAGCCGAGACCCTGCGCTTCGCCGAGGAGTCCCGACGGCTGGCCGACGAGCAGGGGTTCGCCTTCTGGGCCGGGATCAGCGGGGTGTGGGAGCACGCCGTGCGGGTGATCAACATGGGCGACCACGAAGCCCTCGGGGCGGTGATCGAAGCCGGGTTGGTGGCCGGTGAGACGGGCAACCGGGGTGGGAGCACGTCGGTGCTGGCCCGGGTGGCCGAAGCGGCCCATGCTGCCGGTGACCGGGCCACCACCCAGGCGGTGTTGGACATGGCCCTCTCGTTGTCCGCCGAGACCGGCCAGCCCTGGTGGGACTCGGCCCTGATGCGGCAACAGGCCCAGCTCTACGCCGACGAGGCCGAGTCGGGAACCGCCGCCGACCTCGACGATCCGACGCACCCCTGGTCCAGGGCCGCGGCTTCGTGGCAGGCCGCCATCGAACTGGCCGACGGGTTCGGGTTTCCGGTGCAGGGGGCCAGGGCCGCCTCGGACTACGCGCGCCTCCTCGCCCGGGTGGGACGGGCCGACGAGGGCTACCTCCTGGTCCGCCGGTGGTACGACCGATGTACCGAGGGTCTCGACACGCCGGTCCTTTCCGCCATCGCCGCCCAGTTGCAGGGGCTGGCCGGCTGACCGACCGACGGGGTCGGGCGAGCTACTCGAACCCGAACTCGGCGTACCGCTCGGCGATGACAGCCGTCGTGGCGTCCACCTCGGCGGATAGGAGCTCTCGATCCTCGCCGGCATGGGCGGTGCCCCCGAAGATGAGCGTGTGGAAGCCCTCGTCGTCTTGGTGGTAGGCCATGTGGAGCACGGCGTCCAGCTTCTTGGGGATGAAACTGACCGGATAGTCGGGCTGCGGATCCGGGAAGCCGAAGCCTTGGCGGAGCGTGCCGGCGATCAGCGTGTTGCGCACCAGACGCTGGGCATCGGGCGCGTCTGACAGGTAACAGCTGGCCACCTCGACGCCCAACAGGTCGACCCGACGCCACGTCCGGTCGCCGATCTGGACCAGGCCCTGATCGACGGAGACCACCGAAGAGGGGTCGACGTCACAGTACGGCTCCAGCGCCTCCTCGGGCACCCCGTAATCCCAGTTGGAGAAGAAGTTCCAGTCCGACGTACCCAGGCGGGCCAGGTCCCCGATGTGGGGCAACGATTCCCCTCCCGCCGCCGTCACGAACCCGAACGGTCGATCCCACGCTGGAGTGGCACAGTCCAGCTGGTAGTAGCCCAGGAAGACGTTGAACCAGCGAGAGTGGGGATTGGCGTAGCGCTGCGGGCCGCCCCTCTCGAACGCGCCCACGCAGGCCACGGCGTTGAAGACGAAGGGCGGATACGGGGGTGGGAACATCCGCTCCTTCACCTTGTGCCCGACGGCACAGAGTCTCCGTGGCTCGTCCTCGATGTGAAGACGGAGGATGGTCCCGGTGCAGTTCTGGCTGTCGCCGTAGACGGGATCGTGCACCATCGGAGGATGGACGGCAGTCCGGCCGCCGATCACGCCAACCGACGGGTCGAACGTGATGACCGAGGACTCCCCCCACGCCCGCCACGGGACCCATGGCCGACCGAACCCCGTCCGATGATCGACCCGGATCGTCCACCGGACGGTGCCGGCGAAGAGGTCGCTGCGGAGGTCCAGCTCACATCGGAGCCATCCCAGCACCAGGACACGGCGGGTGGGGGTCGCCTCTGGCGAGATCCGGTGGCGCCACAGGCGACGACCCCGGTACCGCACCGTGACTTCCACCGAATCGCCACCGGGGTAGGTGTAGTCGGCCGTGAGACCCCACCGCACCGGCAGGCTCACCGTGTCACCCACCGCGGTCGTCGTGCCCTCGGTCACGGTGCGGTGGTTGTGGGTGCGGAGCTCTGCACGCCGCGGGGAACATCCGATGTCGGCACATCCCTCGCCACCAGACGCGTGAAGAAGTGGCCGCCGAACTTGCGAGCCGCGTCCACGAACACCTGCTGGGGGATTTCGACGTCAGGATCGGGATCGAGCTGGTTCGGATCGACATCATGGCCGGCATCCCGGTAGAGGTGGGCCATGCCGTGGACCAGGTGCCGTCCGAGAGAACCGAGGGACGACCGGAAGGTGAACGGGTCGACCTCAACCTCGGGTCCTTCGGGGATGGACACCACCGGCCAGGTCTCAGGATGGCGTGGACGGTCGAGGGAGAACAGATGATCGAAGGTGTTGGCCGTTTCGTCCCGTCGTGTGAACCTCTCCCCGAGACCCCACTTCTTCCGCAACGTGGCGATCATCGACGTGTGCCGGAACTCGCCACCTTCCACCGTCTCCTCGGGTATCCACGGAGACACCATGACGGCCGGTACCCGGTAGCCCGAACGGTCGAACCCGAACCCATGCTGCCCTTCGGCCCCGTCGGGGGGATCGACCGGAGGTGGCGGGACATGGTCGTAGGTACCGCCCGGCTCGTCCCAACCGATGAACAGGGTGGTGTTCCACACGTTCGACGCTCGTTCGTCGGACGACACCTCGGTCGGCGCATGGCGCACGGCCTCGTACAGGCGGGCCAGGAACGCCTCACCGGAGCTGATGGCCGAACCCCAGTCGACGGGCATGTCGAGGCCCCCGATCAAGGAGTCGCCGAACGGGGGGTGGTAGTCGGCGTGGCCGGCCAGGAGGTTGGGTTCGATGAGGGCCAGATCCGGCAGGGTGCCCGCATTGACGTCGGTGATGAACTCGGAGAAGGGCACGAACTTGTCGTGGAAGTGCTTCTTCAGCGTCGGCGAGTGGATGGCACCGGTCACCGAGATCGGGCACGGCTCGAGGACGTAGACCTTCCAGCTGCGGTCGTGATGGTCCAGGCGGTTGAAGATGGTCTCGGCCCCGTTGTCGAAGTAGTACCGCTGGACCGGCGAATTGACCACCAGGCCGGACGATGTGGCCGCCGTCCAAAATGATCGGTTGGGGAAGGTCTGGGACGGCACCTCACTGAACCAGTGGTCGAACACGGCGAAGCCCCGGGCCAGCGCGCTCAGCACGGGGACCTGGTCGGGGGTGTGCCCCTGCATGATCTGGCGGTACTGCTCGAACTCGGGGACCTGGTGCTTCAGCGCCTGGTAGTTGCTGATGTAGTCCGTGACGAATCCGTCCATCGTCGGGAGCCGACCGGCCTCGGGCGCATTGTCTGTGGGCATCTTGCGGGCGGGCTTGCCCAGGTTCTCGGAATCCAAGATGTTGAACAGTTGGGTGTTGGTGTGCTGGTACTCCTCGCCGGGGTCCGGGTCGGGGGTGTTGAGGTTGACCGCCGGCCCGTAGTAGACGTAGCCGGGCTCGCGCCCCTCCTCGGATGCGGGAATCTTTGGCGCCCACTCGGGAACGGGATTTTTCAGCTCCTTCCCGATCACGCCCTCGAACGCCGGATGCTCCTCTTGGGTGTAGAGGTGTCCGAGCAGACTGTCGAAGGAGCGGTTCTCGAAGATCACCAGGACGACGTGATCCATCGCCCCCTCCCCCGTCGGCTCCAAGGCCTTCCCGTCACCGTTCATCTGGAGCTCGCTTTCCGCCCGGCCCTGACCCATGCGCACCGTACGCCGTCGACCACCGTCCGGCAACCAGACGTGCACCCGCCTCACCGTGCGTGGTCTCGGTACAGTGCGGTGATGCACATCAGGCGGCGTGCACCACAGCCCACGGACCCGGACCCGGCATTGCCCCGGTCGTTTGCGGCCCGGTACGGCCAGGGGCTGCGACGCGCCGTGAGCCTGGGGGGCGGCGGTACCTACTTCGTCGCCTGGCAGGTCGGCTATCTGAAGACCTTGCTCGACCATGGTGTCGACATCGACAGGGCCAACCGTGTGGTGGGCACCTCGGCGGGCTCGATCGTCGCCGCCACACTCACCCACCACCACCTGGACAGGCTCTACGGGGAGACGGCACTGATGTCCCGGATGCCCGGCGTGATGGACAAGCTCTTCCCCTCTGAGGTGGACAAGCCGTCACAGCAGCGGGCCCTGGACCTGTACCTGAACGCCACCGATTCGACCCCGGACACGGTCCGAGCCATCGGCCGAGCCGCATTGGCAGCCGACACGCCGAGTCCCGACACCATGCCCCGGAGTCTGTTCATGGTCCTCGGTGACGAGTGGAAGTACCCGGCGCTGGTGATGACCTGCGTGGATACCCTCACCGGCGACCGGTGTGTCCTGTCCCGGTCCTCCCAACTCTCCGTGAACCACGGTGCCGCCGCCAGTAGCGCCGTGCCCGGAATCTTTGCTCCCCAGGTCGTCGCCGGACGGAAGTGCATGGACGGTGGCGTGGGGGGGACCGCCGTCCACCTCGATCTCCTGGCCGGGGCCGAACGGGCGCTCGTCCTCTCGCTCTACCGGGACGCCGACCTCACGCACGGACTGCTCACCCTCGCCCCCGGCGACCTCGACCACGAGATTGCCGAGCTGAAGGCCACCGGCACCGAGGTCTACTTCCGGGCGCCGGAGAGCCATCCCTTGGACATCCACGGACTGATGGACCCCGCGGCTGCGCCCGGGGCCATGGCCATGGGCGTCCGGCAGGCCTCCGCCGATCTCGAGGCCGGTGAGCTCGCCGCCTTCTGGGCCTGACACGACCTGCGGGCCTCCGTCCGAAGCAGCCACCGGGCCGCGCCGCCCGAACGGCTGCGGGCGACGAAGCCGGCTGGGTACTGTGAAGGCGGTGTCGGATCGCACCCGACCGGCACGAGGGAGGGAGTGCGCATCATGGCCTACGACGTCGCCGGGGACATCCGGCTCGATCCCCGCATCAAATCGCTGTTGAGCTTCGTCCCCACCGCCCAGCTGGGGGATGTGGACAGCCGCGACATCCTGCTGGCCGAGGCGGGCACGCCGGAGGCACGCCAGGCTACCGAGGACTTTCGCCAGGTGATGGAGCTGTGTGACACCGAGGCGTTGGCCCCGTCGAAGGGACTGCACATCCACACTGAGCAGATCACCTCCCAGCCCGACGGCAACGCCATCAACCTGCAGGTCATCCGGCCCGAGACGGAGGACACCGTCGCCTGCGTCTACTACATCCACGGGGGCGGGATGAGTTCGCTGTCCTGCTACGACGGGATGTACCGGGCCTGGGGCAAGGTGATCGCCGCCCACGGGGTGGCCGTGGTCATGGTGGACTTTCGCAACGCGTTATCCCCCTCGTCGGTCCCCGAGGTAGCCCCGTTCCCCGCTGGACTCGACGACTGCATCTCAGGACTGCACTGGGTGGTCGACCATGCCGGCCAACTCGGCATCGACCCGGACCGGATCGTGGTGGCCGGTGAAAGCGGGGGCGGCAACCTGACCTTGGCCACCGGTCTGCGGCTCCAACGGGAAGGGCAGATCGGTCTGGTCAAGGGGCTCTATGCCCTGTGCCCCTACATCGCCGGGCGGTGGCCCCTCGCCGAGAGCCCGTCCTCGACGGAGAACAACGGGATCCTCCTCGACCTGCACAACAACCGAGGAGCCATGGCCTACGGAATCGAGCAGCTCGAGTCGGAAAACCCTCTGGCCTGGCCGTCATTCGCCACCGTGGACGACGTCTCCGGCTTCCCTCCCACCGTCATCAATGTCAACGAGTGCGACCCCTTGCGTGACGAGGGCATCAACTTCTACCGCCTGCTGCTGAAGGCAGGCGTGGCCGCCCGGTGCCGACAGATGATGGGCACCATGCACGGCACCGAGATCTTCGTGATGGCCTGTCCCGACGTCAGCCAGGACACCGCCCGGGACATCGCCGCCTTCGCCCGGCTCTAGCGGGGTTAGGCAGGGCCGTCCCCCGGGACGGGCGCCAGGAGGCCTGTACCGCTGAAGCCGTCCCCGCGGAACCCGTCAGTCGTCCTCCCCGTCGGGCAGCCAGTCGTGGGGAGCCTTCACGAAGCGGAAGCGGTCGGGCGACTCACCGACCAACTCCACCATGAGCAGGGGATTCCCGGTGTCCGCGTCCCACCACCAGGCGTTCAGGATCCCGTTGACCGCCTCGGCATCGGTCAGGCCGGTGTCGGTCACGATGTCACCCAGGGTGAACTCATCGCCGATCTCGTAGTGGCAGAAGACGTAGTCCTTGACCACCGGATCCGTGGACAGCTGTCCCTCGAGAGTGGCCAGGGTGGGAACGTCGGGAAAGACCGGCCCACTGGCGGCATCGTCGCCCCCCGGGCCACCGTCGCCGGTCGCGGCTGTCAAAGTCGGAGCACGCCGTCGGGTATCGACCACCACACCATGATGCCGACCTTGACGCAGCCGTGGTTGGATGCCGGCCCGGGGCAACTCTCGGGGGTCACGATCGGGCAGGCATCATGGGATCACCGCGTTCCGACGCGTTGATCGAAGCCGACGTCGGGGGTGGGCGGCCCCCGGCCGCTCCTGCCCGCAACGACGAGCATCGGACACAATCAGGGCCGGCGCTGAGCGCTCCCGACCCGGCCACGGCGGTGGCCACGTCACACCCCACGGCCAGGTGGGTGACGCGGTGAATGTGTTTGGGGAGGCCGGAGCCTCAGCAGACCGACCGTAGGGTTCGGCCCTGGCGATCAGGACCGGTCGCCGTCGGACCCTTGCGGCGGTCCGGGCACCGACGAGAACCGGCGGAGCTGCGAGGCCGCCAGAACCACGGCACCGGCCACCGTGATGACCCAGCCGACATCGACGAGCTTGCTGTAGGACTCGTTGGAAGAGGAGCCGGCGACGCTCCCGACGCCGACCGGCCCGGGTTGGGCCAGCGACACGATGGCCACGACGATCCCGATAACGATCAGCGCCCAACCGCTCCACAACATGACCCGTTTGACCACAGGCCAACGTTACTGGAGGGATCCGCGAGGCGGCGCGGGAGGACGGCCCGTGCGGTCGTCCGGAATGGGCCCGTCTTACTTTCCTGCCTCGCTCAGCTGTTCCTCGGCGTTGGCCAGGAGGGCCTGGAGCCGCACGCCGTGCTCGACGTCGAGATGGTGCGCCACACCTGACCGGGCCGCAGCGGCGAACCCCGAGGCCAGGCGGAGCACGGCTCCCGCCGTGACGTCGACCGTGCTCACCTCCAAGACACCGTCCGCCGAATAGACCTCGATGCCGGCCCTGGCCGGATCGATGGCCGAATAGGCGGTGATCGACGCTTCGCTGACCACCCCGGACTGATGGACCAGTTGGAGGCCGACCCATCGGTGGAGATCCCCCCGGGCCGAGATCTCCTCCACGGGACCGAGCGCGGCATCGAGCAGGTCAACCACATGGGGGCCGAGGTCGAGCAGGGGCCCCCGCTCGAGCCGCCACGGGGTGGCAAACACTCCCCCGAGGAACCCCCCGGTGATGAACCACCCGCGGCCACCGAGCGGCTCGATCGTTCGACACCCCTCGAGGAAGCGCCGAACCGCCCCGGCGTAGCGCCACGTGAGCACCATCTGCGTCGGCACGCCGACGTGGCTGACGACGGCTGCCAGTTCACGGGCCGCCCCCAGTTCAAGGGCGATCGGCTTCTCGAGGAGGAGGGCTTTGCCGGCCTGCGCCCCCACGATGGCCATCGTCGCCTGGACGTCGGGCGGCACGGCGAAGGCCAGCGCGTCGACGTGGTCGAGCATCTCCTCGAAGCGGCGGAAGCTCGTGGTCCGGTGGGCGGCGGCCAGGGCCTCAGCCCGGTCCGCCCGCCGGGCCCAGATGCCGGCAAGTTCGGTATCGGGGCACCCGGCCAACATCGGGGCGTGGAACATGCCCGCCCATGGCCCCGCCCCGACCAGGCCCACACGGACGGGCGGCGGTCCCCCGGCTCCGGAGGCGGCGGCGACCATCAGCTCACCGGCACCAGGTGGTCAGCCTCGGCCGCCGGCGGAGGGCACGGGCACCATCGCACGTACGTTCGGATGGGGGGCACCCACGGGCCAAGGATCGGATCATCGTGACTCTCCTCGTGCCGTCCGCACGCGCTGGGTCCACGTGGCCGGACGACCCGATGACCTTAACCCCCGGCTCGAGCGGGACCTTCCTGCCCTACTGGCCGACCGGACCGTCGACGCGGCGATGCCGATCGACAGGGTGGCCCAGGGCGGGACCCGGACCGTCCTCGAACAAAGACCACCGGTGCGGTGGGATCATGGCCCGATGAGCGACTACACGACGGTCAATCTGGCCCACTGGAACAGTCGGGTCCCCCACCATGTCCTGGGCTACGGACTGGAACAATTCCGGTCCGATGCCGACCACCTCTCCGACGTCGTCCGGTTCGACCGTCCTCGACTCGGGTCCCTCGAAGGTCTCGACGTGGTCCACCTCCAGTGCCACATCGGCACCGACACCCTGTCGCTGTGGCGACTCGGGGCCCGCAGCGTGACCGGACTGGACTTCTCCACCCCGGCACTGGCGGCCGCCGCACACCTGGCCGACCAGTGCGGGGCTGCCATCGAGTACGTCGAGAGCGATCTCTACGACGCCGTCGAGGTGCTGGGGGAGGGCCGCTTCGACCTCGTCTACACCGGCATCGGCGCCCTGTGCTGGCTGCCCGACGTCAAGCGCTGGGCACGGACGGTCGCTGCACTGTTACGACCGGGAGGCAGGCTGTTCATGCGTGAGGGCCATCCGATGCTGTGGGCGCTCTCCGATCCCCGTCCGGACGGAATGCTGGTGGTCGAGTACCCCTACTTCGAGACGGACGGCGTGCACCTGTCCGAGTCGTACAGCTATGTCGAGCACGATGAGCCCCTGGCCTCGCCGGAGTTCGTCCACTTCAACCACGGCCTCGGCCAGGTGATCACGGCGGTGATGGATGCCGGCATGGTCCTGACCGCCATCGAGGAACACGACTCCGTCCCGTGGAACGCTCTCGGCGATGCCATGGAAGAGGTCGGCGGCGGCGAGTTCCGACTCAGGGACGGCGCCTCACGGCTTCCGTGCACGTACACCGTCCAGGCCACGAAAGCACCGCAAAGCGGACCGACGGACCACCGGTGACCCCGGACGCCGGCGGGTCCTTTGGCGCGTACCACCGCACCGGTGCCGTCCAGGGCGTCCTCGGTGGGTGAGCTTTAGACTGCCGGCGCCGGGGGCCAATCAGCGCTCAGGGAGGGTCATGACCGGTTCACTCGTGTTCTACGGGATGCTCGGTATCGCGTCGACGGTGGTCGCCTTCGTCCTCAACCGCCGCCTCTTCACCGGGGGTGGGGCCGGGAGACCCACGCTGCTCGAGGGCCTCTACTTCCTCTTGGGCGTGATCTCGCTCGGCCTCGGCTGGTACTTCAACGTCCGCTACACCCACCAGTACGGCCACCAGGCCACCTACGTCGGGTACACCAAGGCCCTCTTCAGCAACTGGGCTGCGGACTCGGCGGCCCAGGACTACATCATGGTCAACCTCGTCCTGCTCCCCTTGTGGACGATCGTCGACGGACGGCGGCGGGGACTGCGGGCCCCGTGGATCTTCTTCGTCATGAGTCTCTTCACCAGCCTGGCCTTCGCCATGGCCTTCTACCTGGCCTTCGTGGAACGACAGCTCCGTGTCACCCGCCCCGAGGGAACCAAGGCGCCCGTGGTTCCGGCACCGGTCGAGCAGGGGCTGCACGGCTGAGGCCGGTGCCCGGTCCCTCCCGGTCCCTCCCGGGGTCACCGTGGTGGGCGCACGGGAGGCCCGGGCCCGGATCGGCACGGAGCACAGCGACCGCGGCTATGTCATCATGGCGCCGATGTTGGCGGTCACCTTGGCGGACCTCACCTTCCGGTTCAAGCAGTTCATCATTGCCGTCGTCGGCGCCGGTGCCGTGCTGGCCCTGGCCCTGTTGATGGCCGGACTGGTCCACGGCTTCACCACCGAGACCGCCCAGACCGTGGGCGGGGTGGGCGCCGACCGCTGGGTACTCACGGTGGGCTCTGCCGGCCGCATCGCCGCCGTCGGGGTGTTCCCCCAATCGGACGTGGCCCGGATCGGGCGCACTCGGGGAGTCACGCGTTCGGATCCGCTGGCCATCCTCCCGACCGAGGTACTCCGGACCACCGACGGCGACATCACGGTCAACGTCGTCGGCGTGCGGCTCGGCGGGCTCGGCGATCCCCAGGCCATCGCGGGCCGGAATCTGACCGGAAACGACCAGCTGGTGGTGGATGTGCGCGCCGGCCTACCCGTGGGCAGTGACGTCCGGCTCGGGTCCACCCGGTACCGGGTGGTCGGGCAGGTCGCGAACCGTACGCTGCTGGCCGGGGCACCGATGGTCTACACCTCACTCGCCGACGCCCAGGCCCTGGCCCTCGGCGGCCGCCCCCTCGTCACGGCGGCGGTGACCACGGGTGTCCCCACCTCGGTTCCAACCGGCCTGCGGGTCATGACCAACCAGGCGGTCGAGCAGAGCACGGTGGCCGCCCTGGGCCCGGCCGTCTCCTCCATCAACAACACCAAACAGCTGATGTGGGTGATCTCGGGCATCATCATCGCCGCGCTGGTGTACGTCTCCGCCCTCCAGAGGGTGCGGGACTTCGCCGTACTGAAGGCGCTGGGGTCCTCATCGTTAGCCCTCTACTTCAGCCTGGCCCTCCAAGCCGTGTTGGTGGCGCTGGCCGCCGCCCTGTTCGCCGTCGTCGCCTCGCAGTTCATGGGCGGCCTGTTCCAACAGCCCGTCACCATCCCCGCCAACGCCTATGTCGCCCTTCCCCTGATTGCCGTGGTGGTCGGGATGTTGGCCAGCCTGGTGGCCCTCCGACAGGCGACGGGCGCCGATCCCGCCACTGCCTTCGGGGGTTGATCGATGGTCAGTCTGGTCGCCCAGGACGTCACCATGGCCTTCGCTTCCGGGGGTTATCTGGTCCGCCCGCTGCACGAGTTCTCCTTCCGCGCCGGCGACGGCGAACTGGTGGTCCTGTTGGGACCGTCGGGATGCGGGAAGACAACCCTGCTCTCGTGCCTGGCCGGGCTCCTGACGCCGACCGAGGGCTCCATCGTCTTCGACGGAACCACGGTGACCGAGCTGGCCGGAGGGTCTTTGGCCGACTATCGCCGGCACACCGTGGGCGTGGTCTTCCAGGCCTTCAACCTCATCCGCAGCCTGACTGCCCGATCCAACGTGATGGTCCCCCTCCGGCTGGCCGGCGTGCCCCGCGCCGAGGCCAGGCAGCGCGCCGACACGCTCCTCGAGCGGGTCGATCTCGGGGAACGGGGCAACCACCGTCCCGACCAGATGTCCGGGGGCCAGCAGCAGCGAGTGGCCATCGCCCGCGCCCTGGTCCAGGACCCGCCGCTGGTCCTGGCCGACGAGCCGACCGCCCATCTCGACTACATCCAGGTGGAAGGGATCCTGCGCCTGCTTCGAGAGATCGCCTCGCCCGGCCGCATGGTCGTCGTGGCCACCCACGATGAGCGCATCACGGCATTGGCCGACACCATCGTGGAACTGGCGCCCCATCTGCCCGACACCGAGCGCGAGCCTCACCACGTCGTCCTCAGCGCCGGGCAGGTGCTCTTCCGGCAGGGAGACACCAGCGACCTCGTCTACGTGGTCGAGGAGGGTGAGGTCGAAATCTACCGTGAGACGGACCATCGCGGCGAGGAGCACGTCACCGTCATCGGCCCGGGAGGCTACTTCGGGGAGCTCGGTCCGCTGCTCAATCTTCCCCGGGCGGCGTCGGCCCGGGGGAGGACCGACGCCACCGTCGTCGGCTACAGCTCCCGCCTCTTTCGGCGGCTCTACCCGGGTGGACCGGGCAACGGCCGGCCTGAGGGCCCGGGCCGGCACGGGCGGCGTCCGGTCAGCACGAAGCCACCACGGTCCGAGGACGGTCTGTCCTAGTCTCGGCTCGACCCAGTCCCACGAGAAGGCCGACCCCACGTGCACATTCCTCTCCCGTTCCACGAGAACACGGCGACGGCAGCCGTCTCCACCGGTGAGCTCCCCTCCCCCGAGATGGTCGAGTCCCTACTCGAGGAGGTGTACGGCCTCTACCTCCCGGTCGCCGAGGGAGCGGTGGCCGACTACATCCCGGCCCTGGCCACCACCGACCCCGCGCTCTTCGGCGCCAGCATCGTCGGGGTCCGGGGGCGGTCCTTCTCCGTCGGCAGCGCCCACCACCCGTTCTCCATCCAGAGCATCTCCAAGGCCTTCGTCTTCGCCCTGGTCTGCGACGCCATCGGGCACGACGAGGCCCGCGTGAAGCTGGGTGTGAACGCCACCGGCCTGGCCTTCAACTCGGTCATGGCCATCGAGCTCAACGAGGAGCGGACCATGAACCCGATGGTCAACGCCGGGGCCATGGCCACCACCAGCCTGGTGCCGGGGCGGACCCCGGCCGAGCGGTGGGCGTTCATCGTTACCGGGCTGTCGAAGTTCGCCGGGCGCGACCTGGTGCTCGACGACGAGGTCTACGCCTCCGAGTCCGCCACCAACCTGCGCAACCAGGGCATCGCCCACCTGCTCGAGAGCTACGGCCGGCTGTACGCCGATCCCGACGAGACCACCGACCTGTACACCCGGCAGTGCTCACTCCTGGTGTGCGCGGCCGACTTGGCTGCCATGGGCGCCACCCTGGCCGACGGTGGGGTCAACCCCATCACGGGCGAGCAGGTCATCGAGGCCCACAACTGCAAGCACGTGCTGGCCGCCATGGCCACCGCCGGCCTGTACGAGCACTCGGGGGACTGGCTCTACGAGGTCGGCCTGCCGGGCAAGAGCGGTGTGAGCGGGGGCATCGTCACCATCGCCCCGGGCAAGGGGGGCATGGGGACGTTCTCACCGCCTCTGGACGCGGCCGGCAACAGTGTGCGGGGCCAGCGGGCCACCCGCCACCTCGCCGAGAAGCTGGGGCTCAATGTGTTCGCGTCCAAGCCCCTGGGTCCGGTCGGAGCCTGAACCGTCGCTTGTCGTCAGGTGGTGCCAGCGCCGGTGGTCAGCGCCTTGGGCATCTCGATGGCGAAGTCCTCATGGGAGATGGTCTGGAGTTCGGCCACCCCTTGGAGCAGGTGGCGCTCCCAGGTGCCCCGGAGCCGCTCGAGCACCGGCGCGTCGACCTCGATGCGGAACTCCTCCACCTCGTAGGAGTCGTTGAGGTAGATGCCCACGTCGTAGGGCGGGCCCACCGACAGGTTGGCCGCCGCCGTGCTCATCATCGAACCCACGGCGATCATGGTCGCCGTCTCGAGGTCCACCCTGGTCTCGACGGCCAGCTCCAACATGAATTTCCCGTACTTGCTCTCACCGATCTGCAGGAAGGGACGCTCGTCCGAGGCCCGGATGTAGTTGCCTTCGGGGTAGATGAGGAGGATGTCGGCGGGATCGCTTCCCACCTGGCCACCGAGGATGAACGTGGCCGTTCCGTCCGATCCGGAGTCGGCCAGGGCGTCCCGGTGGCCCAGGGCCACCTGGCGGCCCAGCCGGCCCACGTAGAGGGCGGCCTCGAAGAGATGGGACACCGTGGCCAGGCTCTCGACGCCGTCGGACTGGAGGTCCCGAGCGACGCGGTCGAGGACCTCCTGAGTGGTGGCCAGGTTGCCGGCCGACTCGATGACGAAGACCCGGTCGGGAGCGGGGCGCAAGATGTGCTGTTTGCGGTACGAGCTGACGTTGTCGACACCGGCATTGGTCCTGGTGTCCGCCAGGAACACGAGTCCCTCGTCGAGGCGCAGGGCCAGGCAGTAGGTCACGATCTCCTCCGTCTCTCCGCCGGTCGCGCGTGCCGCCGGCTGCGCTCAAGCTACCCCGGGCCGTCGCCGAATCGAGGCGAGGCTGCGGGCGCCTCGATCACTCCGGACCGTCATACCGGACCAGCGGCAGCCTCCACGAGGTCGGAGCGTCGACCGCGGTCCGGTGGTTCGGCTCGGGACCCATGCCCGCCCCTGCAGACCAAGAGCAGTAGCTTCCCCTCCATGGCCGAATCGAGCGACCCGGCGTCCGTCGAAACCGGAGCGGGCGGCGCGGCCAAAGCCGGGTCCGCGGTGCTGCTCATCCTGGCCTCGGGTCAGTTCCTCATGACCCTGGACTCCTCGGTGATGAACGTGTCCATCAAGTCCGTAGCCAACGACCTCGGCACCACGGTGTCCGGCATCCAGACGGCCATCACGCTCTACACCCTGGTCATGGCGGCGTTCATGATCACCGGGGGCAAGATCGGGGCCCTCATCGGACGGAGGAAAGCCTTCGCCGTGGGTCTCGTCGTCTACGGCTGTGGATCACTGACCACGGCGGTCGCCCCCAACCTCACGGTGCTCATCATCGGCTGGTCGGTGCTCGAAGGGCTGGGCGCCGCGCTCATCATGCCGGCGATCGTGGCGCTCGTGGCCGGCAACTTCCCGCAGGAGCGCCGCTCGGCGGCCTACGGACTGATCGCCGCGGCCGGGGCCATCGCCGTGGCCGCGGGGCCGTTGATCGGCGGTGCCGTCACCACCTTCGCCTCGTGGCGGTGGGTGTTCGTGGGCGAGGTGGTGATCGTGGCCGTCATCCTGGTGGGGCTGCGCAAGATCCATGACCGCGGGCCCGAGGCCCGGGTGGCCTTCGACCTGGTCGGGGCCGTCCTGTCCATCGTCGGGCTCTCCCTCACGGTCTTCGGCGTCCTTCGCTCCGGGACCTGGGGATTCGTCCGGCCCAAGCCCGGAGGTCCGGTCGTCCTCGGCGTGTCACCGGTGGTGTGGCTGGTCCTCGGCGGCCTCCTGGTCATCGCCGGCCTGCTGGCCTGGGAGAGCCATCTCGAGCACGGGGGCGGTGAACCGCTCTTCCGACCCTCCATGTTCCACAACGTGCAGATGACCGGGGGACTGGTGGCCTTCTTCTTCCAGTTCATGGTGCAGTCCGGCATCTTCTTCACCATTCCCTTGTTCCTCTCCGTGGTGTTGGAGCTGAGTGCCCTCCAGACCGGGCTCCGCCTCCTCCCCCTCTCGGTGACCCTGCTCCTCGCCGCCCTCCTCGTACCCCGCCTGGCCCCGAAGGCGTCTCCCCGGACCGTGGTCCGTATCGGCCTGCTCTTGATGCTGGCTGGCACCGTGGTCCTGGTGGCCGGACTCGATCCGGGGGCCAATGCCGGGATCGTCCTCATTCCCATGGCCCTGGTGGGCCTCGGCATCGGCGCCCTGGCCTCCCAGCTCGGAGCGGTGACGGTCTCGGCCATGCCCGACTCGCAGAGTGCCGAGGTGGGCGGCCTCCAGAACACCTTCACCAACTTCGGCGCCTCCCTCGGGACCGCACTGGTCGGAGCGGTCCTGATCGGCAGTCTCACCTCCAGCTTCATCACCGGGGTGACCAACAACCCGGCGGTGCCGCCTCAGGTGACCTCCCAGGCCACCGTCCAGATGGAGAGCGGTGTGCCCTTCGTCTCCGACTCCCAACTGCGCACCGCCCTGGAGACCACCGATCTGCCCACGGCCACTCAGGATGCCATCGTCGCCGAGAACGCCTCCGCCCGGCTGATCGGGCTGCGGAGCGCGCTGTGGCTGGTGGCCCTGCTCATCGTGGTGGGGCTGTTCTTCACCGGCATGCTCCCCAAGCGAGCCCTGTCGGCCGGCTCCGGGGAAGCGTCCCCGCTCGACGGACCCGGCGGGCGTCTGGCCTCCTGACCCACGGCCCCCGAACCTGGGGACCCTCCCACGGGAAAGAGTGCACTCGAGTGCATCGTCGACGCCTCTCAAGAAGCGCCCGGTTCGAGCCGATACCGGGTAGGTGAAGTTCGACCTCCACCGCCCGACGGAACACCAGTTCCGAGAGGGGCTGGTCTCGGGGCTCATTGCCGTATCCATCGTCATCCCCCTCCTGGTCACGGTCAATTTCGTCGGTCACCGACCCATCCGGTGGGCCTACATCGACGCCGCCGCGGCCTGCATCCTGGTGGCGGTCATCTACACGGCCTTCTTCATGGTCCTGACTACCAAGAAGTTCGACATCACCACCCACGCCGGGACCGTGTTCGTCATGGTCTGCCTCGCCCTCGCCGCCCTCGGCCTCATCGAACTCGGATCGTCGACCAGCTTCGGCACCTACACCCCGGCCATGATCGTGGGCGTCATCTTCATCAGCATCATCGGTGACCGGTGGATGCGGGTCGGCATCGACGTCTACACCGTGGCCCTCATCGCCGTGGTCACCTGGTTCGGCGGCATCCGCGGCTCGGACCTCCTGGCCGTGGTGCTGGTCTACGCCTCCACCATCGTCATCATCACGTGGATCACCGCCCGCACCGTCGGGACCCTCAACAAGTCGGTCAACTACCGCCACGCCATAGCCAGCCTCAACGAGGCCATCGACAGCCTGGACCCGGGAGAGGCGGCGACATCGGCCGACGGCATCCAGAACATCCTCCGGCGAGGCCTTCCGCTGGTGCCCGATGTCCTTCCTGCCGAACGAGTGGCCGTCCTGGCCCGGGATGGGCGGGTGGGGCGCTTCGTCAATCTGGGCACGTGGCCCGACATGCGGGACGCCGCCACCGACCTGGCCGGCCTGGCCGAGCTGCCCCACGCACTGCGAACCGACGCCGTGGTGGTCACCCCCACGCACTGCGTCATCCCCATCGGCTACTGCACGGCCGGAGAGCTGGTCCTCGTGGTCGAGCGAAAAGAGGTCGGCAGCTCCACCCAGCACCGCACGGAGGAGGCGGCGGACCTCATCGCCGCCGCATTCCTTCGGGTGACCAGCCGGGCCAACTTCGTCAGCGGCCTCCAGGCGGAGAGCCGCACCGATCCTCTGACCGGTCTGGCCAACCGTCGCACGCTCTACGAGCGCATCGAGATCGAGATGGAACACGCCCTCCGTTACGACGCACCGCTCACCGTGGCCATGGTCGATCTCGACCACTTCAAAAAGTACAACGACCGGTTCGGGCACGTGGCCGGCGACACCCTCCTGCGGTCAGTGGCCGCGCTGATGGTCTCCAACATCCGGGGCCAGGACCTGGTCGTCCGCTACGGCGGCGAGGAATTCTGCCTGGTCCTCCCGGACACCGACATCGTGGGAGGGCATCACCTCCTCGACAAGCTCCGAGAGGGTGGGCGAGACGCCACCACCGACGTGGGCATCACCCTGTCGGCCGGCCTCACCAGCTGGGACGGGATCGAAGACACCACCTCGCTGATCGAACGGGCCGACCAGGCGCTCTACCGAGCCAAAGAGGGTGGGCGCAATCGAGTGGTCTCCATCCAGTCCGTCACCGAGTACTGACCCACCACGGCGTCCCCCCGGTCCGCGGTCGAGGGGCCGGGCTACGGCCCGGGATCGGACCGCTGGAGCACGAGGTAGACGTTGTCGTCCACGGTGAACGAGTTGACCAGCTCGAAGCCTTCGGCGGCCGCCTCGTCCAGCCCCACCTCCAGTTCGAGCCGGCGCTCGTCCACGACCAGTCGGCCCCCGTGCACCCGGAGCACCCGATGGCTGGTCGTCATGTCGACACGGAAGCGTCGAGGAGGAGTTCGGGCTCCCAGTGCTCGGGGCCGGCGTGCTCGGGCACCGGGCGGATCTGGATGTACCACTCTCGTCCCCAGACGATCGAGAACACCTCGTCCGGCATGGCCAGGAAGAAGCTGTCCTCGCTGATCTGACTGGCATGGGCCTGCATGGCCTGGCGCTTGCGCTCGATCCACGGGGTCACGTCCACTGCGGTGGTGATGCGGCTGGCCGGCTCCCCCATCTCCTCGCTGCCGTCCGGGCTGCCTTCGGGTGGCTCCCATCCGCTGGCGGCCACCAGATTCGGCAGGTCCTTGACCGCGTCACGGTTCATGGTGGCGTAGTAGAGGACTGGCGTCGAGGCCAACTCGGCGGCAGCCACCCCGACCCGGTGGACCTGGATGTGGTCAGGGTGTCCGTAGCCACCGTGCTCGTCGTAGGTGACCAGGACCTCGGCACCCTCCCGGCTCAGGATGGCGGCTAGGGCGGCGGCGGCCTCGTCCACGTCGGCGGCGGCGAAGCTCCCGGGAGCCAGGTTGGTGTCCTCACCGGCCATACCCGAGTCGTGATAGTCCAGGTAGGTGTGGTGGGCGACGCCGAGGATGCGGCACGCCTCGTCCAGTTCGACGTTCCGGTGTTGAGCCAGGGTCTCGCCCGGGGCCAGCAGACCGTCGGGAACCTCCCCCAGCTCCCCGCGCGTGGCCGTGACCAGCACGACCCGGTGTCCCTGGTCTGCGAGCGCGGCCATGGTTCCCGCGGTGGCGATGGCCTCGTCGTCGGGGTGGGCATGGAAGAACACGACAGTGGCCATGACCGGCACCCTACAGCGACGCGTGTCCCGTCGATCCGCGTAACCGTCTACCCCAGCGGGAGCTGCGGGGCGTCGGCCAGGGAGAGTTCCCCGGGGGCGGCGCCACCACTGACGCCCCGGCCGCCCTTCTTGCCCGTGACGGCGAAGATGCGCTCGGGGCCGAAGGAGCGGATCTTGTGGTCACCGGGTCGCCCGCCGACCACCTCGATGGACTCCGTCCCGTTGTGACGGTTGAGGACATGGGCCCGGAACCTCCACTCGGCGCCCCGCAGGGGGAGGCCCGAAACCCTGACCCGGTCACCGGCCCGCAGGCCGTTCCAGGCCTCGGAGCGCACCAGGTGCTCCGAGGCACGCACGGCGGCCCGGCGCGCCGAGGCCGGGCGGGCCCGGCTCAGTCCCGCTCCTGGCGGACCACACGGATGCGATGGACGAACAGGATGACCACGGCCACCACGGCCAGGGCGGCGATCACGTAGCCCACATCGCTGAATGCCTTCAGCACCTTGGCGTAGCTGCTGCCCAGCGAGTAGCCCAGGCTGACCAGGGCCGTGCACCAGATGGTGCACCCGATCACCGTGAAGATGACGAACTTGGCGATGGCCATCTCCCCGAGGCCGGCGGCGAACGAGACGAACGAGCGGAGCAGCGGGATGAAGCGCCCGAACAGCACGAAGGGATCGCCCCGGCGGTCCAGCCAGGCCTCGGCCCGATCGAGGTCCTTGTGGGTGAGCAGGACGTACTTGCCCACCTTGTCCACCAGCGGCCGTCCCCCGAAGTAGCCGATGAGGTAGCCGGCCAGGGAGCCCAACACCTCGGCGACCACGGCCACCACGATGACCGCCACCAGGCTGAGCTGGTGGTGTCCGGTGGTCAACTGCCCACTGGCCAGGGCCCCGCCGTAGATGAGGGCGACCTCGGCCCCGACCGGCAGACCCATCGACGAGATGAAGCTCAGGACGAAGACGGCCAGGTAGCCGTGGTCGGCGAGAAAGTTCTCCATAGATCCACAATGTCTAGTCGCTGGACACCCCGGAGACGCACACCGGGGGGCACCTGGGACGAGGCCCGGGCACAGGGACTCCGCCGCCGGCTCGACTACCGTCACCGTGGTGCACGGTGCCACAGCCTCATGAGCGAGACCAGGTCCTCCTCCGGGCCGGTCCGGGATCGCTGCACCACGCCTGACGGGCTGGGCATCGAGGTCTACGATTTCGGGGGCCACGGACCGGACCTTCTCCTCGTCCACGCCACCGGCATGTGCGCCGAACCCTTCGGCCCCTTGGCCCACGCCCTCGGGCACCGATTTCGGTGCTGGGGTCTCGACCTCCGTGGCCACGGACGCTCCGATCGCCCGGCCGACGGGGACTTCGCCTGGTCCGGATTCACCACCGACGTCCTCACCGTGGTCGACCATCTCGGGCTGCGGCACCCCCTCGGGTTCGGCCACTCCTGCGGCGGCGCCACCGTCCTGCTCGCCGAACAGGCTCGACCCGGTCTGTTCGGCTCCCTGTTCTGCTTCGAGCCGGTGGTGATGCCCGACGCGGCCCGGGCGGTGGTGGCCGCCAGCAACCCACTGGCCGAAGGGGCACGCCGCCGCCGATCGTCCTTTCCCTCCGCCGAGGCGGCACTGGCCAACTACGCCTCCAAGCCGCCTTACTCCGAGCTCGACCCCGACGCCCTCCGGCTCTACGTCGAGGGGGGCTTCGAACTCGTGCCCCATACCGAGGGTGGCGACGGCCGGACCGTCCGGCTCCGCTGTCGTCGGGAGGACGAGGCCGACACCTTCGCCGCCGCCGGGCTGCATGACGCCTTCGCCCACCTTCCCGAGGTGACCTGTCCGGTGACTTTCTGCTGCGGGGAGGAGACCGACGCCTTCGGCGAGCGCCTCATGCGGGCCGACGCCGCCCCGGTACCCCATGCACGGGTGGAGGTCCTTCCGGGCCTGGGTCATTTCGGCCCCCTCCAGGCCCCCCGTGCCGTGGCCGACGCCGTCTCGGCCGCCTTCGAGGGGCTCGGGGAGCCAGGCGACGGCACACCCCCGTCGTAGGGTGTACCCGTGCCCTTCGAACTCCCCCGCACCCTGTCCCCGTCCAAGGTGACGTCGTTCCGGGACTGCGCCCTGGCCTTCCGGTTCAACGCCATCGACCACCTCCCCGATCTCCCCACGGTGTGGACGGTCAGGGGCACCTTCGTCCACCGGGTCCTCGAGCGGTTGTTCTGGAACCATCCGCGGGGTGACCGGACTCCCGGTGCTGCCCGCATCGAGCTGGACCGGACGTGGATCGAGCTGCAGGAGGACCCCGACTTCTTGAGCCTCACCCTCTCGACCCAGGAGGCGGAGCAGTTCCGGTCCGAGTCCGAGGCGCTCGTGGACAACGAGTTCGCCCTCGAGGACCCCAACGAGGTCACACCGGTGGGCATCGAGCTCATGCTCGAGGCCCGGGTGGGCGGCGTGCGACTCCGGGGGATACTCGACCGACTCGACCGGACCCCGGACGGCGAACTGGTGGTCATCGACTACAAGACGGGCCGGGCCCCCTCGCCCGCCTTCGAGCACGCCAAGCTCATCGGCGTCCACATCTACGCCCTCTTGTGCGAGGAGGTCCTCGGGCGGCGGCCGGCCCAGGTCAGGTTGCTCCACCTGAAGGAGCCGACCACCATCACCGCCGAACCGTCGGAGCAGGCCGTGCGGGGCCAGCGGATCAAGACCCTGGCCGTGTGGTCGGCCATCGAGCGGGCCTGTCGTGACGAGGACTTCCGGCCCCGGACCTCACCGCTCTGCCGTTTCTGCCGGTTCCAGGCCTTCTGCCCGGCCTTCGGGGGCAATCCCGAGGAGGCCGCCCTCGTCCTGGGCGCCACGGCGGGCGGTGCGGCGTGACCGTAGCCGACCGCGACCTCGGGACCGACGAGGACCACCTAACGCCGACGGTCGACGGTGCCGGTCCCCGGCCGAGCACTCTGGCCTCCGCAGTGCACGCCGTTGACGACCGGGTCGACGCCTGGTTCGAGCCGCTGCGGGGCAATCCCGCCCTGGACGGCGTGGCCAAGGTGGTCACCGGCCTCGGTGACCACGGGATCATGTGGGCGGCCACCACCGTGTGGCGGGCTCGCCACACCGGTCCCGAGCGGGCACGGGCCGTTCGCGCCCTCACCATCGCCGGCCTCGAGTCCACCATCGTGAACCGCACGCTCAAGGCGGTGGTGGGCCGGACGCGGCCGGATCCCGAGGGGCTCGAGCTCAGTGCCTCGGGCGTCCCGGTGCGCACCCCCACCTCCAGCAGCTTCCCGAGCGGTCACACCCTGGCCGCATTCTGCGCCGTCACCGTCATGAGCCAGCGCGGTGACCGGGGCGGCAACCTCCTCCTCTTCTCGGCGGCGACACTGGTCGGGGTCAGCCGACTGCACCTCCGGGCCCACCACGCCTCCGACGTGATCGGCGGCGCGGCGATCGGCACGGCCATCGGCCTGATCGGACGCCGCTTCCTCTGACCTTCGGCGACCGAGCATCGACGTCCGCTATGGCTCCGATCGGACCGCAGGCCAGATCGTCACCGGGCCGTCGGCACCGATCAGGAATGGATCCCCCCGGACTGGGGTTGCCTCATCATGACCGCGCGCCAGACTTTCGCCGTGACCTGGGACTACCGCTGCCCGTTCGCCCGGATCGGCCACGAACACATCCTCGATGGCCTCGAGGCGGGGGCGCCGTGGGACGTCACCTTCGTGCCCTTCTTCCTCAACCAGTCGCACGTGCCCGAGGGGGGTCTGCCGGCTTGGGACGACCCGGCCCAGCAGTCCGACCTGGTAGCACTGGCCGCCGGTGTCGTGTTGCGGGACCGGTTCCCCGAGCACTTCCTGGCCGGGCACCGGGCCCTGTTCGCCGCCCGCCACGAGGCGGGTGGCGATCTCCGGGACCGCACCGTCGTACACGGTGCCCTCGCCGGGGCGGGCGTGGACGCCGACGCCGTCCTCGCCGAGGTGGACGACGGGTGGCCGGCCAAGCAGATCCGGACCGAGCACGAGGACGCCGTGTCACGGTTGGACGTCTTCGGCGTCCCCACCTTCATCGTGGGTGATGCCGCCGTCTTCGTCCGCCTGATGGCCCGACCGGCCGGCGGCGCCGACAAGGCCGTGGCCACCATCGACCGGGTGCTGGACCTGATCGTCGGCCATCCCGACCTCAACGAGTTCAAGCACACCCGCCTGGCCGGCTGAGACCAACCGGACGGTGCGGGCCGTAGCCCGCCCCACCGGTTGGGGTGCCGGTTACGTGCCAACCAGTGCGGCCATGGCGGCAATCGTGGCCTTCACCTCGTCGGGGGATCCGAACGGCGCGCCGATGAACTCCGTGGTTCCGATGTCGGCCAGGTGCCGGATCCGGGACTGGACCTCGGACTCCGAACCCACGATGGCCACGTCGGCCGGCCCCTCGACTCCCTCCCGGTCGAGCATGGCTCGGTAGGAGGGCAGGCCGCCGTACATGATGTACTGCTCGGCCGCCGTGGCCCGGGCGGTGTCCACGTCCGAGGTCACGCACACGGGCAGGCCCACACCGATGCGGGGCTCGGGTCGTCCGGCCTCGGTGGCGGCGGCACGGATGGTCGGGACGATGTAGGACTCGATCGTCTCCGGACCGGTCATCCAGGTGACGGTGCCCGCGGCCATCCGGCCGGCGATGCTCAGCATGGCCGTGCCGAGGGCAGCCACCAGCACGGGCGGGGTGGGCGTGTGGATCTGGAGCGGTCCGAACGTGGAGGCACTCACGGTCTCGCCGACGAAGCTGGCCTGCTCACCCTCCAAGAGGGGCATCAGGATCGAGAGGTACTCCCGCATGTGACGTGCCGGCCTCTCGAAGGACTGGCCGAACACGTTCTCGATGACCACCTGGTGGGAGAGCCCGACCCCGAGGGTCAGGCGGCCGCCGGTGGCGTCCTGCACGGTCAGGGCCTGACCCGCCAGCATCACCGGGTGGCGCGGATAGGTGGGCACCACGGCCGTGCCGAACTGGATGCCGGGCACCTCACGGCCGGCGGCGGCGATCACCGTCAGGGCGTCGAGGCCGAAGATCTGCGAGGCCCAGGCCGTCTCGATGCCCGCCTCGTGGAGGCCGGCCACCTGGGCCATGACCTCGTCGAAGGGGACTTCAGTATCGAACATGACGCCGATATTCACGGTGACTCTCCTTCGGGATGGCCCGGGCCGATCGGTCGAACGGCTCCGAAGCGGGAGCGGGGGCGACGAGCGCCTCCGGCCGACTCCGGTCCCACCGTACCGGCCACGGTGTCCCCCGTGCCGTGGGGAGGGACGGAGGTGACCCGATCCCGTCCGTCGGGCAGCGTGCTCTGTCCGTTGCCACCATGATGGGACGTTCGTCCGACGCGTCGATCATGGACGATGCCGTCCAGACCTCGCGCTCCTTGAGTGTTCCGGTCGAGGTGCGGGTGCGCTCCGCCCAACGAACGCCGGCCGTCACCATGGAGTTCCCCAGGGGGCCGGCGGGTGGCGGCGTCGGGGTCGTCAGCACTGCCGCCGAGTGGGAACGGATTCGTGCTGGATCGGGCCGATCAGGTGCGGGCGAGGGACGCCGAGATCGTGGAGCGGTACCCGGCGGACCGACGGCAGCTCATCCCGCCTTCCAGGGTGGGGCGAGTCCAGCCACCGCCTCGTCCAAGGAGACGCCGATCGGGATGATCGCCATGACCGGGATGGTCACGCCGTTGGCCACGTAGCGTCCGATGTGCTCACGGCACTCGTCGAACGAACCGTGCACGACCAGGGCGTCGACTACCTCGTCGGGGATCTCGGCCAGGGCCCGTTTGCGGTCACCGGCCTGCCACGCCTCCCACATGGGTTCCAGCTCGGAGCCACGTCCGAGCCAGCGGTGGAAGGCGGCGTAGACGCCCACGTTGAGGTACGCGGCGATCATCCGACGACCCACGGCCCGGACGGTGTCGGTGTCCTCGGAGGGGCACACGAAGATGCGGGCGGCCACCGGGATCTCGGCCTGCAGCTCGGGGACAACGGTGGCCACATCCTCGGCCGACAGCCAGTTGATGATGACCCCGTCCGCCGCTCGTCCGGCCAGCCGGAGCATGCCGGGACGCAGGGCGGCCAGGAAGATCGGTGGGGGGTGCTCCACCGGACGGGCCAGCCGGAAGCCCCGGACGCGGAAGGTGTCGTACTCGTGGTCGACCTTCTCGCCGGCCAGGGCGGCGCGGAGGAAGGCGATGGTGTCCCGCACCCGCTTGTAGGGCTCGTCGAACTCAACGTCGTTCCACCGGCTTACGATGACGTCGGAGGACGTCCCGATGCCCAGGGTGAACCGGCCCGGGGCGGCCTCGGCCATCGCCGCCACGCTCTGGGCCAGCAGGCCCGGGCCCCGGGTGTAGGCGGGGAGGATGGCCACGCCCAACTGGAGCGCAGGGGTCCAGGCCGCGGCCAGCGCCAGGGGGGTGAGCCCGTCGGCACCGTCGGTCTCCGCCGACCACACATCCGTGTAGCCGAGCCGGACCAGCTCCTCGTACCACCGGCGATGATCGGCCAATGTGACACCGTCGAAGGGCACCGTGACGCCATAGCGGGGCCCGGTCACCGGAACCGTCAGATCCTCAGCCATGGCCACAGTGATACACCCTCCGGGCATGCTGGACCCATGAACGCCTCACGCCGACGCCACGCCCACACCCATCAGGCCCAGCTCCCCCTGCAGACCTCCGGGGATGACCGGCCGACGGGCTATGACGAGGAGTGGAGGCTCGACGACCAGACCCGCCAGATCGGGAGGCGGGGCGTGGCCCTGGCCCGGGCCCGCCTCGGTGGCGCCGGCGCCGGGAGGACACCAGACCGGGAGGACACCAGGCCGGCACTCGGCGATCGGCAGCGCCGCACCGAGGGGGCCGGCAGCGACCGTCGGGGTACGGCTCGCGGATCCGCCGGACGGGCCGCCTGACAGCCGACGCACTACGGTCGTGCCCATGCCGACCGTTGCCGAGCGTCTCGGTTACCCGCCCGAGGCCAAGCTGTTGATCCTCAACTGCGCCGATCTCGGCCTGTGCCATGCCGCCACCGTGGGTGTCTACGACGCCCTCCGCGAGGGGATCGGGACCAGCGGCTCGTTGATCGTCCCTGCCCCCTGGGCCCGCGAGTCCGCCTCCCGGTTCCGGGGCGACGACATCGGCGTCCAGCTGACCCTCAATGCCGAGCACGACCTCTACCGCTGGGCGCCGATCACCCAGGCGCCCTCGCTGCTCGACGGGGACGGTGGCTTCCCCCGCACGGTGACCGACGTGTGGGACCACGCCGATCTCGACGAGGTGCGGCGGGAGTGCCGGGCCCAGGTGGAGCGGGCCGTCCTGTGGGGCTTCGACATCAGCCACCTCGCCGCCCACCTCGACGCCCTCGTGCTGCGTCCCGAGTTCTTCGACATCTACCTCGAACTGGCCGTGGATTTCGCCCTGCCCCTCCACCTCCTCGGGGCCGAATCGGAGCACAACGCCGGCTTCCCCGTCCGGAAGCTGGCCGCCGACGAAGGCGTCCTGTTCGCCGACCACTTCGCCACCCTGCCGCCGGTCGACACCCGGCGGGCCTTCGTCGATCTGCTCGCCAACCTGGCCGCGGGAGTGACCGAGGTGACCCTCCGGCCGGCCATCGACACCCCCGAGCTGCGGGCCATCGCCACCGATTGGAGGCACCGCGTGGCCGACGAGGTGTTGCTGGTGGCCGACCGGGGTCTCGATCAGGCCGTCTCCGAGGCCGGCGTCACCCTCATCGGCTACCGGCCGCTCCGTGACGCTATGCGCCAGGCCTGATTCGGGCCACCGGGGCCGGCCGTGACCGTCCGGTAGGGACGGGTCCGTCCGGCGCTCGAGCGGGCCACCGGGTGCACCGGAGGACGGCGATCCGGTCCTCGGGGGCGGTGTCCCCTCCAGGCGAGAGGGCGCCGATATCCTGTGGGGCCTTCGATGGGAGTTCTCGTGGCCGACGGTGACCAGCTCGACACCCCGGGGGCCGCCGTCGCCGGGCGGCCTCGCAGCGGTAGCGCCGCGCCCTCCTCGATCCGCCTCGAGGGCCTGGTCATGCTGGACTCGGCCGCCACGGAGCCGGTGGTCATCGAGGCCATGTTCTTCGCCGACGACGGGGTCGGGGTCATCCACAACCGGGGGGAACGACCTCGCATCCTGCCCTGGTCGGCGCTGTCCGCCCACGCCGTCGAGAAGTGGGTCGGGGGCGAGATCCCCTCCCACTGGCTCCGGCCGAGCTCCGAGGACGAGGGTCGGGAGCCGTGGCTGGTCGCCCACCCGGTGCCGGCGCCCACCCCGGCACCCCGGGTGGGTGCCGGTGCCCTGATCGGGATCCAGACGCCGTATGGCACCTACCGGTTCTTGTACCCCGGGGGCGACCCGTCCGAACTCTCGCAGCGGGTCACCGCCTTCGCCATCAGGCACCAAGGTCCCGAGGCCGCCTCCACGGTGACCCGGGTGGTCTCGTGGGGGAAGGACGTCGAGCGACGTCAGCAGGCACGAGAGGACCCCAAGCGGGCGGGCTGGCCCCGCGTCCAGCCCTATCTGGTGATCGGCCTGGTCATCGTCCTAGCCACCGTGGTGACGCTCATCCTCTTGCAGAGTGCCGGCGTCATCCACCTCCCCCTGCTCGGGGGATCAGGTGGCGCAGGGGCCGGGATCGTCGACTCGATCCGGGCCCCGGGCCCTGCGTGAACCTAGTCGTCGTCTAGAACTCGGTGAGGGCGGCGACCTGCCGGCGCCAGTCGAGCGCTTCGGGCTCACGGGCCGCCGGCAGCAGGGCCAGCGTCACGCCCATCGAGCCCACGACCTTCATCCGTCCCTGCATGAACGCCACGTTGGGGTCGAGGGCGCCCGTGTGGACGGCGGCGGCGTCACTCCACGACAGGGTCCAGGTGACATCGGGGTCGTCGATGACGCCGACGGCGGCCGCGGTGGGGTGGCCGTCTACCACCTCCCAGTAGCAGGACAGATCGCCGTCGGGGCCCCCGGTGATCTGTTCCTGGATCCGGGCGGACAGCCCGGGCCGCTCCGGCAGGGAGGCCGCCAGGGCCAGGACCTGGTCGAACCACGGGGGGGACAGCCAGGTGGTCACCCGGCGGCTCCGCTCGTCGCATCCACCACTCGCACGCCGGCGAACAGATCGGTCTCCACCGGTCGGTCCCCGCTACCGTCCTGCTGCTCGGGGCGGTCGATGCTCCCGTCGGGCCCGGCCACGAGGGCCAGCCGGTAGTCGTCGTAGGGGTGGATGGTGCGCATGACCTCCGGCGGCAACCCGAACCAGAACGGCGACTTCGGATCGACCTGGGTGGCGTGGGCCAACAGGGCCCGGCTCCGGATGTCGGCGAAGTCCGAGACGTCCACCGAGGTCGACACCACCGGAGGCGTGACCTCCTCCCAGCGCTTCCGCCACTCGGCGTCGAACGGGGACTCCAGACCGAGCTCCTCGAACTTCTGATGGACCTCACGGAACCGGGCCACCGAGAATTCGGTGTAGTAGAGCTTGTCGGGCTGCCAGGGCGGCCCTGAACGGGTGAAGCGGTCGGGGTCGCCGGCGGCCCGGAAGGCGAGCACGCCGATCTCGTGCACCCGGAGGTGGTCGGGATGGGGGTAGCCGGACTGCTCGTCGCCGTAGACCACCATGACCTGGGGCCGGGCCCGTCTGACGATGGCCACCAGTCGCTCCACGGCCTCCTCCAGGGGGGCCTGGGCGAAGCTGGCCGGGTTGGCATTGGCCTCCGACCCGGCCATCCCCGAATCGCGGTAGCCGAGCATGACGACCTCGTCGTAGCCGATCACCCGGGCGGCCTCGGCCAGCTCCTCGCGGCGGAGATCGGCCAGCCGGGCGTGGACCTCGGGGGTGTCCAGGGCCGGGTTGAGGACCTCGCCCTCCTCCCCTCCGGTGCAGCACACCAGCACGGTGTGGACGCCCTGGGCGTGGTAGAGGGCCACCGAGCCCGCCCCCTTGGACGACTCGTCATCGGGATGGGCGTGAACGGTCAAGAGACAGAGCGGATCGGGCACGCCGATCACGCTACCGGGCAGGGAAGCCCTAAGCTTCACCCGAGAAGCGAGGAAGGATCCACCACTATGGGCGTGATGAAGCGCATGTCTGGGATTCTCCAGGCCAAGACCAACAAACTGCTCGACAAGGCGGAAGACCCGAGGGAGTCCCTGGACCTCTCGTACCAAAAGCAGCTGGAGAGCCTCCAGAAGGTCCGGCGCAGCGTGGCCGATGTGACCACGGCCAAGAAGCGGATCGAGCTCCAGGCCACCCAGCTCCAGGGCCAGGCCGACAAGTTGCAGAGCCAGGCCAAGGCCGCCCTCAGCCAGGGCAACGAGGACCTGGCCCGGGAGGCCCTGTCCCGGCGGGCCGCCCTCGCCGACCAGCTCGCCGACCTGAAGACCCAGCACGACCAGGTGTCGGCCCAGGAGCAGAAGCTGATCGACACGGCCCAGAAGCTCCAGACCCAGGTGGACTCCTTCCGCACCAAGAAGGAGACCATGAAGGCCACCTACACGGCGGCCGAGGCCCAGACCAAGATCGGTGAGGCCGTCTCGGGAATCTCGGAGTCGATGAGCGACGCCGGCATGTCCATGCAGCGGGCCCAGGACAAGATCGACGGCATGCAGGCGCGGGCGGGGGCCATGGACGAGCTCCTGGCCTCGGGGGCCCTCACCGACCTGACCAATCCCGTCGACGACATCCAGGCCCAGCTGAACAAGGCCGGCACCACCTCCCAGGTCGACGCCGAACTGGCCGCCCTCAAGGCCGAGGTCGGTGCGGGGGCCCCACCGGCGCCCGAGCTTGGGACGGCTGAGCCGGCGTCAGGCGAGACGCCGTCGTGATCGTCCGCATCCTGGGCGAGGGCCAGTACACGGTGCCCGAGGACCAGCGGGCCGCGCTGGCCACGCTGGACGACGCCATCGCCGACGCCGTCGACCACGGGGACGAGGCGAGGTTCGCCGAGGCCCTGGCTGCGCTGGCCGCTGAGGTGCGCTCGTCGGGCGTGGCCGTGGCCGATGACGCCTTCGCCCCCTCGGACCTGGTGGTGCCGTTCGCCGACGCCTCCCTGGCCGAGACCAAGGCCCTCCTGGCGGACCACGGCGAGAGCACGGGGTCCGACGACCGCTGAGGTCCAGCCGATGAGTACCGCACGCAACATCCCCAACGACCACGGTCTGTCCCTCCGGATGTTCTTCACCGGCCTGATGCTCGTCCTCTTGTACGGGGCAGTGATCGGCCTCCTCATCGCCTTCGGCATCTCCTATGCCGTGGTGCTGGTGTTCGCCGCCATCCTCCTGTTCGTCCAGTACTGGTTCTCCGACAAGATCGCCCTGTTCGGGATGCACGGCCACATCGTCACCCCCGAGGAGGCACCCCAGCTGCACGGGGTCATCGACCGGCTCTGCGCCCTGGCCGACATGAAGAAGCCCCGGGTGGCCCTGGCCGACACCGACGTGCCCAACGCCTTCGCCACCGGTCGCAGCCCGAAGAGCGCCGTCGTGTGTGCCACCACCGGGCTGATGAGGCGGCTCGACGAGTCCGAGCTGGAGGCGGTGCTGGCCCACGAGCTCAGCCATGTCGCCCACCGGGACGTGGCCGTGATGACCATCGCCAGCTTCCTCGGCATGGTGGCGGGGATGATCACCCGCATCATGCTGTGGACCGGCCTGATGGGCGGCTTCGGCGGGAACCGGAACAACAACCAGGGGGGCGGGGACAACGCCGCCCTGGTGGAGTTGGCCGTGCTGGTGGTGTCCGTGGTGGTCTACGCCATCAGCTTCTTGTTGACCATGGCCCTGTCCCGCTACCGCGAGCTGGCCGCCGACCGGTCGGGTGCCCTCCTCACCGGCCGTCCCTCGGCGCTGGCCTCGGCGCTGGTGAAGGTGACCGGGGAGATGTCCCGCATCCCGACCCGCGACCTGCGCTCGGCCGAGAGCTTCAACGCCTTCTACTTCACGCCGGCCATCGCCAAGAACGGGGTGAGCCTCTCCACCTTGTTCTCCACCCATCCCAGCCTCGACCAGCGCCTGGCCCAGCTGTCCAAAATCGAGGCCGAGCTGGGCCGTCCCTCGTGAGCCGACCCGGACCCGACCGCCTAGACGCCACACGCTGATGGGCATCTTCAGCTCCATCATGGGGAAAACCAAGCCCGTCCAGGCCAACCTGGACGAGATGTTCGCCCTGCCGTCCGCCTCCATCACCCTCCAGAGCGCGGCGGGCATGTCGTGCTCCGGGCACGCCGGGGTGTGCTTCAAGCCGCCAAGTGGCCAGGGATTCGAGGAGATGCAGGCCGAGGTGGTCTCGCTCCTGTCCATGGACGGGACCGGTGGGCTGCATCAGGAGAAGGACAGCTTCGGCTATCAGTGGCTGGTGGTCGAGGACACCGACATCGAGCAGCTGGTGACCCGGATCCACCTGGTCAACTCCTCCCTGTCCGACTCGGGGTGGGGACCCCAGCTCCTGTGTTCGGTATTCGGCTTGGCCGTGCTGGGCGGCGACACCGCCTCGGGGGCCGACACCGAGTCACCGGCCCTGGTGGAGACCACGGCCGGGCCTGGTCATCTGCTCCGCTCCACCGCCTTCCTGGTCTACCTGTTCAAGCGGGGCACCTTCTACCCCTTCGTGCCGGACGGCAAGGAGCACCGGGACACCGAACAGGAGTTGAAGCTGAGGAGCCTGGTGGCCGACGACCTCACGGTCGAGACCGACCTCGACCGCTGGTTCCCGCTGTGGGACCTGCCCGTCGGATGACCGCATCCGGCCTCGGTCGCACCCCGGATCGGTGGAGCTGAGGGTCCGGCCCGAGACGCTGGCCGTGTGCCGGCTGGCCGCGGGGACACCCTGGCCGCCGGCCCCCGGCGACGGCTCGCTCTTCTCGGCCACCGCCGCCGGTGGCGGGGCGGTAGCGTCGTCCGGAGCGGCCAGTGCGGCTGAGCGGTCGCTGGTCTGCCGGGAGGACCTCGCCCCCACAGGGATCCCGGTCGAGCGTGGCTGGCGGGCCCTCACCGTGGCCGGACCATTGGACTTCGCCCTGGTCGGCGTGGTGGCCGACCTGACAGCCCCGCTGGCCCGAGCCGGCATCAGCGTCTTCATCGTCTCGACCTACGACACCGACCACGTCCTGGTCCGGGACGGCTCGCTCGACCTCGCCGTGGCCACCCTCACGGCTGCCGGACACACGGTCACGCCGGCCTGAACGCGCGCCACCTGGGGTATTGGGGGCCGGATCAGCCGATCTTCAGAGGCGGTCGATGGCCCGAGCCAGGTCCAGGTCGGCCTGGGTGATGCCGTCCGAGTCGTGGGTCATGAGGGCCAAGGTGACCCGGTCGTAGCGGATGTCGATGTCGGGATGGTGGTCGGCCTCCTCGGCGAGGCGCCCCACCTCGCCCACGAAGGTCAGGGCGGCCACGAAGTCGTCGCACACCACCGTCTTGATCAGCTTGCCGGCGATGAGGTGCCACGCCGGACCGTCCTCGGCGGACAGGGCGGCGATGATGTCGGCCTCGGTGAGAACGGGACGGGCCATCTACGCCGTCGCTCCCACCGGTTCCGTCGGCGTGAACACCACGGGCATGGACTCGTACCCGGAGACGAAGTTGGCCGCCCGCGTGGGTAGGGGGCGGTCGTCGGCCAGGGCCAGATCGGGAAGGCGGTCGAGGAGTCGGTCGAACATCACCTGGAGCTCCATGCGGGCCAGACGGTTCCCCAGACAGAAGTGCGAGCCGAAGCCGAAGGCGATGTGGTCGTTGGGCGTCCGGGTGATGTCGAACACCTCGGGAGCATCGAAGACCCGCTCGTCCCGGTTGGCCGCCGGGTAGAGCAACAGGAGCTTCTCCCCCTGGTGCAGGGTCTCCCCGTGGAGCTCCACGTCCCTCGTCATCTTGCGGGCCATGTTCTTGATGGGCGACACCCACCGCAGCATCTCCTCCACGGCCCCCGGCAACAGGGACCGGTCGGCGGCCAGGGCCTTCAGTTGATCGGGGTGGCGGAGCAGCTCGTACATGCCCCCACTGATCACGTGGCGGGTGGTCTCGTCCCCCCCGATCAGGATGAGGAGCGATTCGTAGATGATGGAGTCGTGGTCGAGCCGGTTCCCCTCGATCTCGGCGTGCACCAGCGTCCCGATCAGGTCGTCGGACTGGTGGTCCCGGGTGCGCTGCCCGGCCACCTCGGTGATGTACTCGGCGTACTCCACGGCGGCCACCATGGCCTTGTCCGCCGCCGCGGGATCGGGTGCCCCCAGCGATTTCAGCATGTCGTCGGACCAACGGAGCAGGTCGTCTCGGTCCTCGGGAGCCACGCCCAGCATGTCGCCGATGACGATCATGGGCAGGGGGGCGGCGATGTCCCGGACGAAGTCGGCCGAGCCGGCCTCGCACACCCGGTCGATGATCCCGTCGCAGACGGCCCGGATGCCCGCCTCGCTCTCCCGGATCCGCCGCGGCGTGAAGCCCTCGCTGACCAACCGACGTCGGCGGAAGTGCTCGGGAGCGTCGGTCTCGATCATCATGGGCAGGGGGAACCCGTCGGGTCGGATCCCCCCGGCGTTGGAGAAGGTCTCGGGGTCCTTCGAGATGTCGCGGATGTCGGCGTAGCGGGTGATGCCCCACACCCCCGAGGCCTCGTCGAAGTAGGCCGGGGCGTGGTCCCGCATCCAGGCGAACGCCGGGAAGGGGTCGCCGGCGTAGAACGTGCCGTCGGTCAGCCCGATGCGCAACCCGGGGGGCGGTGTGGTCATGGATCCCTCTCTCCGTAGTCTCGAGCCGGACCGGGTGGAGCCACCCGGGACGCCGGGCCGGGTGGCAACGTGGCGCGACCCGGTTCCCGGCCGAAGTATAGGTCCATGATCTGACGAGGCGTCAGGTGCTCCACCGACCGTCGGGCGCGGCCGGACACCCCGCTCCCCCGCTCCCCGTTTCCGAGCGCGCCGGCCCCGTCACGGGCATCGCCCGCCCGCAGTACCGACCTGGTCGGGGCCGCTCAGGGGTGGGTCATCGACTCGGGGCGCACGGCCTCGTCGAACTGTGCGCCGGTCAGGTAGCCGAGGGCCAGCGCCGACTCCCGGAGGGTGCTCCCCTCCTTGTGGGCCTTCTTGGCCACCTCGGCGGCCTTGTCGTAGCCGATGAGGGGGTTGAGCGCGGTGACCAGCATCAACGAGTTCTCGAGGTGCTGGCGGATGCGTGCCTCGTTCGGCTCCAGGCCGTCCACGCAGAACTCGGTGAAGGCCAGGGACGCCTCGGTGATGAGCTGGACCGAGTGGAGGACGTTGTGGATGATGACCGGCTTGCACACGTTGAGCTCCAGGTTCCCCCGGGCCCCGGCCATGGCCACGGCGGCGTCGTTGCCGTACACCTGGATGCACACCATGATCATGGCCTCGCACTGCGTGGGATTGACCTTCCCCGGCATGATGGACGAGCCCGGCTCGTTCTCGGGCAGGTTGAGCTCGCCGAGACCGCTGCGTGGCCCCGATCCCAGCCAGCGGATGTCGTCGGCGATCTTGATGAGGGAGGCGGCCGTGGTGCGCAGGGCCCCACTGGTCATGACCAGGGCGTCGTGAGCGGCCAGGGCGGCGAACTTGTTGGGGGCGGTGACGAAGGGCAGCCCGGTGAGCTCGGCGATGGCCGAGGCCACCCGCGTCCCGAACTCGGGGTGGGTATTGAGGCCCGTCCCCACCGCCGTGCCCCCGGCAGCCAGCTCGTAGAGGTCGTCGAGCGTGAGTTCGATGCGTCGCAGGTCGGCATCGAGTTGGGCGACGTAGCCGGAGAACTCCTGGCCGAGGGTCAGGGGCACAGCGTCCATCAGGTGGGTACGGCCGATCTTGGTGATGCCGGCGTAGGCATCGACCTTGGCCTGCAGGGCGTTGCGGAGGGTCCGGACGGCCGGGAGCAACCGGTGGGTGATCTCCTCCACCGCGGCGATGTGCATGGCCGTCGGGAACGTGTCGTTGGACGACTGGGACATGTTGACGTCGTCGTTGGGGTGGACCGGCTCCTTCGAGCCCAGCACCCCGCCGGCCATCTCGATGGCCCGGTTGGAGATGACCTCGTTGGCGTTCATGTTGGACTGGGTGCCGCTGCCGGTCTGCCACACGCTGAGGGGGAACTGGTCGTCGAGCTTGCCGTCCGAGACCTCACGGGCGGCGGCGACGATCAGCGCCGACTTCTCCGGGGACATCTTGCCCAGGTCGGCATTGACCTGGGCCGACGCCTCCTTCAGGATCCCGATGGCCCGGATGAGGGGCTTGGGCATGCGATCGTCCCCGATGGGGAAATGGTGGAGGGACCGGGCCGTCTGGGCCCCCCAGTAGCGATCGGCCGGAACCTTGATGGCACCCATGCTGTCGGTCTCGGTGCGGGTCTCGATGGTGGCTCCGGTGATGCCGGTGGTTCCACTGGTCATGGTGGCTTCCTCTCGGTCCGTCTCTCGCTCAGGATCCCCCATTTGGTGCGGGCTGACCCTACCGTGCGCGTTGCCCCATGGGTAGTGCGCCACCCACCGTTCCGCGCCACCCCGCCTCCCGGGCCCCCGCTGGCCCACCGGGCCGGAATCCGGCCGCCCGGATGCGGCTGGGCGTCGGTCCCGTGCCGGTCAGGGACCGGGGACCCGACAGGTCGGGCACAGCCCCACCAGGTCGAACTGGTGATCGGTGACCTCGTAGCCGTGCTCTTCGGACACCACCCGGGCCGCCTCGGCCATGGCCCGCTCCAGCCGGGGCGACGGGGCCACGTCCTCCACCTTCCCGCAGCGGCCGCAGGCCAGGTGGTGGTGGTGGCCGGCCAGCTCCTCGGCCAGCTCGAAGCGACCGTGGTCGTCCACCCCGGTGACCCGTCGGACCACGCCGGCCTCGATGAGGGCGGTCACGTTGCGGTAGGCGCTGGACTGGGGGAGCTCCAGGTTCGAGGCCAGGATCTCGGGGATGGAGAGGGGCCGGCCGGCCTCGGCCAGCGTGGCCACCAACGCCCGGCGGACCGGGGTGTAGCGCTGCTCGTGTCCGGCCAACCGCAGGGCGACCTGTTCGTGGACCGACGGTGCGGTGGCCATGCCACCCAGCGTACGACCTCGCCCGGCCGACCCCGGGACCACAGCCCGTGGGCCCGGGCCCGGTTCACGCGCCACGGAGGTCCCTCCGCGGCGCAGGAGCGGGATTCGGCGTGGCCGCAGTCGGGGACGGGCGTCGCCTCCGATTCCGCCAGCGGCTCGAAGTGGCCGCGATGCTGACCAGATAGGTCACCGAGGCCACGGCCACGATCCCGAAGCTGGCCGGCACCCGGGGGGCCAGGTAGGCCACCGTCAGGCCGATCCACACCGAGGCCACCGCGATGCCGGCGGACAGCCACACGGCCACGAAGGGTCGGGCCGTCAGCCGCTGGCTGGCGCCGGCCGGGGCAGCCACCAGCCCCAGCAGCAAGAGGGCCCCGACGGCCTGGGTGGCCACCCCGGCGGTGACCCCGAGCAGGATGAAGAACAGGTAGCCGAGGACCCGCACGGGCACGCCCCGGGCCGACGCCACCGCCTCGTCGAGGCTGGCGAAGATCAGGGGGCGCCCGATGGCCACGAAGACCACCACCACCCCCAGCGCCACGAGGGCGTCGCCCAGGGCCTGGCCCGAGGACAGGCCGAGCACCGACCCGAACAGGACGTTGACACCGGCATCCGAGCCCACGGTCCCCGTGCCGCTCTGCGAGGTGGTGAAGATCGACAGGAACAGGGCACCGAGGCCCAGCACCCAGGCGAAGACGCTGCCGATGACGGTGTCGTCGGCCGAGGCCCGACGGCCGAGGGCCGCCATGAGCACGGCGAAGACGACGCAGGCTCCGTAGAGCCCGGCCCGGAGATCGAGCCCGAAGGCCAGGGCGGCCAGGGCGCCGGTGAAGGCCACATGGGAGAGGGCATCACCGGTGAACACCTGTCCCCGCAGGACCACCACGTAGCCGACCAGGCCCGCGGCAAGGGCGATGCACGTCCCGGCGAGGAACGCCGAACGGAGGAAGGGATGGTCGAGCATGTGGGCCAGGCCCACGAAGGGATCGAGTGTGGCCATCATGATGCCCGGACCGCCGAGCCGGCCAGGTGCGCTCCGTCGGATCCGTGGGTCACCCGGGGCGGCCGGGTGCCGAGCCAGGTGGCGAGGGCCCGTCCCCCGGCGGCCAGGAGGTAGAAGGTGAAGCCGATGGTGGTGACGAAGAAGCCCACGGGATAGACCGAGTAGAACGCCACCCCCAGGGACACCCAGGTGGTGACCAGCGAGAGCACCACGGTCAGCGCCACGCTGAGGGCCGGTCGGATGGTGATCTGCTGGGCGGCGGCGGCCGGCATGACCAGCAGGGCGAAGACGAGCAGGGCCCCGGTGATCTGGCTGACTTCGGCGGCGGCACACCCGAGGAGGAGGAGGAAGGCCACCGACAGCCCCCGGACGGGCACGCCGCGGGCGGCGGCCACGTCCCCGTCCACGGTGGCGAAGAACAGCGGCCGGGCCATGGCGGCCAGGGCCGCCAGGACGGCGGCGGCCACCACGGCCAGGGTCAGGACCTGCCGATCGGCGATCCCGAGGAAGGTGCCGAAGAGCAGACCGGTCAGACTGTCGAGGAAGCCTCCGTACAGGCTCACGAACAGGACGCCACAGGCCAGGGCGAAGGCCTGCACGGTGCCGATGACGGCGGACTCCTCGCTCCGCTCCCGTCCCGACGACGATCTCGGGACCATGGCGATCACCAGGGCCGCGGCGATGCTGCCGGCGAAGTAGCCGGCGGTGGCGCTGATGCCCAGCCAGATCGCCCCGGCGGCCCCGGGGAAGGACACCACGGCCAGGGTGTGCCCGGCGAAGCTCTGGCGCCGCAGCACCATGAACCAGCCGACGGCCCCGGCGACGAGCGCCACGATGGTCCCGGCGGTGAAGGCGTTGACCATGAAGTGGAGTCGCAGCATCTGCTGGAGGTCGGCGACGACGTTCCAGCCCGGTCCGCTGGCCGAGGCGGTGGCCGCGGCGGTGGCAGTGGCGGGGATCACGACGTCATCCGTGGGTGTGCCCGGTGTGCCGGTCGGCATGATGGGACGGTGCCTCGGGGCTGCCCACCACAACCAACTGCCCGTCGGACGTCCGCAGGACCTCGATGGGTGCCTCGTAGAGCCTCGTCAGGGTCTCGGACGTGATGACCTCGTCGGGCGGACCGCAGACGGCGCCGCCACGGGCCACGTAGACCACCCCGTCGAGATACGAGACGATCGGGTTCACGTCGTGGGCCACGATCAGCACGGTGATGCCGAACTCCTGACTGATCTCGGAGATGAGGCCGGCCACCGACGCCTGGTTGGGGAGGTCCAGGCTGTCGAGGGGCTCATCGAGGAGCAGCATCCGGGGCCTGCGGACCAGCGCCTGGGCGATCAGGAGTCGCTGCTGCTCCCCTCCGGACACCTGCCCGATGGGTCGGTGGGCGTAGCCGGTGGCCCCGACGAGCTCGATGACCTCCTCCACCCGCTGGCGTCGGAGGCGACCGCGGGCGGACCTCGACGAGCCCCCCGGGAGCGGCAGACCCCACCGATCGCCGTCGCTGCCCAGGCGCACCACATCGATGCCCCGGATGCGCAGGTTGGGATCGAAGCTCCTCCGCTGGGGCAGATACCCGATCTCGGCGCCGGCCTCGCCGGGACCACGACCCAGGACGGACATCGAACCCTCGCTCAGGGGCAGGATCCCCAGCACGGCCTTGATGAGGGTCGACTTGCCCACCCCGTTGGGGCCGAGGATGGCGATGAACTCACCGGCCATGACCTCGAGGCTCACGTGCGACCACACCACTCGGCCGCCGAGGCGAACGGCGGCATCGGTGAGGATCACCGCCGGGCCGTCGGCCCCGTCGGGCTGCGTCGGGTCGGGCCCCTCCACGGGCTCAGCCACCGGCCCGGGCCAGCGCGGCTTGGATGCCCAGCAGCTGCCGGGTCTGCCAGGCCTCATAGGTGGTGCCGGCCGGCTGCAGGGTCTCGGTGATGGTGGCCACCGGGATGTGCGCGGCCCGGACCTCTTGGAGTTGGGCTTGGACGTCGGGCGTCACGTTCTGGCTGTTGTAGACGTAGATCCTGATCCGATGGTCCCGGATCTGGGTGTCGATGGTCTCCTTGTCGGCCACGGATACGTCGGTTCCCTCGCTGATGGCCCTCAGGAACGTCGGAGGCGTGATCAGGTCGAGGCCCAGGGACGGGGCGAGCATGGCGAAGATCGACTCCGATGCTCCGACGGGCGTGCCGGCGTACCGGGCCCGGATGGCGGCGATGGTGGCGGTGTACCCGGCGAGGTCGACCGTCTCGAAGCGCTGGCGGGCGTCGGTGAAGTAGGACCGGTCCTTGGGGTCGAGCGTCTGGAAGTCCGACGTCATCTGGCCGATCACCGACCGCACGTCGGTCGGGTTGTACCACCGGTGGGGATTCGAGCCGTCGGGCACGCCGAGGAGGGTTCCCACGTTGAGGGTCACGATAGAGGTGGGATCGGCCGAGAGGAGATTCCCGGCCCACGGGTCGTAGCCGATCCCGTTCTCGATCACCATCTGCGCCCCGGCCATGGCCCGGGCATCGGCGGCCGTGGGCTCATAGGAGTGCGGATCGGTGTTCGGATTGGTAATGATACTCACGACGTGAACGTGGGACCCCCCAGTTGGCTGGCGATGCTGCCCCAGAAATTCTCGGCCGCCACCACCTCGATGACCCGGTCCCGGCCGCTGGGCGCAGTGGCCCCCGACGCGGAGGTGCCCGTGGAGCAACCGGCGAGAGCCAGACCGACCGCTACAGCCAGCGGGACGATCAGGGCCCGGGGGACGGTGTCGCTTCCTCCGATCCGCCGGCGTGGTGACGACCGGGATCGGATCATCGGTGGTGGACCATCGCGAGGGCTCCTTGCCCCCCGCCGCCTTGGCGAGGGCTGTCGTCCCTCACCTTAAGCGAGAATGGTTCTCATTACAACATCCAACCGGACAACGACGTCACCCCGGACGGAGGCGATGGGGCTTCAGGCCCGGAGCTTCACCCCGTTGGCCCACACCTTGCGGGCCTTCGCCACATCCTCGGTCCGGGGTCCGTCTCCCTCGCCGGGAACCTCCAGGATGGCGGGGAGCCCCTGCAGATCCGGGTGCCCGAGGAGGGCGGCGAGTGCCTTGGCTCCGATCGTCCCGTCCCCGATGTTCTCGTGGCGGTCCCGGTTGGCCCCGAACGCCACTTTGGAGTCGTTCAGGTGGAGGCACTGGAGCCTCGCCAGACCCACCGTCTCCTCCACCAGGGTGATCAAGGCGTCGGCTTCCTCCACCGTGCCGAAGGGGACACCGGACGCCCAGAGATGCTGGGTGTCGAGGCAGACACCGAGCCGTTCGTCACCTCCGGCCGTGTCGATGACCATGGCCAACTCCTCGAAGGAGCGGCCGACGGTGTCGCCGGCGCCGGCGGCGTTCTCGAGGAGGATCGGACACGGGTCGCTCGCCGCCTCCACCGAGTCGAGCGCTTCGATCAGCGCCTCGACGATGCCGGGCAGGGCCGCGTCGAACCCACTCCCCCGGTGGCTGCCGATGTGGAGGACCAATCCGTCCGACCCCATCCCCTCGGCTGTGGCCAGGTTGGCGTTCAGGCAGGCCCGGGACTTGTCCCCCAGTACGGGGTCGGGCGTGGCCAGATTGATGAGGTAGGTCGCATGGCAGAAGGTGGAGGTGACGGTGGGGTGGTCGTGCTGGGCCTCGCGGTAGCCGGCCAGGACCTCGGGTCCATACTGCGAGGCCTTCCACATCCGGGGGCTCTGCGTGAAGATCTGGACGACCTCGGCACCGATGTCATCCCCGTGTTGGAGGGCGGGGACCAGGCCTTTTCCTGCTCGTACGTGGGCTCCGATGCGCATAGGGGCACCGTAGCCGAGGGTGATTCTCGATCGTTCGGGCGGCGGTCTTGCCACCCGCCCCCCGTGTCGACGGCTTCTCAGAAAGCAGCCAGGACGACCACAGCGGATCCAAAGCCAGAGACCCGAGAATCACTGGTGCGCCCCCAGGGTCGGGAGGGATTGCGAATGTCCCCCCATCCGCTCCACCCCTTCCTTCCCGGCCGCGGGGCGCGCAACGAGGTCCGGAAGACGCGCCAGGCCCGACCTTCCTCCGCTCCCCCACGCTCGCCCCGGTCTGATCGCCCGTCCCGGTCGACGGCGGTTGACGAACGCAGGGCGATGGGTACCCTCAAGTCATCCACCCGTGGGGGTCACCTGACCGTCGGCCCTAGGACGAACCCACCTGACACCGAGGAGAGCATCCATGGCAGCAACCCTGAGCAAGACGGCCCGGGCCCTGGTCGAGCGACCGGTCATCGCCAACGTGGCCACCGTCGACCATGAGGGTCGTCCCCAGGTCACGCCGGTCTGGATCGATCTGGACGGCGACGACCTGGTGTTCAACACCGCCAAGGGCCGGGCCAAGACGGCCAACCTCGAAAAGAACCCCCACGTGGCCGTGTCCATCGTCGACCCCGAGAACCAGTACAACGTGGTCGTGGTGCGTGGCACCGTCGAAGGGACCGAGGAGGGTGCGGACGCCCACATCGACTCGCTGGCCAAGAAGTACCTCGACGTGGACACCTACCCGATGCGCCAGCCCGGAGAGGTGCGGGTCAAGTACCGGGTCCACGCCGACAAGGTGGTCATGCAGTCCGAGGACTGACTCCGACGAGGAGGGGCCGTCGTCTCCGGTGATGCGTCCGATCGGGTGCAGCGGGCCGACTACGTGGCTCTCGACCCGGCGGCCATGGCACGCAGGGATGCGACGGGGGTCGACAGGTCCAGCGGCACAAGGCACCCGTCGGCCCCGGCATCAAACAACTCGGAGACCAGCGACGAGGCACGAGCGTCCGTGATCCCCTGGCCCGGCTGCGTGCCGTCGGGCCGGGGGCCCGCCATGCCCGGTAGGAGGCCGATCCCGATCACCTGCAGTGGGCCGCCGGATCCACCGAGTACGGGGGCGCCCGGATCAGGGATCGAGCGCACCCCTTCGACCACCCGTCGGAGGTCACCGGCGGTGCCCTCCACGATCACCGCGTCGGCCAGACCGGCGAACTCCGTCACCGCCACGGTGGCCCGGTCGCCCGCATGCTCGAAGCACACCACCACGGGCACCCCCCCGGGCTGGACGGGTCGCGGCCGATTCATGGCCTCGGCCACGGTGTAGAAAGCCCCCTCGAAGCTCGGGGCCTCATCCTCCAGCAGGGCCCGTCCGACGCGGACGGCCTCGGTGGTGCGTGCCCCCCGCACGGCATCGGACGGACCGAGTCCGTAGGTCAGCACGCCTCGTCCGTGGGAGATGACGTCGATCCCCGTGACGATCTTCGCCACCAGGGATGGAGGGCGGCGATCCTCACCCAGGGGTACAGCACCGAGCCTGACCGTCCGGGTGCGTGTGGCCAGGGCTCCGAGCAGGGAGTACGCCTCAGGATCAGGGTGGCCGGAGCCATCCGGGGCCTTCGTCGGCACCCGGTCGGTGACCCACACCGAGTCGAAGCCCACCTCCTCGGCACACTGGGCCAGGGCCGCCACGTGGTCCAGGACCGACGGGAGGCCGGAGTCCGGGACTCCCAGGTCCACCGGGAGGCCGTAGTCCGGGACTCCCAGGTCCACCGGGTCGACGGGCCACGAACCGGTGAGCCACAGACCCAGGCGGGTGACGCTCCGCTGTTCCCCTCCGGACTCCACATCCGTCAGGGTACCGGGGCATCCGGGACCGCCGGCGCCGTGAGCCACACGCCGTGGACCGTGCCCCTCACCACTCAAGTTCGGCGCCGGTTGGGACGATGCACTAGCCGTGGATACAGGATCAACCCACGCGCCCCGACCCACACCCCGGCCCTTCGGTCCAGCCAGACCGTACCGGGCCGGCCGACCGGTGCCGGGTCGAGGCGTCGGGTGGCCGGTGGGCGGGGCCGGGCCCACGAGGTGGGACACCGTCCGCCTCGACGATCTCGACGCCGGGTTCTCCATGATCGCCACCATGCTCAGCCTCGTGGCCGTGGCCCTCCTCACGCTGCTGTTGATGAGCACCACCCTCAACTCGAGCTCTCCATCGGCCACCAACATCTCCCAAGCCCCCGGGGTGGGTCTGGCCGATAATCTCCTCGCTCAACAGTCCCTTTCGACGGCACTGACCGCTGTGGATGCTGCCGCCTCCTCGGCCGGGGGCTACGGCTCCCTCAGCATCGCCACGCTGTCGGCGTCGGACCCGTCGGTGTCCTATGTCGCCGGACCCACGACCAGTGCCTCGGCGGTGAGCATCGCCGTGACCGGAGGGAGTGGCACCTCCGGCGGCGGCGGTGTCCCATCGGTTGGGGGTGGAGGATCGGTGAACGCCGCCATCGGCAGCGCCGAGGCGGCGGCCGGTGCTGGGGGCGGGGTCGCCTCGGGCGCCGGAGCCGGAGGAGGGGCGAGCGGATCGGTGACGCTGACCGCCCGCTCGTCCAACGGGACATGTTGGCTGCTCTGGCGGGGCGGCGGGTCGGCCACGTGGTACGGCGCCCAGACCGGCCAGGCCAGCTGTACGGCACCCGGCCTGTCGTCAGCTCCGCAACCGGGACCGGTGAGTTCGTCCGGCATCGGGTGGCAGCAGGGAAGCTTCCCCTCGGCCTGACGACGGGTACGAAGCGCCGGATACTCCGCCTAGTGACCCTCCGACGGCAGGAGGCGTCGATCGAGCCGGTGGGTGCGCAGGTGCTCGGCACCGACCTCGGACACCGAGACGAACGGGCCCCGTCCTCGGCCAGGGTGACGTTGCACGAAGCCCCGGTCGTTGACTTCTTCCCACACAGGCAGGCGCGGACAGGAGGTCCGCCAGGCATCGAGTACCTCGGCGTAGGGCCGCGGGCGCGGGCCCAGCCACTCGAGGAGATCGAGGATCAGCGCCTCGACGGTGTCGCTCATCGTTCGCCAGCATCCCACGGGGCCGGCGACGGCGCCGAGACGACGGTCCCGCGGGCGGGGACGGCGATCAGCGACCCTCGAACACGGGATCACGCTTCTCGACGAACGCCGCCAGGGCCTCCGCCGTGTCCGCGGAGCCGAAGTTCACCGACTGGGACCGGGCCTCCTCCTCGAGGGATTGATCCATGGCCAGGTTGAACGAATTGTTCAGCATGGCCTTGGTCATAGACAACGCCAACGGTGGGCCGGCGGCCAGGCGGGCCGCCCATTCGTCCACGAAGGCATCCAACTCCCCGGCCGGCACCACCCGGTTGACGAGGCCGAACTCGGCGGCCTGGTCCGCACTGATGATGTCAGCGAAGAACGCCAGCTCCTTGGCCTTGTGGAGGCCGATGAACCGGGGCAGCAACCACGAGGCCCCGAAGTCCACCGAGAGCCCTCGCTTCGAGAAGATCTGCGAGAACCGGGCCGTGTCCGAGGCCACCACCAGGTCGCACCCGAGCGCCATGCTCATCCCGGCCCCGGCGGCCACCCCACCCACCTTGGCGATGGTGGGCTTCGGGAGCCGGTGGAGCCGGAGGGCGACGTCGCCGAGGGCCCTCATCTGCAATAGGTACGGGTCGCCGTCCCTACCGGCCACGCCGGCCGCACCGCTCAGGTCGGCTCCCGAGCAGAAGGCGTCCCCGGCCCCGGTCAGCACCATGACCCGCACCTGGCGATCGGCGGCCACCTCCTCGAAGGTCTCCAGCAACTCCCGCCACATGGTGCCGTTGGCCGCGTTCTTGCGGGCCGGACGGTTCATGGTGACCGTGGCCACACCGTCTCGGTATTCCACGATGAGTGTTTCGAGCTCGGTAGCCATGCCGGCAGCCTAGGAGATCACCGATTCGCCCAGGGCCGGGATCCCCTCGCTCCGGTCGGGCTCGGACCCGGGCCGGGGCGGCCACGGGTCAGAACGCGCCTTCGACGACCTCCACCGTTCCCGCCACGATGGACACCAGGTCGAAGCGGAACTCGATGCGGGCCCGGCCCGTGGCCGGCGTCAACTCCGAGAGCCAGCGGGACGCCAGTCGCCGGGTCCGGCGCTGGGTGGCCGGGAGCACGGCCACGACCCCGGTCCCGGAGCGGTCGGGCGTCGGGGTCACCACCTCGCTGAACACCACGGTGGTCCCCTTCCGGACGATCAGGTCGACCTCGCCCTCGCGGCGAAGCCACTGCCGCTCCAGGACCTCGTAGCCGTGGTCCTCGTACCAGCGGGCGGCCCGCTCGCCGTCGTCACCGGGCTCGGGCGTGTGGTCGGCGGCGCCTGGTGGCTGGGGGCGCCCCGACGCGCCCCCGCTCACAGGTCCTTCTCGGGCAGCCGCTCGATGTTCACGTCGCGGAAGGTCAGGATGCGCACCGAGGGAACGAAGCGTGCCGGGCGGTACATGTCCCATACCCAGGCGTCGGTCAGGTTGACCTCGACGCAGGCCGGCGAGGAGTCCGAGCGCACGGCCACTTCGACCGTGTTGGCCAGGTAGAACCGTCGTTCGGTCTCCACCACGTAGGAGAACAGTGGCAGGACGGCCCGGTACTCCTGGACCAGGGCCAGCTCGATCTCCGACTCGTACCGCTCGAGGTCTTCCTCACTCATGGGAGTGCACCGGTGACGGTCCCCACTGGTGCGTGACCGGCGCGCCCACGACCGTCGGGCGCCCAGTCCGCGGTCCCGATGCGGCTCGACCCACCCATCGGATCAAGGGCGGGCAGTCCGCCGCTCCTTGATCTTCGCCGCCTTCCCGTGGCGATCCCGCAGGTAGTAGAGCTTGGCCCGCCGGACGTCGCCGAGCGACACCACCTCGGTGTGGTCGATGACCGGGGAGTGGACCGGGAAGGTCCGCTCCACGCCGACCCCGAAGCTCACCTTGCGCACGGTGAACGTCTCGCGTACGCCGGTGCCCTGCCGACGCACCACGGCCCCCTGGAACACCTGGACCCGCTCGCGGGTGCCCTCGACCACCCGGACGTGGACCTTGACGGTGTCGCCGGGTCGGAAGTCGGGGACGTCCTCTCGGAGGCTGTCGCGGTCGATGATGTCGGTCGGGTTCATGGGGCGCGTCTTTCCACGGGTCGTTCGAGCACTCCCCCGTCGGATGCCTGTTCGGGAGTCCTCACCGGAGGGTCATTCTGACCAGGGAGTTCTCCGCAAATCCGGCCATCGGTTCCGATCACCCGGTGAACGGGTGCCGACGAGGCTCACCAATCGTAGCCGTGATCGCGCAGCACCTGCACCTCACCGTGTTCCACGACCAGTTGCACCTCGTCAGCGGTGAGTCCCCCCGGGCCTCGATGAGGTCCGGACGGCGGCGCAGCGTACGGACCAGGGCCTCGGCCCGGCGCCACCGGTCCACCCGCCCGTGGTCCCCGGAACGGAGCACCTCGGGCACCTCCCAACCCCGGAACGTGGCCGGACGGGTGTAGTGGGGGTACTCGAGCAGGCCGGTGGCGAAGCTCTCGTCCCCGGCGGACAGGTCGTTGCCCAGCACTCCCGGTAGCAGTCTGGCCACCGCCTCCACCACGACGAGGGCGGCCAGCTCCCCCCCGGCCAGGACGAAGTCCCCCACCGAGAGCTCCTCGTCGGCCAGATGATCGGCCACCCGCTGGTCGACCCCCTCGTACCGCCCGCAGAGCAGTGAGAAACCGGGGGCCGGCCCGTCCCGTGCACCAGCGAGCCGAACCGCCGTGGACTGGTCGAACGTCGGTCCCGACGGGGAGAGCAGGATGAGGGGCCGGGCCAGCCCCTCGGCGGAGGCGGCCACCTCCTCCACCGCGGCGAAGACCGCCTCGGGACCGAGCACCATGCCGGCTCCCCCTCCGAAGGTGGCGTCGTCCACCGACCGGTGCGGATCGGTCGCCGATGCGCGGACATCGTGGGTGCGGAGGTCCAGGTGGCCCTGGGCCCGGGCCCGACCCAGGATGGAGGCGTCGGCGTAGTGCTCGATGACTCCGGGGAACAGGGAGAAGACGTCGATCCGGAAGACACGCCCAGGCGGGGATCCGGATTCCGAGACGGCATCGGGCCCGGTCACGCCAGGTCGAGCAGTCCGTCGGGAATGTCGACGGTGACGCTCTCCCCCGGCACCGAGGTCACGACGAAGCGGAGGGGGATGAGCCCACCGTCGGCGAGCACCAGGAGATCGCTGGCCGGATTGGCCTCGACACTGACCACCCTCCCGAGCTCGCCTCCGTCGGTGTCCACCACGACGGCGCCGATCAGGTCGTGGATCCACAGCGCCTCGGGATCCTCCATCGGGGGGGCGTAGAGCTCGGTCCCCCGCAGCGCATCGGCGGCGTCGATGCCCTGCACCCCCTCGAAGGTCACGATGAAGCGTCCCTGGTGGGCCGAGGATCGGGCCACCCGGTACTCCCTGCCCTCGGCGGTGGTCAGTACGGATCCGGGGGCCACCCGCTCGTCCCGGTTGGTGGTCAGCGAGACGATGACATCACCTTTGAGACCGTGGGGCTTGACCATCCGGCCCACGTGCAGCCGCTCGGGGCGGCCGCCACCGATGTCGGAACCCGGTGCCGAGGAGACCCGAGGATGGACCTCACGCCGTGCGGACCCGTCACCCTCGTCGTGGGCGGACCCGCTCACTACACCGGAGGACGTCAGTCGTCGACGATGTCGACGCTGGTCTGGACCCCGTCGCGCGCTCCGGCCGCCGCCACCACGGTGCGGATGGCCTGGGCCACACGGCCCCGTCGGCCGATGACCCGGCCCATGTCGTCGGGAGCCACATGGATCCGGAAACGCACCGAATCCCCGCGCTCCTCGGTGTTGATGACCACGGCATCGGGATCCGAGGTGATCGAGTTGACCAGGTAGGTCACGACAGCGAGCGGGGTGCCGCCCGAGACGCGGTTCCCGGCATCGTCGTCCTCGTGGTCCTCCTCGTCGATGGTGTTGACGTCGTCGGCCGAGTCCACCGCCATCTCGTCGGTCACTTCGCCGCCTTGGCCGCGGCGAATTCGTCGAGGGCACCGGACTTCTTCAGGAGCTTCTCGACCCGCTCGGTGGGCGTCGCCCCTTCGGACAACCACTTCACGGCCTTGGCGTTGTCGATCTCGATGACGGCGTCAGGCTCGGCCAACGACTTCCCCCGAGGGGCGTAGGTGCCCACGATCTCGATGAATCGGCCATTGCGGGGCGACCGGCTGTCCGCCGCCACCAGCCGGTACGTCGGCTGCTTCTTCTTCCCGATCCGCACAAGGCGGAGCTTTACTGCCACGGTGTACTCCTCTGCACTCTGTCGATAGCGCCCGACAGTCTCCCACCATTGGCGGGTGACGCGTGCACGGGGCCATTCGTTCCTGGTTTGGTTGACGTCCTGGGTGGTGATCCGTCCCGCTCAGCGGGCTTTTGGCGTGACCCGTCCCCCGCCCTTGCCCTTCTTCTTGCCCTTTCCCCGGGCCTTGCTCGAGCCTGACGAGGCACCACCGGGACCGGCCCCGAGCGAGGCCCGTTCGGCTCCGAGGCCCGGAAAGCCGGCGAAGTCGCCGGACGCCTCGAGTTCGGCCATGCCGGCCATCTCGGCCATGGCCTTGGGCGACATCTTGGGTCCCCCCCGACCCAACAGGCCACCGAGTCCGCCGAGGGCGCCGGCCATGCCGCCCTTGCCCATCCCCTTCATCATCTTCTGCATCTCTTTGAACTGCTTGAGGAGGGCGTTGACGTCGGAGGTGGCCGTGCCGCTGCCGTTGGCGATCCGGACCCGGCGGGCCCCGTCGATGATGGCCGGATCGTTCCGCTCCGTCGGGGTCATCGAGCGGATGATGGCCTCGATCTGGCCGATCTGGCGGTCGTCGATCTGCGAGGAGGCCTGCTTCAAGTCCTTCGGCACCCCGGGGATCAGGGACATCATGCTCGACATGGAACCCATCTTCTTGACCTGTTGCAGCTGCTCCAAGAAGTCCTCCAAGGAGAACCGGCCCTCCAGCATGGCGGCGGCACCCTTGGTGGCAACGTCCTTGTCCATGGTGCGCTCGGCCTGCTCGATGAGGCTGAGCACGTCCCCCATCCCGAGGATGCGGTCGGCCATCCGGTCCGGATGGAACTGGTCGAAGTCGTCGAGCTTCTCGCCCGTCGAGGCGAAGGCGATGGGCCGGCCCACCACCTCTTTGACGGAGAGCGCGGCCCCACCCCGGGCATCGCCGTCCAGCTTGGTGAGGATGACGCCGTCCAGAGAGAGGGAGTCGTGGAAGGCCGAGGCGGTGGATACGGCGTCCTGGCCCGTCATGGCGTCGATGACCAGGAACGTGTAATGGGGATCGACGGCGCCGGCGATCTGGCGGATCTCCTCCATGAGGTCCTCGTCGATGGCGAGACGACCGGCGGTATCCACGATCAGCACGTCGCGCCCGAGGCGTCGCGCCTCTTCGAGCCCGGCGGTGGCCACCGCCACCGGGTCGGTGGGCTCGCTGAACACGGTGATGCCGGCCTGGGCGCCCAGCACCCGGAGCTGCTCCACCGCCGCCGGTCGCTGGAGGTCGGCTCCCACCAGCATCGGGTTCCGGCCCTGCTGCTTGAACCACCGGGCCAGCTTGGCCGACGTGGTGGTCTTGCCCGAGCCCTGCAGGCCGGCCAGCAGGATCACCGTGGGCGGATGACCGGCGTAGGTGATGCGGAGGGTCTCGCCGCCGAGGATGGCCACCAGTTCCTCGTTGACGATCTTGATGACCTGTTGGCCCGGGCTGAGCGCCTGGGACAGCTCGAGGCCGACGCAGCGGGCCCGGACGGCATCGGTGAAGCCTCGGACCACGCTGATCTCGACGTCCGCCTCCAACAGGGCGGTACGGATCTCGCGGAGGACTTCGTCGACGTCGGCGTCGGTCAGGCGACCCCGACTGCGGAGACGGCTGAGGATCCCCTCGAATCGGTCGGACAGGCTCTCGAACATGGGTGCCTCAGGCTACAGGACCGGAGCCCGAACCGTGTTGCGTGGGGCACCGGGGACTGCGGGTTCCGGGCGGGGTCGCGGCCGGAGCCAGCGTCGCGGGCGGCCTAGAAGAGCGCGTCCACGAACGCCGCGGCGTCGAAGTCGACGAGGTCGTCGACCCCCTCACCCAGGCCCACGAGCTTCACCGGGAGGCCCAGCTCGCGCTGGATGGCCACCACGATGCCTCCCTTGGCCGTGCCGTCCAGCTTGGTCAGGACCACGCCGGTCACCTCCACCGCCTCGAGGAACACCTTGGCCTGGGTCAGCCCGTTCTGCCCGGTGGTGGCGTCGAGGACCAAGAGGACCTCGACCACCCGCCCCGGAGGCCTCCCGGCCACCCGGCGGATCTTCTTCAGCTCCTCGATGAGGTTGACCTTGTTGTGCAGCCGACCGGCGGTGTCGGCCAGGACGACGGCGTGGCCCTTGGCGTCGGCCCGCTGCACGGCGTCGAACACCACCGAGCTCGGATCCCCACCCTCGGCGCCCCGCACGATGTCGGCGTCGGCCCGAGAGGCCCACATGGCGAGCTGTTCACCGGCCGCGGCCCGGAAGGTGTCCCCCGCGGCCAGCAGGACCTTCGTCCCCGACCCGGCCAGACGGTTCGCCACCTTGCCCACCGTCGTGGTCTTTCCCACCCCGTTGACCCCCACGAACAACCAGACGTCGACGGGCGAGGGTGCCTCATCGATGCCATCAGCGTCGTTGGGGCCGGCGACTCGGTCGGGAGCGGCCCTCGAACCGGGAACAGCCAGGGAGGCGTCGGCCGCGGACAGCATGGCGATGAGGTCGGCCTTGAGGGCGTCCACCAGAGCGTCGGGGTCGCCGATCTCCCCACTCTTGACCCGGGCCCGCAGATCGGTGAGGAGCCCGTCGGTGGCCCCGACGCCGACGTCGGCGCGGATCAGCGCCTCTTCGAGATCGTCCCACGTGGCCGCGTCGATCTTTCCCCTCGAGCGGACCGCGCCCACGTAGCCCGACAGCAGGCCGCGGGCCTTCCCCAGGCGACCCCGGTAGGTGGCCGGCTCAGGAGCGGGCTCCGGTTCGGGAGTGGGGGCCGGCGCGGCTTCGGTCGCCACCCTCGGAGCCGTGGCGGTCCCCTTCGTCGCCTCGGCACTCCTCGACAACTCGACGTCGGTCGCCGCATCGCTGGCCACCTCGCCGGGCGGGACGGCGCTCTTGGCGCCCCGGCCCCGCAGGCGAAGTCCGATGGCCACGCCCCCGCCGACGATGAGGACAGGGACGGCAATGACCAGGGCGATCAGGACGTCGGAGCCGGACGCCAGGAGGGTCGGCTCGATCACGACTCGCTTCCGCCGACCCGTTCGGGTCGGACCACCCGCGGCTGCCAGCCCGTCGTGCTGATACCGGGCTCCGGTCGGGGGGTCTCGGCCTCGTCGGTGGACCGGCCGGGAGCCTCGTCGTCGGGGACGGCTTCTTCTCGAGGGACCCCGGACGAACCGTCGTCCACCGGCGTCGACGGCTCATCCGTCATGTCGTCGAACGACGGCCCGGTGTCGGTTCCGGTCGGGTCGTCGGGCGATCCGTCGCTGGTCAGTTCGGCGATGAAGCCGGGGGAGAATCCGGCGTCGGGCACGGGGATGGGGCCGACGTGGGCCGGGGCGTCGTCGCCGACCGTGTCGCCCACCGTGTCGTCGGCACGATCTTCATGGCCGTCGTCCTGGTGATCAGCGTGGTGGTGGTCAGCGCTCTCGGTCACGCCGGGCTCGTCATCGACCGTCCGGTCACCGAAGTCGGCATTGGCGTCGACCCCGGCACTGGACCCGATCGGGAACGACACGGACTCACGCACCGGGGCCGTCAGCGGCCCGGTCCCACCGTCACTGTCACTGTCACTGTCACTGTCACTGTCACTGTCACCGTCAAGGGCATGACCGCCGACTTGGTCCCGGTCGCGGGGAACCTTCTGGCTCACGACCTTGGACGAGCCCCCCGGGGCCATCGTGACCCCGTAGAGGGCGTCGGCCGCCTCCATGGTTCGTTTCTGATGGCTCACGATGATCAGCTGGGCCTCGCCACGGAACTCGTGGACCAGGCCCAAGAAGCGCTGCAGGTTCACGTCATCGAGGGCGGCCTCCACCTCGTCCATCAGGTAGAAGGGCGACGGGCGACTGCGGAAGACGGCGAACAGGAAGGCCAGGGCCACCAAGGAGCGCTCCCCGCCCGACAGCAGGGACAGGCGCCGAACATTGCGCCCCGCCGGTCGCACCTCCACGTCGACCCCGGTGTCCAGGAGGTTCTCGGGATCGGTCAGGGAGAGCCGTCCGGTCCCACCGGGGAACAGCGAGTCGACCAGGGTGGAGAAGTGCTCGTTGACATCGGCGAACGCCGAGTCGAACACGTGCATGATCTCCTCGTCCAGGGTCCGGATGACGTGATGCAGCTCACGGCGGGCGTTGCGGACGTCCTCCACCTGGGCCTCGAGGAACTGGTGCCGTTCCCCCAGCTCGGAGAGCTCTTCCAGCGCCAGGGGGTTGACCGGGCCGAGGGCGGCCAGCTCGGCTTCCAACTGCTCGATGCGCGTGGGCGGGTCGGTGCCCTCGGCCAGTTCGGGGGCGGGGGCGGCGAGGGCGTCGTCGGGCGTGCAGGCCAGGTCATGACGCAGCGTCTCGACCACCGTCTCCCGCCGGATGGTGGCCTCCACCAGGTCCAGCTCGATCTTCTGCAGTCGGCTCCGGGTGGCCGCCAGTTCGTGCTCGTTGGCCGAGCGCTGCCGACGCAGCTCCTCGAGACGGGCACCACCGGCCTTGACCGCCTCCAACTGCACCCGGTAGCGCTCCCGCAGTTCGACCAGGGCGGCGTCCAGCCGGGACTGGGCCCCGGCGGTCACCTCAAGCAGCCGGGCCACCGCAGTGGCGTCGGCCTCCAGCCGCGTCCGGCGTTCGGCCGCCTCCCGACGTTCATCGGCATGCCCGGTCAGCCGACGCTCGACCTCCCGGAGGCGTTCGGTGAGCACCCGGCGGCGCTCGACCAGTCCGGCCGACCGGACCTCCCACTCGCTCCGGAGCTGGGCCGCCTCGGCGATCCGCTCGTCGATGGCCTGGCGCTCCTGGCGACCGGTGGCCATGTGCTCGGCGGCACGCCGCCGCGCCTCTTCCAACAGGGGCATCTCCTGGTGCAGGGCGGCCGCCCGAGCCGTGTCCCGGGCGATGCGCTCGTCCAACTCGGCATGGTCCCGCCGGATCTCCTCCAGTTCGGCGGCCATGGCCACCAGGTCGCTGGCCACCCGTTGGTGGGACACCCGGGCCGTCTGGTGGGCCACCTCGTTACGGTCGTCCGCCCGCACCGCGTCGGCTGCGGCCGTGCGTGCCGCCTCCACCGCCACGCGGGCCAGCGTGCGCTCCTCAGCCGCCTCCGCGGCCGTCACCGCGGCGACATCGGCACGTCCTCGGGCCTCCTCGACCAGGGCCGCCGTCACCACGCCGCCGGAGGCGCGCACCCGCCACCCGGTGGGCGAGAACCGATCCCCCTCACGGGTCACCACGACGAGGTCGGGCCGGGCCAAGGCGAGATCGATGGCCTCGGACCAACCGCCCTGGGCACAGCACGACCCCTCGAGCAGGGTGTCGAGCACGGCGTCGAGTCCCGAGATGTCCCGGCCTCCGGCGTGGGGGCGGACGTGCCGACGGATGGATTCGGTCCCGGGGGGGACCTCGCTCGTTCCGGAGGCGCCGGCACCCACGCCGCCGGTGAGGGCCAGCACCGCACCGGTCGCCCCGCCCTGGCGCAGTCGGGACAGGGCGGCCTTGGCCGGCTGGCTGCCCGACACCACCACGGCGGCGATCGACGCCCCGACGGCGGCCTCGAAGGCCTCCTCCCATCCCCCATCCACCTCGACGACGTCGAGCAACGTGCCCACCACGCCTTCGATCCCGGCCAGCAGCTCGGCTCCTGCCGCGCCCCGGGCCTCGTCCAGGGCCCGCTCGAGGGCGTCGGCCCGGGCGTTCGACCGGGCCAGCTCCTGTTCGGCCTGACGGAGGGCCTGCTCGGCCGCCTCCAGCCTCCTGATGGCCCGTCCGTGGGCCGCTTCGGTCTCCGCCACCATGGCCTGGAGGTGGTGTCGGGCCTGTTCGGTCTCGGCCACCCGCTCGCTCACCTCGTGGTCCTCGCCCTCGAGGTGCTCGAACCGCCGCTCGGTCGAGGCCAGGCGGGCCGTGAGTTGGGCCAGCGAGCGTCGGTCACGATCGAGGGCGTGCTCGAGGGAGGCCACCTGCCCCTCGGCCACGGTCACCGCCTCCTCGGCCTGGCGCAGCTCGGCCCCGTCGCCCCATGCGGCCAGATGGGCCTCGAGTTCGGCGGCGGCGGCGGCCTCCACCGCCGTGAGGGACTCCAGCTCCGGGGCCAGGGTGACCTCCTCGTCCCCGGTGGCCTCGAGTTCCGCCTCCAGCCGGGCCCCCTCGGCCTCCAGCGTGGACACCACGTCGGCGTCGGCGGCGGCATCGAGGGCCTGGGCGAGGGACCGCTGGCGCTCCCGGAGCACGCCGGACAGGCCCCGGGCCCGCTCCACCATGCCCTCGGTCCGCCCCAGGGCCGAGGCCAGGTCGGACTCGCGCTGGGCCGACATCTCGTCGGCCGTGCGCTCGGTGTCGGCGTCCAGCTGGGTCAGCTCACCCCGCAGACGGGCCTCGGTCGAGGTGAGCTGGGACTGGGCCCGCGCCCCTTCGGTGTGCCGGCGGTCGAGGGCCGAAAGCTCGGCGCCGGCCACGAACAATCGGACGGCTCGCAGTTCGTCGGAGAGACCGGTGTAGGACCGGGCGGCGGCGGCCTGGCGTTCGAGGGGCCGGATCTGGCGCTTCACCTCGCGCACCAGGTCGAAGAGGCGCTCGAGGTTCTCCTCGGTGGAGGCCAGGCGACGCTCGGACCGCTCGCGGCGCCGGCGGAACTTGAGGACTCCGGCCGCCTCTTCGATGACGGCCCGGCGGTCCTCGGGTCGGGCCTCCAAGATGGCGTCGAGGTGGCCCTGACTGATGATCACGTGCTGCTGTCGCCCGACACCGGTGTCGGAGAGGAGCTCTTGGATGTCGAGGAGCCGACAGGGCGCCCCGTTGATGGAGTACTCGCTGTCCCCCGAACGGAACAGGGTCCGGGTGATGGTGATCTCGGCCAGGTCGGTGGCCAGCTTGCCGGCGCTGTTGTCGATGGTCAGCGTGACCTCGGCCCTCCCGAGAGCCGGGCGGCTGGCCGTGCCCATGAAGATGACGTCCTCCATCTTGGCCGAACGCACCGTGCGAGGACCCTGGGCGCCGAGCACCCAGGCCACGGCGTCGACCACGTTGGACTTGCCGCTCCCGTTGGGGCCGACCACCACGGTGATACCGGGCTCGAATTCCAGCACCGCCGGATCGGCGAAGGACTTGAATCCTTTGAGGGAGAGTGACTTCAGGAACACTGCGCGCTCACCCTATCGGTCGTCACCCCCCTCGGGGGTAGACCCACCTCGACCGGGTTTGCCCGGTGGCCCGATCCGAGCCGGATGGATCAGATCCGGCCACGTCGGAGCCGGCGGAGCCGGTGCGATCAGACCTGGCAGTGCTCGCAGAAGAAGGTGGACCGCCCCCCGGATTTGACCCGGATGATGGTCGCTCGGCATCGTCGGCAGGCCTGGCCTTCACGGTCGTAGGCCTGGTGCTGGTCCTGGTAGTCCCCGATCTCCCCGAAGAGGTCGCGGTACTGCTCGTCGGCCAGGGACGAGCCGCGGCGCTTGACCGCCTCGGCCAGCGTCTCGACCATCGAACGGTAGAGGCGCCGGACCTCCTGGGAGGACAGGGAGTTGGAGAGCCGGTCGTAGCGAAGCCCGGCGGCGAACAGGATCTCGTCGGCGTACATGTTGCCGATCCCGGCCACGAACTCCTGGTCCATGAGGAGGGCCTTCAGCCCGCTCTTGTGCTGGGACAACAGGACCCAGAACTTCTCCCAGCTCATGATGTCCTCGAGCGGGTCGAACCCCAGGTGGGCGAGCTCGGGCAGGGCCCGCTCCCCCTCGGCTGGGGCGGCCGAGACGAAGAGCTCGCCGAAGGTGCGGGGGTCCACGAAGCGGAGCTGACCCCCCTGGGAGAAGGTGAGCACGGCATGGGTGTGGGGGGCCTTGGGCTCCTTGGCGCTCTTGGCCCGCTGGAGCTGTCCGCTCATGCCCAGGTGGACGACGAGGGTGGAGCCGTCGTCCAGACCCAGGAGCAGGTACTTCCCCGACCGGTCGATGGCCTTGATGGTGCGGCCCTCCAGCCGGGCGCGGAACTGCTTGGCGCTGGGGTGGCGCCGCACCGTCCGGCCATTTCTGACCTCGACGGATTTGATCTTCCGGCCCACGACCTCTCCCTGGAGATCGCGCCGGATGGTCTCGACTTCGGGAAGCTCAGGCATTCCCCCCGCCTCTCTCGACTTCCAACGTTCCGCAGGCGACCTGGGCGGCCATCTGTTCGGCGTCCTTCTTCGAACGCCCCTCCCCCGTGCCGAGGCGCTGGCCAGCAACGTACACCGTGGCCAGGTACCGACGGGCATGGTCGGGTCCCGAACCCGCCACCTCGTAGAGGGGGACACCCCGTCCGATGCGCACGGTCAGCTCCTGGAGCCGGCTCTTGTGGTCGGACTCGCCGGGCTCCCCGACCGCCAGAGCGATCCTGCCCCTGAGCAGGGAGAGGATGACCCGCTCGGCCTCGGCCAGACCCCCGTCGAGATAGACGGCGCCGAATACGGCTTCGGTGGCGTCGGCCAGGATCGACTCCTTGGCCCGACCCCCCGAGAGATCCTCGCCCCGTCCGAGGCGCAGGTGCTCGTCGATGCCCAGCTCGAGGGCCACCTCGGCGAGGACCCGGGTGTTGACCACCGAGGCCCGGACCTTGGACATGACCCCGTCGGACAGCTCGGAGTGGTTCCGATAGGTGTACTCGGCCACCACCAGGCCCAATACGGCGTCACCGAGGAACTCGAGGCGCTCGTTGGAGGAGCGGCCCACTTCCTCGGCACACCACGACCGGTGGGCCATGGCCTGCTCCAAGAGGCCGGGGTCACCGAACCGGTAGCCGACACGGTCATCGGACCACTGCGAGCGGTACTGCTCCCCGGGCGTTCCCGAGTCGGTGAGGGGCGCCATCGGGCTGGGCGCCTCAGGCCCCTCCGAGCTTGGCGTAGACGTAGTCGACGGCATCCCGGACGGTGCGCAGCTCCTCGAGGTCCTCGTCGTCGATCCGGAAGCCGACCGACCGCTCACCGAGCTCCTCTTCCAGCCCCTCCACCAGCTCGATCAGCGCCAGGGAGTCGGCATCGAGGTCCTCGGCGAACGAGGAGGACTCGGTGATCACCGACGGCTCGATCTCCAGAATGTCGGCGAGCAGGTCACGGATGAGCTCCAGCACTTTGCTTCGGTCGAGCGGACCCTCTTCTACGTGGGTCTCAGCGGGCACGGCATCTCCTGTGGGTAGTGGTCTCGTCGCCCGCACCCGGTCTGGACGGCAGGGCGCCGGCTGCAGTGTCGGCCCCGGTGGTCCCAGGGCCCCCGGTGAGGAGCAGGCGTCCCGCCGGGACACGGCGACCGGCCACCGGGCCGGGGCACCGGTTCGCGCCATGCACGACCGAGGGCTCAGCACAGGGCCGAGACACCCTGCACCCATCCGGGCCGGTACCTCTCACCTGGGCGTGAGCATACCGGAAGCGGACATTCACGGAGTAGAAACACTCTGGCAACTCCACTGACCCATGGCCGACGTATCACTTGGGTGTGGACGAACACGACTCTCGCTCCGCGCCCGCTGGCGAACCCACGGAACGTGGGCACCAAGGCCCGGACAGTGGGATGCTGGACTCGGGCGGGGAGGAGAATGCCCTGGACACAGGGGGGACGGCCGAGGAACCAGGGGCACCAGCCCGAGAGAGGGGGGCGAAAGCCCTGGACACCAACCCTGTCAGCGACACAGCCAGCAACAAGGCGATCGCCAGCGGCACCGCCGGCGACCCCGACGGCGGGGAGCGGACCCCGGCCCTGTGGCCCTCCTACGACCCGGCGCCCTTCTACGACGAGATGATCTCGGCCACCGGTGAGCCGCGGGCGGCGACCGAGGCCCTGTGGGGACACTTCAACGCCTTGGGCCCCGAGGCGTTGTCCGAGCGCCAGGACGCCGCCGACCGGGAGATGCGGGCCATCGGGGTGACCTTCACGGTCTACGAGGGCTCCACCGGGGTCGACCGGCCCTGGCCCTTTGACATCATCCCCCGGGTCATGACCTCGGACGAGTGGTCCATGGTGGAGTCGGGACTGGTCCAGCGACTCAATGCCCTCAACCTGTTCATCGACGACGTGTATCACGACCAGCGGTCGGTTAGTTCGGGGGTGGTCCCCTCCGAGCTGGTCTCGGGTTCGCCCAACTTCCGCCGGGAGTGCGTTGGGGTGGATCCTCCCGGTGGGATCTGGGCCCACATCTGCGGGAGCGACCTGATCCGTGACGCCGACGGCACGGTCTACGTGTTGGAAGACAACCTGCGGGTCCCCTCCGGGGTCTCCTACCTGTTGGAGAACCGGATGGTCGCCAAACACGTCTTCCCCGAGATGTTCCGCCACTACAGCATCGAGCCGGTCGACCCGTATGTGGGCAGGCTGGCCAATATGCTGGCCTCCGTGTCCCCGTCCACGGGTGACCCGACCATCGTGGTGCTCACGCCCGGCATCTATAACTCGGCCTACTTCGAGCACGCCTTCTTGGCCCAGCAGCTGGGCGTGGAGCTCGTCGAGGGGAGCGACCTCGTCGTTCTGGACGACGACTGCGTCTACGCCCGGACCATCGACGGCCTCCAGAGAGTCGACGTGATCTACCGCAGGATCGACGACCTCTACCTCGACCCCGAGGTCTTCGTGCCCGACTCCCTGCTCGGCGTCCCCGGGCTCATCCGGGCCTGGCGCTCGGGTCGGGTGGCCCTGGTGAATGCCCCCGGGGCCGGGATCGCCGACGACAAGAAGGTCTACTCCTACGTGCCCGACATCATTCGGTTCTTCCTCGACGAGGAGCCCATCCTGGCCACGGTGCCCACGCTCCGGTGCGGTGATGAGGACTCGCGCCACTACGTGCTCAGCAACCTCGAGCGCCTGGTGGTCAAACCGGCCAACGAGTCCGGGGGCTATGGGGTCTTGGTGGGGACCCAGGCCACCGAGGACGAACTGGCCTTCGCGGCGAAGCAGATCGAGGACGATCCGAAGAAGTGGGTGGCCCAGCCGGTCATCCCCCTGTCCACCGCTCCGACCCTGTGCGACGGAGAGATCGCCCCGAGACACGTGGACCTGCGGCCCTTCACCCTCCTCGGCCCCGAGGGGGCCTACGTGACACGGGGCGGCCTGACCCGGGTGGCCCGCACCGCCGGCTCCCTGGTGGTCAACTCGTCCCAGGGGGGCGGGAGCAAGGACACCTGGGTGGTGGACACCCGACTGGCTCCCGGGCCCGGTCCCGGTGTCGCCGCCCGGGCGCGGACCGAGCCGGACCCCACCCCCGATGCCGAGGGCGCCGAGCCGTGAGCCCGTTCCCCCCGGAGCCAGGCGGCACCCCCGAGCCGGCCCACCCCTCCCCCACCACCGACCCGTCGATCCTGGCCGACGACGACCAACGCGGTAACGAATCCAAGGAGCCCACCATGCTGCTCGCACGAATGGCCGAAGCCGTCTACTGGGCGGGGCGCTACCTCGAGCGCGCCGAGGGCACGGCCCGCATCGTGCAGGTGCACACCGATGCGCACGTCGACATGCCCGTGGGCGAGGACGTCGGGTGGGCGCCGCTCCTGGCCATCGTCGGTGTCGACAGCGAGTTCGCCGAGCGCTACTCGCAGGCGTCAGCCGAGGGCGTGGAGGAGGTGGCGGCGGCCGAGCAGGACGTCATCGAGTTCCTCCTGCACGGCGAGGACAACCCCTCGTCCATCCTGGCCGCCATCACCTCGGCCCGGGAGAACCTCCGCACCTCCCGCCCGGTGGTCCCCCGGGAGGCCTGGGAGGCCTGCAACAACCTGTGGCTGGCCTGCTCGGACAACCTGGCCGAGGCGGACACCCGCGCCGGGCGGGTCCTGTGGCTACGGCGGGTCATCGCCGGTTGCCAGCGCATCAACGGTATCTTGCTCGGCACGATGAGCCGCGACGAAGCCATGTCCTTCCTGACCATCGGGCAGAACCTGGAACGCGCCGACCTCACCACCCGCGTGCTGGACGTCCGGTCCGAGAGCCTCCGGCCCGCCCGGGGCGACTCCTACGACGTGGTGCACTGGATGGCGGTGCTCCGATCCCTGGCGGCCTACCAGCCCTACCGTCGGGCCATGCCCGCCCGACCCCAGGGCGGATCCACCCTCCGCTTCCTGCTCCAGGACGACCGGTTCCCCCGGGCGGTCAGCGCATGCCTCACCGAAGCCCGCGCCCAGCTGAAGGGCCTGGCCCGGGCCGAGGACGCCCTCGACGCCTGCGCCACCGCCTCCCTCATCGTGGCCTCGGCGGCGGTTCCCCATCTGACCCTCGGGGGCCTGAGCGAGTTCCTCGACGAGGTGCAGGTGGCGTTGGACGACATCCACCACCAGGTCGACGAGACCTACTTCCGGCCGACCTTCGTCGGCTGGCAGACCCGCTCCGTGGCCTCGTGACCGCGGGTTCTTGAGCGATTCCGCCGGTCTCGTGACCACTCGTGGAGCTGACCGCGGCGGTGCCGTGCCGGTCGTGAAGCCGTGCTGAGGCCGCGGTGACCACCACCACCTCCGCCGGTCCGCTGGAAGGCGGCGACCTCCCCGAGGCCGGGACCCTCTCGGTGCCCGAGTACCGCGTCGACCCGGGTCGGGCCGACGAGTACCTCGGGCCGGACGGGGCGGTGCGAGCCCGGTGGACGCAGGTGGCCGCCGAGATGGCCGGTCTCGGCCCGAGCGGGCTGATCGCCCGCCGCTCCGAGGTAGCCCGGCTCCTCCGGAACGAAGGGGCCACCTACAACGTCACCCGCGACAACCAGAGCCGGCGGCAGGCCTGGTCGCTCGACCCCTGGCCGCTGGTACTGGAAGAGACCGAGTGGTCGACCCTGGAGTCGGCCGTGGCCCAGCGGGTACGGGTCCTCGATCTCATCTTCGCCGACCTCTACGGCGAGCGGCGGCTGGTGGCCGACGGGCACATCCCGGCCGAGCTGGTCCTCGGCCACCCGGCCTTCTTGCGGAGTTGCGTGGGCGTGGGGTCCCCCGGGACCAATCGGATGTTCCTGACCGCCGTGGACGTGGTCCGCTCGGCATCGGGTGAGTTCCGGGCCATCGGGGACCGGGCCCAGGCCCCGTCCGGCCTCGGGTACGCCCTGGTCAACCGGACCATCCTCTCCCGCGTCCTCCCCAACCTCCACCGCGAGTCGGGGGTGGAGCGTCTGGCCGGGTTCTTCCGCTCCATCCGCGCCGGCGTGGCCGCGGCGGCCCCGGAGGGGGTGGACGAGCCCCGGGTGGTGATCCTGACGCCCGGGCCGCTCAGCGAGACGTACTTCGAGCACGCCTATCTGGCCTCGTACCTCGGCTACGCCCTGGTCGAGGGGCGTGACCTCGTGGTCAACAACAACCGGGTCTGGCTCCGCACGCTGGCCGGCTTCGACCCCGTCGACGTGGTGATCCGCCGGGTCGACGACCAGTGGTGCGACCCGGTCGAGCTGCGGGCCGACTCCCTGCTGGGCGTGCCCGGGCTGCTCGAGGTGGCCCGACGCGGCCGGGTCACCGTGCTCAACCCCCTCGGGACCGGCGTCATCGAGGATCCGGCCCTCACCGGGCTGCTCGGCACCCTGGCCCCCATCCTCCTCGGGGAGGAGCTGGCCCTGCGGGGACCGGAGACCTGGTGGTGCGGCGACGGGCGGGGGCTGAGCCACGTGCTGGCCCACCTCGAGGACCTCATCATCCTGCCCGTGCGGCCGTCACCCTCCCAACCCCCGGTGGTGGCCTCCGGCCTCACGACCGAGGGGCTGGCCGCGCTGGCCGACCGGATCCGGTCGCGGCCCGGCGGCTGGGTGGGCCAGGAGGTCGTCGAGGCGTCGACCGCCCCGACGGTGACCGACAGCGGGGCGCTGGAGCCCCGCCCGGTCATCATCCGCTCCTTCGCCGTAGCCGACGAGCACTCGAGCGCCGGGCCCCACCACGGCTACCGGGTCCTGCCCGGCGGGCTGACCCGGGTCGGGGCCGCCCTCGACTCGGTGATCATCTCCAGCCGGAGCGACGGCACCAGCAAGGACACGTGGGTCGCCTCGGCCCAGCCGGCCCTGCAGCAGAGCACCTGGCTGCGGTCGGCACGGACCACCGTCCGCCCCCCCGTGGTGGCCGACACCTCCACCCTGCTTCCGGGACGGGTGGCCGCCCAGCTGTTCGTCCTCGGCCGCACGGCCGAGCACGCCGAACTGGTCATCCGCCTGATCCGGACGGTGCTGGCCCGGCTCGACCAGCCACTCCGTGTCGGGGTCGACGGCGGGGCCGAGTCCCTCCAGGTGCTCCTCATGGCCCTCGGCACGGTCTCGGGGTTCGATCCGGTGTCCGAGCCGGACGAGGAGGAGATCGAGCCCCCGACGGGAGTATCGGCCCGGGGGCTGGGCGGATTCGAGCTCCCACCCCTCCCGGTGCCCGAGTCGGGCAGCCCCGGGGGCGGACCGGCGGGAGTCACCGACGGGCCGGCCGCCGACACCGAGCTCCCGACCGACCGGCGGGCCCTGGCCCTCCTGCTCGATGCCGGGGTCGACGGCAGCCTGGTGTCGTCCCTCGGACTCCTCGTGGAGGCCGCCTACTCGGTACGGGAGCAGCTCTCCAGTGATTCGTGGCAGCTGGTGGGCGACGTCGAAGAGGAGTTGGCCCGGCTGCGCAACCGGCCGCCCACCCAGCTGGTCGGCGTCCAGTCCAGCCTCCAGCGGTTGCTCCAGGCCCTGTTGGCCCTGGCCGGGCTGTCGGCCGAGAACATGGAGCGAGACTCGGCGTGGCTGTTCCTCGACGCCGGACGCCGACTCGAGCGGGCCCAGTCGCTCGTGCGCCTGCTGCGCTCGGTCCTGGTGCGCCAGCGGGTCGGCGTGGTCGAGGACCTCCTCCTCGAATCCCTGCTCAAAACCTCGGAGAGCCTGATCATCTTCCGACGCAGGTCCGGACCGATCATGCACGTGGCCGGGGCCATCGACCTCCTGGTCTACGACGCCGCCAATCCCCGCAGCGTGATCTATCAGCTCGACCGGCTGTTCAACCACCTGGCCGACCTGCCCAAGCAGTCCCCGGGCCAGCGGCTGGGCGACGGGGAGCAGCTGGTCCTCCGGACCACCACCATGCTCCGGCTCACCGACGCCGCCCACCTGGCCGCCGTGGATCCCGAGACCAGGCGACGGACCGAACTCGATGCCGTGCTAGGACAGGTGGACCATCTGCTGGCCGAGCTGCTCGACAGCCTGCGCTCGACCTTCTTCTCCCACGAACGCCTGTCGGTCTTGGCCGGCCTGCAACACAACCTCGGACGGAGCCCATGACGTACCGGATCGTCCATCGCACCAACTACCGCTACAACGGCCCGGTGTCGCGCTGTCGCAACGAGGCCCACCTCCGTCCGAGGGACACCGACCGCCAGCACTGCCTGGCCAGCGAGCTGGTGGTCGAGCCCACGCCCACCAGCTGGACCGAGCGGACGGACTTCTTCGGGAACCCCGTCGTGGCCTTCGCCGTCGACGGACCCTTCGACGAGCTCAGCGTGGTCTCGACCAGCTCGGTGTCGGTCTCCGGCCGCGAGCCGCTGCCCGCCACCGGACCGGCCTGGGAACAGGCACGCGACCGCCTGGCCGCCGACCTGAGCCCCGAGATGCTGAGTGCCCGCGAGTTCTGCTTCGAGTCGCCGCTGGTGCCCACCTCCTTCGGCGTGCGCACCTACGCCGAGCCCTCCTTCAGCAAGGGCAAGCCATTGGTGGACGGGGTGGCCGACCTCACCGAGCGCATCTTCCAGGACTTCGCCTACGACCCGGGGTTCACCACGGTGACTACCCCCTTGGAAGAGGTGCTGCAGTTCCGCCGGGGCGTGTGCCAGGACTTCGCCCATCTAGCCATCGGATGCCTCCGGTCCCTCGGCCTGGCCGCCCGCTACGTCAGCGGCTACCTCGAGACCGCCCCCCCGCCCGGTGAGGAGCGGCTCATCGGAGCCGACGCCTCCCACGCCTGGCCGTCGGTGTTCATCCCCGGCTGGGGATGGCTCGACGTCGATCCGACCAACGATCAGATCGTCGGGTCGACCTACGTCACCACGGCCTGGGGGCGCGACTACTCGGACGTGTCGCCGCTCAAGGGGATCGTGTTCGGCGGGGGCGATTCCCACACCCTCAAGGTCTCGGTCGACGTCACCCGCTCGGCGGTGGTGGCCGGGTAGCCGGACCGGGCGGGAGGTCGGTGACCGGCGCCGTCATGGAACCGGTGCAACCCAACGCCGCCCGGCGCGGACGGTGCCCTAACCTCGACGCATGCGGATCCTGATCACCGGCGCGGCACGGGCCATCGGGGCGGCCTCGGCCCGCGAACTCACGCGGGCGGGGCACGAGGTGGTGGCCACGGCGCGCGACCCCGCCCTCTTGGAGGAGCTCGATGTCGCCCTGCGGCTGCCCCTCGACGTGACCGACGACGACTCGGTCCTCCGGGCCGTGGAGGCGGCCGGTGACATCGACGCCGTCGTCAACAACGCCGCCATCTCCGGCAAGGGCCCACTCGAGAACTTCCCCCTCGACCGCCTCCGGCTGATGCTTGAGACCAACACGCTCGGCTCCCTCCGCCTGCTCCAGCACCTCCTTCCGGCCTGGCGGGCCCGGGGCAGCGGGGTCGTGGTCAACATCAGCTCGGTCCAGGGCCGGGTGGGCACCCCCTTGGAGGGCCCCTACGCCGCCTCCAAGTTCGCTCTGGAGGCGCTGTCGGAGACGCTCCACCACGAGCTCGGCCACTTCGGGATCCGGGTGGTGGTCATCGAGCCGGGGTACATCGCCCCGGGGATGAAGCCGGCCGACCGGGTAACCGGCGACCCGGCCTACGGACAGCTGTGGGAAGAGTGGTCCGGGACCGACGAGAAGGTGACGGGCCCCGAGGGCCGTCCCGGACCCGAGCTGGTGGCGGTCGCCGTCCGTTCGGCGCTCGAGGATCCGGCCACCCCGTTCCGGGTGCCGGTGGGCGCCGACGCCGAGCTCGTGCTCGGGGCCCGGTCGGCCATGGACGACGCCGGCTTCGAGGCGGCCATGCGCACCATGCTCGGCCTCACCTGGTGAGGTGGGCCGGCCGGCCGGGCGGGCCGCGCCGATCCGGTCAGGTCGACTGGTTGATGAGGCTGCGGGCCGCCATGGCCAGGTAGTCGAGCAGCTCCCCCTCGTCCTCGGGCGGCAGGTGGGCGGCGGCTACGGCGTCGGTCATGTGCCGGAGCCAGGCGTCGGACTCGGCCTTCCCGATGGGGAACGGGGCATGGCGCATGCGCAGCCGGGGGTGGCCCCGCTGCTCGCTGTAGTCCGGTGGCCCACCCCAGTACTGCATGAGGAAGAGGGCCAGGTGGGCGCGGGACTCGGTCAGATCGTCGGGGTACATGGGCCGGAGCAAGGGGTCGGCGGCCACCCCCAGGTAGAACCGGTCGACGAGGCTGGTGAAGAACGGCTCGCCCCCCCAGCGGTCGAACGCCGACTCCTCGGGCTGACGCTTCAGTCGCACACTCCGACTGTAGGCGGACCTCGGATAGCCTCGAGAGCGCCAGGACATGGCTGTCGAGGGACCCGGAGGTCGACGTGTACGAGTGGTCGGAGGAGCAGGTGATGGTGCGGGAGGCCGTCCGGCGGTTCGTCGAGGCCGAGGTCGTGCCCAACATCGACGCCCTGGAGCACGGTGACCTGCCTCCCTACGACATCATCCGCAAGCTGTACGCCACCTTCGGCATGGACCAGATGGCCCGCGACCGGTTCAAACAGCAGCTCGAGCGGAAGGTCTCGGGTGCGGGGGCCGAGACCGTGAAGGAGAAGGCGCAGCGCAACGGGGACGGCGGGGCGGCGGCCATGACCCTCATCCCCATCATCGAGCTGTGCCACTACTGCCCCGGCATCGTCACCGCCATGGGGGTCAGCCTGGGGCTGGCCGGGGGCACCATCATGAAGCAGGGCACCCCGGCCCAGATGGAACGGTGGGGACTCGACCTGCTCACGACGGCCAAGGTGGGTGCCTGGGCCATCACCGAGCCCAACTCTGGCTCCGACGCCCTGGGCGGCATGACGTCGACGGCCCGTCGGGACGGTGACGAGTACATCCTCAACGGCAACAAGACCTTCATCACCAACGGCCCCTACGCCGACACCGTGGTGTTCTACGCCAAGCTCGACGACGGCTCGGACACCCCGCTGCGGGACCGTCAGGTGCTCACCTTCGTCCTCGAGAAAGGAATGCCCGGCTTCGAGCAGTCCAAGCCCTTCCGCAAGATGGGCCTGCACTCCTCGCCCACGGGCGAGCTGTTCCTCACCGACGTGCGCGTGGGACGGGACCACCTCCTCGGCGAGACCGAGGACGAGAGCGGGGGGAGCGGCCGCGACTCGGCCAAGGGCAACTTCGTCACCGAGCGGGCCGGCCTGGCCGCCATGTCGCTCGGCCTCATCGAGGAGTGCCTCAAGCTGTCGGTGGAGTACGCCAGGAACCGCATGCTGTGGGGACAGCCGATCGGCGACCGTCAGCTGATCCAGCTCAAGCTGGCCAAGATGGAGGTGGCCCGGCTCAACGTCCAGAACCTGGTGTTCCGACACATCGAGCTCTCCGCCGCCGGCCAGAGCCTGTCCCTGGCCGAGGCCTCGGCCATGAAGCTCTACTCGGCCCAGGCCGCCTCCGAGGTGGCCATGGAGGCGGTGCAGCTGTTCGGGGGCAACGGCTACATGGCCGAGTTCCGCGTGGAGCAGCTGGCCCGTGACGCCAAGGTGTTCCAGATCTACGCCGGCACCGACGAGATCCAGATCACCCACATCGCCAAGGACCTGCTCAACCGCTAGTCGCCGGCCGGGCGCGCCCGGCCGTGGCTCACCCCTTCGGGCGCGACCCGATGGCCCGGCGGATGGCCTCGTTGTCCCCCCAGAGCCGTTCGACCTCCTCGAGGGACTTGCCCTTGGTCTCGGGGACGAAGCGCAGCACGAAGACGTAGGTCACCGCGCAGAAGCCGGCGAACAGCCAGAAGGTCCCGGCCTCGGTGATGAGGTTGACCAGCGACAGGAAGAACTGCGCCACCAGCCAGGCGGCGAACCAGTTCGCCGCGGTGGCCACGGCCACGGCCCGGCCCCGGATGTGCGAGGGGTAGATCTCGTTGATGATCGTCCACACCACCGGCCCCAGCGAGAAGGCGAAGGAGGCGATGAAGGTGATCAGGGCGATCAGCGTCACCGTGCCGGTGACCGAGCTGCTCCCGCCCGACGACGTGCCTCGGCCCAGGACCTCGAACATGGCTCCCACCACGATGAGACTGACCCCCATCCCCACCGACCCGACCAGGAGGAGGGGCCGGCGACCGAAGCGGTCCACCCAGGCCACGGCCACGAAGGTGGCCACCACGTTGACCGCCCCCACGGCCCACAGCGTGGCCAGGCTCTGGCTCGACGGTGTGTGGAATCCGGCGGCGGCGAAGATCTTGTCGGCGTAGTAGATGATGGCATTGATGCCGGTCAGCTGTTGGAGGAAGGCCAACAGGACGCCGATGACCAGGGGGCGCCGCCACCTGGCGGCGAACACCTCGGCCCAGGAGCCCTCGGCCTCGGTGGCGTTGAGCTCCTCGATGGCGGACAGGTCAGCATCGATGTCCGCTCCCGGCTCCACCTTCTGGAGGGCGTCGCGGGCGGCGTCGTGGCGACCCATCCTCACGTACCACCGCGGCGAGTCGGGCAGGGGCAGGATGGCCAGGACCAACAGGACGGCGGGGATGGCGGAGATCCCGAGCATCACCCGCCACCGGTTGCCGTTGATGAGCAGGTAGTCGGCGAAGTAGGCGACGAAGATGCCCATGGTGATGGCCAGCTGGTAGAGGGAGACCATCCGGCCCCGGAGCCGACTGGGGGCCAGCTCGGCGGCGTAGAGGGGAGCGGCCACCGAGGCCACCCCCACCCCGAACCCGACCAGGAGGCGGCCCACCACCAGCACGCCCGACCCCGGGGCCAGGGCCTCGATCAGGGCCCCCACCGTGAACAGGACCGCAGCGGACACGATGGTCCAGCGGCGCCCCTTCCGGTCGGCCAGTCCCCCGGCCACCAGGGCCCCGACCATGGCACCGAGGGTCACCCAGCTGGTGATGACCTCCAAGAGCAGCGTGCCCACCGAGAACTGCTTTTGGATCCCGTCCAGCGCCCCGGAGATGACCCCCTGGTCGTAGCCGAACAGCACGCCGGCGAGCATGATGACCAGGCCCACCGCCACCAGGTAGTGACCCGACCGTCGGTGGACGGGTCCGGGTGGGGAGACGGCCGGCGGGGCATCGTCGGCCGCGCCGCTCCCGTCGGGTGCGCCCGCCAGGCGGTCGTCGCTGGTTGCGGCCATCAGTCCCCCGCTTCTGCCCCCTGCTACGGCCTCGGCCCCAGCGTTCCGAGCTGTCGGTTGCCGGCCCGGACCGGACCCGACCCACGTCCGATCCCGGCTGTTTGTCCAGCTCACGCTAGTGGACCCGGTATCGATGGGGGTGCATCCAACGTCGTCACCCCGCCTCGGCGGAACCGCCGCATGGCGCCGCCGCCGGACCCGGAGGAGCGACGTGGCCACACCTGGGAACACAGGGCACAACCCCGGTCGGTGGGGGTCCCCGGTACAGTTGGTGGGTGCCCTCCCGAGATCGCGACGCCGCGGCCCAGTCGGCCGCCTCCCTCGGTCTCGCCCTCCCCCGTGACTTCGGCGCCTCCTACGGCCGGGACGTGGACCGGGGCCTCTGCCTGGGTGGTGGCGGTCTGTTCTTCGTGGCCTGGCAGGTGTCGTACCTCCAGACCCTGGCCGGCCTCGGCATCCGCTTCGAGAACGCCGACCGTGTGGTGGGGACGTCGGCCGGCAGCATCGTCGCCTCCACCCTGGTGGGCGGGAAGCTCAAGCGCCTGCACTCCGAGGTCTCGCTGCTCTCGCGGTTCCCGGCCCTGGTCTCGGCCCTGGCCCCGGCCTCGACGCTGAGTCCGAGCCAGCAGCGGGCCCTCGACCTCTTCATCAAGGCCACCGACGGTGATGCGGCCACAGTGGAGGAGATCGGACGGGCGGCCCTGGCCGCGGCGACACCCAAGCCGGAGTTCATGCGCCGCAACATCGCCCTTATCCTGGGCACGGGAGCCTGGGCCTCCCCCGCCCTCCAGATCACCTGTGTGGATGCCTACACCGCCGAGCGGTGCGTGGTGACGAGGGACTCGCTCACGTCCATTCCCCGCGCCGTGGCCGCCAGCAGCGCCGTGCCTGGGGTGTTCGCCCCCCAACCCATCGGCGACCGCCGGTGCATGGACGGGGGCGTGAGCGGGACCGGAACCCACCTTGACCTGTTCGGCGGGGCGAGACGGGTCCTCATCCTGGCCCTCACCGACGGCAGCGACGTCTCCGAGGGGATGATGACCTCGCATCCGGGGGACGGCCTCCGGGAGCTCGAGGCCTGCAGGCGTCAGGAGCCGAGGTGATCCTGAAGGTGCCCACCGAAGTCGACCTGATGCAGCTGATGGAGCCCAGGGCCGTGCCCAAGGCCCTCGCCCTCGGGGCCAAACAGGCCACCGAGGACGCCGCCGAGCTGGCTGCCTTCTGGCGGTGAGCCACCCGGCGTGAGTGCCGGTCGACCCCGCCGTCGGCCCCGGTGCCCCTGCCCCTGCCCCTGCCCCTGGTTCAGGCCTCGCTGGTGGCCACCGCCGGCGTGACCGAACGGGCCACGGCCTCGACCAGCCCGGCCACGGCCAGGTCGTGGGCCACGGTGATGGCGCTCACCATGGCCGCCGCCGAGGACGAGCCGTGACTGATCACGCACACGCCATCGACCCCAAGGAGCATGGCGCCGCCGGTGCCGTCGGGGTCGAGGGTGGCGGCCAGGGGGAGCAGGTGGGGATAGAACGCCTCGGCGGCCGCAGCCACCTCGGGCCGGCCCAGGATCTCGGTCAGGGCGCCGATCAGGAACCGCAGGGTCCCCTCCATGGTCTTGAGGGCGACGTTGCCGGTAAAGCCGTCGGTCACGATCACGTCGGCGATGTCGTCGAAGAAGTCCCGACCCTCCACGTTGCCCACGAAGTCGATCTCCCCGCCTGCGGCACCCGCGGCCAGCAGGGCGTGGGTCTCCTTCTCCAGCGGCGTTCCCTTGGACTTCTCCTCGCCGATCGAGAGCAGGGCCACCCGCGGGCGCACCACGCCGTAACGCTTGGCGGCGAAGGCCGCACCCATCTGGGCGAACTGCACCAGCATGGCCGAGGTGCACTCGGCGTTGGCCCCCGAATCGAGCAGCACCGTGGGCCAGCCCCGCTGCAGGTTGGGGATGGGGGCGGCGATGGCCGGGCGGATCACACTGGGCAGGCGGCCCATCCGGAGGAGCGCCGAGGCCATAGTGGCCCCGGTGTTGCCGGCCGAGACCATGGCCATGGCCTTGCCGTCGCGCACCGCCTCGGCCGCCCGCACCAGGGACGAGTCCTTCTTCTTGCGCACGCCCTGCCCGGGGTCGTCGTCCATGCCGATGACCTCACTGGCCGGGATGCACACCAGGTCGCCGGTGTCGCCCATCTCCCCCGGTCGGCCCACCAGCGCGACCTTGATCGAGGTCTGCTCGGCTACCTGGCGCGCTCCGGCGACGATCTCGCCGGGGGCCCGGTCCCCACCCATGGCGTCGACCGCCACGGGGAGTGCGGCCAAGGCGTCACCCGTCGGCCGTGCGACGCCTCGCGCCACTAGTCGACTTCGATCGCCTGTCGGCCTTTGTACCAACCGCAGTTCGGGCACACGATGTGGGGCAGCTTGGCGGTGGTGCACTGCGGGCACACCGAGCGGGCCGGCGCCTTCAGCACCCAGTTGGATGCCCGGCGGCTGCGGCTCTTCGCCTTCGAGGTCTTCTTCTTGGGGACGGCCATAGGGATGGCATCCTAGGCGATCCAGCGCCGATCGGGATCACGCCCCCTGCGGAGCGGCTCTCGATCCTGCCTGCGCTCGGGCTCAGCCGTCCCGCAAGGCGTCGAGCGCCGACCACCGGGGATCGGAGACCGGCGGACAGGCACACGGCCCGAGGTTCCAGTTGGTCCCGCACTGGGGGCAGAGCCCGAGGCACGCCTCGGAACACAGCGGGGCCAGGGGCAGGTCGAGGAGCACGGCGTCACGGGCGAGGGGCTCGAGGTCCAGTTCGTCCCCGGACAACGGGTAGGCGTCCTCGTCGGCCGCGGATCCACCCGCCGGTGCGTAGCGCTCGTGCACCCGGGCGATCACCTCGCCGGTCACCGGACCGCCACACCGTCGACACTCCCCTTGCCAAGGGGCCTCGACCGTGCCGATCACGGTGATCCCCCCGGGGTAGGAGCACAACTCGACGTCGAGATCGATCGGGGCGCCCTCGGGCACGACCACGCCGACCGCGCCCAGGCCCTCGATGATCCCGCTGCGGTGCTCGTGGCGGGTGGTCCCGGCCACCTTCCTCACCCCGGCCACCTGGACCAGGAAGGGCCGCGAGCCCCGTCGGACGGGCGTGGCGTCGGTTTCGTGCTCAGTGGCCTCGGGCGGGCCCACGGGACTGGGGTCGGCTCTCACCGGATCGGTCGACTCAGGCAAGGTCCTGATCGAAGAAGCCCTCGGGCTCGTCCGTGCGCCCACCGGCACCGTTGGTGCTGGCCGCGGGCGCCACCGACGTGAGGCCGCCCTCACCGATGTCGATGTTGGGGATGGGGGTGACCTGGAGCTTCTCCCGGCCGGCCTGGACGGTACGAAGGGTGCGGTCGAGCACGATCTCGAAGCTGGCCAACTTCTGGTCGGCGTAGTCCTCGGCCTCGTGGCGCATGCGCCGCGCCTCCTCGTTGGCGTCGTCGAGGATCCGTTGGGCGACGTGATTGGCCTGACGGACGATCTCGGTGCGCTGCACCATCCGCTCCGCCTGGACCCGGACCTCCTCCAAGAGGGCGTCGGCCTCGCGGCCCTTCTCGGCCAGGAACTCCTCGCGCTCCTTCAGCAACCACCGGGCCTGGCGCAGCTCGTCGGGCATGCGGTCGAGGGCCGCCTGCAACAGCTCGGCGAGTTCCTCGCGGGACACCAGGACCGAGGCGGACAGGGGCATGGCCTTGGCCGTCTGCACGAGATCCAGGGCTCCCCGGATCAGCGTCTCGGCGTCATGCTCGGCACCGGCCACCCGTTGCTGATCGAGGTCCTCGAACAGCTCACTCATCGGAGTACTTCTCCTGCAGCCGTTGGGCCACCACCTTGGGAACGAACGAGGTCACGTCGCCGCCGAAGCGGGCCACCTCCCGCAACAACCTCGAGGCGATGAACGAGTGGGCCGAGCTGGTGGGGATGAACAGGGTCTCCACCCCGGAGAGCTGCTTGTTCATCTGGGCCATCTGGAGCTCGTTCTCGAAGTCGGACACCGCCCGCAGCCCCTTCACGATGGCACTGGCCCCCACGTCGTGGGCCACGTTCACCACCAGCGTCTTCACCGAGACGATGCGTACGTTGACCAGGTGGGCGAGAGACTCCTCGAGCATCGCCTGGCGCTCGTCCAACTCGAAGAGGGCTTCGCTCTTCTGCGGGTTGCGCAGGGTGGCCACCACCACCTCGTCGAAGAGGCGGGCGGCCCGCTCGATGACCTCGAGGTGTCCGTTGTGGACGGGGTCGAAGGACCCAGGGATGAGCGCAATCCTCACGAGGCACCTTTCTCCGTGGCCAGATCCGGACGGGTCTCTGTGACCAGTTCCGGACGGGCCACGGTCACGATCGTACCCCCATACCGCTTCGATTTGATGACCACCCACCCCCCCGGCGCAGGGATCTCGGCGTCGGATTCGAGAATGGCGAAGTCGGCGGGCAGGCCGGAGACGAGATCGTCCCAACCCGCATACCGGTAGGGAGGGTCGACGAGGGCCAGGTCGTAGCGTGACGCCGTCGTGGCCACCCAGCGGTCCGCATCGGCCCGGACCACGGTGGCATCGCCGTCCCGCTCGGCCTCGGCCAGGCCGACCGAGGCCAGGTTGGCCCGGATGGCCTCCAGGGCGACGGGGTCCTGGTCCACGAAGGTCACCGATGCCGCCCCCCGGGACAGGGCCTCGATGCCGAGGGCCCCGGATCCGGCGAAGAGGTCCACCACCTGGGCGCCCTCCACGCCGCCCTGGCTGTAGAGGATGTCGAAGATGGCCTCCCGGACGCGGTCCGACGTGGGTCGGATGCCGTTCCCCGACGGGGCCGCCAGGCGACGGCCACGAAGCTCACCACCGATCACACGCACCGGTTCAGCCTACCGGCCACCTCGGCAGCCTCAGGAGGGCCACGATGGGGAGCCGCCCGGTTGGTTCAGGTGACGATCTCGCTGGTCTGGAGCACGGGGGCGATGGAGGTGTAGTTGGCCACATCGGCCATCACGTCCCCGGTCCCGGCGTTGCCCAGCGCCGTCGACAGCGCCTCGGTCGAGTCGAACGTGAAGTGCACGGCGGCCACATAGGGGCCGTCAATTCCCTTGTCGATCTCGGCGCCGTCGAGGCCCCAGGTCTTCACGGCCAGGGGAACGTGCTTGTTCCGGTAGTAGTCGTGGTCGAAGGTGGCGCCTTCGGTCGATGGATAGAAAACGCTGAGACGAATCATGGAACCACCCTCTTTTCCTCGGATACCTGTCCGGCGAGGACCCTAGCTTTTGAACAGGAACTCGGCCTCGTCATCGTCGATGAAGAGCCGGAGCTCCTCTTCGAGCAGGGGGTGGTCGGCCAGGAGGGGGTCCTCGCCGACCACGGACACGGCCATCTCCCGGGCCCGGACGACCAGATCCTGATCGCCGATGAGCTTGGCCAGCCGGAGGTCGCTGCGCCCCTTCTGACGCGCCCCCAAGATGGTGCCCTCGCCCCGGAGCTCCAGGTCGACCTCGGCCAGGAGGAACCCGTCGGTGCTGCGCTCCATGGCCGACAGGCGGGCCTCGGGCTCGGGCGCCTCGTTCTCCGACAGCAGGTAGCACCACGCCGGCTCGTTGCCGCGCCCCACCCGTCCCCGGAGCTGGTGGAGCTGGGCGATGCCGAACCGGTCGGCGTCCTCGATGACCATGACCGAGGCCTCGGGGATGTCCACCCCCACCTCGATCACCGTGGTGGCCACCAGCACCTGCAGGCGGCCGGACCGGAACTCGGCCATGACCCGCTCCTTCTCGGCCGAGGGCAGCTGCCCGTGGAGCAGGCCGACCTCGAGGCCGGCGAGCTCGGCGCCGGCCAGGCGCTCGGCCTCGGCCACCACCGAGGTGGCCTGGACCCGGTCGGACCCCTCGACCAGGGCGCAGACCACGAAGGCCCGGTGGCCGTCGGCCACCTCGGACCGGACCCGGGCCCACGCCTCCTCGGCCTCGAGCGGGGTCCGCAGCCAGCGGGTGACGACGGGCTGCCGGCCCGGGGGCAGCTCGTCGATGATGGTCATGTCCAGGTCGCCGAAGACCACCATGGCCGCCGTGCGCGGGATGGGGGTGGCCGTCATGACGAGGAGGTCGGGGTCCCGGCCGCTGCCGTCCTCGCCGCGGCCCTTGGCCCGGAGGGCCGCCCGCTGCTCCACCCCGAAACGGTGCTGCTCGTCGATGACGACGACACCGAGGGACGAGAAGGCCACCTGGTCGGTGAGGAGGGCGTGGGTCCCGATCAGGATGTCGACGGTGCCGTCGGCCAGGCCGGCGTGGATGCGCTTGCGCTCCGAGGCGGTACTCCGGTTGGTCAGGAGGGCCACGCCGAGCGGACGGCGGCCCTCGAGGGTGCCGCCGTCAGGTACCGAGAGCCCCGACAGCAGGCGAGCGGACCTCCTCGGCGTGCTGTTCGGCCAGCACCTCGGTCGGGGCCATGAGGGCGGCCTGGTGCCCTCCCTGGGTGGCCGTCAGCATGGCGGCCAGCGCCACCACCGTCTTGCCCGAGCCCACGTCCCCCTGGAGCAGCCGGTGCATGGGCAGCGGGCCGGCCAGGTCGCGGCGGATGGCCTCCACCGCCTGGTGCTGGGCCCCGGTGAGCTCGAAGGGCAGGCGGTCGAGGAACTGGGCGACCAACGCGCCCTCGGGTCCCCCGCCCTCGACCACGTGGCGGATGCCCCGGGCGTCGCGCTGGAGCCGGGCCTGGCGGAGCACGAGGGCCAGCTGGAGCCGGAAGAGCTCGTCGAAGGCCAGGCGCCGCCTGGCCGGCTCGGTCTGCTCGGACGTGTCCGGGCGGTGGATGTGGTTGTAGGCGGTGGTCCGGTCGACCAGGTCGAACCGGTCGAGCCACGGGGACTCCACCGGATCGGCGAAGTCCCGGGCCCGGTCGAGGGCCTCGCCCACGATCCTGCTGATGCGCAACGAGGTCAGCCTGGCCTTGTCGGTCAGCGGATAGATCGGGTACACCCGGCCCCGCCGGACGCCCCGGTCCGAGTCAGCGTCCCCGCCCCGGCCCCCGTCGCCGTCGGGCCGGTCCCCGTCCTCCTCGCCGGGCAGCTCCAGCACCTCGACCATGGGGCTGTTCAGCTGGAGGGCGTCCCGGTAGGTGCCGACGGAACCGAAGAACAGGGCCAGCGAGCCCACCGGGAGCTGCTTGGCCCGCCAGGCCTGGTTGAAGAAGACCACCCGCAGCCGACCGCTGTCGTCGGCGATGTCGAGTTCGACCCTCGAGGGACCGCGTCGGCGGCCCCGGCCGTAGCCCGAGGAGGCCTGGCCCACCCGGGCCACCCGAGCCAGCAACGAGACCTTCTCCCCGGCCACCAGGTCGGCGATGGGCCGCAGCCGGGTGCCGTCGAGGTAGCGCCGCGGATAGTGGGTCACCAGGTCGAGCACCGAGCCGATGCCGAGCTCGGCCAGTTCGAGCTCGGTCCGCGGCCCCACCTGGCGCAGCGCCGACACCGGGAGCTCGGCCAGTTGCCGGAGCTTGCGCTGGACCCCGGCGGCGCCCTCGGTCGGGTCCGCCGGGCTCACTCGATGGAGAACAGGTACGGGTAGAGAGGCTGGCCCCCGTGGTGCACCTCGGTCTCCACGTCGGGCCGCCGGTCCCGGAGCCACTCGGTGATGCGGCGGGTGTCGGCCGCCCCCGAACCCTCCCCCTCGATGATGGTCACCAGGGCGTGGCTCTCGTCCACCAGGGTCTCGAGCAAGGAGCAGGCGGCACCGGGCAGGGAGTCGGCGACCACCTCGATGCCGCTGCGGGACAGTCCCAGCCAGTCGCCTTCGGTGATCGGGCCCACCCGGCTGTCGGAGTCCCGCACCGCCCGGGTGACCTCGCCGGCCACGATGCTGCGGGCCGACGCCTCCATCGTCTCGGCGTTGACCGCCCCCTCGGCCTCGGGGTCGTAGGCCAACAGGGCGGCGAACCCCTCGGCGATGGTGTCGGTCGGGACCACCCAGACCGCCTTGTCGGTCAGGTCGTCCACCCGCTCGGCGACGGCCCGGATGTTGCCGTTGTTGGGCAGGATGATCACCGACGTGGACCGCACCGACTCCACGGCGTCGACCAGCTCGGCCGTGGACGGATTCATGGACTGACCCCCGGCGATGAGCCCCTGGACGCCGAGGGAGCGGAAGATCCGACCGATGCCGTCCCCGGTGGCCACGGCCACCACCCCGGTGATGGGCGGCGGTCCGGGAGGGACGGCGGAGGGCCCGCTGCCCCCGAGTCGGCCGCCTCCCGCACCCACCGCTCCTCTTCGACCTGCTCCAAGAGGTCGGTGACCCGCAGACTGCGGGGCCGGCCAGCGTCGAGGGACGCCTCGATGGCCGCACCGATGTCGTCGGTGTGGATGTGGCAGTTCCACAGCCCGTCCCCCCCACCACCACGATGGAGTCGCCGATGCCGGCCCACACCTCCTTGAACGACGGGATGGTCTCGTCGGGGGCCTCGAGGAGGTACATGACCTCGTAGCGCAGCCCGGCCAACGCCCGCTGGGCGGCGTCGGCCGCGTCGCCGTGGGGCGACGGGGCCGCCATGCCCGGGGCCTCGGGGTTGAGCGGTCCGAACACGGTGTCGGGGGGCTCGGGGGGCTCGGGCATGGGCCGGCCGTCGACCACTGTCAGCATGGCGTCCAACAAGAGGAGGAAGCCCGTGCCGCCGGCGTCGACCACACCGGCCTGCTCCAGCACGGGGAGGAGGGAGGGCGTCCTGGCCAGGGCGTCAGCCGCCTCGGCCCGGGAGGCCTCCACCACCTCGACCAGGGGCCGGCCGGCATCGGCGGCGGTGCGGGCACCCTCGGCCGCACCCCGGGCCACAGTGAGGATGGTGCCCTCCACCGGTCGCATGACCGCCTCGCGGGCCAGCTTGTCGGCGATGGTCAGGGCCTCGGACAGCTCGTGGGGGCCGGGGAGTGCGGTGGAGCAGTTGAGGCCGTCGGAGAGCCCCCGGAGGAGCTGGGAGAGGATGACCCCCGAGTTGCCCCTGGCCCCCATCAGCGAGCCGTGGGCGATGGCCCGGCAGGTGGCGTCGAGATCGGGCGAGTCCAGGGCGTCGAGCTCGTCGGTGACCGACTCCAGCGTGAGGGCCATGTTGGTGCCGGTGTCCCCGTCGGGCACCGGGTAGACGTTGAGGCGGTTGATCAGTTCCCGGTGCGACCGGAGGCCGTCACGGAACTCGGTGATGACGGCAGAGAGCTCCGCTGCACCCAGCGCGTCGAGGACCACCATGGCCAGGATGCTAACCTTTGTGCCTTACCCAGAGGATCCTACGAGGAAGTCGGAGTGTCATGGCAGCGGTGTGTGAGGTCTGCGGCAAGAAGCCGTCGTTCGGAATGAACATCAGTCACTCCCACCGTCGGACCAAGCGTCGCTGGGATCCCAACATCCAGCGGGTCCGGGCCCTCGTGGACGGCTCACCCAAGCGCCTCAACGCCTGCACGTCGTGCATCCGGTCCGGAAAGGTCGTCAAGCGGCCGATCCGGAACATCCCGGCCTGAGGGTACGCCCCTGGTCAGCGGCAGTGCTGACCGTCGATGAGCGGCTCCGGTCAGCCGAAGGCGTTCCTCCGGGCTGAGGCCCACGACCACCGATTGAGCGGGTCACCCGTCCCATCGGTCGCGGAGGCTGCAGCCGTCGCCCCGGCCATCTGACCCTCAGCCCTCCGCTCCCCGATCGGCAACCTCCCTTCCGTCCATGGGGGGGGGATGAGTGAGATGCCACCTCGATTGCCGCAGCGGTCTGCAACAATGCCCAGGCGGGCTGGACCGACAGTCCACCGAACCAGGACGACCATGGCGGCAATCCGGCAACCATCCGACGACGACCCGTTCGCCAACTCGAACGTGCTGGGGATCCTCTCGCCCGTGGACCGCCGACGGCTCACCGAACGGTGCGTCGAGCGTCGCTTCGACAAGGGTCAGATCATCTACTTCGAGGGCCAGACCGCCGACTCGATGCTGGCCCTTGTGGAAGGCCATCTCAAGGTGTCCACCTTCTCCGCTGACGGAAACGAGCTGCTGATCGCCACCGTGTCGGCCGGTGAGATCATCGGCGAGCTGGGGGTCCTCTCCACCGATCCTCGATCGGCGACGGTCACGGCCACCACCCCGAGCCGGGCCCTGGTGCTCTCCCGATCGGTGGTCATGGAGCTCATCGAGGAACGGCCGGCCATGGCGGTGGCCATGCTCTGCCGACTGGCCGACATGGTGAGGAAGACCACCGAGGCCGCCAGCGACCTGGTGTTCTTGGACCTCCCGCAGCGAGTGGCGAAGTTCCTGATCGACAGGGCCGGGGACTCCTCGGGTGGGATCCGCGTGATCCAGTCCGACCTGGCCGCCGCCATCGGCGCGAGTCGCCAGCGGGTGAACGCCTCGCTCCAGGAGTTCCAGCGACGGGGATGGATCTCGCTGGAGTCGAGGACGGTCCGCATCCTCGATCCCGAAGCGCTCCGTCAGATCCTCTACGTCTGAGACGTTCGGGAACCGCGGCCGCCTGCGGCGTCCATCGTCCGGGGCACCGGACCGCATGGACCCCTCTGTCGCCCGGGTGACAGACACCGCCGCCACGTGGGCGCACCATGAGAAAGACGGTATCCGGACCCGAGTCCGGACGACGAAGGAGTGACGATGGCGATCCGCTTCACACGATGGGCGAACCTGCGTTCCGGGCGAGGCCACGTCCCGGCCTGCGTCCGGTGCTCGACCCTGGTGACCATGGCGCCGACGAGAACAGCTCCCCGGCGGTTGACCGTCATTTCGTCCGGCTGTCGCCGGCGGAGGACCAGCTCCGGTTCACCGTCGGGGCTCCGAAAGCTCAGCAGAAAGGAAGGTGCGTGATGAAGACCATGAGGCACGGAAGGTCGGCCATCCGGATCGACCACGTCCGCCAGACCAGCCTGTTCTCCAGCTGCACGAAGGATGAACTCCGGATCATCGCGTCCCTGACGACGATGAAGGACGTCGCGTCGGGCTCGGTCCTGGCCGAACAGGGAAAGCCGGGGCGAGAGTTCTTCGTCGTCACGGAGGGATCGGCGACCGCAGCACGGAACGGCGCATGGCTGGCCGAACTCGGCCCCGGCTCCTTCTTCGGGGAGCTCGCCCTCCTCGACGGGGGGCCCCGCACGGCCACGGTGGTAGCCGACACGGACATGACGCTCCTCGTCCTCAGCCGCACGGAGTTCAAGTCCCTGCAGTTCTCGGCGCCGTCGGTGGCCTACAAGATGCTCGTCGAACTGGGCGCACGACTGCGGCGGACCTACGAGATGGGCGACGGCACGACGGTCACCTCGTTGTCCGAGGTCGCCTCCCTGTAGGCGGCCCACCTGTCGGGCCCATGACTCGGAAACGAGACCGGGCTGGTGGCCGGCACGCAGCACCACAAACAAGAGCCTCGGTCACTCCAGCGATCGGGGGCGAACGAAAGGCGGAACTCATGGCGTACAAGGTGATCGTGGTCGGTACCGACGGATCGGAGCGGGCCTCGAAGGCCGTGGAGGAGGCGATGAGCTTCGCCGAGGAGGTGGGGGGCGAGCTCCATGCCGTCCGGGTCGTTCATCCCGCCGTCGAGACGGGCTACGTCGAGTCCAAGTCGGGTCAGCTGGTGATCGACAGGGTCCGCGACGACATGGCCGTCGCCGATCAACGACTGGTCGCCGAGGCCGAGCGGCGCGGCGTGTCGGTCGTGATCCACAACCCGGGTGGCGACGATCCGGCTGACGCCCTGATCAACACGGCCGAGTCCGTCGACGCCGACGTCATCGTGGTGGGGAACCGTGGCATCAAGAGTCTCACCCGGTTCCTGCAGGCCAACGTGCCCAACAAGGTGGCCCACCACAGCCTGCGCAATGTCCTGATCGTCAACACTGCGGACCAGTAGGTCGGCCCCCGCCCCGTGGGCTGCCGACAGCACGCCCTCGGGTGGCGATCCCGTCACACGCGCTCCGAACCGGCCGGGGCCTCGATGGCTGCCTCGGGGCCCGCGCCCGGCGTCGAACGGTCACCCTGGCCCTCCTCAGCCCCGTGCGTCCCAGAGTCGACCCCCACAGGTTCGCCGCCCTGCACCTTCGGCAGTCGGACCTCGAAGGTGGCCCCCGGGCCCGGCGCCAGGGCCACGGTGCCCCCGTGGGCCTGGACGATGGCGGCCACGATGGCCAGACCCAGTCCCGCCCCACCCGACGAGCGGGCCCGAGACGGGTCCGACCGGTAGAACGGCTCGAAGATGCGGCCGGCGTCACTCGGGTCGATGCCCGGACCGTCGTCGTGGACGGTGACCACGGCCCAGGAACCCTCGTCGGTGACCCGGATGGCCACGCCGGCACCCGCCGGGGTGTGGCGGATGGCGTTGACGGCCAGGTTGTCCACCACCTGACGGAGCCGGTCGGCGTCCCCGTCGACCAGCACCGGCCCCTCGTCCCCGACGGTGACGGGACGGTCCGGCGTCGACACCGACAGGGCCTCGGCACACCGTCGGACCAGGGCGGCCAGGTCCACCGGCTCGAACCGGAACGGACGCTCGTGGTCCAGCTGCGCCAGCAGGAACAGGTCATCCACGAGCGTGGCCATCCGGGTGGCCTCGTCCCGGATGTGGCGGAGGGAGACGGCCACGTCGGCCGGACGGTCCTGCATCCCGAGGTCGAAGAGCTCCGAGTACCCGAGAATGGAGGTCAGCGGGGTGCGCAGTTCGTGGGACGCGTCGGCCAGGAAGCGACGGAGCCGCTCCTCAGAGGCCGCCCGCTGGGCGAAGGCCACCTCGATCTCGTCGAGCATGGTGTTGAAGGCCTGACCCAGCTGCCCGACCTCGGTGCGCTCGGGCATCGGGGGGACCCGCTGGGACAGGTCGCCGTGGGCGATGGCCCCGGCGGTCCGGGTCATCGACTCGAGAGGTCGCAGATCACGCCGCACCATCACCCACGAGAGCACGCCCAAGCCCACGAGCACCGCCGCCGAGACGATGAGCTCGATCCCCAACAGTCGCCGCAGTGTGGACTCGAGGTCGGTGAGGGGGAGGGCGACCACGATCACCCCGCTCCCGTCGGCCAGGGGCTTGGCCAGGGCGCGGTAGGAGACAGAGCCGGGCCCCGGACTCGAGGTGGTGAAGTAGAGGTCCTTGCCGGCGGGCAGGCCGCTGCCGGGCAGCTTGGCCGGCATCACCGGGGCACGGGGGGCCTTCCCGCCGTAGGCGAAGAACAGATGGGCCTCGACGGTGCCCTTCTTGGTGCGGAGCTGTCCGTAGGTGCCCGGCGGGATGAGGACCCCTCTCGTCGCACCCCGGCCGGGCGCGCCGAGGCGGCCCCCGTTGCGGAACGCACCGGGTGCCGCGAAGGGGTCGGTTCCTTGGGGGATGGGGAACGTCCGGGGGGCGGCGGGGACCTGGGGACCGAGCCCCGACGACGAGAGCAGGGCCCGGCCCACGGGAAAGGCCGCCGCCTCGAGCTGCTGGTCGACCCTCGTGGTCAGGAAGGACTGCAGGGCGTTGTAGGTCACCACGTCGGAGATGACGAGGCCGGCAGCCACGATCCCCACCAACAACAAGAGCAGGCGCAGGCGCAGGGTCATGGCCCGGCTCCTCCTGCCGGTCGGCCGGTGGGCGCGGCGGGGCCCGTTGCCGCCCGGGCGGGCACCGGCTGGGTCCGCATGCTGTAGCCGATGCCACGCACGGTGCGGATCAGCGGCGGCCCGTGGGCGTCCAGCTTCTTGCGCAGGTAGCTGACGTACACCTCGACCATGTTGACCTTGCCGTCGAAGCTGTAGTCCCAGACGCGGTCCCGGATCTGGGCTTTCGACACCACCTGACCAGCGTTCATCATCAGGTAGTGGAGCAGTCGGAACTCGGTGGGTGTCAGCTCGACGGCGCCTCCGGCCCGGTGGACCTCGTGGCTCTCCTCGTCCAACTCGACGTCGGCCACGACGATGCGGGGTCCGACCTCCTCGTAGCCCTCGGCCCGGCGCAAGATGGCGTTGATCCGGAGCAACAGCTCCTCCACACTGAACGGCTTGGTCATGTAGTCGTCGCCGCCGAGGGCCAGACCCCGCAGGCGGTCGTCGAGGTCACCCCGGGCGGTGAGGAACAGGACGGGGATGTCTGCGGAACGCCGCTCCTGGGCCATGCGCTCGAGCACCGTGAAGCCGTCGAGGTCGGGCAACATGACGTCGAGCACGATGAGGTGCGGTCGGAACGCCTGGATGGCCCGGAGGGCGTCGGTGCCCGTGTGGGCCACCTCGACCGTGGCCCCGTGGATGTGCAGGGCCATGGTTACGAGGTCGGTGATGCTCGGCTCGTCGTCCACCACCAGGATGCGGTGATCCACGGTGGTCATCACCGGGCGTCGTCTCGGGTGGCCTCGTCCTCCATCCCCCCATGGTGACGGATGGTTCTGTGAGTTTCCTTAGAACCGGTGGCGCCAGCCGCCCGGCGGCACGGGATCCCCGTCCAGGGTCACGTGCCCGGAGCGATCCGTGCATCGGCCGATGGGCAACGGAGGCGCCAGGTCGGCGGCCCGGAACGCCGCCACCAGGGCGTCCGGAGAAGGGGTGGCCACCAGGAGCTCGTAGTCCTCCCCCCCGCCCAGGGCCTCGTCCCAGGTGGCGCCGTCGGCCACGGGTACGGTCCGAAGGTCGACGCCGATGCCGGACGCCTCGGCCAGGTGCGCCAGGTCCCCCACCAGGCCGTCGGAGAGGTCGATAGCGGCGGAGGCCCCTGCACGACGCGCCACGTCGCCCTCGGTCAGCCGGGCCGCCGGGCGCCGATGGGCGCGGATCAGGTCCGGGACCGGTGGTCCGAGGCCGGCGCCCGGCCGGGTGGATCCGGGATCCGCTGGCAGCGCCCCCGCATCCGGCGCTGCGGTTCCCGTTCGGAGGAGACGGAGCCCGGCGGCCGAGCGACCGAGCGGACCGGTGACGAAGAGGTGGTCCCCCGGTCGGGCCCCGGACCGCAGGAGCGGCGCCGGCCCCTCGCTGCCGGCCACGCCGAAGACCGCCGTCGACAGGACGAGGACCGGCGACTCGGCCAGGTCGCCACCCACGATCACACAGTCGGTCTCGCCGGCGGCCTCGGCCAGTCCCACGCCGAGGCGATCGAGATCGGTCCCCGCCGGGGCCGCGATCGAGACCAGGGCGTAGCCGGGCCGGACACCCATGGCGGCGAAGTCGGACACCGTCACCATCAACGCCTTGTAGCCGACGTCCTCGAGGGACGAGAGGGACCCGTCGAAGTGGACCCCCCCGACGAGCAGGTCGGTGGCCAGCACGGTCCGGCCGCCGGGTGCCGGGGTGACCACGGCGGCATCGTCCCCGATCCAGATGTCACCCGCCGGCGGCACGTCACCACCGGGCGCGCGCAGGCGCGCCACGGCCTCGAACCGGGCCCGAAGGCCGGCGATGGCCGTGAACTCGTCAACTGCACCGTGGCCCTCGGTCGGACCGCCCGTGGCCCCCCCGGAATTGGGTCTTCGCACCTCCCTTGCCTAGCATTGCCCCACACCACCGCAGCTAGAATGGATAACCCGTGGACAGGCGCCATGCCGGTGCGTGCTGCGGCAGAGCCCCACCGGAATCCCGAGGAGGACCACCCAACCCATGCCCCCCACCACCAATAAGAAGCTGATCGCATGGGTGGACGAGATCGCCGCACTGACCGAGCCCGACGCGGTGGAGTGGTGCGACGGCTCGGCCGAGGAGTACGACCGCCTGTGCCAGCTCCTGGTGGACAACGGGACCTTCACCAAGCTGGCCGACGCCAAGCGGCCCAACAGCTACTGGGCCCACTCCGACCCGGGTGACGTGGCCCGGGTGGAGGACCGCACGTACATCTGTTCGACCCTCGAGTCCGATGCCGGCCCCACCAACAACTGGCGGGAGCCCGAGGAGATGCGGGAGATCCTGACCGGTCTGTTCCGGGGATCCATGCGGGGCCGGACCATGTACGTGGTCCCCTTCTCGATGGGCCCTCTGGGCTCGACGATCGCCCACATCGGCGTCGAGATCACGGACTCGGCCTACGTGGCTGTGTCCATGCGGATCATGACCCGCATGGGGCGGGGCGCCCTCGAAGTGCTCGGGGCCGACGGCGAGTTCGTTCCGTGCCTGCACTCGGTGGGAGCACCCCTGGCCGAGGGGCAGGCCGACGTGGCCTGGCCGTGTGACTCGGAGAACAAGTACATCGTCCACTTCCCCGAGACCCGGGAGATCTGGTCCTATGGCTCGGGCTACGGCGGCAACGCCCTGCTGGGCAAGAAGTGTTTCGCCCTGCGTATCGCCTCGGTCATGGCCCGGGACGACAACTGGCTGGCCGAGCACATGCTCATCTTGAAGCTGACCTCCCCGGCCGGGGAGACCCGATACGTGACCGGCGCCTTCCCCTCGGCCTGCGGCAAGACCAATCTGGCCATGCTCATCCCCACGCTCCCCGACTGGAAGGTGGAGACGGTGGGCGACGACATCTGCTGGATGAAGTTCGGTCCCGACGGTCGCCTCTACGCCATCAATCCCGAGGCCGGCTTCTTCGGGGTGGCGCCGGGCACCAACGTCCACACCAACCCGAACGCCATGCTGACCCTCGACGGGAACGCCATCTTCACCAACACCGCGCTGACCGACGACGGTGACATCTGGTGGGAGGGCATGACCGACGAGGCCCCGGCCCACCTCACGTCGTGGAAGGGCGAGGAGTGGACACCCGAGACGGCCGCCCCGGCCGCTCATCCCAACGCCCGCTTCACCGTGCCGGCGGCCCAGGACCCGGCCATCGCATCCGAGTGGGAGGACCCGGCGGGGGTGCCCATCGACGCCATCATGTTCGGTGGTCGTCGGGCCTCGGTCGTCCCCCTGGTCTTCCAGTCACGTGACTGGGAGCACGGTGTCTTCCTCGGCTCCATCATGGCCTCGGAGACCACGGCGGCGGCCGCCGGGGCCGTGGGCAACCTGCGCCGGGACCCCTTCGCCATGCTCCCGTTCTGCGGCTACAACATGGCGGACTACTTCGCCCACTGGCTCGAGCTCGGGGCCGGTGCCGATCCGGACAAGCTCCCCAAGATCTTCTACGTCAACTGGTTCCGCAAGGACGACGAGGGGCGCTGGCTGTGGCCGGGCTACGGGGAGAACTCCCGGGTCCTCGAGTGGGTGTTCGAGCGGGTGAGCGGCACCGGTGAGGCCACCGAGACGCCCATCGGCTACGTCCCCGCACCGGGGGCCATCGACACCGAGGGCCTCGACGTCTCCCCCGCCGACATGGCCAAGCTGCTCACCGTCAACGTCGAGGAGTGGCGGGCTGAGGTGCCCAGCATCCGCGAGCACTACGCCACCTTCGGCGACAAGCTGCCGGCCCAGCTGGCCGCCGAGGTGGACCGGCTGGAACAGCAGCTCGGCTGAGGTCCACCGCCGTCTGGGCACGGCCCGGGTCGACCATCGACGGACGGCCGGCGGTCGCAGCTCAGGTCGCCGGTCGCACGGCGCGACTCGTCCCCTGGCTCCCCTGCAGGGCACGCCGGGAACTCATGTAGGACAGCGCCCCCACCCCGGCCACGACGGCCATGACCAGGCTGCCGGCGGCCACGGGCAGGGAGAGCACGACGGGTACGAACGAGCCCACCACCCACATGAGCTGGAACCGGGTCTCGAACCGGGCGAAGGCACGGCCCTGGTTGGACTCACGGACGTGGCGCTGCACCAGGGCGTCGAAGGACGGCTTGGCCACGGCGCTGGCCAGGCCCACCACCAGGGCGATCACCGCCCAGAACCATCGGGCCGTGTAGAAGGCCCCGGCCACGGTCACCGCCACCACCAACAGGAGCGAGCCCGTGAGCATCTGCTGCTCGTTCAAGAAGCGACGGATCCTCGCCACCAAGAGGACCCCGATGAGGGCCCCCGCCGTCAGCCCGCCCAGGACGAAGCCGAACCACCAGGTGGCTGCACCCGTTCGGCGCAGCCCGAAGGCGAAGAGGAAGGTGGTGAAGCCGACCAGGGCCTTCAGCACCGACATGGGCATGAGGGCCAGGATGACCTCGGTGTCGGCGATGGGCCGGAAGGCGGCCAGGTCCTCCTCGTCCCCGACCCACTCCGGGTCGAAGTCCGGTGCCATCTGGATGTCGCCGTCATCGGCGGGCGTGACCGAAGCGTCGAGGTCGTCGTCGTAGGTGGCCCGGCCACCCCCTCGCCGGGACGCCAGCCTCCGGGCCAGCCGGCGGGGCACCGGGAGGCGGGCCCCGGCGACGGCGGCTCCGGCGAACACGGCGATGCTCACCCAGATCACACTGGAGGCTCCCCCCAGCTTGAGGATGAGCACGGCGGGCAAGGCGAAGGCGAAGCCGGCCAGCGAGGCCAGGAGGCCCAACCGGGCGTTCAGCGTGGCGAGGTCGGGCTCGACGGTCTGGCGGCCCGTGCCCGGGTCCTGGATGCGGATGACCGGTGTGCCGTAGGGGGGCGTGGGATCGGGACCCCGGGCCGTCGGTGACCGCCCCGACACGGCGGCGTACTCCTCCCCGTCGGCGGAGCCGGGCCCGGGGAGGCCGAGGTCGGCATCGGTCCCGTCCCCACCCACGGCGCCGGTGCCGCCGGCGACATCGTCGAGCATGCCGAGGGCGGCCATCTCCGGGACGAGGGCACCCTTGGTCACGAGATAGACCTTGGACAGGACGAGCATGGCGAACGCCTCGGGGAACAACAGGAGCGAGTGGATGTCCCGGGCCAGAAACGGGCACAGCGCCGCCCGGCCCAGCGCCGAGGCGACCACCATGGCCCGCCGTGCCCCCCGGCTGCGGTCGATCAGGGGACCGAGGGCCGGGGCCACCACGGCGAAGGGGCCCATGGTCAGGAGCAGGTACAAGAGCACCTTGTCCTTGGCCGCGGTGGGCGAGATGGAAAAGAACAGGGATCCGGCCAGCGAGACGGCGAACAGGGTGTCCCCCGCCGTCATCAGCACGTGGGTCAGGGCCAGGCGCCCGAAGGGCCGGCGCTGGTCGAACAGGTCGGTGACAGCCGACCGGGCCAAGCGCTTGAACTGGTCGCTGCGCTCGCGAACACCCACAACGGCATGGTAGGCGGCACGGGCCCCGGTCCCGGTCCACCGGCACCCCACCGCCCTCCGGGCCGGCAGGGAGGGTGCTCGCTCCGGCGGCGGTACGATCTCCCCGTCCCCCACCTGCCATCACCCCGGAGGAGCCCATGCCGGTCAACGCCTACGTGCTGATCCAGACCGAGGTCGGGAAGGCCGCCACCGTGGCCCGCACCGTGGCCGCCCTGGACGGGGTGCTGTCCGCCGAAGGGGTCACCGGGCCCTACGACGTCATCGTGCGGACCGAGGCCGACACCGTCGACGAGCTCGGTCGCATGGTGGTCGAGGCCATGCAGCTCATCGAGGGCATCACCCGGACCGTGACCTGTCCGGTGGTCAACCTCTAGCCGCCCCGACGGCGCCGCGCCCGCCCCCCGACCGGCGGGCACACTGGTCGATCAGCTGATGGCTTTGGACGACCGGAGTTCGGCCACCTCGTCGGCGCTCAAGCCCCAGTCGGCCAGGGCCTCGTCCCCGTGTTGGCCCGGGTTGGGCGGCGGACGCCGGATGGCCCCCGGGGTGCCCTGGAAACGCGGGGCGGGTGACGGCTGGACCACCCCGGCCACCTCGGTGAACGTGCCCCGGGCCTGCATGTGGGGGTGCGAGGGCGCCTCCCACGGCGACAGCACCGGGGCCACGCAGGCGTCCGTGCCGTCGAACACGGCCTCCCACTCGGCCCGGGTCTTGGTGGCGAAGAGCGCGGCGAACCGCTCCTTCATCTGCGGCCAGGCCTCCCGGTCCATCTGCTCGGGCAGATCCTCAGCGTCGAGGTCGAGGCCCCGGAGCAGGGCGGCGTAGAACTGGGGCTCGATGGCCCCGAGGGCCATGAACCCCCCGTCGGAGGTCTCGTAGACCTCGTAGAAGTGGGCGCCGGTGTCGAGCAGGTTGGTCCCCCGCTCCTCCCTCCAGATGCCCGACGACCGCAGGGTGTAGGTCATGGTCATGAGGGCGGCGGCCCCGTCGACCATGGCCGCGTCCACGACCTGTCCCGCCCCGGTCTGGCGGGCGCTGATGATGGCGGCGCACATGCCGAAGGCCAGCATCATGCCTCCCCCGCCGAAATCCCCCACCAGGTTGAGGGGGGGGAACGGACGCTCACCGGCCCGGGCCATGGGCTCCAAGGCACCGGCCAGGGCGATGTAGTCGATGTCGTGGCCGGCGGCAGTGGCCATGGGGCCCTCCTGGCCCCATCCGGTCATACGGCCATAGACCAGCCTGGGGTTCCGGGCCAGGCAGTCCTCGGGTCCCATCCCGAGCCGCTCGGCCACCCCGGGCCGGAAGCCCTCCATCAGCCCGTCGGCCTGTTCGACCAGCCGCAGGACCAGTCCGACCCCGTCGGGGTGCTTGAGGTCCACGGCCACCGACCGCCGTCCGCGGTTCATCAGGTCCACGTGAGGCTCGGTGTTGGGCGGGTAGGTGGCCCGCTCCGACCGGTCGATGCGGATGATGTCCGCCCCGGCGTCGGCCAGCATCATGCCGGCGAAGGGGGCGGGCCCGAGGCCGGCCAGCTCGATGATGCGGACCCCGTCGAGGGGGCCGCTCACCGCCTACCGTCCCGCGCCGACGAGGGGGAGATTGTCATGGGCGGATGCTGGCCCAGGAGCCTGCGTTGGTCAAATGCGTAAGCGTCCTGGCAGTAGTCTGCCCACCGGAACCGAGCGGTCCCGGTGGCACCGGCCGGGCGGGGACCCTCAGCCACAGGAGCGTGCACTGGTGTCCGAAACCCGACGAGCGGTGGGGCCCGGCCGGGTCAACCTGATCGGGGACCACACCGACTACAACCGGGGCCTGGCCCTGCCCATGGCCATCGGACTGGGCGTCACCGTCACGTTCACGCCGTCGGACGACCCCGCGCTGGTGGTCACCTCGTCGTCCTTCGCTGACCCGGCGGTCGTCCCACTCGGTGCCGACCCTGCGTCGCTGGAGCCACCGTGGGGCCGGCTGGTGGGGGCCGTGGCCGCCGTGACCCGGTGGCAGACGGGCGGCACGGTGACCATCGGGTCGACCCTGCCCGTCGGATCCGGTCTCTCCTCGAGCGCTGCGCTGGCCGTGGCCCTCGCCTCCGTGTTCGGCACCGGGGCCACCCCGGAGGGCACCCCCGAGCGCGTGGCCCGGCTCTGCCGGGAGGCCGAGCACCGCATCGGCGTCCCGGTCGGTCTCATGGACCCCCTGGTGTGCGCCGGGGGCCGGGCCGGACACGCCATGCTGATCGACTTCGACGGCGGCGGGGACACACCAGACGACGAGGACGTCGTCACCACCCGCCAAATTCCCCTCCCGGCCGAGGCCGAGTTCGTCGTGGTCGACAGCGGTCAACGGCGCAGCCTGTCCACCTCCGCCTACGCCGACCGGGTGGCCGAGTGCCGGGCCGCTGCCGGCCTGGTGGGCCCGTTGGGACGCTGCCGGCCCGACGACCTGGCCGCCATCCACGATCCCGTCCTCCGCCGCCGGGCCCGGCACGTGGTCGCCGAGTGCGCCCGGGTGCGGGCCACCGTCGATGCCCTGGTCGCCGACGACCTGGACGGGGTCGGTGCCCTGCTCACCGCCGGTCACCGCAGCCTGGCCGAGGACTTCGCCGTGTCCACCCCGCAGGTGGACGAACTGGTCGGTGTGCTCGGGTCGCTCCCCGGGGTCTTCGGGGCCCGGATGACCGGCGCCGGCTTCGGGGGGTGCGTGGTGGCGCTGACCCGCCCCGGAGCTGTCGACACCGACGCTTGGCCCACCCCGGCGTGGCGGGTGCAGGCGACCGACGGAGCACTCGTCGGCCCGGGCTGAGGGTCGCGAGCGGTCCACCCGGCACCGGGCCTCCCTGATGCGGGCCCGGTCTCTCGGAGCGACCGGCTCCCAGGAGGGCACCGGCCACCGGGCCGCTTCAGCCGAATCCCAGGTCGTCCTGGCTCTCGGTGTAGGGCCGCAGTCGCCGGGTGATCACCCGTTGCAGGACCACCGGCTTGCGGACGTCGTCGATGCTCCGGAGGCGGCGCTCGCCGCGGATCTCAAGGTCCAGCCGGCCGGTGCCGAGGATCCGCCGGCCCAGGGACTGCACGGCGGTGACCGACACCACCGAGTCCAGCGGCGTCTCGGAGTGGCGGGTGGAGGCCACCCCCCGGAGCTCGACCAACCGGATCGAGGTCAGGATGAGGCTCGTCGTCCACCAGCGGGCCGTCCGCACCGCCAGCCACAGGCACGGGACGGCCACCACCAGGCCCTCGACCCAGTGGAGGGCCACCGAGGTGTGGGGGTAGGCGATGTCGAGGGTCACCCCGATGCCGATGGTGACGGCAGCCACCACGAGCGGGCCCGAGAGGTACGACCAGTGGGGCCGGATGTCGACCAGGACGCGCTCGTCGGCCAGGAGCTGGAGCCGGTGGACGGCCAAACGCCTCAGCCCAACTTGCCGGCGATCGACCCGGCAGAACGGAGCACCGTCCCGTCAGCTCCGGCGGCGGAGTAAGCGTGGGTGGGACGCCGACGGGCCTCGTCCAGCAGGTCGCCGAGGAGCGTGGCGAAGGGGACCGCGGGGTCCACCCAGAGGTAGCGGGCCAGGGAGCCGGGGATGGTGTTGACCTCGTTGACGACGAACTGGGTCCCGTCGGAGAGGAAGTCGATCCGGGCGACGCCCCGGAGGGTGGCCAGTCCGGCGATGCGCCCGGCGGCGTGGCGGAGTTCCTGCTCGAGCTTGGGTTCGATCACAGCCGGCAACTCCCGCAGGGCACCGGCCATCCCCTCCCCGGCCACGTACTTGTCCCGGTAGTCGAGGATGTCGGCCGTACCCGTGGCCCGGATGGGCCGTTCGATGGCCGAGAGCTGGAGCGACGGCCAGGTGCGCACGGCCACCTGCAGGTCGGTGAGGTCGGGTCGAAACGGCTCGAGGACGGCGCCGAAGCGCAGATGGGGATTGGCCTGCAGGCGGGCGCTGGCCGTGGCGAAGTCCTCGACCACGTCGATGCCGATGGACGACCCCCCGAACCGGGGCTTGACGATGTAGGGCCCCCGGAAGGGCGGCGGCTCAGCGTCGGGGGTCAGCAGGACCCGGGGCAAGGTGGGCAGGTCGGCGGCGGCCACCATCGCCCCGAAGGCCAGCTTGTCCATGCCCAGGGCCGCACCGGCCACCGTCGGGCCCGAGTAGCGGATGCCGGCCAGATCCAGGGCGGCCTGGAGCGACCCGTCCTCACCGGGGCCTCCGTGGCAGCAGACCAGGGCGGCGTCGATGTCGAGCGTCCGGGCCTTCCCCAGCCTTCCCGCCGGCTCGGCGAAGCCCCCGTCCGGGGTGGCCAGGAGATGGAGGCGGGTGGCCCCCCGGGGCACACCCTCGAGGAAGGCCCCGGCCTCGAGCGTGGGGTCGACCTCGTAGAAGTCACCGGTCTTGGACCAGTACAGGGCCCGGATGGGGGCCTGGCCGGGGGCGGCGGCCAGGCCGCGGGTGGCCTGGAGTCCGGTGAGCACACTCACGTCGTGCTCAGGGGAGGGTCCTCCGAAGATGACGGCGACGTCGGGCACGGTGGGGGGACTCCTCCGATCGGCTGGAAGCGTGGTTGGGCAGGTGAGGCCGCCATCGGGTGCGTCTCGGGCCCGGCCGGCAGCTCAACTCGTCAAGGGTAGTGGTCCGGCAGATCGTTCTCGTACAACACGGCGTCCCCGGGACCGAGGTGGGTCCGTACCCACTCGACGGCTCGATCCCGGTCGTCCACGACCAGCACCTCCACCGAGGATCCGGACGCCGACGCCACGCCGTCCAGCAGGGCCCGCCGGTTGGTGCGACCGACGATGAGCAGGTGACCGGCCACATCGGCGGTGGCGGCACCGAACCTGCGGTTCTCGGCGAACTGCCGGGACCCGAGCTCGACCATGCCCGGGGTCACCACCACCAGGCGCCCGGCGACGTCCGCGCTCGACGCGTCGGCTCCGAGACCGCCCAGCGCCACCAGGGCCTCGGCGGCGCCGGCGGGATTCGAGTTGTAGGTATCGTCGAGGATGGTGGCCCCCGATGCCGAGCGCACCGCCTGGAGCCGGTGGTCCACCGACGGCAGATCGGCCAGGCGCTGGCCGATGGCCGATGGCTCCACCCCGAGCACCAGCGCCACGGCCACGGCACAGGCCAGGTTGCCCGGCTGCACCCCGGTGGGCAGCACGAGGTGCCCGGCCAGCAGCTCGCCGTCGGCCCGGACCGAGACCTCGGGATGCCACTCGTCGTGTCGCACCACGGACACGTCGGCCGAGTCGTCGAAGGCCGAGCACCGTCGGACCCGCTTGCCCTCGGCCTCGGCCCGGTCGGCCACGGCGGCCAGTCGGGGGTCGTCGACGGGCAGCACCACGTCGGGGGCGGCCACCAGGATCTCCGACTTGGCCTCCACGATGCGCTCCTCGGTCCCGAAGCGCTCGAGGTGCACCGGCCCGATGGCGGTGATCACGGCCACGTCCGGAGGGCACCACCGGCACAGGGCGGCGATCTCGCCCGGCCCGTAGGTACCCATCTCGGCAACGAACACCTCAGTGCCGTCGGCCAGGTGCTCGTTGACCGCCCGGGCCAGTCCGGCGCGGTTGTTGAAGCTGGCCGGGGTGGCCACCACCGTCCGGGAGGGCCGCACCAGGTGGGCGATGTGACCCTTGGTGGAGGTCTTGCCGTACGAGCCGGTGACGGCCACCACGGTCGGGTTCACCCGGGCCAGGCGGGCGGCGGCCTCGTCCACGAAGTGGGCGGTGAGCCGGCGTTCGACCGGCCCGGTGACCAGGCAGGCCAGGTCGACCAGGACGGGCACGGCCAGCGCGGCCAGCACCGCACCCGGAGCTGCCGGTCCGAGCACCACGGCGACGACGACCACCACGGCCTCGAGCACGGCCCACACGACGGCCAGGGTCCGCAGGCGCCGTGTCCAGGCCAGCGGCGACGTGCGCCCCTTCAGCGAGAGCCCGAGCGGTCCCACCGTCACCCCGGCCGCCACCACCAGGCCGACCAGGGGCCAGCGGACCGACGCCACGGCGGCGGCCACGACGACCAGGGCGAGGGCGGCGTTCAGCGGCGTCACCCGCCACCAACGGCCGGCGAACCGGGTGACCGACCCGGCCAGGTAGTGCTCCCGCTGGGCCACCCGGAGCCACCGGACCCCGGCGGGCCCGCAGGCCAGGATGCAGGCGACCACGGTGATCCAGGCCACACCGCCGTGCAGCCGCTCCGGGCCCAGCAGCGCCGTCGTCACGCGCGGTTCCCGGGACGAGGGTCGACGGTGGGCTCGACCGGCGCCCCCGAACCAGGGTCCACCGGGCGCGGGCCCACGATGACCTCGGCCAGCGCCCCGGGGGCCTCGGTCGGGGTCAGATGCCCGACCCCGGGCAGGGTCACCAGCCGGGCCGAGGGGAACAGGGGACGGGCTCGTTCGGCCACCTCGAGGGGCACATCGGCATCGGCGTCGCCCCAGACCAGGTCCACCGGGCAGTCGATGGCCGCCATCTGATCGACATACCGCTCGGCCAGCAGCTTGACGAACACCGCCCGCATGACGCCCTGGGCCGCCCGGTAGTCCGGTGATCCGTACTTCTGGCGCAGGGCCTCCATGCGCTCCTCGCCCACCAGGCCCACACGGTGGAGGGCCCGGGCCATCCGGTAGCCGGTGGCCGGACGCGACCGCCGCCCCTCCCGGTCGAGGAGGGGCACGGCGGTGAGGACGAGCCGCTCGATCCGGTCGGGCACCAGGGGGGCGAGGTGGACCGCCACCCGCCCACCGAAGGAGTGGCCCACCAAGACGACGCGGTCGGCCAGGACACCGGGCTCCTCGAACAGGGGCAGCAGGTGGTGGGCGTAGGCCTCCGAGCCCCAGGCCTCGGGCGGCGGGGGTGTGGCCCCGAAGCCGGCCAGATCGAGTCCGACGGCGGCGAAGGGGTCACCGGCCAGGCCGGCGGCGGCGGCCATCACCGGGGCGAAGTCGAGATGGGTGCGCTGCCACCCGTGCAGGGCCAGGACCGAGGGGGTCCCCTCACCCCAGCCCTCGCCGAACAGGGCACCGCCGGCGAACGACTTCAGCACCGGCACACACTACCGACCGTCCCGGCTCCGGTGGCGCCATCCGGGCCGGCGGGGCGGAGCCCGGCCGGCCCGACGCTTAGGCGTAGGCCCGGACCAGGCGGGCGGTGAGGTCGCCCCACAGCGGGTCGCCGGGGGCCACCTGTCCGGGCGCGCACTCCAGGATCTCGGTGTCGAAGGGATGGACGTCGGCGTAGCGGAGCAGTGGGAGGGGTTGCCCCGCGTCAGCGGGTTCTCGGTGGAGGCTCCCGAGGGCGTTCGGTTCATCACCGTCTCACGCGTCTTCACCGACGAGTAGCGGACAGTGTTGTCCGCAGCCGGGCCCGCCCCGAGGGGGCCACAGGCCGACTCGGTCAGGGACGCGTAGGCACGCCATCGGCACTGCGGTCGTCGCCGGGGCGGCCGCCGTGCCGCGCCGACACCACCAGGGGCGAGGGCGCGCCGGCATGGTCCCGTCACCGATGAACCGGGGTGGTAACACACCCGCCCGGTAGCCTCATCCTTCGTGGAACCACTCGAGGTCGGCGCGGTGGGTACGCCATCGGGGGCGGTGTGGCCCACCCACGATGCCTTCAGCCGGGCCCTGGCTTCCCTCACCGACGTCCAACGTCGGGCCGTGGACTCACCGGCCCGGGCCCTGTGCATCGTGGCCGGGGCCGGATCGGGGAAGACGCGGGTGCTCACCCTGCGGGTGGCCCGTCGCATCCGGGACGGCTCGGCCGACGCCGACCACACCGCGGTCTGCACCTTCACCCGCAAGGCCGCCCACGAGCTGCGCGAGCGGCTCCGCCTCTACGGCGTCCCCGTGTCCACCCCCGCCCCTGCCGGCGGAGCACCCGGGCCCGGTGTCCGGGCCGGGACCCTCCACCAGATGGGCCTGACCCTGCTGCGACGCCACGCCCTCGACACCGGCCAGCCTCCGCCCCTCGTGGCCGAACACCGGTGGCGGACCATCGCCGGCATCGTGTCCGACCCGGCCACGGCCTCGGCCATCGACACCGAGATCGGCTGGGCCAAGGCCCGGTGCCTGCGTCCGGGAAGCTACGCCGAGGCCGCCCTCGGTTCGGATCGGTCGGTCCCGGTCGACGTGGGCCGGGTCGAGGAGGCCTTCGCCGCCTACGAGGGGGTGCTGGCCCGCAAGCACGCCCTCGACCTCGACGATGTCCTCGTCCGGGCCGCCGACCTGTTCATCGACGACGCCGGGTTCGCCGAGCGGATGCGCTGGCGGTACCGCCACCTCTCGGTCGACGAGTTCCAGGATGTGAACCCGGCCCAGTTCCGCCTCATCCGCGCCCTGCTCGGCCACCGAGACGACCTGTGTGCGGTGGGCGACCCCAACCAGGCCATCTACGGGTGGAACGGTGCCGACCCGTCGCTCCTGGGCAAACTCCCCCAGACCATCGAGGGAATGGTGGTGGAGCGTCTGGACGAGAACCACCGCTCCACGCCCCAGGTGGTGGCGGCGGCCACCGCCGCCCTCGGTCGCACCCTGACGGCCCCACCCCGGTCGGTGGTCGAGGGTGGCCCGATGCCCGTGGTCACCGCCTACGACGACGACGTCGCCGAGGCCGAGGCCGTGGTGGCGCTGCTGCTCGAACGGGCCGAGGACGGCGCACCCTGGTCGGACCAGGCCGTGCTGGCCCGGACCCACGACCAGTTGGCCACGGTGGGCCGGGCCCTGGCCCGGGCCGGGATACCCCACCGGATGGCGCCCGGACCCGAGGCCCCCGCCGGGGACACCACGGTGGGTGCCGGCCGGGGCAGCGCCGCTCGGAGCGGAGGCGCCCGACCGCCTGGCCGGGGGTCGGTGGGCGACGGTGCCGTCGAGTTGGCCACCTTCCACCGGGCCAAGGGACTCGAATGGCCGACGGTCCACGTCGTCGGACTCGAGGAGGGCTTCGTGCCCATCGTCTACGCCGAGTCCTCCGAAGCCCGCGACGAGGAGCGACGCCTGCTGTATGTGGCCCTCACCCGAGCCTCCCGGGATCTCCACTGCTCCTGGGCCCGGTCGCGACGCATGGCCAACGGCCGCCACATGGACCGACAGCCCTCACCGTGGCTGGCCGCCGTGGCCAGGGTGTCGAGGGCGGGCACGGGCCGGGCCGCACGGCGGAACACCGACCAGATGATCGCCGAGATGCGGGCCGGACTGGGGCGTTGAGCCCACCCGGGGGCGGCCGGCGAGCCGAGAAACGCCACCTCTAACCGAGAGGTCGGCCAGGGACGGGTCTCTAGGGAACCGTGGTGTCGATGAACACCGGCGTGTGGTCCGAAGGTTTCTCGCCTTTGCGGGCGTTGCGGTCGATGAGCGCATAGGTGGTCTGCGCGGCGAGCACCTCGGTGAGGAGGATCAGGTCGATGCGCATGCCCTGATGGCGGTGGAACGAGCCGCCGCGGTAGTCCCACCAGCTGAACAGCCGGTCCTCGTCGTAGATGCGTCGGAAGGCATCCACCAGGCCCCACGACTCCAACTCGGCCAGGGCCTCGCGCTCGGGTGGACTGACATGGGTCATGCCCTCGAACTGGCTCGGATCCCAGACATCCCGGTCGTCGGGGGCCACGTTGAAGTCCCCGCACACAGCCACGGGTCGGTCGGGCGAGGTGGTCTCGTCCAACACGGAGCGGAGACGGGCCAGCCAGGCCAACTTGGTTGGGTAGTGCTCGCTGTCGAGGCTGCGGCCGTTGGGGACGTAGACCGACACCACCCGCACGCCGCCGCAGTCGGCGGCGACGGCTCGGGTCCCCTGTGCGTCGTAGTCGGCCCCCAACCCTCGTGTCACGCCTTCGAGTCCCACCCGGCTCAGGATGGCCACGCCGTTCCACCGGCCGTCCCCGTGGTGCGCCGACTCGTAGCCGAGGGATGTGAAGGCCTCGTAGGGGAAGGCCGCCTCGGCCTGCTTGGTCTCCTGGAGGCACAGCACATCGGGACGGGCGTAGCCGAGCCACTCCACGACACGGGGGAGGCGGGCGGTGAGCGAGTTCACGTTCCAGGTGGCGATGCGCACGGTCGTCGGCCTCAGGTGGGCGCCGGCGTACCGGTGGGCGGCGCCGCGTCCACCAGGACGAAGAGCAGGTCGGCCTGACAGGCCAGCTCCCCGCCCACCGTGGCCCGCCCGGTGCCCTTGCCGGCCCGGGCCGACATCCGACCGAGGGTCACCTCGAGGTCCAGCCGGTCCCCGGGCACCACCTGGCGGCGGAACCGGGCCTTCTCGATGCCCCCGAACAGGGGGAGCTTGCCGGCGTAGGCCGGATCGGCCAGGACCGCCACCCCTCCCAACTGGGCCAGGGCCTCGACCATGAGCACGCCCGGCAGGGTGGGGCGGCCGGGGAAGTGCCCGGCGAAGAACGCTTCGTCCCCGGTCAGCTGCCAGCTCCCCGTGGCCGACTGTCCGGGCTCGACGGCCTCGAGGTGGGTGACGAACAGGAAAGGGTCACGGTGGGGCAGGTAGTCCTCGGCTCGCACGAGTGCCGAGGCTACCGGTCGCGACGACCCGCCCGCCGAGGCGACCGGTGAAGGGATGAGGGCCCGTCCGCGTCCGGTCCCTCCTGCGAAGGCGTCACACCATGCCCGGCACGGCCAGTTCCGCCCTCCGGCGGCCGGCGTCGAGCGACACCAACGTGAACGGGCGTGTCTCGCCCTTGGTCAGTACCTGGCGGGCCTTGTTGGGCGGAGGATCGGCCAGGAGGCGGAGCGGTACGTGACAGAGCATGCCGCCGACGTCGATGTGGGCACCGTGTGAGGTGAACGAGACCACCCTGCCGTCGAAGACGCTCCCCACGGGATGGTCCGCCACGAAGGTCAGGAAGGTCAGGGGGTCGTTGAGGGCCTCTCCCTGGGCGGTGCGCCCATCGGGCCGGTCACCGTCCGGTGAGGCTTCGACCGGCCCGGTCGATGTGGTCGTCTTAGTCGCCTTGGCCGCTTTAGTCGCCTTGGTGGTCTTCGCTGCCTTCGCCGCCTTGGTGGCCTTGGCCGCCTTCGTGGGCGGCTCGGCCAGGCCCGCCTTGGTGGCCTTGGCCGCCTTGGTGGTCTTGGTGGCGTCGGCCGCCTTCGCCGCCTTGGTGGTCTTCGCTGCCTTCGCCGCCTTGGTGGCCTTGGTGGCCTTGGCCGGCTTGGTCGCCGGCTCCGCCAGGTCCGCCTTGGTGGCCTTGGCTGCCTTGGTGGCCTTGGTGGCCTTGGTGGCGCGTCCGCCCCGTCGGGAGCCCGACTGGTCGGGATCGCGCTCGTTCCCGGGTCCGGCCGGCTCGGCGTCGAGGCCCACCTCGTTGGCCACGTCGGTGCCGGCGTCGGTGGCCCGGGCGTCCCGCCGGGACTTGGAGGTCACCGACCGGCTCTTGGCCCCCCGCACCGGGGTCCTCGGCGTGAAGATCCACCCCACGCCGGGCACCGGCTTGCCCCCGATGAGCCGGCCTGGCTCGAACAGCCACGGGCGTTCGGCGTGGAACTCCTGGAACGAGTCGTTGGACAGGACCAGGGCCCCCGACTTCTCGGCGATCCTCAGGATGAAGCCGTCCCCCCGGCCCACCGCTCCCGCCGGCGGCGCCACCATCTCGCCGTGCTCCACCGCCTGTTCGAAGGCCGGTACCTCCGAGGGGTCGATCCGATGGCCGAAGGAGGCGTCGACCACCACGGTGACATCCGAGCTGGTGAAGCCGCGGTACTCCTCGAGGAAGGCCCGGATGGCCTCGTCGAGCTGGGCCAGGCTGGGGAGGCTGCGCCCTTCGGTGGCGATGTTGGAACCGTCGACGACGATGCGCCGACGGTCGGGAAGGTCTTGTTCCATAGAAGGCACCAGTCAACCATCTGACCTGGACCCTCCCGACCATACCCGGCGGTTCCGGCCGTCGGGGCCCGATCCCGGGCCCTCCGGGGCCCGGGATCGGGCCCCGCAGGAGGGGCGGGCACGCCGCGGACCTGGGCCTCCGAGAAACGGGGATCCTCGGGTCAGGAGCCAGATCGGAGCCATCGGGGCGGGACGACGGGGCCGACCCTAGGATGCCGACGTGGCCACCGAGACCGACCGGACCGACGAGGCCACCGACCTCCTCCAGCACCTCATCCGCAACCGGTGCGTCAACGAGGGCAGGGACGATTCGGGCCACGAGCACCGGAGCGCCGATCTCCTCCGCACCTTCCTGGAAGGTTCCGGGGCCGACATCGAGACCTACGAACCGGTGCCCGGCCGCACCTCGTTGGTGGCCAAGCTGGAGGGTAGTGATCCCTCGGCCCCCTCCCTCACCCTGCTCGGACACACCGACGTGGTCCCGGCCAACGCCGACGACTGGCGTCGGGACCCGTTCGGCGGCGACCTGGTCGACGGGGAGGTGTGGGGACGCGGGGCCATCGACATGCTCAACCTCACCGCCACCATGGCCACCGGGTTCCGGCACCTGGCCACAAGCGGGTTCCGGCCCGCCGGCGACCTGACCTACGTGGCCGTGGCCGACGAGGAGGCCCTCGGGACCCACGGGGCCAAGTGGCTCTGTGACCATGCCACCGACGCCGTCCACGGCGACTACGTGATCACCGAGTCGGGTGGCTTCCCCATGGGCGGGTCCGACGGGATCCCCCGCCTCCCGGTCATCGTGGGCGAGAAGGGCGTGTACTGGTGCCGGCTCGTGGTCAGCGGCACCCCCGGCCACGGCAGCCAGCCCCTGCGGACCGACAACGCCCTGGTCAAGGCGGCCCGCGTCGTCCGCCGCATCGACGAGTACCGGCCCCAGGCCCAGCTGCACGAGGCGTGGACCCGATTCGTCGAGGGCATCGGCTTTCCCCCCGACCTGTCCGAGCCCCTCCTCGACCCCGACCGCATCGACGACTTCTGCGACGAGCTCCCCCTGGTGGGACTGGCCCGCCAGGCCCATGCCTGCACCCACACGACCATGGCCCCGACCATCATGCGGGCCGGGACCAAGCTCAACGTGATCCCCGACCGTGTCGAGCTCGACGTGGACATCCGCACCCTGCCCGGATGGGACACCGGCGACGTGCTGGCCATGCTCGACGAGGTCATCGGCGATCTGGCCGACGACGTCACCATCGAGATCGGGTCCGAGCAGGTCTCGACCTCGTCCCCCATCGACACCCCCCTGTGGGGCGCCTTGGAGCGCGTCAGCCGCATCTTCTACCCGGGAGCCCGCACGGTGCCCTTCCTGACGGTCGGGGCCACCGACGCCCGATTCCACCGGGCGCTCGGCAGCGTGGCCTACGGGTTCGGCCTCCACAGCACCGCCATCAGCTTCGAGCAGTACGGGGCTATGTTCCACGGGATCGACGAACGGGTGGACGTGGAGTCGCTCCACCTCTCGACCGAGATGTGGATCGCCCTGGCCCACGACTTCCTGGTCTGAGGGCCGTGCCCGTTCGGTAGGGCGAGCTCTCGGTCGTCGCCCGGCGCGGCGCCGGCTCAGCCCACCGAGCGGGCGAGCAGGTCGTCTTGTTCCAGCTTGTGCAAGGCGGCGCTGCCCGTGGCCGGGCTGGCCGACTCGGCCCGGCTCACATGGCGCAGGACGTGCGAGTTCCGGAGCATCTTGTGGAGCCGCTGGTGCACGAAGTTCCACGCGCCCATGTTCTCGGGCTCCTCCTGCAGCCACACCACCTCCTCGGAGTGGGGGTAGCCCTTCAGGATCTCGGTGATGGTCGTCTTGGGCCAGGGGTAGAGCTGTTCGACCCGCACCACGGCCACGGCCCGGCCGGCGTCGCCCAGTTCGTCCCGACGGGCCAGGGCGTCGTAGGCCACCTTGCCCGTGCACAACACCACCCGCTCCACGGCGCTGCGATCGAAGCTCTCGTCACCGGCGGCCGGATCGTCGAGCACCTCGAGGAACGACCCCGACGTGAATGCCTCGATGGGTGAACGGGCCTGGCGGGCCCGCAGGAGCGACTTGGGGGTGAAGACCACCAACGGCTTGCGCACGGTCCCCATGACCTGGGCCCGCAGGAGGTGGAAGTACTGGGCCGCCGTGGTGGGGTCGGCGACCCGCAGGTTGCCCCGGGCGCACATGGTCAGGAACCGCTCGATGCGGGCCGACGAGTGTTCAGGGCCCTGGCCCTCGTAGCCGTGGGGCAGCAGGAGCACGAGGCCGGACGTCTGGCCCCACTTGTTCTCCGCCGCCACCAGGAAATTGTCCACGATGATCTCGGCACCGTTCCAGAAGTCGCCGAACTGCGCCTCCCAGGCCACCAGATCGTCCGGTGCCACCACCGAGTACCCGTACTCGAAGCCCACGCAGGCGTACTCGGAGAGCAGCGAGTCCCGGATGGTGAACCGACCCCCCTCCAGTCCGGCCAGCGGCACGTGCTCGGCACCCGTGGTGTGGTCGACCAGCACGGCGTGGCGCTGCGAGAAGGTCCCCCGCCGGGTGTCCTGGCCGGTGAGCCGGACGTTGACCCCCTCCACCAGCAGCGACCCGATGGCCAGGGCCTCGCCCAGGGCCCAGTCGATCTCGCCGTCGGCCACGACCTTGTCCCGCTGCTCGAACTGGCGGGCCAGCTTGGGATGGATGACAAAGCCCTCGGGGACCGAGCGCACCTCGGTGGCCAACCGGGACAGCACCGACGCGTCCACTCCGGTCTCGATGGGTGGGATCCACAGGTCGGGCACCACATAGGCGGGCAGGACCGGGACTGCTCCGACGGTCTGGGCCTCCTCGGCCTCGGCCCTGGTCTCGTCCAGGGCCGCCTGCAGGCGGGCGGAGAAGTCGTCGAGGGCGCTCTCGGCCTCGTCGAGGGAGATGTCGCCCCGGCGCACCAGGGACTCGGTGTAGAGCTTGCGCACCGACCGCTTGGCCTCGATGAGGGCGTACATGAGGGGCTGGGTGTAGCTGGGGTCATCGCCCTCGTTGTGGCCGTGCCGGCGGTAGCAGACCATGTCGATGACGACGTCTTTGTGGAAGGCCTGGCGGAAGCCGAAGGCCAGGCGGGCGGCCCGGGCGCAGGCCTCGGGGTCGTCCCCGTTCACGTGGAAGATCGGGGCCTGGACCATCTTGGCCACGTCCGTCGGGTACACCGACGTGCGGGCGGCCTCGGGCGCGGTGGTGAAGCCCAACTGGTTGTTGATGACGATGTGCACCGTCCCGCCGGTGCGGTAGCCGGCCAGACCGGAGAGGTTGAGGGTCTCCGCCACCACGCCTTGGCCGGCGAAGGCGGCGTCACCGTGGAGGAGGATGGAGAGCACCGGGAAGGGGTCCCCTGCCCCCTCCTCGAAGTGCGGGCCGCTCCCCCGTTCGCCCCCGAGGGCGTCCTGCTTGGCCCGGGCCATGCCCACGACCACCGGGTCCACGGCCTCGAGGTGGGAGGGGTTGGAGGCCATCGAGATGGGGATGGAGCCGCCGTTCCTGGCCACGAAGGTGCCACTCGCCCCCTTGTGGTACTTCACGTCGCCCGAGCCCTGCACGGAGTCGGGATCGAGGTTGCCCTCGAACTCCTCGAAGATCTCGCCGTAGGACTTGCCCACGATGTTGGCCAGCACGTTGAGCCGCCCTCGGTGGGCCATGCCCATGACCGCCTCGTGCAGCCCCTCGTGCACGGCCTCGTCCAGGATGGTGTCGAGCAGCACGATGGCCGATTCGGCCCCTTCGAGGCCGAATCGCTTCTGGCCCACGTAGCGGGAGTGGAGGAACCGCTCGAACACCTCGGCGGCGTTCAGCCGGCCGAGGATGTGGCGCTGCTCGTCGGGGGCGAGGGCCGAAGGCACCCCTTCGAGATGCTGCTGGATCCACTGTTTTTGGGCCGGGCTCTGGATGTGCATGTACTCGACGCCGAGGGTCCGGCAGTAGGCGTCGCGCAGGGTGTGGAGGATCTCGTCCAAGGTGGCCAGGTCCTTGCCGGCCAGTCCGTCGGTGACGAAATGGCGGGGCAGGTCCCAGATGGTCAGCCCGTAGTGCAGTGGGTCGAGCTCGGGATGGAGCTCGGGCGGCTCGGCGTCCAGCGGGTCGAGATGGGCGATGAGGTGACCACGCACCCGGTACATGTTGATCAGCGTCTGGACGTGCACCTGCTTGATGAGCCGCAGATGGTCGCCCTCGTCCTCGTCGTCGGCGGCGTTGACGTCCTTCTCCCAGCGGGCCGGCTCGTAGGGGACGCCGAGGGACTCGAACACCTCGTCGTAAAAGCCGTGCTGGCCCATGAGGCACTCGGACACGTGGGCCAAGAAGAGCCCGGACTCGGCGCCTTGGATGATGCGGTGGTCGTAGGTCGAGGTGAGGGTGACCGTCTTCCCGATACCCAGGTCGGCCAGGGTGCGGGGATCGGCGGCTTCGAAGCCCGGCGGGAAGCCGAGGGCCCCGACCCCGACGATGAGGCCCTGTCCGGCCATCAGACGGGGCACTGACTGCACCGTGCCCAGGGTCCCGGGGTTGGTGAGCGTGACCGTCGTGCCGGCGAAGTCGTCGGCACCGATCTTGTTGGTGTGGATCTTGCGCACCAGCTCCTCGTAGGCGCCCACGAAGGTCCGGAAGTCGAGGAGGTCGGCGTCGGTGATGCACGGGACGAGCAGGGTCCGGTTGCCGGGCGACTTCTCGACGTCGACGGCCAGGCCCAGGCCCACGTGCTGGTGACGGACCACCCCCGGGGTACCCTTGCCGTCGGCGTCCCCGACGAAGCTGGCGTTCATGGTCGGAACGGCCATCAGCCCCTTCACGACGGCGTAGCCGATCAGGTGGGTGAAGCTGACCTTGCCCCCGGTGGTCCGGAAGAGCTGGTTGTTGACGATGACCCGGTTGACCTCGAGAAGCTTGGCCGGTGCCACCCGGACGCTGGTGGCGGTGGGTACTCCGAGGGAGGCCTCCATGTTGGCCACGATGCGTCCGGCCGCCCCCCGGAGGGGCGTGGCGATCTCCGGCTCCGGAGCGGGCTTGGCCGCCACCGCCGGCACCGGGCTCGGACTGGCGGTGTGCGGTGGGGGGGGCGGGGCGGGCGACGGCGGCGGGACGGCCGTCGCTCCGGCGGACGGGACGGCCAGTGGAACTGCTGTGGACGCGGTGAGCGGAGGGGAGGCGGGCGAGGCGGATGCGGTGGCACCAGAGGGGGCGGCGGCCACGGGAGCCGGGGCTCCGGCCGGCCGGTAGTCGGCGAAGAACTCACGCCACGAGTCCGAAACCGACGTGGGATCGGACAGGAACCGGTCGTACATGTCCTCGACCAGCCACGCGTTCGGACCGAAGGCCCCCGCGCCCGAGGCGGCACGCTGTCCCCCCGCGCCCCTCGAACCGTCTGCTTCGTCGTTGGCGCTCATAGGCCTCCCAGCCTACTGGGACGGACCCCGACCAACGGTCTCCGGGCCAGCGCTCCCGACAGCCGCGGCGGGTCCGGGGTCACGGGAGCGCCGACGCGACAGTGGGCCGTGATCCGGGTTGCACCCGGGTCACGGCCCACCGGCGTACCTGCGCCTCGGCGCAGGGGGCGACCTACTTGGCCTTGGCGATCTTCGGCGCCGGGGCCTTGCCGTTCACGACGTTCTTGAACGATGCACCGGCCGAGACCTTGGGGCTCTTCGACGCCTTGATCTTGATGGACTCGCCGGTCTGCGGGTTGCGACCCGTGCGGGCGGCACGCTGGGCCCGATCGAAGGTCAAAAAGCCGGTGATGACGACCTTCTCGCCTTTGGCCACGTTGGCCACCACGACGTCTTCGATGCCGCTCAGCACTGCCGCTACATCCTTGGAGGTGTAATCGGTGTGAGCGGCCACGGCCGCGATGAGATCGGTTTTGGTAAGGGGCACTGTCTCTCCTTCGTCTTTGGAAGCCACAACAATGCACGATCTGAGCGGGTCATGTGTGCATCCGGGCCGAATTCCCCCCGAATTCCAGGCGATTGTCCGGCCCGGGGGGCGTCCGCTTCGCGCGCGCCGGGGGGCGGACGGGGGGAGGGACCGACCGGGCGCATCCGGGCATCGGCCCCGGTCAGGAGCCCCGTATGGCGTTGGGTCCGGTCACCTGACAGTCTGGAACCACGATGCCAGCAACGCACGCCTTGGCCGTCACCGAACATCTTCCCGGTTCCGGCACCGAGGGCTGTCCGCTGGTGGTCCTGGTCCACGGGTCGCTCGACCGGGCGGCCAGTTTCGCCCGCGTCATCCGGCGCCTCGATGACCTCCACACCGTGGCCTACGACCGTCGTGGGTACCACCGTTCACGCCTCGCCGTGCCCCTCAACACCACGCTCGACGGTCACATCGACGACCTGTTGGAGGTGGTGGGCGGGCGCCCGTCGGTGGTGGTCGGTCACAGCTATGGCGGAGACATCGCCCTCGGGGCGGCGGTGCGCGGCGGAGCCGACGCCGGCATCGTCTCGGTGGTGGCCTATGAACCCCCGATGCCGTGGCTCGGGTCGTGGGCCCGCAGCCCCAACTCCAACGCGGCCATGGCGGCGATGGCGGACGGTGCGGACGGTGCCGGGACGGAGGCGACAACGCCGACCGAGGGCGCGGTGCCGACCGACCCGGTGAGCGCGGCCGAGGCGGCCGAGCGGTTCTTCCGGAGGATGGTGGGCGACGCCTCATGGGACCGGCTCTCCCCCTCGGCCAAAGCCGAACGGTGGGCCGACGGACCGGCCCTCGAAGCCGAGCTGGCCGCCATCCGCACCCGCCAGGCGCCCTTCGACGTCACCGCTCTGGCCGTGCCGGCCACCTTTGGCCGCGGTGAGCGCTCGGCCCCCCGCCACCGCGACACCGTGGCCTGGTTGAGTGACCACGTGCCCGACGCCGAGCTGGTGGAGATCGCCGGTGCCACCCACGGCGCCCACCTCACCCACCCCGACGCCTTCGCCACCATGGTGCGATCGGCCCTGGTCCGGTCCGGCTACCAGGTGGGGTCCCGAGGATGAACACGCTCGTTTCGGGAGCTTCCGGCCTCATCGGGACCGCCCTGGTCGGGCGCCTGGTCGCCGATGGCCACACCGTGACCCGTCTGGTGCGTGGCGACGCGTCCGCGTCGGGGTCGGGAGCCGGCTCCGTCAGCTGGGCACCCGACCGGGGCCAGATCGACGTTGCCGGTCTCGAGCGCGCCGGGCCCTTCGACAGCGTCGTCCACCTGGCCGGAGCGGGCATCGGGGACCGGCGCTGGTCGCCCCACCGCAAGCAGGTGATCCTGGACAGCCGGACCGATTCGACAAGACTGTTGGTCGACACCCTCCTGCGCCTCGCCCAGCGCCCTCCTGTACTGGTCAGCGCGTCGGCCATCGGCTACTACGGCGACCGCGGCGACGAAGTCCTGACCGAGGCCTCGTCATCGGGAACCGGCTTCCTGGCCGATGTGTGCCGGGCCTGGGAGGCGGCCACCCAGCCCGCCGTCGACCACGGGATTCGGACCGTCCACCTCCGCACCGGGATCGTCCTCAGCCGGCACGGGGGGGCATGGGGCAAGCAGCTCCCCTTGTTCCGGGTCGGTCTCGGCGGGAGGATGGGAGCGGGCGATCAGTACCGGAGCTGGATCACCCTCGACGACGAGATTGGTGCCCTCCTCCACTGCCTCACCGACGACCACCTCGCCGGCCCGGTCAACGCCACGGCCCCGGCCCCGGCCACCGACGCCGAGCTGGCCAAGGCCATCGGGGCCGTGCTCCACCGACCCACGGTGATGGTGGTCCCGGCGACGGTCCTACGGCTGGCCCTCGGTGCCGAGATGGCCGACCAGTTGATCCTCGGCGGACAGCGGGTCCTGCCCACCGTGCTGACCGAGCGGGGGTTCTCCTTCGCCCATCCCGAGCTCGATCAGGCCGTCCGTTCGGTGCTGGCGCCGGACTGACCCCCGGGGAGCCGGTCTGCGAGGTGGTGTCGAGGAGGTGGTGTCCCGGCCGTCGGGTCACCGTGAGTCCCGGCCACCGTCGGGACGGACCCCACGGGTACGCTGGCGCCCAGCTGGGCCATGGGCCGGTGGGAACGTCCCGGGCCAGGCCTCGACACGACGAAGGGGACACCGCGCATGACCACCGCCACCGAAGCCGGCCAGGAGCATCCCGACACCAGCAGGACCACCGAGGAGATCGACCGCCAGCAGTTCGAGGCTGACGCCCGAGCGTTCCTCGACGCCCATGCCACCCGGCGCGTGGAGGAGGACTTCGTCTGGGGCCAGGGCTCGGATCACGTGAGCCTGCTGCCCGAGCGGACACCCGAAGAGGACCTCGCCGACCTCGCCGTGGCCCGGGAGTGGGCCCGGACGGTCTACGACGCCGGCTTCGGCTGGATCAGCGGGCCTCCCGCCTACGGCGGCCGCGGCCTCCCCCGCGACTACCAGCGCATCTACCACTCGGTGGCCCGGGATTACGCCACGCCGTCGATGGCCGCCTACGGGATCGGACTGGGCATGGTGGCCCCGACGATCGAGGCCCACGCCACCGAGGAGGTGAAGCAGGCCTACCTGGCCAAGATGCACCGAGGTGACATCGTGGCCTGCCAGCTCTTCAGCGAGCCGGGGAGCGGCTCCGACCTCGCCTCCCTGCAGACCAGGGCGGTCAAGGACGGCGACGAGTGGATCGTCAACGGGCAGAAGGTGTGGACCTCGGGGGCGCAGTTCTCCGATATCGGCGAGGTCATCTGCCGGACCGATCCGGACCTGCCCAAGCACCGGGGGCTCACCGGGTTCGTGGTGGACATGCACGCACCCGGGGTGGAGGTCCGTCCGCTCCGCCAGATGACCGGCGGCGCCTCGTTCAACGAGGTGTTCTTCACCGACGTGCGCATCCCCGACACCCACCGCCTCGGTGACGTCAACGGCGGCTGGACCGTGGCCCTGACCACGCTCATGAACGAACGGGCGGCCATCGGCGGCGGCGGGGGTGGCGTGGGACTGCCCACGACCACCCGCATCATCGAGATGATCCGGGCCCTCGGCCGGGCCGGCGATCCGCTCATCCGCCAGCAGCTGGCCTCGGTGATCATCAACGAGCGGGTGGCCGGCTACACCAACCTGCGGGCCATGGCCAAGATCGCCGTCGGCCAACTGCCCGGCCCGGAGATGTCGTTGGCCAAGCTGTCATTGACGGCCAACATGCTCCGAACCTCCGCGCTGGTGTCGTCGGTCTTGGGCGCGAGCATCACCGCCGACACCGGCACCTGGGGCACCTACGCCTGGTCCGACTACGTCCTGAGCGCCCCCGGCATGAGAATTGCCGGGGGGACCGACGAGGTGCTCCGTAACGTGCTCGGGGAGCGTGTGCTCGGCCTGCCCAAGGACCCGCCGGTCAGCTGAGGCGGGCGGCCCGGGCGACGACGAGCTACCGGAACGCCAGGTCGTCCACGAAAGACCACGAGCGCCGGTGGATCGAGGTCAGGCCGAACCCGGACAGGGCGGTCCGGTGGGAGGGTGACGGGTAGCCCTTGTTCCGGTCGAAGTCGAACGGAGGAAAGCTCTCGGCCCAGCCCCGCATCATGCGGTCACGTGTCACTTTGGCCAGGATGGACGCGGCGGCAATGGACAGGCAGGTCATGTCGCCCCGGACCACCGTGCGGATGACCGGGTTGGCGAGGTCGTCGGGTCCGAGATCGGCGTCCGGCTGAGTCACGTAGTCGTGTCCGCCGTCCACCAGCACCACCTGGGGCAGAACCGACAGTTCGGCCAGGGCCCGGCGGGCGGCCAGGCGCAGCGCCCGGGTCATCCCGAGGGCGTCGCACTCGGTGGGGTCGGCGTGACCGACCGCCCACTCGGTGCACCATGCCGCGACCTTGGGATAGAGCTCCTCCCTGCGGGGCTCGGAGAGGAGCTTGGAGTCGCGGATCCCCCGTGGGGGTCTCCGGTCGAAGGCGTGGACGACCACCCCCACCGAGACGGGGCCGGCCCACGCCCCGCGGCCTACCTCGTCGAGCCCGGCTACCAGGGGGAAGCCCTCGGAGACCATCGACCGTTCGAGGCGGTCGTTGGGGGGCCTCGACCGTGATCGTGTCGCTGCCGTTGTCACCTTGGATCCCATCGTTCACTCCCGTGGTCGATCCGGCCGGACCAGTCGCATCGACTCCACATCGCAACATCAAACCCGTGCGTTCCCAGAATGAAGTCTGCTACACCGGTGGTGTCGGGATGGGGCTCTTGGGCTTGCACCCGGTCAACAGGGGTCACTCGTCCGGCCGGTCGGTCGGCCAGACCGAAGGGAAGGGTGCGATGGGACTGATGGACAAGGTCAAGGCCGGCGCCGAGATCGGGATGGCCAAGGCCACCGAAGCGGGCAAGGCCGGCCAGGCCAAGCTGGATGCGGCCCAGGCCAAGCATCGGGCCGACGGCCTCCTCCGGGACCTCGGGGCCGCGGCCTACGCGGAGCACATGGGCCGGGGGGGCGACGACGCCGTCCAGCAGGCCGAGCGCATCGTCGCCGAGCTCAAGGCGTATGAGGCCGAGTACGGACCCATCGCCTCGTGAGCGCGGCGTCCTCCTCGGGAGCCCCCCGTCGGGTGGCGGTGGTCCCCCACACCCACTGGGACCGGGAGTGGTACGAGCCGTTTCAGACCTTCCGCCTCAAACTGGTCCGCCTGGTCGACGAGCTGCTCGACCAGATGGAGCACGACAGTTCCTACCGCCACTTCCTCCTCGACGGCCAGCTGGCGGTCATCGACGACTACCTCGAGATCCGTCCCGAGAACGAGGGGCGCCTGGCCGCCCTGACCGGGGCGGGGCGGATCACCGTCGGCCCGTGGTACATCCTGATGGACGAGTTCCTGGCCTCGGGGGAGACCATCGTCAGGAACCTGCAGGCCGGTCTGCGTCGGGCCACGGCCTTCGGCGGCGCCATGGACGTGGGGTACCTGCCCGACATGTTCGGCCACGTGGCCCAGATGCCCCAGATCCTGGCCGAAGCGGGCTTCGAGCATGCGGTGGTGTGGCGGGGCGTCCCCTCGGCCATCGACCGCAACGCTTTTCGGTGGGAGGCTCCGGACGGCTCCAACGTGCGGGCCGAGTACCTGGTGGCCGGCTACGGCAACGGTGCCGCCCTCCCCGACGACGCCAAGGCCCTGGTGCGCCGGCTCCACGCCCATCTCGACGAGTTCGGGGCGTTCATCCACCCCGGCGACCCGCTGTTGTTGATGAACGGGTCGGACCATCTGCGTCCCCAGCCCTGGCTCGGACGGGTGGTGGCCGAGGCCAATCAGGCCCAGGGCGAATTCGACCTGGCCGTCTCCTCCCTTCCCGACTACCTGCGGTCGGCGCCCACCGAGGGGCTGTCCGCGTGGCGGGGTGAGCTCCGCTCGGGCTTCCGCTCGAACCTCTTGATGGGGGTGGGCTCCAACCGCGTCGACGTGAAGCAGGCCTCGACCCGGGCCGAGCGCGCCCTGGAGCGCCTGGCCGAGCCGTTGTCGGCCCTGTTCCTTCCCTCGGCCGCCTGGCCGGAGACCCTGTTCGAACTGGCCTGGAAGCTGATGCTCCGCAACGCGGCCCACGACTCCATCTGCGCATGTTCCGTCGACGACGTGGTCGACGCCGTGCTGCACCGCTACGCCGAGGCCCGACACATCGGCCAAGGCCTGGCCGACGAGGCGCTGGCCTCGATCGGGCGCTCGATGGCGGAGGCGGGTCCGGTGGTGGTCAACCCGTCGGCCCACGATCGTGGGGGGCTGGTGGAAGTCGTCGTCCCGTCCGTCGGCGAGGTGGGGACCGACATCCAGGTCCTGGCCGAGCGGATGGGCCTGCCGGGATCGATCACGCTCGACGGCGAGACGGTACTGACCATGCTGGGACTCATCCAAGGGGCCCGCATCGGCGACGACATGTACATCACTGACGTCTCGCTGGCCGAAGACGAGACCGGCTTGGACATCACCTTGGTGATCGGGACCGAGGCCCGGGACGGGATCCCCGTCGAGGAGGTCAAGCGGGAGCTCTACACCAAGCTGACGGCTCGCCCGGAGACCGAAGTACGCCTCACCTTGGACCAGCCACCCGTGCGGCGGATCCTGGCCCGCCAGGGCGATGTGCCCGGGTTCGGCTGGTCACGGTTCAGCGCCGCCCCGCTGACCCACCCGGTCGGGGTGGAGGGAGGCGACGGCTCCACACCGGTGACCCTGGCCAACGGGTTGGTGACCGTGGTGGTCGACGTCGGCGGGGGAACGTTCTCGATCAACGGTGTCCCCGGCTACGGAACCCTGGTCGACGGGGGCGACTACGGCGACACCTACAACTACTCCCCTCCCACCGTGGACTCGGTGGTGGACACGCCCGACTCGGTCTCGGTCACCGTCGACGAGCGCGGTCCGGTCCGGGCCATTGCCGCCATCACGTCCGTCTACACGTGGCCCGACCGGGTTGACGAGGCGTCCAAAGCCCGGGTCGGTGACCACCGCGTCACGGTGGTCACCACGCTCGAGCTCCGGGCCGACGAAGCCGTCGTGCGGGTCGCCACCCGCTTCGTCAACCCGTCACGGGACCACCGCCTGCGGGTCCATCTGCCCCTCCCCGAGCCTGCGGCAACGTCCCATGCCGAATGCGCCTTCACCGTGGTCGAACGGGGTCTGGAGGCCGAGGGCCGCTCTGACGAGACCGGGATCCCCACCTTCCCCTCACACCGGTTCGTGAGCAGTGGCGGCCTCACCGTGGTCCATGAGGGACTGCTGGAGTACGAGCTGGTGGACATCCACACCGGCGAGGGGACGGGGGGTGGGAGTGCCGGGGAGCCGCGGGCCTCCACCCTGGCGCTCACCCTGTTGCGGGCCACCGGCATGCTGTCGCGACTCGGTATGTCTCTCCGCCCGTTGCCGGCCGGACCCATGATGGCCATCGAGGGCCCCCAGCTCCTCGGGCCGGTGGACGTGCGGTACGCCCTGGCCGTGGGTGATGTCGACCCCTACCGGATGGCCGCCGACGTGCTCGACCCCCTGCTCACCGCAGGATCGTTCGGCGGTGGTGAACGGCCCGGCCGCGGCTCGGCCCTCAGCGTGCGCGGTGCGGAGGTCTCCGCCGTCCGGCGGTCGGCCGGTCAGGTGGAGGTGCGGGTGTTCAATCCGGGCCCGGACGCCACGACGGTCGAGATCGCCGGCCGATCGGGCTGGCTGGTCGACCTACGGGGACGGCCCGTCGCCCCCTTCGAAGGGAGCTTCGAGCTGCGGTCCGAGGGCATCGCCACCGCCCGGCTCGACGACGGGTGAGGCGGGCCGGTCGTCGACGTCGCCGGACCCTCCGGCAGTGGCGTCGGCGACGAGCGATGGCCCGGACCCGACCGACGTAAAGGCGTCGGCCACCGGGTCGGTGGTCCCGGCATCGGGTACGGCGCTCCCGGTGACGACCCTCTCGCCCCGGTCGCGGAGTTCGTCCAGCTCGCGCAGCACACCCTCCAGGCGCTCCCACCGCATATTCCGCCGGCGATCGGCACCCGGGGCCGTGCCGGTCCGGGACAGCTTCCACACCTGGATGCGTCCGATGTCCTTCAGGTTGCGGGTCCGCAGGCCGCGCAACTCGAAGCCGGCGTCCTGCCCGTCACCGGCGGCGTGCTCGTCCTCCAAGGCCACCCGGAACTCGTCGGAGGCGAGCACGGTGCCCGGATTGGCCACGCCGACCAGCCGACTGGCCAGGTTCACCACCGGACCGTAGAAGTCTCCGTCCTGGATGAGCACGGGGCCGATGGCGAGGGCCACCCGGACATCGGAGAGCAGCTCGTCGCCGGCGTAGGCCTCGGCCAGGCTCAGGCCAATCGATGCGGCACCCGTGGCCGTCGGCACCACGAACATGACCTCGTCACCGATCATCTTGACCACCCGTCCGCCCAGGGCCACCACCGTGTCATGGGCCAGGGCCTCGAAGCGGGACACGACGGCGGCCAGTTCGTCGTCACCCAGGTGCTGGCTGAGCATGGTGAAGCCCACCATGTCGGCGAATCCCACGGCCAGGACGGGACTGGTGCCCTGGACCCCGCCACGGGCGCGGTGCAGCATGGCTCGCCGTGTGGCGGCCTGGAGGTGGCGGCGCCAGACGTACTCGAGGAGGCGGGCCATGGCGGGCAGGGACATCTCGGCCCGCCGGGCGAACTCGTCGGCGTCGAAGACGCTGTCACCGGTGCCCATCAGGATGGGGGTGGAACCCGGTCCGGCCTGGGCTTCGGCGATGCGGGCCATCGACGAGCCGATGACCCGGGCCATCTGCACAGCCGTGTCCGTGTCGACCAGGCCCATGGCCACCATGGACTGGAACAGCCGGACGGCCTCGATGTCCATGTCGGTGAAGACGGGGTCGTCGTCGCCCACGTCGAGGAAGCCGAGGGCCCTCCAGAAGCGCCGTGCGGTCTCGATGGCGATGTCGGTGGTCTCGGCTACCTGGGTCTGGGTCATCCGACGCGGCGTGGGAACCACCATCCGGTCGACGACGAGGAGATCCAGCACGTCGTCGGCCGCCGCCCGGTCGATCTCCTCGCCGGAGCAGCCCAGCTCCACGAGGAGGGTGCGCACGCGGTGCAGAGCCTCGCGGCGGGCCTGACCGCTGATGGCTGGGTCGTCCGGCACTCGGGACACCCTACCGGGGAGGCGTTCGCTGGCCCCGGTAGCCGGTAGGACCGGCCACCTACACTGGCGCAGTGCCAGACGCGTCCCCAAGACCGGGTCCGGAGACCACCACGCGCATGGGTCCACGTGCCGTGCTGGTGCCGGTCAAGGCGTTCGACCAGGCCAAGCGACGCCTCCATCTGGCTCTGAGTGAGCCGGAGCGGGCCGATCTCTCCCGCGCCATGGCCGAGCGCGTCGTCGTAGCCGCCCACCCGCTACCGGTGGCCGTGGTGTGCGACGACAACGACGTGGCCGAGTGGGCCCGCGAGCGCAGTGCACTGGTCATCTGGGAGCCGGGTCGGGGGTTGAACGGCGCCGTGGAGGCGGGGGTCGTCCATCTGGCGTCGATGGGCGTCACCCAGGTCACCGTGGCCCACGCCGACCTCCCCCACGCCTCGGACCTGGCCGCCGTCGGCGACACTCCCGGCATCACCTTGGTGCCCGACCGCTACGGCAACGGCACCAACGTCATCGCCCTGCCTGCCAACGCCGGGTTCCAGTTCTCCTACGGTCCCGGATCCTTCGCCCGGCACCTGGCCGAGGCCCGACGCGTCGGCCTCGCCGCCCGGATCCTCGACCGTCCCGATCTGGCCTGGGACGTGGACGAGCCCGGTGACGTGGTGCCGGTGTTGGCGACCGGGCCCCGGATCCCGTGACCGGCGACGGTCCCAGCGCTGGAGCCGGCGGGCCGACGCCGGGCGCTGCGGGACTTCCCAGCGGACTGGCGGTCGGAGACCTGCTCACCGTGGCGTCGGTCACTCTGGACCAGCCGGTTCCCTCCTCGGCCCTCGCCATCGGCGCCCATCCCGACGACATCGAGTTCGGGTGTGGTGCCACGCTGGCCAAGTGGGCGGCCGCGGGGTGCCGAGTGCACCACCTGATCCTCACCGACGGGTCCAAGGGGAGCTGGGACCCGGGGGCCGATCTCGGTGCGCTGGTGGCGACCCGGGAGGCGGAGTGCGCAGCGGCGGCCGCGGTGATCGACGGGCGGGTCGACCGGGCCGGCCCACCCGGCGCCGATGCAAGCGGCGATCGGGTGCTCTACCTGCGTCGCGTGGACGGGGAGCTGACCAACGACGTCGACGGGCGCCGGGACGTGGCCGGCATCATCCGACGGCTCCGCCCGGCCACGTTGGTGGGTCACGACCCATGGCGCCGCTACCGCCTGCACCCCGACCACCGTGCCGCCGGATTCCTCACGCTCGACGCACTGGTGGCGGCACGGGATCCCCACTTCTTCCCCGAACTGGGTCTGGAGCCCCATCGGCCCGACGCCCTGCTCCTGTTCGAGGCCGACCTCCCCAACCACGTGGAGGACGCCAGCGGCTTCGAGAGCCAGAAGGTCGAAGCACTCCTCTGCCATCGCAGTCAGTTCGAATCGACCATGGGGATCCCTGAACCGCAGACAGCGCCCGATGCATCCCCAACCGGAGCGGCGGACGCTCCTGCAGGCACGGAACCGACGACGGCCGACGCCTACGCCGCCTTCGCGGCCAAGGTGCGCCATCAGCTCATGTCCCACGGTTCCCTGGTCGGCCTGACGTCGGGTGAGGCATTCCACCGCATCACGGCGCTGTAGAGCGGTCGGTAGCGAGGCCACCGACCGCACCGGCGAGCGCGAGTCGGTCCGAGCGCGACATCAGGGGCCCGAGGGCCCCTGATGTCGGTTCGATCACGGCGCTCGAGGCGCCGAAACCGCTGCTACCTGCGCTTGGTGGTCCGCTTCACGGCCTTGCGGGCCGGAGCCCTCTTGACCGTGCGCTTGGCCGGAGCCTTCTTGACGACCCGCTTGGCGGTCGTCTTCTTGGCCGGAGCCTTCTTGACAACCCGCTTGGCGGCGGTCTTCTTAGCTGGGGCTTTGCGGGCCGGAGCCTTCTTGACCGTGCGCTTGGCGGTGGTCTTCTTGGCCGGAGCCTTGCGGGCCGGAGCCTTCTTGACCGTACGCTTGGCGGTGGTCTTCTTGGCCGCAGTCTTACGGGCCGGAGCCTTACGAGCCGGAGCCTTCTTCACCGCCTTCTTGGCCGTCGACTTGCGGGCTGCGGTCTTCTTGGCCGGAGCCTTTTTGACCGTCCGCTTGGCTGCTGCCTTCTTTACTGCCATTGCTACTCCCTCCTTAGGGTTCAACGCCGTCTTGAACGTCGAACCGGTGGCGAACCGGACACCTTTCGACGCCGGGATGGGTACCACCGCGCCAGTCCTCGGATTCCGACCCACACGGGGACCACGGTCGATCGGGCTGAATGAACCGAACCCGACCACTGTGACCTTCCGTCCGGATCGAACCTCGGTGACGATCGTGTCGAACAGAACATCAACCACATCGGCAACGGTTCGTTGATTCGACAGCGTCGAATCACTCACCGTTCTGACGAGTTGAGACTTGTTCACGATCTCCTCCGCAGCGATACGCAACCCTTACCAGCAAAATGGCTTTTCCCGTCCAGGTCAAGCACCAAATCACGCGAACGACGCCGCGCGTTGCGCGCTCGACGCGCAACGACCGTGCGCTGACGCGACGCTGTCATCGGTCGACCGGGACAGAACTCAAAACGAACCGTGGACAGAAAACCGTTTGTTTGCAAGGATTATCGGCGACAGCCGTCGTTGGCTCGTCCTCGCGGATTCGATCGTCCGCCACTGCTCGCCGGCGGCATTTCGCCCGATGACAAGACGGACGACCGATGAATTATTTTTTCTCCCCACCACCTCCTGAACGCGTCACAACGAGGCATCGCGTCGCTTTGGACGCGTTCAGCGCGCGCCGGACACGGCGCGTATCTGGGCCATGACGCACGCGGATGGTGCTTCGTTCCGCGCGAACATTCGGTGATGATCCTCGGTCCGCCGCGTTCGGGGAAGACCTCGTCGGTGATCATTCCCAACGTCTTGGCCGCCAACGGGCCGGTGGTCTCGACATCGACGAAGCCCGACGTCCTCGATGCCACCGTCACCGCACGATCAGCGCTCGGACGATGCCTGCTGTTCGATCCGAGTGGTGCCGTGCAGCGGGGCGACACATCGACACCGTTGCGGTGGTCACCCCTGCAGTCGTGCGACACCTGGCCGGGCGCCCTGGCCATGGCCCGGTCGTTGGTCGAGGTGGGTTCGTTGGCCCATCAGAGTGCCCCCGGGCAGAGCGGTGGCTCGCACTGGACGGAACGGGCCCAGGCTCTGCTCGCCCCCCTGCTCCACGCCGCGGCCCTGGACGGTGCCGACATGCGCACCCTTCTGACCTGGGTCGATCGACACCAGGCCCTACCCGCCCAACAGGTGCTGGCCGGAACGCCCGCACGGACCACAGAACTGGCGCGTAACCTCTTGGACGGCATCGTGGCCACCGACGAGCGTGAACTGAGCGGGATCTGGTCGACGACGTCGGGGGCACTGACCGGATTCCGAACGGACCGGGCCCTCGAGACCACCACCAGGCCCACGTTCGACGCGCGCCAGTTCGTCGAGTCGTCCGACACCATCTACATCGCCGCCTCCGCCCACCATCAGGCGCTGGTGGCCCCCATGGTGGTGGGACTCGTAGAGGACATCCGACGTGCGGCCTACGAGCGACACGCGGCCACGGCCGCATCGACGGCGTCACCGGGCCGTCCCCCGGTGCTCTTCGCCCTCGACGAGGTGGCCAACATCGCCCCCATCCCCGACTTGCCCGCCCTGGTGAGTGAGGGAGGGGGCCAGGGTGTGACCACCCTGGCGTGCTTCCAGGACCTCTCCCAGGCGCGCCAGCGATGGCCCGGCCGTGCGGACGGGTTCCCGTCGCTGTTCGGCACCACCGCTGTACTGCCCGGAATCGGTGACGTGGCCACCCTGGAGGCGCTGTCCACCCTGGCGGGCGAGGAGGAGCTCCACGTCCGCACCGCGTCCGCCGGTCGCTCGGCCGGTGGCCAACCACTGGGAGAGCTCCTTTCCGGCGGACGTCCCCAGTTCGGCCAGAGCGTGACCACCCAGTGGCGACGCCGGTTGCCCCCCGACGTCATCGCCAGGGGCGATGCCGGCCATCTTCTGGCCTTCGACACGCGCAACCAGCCCGCGTGGGTGCCGATGGCTCCGTCCTACGCCGTCGAACCGTGGCGAAGCCTGCGTGGACGCACGCACGAACGGGAGCACAGCCAGAATCGCCGGGACCAGCCGAGTCGAGACGACCGGAAAGGCCATCCAGGACGAAGCGTGGGGCCGCCCGCCGGACCCACGATGATCCGGAACCGGTGACCCCACCCGGGACCCGGATCCGGTGACGGATCGCGACTCCTCACCGCTCGATGCCGAGTGAACGGGCGGCACCGAACTCGTCCCGCCCGCGGCCACGGACCGCACCGAGGCTGACCACCGCCACCTCCGAGGGCGCCAGGGCCCGGGTCCCGGCGCGATCGGGTGGGGCGATCGGACCCGTGACCAGCCCCGAGAGGGGGATCCCCCGCATCACCCGGGCTACGTGGACCGGATCCCACCGGGGATCGGCGGCCCACCGGTCAGCTCCGGGCGTACCGCCATCGACCCGTGGGGTGCGGTCGCACGCCTCCATCAGCCGGGCCGCCGCGGTCTCGACGGCGCGCGCCGGGGCCCCGCCCACGGTCGAGGCGGCCATCGCCGCCACGAGGTGGTGGCGGCCGATGACCCGGTGCCCATCGGCCAGTCCGAGGATGCGTCGATGGAGGTCGGCCCGATCCACCACCGGCTCCGGGTCGTGTCGGTGCACCCCCACCGATCGGGTGAGGTCACCGAGGTCGAACCCCAGGTCGGCCGCCCGTCGCCTCCATTCGGTCATCAACGCATCGACGGTGACGGTGCGGTCTTTGTCCGGCCGGTCGGCGTGGAACACGGCTGCGGACGATCTCACGGCACGGCCCATGTTCCCCTGGCGGTGACGGGCCTCGTCCATGGAGGACGACCGTTGGGAGAAGAGCCGGCATAACCGCGGGTCGACCCCGGCGACGTCGCCGAGGCCCGAAGGCCGGAGCTTCCATGCCGCCCCCATCCGGTCACCCAGCTCGTAGCGCAGACGGGCATGGTAGAGCGACTGGGCGGCGCCGAGGTGGTGGTGCAGCCGTCGACCGTCGACACTGGACCAAACCCCGTCGACCCCCTCGGCCACGTTGGCCACCACGACATGGGTGTGGAGGTGGGGATCGAGGGCACGACTGGTGCGGTGGAGGAACGCACCGGCCACCGGCCCCGTCGTGGGCAGGAAGGCGACGACGCCGTGGCGGCTGCGTCGGACCCCGACGCCTTCGCGTCCCAGGTAGTCGAGGGCATCGGCCACGGCTCGGTGGTGCCCGGTGCCGGCGGCCTCGGCGATCTCCCGCGGCGCCAACAGGTGCAACAGGCTGACCGATTTGGGTGCGCAAAAGGTGAGGTCGTAGCCGGCCACGCTGCGGTCGCCACGGGAGGCCCGGAGGGCGCGAGCCGAGTTCGGGTCACGTCCCTCGAGTACGTCGGCGAACGAGGAGGAGGCGATCGGGCCGGACAGTCCTAGGGATGCGGCCCCAACGCCCGCCCACGCCCCGGGCTCCTCGCCGGCCACACGACCGCCCTCCGCCCGGCCCGGGACCAGATCGTGCACGTAGTAGTGGTGGCCGCCCTCACGGACGACGTGGACCGTGAGTACCACCGGCGACCTCCCTCGACCGATGGTAACGGTGCACTACTTTTCAATCAATACCATTATTTTTCAATATCTTTGGTTCTCGACGCCCCGCCGGACCAGATCCGACAACTAATCGGTGTAGCGCTGGAGGACCCGGGCGGCGGCATCGGAGGCCAACGACCGGAGCTCGGGCGGGTCGACGACCCGTGCGTCCGGACCGAGCCGGAGGAGCAAACGCTCCAACCACGCCTCGCCGCCGACGAACAGCTCCACCTCGACGCGATCGCCCACCGTCGTCGGTGGACCGGTAGCGGGGACGGACTCGACCAGCCAGGCCGAGTCCGGATCGAGGGAGATCCGCACTCGACGGCTGTCGGGGCCGGGAACGTACGGGTCCATGGCGCCGGCGTGCCCCGCCCCTTCGGGAGCCGCTTCCCCGTCGGCACGGGAGTCAGCCCCGGCGGCTGTCCCGTGCACGGAGACCGCCTCGGCCTCGTCGAGAACGGCATCGGAAGGGAACGGGCCCGCGAGCGCCTCGGCCGTGCCGATGCGGTCCACCCGGAACCGCCGCAGATCCCCGGCCGTCTGGCACCAGGCGTCGATGTACCAGTGGCCTTCGCTGGCGAAGATCCGGAGGGGGGCGATGTCGCGGTCGGTGACCCGGTCGGTCGAGGCGGAGTAGTAGGTGATCCGGAGCGGTTGACGCTCAGCCACGGCCTGACGGACCAAAGGCAGGAGGGTGGGCGCGTCCAGCTCTACCTCGATGTCCCTGCCCTCCTCGTCCCCGAGGGCGCGATCCAGTTTGGCCAGGGCCGAGGAGAGCGCGCCGCTCTCGTCACTCCCGGGCACCGCCAGGAGGGCCCGGACCGACGAGGCCAGGGCGAACCCTTCGGACGGGCTCAGCCGACGGGGCCGGGCCAGGCTCGTGCCCACATGGACCGAGACGGTGGTGTCGGTGACCACGATCTCCATCAACTGGTCCGGGGTATAGGGAGGAACACCGCAGCAGGCGGCCATCTCCAACTCGGTCACCAGTGCTTCTGCGGTGAGGTCGAATCGCTCGGCCGTCTCGTCGATCGGGGCCTCTCCCACCTGGGCCAGCCAGGCCAGGATGGCCAACAGCCGGCGCAGCCGGGCGGCGGTGTCGATCGCCACGGCTACCGTCCCGCCATCGCCGAGGCCTGCAAACGCTCGACCACCGCGGCCCGGACCTCGGGGGGACCGAGGACCTCGGCGTGGTCGAGCAGGTCCAGCACCCAGAGGATCAGCGCCCCAGTGTCGGTCACCGACAGCCGAACCACCACGGAGCCGTCCTCCCCCCGCTCGACGACGGCCTCCTCCCCCAACTCGGCCACCACCCGGCCGGATTCAGCCCCGTCCACCACGATGTCCACCTCGACCTCGTCCCCCGAGCCGAACTGCCACGGGTCGCGTCCGAAGGTGCGGTCGGTGTCGAAATCCTCGGGCAGCCGGGCCGAGTCCCCGGGTCCGAGCTCGGGAGCCCCGTCGATGCGGTCGACCCGGAAGGTCCGGGCCTCCCCGCGGTCCCGGTCGAACCCGATCAGGTACCAGTGGCCGCCCCGAAACCGGAGTCCGGCCACGTCGACGGTCCGCCGCTCGCCCCGGTAGCCGAAGTCGACCACGGACCGCTGGCGGACGGCGTCGAACAGGACAGGCAGCGCGGGAAGGCCGCCGAAGGAGGGCAGATCGACCAGCGGAACCGGGGTGTCCCGGAGGGGTGACTCACCCCCGGCTCCCAGTTTGAGGAGGGCCTGGTGGCCGATAGGCTCACCCAGGTGAACGCCGGCCACGGCCAAGTTCAAGGCGGCCTGCTCCTCTGCCTCGAGACCGAGGTCGGGAAGGTAGTAGGCGTCGGGGTCGATCCGGTACCCGAGCTGGTCCTCGCCCCCGATGGTCACCACCAGGACGGGTACGCCCTCGTCGCGCAGGAGCCGCTTGTCCCGTTCGAAGGCCTGCCGCTGCGCGCTGTGGGCGTCGGGGTAGCCAGGCACCCGGGTAGCGATCTCTCTGAGGCTCAGCGGGCGCGGGGTGTCCAGGAGTACCAGCAGCAGGTCGGTGACCCGTTCCAGACGATCGAGGCGTTGCATCGACGTCAATCTAGGGCGCAGCGGGCCGGGGACTGATCGTGGTCGCCGGCGCCGGACCCTATGCCTGGGATCCCCATCTGCTCGCCTGGGCCGTCGTGGTCGTGGCCGGTGCCGCCGTCATCGTGGGCCACCGACGCCTGGAACGGTCGAGCGAGCATCCCATCGCCTGGACGCGGCGGCAGATGACGGCGTTCGGTGGGGCCTGGGTGTCCGCCGCCGTGGCCCTCACCTGGCCACTGGGCTCGGTGGCGGCCCATTGGTCGCTCACCGCTCTGGTCGTCCAGCGCCTCTTGTTGGTCCTGGTGGTGGCCCCGCTCCTCGTCCTCGGTCTCCCCTACGACCTCATCCAGTGGCTGACTCGGCCACGGGCCGTGGACGCGGTCCTCCTGCGGCTGCAACCGCCCGACCGGTGGCCATCCCCGTCGTCACCGTGCTGGTGGTGGGCTCGATGACGCCCGGCACTGGTGCGGGCCCAGGCGTCATCCGCCCTGGCCCGGGGGGGTCTGGACCTCGCCCTGGTGGTGGCGGGCCTCGTCCTGTGGCTTCCCGTGCTCGGCCGGATCCCGGGCATTCCCCGCCTGAAGCCCGTGGTCCGCTTCGGCTACCTCGTGGCCCAGGCCGTGGTGCCGGCCTTTCTCTCCTTTATCTACATCTTCTCCAACCACCCCCTCTACCCGGCATTCGCCCGCTCCCACGCCGCCGTGGGCCTGAGGCCGCTCAACGACCAGCAGATCGCCGGATTCGTCGTCCAAGCTGTCGATGCTGTTCGTCCTGCTCATCGTGGGGGCCGTCGTGCTGTCCCGTGCTCCCCGGTCCGAGGACGAGCTGGCCGCCGACGAACCGCTCGTCTGGGCCGACGTCGAACGGCAGTTCGAGCGGGTCGACCGGGCCGGTGGCCGACCGGGGCCGGCCGGTACCGGGGGGTCCGACCCCGCCCAAGGCGTTGGCGGGGTCGGAGAGCGGGGTCGGGACGGTGGCTCCAGCGGGGCTGGCCGCGACCTCTCCGATCACCGCCACGGCACGGGCGACTCACCGGAAGGTGATGGGCCCGATCCCCCGTGATCAGGGGTTCCCACCGGACCCGTGGTGGTGTCCGTAGCATGGGAGAGTGACCATCGAAGCGCCCCCCGCTCCCCTCGCCCCCCAGGCCCCCATTCTCCGGCGGCACGTGAGCGGCACGGTCCGGGCCGGCGTGGAGGAGCTGGGCGGTCGACCGGCCATGGTGGTGCGCTCGGTCTCCAGGCTCCGTCGGGGGCCCTGTCGGTGGACGACGGCGAGACCATGCGGGTGGCGGCGGCCTCGGCCCTGACCCTCCGGATCCCGGTGGTGCTGGTGCTGGCCTCCAGCGGCGCGGACGTGTCCGACGGGGTGGCGTCGCTCCACGGGTGGGGCCAGGCCGCCCGGGCGCTGGCCCAGTGCTCCGGCGTGGTTCCCGTCGTGGCTGTCGTCACCGGACCGGCCATCTCCGGCCCGGCGCTCCTCCTCGGCCTGGCCGACCTGGTGGTGATGACCAGCGACGCCTTCGCCTTCGTCTCGGGACCAGCCATGGTCGAGGAGTTCACCGGCGTGCGGATCGGGATCCATCAGCTGGGCGGGACGGCCATGCACGCCCGATCCAGCGGGCTGTGCGCCATCGAGGCCGACACCGAAGAGGACGCGCTGGCCCATGTGGAGCACCTCTTGAGCCTGTTGCCGTCCAACCTCGACGAGCTGGCCCCCCGGGGCCCCAGTGACGATCCGGCCTCCCGGACGGTCGACGAGCTCCGGGAGATCATCCCGGCCCGGACCACCAGCTCCTACGACGTCCGCAAGGTGGCCGCCGCCCTGGCCGACGATCACGACGTGACCGAGCTGTGGACCCGGTGGTCACCCCAGCTGGTCACGGCCCTGGGTCGGATCGACGGTCGGACGGTCGGCTTCATGGCCAACCAGCCCCAGGCCCTGGCCGGCACCCTGGACATCGCCGCCTCCCAGAAGGGGGCCCGGTTCGTCCGGTTCTGCGACTCGTTCAACCTGCCCCTGGTGACGCTGGTGGACACCCCGGGATTCCTTCCCGGCAAGGACCTCGAGTGGCGGGGGATGATCCGCCACGGGGCCGAGCTGGCCTTCGCCTACGCCGAGGCCACCGTCCCCCGGGTGTGCGTGATCCTGCGCAAGGCGTTCGGAGGGGCCTACATCGTCATGGACTCCAAGGGCCTGGGCAACGACCTGTGCTTCGCCTGGCCCGGCGCCGAGATCGCCGTGATGGGTGCCGAGGGGGCGGTCCAGATCCTCCACCGGCCGGTCCAAGCCCGAGGAGCGGGATGCAGCTGCAGGCCGAGTACACCGAGCGCTTCCTCACCCCCTACCAGGCCTCCGAGCGGGGGTTCGTCGACGCGGTGATCGATCCCGCCGCCACCCGCACGGTGGTGGCGTGGCCCTGGAGACGCTGTCCACGGCCAGGGAGATGCTGCCCGGACGGAAGCACACCATCGGGCCGCTGTAGAGCAGCGTCTGACCCAGGAGGATCCGATCGATCCGCTCCCGTGTGGTGACCAGTCAATCCCCGCAGAGCTGGCGGGCCGCGTTATTGGCGTCGGGGCTGAAGGTCATGGTCGTGTAGGTGAACGAGTGCAGGACGTTCGAGAACGCCTGTGAGAAAGTGACAGGGGCTTGGTGATGGCGCCCGAGATAGGACTTGAGGGGCTCACAGGCGAGCGCCCGTCTGTGCCGCCGCGGTGGCCTCGCTTCAATCCGAGGATGCTGGCGTGGGGAAACGTCTCCCCGGGGAGCCCGAACCGGGCGATCATCCACTCGGGTCCGATCGACTTTGTCGTGGCCGGGGATTCCGGGGACGGCGACGGTGGTGTGGGACCCGATGGGATTGGCTAGGGAGAGCGAGTCGTAGATGTAGACGTGGGACCTGCCAGGTAGCCCATGGCTCCGACGCTGTCGAGATCCACACGAGACGGAACGGAAGGTTCGAGCGGGCCGACTCGACTGTCTCCTATCGATGAACTGGTGCTGTTCATCGCTCTGGTCTGGCCGGATTCGCCGAGGATTCACGTAGGCGGGCATGAAGACGCCTCCAGGATTCCCGATGACCAGGATCGACTGTTTGTCCGGTTCGTTGGCAGCTGCTGTCGCTCGAAGGGCTTCGCCCAGCGATACCAAGCGAAGATAGCTGGACAGGTCGATGGGATGACGTTGTCCGGTGTCGAGGATCCAGTTCGACCGCTCATCGTGCATGTTGTGCACCCAGCCCGTGGCATGGTCAGGTCGCAAGCGAGCTTGCGCAGATCGTCGACCAGATGATGAGGCCGATCAGCGGCACCGCCAGCAGCGGACGGAACTGCCCCGTGTCGACGAAGAGCGTGAGACAGCACAGGAGGAAGGACGGCAGCAGCAAGCGGGCCTCCATGTAGTCCCCACCGACGTGGACTACGTAGACGTGCGTCGCCAATGCCGGCCAGCAGCGGGTGTGAGCAGCAGGACTGCGCCGGCACGGTCGCCGGCATACAGCCACCGCCTGATCCTAGGAACGACGATCGGGATGGCCAGCAGGAAAGGGACCCAGAGCACGTAGGTGGAGATGAAGTTCCAGAAGTAGGCCAGCTCCCTGCGGGACATCGGAACCTGCACCCGATTTCGCCAGCTCGCTGTTGGAGACGAACATGCCGAAATACGCCATCCGCCAGAGCTCGTAGAGGCACGGGAAGCCCAGCGCGGCGACGAGCGGTAGGAACCACCGCCGTCTGATGCCGGATGGTCCCAGCCAGCCGGGCGAAGCCACCACGGAGGCCGAGTCCGACAAGGAACACTGCCGCCACCACGACGAGTTCCGGGCGGATCAACGGTCCGAGTCCGACGACGAAGGCGCACCACACGGCGGACCTGCGTGTGGCCTCGACGCGGACGAGCAGCCAGAAGCTCAGTCCGATCCAACCGAAGACCATTCCCATCTCCAGTCCCGAGGTGGCGAACTCCCAGACGCCGGATACCACCGAGAAGACGAGTAGTCCGATGGGGATGATCAGGCCATCGGTGGTCCTCGCCCCGAGTCGCTGCATGGCCCGGCCGGCCGAGTACGACACCGAGTCCGGTGAACCCCAGGCCCAGCAGCACGGAGAGCCACTCGAGGGACAGGAACGGAAGGATCTCATGGGTCACCGCCAGCAGGAACATCCACAGGGGATCGGAGTACACCTCCACCCGCTCGCCGACGTTGAAAACCGGCCCATGGCCGGCGAGGAGGTTCCCGATGATGCGGAAGTTGATGAAGGCATCCTCTTGCACCCACCGGTAGCTCCACGCCCCGACCAGGACGACCACCAGGGGAATGGCCACCATCAGCCACGACCATTTTGGCGTGCCCACCGCCGGCAGCCGGTCCTCCGAGGAACCCACGGCGTCGATCCGGGCCGTCGGGTCTTCAGCGAGGTCGCCGGCCTCTCGTTCCTCTGTGGGGGTCGCCAGACTCACCTGTTCATCATCGACACCCGCCCCATCGGACTTGATCAGAAAGACGGGGTGACGGCAGTACGGCCGGGCCAGTTCAGTCCAGTCTGGCTTAGCGAAGTGCGGGCTGAAGAGTGAGCTCTCGTTGCTCCCGCTCTGCCACCACCACGGTCGCCTCGTCGTGCGTCCTCGTCCGCCTGCCCGACCATCCAAAGCGTCGTCCTCCGTCCGTCCCTCGGGGCGCCGACCCGGATAGCCGAGGGCCAGAATCGCACCCAGGCCCGCTACCACAGGCAGCCACCACACCCACGGGTTCAGATGGTGATAGGCGAACACGGTGATTTCGAGGCCGATGACCACCGCCGACCAAAGCGCTTCGGCCCCCTGTCGGGAAGCCATGACGAGACAGAGGATAAGGGGTGGTGCCAGGTAGTAGGGGGTCATCACCGGCTCGAAGAACGCTCGGGAGGCCAGCACCGCCGAGGCCAGCCAGAGGATCTGAATCGGGCGGCTGGGGGCGACGCCAGACGTAGATGCCGATCATCAGGGCGAGGACCACATCGATCATCCTGCCAGGACCCCCGGCCACTTCGACAACGGACTGCCCACCGGTAACGTAACGCAGAATGAAGGACGACATGTCCCGGGCGGGTCCCAGCGGCGAGTCCGGCCAGATGGCCACTGGGCGCGGCGCTCCCCGGTACGACGGGAGCAAGCCAGGCCCACGGGGTGGCATGATTGATCGACGGCGGCGTGGGTTGCTGCACCAGGGCCCGGTAGGCGTCGGAAGCGACTCCGGCAGAAGGCGATCGAGTACCAGAAAGGCCGAGAGGGCGGCCGATCGAACGGCCACTATCAGGCGCTGGCCCCGCGGGGTGCAACCGAGGAACAGGGGCAGCATCAGTCCGACCAGCGGCTGCAGGGCAATGCCGAAACCGAAGAGCCAGCCCATCCGGGCCCACCTGCGGTCGAGCATGGCCACCATGGCGTAGAGGGCGAACGTCACGGCCAAGGAGTCCTCTGCATGGCCCCAGACAGCAGCGGTGGGCCACGCCACCACACCGACCATGAGACACATCCAGATTCGGCGACGGGACGAAACGCCCATCCGCTCGGCCAGGGCATCAGCAGCGAAGATCACGGTGACGGCGAGCAACAACTCCACCGGCACGAGAAGCAGGGCGACCGATGGGCGTGGAATGGCGAACGGGCCGTACGAGCTTATGAGGTTGAAATGGTCCGCCGATCATCGCGATCGGAGCCAACAAGATCTCCATGCCCGGGAAGGAAACGATGCCGGTTCCCTGGTTATAGATGCCCCCGAGGTCGCCCCAACTCACATACTGGGCGCCGCGGAAGATGCCCCATGAGTCACCACCGACCGCCCAGCTCTGAGTGTGGTGGACCACAGGCATCCACTTGAGCATGAAGACCATGCCCGATACGACGAAGACCACCGCGAAGAGGAGGAGCCACCGCCGGTTAGCCAGATGCCGGCTGAGCCAAGACATGGCAGTTGGGCGGTCGAGGGACGGGAGAGAATCTTGGAGAGGCAGTTCGGCACTCTCGGGCTGGAGGCAGGGTTCCTTCACGAGCATGACTGGTCTATCGACTCGTCCGCGATGTGAGTTGAGCACTTTTCAGCACCCGTTCCTCGACCATCCCGGCAGGACACAAGAGTGCGCCCCTCCGAGAGGGGCGCACTCTAGGTGATTGGCTACTCGTGAGAGCAGCCAGCTCATTCCGCTGATCAGGTCAGCTAGGGAAGGAGCTTTGCTGCCACGCCACACCGGTCTGGCGTGGAGGGAATGGCCGAAGCATTGCAAGTAGCCCCGGAGACCGACGAAAGCTCCTTGCCGTACCAGGTTCCAGCACGGGCTGGTCCCGTCGTGGTCCAAGCTGTAGCCCTGTCGACCGGTGGTGTTGTCGATGACGTACCAGCAGGTGCCGGTACCCTTGGCCTGCTCGGCCAGGGCGAGGCTGGTCCCGTCGGCGGACACCTGCACGCTGACAGCGCCGGGCCGTGGTGAGTGGTGACGGCTCCGGTGACGTAGCTGAGGCTGGGCTCGGCGGTGTACAGCGACGCAGCCAGCGATGCAGCGTTGGTGGTGGCATAGGCCGCGCTAGCCGTCCCGCTCAGGGCGTAGGTCTGACCCTGCTGCTGGAAGATCGACTTGGCGTTCACCAGAGCAGTGTTCAGGTTGGACTGCGCAGCCCGGTCATTGGCCGACTTCGTCACACCGAGAAAGGTCGGGATGGCGATGGCGAGCAGAATGGCCAGGATCAACAGGACCACCATGAGCTCGATGAGGGTGAATCCAGCGTCCTCGCCGGCGTCACCCACAGCGTCACGCCTGTCATTCAGGCGCTCGATTGCGGATGAAAACATGTACTGCCTCCTCTGTCGTATTGATGCATCAATGTATGGACCTTCGATTTGAGATCCACTCATCACATCGGTCACCCCGACCGTGAGCTTTAGGGATCTTTTACCGAAGTTCACGACGTCCGACGAGTCGGAATTCAGCGCCGACGCCATGGCGTTCGACCGGCACAGAGGTCAGCGAGCGAGCGGTGATCCACGACCCGCTTGGAGACCACCGTCCCGTGGTGCTCAATCCAGCTCTACGGCGAGGTAGAGCCTGTCCGACCACGGAACGGCTCTCAGCTCGGGAAGGAGCTTTGCTGCCAGACCACACCGGTCTGCGGTGGAGGGAATGGCCGAAGCATTGCAAGTAGCCCCGGAGACCGACTGAATGCTCCTTGCCGTACCAGGTTCCAGCACCGGGCTGGTTCCCGTCAGTGGTCCACACCCGCAGTAGCCTGTGAGGTGGTGTTGTCGACGACGTACCAGCAGGTGCCGGTACCCTTGGCCTGCTCGGCCAGGGCCAGGCTGGTGCCGTCGGCGGACACCTGCACGCTGACCTTGGACTGGCAGGTGGTGGTGGTGACGGCGCCGGTGACGTAGCTGAGGCTGGGCTCGGCGGCGTACAGCGACGCAGCCAGCGATGCAGCGTTGGTGGTGGCATAGGCCGCGCTGGTCGTCCCGCTCAGGGCGTAGGTCTGACCCTGCTGCTGGAAGATCGACTTGGCGTTCACCAGTGCAGTGTTCAGGTTGGACTGCGCAGCCCGGTCATTGGCCGACTTCGTCACACCGAGAAAGGTCGGGATGGCGATGGCGAGCAGAATGGCCAGGATCAACAGGACCACCATGAGCTCGATGAGGGTGAATCCGGCGTCGGTTCCCGATCGATGGCGGGTCCGTCTTGAGCCGGCATCGGCCTCTGACCTCGGGTCGAGACAGGTCATTTCGAGGGGACCGCGTCCCGGCGATGACCCACCCACCAAAACCGGTGGCCTTTCAACTCGGTGCGCCAACCACGCACCCTGCATGCGGCGAGAAACTGCAGGAATGGAAATCATGAAGTCTTCATCGGCAAGAATGTTTACCGGCTAAAGCATTCTTTTCCCAGGTCAGAACCTTAGACTGGCATTGGTCTAACCTTGGTTTCAGCTTGGAACATCGGCACCTGATGGGCGACTTCTCATCGACAAGCTGTCCGTTGGCGGGACGATGGGCCGCGACGCGATAAGCGTCGTCCATGCCGTGTGGACCAGCGAGCTTGGGTTATCTCAGTTGTGGATGAGCTTGATGTAGTCGAACATCGGCAGGTAGAGACAGATCACCATGGCGCCGACACCGATGCCCATGAAGACCGTGAGGAGCGGCTCGAGGAGGGCGGTGAGGTTGTTCACCGTGACCTCGACCTCCTGGTCGTAGAACTCGGCGACCTTCCGCAGCATCCCGTCCAGTGCACCGGTCTGCTCCCCGACCTCGACCATCTGGACCACGATGGTCGGAATGACGTCCTCGTGCTCCCTCAAGGGGTCGGCGAGTGGACGCCCGGCTCGGACCCCCTCTTTCGCCAACAGCAGGACGTCACCGACGGTGCGGTTCCCCGAGGTGTCAGCACAGATGTCCAGGGACTCGAGGATGGGTACGCCGGAGCCGATCAGCGACGCCAGCGTCCCGGTCATCCGGGCCAGCGAGACCTTATGAAAGAGCGGACCGAAGACCGGTGGCTTCAAGATCAGCTTGTCCCACTTGCGGCGGCCCTCGTCGGTGGCGATCCATTTCCGGATCCCGATGATGGCTCCGATGACGATGGCGATCAACAACAGGACCCACACGCTGGTGATGATGTTGGAGATCTTGATGAGCACCTGTGTCGGGAACGGGAGCTTGCCGCCCAGCGTCTTGAAGAGGTTCTGGAAGACCGGGACGATGAACACGATCATGGCGGTGAAGATCACCACCATCACCGAGAGCACCACCGCCGGGTACGTCATGGCCGAGCGGATGGTGCGGTTCAGTTGCGCCTGATTCTCGATGGTCTGCGCCAGGCTGCGACAGGACCTCGTCGAGGTTACCGCCGATCTCGCCGGCGGCGATGAGGGTGCAGTACAGGTGCGAGAAGACCTTGGGGTGCTTGGAGCACGCCACCGACAGCGACGAGCCGTGCTCCAGATCCAGCCGCACATCGGAGAGCACCTTGGCAAAGGCAGGGTTCTCCACCTGGGCGGCCAGGATGCCCAACGATCGGACCACCGAGAGGCCCGAGTCGACCATGGTCGACAGCTGACGTGTAACCACGGCCAATTCGCGCAGCTTCACGCGGTCGCTGATCCCGGGAATCTTGATCTCGGTCTTCAGGTTGACCGCCGACTTGGGCGTCACCGAGATGGGCATGTAGCCCATCTCCCGCAGTCGCCGGACGACCAGCGCCATGCTGTCGCCCTCCAACTGCCCCTCGACGAGGCCGCCGGACTTGTCCCGGACCTTGTAGTCAAATGTCAGTGCCACGATTCCCCGATTCCTCGATTACGCACGCCGATGCCGTGCACTAAGTGTTGAGATGGTTCCGCAGGTCCTCCTCGTTGGAGGACCTGTCGTAGGCGATGGCTTCGGAAATGACACCCTGCTTGACCAGGGCGGCGAGACCCTGGTCCATCGTCTGCATCCCGAACGAGCCACCCACCTGCATGAGGGAGTAGATCTGGTGGGTCTTGGACTGACGGATCAGGTTCCGGATGGCCGAGGTGCACACCAGGACCTCCGAGCACGGCACCCGGCTGTTTCCCTCGGCCGAGACGATGAGCTGCTGGGTAACCACGCCCTCGAGCGTGGCCGCCAACATGACCCGGATCTGCTCCTGTTGATTCGTGGGGAACACATCGATGATCCGGTCGATGGTCTGTGGTGCATCCTGGGTGTGCAGGGTGGCGAAGACCAGGTGGCCGGTTTCTGCCGCGGTGAGCGCCGTCGAGATGGTCTCGAGGTCGCGCAGCTCACCGACCAGGATGACGTCGGGGTCCTGGCGTAGGACCCGTCGGAGTGCCTCGGCGAACGAGTTCGTGTCCTCACCGATCTCCCGCTGGGTGATGATCGACCGCTTGTGGTCGTGGAGGAACTCGATCGGATCCTCCACGGTCACGATGTGCAGCGGCTTGGTCCGGTTGATGATGTCGATGAGCGAAGCCAAGGTGGTCGACTTCCCCGAACCGGTCGGACCAGTGACGAGGACCAGGCCCCGGCGGAGATCGGTGAAGGCTTTGACCGAGTCGGGAATGCCCAACGAGTCGAACTCCGGCATCTCGTGGGGGATGGGCCGCAGGGCGGCAGCGATGGTTCCCCGCTGCAGGGACACGTTCACACGGAACCGCCCGACACCGTTGATGGAGTGGGATGTGTCCAGCTCGTGCTCTTCTTCAAATCGCTCCCGTTGCGACGCCGGCAGGATTCCGAAGACCATGTCCCGGATCTGCTCGTTGCCGAGCACCGGGCAACCCTCGATCGGGCGGATGGCGCCATGGAGCCGGATGGCTCCGGGCTGCGAAGCCGTGAGGTGGAGGTCCGATGCGCCGACGGCCACGGCGTAGCGCAGCAAGTCGTCGATGTGCAGCGGCACGCTCCCAGAGCTTGCCTCGGCGGGTATGCCCGACTGGAGGAGGCGCTCAACGTGGGACAGCTCCTCAGGCGGGGGCTCGGCATTGGTGCCGAGATCGACCAACGGTGACTGCGGAGCCGGGCCGGGGACGGCAACGGCACGGTCACCCAGGCCGAGGAGCTCGGCGATGACCGTGGGGTCGGACAACACCGGGTTGACCCGGTAGCCGATCTTCGACGCCAACGAGTCAACGTCGTCCTGCGAGGGCGGCTCGGAGAACGCCACGGCCAGCACGTTGCCGTCGAACTGCAGGGGAATCGCCTCGTACTGCTCGGCGATGGCATCGGACATGGCCAATCGGGCCTCGGGACTCGGCGTCATCGCCGCCAGATCGACGGCGGGGAGCTGGGCCAGATGGGCCAGCGCACCCACCACAACGCCGGGAAGTGCCTGGTTCCGGCTGATCAGCATGAAGGCCAGCGACTGGCCGGTCTGCCTCGACTCATCGACCAGAGGAGCCAGGTTGGACTCGGTGTCGTACCCGCCCTGGACCAGAGCCTGGGCCAGTCGGGTCGACCATTCGGTACGGGAAGCTGCAGTGATCGGACTCATGCCACAACTCGCAGTACTTCCTCGAGGGTGGTCTCACCCTCGATGGCCTTGCGAAGGCCGCTCTGCCGGAGGGTGACCATACCTTGGGACACCGCCAGCCTGTGGATTTCTTCCACGGATCCTCCTTCGATAATCATCCGTTCAATCTCCTCGCTCATGGGCATCAGTTCGGCTAGCGCCTTCCGCCCTCGATATCCGGTGTTGGCGCACGCCGAGCAACCGACCGCCCGGTACACCAGGGGAATCTCCCCCTCTGCATCGACTTCCTCGATCGTCCAACCGGCCGCCATGATGTCGGCTTCGGTGGGCTGGTACGGCTCCTTGCAGTGCACGCACAGCCGTCGGGCCAGACGCTGGGCCACAACGGCCGAGAGCGCCGAAGTGACCAGGAACGGCTCGATGCCCATCTCGATCAGCCGCATGGGCGTGGAGGCGGCGCTGTTGGTGTGCAGGGTGGCCAACACCATGTGTCCGGTCAGAGCCGCTTCGATAGCGATGACCGCCGTCTCCTGGTCGCGGATCTCACCCACGAGGACGATGTCCGGGTCGGAGCGGAGGATGGCCTTCAGGGCCGAAGCGAAGGTCAACCCGGCCTTGATGTTCAGCTGTACCTGGTTGACTCCCTTCAGGGGGAGCTCCACCGGGTCCTCGACCGTGATGATGTTCTTCTCCGGCGAGTTGAGTGCCGACAAGGTGGTGTAGAGCGTGGTCGACTTACCCGATCCGGTCGGTCCGGTCACCAGAATGGTTCCGTATGGCTTGGTGTAGACGCCTTCGTAGGTCTTGAGCAGGTCCTCGTCGAAACCCAGGGAGTCGAAGCCGAGCACGACACTCGACTTGTCCAGTACCCGCATGACGACCTTCTCGCCGTGGATGGTGGGCAGCGTGGCCATCCGGAGATCGATGCCCTTGGCCCCCACCTTCAACGAGATGCGCCCGTCCTGGGGTACGCGGTGCTCGGCCACGTTCATATCGGCCATGACCTTCAATCGGGTGGTCACGGCCGGGGCGATGGTCCGGGGAGCTGTGGAGACATCGTGGAGCACCCCGTCGATCCGGTAGCGGATACGGAGGTCGGTCTCGGTGGGCTCCACGTGGATGTCCGACGCCCGCTCATTGAGGGCCTGCAGGATGAGCAGGTTGACGTAGCGGACGATGGGAGCCTCTTCGGTTACGGCCTGGATGTCGTCGACGCCGGCCTGGGGGCCGGTCCCGTCCACCTCGAGCGATGCTTCCATGGCCATGTCGGCGGCATCGCCACCACTGTTGAAGGCCTTGCCGATGAAGGCCGTGATCTGGGTTCGGGTGGCCACCACGACCCTGAAGTTGCGACCCATCAGGGTGCGCAGGTCGTCCATGGCGAACACGTCGGTGGGGTTCGAGGCAGCCACGATCGGCACGCCCTCATCACTACCGATGACCAGGACATTGTGGTGTCGGGAGGTCGACTCGGGGATCATGCCGGCCTCGACGAAGTCAACACCACGCGTGTCGAGGTCGACGAACTCGAGACCCATCTCCTGGGCCATGCCCCACATGAGGTCAGCCTCGGTGACGAGGTTCTGGGCCGTGAGGATGCGGGCGATGCTCTGACGGGACTGCTCGTGTTCGGCTAGCACCGCCTCCATGTCGGCCAAAGAAACCCGTTCCCCGTCGACCAGAGCCTTGGCCAAGGGCGGGAAGTGAGCCGTGGCCGAGGACATCCCGGACTCCGGATTGTCCTCGGGAGGCATGTCGCCCCGCTGTTCCTTGTAGGTGGCGACGGCCTCGGCGACTAGGTCGGCGGCCATGGCCGTGGAGTCCACATCGGGGACATCGACGTTTCCCTGCACCGAGCGGGCCAGTTGCTCCAGTTCATCGGCACTGGCAGTGACTGCACCGGTGGCCAGCGGGAGCGAGTCCAGATCAGACAGATCGGTGCCAAAGGTGGGCAGGACACTGGTCGCCGCCTCGAGCGACGGGATGGCGTCACCGTCGTAGGGAGCGGTGGCGAACTCGTGAGGCAGTGGCGGCGGCGGTGGCGGCGTGCGAGGGCCACTGCGCCATCGACCGAAGGCTCCACGTGCACGCATCGACCTGATAGGCGTCGACGGTGCCGACATCGGGATCTTCGACGTCCCCGAACGCCTGCTCGTCACCGGATTCGCCGGTGCGGCCGACAGACTCGGCTTCCGTGCCCAGGTCGGCCAGATCAGAGGCACTGTCACTGACGGTCGCCAAGGCCTCGCCTTCGCCACCATTACCGTTGACCTGGGCTTCTGCCGGGAATTCCTGCCAATCGGCATCGTCAAAGGACAGGGGGGAGATCTCCAGGGCCGATGTCCCGTTCAATCCCGTCTCATGCTGCCCTGTCTCATGCTGCGGATCGTCGACCACGACCCCACCGGGCTCGTCGATGTCACCGACCTGGGCCTCGAGGTCGTCAGCAATGGCTGACTCCGCTTCCTCGACGATGGTCCGGCTCCCGTCGAACTGATCGCTCACAAGGTCAGCAAAGGGATCTTCAGTCGCCGGATGCTCATCGACGAGCACGGACGCCTCGACCGGCTCAGCCTCGGGTTCGACTTCACGTTCGTCCGATCCGGAACCATCCACACCGATCTCGGGAGCCACAGGGCCCTCGTCCTCGGCGCCGAACAACTGATCGAGATAGTTGCCGATCTGGTCAGGTGCGGCTACCACCGAGATGAAGTCACGGCCGATGGAGGCACGGACGCTGTCCTGGGCGGTCAGATCATCGGGCTCGGCCGTGGCGATCACCGGCGTTCCAAACTTTCGTTTGATGGCCACGACGTGGTGTTTTCTGGCCAGCGACGCGGGAAGGATCTCGCCCGCGGCGGGATCCACCCCGTAGGTGTCGAGATCGACAAACTCGAGGTCGTGTTCGCTTGCCATCCGTCGGATGGCATCGACATCGCTCATCTCTGCATCATCGGCAGACTGGTGCCTGAGATTGAACGCCAAATCCAATTGTTCGGCCCGAAGCACCCGCGTCCCGAGAATGAAGCCTCGCGCCGACCAATTCCTCCGATTCCAGCGGGAGGCACCCAGTGACCGTGCGCTCCTGCCAGACAGTCCGTCCTAGCGAATCGGCCCCGTTTGGCACAGCACTGCTCAAGCCCGTCCGGGTGGGATGCCGATACGGCAAGGGTGGTCGATTTCCGCGGACGACTGCGGGCTCGGCGACGCTACGCCATGCCGACAACTGCCTCTATCGACGACCAACGATCACGAGGTCACCGGGGTGCCGCGACCGCGCACGGGTTCCGGGCTTCCCGGTCCAAATAGGACGACGCCTCACAACACATGCCATGAGTTCTGACCCACTTCCACTACTAGCGCTGGCGATTCCCCTAGCGGGAGTAATTGGGCTGTTCGTCGGCTCGTTCCTGAACGTCGTCATCTACCGAACGCCGCTCGGCCTGTCGGTAGCTGCACCACGCTCCTTCTGCCCTACCTGCGACCGGCAGCTGCTGTGGTGGGAGAACGTGCCTGTTGTGTCGTGGATCGCCCTACGCGGGCGGTGCCGCACCTGCCACCTGCCGATCTCCGCCCGCTATCCCCTCGTGGAGTCAACGACAGCACTGGTGTTCGCTCTCACGACCTGGGCGTGGCACGGCAACATCATCGCCGCCGGGTACTGCTCCCTGGCGGCCGCCCTCATCGCCGTAGCCCTCATCGAATACGGCGGACAGCGGGCTCCGCTGTCGGTGGCGGCAGTCGGAACCAGCCTGGCGCTGGCCGTCATCATCCTCGGTGGTGGGTGGCAGCATCGGTGGAACACCGTGGTCGGAGCCGTAGTGGGAACAGTGGCGGCCGCCTCGCTCTACGTCCTACTCAGACGGCAGGATCCGGAGTGCGTCGATGCTCGGGGGTACGGCCGGAGTGCTCTATTACTAGCCGGTTGCTGGTCCGGAGGCCTCGGAGTCCGAGCCGTGGCCGTCGGAGGCTCGTTGTGGCTGGCTGCGTACTTCCTGTGCATGGTCGGAGCGTGGGCGTCGGCGCACCAGAGCGTCACCGTCGGCGCTGCCGCTCCCACGCTGGTGCGCAGGGTGAGTCCGGTACTGGCTGCCCCGCTGGTCACCGCCATCGTCCTGGGCATGACCGCTTCCCTGATCTCCGGGGCCTGACGCGGCCATGACCGTGGTCGATCCCCGAACTCCCCACTCGGACCAGGCCATCGGTCGGTCGCCATCGATCGCTCCTGCCGCCGTCCACGTCGAGGACCGGGTACGTCGTGTCGTGGTGGTCGACGACCACGAACTGCTTCGGGCCGGCACCCGTCGGATCCTCGACGACGCCAGCGGGTTCACGGTGGTGGGCGAGGCCGACGATGGCGAGGCTGCCCTGGCCGTCGTTGCCCGCACGGAGCCGGATGTGGTGCTGGTAGACATCCGACTCCCCTCGGTCAACGGAATCGACCTGGCGCGACAGATCGTGGAAGGCCACCCTGCCGTCACGGTGCTGATCCTGAGTGCCTACGACGACGAGCACTACGTGCGCGCCGCTCTGGCCGCCGGAGTGGCGGGCTACCTCCTGAAGACCACACCGAGCGACGAGTTGGTCCAGTCCATTCGGGTGGCCTGCGAAGGTATCGCCCTCTTGGACCGCGTCCCTTCAGGCCGCGGTGAAAAAGCGCCAGATGTGGAGACCCGAGCAGGTGGAGCGAGACTGACCGGACGCGAGCAGGAAGTGGTGCGCCTCGTCACCCGGGGTCGATCCAACAAAGCCATAGCCCATCAGCTCGGAATCAGCCCCCGCACCGTGGAGGGACACCTCAACCACGTCTTCGAGAAGGTCGGCTCGACATCTCGAACCGAGCTCGTCCACTACGCACTGGCCAACGGGCTGTTCGTACGGGATCCGGACGAGAGACCCGATGGTCACCTTCGTGACCAGGCTCGATACTCCCGAAACGGGTCGGGCGGTCGGTGAGGTTCGGTTGACTCCCGCTGTGGTCCCGTCTCTGGCTCCCGAACACCGCACGTTCACATCCGACGGATCCGAGATGGACGCCCCCAGGGGTTCAGCGACTGCCGCCGTGGCCACGCCAGAAGGTGCGATCGGGGTGGTCGCTGTCACCGATTCCGGTGGCGACGCCCAGCCGTGGACCCGGTCGGGATTCTGGATCATCCAGTTGGTCGTGCTCACCCTGTATCTCCTCCGGCTCGCCGCCACCGTGGCCTTCCACCTGGACGACTCATCGTTGGCCGTCGAGTTCTCCACCCTCGCCCTCTTCATCATCCCGGTGGTCTGTGCCGCCCTCAACTACGGCTTCGCTGGCGGCGTGTCCACCGGCGCATGGATCACCCTCTTGTCCATCCCGAGGTTCATCACGTCACTCAGCACCCACCAGCACGTGGCCGCCTGGGCCGAACTCATGCAGGTTGCCCTGCTGGACGGGCTGGCGCTCCTCATCGGACAGCGGGTTTCGGCCGAGCGTTCGGCGCGCCGGCTCGCCGAGACATCACGGGAGGCCCATCTGTCGGCCGAGGCCTTGTACCGAGACCTGTTCGATTCGAACCAGGCCCCCATCCTGATCATCGACGGCGACGGCATCGTGCTGGAAACCAACGCCTCGGCCCAGCGGGCCTTCGGACGGCACCGCCTCCCGTCGTCCCACTCCCCTCGCCCGCAGCCCGCAGATCCCGTGCGCCTGGTGGACATGATCGGCGCCGACGGGGCGGCACGCGTCCTTACCCAGCTGCTCTCGTGGCGCCGTTCGGCGACGGCCGACGACCACGATGAAGCGTCCGCCGATCCCGAACGCGTCGAGCCACTTCCCTTCGAGATCGGGGGCGAGCGGGTGCTGTTCCGGCCTACCGCCACCATGCTCGGGCCGGACAGCGACGAGAGACGGATGCAGGTCGTCTTCGAAGACGTCACTGCAGAGACACGACGCCACGACCTGATGGAGGCCTTCGCGGCGCGAGTGGTCCTCGGCCAAGAGGAGGAACGACGACACATCGCCCAGGAGATCCACGATGGGCCGCTGCAGACGCTGATCCATCTCTGTCGTCAGATCGATGCGGTGGAACCGACCGCCGCTCCCGTGGCCACGACGGAACCGGATCCCTCTCCCTCTCTGGCCGGTCTCCGCTCCATCGTGGAGGAAACGGTGGCCGAGTTGCGGTCGATTGCCAAAGGGCTCCGCCCGTCGGTCCTCGATGACCTCGGTCTCGTCGCCTCGATCAGTCAGATGGTCTCTGAGGCCGGTGAACGCCAACACTTCCTGACCTCGTTCGGTGTGACCGGCGTCCGAACGACGGTTACCCCCAACCGTGGAGCTGGCCCTCTTCCGCATCGCCCAAGAGGCCCTGTCCAACGCCGAGCGGCACGCTTCTGCCCGACGGGTGGCGGTGGGCATGGATTTCGAGGCCGGCGGCCTGCGCATGTTGATCAAGGACGACGGCGTGGGCTTCGAGACGCCGGACCGAACCGACGGCGTCCGGTCGGCGTCGATGGGCCTTCCGGGCATGACCGAACGGGCCCACCTCATCGGGTCCCGCCTGGTTATCCACTCCGAGCCGGGACTCGGGACCACGATCGACGTGTGGGTTCCAGCCACGATTCTCGACGATAATTGAGCAAATATCGACGAATTCGAGGATCAATGGCACCCCATGCCGTCGAGTAGGGCGCACAGAGCACCCGAGGCCCTGCGTTCCTGGGCAACTGTCACTGAACCGACATGAAATCACTGCAGGATTCCCGTCAGATTATGGGATACTGACGGAGTGGAACAGATCGTCATCGAGTCGTGCCACAGCACCTGGATCATCGATATGGACCATTCAAGGTTCCGTCGACTGGTCAAGGGCTCGGACCACCACACCACCGCCTCCACCGAGTGGCAAGCGTGCTACGGGGTGGAGATCGATCCACTCTCGGAATCGTTCGTGGTGCTGCTGAATCCGGAGGGTACGCGCCTGCTCCGTAGCTGGAGGCACGTCGAGCACTGTGCCCAGTGTGGTGGCGAGGCGACCTCGGAACTGTCGTTGCGAGATCTCCGCTCCGCCGTCCGCGGCTGAGCATCGAGTTGGTGGGATCGACCACCGTCCGGGTCTCCCAGAATTTCCTCGGTTACCCCTGTCGGAAAATCGTTTCTAGGCGGTATTCTGGACGAGGAGCTCATCGAGCGGTCGGCGGTCCACTTCGAGTCGCATACCCCTCCTGACGAACGACGACATTTCCATGAACGCAAACGACATGACGGCCCCGGCCCCAATACCGAGCGCGGAATCGATGAGTGCGCCACCGCCTCCGCCTCCGCCGCCACCTCCGGCGCCCCGCAAGCGAGCAGACTTTGCTGCCAGTGCGGCCATGGCCCACGACATCCTGACGTTGGGTGACGACGAAGGGCTACACGCGGTCAAAGCGCCGGCTACGGCGTCGAAGCCACGGCCAGTTCCCGAACTCGATGACGCCACCGTGATGGCGTTCTCCTTCGATGGCTCGCCTATCGCTCCCGATTTTTTCACGTCGTCACGGGGCAAAGCGAGCAAGTCGAAGAAGCATCTCTGGAAGCTCAGCCGTTCGCTAGCGCCGAGGGTTTAGGTGAGTCGGCCCGGATCGTGCTCGTCGCACGGCCGGTCAGGACTCAAGCCAGGGGGTCACGCTTCCACACGCCGGAACTTCCACCCGTCTTCTCCCACAGCATCAGCTGACCGATGCTCATGGTCCGGTCGGTGGTCTTGCACATGTCGTAGACCGTGAGCGCCGCGATGGCGCACGCCGTCATGGCCTCCATTTCGACCCCGGTACGGTCGACCGCCTCCACCTTGGCCTCCACCTCGACGTAGTCGTCCCCGATGGTGAAGTCCACGTGTACGGCACCGACGAGAAGTGGGTGGCACATGGGCACCAGGTCTGCCGTGCGCTTGGCCGCCTGGATACCGGCCACACGGGCCGCCGCCAGGACATCCCCCTTGGTGATTGCGTTGTTGGCCACCTTCGCTGTCGTCTCGGCCTTCATGGCCACCTTGCACCGAGCCAGCGCCCGGCGATGGGTGGCCTCCTTCGGCGAGACGTCCACCATCCGGGTGCCGCTGAACGGGTCCAGGTGGCTGAGGCTGCGGTCGGTCATGGTGCGAGGCCGTCGTTCACCGACCCAGTGTACGGGACGCAAGGGGCCTAGGTCGGCATTGGCACTCTCTCAAGTAGACTGCCAGCCTGGCGCAGGCTTCAGATCGAGAGGACCCCCCGGTTGCCCACTTACGAATATCACTGTGACAGCTGCGAGAAGAACTTCGACGTGGTGCAGTCGTTCCACGACGATGCGCTGACGGCCTGCCCGACCTGCGGTTCCCCGGTGCGCAAGGTCTTCGGCAACGTGGGGATCGTCTTCAAGGGGAGTGGCTTCTACAAGACCGACAGTCGCTCGGGCGCCACCACCAAGACCGCATCCACCGACGGATCCGCCTCGGAGTCGTCCGGCTCGGACAGCTCGGGGAGCGACGGCGCAACCCCCGCGGCCACGCCCTCGGCTGATGCTCCCTCGAAGCCGGCCTCGACGGAGTCCACGACCAAGGCCCCGACCCCATCTGCACCGGCGAAAGCGGCCAAATCATCCTCAAAGGATGGGAAGTCATAGACTGCTTCAACGTCGATCTAACCCTTGAGCATCGACCAAGTTATTGTCATACTTGAGATCTAATTAATTTCAAATTTGCGCTCGCCAAATGGGCCTTTTGGCTCGTAAACTAGCGAACGTGGACACATCAGATCTCGACAGATTGCTGGTAATGCTCTCGGACCTGGACGGGTCCGACCTGCATATCAAAGCCGGCTCTCCTCCCCGAATGCGACTGGCCGGATCGTTGCGGACCATGGACGACGAACCCCGGTTCACCCCCGAGGAGACCCTGGCCATCGCCGAGTCCATGATGCCGCCGACCATCCTGGAGATCTTCCGGGAGAAGCGCGAGGTGGACTTCGCGTACAGCCTCGCCGGCACGGCCCGGTTCCGGGTCAACGCCTACTTCCAGCGGGGCTCGGTGGCCATGGCCATGCGCCGGGTCCGGGCCAGTGCTGCCACCGTCGACGAGTTGGGCCTGCCCGAGGTGGTTACCCGACTGGCCGAGGAGATGCGCGGGCTGGTGCTCGTGACCGGTCCGACCGGATCGGGCAAGACGACCACCCTGGCCGCCATGATCGACCACATCAACCACAACCGTTCGTGTCACGTGGTGACCATCGAGGACCCGGTGGAGTACCTGCACACCGACGACCTGGCCGACATCGACCAGCGGGAGGTCGGCTTCGACACCGACACCTTCTCCTCGGCCATGCGGGTCGTCCTCCGCCAGGACCCCGATGTCATCCTGGTGGGCGAGATGCGGGACCAGGAGACGGTGGCTGCGGCCCTGACTGCGGCCGAAACTGGCCACCTCGTCTTCTCCACGCTCCACACCATCAATGCCACCGAGACCATCAACCGGATCGTCGACTTCTTTCCACCCCACCAGCAGACCCAGACCCGGGTGGGCCTGGCCGGCTCCCTGAAGGGCATCATCTGCCAGCGCCTCATCCCCACCGCCGACGGAAAGGGCCGGGTGCCGGCCATCGAGATGCTGGTGGTCAACGGGAGGATCCAGCAGGCCATCATCGATCCGCTCATGACCGGTGACATCGAGGGCATCGTGGCCGACGGTGAGTACTACGGCATGCAGACCTTCGACCAGTCACTGGTCACCTTGCTCACCACCGGGACCATCAGTCTCGACGAGGCCATGGCCACCGCCACCAACCCTCATGACCTGAAGGTGATGCTCGAACGCAAGGGCATCATGCAGACAGGACAGTTCGCCACCACCTTCGCGTAGCCGTCTCGGAGATCTGAGCAGCGTTACCACCAGCAGCCGACTGCGATCGGTGCCTCGGCGTCGACGTATGTCCGAGGCTCATCCTCGTTTGCGGTCCTCCGCTCAGCCGAGGCGCGCCTCTCGGTGACCTCCGGGACGCTCGGCACCCCGTGACGAGCCGTACACCCTCCCCCACCTGCACATGACGGCGTGATCCACCCGGCTCCTGGATCCCACGAAGGTCTCGAAGGGTGCCCGCCGGGCCTTCGGGGATGAGTTACAGAGTGCCTCAAGCTGCCAACCGTTTTGTCCGATAGATCTTCGTACAGTCTGGTGTCCTTGCACTCGGGCACCGGCCAATCGATCGATCACCCCGGGTGATCGCAGAAGGACCGGAGAACCAAGCGTGAACATCGTGACGGAGGCCAGCGATCGCACGGCTCGACCCGGGATCTGCCGGCGGAATCCACCTGCCGTGCCGGCCATGGTCACGATGTACGCCATCTGAACGCAGGGGAGCGCTGACATGGCCCAGCTCGTCGTAGGACTCGACATCGGCACCAGTGCCGTGCGTGCCGCCGAGATCGACATCAGTCATTCCCAGCCCGTCCTCCTCACCTACGGCCAGGTGGGCCTGCCTCCCGGCTCCCTGGTCGACGGCGAGATCCGCGACGGCTCGTCGGTCACCGAGGCCATCAAGAAGCTGTGGGAGAACGGGCAGTTCTCCACCTCAACGGTGATCGTCGGCATCGCCGGGCTCCGGGCCATCACTCGGGAGATCGACCTACCCTTCGTGCCGGACAACGAAGTCGACAGCGCCGTCCGGTTCCAGTCCGAAGAGGTCATCCCCTTCCCTCCCGGACCAGACCATCCTCTCCTCCCAGATCCTGGCCGACTACACGTCGCCGGAAGGGCGACAAGATGCGGCGCGTGCTGGTCGCCGCGGCCCACACCGATCTGGTGAACGGTGTCATCGACACCGTCGAGAAGGCCGGGCTGACGGTGGTAGGCGTCGACCTCATCTCCTCCGCTCTGGTGCGGGCCATCGGGGGCCATGAGGAGTCCGAGCAGCCCGAGGCCATCGTCTCGGTCGGTGCCGGCCTCACGGTGGTGGTCGTCCACCAGAACGGTCGTCCCCAGTTCGTCCGCACCATCGGCATCGGGAGGGCAACGCCACCACGGCGGCCATCTCCGGCGCCCTCGACATTCCCCTGTCCGACGCCGAGGGCATGAAGCGGCGCCTCGGTGAGGAGTCGGCCCAGCTCCAGACGGCACAGCGGGCCGCCCAGGCCAGCATGGCCGAGTTGGTCGGGGAGATCCGGAACTCCATCCAGTACTTCGCCTCACTGCCCGGTCGGCTGCCCGTGTCACGGGTGCTGGTGACCGGCGGAGGCTCGTCCCTCTACGGGCTCCTGCCCATGCTGGAGGACCAGGTCCACCTCCCGGTCCTGCCCGTGTCGCCCCTGGCCCGGCTCAACACCTCCAAGCTCGACCTCACGGTGGCGCAGATGAACGAGGTCGGACCGGTGCTGTCCACGCCGATCGGTCTGGCTCTGGCCGAGCCGGACAAGACGGTCAAGAAGTTCAACCTGCTGCCGCCCGAGGTGGCCAAGCGCACCCGGATGAAGAAGATCCAGGAGCGCACCCTCGTCGGCTGCGTGGGCGTGATCGTCCTCCTGCTGGCCTTCGGCGCCTGGAAGTTCCTCCAGGTCCACAACGCCCAGAACAACGTGGACACCCTGCAGAGCCAGATCACCACGCTCAACGCCCAGGTGCCCAAGTACGACCTGGTGGTGGCGGCCAACAACGCCTACACAGCCGGCGTGGCCCGGCGGGCGTCGGTGCTCGACTCCGCCATCGACTGGCCCGTGGTCTTCAACAACCTGGTGGGCATCACCCCGTCGGGAGCCGAGGTGCAGGCGTTCAACGGGGCCTCGGTGTCAGCGTCGACAGGAACCGGGGCCACCACCGCCTCGACCGGCGCAGCGTCGACCGGTGCGGCGAGTGCCACCCAGTCGGCGGCCATCGGGACCGTCCAACTCTCGGTGACCGGACCGGGGCCGAGCCTGTCCATCTCCGAGGCGTGGATCAACGCCGTGTCCTCGTCGCAGCTGTTCGCCAACCCGCTGCAGGGTGCGACGACGGCCAACACCGACGGGACCATCTCGTTCCCCTTCACCATCTCCATCACCCCCAACGCCAGTCTCTCCAAGAATGCGAGCCTGAAATGAACGAAGTCCGCGAGTACCGGATTCCCCTGATGATGGCGGGCGGCAACCCTGGTGGTGGCACTGCTGGTCTGGGCCGTCCTCATCTCGCCCCAGAACTCCAAGCTCTCGAGCCTCCAGACCCAGCAGACGACCCTGCAGAGCCAGCAGACCACGCTGGAGGCCAAACTGGCGTCGCTCAAGTCGGAGCAGCAGAAGCTGTCGTCCAGCTGTGCCGACCTGCAGAAGATCGCCACCCAGATCCCGAGCGTCCAGAGCCCGACCGACGTCGATGCCGAGGAGTCCTCCTTCGAGAACCAGTTCAACGGCCTGGTGGCCGGTTCGGGCGTGGCCCTCACCCAGTTCAGCGGTTTCGCCCCGGCCACCACGGCGCAGGCCACACCCGCCACCGGCAGCGCCGGCTCGGCCCCGACCGGTGTGGTCGCCGTGCCGACCACGCTGGCGGTCACCGGGAACTACGGCCAGATCAGCACCTTCATCAACGACCTCGACGGCTTCCCCCGGCTGTTCGTGATCCAGACGCTTCGTGCTCACGCTACGGGGCCACCGCCGCTACGGCCACAGTGCATCGTCTGGATCCAGTGCCTCAACGGGGTCATCGGCCGCAGCCACCCCCCGCTGTGGACCGGGGGCACGCCCACGGCCGCCGGTGCGGGACCGTACTCGCTGGCCATCGACGGATCGATCTACTACACGTCGACACCGAGCGCCCTGGACGCCTGCACCAAGGCCACCGCCGCCGTCCACTGAACCACTTCCGCTCGACGCATCCACCGCTTGGGCGGCCGTGTACACCGACGGTCGGGTCGTGCTGGGAGCCGCTGGCCGCGGACAGCGCCAGATCGGGGCACCGTCACCACCTGCACACGCTCGTCCTCGCTCCCCCGGGGCGACGACAGCGACAACATTCGGGGCCGGTGCCGCCCCCCACGGCTCGTTCTGGGCGAGAGCGGCCTAGACCCCGCTGATCTGCATGTCCCCCACGGCCAGGGTCTGGCCGGCGGCGATGCCGGGCAGCCACTCGACGTCGGCCACCCACCGCCACCAGGGACTGCAGGATGCGCTGGAGGGTGGAGGCCACGGTGATCTCGCGGACCGGCTCGGCCAGCCGGCCGTCCCGGATCATGAGGCCTTCGGCCCCCACCGAGAAGTCCCCGCTGATCGGGTTGACCCCGGAGTGGACCCCGGTCATGGACTGGACGAACAGGCCCTCCCCCACGGCGGCCAGCACGCCGTCCTCGTCGTAGCCCTCCGGACCCGGGGCCAGCGTCAGGGCCCGACAGCCCGGACCGGGGGTGCCGGCAAAGCCACCCCGGACCGCCGAACCGGTCGAGGACACCCCGGCCCTTGACGCCGAGACCGTGTCGTAGAGGAAGGCCCGCAGCACACCCTGGTCGATGAGGACGTTCCGGCGGCAGGCCAGCCCCTCGGCGTCGTAGGCGGCGGCACCGTAGGCCCTCGGGTCGGTGGGGTCGTCCACCAGCGTCAGGCCGGCACCCCCGACCACCTCGCCGATGCGGCCGGCGAAGAAGGACCGGCCCTTGGCCACGGCCTCCCCGGACAGGGCCGAGGACACCACGGACAGGAGCGTGGTGGCCACCCGGCGGTCGAACACCACGACCGACCGTCCCGAGGGCCCCTTGGTGGCCCCGAGCATCCGCACGGCCCGGGTGACGGCGTCGGCGGTGGCCTGGTCGGGATCGAGCCCGGCGAAGCCCCGGTCGACGCTGAACCCGCTGCCGGTCTGGCTGGCCTCACCCTCGCCGGCGATGACCCCCACCGAGATGTAGCCCGAGGTCTTCCGGCTCGACGACCGGATACCGGTGGTGGAGACCAGGGCCACCTCGACGGCGGCGTCGCCGTAGTCGGCGTGGTCGACCTGGCGGATGCGGGGATCGGCCCCACGGGCCTGGGCCTCGAGGGCCAGGGCCAGGGCCACCTTCTCGGTGGTGGGCACCGAGGCCAGGCCTTCGTCCCACAGGTCGACCGGCACGGCGGCCACGCCGTCGGGCGACGGCCAGCTGGACGTGCTCGTCGGGGGTGGCGTAGGAGGCGTTGTCCCGGGCCTCGGCCAGGGTCTCCTCCAGCACGGCCTGGTCCAGCGAGCCGGCCCAGGCGAACCCGAGCTTGTGGTCGACGACCACCCGGATCCCGATGCCGGCCGAGGTGGCCGAGGTCAGGGACTCCACCTCACCGGCGTAGGCCCGGATGTCGGTCTCGTCGCCCCGGGCCACGTAGACCTCGAGCTCCTCGCCGGTGCGGGCCCAACCGGCCACCCGGTCGGCCAGGGCCACAGGTCGTCGGGCCCACTCCCGGACCGGTGCCCGCGGTCGGACCCACGGCGGTGTCGGTCACGGCGCTCACTCGGCCGTCCCCCCGATGGTCACCCCGGTGAGACGCATGGTGGCCTGCCCGCACCCCACGGGAACGCTCTGGCCGTCCTTGCCACAGGTGCCCGGGGTCATGGCGAAGTCGGTGGCCACGGCGTCGATCCGCTTGAGGATCTCGGGGCCGTTGCCGATGAGGTTGGCGTCCCGCAGGGGCTCGGTGATCTTGCCCCCCTCGATCAGGTAGGCCTCGGTGGTCCCGAAGACGAAGTCGCCGGTGGTGGTGTTGACCTGGCCACCACCCAGCTTGGCCACGTACACCCCCTTCGGGGTCTGGGCCACGATCTCGTCGGCGTCCTCGCTCCCCGGAAGGAGGAAGGTGTTGGTCATCCGCACCATGGGCAGGTGCTGGTAGGTCTGGCGACGCCCGTTACCCGAGGAGAGCCGGCCCTCCTTGCGGGCCCGCAGATAGTCCCAGAGGTAGTCGGTCAGGATGCCCTGGTCGATGAGGACGTTGCGCTGGGCCGGTCGGCCCTCGTCGTCCACCCGGAACGTGCCCCACTCGGAGCCGACGGTGCCGTCGTCGACCAGGGTCACCAGCGGGCTGGCCACCTGCTGGCCCACCATGCCGGTGTAGACCGAGGCGTCCTTCACGATGTGGTCGGCCTCGAGGCCGTGACCGCACGCCTCGTGGAAGAGGATGCCACCACTCCCCCCGGCCAGGACCACGGGCAGCTCCCCGGACGGGGCCGGACGGGCCGAGAGCTTGGAGACCGCCCGGTTGGCCGCAAGGTGGGCGAGCTCCTCCACCGAGACCTCGTCGAAGAGCTCGAACCCGAGCGTGCGGGCCGCCGACTCGAACCCGGTCTGGAGGCCGGTGTCACCCGAGGCCACACAGGACACCGAGAACCGGGTGCGGGCCTGCTCGTCGCGTGCGTAGAGGCCCTCGGAGTTGGCGATGAGCACCGAGCGCCGAGAGCCACCGCAACCCGCCTGCACCTGGGTGATGGCGCCGTCGGCGGCCCGGGCGGCCTCGTCGGCCCGACGCAGGAGCTCGAGGCTGTCCCCTTTGGAGGCCAGCGCCAGCGAGGGCGATGCCCCGTCGTCCGCCGTGCCCGTGGCGGCTCCGGTCCGGAGCGGTCCGACAGCCACGGTGGCCGTCCCGCCCCCGCCGCTCCGGGCCACGGCCGAGGCCGCCTCGGCCGCCTTCAGCAGCCCGGACTCGGACAGGTCGGCGGTGTGGGCGAAGCCGGTGGTGTCACCGGAGACCACCCGGATGCCGGCACCGCGCTCCCGTCCCGAGGACAGCTCCTCCACCCGTCCGTCGTCGAGCAGCGCCGACGAGGTCGAACGGTCCTCGGCGAAGACCTCGGCGAAGTCACCACCATGGCGCAGGGCCTCGCCGAGCACCCGCTCGAGTACAGGGGAATCGATCACCGCAGCCTCCTCGCTCTGCCGCTCGGCGCTAGGTGGCCGATGCCTGCTGCGTCACGTATCGTACCGGCGTGGCTCCGCACACCGGTCTCTCGGCCCGAATCGAACTGCAGGTCACCGAGGACGACACGGCCGAAGCCTTCCGTTCGGGGACGGTCCCCGTGCTGGCCACGCCCCGCCTGGTGGCCCTGTGCGAGGAGGCGAGCTGCAAGGCCATCGACGGCGAGCTCCCCGAGAACTGCACCTCGGTGGCCAAGCGCCTCCAGTTCGACCATCTGGTGCCGGTGGCCGTAGGCGGCACGGTGTGGGCCGAGGCCACCCTCGACCGGATCGAGGGACGACGCCTGGTCTTCACCCTGTCGGTCTCCGAGAGCGCCGGCCTGGTGGCCGCGGGCAAGTTGATCCGGGTCATCGTCGACCGGGACGCCTTCCTCGCCAACGTCCGCTGAGGGGCGAAGGAGTCGTCGCTCCCTGAGGTGATGGCTCGTCAGGCCTTCACCTCGCCCCAGTAGACACCGTCCAGCATCCGGGCCAGATGGGCGTGGTGGAGGATGGCGTGGTCGGGATCCTCGGGCATCTCGGCCTCCCCGAAGCGGATGGACCGCCGGGTGATCCGGAACATCACGATGCCGTGGCGGAGGGCGGCATAGGCCGTGTAGAAGTCGAGGTCCTTCGGCTCGTAACCCGTCACCGACTGGTACAGCTCGGCCACGGTGTCGCGCTTGAGGATGTGGGGCATGCCCGGGAGCCCGAGATCCTCCACCAGGTCCTGGAAGAACCGGTGGATGTAGATCATCCACCCGATGTCGATCTCCCGGGGCCCGACCGAGGCCATCTCCCAGTCCAGGACGGCCACCGGCTCGAAGTCCACGAACATCATGTTGCCCACCCGGGCGTCACCCCAGCTGAACACGGCGTCGTCCTCGTTGCTCGGCCAGTGCTCCTCCAGCCACTCGAAGCCCCGCTCGATGAGGGGCGAGCTGACGCCGTCGGCGGCCACCCAGTCGTAGTAGCCCCGCATCTCGTCCACGTGGTGGCGGAGGGGACTGGCGCCGTCGTCCGGGCCGGCCAGGAAAGCGGCCGGTCCCTCGACGGTCAGGGCGTGGAGGGCGGCCAGCGCCTCGACGGCGGTGCGCTCCAACCGCTGCTGGTCGGCCAGATCGGCCTCGAAGAACCAGTTGTCGCCGAAGGTGTAGGGCAGGACGTCGGGAGGGACGATGCCCTCGACCCGCTCCATCACGAAAAAGGGCACCCCGATCACGTCGGTGCCGTTCTCCAGCCACAGCACGGTGGGGACGGGCACGTCGGTGTGGTCGGCCACCATCTGCATGGTCAGGAACTGGCGCTCCATGTCGTAGGTCTGGAACACCGGGTCGGCGGCCGGGTCCGGGGCGATGCGGGCCACCAGGGCACGGGGTTCGGGTTCACCCGGCACGGCCAGGTCGAAGAGGACCGTCTCGGAGGACATGCCGTTGGACTCGGGCACGATGAGCTCGGAGACGGTGGAGCCCGGCACCCGCTCTTGCAGCCAGGACTCCAACTGGCCCCGGAGCTGCTCGTAGTCGCGGGTCGACGTCTTGGGTCGTTCGCTGCTCGGTCCGTCGGTCATGGTCATGGGTGGTCCACCTCGGTCGGTCGGATGTGTCGGATCGGTCGTGTCGGTTTGCGTCGGGCCTGATCAGGTCGGTGCGGCCGTTCCCCGGGACCGCAGAAACTCCCGGATGCCGGTGGCGCTCCAGTTGTCGTGGTCCTCGCCGTAGGCGGTGACCCCGTCGAAGGTCCACTCGGTCAGGCAGTTGACCGAGTAGAGGTTGGGATTGAGGAACAGGCCCAGCCCGTTGAGGCACCGTCCTTCGGCGTGCAACGCCCGACCCAGCTCGTCGACGAGATCGAGGGCCACGGCTGTCGGGTAGGCGGTGTCGGGATCCCGGTCAACACCTGTCGACTCCCCGAGGCCACCTTGGACCACGCACCCTCCCGCAGCAGGTAGCCGTGGATGGCCATGGACCCCGATCCGCCCTCCCCGCGGACATGGGGGCCGACATCGCCACTGAAATCCATGGTGATGGCATGGAAGGCGTCCTGTTCGGACGCGGTGGCGTAGCTGTAACCGCCGCAGCGGGCCGGGGTGCCGTGGATGCCCCGGCCGAACTGCGAGCGCGGGCCCCAGGAGCGGTCGCGGAACCCGTAGGAGTCGACGGTGAACTCCTCCCCGTCGAGGACGATGGTTCCCTGGTACCGCCCGGGCTGGTCGAGGTGGGACTCCCCGAGGTAGTTGGGTCGGGCGATGCCGGTGAAGGTGAGGTCGGCCCGCACGACGACATCGCGGCTCGGCGTCGGCGTCGGGGTCCAGGTAGGTGAGCTCGTAGCGTCGGAGGGGCTCGACGCAGCGGTAGGCGATCCCGTTGGGCAGCCGGATATCCGACAGGGGTTGGTCGGGGATGGGGAGGTGCCAGAAGTGCCGGGCGTGGAGGATGTCCGCCGGCGTGGTGCCGGTGTCGTCCCAGAAGAAGGCCCCGGCGGACAGGACCCCCTGGTTGGTGCGGAAGAAGGGGTAGAACTGGCCGGACAGCCTCCGTTCGGGGACGGTGAACGTGAACCAGCAGGTCTCGGTCCAGAACGGATCGGACGGATCGGACGGGTGGAACTCGTCGTCAGCGTGGTGGTCGACCACGGCTCCCTCCCCTCCCGCGGCCTCCCCCGGCCACGACACGCACGTCCAGGGCCGATCGGGCGACCGGCCGGCACCGAACCTAGTTGACGGTCCGTCAGGTGGGGGGACGGTCGACGGGTGGGGTGACGGGGATCACCTCACCGAGGGTCGGGTGAGGTGGGTGGTCAGAGGTTCTTCCCGATGATGCCGCCCAGCACCCCACCGACCCCGGCGTCCACCGCCGAGTGGTCGTCCTCGTGACGGAGGTAGGGCTCGATGGCCTGGGCCAGGACCGGCACCGGCATGCTCTGGAGCCACACCCGTCCCGGTCCGGTCAGGGAGACCAGGTGGAACCCGTCACCGCCGAAGGCCATGTTCTTGATGCCGGGCAGGCGGGTGATGCTGAACTTGACCATGTCCTCGAACAGGCCCACGTGGCCCGGGTGCACCAGGAGGGACTGACCGTCGACCAACTCGTAGGTGGTGATCTCCCCGGACAGCTCGATCCAGGCCCGGCCCTGGCCCTCGAGGCGCTGCAGGATGAAGCCGTCCCCGCCGTACATGCCCCCGCGGAACGACTGCTGCATCCCGATGGTGGGCACCACGCCGTCGGTCCCGCACACCCAGCCGTGCCGGTGGACCAGGTAGCCCTGTCCCGGGCCGATCCCGATCTCGAAGATCCGGCCCGGCAGCTTGGCGGCGAAGGCCAGCATGCCCTGTCCCCCCTGGGCCTCGTACTTGGTGAGGAAGAGGCCTCCCCCGCCCACGGCCCGCTTCAGGCCACTCATGAACCCCTTCTGCCCTCCGGTCGACGTGGTCTGGGTCAGCTGGACGTTGGCCGACATCCACGACAGCTCCCCGTGGGTCGAGATGAGCGACTCCCCGGGCTCGAGGATCATCTCCAGGAGCGGCATGGTGGTGCCCTTGATCTCAGCTTGCATCGTCACTCCTCATGGTAGAAACGGGGCCGGTGCCCCGGTGCCCGTGGCGGGTGGTCCTCGGTCGCACCGGACCAGTCTGCTCCGAACCCGGGGAACCCGTCGACACCCGAGCACCACGGCCCATCCAACCGGTCGACCCGGAGGCCCCGAACAGCGGACCCGGGGCGGCGCGCTGGTAGCCTCGTCGGAAAGGAACCATCACGCGCCCATGATCCTCGAACACATCGACAGCCCCGCCGACCTCCGTACCCTCAGTCCCGAGGAGTTGGCCACCCTGTCGGCCGAGATCCGTGCGTTCATCGTCGACGCCGTCACGGCCACCGGCGGCCACCTGGGCTCCAACTTGGGCGTGGTGGAACTGACCCTGGCCCTCCACCGGACCTTCGACTCCCCCCGTGACGTCCTGCTGTGGGACACCGGGCACCAGGCCTACGTGCACAAGCTGGTCACCGGACGGCGCCGACTCCTTCCCCCAACTCCGCCAGGCCGACGGGCTCTCCGGCTATCCCAACCGCACCGAGTCCGAGCACGACTGGGTGGAGAACAGCCACGCCTCGACCATCCTCAGCTACGCCCACGGCCTGGCCAGCGCCTTCCAGCTCCAGGGCAGCCAGCGGCGGGTGGTGGCCGTGGTCGGCGACGGGGCCCTCACCGGCGGGATGGCCTACGAGGCCCTCAACAACCTCGGCCACTCCGGCACCCCGGTCGTCATCGTCCTCAACGACAACGGCCGCTCCTACGCCCCCACGGTGTCCCGGCTGTCCCTCGGCCTCACCCACCTCCGCCTCAACCCGGCCTACGTCCAGGCCCGCCAGCGGATCCGCCACCTCATCCGGGAGCTGCCCGGCGTCGGCGACCTGGCCTACTCGGGCGTCCACGGACTGACCAGCGCCCTCCGCGAGGTGGTCACGCCCCACACCTTCTTCGAGGCCCTCGGCATCCGCTACGCCGGACCCATCGACGGGCACGACATCGCCGGGGTGGAGCAGGCGCTGGCCAACGCCTCCGAGTGGCCCGGACCCATCGTCGTCCACGTCATGACCCAGAAGGGCCGGGGCTACGCACCGGCCGAGGACGACGACGTGCAGCGCCTGCACGACGTGAAGGTCTCGGTGCCCACCGAGGCCATCAGCGACGGCCCGGGCGACACCGGCCCGTCCGGGCGTGCCGAGGTGGCGCCCGGGGCCGGGACGCCCACCGCCGACGGCGGCGAGGTGGCCGCGGTCCTGCCGGTGACCACCTTCACCGACGCCTTCACCCGTTCGCTGCTGCGTCACGCCGAGGCCGACCCCCGGATCGTGGCCATCACCGCGGCCATGCCCGGGCCCACCGGTCTCCTTCCCTTCGAGGCCCGGTTCCCCGACCGGTTCGTCGACGTGGGGATCGCCGAGCAGCACGCCGTGACGGCGGCGGCCGGCATGGCCATGGCCGGCATGCGCCCGGTGGTGGCGGTGTACTCGACGTTCTTCAGCCGGGCCTTCGACCAGGCCAACCTCGACGTCGGTCTGCACCGCCTGCCGGTGGTACTGGTCCTCGACCGGGCCGGCATCACCGGTGACGACGGACCCAGCCACCACGGCGTGCTGGACATGGCGCTCGGCCTGTCCATCCCGGGCATGACCGTCTTCGCCCCCTCCTCGGCCCCCGAGGTCGAGGTCATGCTGGCCGAGGCCCTCACCCTCGACGGTCCTTCCATGATCCGCTTCCCGAAGACCCCGGCCCCCTGGGTGGAGCCCGGGATCGTGGGTTCGGGACTGCGACGCCCGCTGCGTGCGGACCGGCGACGGCTCGGCCTGCATCCTGGCCGTGGGCAAGATGGTCACCGCCGCCGAGGAGGCGGCCGGGAGTTGGCCGCCGAGGGCATCGCACGTGACCGTCTGGGACGTCCGGGTGGTCTCGGACCCCGACCCGGCGATGGTGGCCGACGCCGCGCCGTCACGGCGTGGTCCTCACGGCCGAGGACGGCGTCCGCCAGGGAGGGGCGGGCATGTTCCTGGCCGAGGCGTTCGCCGGGCTCTGCCCCCAGGGCGGGGCACCGCCCGTCGTCTCGCTCGGGATCCCGCGCGCCTACATCGCCCAGGACAAGCCCGACCGCATCCTGGCCCGGCTGGGCCTGGACGCCCCGGGCTGGCCCGCTCGGTCCGGGCCGCCCTCCGGTCCGCTCCAGACCTGGCGTCCGAACGGAAGGGCGAGTCGGGCATCGGCGACCCGGCCCCGGGGATCGCTCCTGGTCGGGCGGTATCCCGGCCGTCCACACTGACCGCCAGGGAGGCCTCGGACTGAGACGTCCGGGGCCGGTCCCGGCGCTCCCGAGGAACCGGCTCACCCGGTCCGCTCGCTCCGCCACCGGCACTGCTTGCCGCCCGAATCGAAACGTGTTCTACTGACTGGCCGATGACGTTCAACCTGGCTGATCTGTTCGAGGCGGCGGTCGACGCCTTCGGCGACCGGGAGTACCTGGTGGCCGCGGGCGAGCGCCGCACCTTCGCCGAGATGGAGGACCGGGCCAACCGCCTGGCCCACTTCCTGGCCGCCCACGGGATCGGCCCCGGCGACCACGTGGGCATCTACTCCCTCAACAGCGTGGAGTGGGTGGAGACGGCCTGGGCCGTGTTCAAGCTGCGGGCGGTGTGGATCAACATCAACTACCGGTACGTGAAGGACGAGCTCCGCTACCTGTTCACCAACGCCGACCTGGTGGCCCTGGTCCATCAGGCCAGCTACGGGCCCCAGGTCACCGACCTGCTCCCCGAGCTGCCCGACCTCCGGCTGGTGGTCACCATCGACGACGGGTCGGACCAGCCGCCGCCCGTCGGGAGCGGTCCCCTACGAGGAGGCCATGGCCTCGGGGAGCCCCGAGCGGGACTTCGCCCCCCGGTCCAACGACGACCACTACATCCTCTACACCGGCGGGACGACCGGGATGCCCAAGGGCGTGGTGTGGCGCCACGAGGACGTCTTCTACGCCCTGGGCGGCGGGGTCGACCCCCACACCAACACCCGGATCGAGCGGCCCGAGGAGATGGTGGCCAAGGGCCAGGGCGGCCAGGTCACCCTGCTGCCCATCGCCCCGCTCATGCACGGGGCCACCCAGTGGTCGATCATGGGCCAGAGCTTCGTGGGCAACCGGACCATCCTGGTGCCCAAGTTCGACCCCCACGAGGTGTGGAAGCTGGTGGAGACCGAGGGGGCCAACTCCATCATGATCACCGGCGACGCCATGGGGAAGCCGCTGGTCGAGGCGCTGGACGACCCGGGGGCGGACTACGACCTGTCGTCGCTGTACGCCATCACCTCGTCGGCCGCCCTGTTCTCCGCCCCGGTGAAGGACGAGTTCTTCAAGCACCTGCCCAACATCATGATCATCGACGCCATCGGCTCCTCCGAGTCGGGCAACAACGGCATGGTCACCATGGGCAAGGACAACACGGCCATGAAGAGCGGGCCCACCGTGTCGGTGCTCGGCAACACCGTGGTCTTCGACGAGGACATGAAGGTCGTCGAGCCCGGGTCCGGGAGTCATCGGCAAGATCGCCCGCTTCGGCGACATCCCCGTCGGCTACTACAACGACCCGGTCAAGACGGCCGAGGTGTTCATCCACGTGGACGGCGTCCGCTACGTGATGCCCGGCGACTTCGCCACCGTGGAGGCGGACGGCTCCATCACCCTGCTCGGCCGGGGGTCGGTGTCCATCAACTCCGGCGGCGAGAAGATCTTCCCCGAGGAGGTCGAGTCGGCCGTCCGGTCCCATCCCGAGGTGTTCGACGCCATCGTGGTCGGCGCCCCCGACGATCGCTGGGGCCAGCGGGTGGCGGCCATCATCCAGCCCCGGGCGGACAAGCACCCCTCGCTGGAGGACATCCAGGTCCACTGCCGCGACGCCATCGCCGGCTACAAGGTCCCCCGCCAGCTCCACGTGGTGGAGGCCATCGTCCGCTCCCCCAGCGGCAAGCCCGACTACCGGTGGGCGGCCGAGATCGTGGCCGAGGTGCCCGAGGAGACCGACAGCGGAGGGGTCCGGACCTCCTCGGGCCAGTGAGTCGGTGACCGTGGCCGGCTCGGTGGTGTCGCCCGGTCGGACCGGTAGGATTCCGGGTCCATCCAAACCGGTAACCATGAGGCCACCCCGGTGCCCGTCGACCTGAGCGAGCTGGCCGCCCCGGGCCGGTGTGCGCGTCCTGACCCAGGAGATCCAACGGGGCGTGATCGGCGACCTCAGCTCGTTCCCCCAGCTGGCCGAGGCCGCCGAGGCAGTCGGGGTGGTCCCCAACACCGCCCGGCTGCTGGCCGCGGCCCGTGACCGGGGCGTTCCCGTCGTCCACTGCACGGCCGAGTTCCGGGCCGACCGGGCCGGCTCCGCGGTCAACTGCTCGCTGATCGCCGCCATGGTGCGCAACCCCGACCACCTGCTGGTGGGCACCCCGGCCGCCGAGCTGGTCGGCGACCTCGGCCCCGAGCCCGGAGACCTGGTCTCGACCCGGCTGCACGGCGTCTCCCCGTTCACCGGGACCGCCCTCGACACCTGGCTGCGGAACCTGGGGGTGGAGACGGTGGTGGCCACCGGGGTCTCGGTCAACCTCGGCGTGCTGGGACTGGCCATCGAGGCGGTCAACCTGGGCTACCGGGTGGTGGTCCCCCGCGACACGGTGGCCGGAATCCCCCAGTCCTACGCCGACGCCCTCCTCGACACACCTTCCCGCTCATCGCCACCCTGACCACGGTGAATGACCTGGTCAGCGCCTGGAACGGGTGAGGAATTCCGCAGACCCTCAATCTCTTGTTGAGACCTGTAGACCGGTATAACCGTCTAGTTGAGCTTCACTTTCCGGCTTGATTTCCCGGAGCGGACCGCCGATTGACGGACTCGAGGCCAAATCGAACCTCTCCCGCTCGTGGCCGCGGTCGAGTCCGGCGAAGTGACCCATGTGGAGATCGCCAGGTCGGGAACTCCTCTGGTGGTTGGCGGACGACGGCCTCCTGCCGGCGGAAGCCCGTAACGCCATTGCCGATCCGGCCACCGAAATCCGGGTATCGGCTGTCTCGGCGTGGGAGATCGCCGTGAAGCGGTCGGCCGGACGATTGGATGCATCCGACGACCTGGGGAGTGCCCTGACCGTCCATGGCTTCGATCCACTGGCCATCACGGTCGAGCACGCCCACGGCGGGATCCCTTCCTTTCCACCACCGCGATGCGCTCGACCGGATGCTCATCGCTCAAGCCCAGATGGAGTCGCTCATCCTCATCACGGTCGACTCGGCCTTCGCCCCCTACGAGGTGGACCTCCTGCCTCGGCGTTGACCGCCAGCCGCATCTACAGGGTGCGGCTGCCGTCCAACTGGATCATGGCGTTGGTGGGCAGCTCCTCCACCGTGATGTCCGGGACGGGGAAGTTGAAGGGCTGGTACTTGGGCTGGGCCGTCTGGCGGTACCGGGTGGTGGAGTGCAGGGGGTCCGTGTCGAACTGGGGGATGACCTTGGAGCCGAACACCTCGAGCATCTCGTGGACCTCGTCCTCCATGAGCGAGTCCGACGGGAGGCCGAAGACCAGCTGGTCGCAGCCGACCGTCTGGTACTTGGCCACCTGCTCGGCCACCTCGTCGGGCTCGCCGCACAGCATCCACCCGCCCTCGATCAGCGCATCGAGCATGCCCTCGTCGGTGATGGTGTGGGGCCGTTCGGGCCACACCGGCACCCCCTCCTGGTGCGGGATGGTGTCGTGGTAGTTGCACACCATCGAGTAGAGGTAGCCCCGGCCCCGGCGCAGGGCCACCTCGCGGGCCTTCTTCCGGTCGTTCAGGCAGATGACGGCGTTGGTCATCATCACGTTGTCGTTCTTGAACTGGCCGAGGGGCTCGGTGCAGTTGGCGATGCCCTCCTTGTAGGCGTCGATGCGACCCTTCAGGTTGTAGATGGGCTCGAAGTTGAAGGCGATGGCCCCGATGCCGAGCTCCCCGGCCTGGGTGAACGTTCCCGGGTTGCCGCAGCCCACCCAGATGGGCGGGTGGCCCTTGCGCTGGTAGGGCTTGGGCAGGATGTTGTGGGGGTACGGGACGGTGAAGCTCTCGCCCTCGTACATGTAGTCCTGCTCCTCCCACATGCGCGGGATCTGGCGGATGACCTCGTTCCACTCGGCCTTGGTGGAGTTCTTGTCGAGGTTGTTGAAGGTGGCGATCTCGTGGCTGCCGGCCCCGCGACCGGTCCCCCACTCGAACCGACCCTCGAACAGGTGGTCGAGCATGGCCACCCGCTCGGCCGAGCGCACCGGATGGTTCACCCGGGGCGAGAGGTTCATGATGCCGGTCCCGATGTGGATGCGCTCGGTGGCATGGGCCAGATAGCCCATCACCACCTCGGGGGCGGACATGTGGCTGTACTCGGTCAGGGAGTGGTGCTCGCCCAGCCAGGCGTACTTCCAGTTGTACTTGTCGGCCTCGATGGCGTAGGCGATCTCCCGCTTGAACATCTCGTGCTCACATGTCGGATCGTGTGCGGCCTGGCCGGGCAGGTAGCCGTTGAGAAAGACTCCGAACTCCATGCGGTGGTGCTCCTCTCGCTCCGCGCTGGGCGCATTTTCACGGTAACACGGGGCTCTGATAAATTGCAACGTGTTCCAGATTTGTGCCTGAATCCTCCCCCGAGGGGCCGTCTGCCCCTACTGTCCCAGGGGGAGATCCCCGCGCTCGCGGCGAGCCGGGAGGGGACACGGTCGGGACCCGTGGACACGGGGACAACTACACGACGCGCAGACCAGGGGGAACCGATGGAGACCATCGACGACTTGATCCGACAGCGGGACGGTGACCAACGGACCGGCCTGCTCTTCGCCGACCGCTCCTGGACCCACGACCAGGTGGTCCAGGCCCAGGCCGATCGAGCCGCCGTCTTGGCCTCGCTCCGCCGTCCCGGCCCGTTCCATGTGGCCCTCCTGTTGGACAACGTGCCCGAGTACGTCTTCTGGATGGGGGCGGCCGCCCTGGCCGGGGCGGTCCTGGTCGGGGGCAACCCCACCCACCGGGGCGACGAACTGGCCCGCGACCTCTCCCATACCGAGTGCCAGCTGCTGGTCACCGACGCCCGGTACCGGACCCTGGTCGACGGGTACGACCTCGGGCCCGCACTGCCCGAGTCGCGGATCCTGGTCATCGACGACCCCTCCGGCGACCTCTCACCGACCACCCCCTACGGAGCCCTGGTGACGGGAGCGTCCGGCGCGGCGCTCCCCGACCCAGCCGTCACCGCGGTGACCGAAGAGACCCTGGGCCTCCTGCTGTTCACCTCGGGCACCTCTGGGGCGCCCAAGGCGTGCCTGTGCAGCCAGGGCCGCCTGGCCCGGATCGGCGGCATCGTGGCCCAGATGTTCGCCCTGGAGGAGGACGACGTCTGTTACATGGCCATGCCCCTGTTCCACTCCAACGCCCTCATGGCCGGGTGGGCCCCGGCCCTGGCCGCCGGGGCCACGGTGGCCCTGCGCGAGCGGTTCAGCGCCTCGCAGTTCCTGGCCGACGTGCGCCGGTACGGGGTGACCTACTTCAACTACGTGGGCAAGCCGCTGTCGTACATCCTGGCCACTCCCGAGCGGCCCGACGACGGCGACAACACCCTGCGCCGGGCCTTCGGCAATGAGGCGGCCGAGGCCGACGTGGCCCGCTTCGCCGAGCGGTTCGGGTGCACGGTCCAGGACGCCTACGGCTCGACCGAGGGAGGGGCCTCGGTGACACGGACCCCCGACACCCCGCGCGGGGCGCTGGGCCGGGCCCTGACGGGAACCCTGATCATCAACCCCGACACCGGGGAGGAGTGCCCCCGGGCCGTCTTCGACGAGCACGGTCGCCTGCTCAACGCCGAGGAGGCCATCGGCGAGATGGTCAACCAGACCGGCGGGGCCGGCTTCGAGGGGTACTGGCGCAACGCCGAGGCCGAGGCGTCCCGCGTGCGCAACGGCTGGTACTGGACCGGCGATTTGGCCTACCGGGACGACGACGACTTCTTCTACTTCGGCGGCCGGGACTTCGACTGGCTCCGCGTCGACGGCGAGAACTTCGCCGCCGCCCCCATCGAGGGGATCCTCCAGCGCCACCCCGACGTGGTCCTGGCCTCGGTCTACGCCGTGCCCGACACCGTGGTCGGGGACCAGGTGATGGCGACGGTGCTGCTCCGGGAGGGGGCCTCGTTCGACCCCGCCGGGTTCGTGTCCTTCCTGGACGGGGAGGCGGATCTCGGCACCAAGTGGGCGCCCCGCTACGTCCGGGTCACCGACCAACTGCCCGAGACCGCCACCACCAAGGTGCTCAAGCGCGTGCTGCGCAACGAGGGGTGGCGTGCCCCTGAGCCGGTGTGGTGGCGTCCCGACAAGGATGCCCCCTACCGGTTGCTGACCGAGTCGGACGCCGACGACCTCGACCGGCTGGTCGCCGAGCGCTGAGCACCAGGACGGTCGGCGGCAGGGGTTGGAGGTGCGCCTCCGTGTAACGGTGGGCCCGGAGATGGCGACTAAGGATCTGCCCCTCCGTGCACGAACAGGAAGACCATGTCCCGACCATGGCCAGAGAACCCCGACCATCGAGCGCCCACCGCGCCACCGCGGTTGGCCCTACGATGCTCGCCGTGGACCCCGACCTCGAACTCCTGGCCCGGGTCCGGGTCGGCGACGAGACGGCCTTCGTGACCCTGGTGAACCGCTACCACGGCTCCATGCTGCGGGTGGCCCGCGCCTATGTCCCGAGCGAGGCCATCGCCGAAGAGGCCGTCCAGGAGACCTGGATGGGGGTGGTGCGGGGCGTCGACCAGTTCGAGGGGCGCTCCTCGTTCAAGACCTGGCTCTTCCGCATCCTGATCAACCGGGCCCGCACCGCCGGCGGCAAGGAGCACCGCAGCGTGCCCCTCTCCGACGTGGAGCCGGCGGTCGATCCCTCCCGCTTCACCTCGGGCGGGGCGTGGGCCGAGCCGGTCGAGAGCTGGGAGACCGACGCCGACAACCGGTTGGTGGCCGCCACCTGGTCCGAGGCGCTGCGCACCGCTCTGGACGATCTCCCTCCCCGCCAGCGGGAGATCGTCATCCTGCGCGACGTGGAGGGCCTGCCCAGCGAGGACGTGTGTTCGGTCCTGGGCGTGACCGAAGGCAACCAGCGGGTCCTCCTGCACCGGGGCCGGAGCCGACTGCGGTCCCTGCTCGAGAACGAACTCACCGTGAGGGGCCGATGATGCGCCTCCTGCGACGTTCCCCCGATCTGGTCTGCCAGCAGATGGTGGAGTTGGTCACCGAGTACCTCGAGGGTTCCCTGTCCCGGGCCGACCACAAGCGGTTCGAGGGCCACATCCGCGGTTGCCCCAACTGCACGGCCTACCTGGAGCAGATGCGGGCCACCATCGTCGCCACCGGCCGGTTGCGGGTCGAGGACCTCTCGCCCGAGGCGGTCGACGAGTTCACCGAACTGTTCCGGCAGTGGCAGGCGGATTGACCGACGCCACCAAAGGGAAGGGCATGGGCCGTCATACCGTCTGTTCGGCGAGATCGATCCGCTCGACGGTGGCGATCCGGTGCGGCGCGGCCGGGAGCGCCGACATCGTCGGCGCTTCGGTAGCGGTAGCCGCCCGCGACCGGGGAGCCAGGGTGATCACCTCGGATGCCGACGACCTCCGACGACTGGACCGTCGCATCGACCTCGCTCCTATCTGAACATCCTCGACTACTTCGTGGTGGTGACCAGTCGTTCACGGTCGAAGAGCGAGGCCGCCACCCTCCAGCCGAGGCGGTCGAGGGCGAGCAGCCCGATCCCGAAGGCGAGCGCCACACGAAAGTTGGCCGGGATCACATTGAAGGCAATGAGCGTGGTGATAGCCACCGTCGGAAGGCTCGCCAGTATGGAGACCTGTCCGGCCGTCCGGAGATCGCTCGATCGGGCCGAGATGGCCATCCCCACCCAGATCGACCAGGTGACCAGGAGGGGTGTGAACACGATCTGGGCCGCGACATCGGGGGCCTGAACAATGGCCGAAGCCACACCCGGGGCCGCGAACAGCTCGACGATGGCGATATAGAGCGCGAACACCCCGTAGGCGACCACTACGGACGGCACGAACACGGCGAGGGCCTTACCGAGGATGAGCTCCTTTTGCTGGACCGGTGTCGACAGCAGGGGCTCGAGCGTTCCTTGGACGCGCTCGCCGACGATGGCGTAGGCCGCCAATGCCGCCGGCACGAGGGCGGGGATGGCGAGCATGTAGATCAGGGCGTGCTCGTGGTGCAGCGTGGAGGAGCCGCTCGACGGGATGGTGAAGACCTGGATCACCGGCTGGATGAGGAAGACCAGCGGCAGGACCACCATGGCGTAGACCACGTTGCCGCTGCGACGCAGGTCCCGCAGCTCCTTGCGGAGAATCGCCTCGACGCGTCGCCGGCTGATCCTCACGTGGCCGACTCCTGGTTGTTTCCCTCGACGAACTGGAGGTAGACATCTTCGAGCGAGTGACGGGACTCGGTGAGCGAGAGTACGTCGGCGTCGGCGGCGACCAAGGCCCTGGTGACCTCCGGTGCCGCGGCAGCGACGTCGGACACGTCGAGCACATAGGTGCCCGGGCCGTCGCCCCGCCATCCCTCGACGTCGCGCACGGGTCCGAACACGGACTCCGGATCGGGAAGTGCCGCCACGGTTCGCACCGTGAGGGTCCTTCGGAAAAGCCGGTCACGCAGCTCGTCGGGCCGGCCGATGGTCCGCAAGGTCGTGTTGAGGATGGCTACCCGGTCGCACAGCCGCTCGGCCTCCTCGAGTCGGTGAGTGGTGAGGAACACGGTCACGCCGCGTTGGCGTAGGTCGACGATGAGATCATGGACATCCTTCGTGGCCGCCGGATCCAACCCCGACGTGGGCTCGTCCAAGAACAGCACGTCCGGATCACTCAGCAGGGCCCGGGCCAGCGACACCCGCTGCCGCAGGCCCTTAGACAGAGCACCACACGCATCATGAGTCCGGTCGGTGAGGTCGACGGCGTCCAGTACGTGGCGGATCCGGTCCACCGGGTCGGGGATCTCGTAGAGGTCGGCGAAGCAGGCGAGATTGTCCTGGACGCTGAGGCGGAGGTAGAGACCGGGAGCCTCGGGCATGATGGCGATGCGTTGGCGAATGGCCACGCCGTTCTCCGGGGTGAGTTCCAGGCCGGCAACCGTGGCCGCGCCCGAACTGGGAGCGACCAGCGTGCCCAGGGTTCTCACCGTGGTGGTCTTGCCGGCACCGTTGGGGCCGAGGAACCCGAAGACTTCGCCCCTCCCGACCTCGAAGGACACATCCTGGTATGCCAACCGATCGCCGAAGCGCTTGGTCAACGATCGCACCGACAGCGCCGGGTCCCCGAGCTGGGCCGGGAACACGGCCCCGCCAACCACGGATTCTGGTTCCGAACGACCCGCCGAGCGCGTACCTCCCGCCGCTCCACCAACGTCACGGCCGGAGTGCGCCACAGATCGAGTATTGCAGACTGCTCAGGAGTGGGCCCTCGGCCCAAGGTGGCTCAGTGCCGCTAGCCCACCGAGCCTCCTCGTGCCCGCTGGTCGGGCAATCACCAACCAGAGGGACTCACCCGGGTACACGGTGGCGGCGCGACCTCTCGCGTCCCGCGTCCACTATCGGTCAGGGATCGGCGTGCTCGACCGGCGTGTCCCCGTGGGCCAGTCGGGCCGCCTCGGTGACCAGGTAGTGGCGCTCACGCAGATTGGTCGTGCGTTCCGACGCCAGCATGAACTCCGCGATGGCCGCATCGGTCTCGCCGACCTGCCCGAGGAGGTGCGCCCTCACGGCATGGAGCCGGTGATGGTCACCCAACTGCTCGCCGACGCCGTCGAGCAGGGCCAGCCCGGCCCTCGGACCGTCGAGCATGGCCACGGCGACGGCCCGGTTGAGCCGGACCATGGGATTGCCGGTCATGGACTCCAGTCGACCGTAGAGGGACTCGATCTTGGACCAGTCGGTGTCCTCATGGCGGAGGGCGAGGTCGTGCACCGCGGCTACGGCCGCCTGGAGCTGGTACTCCCCCAGGTGACCCTCCCTGATCGCCCCCGTGACGAGTGCCAACCCTTCGGCGATGAGGTCACGATTCCACCGGGAGCGGTCCTGCTGGGAGAGCGGTACGAGCGCACCGTCATCGTCCGTGCGGCTCGGTCGGCGGGCATCGGTCAGGAGCATCATGGCCAGGAGCCCGGTCACCTCGGGCTCCCCGGGCAGGAGACCGTGAACGCTCCGGGCCAGGCGGATGGCTTCTCCTGAAAGGTCGGTGCGGCTCAGTTCGCTGCCACTACTCGTGGTGTAGCCCTCGTTGAAGAGGAGATAGAGGACATGCAACATGGTGGCCAAGCGCTCGCTACGTTCGGCCTCCGGGGGGAGGGTGAAGCCTTCGGTAGTGTCCCTCACCTTGGACTTGGCCCGACTGATCCGTTGGGCCATGGTCGGTTCGGACACCAGGAATGCGGCAGCGATCTCACGCGTGGTGAGACCGGCAACAGCCCGAAGCGTCAAGGGGATCGCCAGAGCCGGCGTCAGGCACGGGTGACAACACATGAACATGAGGATGAGTGTGTCGTCCGAACCGGGCGCCGGATCGCGGGGTGTCTGCGACCACGAAGCGACCAGCTCCTCGCGCCGGCGACGGGCACTGTCCCGCCGGTACTGCTCACCCATGCGACGTGATGCCACCCGGATCAGCCAACCCAACGGATTGTCGGGCACGCCATCCCGCGGCCATGTGTCGAGTGCTGCCATGAGCGCCTCTTGTACTGCATCCTCGGCATCGGCGAAGTTCCCGTAGCGTCGGGTGACCGCACCGAGGGCCTGGGGCGCCAGCTCGCGCACCAGTCCCTCGGAAGCCGATGCCGTGGTCACACTTCGGGGTCGGGAGCGCTCATCACCTCGCGCACCTCGATGCGCTGACCGATCGGAGCGCCCCCCGATCCGGGGGCGGCAGAGATCCGGGCGGCGAGCTCGATGGCCCGCTCCGTTGTGTCGACGTCGACGATGCGGTACCCGGCCAACAGCTCCTTGCCCTCGGGGAAGGGCCCGTCGGTCACCACCGGGGTGCTCGAGCCGTCCGAGAGGACGAACTTGGCCTGATCGGGTCCGGCCAGTCCCTGTGCGTCGACCAACTCGCCACTGTCACCGAGCTCCTGGTTCAAGGCAATCTGGAACTCGACATGCGCCTTGACCTCGCCCGGAGTCCACTCCGACATCGGCGTGCACTCCAACTCGACCCCGCCATAACTCTGAATCAGCATGTAACGCATGGCACCATCCTTGCTCGTCGGCGGCGCCTCGGTGGCGTCGCTCACCCTGGTGTTGAGACTGACCGCCGGAATTCGACATCGATGGCCAAGAAATCTCCCGATTCGTGAGCACGGGTTGGCTGGGCCGCGGAATCGCCATCACGCGGTGACCGTGCCCTGGTCCAAGGGCCATCCTCTCCTGTCACCCGGCAACGGCTCTGGGTCCCTCCGGGTTGGCCCGACGCCCGCGTTACCCGGGACCGAGCGCCCACTGGGCGGCCAGACCCGCCACCCAGGCCGGCACCGCCGCCACATCCTCCGGTGGCGATGCCACCACCACCAGCTCCGAGACCCCTCGGTCGGCCAGCAGCTCGATGTCCCGGGGCGTCCCGTCACGCAGGGAGACGGCGACCTCCACTGACGACGGGTCCCGTCCCGCCTGCCGACACCGGTCGGCCAGCACGTCGAGGCGGCCGGACACTTCGTCCCGGGCCAGGTTGAAGCCGTACCAGCCATCGCCGTAGGCGGCCACCCGAGCCAACGCCCGGTCGCTGTTGCCACCGAGGAACACCGGGACACGTCGGCCGGCAACCGGCTTTGGATAGCTCCGCACCTGCTCGAAATGGAACGTCGCCCCGTCGAAGGAGGCCACGTCGTCACGCCACAGGGTGCGCATGACCTCGACGTACTCGGCGTTGCGTTCGGCCCGGCCCCGGAACGGTATCCCGAGGGCGGTGAACTCCTCACGCGACCAGCCGATGCCGACGCCGAGGACGAAACGACCGCCCGACAGGACGTCCAGGGTGGCGGCCTGTTTGGCCGTCACCAGCGGGTTGTGCTGGGGAAGGAGCAGGATCCCCGTAGCCAGACGGATGCTGGTGCTCGAGGCGGCCGCATAGGTCAGAACCAGCAGCGGGTCCAGCCAGTCGGCATCGGAGGGGACGGCGATCCTCCCGTCATCCGAGTACGGATAGGGCGAGTCGGCCCGGTCCACCATGACCACGTGCTCCCCCGCCCAGAGCGTCGAGAAGCCAGCCGACTCGGCATGATGTGCCACCGCGGCGATGACGCCGGGGTCTGCACCCGTGCCGATGCCGAGGGCATGGAGGGCAACACGCATGGGGACATTGTGGCCCGTGGCGACGGGCCGGTTCAGGTGGGGTTCGGACTCAGGCGTCGACGCCGAGGATCAGCCCGCTGGTGGGCACCCCGGTACCGGCGGTGACCAGGGCGTGGGTGACGTCGGGCACCTGGTTCACCGAGGTTCCCCGCACCTGGCGCACACCCTCGGCGATGCCGTTCATGCCGTGGAGGTAGGCCTCACCGAGCTGGCCGCCGTGGGTGTTGATGGGCAGCCCGCCCCCGATCTCGATGTTGCCGTCGCGCACGAAGTCCTTGGCGTCACCCTTTCCGCAGAAGCCCAACTCCTCCAGCTGGTAGAGGACGTAGGGGGTGAAGTGGTCGTAGAGCACGGCGGTCTGGATGTCGGCCGGGCCGAGACCCGAGGTCTGCCACAGCTGTCGGGCCACCGAGGCCATCTCACCGAGGCCGCAGAGGTCGTCGTAGTAGTAGGAGGTCATCATCTCCTGGCCCGGTCCCGCCCCCTGGGCGGCGGCCTCGATGACCACCGGGGTGGACGGCAGGTCGCGTGCCCGCTCGAGGGAGGTGACCACGAGGGCCTGGCCGCCGTCGGTCTCCTGGCAGCAGTCGAGCAGGTGGAGCGGCTCCACGATCCAGCGCGACGCCTGGTGCTCCTCCAAGGTGATGGGCTTCTCGTAAAACCAGGCCTTGGGGTTGGTGGCGGCGTGCCTGCGGTCGGCCACCGCCACCCGTCCGAGGTCCTCGGAGGTGGCCCCCGAGACATGGAGGTAGCGCTGGGCGGCCATGGCCACCCACTGGGCCGGGGTCAGCAGGCCGAAGGGCGCGTACCAGGCGAAGTTGGCCGTCTCGGCGTTGGGCACCGGCGCACGGTCCTGCACCCCGGCGCCGAACCGGTTGCCCGATCGCTCGTTGAACGCCCGGTAGCAGACGACCACGTCGGCCACGCCGGCCTGGACGGCCAGGGCGGCCTGCTGGATGGTCCCGCACCCCGCTCCTCCGCCGTAGTGGATCCGGCTGAAGAAGGTGAGCTCGCCCATGCCCAGGCTGCGGGCGATCTCGATCTCGGGATTGGTGTCCGAGCTGAAGGTCACCATGCCGTCGACCTCGGCGGGCTCGATGCCGGCGTCGCGGAGGGCCAGGTCCACGGCCTCGGCGGCCAGGCGCAGCTCACTGCGGCCGGACTCCTTGGAGAACTCCGTGGCCCCGATCCCGACGATGGCCGTGTTTCCGGTGAAGGCGTGGGCGTCCCCGCTCATCGGCCGGATCCCGATCCGGTGGCACCGGACGGGGCACCCTTGGGCAGCAGCACCCGCACCGTACCGGTCACGTGGTCGCCGAGCCCGTTGGCCCCCCGCAGCGTGACCACCACGGCACCCCTCCCCTCGGCTCCGGGGTCGGCCGGGTCGGCCTCGACCTCGGTGACCGAACCGGTCAGGGTCATGGTGTCGTCGGGGTAGTTCGGCGCCCCCAGCCGGATGTTGACGTCGGTGAGCACGGCGCCGGGGCCGGTCCAGTCGGTGACGTACCGGCCCACGATCCCGTTGGTGGAGAGGATGTTCATGAAGATGTCCTTCGAGCCGCGCTCGACGGCCAGCACCGAGTCGTGGTGGACGTCCTGGTAGTCCCGGGAGGCGAGGGCGGTCGAGACGATGAGGGTGCGGGTCAGCGGAAGGGCCAGGGCGGGGAGGTCGTCACCCACCGTCACCTCCCCGAAGGCCAGCGTGGTGGCCCGGGGACCGGTGGCCGTGCCGGTGGCGGCGCTCACGTGGTCACCTTGTGGCCGACGCGGATCTCGTCGACCACCTGGCGTCCGAGTCGGGCCACCTGGGCACTGGGCGGGCCGAGCAGAAGCTCGATCTGCTTGCCCCAGAGGAAGTACCGGTGGATGGGGTATTCGATGTCGGCTCCCATCCCGCCGTGCAGGTGCTGGGTGGCGTGGACGGCCCGGGACCCGGCATCGGCCGAGAACCACGCGGCCACGCTCACGGCCAGATCGGCGTCGAGCCCGTTGTCCAGCCGCCAGGCGGCCTGGAGCATCGTCACGCGGATGCACTCGGTGTCGATGGCGGCGTCGGCCGCCCGGAGCATGGTGCCCTGGAACGTGGCGAGGGGCCGGCCGAACTGCTCCCTCGCGTTGAGGTACTCCGCCGTCTGGGCAACGGCTGCCTCGGTCACCCCCACCTGGAGGGCGCACAGACCGGTCCAGGCGCGGTTGAGCATCCAGAACAGCACGTCGTGGCCGGCGGTCGGGTCCGCACCGGCCAGCACGTCGTCGGCGGCTACCACGACACCGTCCAGGTGGAGATGGGGGTGGATCTCGCGGTTGGTGGTATCGGCCCACTCGATGATCACCCCGTCGGCCGAGGGGTCGACGACGGCCACCACCACGCCGTCGTCGACGGCCACCGGCACGAGCACCCGGTCGGCCACGTTGCCGTAGGGGACGGCGAAGGCCGTTCCCGACAAGACCAGCCCGTCGGGCCCCGACTTGCCGGCCACGGCCGGACGGCCCGGGCCGCCACGGGCGATGTCATCGGCCACCGTGGCCAGGGCGGCGGTGAGGATCTGCTCACCGGCCACCACCTTGGGGAGAACCTCCGCTTGGAGGGCCTCCGATCCGAACTCGGCGATGGGCATGGCCCCGAGGGCCACGGTGGCCCACAGCGGCACCGGGGCCACCACCCGCCCCTGGCCCTCCAGCAGGATGGCCAGCTCGACCATCCCGTAGCCACCACCGCCGTAGGCCTCGGGCAGGGACAGGCCTACCAGGTCGGCCTGGGCCAGGGCGGCCCACAGCTCCCGGTCGATACGGTCCTCGGAGGCCTCGACGGCCTTCACCCGGTCAGGGGTGACCAGGCCGGTAAAGATGCCGTCGACGGCCTCGACCACCGCCTTCTGCTCGTCGTTGTAGGTGAAGTCCATCGGATTCTCCTCGTCAGGTGCTGGGGTCGTGTTCGAACGTGTCGGGGTATGGGACTACTGGTGGCACAGGACGCCGCTACCCGGTGGTGCGTCCAGGGTCGGGGCGGAACACCGGCAGGGTGAGGTCGTCGTCGAAGGCCTCGAAGGTGGCCACCACCGGCAGCCCGATGGCCACGGTCTCGGGTGTGATGTCGGCCACGTTGGCGATGAGTCGGGTGCCCTCTTCCAGCTCGACCAGCGCCACCACCAGCGGGTAGTCGAACGCCGGCACCTGGGGGTAATGGTTGACCGTGAAGCTGTAGATCGTGCCCCGGCCCGAGGCTTCGAATGCCTCCCACTCGAAGGACCGGCAGTTGGCGCACGACGGGCGGGGCGGATGCCGCAGCGTCCCACAGGCCGAGCACTTCTGGATGAGCAGCTTGTGCTCCTTGGCCCCGTCGAAGAAGAAGCGGTTGTCCTGGGTGAGAGCCGGCCGCGGACGCAGCGGCCGGGGTGCGGGATCCGGGGTCTTCTCCCGGGGCCGGAACTTGAGGATGCGGAACTTCATGGTGGCGACCGGCGCCCCGCTCTGGTCGGTGAACTCGAGGCGGGTGGTCACGAAATGCCCGGTCCCGAGGCCGGTGGCCTTCTCTCCACTGACCGAGTCGATCACACTGGTGACGGCCAGCTGGTCACCCGGCACCAGCGGTCGCACGTAGTGCTGATCGCAGTTGGTGGCCACCACCGACGTGAAGCCGGCGTCGTCCAGCATGGCCATCAGGGTGTCGCTGGGAGACCGGTCGGCGGGGTCGCCCTCCTCGCTCCTGGCCCTGTCCTCGTCGCGGGCCAGGGTGGCCTTGAGCCCAGCCATGATCCAGGCCTGGAGCATGGTCGGAGGGGCGATGATGCCGTCGAAGCCGTTGGCCCGAGCCGCCTCGTCGTCGAGGTAGACGGGGTTCTCGTCCCCCATGGCCTCCACCCAGTGCCGGATCATCGGGACGTTGACCGCATCCGGCCCCGGGGCCGGTGGCCCGGTGGACAGCCCCACGAACTCCTGCAGGCGTTCCTCCAACGAGGACGTCTCGGTGACCGCCTCGGTGCTCACCGAGACGACCGCTTCATCCCCAACCCGGCCATGGCCAGGATCTCACGCTGCACCTCGTTGACCCCGCCCCCGAACGTGTTGATCTGGGACTGCCGACCGGCCCGCTCGAGGTCGCCACGGATCGCCGCGCCCGGGGTGTACGGGTGGAGGTAGCCGGCCGATCCCACGATGCCCTGGAGCCGGCGGAAGATGTCGAGGGTCGTCTCGGTGCCGAACACCTTCACGGCGGACGAGTCGGCCGGACCGAGGGTGTCGTCGGCCACGGCGGCCACCATGCGCCAGTTGAGGAGCTTCTGGGCCTCCAACAGGGCGTAGGTGCGTCCCAGGTCGGCCTGGACCCAGTCCACGTCGGCGACGCCCTCGTCGATGGCCCACTGGGCCGTCTCGGCCCACAGCCGCGTGGGCAGGGCGGTCATCGCTCCGAGGCCCACGCGCTCGTGGTTGAGCTGGCCGGTGATGAGGCGCCACCCCTCGTTGAGTCCGCCGACCATGGCCGACTGAGGGACCCGGACGTTGTCGTAGTAGGAGGCGGTGGTGACCACGCTGCCCACCGTGACGATCGGGGTGCAGGAGAAGCCGGGATCGCTGGTGGGGACCAGGAAGATCGAGATGCCCTTGTGCTTGGGGGCATCGGGGTCGGTGCGGGCGGCCAGCCAGATGTAGTCGGCCTGGTCGGCGCCACTGGTGAAGACCTTGTTGCCGTTGATGGTCCATTCGTCGCCGTCGAGGACGGCCCGGGTGCGCAGCGAGGCCAGGTCGGTCCCGGCCCCGGGCTCGGTGTAGCCGATGGCACAGCTGATCTCACCGGCCAGGATGCCGGAGAGGAAGAAGCTCTTCTGCTCCTCGGTGCCGTAACGCATGAGCATGGGGCCGACGGTGTTGAGGGTGACGAAGGGGAACGGGGCCCGGGCCCGCTGTACTTCGTTGAAGAAGATGAACTGGTCGGAGACCGGACGGCCCTGGCCACCGAACTCGGTGGGCCAGCCGATGCCCAGCCAGCCGTCCTGGCCCATCTGGCGGACCAGGGTCCGGTGCATGGCCCCGCCCTCGGTCTCGCTGTCCAGGGCCTTGCGGGCCTCGTCGGTCAGGAGATCGGCGAAGTAGGCCCGTAGTTCGGCCCGCAGGGCCAGCTGTTCGGGAGTCTCTTCGAGATACATGTCGGGTGATCCCTCCACTCGTTGACGCTGACGCTGACATCCGGGAACCGGTCCGGACTCACGAACTTACCCACATCCCACGGCGGACCGGCGGGAGAGTGACGAGTCCGTCGGGGCGACCATCGTCCCCTGCGTACGTCGCTCCCCCGGCCTTCCCCCGGTGCCGCACCATCTGGTGAACATCTTCGTGACCACGACCGTGTCGAGTGCTCCCCCCCTCACGGGAGGTGGAGCCTCGGGCACGACTCGCCTATGATAACTGATACACGTTCTAGAAACGTCATCGACCGAGCAGGCCGGTGCCAGTGAACCACCCGACCGCCACAGGGCCGTTCCGGGAGGTGTCGCCGGGTTCGGATTGATCAGGGGGAACACCATGGACATCACCGACATCGACCTGACCGACCCGGAGAATTTCGTCGAAGGGGTGCCCCACGAGTGGTTCGCCCGCCTCCGGCGGGAGGCACCGGTCCAGTGGCACCCCGATCCCCAGGGCTTCGCCGAGGGCTTCTGGTCGGTCACCCGCTATGACGACTGCGTCGGGGTCAACCGGGACTACGAGCACTTCTCGTCCTACCGGGCCACCAGCCTGTTCCACGACTCCGACGAGGAGATGCTGGGCCAGCAGCGGATGATGATGCTGAACATGGACCCGCCCATGCACACCCGCTACCGGCGCCTCGTGAACAAAGGGTTCACCCCCCGGATGATCCGGGATCTCGAGATCAAGGTGGTGGCGGCCACCGACGGCATCCTGGACGGGGTGTGCGAGCAGGGCTCGGCGGACTTCGTGGAGCAGGTCTCCGCCGAGCTGCCCCTCCAGGTCATCGCCGACCTGATGGGCGTGCCCCAAGAGGACCGGCACCTGGTCTTCGACTGGTCCAACCGCATGATCGGCTCCGACGACCCCGAGTACCAGCGCGAGGCCGACGCCGGGGCCCAGGCCTCGATGGAGCTGTTCGCCTACGCCGACGAGCTGTGCGCGAAGAAGCGCCTCGACCCCCACGAGGACCTGTTCAGCGTCCTGACCCAGGCCGAGATCGAGGGCGACGCACTCTCCCAGCTCGAGCTGGACCTCTTCTTCATGCTGCTGGCCGTGGCCGGCAACGAGACCACCCGGAACCTCATCTCGGGTGCCCTGGTGGCCTTCTTCGACCACCCCGACCAGTGGGCGAAGCTCCGGGCCGACCGGTCCCTCCTCCCGTCGGCCATCGAGGAGATGCTGCGCTTCGTCTCGCCGGTCATGCACTTCCGGCGCCAGGCCACCGCCGAGGTGGTCATCGGCGACCAGAAGATCGCCGAGGGCGACAAGGTGGTGTTCTGGCACATCTCGGCCAACCGGGACGAGACGGCCTTCGACGCCCCCAACAGCTTCGACATCGCCCGCACCCCCAACAACCACATGGCCTTCGGTGGCGGTGGGCCCCACTTCTGCCTGGGCGCCAATCTGGCCCGCATGGAGATCAAGGTCATGTTCGACCGGCTCCTCGACCGCATGCCCGACATCCATCTGGACGGCGAGGTCAAGAGGCTCCGCTCCAACTTCATCAACGGCGTGAAACACATCCCGGTGGCCTTCGCACCCTCGGCGCCGGTCGGTCGCTGACCGGACGCCACCGGCCGACCTACTGACCCCGGACAGGCACCGGACCGACCCCTACCGGACCGAACAGAAAGCGGGCGCTCGTTCGTATGCGCTTCCACCAAGCAGTCACCTTCCTTCCCCTCGACGAGGTCCTGAGCCTCTCGACGGCGGCCGACACCCTCGGGTACTCGGGGATCTACCTCTCCGACCACCTGTTCAACCCCCGGGACCTCAAGTCCAAGTACACGTACTCGAAGGCACCGGACGGGGCGCCGTTCTGGGAGAAGGAGACGGCCTGGCCCGATCCCATGTGCCTGATCTCGGCCCTGTCGGGGGTCACCACCAACCTCACCTTCACCACCGGCATCTACATCGCCCCGGTGCGGGACCTCATCACCGTGGCCAAGACGGTCGGCACGGCCGCGGTGCTGTCCGGCAACCGGGTCCGGCTCGGTGTCGGCGTGGGCTGGTGCGAGGAGGAGTACCTCCAGACCGGCCAGGACTTCCACAACCGAGGCAAACGGTTGAACGAGATGATCCCGGCCCTGAAGGCCCTCTGGAGCGGGGGCTGGGTGGAGTACCACGGCGAGTACTACGACGTCCCCGCCTGCCAGATGAACCCGTCCCCCTCCGAGCCTGTCCCCTTCATCGGCGGGGGCAACTCCGAGGCCGCGCTGCTACGCGCCTCCACACTGTGCGACGGTTGGGTCAACACGGGTGCTGCCTCCCCCGAGCAGGCCTTCGCCGAAGTGGCCACCATCAAGGACGCCGTGAAGCGGGCGGGCCGTGAGCACGAACCGTTCTCGATCTACGTGGCCGTGAAGGCCTTCCCCGACCTCGACCTCTACCACCGCCTGGAGGACGCCGGGGTCACCGACCTGCTGTGCGCCCCATGGATGGCCGTCCAGGCCAAGGAGGGCGACACCCCCGAATCCATCCATGCCGCCCGCCTGGCCGTGTGCGAGCAGTTCGCCGAGCACTACATCGCCCCCATGGGGTAGCTGACCCCATTCCTGGGAGCCGCGCCGGGACCCCCGGGGTGGTCGGGGTCCCGACGGTCACGACCCTCCGTACATCTCGTCGACCAGGGTCCGGTACTTCTCGATCACGACGTTCCTCTTGACCTTCAGGGTCTGGGTCATCTCACCCGAGGCCGTGCCGAACCCGTGGTCCAGCACCCGGAAGACCTTGACCCGCTCCACCCGGGAGCGGGTGGCGTTGACCTCGTCGACGATCTTGGTGATCTCCTGGTGGAGTTCTGGGTCGCTGTGCATGGTCACGGATCCGGCCTCCTTCCCCCGTCTGGCCGCCCAGGCCAGCAGCGCCTCGGCGTCCAGGGTGAGCAGGGCGGTGAGGTAACGCCGGCCGTCACCGATCACCACGGCCTCGGACAGCAGCTCGTGGTTGCGCAGATCCGACTCGATGCCCTGGGGCGCGATGTTCTGACCGGCCGCCGTGATGATCAGGTCCTTCTTCCGGCCGGTGATGCGGAGATAGCCGTCGTCGTCCAGCGCCCCCATGTCTCCGGAGTGCATCCAGCCGTCACGATCGATGAGTTCGGCCGTGCCCTGGGCGTCATGGAGATACCCCTGACAGACGTTGCCCCCCCGCACCAGCACCTCGCCATCACCGGCGATGCGCACGTCCACCCCGGGGATGGCCGTCCCGACGGTGCCGAGCCGGTTGTCCCTGGGCGGATTCACCGTGGTGGGACCGCAGGTCTCGGTCTGGCCGTAGATCTCGAGCACGGGCAGGCCGACCGACCCCAGCCACCGGAGGAGGTCGGGGTGGATCGGGGCAGCCGACGAGACCAGGATGTGGGCCTGGTCCAGGCCCAGGCCCTGGCGGATGGAACGGCCCAGCGCGGCATCGACCGGTGGCCGGGAAGCCTCTCGCACCGCGCCCGGCGGGGGGATGGCCTCGCCCAACGCCCCGAGCACGGCGTCGCGAAGCTTCTCCCAGATTCTCGGCACGGCGAAGAAGACGGTCGGACGACAGGCACACAGGTCCGCTCCCACCGTGCCCAGGTTCCGGGCGAACCACGTCTCGCCTCCGGTGGCCGCCGAGGCGAAGTCACTGATCATGCGCTCGGCGATGTGACTGAGGGGCAGGAACGAGAGGAAGCGCTCGCCCTCCCGGAGCTCGAACACGGAGGCCGAGCTGCGCAAGGTCCACATGATCGTGCCGTGATCGATCATGGTCCCCTTGGGAGGACCGGTGGTGCCGCTGGTGTACACCAGGGTGGCCAGCTGACCCGGCCCCACCGTATCGGCCCGAACGTCATACAGGTCCGGTTGGCGCCGGAGGCGGTCGACCCCGGCGGCGCGCAGTTCGCCGACGCTCATGAGGAACGGATCGTGGTACGGCTGGGCCGCATCGAACACGACGACGCGGTTGAGCTTCGGCAGCTGGTCACGCACCTCGAGCAGCTTGGCCAGCTGGTCGGCGTCCTCGACGAGACAGACCACCACCTCGGCGTGGCCGAGCACGTAGGCCACCTGTTCGGGTGAGCTCGTCGGGTAGACGGGCACGGTGACCGCGCCGTTGCTCAACGTGGCGAAGTCGGCCAGATGCCACTCGGCACGATTGCCAGACAGGATGGCCACGGTGTCGCCGGTGGACACGCCCGATTCGGCCAGGCCCGCTGTCCACACCGCTACCGCCCGGCCGTACTCCGACCACGTCCAGCCGACCCAGTCCCCGTCACGGTTCCACCGCAGCGCCGGCCGGTCCGGGGTCCGCTGCACGTTCAGCCGGAAGGCATCGACGATGGTGTCGCCTTCGATGGATAGCGCTGACATGCGGTACTCCTTATCCTCGTGGCCCCGTCGTTCCTGAGGGGGCGAGGGGGCCGTGGCGGCCCCCGACCCCGTGGCTCCGGTGCGGACCCTCACGGCCGGCACCCCCGGAGGGGCAGCTCCACCGGGCGGTGGCCACCGGCCAGCTCGAGCACCTCCTCGAATCCCTGACGCATGCAGCCCATGAAGATGTCGGCGTCGGGGACGGCGCAGGCGTCCAGGGTGAATCCGACACAGCAGGTCCCGTCGTAGGAGAGCAACGTGGCGTTCATGGACGATCCGGTGGTCGGGCCGAAGACGACGTACTCCGACACGGCCACCCCGGCCAGATAGAGGGGGACACCGATGCCCGGTACGTTGCTGGCCACGAAGTCGATGTGCTTGAGCATGCTGCCCACCGCCCTCGAGGGCAGCAGGTTGAGCGTGCCGGCGATGGCGTTGCTCCACGGCACGGCGAGATCGTCACGCGCCGTTCGACACCGCTGGCCGATCCGCCGCAACCGCACACCGGGGTCACCGAGGCCGACGGGGACCGTGAACCGCTGCAGGGTGATCCGGTTCCCACCGGTGGGGTCGCCCTCCCGTCGGATCGAGATCGGCAGGGTGACGCGGAGTTCTCCCACCTCGGCACCGTGGTGCTCGTGGTAGCGGCGGAGGCCCCCGGTGAGCGCGGCGAGGAAGGCGTCGTTGAGCGTGCCTCCGGCCGAGGCCGCCGCCCGCTTGAGGTCGGCGAGCTCCACGGTGATCATGTCGAGGTGCCGGTTCAGGCTCCGGGTGGTCATGACCGGGGAGCGGGTGTCGGAGACGGGCTGGACGAAGCGGGCGATCGACCGCACGGTGCTCAGGGCGGTGCACGCGGAGCGGAGGGGATGTCGCGCCACGCGTGCCGTGACGGGCACGGCCCAGGAGAGCCCGTGGGACACCGTCTGTGCGGCGAGCTGCCCGTCGTGGGCCAGGCCGTCCCGGACGAGTCCGAGGGCATGGGGCTCGCGGTGGGTGGGGGACGGTGCCTCGACCAGGTCTCCCGGTCGGGCGTCCCGGGTCAGATCGAAGAGCAGGAGGGCCAGCTGCATGCCCCCGATGCCGTCGGTGAGGGAATGGTGGACCTTCATGATCAGGGCCGCCCGGTTCCCGCTCACCTTCTCCACGAGGGTGAACGTCCACAGCGGTCGGGAGCGGTCGAACCCGGTCATGGCCTCGACCCGGACGAACTCGAGGACGGTGGCCCGGGTTCCTGGAGCGGGTGCGGCGATCACCCGCAGATGCCAGGAGAGATCGAAGTCCCCATCGACCCATCGCGGGTTGGCCAGCCGACCGGGCACCTCCACCGGCCGCTGCCGGAAGCGGGGGGCCAGGCGCGTCGCCCGCTCCAGGCGTGCGGCCAGGGCGGCGACGTCCGGCGGCCCGTCGAGCCACGCCACGGCCAGGATGGTGGAGCGAAGCCCGGGATCCTTTTCGAGGTACCACGAGAAGGCGTCCGTGTGGCGCATGAACTCCTGGGTTCCCGTGTTCATCGCTCCTCCCGAGGTAGCCGATGACCATTCCGAACGTAGGCCGGTTCGGCTCGAGCCATTAGGGCCAAAGGTCACGAATCGGGCCGCTGGACCGCTGGATCTCCGGCTTTGAGCCTCCGGGTGAATGGCGAGGGGCCCGCGTCGGTCAACGGTTCTAGGGTGCAGAGTGGGGCGGGGAGGAGAAGGGAGGTGCTGATGGACCGGCTGAGCGCTCTCGACACCGAATTCCTCCACCTGGAGGACGGATCTGTCCACATGCACATCGGCGTGGCCTGCATCTTCGCCGACCCGCCACCTGATGACGGTGCCTTCGAAGCGCTGGTGGCCTCGAAACTGGCCTTCCTCCCCCGCTACCGGCAGCGGGTCCGGACCGTGCCTTTCGAGTTGGGTCGTCCGGTGTGGGTCGACGATCCCGATTTCGACCTCGGCTACCACGTCCGGCATACGGCACTGCCCGCGCCGGGATCCGATGCCGCCTTCTGCCGACTGATGGGACGGCTGATGTCCCAGCCCTTGGACCGGGCCCGGCCGCTGTGGGAGATGTGGCTCGTCGAGGGCCTCGAGGGTGGGATGTGGGCGCTGGTGTTCAAGGTCCACCACTGCATGGTGGACGGCATCGCCGGCATCGGGCTCCTCACCGTGCTGATGGACCTCGTCGCCGACACCGTCGTCACCGAACCGGTGCCCTGGGCGCCGCGGTCCGAGCCGTCCGGCGCGCTCAAGGTACTCGACGCCTGGGGAGGACTGGCATCGGACCTCGGGGGCGTGGCCGGCCAGATCCCCGCCGCCGTCGCCCATCCCCTGGTTGCCGTCCGCTCCGGTCTGGCCACGGTCGCCGGCGCCTTGCGCTTCGCCGAGCACCTGGCCCCGACCCGGTCCCTTTCCATCGAAGGGCCGGTGGGACCCCACCGGGCGTGGGCCCACGCCTCCGCCAGCCTCGCCGACGTGAAGACCATCCGGGCCGCCTACGGGGGCACGGTGAACGACGTCGTGCTGGCCGCCGTGGCCGGGGGTTACCGCGCCCTGCTGGAGGGTCGGGGCGACGAGGCGGACGGGGCCGTCGTGCGATCCCTGGTGCCCGTGTCCACCCGTGGCGACGGTGGTCGAGGGGTACCGGACAACCGGGTCTCGGCCATCCTCTGCGAGCTTCCGGTCCACCTAGCCGACCCGGTCGACCGTCTCGAGGCGGTCACGGCCCAGATGGCGCGACTGAAGGGCTCGCACACCGTGGAGGCGGGCGAGACCGTGGCGTCAGTAGGCAATCTCGCTCCGCCCCTGTTGATGGGGGCGGTCAGCCGCTGCACGATCCGGGCCATGCGTCACTACGGGCAGCGCTCGCTCAACACCGTCACCACCAACGTGCCCGGCCCTCAATGCCCCTTGTACTGCTTGGGACGACCCATGGTCGAATACCGTCCCTTCGTCCCCATCAGCCACGGGCTCCGGGTCGGTACCGCCATCCTCTCCTACAACGGGGCCCTCATCTTCGGCATCACCGGGGACTACGGCTCGGTACCCGAGGTGGACGTGGTGGCCAAGGAGACGGCGGCGGGAATCAGTGAGCTCCACGACCGAGCGCTGGTGTCCCTAGGCGACCACCGTCCCGACTGATCCCGGGCCGCAGATGAAGCCGAGCAGGAGTATCCGGGCCGGCGGAGCTCAGGACACCACTGGCGCCGGAGCCTCGGCCCCGTCGAGCGGGTCGGCGGGCGACGTGGCCCCGGGTCGATCCCCGCCGGGCTGGGCCGGATGGGCGGCCAAGGTCCGCAGGGGATAGTAGAGCGCGCCGGCCACCACGAACCCCACCAGGAAGGAGAGGTCGGCACCGTCCAGCTGGTTCGACACGGCGCCGTGCACCAGGCCCGTGTCCATGAACGGCACCATGGCGGCGAAGCCCACCGCCAACGACAAGAGGGCGGGCCAGCCGGTCCGCAGGTTCCGCCACTCCAGCATGTGGACCAGGGTCTCTCGGTTGACCCCGTCCCGCCGGTCCCGCCAGTCGATGACCACCACGGCCAGAAAGGGTGCGATCCAGTAGGCGGTGAACAGCAGGACGTTCTGGAACTTGGCCGCCACATCACCGGTGTCGAGCCACAAGATGAGGAAGAAGGCCACCGCCGTACCGATCAGCGCGGAGACGTGGCGCTTGACCTTGACCCCACCGGCCTGCACGGCGAGCGAGCCCGAGTAGTCGTTGAGGGCGTTGGAGGTGACGGCACCGAACATGATGGCCAGGAGGGCCAGCCCCCCGAGCAGCCCCCCGCCCATCAGCTGTTGGACGCCCGCCGCCGTCTGGCTGGCCAGGGTCTTGGCTCCCAGGAGGCCGATGGTGTACACCCACAGGAAGGATGCGGCCAGGCCGGCGAAGGTGAACCAGAACAGGGGCTGTCGGGGGGTGTCGGCGGCCATGTAGCGGCTGTAATCGGCGGCATAGGTGGCCCAACTGAAGCCCCCCGAAAAGGCGATGGTGACCATGAGGAAGAACATGGCCACAGCCACGCCGCCATGCACGGTGTTGTGCACGGGAAAGTGACGGTGGGCCAGGATCTTGTAGGTGAGGAGCACGAACAGGACGGTGAGCACGACCGCCCCCCAGCTCTCGAGGCGGTGGATGAACTCGTAGCCGAGGAAACCGACCAGCCCCTCCAGGGCCAGGACCACCAGCACACCGACGGCGAAGGGCACGTGGAAGAGGATCTGGGCGGCCTGGCCGCCGAACAGTCCGACCAGGGCATCCCAGGCCACCGACGACACCCACTGCACCAAGGCCACCACCGAGATGGACTTACCGAAGGGCAGGCGGGCCAACGGCAGCTGGGCCATGCCTGTCTTCGGGCCCCACAGCGCCAGGCCGGCCACGGGGGCGGCCCCGAGGAGGACTCCGATCACGATGGCGGCGATGCCCGCAGCCAGACCGAGGCCGAGGCCCGCGGCCAGGGTGCCGGTGAAGACCCCGGACAGCTCCATGTTGGGGGCGAACCAGACCGTGAAGTTCCGCCAGTTGGCTCCGTAGCGTGCATCCTCGGGGATGGGGACGATGCCCGCCGTCTCGAGGGTCAGGTCCCCCTGATGCGTGGGCCTGGCCCCGTCAAAGGCGCTGATGGTGGTCACCGGTCTGGTCGTCCTTGCTCGTGGTTCGTCTGGCTGGGGGGCTCGCGGGACGTGTGGGGATGGAGTGATTCTGCACCGGATTGGCGGGGTGCCCGCCAGTCGGACGACGACCAGGGCTGAGCGAGAGGCTCATCGGCCGATCCGGGGCGGGAATGCCATCACGGATGCCACCCCCACTAGGGTCGGGAGATCGCGCCCAGGGGAGGAATCCATGAAGGACATGAAGCTCGGACTGCAGCTCGGCTACTGGGGGGCCGGACCGCCGGCCAACGCCCCTGAGCAGGTGGCTTCGGCCGAGAGCCTCGGGTTCGACTCGGTGTGGACGGCCGAGGCCTACGGGTCCGACGCCCTCACCCCCCTGGCCTGGCTGGGCGCCCAGACCACCAAGCTCCGGCTGGGCACGGCCCTCTGCCAGCTCTCGGGTCGGACCCCGACGGCCATGGGCATGGCCGCCATCACCCTCGACCACCTCTCGGGCGGTCGCTTCGTGTTGGGACTCGGCGTGTCCGGCCCCCAGGTCGTGGAGGGCTGGTACGGACAATCCTTCTCCAAGCCCCTGGCCCGGACCCGCGAGTACGTGGACATCGTGCGCCAGGTGGTGGCCCGTGAGGGCGTGGTCACCAGTGACGGCCCCCACTATCCGCTCCCCTACCCGGGCGGCACCGGGCTGGGCAAGGCGCTGAAGCCGATCGTGCACCCGCTGCGACCGGAGATCCCCGATCATCCTGGGAGCCGAGGGACCGAAGAACGTGGCCCTGGCCGCCGAGATCGCCGACGGCTGGTTCCCCATCTTCTTCTCCCCCAACGCGGTGAAGGCCTTCGAGCCGGCCCTGGCCGAGGGGTTCGCCCGCCCCGGGGCCCGACACACCGCCGAGGACTTCGAGGTCATCGCCTTCGCCCCCACCATCATCGACGACGACATCGAGCGGGCCGCCGACCTGATGCGCCCGTCGGTGGCCCTCTACATCGGGGGCATGGGCGCCAAGTCGATGAACTTCCACTTCGATGTCTACGCCGCGCATGGGCTACGAGGCCGAGGCCACCAAGATCCAGGAGCTGTACCTGGCCGGCCACCGCGACGAGGCCATCGCCGCCGTCCCCACCAAGCTCATCGAGGACACGGCGTTGATCGGCCCCAAGGAGAAGATCCGTGACGACCTCGAGGGGTGGAAGGAGTCCATCGCCACCACCCTGCTCGTGTCGGGTGGGCCCGACACGTTGCAGCTGTTGGCGGAGTTGGTGCTGTAGGCCTCGGAAGTCAGGAGCTACCTCCGGCTCGCATCAGTGGGGTGCCCGTGGCTCCCCAGAGGTGTCTCGATCTGATGATGGTGTCGAGGGTGCCAGGTTCGCAACCGTGCCGAGGTTCGCCAAGGCCAGACGGGCAGTCCGCCCCGACGAGCCCCGATCGCCACCCGGCCTCCTCCCGTCGACGGTACTCTTCGGACGGTGCGACCACTTCGGTACTCCATCAACGTCACCTTGGACGGGTGCTGCGATCACCGCGCGATCCCCGCTGACGAAGACCTGCACCGTCATGCCAGGGAGAACCTCGAGCACGCCGATGCCCTCCTCTTCGGCCGGGTGACCTACGAAATGATGGAATCGGCCTGGCGGCTGCCGGCGCCGGCGGGAGCACGACCTGCGTGGACGGAACCCTTCGCCGAGACGATCGACGCGGCGAAGAAGTACGTGGTGTCAAGCACCCTGGACCAGGTCGATTGGAACGCGGAGCTACTCCGCGGGGATCTGGGCGACGCCGTTCGGCAACTCAAAGAGGAGCCGGGCAACGGGCTCTTTGTGGGAGGCGTGCAGCTCCCCCTGGCATTGACGGAACTGGGATTGATCGATGAGTACGAGTTCGTCGTGCATCCCAGACTCGCGGGCCACGGGCCGACGTTGTTCGCAGGGCTGTCGCACCATGTTGACTTGAGGCTGGTGAGTCGGCTGGAGTTCGGCTCGGGGGCCGTGGCCGAGCGGTTCGAGCCGAGAGGGTAGCCATCGGGCTTGCCGACCTTGCCGAACCAGCGTGTTGCGCCAGTGGCACTCACAAGGGGGGGCACCGGTTCATGGGACTCAAGACCGCCGGGACAGGTGCCGATTGAACACCGTCGAGTCATCTCGAATCACCCATGCCTGAGGCATGGCCACGATAGGAGGAAACCGGATGAGGCGTGATCGTCCGAAGCGATGGCCGGCGCTGATCACGGCGTCGGCTCTGTTGATGACGGGTGTGTTCGCACTCGGCGAGGGCAGTGCCGGGGCCACGTCCCCCTCGGTGGTCAGCGAACCCACCTACGGGTTCTCCTTCACCCTTCCCGCCGGTTGGAAGCAAGTACCTCTCAACGGCGGTGATGTCACTGCGCTGCTGAACGCGGCCGTCCACAACGATCCGACACTCGCCAATGCCCTGAGCGGCGAGGTCAGTTCGGCAGCATCCAAGGGAATGAAGGTATTTGCCGTCGGTCCGGTCAGTGGGTCAACGGTGGCGAACCTGAACATCATCGTCACCTCATCGTCCGGTGCGCCGACCGGCAACGCCTTCGCGCCGGCAGCCGTGGCTGAAGCCAAGATCGGTCTGGCGGAACTGAGGGCGAGTGACCCCAAGACTTCGGTTGTCCACAATCGTCTCGGTACCGTGGCCGAGGCAACCTACGAGTTGACCCTCAAGGGATCACCAGCCCAGTTCGGCACCCAGTTCTACGTGCTGCACGGGTCACACATCGAGATCATCTCGGTGACCACATCAAGCAGGTCCGGATCGCAGGCCGATGCGCGTGCCATGGTCAATGGCTGGCGCTGGCACTAGGAAGGAGTCGGCCACCTCTTTTACATTGTCGCGCTGTCTGCATCGATGGTCGACAAGCTGAAAGAAGGAAGCCGATCCACCTGGCGGACGCTGCCCCCTGTGGCCGCCAGCGGCTTGCTGACAGAAGTCGCTTCGTCCTGGCCGAATGCGCACCGATCGGTTGGCGCAAGAAGCGGTCGAGGGATGACGAGCCGCCTCATCTGGCAGGGTTGTGATCGAATCACGAGCCATCTCGACACCTGAGGAACGCCTCGAGGGTTGGGGCTGAACCGGCCTCAACGACAGCTGCTGACTATCTCGGGTGACTCTCGATCCAAGCAAGGGCTAAACCGATACCGACGGCCCCAGCAATCGCTCCCAACCCCTCCTTCTCAACGCCCGGAAGAAGACGTCGGAGACTTTCAGCAAGGTCCTCGGAAAGGCTGACTGCGAGTTCCACTTGGTCAGACCTCGATGTTTCAGCCCCTGAGACCAGTTGTTGAATGCGCTGATGTGACAGACCAAGAACCTCGCCGGCATCTCGGAGCGACAGATGGGCATCATGGACCAGCGACAACGCTGCTTCGGTAACTGCGTTGCTCGCAGATTTGCTCACTGCATCGGCGATCTCTCGCTCGGCTAACGCCTTCTCTACGATTTCCTGGATGTGATCGGGCAACTCAGGCAATCGAAATTGAATCTGACTGCATGCACGCTCCACAGGAATATCCAGCCAAAGAGCCAGAGCGTCGATCAAATACTCGCGCGCCTTGCCAAGCGTCCTCCCAAACGAATGCACCTGCGGAAGTTCTTCCAGCTCGGACAACCACTGTCCCGACGGGTCGAGCTCACATGTGGCGTGGTATCGCTGGACCCCAATCTCTGTCTTGATCATGTCAGTTCAACCATCCCTTGCCGAAACATGGAGCCAGGTCGCGAACGATCGATCGAAGCGTGCCGGTTGGGAGCTCCCCACTGTGGATCGGGACGACTGTCTGGCAACGACCACAACGGATAATGAGATGAGAGCCAGAGTGTCGGACTTCAACGCAACCCCTTTGTTTCATGACCCTCCGGAGGTCTCGAACCTTCACTCTATCAGGCTATTCTACTAGACACTAACTGTCTACAAGACTAGACACAAACCCGACAACACCACAACGCGACGGCCCGGCACGCGCTCTCGAACGGTTGCATAGCCACCGGCCCGTGCGGAGGGCGTGTCGTCGCCGACCGCAGCAGCACGTCGACATGTGTGGCTAGGGCTTGGGCATCGCTGCGGACCAGCTCAACGTCCGGGATTAGGGAGCCTCCGGCGACGACTGAGTTGATAGTAGAGGTCCATGGTGCTCGGGTGGACGGCATCAAAGGGCTCGATGTCCTCGGCGACAAGCTTCAGCAGTTCGGCCATCACCGCGTCAACCCCTGCGGGATTGCCTCCGGCGTCAGCGGCCCTCATGAGCATCCGGTAGAGGCGCTCGTCATAGGGGCTGACCACAAGGCCTCGGCGGTCAGCCCACTCCGCTCCCTGGGCATCTCCCCGCCTGAGGTACGTCCCGGCCAGGCGGCCGCTGAGGTCGACGACAGCCGACTCGATGGCTGGAGCAATCCCTTCGAGGATCGGCCAGTCCGAGGATCGAAGGCCCTCGAACGCCCTGCCCCGCACCAATGTCAACGCCTGGCGCCACCGCTCTGGTTGATTGGTCCCGGCGAGGGTCACGAACTGGTCCCAATCGGTCCCCACCGTCGGCGCCAACGTCAGGCGTCCGTGCGAACGGGGAAGGTGGTCGTTACCGTCGGCCCTCTGGCCCAGAGCCCGCCTGGCCACCGACGCCGTCGAGTGCAGGCTGGAGGGTGCCATCAGTCGGTCGGGCCACAGTGCCGTGGCCCATACTTCGTTAGACACACCGCCCGGGTGCATGGCCAAATAGACCACGAGCTCCTCGGCCCATGCCCGGCTGAACGGCCTCACCGCCCCACGGATCTCGATGGGACCGAGCACAGCCACAAGGACGGCCGGTTCGCTGCCATCAGCCCCGACCTGCCCCGCATCAACGCCCGATTCTGGGTCGACGTGGGGTTCCTCTATGGGCACCTTCGGCGCCGGATGCTGAGCACGCGTCGGCTGCGATCGAGCCGACCCATGCTCATCCAAGGCCGCCACCGGGAGACGGATGGGAAGATTGACATACGGCTCCTCGGAGGAGAGCACGGACTCCCGAGAGGCGGCAGTCTCCAGCAGCGACGTGACCTGCCTCCAGTCGTCGGCCTCGATGCGTTGAGGGAAGGCCACGGCCTCGAGCAGACCGAGTGAGGCGGACCAGGTCTCACCGGTCAGCCGCACCGAATACTGGGCCTCGGCCCGTTCACCCACGCCGATCACAGCCGTACCGAGGGCAGGGTCCGAGGCAATGGCGAGAAGCTCGGTGACGTCGGACTCGTCTACCGCTGGTCCGCAGATGACCACGAGGGGGGCCCATTGATCAGAGGCTTCGGTCTGGCGGGCCTGGGCGAAGGAGACATAACCAGTCGAACGGAGCCGCTCCGTGCCCTGGATATTCCTCCGGTACAGAGCCCGGATCAGGTCGGCGATGTCGGCGTGGGACGTGACCCCCTCGAAACGGTCCAGCTCCGATCCGAATCCGACCACAGCGACAGAGAATTGGCCCGCCCAGTAGGACGTGGCCAGTTCGAGGGCGAGTGCCCGTACGACAGCGTCAGCCACTTCGGGGTTTCCCCGCACCACAAGAGAGCCGAGAGCCTCCAGATTCACCATCACCGGGCCCGAGGGACCCCGACCAACCGTGGCCAGCAAGGGGGCGCTGGCGCGCTGCTGGCCGGGCGCCCCTACCGCTGGCCGCCCGAGGTCCGCCCGTTCGACTACGACGACTCGACGGTCCGCCCCGGCCAGAACCAACTCGATCACCTCGGGGTGGATTCTCACCCCGAGAACGTGAAGCGCGGTTTCCGGCCGTTCCTGAGCCGGGGCGTAAGCCGATCCCGGGGGCTTCTCCCCCCTGGGGACGACCAGTGACTCTGTGGCCCGTCGGACAGCAACGTCCACTTCGTGGGTGATGCTCCAGCCCTCACCGATCCGCAGCCGCTGCTCGAACCGGCTCCCCTCCCCGTCGGGCAACCGGATATAGCCGCCTTCGGGCCGATGGCGCTGTTGGACGCGCCGGAGTCGGTCGAGAAGCCGCACCACCCCTGCACCCACCACACCCCCGCCGACCGGCACGATGGGGGTCGATGGCGCACCAGGCGCCCGCGGTGCAGCGGGGGCGGCCGGTGCAACCGGGTCGACCTTTGCTGACGGCTTGGACGGAGCTGGTGGAGCAAACGGGACTGACGGTGGTGCTCCAGCTTCGGAAGTGACACCAGGGGTCGCGGGAAGGAGGAGCCGCCACCCAGCGGACACCCAGTGGCCCTTGTCGAGTGATTGGCCGTCGGGCTGGCGAATCCCGTAGTTGTACTCGGCCAACTCGTCCCAACGCAGCGCTGTGCCCAGTTCATCCTCAGCGATGGACCACAGCGTCTCCCGGGACCGGACCAGATGGGTTCTCGGGACGATGGGCAGATCGGCTGAATCCGGGACCACGGGCGAACCCGAGGACGGGGTCGGCTCATCGGCAGCGTGCTGCCACTGACCGTGCGCAGTCTCCGACGTCCGATCCCAAGAGTCCCGATCGAGGACCGCATGGGTAGAGAGTATGGCGACGGGGGGTAACACGACGGGCGTTCGGCACGTTGGCGGATCCTTGCGTCGGATGCCGGTCCGCTCCCTCGCTTGGGATCGACTCCCATCGCTGTCCTCACCCCCCTCGGTCGAATCGGGAACTCCCAACAGCCGGGCCATCGGTATGAGATCGTCCGCGCACCGGTCCGTCAGATCCGCAGATTCATCCATCAGTGACGACTTCCTCGACACCGATGATCCGTCTACTTCTGACGACCGCGTCGACGGCAAGGACAGGCTTGTCGCCCCGGGCGCCTTCCGCGGCACCGTCGGGCTCGGCGCGGCCTTCCCGACCGTCGACATGGCCAGCGCCGTCCCCACCAGGCACGCAGCCACGGACTGCAGGGTCCGACTGGCCGGAAGTCTCGTTGGGCTCCGGCCTGTAACCCACGATCGCAACTCGACGACTACACAGACCGACATCCACATCCACGCCAACCAGGCGAGCAGGAGGGCGGTCCCAGCAATCCACCCGGTTACCAGGCGGGTATCCCCGGCGTGGGTCGACGTAAGCGATCGGGAGACCTCCGATGCGCCCACGTGCGTGAAGGGCATGCCTCCCACGATGACGAGGACGATAGGGACAGCCGCCACAAGAACCACGAGAACAAGCGCGGAAGACGCCAGCTTGACCACGTGCCCACGGTCGACCGAGGCCGGGGAGACCGCTCTGCTCACGGTGTGCCCACCGTCACCCCCTGGAGATCGGCAGCCGAGGCCGCCGCCGAGACCGGAAGCGAGTGGATCCCCACGATGCCGAGGACCTCCGTTCCCACGCGAAAGTGGATCACCACGGTGACAACGTTCTGCGAAACGGTGGCGATCCCGGGATGGCCGGCGGCAGCGGCGAACGCCTCGGCGGCGTTCACCGCGGCCCCGGGATCCAGTTGGAGAGATCCGGCGCGGAGAGCCTGGACCGACAGGGCGCCGGCACCGGCGCGGGCCGCCTGTTCCGCCTCATCGGTCGCCGCCTGCCGGGCGGCGAGTGCGGAGCCACCGTCGACCACCAGACCCAGCAGCACGATGAGTGCCACCAGGAGCAACGCCACGAACGCGCTGATAGAACCGGACTGGCCCCGGGGCGGTGCTGTGGTCATCATCCGACCGACCGGTAGGGGTCGATGGGAGCCTTGGACGAGGCCTGCACCGTGGTGGAGCCGGGCATGCCCGGGCACAGCGAGGTCGGCCAGTGGGACCTGGCAGGACACCGTGACGCTCACGTAGCCCCCGGGATAGAAGTGGCTGACATCCGTGTTCACCGGTGCGTTCCCCACAAGTCCTGAGGTGACCGACAGATCCCACGGATGCGTTGAGCCCAGCCTCGCATTTGGGCATCGGATCGCGTCGGGTTGCACAGACGCCACCTCGGCTCCGGCGCGGGCCGCCTCCACCACCTGCTGGCGCGCCTCGGCGATACGGCCGAACGCCACCATGACCACGAGCGACGAGCAACAACACCGGCGTCAGCACCACGAGCTCTACCGTGAGACTCCCCTGTTCATCCGGCGTGGATCGCGACGGACTCATCCGGAGGCCCGAAATCCCTGGACGGGCCCGATCTGCGTGGCCGTGACGGGAAGCACCAACCAGGGCAGAACGGCCTCGGCCCGGCCTGTCACCTTGATGGTGGCCTGAGCGTCTGAACCGATGGACACTACTGCTGACGTCGCTGAGATGACGACCGAGCCCGACGCCGAAAGCACCGATGCCGCCCGGGCCTCGCCGGCGGCAACGTTCCCACCGGTTGTCCGGGCCACCTGGTCCCCTTCGGAGGCGGCCAACTGGACGACCTGGGCGGCATGGGCCCACAGGGCGAGCTGGACCACCATCATGAGGAGGAGCATGGCTACCGGGATCACCAGCACGGCTTCGACCACCGCCGACCCGTCGTCCCACCATGTGCGGTCGTTTCCGCTGGGAGACCGACGACGTGCTAACCGCGACCTCAGTTCAAATTGATGGAGTTGGCTTTGGCCGTGACCTTGCTCACGATGATGGCACCGACGGCAATGGCCAGGGCGGCGAAGACTGGCGGTCAGGATGACCTTTTCGACGACGGTGCCGGCCTCGTTCCAGCCACCGGCGGCACGGACGTGGGACCGGAGATAGGTCCAGAGGAGGACGACCTGTTGGGGGAGCATGGCGGTTCCTTTCGGTGGGTGATCGGGGTGTGGCGATGACGACGGTGGCTCTCGATGGACCACGGGACGTCCAGGCGGACCGTCGGAGCACGACGGCACGCGATGCGACGGGACAGGATCGAGGGAGGGCACGGCAGCATCACCAGCCCCCGAGGATCCGACTGAAGGCGGGATAGCCCACGAAGAACAGGAACCCGATCAGGAGGAGGGCTCCGGGCAGGAAGAGTCGCTCGGTCGTGGCGTTGGCGGCCGACTCGGCCTCGGCCTGTTCGTGGCGGCGCAGCGATACGGACCTGGCGCTCAGGGTCTGTCGGATCTTGGCTCCCTCGGTGCCGGCTAGCTGCAGAGTGAAGACGCCAACTCCTCCAGCTCGGGCACGCCGAGCCTGGTACCCAGACGGCCCGAGCGCATGCCAGGGGGACTCACCGCTGTCGCGGGCCTGCAGGAGCGCCCGACCCATCTGACGGGCAGCCCAGTCCGGGCTCACCTGCGTGGCGGCCAGCAGCGCCCCCTCGATGCCCATGCCGCCGGCCAGGCAGAGGACCACCAGGTCGACGGTTGAGCCCACCACGGCGCGGAAGTGACGGCGCCGGTCTTTCGCCCTTCTCGAGCCAGGGCGACCAGGAGGGCCGCGCCGGCGCGACACCGGTACGGCCACCAGTGGCCACCACGATGGGAACTCCTGCCGGCACTCCCGACTCGACCGGACAAGGCCGCAAGCCAGAGGAGCGGTGGAACCGAGGAGACCGATCACACCGGCCACCACCACCTTGTGGCCAACTGCTCCGCCGATTCCGCCGGTCACAGCCAGGGAGGCCAGAGCACCCGACCAGCGAGGATGGTCGGCCAGAGGGCTGTGACCGAACCGGTCGAGGGCCACCTTCCCGACGACCCCGACCACTCACGCGGGTGCCTACGTTCGGGCCCGGTCGGTGGCTGTGCCGACCGGCGAGGCCAGGATTCGGACGGGCGGCACCTCCACGGTCCGGTCCAGGGTCGCCGCCAAGGCATCGAGCGACGGTCGCGCGCAGTGCAGCCCCGGATGACGCCCAGGCACCGAGCCCGGCTGCCACCGACCAGGATCACGATCGCCGTCACTGCTCCACCACCTGCTCGGCCGAGGAGCCGGACCGGCGCCGGGGGTCGGGCCAGGGTGACCATGAGCGTGAGACCAACGGCGTACAGGATCCCTACCACGCGCCAGCACGACCTGCGCCCTGGGCCGTCCCGAACGGGGCCAGGTAGGCGCGGGCCAGGACGACCAGACCAGCGGCGAAGGCCACCGAGAAGACCAGCACCGTCCGGACCCCGCTGCGGACCGACGCCCGACTGGTCTCGATGCGGAGCCGAAGGGCCACCTCGTCACGGGTGGAGTCGGCCAGCGCGGCCAACAGGTCCCCGAGCCGCTGGGCCCGGGCCGCCATGGCCAACAGGAGGGCGCACACCACCCGGTCGGCGCTCGGGATCGGCCAGCTCGTCGGCGAACTGGGGGAGGGCGGTCACGAGGGTGCCATGCCGGCACCCAGCCGGGCGGCCAGGCGGGTGGTCGCCGGTCGGATCGGCAGCGGGACCAGGGGTGCGGTGGCCACGATGGCCTGCCCGAGACCGGCCGACGCCGCCAGCGTCGCCCTGGAGCATCTCCGTCCAGGTGGCGATGGCTTCGATCCGGGCGATGGAGATCGGAGCTCGACGTCCGACCGAACAGCCTGGGCAGCCCGATAGATGGCCACGGCGGCGATGGGAACGGCCACCGGCCAGCCGGTGACCAACACGGCCAGCACGCCTCCCACGACCGCCGACCACCAGGAGCGGAAGGTGCGGCACGCCGACGCCGTCCGGGGCCCGGCCCCCTGTCGCGATGGTGCGACCGGGTCCGTGCCGGCGCCACGGCGCCGGTCCGGGCGACGAGCGATCGGCCTCAGCGGGACCACGCACACCCCACCACGACCACACCGAGGCCGACGCACCCCGATGCCGAGCACCAGGCCACTCAGGCCACGACGAGCGATGCTCACGCCATGATCCCGCAGTGCGTCCGACGCCGTCGGCGCGGTAGCCGAAGCGGCGCAGCTCCTCCACCGTCTCCGGCCGGAGCGGGGACGCCGGCACGGCCCGCCGGTCCGGGCCGGGTCGGAAGACCTCGTTGGAGACGACCTGGACCCCTTCGGCATCCACCACCTCCCGGATCGACGACACGAATCGCCGCCGTGCCAGCCACGGCGGGAAAGTACGTCGCCGTCGAGCTGTCGCCCGCCGCGGCGCACCGATGCGTGACCGTGCGGACCCCCGTCCGGCCTGGCGACTCGAGCGGGATTGCGACCCGGTGCCTCGTCGCAGGTCTCGCTGTCGAGATGCACGACGAGGTGGACGGCCCCGGCGATCAGCAGGTTGCTGGCCTCGAGCGGCAGCCGCTCGGGCGCCTGCACGGCGTAGGAGGCGATCCGCCGGAAGACCCCGGCCGACGAGTCGGCGTGGATGGTGCACATCGAGCCGGACCGGCCCTGGCTCATGGCGTTGAGCATGGGCAGCACCTCGTCGCCCGAGGACCTCGCCCACGATGACCCGGTCGGCGTTCATCCGCAGCGCCCGCCGGACCAGGTCGGCCACCGACGATCAGCCCCTCACCCTCGACATTGGCCGGTCGGGCCTCCAGCGCCACCATGTCCGGGTGTCGGTCACGGTCGGCGTCCAGCCCCAGCTCGAATGCCTGCTCGATGGTGACGATGCGCTCCCGGGGGGGGATCTCGGCGGCCAGGGCCCGGAGCAGCGTGGTCTTGCCCGAGTTCATGGCCCCGGACACCACGATGTTCTTCCGGGCCCGCACCGCGGCGGCCAACAGGGCGGCCACGCTCCTCGCTCGAGCGTGCCCAGGTCGACCAGGTCGGCCAGGGAGAGCGTCGGCGAATCGGTGGCGGCGGATGGATACCGCCGGTCGCGCCGTCACCGCCATCAGGGCGGAGAGCCGGCTCCCGTCGGGCAGCCGGAGGTCGACCTCGGGCCGGGCCAGGTCGAACCGCCGCTCGGCGAGGCCGAACCGGCTGGCCGCCGTCCGCACCAGGTCGATCAGCTCCTCGTCGGAGTCGGCGATGGGCGGCATGAGGCTGCTTCGATCCGTCGGCGAAGGTGACCCACACCCGGTCGCACCCGTTGATGTCGATGTTCTCGATGTCCGGATCGTCGATCAGACTCTGGAGTCCGCCCATGCCGAACAGGGCGTCGAGGACCGACTGGGCCAGCGCCTGCTCGTCGAGGGGATCATCGGGCACCGGCGGTGGGTAGGGCCGTGTGCCGGCCCGTGTCGGATCCCGGCCCGTTTGGCGGACGACGGAGACGCCCGCAGTGGGATGTGGTCTGACCACGGCGACGGTCTCCCGACTCTCTTGGGCGAGGCGGTCGAGGTGGACGAAGATCCGCTGACGGGCAAACTCCCGACGATGGTCTCCGGACAATCCGGTCGCCTGTGGGCCGGCCAAGTCCTCGGCTACCAGCCACGCAGTTCGGCGGCCAACGTTCGACTCACCGGCAGGGCCTGCTGCGGGGTCACGTCAGGGCCAAACGCCTCCTGGCGCCTGTGGCGAGTGGCCGGATCCCCGTTCGATCGCAGCCGGATGCGCCACTGGATCAGAGCCGGGACAGTCCGCTCCCCCGACACCCAAGGCTCGCTGACTCCCTCCTCCGCACCACGCGCCCTGAGACGTAGGGGACGGAATCGGGGCTTCGGAAGGCCATGACGGAGGTGGCTGAGAGGATGCTTCTTCCAATCACCACCGCCGGTCGCGGGTCGCAGAGGGCGTGGATCGAGGTCGATCCCACTGCCTCCATCCTCCTCGGCGAGATCGGGAGCAACCGGACCTTGGTGGGTTCCGGCCAGCACGGCGGCTAACCGCCGGGCCGATACCACCAGCGGCGAGCGCAAGAGATGCCATGCCCGCCCCTCCTTCACCCGAGGCCACCCGGGCGGCGGCCTGGTCGAACGGCACCTCGCCGATGACCGGAAGTCCAGTGAACTCCTCGATGGCCGGGGCGTGATGGCGTCCGTCCCCGACGACGACCAGACCCACCCGACTCCCCCATCGATCCTCGAGGGTCCGGGTCTGATCGCGCACGTTGAGGATCGAAGCCGCATCTCTGCGGAGCACGACCACCACGGAGTCAGAGTGGTCCAGCCAGTCTGCGGGGTGGCCCGGCGTCCTCGAGCAGCAAGCGTCCACCATCGATCACGAGGTCCCTCGGGGTGGGGCCTGACGACGCCACAGCTCTCGATCAAGGTCGCAACCGCCAGATCAGCTCCGGCGAGCCGACCGCCTCGGGCCCCGATCATCACGTCGAGACCGCCGGGGAGGGCCTGGAGGTGCGGTTCGAGCCCGATGTGCCCCGCCGGAGCGCCGCGCGGCCGTGACGAAGCTGGTCCATCCACGGGAGACGGAGCAGCCGGAACCGGGCGGCCAGATCTCCTCCGAAGTAGTCCGCCTCCGACCACCACGACCCGACGCTCGTCTGGCCACGTGGCACCGACCAGGCAGGCCAGCGTGGTAACACCGGGCGCTCCTTTGCATGAGACAAACGTCGTCACCGTCACGACGATCCGCGTCCCCCACCGAACCGCCCCCAGACGTGACGTCGGAGGTGACACTGGCGGTGTCGGGGAGAAGCACCAGGCTCACCTGGGAGGCCGACGAGGCCGAGGCCACCGCGGCAGCCACCGTGGAGGGCACCTCGACCGACACCAACTCCGAGGCGCCCGAAGCCGACGACGGGGCGGGAACCGAGCTAGCGAATACGGTGGACCGAGCCACGAGTACACCACTGGAAGCAACGGGTCCGGAGCCCGATCCCGAGGTGTCCGGCACTCCGCCCACGGGGAGGGCCGAGCCGGTGCCCGGCGTCTGGACGATCATGACTTCATCCCCCGGCTGCACGCCGTCGGCAGGGAAGCTGACCGTCCTTCAGGGACAGTCCGACCACGGCATTGCCACCGGCGAGGGGCCGCGAGGACGTGACGTCACGGGTGGAGATCAGAGAACCTGCGGGGAGGGTGACGGCCGCCCACGTTCCGGAGAGCTCGGAGGCACTGGCCGCGGGGATCATCGACAGCCCTCCGGACGCCGCGACATCGACCGTGCCCAGATCGCTCCCGATGATGCGCTGTCCCTGGTGGATCGTCGAGGTAACGAACACCACGGGAACCCGATGATCGGCCGAGGTGTAGATGCTGGCGAACACGGCGATGCTGGCCACCACCAGGAGGGCCGAAGCCGCCGTCACCAGTGGGCGCCGGCCTCGGACGGCCATCGGCAGCCGGTGCTGATCGCGACGGGAGATGGAGCGATCGACCGTCGGGGAGCGATCAAGGAGTGACATCACGTGCGGCTCCCTGAGCCAGTTCCCGGGTTGGACATCCCCGATAACCCGGTGTCCACGCTTTCCACCTGCACGACCCGGAGGGAGGTGGCGGCTGACGTGGTGAGCGACGGAAGTGATCCCTGGCCGTCAGCTCCTACTGCGCTCCAAGCGATAGTCCAGCTGATGGTGGCGCGAACCGGATAGGCGGCGGCATCTGGATGCCCATCGGGGGATGGCTGGCCCAGCGATGAGGCCCGGTAGCTGTAGGCGCACGCAGGCACCTGCGTGACGGCCGGCTGGGATCCATCGAAGGCGCGACCGGGACCCGCACAGGTCACTTGATCGCCGTCCCCCATCTGCCACACGACCGCGTCCGGCGTGGCTACCGCCGTGGCGCTGACCGTTCCGACCGTGGCCGTGACTGAATAGGGGTGCCAGAGCGAGGGATCGATCCACAGCCAGGTGGGCAGGTTCACCACCGAGGATGCCGCCGGATTGAAGTGCAGCGTCGGGTCCGGGAGTCGGAGGGAGTTCTCGGCCTGGAGGGCCAACGTGCGCGGATCGACGGCCGGCGTACCCGTCTGGGCATGACTGGTGAGCCACTCCGTTTGGGTGGTGGTGGCCCCGCTGACGCTGTTGTCACAGGTGACCGAGTACCAGCCTCCCGGGGTGGGACCCCCGGGGGCGAAGCCACCTTCCTCGTTGAGGAGGAGCGAGGTGGCGGCGCACGTCCATGGACCCGTTCCGCCTGATCCGGCCACACCATCGCCGGCGACACCGGGGTATCCAGGCGTCGAGCCTCCGTCGGACGCACCCACGGTGATCGTCCCGTTGCTACTGTCCCCACCGGTCACGGCACCGAATGCCGGGCTTTGACCCATCAGGACGCTGACGACGAGTCCGAGGCCCGCGATCGCTCCGACCCAAGCGGACAACCCAGTCACCACCGAGATGACGGGTAGGGACGAACGCGGATCCCTGCTCACCTGGCGTTGCACGGGCCCACCTCGACCGATTGATTCGCCAGCTTCCAACCCTCGGTGGTGTGCTCCATGATCGAGGTGAACGCCTCGTCGTCCACCTGGCCCAAGACCCCGGGCACCGGCCGGTGGGTGGCTGCCGAAACGACCACATCAGCGTCATGAACGCAGGCCCGGACTGTCGCCAGCCCCGGACCCCTCGGGGACGCCTGCGGGTGTCCGAACGTCACCGCTCCCATGGCGATGTCCCCGGCCGCACGGACCAGCGTCACGAAGGACTCGACCCAGGACAGCTGGGGCTCCACCGTGGTGGCGGTGAGCTCGGGTGCCGAGGCATCGGTGGTCCGGACGGCGTCCTCGAAGGCCAACTGGGCGGCGATCCACGCCGAGATGACGGGGCTCTGACTCGCCGGGACGGAGACGCTTGATGCGGTCCGTCCCGTGCCGAGCCGAATGGGCCCTGCGACCGTCCCCGGACCGGTGCAGGCGGCCAGCAGCGCGGCGAGCGAGGTGAGGGTGACCAGGGCCCGCGCACCACTTCCCACTGCCGAATCCCATCGCCGCAGCCTGCTTCGGCCTCCCTGCACCATAGGGAGCGGACCATAGGAGCGGTGTGAACGGGCGGCAACGAAGATTGCACCGCCCGTGCAACGATCCGGACGTCCGATTGAGGCACGTGTCCGTCGGGTCACCCGTCCCAGCAGTGATGTAGATCGGTCATGCACCGGCCCAGTGTGCGGTGTCTACCTTGCTGGAATCTCGACCGGCACCTTGCACGTCGACACCGGAGCACATGGATCCGGCGCCTCCCAGGACAGACGCAGTCCCCTCCCACGGGTGTTTGTATGCGGCTCGGCGAGCGTCCTCAAGGGCGTCACCACCGAAGGGACCGGTCAGGCTTCGCCCCAGCCTCGGCGGATCAGTCCTCGACAGGGGCGGAGGCCCGATCGTCGTCGGCATCGTCAGCCGGGGCGGGTACGCCCTCTACGGTGACGGTCTGCCCAGTGACCAGCTTGGCACTGAACTTGACCGCCTTGGTGGCGGTCACCGCACCGGTCTGGAGCGGGATGGCGATGACCAGCAGCACCACGCCGACCACGAAGAAGGGATGGATCCCGAGGAGGATGATCCCGACGCGTCCCAGCAGGTAGGGCGGCGAGCACACCACCGCTCCGACCGCTCCGCCGATAGCCGTGGCCGTGACCTTGTCCCTGCGGGAACGGTCCGACTTGATCCCGATGATCCGGGCGGGGACAGCCACATAGGTGATCATCATCACCGCCACCACGATGCTGAGGATGAGGGCGAACCAGATCCGGCCCCAGCGGGCCGTGACCATGGTGGCGAACCCGAGACCCAGGCCGATCACGAACCCCCAGCCGAGGACGGTGCTCAGATGATGCCGGGCCCGGGTGAAGGCAGGACGGATGTCGGGATGGAGGGGATCGGCCACCGAGAAGGCGAACACGGCATTGAGGAAGTAGGCCGCCGCCGTGATGATGGCGATGCCCAGGATGATGGGGATAAGGATCGGCCCCTCGATCATCCGCATGCTCTTCCCCTTCAGCACATGGAGCTTGAGGTCGAGCATGGCAAACCAGATCAACATGGCCGGGAGGACCTGGATGAGCGTGAGCCGCCAGTTGGTGAACAGGAGTTTGACTCCCTGGAACAACATGGCGAACGCCCCCACCACGAGGGTGAGAGGGGCCAGGAAGCGGCTCCTCTGGCTGAGCGAGAGGATGACGGCCTCGACCTGGGCGTCATCGCCGGCTCGAATGGCCGCCACCATGCGCTGGAGTTGGCTGTAGACGCTGGCCCTGCGGGTGGTCCGGGTGGGAGGAGTGGAGTCGGCGGTCGTGGGACCCGGGAGCAGGCGTCCGACGATCGAGTCGGGCATGGCCTTTCCGGCGGCCCGAGGGGCGGATGCGGGCGCCGGAGGCACCGGATCCGCTGCTGGCTCGGCCGGTTCTGCCGCGGTGTCGGCCACCCCTTCGGTCATCAGCCCCACGCTACCGCCCGGCCTGAACCGCCTTGGCCCGGGGTCCGGCCGGGCAGGTCCGATGACCCCCGTTGTCGGGGACCCCTCGGCCTGGGCCACACTGGACGTCATGGCAGCCCAGTACATCTACACCATGCGTGACCTCCGCCGGTTCTACCCCCCGGACCGGGAAGTCCTCAAAGGCATCAACCTCTCCTTCTATCCCGGAGCCAAGATCGGCGTCATCGGGGGCAATGGCTCGGGCAAGTCCTCGCTGCTCCGGATCATGGCCGGGGAGGACGACGGGTTCACGGGTGAGGCCCGGCTGACCACCGGCTTCACGGTCGGCCACCTGGCCCAAGAACCCCACCTCGACCCGGACAAGGACGTCCTCGGCAATGTGTCCGACGGGGTCGGCGAGGCGAAACGGCTCGTCGACCGGTTCAACGAGGTCTGTGCGGCGATGGGCCAGCCCGACGCCGACTTTGACAAGCTCCTGGCCGAACAGGCCGAACTGCAGGACAAGATCGATGCCGCCGGGGCCTGGGACCTCGAGCGGACCTTCGAGATCGCCATGGACGCCCTCCGGCTCCCCTCCGGCGATGCCGACGTGACCACGCTCTCTGGTGGCGAGCGTCGTCGAGTGGCGCTCTGCCGCCTGCTCCTCTCGCAGCCCGACCTGCTCCTCCTGGATGAGCCCACCAACCACCTCGACGCCGAGTCGGTGGCCTGGTTGGAGCGCACCCTCCAGGACTACCCCGGAACCGTGGTGGCCGTGACCCACGACCGGTACTTCCTTGACAACGTGGCCGGCTGGATCCTCGAGCTGGATCGCGGCTCGGGCATCCCCTGGGAGGGGAACTACTCGTCCTGGCTGGAGCAGAAGCAGGCCCGACTGGCCGGCGAGCAGAAGGCCGACCAGTCACGCCAGCAGGCCCTCGAACGCGAGCTGGAGTGGATCCGGATGTCCCCCCGGGCCCGCCAGTCCAAGGGCAAGGCCCGCATCAACGCCTACAACGACCTGGTGGCCGAGGCCGAAGCGGCCGAGCGCCGGGCCGACAAGCTGGAGATCACCATCCCGGCCGGTCCTCGTCTCGGCGACCGTGTGGTCGACGCCGAAGGCCTCACCAAGGGGTACGGCGACCGGCTGCTCATCGACAACCTGTCCTTCCTCTTACCGCCGGGAGGCATCGTCGGGGTCATTGGGCCCAACGGGGCCGGCAAGACCACCCTGTTCCGCATGATCGTGGGCGAGGAGAAGCCTGACGGTGGCGCCCTCGAGGTCGGGGCCACGGTGCAGCTGGCCTACGTCGACCAGTCCCGGGACGAGTTGGCCGGTGACGCCACCGTCTTCGACGAGATCACCGACGGCCAGGACCTCCTGGTCGTGGGCCACCGCGAGCTGCACGGCCGGGCCTATGTGGCCAGCTTCGGCTTCACAGGCAGCGACCAGCAGAAGAAGGTCGGACAACTGTCCGGCGGCGAGCGCAACCGGGTCCAACTGGCCAAGGTGCTGAAGGAGGGCGGGAACGTGCTCCTCCTGGACGAGCCCACCAACGATCTGGACGTCGACACGCTGCGGGCACTGGAGGAGGCGCTCATCGGGTTTCCCGGCTGTGCGGTGGTGATCAGCCACGACCGCTGGTTCCTGGATCGCATCGCCACCCACGTCCTGGCCTTCGAGGGCGACTCTGAGGTGCGATGGTTCGAGGGGAACTTCAGCGACTACGAGGCCGACCGCAAGAAGCGCCTCGGCGTCGACGCCGACCAGCCCCACCGCATCAAGTACAAGCCCCTGGTGCGGGACTGAGGCCCCTCGTGACCGATCGAGGACGGACCTTCGCCAGCGACAACTGGGCCGGCGTACACCCTGACGTCATGGCGGCCATCGTGGCGGCCAACACCGACCATGCCCCCGCCTACGGCGACGACCCGCTGACCCGTGAAGCCGAGGGGCTGTTCCGGAGGCATTTCGGGGACGATGCCGAAGTGTTCCTGGCCTTCAACGGGACCGGGGCCAACGTCATCGGCCTCCAGTCCCTCCTGCGTCCCTTCGAGGCGGTGGTCTGCGCCGACACGGCCCACATCAACGTGGACGAGTGCGGTGCCCCCGAGCGGTTCCTCGGCTCCAAGCTGCTGGCCGTGTCCACGCCGGACGGGAAACTGACCCCCGAGCTCGTTGCCGAGGCGGTCTGGGGTGTGGGTGATGAGCACCACGCCCAACCCCGGGTGGTCTCGATCACCCAATCCACCGAGGTGGGGACGTGCTACACGGTGGACGAGGTGCGGGACCTGGCCGAGTGGGCCCACAGTCGGGACCTGTGGCTGCACCTCGACGGCGCCCGACTGTCCAACGCCTGCGCCTCGCTCGGGGTCGGGCTCGGCGCCTTCGGGTCGGCCGGCGGGGTCGACGTCCTCTCGTTCGGGGGAACGAAGAACGGGGCCATGGGCGCCGAGGCCGTGGTGTCGTTCCTACCGGCCGAGGCCTCCGGGCTCCGCTACATCCGGAAGCAGGCCATGCAGCTGGCCTCCAAGCTCCGCTTCATCGCCGCGCAGTTCGCCGCTTTGCTCGCCGACGACCTGTGGTTGCGCAATGCCACCCACGCCAACGCCATGGCCCGGCGGCTCTCGGAGGGGGCGTCGGCAATTCCCGGCGTGACCGTGGCTTTTCCCGTGGAGGCCAACGGGGTGTTCGCCTTCCTGCCCCCGACCGTCACCCAGGCGCTCCAGGAGGAGTACCCGTTCTACGAGTCCGACGTGGCCGACGGACTGGTCCGGTGGATGGCATCGTTCGACACCACCGAGGAGGACGTCGACGCGTTCATCGAGCTGATCGCCGAGGTGATGGGCGAGCTGGGGTAGGCGGAGCGCGGCGATCCGGGGACCGGGTCCGGTCTGACCGTGACCATGGCGGGGTGCGTCAGTCGGCCGGGGGCCGCCCCGGACCGGGGGGTCCGGCGAAGGCCTGGGCCACCGCCATCCAGTCGGTGGCCAGCTCGCCGCCGATCACGAGGGCGGTGTCGGCGACATGGCGACGCTGGGTCACCACCAGACAGAAGTCGAGCGCCGGACCGGTCACCGTGCCGATCGGCCCACCGTCGTCGGTCGATCCGGCCACGAAGGACCACGGCTCCCCCGCCGGCGAGGTCAGCGTGAGCTCGATACGGCCGGGCGGCACGTCACGGCCCCGGACCAGGTACGAGAAGGGCCGGGACCTCACGCCCAGATGGGCCACGTGCCGGAGACGATCGGTGGGCGGCCGGACGATCCCGAGCGCGTCGGCCACATCGGTGCCGTGGGCCCAGGTCTCCATCAGTCGGGCCGACAGGAACGACAGCACTCCCATGGGCGGCCCGAACCAGGGGAGACGGGCCGAGGGGTCGGCACCGGCGAATGCCGCCATCATGGCCACGTGGGCCTCCCCCCACCAAGAGAGGAGCTCGTCGCCCCCCATCGACCTCCCCCGGACCAGGTGGACCTCCATGGGATCACCGGCCGCGGCCATGGCCTGCTCAGCCGCGCCGGCGAAGCCCTCGGGGTCCATCATGGCCTGGCGCCCGGCCTCGTCGAAGAAGGCCAGGTGGCTGACCTGGTCCCGCACCGCCCATCCCTCGGCGGGGGTGGGCAGGTCCCACTCGGGGGCATCAGTGGGCAGGGTGTCCACCAGGCGGCGACAGTCGCCGTACTCATCGTCGAGATCATGGAGCAACTCGGACAGGGTGGCCACGGTCGGAGGTTAGGGCCTCGGTGGGTTGGAGACCCTCAGTCGGTGGTTTCGAGCCAGCTTCGCCGGCCGTCCAGAACCTCGATCTCGGGATGTGACCACACGAACCGCTCGACCGCATCGAGCACCTCCTCCACATGGCCGGGGGTGCCGGCCACGGCGGCGAAGCCCAGCCCCGAGCGCTGCCACTGGTCCTGGTGATCCACTTCGGCGGCAGCGACACCAAAGCGGGACTTGGCTGTCTCCACCACGTGCTTGACCACGGTCCGCTTGGCCTTGAGGGAGCCGCTGGCGGGAATACGTAGATCCATGGAGAGGGCACAGGCGAAGAGCATCGGCCCAGCATGGTCGCCGTGAGCTTGCCGCGCCACGAGTGCGGTGAGGAGGGTACTCATGCCTTGAGCTCGCACGACCTTTGCTGGCACTTCACCGACGCCACATCCCGACGCCGGGTGGACGTCGGGACGTGGCGGTGCACCTGCTTGTCGGTGTCGGCTCTGGCCTTTGTGGTTGCCTTACCCCGATGTCGAGCTTGAGGAAGACTCGCCCCAGCCACCCGAGGGTGGTGTACCGCCCCGGCCTCCGGGACCGCCTGATCCCCTGCCGCCCGGGCCGCCCTTACCTCCCGAGGGCGGGTCACCGATGGCCACACTGGTGGCCGTGACCACATTGGAGGTGTCGGTCCCGAACACGGCCACGTGCTCACCGACGGTCACGTTGGCCAGGGTGGGCGAGGTGACCGACGGATCGCGGTAGGTGGTGGTCGAACCGACATTGACCGTGACCGTGGTCTTGTCCTGGGTGGTCAGGGTGAAGGTGTCGGCACCCACCGAGGCCACCGTGCCCATGGCGGCCGGCGGGGAGCCGCCCGGACCTCCAGGACCGCCCGGTGCGCCCTTACCTCCCGAGGGCGGGTCACCGATGGCCACACTGGTGGCCGTGACCACATTGGAGGTGTCGGTCCCGAACACGGCCACGTGCTCACCGACGGTCACGTTGGCCAGGGTGGGCGAGGTGACCGACGGGTCGCGGTAAGTGGTGGTCGAACCGACGTTGACCGTGACCGTGGTCTTGTCCTGGGTGGTCAGGGTGAAGGTGTCGGTCACCGACCGAGGCCACCGTGCCCATGGCGGCCGGCGGGGAGCCGCCCAGGGGACGACCGGCGCTAGACGACGGGCCCGCCCATCCTGACGTCGAGGAAGGCGTCGTCGACGAGGCGGCTGCGGCCACCCCTCCTCCGGCCAGGGCCAGGCCGAGGGCGATGGCGGCGGCGCTGGTCACCACCACTCCCCGGCGTCGTCGTTGGCTGAACCCGGCGATGGGATCCGTCGCGGTTGGCTGCATCAGCCCGGCATCTTCGAAGTCACTCATGTCCTGCTCCTTTGCTGAGGAATTGCTTGCGGCCCTCAGCATGGGAATCGGGCATGTGGACGACCTGTGGACCAGTACCGGACTTGCTGGCAGTTCGGCGACGATCCGGTGACAGTCCCAGCCGGCCGGATCGACGGAGTGTCTCTGCGAGTCTCAGCCCTGGAGGCGGACCAGGGCTTCCATGGCGGCACGCTCGGGAGCAGTCATGTTGGGGTCCTCCAACTTCCACGCCGCCACCGCAGGAAGTTCAGCCCTCACCTCGTCCCGGTCGACATGGGAGAGGAAGCTGGCGACGAGGGCGGACCGGAACCGACCGAGCACCGCGCCCCAGAGGTGGCCCGAGGGGATGCTGCCTGAGGCCATGAGCAACCACGTGAGGGCCACATCGGTGGCACCGTTGCCCCGGGCGGCCCGGGGCCAGTCGATGACCATGGGGCCCCGCTCCGTGAGGATGACGTTGAGGGGGTGGAGATCGAGGTGGACCAGGCTCTCGCCGTGGCCCGACGGGGCGTTTGGGACCCACGACGGGGCGGGGATCTCGTGCAGGCGATGATGCAGGTCGGCCAGCACCCCGGCCTGGCTCCGCAGGGACCACGGTCGCCGGCTGAGGGCGGTCAGCATCACCGGACCGTCGAGCCGCTCCATGACCAGGTCGGTGCCGTCCCCGCTGAGCTCGGACACCGCGGGCACCGGATAGCCGTGCGATCGGGCGTACTCCATGGTCTGGGCCTCGGTTTCCAAGGACCGACGGTCCCGCGACCGGCGGAGCACCAGACCGTCCCCGTACTCGAAGATGTCCGAGTCACGCCCTGAGGCCAGGAGTGGTCCGGGTGCACGCACCACCCCAACCTACCGATCACCACCCTCCGGGTCGGCGTCGAGGACATGGAGCCGGGCTCTCAGCCGAGCGTTCGTCGTCGGCTCAGCAGGCTGCCTCGATCATCGAACGGACATCCGACCAGCCGAATCCCACGGTCTCACCCACGATGGCTCCGTGCGTGGCGTCCACGAGCACGAAGAACGGGTACCCGGTGACCCGGTAGTCGGCCCAGGCCGCATCGCTCATCACCACCGGGACGCCGGTCGCCGTTCCGGCGGTAGCGGCGGCCCGAACCACTTCAGCCCGGTCCACCGAATCGGGCCCTTTGGTCACCACCACGAGGGACACGCTGTCGGGGTACTCGACCGGTGGGTGGTCCCCGAGTCCCCGCCAGAACCCGTCGCAGCCGTCGCAGTGGACGTGGAGGAAACAGAGGAGCACCAGACCACCGAAATCGCCGACCCGCACCGTGACGGGCCTCGCGTCGAGGTCTTCGCCGGCGATGTCGGCTGCGGCTCGACGCTCCGTGGCGGTGAGGGGACCGGTCGGAATGGGGCGCAGCCCAGCCACGAAGGCCGGATCGTCGAGGGGGGATGGCCGGCCGGTCGTTGGATCTCCGTGTGGTTCCGGGTCGCCCGGTGTCATACGGGGCGAGCGGGCGCCATCAGGCCGGCTCCGAGGTCCCGTCGTCGATGACCTCGATGGCGTTGCCGTTGCCGCACCACCGGCACGACACCTCCTCGACGGACTCGTGGAGGATCTCGACATCCTCCACCATGAGCTCGCCGCCCACCGAGTAGTGGTGGAACGCCTTGGTGCGGCGAAGGGTCACCACATCGAAGCGGGTCAGATTGCCGCAGGCCGCACAGCGGTAACGGGTCAGCCCGTGAGACGTACCGCCATCAGCTGGGGATTCGCTGGTCTCGGCAGGAGCGGTGGAGGAGTCTGGCGTCATCGCCCCTACGGTACTCGGCCAAGACTGCGCCCTCGGTCGGCAGGAGACGATGCTTGTCCGCGGGTCACCAACGTGCCAGCCTGCATGGGTGACGTACGTGCTGGTCCACGGGGGTGGCTTCACCGGGTCGTGTTGGGAACCGCTTCGGCCCCACCTGGACGGGCCGAGTGTCGCCCTCGATCTGCCCGGTCGGGGGAGCCGGCCTGCCGACCGGGCCACCTTGACCATCGGTGACTTCGTGGCCGCCGTGGTGGACGAGATCGTCAGCAACGATCTGGTCGACGTGATCCTGGTCGGCCACTCCATGGCCGGGCTCACCCTCCCTGGGGTGGCCGAGGCCGTACCCGAGCGACTGCGCCGGGTGGTGTTCGTGTCGTGCTCGGTCCCCCCGCACGGGACGGCGCTCGCCGCGGTGCTGGGCGACCTCAGCCCCACGGTGGCCGCCATCGCCGACCGGGTGGGCGACTCGGTCGTCGACCCCGAGGGCAGGCTCCACCCCGACTTCGCCCGGGCCATGTTCTGCAACGACATGGACGAGTCCCTGGCCGAGTGGACCTTGGCCCGGATGGTCCCCGAAGCGGCGTCCGTGCTCACCGAAGCGTCGGACCTGACCGGCCTCCGTCGCCCGGTCCCCCGCGCCTACGTCCGATTGGTCCGGGACGCCAGCATCGACCTCGACGCCCAGGACCGCATGATCGCCAACCTCGCTCCGGTGGACGTCGTCGACCTCGACTCCGGTCATATGGCCATGGTCAGCCACCCCGAGGAGTTGGCCGGCGTGCTCTCGGATCTCGAGACAAGCTGAGCCCCTGTCGGATCGCCGCGGTTCTGCTCTGTACGTCGGCCAGTTCGGGGACCGCCGATGAGTTCGAGGCACCCGATCCGTCTTCGTTTCACCGTCTCCGAAAGGATCCCATGCGCACCCTGATCGTCACCGAGTTCATCACCCTGGACGGCGTCGTCGAGGCACCCGGCGGGGAGCCCACCCATCCGCACGCCGGATGGACGATGCCCTACGGCGTGCCCGAGCTCTTCGAGTACAAGCTGACCGAGACCCTGGACGCCGAGTCGCTCCTCCTCGGCCGGACGACCTACGAGGGATTTTCGGAGGCCTGGCCGTCCCGGGACGGAGCGTTCGCCGACAAGTTGAACGCCATGCCCAAGCACGTGGTGACGGGCACGCTCCACGAGCTGGGGTGGAACGCCCAGGTGCTCTCGGGGAACGTCCCTGACGCGGTACAGGCGCTGAAGGACGGGGACGGTGGGCCGATCCTGGTGGCGGGGAGCGCCACCTTGGTGCGCGCCCTCTTGTCCCACGACCTGGTCGACGAGTTGCGCCTGATGGTGTTCCCGGTCATGGTCGGCGGGGGCCTCACCATCTTTCCTGCGGACCAGAAGTTGATCGCGCTCGAGCTCGCCGACCTCGAGCGGTACTCGAGCGGCGTCCTCCTCCAGGTATACCGTCGGGCCCCCTGAACTGGGCTGTTCGCCCCTCCCTGCCGCGGTTCAAGCCCGGAACCGGTTGAGTCGATGACTTTCCCATGACGTTTCGACCCCTTTCCCTAATCCTCAACAAACCGACGGACCCGTCCGCGACCACGGACGGGGCCACGCTCGACTACGGCCGCTACAGCGACGACGAGCTGATCGCCGAGCGCGAACGGCGGCAACGCCAACGGGGCGATCTCCTGCTCCACGCCGACGGCGACTCCGCCACCTACGCGCTCATGGTCAGCATCGACGGTGAGGTGGGGCGCATCACCGACGAGCTCATCCGGCGGGCCCGTTCGCGGCATCCCTCCTCCTTCGACCCGGCTTCGTAGCGGCGGGGTCGTCGTTCACGCATAGCGTCGAAGGGCGGCCTCGACCTGGTGTCGATAGCCGCCGTCGAACAGCACGGTGTGCACCAGGAGCGGCACCAGAGCGAAGAGCTCGATCCGGTCCTCCCATCCCGGGACGAGGGGCCGCACCTCGAGATACGACCGGAGCACCCGGTCGGGAACGGCGCCGAACAGGCCCAGCATGGCCAGGTCCTCCTCGGGATGGCCACCGTGGACCGACGGGTCGATGACCCAAGGTCGGCCGTCGGCACCCCACAGCACGTTCCCCCACCAGAGGTCCCCGTGGACCAGGGACGGGGGTCCGGCCGGGAGCAGCTCGGCCAGACGATCGGCCACCGGGGCCACCCGGTCCTCCATCCCGCACCGCTGGGCCAGCTCGAGCAGGCGGGAGCGGTAGAACGCCACGGCGTCGGGAAGCACGGTCGGGCTCACCGCGGCAGGTTCCGATCCACGAGGATCCGCCACCCCACTCGGCCCAGGGAGCGGCGTGGAGACGGGCCAGTCCCCGACCCAGCGCCTCCTCGTGGGCCGGCGTCCGGGGGCCCTCCTCGACCCAGGTGGTCACCAGCAGATCGGGCTCGGCCAGGACCACGGCGGGCACCGCCGGTGCCCCACCCACGCTGGCCAGGGTCCCGAGCCCGGCGGCTTCGTCCTGGAGACCCGGGCCGACCTTGGCCACCAGCTCACGGCCGGCCACCGTGACCCTCCAGATGCTCCCCCCGAGGGCCCGTGGCGGTGCGATGGGCCCGACCAGCGCCGTCAGCCGGTCCGTCCAGGGCGGGGACGACGCCTCCGGTGGATCGGCGTCGGGAGCCATGCCCCAGTATCCCCGGCCGTGCGACGGGGTGGTACCACGATCGGCGATCTGGGGGCTGTCCACCTTGGCGCCGGGCCTCCCCTGGGTCACAATGCCCAGGTGGGGCGACGTGACCGACCGGCGGGTGCAGAGTGACGATGGCACCATGAGGCTACGAGGGGGTGCGATGTGGCCGTGAGCACCCAGGGTCTGCGTGTGGCCGCCTACCGGCACCGGACCACGTTGCACCGTCGCCGGGGCGGCTACCTGACCCTGATCGTGCTCGTCGGCCTGGTGGGGGGCCTGGCCATGGGGTCAGCGGCGGCGGCGCGTCGCACCCAGTCCTCCTTCGCCACCTACCTGGCCAGCACCAACCCCTCCCAGTTGGGCATCACCGTCTTCGGCGGGGCCAGCAGTGGAGGGGGCAGCGTCCCCTTCTACTCTGCGGCCGCGCTGGCAGCCGTGGCCAAGCTGCCCGGGGTCAAGCACGTCGAGGCGTCCTTCCCCATCACCGCGGCGCCCCTGGCTCCCGATGGAGCCCCCGAGCTGAATGGCATCAACAACGTGATCCCCGTGGCCAGCCTCGGGGGGCAGTTCTTCAGCCAGGACCGGCTGGCCGTTCTGGCCGGCCGCCGGGCCGACCCCCGACGCATCGATGAGGTCATGATGACCCCGTTGGCGGCGCAGATTCTCGGGGTCCACGTGGGTGACGTCATCCACTACGGCATCTACAACTTCGCCGAGCAGAACGAGCCCGGATTCGGCACGGCCAAGGTGGCACCCCATCGCCGCGTCGACGCCACCCTGGTGGGCCTGGTCCAGGTGAGCAACGCCATCGTCGAGGACGACATCGACCGGTACCCGACGTTCGTCTTCTTCACCCCCGCCCTGGGCCGAGCCATCGTGGCCGACGACGGCCAGGGCAACGAAGGCGCCGTCTCCTACTACCTCCGGCTCGACCGGGGCAGCAGCGGCGTGGCCGCCGCGGAGCGGGAGTTCGCCGCCGTCTCCCCGGCCGGGAACACCTACGGCTTCCACAGCATCGAAGCGGTCGAGGTCAAGGTGGACCGCACGCTCAGGCCGCTGGTCATCGCCCTGTGGGTCTTCGCCGGTGTGGCCCTGTTGGCCGCCCTGCTCATCGCCGTGCAACTCATCTCCCGCCAGCTGAGTGATGCCGGCGGCGACCTCCTCGTGCTCCGGGCGTTCGGCGCCGATGAGACGGCCCTCGTGTCCGATAGCCTCTACGGCCTGGTGGCGGCGATCGCCCTCGGGTCGCTCCTGGCCGCCGGGGTGGCCGTGGCCCTGTCGCCCCTGTCACCCCTCGGACCGGTTCGGGCGGTCTACCCCGGTGGTGCGGTCGCCGCCGACTGGACGGTGCTGGGCATCGGCGTCCTGGTCCTCGTCGTCGTCCTGGGCGCGGCGGCCAGCATCCTGGCCTGGCGGGGAGTGCCCCACCGGGCCGCGCTGCGGGCCGGGCCACCGAGCACCTCGAAAGCCGCACAGGCGGTGGCGACCACGGGCCTCCCCGTGCCAACCCTCGTCGGGGTCCGCTTCGCCCTCGAGCGGGGCCGGGGCCGGACGGCGGTTCCGGTGCGGTCGACGCTCCTCGGCGCCGTGCTGGCCGTGGCCCTCGTGGTGTCCACCCTCACCTTCGGCAGCGGACTCCAGTCGCTGGTCTCCCGGCCGGCGCTCTACGGCTGGAACTTCACCTACCTGCTCAACGCGTCCAACACCACACCGCCGAAGGCTCTCACCCTGCTCGACCACGATCCCGATGTCGTGGCCTGGGACGGCTACGACTACAACGATGCCGAAATCGACGGCCAAGGCGTCCCGTTCCTCTTCGAGTACGGCCACTCCACCACGAAGGCACCCATCAGCCCGCCGATCCTGAGCGGCCACGCCATCGACGGCAAGGAGGAGATCGTCCTGGGTGCGGCCACCCTGGCCCAGCTGCACAAGCACATCGGCGATACCGTCGACGTCTCCTACGGCTCTCCTCAGAACGGCCGGCTCTACATCCCTCCACGGCCCTACGTGGTGGTAGGGACGGCGACCATGCCGGCCGTCGGGTTCTCGAGCGTGATCGACGACCACACGTCCATGGGAACCGGGGCGCTGATCAGCGTGACCGGCCTGCCCCAAGCGTTCCAGGAGGCATCCCAGAGCTCGATCGCTGCACTGAACGGGCCCAACATGGTCTTCGTCCGACTTCGTTCAGGCGTGACCCAGGCCGCGGGCATGGCCGACATGCAGCGGGTGGCCACGGCCGCTGACCGGATGATCGCCGCCGTGCCCGTGGGCGGAGGGTCCGGCAACAACGTCACGGTCCTCACCGTGCAGCGGCCGGCCGAGATCGTCAACTACGGGACCATCGGGGTGACCCCGGCCCTCATGGCCACGGCCCTGGCCGCCGCTGCCATCGTGGCCCTCGGCCTGACGCTCACCGCCTCGGTCCGACGGAGACGCCGCGACCTGGCCCTGCTCAAGTCCCTCGGGTTCACCCAGCGCCAGCTGGCCGCGGCGGTCGCCTGGCAGGCCTCGGTCTCCTCGGCCATCGGCATCATCATCGGCGTGCCCCTGGGCATCGCCGTGGGCCGCACGCTGTGGAGCATGTTCGCCCGCGAGATCTTCGCCGTCCCCGAACCCACCGTGCCGGTGCTCTCGGTGGTGCTGGTGGCCGTGGGCACCCTGGTCCTGGCCAACCTGGTGGCCGCCGTGCCCGGCCGGATGGCCGCACGGACACCGACGGCCCTCCTGCTGCGGGCGGAGTGACGCAGGAGAGACACCTGGATCGAACACCTGTTCGCTACAGTGTCGATCATGGCTGTCGCGCTGCAGGGATCCTTCGACGATCTGGGGACGCCCCTCCATCAGGTGACCTTCGTGGTGGTCGACGTCGAGACGACGGGTGGGTCACCGGCCCAGTGCTCCCTCACCGAGGTGGCGGCCGCCCGCTACCGGGGTGGTGAGCTCCTCGGGACCTATCAGACCTTCGTCCGACCCGACGAGCGCATCCCACCGTTCATCACCGCCCTGACCGGGATCAGCGACGCCATGGTGGCCGACGCCCCGAAGGTCGGTGAGATGCTCCCGTCGTTCCTGGAGTTCGTCGGCCGGTCGGTCCTGGTCGGCCACAACCTGCGCTTCGACCTCTCCTTCCTCGACCACGCCCTCGTGGCCACCGGCAGGGAGCGACTGGCCAACCGCTCCGTCGACACCCTGGCCTTGGCCCGGCGCCTGGTGCGCGACATGGTCCACGACTGCAAGCTCGGGACCCTGGCTGCCACCCTCGGGCTCGCCCACCAGCCGTCCCACCGGGCCCTCACCGACGTGCTGGCCACCGGTGACCTGCTCCACGCCCTGCTGGAGCGGGCCGGGTCGTTCGGGATCCTCGGGTTGGAGGAGCTGCTCGACCTGCCCACACTGGTCGGCCACCCCCAGGGGGCCAAACTCCGCCTCACCGTCCGGCTCCCCCACCGACCCGGCGTGTACTGGTTCACCGACGCCGCCGGTCACGTCCTCTATGTGGGCAAGGCCACCGATCTGCAGGCCCGGGTGCGCTCGTACTTCACCTCGGACCAGCGAAGGAAGGTCGGTCGCCTGCTGCGCCAGCTCGACGCCGTCCACCACCGGGTCTGTCCGGGGCCGTTCAGCGCCGCGGTGATCGAAGGCCGGTTGATCCGGGCCTGGGCGCCACCGTTCAACCAGCAGGGGAAGACCCGGAGGAGGGTCACCACCGCCGCCAGCGGTGCCCCCGGGGAGGGCGGGGGTCGCCCGCGGCCACGGCGTCGCGGCCGACGGCGGGCCTGGAGTGCCGAGGAGCTGGGGTCCGAACCCATCGGGCTGTTGGCTCCGTTGGCCGAGGCCGTGACCGAGCTGGCCGGCCAGCAGCGCTACGAGGAGGCCGGCGCCGTGCGGGACGACGCCGAACGGCTGCGCGGTCTGCTGGAGCGACATCGCCGGGTGGAGGCACTCCGGGCGGCCGGACGCGTGGTGCTGGCCGTCGACGGCGAGGGCGAGGTGGTGCTCCACGACGGGCTGTGGGCCGGCGGCGAGGGCCCCGGGGACGAGGGCGGCCAGGACCTGGAGCGGGCCATCGTGGCCCAGTGGCTCGGCTCCCACGCCGAGCTGGTCCGGATCCTCGAGGTCGAGTCATCGACGGGCATCTGCGTGCCCGCCGCCAGGATCCCGGCCCTGGTGGAACTCACCGGACGCTGCGAGCACGTCGACCAGGGCGCCCGTTCCGTCTCGGTCCCCTGAGCTACTGCTCGGCCTCGTGGGCCGCGGCCTCCTGGGAGACCCGGATCAGCGACTGCAGCACCTCGGCGGCCCGCCCGTCGTCGATCACCCGGCCGGCCCGCTCGATACCGCTCGGCAGGTCGGGGGCCGCTCCCACCACGACCAGGGCGGCGGCGGCGTTGAGCACGGCGATGTCCCGGTGGGGCGAGGCCTGTCCCCCGATCACCCGCAGAATGGCGGCGGCGTTGAAGGCGGCATCCCCGCCCCGCAGGTCGTCCAAGGAAGCGGGGGCGAAGCCCAGCACGGCGGGGTCGACCCGGTAGGCCGAGGTCTCGTAGCGTCCGTCAGACCCCAGGATGAGCTCATGGACGGTGGACGGCCCGGTGGTGCTCAGCTCGTCGAGGCCGTCGTCACCGTAGACGACCACGGCCCGCAGCGCCCCGTTGGCGGCGAGGACGCCGAGCATCTTGTCGGCCATGGCCGGATTGGAGACACCGACCACCTGGTACCGGGCCCGGCCCGGATTGGCCAGGGGGCCCAGGTAGTTGAAGACGGTGGGAATGCCCAGTTCCCTGCGCACCGGAGCGGCGAAGCGCATGGCCGGATGGAAGCGGGGGGCGAAGCAGAACCCCATACCCACCTCCTCGATGCACCGGGCGACACCGGCCGGCCCGAGATCGGCGACCACGCCGAGCGCCTCGAGCACGTCGGCGGCTCCCACGGCCGACGACGAGGCCCGGCCACCGTGCTTGCACACCTTGGCCCCGGTGGCCGCCACCACCAGCGCGGCGATGGTCGACACGTTGATACTGCGCAGCCGGTCACCACCGGTGCCACAGGTGTCGATGACGTCCATGCCCTCGGGTAGCTCGAGGGGCACGGCATGGGCCACCATGGACCGCACGAAGCCGGTCATCTCGTCGACCGACTCCCCCTTGGCCCGCAGGGCCGTGGCCAGGGCGGCGATCTGGGCCGGGGTGGCCTCCCCCGAGAGCACCTGCCCCATCACCGTCTCGGCCGACTCGGCCGAGAGCGAGGTACCCGACAGCAGGTCGGTGAGGACCCCGGGCCAGCCCCCGAGGACCTCGAAGGAGCCGGACGCCGCCCCGTGCGGACCCGGCCCGGTGGAGGTCGGAGCCATGGCGTCGCCGGCCATCAGTCCCACCACAGGTCGTGCCCGAGGACGCCTCGGGCGATGAGGCCCAGCTGGACCTGGGAGGTGCCCTCGACGATGGTCAACTGCTTGGCGTCCCGGTACCAGAGCTCGGTGGGGTGGTCCTCCATGTACCCGGCCGCCCCCAGCAGCTGCACGGCCAGCCCCGAGGCCCTGACCGCCAGTTCGGTGGCGAAGTACTTGGCCATGGACAGGAAGGGGACGTACTCCTTGCCGAACTTGCCCTGATCGGCCAGCCAGGCCGAGCGGTAGGTGAGCAGACGGGCGGCCTCGATGTCCACGGCCACCTTGGCGATCTCCCACTGGATGCCCTGGAAGTCGGCGATGGTGTGTCCGAAGGCCTGGCGCTCTTTGACGTACTCCGTGGCGTACATGAGGGCACCCTCGGCCAGGCCGATGCCCCGGGCGGCCACGATGGGCCGCATGGCGTTGAGGCCCAGCATGGCCAGGCGGAAGCCGCCCACCTCGCCGATCACGTTCTCGGCGGGGACCCGCACGCCGTCCAGGACGAGCTCGCCGGTGTGGACGCCGCGCACCCCCATCTTCTTGTCGGTGCGGCCCACCGAGACCCCCGGGTAGGACCGCTCCACGATGAAGGCGGTGATCGAGTCGTGGGCCCGCGAGGACGGGTCCCCGGTCTTGGCGAAGACCGTGTACCAGTCGGCCTCGACCACCCCGGACATCCAGCACTTGGTGCCGGTGAGCACCCACCCCCCCGCCGACCCTTCGTCGGGCACGGCCCTGGTCCGCATCCCGGCCACGTCGGATCCGGCCACGGCCTCGGACAGGCCGAAGCCGGCCCGTAGCTCGCCGGTGGCGATGCCGGGCAGGTAGCGCTGCTTTTGGTCGTCGTTGCCGGCGATGAGCACGGGGCCCACGGGCAGCCGGGTCAGCAACAACATGAGGGCGGCGGCGTTGGAGTACTTGGCCACCTCCTCGATGGCGATGGTCAACCCCAGGATCCCGGCCCCCGACCCCCCGAGCTCGGTAGGGAGGCACAACCCGAGCAGGTCGGCGGCCCGGAAGGCCTCGAAGATGTCCGTTGGGTACTCGCCGGTGGTGTCGATCTCGCGGGCGCGGGGCTTGACCTTGTCCTGGGCCAGTCGGCGGACGGTCTGCTGCAGCTCGGCGAGTTCGGGGGAGAGGTCGAAGTCCACGGAGGACGAGGCTACCCGAGGGGACACGGCACCCATCTCGAACACGCTGGGTAACGGCCCGGCGGCGACAGGTGCGAGTTCGCGGAGGCGTCGCGAAAGCGACGCGAAGGGGACGCCAAGAGATCACCCGGTGTTCAAGCAACCGTGGCCCCCGGTTCACCGGCGCTCCGTACCGTCAACCCTGTCAATCGATGTCCACAGATTTCAACGCGTCGGGAGTCCACGCTTCCCGGGATCGGAGCCATGTGCACCGGAACAGCCGCACCCGACTTGCCGTCACCCTGTGCACCACCACGATGGTCGTCGCCGGGGTGCTGCTCGGACCGGCTGGACCCGCCGTCGCCTTGCCGACCTCGTTCACGCCCGGTGACCTGGTGGTCTACGAAGTGCAGGGCAACACCAGCTCAGCCACCGCTGTGTCGCTGGTGGACTACAGCACATCGGGAGTGGCCAGCGGCTACTCCGTGGCACTGCCCACGGCCGACAATGCCGGCACCGCCACCCATGCGCTGACCGAGAGCGGGACGGCGCTGAACGACGGTGAGCTGACCCTCTCGGCCGACGGTCAGTCCCTCATCGCGACCGGTTACGACACTCCCCCGAACCCGGGTGGACCCAGCGTCACCGGCGTGCCAAGCATCGGGCGGTCGGTAGCCCTGGTGTCCCCCACGGGATCGGTAGACACGTCGACGGCCCTCACCGACTCCATCTCCGAGGGGGCTTCCACGGCACCCAACAACTTCCGTTCGGCCACGACGGCGACACTCGGGGGCAACATCTACGTAGGCTCCGCCGGCGGTTCGGGGATCACGATCGACGGGTCCGCCAGCGCCACCTACCTGGACACGGCCGACAAGATCCACGAGGTGCAGGTGGTGAACGGTCAACTATACGAGTCGACGACCAAGGGCATCTACTCCGTGGGTAGTGGACTCCCGACTTCGGGGACACCGACCGTCCTCCCCCTAGTGACCGCCTCCACCAACTCCACGCCATCCAATGGGCCGAAGAACTTCGGCCCGGACCAGTTCGCCCTGGTGACACTGGGATCCGGCACCAGCCCCGACACGCTCTACGTCGCTGACGGCTCGAACGGCGCCACCGCTGGGGATCCGAACGCGGTGGAGAAGTACTCGCTGGTCTCCGGCTCGTGGGTGGAGACCGGATCGATCGCCGTGCCTCTCGCTGTCGGGCTGGTGGCCAGCGTGAGCAACGGCACGGCGCACATCTACGTGACGGGAGCGGACTCCAGCACCTCCGCTTCCAACACCACGCTGTACGGCATTACGGACACATCAGGGTACGACGGGACCCTCTCTGGCTCCCCCGCCAGCCTGGCGGACGTGACCTCCCAGGGCGTCGATCTGAAGGGGTTGGCCTTCGCTCCGGTGCTGGCCAATCCGAATCAGGGCGATACCCCCGAGACGCCCTTCATCGTGCTCCTGCCGCTGCTGGCCATCGCCGGCCTGGGCGGCTACGTGGCCTTCCGGCGCCGGCACATCCTCGCTCCCTGATCCCATCTCCCCTTCCGGACGGTCGTTGCCGTCCACCCGAACCGAGGAACTCGCACCCATGATCCGTCGCACGCCCACCCTGATGGTCGCTCTGGCCGTCGCCGTCATGCCCCTGGCCGTCCTGGTGGACAGCGGCGTGGCCGGCGCCGCCGACTACACGGTGGGCACGCCGAGCCTGGCCACCATCACCAACGGCTCGACGGCGGCCCCGTGGAACGAGGCCCAGGGTGATCCCTCAGGGACCTCCTATCCGGGGACGGACCTCCTGCCCAGCTTCCTCCCCGGAGGACCCACAGCGGGGACGCCGGCCGAGCCCAACGTGGCCGTCTACCCCGGCTCGGGCAGCGGCACGGCCGGAGTGGCTCCCTACCCGAGCGGAGTGGTCGGCACGCCCGGGCCCCTGGACGCCTACTGCGGCACCGGGAACACCACCACCGAGGCGACCGGCTCTCCGGCCCGCCAGCCGGCCGGCACCACCCTTCCCCTGGCGCCGGCCTACTTCCCCCACATCGTGCGCACCGGCACGAACGACCTGACCGGCTACTTCGACTACCGGCCCAAGGACGCCGACGAAGCCATCGTGATGGCCACCTCCGTCGACAACGGTCAGGACTGGACGTACCAAGGCGAGGCGCTCGAGCAGAACCGGGGCTACTGCCCCTCGGCCGATGTCAACGACGACGGCCAGGGCCATCCCAACGTGATCACGGTGGGCGGGACCACCTACCTCTACACCCTGCAGCGGCCGGCCGGGGACAACAACGGGGTGGGCATGCTGGTCCACACCCTGACCTCGTCGGGTGCCAACACCCTGGCCGGCCTACCCGCCAGCGAGCAGGTGGGCATCGACCCCGACGCCTTCGCCACGGCCGGTGCCACGGTGCCCTCCACCGGAGGGACGCCCGTGACTCTGTCGGTTAACCAGACCGGACTGGCCAACTCGCCCGAGCAGCTGGTGCCGGGACCGTTCGTCGACCTCACCCAGACCCCGGTGCCGACGGCAACCTCGGTTATCACCTGTACCGGGGTGGGGTCCGCCTCACTGACCGGCTGTACGTCGGCCAACGGCGGAGGCGCCACCGTGGCCAGCGGTGACCTCATCGAACAGGTCATCGGCACGGTGAACACGGTCGCGACCGTCCCGAAGGGCCCGAACAACACCCTGGGCACCGGCGGGCTTTCCAGCTTGTTCATCACGTTCGAGGACAACGTCACCTCGACCATCCTCAACAACAATGCCCCCAACCGCGTCTATGTGAACGGTGTGGCCGTGTACTGCACCCAGGCCAACGCCAATCAGACCACCAAGCTGGAGGACTGCACCACCGGACCCGACGGCTCCCCTCTGGCCGCCGCCATCGGGGCCCCGGTCACGTCCGATCCCGTGGTGCCCGCCACGGCCCAACAGACCAGCGGACTGGTGGCCCCGGACGGGATCGTGGGCGTGCTGCCGACCTACCCAGGGGCCCCGGCGGGGTCGACCACCGTCCTCTACACGGAAAAGGAGCTCAACTACTTCGTGGCCGGCGTCACCAACGCCGCCGGCTCCTACAGTTCCACCACCGGCACCAATATCTCGTTCTTCGCCAACGGCAACACCACCACAACCCTGGGCAGTCCATCGCCCGGCAGCCCGGTCACCGTCGACGTGGCCGACGACACCACGACCTCGGTGATCCAAGCCACCTGCACCGGACTCACGGTGGGCTCGGCGGGCACGGCCATCTCCAGCTACGCCTCGCCGCTCATCGACACCCTGACCGGCTGCACCGTGCCCACCGTTGACAACGGCAACGCCTACGGCACCAAGGACCAGATCGGTGCGCCTGGCGCGGCCCTCGAGTCCCCCAGCACCTTGGCCAAGACAGGTGAGGGCTCGACCAACCAGGACAAGCTGTACAAGAACAACGAGGACCTGACGATCCTGCGGGCCGCCTACACCACCGACGGCATCAACTTCTCCACGGCGGGCCTGGCCAACGGCGGTGTCATCAGCGGTCAGGGCAACGAGGGGTCGAACTACGACGACATCAACGACCCGTCCACGACGACCGACCCGCCCGGGGGCCCCAACCAGTACGGGGCCCAGGGGTCCGCCCTGGCCACCGAGATGCGCTGGGTGGGATCGGCGGGCTCGATCATCACCAACACCGCCGGTGCCGTGCCGGTCTACCAACTGTTCCTGTCGGGAGCATGGGCGGTGGACGGTGACAGCGACGCCTTCAACCAGATCTACGAGACGACCTCTACCGACGGCGAACACTGGACGGTGCCGGTCTCGGTGATCAGCACCGACTACACCTTCTCGGCCTCGGCCGCCCAAGACGCGACTCCGAGTCAGGCCCTCGGCCTCTCGGCGTACTACTCGGGCCGGGCCTACGGCCCGAGTGTGGTGCCCAACGGGGACGGCAGCCTGACCATGGTCTTCGCCGGCTACCGGATCCCGAAGACCATCGCCGCCGTCGGCACAGTGCTCGGCACCAACGGATCGGACCTCTACACCATCGGGGCCAACGATCCCGCCCTCTACCGCAATATTCTCGTGGTCACCCTCGACCCGTTGCCCAACGGTGGAGACGCTCCCGAGGTCCCGGCGACCCTTCTGCTGCCCTTCGCGGCGGTGGCGGTGGGCGGTGCGTGGTTGGTGGTGGTGCGCCGGCGGAGGCAGGGAGTGATCGAACGCTGAGCCAGCGGTGAGCGAAGGGGGTCCGTTCTCCGACCCGGGGTCGAACCAGGCAGCCGAGTTCGTCGACACATCCAGAACGAGCAGTGCACGACGTCCCGTTGGCGCTCGACGCTGGTTGACCGGATCCACCCGCCCGGCGACTCCGGCCGATCGCCTTTTGCGTTAGCCGTCGATCCCTCCGAACTCCTGCTCGGGGCGAAACAACGTGAATCCCAGCGCCTCAGCGGCCTGGGCCTGACGGATGTCTCGGGTTAGGAACTCCACACGCTCGTTCCTGGCGTTGGACAGAACAGCGGCACTGGCCAACTGCAACGCGTCGAGCGTACGGACTGCTTCCTCCAACACGAACTGGCGCGCCGTCACAAACGTGTCCCGGGTAAGCGGAACGACGGCGAGGGTGCCGTCGTCATCGGTATCGTCCGCGTAGGCCTCGAGGCGCTCGGCCATGCCCTCTCCGTCAAGGCGCCCGCTCTGCCGTGCCCTGGCCAGCAGACTGGCGAACTCCACGTCAGCCAGTTGCGAGATCGCCACCGGATGTTCGCTGCCGAACAGGATCTGGCGGATCCAGGATCCGTCCGCTTCGTCTCCGAGATAGGCGGTACCCAACGCACTGGTATCAGCGAAGACGATCACCGCTCGTCGCGCTCGGCGCTCACCAGACCGGCGGCATACCCGGCTGGGGTGGCGATCGTCGTCTGCAGATCCTTGCCGGACTTTCTGGGACCATGGCGCCGCGCCGGTCGCTCCATCACGAACCCGTTGGCGATCGCCGCCGCCTTCCACATCTGCCGCGAGGAGTGTGGCCCCTCCACTGCCACCCGGAGAAGCCGGGTCACGTAGGAGTTGACTGATTCGCCGGCCTCGGCGGCACGACGCCTCAGGGCCTCAGCCAGTTCCTCATCGACCCTGGTGATGATCTGCTTCATGGCCGAATGCCATCATTTTCTGGTAATGATCGCACCACGAGAGGGCCGCCGTATCGAGGTGTCAGCCCATGGGGGTAATCGCTCCGCCCGCAGGTCATCGAGTAGGTCGGCGGTATCCCGTTCGATGGGATCCACATCGGGCCGATCCTTCGTGGGCGTCCTGCCGGCTGCACCCGCCCGGAGGAGATGGGCGTCAGAGGCGTGTGGCTGATGGCCTCCCGGCCGTTGTCGATGGAGCCAGCGGCCCCTCGTGCGCCGCGGCCAGCCCGACCGGCCTGACGCCTCGTCAGTAGGCTGCGGTGCCATGACCCCGCCCGGCCTCCGCCCTCCCCCGCCCTTTGGCTCCTCGGCCCTGGCCCCGGGTACCTACGACGATGCCGTGGTCATCGTCACCGGCGGCGGGACCGGTCTGGGCAAGGCCATCGCCACCGAGTTCGGGCGGCTGGGTGCGTCGGTGGGCATCCTGAGTCGGGATGAGGGTCACCGGATGGCCGGGGTCGAAGCGGTCAAAGAGGCCGGAGGCTGGCCCTACGCTGTGGCTTGCGACATCCGGGACGCGGACTCCATCGCCGCCGCCTTCGATGCCGTCGAGGAGAACCTCGGACCCATCGACGTGCTGGTCAACAACGCGGCGGGCAACTTTCCCGTGCCGGCCGAGGACATGAGCCCCAACGCCTGGCGCACGGTGGTGGACATCGTCCTCAACGGCACCTTCCTGTGCTGTCGGGAGTTGGCCCGGCGGCTGATCACCGATGAGCGGGACGGCGCCATCGTGAACGTGGGGGCCACCTACGCCTGGACCGGTGGTCCGGGGTTCGCCCATTCGGCCGCAGCCAAGGCCGGGGTCAAGAACCTGACCGAGACCCTGGCTGTCGAGTGGGGCCCCTACGGGATCAGGGTCAACGGTCTGGTGCCCGGCCTCATGCCCCACGAGGACGAGGTGGCGGCCATCGCCGCCGTGCCCGGGAAGTACGAGGGCCAGGACTCGCGAGTGCCTGCCGGCCGGGTCGGATTCCCCCGGGAGCTGGCCTGGGCCGCCACCTACCTCTGCTCGCCCTTCGCCACCTACATCAGCGGTCATTCCCTGGTCGTGGACGGGGCCAACTGGCAACGTCGCCACACCGTCCAACCCCCGTTCACCCCGATCCGCGAGCAGTTGGGCCGGCCTCCCTTCGGTGAGACCCCGGCGACGAAAGGAGGCGGCTCATGAGCACCGTCGACATCCCGAGCTCCCTCGCCCCCGAGGACCAGCGCCTGGTCACCTTGGACGTGGACGGCCCGGTAGCGGTCATCACCAACAATCGCCCCGAGAAGCACAATGCCATGAGCGACGAGATGGACCGCCGGCTGTTCGAGGTGCTGGCCCACGTCCACGAGCTCGCCGATGTGCGGGCCATCGTCTGGCGGGGTGAGGGCAAGTCGTTCTCGTCGGGTCGGGACACCGACCAGCTCGGCATCCGCACCGAGGACATCTCCGACCTCGAGTTCATCGAGCGGGGGCACCGACCGTCCCAAATGTTCTTCACCATGCCCGCCCCCATCATCTGCGCCCTGAAGGGCTGGGTGATCGGTGGCGCCTTCGAGCGGTCGCTCCTCTGTGACATCCGGGTGGCGGCGGCCGGCACCCGGATGGTCCTGCCCGAGGTGGTCCACGGGGTCATCCCCGACACGGGCGGCATGGCCCGACTGTTCCAGATGGTGGGACATGGGGTGGCCGCCGACCTGGCCCTCACCGGTCGGGTCATGACCGCCGAGGAGGCCCTGGCCCACGGGATCATCAGCCGCCTGGTGGGCGACGAGGAAGAGCTCGAGGCGGTGACCCGGGAGATGGCCCACACCATCGCCGCCGCTCCGGCCTTCACCGTCAAGATGGCCCGCCGCACCCTCTACGGCCTCGGTGTCCACGAGGTCCAGCGGTCCATCGCCGAGGAGGCGGTGGCCCAGTCCATGGTCTTCGCCTCCCGCGACTACGCCGAGATGAAGTCGGCCCGGGCCGAAGGACGCGAACCCGTCTACCGGAGGCGATGAGCGGGTTCTTCCCGTTTGAGGCAGCGCCGGCGGGTGCCGGGACCCGCCGGTTCCGGTTCGGTCTCGACCGGGTAGAACGGGAGGAGCGCCCCGGAACCCGTCCCGGAGGCACCCACCACTTCTGAGGAGATCCCATGGCCACCACCGATCAGTCCACGCTGCCCGTCCACCACTCCGGCACGTTCGCCCTGGCCGGAAGCGAGGTCCACCGCCTCGGTTACGGCGCCATGCAGATCACCGGCGACGGAGTGTGGGGTGAACCGGCCGACCGGGCCGAGTGTGTACGGACCGTACGACGAGCCGTCGAGCTGGGTGTCGACCTCATCGACACCGCCGACTCCTACGGTCCCGAGGTTTCCGAGAGCATCATCCACGAGGCCCTCCACCCCTACCCCGAGGGGCTGGTCATCGCCACCAAGGCCGGACTGACCCGCCAGGGCCCCGGACAGTGGCTCCCGGTCGGACGGCCCGAGTACCTGCGCCAGCAGTGCGAGATGAGCCTGCGCCGCCTGGGAGTGGAGACCATTGACCTGTTCCAACTGCACCGCATCGACGCCAAGGTGCCCGCCGCCGAGCAGTTCGGCCTGCTGTCGGACCTGATCGACGAGGGCAAGGTCCGCACCGTCGGACTCAGCCAGGTGAGTGTGAAGGAGGTGAAGGCGGCCCTCGCTGTGGTGCCCGTGGTCAGCGTGCAGAACCTCTACAACCTGACCGACCGCTCGTCAGAGGACGTCCTCGACTTCTGCGAGGCCGAGGGCATCGGCTTCATCCCGTGGTTCCCCATCGCCGCCGGCGCCCTGGCCAATCCGGGTGGTCCGGTCGACGCAGTGGTGAAGGAGACCGGGACCACGCCGTCCCAGGTGGCACTGGCCTGGCTGCTGCACCGTTCGCCGGTCATGCTCCCCATTCCCGGAACCAAGTCCCCGGGTCACGTGGAGGAGAATTGCCGGGCGGGCACCGTGGAGCTGACCGACGACCAGCTGGCCTCGCTCAGCGCCGCGGCCGCCTGAGGCGACTCGCCGAGGCTCCAGACTGGGGCCGTGGCGAACGACCCACGGCCGCCCGCGCACGTTCATCCGATGGGGGTGGCAACGGGGACGACGAGCGACCAAGGATCGGCGTCCCTTCGACCCGGTTTGTTGGCGGTCAGACCCGGATGATCTGGAGTTCCTCCAGCTCGACATGGTGGGCGTCCTGCGTCACGAGGGGGACGTCGAGCGCCAGGGCCGTGGCGGCGATCCACGAGTCGTTGACCGCCATGCGCAGGCCGGCCTCCCTGAGCAGGACCCGCAGATAGGCCCACGACTCGGCGATGGACTCGTCGACCGGGACGGGATCGAAGCTGAGTGCCCGCCGGTAGGTGTCGAGTCGTCTCACCCGCGTGCTGCTGTCCTCGGCCGCCAGCACGCCCGCTCGGAGTTCCCCGACGGTGACGACCGAGATGGCCAGCTCATCGGGCACGGCGTCGAGGTCGAGGGGTCGCCCGGACTCACGGGCGATGAACACCGAGGTGTCGGCGACCGCCCGACTCACCGGAGGTCGTCGGTGGTGTCCGGGGCCAGCCGGTGCAGCGCGTCGGTCAGGCCGGCGTCGGCCTGGTGTCCGACAACCCGGTCCAGGAATGCCGCCCTGGGCATCCAGCGGGGACGGGAACCGACCGGGTGGAGGGTGGCCACCGCACGGCCGTCGACCGTGATGGTCACCTCTTCGCCACCCTCGACGCGTGCAAGCAGCTCGCGGGTGTTGTTCCGTAGTTGCCGTGATGCCACGCTGGCCACAGTCACGAATGTAGCACATGTGACACATCCCGCAATCCTCTGCCTGCTACCAGCATGGTCCGATCACCACGGTCCGGGCCCGGATCGGCGGCGATGACGTCCGGCCGGTTCCATGGCCGTAGGCCACCGTGCAGCGGACACCTACCTCGAGCGGCGGCGGCTGGCCATGGCCACCAGGGCGTCCACCGCGGTGGCCGCCACCCCGAAGGTGATCTCGTTGGTCAGTCCCGACGGCGATTCGTTCTGGACCCAGGAGTGGAGGCGTCGGATCGAGCGGGGGAACGGGTAGACGCCGAAGAAGTGTTGGATGGGCTTGTCCAGATCCAGGAGGGCCGCGCCGGCCATGGCGGCGACCACCGCGGGTCGGGCCTTCGGGTCGACAGCCCAAGCCGATGCGGCCAACGCCCCCAGACCAAGAAGTCCGTCGCGTCGAGCCACGGACAAGAAGTGCTCGGCTCCCTCCTCGGTCGAGGTGTCGCAACTCCAGTGAGGCACCGCATCGAGCGCCAGATGGGATCCCACCCCGACGAGGAAGGCGGCGCAGGGCCGGCCCTCCAGGGCACGACCGATCAGGACCCCGGAGAGGACATGGTTGGTCACGAACACCCGCCCACTCTCCCAGGCCAGACGGGGCGGGCACCGTCAGGACCACGTTTCTGACCTGCCGGGTGGGGTGTGCAGGCTGGCGGATGGCGGATCCGCAAGCATGGGAAGGGAAGCCCCGGTCAGGGTGCTCCGAAGACCAGGGGGGCCGACTTCACCCCAGCGATGACCGGTGACGGGGTCCGGACAACCGGGCCGGCCACCTCGAGCGTGGCGAAGCGGGTGAGCAGCTCCTCTAAGAGGATGCGACCCTCCAACCGGGCCAGCACCGCCCCGATGCAGAAGTGGGCGCCGAATCCGAAGGCGACGTGAGGGTTGGGGTCGCGTGCGGCGTTGAAGGTCTCGGCCGTGGGGCCGAACACCGCCTCGTCACGGTTGGCCGAGGCGTACAGCATGAGCACGGGCTCGTTGGGTCCGAGGGAGGCCCCGCCCAGCTCCACGGACCGGGTGGTCGTGCGCATGAAAGCCACCACCGGAGTCGTCCATCGCAGCATCTCCTCGATGGCCAGGGGCAGGGCCCGAGGTGCGGCGGTCAGGTAGCGGACCCGGAGTGACTCCCACTCGCCAGGCTGGGAGGCCAGGCCGACCAGGCCACCGGACATCATGTTGCGGGTGGTCTCGTTGCCCGCCACGAGCAACTGGACGAGGAACATGCCTAGCTCGTCGTCGGTGAGCTGGTCCCCGTCGACTTCGGCGACACCCAACTCGGAGATGATGTCGTCCCGGGGATTGGCTCGACGATCGGCCGCCGCCGCCAGCAGGTATGTCACCATCTCCCCGCTCAGCGCCATGCGTTCCTCCTCGGACCAGTCGGTGGCACCGGGGATGACCGCCTCGGACCACCGGAAGAAGCGGGGCCACTCGTCCTCAGGTACGCCCAACAGGTCGCTGATGACCTGGAGGGGCAACGGCACGGCCAGGTCGGAGACGATGTCGACGGCCACGCCGGCCTCGATCCGGTCCACCAGGGTGACGGTCCGGGCCCGGATGCCGTCCTCCAGGGCCCGCATGAACGTGGGACGGAAGCCCGGTTGCACCAGGGCCCGGTAGCGGTCGTGCGCCGGCGGGTCGGTGTGCATCATGGTGGGCGGAGACGGATAGTCGGCACCGATCTCCATGGTCAGGATGCCCTTGCCCGAGCAGAAGGTGGCCGGGTCGCGGGAGATGGCCACGACTTCGGCGTGTCCGCTGGCCACCCAGAAACCCCCCGCCGCGCTGTGGGCCATCGGGGCCTCCGCACGAAGCCTTGCGTAGAGGGGGAAGGGATCGCCGGCGTAGAACGCCGGGTCGAGCAGCGGTGCCGTCAATTCGTCCTGGTCAGCCACGTCTACGAACGTCATCACACCATCCCTCCCTGTCGTGCCCACGGCCCCTGGCGTGCGTCCCCCGCCACCACTGCGCCCGTGATGCCATGCCCGGGCTACTCCCCCGGCCGTCCGGGAGTCAGTCTGCCGGAAGGGTACGACAGGCGCCATTCATCCGGAGCAGGAGGTGGTCTCCCAGGCCTGTTCGGCCACGCCTGCCGGGATGGCCACGAGGTGGCCCAGACGACGTGCGCTACCGTGGCACGCTCAGGCACCGACAGGCCTGGGCGGGCCGCTCCCGGAAAGGACGTGTCGTATGACCGACTCCCCGACGCCACGACTGGTCTCCGGTATGCGGGGTGTCCGCTACGGCGAGGTCATTGCCGTGTTCCTGAGGGACTCGGGCCTCGAGGCCGAGGTCTACGGCACCCAGATGCTCAACGACTGCCCCCAAGACCTCTGGGAGGCACTCGACGCCGACGTGATCGCTGCCGAGATGGACGCTGTGGCCGTCAAGCTCAACGGCCCCCGCCACTGGATGATCGACGGCCTGGGGACCAAGGTGGCCGTGGTGGAGCCGGTGCTGCGTGACTTCAACGGTCTCACCATGCGACGCATCGCCACCATCGACCTCGGCGACACGCCGGGCGTCCCCCCCTACACCGAGGCCCACGTCAACCGGGGGGCGGTCTTCTTCTTCGATGCCGGCGCCCCGGTCTACGAGCTGGTCAACCCGGACGGCCTGGCCTATGTAATGCAGGCCCTGTGCCTCGGCGTGGACCCCACCTTGCGTGAGGCGAGCCTGGCCGGACTCGGCCACCGGCTGACCATGCCCCCGGGTTGGTCCTATCGGTCCCGCATCCTCGAGGAAGAACTCGTGGTGGACACCACCGAGACCATCGCCACCGTTCTGCAGGATGAGTTCGAGAACTCCTACACCCTGCCCGAGTAGGGCACGACCGAGGCTCCATGGGCAACGTCATTTTGGACCGTCGACAACGGCTGGGTCGAGACCGCCCTTCCGACGCCGGGTGCGCCGCTCCTGGTCATGATCGTTGGCCATCGTCAGGACCCGGAGGGTCCTCCAGCCCTCCGGGTGCGATCAGCCGCTTGAAGCCGATGTGACTCGGCTCGAATCCGTGGCTGACGTAGAACCGGTGGGCATCGGTGCGCACGGCGTTCGACGTCAGCTGGACGCGGTAACACCCAGCCTTCCGGGCGACCTCGACCGCTGCCGCCAGCAGCTTCCCCCCGATGCCCAGGGAACGGACATCGGGGTGCACATGCATGGACTCGATCTCCGCGCACCGTCCGCCACCGCTCTGAAGATGGCGAAACATCAACAGCTGGCACATCCCCACCACGGCCCCGTCGGCCTCGGCTACTAGGACGTCGTTCCCCGGCGTCGCGTGGATCGCCGCAAGGGCCGCCTCATACCGCTCCGGACGGTCGGGATCCTCCTTGCCCTCGACCAAGGAACCCTGCACCAGCAGGGCCACGAGTCGGGGCACGTCCTCGGGTCGGGCGCTGCGGATGATCAGCTCGTCCATCTCCGCCAGTTTGTCAGCGGGCCCGGTGCCTTTACCTGGCGGAGCGCATCGTGCGGTGACCGGGCTTTCCGTTGCCACCGCGCCGGCCCCCCGCTTCGTGACCTCGCTGCTCAATGCCCACGCCTATGCGTGGGCGGTGAGCTACGTCAGCGGAACCGGCGGCGGAGCGGCGGGTGGCTGTGGGGACTGGGGTGTCCCGGTGTGAAGTCCCTTGGGAAACAGGCGTAGCCGGGGTTGGAGAAGGTTGCGATGGGTCTGGAGGACCAGGAGGGCAACCAGGCCGACGTAGGCAGCCACGATCAGATAGCGGATGCTGGCCGTCCGACCACCGAAGGAGCCGAACACCCCCGGACCGATGAGGGCGACGATCAGGTAGGCGATGACGATCCCGGTGACCAGCAAGGTCAGCATGGCCACGAAGGCCACGGCGGCGACGTAGCTCTGACCCACCCGTTGCGAGGGACTGGGCAGGACGTCCTCGGCCCGGGCCAGCATGAGACCCCGACGGAGGTGGGTGACCAGGAGGAACAGGCTGACCAGTGCGATGAGGCCGCCGATCACCACGGTCCGGGCTGTCGAGTTGGTGATCGAACCCGAGTGGTGACCCACCAGCCTGACCAGTCCGATGACCACCACCGCCGAGCCGATGATCGAGGTGGCGAGGGTGATGAACGAGACGGCGAAGTAGTAGACGGCCTGGGGGCGGCGGCCGCTCGGATCGGGATCGGCCCGGTTGGCCACCACGATGATGACGAAGATGCCGACCACGGCGACCAAGATGAGGACACCCAGCACCTCGAGGAGGGCCTGGACCAACGTCCCCAGACCCAGACCTCCCCCGCCGAGCGAGATGTTGCTGCTCACGTTGGAGGGGATGGAGCCCGAGGAGATGATGGGCCCGCCCGCACAGGTGATCGAGCTGCTGGCCCCGTTCAGGCCGCTCACGCCGCTCAGGCCGCACAGGGTCGTGGTGGTGACGCTCATCGGTTAAGGCCCCCTTCATCGCCGGAACTGCAGCGGCCGAACTCTACTCGGCCGCGCCGACCGGCCCCCGGGGTCGAGACCACGTCGACCCGGGAGGGCAAAGGAGAGGGCGTGACCAGCCAGCCGCCCCACGGCTGGACGCTGGTTGGCGGTGTCGATGGTCCTAGGCACACTGAGCCCATGGCCACCATGCCCACCGGCCCACCATGACGGCCCTCGAGACTCCCCCCGATGGCCACGCGTCCCTGCTGTGGAGTCGTCGCAACCACTGACGGACCAGCGTACGGTGGGCAGGTCCACCAGGATTCCAACCATCCTCGAACAGACCCGAGAACATCCGGGCATGATGAGAGAGCATGTCGGCGACCCAAGGAAGCGAGACCACTGCATTCCCCGTCGAAGGGGTAGCCATGACCATCCAGTTCGTGGTGGGTAACATCGAGCGGTCGCGCCACTACTACCGGGACGTGCTCGGGGCCACGGAGACCGATGCCTCCTCCGGGACCTCGGTGGTGCTGGCGTTCCAAGGGACCGTCCTGGTGCTGGTGACCGGCGGAGGCCCGACCCCGGAGCGGCCGGACGTCATCTTCCGGCCACCGGCCGACATCGGGCATGTCAGCCTTCGACTGACCATACGGGTGCCGGACTGCCGAGGCGCCTACGAGGTGTTGACAGCCCGTGGGGCATCGTTCCTCGCCCCACCCGCCGAGTACGAGGGCGAGATCCGTGCCTTCTTCCGCGACCCCGACGGCCACCTCCTCGAGATCGCTCAGACCGTGGGGGGCCAGAACCGATGATCTCTGCCTCCTCGCCCCGTCGAACCACCATGGATGCCACCAACCTCGCCGACCTCTATCAACTGCCCGCCCTCGAGTGGGCCGCCATCGAGAGCCGACTCGGGCGCGGGGTGACCCAGGCCCCGGGGACGGGCGGCCCAGACCGACACACCTGCTGGCTGGCCACCGTCAACGCGGACGGGAGCCCCCACGTCACCGGCATCGGTGCCCTGTGGTTCGACGGCACGTTCTGGTTCGAGGCCGGGACCGGGACCAAGAAGGGCCGGAACGTGGCCCGCGACCCACGGTGCACCCTCAGCGTGGCCACCGACGGATTCGACCTGGTGGTCGAAGGCCGGGCCGAACCGGTCACCGACCCGTCCACGGTGGCCACGATGGCCGAGCAGTGGCGGGCCCAGGGCTGGCCGGCCCGGGTCGACGACTCGGGGCGGGCCCTCACCGCCGAATTCAGCGCTCCCTCGGCCGGACCCCCTCCGTGGACGGTCTACCGGATCACCGTGGCCTCGGCCACCGCCGTGGCCACGGTGGAGCCGGGTGGGGCCACCCGCTGGCGCTTCGACCCCTGAGCAGGGAGCTCCGACCCGGGTCCTGAGCAGCCGGTCCGCACCTCGGGAGCCGACCCGGGTCCGGCCAGTCGGGATCCCATCGGTAGGGTGAGCTGATGGTGACCGGTACCTACAGGGACTTCTTCGTGGTCATCGCCACCTCGGCCGCCACCCTGATCGGCCTCCTCTTCGTGGCCATGTCCGTGTCCAGCGGCGGCCGCGCCAAGAACCATCCCCAGGTGATCCGGGACTTCCGTTCGGCGGCGGCGCTCTACGCCTTCACCAACGCCTTTTCCGTCTCGCTCTTCGGCCTCGTCCCCGGATCCAACATCGGCTACCCAGCCGCCATCATCGCTGTCACCGGACTCTTGTTCACCGCGGCCGGACTGCGCACCACGCTGTCCCTCCCTGCCGAACTCCAGCGTCGTCGGCCCCAGTTCGCCCTGATCATCGGCCTCGTCCTCGTCTTGGGATACCAACTGTTCGCCGGGATCCAACTCATCCAGAACGAACATCGACGCTCCCCCCTGGACACCATCGGGTACGTCCTGATCGGTTCACTCCTGCTCGGCATCGGCCGGTCCTGGGAGATGGTGGGCGATCGCGACACCGGCATCATGACCTCCATCGGCTTCCTCTTCGGCCACGATCCGACGGGCGCCATCGCCGCCTCCCAACGGGGGCCCGCCGAGGAGGAGCAGGCCACCGACGGACCGAGCACGCCGGTCGACGGCCAAGATCCCTAACCATCACCGGCCGGCACGATCACCCACCCTGGTCGTCCCCGGGACCATGGGACGCCCGGGACCAAGGGATGACCCACGGGCCCCGGCCACCCATACCTGATCCGGTCCTGCCGCCGGGAGCCGGGCCGCCTACGCTGGTCGTCCGTGGCCGACGAGAGCACGTCTTGCACCGTCGAGCGGACCATGTCTGCCGGACCGATGGCCATCTACCGGGCCTGGACCGAGGACTTCGACAGTTGGTTCGCCACACCCGGGGCCATCTCGATGGTCCCCCGGGTGGGTGAGCCGTACTGGTTCGACGTCGTCCACGAAGGCGTGCACCATCCGCACTACGGACGCTTTGTGGCCCTCGATCCCGGCGTGCTCATCGAGCTGACCTGGATGACGGGACGGGGAGGCACGGAAGGAGCCGAGACGGTGGTCCGGGTCGAACTGACCGAGGCGGAGCCGGGGACCCAGCTCCGCCTCACCCACCGGGGCTTCCTCGACGTGCGGGCGATGCGCCGGCACGCCGACTCCTGGCCGGCCATCCTGGCCCACCTCGACGACGCGCTGACCGGCACCGACTGAGCGGACCCGCCTGAGCAGACCGCACGGACGGAACGGCAACCGGCTCGAGGAGTGGACTGGACGTCGAGGAGGGGACGGGCCGTACCGGGAACTCAGGACAGCTGATCCGTGAGGTGGTCGCTGGGACCGGGACTCCCAGACGCTCCTCGGGAAGGTGCGGTGGCGAGGTCATTGATCACAATGGAGTCCACCGCCTTGTCGTGGAGGCATTGGCGCTTGTCGTCCCAGAGGCACCAGAGGGGGTCGATCAGTCCGATCCAGCCGAGGAGGCCGGCCAACCAGTAGATGGCGGCCCGGCCGAAGGCCCGTCCCCATCCGAGCGGCCGGCCGTCGGCCAGCCGGACCGGTCGGATGTGCAACCAGGCCATACCCAAGGTCCGACCGAACGCGGCCACGCCCACCGTCTCGTAGGCCACCATGACCAGTCCGGTGAGGATCCCGCAGACGAACACCGTGAGGTAGATCCACACGAACCCCGGGGTCGGGGGGCTGGCCTGGTTGGTGTCGACAGCGGGGAAGATGGGGCCGAAGCGGGGTGCGAAGATGAGCAGACTCACCGTCAACAGGATGGCGAAGACCGGGACCATGAGGAGCCAGTCGAGGGCCCGGGCCCCGAGACGACGCCCGGGATGGGCCAAGGCCCCAGGACCGTCGGCCGGCCGGCCGAGCTGGGCACCCTTCCAGGGGGGCGGTCCCCAGGAACCGTAGGGGGGATAGTACGGAGGTGCCGGGGGGACCACGTGCTCGGTCCACGCCACACCGTCCCAGTAGCGCAGCCCCCCACCCCCAGCGGGGTCCGGGTACCAGTTGGCCGGGGTGGAGGTGGAGGTCACCGGCACTCTCTGTTGTCACGGGGACCCTGAAGGCCGAGCCCCTCCCGGTCATGGCCTGGCGTGTGGTCCGTCGTGCACCGCATCATGCCGGAAGTTACTCCCCGAATGCCCCGGAAGGCGGGAGATCCACCGTGACGTCGTCGGCGTGGTCGGCGGCGGCAACCACCAGCGCCCCGTGGGCCACGGCCACGGCGGGTCCTCGTCATCAAGCGAGGGCCAAGGCCGGGACGTCGAGCGCCAAGCGGCGGTGCGGTCGTGCCCGTCAGGCCGGGACCCCGAGGAGGGCCAGTCCGACACCGACGAGCGCGGCGATGAGGAGGGTCTCGACGACGCCCCGGCGGAGGGCGAACAGCCACAGGGCGGCGCCGCCCAGCAGCGGGATCTGCCAGAGGTGCTGAAAGGAGAGGCCGAGGGGGATGGCCGATCCGGCGATCGCCCCGACGACGGCCGGGCCGGCGCCGGTGAGAAACGACTGAACGGCGGTGTTGGCCCGCAACCGGTCGAATCGCGGTCCTCCGACCAGGACGAAGATGAACGAGGGGGCGAAGGCGACAAATGCGGCCAGGAGGCCGCCGCCCACACCGGCGGCGGCGTAGCCGACGACGGCCACGGTCTGGACCACCGGGCCCGGGGTGATCTGGCCCAGGGCCACGGCGTTGAGGAACTGGGCCGCCGTCATCCAGTGGTACATGGTCACGGCGTCGTGCTGCATGAGCGGGACGATGACGAACCCTCCACCGTAGGAGAGCGCCCCCACCTTGAGTGCCACCCAGGCCAGTCCGAGGAGGCCGCCGGCGGCGGCCACGTGGGCGACCGCACCGGGGACGACGGCACGCATGGGGCCGGGGGTCGTCGTTCGCGGCCTCCGGCGGATGACGATCTCGAGCACCCCGCACGCCAAGAGGACCAGAACGAGGAAGGGGCCGACGGTGGCGGCGGAGACCCCTCCCATCAGGACGTAGCCCACCCAACGGAGTTTCTGGCGCTGTCCCGTCCCCATGCGGCGACGACTGGCCGGCACCAGGCCCGAGGCGGCGTGGAGGGCCACGGCCGGCACGGCGGCGCCGGCACCGGCAGCAGCCCCCAGCACCCAGGTAGGTGGGTGGCCGGCCAGGAACACGGCCGAGAGGGCGAGGATGAGCACCAGGCCGGGCACGATGAAGCAGATCCCGCCGAGGACGGCGCCGACCGTCCCCCGCAGCCTCCAGGCACAGAAGATGGCCAGCTGGGTGGAGGCCGGACCGGGCAGGAGGTTGGTGGCGGCGATCCCATCCTCGAAGTCGGTGGCGTCGATCCACTGCCGTTCGTCCACACACATCCGCCGGAGCAGGGCGATGTGGGTGGGAGGACCACCGAACCCGATGCAGCCGAGCCGGGTCCACTCCCGGGCGATGGTGGTAAGCGACACCGGTGCTGTCGGCCCGACCCGCTGGTCGCGCTGGGTCCCGGTCACGACGGTGGTTCGCCCAGGACCTCGCGGGCCAGCTCGCGCAGCTGCTCCGTGGTCGCCCGGAGTTCACGCCTTCCTCGCGCCGTGACCACATAGGAGCGACGGGTCCGGCCGTCAACGACCTGGGTACGGGATCGGATGAGGCCCTCCGCCTCCATCTTGTGGAGGGTCGGATAAAGGGAGCCCGGACTGATGGCGTAGCCGTGATGGGCCAGCTCCTCGGCCATCCACGCCCCGTGGATCTCGCCTTGGGCGGCGTGATGGAGGATGTGCAGCCTCACCGCCCCCCGGAGGAACTCCCGCATGACTAAGACGCTAGTCGCTATCGGTTTTCGATATCAGCCGATCCGGGGCGCCGTGCATCGGCGGTCCACCCGAGGAGTGCCACGGGGCTCACTCATCGGTTGTTGGCCTCGTTGTCGAGCCACTCCCCGACGACGAGGGACAGGAACTCCGGCTGGGGACGGAAGCCCAGTCCGGCGTAGAACGGACCGGCGTCATCGGTCTGGAGGCCCAGGTGCTGGCCGGGAACCCGGGAGGCCAGGTGGCGCACCATCCGGGTGGCGATCCCGCCGTGGCGGTAGCCCGAGAGGGTCCACACGTCCAGGAGATAGGCGTTGCACACGCCGTCGGACAGGAGTCGAGCCAGGCCCACCACGTGGGTTCCGTCACGGGCCACCACCACGTGCTGGGACTGTTCGAAGGATCGACGCAGGGCATTGGGCGAGCGACCGTTGTCGAAGTGGTCGGCGGCCAGGTCGGCCTTGACCCGCTCCCAGTCGATGGCAGCCAGCGAACCGTCGAGCGACACCGTCACGTGCCCAGCATGGACCAGGGCGAGCCGAGGTGGGTGCCTGCGGGATCGGGGCGTTCAGAGGCCGCCGTTGCCACGGGTGAAGTAACTCCAGACCGCATCGACGACGGCATCGGGATCGTCGGGTGGCTCATCGGCCCGTCGCAGGTCGTCCCGGGCCTCGGAGGGTGCAGGGTCAATCAGCACCGGCTCGACCACGATGGACGCATCCGGCATCGGATCGGTCGACGTCGACCCGGCGTCCCGCACCAGGCTGGTGGGACTGCCGTCGGAGAACCAACGGGCCTCGTGGCTGCCGCAGGGGTCGGTGTACCAGCCTTCTCGTACCATGGTCCCCCCCGGGCCTCGCCCGCTACCCCGATGGTACGCCTGGACGCGGGCCGTGGTGCCTCGGGCGGCCCTCAGCGTGAAGCGACCGCCACTGTCCGACCGGAACGTGACCGGGCAAGCACGGCGACCCCCGGTGACGTGACCGTCCTGGCCCCCGCCCGGATGCCCATCCAGCAGCGCACCCGTCCGGCAGGCGCCCCACCCCGGTAGGGTGGGCAGCGCCTTCAGCAACGAGGGCCCACGAGAGCCGGGACACACGGTTCTCCGCAGTCCGATCGGTGGCACCCGACGTGAGCCTGGAAGGCGAGTCCTCGGGTCACCCAGGCCCAATGGACGACCACCCCGACACCCCGCCGATAGGCGAATGGACCGACGGCGCCCTGGCCCAGGCGGTCGTGCTCAGCCGCATCGACGCCTTCACCGAGCTGCGTCGCCGTCATCTGTCGTCGGTCACCGCGGTGGCCCGGATGATCCTCGGCAACCGTTCCAGCTGTGAGGACGTGGTGGCCGAGGTGTTCGTGGGCTTCTGGCTCGCACCGGAGAAGTTCGACGCCCAGCGGGGCACCGTCCTCGCCTACCTCCGACTGATGGCGCGGGGTCGGAGCATCGACCTGGTCCGCTCGGACACGGCACGTCGGCGCCGAGAGCTGACCGAGGACGTGGGTGTGCCGGACCACGATGCCGACGCCGCCATGATCGATGCCGAGGCGGCCGGCGAGGTGCGCGCCGCCCTCGCCCTGCTACCCGTCGACGAGAGGTGCCCCATCGAGCTGGCCTTCTTTCGGGGGATGACCTACGGCGCCGTCGCCCAGCGTCTCGGGCTCCCGGAGGGAACCGTGAAGTCGAGGATCCGGCGAGGGCTTCGCCGCCTGGAGCTGAGCGACAACCTCGAGGTCCTACGAGCCGAGCTCAGTGCGCACCATGAGGATCAGGACGACGATGCCGACACGATGCTCGTCGGTGAAGACGCCACCAGTAGCGTGGAGCCATGAGGGCCAACTGGGAGGCGGGCGTGCGTGACCCCACCCGCGTGGCCGCCCTCCAGCGGACCGGTCTGGTCGGCTCGCCTCCCGACGACGCCTTCGACCGACTGTTGGAGTTGGCCATGACCCTCACCGGCGCGCCTCGGGGTTGCATCTCCCTGGTCGACGCAGAGAACACGTCGGCATTGAGTTCGGCGGGCTTTCCCGAGGACACGGTGCTCGCCGCGCCCAACCAGTACTCCTTCTGCAAGTTCGTGGTGTCCTCCGGTCGACCGTTGGTGGTGGACGACTCCCGAAGCGATCCCCGCACGTCCGGTGACCCGGCCATCGAGGCCTTCGACGCCGCCTCCTGGGCCGGCTACGCCATCGAGGACGATCACGGCAACATGCTCGGCACCTTCTGCATCATGGACTCCGTCCCCCACGAGTGGTCGGCGCTGGACCTGCATGTGCTGGCCACCCTGGCCAAGGCGGCCTCAGCCGAGATCGCCCTCCGCCAGGCCCGGGCCGAGGTCGAGGCCGCCCACTGGGAGATCGAGGCGCTGAGGGCGGCGCGGACCGACTAGCGGCACCGATGGGCGTCGACCCGTGCTCCGGAGTCCGCCATCGTCCCCCCACGTTGCACGCCTCCGGCGTCCCCCTGGCCCACTCCGTTGGTCGCCAAGCTCGTGGCCGCGATCCGACCTCAGATGATTTGTCATTAGCTAATGAGCTAATATCAGATCATGAGTGACGACACCGGGGTGTTCAGGGCACTGGCCGATCCCACCCGGCGCCAGATCCTGGAAGACCTCCGACCTGGCGAACTCACGGCCGGGGAGATCGCCGCCCGGTTCACCATCAGTGCACCATCCATCTCCCGGCACCTTGGCGTGCTCAAGTCGGCCGGTCTGGTCACCGAGCGGCGCCAGGCCAACCGCATCTACTACTCGTTGGTCGAACAGCGACTGGCGTTGTGCCTCGGTGGTTTTCTCTCTGCAGTCTGTCCCGAACAGGTCATCGTCCGCCAGCGCCGCAAGCGGTCGCCCCCGTCGTTGTGAGCGTCGTCCCCACCATGGTCGGTGTCATCGACCGGCGCATCCTCGTGAACTACCGGTGCGACCCCGGTGTGCTCGACGACCTCTTGCCCCCACCGTTCCGACCCCAGATGGTCGACGGATCCGCCGTCGCCGGCATCTGCCTGATCCGGCTGAGCCACCTCCGACCGAAGGGACTCCCCGTGACCGTGGGTATCACCACGGAGAACGCCGCCCACCGCATCGCCGTCGAGTGGGAGGGACCCGATGGCCCCAGTCGCGGCGTCTACATCCCGCGGCGGGATTCACCGTCCCGCCTCACCGTGGTGCTCGGCGGTCGACTCTTCCCCGGGGTCCACCACCGGGCCGAGTTCAGCGTGGCCGAGACAGCGGAGCGCCTGCGGGTGTCCTGCACCAGCCACGACGGTTCGACCCACGTGTCCATCGACGCCACCCGGTCGGTAGCCCTACCGGCAGACTCGGTCTTCGGGTCCCTCGAGGAAGCCTCGGCCTTCTTCGAGGGTGCTCCTCTCGGCTACTCCCCTACAGATCGGCCCGGATACTTCGAAGGGCTGGAACTCCGCTGTCAGCGCTGGGCGATGACGCCACTCCGGATCGAGGCCGTGTCGTCCAGCTTCTTCGAGGTCGAGATGTTCCCGCTCGGGTCGGTGGAGTTCGACTCGGCCTTCCTGATGACCGACATCCCGGCCACCTGGCACGGACGAGCCCCACTGACCGGGAGTGGCCGGCCCGTTCAGTCGCTGAGGGCGATGTCGAAGTAGGCACCACCCTCGTCGTGGACGATGCGTGCTGAGCCCGACCAGCCCGAAAATCCTCCCGTGCCGGTGAGTGGCACGATGTGCCCGAACCACGTGTTGGGATCGGACTCGAGGCCGCCGTGTTGGACCGTCACTGCGCCTTCCCGGCCGTCCTCGGTGCACCCTTCGATGCGTTCGGTGGCCACATAGGAGCGGGAACCCTCCTCGGTACCTGCGGCCATGAAGAGGGTGGTGGCGCTACCCACAATCCCCGACGTGAACGTCTTGGAGAACGTCATCACTCGCACCCAGTCCCCTTCGATCCCGGCGACCGAGGTGGGCTCCGCTCCGTCGACCGTGAATCGGGCCTGCAGTGTCATGGAAGCTCCTCACTCGGGCGTCTTGGTTCATCGTTGCGGGCGAAGGGGGACAGGGCATCTGTGATTCCCAGCCGATGACCCGGCGCCGTCACCAGTATGGCGCTCCGCGCAGCGGCCGGTGCTCCGCGCTCCCTCCCCCATCCGGGTGATCCCAGGTGTAAACCAGCGGGGTCCGGGTAAAGGTTTCCCCTCCGAGGGTCGATCACCAGGATGACAGCGGCGTTCGCGGAGGGCGAGTGAGGGATGCGGTGACGATGGGAAAACAACGGGGGCGGAACCTACCGGTGCGGGCGTTGGTCGCCGTCGTCCTTGGGACCGGTCTGGTGACCGCGACCCTGGCCGGCCCGGCGGGGAGCAACGAATCGTCGAGTACCAAGGCTGCGGTGGCCCACGCCAAAAACAAGCTCATCGTCCTCAAGGACCTGCCCAAGGGTTGGAAGTCGACGACGTCGTCGAACGACAACTCGACCATCCCGGGGGCGAGCCAGCTGGCCGCCTGTCTGGGCGTGCCCACCAGCGTGATCAACGACAACCCACCGTCGGCCAACAGCCCGGAATTCGACAGCGCCGATCAGTCGATGACGGTGACCGACAGCATCGCCGTGTCGCCGTCGACCGCTTCGGCCAAGGCCGACTTTGACTCCTTGGCCAACGCCAAGACGCCCGGCTGCCTGACTACCGTCCTGAACGGCGTGACCAAGGCCACCCTGGCCTCGGAGTTCGGCTCGGGCGCCACCATCGGGACCATCGACGTGACCCGCTCGCCCGGCTCCGAGTTCGCCGGCCACGGGGCCAACTTCACGGCCTTCTTACCCGTGACGGTCCAAGAGGAGACGCTGAACGTGCAGCTCACCATCATCGACTATCTGAAGGGTACGGAGAATGAGACCGTGACCTTCACCTCCGTGCAGAGCCCCTTCCCCACGTCCCTGGCCAAGCACCTCACAACGGTGGCCGTCAGCCGCTTTTGAGCGAGTCTCCCGAGCCCGTCGGACTGTCCGCCGCTATGGGGTCGGGCGATCGCGGTGAGGAGATCCGGGACTGACGGTTCCGCTACCCGCGGGCGAAGTGCGCGGTGAGCTCGTCGATCAGCTGCTCGTCCCGCTGGACCGGCAGGTCGTGCCCCATGCCGGGGACCAGCGTGAGCGTCGCCCCGGGTATGGCGGCGGCCGTGGCCCGGCCGCCCGAGGGGTCAACGAGGATGTCGGCCTCACCGTGGATGACCAGGGTGGGGACGTCCAACCGGCCGAGTGCAGCCGAGCGGTCAGGCTGGGTGATGACGGCGGCCAGCTGGCGGACCGTGCCGGCGGGATGGAAGCCCCGGTCATAGGCGTCGGCGGCTTCCTGGCGGATCCGGTCTTCGTCGAAGGGGAACCCGGGCGAGCCGATAACCCTCCACCCCTTGACCCCCTGCTCGATGGCTTCGTCCCGCGTGGTGGCCGGAGCCACCATCAGCGTGGCCAGGGCCTCGGGATGGGGCTGGCCGACCGTCATGTCACCGGTGGTCGACATGATCGACACGAGGGTGCGGGTCCTCGCCGGATAGTCGAGGGCAAAGGTCTGGGCGATCATCCCGCCCATGGAGACCCCGACGATGTGCGCCGTGTCGAGGCCGAGCGCGTCCAGGAGCCCGGCGGCGTCGGCGGCCATGTCGGCGACCGTATAGGGGGCGGCGTAAGTCCCGTCCAGCAGTCCACCGATGTTGGCCTCGCCGGCGTCGTCGAACCAGGTCGACAGGCCCACATCCCGATTGTCGTAGCGGATCACGAAGAAGCCGCGGTCAGACAGCTGCCGACAGAAGCCCGAGTCCCAGGCGGTGAGCTGGCCTCCCAACCCCATGATCAGCAGCACCGGCGGTGCGCCCGGGTCGCCGAAGGTCTCGTACTCGATGGTGATCCCGTGCGCGGTGGCAGATGTCATGACCGAAAGCCTAGTGACGGCCATCATCCGTCGCTCGGTGTGCGGCCTGCTGCTCGAGCCGTGGTTCGACGACCGGTATACCGGTCGACGTGGCCAGACCGGCGGCACCGGCGTCGCCGAGGCGCCGGTGCGTCGCCGATCCGTTGACGACTAGGCGTTCACCGCAGCGCGCGTCCAGGCCAGTGACTCGGCGCCCACACCGACGGCCTCGGCCACGTCGACCACCGGGACCACCTTCACGTCGTTCCAGTAGACGAACTTGGACACGAACCGGCTGACGGTGAGGGGATCGTCGGCCTCGAGGATGATGTAGCCACCGTTGGAAAGGGTGGAAAGGAAGCTGTGGACGGTGAGACCGTCCTCGGGCTTCCACTGCTCGAAGGTCTTGAGCAGGGCCTCCTGGTTGCTCAGGTTCTGGTCGTGGGCCAAGCCGGCCGTGCGGATCTGATAGTCGATGACGTACTTCATGGCGCCCTCCTCGGGTCGTGGTCGCTCCGCCGTGGGGCGACCACATTCGACCTTACGCCCGGGTCCGGTCGGGATGTCGAGTGCCCACCTTGGGTACGGCTCCGATGGCGACCACGGGTGGTCCTCGGCATCCCACGGACGGCGGTTCCGGGCATGGATCTTGTCAACGACAGGTCCCTTCGGGTCGGCCCCTCGCCGAGACGAGGCCGGCCCTTGATCCCCGACCCGCCCTTGATACCCGACCCGCCCTTGATCCCCGACCCGCATGGGAGTAGAACCGAATTGGTAGGTCGGATCGGCAACTCACGGATGGCCATGTGGCAGTGGTCGGTCCGGCCGTTCCGATGAGCGGTAACGCCCGAAGGCCCCTCGGCTTCAGCCGGGGGGCTTTCGCCGTCGGGGTTCCGACGGCCATGCGGCGGATCGGCTCGGATGGATCTGGCCCGGCAAGGGCACAGGGCCGACGGGCCAGCGACACCGAGCATCATCAGAACACGTGGTGTGCCGTCGTTCGTCATCTCGCCGAAACGAATCCTTTGGCTGTTCCACTTCCCAAACCGGCGAGGCCCCGTCATACTAGGGTGATTGATGACCACTCCTAGTGGTTTAAAACCCACCATAAGTGGTATTGCCGCCATTCAGGAGCACTCCGCCCGCCGCCGGGATCATCGCACGACGATCCGAGCGTGCTCCAAGTACCCCACCGAAGCCGCCGCCAGAGGCCTGGCCTGCACCAACCCGGCAACTCGATGACCCACCCCGTTCACGGAAGAAAGCAGGGAAGATGGCCCGTCTGACCCACCTTCAACGCCTCGAGTCCGAGAGCATCGCCATCATGCGAGAGGCGGTGGCCGAGTCCGAACGGCCGGTCATGCTCTACTCGGTAGGCAAGGACAGCGCAGTCATGCTCCACCTGGCCATGAAGGCCTTCTATCCCGGCCTGCCCCCGTTCCCCCTCCTCCATGTGGACACCACCTGGAAGTTCCGGGCTATGTACGAGTTCCGGGACGAACTGGTCGACCGAGCTGGGCGTCGAGCTCCTGGTCCACCAGAACCCCGACTGCCTGGCCCAGGAGGTCAACCCCTTCACCCACGGCTCGGCCGTCCACACCGACCTCTGGAAGACCGAGGGCCTGAAACAGGCACTGGAGAAGCACAGCTTCGACCTGGCTTTCGGCGGTGCCCGTCGCGACGAGGAGAAGTCACGGGCCAAGGAGCGGATCTACTCGGTGCGGACGGTCCAGCACCGGTGGGATCCCAAGCAACAGCGCCCTGAGCTGTGGAGCATCTGCAACGCCCGCAAGCAGCCGGGCGAGAGCATCCGGGTGTTCCCGCTGTCCAACTGGACCGAGTTGGACGTATGGCAGTACATCTACCTCCAGGACATCCCGGTGGTTCCCCTCTACTTCGCCGCCCCCCGCCCGGTGGTGGAGCGGGACGGCACCCTCATCATGGTGGACGACGACCGGATGCCCCTGGCGCCGGGCGAGGAGCCTGAACTCCGCTCGGTGCGCTTCCGCACCCTCGGGCTGCTACCCGCTGACCGGGGCCATCGAGAGCCAGGCGGACACCCTGCCCGGGATCATCCAAGAGATGCTGCTCACCACCACGTCGGAGCGCCAGGGTCGGGTCATCGACCACGACGCCAGCGGATCCATGGAACGCAAGAAGCAAGAGGGGTACTTCTGATGACGCTCACACCCGAACTGGCCCACACCGACATCGAGGAGTACCTGCGGGTCCACGAACACAAGAGCCTTCTGCGCTTCATCACCTGCGGGAGCGTGGACGACGGCAAGAGCACCCTGATCGGCCGGCTGCTCTACGAGTCCAAGCTGGTCTTCGAGGACCACCTCGAAGCCCTGCAGGCCGACTCCAAGAAGGTCGGCACCCAGGGGGGCGATCTGGACTTCGCCCTGCTGGTCGACGGACTGGCCGCCGAGCGCGAGCAGGGCATCACCATCGACGTGGCCTACCGGTTCTTCTCCACCGACCGGCGCAAGTTCATCGTGGCCGACACCCCGGGCCACGAGCAGTACACGCGGAACATGGTCACCGGGGCCTCCACCGCCGATGTGGCGGTGATCCTGGTGGACGCCAGGAAGGGCGTCCTCGACCAGACCCGGCGGCACAGCTACCTGGTCTCCCTGCTCGGGATCAGGAAGGTGGTCCTGGCCATCAACAAGCTGGACATGGTCGGCTACTCCGAGGCCACCACCCGCGAGATCGAGGCCGAGTACCGCCGGTTCGCCGAGGGCATCGGTCTCAACGACATCACGTGCATCCCGATGTCGGCCCTCCGGGGGGACAACATCACCGAGCCGAGCCCCAACACGCCCTGGTACGAGGGTCCGACGCTTCATCGGGTTCCTCGAGACGCGTGGAGATCGAGGCCGTGGAGCAGGCCAAGCCGTTCCGGATGTCCGTCCAGTGGGTCAACCGACCCGACCTCGACTTCCGGGGATTCGCCGGTCGGATCACGAGCGGGGTGGTCCGGCCCGGGGACCGGGTCCGGGTCCTTCCCGACGACCGCCTGACCACGGTACGTCGGGTGGTCACCTACGACGGCGACCTCGACGAGGCGGTGGCCGGCCAGTCGGTCACCCTCACCCTGGCCGACGAGATCGACATCAGCCGGGGCGACGTGGTGGCCGCGGCCGACGACGCCCCCGGGGTGGCCGACCAGTTCGAGGCCCATCTGGTCTGGATGAGCGAACAGGTGATGCTCCCCGGCCGGCCCTACCTCCTGAAGCTGGGGAGCCGGACGGCGGGGGCCACGGTGAGCCAGCTCAAGTACAAGGTCAACGTCAACACGATGGAGCACACCGCCGGCCAACTCGCTCGAGCTCAACGAGATCGGCGTGGCCAATGTCTCCGTCGACCGGCCCATCCCCTTCGACCCCTACGAGCACCACCGGGAGACCGGAGGCTTCGTGCTGGTGGACCGGCTGACCAACCACACCGTGGGAGCCGGCCTGCTGCACTTCGCCCTGCGCCGTTCGGAGAACGTCCACTGGCAGACCGTGGCGATCGACTGCGACGCCCGAGCCGCCCTCAACGGCCAGCAGCCCGCCGTGGTGTGGTTCACCGGGCTGTCCGGGCGCAGGCAAGTCGACCATCGCCGACAACGTCGAGCGACGGCTCCACGCCTTCGGACGTCACACCTATCTCCTGGACGGCGACAACGTCCGCCACGGGCTGAGCAAGAACCTCGGGTTCAGTGACCCCGACCGGGTAGAAAACATCCGGCGGGTGGCCGAGGTGGCCTCGCTCATGGCCGATGCCGGGCTGATCGTGCTGGTGTCGGTGATCTCGCCGTTCGAGGCCGAGCGCCAGATGGCCCGGGAGCTGATCGGCAGCGACCGGTTCTACGAGGTGTTCGTGGACACCCCGTTGGCCATCGCCGAGGAACGCGACGTGAAGGGCCTCTACGGCAAGGCCCGCCGGGGCGAGCTGACCAACTTCACCGGTGTCGACTCTCCCTATGAGGCCCCCCGCTTCCCCGACATCCGGATCGACACCACCCAAGTCGTCGCGGGGGAGGCCGCCGACCAGGTGGTCGAGTACCTCCGCGAGGAGGGGACCTTCATCCAAGAGCGGGAGCCCGAGTGGAGGCCGGGCCGGCGTCGGGGTGATCGGTGACGGGGGATCGTGCCCTGTCTACATCGTCGGGTCGAGGCTGGACGGGAACGCCGAGCCCCCACCCAGGGGTCCCCGGGCCTCGAAGCGGTCGGCCCACTGTCCGCGTCCCGTAACGCGCAGACGCTCGAGGTACCAGGCGATATCCACCCGGGAGTGCCAGGGGCCGCCCTCATGCAAGACCGACCACATGGGGTCAATCCCGTGAGAGGAGCGACTCATGGCCTCCTCCTTCCATTCGTGGAGGACGCCCAAGGCGAGGCCGACCACGTCAGGGGAGACAGGAGCCACGTCATGCTGCTCGTAGGGATCGTTGGCCAGGTCGAAGGCCATCACCTCGGGGAACCCGTGGAAGGCGTCCCAGTAGGTCTCCAGGCACAGCCAGTTCCCGAAGCGAACCGAACGCTGGGCTGTCCAGGCGGCATGGGACAGCACCAGGTGCTGGCGTCCGCTCGGCTCGCCGGCGGTCAGCTCCGTGGCGAAGGACTGTCCGTCCCACGTGTCGGGCACGGTAGCCCCGCTCAGCTCGAGCACGGTGGCCATCACGTCGATCTGGTAGTGGAGGCCGTCTTGGACCGGCAGCGCGGAGGTGTCGAGTCCCGGCCACTTGAGGACTACGGGCAGTCGGGTGGTGAACTGGTCGGCCGTCTGGTGGTCGCAGTAGATGCCCAGCTCACCGAGGTTCTCACCATGGTCGGAAGAAACCATCACGGCCGTTCGTCCAACAGTCCGAGGGCGTCGAGCTGGTCGAGAACCTGGCCGACGTGATGGTCGGCGTAGCGCACCCCGGTGTCGTAGCCGTCGTACACCCGGGCCACGTCCTCCATGGACGTCGCCTGCTGGGGCTGGCGGGTCCACTCGTCCCACACTGTGCGGGGGCTGAACCCGGCGATCTCCTGGGCCGAGTGCGGCCCGGGCTGCTCCCAGTGGGCCCCCTGACCTCCTCGGTAAGCCAGGCGGGGACCCAGCCGTCACCGAAGGGGTCGCCGAAGGCCATCGGCGTGCGGTACGGCGTGTGGGGGTCCCAGAGGTGGACGTGGAGGAACCAGTCCGGGCGCTGTCCGTTGCGGGCCAGCCAGTCCCGGGCCACGGCCGAGACCTGCTCGGCCGTCTCCATCCCCCGGGTCCCGAGATTGAAGCACTCGTTGAACCCGGCCTCGAAGTGGTAGGCGGAGTGCCGCTCGGCGAAGGTGCTGATGGAGGCGGTCCAAACGCCCTGGGCCCGCAGGGCGCTCATCCAGCCGTTACGGGCCAGCGAGGTCTGGAACTGTCGATCGCGCCCTTCGGGGAAGGGGTCCGTCGACGGGCCTCCATGGTTGATGGAGCCGTTGCGGATCCCGAACTGGCCCGAACAGAGCGCGGACCGGGACGGCAGGCACGGCGTGTCCGATGCGTGCACATTGTCGAACCGGATGCCCTCGGCGGCCAGGGCGTCGATGGTGGGGCTGGTGGCCCGTTCGTAGCCGTAACAGCCGAGGTGATCGGCACGCAGGGTATCGATGTCGAAGTAGATGAGCCTCATGGTGCCTCCTTCCCCCCGATCCTCTCGTCGGCCACCGCTTCGCGTTACCGACCTCCGACCAACCCCTCGATATCACCATGGCGGTCCGCACGACCGGCGCCGACGGCTGGCGCCCCGGTCAGCGCCCGTGCCCCGATCATTGTAGGTGCGGCCCGACGGACTACGTTCACCATCAGACCCTCCAGGCTGCAGCCGGCCGTCACCGGCGGCGCTGTCAATCCGACTCCCGCCGTTGGCCGGCACGCGGCGGCGCGCAGTAGCGTGAACGTGTTCGTCGGTCGACCGGGGCACCGGGACAGCCGTCCTTTTGATGGCGGCGTAGACGCAGACGGTCAGGAGGAACGATGACTGGTCGAGCGTCACGGCTGACCGCCACGGTTGCCGCACTGTGTACGGCGGCGGTCGCGCTAGCCTCGTGTGGCGGTTCGGGTCCACCGAGTGCGATCGCTCCGAGGACCACCACCACGCCAACCACCATGCCGTCGACCACGGTGCCGTCGACAACTGCGCCCACGACGACACCGGCCGCCACGAGTCCGGCCGCTACCGGCCCGTACTGGCTGGTCGAGGACTTCACGTTGGCGCTGCTGGAGAAGAATGGCCTCCCCGCCGCCACCATCACCAGCCTCTTCAACTCACCGCGGACGCTGCTCATCGTCCGGCCTCACGGAGGGATTCCCGACTCGCTGGTCCCCCTGGCCACCAAGGTCCAGTCCTTCGCCAGCTTCACCACCATGCAGTCGGCCATCCTCGGCTCGACGATCGAACCCGGGGTCAAGTACGTCCTCTACGACAATGAGGCCTGGGCGTCCACGCCGGCCAACGAGAAGGCGGCACCGTTCACCTTCGCCGCGCAGGCACTCGCCCTGGCCCACGCCCACGGTCTCCAGATGATCTTCACGCCGGCCGCCAACCTGACCCCGATCCTCAATCCGAGCTACACCGCCTCGAACCAACTGGCTTCGGGTCGGGGAAAATTTTCCGGCTACCTCAACCTGAACATGGCCGGCCAGGGCGCAGCGGCCTCGGACATCGTCGAGATCCAGGGCCAGCAAGCCGAGACCGAACCGGGGTTCACCTCGTTCGTCAGCCAGGCCGTCAGCCAGGCCCGGGCGGCGGCCCCCACCCATCTGGTCCTCCTCGGCATCACGACATCGATCCCCGGGAGCGGTCCGGTAAGTGCCGCCACCCTGACCGGCGTCGTGGGCGCGACGAGGTCCCTCGTCAACGGGTACTGGCTGAACATCCCCGGGCAGTCACCCCAGTGCCCCAACTGCGGACAGGTCGCGGCCGGTCCCGCCGTCTCGTTCCTCGAGTCCTACGCGGCCGCTTCGGGGGCGTAGGGCCTCCCAGGCCGAACCCTTCCAGGCCATCTATGAGTGGCCGCGGTCTCCACGCCTACATCGTCGCCCGTAACACAACGTTCTCAATTATTCCACCACGGTGCGTGGTTATTTCACTCCTCTAGAGTGGCACAACTGATAGATTCACCCGTGGGGCAGGGGCACCTGGCGTGTCCAACGCAGAGGTCGGAACGAAAGGGTGAGGGGCGCGTCGGTGAGGCAGGGAACAGACACGGATCCAGTTCCCACCACAGTGGGACCGGTCCCGGCAGGGACCAGGTTTGCTCCACTCCGATGGAGCCCCTCGGTCGATGGCGAGTGCCCGCCACGTGGTGCGGGTGCGACTCCGGGATCGGGTTCGTGACGGCACCTCCTGGCTGCAGCCGACGACCCGGCCGCACCCGGACGCTGGTGGTCTCGGTGCTCTGCGCCTTGGTGGGCACCGTGGCCATGGCCCCGCCGACCTACGGGGCGCCAGCGACCCCGACGGCGCCGGTGACAGGCACGTCCGCCGGACTCCCCGTCCGCGCCTCGGCGGCGTTGACCCCTCCCGTCGTACCGGCGGCCGGGACGGCCTATCTCGGGGCCTTCGTCAACCCGTCCGGACAGGCACTCAGTGCGGCCGCGCCGTTGGGAGGGACGGGCGGTGTGGGCGCCGAACTGGCCGCGATTGCCGGGCCTCGAACCCGGCCTGGCCCGTCCGCTGTCGATCGTCGAGGTGGACCAGAGCTGGAGCGTTCCCGTGGACCTCGGCCAGCTCCGGCGGGTGGCGGGCACGGGCGCCATTCCCATGATCACCTGGGAGTGCGGCGACACCGATGCCAACGTCACCGCCGGAGCAGACGACGCGCTCATCACCCGGTTCGCCCGCGAGCTGAGCTCGCTCGGGGCGCCGGTGATGGTGCGGTGGTTCCCCGACGCCAACGGATCGAGCCCGGCCACCCAGGGGTGTCTGGGTGCAGGAGGAGCCACGGGGTACGTGGCCGCCTTCCAGCACGTGAGCCAGCTCCTGGCTTCTGCCGGCGCCACCAACGCCGCGACCGTCTGGTCCGTCGACACCTCGCAGGGTTCGAGCACGGACTGGGCGGGCCTGTATCCCGGGCCGAGCAGCGCCGACTGGATCGCCGCCGACGACGAGAGCCCGACACCCGGTCCCGCCGATCCCGGCGGGGTGAGCTCGGCATTCGGTGCCTGGTACTCGACGTTCTCCACCTACGCGAAGCCGTTGCTCATCTCGAACACCGGGACCGCGCCCGGCTCGCAACGTCAGTTCCTTACCGAGCTCGCCTCCTCACTGCCTACCCAGTACCCGCAGATCAAGGGCGTGGTCTACGTCGACGCCCCCGGGGCGGTGACCCAGACCCCGCTGACGCTCGACACGGACGGCCTGGCCGCATTCCGTGCGGCCTCGGACACGCCCTACTTCCAGCCGACCCGCTCCCCGTCCTCGATCGCCATCCGCACCTCGCTGACCCAGGTCGCCCAGGGCCAGCAGGTGGCGATCGCCGGTACCGTCGACGCACCCGACCTGGGTGGGTCCATCACCTACCTGGTCAACGGGTCCGTCGTCACCGGCTGTGCATACCTTCCGGTGACGGTCACCGCGGGGTGCAACACCTCGACCCTTCCCGTGGGCAGCGACAGCATCGTCGCCGCCTACAGCGGGGACGCTGCCTTTCAGCCCTCGACCTCGGCCCCCTTGTCGGTGACCGTCGCCGCCGTTCCGGCACCGCCACCGACACCGACCACCACGCTGTCGGCCACCTCGCCACCGGCCGGCATCGGGTCCCGTCCATCCCATGCGCAGCTCGCCCGGTCACACGACCCGGCCTGTGCGGTTCCCTCCCCTGCCGACTCATCGGGACCCGGATCCAGCCGGTCGTCCCGGGTCCCTGCCAGGCGTACCTCGGTGCGTCGGTCGACCCGACGGGGAGCTCCCTCCCGGAGCCGGCCGCCCTGGCCGCCCTCGACCAGGGCCTCGGCCGCCCGGCCTCCATCGTCCAGCTCGACCAGGCCTGGAACGCACCGATCAACGCCACTCAGCTCGAGCAGACTTATGCCACCGGGGCCATCCCCATGGTCACCTGGTCCTGCGGCGACCTCGACTCCCACGTCATCGACGGCAACGACGACCCCATCATCAGCGCCGCCGCGCAGGCGATGGCCGCCACCGGCCTCCCGCTCCTGCTCCAGTGGTACCCGGACCCGGGCTCGTTCCCCAATGACTCGAGCAAATGCCTCGGCAACGCAGGGGCCGCCGGCTACGTGCAGGCTTATCGCGACATCGTCCGCCAGTTCCGGTCAGCCGGTGCCGGCAATGTGGCCTTCGTCTGGTCCGTCGACACCAACGACAGCCCGTCCACGTCATGGGGCTCCTTGTATCCGGGCGACGCCTTCGTCGACTGGATCGCCGCCGACGGGTTCGACCGGTCGACCACTCCCCCGACGGCAGGTCTGGTCCAGAACCGGTTCGGCGCCTGGTACTCGGCCTTCGCATCTTCCGGCAAGCCGCTCATGATCTCGGACACGGGGGCCGTCACCGGTCAGCAGCCCTCCGTGCAGGACACCTATCTGAACCTACTGGCGTCGTTGCTGCAGACGTCCTTCCCTCTCATCAAGGCTGTCGTTTACCAGGACGGGCCTAGTGCCGGGCCAACCGGGACCCCTTACGACTACACCCTGGACCCGCGGGGCAGTTGGCCCTCGACGCCCTGTCCTCAACCCCGTACTTCCTGCCGGACCAAGCCACCACGACCACCTCGGTGTCGGTCTCGGACGCCTCGCCCCCCCAGGGGAAGGTCGTTACCATCACCGCGACGGTGGCCGGCTCGGATCTGGGCGGGAGCGTGTCCTTCCTGGACAACGGCGCCCCCCTCCCGGGGTGCACGGACGTCCAGGTCCTGAACGCCAGCAGCTGCGAGACCTCGTCGCTCCCCGAGGGCGCCAACGACGTCACCGCCGCCTACCTCGGTGACGCGGCCTACGCTCCCTCGGCATCGACGTCGGTGATCGTCACCGTGGGCTCGGCCGTGGGCGACCAGGGGCGCCCCTCCATCCCCCCGGTGGGCACGGCCTACCTCGGGGCCTGGGTGCGACCCCTACCGGTGACCAGACAGACGCCGGTCAACCAGGAGCTGAGCACGCTCCCTACATTCAACAGCGGCCTGGGCCGCTCCCTCTCGGTCGTCCACGTCTACCAGAACTGGATATCCCCGACACCGACCGCGCAGCTGCAGAAGGTGCTGGCCAACGGAGCCACGCCGATGATCGACTGGCGCTGCGGTCCGAGTGACGCCACCATCCTCTCGGGCCAGGACGACGCCTACATCACCAGTTTCGCTACCGAGCTGGCCCAGCTGAAGGCACCGGTCTTCCTCCGGTGGTTCTACGAGTTCAACTTCCCCAACTCACCGGACTACAAGGCCTGTGTCGGCAGCCTCGGGCCGGCGGGCTACGCCGCCACCTTCCGGCACATCCACGCCCTGTTCACCGCGGCCGGGGCCAGCAACGTCTCGTTCGTGTGGTGTATCGCCTCAGGCGGTCAGGATCAGGACTGGATCAAGTACTACCCGGGACCGGCCTACGTCGACTGGATCGCCGTGGACGGCTACCTCCGGAACTTCACCACCTACCGGGCGGGACAGTTCGCCCAGCTGTTCAGCTCCTGGTACTCCACCTTCGACTCCTTCGGGAAGCCGATGATGATCACCGAGACCGCCGCGCTCTCGGGAGCCCAGGGTCCCTACCTCTCCGACATCCAGCAGTCGCTGGACAACGGCTATCCGATGATCAGGGGGGTGCTCTACTTCGACGCGCCCGGCAAGGGGGGCACCTATCACTACCCTCTGGACAACTCGGGGTACGCAGCGTTCCAGTCCCTGGCCAGCGACCGGCACTTCCAGCCCCCCCAGGAGCCGTCGACCACTTCGGTGACGGTATCCGCTCCCTCGGCCGCACCGGCCGAGGCCGTCCGCGTCAGCGCCGTCCGTCGTCTCCGATTACGGAGGCTCGGTGAGCTTGTTCGACAACGGCTCCCCCTTACCGGCTGCCAGCAGATGCCCGTGGCCACCGACCCGGGCTGCACGACGGTCAGTCTTCCCGCCGGTACCGACGTGCTCACCGCCGTCTACAGCGGTGACGCCGAATTCGGGAAGTCGGTCAGCGCGCCGGCCCGGATCCAGTTGGCCCCGTTGTTCGGGGCCAACCCCTCGGCCGCAGCGCTGCCCCCGCTGCCCGGGGTCCCGCTGGTCCACCTCCTCAGCCTCCCTCTCACCGCGCCGGCGTCGGCCTTCGCTCCGCTGGCGACGAACGCCACCGACGGAACACCGGACGGGCTCGACCTGTGGGGTCTCCTCCTCGGTCGTGAGGGGTATGGGTGGGCCGGCATTCTCGCCGGGGTCCTGGCCATGATCCTAGGAGGTGCCTACATGCTCGTGACCTGGGTCAAGGACGAACAGTTGAAGCGGAGGTTGTCGAGACCATGAGACGGTTCCAAGCAGGATCGCCGACGCGCCTGGTCGGGTGCCCCGACTCGGGCGAAGCCCGATGAGGACGGCCCGCGCCCCGCGCAAGACCGAGAAGGTGAGGGGGATGAACGCCTCACTGAGCATGCCCACCGACCTGTCGTCCGACGGGCCCGGCTCGCCCTCCGACGGTGCCGAGACGGCCACGGGTCCGAAGGCCGGGACCTCCTCTCGAGTCGGCGTCATCGACGGCCCCGCCCTGTCCGAGCGCGATCCGGGCCGGCTCCACATCAGTCGGCGTCAGCTCGCCCTCGCCGTGGTCATCGCCGCCCTGGCCGTGGTAGCGGGGATCTACACGGTGGACGCCGCCACCGTCGGCGACCAGTCGTTCCCCGCCGTGGTCAGTACCTCCAAGGTGTACGACCTGAACTTTGCCAACACGGGGACGGTCGTGGCCATCAACGTCAAGCCCGGACAGCAGGTGAGCGCGGGCGAAGTCCTGGCCACCCAAAACCTGGGCACCCTGAATGCCCAGCTTCAGGCCGACCAACAGGTTGTGGCCGCAGACCAGGCGGCCGTCCAGCAGGCCAGTGACCCCCAGCTCACCAACGCCCAGAACGAGCAGAACGGTCTCCAGGTGCAACAACAGCAGACCGCTCTGACCAACGCCCAGGCCGCCCTGGCGGCCACCACCCAGACGGGCACGGCCAACGTCACCGCCGCCCAGGGCGCGGTCACCTCGGCCGAATCGGTGGCCCAGGGCAACTACACGCTCTACACCCAGGCATGCCCCAACGGACCGGTGCCCCCCGACCCCAGCCTCACCGGCACGGACCTGCTGTCGGCCCAGGACCTCTTCACCCACTGCCAGCAGCTCCAGAGCACCTCGGACGCCGACCAGGCGGCGGTGGCCAAGGCCCAAGCCCAGGTGCCCGTGACCCAGGCCCAGGCTATGCAGGCCGACAACTCGGCCCAGGCCACAGTCAACGCGGCCCAGGCCGCGCTCAACCTGGCGCAGTACCAGGGGACCCTCCAGCGATCCCCGGCCAACGCCGAGTCCCAGGCTCAGGCCAAGGCCGCCCTGAACCAGGCCACGGCCCAGATGGACCAGGTCCAAGCACAAGAGCAACAGGCCACCATCGTGGCTCCTGCTGCCGGCATCGTGGCCCAGGTGAACGGCTCCACCGGGGAGAACCTCGGCCCGGCCGGCGTCCCCGCCTACAAGGCCCCCGCCTCCATCCAGGCCAGCCAGCCATCGGGCTTCTCCTTGTTCCCGTCCCAGCCCACACCGTCAGGCTCCTCGTCCGGCGGTGGCAACGAGCCCCTGGTCGAGATCGTCGGGGGCATCCAACAAGTCACCGCCCAGGTCCCCGAGTCGAGCATCGGCAGGTTCCGGGTGGGACAAGGGGTGTCGGTCAACTTCTCGGTACTGGGCGTGACCCAAGAGGGCGTCGTCACCGGAGTCGTCCTCAGCCCCACCGGTAACAGCTCGGCGGTCACCTACGAGGTGATCGTCAAGCTCGATCGCACGGTGCCGGGCCTGCTTCCGGGGATGACCGCCACCATCCGGTCGTAGGGGGAGCCATGCTGGCCGTCGTCTCCACCGTGGACATGCGGGGCCTCGGCCTCTTGGTGCTCGACGCCGCCATTCTGGCCGTCGTCGTCCTCAAGCCGATGACCCGGAACTACGACGACTCGGATCAGGGGTCGGGGTCACTGGTGTTGATGGTTCCCCCCCTCCGTCCGAGCTACGCCCGCTGCAGCTCGTTCCTGGCCGTCTGCTTTCTCGTGTCCGTGCTCCTCGTCGGGCTCCGCTCCCCACGATCGTCGACGACTACTACAGCTGGTCGAGCAGCTGATGTTGTCGGTGATCCCTCAGCCCGCCCTGGTGGACGCCTTCGTGCACCAACTGCCTCCCGTGTTCCAGGTCAGCGTCATCGCCTCGGGAATGGCCCTCGCCCTCTGCTTCCGGGCCTCCCTGGCCCGTCGGTTCATGATCCTGGTGAACATCCTGATCCTCCTGGTCGTCTCGGCGGTCGCCGACGTGTTCCTCGGTATCTTCGTGCTCACCACGGGGCTGCCCCTCGGGCCCGACGCCGGTGGTGGCGCTCCTCATCCAGTACGGCATCGCCGGGTTAGTGGTGTTCCGATTGGCGTTCACCACGTTCCAGCTCCCGAAGAAGACCCCCTTCCCCCTGCGGCGGGGCCACGACTGGCACGCCGACATCATCCTCGGTGTGTGCATCCTGGCCGCGGTGGCCGTGGTCTCCTCCCTGGCCGCCTACCTCATCCGGCACTACGGACAGAACTCCCTCATCATGGTGGCCATCGTCATCAGCTGCGGGCCCTACGTCCTGCGTCTCATCGTCCTCTTCTTGGGGACGGTGCGGGTGGTCCACCATCGGCCCGTAGCCCTGAGCGACGAACGGCCCCCCCTCGAGGTGATCTCCCCCGCCTTCAACGAGGAGATCAACATCGTCGACCTCCTGGAGTCGATCGACGAGGCAGCCGAGTTCTACGGCGGTCCGGTGCGCGCCATCATCTGCGACGACGGGTCCACCGACGACACGGTCGTTCTGGCCGAGGCAGCGATCGCCCGGTTGCGCTTCGCCACCGGGGAGATTGTCCACGGCGGCCATCACGGGAAGTCCGCTGCCCTCAACAAGGCACTCTCGCGGGGCACCGCCGACTACGTCTTCCGGGTGGACGCCGACTGCATTGTCGACCGCAAGGCCTTCGCCTACGCCGTCTCGTACTTCCTCGCCGATCCCCAGATCGGCATGGTCGGAGCCTTCACCCTGCCGAGGGAGCCGTACACCACCTGGATCGACCGGGCCCGCCTCTTCGAGCTGGTGGTCAACTTCGGCCTGGTCCGTCCGGCCACCGACGTCGTCGACGGTGTCTCGTGTGTCCCGGGCACGTTCACCGGGTTCCGCCGGGGCCCAGCCGAGGAGATCGGCGGCTTCGTCGACGGCATGTACGGCGAGGACCAGGACTTCACCGCCGGGATCACCCGCCTTGGCTACCGCGTGCAGCTCGACACCAGGATCCGGTCCTTCGAGGACGTGCCCAACACCCAGCGCCAGCTCCGGGCCCAGCGCACCCGTTGGAACCGCGGCAGCACCATGTCCTTCACCCGGTTCGTGCCCGTGGTCACCGGTCTCTCGGGTCCACGCTTTTGGTTCTTCGGGGCCCGCTCCACCGGCCAGCGCCTGCTGACGCCACTGCGCCTGGCCATCATCATGTACATCATCGCCGAGTCCCTGATCCAGCCCAACGGGAAGATCAACCTCGCCCACCTGGCCATCATCCTGTCCTTGCGCGTGTTGCCGCAGCTCGTCTTCGTGGTGGCGTGCTGCCTCTACTACGGCAAAGCCCGGGACCTGATCTGGCTCCCGGTCGAACTCCCCTTCGCCATGCTGAAGCACTACTACTCACTCGAGAGCCTCCTCAGCTTCAACGCCCGCCCCGTCATCACGGCACGTCTGGCCGACGAGATCCATCCGGTGCCGCCACCCCCGCTGGTCGAGCCGGTCGTCGAGCGCGCCGGCGTCGGTTGACCGACGCCCGTCGCATGTCCGCAGAACTCATGGACCGGGGACCGGACCGACGCCCCAGGCGTGTACGCCGCCCGACCGAATGCTGCAGGTGCGTCTTACGGCACTCAGGTGGCCAACGCGGTCGATGGCCGGCGGACACCGCCGTCACGGTGGCGGGCTGAGGCCGTCCATTCTCTCTATCGCAACAAATCGCGGGGCACGAGAATTCAGGTCGCCGTTTTCGGCCTCGGATATCGCGTCTCGCCTCCAGGGTACCTCGGTGGACAGTGCCGGATCGTCGAGGTGATAGAACAACGATCACCGAGTGGAGCAGTCGCCCCCGAGGATCGCGGGTGAGCACGATGACCTGAGGGGTCTTGTCGACATCGGCGAGCCGTCGCCTCGCCGCACGCAAGCGGTCACAAGCGGTCGTGGTACAGGGATTCCCAATCGGTGTCGTCGTCGAGGCCACCGGTGTCACCGAACGACGCCAACGCCACCTCGTCCTGCGTCGGTGGCATCCGCTGATATTCGGCGGCCCTATCCCCGGGACGACGTCGCCTCTCACCTCCGGCGATGGCATCTGCGGTCGTGGTGCCGATCCCACGGCTCTGGTCCAGCGGACGACGGGCGCGTCCTCAGGTCGAGCTGGACCCAAGTGGCTCTCGTCGCGCTGGCCGAAGCTTCCCGCTCGGCCGGATCTCGTTCGACCATCCGTGGCCTGGTCGGCGTCAGTCGCTCCGACTCTGACGATGTGTCTGGGTCCCGGCCGACGCTGGAGGGCCGGGCCTCAACGGGAACAGCACCGGTATCGGGTGCGGTCGGGGTGGGAACGTCGTTGCGGGGCCGCACCTGCCCGGCGATGACGTCGTCCAGACGGGCCACGGCCGGAAGTCCGGCATCGATCACCGTCGAGCATCGGGTCGTGTCGCCCGGCCAGCTGGGCCGAGACCCAGTGACGGAGCCGGCCGTCGAGCTCGGCGGCCACCTCGGGGTACCGGTCGGCCACGTTGTGCTGCTCGTCGGGGTCGCCAGCCATGTCGTAGAGCTCGATGCCGGTCCGCCCGTAGAGGGTGGTCTGGTAGAAGCGGATGAGCTTCCACTCCGGGGTCCGGATGGCGCGGGCCGCCTGCCAGGTGGCCTCGCTCAGCATCACCGCCTCCCGGTGGATGGCGGTCTCACCCCGCATCAGCGGGTAGAGCGAGCGTCCGGTGATCCCCTCGGCGGCGGGCAGCTCGAGGGTCTCCAGGATCGTCGGGAGAACATCGACCAGGGTGACCATGGCGTCGGACGCCGACGCCGGAATCCGCCCGGGGGACCACAGCACCAGGGGCACGTGGGTGACCGAGTCGTACAGTCCGGCATGGTCGAACCAGGAGTCGTGCTCGGTCATGTTCTCCCCGTGATCGCCGAACAGGACCACCATGGTGTCCTCGAGCAGTCCCTCCCGCTCAAGGTGGTCGAAAATGGCGCCGATCTCGGAGTCGAGGTAGGCGACTTCGGCATCGTAGAGGTCGGCGATGTAGTCGAGGTTCGGCATGGCGTCGAGGAAGTCGTAGAGGTTCTGCTTGAACAACGGGTAGCTGGGACGACCCTCGAGCTTGGCCGTGATTTCCGGGTCGACCCGTCCCGGCCGTGCCTCGGTGAAGCGCTCCTTGAACGGCGACGGGGGGACGTAGGGGATGTGGGCGTCCCAGAAGTGCAGAAAGAGGAAGAAGTCCTCGGTCCCGATGTTCGCTGATCCACGGGAGCCCGATGCTGTTGATCACCGACCCGGGGGACCGGGAACGACCGGGCGGCGGCATGTAGTCGTCGTAGCCCCGGATGAACCAGTCCTTCATGGCGAAGAGGTGGTCGACTGCACCGGTGACGTAGCCATGGTGGCGCAGCAGCGAGGGTAGCCACAGCGTCTCTTCGGGCAGATAGGCAGCGGGGTGGAAGTGCGAGACGATGCCGGTGTTGATCCCACTCTGGCCGGTGAACAGCGCCGTGTGCGATGGCTGCGTCGGGATGTCGGTGGCGTAGGTCTGCGAGAAGAGCGCACCCTCGCTGGCAATCCGGTCCAGATGAGGGGTGAGTCCCCGTCCGTTGCCCAGGCAGCTCAGATGATCGGCCCGCAGCGTGTCAAGTGAGCAGATGATGAGGTTCATGCCCACCTCCGCCCGATTGCGACTGCCCTGTCTGCCGTCGCCGACACCGAGGTCCGCCCAGGGGACGACACCTCCGTGGGAACGCGCGCTACCCGTCGATTCGGTCCCATGGTCTCTGCTTTCCACTCTGCAGAGCACCCACGGCCACCGTCCGACCGTTCGCCGCCCTGCCCCTAGGAGAAGCGTAGCCAAGCTTCACTAATAGTGCACATTTGACCACTTATAGTGGTTACAGGCGGGTTCGGGTGGTCAGGCCGCCGGGGAGGTCTGGTAGAGCGACTGGACCGTCGGGGCCGACAGCTGGGTGTCGAACACGGCGGCGTCGGAGATCGTCCCGGCCAGGGCGTCGCTGGTGGGCGAGTCGGGCCAACCGGACAGTCCCTCGTAGCCCACACGCCAGTAGCCCAGGTAGTTCTGGGGCAGACCGGGTGACGGGTTGGCTCCCACCAGCTTGCCGTCGACGTAGAGGGCGATGCCCGCGCTCCCGTCGGTGGCCACCACGTTGTGCCATGCCCCGTCGTTGTACGACCCGGGTGACTGGAGCACGGCGGTCTGGCCGGAGAAGATCCCGAAGTTCAGCCGACCACTGTCGGACATCCACAGCACCCGGTCCCGACTCACCGAGGTGCCGCTCGGCGACGTGCCGAAGCCCATGAGGAGGCCCCCGGTGGTGGTCCTGGTCTTGAACCACAGGTCCTCGGAGTAGGTGGTGGGATCGGTGGTCGGCTGGGAGGCCACGATCTGCCCGCTCGAGCCGTTGAGCGTCACGCCGGTGCCCGATGCGGCCTCGACCGGGCTGGCCGCCTGGTACGTGATCCCGGTGCTCGAGTAGTTCCCGGTGTCGCCGTTCCCGCTCCGGTCGGCCGCCGTCGGTCCCCCGGCCTCGTTGAGCGGCCAGTACAGGGCGGGAGCGGAAGCGAACACGGCGTGTCCGTAGGCATCGCTCGGGGCCCGGGTGGGGACCGTCGTGACGGTCATGGTCGTGGCCACGCTCGGGGTCCCGGCGGCGTCGAGGGCGAAGAGCAGGTAGGGCCCGGGCAGGGCGATCCCGGGATCCGAGGGGACGGCCAGCTGATAGGTGTCACCGTGTGCGGACACGATGGCGAGGGGGACGCGGCGCTGGTCGTTGTCCGTCGAGTGGGTCGACTCGCCGTAGCGGACCATCGAGAACTGACGCACCGGGCCGCCGGTGGTGACGGTGATGGTCTGCCCGGTGGCGGCCTGGGTGGGCGCGGCGGTGATGGTAGGCCGCGTCTTGAGGGTGCCGTTCGCGTTCAACAGGTACGGCGGGGTGAAGATCTGCCCGTCGGGATGGTTGGTCGAGCAGAACCCGCACAGCCCGCCGCCTCCCGAGAACACCCGCCCGTCGGGGAGGAGAACGGCCACCGAGTGGTAGTTGCGGGGCTCGGCCTCCGGCGCCAGGGTGCTGAACCTGCCCGTGGAGGGGTGCCAGAGCTCGGCGGTGAGGATCGAGTTCTGGTCACTGTAGGGAACGGCGTAGGTCTGACCGCCCATGGTGACCACCTCACCGTTGGGCAGGACCACGCTGTTGGCGAAGGCCCGGGCGTGGGCCATCGATCCGACCTGGGTGGTGCGGGCCCGCTCCACCGTGCCCTTCGTGGTCACGGTCTTGGAGATGGTGATCCGGTAGGCGGCGTTGGTGGCCGGGGAGTTCTGGTAGCTGGGCGAGCCGCCCAAGGTGATGACCTTGCCGATGTCGTAGGAGACGGCGTTGCCGTTCATGGCGTCCCCGCTGGTGCCCCGGTGGCCGGCCGGGGTGATGGAGCCGGCCCCGTTGGTGGTGATCCAGTTCATCTGCTTGGACGGACCGGCCTGGAGCACCTCGCCCCCCGAGGTGGCGATGAACCACCCGTGGTTGTCGGCCCGGTAGGCACCCTGGGCGTCCTGGGTGTAGATCGGCGTGGCCGGCACGTGGGTGAGCTCCCGCCAACCCGCCGACGGTGACCAGACCTCGGCCACCTTGTCCCCCGAGGCCCCCGACCACGAGCCCCCGAGGGTGAAGGCCTGCTCGTCGGGGAGCAGGGTCATCCCGTTGTAGCCGCGTCCGATGTTCAACCGGGGTCCCGCGCTCCACGAGTTGGTCCCCGGGTCGTAGATGCTGGTCTCCTGGTCGCCGAGGCCCCCGGTGACCATGACGTCGCCGTCGGCCAGGATGGCCACCCCCGGACAGAACATGTTGTGGTCGGTGTTGGTGACCACCGCCTGGCTGACCGCCCCGGTGGTCAGGTTCATGATGGCCGTCTGGGTGTAGTCGTCGCTCCCGCTCCCCGAGGAGAGGTCCTGGTCGGCCGACCACACGAGGAGCTGGTTGTGGGGCAACAGGGCGGCGGCCACGGGCACGAGAGGGAAGCCGATGACCGGCCCCCACTCCCCCACCACCGCCGGGTCGGTACTCGCTCCCGAGGCCGCTCCCGAGGTGGTGGTCACCGACGCTCCCTGGGTGGCGTCCAGCCGGGCCGAGACGTGCGGGCGGCCCTGGAGGTAGAGCTCAGCGGCGGAGACGTCGGCGCCGGTGCCCGAGGCGGCAGACAGGCCGGTGAGCCGCACGAACCGCGTCGTCACCGGGGCCATGCCCACCTGTTTGACGGCGGTGTCGTCGGCCCAGGTGCCCGAGGCCACGGTGGCGAAGTGGACACCGTCGGTACTCACGCTCACGGCGAACTCGCCGATCGAGCCGGACGGGCCGGGGCCCTGGCGCGGCTCGTAGATGAGGCCCGAGACCACCTGGGTCCGTCCTGTGTCGATGGTCACGGACGCCCCGAGCGGTCCGACCCAGTAGGTGTCCGCACGGCCGTCGAGCACGGAGGCGGCCCGGTGTCCGGGGACCGGAGCCTCGGTGGTGGCCGTCCAACCGGTCCGGGCCAGGGTCGGTGCGTCGTGGATGTAGGCGGCGGCGGTGACCTTGACGGCCGAGGCAGCCGGCGACGCTGAGGCCGGCGACGCGGCGCCGGCCGGGGCTCCGGGTTCCGCCCCGGACACCAGGATCGAACCCAGCAGCGCCACGGCCATGGCCACCACCGCCCACGACCCCGCCCGTCGACTCGGTGTCCGGTGACGCCCGTTCACGACGCTGCCCCTTCTCCGGCTGCCGTCCGTGGATCCGGCGGGCCGGGTCGAACCCAGGCCGACGCCACGGGCGACGGCACGAGGAGGCTACCGGGCACCGGGCCGGCCTCTCCGTCGACCGGGCTGTGGCGCCACGTACCGTGCGTCGGTGTTCACCTGACGTGGGGTTCGAGCCGACCGGCGGTCACGGGGCGTTCCGGACCACGGCGGCGAAGGTGTCCGGGGTGGACGGGTTGACCTCATAGCTGGTCGGGCCGATCTGGTAGCCGAGGTTCCAAAAGGCGAGGCCGGCGGCGCCGAACGCGTGCAGCTGGGCGACCATGGTGTCGAAGAGTTGAGCCCGGGCGGCGTCGCCCATGCCCTGCTGCCATCCGAACTCCTCCACCACCACCGGCTTTCCCAGGGCGTGGCAGTAGGCGGCGGCCGTGGGTGCCCAGGCCTGCATGCCCCCGTAGGTCTTGATGTCGCAGAAGGCGTTGTCGGGGAGCGAGAAGATGGACCGCCAGTCGATGCCGGCCGTCGGCTCGTTGAGGTAGCCGAGGCCCCCCGAGTTGATGAGGACACGGCCCCCCTGGCCGTGCCAGTCCGAGGTGACCGAGGCGTAGAAGGCGGTGATGTCCGCCGTCGAGTAGGACAGCGTGCACGGGGCGCCCGTGGCCGAGGCCGTGTAGGTCTGGGTGCCCACGGGCCGGGGGTCGCCGGCCACGGACACGAAGGCGATGGCGGGGTCGTCCTTGTAGACGACATGGGACACCGTGTTGACCCGGTCGGCCACGAACGAGACGAACCGGCTCCAGTCGGCAGTGTAGGGATCGATGCACCGGTTCCACAGGGTGGCCCGGTAGTCGGCCAGGGACAGGTCGACGTGCAGGTGGGCGGCACCGGCGGCGGCGATCATGGCATCGACGTACCCCCAGGCCGTGGGGTCGTAGGGGGCGGTGGCCGGGTCCCCGTTGACGTCCAGGAAGTCGGTGATGCGGATGGTGTTGAGATGGGCCTGCTCGGCCAGGGCGATGGTCCCGGCCGGGTCCTCGATCCCGGACTGGTAGGGGTGCAGGCCCGGGTTGTAGACGGTGGATCCGTACATCGCATAGGTGGCCCCGCCGGCACACAGCGCCGTCCCGCACACCACCACCTGGCCCGGCGTGGAGCCGGTCCCTCCCGAACCCGCGCCGGCCAGGTCATGCCCCCCGGTGTTCGCTCCGGTGGTGGGCACGGTGTTCCCGAGCGAGCCAGCGGCGGCGTGGTGGCTCGCGGGATCGGTTCGGGTGGCCAGGGTGACCGAGATTGCGGCGACTGCGCCGGCGGCGACCAGGGCGGCCAGCGCCACGACCAGCGTCAGGCGTCGACGGCCGGGGACCGGGGAGGCACCGGTCACGCGCCAACTTCGTCGGCGGGTCGACGGAGCCTCTGGCCGCCCGGTCGGCCCACGTGTCGGCCCGGTCCGCCGTCCCGGTCGGGATGCCGGGGTGTCAGGTCGGGCTCCGATGGCCCGATGAGCCGGACCGGCATCCGCCTCTCGGGGTCACCCGGCGTTCGGATGGGCGACGGGGACCGCCCCGGCGTCGGGGGTCGGGAACGTGCGGGCGTAGACCTTGGCCCGGCCCTGCGTGGCGACCACGTGGAAGTCGCGGAACCGGTCGGGATGGGCTTTGATGTCGGCCGTCACCGCGTCCCCGGGGTAGGCCACGACCCAGGTCACGTGGTGGACGGGGTCGGCCAGGGCGTTGGCGAAGTAGGGATGGAAGCCGACGGTGATGAACTCTTTGAGGTCGAGCCCCGAGGCGAACATGAGCGATGAGGCCGCCGAGTCATCGGCCAGGATCTCTCCCCCCCGGTAGTGGCGGGTCAGGTAGGCGGCGGCCACCTCGGGGTGGCCCCCGGCGGCACTGGAGGTCCCGGTCCGGCCGTCGGCCAGGGTCAGCGGGGTGCCGATGGCCATGAACACGGTGGCGAGCACGGTGGCCCCGACCACGACGGGCAGGGTCCATCGCCAACGACCGGCCATCACGCCGGCGGCCACGGCGCACAGCGGGAGGGCGACCACGCCGTAGCGGTCGTTCCACATCTGGTGGGGGAAGAGCTGCGGCACCCGGATGGTGGTCTGGCCGGCGTAGAGGGACATGATCTCGAAGATGACGGGCGCCGACAGGAGCCCGAGGGAGAACAGGGTCCGCCGGCGCTGGGGGTGCCGGACCACGGCCAGGCCCACGATGGACACCCCGGCCAGGATGAGCACGGGTCCCCCCACCACGTCGAGGACGTCCCAGCCGTAGGTGAGGGTGCTCTGCCACACGCTGCCCTTGGTCCCGAGCAGGCCGAACTGGGCCTGGGCCCCGTTGATGGCCTGGGCGCTGTAGGCGCTGTGCAGGAAGTAGAGGGGGTCGTGGAAGATGATCAGGTTGTAGAGGAACCACAGGACCAGTCCGTAACAGCCGATGGCGGCGAAGAGGACCATGCTGGCCTGGGGCGACTGGCGGCGGCGGTCGGCCAGACGGCTCCACACGGCCACCACCACCAAGGCGGCGGCCAGCAGGGCCCAGCCCTCGTAGCGGGTCAGGGTGGCACAGAAGACCAACAGCGATCCCCACAGCAGGTCCCGGACGGCCAGGGTGCGCATCCATCGGGTCAGGTGGTAGACGGCGCCGACCAAGAAGGCCAACAGCACCGGCTCGGTGAGGGCGGTGGACTGGACGTAGAGCATGTTGAGGTTGGCGATGAACACCGCCATGCCCACCCAGGCCCCCAGCCTGGAGCCCGAGAGCTCCTCGACGAGCGAGTAGATACGCAGCGAGGTGTAGACGAAGCACAGGCCGCTGACGATGGCCCCGGCCACCCCGTTGTGCCACAGCGGGGTGATGGCCACGAAGGGGACCAGGAGCATGTGGGGCAGGGGCAGCCAGACGCTGCCCAGCTGGGCCAGACCCGGGGTGGGGGCGTCGGTGACGTGGCGGGCCACGTCGAGATGGGCGCGGGCATCGCCGTAGAGCACCATGGAGTGGGTGGCGGCCGACCAGATCGACGCCACCACGGCGGCGACCACCGACACGGCCACGGCGGCCAGGGGCGGGTAGGCGGCCCGGCTCCCGATGGTGGCGGGAGGCCGTGCGTTGACCTTGACCTCGGGCGGGGCGGAACCGTCCTGGTCCGGCTGGGGGCGGGGAAGGGTGACGAGGGCCATGGGGTCCTCCCGCTCAGGACGCGGCGGCGCGGGCCAGCGCCGGCTCGACGGTCAGTTCGGGTACCGCGCCGGGATCTTCGAACCGGCAGAACCCGTGCTCGGTCTTCTCCCAGTACGACGGCTTGGTGAACAGCTGGATGAGCGCCTTCCAGGCCCCGACCGACATCAGCACCCAGTAGATGGGGATGAGGAGGGCGTACTTCACGTCGTCGTAGTTGCGGCGGCCGAAGCAGCCGCTGACCACCGACAGCACGCACGCGGCGTTGCCCACGATGAGCCCCAGGGTGCCGAGGTAGAGCACGGGCCAGGGGAAGATGGCCTGGATGAGGTGGAGGTGGGCGGCGAACCACAAGATGGCCAGGACCCAGAACACCGGGTTGAGGAGGAGGCACAGGGTGCCGGCCCCGAAGAACAGCTGGAAGGCCACGAACGACTTGGGCCCCATGGCCCGGGCCAGCTTGACCGGCCGGCGCATGTGGTACAGGTAGGTCTGCATGTACCCCTTCACCCAGCGGCTGCGCTGGCGGATCCAGTTGCGGTAGCGACTGGTGGCCTCCTCATAGGTGGTGGTCTCGAGGACGGCGGTCTTCCACCCCTGCAGGTAGATGCGTAGGCCGAGATCGGCGTCCTCGGTCACGTTGTAGCTGTTCCACCCGCCGATCTCCATGAGCCGGGCGGTGACGAAGTGGTTGGAGGTGCCGCCGAGGGGGATGGCCACGTCCATGGCCTGCAGGCCGGGGAGGAACTGGTCGAACCACACCGAGTACTCGCCGGTGAACCACCGGGTCAGCAGGTTGTGGGTTCGGTTGAAGTAGTTGAGCTGGGCCTGCAGGCAGACGACCTCGGGGTCGGCCTGGGCGAAGGCCAGCACCGACTTGCGCAGCTGGTCCGCCTCGGGACGGTCCTCGGCGTCGTAGATGACCAGGTACTCGCCCCGGGCGTGGGCCAGCCCGTGGTTGCAGGCCCGCGGCTTTCCCGTGGGGCCCACGTCGGGCACCACCAGGATCTCGAAGCAGTCGGGCAGGTCGAGGTCGGCGGCGGCCTGGCGGGTCTCCTCGTCGTCCTCTTCCAACAGGAGCTTCACGTCGAGTTGCTCGTCGGGATAGTCGAGGCTGAGGATGCCGTCCACCAACTGGGTGAGCATGGACGACTCGTGGTAGACGGGCAACAGGATCGTGTAGACGGGCAGCGCGGTGTCCTCCACCCGGTCGCTGACCACGTCCACGGTGACCTGGTGGGGGTGGTTGAGGGCCTTGGTGATCATGACCAGCTTCATGAGATTGGAGGCCATGAAGAAGAGCACCAACACGGCCATGACCGCCACCAGGGTGGGGACCGGCGCCACCACCAACCCGGCGGCGAAGGCCAGTACCAACACGACGAAGCCCACCTTCTGGCCTACCGACAGGACCGTGGGGGGATCGACGGGCGGGAGGAGAGGACGTTCGTCCTCCGGCGGCTCGGTCACCGGGTCGGGAGCGGCGTCGTCCCGCGCGTCGCGTTCGAACAGGCCGGCCAGGCGTTCGTGGACGGCCACCTTGTCGCCGGCCTTGACTGGGGCCATGGCGTGGCGACTCGGGCCGGCGGACCCGGCCCTGTCGAACCCCATCCAGTCGGGCCAGTTGGCCTCGTACACGGTCATGTCCGCCTCCCGTCCCTGTGGCTGGCTCTACTGTCGGCTGGTTGTAGGCCACGATCGACCCGGTTTGCGACGCTGTTCACGGCTCGGTGCATGGCGCTGTTCACGGCTCTCTGCATGACGCTGGTCACGACCCTGTGGTCCACGCTTCGGTTCTCCACGTCAGCTCCCGGTCACCGTGACGGCGTTGAACACCACGGTGGAGAGCGCCGCATTGTTGTGCGAGCTGGAGGCGGCGCCGGCCAGCAGTGAGCCGGTGAGGTTGGCCAGGGTGGCCACCGAACCGGGCACGGCGGTCCACGTGACGCCATCGGGCGAGGTGGCGGCGGCGTAGACCGTTCCCGTCCGGGTGACCTCCACGTACTCGGGGGCCACGCCGGTGGTGGCGGCCACCTGGACGGCGGCGACGCCTTGGGCCGTCCGCTCCTGGACCACCACCCCGTTGCCCTGGGTCACGTACACGGCGTAGAAGGGTGAGCCCGGGTCGGTGGTGGCCCGCACCATGACCCCGGCCTTGGCCCACGGGTCGGTGGCGGTGACCGAGGACACCTGGGCGGTCACCGAGCCGTTGGCGGCCAGCGGCGCCCAGACGAAGTGGAAGGCGTCGGCCGTGCCCCAGATGTCGGGGCCACCGGCCTGGATGGTCCAGGTGCTGCCCGACTCGGTCTGGCTCCCGGCCGGCGTGACCGCCCCGATATCGGCGCAGCTGTAGCCCGTCGGGCAGACCTGACCGGGGGCGGGGTACTCGCCCGCCGACACCGACACCGTGTCCAAGGTGACCGTCGAGGCGGTGCCCTGGCTGTGCGAGGTGATGGCCAGCCCACCGAGGAGGGGCTGACCGAGGGCGAGGGCCACCGTGGAGCCGGGGACGAGCGTCCAGGTCACCCCGTCGCTCGACGTGAAGGCGTTGAAGTAGGTCTGGGGGTTGGTGCCCGTGGTGGTGTAACGACTGACCCGGAGGTACACGGGCACCGTCCCGGCCACCGTCAGTTGGTTCGACGTGCCGCCCTGGGCCGAGCGCCACTGCACGGCCACTCCCTGGCCGGGCGTGACGAAGGCGGCGTAGTACGGCGAGCCTGGGTCGGTGGTGGCCCGGAGCATGACCCCGGCCTTGGCCCAGGCGTTGGTGTTCTGCTGGCTGGTCACATGGGCGGTCACCGCGCCGTCCCCGGCGAGGGTCTGCGAGGCGAAGTGGAAGGCGTCGGCGGTGCCCCAGATGTCCCCGCCCCCGCCGCTCTCCGTCCAGGTGGTGTTGGCCAGGCTGTCCGACCCGGCGGGCAGGGCGCCGCCGATGTCGGTGCAGCTCCACCCGGTCGGGCAGGTCCCCGGCGGTGGCGTCTCGCCCGGCGTGATGGCCACGGTGTCCAGGGTCACGGCCGAGCCGGTCCCCTGGGCGTGCGAGGTGATCCCGAATCCGGCCAGCAACGTACCGCTCATGGCCAGCACCTGGGTCGAGCCCGGGATCAGCGTCCAGGTGACGCCGTCGGGCGAGGAGTAGGCGCTGTAGTCGATGGTGGTCCCCGACGTGTACCGGGTCACCTTCAGATAGACCGGTGCCGTGCCCGGGACCAGGATCTGCGAGGTCGAGCCGCCCTGGGTGGCCCGCCACTGGACGGCCAGACCCTCACCCGGGGTCACGAAGGCCGCGTAGTAGGGCGAGCCCGGGTCGGTGGTGGCCCGGAGCATGGGGCCGGCCTTGGCGAAGGCGCTGGTGTTCTGCTGGGCGGTGACGTGGGCGGTCACCGAGCCGTCGCCGGCCAGGGTCTGGTTGACGAAGTGGAAGGCGTCGGCGGTGGTCCAGATGTCCCCGCCGCCGCCCACCTCGGACCAGGTCCCGTTGGTCAGGCTGTCCTGGCCGGGGGGCAGGGCCCCGCCGATGTCGGTGCAGGCCCACCCGCTCGGGCAGATGCCCGGGGGCGGGGACGACCCGCCGAACTGGGCCAGGTTGTCTACCGTGGCCACGCTGTAGGCGGCGTCGTTGTGGGAGTCGGTGGCGATGCCCGAGGTCAGAAAGCCGGTCAGGGACAGGGCCACGGTCGACCCGGGGATGAACGTCCAGTTGACCCCGTCGCTCGAGGTGAAGCCCGCGTAGTAGACCACCCCGGTCGTGGTGTTGGTGTACCGCTCGGCCAGCACGTAGATGGGGGTCACCGGGGCCAGGTTGGAGTTGCCCCCGGCCGGGTTGGCCAGGACCTGGTTGGTCTGGCCCGCCTCGGTCGACCGGTACTGGACGATCACCCCGTTGCCCGGGGTGACGAACACCCCGTAGTAGGGGGCCTGGGGGTCCGCGCCCCCCTGGCCGCGGATCATCACACCGGTCTTGATCCACGGGTCGGTGCCGGTCTGGGACACCACCCGGGCGCTCACGGTGCCGTCCCCGTTGGGCGAGTTGGCCGGGTCGTCGGGGAAGTTCTCGTACTCGTAGCGGAAGTTGTCGAACACCGACCACAGGTCCGAGCCGCTGGCCTGGATGGTCCACACGCCGACGGCCGCCGGCGAGGTGGGCTCGGACGGGTTCACGTAGACCTGGTTGCCCGGGAGGATGTTGTCCCCGATGTCCGAGCAGGTGAAGTTCTGCGGGCAGATGCTGGCCGGTGGGCTGGTCACCGGGGCCAGGGCGACGGCGTTGTAGACCACGGCCGGGGTGACCCGGTTGGCCACGGCGTCGGCGGCCATGCCCGCCGTGAACGTGGTGCCCATGGGGATGGCCTGGGTGGAGCCGAGGACCGGGGTCCAGGTGACGTCGTCCGGCGATGTCTCGGCCGTGAAGAACTGCTGGGGCGGGGACAGGGTGGTGTTGTCGTAGGAGACGATCTGGACGTAGGCCGGCGAGGTCACCGTGGGCAGCGCCTGGGTGACGGTCCCGTCGTTGAACCCGTCGTAGTACCGCCACTGCACGGTGGCGGATCCCCCGGGTTTGAACAGGATGGCGTAGTAGGGAGCCGTGGCCGAGGCGTTGGCTCGCATCATGATCCCCTCTTGGGCGGTGGCCGGCGAGCCGGCCTGGGTCACCACCTGGGCCGAGAGGGACTCGTTGCCCGTGACCGACTGGTAGACGTAGTGGAACGAGTCGGTGCCGGTGGCCCCGATGCCCGTCCCGGTGCCGTCGAGGGTGAAGCTGGTGGCCGAGGTGCCGATGGTGTTGCCCGGGGGGCTGGGATTGCCCACGTCGGTACAGGTCCAGCCGGTCGGGCACGGGTTGGTCGGGGCCTGGGGGGTGAGGGTGGTGGTCACCGGGGCCCCGATGGCCAGGTTGGTGAACGAGGCGGTGCCGGTGACCGTCCCGCTGTTGGAGTCGACGGCGAGGCCCTGGAGGGTGGTGGCCGGCATGTCGATGTCGACCGTCGACCCGGGCATCAGCGTGTAGTGGACCCCGTCGGTGGACAACGCGGCCGAGAACAGGTTCCCCACCCGTTGGACCTCGATGTACTGCGGGAGGGGGGCCGGGTACTGCCGGGTGAGCTCGATGGCCGGCCCACCGAAGGCCGTGCGGTACCAGAAGGTGACCTGGGCCTGGGTGTTGGCCGGGTTCTCGTAGATGTCGTTGGGCAGTGCGAGGGCCCCGTAGAACGGCGCGTTGTTGGCCGCCGACTGGCGGACCATGATCCCGGCCTGGGGCTCTTTGGACTGGAACGACTGGGCGGTCAGCTCCACACTCGACTGGGAGTCACCGGTGACCGGCGTCGAGATGAACCGGAACTGGTCGGGGGGGACGGCGGCCCCGCCGCCGGGGCCCTGCGACGACGCCGTGGCCCCCGAGGCGGTGACCGTGAGCGTCCCGCCCGTGGTCGACTCGGAGCCGGCGATCCCCGGGTTACCGATGTCCTGGCAGGTGACCGGACCGGCGGTGGGCAACGCGGCGTCGAGGGTGGCCGGGCAGTTGGGGTCGGCGGGCAGGGTGGTGGTGGCGCTGTTCAGCCCGAATGCGTAGAGATCGTCGTTGAGGTCGCCCACGTAGAACTGGCTGCGGGCCACCGACACCGCGCCGTAGGTGGCGGCGGGCAGCTGGTACGAGTAGAGGAGTTGGCCGTTGGTGGCGTTGACCACCTCGAAGGTGTTGCCCTCGCCGTAGCCGATCTCCCCGTTGACGTAGGCCGGGGCCCCGATGATGGCCTGCTCGGTCTGGCGGACCCACTTGACGGCACCGGTACCCGGGTCGTAGGCGCCGATGGACCCGCTCGACCCGTGACCGTTGACCACGTTGTGGCCACCGGCGTAGTACAAGGTGTTGTTGGCGAAGATGCCCGAGGCGATGGACCCGTCACCGGCCGTCGGACCGGCGCCGCCCACGGCGATCTGACGTTGCCAGAGGGGCGGGCTGGTGCTGGGGACGCCCAACTCGAGCTGGGATCGCTTCCAGGTGTAGAGGATGCCGTTCTTGTTGGCCGCGCTGATGAGCAGGTCCCCGGCCGAGTCGGTGGTCAGGGTGGGCGTGGTGCCCCAGTCCGAGTCGGAGATGGCCGCTTCGAAGGGCAGCTGCCAGCTCCCCTCGTAGGCCAGGGTGGACGAGTTGATGGCCACGATGGCCTGGGACTGGGTCTGGGTGTAGTCGTTGAGCGTCCCGGTGGTGCAGAAGATGGTGGCCGGCGTGGTCGAGGTGTCGAGGGTGGGGGTGGTCCACACCCCGCCGCCCACCTGACCGTTGGGCACGAAGTTGTAGGTGTTGACGATGGCGTGGGTGGTCAGGTTGACCTCGAGGAGCTGGCCCTGGACCAACGGGTTGTCGCAGTTCGATGCCACCCCGATGTAGGCCATGCCGTTGTAGATGAGGGGACTGGACCAGTTGTAGTGGGCACCGGCCTGGCTGTTGTCGCCGGTGTAGACGCTCCACTCGATGGCCCCCGTGGCCGCGTTGAGCGCGTACCAGTCGGGTCCGCCGCCGCCCACGTACACGGTGCCGTTGACCACGCTGGCCGCCGAGGTGATCCCCAAGGTGACCGGGTAGCAGCCCGGGTCGGTGGTGATCCCGAGACTGGGGCTCTTCCAGATCTGTGCCCCGGTGGCCGTGTTCACGGCGTACTCGTAGCCGTCCCACGAGCCGAAGTAGGCGGTGGTGCCCACGATCGAGGCGGACATGGCCACCGGTCCACCGGTCTTGAACGCCCACTTCTCCTTCAGGTTGGCGGCGTTGGCCGGGGTCAGGCTCCCGTCGGTGGTGGCGTTGGTGTGGGCGGCGTTCTGGAGGAACTGGGGCCAGTCCTGATCGGTGGCGGCGGCGGCCGGCCGGACCGTGACGGCCAGGGTGACCAAGGTGGCCGCCACCACGACCACGGCCATGAGCAGGCGGGCGGCGGTGGACCGGCGGCGGACGGTGTGTCCGCCCCCGTGCCCGGTGCTTCCGTACCCGCTGGACGGCGCGCCGGCGGCGGTTACCGGCCGCGGTGCGCCGCCGTCCCTGGGTACGGCACTCACACCGCAGCTTCCTCGCGGTGGAGCGTCGGCTTGCGGTCGAGGTCCTGCGAGGAGATGAGGGTGGGGACCGAGTCGGTTCCGGCCGGCGGTTGGCTCGGGGCCAGCCGGCTCAGTTGGGGGTACATGCGCCACACCTCACCGAGGGCCCGGAGGATCACGCTGGGCTTGGCCCCGCGGGCCGTGCCCGCCGTGCGGGGCAGGTGGGTCACGCCCACCTCCACGATGGCCGAGCCCCGACGGGCCAGCTTGACCATGATCTCCGTGTCGATCATGGCGCCGCAGCTCTCGATGTCCACGGCGGCCAGGGGCTGGCGGCGGTAGAGCTTGAAGGCGCAGTCGATGTCCCGGACGGGGACGTAGAACAGGGCCCGCACCAGGCGGTTCCACGCCCAGGCGTTGGCCCGCCGCATGAACGGGTCCTGGCGGTGACGGCGGAACCCGGCCACCACGTCGGCGCGGTCGGCCCAGGCCAACAGGAGCGGCAGCTCGTTCATGTCGAACTGGTTGTCGGCATCGGTGTAGAAGACGAAATCGAGACGGGCGGCGGCGAATCCCGACCGCAGGGCCTGTCCGTAGCCGAGGTTGGTCGAGTGCTGGACCAGGCGGACCTCGGGGTGGCGCACGGTGGCCTGATCGACCAGATCGGCGGTGCGGTCCGACGACCCGTCGTCGACCACGATGATCTCGAACGCCGAGCAGTGTCGTGCGGCGATGGACACCGTGTCGGTGATGGCCTTCTCGATGTTCTCCTCTTCGTTGTAGGCAGGGAGGACGAAGGAGACGGCGTGACTGTCGCTGCGCACCAGTCGGGGACCTACGGGGGGCTTGTCGGTCATGTTGGTCTCAGTTCCGGTTCAGCCCGTGGCCCGGGCAGGGATGGAGGTACCGATCAATAGAGGATCATTTCTCTTCTGTTTGCACTGCTCTGTTTGAACATCCATCCCGCCAAAAGGTCCGGAGATGATGTCCCCATTCCATCCACAGGAAGGGGGAAAGTCAAATGTTGTAGCAGAGAAATAACCTGTTCACGGCCTGGAAATGCACGGGAAACGCAGACGACAAGAACAAGGGCTTGAACAGGGAGGGATCGGGCAGCCACGGGGCACCCCTCAGGACTCGAAAGTAGTACCGAGTGTGTCGATTCGACTACAGAGCGTAGCTATATAGGGCTATTGCAGGCCGTTGCAGGCCATTGCATTGCCACGTGTGGTGGTACCACCGTCCGTCGCATTCAGCACTATTTCTCGTGGCAATATGCCCCATCTGAAGCGATGATGGTGAACGGGAGGTTGCCGGAGGGTCATCCGATCGCTACCGAGTTCATGGTCACCGTCGAGAGCGCGGTGGCACTGTGCGACGTGACGGCCAAGCCGGCCACCAGTGTCGAGGGAAGCGACACGGTGACCGACGAGCCCGGGATCACCGTCCAGTGCACTCCGTCGGTCGACGTCGACGCGGTGAAGGTGGATCCCGACCGAGTCACCTCGAGCCAGGCGGGCACCGTGCCGGTGGGGTTGGCCAGCTTGGTGGTGGTGCCCCCCTGGGTCGACCGCACCTGCACCTTGATGCCCGCCCCCGGCGAGACCAGCACCGAGTACTCGGGGGCGGCCGGGTCCGCCGAGGACCGGACCATGACGCCGGCCTTGGCGTTGGAACTGGAGTTGGTCTGCGAGGTGACCTCCGCGCTGACGCTGCCGTTGCCGACCAACGGCACGGACACGAAGTGGAACTGGTCGGAGGTCCCGGTGATGTCGGTGCCTCCCCCGGTGATGGTCCACGTGCCGGTACCCGGGTTGTAGGACTGGCCGCCGGCCAGTGCCGGGGTGCCGATGTCGCCACAGGTGTACGGCGCCGGGCAGCCCGGCGGCGGTGGCACCATCGTCGTGCTGGTCGTGCTCGTCGTGGATGTGGAGGTGGTCGTCGTCGACGTGGATGTCGAGGTCGACGTGGTGGTGGTCGTGGTGGGCGTCGTCCCGTTCGCCGACGGGGAGACCGAGTCCATGGTCACCGTGCTCAGCTGCCCCGAGTTGTGCGACGTGACGGCCAGCCCGGCCAGCACGGAGGCCGGCAGGGTGAGCGTGGCCGACGAGCCCGGGATGGCGGTCCAGCTGACCCCGTCGGGCGAGGTGGCGGCGGTGAGGGTCGGGCCGGCCCGGGTGATCTGCAGATAGACCGGCGCCGTGCCGGCCGGGTTGGCCAGCTTGGTGGTGGTCCCGCCCTGGGTGGTGCGCTCCTGGACCTTGATGCCCGCTCCGGGGGTCACCACGACCGAGTACTCGGGGGACCCGGGGTCCGTGGTGGCCCGCACCATGACCCCGGCCTTGGCCTGGGCACCGGCGTTGGCCTGGGTGGCCACCCGTGCGACCACGGTGCCGTCACCGGTCAGGGGGGCGGAGACGAAGCGGAACTGGTCGGCCGTCCCGGCGATGTCCGACCCGCCACCGGCGATCGTCCAGGTGCCCGAGTTGGGGTCGTAGGACTGGGAGCCGGGCGGCGTGGGCGCCCCGATGTCGGCGCAGCTGAACGGGGACGGGCAGGGCTCGGGGGGAAGGGGCGACGGCGGACTGGCGCTGACCAGAACCGAGTCGAAGGTGGCGGTGGCCGACAGGCCGGCCTGGCCCGAGGTGACGGCCATCCCCCCGAGCAGGCCCGCCCCCAGGTTCATCGTGACGGCCGAACCGGCCAATGGGGTCCAGGCCGTCCCGTCGGGCGAGGTGTAGGTGGTCACCACGCCCCCAGCCTGGGTGACCCAGAGGTAGGAGGGAAGTCCGGCGGGCACGTCCTCCACCGTGGCCGTGGGCCCGCCGGGGGTGGCGCGGTCCACCACCTCGATGTCACCGGCCGGTCCCACCATGGCCGCGTAGTACGGCGATCCCGGGTCGGTGGTGGACCGCAGCATGACCCCGGCCCTCCCCGTCGAGACTGACGTGACCCTGGCCGCCACTCCCCCGTTGCCGGCGAGGCTCTGGGACACGAAGTGGAGCTGGTCGGTCGTCCCGGCGAGCCCGGTACCGCCCCCGGTCACCGTCCACGTGCCCGTGCCGCCGGCGAAGGACTGGCCGCCCGCCGGCGACGGTGGGCCGATGTCCGTGCCCGTCCATCCCGACGACGAGCCGTTGGTCCACACGACATGGGACGGCGACGACGAGAAGGAGCCCACGGTGGTCACCTGGGCCGTCACCACGTCTTCGCCCTGGAGTCCGGCGTAGGTGAAACTGGCCTGGCCGCTGCTGTTGGTGACCCCGGTGCCCGTCACCCCGGCGTCGGGGCCACTGGTCACGGTGAAGCCGACGGTGGCGTTGGGGAGGCCGGAGCCGCTCCCGTCCAACAGGGTGGCCGTCACCGTGGCCGGCGTTCCGGCCACGGCTGACAGCGTGGCCGGTCCGAGCGTGAGGCTGGCGTCGGTCGAGCCGGCCGCCCCGATGGGTCGCCACTGGATGGACTCGTCCTTCTTGGGCGAGCACGACCCGGCGTCGATGCCTCCCGAGTCGAGGACATGGGTGGCGTCAACCAGCGTGGTGGCCACCCCGGCGATGGTGACGGTCACGGTCGGCGCCACGGTGAGCGGCGTGCAGGTGGCCGGGAAGCCGCTGGTGTCGAAGTTGTCGTAGCCCGGGTCGTTGGCCGGAGGGTTGGCGGCGAGGATCACGCTCTGGCCGGGGGGGACGGTGAAGGACCCCCACAGGTTGTTGAAGACCTTCCCGCCGACCAGGGAGGAGTGGTCGTCCACCGAGACGCTGGTCACGGTGACGGCCGTCGGGCCTGGATTGTCGAACCGGATGGCCCCCGTGTCGTAGCAGGTGGGCAGGGTCCCGCAGGCGGCCTGACCGGGGACCGAGTTGCCGAGGAACGTGGTGTTGGCCGCCCCGGTCCAGGGCACCGGAAACGAGGCCGGGTCCGGGGTGATGGTCTCTTTGTCCTCGGCGTAGCCGACGAAGACCGACAGGCCCCCGGCGGTGGAGGTTGACGGCGCCCCACCGGCCGACGGGAGGGCCCGCACGGCCAGCAGGCCGACCAGCAGGGCCAGCACGACGGCCGCCGTCACCAGGGGCGTCGGTGTCCGGCGGAGCCTCCTCATCCGTCGTTCCATCGCGCGAGATACCGCGCCACCGGGCTGGCGCCCGGTATCACGGGGTCCCGATCACGGTGTCGAAGACCGCGGTGCCCGCCTTGCCGTTGCTGTGGGAGGTGACGGCCAGACCGCGCAACAAGGTGCCGGTGAGGTTGGCCAAGGTCATGGTCGACCCGGGGACCGTGGTCCAGGTGACCCCGTCCGGTGAGGTGGCCGCGGCATACGTGGTACCCGTCCGGGTGACCCGGAGGAAGACCGGGGCCACCCCGGCCACCGCCACCTGACCGGTCGACCCGCCGGCCGTGGCCCGCCACTGCACGACCACCCCGTTGCCCGTGGTGGCGAAGAGCGCGTAGTAGGGCGACCCGGGATCGGTGGTGGCCCGGAGCATCGGGCCGGCCTTCTCCCAGGCGCTCGGTGAGCTCTCCGACACCGCCCGGGCCGAGAGGCTCCCATCGGCGGGGAGGCTCTGCCACACGTAGTGGAAGGCGTCGGTGGTCCCGAAGATGTCCGCCCCTCCCCCTGGAGGGTCCAGGTGCCCGCCGAGAGGGACTGGGTGCCGATCGGGGTCGCCGTACCTACGTCACCGCAGGTCCAGGTGGCGGGACACGAAGGGGGCGCCACGGCGGTCGGAGCCACCGACACCCCGTCGAAGGTGACGACCCCACCGGTGCCCTGGCTGTGCGAAGTGAGGGCGATCCCGGCTTGGACCGTCCCGGGCATGGCCAGGGTCACCGTGGAGCCGGGGACCGCCGTCCAGGTCTGGCCGTCGGGCGAGGTGTAGGCGGTATAGGAGGTGGTGGTGCCCGAGGTGGACCGGCCCACCCGCAGGTAGGCCGGGGCGGTCACGCCGGCGCCGGCGGCCAGTTGGGCACTCGACCCCCCCTGGGTGGTCCGCCACTGGACCACCAGCCCGTTGCCCGGGGTGACGAACAGCGCGTAGTACGGCGAGCCCGGATCGGTGGTGGCCCGCAGCATCGGGCCGGCCTTGGCCCAGGCGCTGGTGTTCTGCTGGCTGGTCACGTGGGCGGTCACCGTGCCGTCAGCGGCCAGCGGCTGAGCGGCCAGGTGGAAGGAGTCGGCGGTGCCCCAGATGTCCCCGCCCCCGGCTGTCTCGGTCCACGACCCGTTGACTAGTGAGTCCTGCCCGGGGGGGAGGGCCCCGCCGATGTCGGTGCAGGACCACCCGCTCGGGCAGAGGAAGGGTGGGGACTGCTCGGTGGCCTGTTGCACCACGGTGTCGAAGGTGGCCACGGTGAGGTTGAGCGAGCTGTTGGCGTCACTGGCCAGGCCGGCCACGAGGGGGCCGGGAAGGGCCAGGGCCACCTGGGAGTTGGGGACGTAGGTCCAGGTGGTCCCGTCGGGTGACGAGTAGGCGGCGTAGAAGACCGTGCCGGAGACCGGGTCGGTATACCGGACCGCCTTCACGTACTGCGGAGCGACCAGGCCGGCCTCGGCCACCTGCTGGGTCGGGGCCGCCTGGGTGGGCCGCCACTGCACGGCCACGCCGTTGGACGGGGTCACGAAGACGCCGTAGTAAGGAGCCTGGGCGTTGGTGCCCGAGCGGAGCATCACCCCCGAGCGCATCCACGGCCCTCCCCCGCTCTGGGAGGTCACGTGGGCCGAGATGGACCCGTCCCCGGTGGTCGAGCCGGGCACGAACGGCTGATAGGCGAAGCGGAACTCGTCGTAGACGGACCAGATGTCCCCACTGCCCTGGACCGTCCAGCTGCCCCCGGTGACCAACTGGTTGCCGGGGGGCACCCCGGGCCCGCCGATGTCGGCGCACGACCAGCCCGTCGGGCACACGCCCGGCGGTGGCGTGGTCACCGCGGCCAGGGCCAGGTTGTCGAAGACCACCGGGACCGTGGTGCCGTTGACCCCACTGGATGCAGCCAGCCCGGCCAGGTAGGTCGTGGCGAAGGGGAGGACCTGCGTCGAGCCCAGCACCGGCGTCCAGGTCACCCCGTCGGCCGAGGTGAAGGTGGACAGGGTGGTCTGGGCCGGGCTGAACCGGGTGTCCTGGAAGGCCACGATGCGCAGGTAGGCCGGGGACGCCGAGGAGGCGAGGGGGATGGTCTGGGCCAGGGCGATGCCGTCGTTGACCCGCCACCGGATGGTGGCTGATCCCCCGGGATGGAGGGAGACCCCGTACTCGGGCGAGGTGGGGCTGGGCCCGGCCCGGAACACCAGGCCCTCTTGGGCGTTGGCCGGGGCGCCCGGCTGGGTCACCACCCGGGCCGAGAGCGAGGTCGATCCCGAGACCGACTGGTAGGTGTAGTGCATGGAGTCCGACGCCCCGAGGAAGCCCGAGCCGGTGCCGGCCAGGGTTAGGGCGCTCCCGCTGCCCGTGGTGTCACCGAGCGGGGTGGGATTGCCCACGTCGGCACAGGTCCAGCCGGCAGGGCACGGGTCGGCCGGGGCGGCGGGGGCCATGATGGTGGTCGGGGTCCCACCCACCGACAGTCCGGTGAACGAGGCCGTCCCGTAGGCCGAGGCCGAGCCGGAGGAGACGGCCAGGCCGGCCAGCGTGGTGGCCGGCAGGTCGAGGCCGGTGGTCGAGCCCGGGACCAGCTGGTAGTTGACGCCGTCGGTGGACAGGCCGGTCGAGAACTGGTTGCCGGAGCGCTGGACCATCAGGGACACCGGTGCGGCCATGGGTACCTTGGCCAACAGGACCGGGTTCTTGGCGAAGGCGGACCGGGCCCAGACCTGGATGTCGGGGGGCGAGTCGTTGGGATAGGCCAGGGCGGCGTAGAACGGTGAGGTCACCGCGGCGGACTGGCGCACCATGAGTCCGGCCTGGGCGGTCAGTCCCGCCGGAGGGGACTGACCGGTGAGCGTCACGCTGGCCTGGGTGTTGCCCACCACCGGCTCGGACACCAGGCGGAACTGGTCGCCGGTGCCCTGCACGCCAGTGCCCGCGGCCTTCACGGTCAGGGTCCCCGAGGCAGTTGACTCCGCCCCGGCAGCCGGGCCGTGGATGTCCTGGCAGGTGAAGCCGGCCGGACAGTTGGGGTCGGCCGGCGGCGTCACCGGGGCCGGACCGGTCCCAAAGGCGTAGAGCTTGCCGTCGACGGCCCCCACGTAGAACTGGCCCTGGGCGATGGAGATGCCGCCGTAGACGGCGGCGGGCAGCACATAGGAGTAGACCAGCGCCCCGGTGGCGGCGTTCAGCACCTCGAAGGTCGATCCCTCGACCAGGGCGATCATGCCGTTGACGTAGGCCGGCGAGCCCGAGCACGGGCGAGTCGGTGCTCCGGGTCCACAAGACGGTGCCGGTGGCCGGGTCGAGGGCGCTCATGGAGCCCTGGCTGCCGGTGGTGGTGTGGCCGCCGGCGGCGTACAGGACGTCGTTGGCGAAGATGGCCGAGGGCAGGATGCCGTCGCCGCAGGTCGGGACAGGTCCCCCCGATGGCGATTGGCCCGTTGCCAGATCGGGCCCGGCGGCCAGGTTGTTGCGGTTGAAGGTGTAGAGGATCCCGTTCTTGTTGGACACCGAGAGCAGCTGGTCGCCCTGGGCGTCGGTGGTCAGGGTCGGGGTGGTGCTCCAGTCCGAGTCGGCGATGGAGGCCCCGAAGGGGAGCTGCCAGGAGTCGTCGTAGGCCAGGGTGCCGGCGTCGAGAGCCACGATGGCTTGGGACTGGGTCTGGCTGTAGCCGGCCAGGGTCCCCGTCGAGACGAAGATCCGGTTGGTGGCCGGGTCGTAGGTGGGCGAGGTCCACACCCCTCCCCCGACCTGGCCGTTGGGGACGAAGTTGTAGGTGGCCACGATGGACTGGGAGGCCAGGCTGACCTTCAGCAGCTGACCCTGGACCAGAGGGTTGTCGCAGTTGGAGGCGATGCCCACGTACGCGTAGCCGTTCACGATGAGTGGGCTGGACCAGTTGTAGTGGGCCCCGGCCTGGGTGTTGTCCCCCGTGGAGACGCTCCACAGGATGGCGCCGGTGGTGGCGTTGAGGGCGTACCAGTTGGGGCCGCCGCCGCCCACGTAGACCACGCCGCCCAGCACGGTGGCCGCCGAGGTGACCCCGAGGGTCGCCGGGTTGCACCCCGGGTCGGTGGTGATCCCGAGCGGAGGTCTTCCACAGCACCGCGCCGTTGGTGGTGTTGATGGCGTACTCGTCGCCGTCCCACGACCCCACATAGGCGGTGGTGCCGACGATGGAGGCCGAGGTGGCGATGGGGCCACCGGTCACGGCGGCCCAGTCCAGCTGGAGCTGGCCGGCGGTGGCCAGGTTCAGCGTGGGGTCGGTGGTGGCCGAGCTGCGGGCGATGTCGTGCAGGTAGGTGGGCCAGTCCTGGGCGGCCGGAGCCGCCGAGGCCGGTGTGGCCGACGTGACGCGAGCCGGGTGGCCACCGCCGTCGTGCCAGCCAGGGTCCCCGACACCAGCACCACCGCCCCGACGGCGGACACCAGGGCGCGTCCGAACCCGCCGCGCTCACCCCTTGTCGATCCGCGCCCCTCAGCCGTCATCGGTGTCTCCTCGGTTCAGGTGGTCGGGATCACGGCGTGGTGTAGCTCACGTTGTCGAAGGTGGCCGTGCCCAGGGCCCTCGGTGTTGTGGGAGCACTCGAAGAGCCCGACGGTGGCCGGTGCGGTAATGGGCAGGGTCTTGGTCAGCACCGGCGTCCAGGTGACCCCGTCGGGGGAGAGCGAGGCGGTGTACTTGCCGGCGGCCGTCCAGCTGATCTTCATCCACCCGTTGGGGAAGGGCTCGGTCAACGAGGTCAGGGAGCCGTTGAAGCCGTACTGCACCTTGATGAGGCCCGAGGGCGAGTCGGCGATGAGGAAGTAGGGACTGCCGGCCGTGGTGGACTGCTTGACCATCACCCCGGCCTTGGCGTTGGAGCTCGTGTTGGTCACCGAGGTGACCCGGGCCACGATGGAACCGCTGGCCGCGGCAGGCTGGTCCACGTAGTGGAACTGGTCGCTGGTCCCCCAGATGTCGGCCCCTTCCCCGGTCACGCTGAACACGCCCCCGGTGTAGGAGGCCGAGCCGGCGAGGGCGGGGGCGCCCACGTCGGTCTGGGTCCACGGCGAGGGCAGCGGTCCCGGTGCCGTGGGCGTGGTCAGCGTCACGTTGTCGAAGGCCGCCGTGCTGTCCTCGCCGATGTTGTGGGAGGTGTCGAACAGGCCCACGGTCACCGGCCCGGTCATGGCCACCGTGGCCGTGCCGATCAGGATCCCAGTTGACCCCGTCCGAGGAGATCCACGAGGTGAACAGGTTGCCCGTCCGGGAGAGCCGGACCTACTTGTCCGGAGAGGCGAAGCCGAGACGGATAGACCTTGCCGGGGTGGCCGACTTGGACCCGCTGTACTGCATGCGGGCCCCGTAGCCCATGGCCGGCTGGATCGGGGGCAGTGGGGCCAGACAGCCGTTGGCGTCGCAGCCGATCCCGTTGACGTTGGGGGTGGTCGGACTCACGTCGGGGGCCACCAGGGCGTCGACGAACGTGGAGCCGGCGGTGGGCGACTGCTTGATCATGACTCCGGCCTTGGCCCAGGCGGCCGAGTTGGACTGATAGCGGACCCGGGCGGTGATGGTGCCGTCGCCGTTGAGCGTCTGGTACACGTAGTGGAACTGGTCGTTGACCCCGAAGACGTCGGCGCCACTGCCGTCGAGGTAGAAACTCCCGCTGGCCGACGAGTAGTCGGCCGTGCCCGCGGTGATCGGCGCCCCGATGTCGGCGCTGGACCAGGGTGACGGCACCGAGTTGACCACCGGCTCATAGTCGGCGGTGTAACTGCCCGGCCCCGAGCCCGCCGTCACCGTGTCGGTGAGGGCGCTGCCGTCGGCCCAACCCACGAAGCGGTAGCGGACCCCGCCCACCGTCTGGGCCAGGGGCATCCCGTTCAGGACGTGGACCACACCGGCCACCCCGCTGAAGGTGACCGGCCCGGTCTCCCAGGCGCCGTCCACCGAGTAGCCGGTGCCGGGCACGTTGGTCGAGGTCGACCACGTGACCAGGTTGGGGTGGAGGTCGTGAGTCACCACGGTGGTGAGGCCGAGTGAGTCGGTCACCGAGAGGGTGACCCGGTAGAAGCTGTTGGGCACCTGCGACGGGTCGGTGGGGATGGTCACCGAACCCGAGGTGGAGCCGGTGGACGGCCCGTAGAAGGGGTGGGCCACCTCGGCGTAGTAGCTGGGATGGGCCACGCCGTTGATGTACTCGTCGACCGTCCACGTATAGGCGGAGGCGGGCAGCGTGCCGTCGGTCGGATCGGTGGCCGTCCCGGAGAAGGCCACGGTCTGGCCGGCGCTGTAGGTGGACGGCGCGTTGATGGTGGCGACAGGAGGAGCCGGACCAACGGTGACCGACGTGGTGGCCTGGGCGGTTTGGGTTCCGTTGGAGACGGTCAGCGTGGCCGTGTAGGTACCGGCGGTCGAGTAGACGTGGGTGGGATCGGCCGCCGTGGAGACGGCCGAGCCGTCCCCGAAGTTCCACGACTCGGTCAGGGGCTTGCCGTAGGGGTCCGAGGAGGCGTCGGAGGAGAACTGCACGGCCAGCGGGGCCCCGCCCGCGTTGGGCGTGGCCGTGGCCGACGCCGTGGGCGGGAACGGCCCGGTGGCGGAGATCTTGGACAGGGTGCCCTCGAAGATGCTCACGAAGTAGAGGTTGCCGTCGGGCCCCTCGATGAGATCAGCGATGGTCCCGGCGTTGCTGTCGAAGACCGCGCTCGCCGTCTGGGTGTTGTAGGTCGGGTCGAAGGACACGGCCTCGATGTCGGTGCGGTTGTAGTCACCGAAGAAGACGACGTGGTCGTAGGCGGCCGGGAACGTGCTTCCCGAGTAGGCGGCGATGGCCGAGGCGGCCCCGTCGGTCGGGTAATGGCCGTAGTCGAAAGCCGGATTGAGGTAGCCGCAACTTCCGCAGTCCCCCTCCTTGAAGGGCCAGCCGTAGTTGCCACCGGCCTGGATGGTGTCCAGGTCCTCCCAGTAGTTGGAGCCGGTGTCCTCGGTCATGGCCTGGCCGGTGGGGAGGAAGGTGAACCGCCACGGATTGCGCAGGCCGTAGGCGTAGATATAGGGCACGGCCCCGGCCACGTTGACGAACGGATTGTCAGAGGGGACGGTGCCGTCGAGGTTGAAGCGGAGGATCTTCCCGTAGATGTTGGTGAGGTTCTCCCCGTTGCTGATGGAGGGGACGTTGTCGCCCACGCTCCACCACAGCTTGCCGTCGGGGCCGATCTTCAGGTCGTTGCCGGCGTGGTCGTAGTTCCCACCGGTGCCGTCTTCGAGCTGGACCTGGTTGCCGGTGTAAAGGATCTTCTCGCTGGCCGGGTTGGCCACACTGTTCACCACGGTGAAGCGGGAGAGGCGGGCGTAGGGCTGGTTCGGTCCCACCGAGGTGGTCAGGGCGGCGGTGTAGGAGACGTAGAGGTAGCCGTTGGTGGCGAAGTTGGGGTCGAGGGCCATGCCGAGGAGACCGGTCTCCCCCTGTTGGAACACGGTCAGGGAGAGCACCGGGGTGGGCAGGATCGCACCGTTCCGAAAGATGACGATCTTGCCGGCCTGGAGTCCGACGTACAGGTCGCCGTTGGGGGCGAACTGGAGGACGATGGGCTTGGCCAGCCCCCCCGCCAGCTTGGTCTGGGTGAACCCAGCGGCCAGCCCGCTACTCGAGGTGGAGCTGGCGGTGGCCGAGGTCGAAAAGGCCGTACCCTCGCTGCCGGTGACGGTGGCGGTGTCCGAGTAGGCGGAGGAGACCGGGACGGAAACGGCCATGGTGAGGGTGACGGTCCAGACCTGGCCGGCGGCCAGGGTGGGTGTGGTGCACGTCTCGGTGGGCGACGTGTAGCTGCAGGTACCCGAGGCGGTCTGGACAGCCGGCTGGGTCATCTGGCCGAGACCGACCCCGGTGAAGGCATCGGTGAGCGTGACGCCGGTGGCCGTCGAGCTGCCGTTGTTGGTCATGACGATGCGGTAGGCCACGGCCTGGTTGGGGGCGGCCTGGGAAGGCGTGGCCGTGACGGCGACGGACACCGGGCTGGTGGACGGGGCCGAGGTCGAGGGCTGCTCGGTGACGGCGACCAACCCCAGGGCCATGATGGTGGCTGCGGCCATGGTCACGCCGACGCGGTGGATGAGGGTGCGCCGCCGGTGGGACGGCACGCCAACCGACGAGGTGTGATCGTCGGAAGCGGTCGGTCGCCGCTCCGCCGAACTGATCCGCCTACGGCCCCGACCAACCGTTGTTCTGCCCATCGCCTGTCACGCCTCCTCGGTGCTGCGTCGCCCCTGAACGGAGGATTCCGTTCGGTACTGACCCCTGCCCCGGGTGTTGCGAACTGCGATTGCTCTGCTCCACATCGCCTGATGCATCGACCTCACCGAGCATCAGCGAGGTACCGCGCCATCAGTCAACGAGTGCACTCTGACACCGGAACGAGGAATTGTCATCTGGTTTCACTGAGGGTGGGTGGACGACCTGTAGGGGTGTGGTTCACGCGGCGACGGATACCGGAACTCACCCAATGGACACCGTGGTGTCACCCAGACATCACCAACGCCGAGATCGGGGCGCGCTCCCGTTGTGGTCGGCTCGAGTCTGTTCGGTGAGCGCCACGCAAGATTCATCTTGACGTGAGCATCCGTTCACCAAGGGTGGTGGATCATGAGCACATCCCCGAGCCGCCTCCCGCCGAGGTGGCGAAGATGCGATGCTCGGTGGATCGTCCGAGGGACGGGGCAGCAGAACAGATCAGGTGGGGAAGAAGGCAGTCCGATGCGCACGATTCCGATGCACGCACCAACGAGAGCGAGGCGGACTCCGGGAAGGACGGCTTCGCGGCCGACCCGTCTCCGGACGAGATCGGTCGGGGTTGTCGCCGCTGTTGTCGTGACAGCGGCGGCCCTGGCGGCCTTGGTCGGCCCGGCCCGGTCGGCCGGCGCGGCCGGTGTGTGCCCCGCCGGATGGACCTGCACCAACGTGGGCAATGCCCTTCCCCCGGGGCAGGCCAGCCTGTTCAACGGCACCCTGTCGGCCGTCGGCGGTGGGTACGACCTCTTCGGCAACGCCGACTCCTTCTACTTCGTCTCCCAACCCCTCAACGGTGACGGTGCGGTGACCACCCACGTGGCGTCGGTACAACCCACCGACTCCGACGCCCTGGCCGGGGTCATGCTCCGGAACACCACCGACGCCGATTCGCCCTACTACGGTGCCTTCATCACCCCGGGCGTGGGTCTCGTGGTCCAGTGGCGGTCGACGGTGGGGGGCCCGACCACGGAGTACCGCTTCGCCGGAAGTGCCCCGATCTATCTCCGGGTGGCCCGCTACACGACGACGGGCTCGTCGCCCCAGACCTACTTCGGGGTGTCCACCTCGGGTGACGGGACCACATGGACGCGGGTCAGCGGAGCCACCGTGGCCCTCGACCTGTCGGCGTCACTCCAGGGGGGCGTGGCCATCACCTCCCACAACAACCAGTCGAGCGCCATGGCTGTGACCATGGACTCACTGTCGGTGGCGGCCGGTGAGTTCCCCGGGACCGACCTCGCCTGTCCCAATGGATGGAACTGCACGGATGTGGGGTCGGTATCGCCGGGCGGGGGCCAGACCCTTTCGGGTACCCAGTGGTCGGTCACCGGGGGTGGACCGGACATCTGGACCACGGCCGATGCCTTCCACTACGTGTGGCAGCCTCTGGCCTCGGGCGGCAGCGTGTCCGCTCAGGTCACCTCGATCGACGCTGCCGATCCCTTCGCCAAGGCCGGGGTGATGATCCGGGCCGGCACCGACCCCGGTGCCGCGTACTACGCCGCCTACCTCACACCCGGCAACGGCGTCGTCGTCCAGGAACGGACCGGTCAGGGATCCACGGCCGTCCAGAACGCCTCGCTGGCGGGGGCGGCACCGGAGTACCTGCGGGTGACCCAGTCGGGCTCCACCTACACCGCCGCCACCTCATCGAACGGATCCACCTGGACCACCATCCCGGGATCGTCCGCCACTGTCTCCATGGGTAGCCAGCCGATCGGTGGTCTGGCCTTCACCTCCCACAACCTCGCTGCGCTGGGGACCGGAGGGTTCAACGCCGTGACGGTGGATGCGGCCATCCGGCCCAGCACGGTTACGGTCTCGGCCACCCCGGCGAGTGTCCTCACCGGGTCCTCGGTCTCCTTCTCGGCCAACGCCGCACCGAGCTCGGGGAGCGGGACCCCGGGCGGATCCGTCGCCTTCACCAGCGGGACGACCAGCCTGTGTTCGGCCACCCTGGTCGCCGGGAGCGCATCGTGCTCGGCCACCACGGCTCCCGTCGGCACCGACACCGTCACCGCCACCTACAGCGGTGACAGCACGTTCTCGGCCTCGAGCGGGACCGCCGTCCTGACCGTCGGCCTGCCTGCACCCCCGCCCCCGCCGGTGACCACGGGGACGCTGACCGCGCCCGTGGTGGGCATCGCCTCGCTGCCCGACGGCACCGGGTACTGGCTGGCCAACGCGGCCGGGGCGGTCTCGGCCCACGGCAACGCCGTCAACTACGGGTCGATGGCCGGTCACCATCTCAACGCGCCGATCACCCACATCGTGGGCACGCCCGACGGACGGGGGTACTGGCTGGTGGCCGGTGACGGCGGGACGTTCACCTTCGGCGACGCCGGCTTCTTCGGCTCGATGGGCGGACACCACCTCAACGCCCCGGTGGTGGACATCGCCCCGACCGCGGACGGCCAGGGCTACTGGCTGGTCGCTTCCGACGGTGGCGTCTTCTCCTTCGGGGACGCCGCCTTCCACGGCTCGATGGGCGGCTCCCACCTCAACCGGCCGGTGGTGGGCATCGCCGCCGACTACGCCACCGGCGGGTACTGGGAGGTGGCCACCGACGGTGGCATCTTCTCCTTCACCGCACCGTTCTGGGGCTCGACCGGCAACCTCCATCTGAATGAACCGGTCAACGGGATGGCGGCCACGGCCGACTTCCAGGCCTACCGCTTCGTGGCCTCCGACGGCGGCATCTTCTCCTTCGGCAACGTCCCGTTCTACGGATCGACCGGTGGCCAGCACCTCAATGCACCGGTGATGGGGATGGCCTCCGATCCGGCCACGGGGGGCTACTGGCTGGTGGCCTCCGACGGGGGGGTCTTCAGCTTCAACGCACCGTTCTACGGCGCACGGTGAGATGATGCGGGCCTGCGAGCTTGGCATCGCACCCCGCCCACGCTCACCTGTGTCCCGGGTTCAGGCCCAGCGAGAACGAAGGCGACTCGAGCGGCGATCGGAGGCCTGAGGGCACAAAGGGAACAGACGCCGGACCACGACGGGTCCACTCCACGCCGTCCCAGACATCGCCACGGGACCGGATTCCTTTACTCAGATCGAGTCGCTCGGATCCGGTGGTGTCCAGCCCCACTGGATGGCGTGTCGTGTCCCGTGACGTCGTCTCCGGCGGCCATCGGTCGGGGGCGACCGGCTGGGCGAACGGGGGGTCGGTTTCTGCCGCAGGGGCAACAACACCGATGAAACACTGACTTCCTCCCGAAGGAAGGCCCGCCGCCGCTGGAAGGTTCTCCTTGCGGGAGCCGCTTCAGCTCGCCCTGTTCCTCACCCGTGTGCCCGGGCCGTGGAATCAGGACGGGCGCTACCTCGTCCAACCGAACGCCGGGGTCGACACGACGACGATGCGGACGGAGAACACTCCGGGCCGCCCATCCCCCAGAACGAGCGATCCGCTCGGTAAATTCTGCGCAACATGTCGAACTCCGGCGGGCACCGACCAACACGAAATCCGTCCGGCACCGTCGGTGCCGATCCAACCGTGCCGGGAGTGCCGGTGCGGTGTGGCACCTCACGGACCCGACCGGGAGCCCTCGCCGCAGCGGCCCTCGCGCTCACCCTGCTGGCGTCGCTCGGCCTCACCGCCGGTGCCGCACTGACCGGTCCGCCCCCGGCGTTCGCTGCCGGTAGCGGGTACACGCCGGGCGGCACACCGACGACCGGCGGGTCGGCAACCGGCCTGGCCGGCACGGTTGTCACCAGCACCACGATTCAGCCCAGCGGGGGCACGGCCACCGGCGTGGTGGGAAGCGCCACGATCACGGCCACCATCCCTCCGGGCACGTTCACCGGAGCGGTCCAGGTGGTCATGACCGACGCCGCTAGCTCCTACCTTGTTCCCAGCTCCGGGGGCTCGCCGGTGGTTACGTTCGGCATCGGCATCTACGTCAACGGGTCGAAAGTCACGGGCACGTTTCCGGCCATTGGCGTCACCATCACCTCCCCAGCCATCACTGCCGGCTCCACCGTGTACCTGGTCACCGGCAGCGGGTTGGCGGCAGCGAGCGGCGCAGCCGTCCAGGCCGGATCGGCCAGCTTCTCCATCACCAGCGACCCCGTGGTGGAGGTGACGGACCCGGTCGGTACGGTCGGGACCTCCTCCGCCGGCACGGCCATCGCCGGGGCCACCTCGGGCGAGACGGGCAAGCCGTTCCGGCTCGAGGAGATGGTGGCCATCGCTCTCCTGGCCTTCGGTGCCCTCATCCTGGTGGCCCTCCGCCTGCGCCGTCGCACCGCCTGACCCCTTGTCGGACCACCTGCCACCCACCACCGGTCGGTTGCTGCTGCTGCTCGCCTTCGTCGCCGCTGGGTCGCTCCTCGCCGCCTGTGGTGGAGGCTCGTCGGGCACCACGGCGACCACGGCCGGCACCACGAGCGTGGTCAAGCCCACCAGGACCTTCCCCGGACCGGCCGGGTTGATTGGACGGCGGCCAGCCCCAACCCGACGGCTTCATGTGGCTCCTGGCCCGGGTTGGCGCGTCGGCCAACATCCAACAGCTCAACTTGACGACCGGCTCGATCGGTCAGATCATCCCGGAGACGGCGGGCGCCGATTCGATCAGCCAGTCCTCGTCGGGCGTGATCGGGGTTGGGGTCGCCACCGCACTCACCGGCGCGCTCGAGCTGCGCAACGGCGCCTCCGGTGCCCTTGTGGCCACCGTTCCCATCGGTGCGCCGGTCAAGGACGTCTTTGCCGGCGCCGATGGCACCACGTTCTTCGTCCTCAACGGCAACACCACCTCCGCCAGCGTGACCCTGGTCAACTCCGGGACCGACAGGACCTCGGTGTCGGTGCCGGTGCCCCTCGACACCGTGGCCATCGCCGTGGACCCGTCCGGTCAGAACCTCTTCGCCCTGGGTTCGGGGGACAAGGTGGACCAGATCACCATCGGGTCGGGAGCGGTAGCCGCCAGCTACCCGGTCGGCCCCCACCCGATCGCGTTGGCCGTGTCCACCAGCGGATCCACGCTCTACGTGCTGAACCATGTAGGAGCCGGGGCCAACGTCGGCGTCATCGACGTAGCCACCGAGGCCCAGACCAAGGTCCTTCCCGCCCCCGCCAACGCGGTGGCGGTCCAGGTTTCGCCCGACGGAGGCAGCCTCTACGTGGTGGTGGGGACGTCGACCGTCGGCAACATCCAGGTATACGCGATCGCCCCCTGATGGTCCCGTCCGATGCTTCAGGTCCGGAACCGGGACAGATTCCCTCGGTGATGGTCACGGACCGGAACATGGATACCGGATCCTTCACCCCCGGCCCTACCCGGTCGGGCCGGCCGCCGAGGGGGGTGCCCGAGTGGGTCGGGCCCCCGATCGATCTCCGCGACGCCAGGCCGGTGCTGTCACCCACCGCCCGGGCCTGGTGGACGGTGGCCGGCATGACCGTGCTTCTGTGGGGCTTCCAGCTCTTCGGCTACGTCGACATCTACCCGATCATCAGCCTGGCCGTGGTCGTTCTCGGCCTGTGGGGACTGGGGACCATCGTGGCCGTCTGGCACCCGCGGTCCGTGCAGCCCCGGACGGCCCGGGCCCTCGCCGGAGCCACACTCGGGCTCAGCGTCGGCGCCTTCTTTTTGTGGGCCTACCTCCAGGTGTTGTCGTCGCCCGCCTACGGCACCGACGAGATTGCCTTCGACCAGTATGCCGCCCAGCTGACCCGGCACGGGATCAACCCGTACATCCACTCGATGGCCCCGGCCTTCTCGCTCTTCCACGTCTCGCCCGACGGCTACACCTTCCTCCTCAACGGCCACACCGTGACGTCCCTCTCCTATCCCTCGCTCTCGTTCCTCCTGTACGTGCCTTTCCTGATGGCCGGTTGGTCGAGCCAACTGGCCGTGGGTATCAACGTCCTGGCGTGGGCCGGCGGGGTGGTGCTGACCTTCGTCCTGCTCCCCCGACCGCTCCGGCCACTGGCCATCGTGGTCGGCAGCTTCTCCGTGTACATCGGCTATGCGGTCGGAGGCGTGACCGATGCCCTCTTCGTCCCGCTGCTGATCGGGGCCGTCTACCGCTGGGACCGGTTTGCCACCACCCGTGGACCTGCGGCCTGGCGCGGACCGATCCTCCTCGGTCTGGCCATGGCGGTGAAGCAGACCCCCTGGCTGGTGCTGCCCTTCCTCGTGGCCGGGATCGCCCTGGAGGCACGACGACTGGGTGGGGGCAGCACGGCGATGCGCACGGCGAGCCGCTACCTCGCCATCGCCGTGGGCGCCTTCCTCGTTCCCAACCTGTGGTTCATCGTGCTCTCGCCCCGGGCGTGGCTGTCCGGCGTACTCACCCCCATCGCCAGCCACACCGTGCCCGCCGGTCAGGGGCTCGTCGGGCTCACCCTCTACCTCGGCCTCGGCGGTGGCTCGCTCGAGGCGTACACCGTGGCCCTCGTCGTGGTGTTCGTCGCCCTCCTGGTCGTCTACATCGCCACCTATCCGGCGCTGAAGGCCTGGCCGGTGATCTGCCCGGCGGTGGTGCTCTTCTTCTCCGCTCGATCGTTCGGCAGCTACCTGGTCACGCTGCTCCCCGCCGCGCTGGTGGCGGCCACCTCGGTCCGACTCCCCGGCGCGTCGCCACCGGACCATGCGGCCCCTGCCCGGTGGCGACGGGTGCGATGGCTGGTGGCCGGCATGGTGGCCTGCTCCGGAATCGCGGTGGGTGCGATCTTTGCCTCCGGCCCGCCCCTGGCCGTCGCCATCACCTCGGTGCGCACCACCGGGCAACTGGCCACCGTTGTCCAGATCCGGGTGCACGTGGTCAATCACTCCGGTCGGACCGAGACGCCGGCATTCACCGTGGAGAGCGGCGGGCAGCTGACCGCCTTTTGGACGGTGGGCCGCGGCCCGGCCACGCTGGCCGCCGGGGCACGAGCCGACTACACGTTGCTGGCCCCCAACTTCTTCGCCCAACCGCCGATCACCGGCGGGTTCCAGGTGGTGGCCTTCTCGTCGTCGCCGGCCACGGTCTCGACCAGCCGCTCGTATCTCCCCACCACCTACCACCTGAGCATCGACCCCGACGCCGTCGACGGGATCGTGCCGGTCGGCCAGTCCGTGGTGCTCCGGGCGGAGATCCTCGACAAGATCAACCGTCCGGTCCACCTGGCCGGCGAGCCGGTCTACCTCGGCCAGGTCATCTACGGGCAACAAGGCCTGGTCTTCGGCCAGGCCATCATCAACCAGGGCCAGATCGGCCAGACCCCGGTGGTCGCCTTCACCGACAGCCAGGGGGTGGCTACCTTCACGGTGCGCGGGACCCAGGCCGGGTCGGACCCGGTGTACTTCGAGGCGAACCTGGTCAACGCCCGCCAGTTCTACCCCTACGGCTACTCCGAGATCGTCCCCATCCGGTTCGGTTCGTCCCCGTGACGGCCACGGCCCTGGCCGAACGTCCCGTCCGGTCCTCACCCCCTCCCCTCGAGGTCCCCAGCCGAGACACCCGCGTGGACCTGGCCGTCCGCCTGGCCTGGTTGATCTTCGGGCTCCAGCTGCTGGGCATGGTGCTGTGGAGCGCCCACCTCTACGGCCGGTGGGGCAATACCTGGGACTACGCCATCCGTTACCAGGCCTGGTGGGCGATCGCCCACGGCAACCTCGACCCCTACGTCTCGGTGGCCCACCGCTACTTCTGGCAGGACCACTTCGAGGTGATCAACTGGCCGCTGGCCCCGCTCTCCCGGGTGTGGGGCGGCGGGGTGTGGCCACTGTGGGTCCAGGACGTCATGGTGTTCGGCGGGGAGATCGGTGCCCTCTACCTGGTGGCCGACGCCGCCCGGAGGCCCACCTGGCCGAGCCGCCTGGCCCCGTGGACGGCGGTCGGCCTGGTCACACTGCTGTTGGTGGCCAACCCGTGGATCTACGACAGCATCTCCTACGACTTCCACTACCAATCGGTGGGCGCAGCCTGCTTCGCCATGCTGGCCTGCCGGGAGATGATGCGCGGCCGGACCGGATGGCTGGTCCTGTGGGTGGTGCTGTGTCTGGCCTGCGGTGACATCGCCGGCACCTACCTGGCCGCGGTGGGCATCGGCGGCATCCTGGTCAGCCGCGTTCGCGGCGCCGGGGCGTGGCGCTGCTGGTGGTCGGGGCCGCCTGGTTCGTTCTGATCAGCCACATCGGGGGCGGCCAGGGATCGGGGCTGGAAGGCCACTACGGCTATCTCGGCGTTTCCTCGGGCACCGGCCGCCTGGGGGTGGTGGGCCTGGCCCGGGGGTTCCTCGTCCACCCCTTGCGGGTGGCGGCCCAGATGTGGCAGGCCCGCGCTGATTTGTGGGCCTACTCGGCGACCTCGGGCGTCCTCGGACTGTTCAGCCCCCTCGCCGCCCTGCCCGTCCTCGTCCTGTTCGAGAGCGGCTCCGGACAGGGAGACTCCCTCCGCTCGGTGGCCTACGAGAACTTCGGGGTGCTCCTCTTCACCGCTCCGCTCACCTGCCTGGTCCTGGCCTCGATCACCCGACAGCTGTGGTGCGGATGGGTGGCCGCCCACCTTCCCCGGCGCGGGACCCGGTGGCTCCGTTCACCCCGCCTGCCTTCGGTCCTGGTCGCCGTGATCGCCGTCAACGCCGTCGTCTGGGCGGCCGTGTGGATCCCCCAGGTACCGGTCCAGTGGCTACGCACCCCACCGGCCACCGCCTCGGCCCTCGACCGGGCGGCAGCCATGATCCCGGCCGGAGCCGAGGTCGTGGCCTCCCAGGGGATCATGGGCCGCTTCGCCGACCGGCAGTGGCTCTACGAGGTGGCCGCCGACAGCGCCCGGTTCCCCCTACATGCCGGCGATACCTACTTCGTCCTCGTGCCCTACGCCGGCATCGAGACGGCCAGCGTCCAGCTCCAGCTGGCCATGATCGGCCGGCTCGCCGGTCCGCTCCACGCCACCTTGCTGTCCAGCGTCGGGGGTGTCTGGCTCTTCCGGTTGCCCCGACCCGGCGGTTCGGACGCGGTGACCTTCTCCTCCTCACCCACCGAGCCGGCCTGGGCCGTCCAAACCACCACCGGACAGCGGCTCTTGGACGGACCCTCCTACACCTGGAACATGGCCGTTGCCGGGTCCAGGGCCGGCTACGTGGCCTTCGGCGCCAACTGGAATCTCCTCCCCGGCGCCTACCGCACCACGGTGACCATGGACACCTCCGTGCCCACCAAGGTGGAGACATGGGACGCCACCAGAAACGTGCTGCTCGGGCGGACCGACGTGCCGGCGACGAATGGCCACGTCGCCGTCCAATCGGTGGTCCATGTCACCGACCGGGGCGGCAACGTGCCGTTCTCCGGGTGGGGACCGTTCGACTTCCACCCGGCCAGGCCCCCCGGGTCGGCCGACCGGATCGAGCTCCGGGTGTGGACGCCGGGCACCGGGCCGGTGAACGTCTACAACCTCGAGGTGCAGCCCGACTTGGGCTAGCTGTGCAACTGACGTAGCCCGACCAACGGTCAAGCCGGCGTCATCGTCCACCCGGTGAGGACCAGGCTGCCGTCGTCCACGTCGGCCTGCATGGAGATCCGGTACCGGCCGGAGGCATGATCCCCAGCCAGAACGGGCTCGGTGGCGAGCGACGACCCGATCATCGTGGCACCGACCACATCGAGGGACGGGTTGAAGTCGACGTTGTTGTAGGTGATCCGGCTCCCGACCAGCGGTGCGGCGGCCGAGAACGGTACGGTCGGGGCGATGGCCGCCCACCAGGACGGCTGATCCTGCTCGGCCGCTCTGACGGCGGCGAAGTAGAGCTGCAACACGGCGTCCTCGTCGTCGAGTGGTGCTGCGCTCTCCTGCCACCCCACGGCCGGCGACCCGGTGAGGGTCAGCGTGCCCAGGGGGGCCGGGTTGTGGGCCAGATCCAATCCCTGGGCGGCCAGCGCCGGTGGTGCAGGCACCACCGGGGCCACCCCCGGGCGCACCGCGCCGGTGGGCGAACCGGCATCGACCACGCGGGTGAGCGTGGCGTCGAGCACGTACCGCTGCGACGTGAGGAAGAGGGCGTCGAGCGGGTAGCAGGTGATCAGCACCAACTGCTCGGCGGCCGTCTGCACGATGGGAGAGCCGGCCGGCACCACCCGGTGGTCGGCCACCGTGTACTCGAAGGTCCGGCACGGCGTGACCACCGAGACGGTGGCTCCCGCGTCGAGTTGCGCGATGTGGCTGAACCAGGTGACGTCGTGGGCCGCCAGCACCGATGTGCCCGGTGAGCCCGGCCACGAGCTGGCCGGCACATGCCCCACCGCCACGCTCAGCTGGCTTTCCCCCGCCCCGTCGACCACCGGGGCCAGAAGTCCGATGGAGGGCGCCTCGAGTAGCGCGTACGCGGGAGGCAGCGAGGTCCCGTTCCCACCCGAGGGAGCGGTGGCGGCCAGTGCGGGCCCCGGGGAGTCACTGGCACCCCCGGCGACGTCCGTGACCGACGGGGGGAGTGGGGACACACAGGCACCCACCGCTCGGGCGTGCGTTGCCGACTGCTCCTCCGAGTGGATGAGGGCCGTACCCGTACGGATGGAGTGCTGGTAGTAGAGGAACACGTGGGTGCCCAGGGCGACGCCGCAGACCATCGACAGGACGGCCGCCACATACGCCGCCATCCGCGCCGGCGACCTAGTGGAGTGGGTGGAGCGGATTCCCGGACCGGGACCGGTGGTCCTAACCCGGTCAGCCACGGACCGATCTGGCTGACCGGGGTCGGACGGGTACGTGGCGTATGAGGCAACCGGCAGCTCCGGCACGGAAGCCGCCCGGTGCAACTCCGGCACGGGAGCCGCCTGGTGCAGCTCCGGCACGGGAGCCGCCAGGGGCAGTTCAGGAACGGAAGCCGCGACCGGCCGCACCGGGGACGGCGCCTGGCGCGGTCGGCTCTCCCACGGGCTCACCACACCCCCAAGTATTTCGGCTTTCGGCCCTCCAACACGGCATGGTGGCACCGACTGATCCTTGGTCACGGCGACAGGGCACCAACGGTGGAGATGGGGAATCCCCTGCATGCACTCATCCACCGGGGGACCCTCGAGGCTTCGCGTCCCCCGTGACCGCGGAACGGTGGTCGACGTCGCCTACCATGGACCCTTGCCTCGGCGGCCAGCGACACCCGACACCTGCCCACCCGTACCGCCTCCGTCCATCCGAGGTCCACGATGCTCTGTCCCCAAGGCCATCTACTTCCCGTACCCGATTTCACGGCAAAGTTCTGTCCGACCTGCGGTTCCGAGCTGATCAACCCGTGCCCGGTCGGGCACGACAACGTGGCCAACGCACGGTTCTGCCGGGAGTGCGGGCGATCCATGGGACTGCCGTCGGGCAACCCGACCTTGGCCACGGTGCCCGTCATCCCTCCGACCACCGCCGTGGTGCGCCCAGCGCTGGCCGAGACCGTCGCCACCCCCCGGTCCGTCGGTGACCGACCCACCGATCCCCCGCTCCCGCCCCCAACGGCCGCCGATGCCGGGGTGTCCCCGGGGCGAGGGAAAGGCCTGCTCATCGCCATCGTCGCCATCGCCGTGGCCGTGGTGGCGGTGGTCATCGCCGTCCTCGCCACCTCCTCGTCCCCCTCCGCCAACGCCCCCACCACACCTTCGACCATCGGGACACCCTCGACGACCGTTGCGCCCACCACCTCGACCTCGACGTCGACCACCCTGTCGCCCCAGGCCCTGGGCCAGGGACAGGCCCTCACCTCGTTGCTGTCCCAGAGCTCCGGGAGTAGGAGCCAGGTGGGATCGGCCACCGCAGCCATCGCCGCCTGTGGTGACACGGCCGGGGCCCAGTCGACCCTGACCGCGGCCCAGGCCTCCCGCCAGGCCCTGGTGAGTCAACTCGGCCAGCTCGACCTCTCGGCCCTCCCCCAGTCATCCGCGCTGACCAGTGCCCTGACCAGCGCCTGGCAGAGCTCAGCCAGCTCGGATGGGGCCTATGCCCAGTGGGCGGCCGACGAGCAGGCCAAGACCTGTGTGCCCAACGACACCTCGGATGCCAGCTATCAGGCGGCCCTGGCCGACGACGGTCACGCCTCGACGGCCAAGAACCAGTTCACCTCCCTCTGGAATCCCATCGCCACCTCCCTCGGGCTGCAGCAGTGGCAGCCCAACCAGTTCTGACCGACCGGCCGCTCGGCGGCATGGCGGCGCCGGGTGCCGCCTCCCCGAGTCGGACGAGGCGGACAGCGGGTCCAGAGGCGCACCCGGACCTGGGCACCCCGCCTCGCAGGGCAGTCAGCCCGTACAGTGATCCCATGGCAGTCCGGCGCGTGGCCATCGTCCCCCACACCCACTGGGATCGCGAGTGGTACCACTCCTACCAGGAGTTCCGCCTCAAGCTGGTCGACACCCTCGACACCCTGCTGACCCTGCTCGAGTCCGACGACAGCTATGCCCACTTCATGCTCGACGGCCAGATGGCCGTGGTGGACGACTACCTCGAGGTCCGGCCCGAGGGCGAGGAGCGCCTGGTCGCGCTGGCCGCCGCCGGGCGGCTCAGCATGGGCCCCTGGTACATCCTGATGGACGAGTTCCTGGCCTCGGGCGAGACCATCATCCGCAACCTCCAGATGGGCCTCCGCCGCGGCGCCGCCTTCGGCGGGACCATGCCTGTGGGCTACCTGCCGGACATGTTCGGCCACATCGCCCAGATGCCCCAGATCCTGAGCCAGGCCGGACTGGCCGACGCCGTGGTCTGGCGGGGCGTACCCTCCGCCATCACCCGGAGCGGGTTCTGGTGGGAGGCACCCGACGGCTCCACCGTGCGGGCCGAATACCTTCCCGACGGCTACGGCAACGGCGCCGCACTCCCCGACGACGCCAAGGCCCTGGTCGAACGGACGGCCGAGCTCATCGAGGACTCCGGGGCGTTCGTGCTGGGTGACCTCCTGTGCATGAACGGCTCCGACCACCTCATGCCCCAGCCCGAGCTGGGCCGGGTCGTGGCCGAGGCCAACGCCCTCCAGGACGACATCGCCTTTTCCGTCACCTCCTTACCCCGCTATCTGGCCGCCGCCCCCCGGGAGGGCCTGGAGCGGTGGCGGGGCGAACTGCGGTCGGGATCCCGGGCCAACATGTTGATGGGTGTCACCTCGAACCGGGTCGACGTGAAGCGCTCGGGGGAGCTGGCCACCCGCCAGCTCGAGCGCCGGGCCGAGCCGCTGGCCGCCCTGTTCCAGCCGCCGTCGGCCTGGCCGCAGCGCCAGCTCGACCTGGCCTGGAAGGAGGTGGTGCGCAACTCGGCCCACGACTCCATCTGTGCCTGTTCGGTCGATGACGTTGTCGACGCTGTCCTCCACCGCTATACCGAGGCCCGGACCATCGCCACCGGACTGGCGGATCGGGCCATCCGTTCGCTGGCCCGATCGATGGCCACCCCCGGCGACTACGTACTCAATCCCGCGGCCCGGCCCCGGTCCGGTGTCGTCGAGCTGGTGGTCGGGGCGGACGACCCGCCGGCCCCCGGCGTCCAGGTGCTCTCCGAAGAGGCCAGGCCGACGGCCCCGAGGGAGCTCGACACCGAGACCGTCCGCACCATCCTCAAGCAGCTGCAGGGACCCCAGATCGAGCATGACGCCTGGCTCCAGGACATCGCCGTCGAAGAGGACGACGACGGCATCAGCGTGCTGTTCTCGGTGGGACCCGAGGAGCGGCGCAACGTCCCCATCGCCCAGGCCAAGCGGGACATCGTCGCCCGCATGGAGGCCCGTCCCGATGCGGCCATCCGTCTGGGCCTGGACCAACGGCCCACGCGTCGCATCGTGGCCCGGGTCGACGAGGTGGCCGGCTACGGATGGCGACCGTTCCAACCCGTGCCGGCGGTCCACCCGGCCACGGCCAGCGGACCCGGTGAGCCGGTGGCGCTGTCCAACGGCCTGGTCTCGATCGAGGTCGACGAGCAGGCGGGCACCTTCTCGCTCAACGGCATCGGCCCGGCTACGGCCGGCTGGTGGACGGCGGGGACCTGGGTGACTCCTACAACTACTCACCCCCCACAGAGGACAGCTTCGTGGACACACCGGATGCGGTGGCCGTCCGGGTCATCGAGTCCGGCCCCGTGCGGGCCCGGGTGGTCATCACCACCACCTACCTGCTCCCCGACCACGTCGACTGGCGGATCGAAGGCCCGGGTGGGGACCCAGGCCACCGAGATCGAGACGATCCTGGAGCTCCGGGCGGACGAGCCGGCGCTGCGGGTCACCACCTCGTTCGTCAACCAGAGTCGGGACCACCGCCTCCGGGTCCATCTCCCCCTGCCCCGACCGGCAGAAACGTCACAGGCCGAGTGCGCCTTCGCCGTAGTCGAGCGGGGGCTCACGGCCGAGGGCGGTCCCGACGAGTTCGGCCTGCCCACCGCACCGGCCCGTCGCTTCGTCTCGGCCGGGGGCCTGACCGTGGTCCACGACGGGGTGTGCGAGTACGAACTGGTCGACATCGACCCCCGGTCCCGAAGGGGACCGAGCGACAACGCTGGCCTTGACCGTGGTGCGGTCCACGGGCATGTTGTCCCGGGCCGGCATGGCCTACCGGCCCTACCCGGCCGGCCCGGTGACCCCGGTGGAGGGACTCCAGATGACCGGCCGCCGGATCACCCTCCACTACGCGCTGGCCCTGGATGTCGACGACCCCTACGCCCTGGCCGACGACATCCTTCTCCCCCTCGAGGTGGTGACCAGCAGTGGGGGTGGTGTCCGCCCTCCGGTCGGGAGTGCGTTGTCCGTCTCCGGTGCCGAAGTGAGTGCCGTCCGAAGGGACGGGGACCTGATCGAGGTCCGCGTCTTCAATCCCCGTTCGACGCCGACGACGGTGTCGATAGCCGGTCAGTCGGGATGGCTGGTCGATCTGCGGGGCTACCCCCAGAGCCCCTTCGTTGGCTCGTTCGATCTGCGGCCCCACGGACTGGCGACGGTCAGGCTGCGCGACGGCGTGGTGACCGGCTGAGCCGGGGTCCCACGCCTGGCCGCCGAGCGGCTGGCCGGTCGACTGGCTAGCTTTGGGCTGGGCAGAGGCCCAGGCCAGACGAAGAGCGGGGGGATTCCGTGAAGGTCATGCAGCCTTTTCGTTCTGTCCGTGGATCGGCGCGGACCCAGTGAGGCCCGGAGTCCGATGACCCGACCGAGGCGACGGGCGGGACATCATCGCGGATCCCATCGGGGGAGGGCGCTGACGACGGTGGGGTCGGCTGGGTGCGGCCTTGCTTCTAGCCGCTCTATCGACGATGTCCTCCTCGAGCGCGGCCGCATCGACGGGAGGGTCACTCTCCCCGGTGAGCTCGGCCAGCACCTCCAGCCGCGGGGTGACCCAGCACGACATCAACGTGGTCTTTCCCGTGGTGTCGCTCAACTCGCTGGCCGGTAAGGAGGGCTTCGCCGAGGATGCCGAGTACGGGGAGCAGATCAAGGCCATCACGCTCTTCGTGAAGCAGGTCAACGAAGCACGGTGGCATCCACGGCCGAAAGATCGATCCCATCATCACCGGCTACGACCCGACCAACGAGTCCCAGATGCGGGCGTTGTGCAAGACCTGGACCGAGGGGTCACCGGCCGCCTTCGCGGTGGTGGACGGCCTGGGCGCCTGGACCGGGGACAACCAGCTGTGCATCACCCAGGAGGGCCACACCCCGTTCCTCGGGGCGTGGACGACGGTTACGAACTGGACCAAGACGGGCTCTCCCTACCTCTGGTGGATCGGTCCCGACCAGGCCACCATCCTCCAGGCCGTGGTCGACTGGGGACTGGGCGCCCACCTGATCGGCGGCACGATCAAAGTGGGCATCATCGCCGGCAGCCGGGCCTCGGACCAGACCGCTCTCGACAGTTACCTCCTCCCTGATCTCCGCAACGCGGGCGTCGACCCCATCGTGAAAACCATCGACGCCGACCCCAACGACACCGCCACCACCGGAACCCAGTCCCCCCTAGTCATCCAACAGCTGCGGAGCGCCGGCGTGACGTCGGTCATCCCGTTGATGCCGTTCAACGTCTTCTTCCCGGTGCTCCAGGCCGAGACGGCACAGCAGTACTTCCCTCGGCTCCTCCTCAGCGACTACGAGTCGAGCATCCTCTCGTCACTCGGGCTCATCCCCGTCCCCTACGCCAAAGCCCTCGACGGCCAGGAAGGGGTGACCACCGAGACCCTGGGGGGCATCGACGATCCTCGCCCCGAGAGCCAGGGCGGCTACGACACCGGGGTGCGGCAATGCTGGACAACCTGGCACCAGGTCTATCCCCAGACGCCACCGGGGAATATCAACGACTTCATCGAGGAGCAGGGACCCATCGTCGGATGGTGCCAGGCCATCCATCTGTTCGAGACGGCGGCCACCGCCGCCGGACCCGGCCTCAACCGGCGCAGCTTCGTCACGGCCATGTCCAAGATCAAGAACTTTCCCGGTACCTGGTCTCCGACACTGAGCTACGGCCCGAACAAGCGGTATGGACCGACGGAATACCAAGTGGTGAGGCTGCACGTCAACTCGCCGCCCTCGTCACTGTGCAAACAGGGCGCCGGGCAGCCGGCAGCGATGGCCTGCTGGGTCAATGTTCAGCCTTGGCAACAGTTGCCTGCAGGCCGATAGCAGCTGGCTAAGCAATGGCACCCGCCGCGCTCACTGTCCGCCGCTTTGCGGTGCATCACGGTCGATATCCTCCACCGAAAGTCCACGCCGGCTGTCCGATGAGTGAAACCTTCGAAGTCGAGGCAACCCAGGCCAGACCGATCAGACAATTGTTGAACAACTGTCGAACTCGAACCACTCGAGTCGAGGCAGTAGAGCGGCGATCGGCGGTTATCGGTGAGCCTTGCATTGGCAATCTCATGCTCAACGACGAATCTCCATTTCCAGCCAGCGGTACCCAGCTGAAACTCAAAGCGTCAACGCGTCTTCTCGGTGTCTGAGTCGCTCTTTACGATGTCACGCTGAGCACGTCAGCCCACCACGGGCTCATTCGTGCCTAGGTCGATCAGGCCGCCTTGTTGACCTAGGCGTTCATCGGCGCTTCCACCTTAACCAGGGGAGGATCACAAGCACTTTGTAATGCAAAACGATCGAGGCTCGGAACTGGTTGGGGGCGAATATGGCCCGCCTCCACATCACGAGATTTGGCCAAGTAACCAACGCCAAGTGCAACGCTCACATCGTCAGTAGGGGGCCTATAACTCGTGACAGGGTCGCGCCTGTCGCTGCGGACTCTATGACGCGGCTCCGTGACCCCCGATCCAGCTAGTGACCAGATCTGCCAACAAAGGACCACGCCCAAGAGAATGGCGGCCATACCTACTGGGTTCTTGGCGAACTCAAGCCAGTAACCCAGCTGCCGGGGAGCCGCTACAACACCCCCAACAATGTCAGTCTTTGGAACATGCCAGGGGTCGTCCGTCCTATTCGCATCGCCTTTGGTGGTAGTCAATCCATTGGAACTGATGGATATCAGGCGATGCGTAACCACTTCCCCGTCCTCAACGAACGTGACGACTTGACCTATGCGATAGCTATCCACTCGCACGATCACTGCACTCTTTGTCGGAATGGTTGGAGTCATCGAGCCGGTGTGCACGATGTAGATCCTGTAGGGAATTCCCCCCATAGCAACTAGAACGAAACCGGCCAATGCCAACACAGGCAATAAAACGAGCAAAATTCGACTAAGTGGCCTCATGATCTTTGTGTTCCAGGAGGGAGCCGCGCCCAACCGCGGACACGGCTCCCTCCAGGGCAGTGCTACCTAGGGTGCCGTGCCAACCGCACCCGGCGTGATACCAGGCTGGGTGGCAACCACGGCGTACGGCAAGCCATTTCCACTTCCGTCACTCGGATTAATGGTGGTCTGACCGTTGGGGTCCGTGGGGTAGGGATTCGCGCTAACGGGATAGACGTTCCATGCCCCACCTTCAGCGAGCGGGTTACTTAGCGCGCTCGCGTAATTCGAAGGAGAACGTGGCCCAACCGGTCGACGTCGGCGTGAGACCGCTCGCAACTTTGAGCTGATTGGGCAATGGCCAACATCCCGACGGTGAAAGGGGCCCACAGGTGGCCACTCGGTCGTTGAGGTTCGCTGAGTCGAATACGTCCCCTAGTCCTCCCGCTCCAGTCGAGGCGACGTGGATCGTCCCGTAGTGACCCAAATTGTTGAGGGCACTCAGTGCCGTCGCGTTGGGGAACGTCAGCCACACATCCTCAGCGTTCGTTGCGCACGTGTTCTGGTAGTAGATCGTGATGGTCTGCGGGGTGCCGGGAAGTAGCGCATTGAAGTTGAAGTCCTGACCACTTCCATGACCGTTGGCAGTTCCGCCCGACGCGGTGACTTTGATGCAGCCAAGGGTTCCCCTTATTGTCCCAGGCTGACTGTCACTGAAGTACGCTCCTGTCGCGCCAGAGGCGACGAAGGCCGCACCGCCTAATAGGGCAACGGTGGCCACCAGTGCCAGGCCTCTGATCTTCAAATTTCGCATAAGCTTCTTCTGCTTTCGTTGGTTGGTTTCCGCTGTTGGGCTTCGGGTTCGCTATTTACTCCCCACAGGACTGGCGACCCGGTACTCCGCCCTGTGGATCGACGCTTTGCCTTTGATACGAGCTCAATAGGCCACCACATGACAGAGTCGCACCGGGATTGATCGCGACGCGTCTCCCTGCAGTGTGTCCCAGCTACCTCCAAAAACGTTAGGCAGCCAAGCTCAGGTGGTTGTTGTGAATCAGCCGCTTCCACCGCACTGCATTCGTGGCTGGAGACAGCTGAGTTCGGAACCCGACGAGCGCGACAGGCGCCATTCACTACTCCTGGATCTTCATTCCAGATCCCCCGCATCGACGCTCCTCCGGTTCCAGCCTCCGAACGGGCGTCGGTTTCGCCATTCGCTAACTCTTAGACAGGCGACCAAACGGGTCCAAGAGGTCAGAGCTCACCCGCCGAGAGTATGCATCAATCTCACACTGGCTTCCACTGCGACCCTTAGTGGGGAGTCAACCACTTTAAGCGCCCGCATGTAGGTAGTCGATTGAGATCAACTGGTGGCCTTTTGGTGCTTCAAGATCGGAGCGAACAGGCCTCAGCTAAGGGCATCAGGTGCGGATAACTGCGGTCGGAGCTACACAGCTTGCCGTGCACGGACTCGCGTAATTCGATGAGACGGTGTTCGAGTGATCGCAATCGTCAAGGCTGCGGAGGACCAGGTCGCCATCGACCGAGTCCAGGAGGATTCAGTAGGGCCCGATCCGCTGGTCCGGATTGGTATCGACCAGGTGATGACCGTCGGTCGAAACCTGCGAAGTCCACTGGGTGCCGTCCCACCACCGGTAGTGGAACCGCCCGCTGGGATCTGGTTGCCAGGCCGGAGGTGAAATTGGCAACGATTCCCCAGCGCCTGACGGTGTCGTCGTGCCTAGGCGCGGGAATGAGGAGGCTTCCTCAACGTCCTCCGGCGTTACCTCAGCCTGTTCGGGCTGTGAGTTGGCCGGTCGTGGGTAGGCGGGGAACAGCTCCGACGCGGTAGGCACCCGTCTGGAGGCGCTGGCCTCACTCATCGACGGCATGGGCGCCGGTCCCTGGGCACCGATGACCGGCGGATTCTGCTGGGCTCGCCGGATGCCGGTGAAGTGGGCGATGAGATAGAGGATCAGTCCGAGGATGAGGGACAGGAACCAGAAGAAGGCCCAGAGCAGTGACGGGAGACCCCACGGGGTCCGACCCAGGTTTCTCCGGTCCATCTCGGAGAGCCGGTAACCCAGGAATGCCCAGACCACGGACAGGACCAGCAAGACCACCAGCTGGCTTCCGCTCACGTGTAGCACGTCGGCAAGCCTACGCCCCCCGGCCTGCCCTTGTGATCACGGGGTGTAGCCGGCGGTCGCCCACTCCCCCGGCGGTCACATGCCGAAAGCGCCGGCCTTGCGGGTCTTCTGCCGGTAGGCGGACTGCAGATCGGCCACCGAGTACTGCCCCGGCGACTGGTTGGTGACCGCATACCAGTAGAGGGCGGCGTTGAAAGCCGCCGTGGCCACGGTCAGGACCAGCAGGATGGCAGCCAGGCCGATGATCCCCACCACCGCCCCGAGCGGGGCGAAGACCGCACCCAGCAACACGGCGACCAGCACGTCCACGATGATGGCCACGGTGCCGATGATCCCGAGCGCCCCGTTCCCCACGATGTTCTCGCCCCAGCGGCCCCGACACAGCTGCACCGACCGCTTGATGGAGGCGATCGGCCCCTTGTCCTCGAAGAGGATGACCGGAACCACGAAGAAGCTGGCCAGCATCCATCCGGCCCGCAGCAGTGCCCCGACGAGGAATCCGAGGATGCCCCGGTTCCCGATGTTGCGGAGGATGCTGATGACCACGTAGTTGATGAAGGCCCAACCCAGCAGCTGGGGGCTCTTGGTCAGGGCGGCCCGGGCGGCCTGGGCGTTGGTCACGCTCTGGCCGTGGAAGCGGGCCATGACCCTGGCGATGATGGTGGCGTGGGAGACCACCGAGACGAACATGACCAGGACCCCAACTACGACGGCCACCAACCACTGTTCGGCGGAGAAGTGGGCCGACTGGCCGTTGGTGGTGTTGATCGAGTGGAGGCTCGGCCACAGGATGAGGAAGCCGAGCCCGCAGATCAGGAGCTGGACCACGAAGGCCACCGCCGGGACCATCATCAGGCCGGGCTCGTCCCTGGCCATGGTGAAGCCGATCCCCACCAGGCGGATGCCCCGACGGAACCGGCCTCCAGGAGGGGACGGCATGATCGGCTGCCAACCCTGGGGGTAGGAGGGCATCGAGGAGGACGGGCCACTCCCAGGATGGGCCACGTACGTGGGATTGCCGAACTCGGCCACGGGTGGATAGGAGGGCACCGGTGGCGCTTCCACGGGACCGGCGGCGACCGGCGCCCAGCTGGCCAGGGCGTCCTCGGCCGGGTGGGTCGACGGCACGGTCGGGACACGAGGGACCTGGGCGCGCTGGATGCAGCTCCGGCGGATACCACCGCCCGTCCGAAGCCAACCACCACCCCGGGCCCTGCGACATGTCACTCATGGTTCCCCCTTCCCTCGACCTGGGATTTTACGATCCCGAGCAGGGCTAAGGCAACGCCGTGCCGCCCGCCCGGCACCCCCTTTGGGGGTCAAGAGGTATGTCGGCACGGACGGCCGAGGAGTTAAGGGAGCGGATGGGCCAAGAAGAACGACCACATCACGTCGTTGGCGCTGATGGCCGTGCTCTGCGGTCCGAGCACTCGCGTGATCCGCCTGGGCAGGTGCGGTCCCCCGGGCCACTCATGGCCCTCGCCCACGATGGAGTAGAGCTCGACGGTGGCTCCGTCGGCACACGGGGCGTACGTGGTCAGTTGCACCCCTGACGACGGGGTGGCGTTGGCCACCGACTTCGAGCACCCGTTGTGGACCGCCCAGCGACCGGCGGCCACGGGGACGCTGTAGGTCCAGTACTTCTGGCCGTGGCCCGTATACGGGTCGACCGGGTCAGCCGTCCCGTGGAACGCCACCACCGGAACGGGCCGGGTCGACGGGCAGGGAGTGGGAGAACGGAGGCCACTGACGGGGGCCACGGCGGCGAAGGTCGCCGAGGCGTCACAACCCAGTTGGCTGGCCATACGGGCTCCCCCGGAGAAGCCGGTGGCAAAGACCCGATTCTTGTCGATGCAGTACCGCTGCTCGAGTGAGCCCACCAGCTTCTCGATGAACGAGACGTCGTTGGGCGACCCCCTCGGCACGGGAACCCCTCCGAACAGCGGTTGACCAGGGACGTTCCACTCGAAGCCCGAACCGGCAGGAATGGCGGCCTGGGGATAGACCACGAGGAAGGTGTCCGCATCCGCGGTGGCGTCCATACCGGTGAGGAGTTCCTGCTGGAGTGCGGTCGACTGGCTGCCGTGCATGTTGACCACCAGGGGCACCGGTGTGGTGGTGTAGCCGGTGGGCACGTGGACAATGGCTGTCCTCCGCTTTCCGCCGATCGTCGGGGTCAACGTCACCGTGCCCGGCGAGACCTTGGTCCCCGTAGTGCACCCAGCGCTGGGTGAGGCGGCCACCGTGCCTGTGGCTGACGAGGTGCTCACCGAGCCCGTCCCCGACATGGATGCCGTCGAAGAGGTCACCTTGGTGAGTGGTCGTGGCGCCCGAGCTCGAGCCGGCCCAGACTGTCCAGGTGAGGGCCGCGGCCAGCCCCGCCGCCCCCCACCCCACCCTTCGCTTGGTTCTCTGTCTTTGGTCCATGCCCAACCGCCTCCGCTGCAAGGAATAGGTCTGTAAACGTTTACAGTAGAGTGGGTCGATGGTCTCGTCAACCGACGTCGGCGACCCCCGACCACCCATCCGACGCGGAGCGAGAGCAGACATCAGGCAGGTGGCCGCCGAAGCGGGCGTGAGCACAGCCACGGTCTCGCGGGTGTTGACCGGTAGGGGGCCCGCCAGCGAGGTCGCCACCCGGCGGGTGAAGGCGGCGGCCGAGCGACTGGGTTACTCCCCCAGCGTCTCGGCCAGCAGCCTCCGCACCGACCGGTCGATGATCATCGGTGTCCTCGTCCCCAATCTGGCCAACCCGGTCTTCCTGCCCTTTCTTCGGGCCGTCGAGCACCTGGCCCAGCAACACGGCTACGCGGTGATCGTCGCCGACGCTCAGCGGTCGCCGGAGGTGGAACGACGCCAACTCGACCGGCTCAGCGCCCAACGGATCGACGCCCTGGTGGTGGCCGGCCGGGCATCGAATCCGGACCACATCCGCCGGCTGGCCGAGTCCGGCCTGGTCGTGGCCGATGCCGGGGCGTTCTCGGCTCAGGCCGCCGTTCTGGCTGCGTCTGCCGGTGACGCCATCGACGATGCGCTCGAGCACCTGGCGTCGCTGGGCCACCACCGGGTGGCCCTTCTCTCCCAACGAAGCGTGCCGGGTAAGGCGTCGGGTGGTCGGTGGCCCCTCATCGAGCGCTCGGCCCGATCCCGGGGGATGACCGTGGAGCGGGTGATCGTCGGTGGCGCCGACGGGCTCAACAGCTCCGACATGGCGGAACTGCTTGACGGTCTGGTCCGGCGACCCGGTGGTCCATCGGCCCTCTGGTCGAGTTCTCACGCCCTGGCCCCCCGCCTGCTCGAGGGGCTCTCCATCGCGGAGGTGGCGCTGCCCGCAGAGTCCTCGTTCCTCACGTTCGGCGACTCGCCGTGGGCCGCCGCCTACCGGCCCGGCATCACGGTCCTGACCGGTGACCTCGATTCCATCGGCACGGTGATGACCGAGGGCCTGCTCCACGCGCTGGGCATCCTCGACGACCCACCGTCCACCAGCATTCGGCCCGATCGGTACGTACCGAGAGCGAGTATCGGGCCGGCCACACCGCGCTGACATGGCGCTGCACAATCGGACGGGGCGTCGGCGCAGCTCACTGCCTTCTTGAGGGACCGCGGTAAAAGTTGTCCATGCTGAGGTGTACCGTGGCCAGCATCGGGTATGGGGCAGCAGTGACTGCGGACCGCAGCAACAACAGCGCCGAGGCGTGCAGGTTGGGATCTGCCCCACGTGACCCGAAGAACTGACTTCCTGCCTTGAAGCCTGCCCGGTCCTAGCCGGCGCACCCCTGGTGTCCGGGTTCGACCTACAGCAGGCGCCATGACCTACCAGGGTCCGACCTGGAACACCTCGGAGATCAAGGGACCGGCGGCGGCATCCCACCAGACAGCCCAGCTATTGGAGCCACCAGATGAAACACCGGAAACCCCTCTATCTCGTCGCTGCTGTTGTGTTCATCATCAGTTCGGTGGCGGCGATCACGGTCACGGCCGCCTCCGCGGGCACCGTCGAGATCACCCAGACCGCTACGGCGGTGACGTACGTCTCGGCGCAAGCTCCGGGTACGAACTTCGACAACAGCCCGGTGCTCAACGCCAGCCACATCTCCTACCGTGCGCTCCTCCAGTTCACGACCAGTATCCCGGCCGGGTCCACGGTCGACTCGGCGACACTCACCATCAACTCGACCACGACCTCGGGCGGGGTGTTCAGCGCGTACAACGTGGGTCCCTTCGATCCCACCTCGGTGACCTGGAACAATCGGCCGACCCTTGATAGCGCTCCGTTGGGATCGACGACTTCCCCCACCGGTTCGGGCCCGCAGACCATCCCCTTGTCCGGCCTTGACGTCGAAGCCGTCACCGATCTAGCCGTCACCTACTCGCTGCCCGGTACCATCGCCCACCTCTCCGGGCTTCCGGCCAACGCCCCCGCGCTCGACATCGTCTACACGCCTCCCGTCAGCACCACGACCGCTCCCGGCGACACCACCACGACGTCAGGAACGGGGACCACCACCACGACCGGATCCACCACCCCCCCGAGCAGTACGACGACGACCAGCACGTCGACCAGCACGACCACGTCGACCAGCACGACCGCCCCACCCAGCACCACGACCTCGTCGCCATCGGCGAGCCCAGGCCACAAAGTCCTGGTCATCATGGAGGAGAACCACAGTCAGGCCGAGTCGCTGTCCCAGATGCCCACGCTGACTGCCTACGCCAACCAGTACGGGCAGGCCACCGCCTACACCGGCATCGGCCATCCCAGCCTGCCCAACTACGTGGCCATCTTCAGCGGCGACAACCAGGGCATCACCTCGGACTGTGCCGTGGGTCCGGGCTGTCAGCCGGCCGGACCCACCGTGTGGAGCCAGACCATCGGCGCCGGGGAGACGGCCAAGGCCTACCAGGAGTCGATGACCACCAACTGCCAGGCGTCGAGCAGCGGCGCCTACGTGGCCCGCCACGGTCCCTGGCCGTACTTTACGGACGCCACCGATCAGGCCGAGTGCAACGCCAACGACGTCCCCCTTGGCACCACCACCAGCGGCAACCTCCTGAACGACGTCACCAGCGGCAACCTCCCGGTCACCGGCGAGATCACCCCGAACCTCAACAACGACGCCCATGACGGCACCCCGGCCCAAGCCGATGCCTGGCTCGGGCAGTGGCTCCCGATCATCATGGCCGGGCCCGACTACACCTCCGGCCACCTGACCATCATCGTGACCTTCGACGAGGATGACTCCACCCAGGGCAACGACGTCCAGTTCGTGGCCATCGACCCCCGTCTCAGCCATGTGGTGGTGACGGGAGCCTTCAATCACTATTCGCTGACACGTTGGCTCGAGGACAACGCCGGTGTCTCCTACCTGAGGAACGCGGCCACGGCTCCCGACCTCAAGGCCGCCTTCGGACTGTGAGGAGGTCCAGGCCTCTCTTGAGATGGAGTCCGTGCCGAGGAATTAGGACAGGTACCCGTCCCATAACGCATCATCCAACAGGCACTGACGCCGCTGGCCGCGGAGGACACGGGCTGCGGCAGGGCGCGGACGTCACCTCTGAGTGGACAGGACTCCAGGTGGTGCGCCCACAGGATCACCTCGGTGCCCCGGTGGGCAGATGACCGGTCGAGGGCTCCATCACTAGGGTTGCGCCCGTGAAGCCTCGGTGGCTACTCGTCGGCTCCGCGGCGCTGGTCCTCCTCGCCGGCTGCACCACGAGCGCTACGGCACCGGAGCGGACCTCGACGACCGGGTCCACGTCGGCCACGAGCACCCCGACCACCTCGGCCGCCACGTCGACCGTGCCCGCACCAGGTGCGGGCCACAAGGTCCTGGTCATCATGGAGGAGAACCACAGCGCATCCGAGGCGCTCAGCCAGATGCCGAAACTGGCCGCCTACGCCGACCAGTACGGCCGGGCCACGCAGTACTTCGCCATCTCCCACCCCAGCCTCCCGAACTACGTGGCCATCTGGAGCGGCAGCACCCAGGGCATCACCTCGGACTGCGACCCGGGTCCCGGCTGTTCCCCGGCCGGCCCGACGGTGTGGGGCCAGACCCTGGCCGCCGGCGAGACGGCCAAGGCCTACCAGGAGGCGATGACCTCCAACTGCCAGACGGCCAGTGCCGGGACCTATGCGGCCCGACACGGCCCCTGGTCCTACTTCGCCGATCCCGCCGACCTGGCCGGCTGCCAGGCCAACGATGTCCCACTGGGCACGACCACCGGTGGGAGCCTGTTGACCGACGTCCAGCAGGGCCACCTGCCGGTGACCGGCGAGATCACGCCCGATGTCGACAACGATGCCCACGACGGCACCCTGGCCCAGGCCGACACCTGGCTCGGCTCATGGCTCCCCCTCATCATGGCCGGTCCCGACTTCCGCTCCGGTCACCTCACCGTGATCATCACGTTCGACGAGGACGACTCGAGTGAGGGCAACCAGGTCCCCTTCGTGGTCATCGATCCCCGCCTGAGCCACGTGGTGGTGAACGGCACCTTCAACCACTACGCCCTGACCCGCTGGCTCGAGGAGAACGCCGGTGTCTCCCTCCTGCGGAACGCCGTCTCCGCCCCCGACCTGCGCAGCGCCTTCGGGCTCTGACCGTTCCCCGCTGACCGCACGCTCGTGTCGCTGGTGGCCCCGAGCCGGTGGGGAGCCTCGGACTCCTCAGTGGCGGAAGGCCACCGTGGCCTGCACGTCACGATGGTCACTCCCGGGCCCGGTCTCGGTGCCGATGGCCGTGACGGCCACACCCGATCCGGTCAGCACGTGGTCGATCCGCACCACCGGGGGGATGATGGGCTTGGTCTGGGACCAGGTCATCTCGAAGGGTCGGGCCCGGGCCGCCGCTCCGTCGGTCATCCCCGTGGCCAAGATCTGTCGGAAGCCCTTGTTCCCCCACGTGCTGTTGAAGTCCCCGACCAGCAGCAGGCCGGCCGGGCCACGCCGACGGACCTGCTGGCCGATGACGGCCACCTCGGCCTTCCACTCGGTGAAGCCGGCAGGCTGGGGGGCGACGGTGTGCACCACCCACAGGGTCTGGCGTGCCACTGGGTAGCTGCACCGACGTCTGGATGATGAGCGGCATGCCGTCGAAGGAGACGATGCGGGTGCCGACCAGGGGGTACTTGGAGGCGATGAGAAAGGCCCGTGGGTCGTACCGCTTGACCTGGATCCGATAGGGCAGCGAAGTCAGCGCGCCACTGGTCTGCAGTTGGGTCACGTCGGGGACCGTGGCCTCCTCCATGGTCAGGAGCTGGGGCCGGTAGGCCTCGATCTCGGTGGCGTAGCCGGCCATAGACGGGTTCGAGGCGTAGACGTTGGCGTCGAACAGCTTGAGGGACGGGGCCGTGGTGGCCCACGCCGGGATGGGTTGGGCCGCGGTCAGCTCGGGGAGCATGAAGATGACCTGGAGGACCACGATGACCAAGGCGGCGGCGGCCAGCACGTACCGCTTCCCGATCACGGCCACGACCACCACGATCCACGCCGGTAGGTAGACGAAGGCGGTGACCGAGTTGAGGATGGCGAACACGGCCACCGAGTCCCAGGCGAACAGGCGCATGGCCGCCACCACGGCCAGCGCGGCCACGATGATCCACAGGAAGACGGCGATCCAGCGGGGAAGGCGACGCTTCGGTCGGCTCCGGCTGTGGCGGTGGCCGGTGCTGGGAGCCCGTGGTGGCGCCTGGATGGCCTCGACCGTCATCCGAGAAGGCTAGGGCGTGGACCGCGCGTCGCACGTTCAGGCGGCGGCCCTTTCCGTTGGCTCACGCCACGGCCAGGGAGTGGAGCATGTCCCTGAAGGTGCCGACCGAGCCGGGTGACGTGGCGATCCGGTAGTCCCCGGTGGCCCCGGTGGTCGCGGGCGAGGTCTCGAAGTAGACGAACCCCCGGATCCTCGGGTGGTCACGAAGGAAGGCGGGCAGCTGCTGGATCCAGGAGCCCTGGGACGCACCGGCGGCCCCGATCTCCGAGAGCACCAGGGGCAGCGGCGAGAGGCGCTGCAGCTGGTGCACGGTGGAGCCGAGCGTCACGGTCGGCGACCGGTCGTCGTGGGAGTAGCCAGTCATCCCCATGGCGTGCACCACGTCGCCGCCCGGGAAGAGCTCGGACAGGCCCGGGAGCCGGCGGTGACTGCTGGTCAGCAAGCGGTTGGGGGACCACACCCACCGGACGGGCACGGCCGTCACCGAGGAGACCACCTGGTGGACGTGACGCCACGCCTCGACGTACTGGCCGGGCTGGTTGCCGTTGACCGACTCGCACCACGGATACCACCAGGCGTTCATCTCGTGGGCGAACCGGAGATAGAACGGCCGCCCGAGGGCGCTCAGTTGGGACCCGATGCGGCGCAGGTCGATGTCGTGGTCGCCCCTGGTGATCGACGCCAGGGAGTACTGGGGCTGGTCGACCTGTCCGGGAGCGCTCGACAAGGACCAGGGTTCGAGGGTGACGAAGGGCGCCTGACCGGCCGAGGCCATCTCGTTGAGTCGGGCCACCGGCACGTCACTATCGAGCTTCAGGAACAACGAGACCACGCTCGGCTGGCGCCCCACCAGAGCCGCCACCTGATCGACCTGATCGACCTGGTTCCCGGGTACGTCCAGTCCGAAGAAGACCGTGGGATCCGGTGCGCGGGCGGCCACCGAGGGGCCACATCCGGTCAGCCCGGCAGCCACCGGCGCGGCCACGGCGGCGGCGATCAGGAAGGTCCGGCGACTCAGCCGCCGTTCGTCGTCGGGGTGCTGAGGATTAGTGCCCAGATTCCTTCACTCCACTTCCACCTGAGCGAGGGGCCGGTCGGTGCGCCTGCGGGTTGCACCCCGGACGGGGCCATCTGCCGAGCAATCGCCCGGGCCGGGAATCACGACAATCGCGTGAACGCCTCCAGCCGTGGCCCCCGGCGGCCGATACATACCGGATGGGTAGCGGTGCGCATCGGAGACCACCACCGTTCGCCGCGCCACTCGCCATGCTACTGGCGCTCCTGATCGCACTGGCCTCACCCGTGGCCCCGTGGTCGGCGGCCCCGGCCGCCGCGGCGGCTCGGCTGGTCGCCCCCGGCCAGCACCTCTTCGGGGTGTCCCTGAGCAGCCTGTCCGAGCTCCCCCAGATCAGCACCCTCTCCCAGACCTTGGCCCGCAGTCCCGACATCATCAACTTCTACAGCGACTGGACCTCGCCGTTCCCCTCCTCCCAGGCCAACCAGATCGCCGCGGTGGGGGCGGAGCCCGAGCTCACCTGGGAGCCCTGGAACCACCAACTGGGTGCCGGCCAGAACCCCTATCCGCTCAGTGGGATCGCCGCCGGCCAGTTCGACTCGTACGTCACGACCTTCGCCCACCAGGCCGCGGTCTGGGGCAAGCCACTGCTGCTCCGATTCGCCCATGAGATGAACGGGAACTGGTATCCGTGGGCCATCGGCGTCAACGGCAACACCGCGTCGACGTACATTGCCGCCTTCCGTCACGTCCACAGCCTGTTCGTGGCGGCCGGGGCCACCAACGTCCAGTGGATCTGGAGTCCCAACGGCACCCAGGGGGCCACCTCGGACATGGCCACCGAGTATCCGGGGTCGGCGTACGTGGACGTGCTGGGGGTCGACGGCTACAACTACGGCACCGCTATCGCCGGACGCAGCTGGCAGAGCCCGTCCCAGGTCCTCGGTCCGGCCCTGGCCGAACTGGCCCAGATCGACCCGACCCGACCGATCCTGGTCACCGAGGTGGGGAGCGCCGAGGCGGGCGGGAACAAGGCCGCCTGGATCACGGCCCTGGTCGGCCTCCTCTCGTCCGACAGCCAGGTCAGCGGATTCGTGTGGTCGGAGTTCGGCACCACGCCCAACTGGGAGCTCGAGACGTCGTCGTCGGCCGAGGCGGCCATGGCGGCCAGCCTGGCCGGATTCGGCGTGGCCCAGCACAACGTGGTCCTCAACCAACCGGCCGTGGGGATGGCGGCCACCCCTGACGGCGGCGGCTACTGGCTGGTGGCCTCGGACGGCGGGATCTTCGCCTTCGGTGACGCCCGCTTCTTCGGCTCCACCGGGGGCATCCACCTCAACCGTCCCATCGTGGGCATGGCCACCACCCCCGATGGCGGGGGCTACTGGCTGGTGGCCTCGGACGGCGGCATCTTCAGCTTCGGTGACGCGTCCTTCGTCGGCTCCACCGGCTCGTTGCCGCTGAACCGACCCATCGTGGGCATGGCCGCCACCCCCGACGGGGGCGGCTACTGGCTGGTGGCCTCCGACGGGGGCATCTTCAGCTTCGGCGACGCCCGCTTCTTCGGTTCCACCGGGTCGATCCATCTGAACCAACCCATCGTGGGCATGGCCGCCACCCCCGACGGCGGGGGCTACTGGCTGGTGGCCTCCGACGGCGGGATCTTCAGCTTCGGTGATGCGTCGTTCCTCGGCTCCACCGGGGGGATCCATCTGAACCAGCCCATCGTGGGCATGGCCGCCACCCCCGACGGCGGGGGCTACTGGCTGGTGGCCTCCGACGGCGGGATCTTCGCCTTCGGCGACGTCGTCCTTCTTTGGCTCCACCGGGTCGATCCGGCTCAACCGACCCATCGTCGGGATGGCCCCGGGGGCCGAGGGCGGGGGCTACTGGCTCACCGCCGCCGACGGCGGGATCTTCGCCTTCGGTGATGCACCGTTCCTCGGCTCCACCGGGTAGCCGCTCCCCCACCGACGCGTCGCTCACCCCGCACCGTCGGGCACCAACTCGGCTGGGCGCTCGACGCCTCCGTCGGGCGGGACTCGTCGCGCCTCGAACCGGGCCCGGAGGGCCATGACCACGATCCCGGCGTACAGCAGGCCGCTGAACAACAGGAAGGCAAAGGAGATCGACCCGTACTGAACCATTCGGACGAGGCAGCCACCCACCCACAGCACGCTGGTGACGCCCCCCCAGATGGCCATGGCCCGCCACACCCGGTCGGTCTTCCTGCTCGTCACCTTCCCACCGGTGGGCTGCCAACCCGCGGTGCGCTTGCGGAGGGCGTCCCAGATGGCAAAGAAGTGGGACCAGCCGTAGAGGGACTTGGCCATCAGGGCCTCGACGCCGTAGCGGCCCCGGTTCCACAGGGGGAACACCACCAGGTTGTAGGCGGCGCTGGGCACGATCCACAGATAGTTGTGCAGCTGCACCTGGCCGGGGATGGCCAGGATCAGCACGATGGGGATCAGGGGGGCCACGATGCTGAAGATCGCCGTGTGGACGTAGTAGCAGAAGCCCGAGGAGTAGCACAGGCGCTTGGAGAACCCGAGCTTGGTCTCCCAGTACTTCTTGGAGCTGAGCAGGCTCATCGAGCCGGTGCACCACCGGTACTGCTGGGTGAGGAAGGCGTCGGCGTCACTCGGGCACACCCCGGTGGCCAACGGGACGGGGACGTACCGCAGGCCCCAGCCGCTGCGGGCCAGGTCGAAGCCGGTGTGGACGTCCTCGGAGTGCTCGATGAGGGCCGTGCCCCCGATGTCGTCGAGCGCGGCGCGCCGGTAGACGGCGCAGGACCCGACACAGATGGCCGCGCCGAACCGGTCGCGTGAGACCTGGACCACCCGGTAGAAGAGCTCCTGGACGGCACCGGCCCCTCGCTCCATCGATGTCTGGTCCGGATCGAACCGGAAGTACTGGGGGGACTGCACGATCCCGAGAGTCGGATCCGCCTCCATGTGCGGAAGCAACTCGTCGAGGAAGTCGGCCCGGGGGGCGAAGTCGGCGTCGAAGATGGCCAGGAAGTCGCCGCTGGAGTGGGTGTAGCCGTGCCGGAGGTTCCCGGCCTTCTTGAACCATCCCCGGTTGGGTCGCACCAGGTAGTGGAACCCGACCCGCTCGGCCTCGGCTTTGGCCTCGGGGCTGTCCCCGTCGTCCAGCACGTAGACCTGGCACCGTCCTGGATACCGGTCCCGTAACCGGTCGACGTTCTTCCAGGTGTTCTCCAACACGGCGATGTCCTCACCGCAGATGGGCAGCAGCACGTCGACGCTCGGGTACCGCTCCGGCCGCCACTCGGCCACCAGCCTCTTGTGGGTGGCGAAGTCGAAGTCCCGGCTCCGCAGGTTGATCAGCAGGGAGATCAGGAAGTAGACGACGGTGAAGGCCAGGTAGGGGACGAAGACGTAGAGCCAGGGGGTGAGCTCCAAGAAGTGGATCTGACTGACCAACAGCATGGCCATGCTGAGCACCGAGGCACAGACCAGGACGGGCAGCTCCCGTCGCAGGTACCCGTCCTTCTCGGCAAGTGACGGGGGGTCGGGCAGCACCAGGCCGGGCGTGCCCGGGCCCTCCCGGGACGGACCTTGGCCTGCCTCCACCTCGTCGGTTGGTTGGGTGAGCACGGGCACTAGCCACCTCCGGTGGGCTCGAGGCGCCAGACGACGTAGGACGCCTTGATCTTCGAGTGGTACGAGTCGTACTTGCCCACGAAGTGGTACCGCCGGTTGTGGGTGATGGCCTTGGTGATGGTGTCGTCGATCGCCTTGGTGTCGCCCCAGTTGAGGGCGATCACCGAGAAGTAGTCCTGGTTGATGGCGGTCCGGTAGGCGGCCGGACCGGAGAGGGGCGGAAGGCCAGAGCCCCGGTCGAAGCGGAAGTAGAAGGTGCTCACCCACCGGGTGGGCTCCACCCCGGCCCCGAGGTAGTAGGTGGGGACCGAGGAGTCGTCCATGAGCACGGGGCCGTGGGTGCTCAGCACCACCGGCCGGATGCCCTTGATGAACGTCGTCGTGTTGATCCAACTGGCGAACTCCTTGTGGGCCTGGTTGGTCCCGACCAGCAGCAGGACGGCCACCAGGGGAAGGGCGACCAGATAGCGCCAGCTGTGCTTCACGCCCCGGCCCACCACACAGGAGAGGAAGTAGCCGGCCAGCAGGGCGCCGAACCAGGCGCCGTAGTTCACGTGCTTGCTCAGCGAGGTGGCCGTGTGGATGCGGGCCTGATTGGCCGGGGCCAACAGGGTGGCCCCGAAGAGGGTGACGGCCAACAAGGCGTAGGGAAGGGAGATCCGGCCCCGCGCCGCCATGATCACGAGCACCACCGCCCCGAGGGCCGAGAGGGCGATCACCGCCCCGATCCAGCTGAACGTGTCAACCAGGATCTGATGGACGGTGGCGTCGCTGGCCGACCGGTTGGTGGTCGTCGAGGTCACACCGGCCCAGTAGGAGCTGCCGGCCACGGCCAGCAGGGCCGAGACCAGGGCCACGGTGAGCGCGGCCAGGATGGCGCTGTAGCGGAAGCCGGCGCGCCACCCGAAGCGGGCCGCCACCACCAACAGGCAGATGGCGATGACCACCGGGTCGAAGATGGCCGACGCGTACTTGGTGGCGTTGGCGAAGACCAGGACCGGGGCGGCCAGGTAGATGGTCAGGGGCACGTGCTCGGCGTAGGCGGCCGACCGGATGACGATCCAGCTGGCCAGGGCGATCAGGGCCAGGGCCATGGCGTCGAAGGTGGCGAAGGCTCCGAGGTACTGGGTGCCCTGGAGGCAGATGAACACGGCGGCGGCGAACCAGCCGGCCACGGTCCCGCCCAGCCGTCGGGCACTGGCGTAGGCCAGGACCGTGGTGGCCAGCATGAGGCCCAGGCTGAACAGTCGCGCCGCAGCCAGGCCACCCACGCTGTCGAACAGGGCGCCGATGACCGGGTAGATGACCGGCGCCCCCGAGAAGTAGGTGTCGTAGGACATGTTCGGCCCACCGTGCATCCAGGCGTGGAGGAGCTGGTGGCCTGCGCTGAGGTAGGTGGCCTCGTCCAGGAATGCCGTATTGGATCGGATCAGCCGATACGAGAGGAGGGACTGGATGGCCAGGAGGGCTCCGAGGGGCACCCAGCGGACCGGAACGCCCACGAGCCCCGAGGTGAGGGCCTCCCGGGCGTCGGCCGCCCCGAACCGGGGACGGGCGTGGGCATGCCGCTTTTTGACCGGTGGCGCCAGGTCCTTGAACGGTGGGTTGAGGACGAGTGTCATGGCGTGCTGGGTGCTCTCATGATGTGACGGGCTACCTCATTACCTATCTTTTTTGGCTATAACGTGTGTCGTCTGACGGCATACTTACTGCTCAATAGATCGATTCACTCCTGCGTCACCACACTCGGTTGTCTCCGGATCCGGGACAGGCGGAGGATCTGCCGGGCGAAACGCATGCCCTCATGAAGGTCGGCTTTGGAGCTGCCATTGATGCGGGATTCCAGTTCAAAAGGCACTTCCACTATGGTCTTCCACTTCCCCAATGCCAGGATGTCGAGCAGGACCTTGAACCCCGATGACGTGGACGGGCCCTCCGCCACGACGTCGCGTCGGAGGGCGAAGAATCCACTCAGTGGATCCCGGATCCGGGCGGCCCTCGGGACGGCGAGTCGGGCCAACTGTGTCGTCACCTGTGAGACGGCCCGACGACAGGAACCGTGCAGCCCGCGACTGGTGCCCCCGACCGAGTAGCGGCTGGCGATGGCCACATCGGCCGCACCCATCGAGACGATCGAGGCCAGGAGGGGCACGAACTCCGGCGGGTGCTGCAGATCGCCGTCCATGACCACCACCACCTCGCCGTGGGCGGCGGCCAGGCCGGCGATCACCGCACCGCCCAGACCACCAAACCGCTGGTCAGGAGCCCTGTGTACCAGTTGACCGGGTAAGCCGTTTTCGAGGAGGGACTGCACGATGCCCGGCGTCCCGTCGGTGCTGTCGTCCACGACCACCACCTCCCAGGGTTCCGCCTCGACCATGGCGGCGCGGAGCCGGGAGGCGAGCAGTTCGATGTTCCCCTGCTCGTTCCGCGTGGGGACGATGACGGTGATGGCGTTTCGCGTCTGCGTCGACGCGACCGTCGACGGTAGCGATTCCGTGCCCGACGCCATCGTCGGCCCACCGTCATAGACGGTGAGTCGCTTCCGAACTGGGGCAGTGCGAGTTCCAGCCACTGTTTGTCTCATGGGATCATCGGTTCCTCTCTGGATGATGAGGGACTTCCCCGGGGGGAATGCGTGAATGTCGCAGAAGGTTCTGGTCGTGACTATTCAGGCTTAATGATCACAATTGAATGCATAACTACATCAACCAGTAACTCGACCGGCTGGTTCTATAGAAATGACACCGATCGAGCGGTGTCTGCCACCCACAGTACACAACTCAGGGGCCGATTTGCATCAATTCGTCCGTTGAAACAGACACTTAACATGCCTCACAGATTCCAGACCACGGCCTCAGCATCCATGTCCTGGCTGTTCCCCGGACCACGGTTCTGAAACGTCCGGGGATCACCGCCGCCGAATCGGGGCCGGACTAGGGGGTGGTGCGACAGGGGTCCGTGGCTCTGCCCCGAGGGCGTGGGTCGACGGACCCCCCACGGGCACCGGTTTCCTCTCTTTCGCGTGAAGCGGTTCACAAGCTCCGGTACCGGCTCGATTGGCCCGATCCCGACAGCACGGGTCCGACGCCGGACACGCTGCCGAATCCCCACCGGCGGTACCCGGGGCCGGTCCGCTGCCGGGTCAACGCACCGACGCCGCATTCGGCGACGCATCAGCGACCCCACGGGCAGGTGCGACCGGTCGCCTCAAGGGTGGCCCTGACCTGGTCGATAGGGTTCCATGGGCCTTCAGAGCCTGCGGCGGCTCCTCTCCGGCGAGTCCCGCGGGACACACTTTGCCGAGATGCTGTTCATGGGACCGTTGGCCGCCTTGGCCATCGTGGTCCTCCAGCAGTTCCATCTCGTATCGCCGACGCCCATCTGGCTCATCCCGGTCATCCTGGTGGCCGGGCAGTTGGCCTCCACGGCCACCGGCTTCTGGTGGGACAAGTCCCACACCCGCTTCCGGTTGCACACGCGGATCGCCACCCAGATCATTCTGGTCACCGCCGTGATCTACGCCACGGGCTGGGGGCCGGCCCTGGCCGTCGGGCTGGTCCTCGTGGGCCAGGAGTCCATGGCCCTCACCGGCCTGTCCTCCCACCGCGTCGTCCTCGGATGGACCTTCGTGTGTCTGGTGGTCGGCGAGGTGCTGGTCGGCCTGCGATGGGTCCCCACCATGCTGCCCCTGCCGGCTGCCCACGGTCTGGCCGTGCTCGCGGCCATCGGCATCGCCTTCTCCTATCGGTCCCTGCAGTCGGCCATGACCGAGGTCGAGAAGGCCGCGTCGCTCACCGAGCGCGGGGAGCGGCGGTTCCGGGCCCTCGTGCAGAGCTCCTCGGATCTGGTGTTCTCGATGGACCGGACCATGGCCGTCACCTACGCCAGCCCATCGTGCACCCAGGTCCTGGGCTACGACCCTCAGGAGTTGATGGGGGCCCTGACCGGGGACCTCATCCATCCCGACGACGTCGACCAGCTCCGCCTCGTCGTGGCCCAGACCACCGACCGGCCGGGAGCGGCCACCGAGATCTCCTTCCGGGTGCTCCCCCGGTCGGGGCCCTGGGTGTGGCTGGAGGGCCTGGCCACCAACTTGTTCGACGATCCGGACGTCGAGGCCATGGTCATCAACGCCAAGGACGTCACCGAGCGACGGACCCGTTTCGAACGGGAGTCGGCCATCTCCGTCCTGGGTCGGGATGTGCTGCGGGCCACCACCCTCGAGGCGGCGCTGACCTCGGCCACCGAGGCCATCACCACCATCCTGCAGCCCCGGTCCTGCCGGATCACCGTCGTCCAGGATCCCCCCGATGGCGAGGACCGTCCTGACGGGTTCACCGCGGGCCCACCGGTCGTGGACGCTCGGACCGGTCACGCCGAGACCCCACGCCTGCGGCTCCCGGTCGGTGACCCTGACCACCCCTTGGCTCACATCGAGGTCTTCCAGGACGAGCCCGTCGGACGCGACGACGAGCAGTTCGTCGAGGCCCTGGCCGGCATCGTGTTCTCGGCCGCCGTGCGCTTCCGGGCCGAGGACGCCATCCGCCACCAGGCCATGCACGACCCGCTCACCGGGCTGTCCAACCGGATCCTGTTCAACGACCGACTCGAGCAGGCGCTGGCCCGACGGAGCCGCAGCGGTGGGTGCGTCGGGGTCATGATCGTCGACCTCGACGGGTTCAAGAACGTCAACGACAGCCTCGGTCACCTGGTGGGCGACGCCCTCCTCGTCTCGGTGGCCGACCGCTTCCGCTCCCAACTGCGGGGAACCGACACCATCGCCCGGTTGGGCGGTGACGAGTTCGCCATCCTGGTCGAGACCCTCGAGAGCGCCGAGCTGGCCGGCACGGTGGCCCAGCGGGTGCTCGACGCCCTCGTCGAGCCCCTCCAGCTGCCCGGACAGGAGGTGGCCATCGGGGCCAGCGTGGGCATCGCCCTCACCGACGAGAACGCCCGGGCCGACCGCCTCCTCTCCGACGCCGATGCCGCCATGTACCAGGCCAAGCGGGAGGGTAAGGGCTGCTACCGCGTGTTCCGGGACGACATGCACGCCGCCGCCGTCGAGCGCATGAACCTCGACCAGGACCTCCGTGCCGCCATCCGGGACCGGAATCTCTCGGTCTACTACCAGCCCATCATCGACACCCGGACCGGTGAGGTGATCTCGTTCGAGGCCCTGTCCCGGTGGCGGCATCCGACCCGGGGCTTCATCTCCCCGGACACGTTCATCCCCCTGGCCGAGGAGTCCGGCCTCATCATCGAGCTGGGACGGGCCGTCCTGGACGAAGCCTGCCGGCAGACCCAGCGGTGGCACGCCAACGGACTCGGAAAGCGTCCCAGCATCTCGGTCAACGCCTCCCGCCTCCAGCTGGCCCACCCCCTCTTCATCGAGCACGTCACCGAGGCGCTGGCGGCGGCCGAGCTCGAGTCGAGCGCCCTCATCGTGGAGGTGACCGAGTCGGTGCTGGCCTCGGAGTCGGGCCACATCATCGGAACCCTCGACGCCCTACGCGACCTCGGCGTGCGGGTGGCCATCGACGACTTCGGCACCGGCTACTCGTCCTTCGCCGCGTTGGCCGACCTGCCCATCGACATCCTGAAGATCGACAAGCGCTTCGTCGACAACCTGGTCTCCGACGACCAGGGCCGGGGCTTCGTCAACGCCATCATGCAGCTGGCCACCACTCTGCACCTCGACACCACGGCGGAAGGCGTTGAGCTCCCCGCCCAGCGGGACGCCCTCGTCCAGATGGGGTGCACGCACATCCAGGGCTACCTCTTCTCGCCAGCCATGCCCGCCGACCAGATCTACGACTACCTGGCCCGCGACGTCAGCGCCAACCTCATCCCGGCGGGCTGAGGTCCAGTAGGCGGGCTGCAGTCCGGTCAACATCGGAAACTGTCGGACATTCATGGTCAGCGGTTCCGCTTCGAGGACGAGTGCGGTGGCGGCAATGAGATAGTCCGCGTCGTCGATTCCGATGTGGGCGCGGCGATACCGGCGGGCCATTGCTCCCGCCATTCGTGTGATTGTGTCGTCCACGTCGAACCACGAAAGGGCACTGAAGAACCGCTCACGTCCGGCGCGCTCGTTCTCCCCACGCCGACCAGGAGTTCGAACCGCACGCCCTCGCTCGCAACGAGCGTCTCCCCCTCACCGATCAGTTCGGGGAGCAGTTCGGGAAGGCCCCGCAGATGGTCGACGGCGACGCTGGTGTCCAGGGACTTCACTCCAGACCACGATCTCGGAGTCGCTGATGCAGATCGCCCCGGCCTGCGTCCACGTACTCCCCTATACACAACATGGTGTCTAGTGGGCGGTGCCGTACTCGAGCTCCTCCGACCTGCTCGAACGAGCCTCTCGGCTTCCACCGAGGCTCATCGTTCGGGCCATGCGTCCACCACAGGCAACTCCTACCAGGAAAAACGCCCGCTGACGCCCGAGGCGCCATCCCCCACACCGCTCCTGGCTACCCCCGGTGGGCGGTGTCGTCGTGGCTCCCCTGACTGGGTATGCGGCGACGGACCCCCTAACCTGCCCCCGGTGCCCAATCCAGGAGAACCCTCCCGCCCAGCCGCCGACGCCACCCAGACCGCAGTCCGGTTGGTCGAACACCTGAACCAAGCCCTGGAGAATCTCCGGCGCAGCACGAGGATCGTCGAGAAGGCGGCCCGGCGGTCCATCCGCCTGATGGAGAAGGGTGCGGATGCCACCACGGCGCTGGCCGCCGCCGTGCCTGCGGAGACCAGGTCCGTCATGAACGACGCCCTCAAACAGGTCGAAGAGGCCCGACACGAAATCCGGCTCTATGCCTTCGCCGTGAGTCTGAACCAGGGCGTGTCCGTCGCCGAACTGGCCCGCCAGTACGGATTCTCCCGGCAGTTGGCCGCCCGTTACGCCCGTGACGCCCGGGAGGCCCAGGCCAAGGGCCGCCTCGGGTAGCCCGACCGTGGCCGTCGGCTCCCGGTCGGGAACCGGGGTGCCACCACGTCAGTCGCGGGAACCGGGGCGGTGCCTTGTCAACCCCTCTTTACACTTTGGCGTCCACATCTGCCTAGGATGACGGCTGTGGCACCAGAGGAGCGCATCTGTCCGGGACGTCTCGTGGTGCACTCGGAGGGAACCGTCGCCTTCTGTTCCGAGGAGCCCGAGGGTCGGCGCTGTGTCGGCTACGCCGAGGCCCACGCCTCGGATCCCGACCCGTGCTGGGCCAAGATGGCCGGCGCCGTGTGCGGCGTCTGCGACCGCCGCACCTGACCGGGAGCTTCGAGTCGGTCGGATTCGCTAGCCCGTCCCCACCACCGGTTGGTGGCCTTGGCGCGCGTTCGACCTTGTGGGCCCTCGTCGCTGTCGCCCCTGGTGGAGCCGCCCCGGTCCCGGTGGCCGCACATGCCCGTTTCGGCGTTTGACCGGCCCTGGCTGGGCTTCCCTACCCCGCTGGGGTCGGCGTCGACGCCATGCCCACGATGGGCCGATTGAGGTGGATGGCTCCCGTCGACCCGTCGAAGGGCGCGTCACCGAAGGAGAAGATGCCGCCGTCGGAGGCGACTAGCCAGTAGCCGTGCCCACCCGGGCTGGTCGCCATACCCACGATGGGCTGGTTCAGGTGCATCCCGCCGGTCGAACCGTGGAAGCCGGCATCGCCGAAGGTGAAGATGCCGCCGTCGGAGGCCACCAGCCAGTAGCCGTGCCCGGTGGTGGTGGCGGCCATACCCACGATGGGCTGGTTGAGGTGCATGGCCCCCGGTCGAGCCGTAGAAGGAGGCGTCGCCGAAGGTGAAGATGCCGCCGTCGGAGGCCACCAGCCAGTAGCCGCCGCCGTCGGGGGTGCTGGCCATGCCCACGATGGGCCGGTTGAGGTGCATGGCCCCGGTCGATCCGTGGAACGGACGTCGTTCCCGAACGAGAAGATGCCGCCGTCGGAGGCCACCAGCCAGTAGCCACCGCTGCTGGGGGTGGCGGCCATGCCCACGATGGGCTGGTTGAGGTGGCTCCCACCCATGGAGCCGAGGAAGGTGGCGTCCCCGAAGGCGAACACCCCCCCGTCGCGGGCCACGGTCCAGTAGCCGCCGCCATCACCGGTGTCGGCGATGCCCACCACGGGCTGGTTGATGGTGATGCCCCCGGTCGACCCGCAGAAGGGGAGGTTGCCGAAGCTGAAGACTCCCCCGTCGCTGGCCGTGAACCGGTAGCCGGCCGGCGTCCCCGAGGGCGGGCTGCAGGGCACATGGAGGCCGTTGCCGAGAGCGATCGGGGCCACGAACAGCGACCGGACCGCCCCGCAGCTGTAGTTGGTGCAGGTGCTTGGCCACCCGGCGTAGGCCAGCCACCAGTTGCCCGAGGCGTCGGTGAACAGCGAGCCGCCACCCGGGCCGGCCACCGTCCCGTAGGAGGTGAGGAAGGGACCCGACGTCGGCTGCGGGCACGGCCCGAGGGGGCCGTTGCACGTGGTCAGCGCCTGGGAGTAGCTGGCCGACAGGAAGTTCCCCGCCGAGAAGAGCAGGTCGTAGGTGCCGTCCACGAAGACCATCTGGGGATCGTCGAAGGTGGTCTCCCAGGGCAGGAGCGGCTGATCCACGGTGATCAGCACGGTGGGGGTGCCGGCGAAGCCGGTCCCAGACGCGTTGAGCTGGACCGAGAAGACCTGCGAGGCGGCGGACGAACTGCCGTCGTTGGACTTCCACAACAGGTAGGCCGCCCCCGTGGCCGGATCGATGAACGGGCTCGGGTCGAGCACGCCCCCCGCCCCGCAGTACAGGGGAGCGGTCGAGGAGTCGGTGAACACGGGGGCACTCGGGGTGAGGGTGGCGGCCGTGGCCACCGAGAGGCAGCTGTGCCCACTGTCGGCGCCGTTGGGGTTGACCGAGGCGTCGTAGAACATGACCCAGTGGCCGCCGTAGAAGAAGACCCCCGGCGAGGTCTGGGTGTTGGGGGTCTCCCAGCTCGGTGTTACCGGCAGCGCCGATGATCCATACGACAGGCCGGTGTACGAACGCCACCCCGATGCCGGGGTGGCGGTGGTGTCGATGAGGGCCTGGATGTGGTTGCCCAGCGGGGTGCCGGTGGTGAAGGCGTAGTACGTCCCGGCGTTGTACAGGACGTCCGGGTCGGGGGCGTCGCCCGCATAGGCCGGTGTCTGACTCGCCTGGATGGACACCCGGCTCTGGACCGGCGTGGCGGCACGAGCCGAACCGGCCGGTGCCAACAGGACGAGTCCCGGGAGTGCGATCACCGTGGCGGCTGCCATGGTGAACACCTTTGCCAGCCGCGTCGATCTCATGAGTACCCCATTCCGCCTCGATGCCCCAGAGCGGGTCCGCCCCGGCTCCGCCACCCGACCGTAGTCCGGCTGGCCCGCCATCGGCCAGGGTACGTACGGTCCCGGCCCGGTCTCGACTTCGGTTCTGGTGCGACGCCCCCTCAGCAGATACGCGGCAGCGGGTCCCCCACCAGCATGTCCACGATCCGGGTGCCGCCCATCGGGGTGACCAGCACCACCAGGCCCGGCGGCTCCACCCGGATCTCGCCGATCACCGCCGCCTCGGCTGCGAACGGGTGGCCACGCAGGGCGGCCAGTGCGTTGTCTGTCTCCTCGGGGGCCACCACGGCCACGAACTTGCCCTCGTTGGCCACGTACAGCGGATCGATACCCAACAGCTCCGAGGCTGCCGCCACCGCCGGGCGAACGGGCAGGGCCGACTCCTCGAGGACGACGGTCATGTCGCTGTCCCGGGCCAGCTCGTTGCAGACCGTAGCCACACCTCCCCGGGTGGCATCCCGCATCCACCGGGTGGACGGGGCCGCCTCCAACAGCTGCTCCGTCACATCGTGGAGCGGTGCGGTGTCCGAGGTGATGGACGCCTCGAGCGCCAGGTCACCCCGGGCCAGCATCACCGCCGTCCCGTGGTCGCCGATGGTGCCCGAGCAGATGACCGTGTCGCCGTCGCGGACGAGCGCGGCCGACAGCTTCCGACCCTCGGGAACGATCCCGACCCCGGCGGTGGTGATGTACATCCCGTCGGCCGCGCCGTGCTCCACCACCTTGGTGTCGCCGGTGACGATGGGCACCCCCGCGGCGGTGGCTGCCGCGCCCATCTCGTCCACCAGCGCCCGGAGCTCCTCGATGGGGAACCCCTCCTCGAGGACGAAGGCGGCCGAGAGGCCGAGAGGACGGGCCCCCATCATGGCCAGGTCGTTGATGGTCCCGTGCACGGCCAGTTCGCCGGCCGAGCCTCCCGGGAACCGCAGGGGGTGCACCACGTAGGAGTCGGTGCTGAAGGCCAGGCGGTCGCCTCCGGGCAGGGCAAGGATGGCCCCGTCGTCCTGGGCCAGCAGGGCCTCGTTGGCGAAGGCGGGGAGGAACACCGACTCGAACAGGGAGGCCGACGCCTTGCCTCCCGCCCCGTGGGCCAGGGTCACCACCGTGTCGGCCAACCGGGGCTTACGGCGGCGGAAGGCCTCGATGCGGCCAAAGACCACCGCCTCGCGGCTCGGAGCGGGCTCGGAGACTCGTCCGTCGGTCATGCGCACGTCGGTCATGGGTCACGCCCCTCTCCTGGGCTCTCCGCCGCGGCGCCGGCGGGCCGCTGCCACCAGTACTGCACCGCCGACCAGATGCCGTAGGCCAGAGCGTCCTGGACCTCCTGGATGCGGTGGACACTGTCGGACGGCACGACCAGGCACTCGTCGAGCGAGCCGAGGGCGGCCATGGCCCCACCCCCGAGGCCGCTGAAGCCGATGGTCAGCAGACCGCGTGCCGCGGCCTCCTCGAAGGCGACCAACAGGTTGGCGGAGTCCCCACTGGTGGAGAAGCCCACCAGGCAGTCGTCCGGGCCGGCCAGGGCCATGACCTGGCGGGAGAACGCCTTGTCGAAGCCCACGTCGTTGGCCAGCGCCGTGACCACGGCCGACTCGGCAGTGAGGGCGACGGCGGGAAGGGGCACACCGTGGGGAGGATGCGCGAACAGGGCGACGAGACCCTCGGCATCGGTGGCGCTGCCCCCGTTGCCCATGGCCAACAGGCGCCCGCCCCGGGCCAGACGACAGGCCACCGCCTGGCCCGCCCGGTCGACCACCTCGGCGTACTCCTCCACAACGGAGCGCCGGAGGCCCTCGCTCTCGCGCAGTTTGCCCGCGGCCGAACGGGCCATGGTGGCGACCAACGGCTGGGCATCCTGCTCGTCGGCATCGATGAAGGGGTACAGGAAGCCGGTCGCCTCGGCGGTCATGAGCCACCGCCCAGTGTGCACAGGGCCACCCCGGCGTGGACCAGCACCAGCTCGCCGACCGCCACGGGTGGCACCAGGCGCACGTCGACCACCTCGGCGCACCCTCCGGCCAGCACCGTGGCCCGGTCGCCGTCGACCGAGCGGACCTCGGCCACGGTGCCCTCGTCGGAGCAGGTCACGCAGTGGTCCCCGCTGCAGTCCGGCTCCGGCGTCAGCAGGCCGGGGTGTTCGAGGGCCACATGAGTCAGCTCCCACAGCAGGTGGTAGAGGACCACGACGGACCCGTCCGAGGCGGCATCCCCGCTCCCGTCCACCCAGAGGGTGTGATCGGCCCGGGTGGTCGGTCGCCGGTCGCCGGCCCCCAGTCGGACGGTGGCGAGACCCCACGCCTCGGACCGGCGCATGAGGTCATCGATGACGGGATCGTCGGGTGGACCGACCCCGACCAGGATGTCCCCGGGACGGGACAGGAGCCGCAAGCTGGGCGCCGCATCGGGGTTCTCGACGACCCGGGCCGGCAGGGCCCTCGTCCCCACGATGACCGGGTGCACGAACTCCACGGACAGATGTCGGGCGTGGGACGGCCACCGCGGTGAGATACACCACAGGGTGGCACCCCGGTGGAAGTGTCGGGCCAGGGCGAGTGCGGCGACGGCCAGACCCTCGGCGCTGGCCTCGGTGATGGCGTCGGTCGTGCCGGCCGGGTCGGACGACCGGGGGGGCGTCCCGGCTGAGGTGGCGATGGCGGTCACCGTCCCGCCTCCCCGGTGATCGGCGCTCGTTCGGCACGCACCCGGGTCGAACCTGTCCGGTCTGCTCCACCTCCGCTTAGCGCTGCTCGGCTGGCGGCAACGGCCGCCTGGCCCAGGGACAGCCCACCGTCGTTGGGGGGCACGACCCGGTGGGTCAGCACGTCGAGCCCCTCGGCTCTGATCCGGCTCCGGGCCAGTCCCACCAGGAGGGCGTTCTGGAACACGCCGCCGCTGAGCGCCACGCTCCCGATGCCCGTGTCGCCGGCTAGCTGCACGGCCCGCTCGGCCATCATGGACGCCACGGCCTCGTGGAATCCGAGGGCCACCGCGCCCGGGGAGCGTCCCGACTGCACATCGTGGGCGATGGCGGCGATGACCGGGGCGGCGTCGATCCGGTCGTCATCGGTGCCGAACCGGTAGGTGGGCGTCGGCCCGCGGTGGGACGCGGCCAGGGCCTCGAGCTCCATGGCCGCCTGGGCCTCGAAGCTCACCGTGTGACGCAGACCGACGAGCGAGGAGACGCCGTCGAACAGTCGACCCATGCTGGACGTGGGGACGCACCGGATGTCCCGCTCGAACTGGCGGGCCAGCACGGCCTGGGTCTCGCGGCCCAGCTCCCGGACCGGAGGCAGCCCGTCGTCCCAGGGAACGCCGGCCGCCCACAGGTGGGCCAGGGCCACCCGGGACGGATGACGGATGGCCGCGTCCCCTCCGGGCAGGGGCACGTAGGCCAGGTGGGCCACCCGTCGGAAGTCACGGTAGGAGGCGACGAGGACCTCGCCTCCCCAGATGGCACCATCGGTGCCGTAGCCGGTGCCGTCGAAGGCGAACCCGATGACCTCGTGCCCGTCGGGCACGGCGTGCTCGGCCATGACCGAGGCGATGTGGGCGTGATGGTGCTGGACCAGGGACAGCGGGCCTTCGGTGTGGTCCTCGGCCCACCGCCGGATCCGATAGCCGGGGTGGGCGTCGGCGGCCGACCCGGCCGGCGTGACCCGGTAGCACTGGGCGAAGAGGGTGAGCGCCCGCTCGTAGGCCTGGACGGTCTCGAGGCTGCCCACGTCGCCCAGGTGCTGGCTGACCCAGGCGTGCCGACCCTTCGCCAGGCAGAACGTACTCTTCACCTCCCCGCCGGTGGCGAGGAGGGGGGGCGAGTCGAAGGGCAGCCGGACGGGAAGGGGGGCGAAGCCCCGGGCCCGGCGGACCGGGAGCTCGCCCCCTCCCTCCACCCGGACCACCGAATCGTCGCACGGCATGTGGATGGGACGGTCGTGGACCAGCCAGGCGTCGGCGATGGACCCGAGGCGGGTCCGGGCGTCGACATCGTCGAAGCAGATGGGCTCGTCGCTGAGATTGCCGCTGGTCATGACGAGCGGACCCGGTACGGGGGCGTCACTGTCCGGCACCGGAGCGAACAGCAGATGGTGGAGCGGCGAGTACGGGAGGAGGAGGCCCACCTGCGGGCTCCCCGGCGCCACCGACGGCGCCAGCGGCGTTCCGGGCCGCCGGTCCACGAGCACGATGGGGCGTTGCGGTGAGGTGAGGAGCCCGCGGGCCACCGGGCCGAGGTGGGCCAGGCGCCCGGATTCGTCGAGGTCGGGGACCATCACGGCCAGGGGCTTGTCCGGTCGGTGCTTGCGTCGGCGGAGCTCGTCGACGGCCCGGGCGTTGGTGGCGTCACAGGCCAGGTGGTAGCCACCGATCCCCTTGATGGCCACCACCTGGCCGTCGGCCAGCGCCCGTTGGGTCTCGGCCAGGGCGGCGTCGCTCTCGTTGAGTGCACCCCCGTTGATCAGACTGCCGTCCGCCCCCTCGAACCAGAGACGGGGACCACAGACCGGACAGGCCAGCGGCTGGGCGTGGAAGCGCCGATCGCCCGGGTCGTGGTACTGCCGGGCACAGTCCCGGCACAGGGGGAACCCGGCCATGGTGGTGTTGGGCCGGTCGTAGGGCAGTCGCCGGGTGATGGTGAAGCGGGGCCCGCAGTTGGTGCAGTTGATGAACGGATACCGGTGCCGTCGGTCCCCGGGGTCGGCCAGCTCGGCCAGGCAGTCGTCGCACACGGCCAGATCGGGGGGCACAAGGGTGACCGCACCCGAGGCCTCCGTGCCGTCCACCGGGCTGTCGACGATGCGGAACCCGTGATCACCGAGGAGGTCGAGGGGGCGGACCTCGACCCCCTCGATGAGGGCCATGGGCGGGGCCTCGGCCACCAGTCGGGACCCGAACTGCTCCACGGCCTCGGTGGGTCCCTCGACCTCGACGAACACCCCCTCGGGGTCGTTGCCCACGAAGCCGGACAGGCCGAGTCCGGTGGCCAGGCGGTGCACGTGGGGTCGGAACCCCACGCCCTGGACCACACCGCGCACCCGGAGGCGGTGGCGCACCGAGCGGGCGGTCGGGCTCAGCAGTGTCATGTGGACCGGGCCCTGGAGGCTGCACCGGTCACGAGGAGAGTACGGCCTTCCGTCCGAGCGTCACCGCCACCTCGCGGTGCATCCGGCCGAAGTTGTAGTACGCCGCGCACGCCCCCTCGGAGGAGACCATGCACGTCCCGATGGGCGTCTCGGGCGTGCAGGCGGTGCCGAACACCTTGCACTCCCAGGGCTTGATGGCCCCCTTCAGGACCTCGCCGCACTGGCAGGCCTTGGGGTCGGCCACCCGGACCCCGGGCACCTCGTGGCGGACCTCAGCGTCGAAGCGCTCGAGCTCGGGGCGCAGGGCCAGGGCGCTCTGGGCGATGAAGCCCAGGCCCCGCCACTCAAAGTGGGGTCGGAGGCAGAAGACCTCCTCCAGGACGGCGAGGGCCCTCGGGTTGCCGCCCTCGGAAACCACCCGGGCATACTGGTTCTCCACCTCGCACCGACCCTGACGGATCTGGGCGAGCAGCATGGCCACGGTCTGGAGGATGTCGAGGGGCTCGAAACCGGCGGTGACGAGGGGCTTCCCGTAGACGGAGGGGACGAACCGGTAGGGCCGCTGGCCGATGACCGTCGAGACGTGCCCGGGACCGAGGAACCCGTCGAGTTCGAGGCCGGGCGAGTCCAGGATGGCCTTGAGCGGCGGGACGATGGTCACGTGGTTGGAGAAGACCGAGAAGTTGGGCACGTCCCGACTGCGGGCCTCCAGGAGCGTGAGGGCGGTGGACGGGGCGGTGGTCTCGAAGCCCACGGCGAAGAAGACCACCTCGCGGTCGGGACTGTCGACGGCGATCTTCAGGGCGTCGAGGGGCGAGTACACCACCCGGATGTCCGCTCCCCGGGCCTTGGCCGCCAGCAGGGTTCCCCGGCCGCCGGGCACCCGCATCATGTCGCCGAAGCAGGTGAAGGTGATGCCCGGCCGCTCGGCAATGGCGATGGCGTCATCCACCCGCCCCATGGGTATCACGCACACCGGGCACCCCGGGCCGTGGACCAGCTCCACCGTGGACGGCAGGGCGTGCTCGATCCCGTGCCGGTAGATGGTGTGGGTGTGGCCCCCGCACACCTCCATGAACTTGAACGAGTCCGAGCCGGCCAGCTCGGTGATCTGGGCAATGAGGGCCCGGGCCACGGTCGGGTCGCGGTACTCGTCGACGAAGCGCACGGGCGGACCTCAGGCCACGGGTCGCAGCGAGGACCCGCCCCCGTTGTCCCCCGCCGCCCCGGCCAGCAGCTCGGCCCCGCGGCCCACCAGTTGGCGGGCCATGGACAGGCCCGCCCCCACCAGGTCTCGGACCTCCTCGGACGAGCTGATGACCTTCCAGGACTCTCTGAAGTCCTCCCAACCCTGCTCGCCGGCCCGGGTCCCGAGCACGTATCCCACGATCACTCCCACGATCGTTCCCATGTCACCCTCCTAGGTGTCGTTGGCGATTGCTGTTGACTCGAACGCGTTCATCTCGTCGTCGTAGGCCGCCCCCATCATCCGGAGTGAGGCCAGGGCCAGGGCGGCCTCCCGCTCGTCGATCTTGGACATGGCGAAGCCCACGTGGATGAGGACCCAGTCCCCCTCCACCAGTCCCTCGTCCTCCAGCAGCCCGACGTTGACGATCCGGACCACCCCGGTCACCTCCACCCGGGCCAGGTGGGGATTGACCTCCATGAACTCCCGGACCTGCCCCGGTATCCCCAGACACATGGCGTCCCCCTCAGGCCCGGTACTCGATGGACTCGAGCAGCAGTTCGTCGCCCCCGGTGATCAGGGGGTCGAGCACCCCGCAGACGGGACAGGCCATGGGGGGTTCCTCGCACTCCCACTCGTGGCCGCACCCACCACACCGGGCTCCGACCGGCAACAGGACCAGACAGGGGACGGCCTCGGCGGCGACCGTCCCCATGGCGGCCACGGCAAAGGACTGCTCGAAGGCCTCGGGATGGACGTGGTGGAGCCGGCCGACCCGGACGGTCACGGCTTTCACCGGCCGATCCCCCGCCCGTTGCTCGACGGCGTCCACGATGGAACTGCACAGGCCCAGTTCGTGCATGTCGGTTACTCCTCTTTCTCGGCCACGATGGCGATGGACACGTCCACCTCGGGGTTGACCTTGAGCATCATCACCTTGGGGGGCTGCATGCCGAAGTCGCGGATGTCGAAGCGCGAACCCCCGGACAGCTCGACGGTGGCGTCGCCCACAGCCTTGATCCCGAGCAGATGCTCGTACCGGCGGGTCACCCCTTTGAAGGTCACGCTCCCCCCCACCGGGAAGGCGCCGTCCTCGGCCGGCGACCCGACCGCGTCCAGGACGCCCTGGATGGTGGGGAACTTGCGGATGTCGGCCCGTCGGTAGAGCTCGCGGTCCTCCAGGGCGTTGCCCGAGCTCAGTTTGTTGACGGGAAAGCTGAGGGTGCCGACCGGCGAGGACAGCGACGTCACCTCACCACCGGGCCCGAACTCGAGGTCCACGTATCCCTCCACCCCGTCCGCCGTGGTCTGGATGGGATGGAGGCTTGAGCTCCCGTCGATCCGGATCGTCGAGCGTTCGGGGTCGAATCGGAACCGCGCCACCGCGCCTACCTCGGACCTCGGCCGGGCCCCATCTCACATCTCCCTCATCTTGAGGTACCGCGCGATGTCGGGAAGCGACTTCACGACGAGGGCGGCGACCAGGGCCAGTGTCAGTGTGACGACGAAGCGTGTGATCATGCTCCTTCTCCCCTTTCTCTGGGTTCTACGGTTTTCTCTGGGTTCTACGGTGTCGTGGATTGGACGATGTCGGCGACGAGCTCGAGGCACAGGTCGACGGCCCCGTCGACGGCGGCGGCCACCGGGGCCGAGAGCCCGAACCCCTCCTCCATGGTGGCCGGCTGGCATCCGACCACCCGGATGCGGTCCACCGCTCCCCCGAGCCGGGCCAGGGTGGACAGGACCACGTCGGGCCCCATGGTGTGGGCGTCGATCACCGCGTCGGTGGCGGCGATGGGGTCGGGCTCCATGACCACCACCGTCCCGGGGGCCTCGCCCAGGGGGACGGCATCCACCAGCACCAGGGCGTCGTACCCGTCGAGGAGTTCGTAGGCCAGATGAACGCCCCGGATGCCGAACTCGGCCACCCGCACGCCATCGGGCACGGGGCGTTCGCGGAGGCGCTGGACGACCTCCACCCCGAAGCCGTCGTCGCTCTGGAGGACATTGCCGATCCCGGCCACCAGCACCCCGGCACTCATCGGGGGACCTCGCGCCTCTCGTCGAACGTCTCGGCGATGGCCAACGGCTCGATCTCGTCGGGGAAAAAGAACAGGTACCGGCCCTGCCAGACGAAGTCGCCCATGGCCGGGTCGTCGTCGATGGTCACGGCCACCTGGGTGGCCCCGTCCACGTCGCGGAACACGCCGGCCACCGTGGCCCGCTGGTCGCGGTAGAAGATGTCCTGGGCATCGGAGCGCCGGCTGGGGTGGAGCACCACCGGCGTCCCCTGGGTCACCCTCTGGCCGCCCAGCTCGAGCGAGTCGGTGAACGGGTCGACGGCGGCGTCGACCTCGGGGTCCCACCACCGGACAGTCGGCGTTGGCACGGCGTCGCCTCCGTCAGGAATGCCGAAGGTGGGGAAGGACGGGTCGGCCCGGGGGGCCATCCGGTCGTCGACCGGGCGGAAGGTGCCGTGCAGGCGGTCCCAGGCTTCGGGCTCCATGCCGTCGCAGCGGTCCACGATGGCGGCGGCCCGGGGGTCGGTGCCCCGGGCCTCGCGCTTCTCGTCCTCGGTCATGGTGAGGACCCGCAGGGCCAGGATCTCGTCGATCTCGGTGGCGTCGTAGAGGTCGCCGGGGCTCTCGGGGGCCACGGCGGGATGGTCGTAGAGGATGATCGGCGAGGCCAGCACCACATCGTCGTCGCCCACCAGCACGGGGTAGATGCCGTCACTGGCGCACCCCCCCGCCGCCGCCTCGGCCCCGGCGGGGGGGTCGAGGAGGGACACGAACCGTCCGCCGTCGATACCCACCATCACGTGCATGGCCAGGAGGGCCCGACCGAGGGCGCCGTCGCGATCGGGGGCGGTGTCCCCCTCGGTGGTGTTGTCCACGGTGACGGCGATGCGGACCAGCCCACCGGGTCCGTCCACCCGGTCGGTCTCCAGCCGGATGCGGCCCTCGACGGGGAGGCGTCGGCGCACCACCCGTCCGACACCCCTACCCGTGCCCTTCTCGGCCCCGGCGCCGTGGGCCCGACCGAGGACCTCGGTGTCCGCACCTCCTCCGAAGGCGAACCGGTGGGCCGGACGATCGGTGCCGCACACGAGGGAGGCCAGCGGGAGGGGGCCCACGTCGACCGCCTGCTCGACGGCCTCGTCCCAGGACACGTGGACCTGACCATCCACCTCCAGCCGGTCGACGGGCTCGAACCGGACGGGATGGCCGGGTTCTCCGGCCATCGCCTCGACGGTACGCCGTTGGCGCTGGAGGAACCGGACCCGCAGGGACACGGTGCTGTCCGGGCCGCCCCGCGCCAGGCACTCGGTCCGGGCCGAGGAGTGCTCGGAGCGGTCCGCGGCCGCGTAGGCCGGCGGCACCAGCACGCCGAACTGCCAGCGCACCTGGTTCTTGGCCGATGACGCCCGATAGGGATAGAGCACGTAGCCCTCGTAGAGCACGGCGTCGGCGATGGACTGGGCGGCGGCGAAGCGGTCGTGCGCGGCCAGGGTCACGACACCTCCTCCCCGGCCTCTTTGAAGAGGCGCTCGATGGCCTGGTCCCAGGTGGGCAGGCCCCGGCTGGCCCGGTAGCGGCGGAGGTCGTCCAGGGTGTGGCGATCGAGGCGGACCCAGCCACTGTGGGGGAAGTAGGCGTCCATGGTCTCCCGCCACTGGGCCACCGGCATCCGGTAGGTGGCCTCCAGGTCCCAGGGGACGGGGACCACCGTGAAGCCGTGCCGGCCCGAGGTGAACACCGTTCCCGAGAACAGCAGGACGAGGGGGATCTCCCCGGCGTCGAGCGACTGGAGGTAGCCGGTCCCGGCCACCTCGAAGTCGTAGGTGCAGACCAAGGGGAGTTCGATCACGGTGGTGCCGGTGAACCGGGGGGCCACGGTCGAGGTGTGGGACCACAGGAATGGACGTAAGGAGGTGCCCCACTGGGACGCCTCCCCGAACTGGTCGTAGAGACGCTCCCCCTCGTGGGCCGAGTACCGCCGACGTTGGGGCTCGATGCGCACCTGGGCCCGCAGGGCCAGGGCGTCGACGGTGACGTCGTCGCCCGCCTCGTCGGTCATGGTGGCCCGCACGTCCACAACGATGGTGGGCACGGCGGCGTGGCGTTCGACCCTCGTCCCGGCCACCTCGAGGGAGAGCCCACTCACCGGGCCCGCTCCCCCATGGTGGCGAAAAAGGTGTCGAGGTACTCCCGCGCCTCGCTGCCCCCGTCGAAGCCCCGCCACAGGCGACGCAGGTTCCCGACCAGCTCGTAGCAGGCGTCGATGGGGACCACGTAACCCTGGGCCGGGTCCTGTCCCGCCGACCGGACGAGGAGGGCCTCGACGTCAGGCTGCAGCTCGGCCAGTGCGGGGTAGCGGCCGGCCACCTCCTCCCAGGCGTCGAGGGGCAGTTCGGACTCGGTGGCCCCGGCCGGTCCGGGATAGAAGGCGGCCACCCCGCCCAGGGACGAGTTGTGGAAGAAGAAGGCCACGCTGACCGGGATCTGCAGGCTGTCCCACTGCATGGCGGTGAGCTCGAAGCCGTCGATCCTCCGGTAGCGGTCGGGCACGGCCCGATAACGGTTGCCACCCGCCCCGTCCGAGGTGAACAGGAGATAGCACCCGCGACACGCACACAGGAGGCTGCGGGCCTCCAGATCGACCAGGTGTCCGTGCTCCTCGGGGATGGGCTCGGTGCAGAGCTCGCAGCGTTCCTCGGGTGGCGCGACGGACCGGGGCCTCGTGGCCCGGATGCGCTGGAGGACCGAGACGGTGTCGCTCACGCCCCCATCGCCTCCGCCGGGCACTCGTCGTAGACGGGCTTGGTGGAGAGGCTGATGGACACCGGAGCGGCGGCCGGTTCGGGGTCGGGCTGGTCGACCTCGATGCGGACCACCTCGGGAGCCGACTCGTAGATGGCGCCCTCCACGGCGGTCTGCAGGGTGACGGCCGAGGACGGGCACCCGTCGCAGCTGCCGAGGAGACGGAGGTGGACCACGCCCTCGTCGTCGTCCACGCCGAGCAGCTCCACGTCCCCACCGTGGGCCCCGAGGAAGGGGCGGACCCGGTCCAGGGCACCCTCCACCCGTGAGGCCAGCGAGTCGGGGTGGCTACCCACGGCCAGCAGCAGGCTGGCTACCAGCTCGTCGGCCACGAAGGCCTCCATGAGGGCGGGGGCCTCGGCGTTGGCCAGCTCGACCATACGGGCGATCCCCGACCCGTAGAGGAGGGAGACCGACCGCAACAGCTCCTCGGCCGTGGCCAGGGTGCGGGGGTCAGCCGTGGCCTGGAGCCGGTCGAACAGCTCCTCGATGCGGTCGCCGGCGGCCCGGACGTCCCCCTCTGATCTGGTGGCCGATGTGGTTGCCGTCCCGGCCATGCTCAGCAGGCCAGATCAGGGTTGGACACCTGGGTGGGCGAGTGGAGCTTCTTGACCACCTTGCCCCCACCCAGGTACATGTGCACCCCGCAGGGGAGGCAGGGGTCGAAGCTGCGCACCGTGCGCATGATGTCGATCCCTTTGAACGTGTCGCCCCGATTCTCCTCGAAGATGGGCAGGTCGGTGACGGCGTCCTCATAGGGGCCCGCTGTCCCGAAGCTGTCCCGGGGGTTGGCGTTCCACGGGGTGGGCGGATAGGGGTGGTAGTTGGCGATCTTGCCCTCCTTGATCACCATGTGGTGGGAGAGCACGCCCCGGACGGCCTCGGTGAAGCCGCACCCGATGCCCTCGTCGGGGACCTCGAAGGGCTCCCAGGTCTTGGTGTTGCCGGCGCGCACGTCGGCCAGCGCCTTCTCGATGAAGTCGAGGGCGGCGGCCGCCGCGTAGGCCTGGAAGTAGGTCCGAGCCCGGTTCCGCTCGATGGTGTTCGACCACTGGGGGACCTTCCATTCCAGGGAGACCTCGGGCTTGAGGGCCGTCCTCGGCAGGTTGATCTTCACGCTGGTGCCGGTGGCCTCGAGGTGGTCGGTGTGGACCAGTCCGGACAGGGCCGTCGACCACAGCCGGGCCAACGGTCCCCCACCGGTGTCGAGGGCCAGGTGGTCGGTGCCGTCGAACCACCGGGGGGACATCACCCAGCTGTAGTTGCCGTCGAAGTCCCGCTTCTGGGGCTGGGGGTTGGTGTGCTGGTTCCATGGGTGACGCCGGTCCACCGGATTGCCCAGGGGGTCACGGGTCACGAACATCTCCTGGTCCTCCCAGTCGTCGTAGAACGACGAGCCGAGCAGGATGCGGATGCCCAGGTTGATGTCGACCAGGTCGTTGGTGACCAGCTTGCCGTCGACCACCACCCCGGGGGTGACCCCCATGGCCCGGCCCCAGGCCGTCATGTCCTTGTAGTCGAAGTTGCACACGTCGGAGTCCTGGAATGCGCCCCAGCAGCCGAGCAGGATGCGCCGGTTGCCCACCTCCTCGTAGCCGGGCATGGCCTCGTAGAAGAAGTCGAACAGGTCGTCGTGCATGGGCACCACCCGCTTCATGAACTCCACGTACCGCATGAGGCGGGTGTAGTAGTCGGTGAAGAGTTGGATGGTGGCGGTCGTGCCCACTCCCCCGGGGTAGAGCGTGGAGGGATGGACGTGGCGTCCCTCCATGAGGCAGAACATCTCCCGGGTGGACCGGCTCACCTGGAGGGCCTCGCGGTAGAACTCGCCCGAGAACGGGTTGAGCGACCGCATGATGTCGCCGATGGTCTGGTAGCCGTGCGCCTCGGCGTGGGGCGACTCGGTGCGGTTGGCCTGGTCCAGCACCCCGGGATTGGTCTCAGCCACCATCCGCTCGCAGAAGTCCACGCCGACCAGGTTCTCCTGGAAGATGTTGTGATCGAACATGTACTCGGCGGCCTCGCCCAGGTTGACGATCTGTTCGCCGAGGGGCGGCGGCTTGACCCCGTAGGCCATGTTCTGGGCGTAGCAGGAACAGGTGGCGTGGTTGTCCCCGCAGATCCCACAGATGCGGCTGGTGATGAAGTGGGCGTCCCTCGGGTCCTTTCCCTTCATGAAGACGCTGTAGCCCCGGAAGATGGACGAGGTCGAGTGGCACTCGGCCACTTTCCCCTTACCGAAGTCGATCTTGGTGTAGATCCCCAGGCTGCCGACGATGCGGGTGATGGGGTCCCAGGCCATCTCCACCAGACCGTCGGTGCCGTTGGTCGTGATCGCCATCTCCTACCTCCAGATTTCCTTGTAGCCGGTGGTCAGTTCGGTGCCGGGTTGGCGCCACTTGGGCTCCTCGTTGAGGGTCTTCTGCGTGATCTTGCGCAGCCCCCGCACGGCCCGGCCGTAGAGGCCACTGGCCATGGTGGACACCGTGGCCCCGGGGGGTTCGTCCATGAAGGGCATGAACTTGTCGGGGAAGCCAGGCATGGTGCAGCCGATGCAGATCCCCCCGACGTTGGGACAGCCCCCGACCCCGTTGATCCAGCCCCGCTTGGGCACGTTGCACTTGACCACCGGACCCCAGCAGCCCAGCTTCACGATGCACTTGGGTGAGCCGTACTCGTCGGCGAAGTCGCCCTGCTCGTAGTAGCCGGCCCGATCGCACCCCTCGTGCACGGTGGACCCGAACAGCCACTGGGGCCTGAGGGCGTCGTCGAGGGGGATCATCGGGGCCTGTCCCGTGGCCTGGTAGAGCAAATACAGGATGGTCTCGGACAGGTTGTCGGGATGGGTGGGGCAGCCCGGCACGCAGACGATGGGCAGGCCGGCCTTGGACTTCCAGCCCCAGCCCAGGTAGTCGGGGACGCCCATGGCCCCGGTGGGATTGCCGGCCATGGCGTGGATCCCGCCGTAACAGGCACAGGTGCCGGCGGCCAGCACGGCCAGGGCCTTCGGGGCCAGTCGGTCCAACCACTCGCTGGTGGTCATGGGCTGATCGGTGTCGGGATTGTTGCCGAACCCGCACCAGTACCCCTCCCGTTTGATGGCCTCGTTGGGGATGGAGCCCTCGACCACCAGTACGAACGGCTCGAGCTCGCCCCGGTCGGCCTTGAAGAACCATTCGAGGAAGTCGTCGGCGCCACCGACCGGCCCGCACTCGAAGTCGATGAGCGGCCAGTGGACGGCGATCTTCGGCAGCCCGGGTAGCGCGCCGAGGGCGATCTCCTCGATGCTCGGCTGGGTGGCGGCGGTCAGGGCGACGGAGTCACCGTCGCAGCTGAGTCCCGCGTTGATCCACAGCACGTGCACAACGGTCTCGTCCGGCGGAGCCTCGGTGGTGGTCACGGCACGTCCCTCCCTGTCCGTATGCGTTGCAGCCCGTATCCGTTACAGCTCACTCCCCCTGCCGTCCGTGATACGCCCTTGATTCGGTCAACTCAATGAGTGTCTTTTGCATCGTTCGGCCCTGCAGGCGACGGCAACATTCGGTTCCAAGCATGATGATCGGGGTCTGTGGGTAGGCCCCCCATGCGGGCACGTCCGCGCCATTGACTCGGTGGGCACCGAGGCGTAAGACGGGAGGGCATGCTGATGTCGGCCGGTCGGACAGCACCCACGTCACGGTTCGCGTCGGCACCCCCGCGCAACTTCATCCTCCCCGCCCTCCTCCTGTTGGTGTCGGAGCGCCCCGGCCACGGCTATGAGCTGGTCCCCCGGCTCCAGGACCTGGGCCTCGACCACGTCGACCGGCCCGCCGTCTACCGGGCCCTGTCCCAGCTCGAACAGGACGGTCTGGTGCTGCCCTCCGCCCAGAATCCGAAGGCCGGGCAGGCCCGCAGGGTCTACCGCATCACCCCCGACGGGGAGCGGACACTGCGTGACTGGATGAGCGTGGTCAAGGCCGAGCATGACCACCTGAGCCAGGTGCTCCGCCGTTACCTGGCCACTGGGACCACCGACTCGGTCCTGGCCGAGGTGGAGGGGGGTTGGGCCACCGCCCTCGGGCCGGGATGGTCGTCGGTCTCGCCCACCTTGCCGACGCACCGTCGCCTGGAGGCCGTGGACGAGAGAGGTCCGCGCCCGGCCCGTCTGTCGGATCCGCCCGCGGAGCCGGAGGGGGAGGTACAGGGCGCAGGCTCACAGCACCAGGGCCGGCGTGAACTGTTGGGCACCGCACCGAGCGAGCGGCGGCGTTTCCGCCTGCTCCCCGACCGGTCCGCCGTCCTCATCGAGGTGCGGTCGACCGTGGGGCCGCTCAGCTTCGGGGCCATCGGGGTGACCGGCACCGTCGAGGCCACCGTGGTCGAGGGGGCGGTCCGGACGGACGGCGCCGCCTCGGCCACCCTCGAGGTCGACCTGACCGGATTGAGCTCCGGCAACAGCCTCTACGACGCCGAGCTCCTGCGACGCATCGAGGCTCGTCGCTACCCGACGGCCACGGTCGAGCTCCTCGAGTGCGGCCCCGGTGATGCCGAGTCGCGCTACCTGCTGAAGGGCCGACTCACCTTCCACCGGGTCAGCCGGCCGGTACAGGGGACCATCCGGATCGCACCGGGGCCACAAGGTCGCCTGGTCATCACCGGCGAGCAGGTCTTCGACATCCGTGACTTCGCCATCCCGTCCCCGACGGTACTCATGCTGCGGATCTTCCCTGACGTGCGGGTCCACCTCCACGCCGAGGCCGAGCCGGAGGGGCCGTCGAACCCGTGGGATGTCGGAGCGTCGGACGAACAGGAGGACGATCCATGAGCATTCTCGCCGCGCTGGTTGCCGGCTTTTTGATCGGGACCAAAGCCGGGGGCGACGAGTGGGACCAGGTGCGCCAGTCCTTTGTCGCCCTGTACGGCAGCGACGAGTTCGCCGATGTGATCACGGCGACGCGGGCCCAGGTGGCCAAGACCCTACGGGTGATGGCCCAGATGGTCGACGTCGAGCCCGAGGAGGTCCCGGACACCGATGTGGTGGCCCGGGTGCGGCACCTCATCGCCCACGACCGCTAGGCCGACGGTCCATTCAGACAGGGAGACCATCGGTCACGTCCTGTCCGATCCCCCTCAGGCCCACCGCGGCGCCGTCAGAGCCGACCGACGGATGGGCTCGAACCTTCAGAACACGAACCTCACCGTCGCTTCGGGTGATCCGGTACTCCGCCTCGAACGGTCGGGCTGAGGCCATGGACGCCTCCATCAGGGAACGCACCCGGTCGCGGTCGTCGGGGTGGATGGATCCCAGGTGCGACGCGAACGTGCCGTCGAACTCGAAAGGGTCGATCCCGTGAATCTCATGGAACTCGGTGCTCCACTGCACCGTCCCCGTCCGCAGATCCCACAGCCAACTGCCCACATGGGCCAGCGCCTCGGCATCCCTCAGCCGACTCTCCACCTCGGCCAGGGTGGCCTGGGCCAGGTGCTGCTCGGTGATGTCCCGGGTGATGGCCAGGACCCCCCACGGCCGGTCACTCCCCTCGGGGATCGGGCACAGGGACACCCATACCGGGAGCGGCAGGCCGTCCCCGCGGATGATCTCGCTCTCGAAGTGCACAATCCGCTCGCCGGACAGTGCCCTCGAGGTCGCCGACCGGACGTCGGACCGGAGGTGGGGAGGGAACAACCGGTCGAGCGGTCGGGAGAGTGCGTCGTCCGAGGTCAGTCCGAACAGTCGTTCGGCGGTGGTCCCCCATTCGGCCACGCCGCACTCGGCCCCCACGGTGAAGATCGCGTCGTCGGACGTCTCCACCACAGCAGCCAGAATCTGCTCGGACGTGACATCGGACCACGGTTCAGTCCTGTGGTTGGCCACTGCAGCCATGATCCTCCCGAGTGATGATCGGTGCGCGCGTTGCTGGCCGGAGCCGACGGAGGCGCCATCGGTGGGCCGCTGATCGACTTTACGCCCCACGGGCGCCCGGTGCGCTGCGGTTCCCCAGAGTCCCGCGCCGGATCAAGTTCGACACCTCAACCACGACTGAGATCCGCGGAGTCGGCGGTCAGAGACGACCAAGTTGGTGAGATCGGAACGAACCGACAGCGCGCTGGCCAGGCACCAAAGCTGCGCAGCGGGCCACGACGAGAGCGGCGGCACGCTCGAGGATCGCATGGTCGAAGGGGACGCGGTCGATTCCACGTGCAGCGTGGTGTCCGTCACACTTCCCGAGGACTGGTCGAGCACCGCCCTGACGGCTCGCGGACGGTCATCGCCGCGCGCGCAGAGAGAGTCGCCTCGCCCTCGTGGTCGGAATGCCGGTTGGGACGGTCGCCCTTCGGGGCCCCGCCCGGTCCACGTGGGCACCGGTTGCGGTCAGGAAACCATGCCGAGCGGGATCAGGCGAGGCACAACGCTCAGAGCGATCGGAGTCGTTCGATGCGCTCGTCCCCCGTACCCAGGTAGCGCACGAGGACCCCGATCACCCGATCGATGTCCAGTGTCCCCGCTCCGGCCATCTCTTCCAGGTCCGCCCAGTCCTTCGTGCGGTTGAAGAACGCCTTGAACACGGCCAAGTCGGTACACGAGAGAAAGGGAACTTCCGAGCCGGCGAAGGACTCGGTGCGTATCCGGGTGGCAACCTGGTCGTGGAACTCGGTGGTGCTGAGAAAGATGTCGACCGGCGTCCCCTCCCACCACAACCGCACCTGACCCTCGGTCTCCGTCCGTGCCACGTCCTTCTCCGACCACTCGACGCCATCGGGGAGGGCGGTGAAGGCCTCGCGCGTCCGGCCGACGTCGGCGAAGATGTTGACGTCGATGTCGATCGTGCCCCGGGCCCGCTCCGTGCACCACGCCAAGGCGAGCGCGCCACCGAAGGCGTGGGGGATGTTGGCCCCTCCCAGCGCCTGGTCGATGGCCACGATCTTCTCCACCAATCCCGTCATGGCGCTCCAAACTTCGGATAGGAAAGACGGCGTGCGTGGCGGGCCGGAAACTGGGCGGCCACTTCGAGCACCTGGACCAGTTCGTCGCCCCGTCCCTCCTCCGTGGGGTCGACCCGGGGGACGAGGACGACGGCAGGATCGAACCCGGCGGATTGCAGGATCCGCTGGACGGTGTGAACCGAGGGATCGACCCGACCCGCCTCATAGGCCGAGAGGGTGGCATGCGACGTGCCCGCCCGTTGGGCCAGCTGGCGGAGAGACAGGCCCGACCCTGAACGGGCCCGTCGAATGAGTGTCGCTGCATCCATTCCTCTATGGTATCAGATCCGATACCATTACCGGCAGGCCGGCCGGAGTGGCGGCTACCCCCCTGTCTATCCGGGATCGTCGAGATCCCCGGGGTAGGTCACCGTCACTTCGACGATGGAACGGGGGAAGTCCCTGCGGTTATTGGTGATGTATCGGTTGGCGCCTGCCCCTACGGCGGTAGCCAGGTGGACGGCGTCGGCGGCGCGCAAGCCGTAGATTGCCCCCAGTGATGCCGCCAAGTCGGCGGTGGCCCGGTCGAACGGGAGCAGCTCGATGCGGCCAAGCAACGACGCGAGGGCCGAGAGCTCATTGTCGGAACCCTCGCGGTTCGGCTTGGTCAGGAGCTCAGGGACGAGCAGCACCGAGCCGATGCGGCCGGGGCCGTCGGGGAACGACTCGTCGGCGAAGAGGGCCCGGACCCGGCGCCCCAATTCGTGACCGGCGACGGCGGCGTAGATCAGGACGTCGGCGTCGAATGCGTCCACTGGTTCGCTAGCGCCGGGAGCGGTTGGCCCGCAGATCCCGGATCATGTCCTCGGCCTGTTGTTCACTCAGAGAAGCTGCGGCATCGAGCGGCGTGTTCTGTCCAGCGTCCAGCAGGTCCCGGATTCCCGCCGCACCCTCGAGTGCGACATCGGCCCGTCGAACTCGAAGGGCGTCGGGTCGGACCACCACGGCCACTGCCTTTCCGTGTCGGGTGATCGTGATCTCCTCGCCGTCGGCAACGCGCTGAACGATTTCGGGGAGCACCGCTCGAGCCTGGCTGACAGTCACGTTCCGATCCATGGGGACATATTGTACATCGCTGTACATCTATGTACAGTTTCTGACACTGGTCCGACGGCGTCGGAGCAGTGCGACCGCTGCTCTCGCCGGTCCATGACGCCGGCCCGCGGTCGTCCGGCTGCTCCATCCAACCGCTAGCCCGTGGGGTCATCCCTCTCCGCAAGGTTCAGTCCAGAAGGCCGCGGATGTCGGCGGCGGTGAGCGCTCCCGACTCCAGACCCCCGGCGTCCATCACGTCGGCGAAGAGGGCCGACTTCTTGGCCTTGAGGGCCATGACCTTCTCTTCGATGGTGTCCTTGGCCACCAGGCGGTAGACCATGACCTTCCTGGTCTGGCCGATGCGGTGGACGCGGTCCACGGCCTGGGCCTCCGTCGCCGGGTTCCACCACGGGTCGAGGAGGATGCAGTAGTCGGCTTCGGTCAGGTTGAGTCCGAAGCCGCCGGCCTTGAGGCTGATTAGGAACACTGGGGCCTCACCGTTGCGGAACTCGTCGATGACCGTGTCGCGCCGGCGGGTCTTGCCGTCGAGGTAGCAGAGGTCGATGCCGGCCTTCTCGATCCGCTGCCGCGCCAGGGTGAGGAACCGGGTGAACTGGCTGAACACGAGGACGCGGTGCCCGTCCTCCACGATGTCCTCCAGCATCTCCATCAGGGCGTCGAGCTTGGTGGAGGGCACCCCGTCGTAGGAGTCGTCGATGAGCGACACGTCCAGGCTGGCTTGGCGGAGCAGGGTGAGGGACCGGAAGATGGCCATGCGGTTCTTGTTCATGTCGCCGAGGAGGCCGAGGATCTTCTGTCGCTCTCGCTGGAGGTGGGTCTGGTAGATCCGGTGGTGGCGGGGGTTGAGGTCGAGCTCGAGGACCTGCTCCTGCTTGTCGGGCAGGTCGCTCGCCACCTGCTCTTTGGTGCGGCGCAGCATGAGGGGCCGGACCCGGCGCCTAAGTTGGGCCAGGCGCTCGACGTCGGCGTTCCGCTCGATGGGCAGGCGGTAGTACTCGGCGAACCGCTCGGGGCTGGCAAACAGGCCCGGGGCGGCGATGGACAGCAGGGACCACAGCTCCATGAGGTTGTTCTCGATGGGCGTCCCGGTCATGCACACCTTGAACGGGGCCGGCAGCAGCTTGGCCCGCTGGTAGGTCTGGGACTGGCGGTTCTTGGCAAACTGGGCCTCGTCGAGGAAGAGGCCGGCCCAACCGACGCCGGCATACCCGTCGTACTCCAGACGGAACAGGCTGTAGGAGGTGACCACGAGGTCGGCCCCCATGGCGTGCTCGGCCAAGGGCGTGCCCCGGCGCTTCTCGGTCTCGGTGACCGTCACCACATGCAGCCCGGGGGCGAACCGACGGCACTCGGCGGCCCAGTTGCCCACCACGCTGGTCGGGGCCACCACCAGCCAGGGGGCATCGCTCAGGTCCCGCTCCTTGGTGTGGCACATGAGGGCCAGGGCCTCGAGCGTCTTACCCAGTCCCATGTCGTCGGCCAGGACCCCGCCGAGGCGGTGCTCGTAGAGGTAGGCCAGCCAGTTGAAGCCGGCCAACTGGTAGGGGCGCAGGGTGGCGTGCAGGGTGGTGGGGCTGGGGTACTCGGTCCGGTCGGCCGCCTCGGCCAGGGAGCGCACCGACTCCTCCCACCGGCGGGCCTGGGCGGTGACCACGCCCAGGTGCTGGAGGTCCTCCCACAGACTGGCCTGGAAGCGGTTGAGCCGGATACCGCCGTCGTCCTCGTCGAGCAGGGCACGGGCCTCGGCGATCAACCGGGCCAGCTCGCGGAGCTCGTCGCTGTCGAGGGAGAACCACGTCCCCGAGGGGAGGATGAGATGTCCCTGCCCCTCGGCCAGGGCTACGAACAGCTCGGTGAAGGGCACCTTCTCCCCGCCCACGGTGACCGTGACGGTGAGATCGAACCAGTCGTTGTCCTTGGTGGCCTTCCCCCCCAGGCTCACCACCGGCGCGGCGTCAGCCTCGCGGAACTCGGGGAGGGTGCCCACGTGCTCCACGGTCACACCCTCGGTGGCCTCGAGCCGGGGAAGCAGCTCGGTGATGAACCGCACCACGTCCATGCCCTCGAGCTGGCTCTCGGCCGCCAGCCGGTCCCCGACCCGCCAGCGCTCGAAGAGCCCGGGTAGGGGCCGGAGGATCTCGACCACCGCGTCCATGACCGACTCCTCGGCCGCCCGGTCGCGGAAGCGACCTCGGGCTCCCCACAGGCGCTCGCGCCCGTCGATCCCCTCGCCCCCCATGGTCCAGGCCAGGTGCAGCCGGTGGCCCTCGTCGTGACGCAGGGAGCAGATGAGGGTGGCCGGCCGGGCCTCGGGCAGTTCGACCGACCGGTCGCTCGACCCCACCGGCACCCGGCGTCGGAGCCTCGGCACCAGCGCGCGCACGAAGCGCTCCTCGTCGTGGTGGGGCACGTCGACGGTGGCGGTGCGCAGGAAGGCCCGGAGGTCGTCGTCGACCGGCATGTCGAGGGCGGCGAGTCCGAGACCGGTGGCGGCCCGGTCCGTCGGTGCCGACTCGTCCCACCAGGCGATGCCGTGGGCCGGACGCCCGATGAGCATGGAGGTCTCGAGGGGGAGGTCGATGGCGTCGGTGCCGATGCGGGGCTGGGCCCGGAGCCCCGACCCGGTGCGGGTGACGTCGATGGTCACCGCCGCCACCGACGGGAGGAAGGTGACCGGCGGGGCCTGCCGGCCGGCCTGGACGAGGGGCATCCCGAGCCCCCGGGCCTCGCCCAGAAGGTCCCAGACCCGACGGCTGTTGATGGCCTCCAGCCGCACCACCTCATCGGTGTAGCTATAGGTGTTCTGTCCACCCGACAGCCGGCTCAGGGCCAGGAGCTCCTTCACCACCAACAGCTGCTCGCCGAAGCGGTGGGAGCGCCGGCGCCCGTAGGAGAAGTACTCGAGGCTCGACCACGACACGCCGCTCCGCACCCACTTGCCGGACTGGCCGGGGATGACCGGGCGGATCCTGATGCCCGGACCCACTGTCGAGGAGCGCCGTACGGAGCGGCCGGTGACCTCGGGGGTCACGATCAGCTCGAACTGGAGGGCCAACTCGGCCGGGCCGGTGTCGTCGGCCGGGTCGTCGGGATCGTCATCCTCGGCATCCAACAGCGCCTCGAGCGGGAGGGCCCAGTCGGTGCCTTCGGTGCCGGCGTCGGCGGGGTGGGCCGTACGCACGCCGCGCCGACGTGACCGTCCCGTGCCCCCTGCCGCGGGACGGGATGCGGGCGCCAGGTCCCCCTGGACCAGGGTGAGGGTCGGCGGGTTGGGGACGTCTCCGGCGATCTCGTCGGCCAGCACCAGGGCCACGGCGTGCTTGCAGTTGTAGCCCACCGGGCAGCTGCAGGTGGCCTCGATGGCGGACAGCTGACGGTTGGACGCCCGGGTCAGCCGCACCGACGCCACGTAGGGCCGGGAGGCACCCCCTTGGACCTGGCCCACCACGTGGGTGCCGCCCGGATTCCAGGTGCAGTTGCGGACCGCACCGTGCTCGGCGTAGGCCCTGCCCCGCTCGAAGGTGGCTGTTCCCACCAGGCGCGCCAGGGCCGACTCGTCGCCCTGGGCGATCACCGCGCCCTCCTGGTGTCGGCTCCTCGGGTGATCAGTTCACGGTAGTGGTCATCGGCGGTCGAACCGCTAATTGCACAAGGCAATGCACAGACACGGTGGCAATCGCACCCGCAGAGACACGGTTGCGGTTCGGAAGGGTCGGCACGGGCAGATCCCCAGCGAGCGCCGTTCCCGTTCAACAGGGATGCGATCAGCCCGACACCGTCCCACCCGGCACCGGACCCTCGGCCGGTGGGCCGTCGTCGGCCGGGTCGGCCTCGGGACTCGGGGAAGGACCGGACTCGGTGACCATGGAGGCGTACACGGCCAGGAGGGCACTCTTCTGGGAGTCATTGAGTCGGGGGTCCCGGCGGATGGAGGCCTCCGTGGTCGAGGGGCCTTCCTCCCCGGTGACGATGTCGGCGGCATGGGCCAACAGGTCGCCGACGGACAGGTTGAGCGCCTGGGCCAGGGACTTGATCACGGCGATGGAGGGCTGATGGAGGCCACGCTCGATCTGGCTCAGGTAGGGGTTGGAGACCTTGGTCAGGTCGGCCAGCTGACGCAGGCTGAGTTGGGCCAGGTGGCGCTGGCTGCGCAGGTAGCCGCCGAAGCTGTCCCACGGTCCGTTCGACCGCGACCCGGACGGATCGTCGGCCCCATCGGCCCCGTCGTCGGTCAACGTCGGCTCGGGGTCGCCGGTACCCGTACACAGACCATGCCTGCACTGTACCGATCGCCCGCCCCCACCCGGCCAACTGTTCACACGCCGTTCGCACAATTCGCCAAATTCCCCCGTCCGAAACGGGAAGGGCTGTGGTTGACTGGGTGAGAGAGCACCGGCGAACTCGGCATGAGACCACGAGGTAGGAGCAGGCAAAGGCGACGTTGCGTAAGTTCACTGCTTCCATAGTGCGGGGACCGGCGGGTGTCGCCCGCCGCCTCATGGGACGCATCGACCCGTTGGGGCTGGCCGATGCCACCGTGCAGGTGGGCGTACGCACCACCACCGGTCTCCCCCGCACCGTGGCCGGCGTCGGCCTCGAGCTGGGCAAGATCGCCATCGGGAAGTCGGACGTCGCCCCCGAGCCCAAGGACTGGCGGTTCAAGAATCCGGCCTGGACCAAGAACCCGGGCTTCCGCCGCCTGGGCCAGTCCTACCTGGCCTGGTCCCGGGCTTCGCTTGCCCTGGTGGAGGACACGCCGGTGGACTGGCGCACCAAGCAGCGGGCCCGGCTGGCCACCACCCTGGTGACCTCGGCCCTGGCCCCCACCAACGTCCTGCTCCTCAATCCCGACGCCCTCGAGCGGGCCTTCGAGACCGGGGGCCGCAGCCTGGCCTCGGGAGCAGCCAACATCGTCCGGGACGTCGTCACCCACCGCGGCATGCCGCGCACGGCCGACCCCGACGCCCACGTGGTCGGGCGCGATGTCGGCGTCACCCCCGGCGCAGTGGTCTTCCGCAACGAGGTGTGCGAGCTGCTGCAGTACTCGCCGCTGGTCGACGAGGTCCGCACCACGCCGGTGGTGCTCATTCCCCCGCAGATCAACAAGTACTACTTCATGGACCTGGCCCCCGGTCGCAGCCTGGTGGAGTACGCCCTCACCCAGGGCCTACAGATGTTCGTGGTCAGCTGGCGGAACCCGACCGTCGAGCACCGGGACTGGGACCTCGACACCTACGTGGCCGGCGTGGAGGAGGCGCTTCGGGCCGCGGCCGAGATCGCCGGCACCGAACAGGTCAACACCATCTCCCTGTGCGCCGGGGGCATCACCACCGCCGCCCTGCTGGGCCGGCTGGCCGCCCTGTCCGACGCCCTCATCCACTCGGCCACCTTCGCCGTGACGCTGCTCGACTTCTCCGTCCCCACCCTCATCGGAATGTTCGGGAGTCCCACCATCGTCCGCAATGCCCGGGCCACGGCCCAGCGGCGCGGCGTGCTCCCGGCCCACGAGGCCGAAGCCATCTTCTGCCTGCTCCGGCCCAACGACCTCATCTGGAACTACTGGGTCGGCTCCAACCTGCTCGGCGACCGGCCGCCGACCTTCGACGTCCTGTCGTGGAACGCCGACCCCACCCGGCTGCCCGCCGGGCTCCACCTCGATTTCCTGGACATGTTCGCCAACAACTCGCTGGCCACCGGCGACGTCTCCGTGCTCGGGACCAAGGTGGACCTCAGTCGGGTGACGTGTGACACCTTCGTCGTGGGCGCCCGCACCGACCACCTCACCGAGTGGAAGGCCTGCTACGCCACCACGCAACTGCTGGGTGGGTCCAGCCAGTTCGCCCTGTCCACCTCGGGCCACATCCAGAGCCTGGTCAACCCGCCGGGCAACCCCAAGATGAGCGTGTGCCTCGGCCCGGAGCTCGGACCCGACCCTGAGCGCTGGCTGGCGTCGGCGGCCACGCTCCCGGGCTCGTGGTGGGAGCCGTGGGGACGGTGGGCCGCCGAGCGCTCGGGTGATGTGCGCCCGGCCCCCTCGGGCCTGGGCAGCGCCCGCCACCCGGTGCAGTATCCGGCACCGGGGCAGTACGTTCTGGCCCCATGAGGTCAGCGCCATGATGGACACCCCGCTCAACGCCTGGCTGCTATTCGACAACGCCCCGGTGCACGCGCCCCACGCCGAACTGGTGAGCCGGTCGCCCGAGGGGACGGTCGAACGCCACACCTACACCGAGTTCGGGTCGAGGACGCGCCAGCTCATGCACGCCCTCGACCGCCTGGGCATCCCCGAGGGCGCCACCGTGGCCACGCTGGCCTGGAACAGCGCCCGCCACCTCGAGGCGTACTTCGCCGTCCCCTGCACCGGACGGGTGCTCCACACCCTGAACCTCCGTCTGTCCGGTGAGGACCTGGCCTTCATCATCGGGGACGCCGACGACCGGGCCGTGCTGGTCGATCCCGACCTGCTCCCCCTGTTGGAGCAGGCCCTCGAGCACCTGGGTCCGCTGGACCAGGTCATCGTCCTCGGGGACACCGTCCCCGAGACGTCGATCGCCGGGGCCATCGCCTACGAGGACCTGCTGGCCGACCAGCCCACCGAGTACCCCCGACGGGAGATCGACGAACGCCAGCCCATGGGGCTCTGTTACACCTCGGGCACCACCGGCCGGCCCAAGGGTGCCGTCTACACCCACCGGTCGACTTTCCTCCACGCTCTGGCCTGCACCAGCCACGCCGCCATGTCCATCGGGCCCGGGGATGCCGTGCTGCCCCAGGTGCCCATGTTCCACGCCAACGCCTGGGGCATGCCCTACGCCGCCACCGCCGTGGGGGCCAAGCAGGTGTTCTTCGCCGGGGCCCTCGACCCGTCCGACTTTCTCGACCTGGTGTCGGCCGAGCGGGTGACCGTGGCCGCCGGGGTGCCCTCGGTGTGGCTCGGTGTGGCCGACGAGCTGGCCCGCCGCGGCGGCTCGTTGCCCGACGTCCGCCACATCATCTGCGGCGGCGCTCAACCCCCGCGCGCCCTCATCGACCGCTACGCCGACGAGTTCGGGCTGCGCATCGTCCAGGCCTGGGGCATGACCGAGACGTCGCCCCTGGCCTCGGTGGCTTGGCCCCAGGAACGCATGCGGGACTGGCCCGAGGCCGAGATCACCACGGCGGCCCGCACCCAGGCCGGGCTGCCCCTGCCCGGGGTGGCGATCACCATCCGCGACGACGCCGGGGCCACGGTCCCCGCCGACGGCGAGGCCATGGGCGACCTGTGCGTCCGGGGGCCGTGGGTGGTCGACGGTTACCTCCACGGGCTCGGCCAGGACGCCTTCACCGACGACGGCTGGTTCAAGACCGGTGACGTGGCCGTGGCCTCACCCGATGGCTACTTCGTCATCGCCGACCGCACCAAGGACCTCATCAAGTCGGGCGGCGAGTGGATCTCGTCGGTGGACATGGAGGCCAGCGTCATGCAGATGGAAGGCGTGACCGAGGCCGCCGTCATCGCCATCCCCGACCCCAAATGGCAGGAGCGTCCACTGGTCTGTCTGGTGGCCTCGCCCGGCGTGGCCATCGACGTCGAGCAGGTGCGCGACCACCTGCTGGCCAACGGCTTCGCCCGCTGGCAGCTGCCCGAACGGGTGGAGGTCATCGACGCCGTCCCCAAGACCAGCGTGGGCAAGTTCGACAAAAAGGTCCTACGCGTCCGCTTCGCCGGCTAGCGCCGCGTCCTGCGGGGATCCGCTCCGGTGCTTGACTTCGACCGTGTGCTTGGTAAAGTATGCACACGCTTGACAACCACAGGAGAGGATCACCATGAACGCACTCGAGATCACCGAAAAGGTCCAGGACGGCGTCGTCAAGGTCGTGGAGACCACCCAGAACTGGACGCTCGGAGCCCTCAAGTCCACGTCTGCGGCCTTCGACACCTTCCGGCCCGACACCTCCCGCATCCCCATGGTCGACAAACTGCCCACCCCGTCCGAGACGGTCGAGTCCACCTTCTCGTTCGCCGACAAGCTGCTCGCCGCACAGCACGCCTTCATGTCCAGCCTGGCCGAGATGTCCGCGCCCCCGGCGACGGCCACGGTGGTGACCAAGAAGTAGTGGCACCCGTCCCCGGCCGCCTCGTGGCGGCGCGGTCGGGGACAACGCGGAAGGGCGCGGAACCAGCCCACGGCAGGGGCGGCGGGCCCTTGCGGTCGGGAGCACAGTCGGGCGGCCGTTATCGCCTACTGGTGCGTCGGGTCCGGGTGACCTAATTTGATCGGTGAGCACGGCGGTACCACGACGGTCCGAACGGACCGTGCCCCCCCGGTACCCGAACCCCGCGCCGAGGAGTCACCTATGGCCCAGGCAGTCCTCACCATCAACAGCAGGAACTACGGGGCGTGGTCGTTGCGGGGCTGGCTGTTGTGCCGCTTCGCCGGCTTGGACTTCGTCGTCGAGGCGGTGGACAGCCAGGACCCCGGCGTGCGGGCCGAGCTCCTCTTGCTCTCGCCGTCGTTCCTGGTGCCCCGGCTGAGCCACGGCGAGCTGGTGGTGTGGGACACGCTGGCCATGGCCGAGTACCTGCACGAGCTCGCTCCCGAACGCCACCTCTTCCCCGAGGACCAGAACACCCGGGCCCTGTGCCGCTCGGTGTCCGGCGAGATCCACTCCGGCTTCGCCAACCTGCGGTCGGCACTGCCCATGAACATCAAGAGCCGACACCCCGGGTTCCCGGTGTGGGCGGGGGCACAGGCCGACGTCGACAGGATCGAGAACCTGTGGAACGAGTGCCTGGCCGCCTCGGGCGGCCCGTTCCTCTTCGGCACATCGCCGACCGTGGCCGACGCCATGTACGCCCCGGTGTGCACGCGCATCCGCACCTACGACGTGAAACTGGGCGAGATCGCCAACTCCTACTGCGAGACCATCCTCTCCCTGCCCGAGATGGTGGAGTGGACGGCCGCCGCCGAGGCGGAGCACGACGACGTCGAAGAGCTGGAGATGGAGTTCTAGTTCGACCGCGCTGAGGGGCCGGGGCCTCAGGCCACGTCGTTGGCGGCGATGAAGTTACGGACGATCGGATAGACCTGCGATTCCCACCGGCTGCCGCTGAACACCCCATAGTGGCCGACGCCCGGTTGGAGATGGTGACGTTTCTTGGCCGGCCGGATCCCTGAACACAGCTCCTGGGCGGCCATGGTCTGGCCCACGCCGCACACGTCGTCCTTCTCCCCCTCGACGGTGAGCAGCCCGGTCCGCCGGATGGCCCGGGGGTCGACGACGTTGCCCCGCCAGGTGAATTCGCCCCGGGCCAGCAGCTCGCGCTGGAAGACCCGGTCGATGGTCTCGAGGTAGAACTCGGCCGGCATGTCGAGCACGGCGAAGTACTCGTCATAGAACTCCTCGATCTGGCGGGCCTCCTCGTAGTCACCCCGCACCAGGTCGTTGTAGAGCTCGATGTGCTGTTTCACGTGGCGCTCGAGATTCATGAACATGAACCCCGACAGCTGGAGGAATCCCGGGTACACCCGGCGCAGCGCGCCCGGGTAGCGCAGGGGAACCGTGGTGATCACGTTGTCCTCGAACCAGGTGAGCGGCTTGGAGTGGGCCAGGTCGTTCACCTTGGTCGGGTTGATCCGGGTGTCGACGGGGCCGGCCATGAGCACCAGGCTCTTGGGCTGACTCGGGTTGTCGGTGGCGGCCATCACCGAGGCGGCGGCCAGTGAGGCCGGGCACGGCTGGCACACGGCCATCAGGTGGGATCCCGGACCCATGAACTCGAGGAACGAGATCACCTGGGCGATGTAGTCGTCGAGACCGAAGCCGCCGTGCTCGATCCCGACGTCCCGGGCGTTCAGCCAGTCGGTGACGTAGACGTCGTGGTCGGCGCTCAGCGACCGCACGGTGGCGCGGAGCAGGGTGGAGAAGTGACCGGCCAGGGCCGTCACCAACAGCACCTTGGGCTGGTACTCGCCGAGGTCCTTGGCGAAGTGGATGAGGGAGGAGAAGGGCGTCGAGAGGGCCACCTCCTCGCGCACCGGCACCACCTCGTTGCCCACCGTGACGTGATCGATGCCGAAGGCGGGACGCTCGTGGATGAGGCGGGCCCGTCCCACCATCTCGTAGCCGGCGGCCAGGCGACGCCCGAACCGGTTCTCGGTGAAGCGGTCGGGCAGCTCGCCCAACGTCCACGAGGCCAGACCGGCGAAGGCACGGGCCGGGGCCGTGAGATCCCGTTGCGCTTGGTAGGCCTGGTAGAGCATGGGTTCACCTGCTGTCGGGTACCGGCGCCGTGCGCCGCCTGCGACCCCGGACCGAGCGGGGAAGCCCAGGCCAACCGTACTCGCGGACCTCTGCAGAGCGCATGTTCGGAGCTGGGACCGATGCACGAATCGGCGTAGCACGCAGTGCTACACTTCGGTCGCGAGCACTGAAATCACCCAACGACAACTCAGAAACGAGAGCGGCGACATCATGCGTGGGTTCGACCAGGGCCAGCATTTGTGGTGACCCGCCATGGCGTCCCGGTCGGCGAACTGAGCCGCTCCGTCGGCATCGGTACATTAGTGCCGAAGCCGCTGTGGCCGAGTTCGCCGGGGCGCCGAACGTCGACCTGGAGCGACTCGCGTCGACCTGGACCGGGTGGCGTCACAGGACTTCGATCCTCGTGTCTGAGCCCAATCGTCGACCCCGAGGAATTCGACACCTCAGTGGTGATCGATCTCGAGCTTCTCGACCCCGCTGACCTCCCGATCGAAGTCGCTATCACCGCCATCACCATGGCCGAACTCGCCGCCGGACCTCACGCAGCAACCGAACCCGTTGAGCGGGCCCGGCGTCAGGACAGGCTGCAGCGGGCGAAGCGGCGTTCACCATCACCACTCGCGCAGCCGCGGTCCGCCTAGCGTGTTTCCGAGTCGTTGCTGATGCACAAGGCCAGCCGTCACTTGTCCTCATCTATCGTCGCCGCCCTCGAATCGACTCGATCGAGGTCCGCTCTGTACCCGGGACGTCGATGACCTCCTACAACTGGATGGAGCACATTTACCTGGTGAGGTCTGATCGACCTGTTGTGAGACCCGACGTGTCGAGAAGTCAGCCTGCGACTTGCCAGTACGCCAGGCCGCCGGTCCACCACATGGGCCGTCGGGGCGTGCGTCGACCTGCGGAGTTGCAAGTGGTCCCCGAGCATCTCGTACCCGGCCGTCACAGACGGCGATACTGCTGCTGAGGTGGCAGTGGCCACGGTGTTCAGCGGACTCGTGACGAAGCCGGGCAGCGTGATCTGCTCCGCAGTGCCATGGCTGGCCACGAAGCCGACCTCGAGATCACCGGCCGGTCCAGTCAACGGGATCCGTCGTCGGACTGGTCGAGCTGGCCCCTGCCACCAAGGTCGCTGCGTTAGGCGCTCCGGCCTCCAGGCCACTGTACTCCTGCACCTCGGTCTCGATCGATGCGGCCTGGCCGCTCACGGTCACCGTCGTGGGGCCGCCCTTGGCGTCGGTCCACCACAGCTCCCCTTCCGAGATGTGGCCCGCTGCTGTACGCCGCTCCCAGCTTGGTCCACGTGTCGCCGGCACTGTCCGTCACTCCGTCAGGTGGCTGGCTGCCCCCGTGTACTGGCTACCGAGAGGATCAGCTTGTCACCGGGCGGCGGCTGACGCGAGCTGGTTCGTGGCTCCACTGGACGGATGACTCTGGACGAGCGCCACTCCTGGCGGCGGAGGTGGCGCTGTGGTGGTCGTGGAGCTCGTCGTCGTGGTGGTTGTGGTCGGCGGGGTCACCGTCGCCCGTAGACAGCGTCGTGACGCCGTTCACCACCGTATAGCTCTGCTGGTCGAAGGGCTGGTCCAGCGCGTTCATCGGCGTCACGGTGATCACGTTGCCGGTCACGTTCACCTTCAGGAAGTTGTAGACGTTCGCCGCCGACTCATTCGGGACGTAGTACGAGCCCGAGGCGTTCTTCGTCATCGGCGGAGCCGACTGGCCGCAGTCGATGACACCGGCCGAACCCAGGCCGAGGGCGTAGACCTGCTCACTGGCGACGGCGGCCGCGCACTTGCCCTTCGTGTCGTTGGTGCCGTCAACCGGCTGCAGCGTCCCTCCCCCGCCACCGGTCACGTAGCTGATCAGGCTGCCGTTGTTCGGAACGAACCGCTGGTACGTGTGGGCATGGCCGTTGAACGCCATGCTCACCCCGTACTGCTGGAGCACCGGCTGGAGCGCGGCCTGGAGATACGGGTCCGACTGCTGCGTGTTGTTCAGGCTCTGCAGCGGGTAGTGGAACACCGCCATCTTGATCGTCCCGGCGGGCTGGGCGGCCAGGTCCCTCTTCAGCCACGTCATCTCGGCAGATCCGGCGGCCCAGTGCTCAGCAGCGTCGATCTGGTAGCCCTTGCAGTCGGCCGGATCCGATGCACACAGGGCCCCGGTGGCCTTGGTCGTGGCCAGGTAGGTCGTGCCATCGGCCCAGGCGGCGTCGAGCACGTAGATCCGCACGTTGCCGTCCTGCACCGCATACCAGGAGTCCGGGGTGTTCGTCGTCGGGATCAGACTGTCGGCCGGGTACTGCTCGTAACTGTACGTGCCCGGGTTCGCCGTGTCGCTTTCCGCTATCTGCTCCTCTGGCCAGGTCCGTAGGCCGGTAATGATCTGGCCGTGGTTGCCGCTGGCGGCGTACGTCGGGATGCCCCCGGTGTTCGGCCAGTAGCTCGGGCCGAAGATGTTGCTCACCTCGCTGCCCGTCGTCGTCAGGTCGCCATAGTTCGTATCCGTCCCCCCGCTGTAGGCCACATCGCCGGCCAGAACAGTGAACTTGGCTCCGCTCTGTCCGATCCCCGTATCGATGGCCGCCTGGTCGGTGTTCACGTTGCCTACCTGGTCGACCCCCGTCGTCTCGCCCAGGTCTCCGACCACGTCAAAGGTCACACCCGTCGAGGGTGCGGTCACGTCGAGCGTCGAGAACGACTGAGGTGCCGCCAGGCTCACACCGGTCGATGACCAGGGCTCGTAGCAGTACGTCTTCCCGGCACCCAGACCGCTCAGCAGCATGGACGACTGGTACTCAGCGGCCCCGCTCACCGTGTAGTGGTCGGTCACCGCCGTGGCGTGGTTCAGGTCGGGCGTGAACGCCGGGATCGTCGTGGCCGCTGTGGCGGTCTTGTTGGCCGTGCAGCTCGTGCCGGGGCCCCAGGTCAGGTAACCACGGGTGGCCGTATTCTGGGCCCAGTTGACCTCGGCGCTGCTCGTCGTCAGGTCCGTCACGTACGGCACCCGCTCGATCGTCGCGTTCGTCGGCACATACGTGCCGTAGACCGGACTGCTCGCTGCCCCTGCATCCACCACGGTCAGGGCGCCCACGCCCATAACCACCGCACCGATGACGGCGCCCGCCACTCTCCATCCCCGCATTGTCAACCCTTCAGTCCAGCCGCCGTCGGAGCAAACATCCCACCCGTCAAGGTGACGGTCAAGGTCAAACGGGTAGCAATACCTGGCTTCCTCACGCTGCGTGGTCCTCCCGGTACCGAACCGATCGACCCGGGCAACAGCCTCTGTCCCGCGTTCCCGAGGGCCGCCGGTCAGGGATCGACCTGGGACAGGAAGTCGACCAGCGCGTCGGCCACCGCCTCGGGCTGCTCGGGAAGGAGGGCGTGACCCGCATCGGCCACGATCTCCAGGCGACCCCGTCCACCCACCGAGTCCACGAGGTCGATGGCGTTGGCCGGCGGTGAGATCCGGTCCTCCTGCCCGACCACGGCCAGCACGCTCACCGGGTCCGGTGGCACCCACCAGTCACCCAGGGGTGTGGCCTCGGTGGCCCGACCCTGGGCGGCGGCGGCCTCCGGCCACCATCCGGACTCCCAGGACACCGGCACCGAACGGCCGGGAGCAAAGAAGGCGGTGGCCACGGCGCGGCGGTGGCGATCCGAGCCGGGCGGCTCGGTGAAGCACTCGAGTAGGGCGGAGCGGGCCTCGTCGTCCCCGGGGATCTTGCCGCCGCACCCGAGCAGGATGAGTGAGGCCACGAGGTCGGGACGGGCGGATGCCAGGCACCGGGCCACCCGGTTCCCGAAGGCGTGGCCGACCAGATGCCACGGGCTCCCGAGGGAGCCGACACGTCCGGCGACGTCGGCGGCGATGGCATGGAGGTCTGCACCCACCGCCCGGTCGGCGGCGTCGCCCACACCGGGCAGATCCACAGCGACGGCGTCCCGGCCCACCAACTGAAGAGCCGCCACCAACTCGTCGAAGTCGGTGCGGGGTCGGCCGAGTGACGGGAGGAGCACCACGGGCCTCACGGTGCTGTCGCCATTTTTCAGTTCCAGGCACCCATGGGTGGTGTCCCGCCTACTGCATCGCCGCGATGGGCTGCTTGGGTGGGTAGCGCCCGTAGGTGATGAAGTGGTCGCGGATGCCGCTGGTGAAGCTGTCGATGTAGGCGAGCTTGCGGATCATGTAGCTGTGGCTCTCCTTCGGATCGAGGTAGAGGTTGTAGAGCCGGCCGTGCGAGTACTTCTGGGTCACCCCGGTGAAGCCGCCCAGGTTGAAACAGTCGCGGTCGTCGTCGGACGTGGAGGCCACCATGAACTTCCACTCCCCCACCCGCAAGGCCGAGAACACGTTGGTCAGCCAGTAGTAGAGGTACTTGCGGTTGGACTGCCCAGCCGGGTCGAGGAGGAACGAGGTCTGGTCCACCCCGTCGATGAAGCGGTCCTCGGGGATCGAGCCCTCGGCCCCGGCCAGGGCGAGCAGGGTGTTGAACAGGTCCATCTGGGAGAACAGGCCGTCGGTGGCGATGTCGGGGGCGATCATGGACGGCCAGGCCACGATGGCCGGGACCCGCTGGCCCCCCTCCCAGGTCGAGCCCTTGGCGCTGCGGAAGGGCGAGTAGGCGGCGTCGGGCCACGTCTCCATCTCGGGGCCGTTGTCCGACGAGATGAACACGAGCGTGTCCTCCATCTGCCCGGTGGCCTCCAACTCGGCCACCAGCCGGCCCACGATGTCGTCGAGCTCGATGATGGTGTCCTTGTAGGGGTGCTTGGCCGGCGACGAACCGAGGAACCGCTCGTGGGGGTAGTTGTCGAAGTGGGCACCCCGGGTGCAGTGGTAGAGGAACCAGGGCCGCCGTCCGCCGGGGTCGGGTGCGCCCATCCGGCGGATGAAGTCGAGGGAGTAAGTGGTCCACTTCTCGTCGAGGAGGGAGAGGACCGGGACGGTCACCTCCTCCACGTTCTCGGTCTCCCCGCCCCGGGTGGCGTGGACGAAGCACTTGTTGAAGGGCAGGTTCTCCACCCACGCCGTGCGCTCGGCGCTGTAGACGATCTCGGGGAAGAAGTTCGGATCCCGCCACTCGGTGTACATGTCCGACACGGAGAGGAAGCCGTAGAAGTCGTCGAAGCCCACGTTCTGGGGCTGGGACTCCACGTTCTCCCCGATGTGCCACTTGCCCACGGCCTGGGTCACGTACCCGGCGTCGGACAGGAGCTGGGCCAGGGTCACCTCACCGTCGAGCCCGCCGGGCTGGCCGTACATCGGCGGACGGAGCAGGCCGTGGCGCATGGGCAGCCTCCCGGTCATGATCGAGGCCCGCGACGGCGTGCAGGACGGTTCGGAGTAGCAGCTCGTGAGGAGCTTTCCCCTCCTGGCCAGTCGGTCGATGTTCGGCGTCGGCGCCCCGACGGCCACTCCCCCGCCGTAGCAGCCGAAGTCGCCCCAGCCCACGTCGTCGAAGAGGATCATGAGCACGTTCGGCTGTCGGTTGGCGTCGCCCCGGTAGCGAGCGAGGGCGTCGGCGGCCCGGGCCTCCTGGTCGGGCAGCGTGAAGTGGGGCTCCAGACTGTCCCGCTCGGTGATGGTCCCGGCCACTACCGGATCGTGTGCCATGGCTCCCCCTGATCGGACGGGTCCCTGATCGGACCCGGCCGATGCTAGTGAAGCCGGGTCAGCCGGCGACGCTCAGGCGTCGCGGGTGAGCACCCTCCAAAAGGCCAGGCCGAGGAGCGCGGCCGTCAGGACGAGGAAGATGCCCCCCTCGATCCCCTGGAAGGCCCAGAAGCGGCCGGCGGGCTGATAGCTCACGAACTGACGGAAGCCGTGGGACGTCAGGCACGGGAGCACGTTCCCCTTGCCGCCCGTGGCGCCGGGCAGACAGGCGGCCGGCATCTGACTGAGGTCGATGCCGCGACCGAGCTGTTGGCCGTTGGGCCCCACCAGGCCCGAGGAGATGACCCACGAGCCGGCCGGGGCCCCACCCGAAGCCAAGGGCGCCGAGCTGGTCAGCGGGGTCAGGAGGTGGGGCCGGAGGTAGACCCCGATGGCCACCCTCACGGCGACGAACACCCCGAGGGTGGTGGCGATGGCCGGGAGCACGCGCCGGAACAGTGACCCGACGGCGATGCCGAGGGCCACGGCGAAGAGCGAGTACGCCACCGGCACCAGGCCCTGGACGTCGAAGCCGTCGAACCGGGTGCCGAGGGCGTTCTCCGGGATGCGCCACCAACTCACCAGAGCAGCCATGGCCGCCCCCCACACCGCCGCCGCCAGCAGGACCCAGGCCACGTTGGTGGTCAGCCAGTGGCGGCGGGTGACCCCCTGGGTCCAGGCCAGCGTGTGGGTCCCGTCCTCCAACTCCTTGGCCACGAGCGGCGCCCCCCAGAAGAGCCCGAACAGCAGGGGCACCACCATGGTCAGGTTCACGATGTCGAAGATGGCGCCGTCGCCGTCATAGAGCTGGCCCTGGCCCTCCCCGCACGTCTGGGTGGCCGCACAGGTGGCCAGGAACCGGTGGTAGTCGTGGGCCATCACCACCCCGGTGATCACCAACAGCACGGCCAGCGCACCCAGCGCCGCGGCGGCGAAGAGCACCTGGGTCCGGTGGAGCCGCCAGATGAGTTGGTTCATCGCCTACCTCCCGCCAACGTGACCACCTCGGTGGCCTCCGGTTCGTCGTGTCCCATGTAGGCCAGGATGATCTCCTCCAGCCCGACCTCACTCGACCTCCCAGGTCGGATCGAGGACGGGGCCGTCGAGACGGGCCAGCAGCCGGGTCTGGTTGGTGGTCTGGGTGGTCTTGATCACGTGGACCGAGCGCTCGACACCGGCCACCGGTCGTCGGGCTCCGACCAGCATGCGGTGGGTGCCCAGGATGTCGTCGATGTCGGCACAGAGCTGGGTACGCGCCGACGCCAGCAGGATCACGTGGTCGCACACCCGCTCGAGATCGTGGAGGAGGTGGGACGAGAGCACCACCGACAGACCACCGTCGGCCACCGCCTCGGTGAGCGAGGCCAGAAACTCGCGTCGGGCCAGGGGATCGAGGGCGGCTACCGGCTCGTCGAGCAGCAGGACCTCGGGACGTTTGGCCAGCGCCAATCCCAGCCCCACCTGGGCCCGCTGTCCGCCCGAGAGCTTGGCCACCGGACGGTCCAACGGGATTCGGAGGCGGACCAGGCGGTCCCGGGCCCCACTGGCGTCCCAGTGGCGATTGAGGTGGGCGCCGAGGGCCAGGTGGTCCTCGGCCGACAGGCGCCGGTAGAGCGGGACGTCCTGGGCCAGATAGCCGACACTGGCCAGGAACTCCTCGTTCTGGGCCGGGGCCCGGCCGAGCAGTTCCGCTGCTCCCTCCGTGGGGGTGCTCAGGCCGACCAGCAGACGCAGCAGGGTGGTCTTGCCGGCACCGTTGGGTCCGACGAGGGCGGAGACCCGGCCCTGGGCCACCTCGAGGGTGCAGTCCTGGAGCGCCCACTGGCTCCCGTAGCGCTTGCCCAGACCGTTTGTCCGAATGGACGGGACACCTGAGGCGATCACGCGATGGCCTCGTCCTGTCGACCCCGCAGCGTCCCCCGGAGCATCGACTCGATGGACTCGTCGTCGAGACCCTCGCTCCGGGCCGAGCGCACCCACCGCTCGAGGCTTCGGGCCAGGCGGGACTGGACGTCGGGCGGTGGGCCTTCGGGTCGCCGGACCACGAAGGTGCCGACCCCCTGGCGCCCCTCGACCAACCCGTCGTGTTCGAGCTCCCAGTAGGCCTTCATCACGGTGTTGGGGTTGATGGCCACCTCGGCCACCACCTCTTTGACCGTGGGCAGCTTGTCCCCCACGGCCAGGGTCCCCATCCGGAGGGACTGCTTGACCTGCTGGACCAGCTGTAGGTAGGCGGGGACACCGGACTCCGGACTCAAATGGAAGCTGATGCTCTGCCTCAGTACTTCTCTAGTCATCTATATAACTATAGAGAACCGGACCGAGAAGTCAAGGGTGGGGTGACCGGACGCCCCGGCGGGACGGACCGGACTCAGAGGGTGGCCTGGACCGCCTCCACGATCACCGGCACCTCGGTGCGGCTGGTGTAGTCCGGATGGACGTCGACGAACGTGATCGTCCCCGAGGTGTCCACCACGAGGACCGTGGGCATCGGCAGTTCGGTCGAGCCGTCCACGTTGACCTCGGCCAGATCCACACCCAGCTTGCGCTGGCTCCCCATGACCTCGTCGGTCTGTTCGAACGTGATGCCCACCTGACGGGCGACGTCGCTCCGCGGATCGGACAGGACGGTGAAGGACAGCTCGGCCTTCTCGCGGGTCGACAGGGACTGGTCCGGAGCCTGGGGGCTGATGGCCACCAGGCCAGCGCCCACACGGTTGAGGACGGGTAGAAGGTCCTTCTGGTACGTCCGTAGAGCGATGTTGCAGTAGGGGCACCAACCGCCCCGGTAGAACACCACGACCAACGGGCCGTCGGCCCACAGGTCGGCGAGGGACACCTCGTTCCCGGCGACGTCGAGGAGGGTGGCCCCGGGCATGGCCTCGCCGACCCGGACCACGCCCACCGGTACCTCGGTCTCCCGCCATCCGGCGACGGCTCGAGCGAAGACCTCGGACACATCGGAGGGCAGGTGGGCAGCGGCGGCGGCCTGGGTGGCTGCGGACTGTTCGGCGATGGTCATGGTCATGTCGGCTCCTGGGGTCGTCCCTACTTTGTACTTGGTAGTCCATTAGTAACGGATCCTTTTTGTACTGGCAAGTACATTTTCGGGCTACCATGGGCCGATGGCCGCCACCTCGTCGTCAACCTCCGCAACGGCACGTCCCCCGTCCACCGCCAAAGGTCGGGCCACCCGCGACCGGATCGTGGACAGCGCGGTCGAGCTCATCTTCGAACACGGCGTGGAGTCCACCACCCTCGACCACATCGGCGAGGCAGCCGGGGTTGGGCGCTCGCAGCTCTACCACTACTTCACGGACAAGGCTGCTCTGGTGCGGGCTGTCATTGAACGGCAGACCGACCAGATCCTCTCCTCGCAGCAGCCGATGCTGGGCGTCATGGACAGCTGGGAGGCGTGGGCCCGATGGCGCAACGCCCTCGTCGAGTGGCAACGGGCCGGGCGGTGTGTGGGCGGTTGCCCCCTCGGTTCGTTGGCCAGCGAGCTGGCCGATGCGGACGAGGATGCCCGGGTGGCACTGGCCGACGGGTTCAGCCGGTGGGGCCAGGCCATCAGCGAGGGAGTGCGCGCCATGCAGCAGCGCGGCCGCATCAGGCGCGGGGCCGATGCCGACTCATTGGCTCTGGCCACACTCGCTTCGCTGCAAGGGGGCCTGTTGCTGTGCCAGGTGCACAAAGACGTCAGACCGTTGGAGGCCGCGCTCGATGCCGCCATTGCCCATCTCCGGAGTTTCGCACCCAACCGTTCACGCTGACACCGGGGGATGACCCCTCGCAGGCGTGTCTGCCCGGGTCGAGGGCCGTGGGGTCATGCGGGCAAGGTCCGAGGTAGACCGAACTGGTCCACCACGCTGTTGTCGAAGCGGGTCATAGCGGCAATCTGCTGGCCGGCTAACGTCACCACCAAGAGGCCGGTGGCGTGGAACAGGTCGGCGTGCAGATCCTGGACGTAGACCCCGAAGGCCGGTTGCCCGTTGGCCCGCGTCGGCACCAATCGGAAACGGCGTCCCGGTCGGAAGGCCACCACGGCGAAGAACCGCGCTGCCAGCTCGCGTCCCTCGTACTCCAGCGGAACCGGCGGCATGGTCAACAGGACGTCCTCGCGCAGCAACGCCACCAGGCCGTCGAGGTCCCCGGATTCGTAGGCCACGGTGAGGCGGTCGACCAGATCCACCTCGGCCGCCGAGTGGGGTGCCGGGGGTGGGATGTCGTCGGGTCCGGGGAGCCGTTGCCCGAGGGTGGACCGGGCCCGCTTGAGGGCGCTCGCCACCGACTCCTCGGTGCTCTCGAGCATGGTCGCCACCTCGCGGGAGCGGAACCCGAGGACGTCCCGCAGGACGAGGACGGCACGTTGGCGTGGGGGAAGGTGCTGGAGTGCGGTCACAAAGCCCAGGGAGATCGCCTCGCGTGACTCGAACCGGGCCTCGGGTCCGGGGTCCACGGTAGGGAGGCCGTCGAGCAGCATGTCCGGGTAGGGCTCGAGCCACGTCACCTCCCCCATGCGGGTGGGCTCGGGGGGGCCGACGGCGGCGAAGGGGGCGTCCATCGGAGGTCGCCGGCTAGTCGACCGCAGGTGGTTGAGGCACCGGGTGGTGGCGATCCGGTAGAGCCAGGTGCGCAGCGAGGCCCGGCCCTCGAACCCGGAGAGGCCCTGCCACGCCGCAAGCAAGGTCTCTTGGAGCGCGTCCTCGGCGTCCTGGGCCGATCCGAGAATCCGGTAGCAGTGGACCTGGAGTTCGCGCCGGTGCCCCTCGACCAGCTGGCTGAAGGCCGCTTCGTCCCCGGCCTGGGCCCGGTCGATCAGATCCGTACTCACCGTGCCATCCTCGCATCACCCCGTCCTCCGGACTGTCTCGCACTGTCACAGGTACCGACACCGGCAGGACCCGAAATTGGGCGGTCCCCACCGCCCAATTTCCTCCGTGCTCGGTGTCTTACCCACTGACACCCCCCCCCGGCGTCGAGCCGGGCCTACCGAAGGAGCACCACCCATGACCACATTTATCTTCTCCTACCGCATGCACACGGGCTACACCCCGGGGCGCCCCGACGCCCTGGCCGCCTGGGGTTCCTTCTTCGAAGGCATCGGGGACGACCTCCTCGACACGGGGAATCCCGTCTTCACATCGTCCACGCTGGGCAACTGCGGCACGGATACGACCCTCGGGGGCTACTCGCTGGTGCAGGCCGAGAACCTCGAGGACGCCGTGGCCCTGGCCCAGGCGTGCCCGGCCATGGCCGAGGGCGGCGGCGTCGAGGTGGGCGAGATCACCATGCTGCTGGGCGGTGCCCCCCAATGACCGGGATCCGAACCGTGGCCCCACCGGGGGCGCGGGCATCGGCAGGTGGCGGCCCGCACCCGGTGCTCGCCGTGCTCCTGACCTCGGTGGCCTACCTGATGGTCACCCTCGACGCACTGGTGGTCGTCACCGCCCTGCCGTCCATCCATCGCGAGCTCGGAGGTGGCGTGGGAACCCTGCAGTGGACGGTCAGCGCGTACACCATCGCCTTCGGGGCCGGCATCCTCACCGCTGCCGCCCTCGGCGACCGGCTGGGTCGCTGCCGCGTCTACGTGGCCGGCCTGGTGCTGTTCGCGGTGTCGTCGGCGGCGTGCGCACTCGCGCCCAGCGCGGCCGTGCTCGTGGCCTGCCGGGCGCTCCAGGGCACGGGGGCGGCCATCGTGATGCCCCTCGGCCTCACGCTGTTGACCGGGGCATTTCCCCCCGAGCGCCGGGGCGCCGTCGTGGGCATCTGGGGCGGCGTCGCCGGCCTGGCCGTAGCCTGTGGACCGCTGATCGGTGGCGCGCTGACCCAGGAGTTGAACTGGCACTGGATCTTCTGGATCAACGTCCCCATCGGCCTGGTGGCCGCCGTCGGGGCGGGCCTCCGCCTGCCCGAGAGCTTCGGACCGAAGGGGCGGCTCGACGTCCCGGCCCTCGTCTTGGTGTCCAGTGGCATCGCCGTCCTCATCTGGGGCCTCGTGCAAGGCGGGCAACGGGGCTGGGGCAGCTCGGACAACGTGGCCGGCCTGAGCGTCGGGCTCCTCCTCCTGGCCGGCTTCGTGGTGCGGGAGTGGCGGGCGACGGAACCCATGATCCCCCTCGGTCTCTTCCGACGCCCCGCCTTCGCCTCCGCCGTCACCGTGCAGTTCCTGATGAGCGCATCCATCTTCTCGGCCGCCTACCTCACCAGCCAGTTCTTTCAGTTTGCTCTTGGTGACTCACCCCTCGGCACGGGGCTCAGGTTCCTGCCGTGGACGGCCACACCCCTGCTCGTGGCCCCCGTCGCCGGTGCCGTCTTCGACCGAGTCGGGGCCCGCGCCCTGGTGGTCCCGGGTCTGCTCATGCAGGGCCTCGGCTTCGCCTGGATCGTGGCCCTGGCCGGTTCGTCGTCGGGATACGACTCGTATGTCCTTCCCTTCATCATCGCCGGCACCGGGATCTCCATGGCTCTTCCCTGTGTGACGGCCGCCGGGCTGAACGCCGTCCCGGCCCCCATGCTGGGCAAGGCCTCGGGCACCCTGAACACGCTGCAACAGTTCGGGGCCGTGGTCGGCATCGCCGTCGTCACCGCGGTCTTCTCCTCGCACGGGAGTCTGGCTGATCCGGGCTCGGTCACCCGCGGCTACCGGCCGGCGCTGGCGGTGGCCGCAGGCCTCTCGCTGACCGGGGCCATCGTGGCCCTGTGGCTGCGCCGAACCTCGGAGGGCGGAACCGGAAGCGCCACCCGGCCGCTGGCGGCGACCGGGAGGGCCACACCCAACGATGGGGCCCGACTCGATCCCGTTCGGGCGTGAGGCGTCACGTCCGGTGCCCCCGACGGTGATCACCGCCGGCCGATCGGCCACCGTCACTCAACCATCCGAGGAGCAGAGTCCCTCCACGACGATCGACCGGTAGGGCGCGCCCGCTGACGGGTGATCCGCCACCGTCGGTGACGGGTCCGCCAGCGCCGCTGAATTTTCCGTGACGGTGTCATCCAACCGCCCGCCCCTCTCCGAACGGTAAGCGACTACAGCCCATCGCCGTCCCTGCCCGGAGGTCCCCATGAGCGAGCTTTCCCGTCGCGTGTTCCTGAAGGGCGGCACCGCTGCCGTCGTGGCGGCCGGAGCCATCTCGGCCGTGCCCGGCCTTCCCGCCCTGATCGGTGCCGTCGAGACCCAGGGGCCGGCCGATGCCGGTGCCGCAGAGTCGGCGGTGGCCGAAGGTGAGTCGTCCCTCTCCATGACCGAGCCCCTCGTGGCCCACGTGCGCGATCTGGCCAGCGGGGAGATCGGCCTGTTCTCCGGCACGAGGGAGATCACCGTCCTCGACCCCCGACTCGCCGCTGCCCTGGTCCGTGCCCTTCGCTGACGCCCTCCCCATCGACGGTCGCCACCCCACCCGTCGTCCCGACCTCCCGATCGTGTCCCTGTCCATGCACTTCCCACCCTGTCCAGAAATCGAGGTATCCCATGTCGTCCCATCGTGAAGCGCCAGAAATCTCCCAAGACCCCGTCGCTGACTCCACCGACCTGTACGCCTTCGTCAGCCCCGACCACCCTGATCACGTCACGTTGATCGCCAACTACGTGCCCCTCCAGGCGCCCGACGGCGGACCTAACTTCTACGAGTTCGGGGACGACGTCCTCTACGCCATCAACATCGACAATGACAACGACGGTGACGTCGACATCAGCTACCAGTTCCAGTTCACCAGCCAGATCACCAACCCCAACACCTTCCTCTACAACACCGGTCCCATCACCAGTCTGCAGAGTGCGAGCTGGAACCGGCGCCAGACCTACACGGTGACCCGGGTGGACAAGTCCGGCAGCCACGTGCTCGCCACCGGTGTCCCCTGCCCGCCGTGCAACATCGGGCCCCTGTCGACACCCAACTACCTGAGCCTGGCCAACGCGGCCATCACCCAGCTGGACGACGGCATGAAGGTCTTCGCCGGCCAGCGGGCCGAAGGCTTCTACGTCGATCTCGGGGCCATCTTCGACCTCGGCGACCTCCGTCCCTTCGAGCAGGACCACACCACCTTCGGCCTGGCCAACACCGGCCTCGGCAAGATGGCCAAGGGCGTCAACTCCACCGCCGGCGTGAACGTCCACTCCATCGCCATCCAGGTGGAGATCAACGAGCTGACGGCCACCGGCAAGCACCCCACCGGCGTCACCGACCCCCTCGCCACCATCGGCGTGTGGACCACCGCCAGCCGCCAGAAGGCCCGCATCTTCGAGTCCACCCCGGGAGCCAACGTCAACTCGGGCCCGTTCGTGCAGGTGTCTCGCCTGGGCAACCCCTTGGTCAACGAGGTCCTCATCCCCATGGCCTCCAAGGACTACTGGAACGCCCAGTCACCCTTCGGGGACAGCCAGTTCGCCTCGCACGTGTCCACGCCGGAGTTGGCCGGTCTGCTTCCCGTCCTCTATCCCGGTGTCTTCCCCAACCTGGCCGCCTTCAACGCCACCAAGGCTCCCCGGTCCGACCTCCTGGCCATCCTGTTGACCGGCATCCCGACCGGGGTCGTCGCCGGATTCCAGAACTACACCGGCGCCACCCAGTCGGACATGCTTCGGCTCAACATGGCCATCCCCGCCTCCACGGCCCCGTCCAACCTGGGCCTGATCGGTGGTGACCCTGCCGGCTACCCCAACGGGCGTCGCGTGTTCGACGACGTGGCCACCATCGAGCTCCGGGCCATCGCCGGAGCGACACTGCCGCTGGTCGACCCCACGTTCAAGCCCGACGCCGCCGCCGGCGCCATCTCCATGGGGCTGACCTCGGGACCGACCGATCTCACCGCCCTGGGGACCGAGAAGTACCTCCCCAACTTCCCCTATCTCGGCGTGCCCACCTCGGGCTTCGCCGTCGGCGCCTAGGCGGCGGGATGGGAGCGCACCACGAGCTAGAGGTAGAGGTAGAGGTAGAGGTGGAGGTGGAGGTGGAGGCGGACCACGGGCCGAGCGGTGAGGGCACCGTGGTCCTCGACATCGGAGGGGACCGGGGTGCGGCCATCATCTTCACGCCCGGGGACCTCTCGGGCGAGGAGATCGAGATCCGCCGGACCGGCCAGCCTTGGGACGGGACGCACACCGCCATCCGGCCCCGTGATCTGCGCGACACGGTGGCCCATGCCGGGGTGTTCGGCTCGTTGCCGGCCGGGCCCTACCAGCTCCGGATCCGCAGAGGCGATCCGGAGCGGCGCCCGTCCGAGCCGCTCGTCGACCTGGTGGTGGTCGGGGGCGAGGTCGTCCAGATGGCGTGGCCTGCCGCCGGCATGTCGACGTAGCCGGACTGGAGCCGACCACCGGGTTGGCTCGGGACGGGCGCGATACTGCTGAACCGTGTCCGAATCGCCGTCGACGCACCTGGCCAAGAAGCTGGGAATCGCAGAGGGATCGACGCTGGCCCTCCTCGGCGCGCCCGCCGACGTCGTGGTCGACCTGCCACCGGGTGTTGCGGTTCGCCGCCAGGCGCGCGGCACCGCCGACGTCGTGGTGGCCTTCTTCACCGAGGCCACGGCCCTGGAGCGACGGATCGACCGGCTGGCTCCGATGATCTTCCCGGCCGGCGGCCTCTGGATCGCCTGGCCCAAAGGGTCCTCGGGGGTGCCGACCGACGTCACCGACGACCAGGTGCGTCACGTCGCCCTGCCCCTCGGCCTGGTCGATACCAAGGTCTGTGCCATCGACACCACCTGGACGGGACTCCGGCTCGTCTGGCGCCGGAATCTCCGAGACGTGCCGGCTGGGAGCACGTGACTGACCGGATCGCTAAGGCCGGACCGAAGCCGCATCGGCCTGGTCATCGCCCTGTCGCCAGGGCCTGAGGCCCGAATCCGGGCCGGGCCACAACGGGTCCTCCCTTCAAGGAGTTCCGTCCTCCTTCCGATACACCAGGCATGGGTCCTGGCCGCTCGGCACCGAATGGCGTCGGCATGGAGGCACCCACCGTCCGTCCCGGGGCGGGGGAGACCCGGTGCCGATGGTGGGGCCGATGACGGTCATCGGTAGGGATTCCAGCGCCCTCGAACTCCTGCGGATGGCCGGATCCCACCCCATCGTGCAGGGGTTCCCCGAAGGGGCCATCGTTGTCTTCGACGACGAGTTCCGCTACTTGTGTGCCGGAGGTCAGGGCCTCTCGTCGGTGGGACTCACCCAGGAGGCCATCGAAGGGAAGACCATCTATGAGGTCTTCCCCCCTGCGGTCTTCGCAGAACTCGAGGAGCCCTACCGGCTGGCCTTGACCGGCCATGAGGCGTCCCTCGAGATCCGCTTCGGCGACCGGACGTTCCTCCATCGGATCTCACCGCTCACGGACACCGACGGATCGATCCTGGCCGGCATCGGCTATGCGCTCGACGTGACCGAGGCCCGCCGCTCCGAGGAGGCACTCCGCTCCTCGGAGCAGGGACTGCGCAACGAACGGCGACGGCTGCGGGACGCCGAGGCCATCGGCCATTCGGGATCCTGGGAGTGGGACATGGTCACCGGCACGATCACCTGGTCCGACGGGCTCTTCGCCTTGCACCATCTCGATCCGACGGCGTTTCCCGGGGGTTACGACCAGGCCGCGGCACGGGTCCATCCCGATGACCGGGACCGGGTGGACGCCATGCTCGAGGCCAGCCGGGCGAGCGACGAGACCGTCAGGTTCCGCTACCGGGTGTACCGGGCCAGCGACGGTGAGGTGCGCTGGTTCGACTCCCACGTCCGGGGGGTGTTCGAGCTCGGCTCCCTCGTGCGCCTGGTGGGCGCGGTGGCCGATGTCACCGACCAGGTCTCGGCCGAAGCCGAGGCCAACGAGGCCAACGCCTTCCAACAGGCGGTGATCGCCGCGTCGCCGGACTACACCTTCATCACCGACATCAGGACCGGCGCCTCGATCTACGGATCGCGCCAGCGCGGCGTTGCCGACGATGGGGGTCGGTCGACCTCCTGGTTCATCGACGACCCCGTGGTGCACCCCGAGGACCAGGCCCGCCTGGTGGACATGGACCACCGTGCCGTCACACTCCACGACGGCGAGGTGCTCGAGGAGCGCTACCGGGCCCGCCATCATCCCGACGGCTGGCGGTGGCTCAGCCGCCGGATCGTGCCCTTCCGTCGCGACGAGACCGGAGCGGTGACCGAGGTGCTCGGTGTCCTGCGGGACGTGACCGACCTCGTGGCCGCCGAGGAGAAGCTGGCCTTCGACGCCCTCCACGACAGCCTCACCGGACTCCCCAACCGTGCGCTCCTGCTCGATCGGCTGACGGCGGCCCTGGCCCGGTCCGAGCGCCAGGGCCGCGAGATCGCCGTCCTCTTCTGTGACCTCGACGGGTTCAAGCGGGTGAACGACACCGCCGGGCATGCTGCCGGGGATGCCGTGCTCATCGAGACGGCCAACCGGCTGCGCCGGGTCCTGCGGGACGGCGACACCGTCGCCCGCGTGGGCGGCGACGAGTTCGTCCTCGTCATCGAGCCCTGGAACCGGGCCGACGGTGGCCGCCTCTTCGATACCGGGCCCGACATCGCCGTCGACCGCAACCTGGCCCTGCGGGTGGCCGACCGGGTGGTCCAGGCCCTGCGGGCGCCCATCGTCGTCCAGGGGGTGGAGCACCGCATCACGGCCAGCGTCGGCATCACCTACCCCTCGGTGGTGGCGCTCGACCACCCCGACGCCCTGACCGCGGCCGACGTGGTCGAGGAGGCCGACGCCGCCATGTACTGGGCCAAGGAGGAAGGCAAGAACCGCGTCGAGGTCTTCGCCTGGACCTAGCGATCCACCTCGGCGCCCGATCCACGGCCCGCTCGGGCGCCCATCGGCCCGGACCCGGCCCCATACCCGGGCATCACGGGGACCGATCGCTTCAGAACCATGCCAGGGCCTTGGCGGTGAACTCCTTGATCTCCTCGGGCGTGGCGTCCCGGCCTCGCCCCGAGCGCCAGGAGCCCTCGTCCCGCACACAGACGGTCAGCTCGGGTGCCTCCACCCAGGCGCAACGGATGGCGGTGACGGTCCCGGGTCGTTGCCCACTGGCGTGAAGCTCGGGAGCGACCTGGTGATACCGGTCGCCCTCGGTGAACGTGGTCACCGTCGAGGACAGTCGCACCGCGTCCGACCGCCGGCCGTCCTCGGCGCCCGGCGCGTACCGGAAGCGCACATACGGGTCACCGGCGGGGTCCTCGTGGTAGCGGGTGTTGGTCACCTCGCCGGCGATGATCGTCGACGTGAAGTCGTAGGGATGGTCGTGGATGGGCGGCTCCTCGGTCCAGCGGCTCGGGTCCCAGACATGCAGTCGGTGCTCCCGCCGGTCGTCGAGGCCCAGGCTCATGAGCCCGATGTCCTGCATCCGCCAGGGGAACTCCTCCGCGTGTTGGAGCATGGTGAGGATCAGGGCCTTGCTCAGCGTCTCGCTCATTCCATCCTTTCGCAGCGCCACCGGGATCCCGACCCAGCCCGCTAAATCACATCACTGTCATTCAGGTCGGGTCAAGGTAGAGCAGCAGCACAACCAATCTGTACGTGCCGTCCCCACCGCCGGGTCATGTCGATCGGCCGCCGGCGGCCCGGGATCGGTGGGTGGGGCTTGACGAGATTGGGCCGGGATGATCCTGGGCCGCCGCCGGAGCGGACGGGTGGGAACTCGGGCGAACTCGTGGCGATCGCTGCAACGACCTGGAACCTCGAGTCCGCTCGAGGTGGAAGGCTGAGGTACGTGCACGCCGTCGAGCTCGCCTTCGTCATCGGTTGGGTGGCGTTCTGGGTGTACTGGCTGATTGCGGCCTACTCCATGAAGCGGGGCCACGTCACCTGGTCCCATGAGCTGCGCATCCGGGCGGTGATCGTCGTCTTGGCCATTCTCTTGCTCCGCGTGGGAGCCTTTCGAGGCGGCAGCCACCACACCGTGGATCCGGGGCTGGCTGGCCTCGGGATCGCCCTGTTCGTACTCGGATTGGGGCTCGCCATCTGGGCCCGGGTGCACATCGGGCGCAACTGGGGAACCCCGATGTCGCAAAAGGACGACCCCGAACTGGTGACCAGCGGTCCCTACCGTTTTGTCCGGCACCCGATCTACTCGGGCATCCTGCTCGCCGGTGTTGGTACTGCGGTGGCACTGGGCTGGTTCTGGCTGATCGCCGTGGCCCTGGCCGGGATCTACTTCGTTTACAGCGCCACCGTCGAGGAGCGGTACCTGACCGAGCAGTTCCCCGACGCCTACCCGGCCTACCGGCGCTCGTCCAAGATGCTCGTGCCCTTCATCTTCTGAGTGACCCTGGTCCCGCCCCCGGTTCCACCACGGCGAGTACCCAATCCCGACGTAGACCCGACGGGCCCCGACAACCCGGTTCTGAGGGGTGCGTTCGCTCGGGCCATGCGAAGCTAGGGATCGTGGAGATCGGTATCGCCTACCCCCAGAACGAGCTTCATGGCGATCCCGCCGCCTTGCGGCTCTTTGCCCGAGCGGTGGAGGACCTGGGCTTTGACCACCTTCTGGCCTACGAACACGTCCTCGGTGCCGTGCATGCCGACCGGTCGCCTCCCCTTCCGGGCCCCTACACCGAGCACGATCCGTTCCACGACCCTTTCGTCATGTTCAGCTACCTGGCGGGCATCACCGACCGGATCGGCTTTACCACCGGGATCCTCGTCCTTCCCCAGCGGCAGACGGCGCTCGTGGCCCGACAAGCGGCCGATGTCGACCTCTTCTCCGGGGGCCGGTTGCGGCTCGGCGTCGGCATCGGGTGGAACCACGTCGAGTACGAGGCTCTGGGGCAGGACTTCCATACCCGCGGGGCCCGACAGGAGGAGCAGATCCAGCTGCTTCGTCGTCTGTTCACCGAACCCGTGGTCGACTTCTCGGGTCGCTTCGACCGGATCGACCGGGCGGCACTCATGCCCAAGCCTTCTGGCCCGATTCCGCTCTGGCTCGGCGGATCGGGCGAGAAGTCCTTCGACCGAGCCGCCCGGCTCGGGGATGGGTTCATCTTCTTCGGTGGTGGCGTCGAGAACGCGACCGAGGCCTGGACCCAGGTGCGTCAACGCGTCGCCCGTGCCGGCCGGTCGATTGATCAGTTCGGCGGCGACTACGTGGCGCTGAGCGGCGGTGATGTCGATGAACTCCTCAGGGAGATCGAGGCGTGGCGCGACGCAGGGGGGACGCACGTGTCGGTCGTCACCATGGGCCTCGGTCTGGATTCGGTCGACGCCCACATCGACTACATCTCGTCGCTCTCGGCGCGGCTCGGCTTGGGCTAAAAGTGGGACCCCATCCACGTCACATCAGGGCCGGATCGCCACCATGAACGGTCGGGCGGCCGGGGACACCATCGGGGTGGCGCCCGAGTACCCCCCGGATGGCCTCGGGCGGGCTGGCCACAACCGGTCGATCGTTGGGCGAACCACATCGAGGGCCAAGAGGAGTACGCTCGCTCCAGGGAAGGGGGAACGATGACCGACAAGTCACCCCGCAAGACCGCCTCCAAGAAGTCCGGCAAGTCGCTCAAAGAGAAGCGGCAGGCCAAGAAGGACAAGGAGCAGACCCGGAAAGGGCTGACCCGCTAGCAGCAAACCCACAGTCCTGGCGCGGCCCCGCGGGTCGACACCGGGCGATCGGAGCAGCATGGTCACACCCGAGGCAGCGCAAGTTGGCAGCCGACTCGACGAGCATCACACCCCGGAGACCAACGGGCGCATGCCCGTCTGCCGGAAGTGCGGCGCCCGCACCGACGCCCCGGCCGGCCACCACCACCGACCGGCCGAACGGGAGCTGGCCCGGTCCGATGACTGGCTGGTGGCCCAGGTGCGCTTGAGTCACATCCAGTACGCCCGCACTCTCCACCAGCAGTGAGCGGACGCCTTCGGGGTTGAGCGGCGTCGGCCGGTGACGACCGGCACCGTCATGGGGCCCGAAGGAGACGCCCCGGCTTCGAGCGGGCGGCCATGATGGCCGGGCCGAGGGCCAACAGGTTGGCCACGACCAGTACGCCCAGTACCAACGCGGCGACCAGGCCCACCGGCACCACGGAGACGGGGATCACCCCGAGGTGGGCGGCGAACAGGTGCCAGGTGGCCCGCCCGGCGATGATGCCCAGCGGGATGCCGATGACGATCCCGACCAGGGCCACCGTCGTGGCCTGCCAACCCACGGCGGCCACCACCTGTCCGTTCACGAATCCCAGCACCTTCAGCAGTCCGATCTCCCGCCGTCGCCGGGACACGCTGACCACGAGTAGATGGGCCAGCGTGGCCGCCCCGAATACGGCCAGCAGCCCCCCGAAGATCAGAGGGAAGTTGACGGCCTCCCCGAAGTTGACCAGCGACGTGGGTGTGATGGGTAGGGCGGCGATGGAGCGGAAGGTGTCGATATAGCGGGCCACGTCGGCCCGGCCCCGGGGTCCGGCTACCACCCGGATCAGCATGCCGCCGCTCTGGTTGCCCAGCACGGCCTGGCGGCAACTGGCCTGGTCCGGTCCCGGGGGGCACGTTGCGCTCACCAGCCCCGAGATGGTCATCAGCGCCCCGCTGCCCAGGCCGACCGTGCCGCCGAGGACCGGGAAGGCGACCTGGGACACCACCTGGAACGGCACCGTCCGCTTGGCCCCTGACGGCGAGAGGACGGTGACTCTGATCGTCGAGCCCAGCGACGCGTGGAGCTGGCTCATGGTGGACGATCCGAGGGCGATCTGCCGGTCGCTGACGGGCAGCGTGCCAGTCACGGCCGAAAAGAGGAGCGGGCCCCGGAGCGGTCGCCCGGCCACCACCCCGACGGCCGTCCCGTCGATGCTGACCTGGGTGGCCAGCCCCCGGGAGATCCCGGTGACGCTGTGGTCGTGGTCGAGCTTGGCCATGATGGCGTCGTACGTACTCCCGCTGTTGACGGTGAAGTTGAGCTGGTAGCCCTCCCCGTAGAGGACCGGTGTCGTGGTCAGGTGCGTCAGACTGGAACCGAAGACCAGCGTGGCGCACAGGGCCACCACGGCCAACACCGTGCCCAGCAGGGCGGTGCCCACGGGGACGTTGGCCCCACCCGTCCTCCGCTCGAGGGCGTTGCGCACGCCGATAAGGGCGCTCGGCGGGGCGCCCACCGCGGCCAGGCGGGTCACCGTGGGCGAGGGGTGGGTGTACCCGGCCCGGTCTTCGGCGTGGATCCGGCCTGCGGCCCGAGCGGATGGCCAGACGCCGAGGGCCACCACCACCAGCAGGGTGCTCACCGCACCGAGCAGGAGCACTGGGGTGTCGAAGGTCAGTCCGGTGGAGGACTCGGCCAGGCGTGCCTCCCCCACCGGAGCCATGGGGGACAGCAGGAAGGCGAGGGCCAGGGCGCCCAGGGATCCGACCACCCCCACCGCCACGGTACGGGTCATGGCCAATCGGAACAGCTGCCGGTGGTCGGTGCCCAACGCCGCCATGGTCGGGTACTCCTCGGCCTCCAGGTTGCTCTGGCGGGCCAGGGCCTGGCCCACCACGGCCAGCCCCACCAGCCCGGCCAGGGCGGCCAGGATCCACCAGCCCACGGCCTGCGGGTGGATGGCCCGCTCGATGGTGGCCACCTGCTCGTCCTCGTCCTGGACCCCCTGGAAGGCGTCGGACGAGAGGGCATTGATCTGGGCGTTGAACCGGGGGAGGTCCGCCGCCCCGTGCCGCAGCCGGACCAGATAGACCACCCCGTCGGCCACCGTCGGGGCGATCGTCCGGGTGAAGGCCGGGCTGGTGAACACCTCGTAGGCCGGGGTGGCCCCGGCCGGCAGGTCGAGTTCGGAGGCCTCGAAGCCCACCACACGGAGGTTGACGCGCGGCCCGGTGGGGGCGGGATAGCTCCCGGTGGCGTTGTTGTAGGCCTCGGTCTGCGACGCGGCGTACAGCGGCACGTGGATGACCGATCCGAGATGGACGCCGGCGGCCTGGATGAGGTTCTCCGACGCCACCACCTCATAGGGATCAGCAGGGTTCGGTTCGCGGCCGGAGACCAGGTTCCAGATGCGGGGCCCGTGTGTCGGGGCGATGATGGAGAACTGGGTGGGGTTGAGCGGACGGCTGCAGTCACAGACGGGCTGGCCGCTGTCGATGCCCAGGACCCGGGTGTAGGCCGTCACCTCGGGAATGAGCGAGTGCCTGGGCACCTGTGTGCCGGCACCGGTGTAGAGCGTGGCGTCGAAGCCGTGGGCGGCCACGAAGTCCGGGAGCGCGGCATCGGTGCGCCGCCCCGCCGACGTGGCGGCCAGCACGAACCCGCCGACCAGGGCGATCAGGACGGCGATCAGCAACCACGACTTCCAACGGCTCCGACGTTCCGCTCGAAACGTGAATGCGACCGCTCCCACCTCACCTCCTCCCGCGGCGACGACCTACCGGCTCGAGCACCTGGGTCCAGTCTTTCCAGAACTCGGGGAGCCGACAAGGTGGTCAGCCCGCAGACCGCCCCTCGTGGTAGCACCACCGGACCACAGGCCGCTGCTGAGCGACCACGGTCCAGTCCCCGTCCTACCGGACGCGTCGGATGATGAAGCCGGCCTTGGTGAGGACCTGGGGGATGGACCGCACGTGATGGCGGTCCTCCTCCCGGCTCGCCTCGGGCAGGGCGTCGAAGCTGATGTCGATGAGGGGATGGTGGCGTTCGTCCCGCGGCCCCCGGGTGAACCCCATGCGCTTCATGTCGACACACCACCGGTCGTGCTCCAACGGGGCCAGGACCTCGACCTCCTCCTCGGTGAAGCAGAAGCTCTGCCCATCGGGATCGGCCAGCGGTGCGGGAGCCACCACGCACGACAGTCTGATCAGCTTGTCCGAGATGTCGTCGGCCCACATCCGGTTGGACTCGCGGAGCGCCCGGTTGAGCTGCTCCCAGGGGACGAGGCTGGGATCATCGCGCACGGTCAGGCCGAGACGGCGCTGCTCGTCGCAGTGGAGCTGATGGCCGAGTCGGGCAATGGTCTCGGTGGCGGTGTGCCCCAACAGGGCCGCCGGCTGCAAGGAGTCGCTGAGCCATCCGAACGCCTCGATGCCGTCCAGCGCCGGCTCGACCCGGTTCACCGTGCGCCCGATGCCGGCCCCCCGGTCCTCGACGGTGATCACGATCGGCACCTCCGTCCACAGACTCGTCTGCTCACGCAGGTTGAGGGCCACGGCCAGGGCCTTGGTGTCGCTGGTCATGGCCACGTAGATCCGGTTCACGTCGGCTGGCGCCGAGGCCATGATCCCGGCCGACGCCATGTCGATCTCCCACGGTTCGATCTGGACACCGGACAGGCCGACGATGCCCGGATGGCGCTCGACCAGAGCGTCATAGGCGAGGGCCGACTCCGGTCCGGCGATGGTCACCTGCAGTCGTTCACCCGGCGACCGGTCGACGTTCAGCCATCGGCCGAGCACGCCCATGATCAGGCTCTGGGCCACATCCTCCTGGCCCACGACGAGGACATGGTGCGCCCCCGTCTCCTCAGCCACGAAGGGTGGGTGCTCGTCGAGGAGCAGGTCGGCGGCCAGGGCATGGATGTTGACCAGCTCGATCCGGAAGGTCGATTCGCGACGATCGACGAAGGCCTGGGCCTTCATGACGTACCAGAGCTCGAAGTCCTCGAACTCCACGATGGCGGTCAGGATGTGGTCGTTGTGTTCGGCGGAGATGCCGCGTGCGGCGCTGGCGATATCCATGTTGAGGCCGTCGCCCCCGCACACCACGACGAGCAGGGCCGCCCGGCCCACACCGGCCTGACGCAGGATGTGATGGTCGCTGGCGTCACCCACCAGCACCCGGATGCCGCGCTCCTTGCATCCCCTGATGGCCACGTTGTTGACGTCGGCCTCCACCACCACCACCTGCCATCCGGCATCGGCGAAGGACCGGGCGATACGAAAGCCGGCCGAGCCCAGGCCGGCCACGACCACGTGCCACCGGAGTCGCCGGATCCAGAGCCGGTTGAGCTGATCACGGTAGAGGGCCAGGACGGCGGCCAGAGCGGCGTAGCCGATGACCAGGGGGGCCAAGTAGCGGGCGAACTCGAGGAAGTTGTTCGACTGGTCGGGGACACTGCCCTCGAGGGTGAACAGCTGCAGTGTCCGGTAGACCGAATCGGAGAACGGATCGTGCCGGTAGGCCCGGACGTAGCCGATCATCCCGAGCACGAGGGCGGCGATGGCCACCACGGCCAGCAGCGCCGGCCGCCACCGCTTCCACCGTCCCACGACATGGTCCGACCAGAGGGTCCGGGCCCGGATCCGACGGTCCGAAGCCTTGTGGTTGAGCATGTCCACGTACATCGGTCAAGACGGGCCGTTGGACCGACGACGGGTGCGGCCCACGACGATCGACACCTTCATGCCGACACCCCGGTGCGCGCCGTGCCCGCCGGCCAAGGTGCGGCTCACCCCCGAGCGCGCCGGGTGATGTCCGAGGTCCCGGTGCGGACCGTTCGCCACGAGGAGGACGCGGGACGTGGGTTTCGATGCAGCCCTGTCCCCACCGATGCTGTCCACCGCACCCTCCACCGTGCGCTGCGTGAGCCGGCCCTCGCCAGCAGTCCATCGACCCAGCGCTCGGAGCGGAGTATAGGTCTGGGTCAATTGGGCGACAACCGTGTCACCGCGGGAAGTCCCTGGTGGCAGAGGTGTCCCGTGGTGGTGGGGTGATCCGGTTGCCGTGCCCAGGAGAGCGCCCAATGAGGCCGCCGTGGGTCGACGGCACGCTGCTCTCGGGCCGTGCGTGCCCCGCCAGTGGCCGCCGACCGCCCATATTCCTAGTAACCCTACTGACTTGACAAATTCCAGTGATTTGGCCTGGAATAGGGCCCGTGCGAACTCCACTGAGTCATCTGTCGTCCCGCAAGCTCCGGATCGGCGGTGGTGCCGCGCTCCTCGGCCTGACCCTCGCCGTGGGAGCGGCCATCCCGGCCACGGCCGGTGCCGCTACCGGCTCGGTGGCCCTGGTGGCCTACTCGACCCCGAAGCCGGCCTACGCCGCCCTCATCAAGGCGTTCAACGCCACCTCGGCCGGGTCAGCGGTGACCTTCTCGCAGTCGTTCGGCGCCTCGGGCTCCCAGTCCACCGCCGTGGCCGACGGCCTCCCCGCCGACGTGGTCAACTTCTCCCTCGAGCCCGACATGACCAAGTTGGTCAAGGCCGGCATCGTCTCTTCCAAATGGAGCGCCACCCCGACCAAGGGCATGGTGACCAACTCCATCGTCTCGTTCGTCGTCCGCAAGGGGAATCCCAAGCACATCACCAACTGGTCCAGCCTGATCCAGAGCGGCGTCGGGGTCATCACCCCCAACCCGTTCAGCTCGGGCAGCGCCAAGTGGAACCTCATGGCGGCCTACGGTGCCCAGCTCAACCAGGGCAAGTCGAAGGCCCAGGCCACCGCCTATCTGACCAAGCTGTTGAAGAACACGGTGGCCCAACCGTCCAGCGCCTCCACCGCCCTGCAGACCTTCCTGTCCGGCGAGGGTGACGTGCTGCTCGACTACGAGGACGACGCCCTCTACGCCCAGAAGCAGGGCGAGCCCATCACCATCATCACCCCGCCCCAGACCATCCTCATCCAGAACCCCATCGCCGTCTCGCTGAAGGCCACCAACCCATCGGCGGCCAAGGCCTTCGTGGCCTACCTGCTCTCACCCGCCGGTCAGAAGGTCTGGGGCCAACAGGGCTACCGGCCGGTGCTACCCAACGTGGCTGCCCAGTTCACCTTCCCCAAGCCCAAGGTCCTCTTCACCATCGCCAGCCTGGGCGGCTGGACCAAGGTCAACACGATCTTCTTCACGCCCAGCACCGGTGTGGTGGCGAAGATCGAGCAGGGGCTCGGTGTCTCCACCTCCAGTAGCTGAGGCTGAGCGGCTCTCGGTTCCCGCCACCCTGGCCGGGGCGGGCGCCGCCCCGCGACACCGGCACCGCGGCCGGCGGGCCGTCGCCAGGGTGGCCGGCCCCACCTTGGCCGTCACCTATCTCAGCCTGTTGGTGGTGCTGCCGCTGGCCGCCCTGGTCACCCACGCCTTCAGCGGGGGGTGGGGGGCGTTCTGGTCGGCAGTGAGCCAGCCCGAGGCCGTGGCCGCCTTCAAGCTGACCCTGGTGTCGTCGCTCGCCATCGCCGCCTTCAACGGGGTGGCCGGTCTGGTCATCGCCTGGGTGCTGGTCCGGGACGACTTCCGGGGGAAACAGCTCGTCAACGCCGTCATCGACCTTCCCTTCGCCCTCCCCACCATCGTGGCCGGCCTCACCCTGCTCACCCTCTACGGACCCACGAGCCCCTTCCACCTCGACGTGGCCGACACCCGGTGGGGGATCCTCTTCGCCCTGGCCTTCGTCACCCTTCCCTTCTCCGTGCGGTCGGTCCAGCCGGTACTGGCCGAGTTGGACCGCGAGACCGAGGAGGCGGCCGCCTCCCTCGGAGCGTCGTCGACCCGGGTCCTGTGGCGCATCATCCTCCCCAGCCTGGCCCCGGCCATGCTGGCCGGGGCCGGCCTGGCCTTCGCCCGGGCCATCGGCGAGTACGGCTCGGTCGTGCTCATCTCCGGCAACGTCCCGTTCAAGACCGAAGTGTCGTCGTCGTGGATCTTCAGCCTGTCGCAGAGCGACCAGCTCGGGGCGGCGGCGGCCGTCTCGGTGGTGCTGGTGGCCATCGCCCTGGTCGTCCTCCTGCTCATCGGCCTCCTGCGGCGACGGTTCAACGTCAGTGAGGCGATATGACCCGGGGAACCGCATGACCGGCCGCTGGCGCTGGCCCCTACGGATCATGGCCCTCGGCTACCTGGGCTTCTTGGTGGTCATCCCGGTGGGATCCATCTTCTACCGGGCCTTCCAGCACGGGTTCGGGGCCGCCTGGGACGCCGTCACCACACCCGACGCCGTGCACGCCCTGTGGCTGACCTTCCTGGTCGTCATCATCGCCGTGCCGCTGGACACGGTATTCGGGGTGGGCGTCGCCCTCATCCTGTCCCGGCACCGGTTCCCCGGAGCCTGGCTGCTCGACGCCTTCGTCGACCTCCCTTTGGCCGTCTCACCGGTGGTGGTGGGCATCGCCCTGATCCTCGTCTACGGCAAGACCGGCTGGTTCGGCAACTGGTTGGATGCCCACGGCATCACCATCATCTTCTCGTTGCCGGGCATCGTGATGGCGTCGGCCACCGTCGCCCTGCCCTATGTGGTCCGCGAGGTGCTTCCCGTCCTCCAAGAGATCGGCACCGACCAGGAGCAGGCCGCCACCACCCTCGGGGCGTCTCCCTTCACGGTGTTCCGCAGGATCACCCTCCCCTCGATCCGCCGGAGCCTGGCCTACGGCGTGACCCTGACCACGGCCCGGGTCATCGGTGAGTTCGGAGCCGTGGCCGTGGTGTCCGGCCTGGTGGCCGGTCGGACCGAGACGATGACCCTGTTCATCCAGGACGGGGTGGAGAACCTCGACCTCGTGGCCGCCTACGCTGGCGCCGTCATCCTGGCCCTGGTCGCCCTCGGCGTCCTCGCTGTGGTGGGCGCCGACCGCAAAGAACGGACAACGGAGAGGAGGAAGCCCCGATGGCGATCACGATCCGATCCGTCTCCAAGCGATTCGGAACGGCCGTTGCTCTCGACGACGTAAGTCTCGAGGTGCCTGACGGATCCCTCACGGCTTTGCTGGGTCCGAGCGGGGGCGGCAAGTCGACCCTGCTCCGGGTGGTGGCCGGCCTGGAGGTCCCCGACTCGGGGACCATCGAGTTCGACGGGGAGGACGTCACCAACGTCCCGGTCCGCGACCGGGGCATCGGCTTCTGCTTCCAGCACTACGCCCCGTTCCGTCATCTCACCGTGCGACGCAACGTGGCCTTCGGCCTCGAGGTGCGCAAACGGCCCAAGGACGAGATCCGGGCCAAGGTGGATGAGCTCCTCGATCTGGTCAAGATCGACCACCTGGCCGACCGCTACCCGTCCCAGCTGTCGGGGGGCCAGCGCCAACGCATGGCCCTGGCCCGAGCCCTGGCCATCGAACCCCAGCTCCTGTTGTTGGACGAGCCCTTCGGTGCCCTCGATGCCCAGGTCCGCCAGGAGCTCCGGGTCTGGCTGCGGGACCTGCACGAGAAGATTTCCGTCACCACGGTCCTGGTCACCCACGACCAGGAGGAGGCCATGGAGGTCGCCGACCACCTGGCCATCATCAACGAGGGACGGCTGGAGCAGATCGGCCACCCGGCCGAGATGTACGACCATCCGAGCAACGAGTTCGTCATGAAGTTCCTCGGCCCGGCCACCCAGCTCGACGGGGTGTGGGTCCGTCCCCACGACCTGGTCGTCCACCGGGACCCGGGTGCCGGGGATTACGCCGGCCGGGTGGAGCGAGTCACCCTGCTCGGCTTCGAGGTGCGGGTGGACGTGGCCATGGATCGGGGCGAACCGACCTGGGTACAGCTGAGCCGGGGCGCAGCTACCGAGCTCGGGCTCTCCCCCGGTGACCCGGTGTGGATCTCGCGTGCCGGTACCGGGACGCAGCGACGTCCCCTGAGCGAGGCCGTCGTTCCCTGAGCCGCGCCCACCAGGCACGGTGCCCCCTACGGGCTACCGCTCACCAGCCCACCTCCCCATCCACCAACTCCCGCAGCAGGTCGGCATGGCCGTTGTGGCGGGCGTACTCCTCGATCATGTGGTTGTAGATCCACCGGAGTGAGCAGGGCTCACCGTGCCGAACCCCCACGTCGTCCAAGGCGTGGGAGGCGGCACTCCGACGGGACGCCTCGCACTCGGCCTGCCAGGCCGAGAGGTCCTGATCCCAGTCGGCATCGTCCAGCGGCACCAGCTCGCTGTCGTCGACCTCGGGGTCGTACCAGAGGGAGGGGGCGGCGGGCTCATCGAGCAGGGTGCGACGGAACCAGTTGCGCTCGACCTCGGCCATGTGGCGGACCAGACCGTGCAGAGAGAGGAGCGATGTGGGGACGGGTCGGGCCTTCCGCTGCGCGTCGTCCAGGCCCTCGCACTTGAGGAGCAGGGTGGTGCGATGGAACTCCAGCCAACCCTCGAGCATGGCCCGCTCGTCGAGCACGAATGGAGGCTCGGTCCTTCGGCTGTCCTGGATGTCCTCGACCACAGCACGCTCCCTTGGTTGCCCGGGCGGGCCCCACAGGGGCCGTCCCCCGAGAGCGTAGGTCCGGGGGGCGTGATGCACGTGGTGGTCGCGTCCGGTGAGGGGGGCACGTGGGTCTATCGATACCCGCTCACCCGACCACGCGTAGCTTGACGGCATGGCGAGTGCCGCAATGCCACGCTCCGATCACCGCCCGCCGGAGCAGGTCACCCTGCCCAGGAGCTACCCCGACGCATTCCGGACCGAGCTGGGCCGGGCCTTCACAGCACCTTACGAAGCACCGGTGGTGGTGAGTGTGAACGCCGCGCTGGTCACGGTGGCGTGGCTGTGGCTCCCGCTGCCCCTCCAGAACCTCCTCTTCAGCCTGCACGGAGCCTTGGCCTTCCCCGTCGTGATGGCCACCTGGATGCTGGCCGACGTGCCCGCCACCAACATCCTCGGTTCCGACCCGCGGAGGATCGTGGTGGCCATCGACGACCCCGCCGTGCTCCGCCGACTCATCTATGCCAAAAGCGCAGTGCTCTGGCTCCTCGTGACACCGGTGTGCGTGCTGGTGGCCGTCGGGATCGGCATCGATCGGGAGCGGTGGTCGACGACGGTGGTCACCATCATCGGCATCATCGTGGTGCCCATCGGGAGTCTGGGCATCGCCGGCTGGCTCGGCATCTACTTCCCGTACCACACCCTCCCGTTGGCAGAGCGTTGGCGGCACCGACGTCCCCTCGGGCGGATGGTGGTGCGGTGGGCGACCCTGTGCCTCCTCCCCTACGCCCTCGTGCCAGCCATCACCGGTGCCCTGGCCGCACCGGCCTTCGTCGCCTGGTCCCTGACCAACGGCCACGGCAAGGGACGCATTCCGGACCGGGACCTGGCCGTCGGGGTGGCCATGACCGCCGTGCTCTCGGCGGTGGCGTTCTTTCTGGGACACCGCCACGGGATCCGCCTCATACGCAAGCGGCGCAACCGCTTGGTGGCCTTCCTCGGGGACCCGGGCCTCGGGTAGGGGAGCCGCAGGTCAGGCCGGCCCGCCCACGTGGGTGCGTGGGCGCGACTCAACTCAGAAAGCGACGCCAACCTGGCTGGCGACCGCTCTCGGGTGAGACCATCGGTCGAAATAGCTCGAAGCAGTGCACCATGACGACGAATCCCGTGCAGAACAAGATCGTGGCCGAAGCACTGCTCTGCCAGGAATCGAACGGGTAGTTACCCAGCCAGACCCCTAGCACGGTCACGGCCAAGTAGCCCACGGTGAACGCGGCGAGACGCCTGCTCCGCAAGCGAATTGCGGCATACAGAATGCACGGAACAGCGAGGAGCCCGAGGGACACCAGGGGTAGGAGGGCCCAGAGCACCAAGAGCGTCGTGCGTACTGGATGGTGGGGCGTTGCGTCGTCCTGAGCCCCCGTAGCCGGAACCGGAGCGGGCCAGAAAGGTGGTGGGTGCTCCGCCGCCGGTGCCGAGCCCACGAGCGCGTCCACCTCCTGGGCGACGCAGTCTAGGTAGCGGTCCACGTCATCCCGGTCGTATCCCTTGCATGCCTGCTTGAACTCGACCGTGCGGGACGCCCACAGCAACGGGAAGCCCTGCGTTGGGTGATCGATCGGACGGTCGTTCACCAAGGCCGGGAGAATGGCGTCAACCTCGCCAGCGGCAAGCAGGAGGTAGCCATCCACCTCCCCCCGGTGGTACCCCCGGAAGGCAGCCCGACGGAACTGGATCGTGCGCAGCTGGGAAAGGGCCGGGAGTGCCCGTGACGGCGTCCAACCCCAGCCGACGTGACCCAGTTGCCCCTCCACTGACCCGCTCGGATGTTCGTCCACGTCATGCCGCCGTCCGCTCGCTAACCAAAGACTAGGCCCGGCCCGGTCAAGGCCCGGTAACGCTTGGCCGATCCACCTCGCCCTTCCCCCGTCCCGAACGGCCGATCACGTTCATGCGGTCACCCGTCTTGGACTGGAGGGATTCACGGAATAGGGGCCCCGACCATGGGCCACGTGCCGGATCCGTCCTTGCACCGCCCCGTCTCTCGGTGGGACAGGCCATTGAAGGCGCGGCGGTTCCGTGAACCACGCCGACGTGATCGATGACGGTGCCGTCGCCGAGTACGGCTTTACCGAGCGATGACCGGTGTCCCGCATCATCGAGGAGACCGGCTGTTGTGACCAGCATCCATGCGGGTCACAGCCAGATCGAAAGGTGATTGCCATGAACGCGTCGGGCCTCACGATGAAGCAGAACAAGACCTTCCGGGCCGCCCTCAGGTGCCTCGGTCCAGGGGTGGACGTCCTCGCCTTCGGGAACGGCACCGGGCATGCCCGGATGACCAAAGGGTTGGTCGGGCTGCTAGCCGCGTTCGCCGCCCTCTTCGGCCTCACCTTGGCGCTCTTGCACGTCGTCCTCATCCCGGGAGCGTTACTTCTCCTCGTCGGCATCGGCCTGGTCCGGCCTCGACGAGGCGTGGCCCTGACGGCAGACGGGGTGTTCGTGTTGCACGAGAGCCTGTGGACCGGGCGTCCGAATCGCCTGCTCCTCACGGCATCGCCCGCCGACTTCACACCGGTCGGTGCCCATGGGGATTCGAAGGTCCGCGTCCAGCTCGGCTCCGAGCTGGTGACGTTCAAGCACCAGGAGTACGACCGCATGCTGCGTGCGGTGCAGAGCCAAGCCACCGAATCGGCGTAGATCGATGCGCCCGACATCGGTGGTTCCCCGACGGCACCCTGGGCACGGCGGACGGTCACGATCGCTGCCGAAGCCGGTTCGTCCCATCTGCAGCCGGCAACCAAACATACGACGACGAAACGATCCGGCCGGTGGCCACGATGAGGGTCCAGGTCGATGAGCGATGCCGGGAGGCCGAGATGGTGAATCAAGCGGTGCCGATCATCCGTCAGGAGGATCTACCGCATCTCAGCCCTGTCGTGTTCGGGTTCTCCCTACGGTGGAGCCCCTATGTCGCGGAAGTCGAGTCGAGGTGCCAGAAGATCGCTGACTCGGGTGATCATCCCTTTCTCGTCGTGGCGACTGCAGAACGCTACCTGGCGTGGTGTGCGGTGAACGGTGTCGGACCGAACAGCCCGCTCACACTGGACTGGTACGCGCGGTATCAACTCGAGGAGGGAGGAGGCTACGAGTTCATCTCTGGGATCGGCATCCTGCTGAGGACGGCACAACTCGATGACCTTGCCGAACGGATCGCGGTGGCCACGTTTGGCCCCGCTGACGCCCAAGACGTGCTTGACGCCGCGCAATCCATCGGAGAACAGCTCGCTCGAACGGCCGGCTTCGCTCTTCCAGCGGACGGGTGGATTCGCGTCTCTCATCCGGGCGCACCGGCCCCGGCCGGTGAGTGGTTCGATGCTCTCCGTTCAGGCGCTGTCGACGGCCGGTCGTTTTCAGATGACACGTTCGAACTCATCTGCTCCCACGCGACCATCACCTGCCTGATCGGTGGTTCGTTCGCTGCCGAGCAGTTTGTGCGACGTGAGCTCGGCTACGTCATCTGGCACATCAGCGCAGAGGCCGTCAGTGCTCTGACGGCCTCTGAGGCCGCGGGCTTCGTCGCCGAGCGCCCCGATGCGATTCCCGAGGGTTCCGACGGAAGCAACCCATTCGATGCGCCCGGGGAACTTGATCCCCTGGAGTAGTCATCGTCGAAGCGGCCGGGTCGCTCCGTGAGGAAGGGGACGGTGACGCCGACCCGGATCCTCGTGCACGACTGCCGGGACGGACGACCGAGGCAGATGGTGTCGTGGGCCATGGAGCCACGCTCTACCGATCAATCGCAGGCCGAGGCTCTCTCGGTGCGGGAGTGGCGGGCGTTCTCGCTGGTCATGGCGCTGCCGCTCAAGTGCTGGCGCTCGGTGGACGATACAGAAGAATCACCGGACTCAGTCCTCTCGAACGACAAAAGTCCTCGCCGTGGGATTGCGTTGCCAGCCCGAATTTTGAACTCCAACGTCAGTCAGCCGTTCTGGGAGTCATCAAAGGAGGGACCGCCGTCACCATGAGCAACAACCACGGCTCATCCGCTCCCCTCTGTGCTCCCCGAGCCGCGTCCCCTCTACCGGGCCGTCAGACTGCCGCGCCATGACCGCGACGCCCGGAGGGAGACTGCACCAGCGGAGCTGGATGCTGGTGGCCGCCCTGGTCGTGGTACTGGGTGTCATCGGCTCGATCGTCGGCTCGCTGGCCGTGGCCCGTGACACCGGCCAGAAGTCGCGTGCCGCGTCCCTGACCTCGTCGGTGGAGATCGCCGCCACGCTCAAGTTGGCCATCGAACGGGAACAGGACCTGGCCGTGAACACGGGTGCCTTCATCATCAACGACCCAGGTGCGACCCAGGCCCAGTTCCGCCAGTGGGTGGCCGCCGACCACGTGTACACCCGCTATCCCGAGCTCATCGGGGTCGGCAAGGTGGACCTCGTCACGGCCGCCCAACTCCCCCAGTATGCGCTCCGCACCGAAGCAGCCACGGGCGCCGCGGCCGGGTCGTTCCAGGTCAGCCCCGCCGGTTCCCGTGCCTACTACTGCTTCGCCACCCTGACCTCGGCACCGACCGGACTCGCCACGTCGCCGCCGAGCCTCGACGTCTGCGACACCGGTCTCGGTCCGAGCTTCCTCAAGGCCCGCGACTCGGGTGCGAGCACCTATCTCCCCTACGGGACGGGAAAGGCCGCCGACCTGGCCGTGGGGACGGCCATCTATGCGAACGGTGTCATCCCGTCCACGGTGGCGGGCCGGCGTAGCGCGTTCATCGGATGGGTGGGTACCCAGGTGGCTCCCCACGTCCTGTTGACCACCGCATTGGCCGGACACTCCCACGTCGCCGTGGCCCTGTCCTACGGCAGCGGGTCGAACGCGGTGACCTTCACGACCGGCTCGGCCCCGAAGGGGGCCCGGACCCAGTCCGTGGATCTCCATAACGGCTGGCATGTCCGAGTGACCCAGGCGGCCCCCGGTGGAGGCGTGATCGGCGACGCCAACGCCCTGTCCATCATGCTCGGGGGCATCCTGATCAGCCTCCTCCTCGGCCTCGTGATCTACGTCCTGGCCACGGGCCGAACCCGGGCGCTGGCCCTGGTCCGGGAGCGCACCGACGAGCTCCGTCACCAGTCCCTCCACGATCCCCTGACCGGACTGCCCAATCGGGCCCTCATCCTCGACCGTCTGGACCAGATGCTGGCCCGGGGACGACGGGAGCACGTCCCCGTGGCCGCGCTCTTCCTCGACCTGGACGACTTCAAGGACATCAACGACACGCTCGGCCATGCCGTCGGGGACGAACTGCTGAAGGCCGTGGGGGCCCGGTTGACCAGCGCCCTCCGGCAGGGGGACACCGTCGGTCGCCTGGGCGGGGACGAGTTCGTGGTCCTGGCCGAAGGCGCCTCGCTGACCGAGGGATCCCAGGTCGTGGCCAATCGATTGCTCGACGTGCTGTCGGCCACCTTCGATGTCCCGGGCAGCGAGTTGCCGCTCTCGGTCACGGCCAGCGTCGGTATCGCCGAGGGCGACCGCCCCTCGGCGGGCCGGCTCCTCCAGGACGCCGACATCGCCCTCTACGAGGCCAAGGCGGCCGGGAAGTCCCGCGCCGTGACCTTCGCTCCCGCCATGAGGGAGGCGGTCGACGGCCACCGGCACCTGGAGGTGGATCTCCACGAGGCCTTGGAGACCCATCAGTTCTTCGTCCTCTACCAGCCCACCGTGGACCTGGCCACCGGGGCGTTCACCGGAGCCGAGGCCCTGCTGCGGTGGCGACACCCGGAACGGGGCACGGTCATGCCCGACGAGTTCATCCCGGCCCTGGAGTCGAGCGGCCTGATCGTCCCGGTGGGCGCCTGGGTGCTCAACGAGGCGTGCCGTCAGAGCGTCGCCTGGTCCACGGTGGGCCACCCGCTGGTGGTCTCGGTCAACATCTCGGCGCGACAGCTCGAACGGGACCGGATCGTCGACGACGTGAGCCGTGCGCTCGCCGAGACCGGCCTCGACCCCCACCTGTTGATCCTCGAGCTCACCGAGACGGCGCTGATGAACAATGTCCAGGCCAGCCTGACCCGGCTGCGTCGCCTCAAGGCCCTGGGCATCCGCATCGCCATCGACGACTTCGGGACCGGGTACTCCTCGCTGGCCTACCTCCGCCAGTTCCCCATCGACGTGCTCAAGATCGATCAGAGCTTCGTAGCCTCCATGGTGGAGTCCCCCGAATCGGCCGCCCTCGTCCACACCCTCGTCCAGCTGGGCAAGGTCCTCGGACTGGCGACGGTGGCCGAAGGCATCGAGACCGAAGCACAGCGGACGCTCCTCCGATCCGAGGGCGTCGACATCGGACAGGGGTTTCTCTTCGCCCGTCCGCAGGCACCTGGGGCGCTCCTTCACCTCCTCGAGGCCAGCGGACACCGGCCCGACGTGGCCGTCTCGTGAGGCCAGGGCCGGAGGGGTCGGCGTGCTCCCACCGGACCCCTTCACCACGGCCGAACGGCCGACGATCGCGCCCCGTGTCCCCCACCAGGGCCTGAGCCCACAGCCGCACCGAGGAGTACGCTGAGGGGGCCTTCAACAGTGAGGGGGCTCGGCGAGTTCAGGGGCGGAGACCGCGTGCACCTCACCTTGGGCTGCCCCTGGGCGGCGGGATCGATGGATGGTCGCCGATGACCACGACCGACCACGGCCTCTCGAGTGTCCTGAGCGAATTCGCCCGGACGATGCTCACCGACTTTCCCATCCAGTCCATTCTGGAACACCTGGTCAAGCGCATCGTCGACGTCCTGCCTATCTCAGGAGCCGGCGTCACGCTCATCGAGCCGCCCTCGGCACCCCGCTATGTGGCCGCCACGGACCCGTCGGCCATGGCCTTCGAGGAGCTGCAGTCAGCGCTCGGGGAGGGCCCGTGTGTGGAGGCGTACCAGACCCGGTCCCCGGTGTTCGTCGGGGATCTCCACCAAGAGCACCGCTTTCCCGAGTTCGGGGCCCGGGCGGTGGCCATCGGACTCCGCGCCGTGTTCACCTTCCCCCTGTGCCACGGCACCATCTGCCTCGGGGCCCTCGACCTCTACCGTGACACCCCCGGCGACCTGAGCGCCGCAGAGTCGGATTCGGCCCAGACCCTGGCCGATGTCACCGCGGCCTACCTGGTCAACGCCCAGACACGGGCCGAACTGGAGGACACCTCCAGACGCTCGCACGAGCGATCGGTCCATGACGCGCTGACCGGCCTGCCCAACCGGATCCTCCTGCTCGAGCGCATCGACCATGCCATCGTGCGGAGCGGCCGGTCGAGGAAGCTCGTGGCCGTCCTCCACATCGATCTCGACCGGTTCAAGGAGGTCAACGACACCTACGGCCACCCGGTCGGCGATGAGCTCCTGGTCGCCGCCGCCGTGCGCATCGGCGGGGTGGTGCGGCCGGGGGACACCATCGCCCGACTGGCCGGGGACGAGTTCGTCATCCTGTGCGAGGAGCTCGACGAGATGGACCAGGTGGACATCGTGGCCTCCCGCATCGTCGATGTGCTGGGCACGCCCTTCGCGGTGGCCGACGGCGTCGTGGAGATCTCGGCCAGCGTGGGCATCGCCTTCGCCGGTCAGACCCACCACGATCCCGAGCAGCTGCTCCATGCCGCTGACCTGGCCATGACCCAGGTCAAGGCCAAAGGAGGGGCCAACCACCAGATCATCGACCTGCGCCCCCGGCTGGTGGCCGAGCACCACATGGACCTGCGCATCGCCCTGGGCCGGGCCGAGGAGCGCGGCCAACTCCGCATCGAGTACCAGCCGATCGTCCGCACGGTTGACGCCACAGTGGTGGGCTCGGAAGCCCTGTTGCGCTGGGACCATCCGGCCCGGGGCCAGATCGCCCCGACCACGATGATTCCCCTGGCCGAACAGTCCGGGCTGATCATCGAGATCGGGCGCTGGGTGCTCGAACAGGCCTGTATCGACCGGTTGGGGGGCGAGCCCACCGACGACGGAACCGTGCTCTCGGTGAACGTGTCCGCCTTCCAGCTCATGGCCCCCGACTTCGTGGCCATGGTCAGCACGATCCTCTCCGACACGCGATCGGATCCCACCCGGGTCACCCTGGAGATCACCGAGGGAGCGCTACTCCGCGACACCCAACGGGCCCGCATCGTCCTCCACCAGCTGAAACAGCTGGGCCTCCTGTTGGCCTTGGACGACTTCGGCACCGGGTACTCGTCCCTGAGCTACCTCAAGCGCTTCCCCGTGGACGTGGTCAAGATCGACCAGTCGTTCATCTGTGACATCGTCCGTGACCGGTCGAGCCGGGCCATCGTGGCCAAGACCATCGAACTGGCCCACCTGTTGGACCTGGCCGTGGTGAGCGAAGGGGTGGAGACCGCGCACCAGTACGAGGTGGTCACCGACCTGGGCAGCGACTTCTGCCAGGGGTACTACTTCGGCCGTCCGAGGAGCATGTCGGTCCCCGGTCACCTGGCCGGCGCCGCCCCCGACCCGGTACCCGTGCACCGATGAGGAGCGCCGTGGGATCAGAATGGTCAACGGTCCTTGAGCACGCCCAGGACCTGTCCGATGGCGAGGTCCCGGTCGGCCAGCTCGGGGACGGGCAGTTGCTCTTGGATCGAGTAGCGGTTGCGCCGACCGTCGCGCTCCTTGACCACGTAGCCCCCATCGGCCAGGTCGCTGACGAGGGCATAGGCCCGGCGCTCGGTGATGCCGAGTTCGGCGGCGATGTCGCGCAACCGAACGTCGGGGTCGTGGGCGATACACAGGAGGGCCCGACCGTGATTGCTGAGGAACATCCAACTGCTCATCGCAACAACCTCCGATAAGTCTAGAAATCTATTGCCAGTATTAGATTACTAAGGTAACCTGGGGTTGCAAGCCGAACGTCCGTAAACCACGGTTATCTATTTCGGTCTTGCCTGAAGGGGCTTTCATTCATGGTTTCCTCCCGGCATCCGTCTATTCGCAGGTCCGTCTCGCCATCGATGCACGCTGGCGGCCACCGACGCAGGTCGGTGGCAGGAGGTGTGGGCCGCCGGTGGCCCCTCACCGCGGCCTGCGGTGCCCCACTCCTCGCCCTCGTGCTGGTCGGGACGGCGTTCGTCCCTGCGGCATCCGCAGCGGTCACCGTGCAGATGGCGACGGCGACCCCGTTCGCCGTGCTGGCCGGTACGGCCGTCACCGACATACCCACGTCCTCGATCACCGGCGATGTCGGACTGAGCCCGGCCGCCGGCACCAACTACGCCGGTCTCACCCAGGCCGAGGTCACCGGCACCATCTACTCGACGGACGGCACGGGCCCGGCGGGGAACGTGAACAACCCGGCCCTGCTGACCACGGCCCAGAACGATCTGGTCACTGCGTTCAACGCCACCGCCGGTCAGCCTCCCGTCACCACCTACACCACCGGTGACAACCAACTCGGCGGACAGACCCTGGTGCCCGGCGTCTACGCCTTCGGGGCCGCGTCCACCGCCAACATCTCCGCTGGCAGCCCGCTGGTGCTCAACGGTGGGGGCGACCCCAACGCCGTCTTCGTCTTCCAGGCCTCGTCCTCACTGGTCACGGCCTCGGGGAGCGTCGTGCAGCTCGAGAACGGGGCCAACGCCTGCAACGTGTTCTGGGAGGTGGGCAGCTCGGCCACCCTCGCCTCCTCCAGTACCTTCGTGGGCACGATCATGGCCCTGACCTCGATCACCCTGGATAGCGGAGCGACCGTCCAGGGCCGGGTCCTGGCCCGGAACGGCGCCGTGACCCTCGACGCCAACACCATCACCGTTCCCCCCGGCTGCAACACCTACGCCGGCTCGAGCGGAACGGGCGGAACGGGCGGAACGGGCGGAACGGGCGGAACGGGCGGAACTGGCTGGCACCGGCGGAACCTCGGCCAACGTCACCAGCACCACGACGGTCGGTGCCGGTGGCGCAGGAGCCACGGGCACAGGAGCAGCGGCCGGTGCCGGTGGCTCGGTAGCGGTGGTGCCCACGGGCTTCCCCCACACCGGCTTCGGCGGAGCGGCTCACGCCCATGACGACGACCTGATCGCCCTGGGCGCCCTGGCCGTGGCGGCATCGGCCGGGGCCCTGGCCATGGCCTTCCGGCGTCGTCGTATCCTCAGCGACGGACAGCCACCCGCACGTCCGTGACAGCCGGAGAGGCCTCGACCCGGAGGGCCGGGTCGAGACGTTGGTGGCTGGTCGCCGCAGGGCTGGTCGTGCTGGGGAGCGGGCTCCTGGCCGTCGGATTCCACGGCGGTGACCACGCACTGCCGGCGCCGTCGCCGTCGCCGGCCGCGTTGAAGGCGGCAGTGAAGGCACCGGCCCAGCCAGCACCGGCCCAGGAGGCCCCGGCAGCCATCCCCCGTCAGGCCCCACGTTCATTACCGGTGGCCCTGAGCATCCCCGCACTCGGCGTCCTGGTCCCGGTCGGCTCGCTCGGGCTCAACCTGGACGGGACCGTCCAGGTGCCGACCACCAGTCAGCAGACGGGTTGGTTCCGGCTCGGCCCCACGCCCGGCCAGATCGGATCGGCGGTCATCCTGGGGCACGTCGACAGCTATCAGGGTCCGGGCGTCTTCTTCAATCTGCGCACGCTGACCGCCGGTGACCAGCTGGACGTGGAGCTGGCCGACGGCACGGTCACCCAGTTCACCGTCAACGCCGTGGAGGAGTACGCCAAAGCGCAGTTCCCCGCCCAGCGCGTCTACGGATCCAACGGCTCGAGCGCCCTGCAGCTGGTCACCTGCGGTGGCGCGTTCGACCGCCAGACGGGCAGCTACCTCTCCAACATCGTGGTGTACAGCTCGCTGACCGCCGTGATCCCACCCGGACCAGCGACACCGGGGACCCAACCTCCCGCCAGCTGAGCGCCCCGGCCCATCCGGCCAGGATCGGATCGGGCCACCTCCTCGCTCAGGCCCTCTCCGACTCGAGGGCCCGGTCAGCCGAGGACCCGGTCCTCGGCACCCTCCGACGTTCCTTCGACGCCCACTCCACCTTCGACGCCTTCGATCGCCGCTGCTTGGCGGCGGCGCTGAACCGGTGTTCGGCTCCCTGGGGGGTGATGCCGCCCACGGCCTCACCGATCTCGCGCCAGCTGGCTCCACGCAACCGGGCCAGCTCCGCCGAGCGCTGGCTGAGGCGCTCGGCCGACCGCCGCATGGCGTCGGCGAAGCGGAGCTCGGCCAGGGCCGCCTGGCGTTCGTCGTCGATCCCTTCCGACGATTCATGGCGGCCCATCTTGGTGAACCGGTCGGCGAGCGACTCCACATCCTTGGTCATCGCTCTACTGTAGCGAGCTGACGTCCTGATTTCAACCATGTGTTGACAACCATGTGTTGAAGCCGTAGACTTCAACACATGGTTGATAGTTCGAGTGATCACGATGTGTCGGTGCGCCACCTTCCCCGAGGGGCAGGGCGGCGGCGCTCGGCCCTGGTCGTCGCCCTACTGGCTTCGGTGGTGACGGCAGTGCTGATCATCGGATCCCCTGGTGGGAACGGTCCCACCTTCGCCGCCACCCGGTCCTCACTGGTGGTGGACGCACGGTTCCCGTCAGCGTCCTCGGCCGGCGCATCGCCCAGCACCACCACGACGCCCACGACGGTGCCGGCCACACCCACCGCCACGACCCAGGCCGCGGCGCCGGTCACCACGGCACCGACCCCGGTGGCGGCGACGCCGGTGGCACCCTCGGTGGCCTCGCTGGTGGCCCAGGTCGAGGCGGCCGGCATCGAGCCCGGCCCCACCTGGAGCTGGAGCATGGGCAACCCGACGGCCACGTGCGGCGCCATCGCCGCGCCCGGTCTGGCCACCGGCTGTACCTCCTGGGCCTCGGGCGTGGAGACCACCGTCTTCTCCGGAGCTCCGTCGCTCGCTCTCGTGGCCCATGAGCTCGGGAACGCCGAGACCGAGTACAGCGCCCTTCCCACACTCGTCAGTCAGGTGGCCGCCGTAGCGGGCACCACATCGTGGTCGCCGACCGACGCCGTGGCGTCGTGTCTGGTGGTGCACTTCCTGGGGTTCCAGGACAACGCCGCCGGGCCGTGGCAATGCCCATCGGCGCTGGCCGCCGATGTGGCCGCCCACATCCACGACACGGTCACCATCACCCGGACCACGGCGATCTGCGGGACCACCTCGGGGATCACCTCCACCCTCATCTTCACCGATGCCACGGGAACGTTGTCCGTCGTGACTCCCGGCAGCTCGGTGCCGGTGTCGGCACCGGCGGGAACGCCGGTCACCGTGTCGGGCATCGGCACCTTCGTCGCCACCGGACAGGGAACGGTGAGTGAGAGCGGTGCCTGCAACGCCTAGGAACAGCCCGTGTACGTCGCGCCATTCGGGCATTCCGCAGGGATGTTGCGTGCGTGGGGACGGAGGGATTTGAACCCTCACTGGAGGCGGTTTAAGCGCCCTGCCTCTGCCAATTGGGCTACGTCCCCGTGACGATCTCGGCACGACACCATCGCGGTGCCTGTCGGAACCTCCCTCGCACCTCGGAGTGCCTGACCCCAGAGACTAGGTGGTCGGCCACCGTCGGCACTTGATCCGTGCACCACCGATGCATGACCACCATCTGAATGTCCGAGTGTAGGGTCGCCGAAGTTGAACAGCCCTCCATCGGCGGCGCTGAACCAGTGGACCTCAACGTCCGCCCAGGCCGTCATCCACACGGACGATGGTGCCGGTGACCATCTCCGAGGTGGGGCCGACCAGATAGAGCAACGTGCTGTCGAGCTGGGCCGGATCCCCCATCCGCCCCCGGGGCAACGCCGGCCGAGATGTCGCCGCACGCGCTCGACCATCCCGTCCATCATCTCGGAGGCGAAGGCCCCCGGGGCGATGGCGTTGACATTGATGCCGTAGCGGACCCACTCCACGGCAAGCACCTCGGTCATCCGGTTGATGGCGGCCTTGGTGATGGAGTACAGCGCCGACCCCCCGCCCGAGTACTGGAAGGCACCGGTCGACGAGATGTTGACGATCCGTCCCGGGCCGCTCGGCGGCGATCAGCCGGCGGGCCACCTCGCAGGCCAGGAGGTAGGGACCCCGCAGGTTGGTGTCGAGACCCGGTCGATCAACTCCAGCGGCATCTTGTGGGCACGCCGGGCGTCGGGGATGCCGGCGTTGTTCACCAGGATGGTGACGGTCCCGAACGCCTCCTCGGCCCGGTCCACCGCGGCCACGATCTGGTCCGGGTCCTGCACGTCGAGGGGGACGGCCATCGCCTCAGCGTTCCCGGTGGCGATCTCGGCGACGACCTCGTCCAGGCGGTCCCGGCGACGGCCGGTGGCCACGACCACGCGCGCCGGCTGCGGCCAGGGTGAGGGCGAACCGGCGACCCAGCCCGGAGGTGGCCCCGGTCACCAGGGCACCTGGCCGCCGAGATCGTGGGACACGTTGGGCAGGGGATAGAGACGCTCCGGGGACGGGAAGGCGTCGCTCGCCGTCTCGACTCCCCACCGGCCGGCTCCCCGGCGGTCGAGACTCCCTCACCCGTGCCGCCAAAGACCCGACCCACCGGACCGAGGGACTCGAGCGTGCGTGCCGAGGAGGATCTGCTGGCGGTTCTCGAGGTCGATGGCGGCCTGCAGCCCCGGGATCTCCAGCGAGGCCCACATGGCCTCTTTGGTGAGCGACACGGCCCAGGCTCCGTGGGCCAGCAGCTCGTCGGCCTTGGCCAGGGCGGCCCCCATCAGCTCGGCATCGTCATGCAGGTGGGTGACCAACACCGATGCGGAGGGCCTCATCGGCGTCGAACTCCCTCCCGGTGAGCATGAGCTCGTGGGCCCGGGCCACTCCGACCAGACGGGGCAGGAGCCAGCTCGTCCCGATGTCGCAGCCCGAGACCCCCACCCGGATGAAGGCCACGATGAACCGGGCCGATCCGGGCGGCCAGGCGGATGTCCGATCCCAGCACCAGGGCCAGCCCTCCCCCGGCGGCGGGTCCGTTGACGGCGGCGATGATCGGCTGCGGCAAGGCCCGCATCCGGGGGATCAGGCCGGCGATGCGCTTCTGCACGGCCATGCCCCGCTGGGCTCCGGACGGGCCGAGCGGACCCGGCGGTGGTCCGTAGCCGGCGAGGTCGAGTCCGGCGCAGAAGCCCCGTCCGGCGCCGGTGAGGATCGACCACCCGGCACGTCGCCGTCGGCCTCGATCTCGTCGAAGGCGGCATAGAGGCCTTCGACCAGGGTCGTGTCCATGGCGTTGAGGCGGTCGGGTCGGGACATCGTGACCAGCGCCACCTCAGGACTCGGGTGGGTGATGACAACACTGTCGGTCCTACCGGTGCTGTCGGGAACGTCCATCCGCTGACCTCAGATGCTCGGGAAGCGTGCGGGCCACTCTGTCAGGTGGGGGGTACGTCGTCCACACACAGAGGCGGCTCCCATCGTCTCTCCGATTCGGGCCGTACCCCCATACCCGGAGGTCGGACGGGCCGCCCGCCGGGCGTGCGGTAATACATCAATCCGCCCAGGTGATACCGTTTCACGATGAGAAGTCTTCGTATCGACCCCGAGTTGGACGAGAAGGTTCGACGTGCTGCCGCCCTCAAAGGAGAGTCGGTATCGGAATTCATCAGACTCGCCGCCGACATCCGCGCCGACGAGACACTCGGTGGGAGTCCACGCCAACAGTTCGCCGACGTAGCCGGGAGCGTCCACGGAGGTGGCGGGCGTGCCCGCCGCTCGGGTGAGGCATTCGCCGAGGCTCTGGCCGATCGTCACAACGCACGGTGACGCTCACCGACGCTGGACCGCTCATCGCCATCATCGACGCCGACGAGCCCGATCACGAAGCCTGCATGGCGGCCCTCGATATGCTCGAGCTACCCCTCCTGACCACCTGGCCGGCCTTCACGGAGGCCATGTACCTGTTGGCCAGGGCGGGCGGCATCATCGGCCAACGCGCCCTCTGGCGATTGGTTCGAACCGACAGGCTGGTCGTGGCTGACCTCTCGCCGGCGGCCGTGGATCGGAGCTCCCGTCTCATGGATCAGTACGCCGACACGCCGATGGGCCTGGCCAAGGCCACCTTGGTGGCCCTGGCCGAGGAGAGGAGCCAGCGGAGGATGTTCACCCTCGATGCCGACTTCCACGTCTACCGCTTGCGGGGGCGCCAACGGTTCGAGGTGCTACCCGGCCCCCGCTAGCGCGTTCCCGCCCTGGTCCGCCCCTGAGGTCAGATGGCCACGGGGGGCCGGAGGATCGAGGCCACGGCCTCCAGCTCCTCGGCGCGGGGCCGGTCCACCCCGTGCTGGTGGCCCGGTCGACCGGGCCAGGGGCCGAGGACGGCGGTGGGACGCAGCTCGGGGTCCCAGGCGGGGTAGGTCCCCGGGACGCCGGTCCGGGCGAACGCCGTCCAGGCCTGGCGCATGGATGACGAGAGGTCCAGGGCCTCGGTGCCCCCACCGGAGAACCCCTGGATGGCCGGGTTCTGCACGGTGCCGAAGACGAAGGGGATCTCGAGGGCGTGACACGAGCCCAGGTAGCCGTCGAGCAACGGTGAGCTCCACGTGAACAGATAGACGTAGGTCCCCACCCCGGGGGAGGCCGCCGACCGGTGGGCGTCGGCCAGTCGGACCGAGGGGATCCGGAAGACGAACTCGGTGGCGATGGCCACCCAGAGGTCGCGGGGCGTCACCGGTTCGCCCCGGGCCACCCGGGCCTCGGTCACCGCGGCGATCACCGAGTCCGTGGCCTCGGGGTCGGGCGAGAGCCGCCGCATCCAGCGGCGCAGGCCGTCGAGGTCCAGGGCGTTGAGGGCGGGGTTGCCGAAGGTGAAGAAGGACATCTCGTCTCGGTTGGTCCCGATGAGCAGGGGGACGTCGGCCACCGATCCTGCGGCCACGGCCGCGGTCGGGTCGACCGGCAACAGGCCGCTGTCGACCACCGGCATCATGAGCAGCCCGCTGTCGTCCCGCCGGCCCCCCCGCTGGTCGAAGGCGACCACCGCCTCCACCAGGGCTTCGGCCGGGACGTGCTCCAGGGCGGCCCGCGTCATCGGCACCCCGAGATGGGCGGCCAGCTGCTCGGCCACCGAGGCGGCCTGGTCGGGGCCGTAGGCGTAGGGTCCGCCGCTCTCCACGATGGCCCGGTGGAACAGGCCCCGGGCGGCGGGCACGGCCAGCAGGGCGCTCACGCTCATCCCCCCGGCCGACTCGCCGAACAGGGTGACGTTGCCCGGGTCCCCCCCGAAGTCGGCGATGTGCTCCCGCACCCAGCGCAGGGCCGCCACCTGATCGGCCAGGCCCCAGTTGCCGAATCCCGTCCACTCCTCGCCGTCCGACCACGACCCGTCGTCGAGCGCCAGGGCGGGGTGGGCCAGGAAGCCCAGCATGCCCAGGCGGTAGTTGAGGGTGACCACCACGACGTCGCCGTCCCGGGCCAGGGTGCCACCCCGGTAGAGGCCACCCGAGCCCGAGCCCCCGACGAAGGACCCGCCGTGGACCCACACCATGACCGGGCGTCTGCCGCCATCCAGTCCCGGGGTCCAGATGTTGAGTCGGAGACAGTCCTCGGACTGCTCCTCGGGCCTTCCTCCGAGGGAGACGTCGATCAGACTCGGCGCCTGGGGGGCCACCGGGCCGAACCGGTCGGCGGCACGGATGCCGGTCCACGGCTCGGGAGGGGCCGGCGGGCGCCACCGGGCCCCACCGGCCGGTGAGGCCGCGTAGGGGATCCCCGAGAACGACCAGTGGTCGTGGCGATGGACGCCACGCACCCGACCACCCTGGACCTCGACCACGCCGTCCACGATTTGGGGCCTCCAGTTCTCCAGCCGAGGTGCCGATACAACATGCAACGTACTGAGTTGCATCCAACAGCGAGGGCCGCCGGAGCAGACGGCACCGGATGGGACTCCGCGTGCCTGTGCCCTGGAGCGTAGGTGATGGGGCAGGAATGACAGATCAGTGGACGATCCGACCAGCCGGACGCAGGGCCGCCCCCGACGTCCGACCACTGGCCGGACCTGGGAGTGTGCGAGGAGTGTCGGTAGTGCAACAGGGGCAATCGGCGACCCGGACCACGTCGCCCACGCGTCGGATGCCGTTCGTCGGCCCGACCATCAGGTTTGTGCTGACCCTGGGGACCCTCGCCATCACCTGCGCCCTCGCCGTCCTGAGCTTCGGGCCGGTGTCCGAGGCCGGGGCCACCACCTCCACCACGACCTCGGTGTCGACAGGATCCTCGGCGTCACCGACCACCACCACGGCCGGCCAGTCCTCGATCAGTGCAACCGAGGCCCAGGTCAGTGCCATCGAGGCCCAGATCTCCCAGCAGCAGGCCGTCCTGGACCAGGCCGACGAGGAGTACAACCAGGCCCAGGTGGACCTGACCACGACCCAGTCCTCGCTCAAGACCACGACCGTCGCGATCGATGCGGCCAAGGCCCGGCTCGCCACCGAGCGGGCCCACCTACGCCAGGACGCCGTCCAGGCCTACATGAACGACTCGTCCGGCAGTTCGCTGGCCTCGCTCTTCGCCTCCCCGACCAACGCCACCCAGACCCGTGACTACTACCAGCAGCTCGGCTCGTCATCCGTGGCCGCCGACGTGGCCCGCGTGGCCGCCGGGCAGAAGCAGCTGACCACCACCCAGACCAAGCTGCTGGGCGAGCAGCAGGCCGAGACGGCACAGCTCGCCCAGGTCAACACCTCACGCCAGAACGCCGAGACCATCGCCAACCAGTCCGAGACCACCCTGACCCAGGTCAAGGGGACCCTGGCCACCCAGATCGCCCAACAGGCGGCGGCCCAGGCCCAGGCGGCGGCCCAGGCCGCGGCCACTGCCACGACGTCGGCCCAGGCCCAACAGGCCGCGTCCCAGGCGTCCCAGGCCGCCCAGGTGGCCACCAGCCTCGGGGGTGGCAGCACGGCGGCGGTCAACGCCACCACGGCCGCCAACCAGGCCACCAATGCCGCCGCCTCGGGGAGCGCACCGGGGGCCGGGGGCATCACTGTCTCGGCCAGTGGCAACGCCCAGGCCGCGGGCCTGGCCGCCGTGCACGGGGCCATCAAGTACATGGGCGTCCCCTACGTCTGGGCCGGGGCCAGCATGGCCGGACTGGACTGCTCGGGACTGACCATGCTGGCCTGGGCCCAGGCCGGGGTGTCCATGGACCACTCGGCCGCGGACCAGTACGCCATGTTCCCCCACGTGGCCCTCAACGCCCTCCAGCCCGGCGACCTCATCTTCTACGACCTCGACGGAAGCGGTATCGACCACGTGGTCATGTACGTGGGCCCCTACCTCGACGGCCAGGCCACCCCCTATGGGCAGGGGACCATCATCCAGGCCGCGCACACCGGCACGTTCGTGACCTACGACCCCATCTGGTACCAGGGCATCGTGGGGGCGGCCCGACCGTAGCCATCGGCGCCGGAGCCGTGGTCGGGCCGGGGCGACGGCGCACGGGTGGGTGCCTCCTGAGGAACCCGGCAGCGGCGTAGGGTCAGGAACTGCTCATGGCACCGCGACTCACCATCAGCACTGTAGACGGTGGCAATTGCTGCAGAGCTGCCGGGACTCTCGGTATGGGGAGAGGAACCGCCCCCCGGCGAACAACGACTTGGTGGCGAACAGCTCGGTGGCCCCTGGCACGGTTGGGGTGATGACGACCCTGATCGTGATCTCTGTGAGTTTGTTGCGGCATTCGTCCGCATGTCGCGACCGGCAACCGTCCTAGAGATTGGGGTGCGAAACGGCTTCATAACCCGGCGCATAAACCGGGAGTTAGGTCCTGGCCAACGGCAGCATTGCATCGAGCCTGACCAGGACCGGCGATTGGACCTCTCCCGACTCCCCTTCTTCCAGCGTTCGGGCATTGAACTCTCAGCGGACGAATCGCCACCCGACTCCCTGGTGGGTGAAGTTGACCTACTGGTACTCCGGTACTCCGGTCCAGACAGCCAAGAGCACCTCGATAGATGGACGCAACTCTCTCCTCACCAGAGCGTTCTTGTCCTCTACGGCGCCGATTCTGGGGACGGATCTGATTACCATCATCGTCCCCGCCTTCAACGAGGCCGCACGCCTGCCCGCCGGCATGGAGCGCTTCACCGCCGCCGTGGACGAGGGAGCGGTGGACGTCGAGACGACCGAGGTGGTGCTCATCGACGACGGGAGCACGGACGAGACGGGCGTGGTCGGCCCGGCAACTACTGGCCCCCCTCCCCCACCACCGGGTGGTCAGCCTGCCGCCAACGGTGGGAAGGGGGCCGCCGTCCGCACCGGGGTGGCCCTGGCCCGCGGGCCGTATGTGGCCTACATGGACGCGGACATGGCCATCGACCCCCGGGCCGTGCCGTCACTCCTCCACGCCCTCCAGTCCAGTGAGGCGGCCATCGGCTCACGGGCCCTGGCCCACTCCATGGTCGACGGCACCTACGCCATGCGGGCCGTCATGGGCCGACTGTTCAACCGCCTGGTCACGACGGGCACCGGGCTCGGCCTGCAGGACACCCAGTGCGGTTTCAAGGCCTTCCGCACCCCGGCGGCCCGCCTCCTCTTCCACCTGGTGGGCATCGACCGCTTCGCCTTCGACGTGGAGGTGCTGGCCCGGGCCCGCCGCCTGGGCCTGCGCATCACCGAGGTGCCGGTCCACTGGAAGAACGTCCCCGGCAGCACCGTCCACCCCCTCCACGACTCGGTGACCATGCTGGCCGACGTCTACCGGTCCCGCTACGGGTTCCTGACCACGCCTCCGGTGCCGGCCATCACCGTGCAGGAGGATCGGGGCGTCACCGCAGGACCGACGGCCGGCACTGGGAACAGCGGGGAGCGAGGACGCCGACCCCCTCGTGGAACGGGTGGGCAAGGTGGTGGCCGACTCCCTGGATAGAGCCCCGGTGCCCCTGGTGAGGCGGGGACCGTCGGTGACCGTGCTCCTCCCCCTGGTGGAACCGGCCGCGGTGGCCATGGCCTTCTCGGGTCTGCGGGCCGAGTTTCCCGCCCTGGACGTGTCCCGCCGGTCCCTCAACTTGGACGCCCTGGCCGGTCTGGGGACGCTGTCCGGACGGCTCCGGGCGGCCACGGACCCCCCGGGACTCGGCTGAGGCCGCCGGCAGTACCATGGCCTAGGTGAGCGCGGACCCAGCCGACCGGAGCCGGACCGCCATGCGGGCCGACCGTGGCACCGACCATCCCGCCGACCTTCCCCATCACCACGACCTCCTCGACGCCGGCACCTCGGAGAACGGGTCGGCGGAGGGGGCGGCGACGGAGGACGGTACACCTGACCGTTCGGCGGCCGAGACCGAGGCGGAGGCACCAGGCGGGACGGACCGCCCGGTGGCCGAGCACGAGCCCCATGACGCCACGGCGACCATCGCCGAGGACATCGGGGCGAGGCCCCGCTCGGCGTCGGTCTCCATCCTGCCCGTGGCCCGGGCCGAGCCCGAGGTGAACCTGCCGCCCGATCCCCGACGCTCGGACGTGGACGAATGGGGACGGTCCGAGCACATGCGCTCGGTGGTCCGCCGGCTCTACAACCCCATCTACAAGTACTGGTTCCGGGTGGAGTGGGAGGGGCTGGAGAAGATCCCCCACCACGGCGGGGCGCTGCTCATCGCCAACCACGCCGGCGCCATCCCCTCGGACGCCCCGGCCATCATGCACGGCGTCGAGGAGGAGCTGGGCCGCCCTGTCTACGGCCTGGCCGACTACTTCTTCCGCACCCTCCCGGTGGTCGGCACCATGTGGTCACGGACCGGGGGCGTGCCGGCCCATCCGGACAACGCCTACCGCCTCCTGCACGACCAGCAGCAGCTGGCCCTGGTGTTCCCCGAGGGGACCAAGGCCACCTCCAAGACGTACACCGACCGCTACCGGCTCCGCCGCTTCGGGAGGGGCGGCTTCGTGGAGATCGCCATGCGGGCCGGCGTGCCCGTCATCCCCATCGCCGTGGTGGGGGCCGAGGAGTCCATGCCCATCCTGTTCCGCCTGCCCACCGTGGCCAAACTGCTCAACCTGCCGTACTTCCCGGTCACGGCCAACGCCCTCGTCCTCGGACCTCTCGGCTACGTCACCTACTTCCCGTCGAAATTCAAGCTGCGGGTCCTCGACCCGGTCACCTTCGACGTCGAGCCGGGCCAGGACCGTTACTCGAGGAGTCGGGTGATGGACGAGGCCGAGGCCATCCGGGCCCGCATGCAGGACGCCCTCCACGACATGCTGCGGACCCGCCGCAGCGTCTGGTTCGGCTGAGCGGATGGGACGACGCGTCCTGATCACCGGGCTGGACACCTTCTGGGGTGGACGCATGGCCCAGGCCCTGGAGGACGAGCCGGGCGTCGAGATGATCCTCGGCCTCGGGGCCAACGAGCCCCGGGTGCCCTTGGAGCGGACCGAGTTCGTGCGGTCGGACCAGAAGTACTCCATCCTCAACCGGATCGTGCGGGCCACCCAGGTGGACACCATCGTCCACACCTTCCTCGAGACCAACTCGGTCAACGTCCCCAGCCGGACCCTCCACGAGATCAACGTCATCGGGACCCTCAACCTCCTGGCCGCGGCGGGCACGGCGGGATCCTCGGTCCGCCAGGTGGTGGTCAAGTCGTCCACCCACGTCTACGGGGCGGCCGAGACCGACCCCACCTGGTTCCGGGAGGAGGACAAACGCACCGGTCCGGTGCGCACCCGGCTCGAACGCTCCCTGCTCGAGGTGGAGTCACTGGTCCGGGACTTCACCGACGACAACCCCCACCTCGTGGTGTCGGTCCTGCGCTTCGCCAACGTGCTGGGCACCGACATCATCACCCCGATCAGCCACAACCTGCGCCGACGCCTCCTGCCCAACATCGCCGGCTTCGACCCGTTGGTCCAGTTCGTCGAGGAGGACGACGTGGTCCGGGCCCTCAAGTACGTCACCGAACACCGGATCCCCGGGGTGTTCAACGTGGCCGGTCACGGCAAGCTCCCGTGGAGCGAGGTGGCCTCCATCGGCGGGGGCTTCCTGCTGCCCCTGCCCCCGTTCAAGCCCCGGGCCTTCGTGTCACCCCTCCGGCGGGCGGGCATCGTCCAGTTCCCCCCGGAGCTGGAGGGCCTCATCCGCTACGGGAGGGGCGTCGACACCACCAAGCTGGCGGCGGCGGGGTTCGAGTACCGCTACACCAGTGCGGGGGCCGTGCAGAGCTTCGCCCGGGCCAACAACCTGCGCCGGGCCACGGGGACCGGTGACCCCGAATACCGCTACGAACAGGACGTGGAGCAGTTCTTCCGTCACTCGCCGGCCGTGGTGCGGGGTATCGACGGCTAGCAGGGTATCGACGGCTTAGAGCAGGACGGGGTCGCCATCAGCCGACATCCGGCCGGTCGCCGGCTCAGTGTTCCGCCTCGCTGCCGCTCAGTGCGTTCCGTCTCGCTTCAACCAGGTGGCCTTCATCTCCGGACCACGGACGCCCCACTCCTCGAAGGTCATGGCGTACCGGACGTGGTCCTCCCACTCGCCGTTGATCTCGAGATACCCGAGGGCCACCCCCTCACTGCGCAGGCCCAGTTTCTCCATCACCCGCCGGCTGGGCATGTTGCGCGGGATGATGGCCACCTCGATGCGGTGGAGTCGGAGGGTCTCGAAGGCGAACTGCAGCACCACCACCACGGCCTCGGGGATGATGCCGTGGCCGGCCATCTCCTCATCGATCCAATAGCCGATGGCGCCGTTCTGGAACGGACCACGCTGGATGGACGAGAGGGTGATCTCGCCGCAGAACCGACCCTCGAAGAAGATCCCGAATCCGAAGCCGCTCCCCAACTGGCGTTCCCGCTCGCGCATCCCACAGCGGGCCGAGAAGCTGGCGGCGTCCTCGGGCGCATGGGGCGCACCCTTAGACCGGGGCTCCCAGGGAACCAGCCACCCCCGACAGCGCGTGCGCACGGCCAACCACGCCTCGTAGTCCCCTTCCACCAGGGTAGCCAGACGGATCCGCCACCCGGGAAGCTCGAGCGAGCGCACCACCGGGGCCCGCAGGCTGGGACTCTTCACCACGGGCCGACCTGCCGTCCGTCCGCCAGGGCCTCCACTCCCCCTGCCGTGGAACCTGGCGCGCTCCCACCGGGGAGGTGGACCCACCTCCCCCCCGGATCAGCACCACCGCAACTCGGAGAGGTCACTCCCGAATGGTAAACCACAGACCCCCGGTGCACGCCAGCCTGAATCGCCCTCCGTAGTGAGCCGGTGACGGATCCGGACCCCCACCCCGGGCGCCGACGAGGGGCCCGTCGACCTGGGGATCCGTCGGATGGAGCCGGGTCGCGCCCGGAACCACCCGGCAGGTCACTCCTATACTCGCCGAGACGCACGACGGGACCGAACGCCACGTCGGGCCACAGAAGAAAGCGACACCGGTGACCAGCCTCGCGGATCGGCCGACTCGAACAGGACGGATCCGCCGGTCGCCCCACCTGGTGCCGTTGGTCGGGATCGCCATCGCCGTCTTGGTGGCCAACGCCCCGGACCTGCTCCACCTGGTCACCGCCAACCCGCTGGTCCTGAACGCCGCCCTGACCCCGACCGTCTCCGGATCACTGCCCGGACTCCCCTACCTCGATGGCAACGCCGGCTTCACCATGCAGGCCCTCGGCCACCTGGCCGACCTCGACTGGCTGCACGGACACATCCCGTGGTGGAACCCGTATGAGGGGGTGGGGAGCCCCCTGGCCGGGGAGATGCAGAGCGGGGCGTTCTTCCCGCTGACCTTCCTGCTCCTACTCCATCAGGGCGTGCTGCTGCTTCGAGTGAGTCTCGAGCTGATCACGGGCTGGTCCACGTACTTCCTGGTCCGCCGTCTGGGCGTGGGTCGGACGTTCGCCACTGCGGCCGGGGTGGCGTTCGGACTGTGCGGCACCCTGGCCTGGCTGGCCCACGCTCCCATCCGGCCGGTGGCCCTCCTTCCCCTCTGTCTCATCGGGGTGGAACGGGCCATCGAGGCGGCCCGAGAGCACCGTCGCGGCGGGTGGCGCCTGTTGGCCGTGGCCCTGGCCCTCTCCGTCCTGGCCGGATTCCCTGAGACTTCATTCATCGACGCGGTGTTCGTCGCCCTCTGGGCGGTCTTGCGCCTCGTCGGCGCGGGTCGGGCCGTATGGCTCCGGGCCCTGGCCCGGATGGTCGGTGGCGTGGTCGTCGGCGTGGCCCTCGCTGCCCCGCTCCTCGTGGCCTTCGCCGACTACCTCCCCTACGGCTACGTCGGAGCCCACACCGGAGGGGTGGCCACGGCCTCACTGCCGAGCGCGGGCCTCGCCCAGCTGCTCCTGCCGTACTCACTCGGGCCCATCTTCGGATTCCAGTCGGCACCCGGCATGCCTGACCAGCTCACTGCCCTTTGGAGCGGAGTGGGCGGCTTTCTGTCGGTGACGGTCATCGCCGCCGGCCTGGTCGGACTGGTCGGGTCCCGACTGCGGACGCTTCGGGTCGGACTCGGGGCCTGGATCCTCCTCTGCCTGCTGCGGACCTTCGGGTTTCCCCCGGTGGTCCACCTGATGGCCGCTGTCCCCGGCCTGCGCCTCACCGCCTTCTACCGCTACTCCGACCCGTCCTGGGAGCTCGCCGCCGTGCGTGCTGGCGGCGATGGGCATGGACGACATCGCCCGTCTCCTCACCCCCCGACGGGTGCTTGTTGCCGCCGCCACGGTCACTGGGGCACTCACCGCGTGGGCGGCCGTCACGGCCTGGCCCCTGCTCACCCACGCCGTCGGTGCCCCCGGGACCCACCCGGGCCACCGGTCCCTCTACCCCCTCCTGAGCCTGGTGGGCGCGTGCGTGGCCCTCGTCCTGTTGGCGAGTAGGGGGGATCCTGGCCGGACGACGACCGGAGACCATCGGCGACGAGACGGGACCCCTGGGAACCTCCCCGCGGGTGCGACAGTTCGACGGGACCCGCCGACGGGGTCGACTGGTGATGGCCGGCATCGTGGCTCTCGAGTCCATCGTCCTGCTCGCATTCACCTATCCTGTCGGCTCCGCCACCCACCGCCCTGCACCTGGGCTCGGTCCAATGGCTCCAGACCCACCTCGGGAACTACCGCTTCATAACCCTGGGGCCGATCACACCCAACTACGGGTCCTACTTCGGCATCGCCGAGGCCAACATCAACGACCTCCCGGTCCCCAAGACCTTCAACCACGAGATCGCCACCCAGCTCGACCACAACGCCCTGCCCGGCGTCTTCTCGGGCGCCGGGCGTATCAATCCTCACGGACCGACACCGGCCGAGGAGCTGACCGCCTACATGCCCAACTACGAGGCAATCGGTGTTCGCTTCGTGGTCGAGAATGCCAACGGGAAGGACGTCCAGGACGCCCCGTTCCCCGCCAAGGGCTCCGCCCCGTGGCCGACCGGGCCCCGCCTGGTCTACCGGGACAGCTTCGCCGAGATCTGGGAGCTTCCGGCGGCAGCGCCGGTGTTCTCACTGCATCCGCCAGGAGACGACACCGTACCGGGCGACGACCTGCCGGCCATCGTGTCACGTGGTGGAGACCAACTGGGACCAGGCCACTGTGCACTGTCCCGTTCCCTCCACCCTCGTCCGTAGGGTCCAGTACATGCCCGGCTGGACAGCCGTCAGCGCGAGTGGATCCAGTACCGTCGCTGTCGACCCAATGGGCGATCTGGCCTGTTCCAGGAGGTCGACCTACCGGCAGGTACCACGGTAGTCCACTTCACCTTCCTGCCCCCGCATGAGTACCCGGCCGCCCTGGTGGCGCTCTTGGGCCTGCTGGTCATCGTGCTCTTCTTTGTGGCCCCGGCCAGGGCGTCACCGGGTGCCGCGACGCAAAAGGGGTCGTCCAGGAAGTGGACGCGGCCGGCGAGGCAGTTCCCATCTGAACCATAGGACCTCCCTGGCGGCCGCATTGACTGATCAGCCTTTCGACAGACCGGAGATAACCAGAGCCTTTTTGGGGACACAAGGCTTACACGCCAGCCAAGATCAGATGGTATAGACGTCGTGCCGCATTGGAGTTGGATATTCACGTGCCCGAACAGTCTTGACGGGACTTCAGGGGTACATAGACGCCCGTGGAAATACCCGAGATCTTCGAAACTCTCACCAAGCGATACTTGCCGCCAAGTACTAACTTCTCAGGAGCTGTGTCGAATGTCGCAATGAGTGCGGGGTTGTCCTCCAAAATAATTCGACCCACGGGCGATGTTGGCGTCAATAGATTCGGATCCACCACACCAACATTTGTCTTAAGAGATGCGGGACTTCCTCGAGCTACCGCTCGGCTAGTGAGGCCTCGAAGGTCAAGTATTCTCAAGTCCTGTCGAGTGAAGCCTAGGTAAGATACCTCGGAAGTCGCCACGAGTTGCCCTGAATGTAGACACCGGACCAAGCCGGGTAGTGCTAGCCAAATCTGAGCGAAGCCAGCATCCTCACCCGATCCGAGAATCGATCTGTCGTCGATGCCGCTGAGTTCCCAAACCGGTGAATGAATAAGGATGAGCGGGAAGAAGGAAGACACCACGAGTGCACAGGCTGCTACTGCGGCAATCTTGCGAGCAAAGCGGCGACCGAATCGCATTGAGAGGTCGGCCAACATCACTACACCGAGGAGTTCGATGAGGACCAATGGAATCGCGGCAGGTGCTAGGAATCGACCCCCTCCCATCCAATCCCCACCGGACTTCAGGATGAATACCGTCTGGGCTGCGACGACAGCAATGAGATAACCGGCACGCGGCATGCGCTTCACAATGAAGAGAATCCCCAGGCACAGGAGCGCAACTTGCACCATCAGGAGCAGGTCAGAAGCAACATGCGAACCCGCTGGAGGACTCAATATTCCGGGCTGTGGTGAACCAATCAGATAGTGAAATCCGCGAGGTATCGCATCCCTCAGAGTCATATCCTTTGCGTAGTATGTGTTTGGGAGTGCATCACCGAAGTACAGGACACCTACGGCAACTAGTCCGAGAGAACCCAACAAAGCACCGCTCACCCAGGCAATCCGCTGCCATGGCCGAAGTTGGCTCTCGATCAGCAGACCCGCTGCAGCTATAGCGGCAATAGCTAACAGCGCATCAGGACGCGCCAGGACGGCGGCAAAAGCGAACGTAACAAGAGTCAACGGCTGCCTAGTTGGGCCACTGAGGACCAGCCTTCGCAAGAGTGCAATGAGAAGCCACATCGTCAACGTTGTTTCGAGGCCGTTGCTTGACGAGAAGGCCAGAATCCAACTTGTGCTGACAGCGACACACCCAGCTCGGCGCGCCCATCGCGGTATGTCAATGCCGTAGATGAGGCGCCCCGCCTCTCGGATCGCCAAAGCACCGAAGAGGACAGATGCCAGCTTCAGCTTGAAGAAATCGTGGCCTCCCGGTGTCAAATACACAATGACCGCTAGGAAAAGATGGAGTGGACTCGTAAAGCCCTGAACGTGCTGACCCCTGTTGAAGACGGCCCCTAATCCATGGACGATATTCGCGGCATACCGCAGCGTGATGAACGGGTCGTCGACGCTAGCTGAAAATGTGGATGTTACTGCCGCAAGAAAAGGCAGATAGAGGAAACATGACACCTCAAACGCATCTGGCTTGCCAACTCGTCTCTGACGGCGATGCGAGGGCGGGTGTTGGTACCGTACGACGTCTACCGACATCCAGCCACGCCCGACTCCCCTCCAGATTGAAGGGTCCGCCTTGCGACCGTTCTCAGAGGGACAGCGAGGTCCGCATGCGGGGATTCTCTGGCGATCACCGAAACATCATTACAGTGCATAACCTCGATGTCGGCGATCCTGGAAGAGGCGAGCCAGAACCACCCAGACTCCGATCCTCCTCGCCTGCTCCCTGACTGGCTGACTGGCTGACTGGCTGACTGGCTGACTGGCTGACTGGCTGACTCAGACAAGCTCGGCCTCTCCCGCACTGGGTGGATCGGCCCACCGATGACTTGGCATGCACCGCAGGAACCATTGTCCTTCAGAAGTAAACCACTAGTTTTGGTGCACAAATTGCAGGGAGCACAGGTGTACACCCTGAGAAATTGGTCCGACAGCGGCAGAGAAGGTCCGGCAGCTCCCAGGAGTCACCTTCAGGCCATAGCGGCCCCAAGAGGAAGCGTCTTCAGTAACAAGTGCTGAGTCTGAGGAGTAGCCGGTGGTCGGATCGGTGAAGAGCAGGTAGATGTGATCGAATTGCTTTAACTGCTTGCTGATGACCGATCGGAACGCCGGCGTCGAAGTGACCGTGAACTCGGTTCTGATGAACAGGTCGTCCGATGGGAAATAGGGAATCAGGTAAGCATTTGGATTGAACCCGACCATGACGAATGCCGCCTTCTCGGTGGTGACAGGACGAGGAACGGACACCCTGAAATAGTGCGCTGTCCATGTCGGCCGCTGGGCATAGCCGACCCGTTCGGTTGCGAGCGTTACCGCAACCAGCACTGCAAATCCGATAGCTCCGACCTTGCGAGGTGCTAAATCTTGGAACAACCGTCGCCCAGTCAGAAATATTAGGAGAAAGGCCAGCATTTCCACCGGGACGATGTACCGATAGATCCCGAATTCGACGACCCACACAAAATAACTGACGACAGCGAACGTCATCAGCAACCTCTCGGGATCGGATCGGAAGAGTGGCTTCCAGGCGCCGGTCCTGACGGAGCGCCACACGCCCTTGATCAGTAAAAGGATGAGGAGGGTTTCTAGTACAGGGCCGCTCAACTCCCGAAATGGTCCTAATCCCACCCGGTCCGGATGCACTGTCCAGTAGAAGGGATAGAAAAGGATCTGGACAATGCCGTGAGGCTTGGATGTCGGATCCGTATTTGACGTCAGCGACGCGAATTTAGAATGAAATACTTGATTCATGTAGGGGAAGATCGGATTCCCAAACTTCGCCGTCATCTCGTAGCCCCACCATCCGTAGGAGATCAGTAACCCAACGATCAAGCCGGCCCCGGCTATGGCTGTCACCCTTAGACGCATGAGCACCGGTCCGGCCAGACTCGCGAATCCGATAACCAGTCCTACGGCAAGGGGGATGCCGGAGAGCTTCAGTCCCGCGGCGATCCCGGCAACGACGCCGGCTAAGACCACTCCTCCTGCCGACGCTGTTGGACGACGCGACAGGCGCATGGCTCGCCGACTCTGACCACCGCCAGGGTCGACAGGGGACGAACTCACTGCCCGGAGGGCGAGATAGACCGAAGCCAGTACCAGTGGAGCCGTGAGGGTGTCTCCCATGATGGTTCCGAGCTCAGTAATTGCCACTGACGTGAACATGCCCAGTCCGGCTAGCAGCAGTGCCAGAAGCCTGCTTGCGACAAATCTCCTGGCGATCAGGTAAAGCAGTGGGAAGGACAAGCTCTGAACGAGCGCTATGGCGGCACCGACGCCCCAGGAAGGGAGGTCTCGAACCCCGAAGTAGAACGGAATGTCGATGAGCGGGTTGTAGTAGGTCTGGAGGTATGCCGGAGCAATGTCACGCATGTGGTTCACCAGCAACCAGTACGGATCGAAGAAGTGGTAGTTGAGTAGATCGAAGTCAACATCCTGACCCAAGTGATGGCCAACCAAGAGGTATGCGAATGAAAAAAGGATGAAGACGACACCGACCGCCCATCGTCTGAATGTCTCAGTCCGGAGTCTCTCGAATCTCATGTATCCTCCGGATTGGCACGACTGGCGAGCCTCGGTCGATGAAGCTTGGGAAACCGCAATCGCCTGTGATCGCTGACCCAGCTCTTCTTGCTGTCACGTACATCTTCGATTGGAGATGCAGACTGCCTCACTTGTTCGTACCGGCGAAAAGCCAGGCCTAGCGCAAACTCCTTCCGTAGAATGGCGAGGTCAGGCGCAACCCAAGGCACAAGGTGCTCGTCGAAATTCATCGACCACGGGTGTAAATACCCAGGGTTCCACACGAAGAGGACTGTACTGACGTCGGTCTGTACCCTTGCCGCACCAAGGGACCGGCCTTAACCGAAACCCGAGTTTTGGAATCCCCGGATACGAGGACGACGTCCGGCATTGGTCCCGATCCAGACTTCAACCTTGCCGATGGACCGTTTACCAAGAGCGGAAGCACGCGAACGGGTCCTCCATGGGCCTGCTGACTCAGGAGTGCCCATAGCGGATATTCAAAATCGTCCGGTTTGGATACATAACCCAGCACCCGTTGATGCGCACGGAACACCTCATCGACTACCTGATGATAGGGCCCTTCAAAGCCCGGACACCATCGGAAATATTGCGCCGAACGTGACTGGGCAAGATAGTTGTACGGACCATCGGTCAAAGGTTTCCCGGCATCGCTGATCAATTCCCGAGGCATCATCTGCGCGGTGATCCCAACGAGGACCAATGCCAGCGCCATCACCACGATCTTTCTTGTTACTGCCGCGAATGTGATAGCGACGCAAGTGAGAAGCGGGTAGAGGGCCATCAGCTGAAAACGAGCACCCCACGGCTGCCACTTCAACATCACAAGGATCAATACCAAAGAGGCAAGTGCGCTCAGAGCGAACGGCAGAAACGCCTGCCCGGGGGTCTTGATTCTGTTCCGAACACTGGGAACAAGCAGTAGTGCACCGGCGGCGATCAGAGCAAGGTAGGCAATCAGATCACCCGAGCCGTCCTCGGACGGCGTTGACCCCACAACCGGCCAGGTGGTTGTAAATCCAACGTCAGGATTGACTCGATCCCAGCCGAGCGTTCGGGCCAGTGAAGACTCGACATTGAACACATGCACGTTCTCGGCATTGCTCAGCGTGTCGACATTGAGGAGGAGGCTCTCGGCTGCGATTGTTGCCAGATCTCCGGGCGAAAATGTTGAGACATTCACACCGCTCGAGGGTCCACTGGGGTTCCCATAGAGCTGCATGTTCCGGAAGGTCATGGGTAGCGTGACCACGACGCAGAGGGCGACGGCAACCACTCCCCATCGCAGCGCTTCGCCCAGCGGCCACTGCCGTTGCCATGCCATGATTGCCAAAGTCGCTCCCAAGGGAATGAGCGAGAGAAGTGCGTCCTCCTTTGTCACGATGGCGAGGCCGGCAGAAAGCGCCAAGAGCAAGAGGAGGGGTACCTCGAGCCTCTCTTTCATCCAGATGATTGCTGCCAGGTAGTACGACGTCATGACAAGGGAAGCCACCACAAGGTCCGTCTGCGCCGTCGTCGACTGCAGGATGGCCACGGGAAGCGTGGAGGCCAAGAAGAGACCCCAGATGCCAGCCCTTCTGGTACCTGCCATCTGGCGGTGCGAGTCCGGCTACCAACAGGCTCGACATCGCGTAAGCAAGGAATTGCGGTATGAACACGAACCGATCGCTGCCGTCAAGGATCAGTGACTGTGTGGTGAAGTACTCGGCGAGACGACCGTTGTACAACTGCTTGGAGATGTTCGTCGGATAGTTGTTGACGTTATGATTCGTGGCCCACACGGCTGCCCGGGTCAGGTGGTAGTTCATGGCGTCCTGATTGTTCGGGGCCGCCACCGTGCCGAGCCAGAATAGAAACACGAGGAGCATTAAGAAGAGAACGACGGGGAGTACGACCGAAAGCGAAGAGCGCACGGTCATTTTGGCATGGCCACGGGCGACAGTCGGCCGGAAGACGAACGCCGCGACCGAGGTGGCGACGAGCGAGACCAACCACCAACAGAGCAGCGGTACACGGGTCAAGGCATTGAACAGACCTAGGACCTCAGCGGCGGTCAGACCGTTTAGCAGGTACAGGATGTAGCCCACTGCTGCTGACGTGATCCACGTGCCGAAACCGTTGGGAGCCCTCAGCCACCGCACCGCGACAGCCCGCACGGCAAACACCCAGCTGACCAGGGCAAGGGGCAGGAGTAAGGACAATCCGGACAGCTGGCTACCTATCTGCACGATATGCCCGCACTTCGGAAAATGACGGGTTTGGCATGAGGTGCCCAGTGCTCATCCTGCGTACGCGATAGCCCATTCTTCGATTGCATCAGGCTGGCGAGCGAGAGAAGTCGGATCATAGAGAAGGGGGCCTATCGACATACCCAGGGGGCAACCAGTTGTGGCGGCCAGCAATTTGGCCAAAACTCCAGACGCCCGCCAGTCACTACCTTCTCGGTTAGCGCCAAGTCGATCACGATACCCGCTAACTGGCGGATAGTCCTGGCAGGAAGGGCCGTAGCGAGAACCCGTCGCCCCGGAGGGTCAACCTTCCTCAGGTGATGGCTTCGTCACGTCGTTCGTCCGCACGACTTGCCAGACTTCCGGTGAGTCGGGTACCGACCTTGCCGGACTCGATTTCCGGATCGGTCGTTCGACGGCGTGTCGCCCATTTCGGGTTCCATAGTCGCCTCCACCCAGCCAGCTCACCCTGCACCTGACGGGACGGGACCTCCCCCAGCCGGAGGCGCTTCAGACTGAGGAACGGTTTCTCGACGGCGAACCAGCTGGCCACCGCCAACACCAGTGAGATGGCTATCGCCATCGTCACGTAGGGGACATATCCCCAGCGGTAGACGCCGTAGAGGGCCAGCAACTGCTCCACGGGGAAGGCATAGATGTACATCCCGTAGGAAAAGTCTCCGTGTTTGTCGAACTTCGACATAGGAAGTCGTATGGCCAGCCAGAGCACGAGATAGGCCCACGCCACCTGACCGACGCCGACGTAGAGATCGGTCCTCATGCCGACGACGAACACCACGGCGGCCACGACCGCCAGGGTGTTGGACATGGGAACCTTGTCCCGGTAGAGGTAGAACAGCATGCCGATGGAGAAGATGAACGCCAGGCGGGCCATATTCGGGTCGCCAATGAGTGGCCAACCGTGGAGCCGAGTCGGGTGCAGGGTGTCCTGTAGCTGAGCTACCCAGAAGAACAACGCGATGACGACAACGGAAATTTGTGCCCGCCACATCAGTCCCAGCGTGCCGACAACCGCCACACCGATGTAGCACTTGAACTCATAGATGAGCGTCCACAGCGATCCGTCGAAGGCCTGGGGATACCCACTGTGCTGGTACGGCGTGCTGGAGAGCAGACCGTCGATGTTGTACTGATGCATGTACAGCAGGGCGTTGTTGCGGAGGTAGTTCCAGGGAGATTCGACACCACCGTTGAAATAGCCGTGCAGGGTGTGGAACTCGTAGTGATAGGCGATCGGAGCGAAGACCAACACCGTCACAAGGAGACAGACCCAAAAACCCGGGAAGATCCGGAGCACCCGTTTCCAGACGTAACGAACCGCGGGTTGGAATCGAAGAAGCTCTTCGTGACCAGATATCCGCTGACCACGAAAAACCCAGCCACAGCCAAACCACCGAGGCTCTCCTGGCCGTTCGTCCACCCCCACATGGGATCGGTTCCCCCGTGGAACCCCCCCAGGGGAAAAGAGTGGTCGATGAGGACCATGACCGCGAACACCATCCGCAGGAAACCGAGGCTGTTCCGTCGAGGATCGAACTCCCCTTCGATGGTCCCCGACAACACGGGCGCCTCGGGTTCGTGACCGACGTCGGTCATCTACCGGAACCCCCGGACGCTGACGCCTTGAGGTTCCCGACATCTAGATCGCGGAGCGATCCGGAGTAGGTATGCGCTCAACCACCTGGCCGGGGTTCTCCTGTTGCACCCCGTGCGATTCGACGTGCGGTGGTTCCGGCGACCCTGATGGGCTTGGACAGCTTCCAGCTACTCGACCGCCTCATGCTATCCAACTCCCGTCGAGCCGCCTCTGCCGCGTCCTCGAGATGGGCGGCATGCTTCTGCCAGTTGGCGACCTCCTTCTGCAGGCGCTCGGCCTCGTTCCGGTAGATCTCGATCCTGGTCCTGTCAGCCTGGATGGCCGACATCGACTGTGGGGGGAGGAGCAGCGGTTTGGCATCGAGCTTGGCCGTGATGGCCGTCCGAGCCTGGTTCCACTCGTTCTCGGAGTGCACCGAGGTCGAAGAATCACCAACCTTCCAGCGCCGCCACAGCGCCGTGATCTGACCGGTGTCGACGACACCACACCACAACACCGCCTGCATGAGCACATCCCAGTCCTCGAGCACGGGAAGGCTCTCATCAAATCGAAGCCCCTGGTGCGTGAAGACCGACCGTGGCACCGCCCACCCGCACGGCGGGGAGTGGTTCTCCCACAGATGGTCGATAACGTCGAAAGGCTCGGGCCAGCGGCACCGGGGGCGGCTCACCACGTCGTAGCCTGGTCGGTCGCCGCCCCACACGATGGGCTGGACATCCTGTTCGGCCACCGGAGAGCGCAAGACCTTGCCCGGATGTTTTCGGGCCAACGCACGGAAGGTTTCGATCCAGTGACCGAACACCACGTCGTCATCATCGAGGATGGCCACATACTCCCCTTGTGCCCGTTCCACGCCGACGGTGAGCGGGCGGGTCCGGCCTCCGCCGTCCACCGGGATCACGGTGACCCGACCTCCGAAGTCCTCGCCGAAGACATCAGCCAGATATCGAAGATGGGTGAGCGATTCTCGTGGCACATTGTGGGCGAGGAGGAGCACCTCGAAATCCTGGACCGTCTGTGCGGCCAACGACAGCAAGGCCTCCTGCAGCGTCGCCGGGCGATTCCCCTGGGTGCGCATAAGTACCGTCATGAACGGAGTCCTCTCATCGCTCCGGACGGTGGTCCTTTCAGGCGATGTGCTCAACGGTGCGTAGGCACGTACGAACTCGTTGATCAGGGCGGCATCAGACGACTGCTCGCGTACGTCAAGCAGCAGATCGTGCAGGGGTGACCCGTCCTGGAGAACAGCGGCATCGGCGGGAAAATGCTGGTCGCTGATCCGCAGTGGGAAGTCGTTCTTGCCGATCTCGACCCATCCGGTCTGGGTGGTCATCTCGTGGAGGCGCCCGCTGGAGAAGAAGGATACGTGGGTATCGTCCAACAGGCCGGTCTCTGTCATGTCCCACCGCCCGAGGAGGAGCTTGGCCCCCAGGTCGAAGTGGGTCACGTTGGGTACGGCAACAACCAGAGGGGCTCCACCTTGCCTGTGGGCCAAATCACCGAAAGCGGTGAGCACCTCGGGCCCGTTGGTGATGTGCTCCAAGGCGTCGATCATCACGATCGCCGCCAGCCGGCGCTCGGCCAGACGTTTCTCGATGGCCACGACCGTCTCTTCCGGGGACCCGAGGTCGATGACCTCGGTCTCGAACCCTCGACCGGAGAGGTCACTGAGCCCCTTGGGGTCGACATCGAAACCGACATACGTCATGCCTAAATCCCTGACCGCCTCGGCGATGGCACCGTAGCCACAACCAACGTCTGCGACCACGCCACCTTCTCCGGCAAACTCTCGCACGAGCGCCATCACATACTGGTAGACCGAGTCGTCGGTGAAGGCGAATTCGTAACGGTCAGGCATCGGCGTACGAGAACCTGTGCTTGGCGAAATCGGTGCCCATGAACTGGGCCACCGATCCTTCCGGGTCCAGCGGCGCAGGAAGACGGCCTTCCGCTGCCCTCTTTCTGAACTCCGCAGCGGCGTCCCTCTGCAGTTCCATGGTCGACTCTTCCATCTCGAGCGCCCACTTCTCTGCGAGGTCTGGCCGGGAGTACTTCCAAGCCAGCATCAGAGCCGCCTCAGCCGCGTAGTAGTGCTCGGCGTCTCCCACATGCATGGTGGCATACGTAGTCAGACGCTTGTCGTGGAAGATCTGGGCGGTCGGCTGGTGGACCACCCGGTAGCCGGCCAACCGGGCACGCCAGCTGAAATCGACATCATCGCAGTAGAGGAAAAACGAGTCCGCGTCGAACCCCTCAACGACATCGATCACTTCGCTGCGCACCAGGGATCCGGCGGTCGACGCCCAGCTGGTGTCACCCGAGTCCGGGTCGAACGATTTGGGGTGCTCCAGGGGGATCTGGCGAGCCTCGATAATGCCGGCGGTGGCATCGCCACTGAGGAGCATCAGCTCCGCGAGCGCAAAGGGACTCAGATAGGCATCCGGGTTCAGGAAGAGTACGAAATCCTCGGTGAACTCGGTCAGCAGCCGATTGTGGCCACGAGCCGACCCCAGGTTCTCTCCGAAATAGTCGTAGGTGATGAAATCGATACCCAATGGCTTCATCTGGTCGGAGTACGACTCGACCTGCTCGATGGACATATTCGGCTTGGGGGAGGAGTCACCGAACGCCATGCTCACGGAGACATCCGCAGCGTGCTGGTGCAGAACCTCCACGGAATGCTGGAGTCCTCGCAGCAGCCGTTCGATGTCACCAGGAGCGGGTCGGTAGAGCACCGTCTGGACCCGGACCGTGGGCCCGGTTCGCGACTGTTCTGTCACGGGCGATTCCTCCTCCACATCCGTCTCATTACTCAGCTCCGTGGTCACGGGATCGCCTCGTCGGGCTGCTGGTCCATCCATGCCAGTAGGGACTCCACGCCGTCCTCGAGTCTCCACGCCGGCTTCCATCCGAGGTCCAGTTCGGCGAGGGAGATGTCGGCAAACGCTGCCCTCACGTCACCGTCGCGGAACTTCCCGCTTGTTTTGGGGGGCGGGGCATCCATGCGGCGGGCCATCATGCCGGCCAGTTCTTTCACCGTCGTGCCGTGTCCCGATCCGAGATCGAGTGTCCGCTGGCGATCCGGCGGGTGGTCGAGAGCTGCCAGCAATCCGTCCACCACGTCATCGATAAAGACGAAGTCCCGGACGATCTCGCCATCCTCGTAGACGTCAATCTCCTGGTGCATCTTGGCCAGCCGTGCAAACAGCGTGACAATGCCGGTATACGGATTTCCCAGTGACTGGCCAGGACCGTACACGTTCTGGAATCGGAGGACGGACAGCGGCGAACCCATTGCCGCGCACCATGCTCCGAGGATGTGCTCTTGGGCAAGCTTGGTGGCACCATAAATACTGGTGGGCAGCGGAGGAGTCGTGTGTGCGCCGCTCGGTTCAGGGGTGATCGGACCCGGGCCGGGGGCGACAGGGTCCCACCGACCGGCGGCGAGGTCCGCATGGCTTCGCACCGGTGGGCTGAAGATCGTCTCGCCGCACCTCCACTGGCCCTCGCCGTAGACGGCACGGGATGAGGCCAACACGATATGCGAGGGCACCAGGCCGGCCGCTCCGAAAGCATCGGTCATACGCGTGGTACCGACCACGTTCACGGCACTGTGTCGGCTTCCCTCGGTGAGTGACTGTCCCGTCCCCGTCTCCGCTGCGAGGTGCACGACGGCCTCGGGCTCGAGGATCCGGAGTGTGGCTGCCCAACTCTCTGGACTGGTGACGTCGACCGGGAGGAGGCGCACGTCAGGGTGGAGCCGCTGAGGCAGCCCGGGCCGATGGTGGATCTGGGGGTGGAGCACGTCCATCACGGTGACTCGGTCGCCCCGCTCCACCAGACGAGTCGACAGTTCGCAGCCTATGAATCCGGCTCCGCCAGTGATGAGAATCGATCGGGAGGTGGGCGTCATGGGCTTCGGGGAGGCTCCGCTTCGGTGCCGGTGGAGACACTGACGTCGACCAAGTCCTGTGGATCGGAGCACCGGCTCATCCGGCACCGAGGTTAGCACCGGGTCTGTCCCCTGCCAGGTACCCGAACCCGCCCCAGGCGCCACCGACGAGGTGCCGGCTTCCTGGTCAGCTGTTCGCTGATATCCGGGCCCTAGCGGAGCAGGCTGGCCGCCATCCCGTCCAGGATGTCCGCCTCCGACACCAGGCACTCGTCGAACCCGAACCGGGTCATGACCGCGGCCAGGATCAGCGCTCCACCCACGATCACATCCTCCCGTCCCGGTACCATCCCGGCCCGGTCCAACCGGGCCACCGTGACTTCGGAGGCCAGCGTGCGGTACCAGTCGTAGACGTCGCCGACGCTGAGCACGGCGTGGTGGACCCGATCCCTGTCGTAGCGCTCGAGACCCAAGTAGAGGGACGCCAGGGTGGTGACCGTCCCGGCCAGGCCGACCAGGCGGTGGGCGGCCAGGAACTTGGGGTGGTCGGCGATGGCCTGGTCCAACAGCTCGTTCACCATGGCCTCCGCTTCTGCAAGCTGGGCGGCGGTGGGCGGGTCGGAGGTGAGAAACCGTTCGGTGATCCGCACGCACCCCACCTGGAGGGACACGACGGAGAGCTCAGGGTCATCGGGCCCCGTGCCCGCCACCAACTCGGTCGAGCCCCCACCGATGTCCAGGATCAGAAACGGGCCCTCCGTGTGTCCGAGATCCGAGAGTGCCCCGGCCATGGACAGCCGTCCCTCCTCGGTCCCCGCCAGCAACTCCGGCTCGATGCCGGTGACCTCCCCGGCCGCGGCCAGAAACTCGGCTCCGTTGGACGCGTCCCGTGCCGCCGAGGTGGCGGCCAGGCGGCCGCGGACCACGGAGAACTTGTCCATGACCTGACGGAACTCCCGGAGCACGGAGAGGCAGCGTTCGATGGACTCCGGGGCCAATCGCCCGGTGGAGTCGACCCCGGCTCCGAGCCGGGTGATCTGCATCAGACGTTCCAGGGTCGACCCGTCACTGTCGACGACGAGCAGGCGGGTGGAGTTGGTGCCGCAGTCGATGGCAGCGACGGCTCCCACTCGGTCCATCTCCCCTTGCTACCACGGTCGACCTGGGAGAACCACCCCCGGTGGCCGGGGAGCACTCCAGACCTCAGCTCGGATGCAGCCCGATCCTCTGGGCGGTCCACGCCCCGACCGGGTCGTCGGCACCGGTCAGCCACCAGGCCAGATGGGCGTGGAGGCACTTGACCCCCCGGCGGGTGCCCCCCACGCCCCCGGTCGGCCTCGGACCCCGGTGGTCGCGGTCGATGAGGGCGTCCCGTTCCTCCGCGTAGATCGCGTGGGCTGCCTCGATGACCGCCATAGGGACGGCGTCCTCGGCCTGCCGGACGCCGCCGGTCGACTCGAGCCGGCTGACCTCCTCCCGGAGCGTGGGATCGACGAGCCAGTACCGGGTGGGCATGGGCGTGCCGTCATGGAGGAAGGGGGCGTTGGCGATGACCGCCGGCCTACCGTCGTCGGCCCGCACGACCACCTCGAAGTCCCCGGATGGTCTTCGGCCGAGCAACTCGGCCACCGCTTCGAGGTCGGCGGCCGCATCCGGGGTGTGTTGGCCATCAGGCCCGTCCCCCGCTCGGTCAGACCCGACCTTCGGGTCGTCGGTCACCGCCAGAATTCGAGGGTGTCGGCGACGCGCCCCCAGTACGAGGACGGTGTGGGGGCCGGTGCCGAGCTGTTGGACACTGCGGTTGCCGCTGCACTCTTGCCCGTGGCCAGCGCAGACGAACCCGCCGCCGTGGCCGGGATGGGGGTGGGGAGCACCTGCTGAGGCGAGAGATCGGGCGCGTTGTTGGGGGCCACCAGGGGCTGGCTTCCGGGGTCGCCGGAGGTGGGTGCTCCTGGTGTGGTGGTGTCCGTCTTGCTGCTCGGGGGCAGCACGTCGTAGAGGGTCTGGCCCGGAGTCACCATCTGGAGGTCACCTCGCGCCAGCTCATTGATGGCCACGTTGGACTTGAGGGCGTTCTCCTGTTCGGTGAGCGCCTTGTTCTCGTGCTGCACCTGGGCGAGCTGGGCGCTCGCCGCCGCCAGCTGGTGGTGCTGGCCCAGGATCGAGGAGAGCGGGAAGTTGGTGGCCAGAATGGCGAGGGCGAACACACCGGCGAGGGCCAACGGAATCCGTCGACGGCGCTCGAGGGGCGTGGTGGGCGTCTTCTTCTTGGCTTGCTTTTTCCTGGCCCTCTTGCTCTCGGCCTGCTTCTTGTTGGAGGGCGTCTGTCCGGCTTTGCGCCACCGAAGCCTCCGCGTGGTTGCCTGGTCGGATGCCTTGGAAGTCGTCGCCTCGGAGGCTGAGCCCTTTCGGCCGACGAGAGGCAGCGCCCAGCGGGCGGCCGTCGAGATTTCCTCAGCCGTGGCGGAAGTTGATGCGGCCGGCCGGGCCGGTGAGGCGGGGCGGCGGCGAGACTCGTCCCTCGAGACGCCTGACCCCCGATGCCATCGCCCGCCTCCCCGTGACGCCCGCGGTCCTTTGGGCGGGCCAGCCGTCTTCCTCGAGGGAGCAGCCGAGCCATCTGCGTCGTCGGCCGAGCCGGACGTGACCGATCGGTTGGGCTCGTCGGCTCGCAGGGCCTCGGCGATGCTCACGCCGTCGGCAAGGCCGATCTCCGGAGCCGCGTGATCAGTGGAGCCTGCTGTTGCTCCCCCGGTCGGGGCTCCCGGTGCGGGAAGCTTGAACACCCGCGGCGGACGATCGGTCGCACCCCTGGCGGCCCAGGGAAGGGCGAGGCCCAGCGCCCTCGCTCCTTTGACCCCACGGGGGGAGGCGGACGACGCCCCTACCTCTGGAGTCGGTGGCACCGCAGGCGTGGGTGGCTGGGATGGCGGAGCCTTCGACCTCGGCTGTGTGGTCCGTCCGCCACTGGGACCGAGGGCAATCGGTTGCGACCGGCGGTGGATCAGTGGCTCCGCCGCCGACTCGGTCGAGCCAGTGTCCGGGGCCGGCGCCGCCGGGAGCGCTCGGGCCGGTCGCGCTGCGTCCCTCGCCGGGGACGGCACGACTTGTTTGACCAGTTTGGCCAGCTTGGCCGCCCGGGCGTCGGACCGTTGGGCGGCGGCCATGGCTGCCGCGGTGATCTCGGCCCGCTTGGCCAGTTCCTCGGGGGTGGCTCCGGTCAGGCCGGTGGCCGCGTTGAACGTGCGGGGAGGGACTGGGGCCTTGCCCCTCCGAGCGCGGGCGTGGGCCCGGGTGCTCACGCGCCCGCACTCCACGAGGAGAGTGCCTCGCCGCCCCGGAATCCCGCCGACTCCCCCAGCATCTCCTCGATCCGGAGCAGTTGGTTGTACTTGGCCACCCGGTCGGAGCGGGCCGGGGCGCCGGTCTTGATCTGTCCGCAGTTGGTGGCCACGGCCAGGTCGGCGATGGTGGTGTCCTCGGTCTCCCCCGACCGGTGGGACATCACGCACGAGTAGCCCGACCGCGTGGCCAGCGCCATGGTGCCGAGCGTCTCGGTGAGCGAGCCGATCTGGTTGACCTTGACCAGGATCGAGTTGGCGGTGGCGGCGGCGATGCCCCGGCGCAGCCGCTCCTCGTTGGTGACGAAGAGGTCGTCCCCGACCAGTTGGACCGAGCCGCCGAGGGCTCCGGTCAGCGCCGCCCAGCCGTCCCAGTCGTCCTCGGCCATACCGTCCTCGATGGACACGATCGGGTAGCGACCGACCAGGTCCACCCAGTAGTCCACCATCGCCTCCGACGAGAGGGTGCGACCCTCACCGGCCAGCACGTAGCTGCCGTCCCGGTAGAGCTCGCTGGTGGCCGGATCCATGGCGATGGCGATGTCCTGGCCCGGGGCCCGCCCGGTGGCTTCGATGGCCTCGACCAGGATCTTCACCGCCTCCTCGTTGGACGGCAGGTTGGGGGCGAAGCCTCCCTCGTCGCCGACGGTAGTGGACAGCCCGCGCTGCTTCAGCACCGAGGCCAGGGAGTGGTAGGTCTCGACCCCCCAGCGCAGGGCCTCGGAGAACGATGCTGCGCCCACCGGCATGATCATGAACTCCTGGAGGTCGATGGAGTTGTCGGCGTGGACGCCCCCATTGACCACATTCATCATGGGCACGGGCAGCACGTGGGCGTCGCTGCCGCCCACGTAGCGGAACAGCGGAAGCCCCAGCTCGTCAGCAGCGGCCTTGGCCGTGGCCAGCGAGACCCCGAGGATGGCGTTGGCCCCCAGCCGGGACTTGTTGGGTGTCCCGTCGGCGTCGATCAGGGCCAGATCCACCGCCCGCTGGTCGAGGGCGTCGGCCCCGTTGAGGATCTCGGCCATCTCGCCGTTGACGTTGGCCACGGCCTGGAGGACACCCTTGCCCCCATAGCGGTCGCCGCCGTCGCGCAGCTCGGCCGCTTCGAACGAACCGGTGGACGCCCCCGAGGGCACGATGGCCCGTCCCACGGCACCCGAGTCGAGGATCACCTCGACCTCGACCGTGGGGTTGCCGCGCGAGTCCAGAACCTCGCGGCCGATGACCTGTTCGATGAAACTCACTGTGCGTAGCCACTCCTGTCGCTGGTGTGGGAAAAACTACCATCCGCGACCCCCCAGACCAGGGCATTCGACCGGTGCCGACGATCAGATCAGGTCGGCGCCCGAGGTCGGGGCGTCGTCGGTCTCAGCCGTGCTGTTCGACCGAGCTCCGGAATCGACCCGCCCGCGCCCGCAGGGCCGTCTCCGGATCTACACCGAGCTGACGGGCCACATTGGCCAGGGAGAAGAGGAGTTCCCCGAGGTCCTGTTCGGTCTCCGCACCTCCTCCGGCCCCGTCGCTGACTCGGGTGCGGTCGTCCCCACCGGACGCCAAACGTCCCACCCCGTCAGCCACCCGGGCCGCCTCCTCGGCCACCCCGGGGAGGACCATCCCCACGGCCAAGGCCTTGCGCTGCAGTTTGGCCGCCAGCGCCAGGGAAGGGAGAGCACCCGGAATCCCCTCGGTCACGCTGGTCCGGCCCTTCTCGGCCAGCTTGAGCGCCTCCCAGTTGCTGGCCACCTGCTCGGGGGTGTCGGCGGTCACGCCGCCGAACACGTGGGGGTGCCGGGAGACAAGCTTGTCGTGAACGCCCCGGGCCACGTCGGCCAGGGTGAACCGGCCGGCCTCGGCGGCCAGGGTGGCGTGGAAGTAGACCTGGAAGAGGAGATCACCGAGCTCCTCTTCCAAGTGGGCCACGGCCCGCTCCTCGGTCCCGGTGCGGTCGCCGTCCGCCTCCCCCACCGTCGATCCGACGGTCGTACCGATGGCCGCGCCCTCGTCCACAGCGGTCAGTGCATCGATGGCCTCGAGGACCTCGTAGGACTCCTCTTGGAGGTGGCGGGCCAGCGATCCGTGGGTCTGGCGCCGGTCCCAGGGGCACCGTTCCCGGAGGATGTGGACCAGCTCGTCGAGCCGGACCAGCTCGGCGGCCACCGGGGCGGCCAGGCGGGGAATCCACAGCGAGGTCAGGTGGTCGGGGGCGAACGTCCGGTCCAGGTCGTGCCACGCCACCTCCCCCACCCACTCGTCGGCCAGTCCGAGATGGTGCAGCACCGTCACCGGTTCGGCCGGGGCCCGGTCGACGGACAGCTTGATGTCGGAGAGAACGGCCCTGCTCCAGCACTGGGCCACCAGAAGCGGTCCGTGCTCGCCGGCCGCGTCGACGGCGAAGGTCTCGCCGTCGACGACCCGGACGCCGGCGGTGACCGGATCCACCCCGAGACGCTCGAAGGCCAGATCGAGAAAGGACACCCCCGGATGCACGACCAGGATCACCGAACCGCCGGCCACCATCGGGTGCCTGCGCAAAAGGGCCACCGTGGCCTCGGCCACACTGGGAGAGCCGGGCACGGCGTAGACCACAGAACCGTTGGGGGCGACGTCGGTGGCCGCGGTCACCAGATCCTCCACGATGGCCCGGTAGACGCCGTCAAAGGTGTCGACCGTCTCGTAGTGGTGATCGAAACTCGGGGCCCCGGGGTGGAGGACCGCCGCCGGGTGCCGGTGGGTGCGGAAGAAGAGCGTTGCGGCTCCGGCCATCAGGTGCAGGGCCTCGTCGGTAACGAGTTCGGGCCCGGCCGGACCGAGACCCACCACGTCGATCCTCGCCGTAGCAGGCGGCGTCTTCTCGTCCGATTGGGTCACGCCATCATCGTCCAATCGAGGCATCAGGACACGGCCGAGGCCGGGTCACGTGCCGGTGGACGTGCGTTTCACCAGAGGGGCCTGACCCGCACACCGCTCCGAGGAGGAACTGCGAGGGCGGGGACACGGGGGGGACGACCCGTAGGCCTAGCCAGGTCCCGTACTGGGGATCGACGGAGACGTCCGAGGTCCGGGCGAACCGCACGATCTCCCTGCTGACCCTGTTCACGTTGGCCGTGGACTGCAGAAGCTCACGGCGGGCCACGGTGCCGGCCTGGGTCAGTGGGGCCACGGTCTGGCTGGTCACCTCGTAGATGACCCACTGGCCGTTGCTCGGGTCCTGCACCGGGGGAATGGGCTGGCCCACGGTCACCGACGACACGGACAGGGCCTGTTCGACCTGGGCCTGGGTGTAGTTACAGCCGAGGGCGCCGCCGTTGGCCGCCGTCTGGGTGTCGAGGGAGTTGGCCTTGGCCACGCTGGCGAACGTCTCCCCTGCGTTGAGCTGGGCCACCAGTTGGTTGGCGTGGGCCTGGGTGTCGGTGGCGATCAGGCTCACGCATGCCGTGGTGAACTGGGCCAGATTGGCGTTGTAGTACTGGGCCACGGCGGCCAGGGACAGGTCGGCCCCACGGGCCAACAGCTTCTCGTCGACGGCCTGGTTCCGGACCTGGGCCAAGCGGATGGGGTTCGGCAGGGCCGTCAGGAGGGCCTTGCCGGTGATGCTGGCCCCGGTGGCGTCCTGGCAGAACGAGAGGGTCCCCGTCTGGGAGGACTGCTGGACGGCGGCGCTGATCTCCCCGTCGAGGGTCGACTCGAAGTCGGATGTGGCCACGGCGAGGTCGGAGGACGAGATGGTGATGCCCTTCGAGCCGGCGTACTGCAGGGCCAACAGGTCGCCGACCTGATTGTTCAAGATGGCATTGGCGAAGGTCATGGAGTAGGTGCCCGACCCGCCGGTCCCCTGGCCCGAGGTCTGGGCCAGCTGGGCGCTCTCCAGCTGGAGGAGGCAGCTCCCGGCGGCGGTGGTCTGGAGGGTGTGGAGCTGGCTGTTGAGCGTGCCCGTGGAGATGGTGGCGCCGTTGGCCGTGGCTGCGGGCGGGGTGATGTCGCAGGCCGAGGCGAGCACCCCGGCGGCGACCACGGCGAGGACCACGACGGCCCCGGAGAGTTGGCGCTTCACGGCCGGGATGTTATCGGGTGGGCGGATCCGCTCCAGATCGGTCACGGAATCCGGATCGGACATGGGGCCAGATCCGGCACGGCAGCCAGATCGGACCGCAGGCGGCCACCACGGAAGGCCGGGAACCGGTGGCGGTGTCTCCTCGAGGCCGGCCCTACCGGTCGATCCGGGCGAAGCGGTACTTGATCAGGGCCTTCAACGCTCCGAAGCCGTCCCGCCAGGTGATCTTCTTGCCCTCGTCGGCCTCCCGGCCGGCATAGGAGATGGGCACCTCGTAGATCCGGTAGCCCCGGCGCAGGATCTTGGCCGTGATCTCGGGCTCGAAGTCGAACCGGTCCGACTCGATGGTGATGCCCTCGAGCACCCGTCGGTCGAACATCTTGTAGCAGGTCTCCATGTCCGAGAGCGTGGACGAGTAGAGCACGTTGGTGACGAGGGAGAGGAACCGGTTGCCCATCCAGTGCAGGGGCATCATGTTCTTGCGCTCCCCGGTGAACCGGCTCCCGTAGACCACCTGGGCCTTGCGCTGCAGGATCGGGATCGAGCAGCGCGGGACCAGTCGTTGCGGGTCGTACTCGAGGTCGGCGTCCTGGATCAGCACCAGGTCGCCCCTTGGTGGCCTCCATACCGGTCCGGATGGCCGCACCTTTGCCCTGGTTCTGCGGGTGGTTGATCACCCGGACGGTCGAGTCGCCCAGGGCGGCCAGGACCTTGTCGGTGCCGTCCGAGGAGCCGTCGTTGACCACGATGACCTCGACGTCCACCGGCAGGGTCACGGCCCGGATCCGCCGGATGACCTCGGCCACCGTCGTCCGCTCGTTGTAGACCGGCACGATGACCGAGAGGAGGGAGAACCAGTGGTCGTCCTGGGCGCGCACGTCCGAACTCCGTGGTTCGTCGTCTGCGCTCATCGTCCGACCTCCTCGGGACCGGTCGGGAAGACGGGCCCATCGTCTCGTGTGGTGGCCGTGCCCGGCCCTTGACCAGGGATCTGGCTCCGCATGTCCGAAGCCGCCTTCCGGACGCCCCTGCTCCGGGATGCTTAGCATTGTTGCCGCTGACAGCCCAGCCGGTGGTGGACGGTCCCCAACCCGGACCCGTTCGGTGCGCCTGCGGGTGGTAGCACGACCCACCCCGTCCGGCTACCGCCTCCGCATCACGTTCCATCGCCGTTGGTCCGGCTACCTCTCCATCGTGCTCCTGGTCGGCCTCATCGGCGACCTCGCCATGGCCTCGGTGGCTGCGGGACGGCGCACCGGGTCGTCGTCCTCACCACCCACCTGGCCGCACCAAATCCGGCCGACGTCCAACTGTTCACCGGATTCTCCAATCCGGTCGCTCAGGGAGACACAGGGCTACGACCCGAAGGAGATCAGCCGGAGCGACCACCTCCCTGGTCGAAGCGGCCCTGTGGGATCTGTTCGCCCATGAGATCGACGCCGTGGCCGCGCCGAGCGTGCCCGCCCCAGTGGTACTCATCGCCGTCGGCGGCTTGGTGCTGGCCCTCCCCGGGCGGATCGCCGCCCGCACGCCGACGGCCATCCTGCTGCGGGCCGAATAGCCCCTGACCGCCCGGTGCCCGTCGACCCTCAGCCCGCCGGCACCAATTCCGCCAACAGGGCCATCAGGCCCGGGGCATAGCCGTTGCCTCCCTTGGGCACCGGCACCGGCATCAGCAGGCGGTGCTGGTCAGCCTGGTAGGTGGCACCGGGAGCCAGTCGCCGCAACCGGACCTCGGCCGAGGCGGGCAGCGTGATGGGCGACAGTTTGACGTTGGCCCGGTCCGTGCTCCGTCCCATACCCCCGCGGGGGGCGTTGACGGCCACATCGGTGATCCCGAGGCGAAGGCACTCGACCCGCAGCCGGGCCACGTCGAGGAGGGCGGCGGCCGGAGCGGGCAGGGGGCCGAACCGGTCCTCCCACTCGGTGCGCACGTCCTCGATCTGCTCCTCGGTGCGCACGGCGGTGAGGCGGCGGTAGGCCTCGAGTCGGACGTCCTCGGCCTCCACGTAGGTGGCGGGCAGGTGGGCGGCGTCGGGCAGGTCGAGCTTGAGGTCCACCGGCTGGGGTCGGGGCTCGCCCTTCAACTCCGAGACCGCCTCGGAGACCATCTGCACGTAGAGGTCGTAGCCGATGGCGGCGATGTGGCCGGACTGGTCCCGTCCGAGCAGGTTCCCGGCCCCCCGGATCTGCAGGTCGCGCAGGGCGATCTTGAACCCCGAGCCCAACTCGGTGTGGTCCCCGATGGTCCGCAGCCGCTCGTAGGCCTGCTCGGAGAGCACCCGGTCCACGGGGTGGAACAGGTAGGCGTAGGCCCGCTGGCCGGCCCGGCCCACCCGTCCCCGCAGTTGGTGCAGCTGGCCCAGGCCCAACAGGTCGGCGCGGTCCACTACCAGGGTGTTCACCGTGGGCATGTCGATGCCGGACTCGATGATGGTGGTGCACACCAGCACGTCGTAGGCGCCCTCCCAGAAGTCGAACACCACCTTTTCCAGCGTGCCCTCGTCCATCTGGCCGTGGGCCACGGCCACCCGGGCCTCGGGTGCCATCCCCTCGACCCGCCGGGCCACCGCCTCGATGTCCTGGACCCGATTGTGGACGTAGAAGACCTGCCCCTCGCGCAGCAGCTCCCGGCGGATGGCCTCGGAGGCCGCCGCCTCCTCGAACTCCCCGACGTGGGTCAGGATGGGTCGGCGGGCCGCCGGGGGCGTGTTGACCATGGACAGGTCCCGGATGCCGGTGAGGGCCATCTCCAAGGTCCGGGGGATGGGACTGGCCGTCAGGGTCAGCACGTCCACGCCGTCGGCCATGGCCTTGATGGACTCCTTGTGCGACACCCCGAAGCGCTGCTCCTCGTCCACCACCAACAGGCCCAGCTTCTTGAAGGTCACGTCCTCTCCGAGCAGGCGGTGCGTCCCCACCACGAGGTCGACCGACCCATCGGCCAGGCCGGCCAGGACCGCCTTGGCCTGGGCGTTGGTCAGGAACCGACTGAGCAGCTCCACCTTGACCGGGAACGGGGCGTAGCGCTCGGCGAAGGTCTGGGCGTGCTGGCTGGCCAGGAGCGTGGTGGGCACCAGCACGGCGGCCTGGTAGCCGTCCTGGATGGCCTTGAAGGCGGCCCGGATGGCCACCTCGGTCTTGCCGAACCCCACGTCGCCACAGACCAGTCGGTCCATCGGCTGGGGCCGCTCCATGTCGGCCTTGACCTCCTCGATGGCCCGTAGCTGGTCGGAGGTCTCGATGAACGGGAACGAGGACTCCAACTCGGCTTGCCACGGGGTGTCCGGACCGAAGGCGTGGCCGGTGACCTGCAGGCGGCGCCGGTACAGGGCCACCAGCTCCTCGGCGATCTCGTGCACGGCGGCCCGGGCCTTGGACCGGGCCCGCTGCCACTCCGAGCCCCCCAGGCGGCTGACCGAGGGCGAGTCGCCCCCGGCGTAGGGGGTGAGCAGTTCGATCTGGTCGGTGGGCAGGTACAGCCGGTCCCCGCCGCGGTACTCGAGGAGCAGGTAGTCACGGGTGGCGCCGGCCATGGTGCGTGTGACCATGCCCCCGTAGGTGGCCACGCCGTGCTGGCGGTGCACGACGTAGCTGCCCGGGGCCAGATCGTCGAAGAAACCGTCCACGGGACGGGCCCGGGTCCGCGCCTGGCGGTGGGGCCGGCGCCGCCCGGTCACGTCGGACTCGGTGAGGACGGCCACCTTGGCCGCGGTGAGCACGAAGCCCCGGTCGACCGAGGCCACCACGATCCGGGCCCCCGGCGAGGTCAGGTCGGTCACCGGCCCCTTCGCCGCTCCGGCCCCGGGCTCGGCCACCACCGGCACGACCAGCTTCTCGTCGGCCAGGATGCCGGACAGCCGTTCGGCGCCACCCGGCGTCGACGAGCACAGCACCACCGAGTAGTCGGCGCCGATCAGCGTGGCCACCTGGGCGGCCAGCCGGGCACCGTCCCCCAAGATGGGCTCCCAGCCCCGGGACTCCACCAGCGGGATGTCGGGGCCCTCGGCCGTCGGCACCAGCGACACCACCCCGGCCGACGTGCCGGTGAGCAGCCGGTCGAAGGGCACGTGCAGCCTCGGGGCATCGTCACCCTGCTCCAGGCCCCAGGTCGAGGCGAGGGCGTCGGCCAGCGCCGCCTCCTCCTCCAAGAGCTCCCCGGCCCGGTCCCGCACCCTCCGGGGCTCGACCAGCACGACCAGGGCGTCCTCCCCCAGCAGGTCGCAGACCAGCTCCTCGGAGTCCATCAGCCAGGGCAGCCACGACTCCATGCCGTCGAACTGGTCGCCGTCGGAGAGGCGCTCCCACTGGTGGCGGCCCCAGGGCTGGGTGCCCACCAGGCCGGCGGCGCGCTCCCGCATGGCCTCGTCGGTCACCAGCTCCCGGCAGCCGAAGAGCTCGACCGCCCCCAGGTCGTCGATGGAGCGCTGGTCGGAGACGTCGAACCGGGTCAGCCGGTCGACCTCGTCACCCCACAGGTCGATGCGGACCGGCTCGTCGGCGGTGGAGGGGAAGACGTCGACGATCCCGCCCCGGACGGCCAGCTCGCCCCGGTGCTCGACGATCGACTCCCGGCGGTAGCCCATGGCCACCAGGTCGCCCACCAGCGCCTGCACGTCGATGCGGTCGCCCTTGGCCACCACCACCGGTCGGGCCGCCGTGCGGAACGGTCCCAGCCGCTGCAGGACGGCCTTGATGGGGGCCACCACGATGTCGGGGCCGGTCCGGCCGTCGTCACCGGCTCCCTCCTCGTCCCCGCTCCCCCCGCTCAACTGCCAGAGCAGGCGCAGACGGCGGCCCATGGTCGAGACGTCGGGGCTGACCCGCTCGAAGGGCAGGGTCTCCCAGGCCGGGAAGACCTCGACCCGCCCCGAGCCCCCTCCGGGCGTGAAGGCCTCGAGATCGTGGGCCAGCTGTTCGGCCGCCGCCCCGGTGGGGGTGATCACCAGGACCGGCCGGCGGGAGCCCAGCCGCACCAGGCCGGCCAGCACGAAGGCCTGGGCCGGGGTGGCCACGGCCAGGGTGGCGTTGGACGCGCCGATGACCCGCGTCATGGCGGGCTCGTTGCGAAGCAGGGCGGGAAGCGAGCGGAGGCTCACCCGCTCAGGGTACCGGGGCCGACGCCCCGATCCGGTGGGGAGGCCTGGCGGCGGGACCATGGGTGCGTCTGGCGGTAGGGTGGACCCGGGTCAGCGGACGGCCCACGGGGTCGGCGGACCCCGATCGAACTCGTCGGGCTCCATGGGGAGACCTGCTTCATCCACGGACGTGATGAGCAGCGAGGCCTCTGGGTCAGGCGAGGCGGAGCGCAAGGCGGAAGCAATGGCACCACGGAGGCGGCAGTCTCGGAAGGCAGATCGGCGACGTGGCCCCGGGATCTCGGCGGTCCCCGATGAGGCCGGGTCCGCTGAACCGGGCGGCGCTCCCGTGGCTGACGACTCCCGACGCCTCACCGCCGTCGAAGAGGCCGAACTCGAGGGGGTGTTCGCCTCCATCATGCAAGGGGCCCCCGAGCACCTGGGTGCCGGGGCCACACCTCTGGCCGTCGAGGCCTGGGGCTCGGAGCTCTGGTCCATCTGCCAACGTTCCGACCTCGGTGACCTCGACCCCGAGGCGGTGTTCGCCGGGGGCCTCATCGCCTACGCCGCCGCCCGAGGCTCACCGGCCTCCCTTTCGCTGTTGCGCAGCCTCGCCGCCGTGGTCCCCGAGCCCTACCGGACCCGGGCCGGCGACGCCGGCGACCAGATGGCGGCCGACGGGGTGGACGAACCGTCGTGGGCCACCTCCGTGCGACGCGCCGCGCCCACCACGGCATGGCTGTCCCACGACCCCGTGCACGACGACGGGATCAGCGTGATGGTGGGATTCGACGGCCCCGCCGGTCCGGATGTGGTGGGCCTCTACATCGATCACAACCTGGGCGGCGTGGCCAAGGACGCCTTCGTCCTGTCCGCCGAGATGGACGAGGTGGTGTCGGCCCTCCGTTCCTCCACCACCGCATCGGGCATCGAGTTCCGATCCATCAGCCTGGACGAGGCGGCGTCGCGCTGGCGCCGGGCGCTCGCCCTCACCGACGCCGCCGCCGATGCGCCGGTCACACCGGACGTCTACCACCTACGGGCGCTGATCGACACCCGGCTGACCTCCATGCCGGCCGGCCCGGACGTGGAGTGGCAGAGTGCCGGGGCCGTCACCAACATCTACGACGGCCTCGGCATCGATGTCGGTGAGGGACGGGAAGCCACCCGCCGTGGGGAGGAACGACGGCAGCGGCTGCTGGCCGAGTTCCTCGGTTCCGACGAGGTGATGGCCCTGTCCGGGGCGGCGAGGGGCGCGGATCCCGATACCGTCAACCGGACGGCCGCCACGATCGGCTACCTGGCTTCCCAGGTGATGGGGTTCTCATTCGGCCACGTCCTCGGAGCGACCCTCCGATTCAGCCCCGTCATGGTGGAGGTCTTCTGTCTCGACTGGGCACCCCGGCGAATCCCCGGCGATGAGAACGACTTCGCCCTCCTTCCCGACGTACTCGTGGCCTGGATCCGGTTCGCCGGAAGGCGCCGAGGCATCCCGAACGAGGCGGTCGACGAGACGGTGGCGGCCGTCGAACGGTACCGTCAGGCCATGCTCGACCGGGCCCGGGACCCGGCGTCGTGGGGTCCGGCCAAGACGATGGCCATGACCATCATCGAGCGCGGTATCGATGTCACCGATCCGGCGGCCGTCGAGGCGTTCGTCGACGACATCAACCGCAACGGCGGCGTCGACTCCCTGGCGGCACTGTTCGGACGGTCGGACCCCTCGTAGTGCTGCCCAGGTCGCGAGCAGCGGCTCATCGGATCTGACGAATCGATTTGCTGGATCCCCCGTGGCGTCGGCCGCTACTTGTGGTTCGGTTCCCAACGGAACCGCCGGGCCGTGAAGACCATGGCACGCGGCGGCCCAGATGAGCATCACCACCAGGTCGTGGACCTGTAGCCCCGAACCGGGGCCACCCTCGAAGGCCCGCACCAGCGCCAGAATCAGATGTCGCACGGGAAACCAGTCGGCGATCCTGGACAGGACCGATCCGTTGGACAGCGGGTAGAAGACACCCGAGATGGGCACGATGGGGGAAGTAGATCCCGTTCACGACAACGGGGGCGGCGTCGGCGTCGAGCACGATCACCGTGACGGCCAAACCCAGGCCGCAGAACGTCACGATGCCGACGAGCAGGGTCAACACCACGGCGGCCGGGTGGTAGGGAAAGTGCAGGTGGTAGAAGGCCATGCCGATCCCCACCACCACCACCACCGCCAGGAGGGCCACGTTGATCAGCACACTTCCGATCAGGCCGCCCAAGTACGAGCCGATGGAGATGGGCGTGCCCCGCATCCGCTTCAGCACCCCGGAGTCGCGACGGAGGCTGATGGCATGGCCAGGTTGGTGTAGCAGGCGGCGATGAGGCCGAACACCAGCATGGCCACCACGGTGTACTGGTCGTAGTGGAGGGTGGTGCCCGGCACGTGGGCGCTGCCGGCCGAGGTCCCCACCACGATGAGGAAGATCACCGGGAACATGAAGGGTGAACACGGCGGCCATGGGATTGCGCCAGTAGGCCAGCTGCTCGTAGCTGACCTGGTCCTTGGCCACCAGCAGATCGTTCACGGGACCGCGCCCCGAACCGGCGGGTCGCCGGACCCGGCCGGCCCCGACCCAGCCGCCGCTCTCTCGACCGCTGGCCGGCCACCGTCGGCGCCCCCGGTGGCAAGAGGGAGCGTCAGGGCTGGATCTCGTGATGTATAGTTACATCATGCAGAGGACGCAGATTTCACTGACCGCGGAGGAGCGCCGCACGCTCGACGCCGAGGCCGCGAGAACCGGGAGATCCATCTCGTCCCTCATTCGCTCTGCAGTGGAGGCCGTCTACGGGTCCGAGCGATCGGCGGACGATGACCTGGCCGCGATGCGACGTGCATTCGGCTCATGGAAGGACCGGGGCACCGACGGAGCCACGTGGGTCGACGAACGGCGATCTGGTTCGCGTCTCGCCCCCACCGATCAGTGACCGCAGTCGTCGACACGTCGGTACTGATCGATTACCTGCGTGGTCATTCCGGTGCCGCAGAGGTCCTGGAACACGAACGAGGTGGCGGACCCCTCCATGCGAGCGAGATCACACGGTTGGAGGTGCTTGCCGGGATGCGGCCGGGTGAAGAGACTGTCACCCGTTCGCTCCTCGCCACGCTCATTTGGCACCCGGTCGATGCCGAGATCGCCGAACGGGCCGGAGAACTCGGACGACGGTGGTTGCCCAGCCATCGAACCATCGACGGCGCCGATCTGGCCATCGCGGCCACGGTGCTGCGGGCAGACGCTCGCCTGCTTACCCGCAACGTCAAGCACTTTCCGATGTTCGTCGGCCTCCGTACCCCGTACTGAGCCGTCCCCTGGCCCACGGAGACAACGATTGACCTCCACACAGCACGGTTGACCGTTCTCCAGATTGCTGCTCGGTGTTCCGGTCGGCTGCATCTGAACGACGTGTGGATTCGCTTGTCGACTCCGCAACGCGTGATTCGTGACCGGGGCACCAGAGCCATCTGCCGCTGCTCGCCCGCCGGAACCCGACGCCATCACCACCCGAGCCGACGTCGACGCATCGGAGCCGCTCACTGCCCGTCAGCCGATGCCGACGAGCCTCCTTCCGACGCGTTGATCCGGTTCATGGCCGCGGCCACACCTTCGGTGACAATGGCCTCGACGGCATCAGCGGCCTCCTCGATGGCCACATCCAGGATGGCCCGCTCCGCCGCTCCCGGGCGCTTCAGCACAAAGTCGGCACCGGGCTGGCGGCCGGGGGGCTTACCGATCCCCACCCTCACCCGGAGATAGCCGTTGGTGTGGAGATGGCTCTCGATGGACTTGAGGCCATTGTTGCCGGCGTTGCCCCCACCGACCTTGATCTTCACCCGGCCCGACGGCAGGTCCAGTTCGTCGTGGACCACGACGAGTCGTTCGACCAGGGCTCCAGGCACCCCTTCGGCGTCAGCTGCGTCGATGCCGGACCTCCGCACCAACGGTGCCACGGCCTGACCGGACTCGTTCATGAACGTTGTGGGCACGGCCAACAGGACGCGACGGCCCCCGATCCGGACCTCGCACACCTCGGCGTGGAGGCCCTTTTCCGGCCGCAGCCGGCCTTGGTGCCGTTCGGCCAATGCCGCCACGGCCTCGGCGCCGGCGTTGTGCCGGGTGTTGACGTACTCGATGCCCGGGTTGCCCAGGCCCACGACCAGCAGATCGGCCGGGGTGCCCCGCCGCGGTTCGGACGGCGCTCCCCTTCTGCGGAGCAGGGCCTAGCCCTCGGAAGAGTCGGAGTCGGAGCCCGAACCGGCGTCGGCAGCCTCGCCGGCATCGCCCGCCGCCTCGCCGGCGGCCTCGGCTGCCGCTTCGGCTTCGGCGTCGTCGCTCGTCTGGACCCTCGGTGGCTGCCCGGCCACCACCGTGGCCTCGATGTCGGTCTCGAGCTCCACACCCCTCGGGATGGTGATGTCCGACACGTGCAGGGAGGCGCCGATGGTCAGTTCCGAGATGTCGAGGTCGACCGAGGGTGGGATGTCGGCCGGCTTGGCCTTGATCTGGAGGGTGAACAGCTGCTGGTCGACGATGCCGTCGCCGTGCTGGACCTCGATGGCCTCGCCGATCAGGTTGATCGGGATCTCTGCGGAGATCACCTCGTCGCGGCGGACGATCTGGAAGTCCACATGGGTGACCACGTTCTTGAACGGGTGGTGTTGGATGTCGCGGGCCAGGGTGAGGAAGTTGTCCCCGCCGACCTCGAGGGAGAGCAGCGTGTTGAGCCCGGCCTCGCCGGACAGCGCCACCTGGAACTCGCGGGCCACGACGGACACCGGGATGGGATCGGACCCGTGGCCGTAGACCACGCCGGGGATTTTGCCCTCGGACCGCAGGCGGCGCGTCGAGCTCGATCCGGTGGTGCGTCCGGCTTCGGCGGTGAGCGTGACTTCGGGCATGCGGAAACTCCTCGGAAGATGCGAATAACAGGCGCAGCGCCGGACGGATCGGGACGGAACGATCGTGCGTGCCGATGACCACGACCCGGGCCGCTGCTGACGGCCCACCATCCTAGACGAGGCCACACGCGAGCGGCTACAGGGCCCCCGTCGGGGTCGATATGACCCCCAGTGGGGTCGACTGCCTAGCTCCCCGGGTGGTCTAGCGCCGAAGCTCCAGGCCCTGCGGCCACCGAATGCTGAGCTGCCACAGAGGGCTGAGCAGCCGCAGAACGTCCCACCCCGCCGAGCACAGAGTGTCGATCCCGGAACCGGTCGGCGGATGCCGGCTCCGGGATCGACACTCCTGCTCTTCCCCGAAACGGCCCCGGTAAACCCGGGGCTCCGGTCCGGCTGGGTCGGTGGCCACGAGAACGGTGCCTCCGGCGCACGTTCCCTGCCCTTGTCGTGGCTCGCTGCCTGCTCCGAGGTGCCTACTCCGACCCCGCCGGTAAGGCTCTCATCGCCGGGCGGGGGCCGTAGGCCCTGGGCCCTGGGCCGTGGCCGGACCACGATCAGCCCGGCGACGCGCCCCCATCACCGAGGTCCAGCCCCGTCGCCTCCGACAGTTGGCGTAGCGCCTCGTCAGGATCGGTGACCTTGATGGTGTGCATGCCCATGGCCCGGGCCGGCTTCAGGTTGATGCCGAGATCGTCGAGGTAGACCACCTCGTCGGGCGCCACGCCCACCAACTCGCACGCCATCTCGTAGAAGCGGGGCTCGGGTTTGCGGATGCCGACCACCCTCGACTCGACCACCACATCGAAGAGATCGAAGACGGCCAGCACCTCGGGCGGAGTAGCCACGTCCTCCATGGCGAAGTTGTTGGTCACACACGCCGTGGCGAACCGTTCGGTGCACCGGCGGACGGCGTCCACCATGGCGGGGCGGATATCGCCACTGAGCATGTCCAACACGGCCCGGCCGTCCACCTGGTGGCCCAGAGCGAGCGCCTCGTCCTCGAAGGCGGAGGCGAACCCGGCCACGTCCAGCTGGCCGCGCTCGAGGTGGGACCAGGCGTTGGTATCGGGGTCGGTCGAGTTGACCAGGCGGATGAAGCCCTCGGGCAGTCCGCCCTCACGCTCGTAGCGGGCGAAGGCGTCGAAGGGGCTGGACGTGATCACGCCGCCGAAGTCGAACATCACCGAGCGGATCACCACAGCACCCGTGCTCCCCGTCGCCCACGCCGCCGTCGGTCCGATCGGTGCGATCGGTCCGACCAGTGCGACCGGTGTCCACGCCCCTGCCGATGGGCGGTCAGGCCAGGTTCTCCCCGCCGAAGATCTCCGAGACCGACGTGTCCTCGAACACGGCGTCGATGGCGTCCGAGATCAGCTTGGCCACCGACAGCACCTCGAGCTTGTCGAAGCGCCGGTCCTGGGGGACCGGGAGGGTGTCGGTCACCACCACCTTGGTGAGGGACGAGTTCTTCAGCCGGTCCACGGCCGGGTCCGAGAGCACGGCGTGGGTGGCCATGCACCACACTTCGGCCGCACCCCGCTCGACCAGCAGGTCGGCGGCGGCCACGATGGTGCCCGCGGTGTCGATCATGTCGTCGATGAGCACGCACTGGCGGCCCTCGACGTCTCCCACCACGTGGAGGGCCTCCACCTGGTTGGCCACGCCCCGGAGGCGTCGCTTGTGCACCACGGCCAGATCGGCCGTCAGGTGCTGGCTGAACCGCTCGGCCACCTTCACCCGACCGGCGTCGGGCGCCACCACCACCAGGTCGTCGTTGCGCTGGGTGCGCAGGTAGTCGACTAGCACCGGGGCCGCCGTCAGATGGTCGAAGGGGACGTTGAAGAAGCCCTGGATCTGACCGGAGTGGAGGTCGACGCTGACCACCCGGTCGGCGCCGGCCACCGAGAGCATGTCGGCCACCAGCTTGGCCGTGATGGGCTCGCGCCCGGAGGCCTTGCGGTCCTGGCGGGAGTAGCCGTAGTAGGGGCATACCGCCGTGATCCGCTTGGCCGAGGCCCGCTTGGCCGCGTCGATCATGATGAGGTGCTCCATCAGTGAGTCGTTGACCGGGCCGCAGTGGGTCTGGATGATGAAGACGTCGCTGCCCCGGATGGAGGTGTCGAAGCGGCAGTGGATCTCCCCGTTGGCGAACTCGCGGAGGTTGGCCTCGCCCAGCGTCACCCCCAGCTGCGCGGCGACGTCCCGGGCCAGCTCTGGATGGGAGCGGCCCGACACCAGTTCGAGGCGGCGGCGGGGGGTGAATTCCATACCCACGACGCTACTCCCCTCCGACGGCGGGATCACCCGGCACGCCGGTGCCCGGATCCCCGACGGGTCCGTTCCGGCCGACCACCGCGCCCGGTGGGCACCTCGGTCCCCTCGTCCAGGACGGCGAAGGGCCCGATGCGGGCCTCGGCGCCGATGGACGGCCCGGCGGCAGACGCTGGACGCCACCGTGGCCCCCTCGCCGACCACCGTGTCCACCAGGTGGACCTCGGGGCCGATCTCGGCGTGCGTGCCGATCACGCACGAGCCCTGCAGGATGACCCCGGGCAGCAGGACCACGTCGGGTTCGAGCACCACGTCCACGTCGATGTAGGTCCGCTCCGGGTCCCACATGGTCACGCCCCGCCGCATCCACCGCTCGTTGATCCGGTCGCGCAGCTCGGCCTCGGCGATGGCCAGCTGGGCCCGGTCGTTGACCCCGGCCACCTCCATGGTGTCGTCGACCACCACCGAACCCACCTTGTGGCCGGCCTCGTAGAGGACGCCCGACCACGTCGGTCAGGTAGTACTCGCCCTGGGCGTTGGCCGGGCTCAGCCGCCGCAGGGAGGGAGCCAGCACGCTCCGGCGGAAGCAGTAGATGGAGGTGTTGACCTCCCGGACCTCGAGCTCCTCGTCGCTGGCGTCCACCTGCTCCACCACCCGGGCCACCGAGTTGTCCCGTCCCCGCACCACCCGGCCGTACCCGGTGGGGTCGTTGAGCTCCGTGGTCAACAGGGTGGCGGCGGCATCCGAGGTCCGGTGCTGATGCACGAGGGCGGCCAGTGTGGCCGGGCGCAGCAGGGGGGTGTCCCCGGGGAGGACCACCACGTCGCCGTCGTCGCTCCCCTCCTCGTCGGGCAGCCCGGTGAGGGCCACGGCCATGGCGTCCCCGGTGCCCCGCTGCTCGACCTGCTCCACGAACTCGATGGCCATGCCCGGCGGGGCGTGCTCGACCAGGGTCTTGGTCACCCACTCGGCCCGGTGACCGACCACCACCACCACCCGGGTCACCGACAGCTGGGCCAGGGCGTCGAGGACGTGGAGCACCATCGGACGCCCGCACAGCCGGTGGAGGGGCTTGGGGCGGGCCGAACGCATCCGGGTCCCCTCGCCGGCGGCCAGCACCACCGCCGACAGCTGGCGGCCGGGCACCCGTGACCCCGACGGTCCGGCGGCGGCGACCGGGCCGTCGTCCCACTCGTCCTCGGGTACCTGGGGGTAGGTGCGGATCACCACGGGCCGACCCCGATCCCGATGGCCCCGGAACGTCGATCCCTTCCGTCACGCGGTACACAGGTCATGGGCCTATTCTTCCCACGTCGGCACCTCCGATGCGACCTGGCCCCCGGACCAGCGCCGGAACCGCACCCCCATCCGTCCCCCACCGGCCCGAGACCAGCACCCCCAAGCGCCCCCACGACCTGAGCACCCGCCCACGACCCGAGCACCGCCCATGCCCGTCCTCTCCACCACCATCGACCCGAACTCGGACACCTTCCGGGCCAACGCCCGCGCCCTGACCGAAGCCGTCCACCAGGTCGATGAGCAACTCGCCGAGGCGAGGGCCGGCGGCGGGGAGCGCTACGTCGCCCGCCATCGGGAACGGGACAAGCTGCTGGCCCGGGAGCGCATCGAGCTCCTCCTCGACCGGGACACCGCCTTCCTCGAGCTGTGCGCCCTGGCCGCCTGGGGCACCGAGTACCACGTCGGCGCGTCCTCCATCGTGGGCATCGGCGTGGTGGCTGGGGTCGAGTGCCTCGTCAGTGCCCACGACCCCACGGTGCGGGGCGGCGCCATGAACCCGTTCTCCTTCCGCAAGGGGGCCCGGGCCTCGGACATCGCCCTCCAGAACCGACTGCCGGTCATCAACCTGGTGGAGTCGGGCGGAGCCGACCTCCCGGCCCAGGCCGAGCTGTTCATCCCCGGTGGGCGGGCCTTCCGGGACCTGACCCGCAGCTCGGCAGCGGCGGTGCCGACGGTGGCGCTCGTCTTCGGCAACTCCACCGCCGGCGGGCGCCTACGTACCGGGCATGAGCGACTACATCGTCATGATCGAGGAGCGCTCCAAGGTCTTCCTCGGCGGGCCACCCCTGGTCAAGATGGCCACGGGCGAGGAGTCGACCGACGAGGAGCTGGGCGGGGCCTCCATGCACGCCCGGGTCTCGGGTCTGGCCGACTACCTGGCCACCGACGAGGTCGACGCCATCCGGTTGGGCCGCCAGATCGTGAGCCGCCTGAACCACAAGAAGCGGGGGGCCGGCCCCACTGCGTCGGCCGACGAGCCCGTCCACGACCCGGCCGAGCTGCTGGGCATCGCCTCGGCCGACCCCAAGGTGCCCTTCGATCCCCGCGAGGTGCTGGCCCGGGTGGTCGACGGATCGAGATTCGACGAGTTCAAGCCGCTCTACGGGTCGAGCCTGGTCACCGGGTGGGCCTCCATCCACGGCTACCCGGTCGGGGTCCTGGCCAACCACCGGGGGGTGCTGTTCTCCGAGGAGGCCCACAAGGCCACCCAGTTCATCCAGCTGGCCAACCAGATCGACGTGCCGCTGGTCTTCCTCCAGAACACCACCGGGTACATGGTGGGCAAGGAGTACGAACAGCACGGGATCATCAAGCACGGGGCCATGATGATCAACGCCGTGTCCAACTCGTCGGTGCCCCACCTGACCCTCAACATCGGTGCGTCCTACGGGGCGGGCAACTACGGGATGTGCGGACGGGCCTACGACCCTCGGTTCCTCTTCTCGTGGCCCAACGCCCGCTCGGCGGTGATGGGCCCGGCCCAGCTGGCCGGGGTGCTGTCCATCGTGGGCCGGCAGTCGGCCGCCTCCAAGGGGGTGGCCTTCGACGAGGAGGCCGACGCCACCATGCGGGCCATGGTGGAGGCCCAGATCGAGGCCGAGTCGCTGCCCCTGTTCCTGTCCGGCCGGCTGTACGACGACGGGATCATCGACCCGAGGGACACCCGCACCGTGCTCGGGATGTGCCTCTCGGTCATCGACAACCAACCCATCACCGGCACGCGCGGCTACGGGGTCTTCCGGCCGTGACCCCATGACCGTCCCCTCCCTCACCATCACCCCCATCCGCACGCTCCTGGTGGCCAACCGGGGTGAGATCGCCCGGCGGATCATGCGCACGGCGAGGGCCATGGGCATCTCGACGGTGGCCGTCCACTCCGACGCCGACGCCGACAGCCCCCACGTCCGCGAGGCCGACGTGGCCGTGAGGCTTCCCGGCGACGCACCCGTCGACACCTACCTGCGCTCGGCCCTGATCCTCGACGCCGCCTCCCGGGCCGGGGCGGACGCCATCCATCCCGGCTACGGGTTCCTCTCCGAGTCGGGGGACTTCGCCCGGGTGGTCACCGGAGCGGGGTTCCTCTGGGTGGGCCCGCCACCGGCGGCCATCGACGCCATGGGCTCCAAGGTCGGGGCGAAGGAACTCATGCGGGCGGCCGGCGTGCCCACCCTCCCCTCCCTCACCGTGAGCCACGACGAGGACGGGGAGGTGCTGCCCGACGACGACGAGATCGAAGCCCTCGGCTGGCCCCTGCTGGTCAAGGCCTCGGCCGGTGGTGGCGGCCGGGGCATGCGCATCGTGGGTGGGCCGGTGAGCCTGCGCCACGCCGTGGAGGGCGCCCGGCGGGAGGCCGAGGCGGCGTTCGGTGACGGCACCGTGTTCCTCGAGCGCTACATCCGCGATCCCCGCCACATCGAGGTCCAGATCCTGGCCGACGCCTACGGCAAGACCCTGGCGTTGTTCGAGCGGGAGTGCAGCATCCAGCGCCGGCACCAGAAGATCATCGAAGAGGCGCCGTCCCCGGTGGTCACACCGGCCCTCCGGGCCCGTCTCGAGGAGGCGGCAGTGGCCGCCGCCGAGGCTGTGGGCTACGTCAACGCCGGGACGGTGGAGTTCGTCCTCGACGACCGGGGCGACCCCTACTTCCTCGAGATGAACACCCGGCTGCAGGTGGAGCACCCGGTCACCGAGGCGGTGACCGGACTCGACCTGGTGCGGTTGCAGCTGCTGTTGGCCAGCGGGGTACCCATGCCCGCCGAGGTCGACGACGCCGTGGCCCTCGGGCCGCAGGGACACGCCATCGAGGCCCGCCTCTACGCCGAGGACCCGGCCCAGGACTGGCTGCCCTCGACCGGCACCCTCCACCGCTTCGAGGTGGGCGTGGGCGTCTCGGCCCAGCTGGACCGGGCCGTGCCCGTGGACAGCACCGCCCAGCTGGACAGCGTGGTGCGGGTGGACAGCGGGGTGGAGTCGGGCAGTGTGGTCAGCCCCCACTACGACTCCATGCTGGCCAAGGTGATCGTGCACGCCCCGACCCGCCTCGAGGCCAGCTCGGCGCTGGCCTCCGCCCTGGCCCGGGCCCGCATCCACGGGGTCACCACCAACCGCGACCTGTTGGTGCGGACCCTCCGTCACGCCGCCTTCTTGGACGGTGAGACCGATACCGGGTTCCTCGACCGCCACGGACTCGCGGCGCTGGCCTCCCCCCTGACCACATCGGACGGGGTGCGCAGGCACGCCCTGGCCGCCGCCCTGGCCGCCCAGGCCCGCCGCCGGGCCGCCGCCACCGTGCAACCGGGCGTGCCGTCGGGGTTCCGGAACAACCCCTCGGCCCCCCAGGAGGTGGTCTACACCCACGGCGACCAGGTGATCACCGTGGGCTACCGCTTCGACCGGTTCGGGTCGGGACTGGCCGAGGTGACCGTGGACGGCGAGCCGGTGGACGTGGACGGAGCGGTGGCCTCGGCGGATGCGGTCGTCCTGACCACGGAGGGCGTGACCCGCCGCTACGTCGTCGAACCGTTCGACGGTGTGTCCTGTGTCGACGGTCCCGATGGCAGCTCGGCCCTCGTCGAGCTCGACCGGTTCCCGTTGGCCACCGACCAGGTGGCCCCGGGCTCGGCCCTGGCCCCCATGCCCGGGGGCGTGGTCCGGGTCTCGGTGGCCGAGGGCGATGCCGTGGCCGCCGGTCAGCTGCTGGTGGTCCTGGAGGCCATGAAGATGGAGCACGCCGTCCACGCCGCCACCGCCGGCACGGTGACCTCGGTGACCGTGGCCGAGGGCGACCAGGTGGAGACGGGACGGGTGCTGGTGGTCATCAGCGCCGACGGTGATGCCGGTGACGCTGATCCGGCCCACCCCGGGCCCGTGACCCCAGACTCCGCCTGATGGCCGTACCCCTGCGCATCGCCAACTGCTCGGGGTTCTACGGTGACCGGCTCGCAGCGGCCCGGGAGATGGTCGAGGGCGGCCCCATCGACGTGCTGACCGGTGACTGGCTGGCCGAGCTGACCATGCTCATCTTGTGGAAGGGCCGCCAGCGCGACCCGTCCCGGGGATGGGCCCACACCTTCCTCACCCAGATGGAAGAGGTGCTCGGGACCTGTGCCGACCGGGGCATCAAGGTGGTGACCAACGCCGGCGGGCTCAACCCGGCCGGTCTGGCCGACCAGGTGCGGTCCCTGGCCGACCGGCTCGGCCTCTCGGTGCACGTGGCCCACGTGGAGGGGGACGACCTCCTGGCCCGCCTCCCCGAGCTGGAGCGTGACGGCCACCGGCTGGCCCACCTCGACACCGGACGACCGCTGGCCGACGCCGCCGGCGAGGTCATCTCGGCCAACGCCTACCTCGGGGCGTGGCCCATCGTGGAGGCCCTCAACGGGGGCGCCGACGTGGTGGTGTGCCCCCGGATCACCGACGCCTCGTTGGTGGTGGGCCCGGCCGCCTGGCATCACGGATGGGGCCCGACCGAGTGGGACCGGCTGGCCGGGGCCGTGGTGGCCGGCCACGTCATCGAGTGCGGCCCGCAGGCCACCGGAGGCAACTACGCCTTCTTCACCGAGGTCGACGGGGTGGACTATCCGGGCTTCCCCATCGCCGAGGTGGCCGAGGACGGCTCGTCGGTCATCACCAAGCACGAGGGCACCGGGGGCGAGGTCTCCATCGGCACGGTGACGGCCCAGCTCCTCTACGAGATCGCCGGTCCCGAGTACCCCAACACCGACGTGGTGGCCCGGTTCGACACCCTCGCCCTCGACCAGCTGGGCCCCGACCGGGTGCGCCTCTCGGGGGCCCGGGGTCTTCCCGCCCCTCCCGACGTCAAGGTGTGCCTCAATCTGCTCGGCGGTTGGCGGAACACCATGACCTTCGTGCTCACGGGACTGGACATCGAGGCCAAGGCGGCGCTCACCCTCCGCTCGCTGGAGACGGCCCTCGGCGGGGCCGGGGCCTTCGGCCGGTTCGGCGAGTTCGACGCCCGGCTCATCCGCTCGGACAAGGCCGACGCCGACGTGAACGTGGAGGCCACCGCCCAACTCCGGGTCACGGTCAAAGACACCGATGCCGATCGGGTGGGTCGTCCCTTCTCCAGTGCCGCCACCGAGCTGGCCCTGGCCGGCTATCCCGGCCTCCACCTGACCGCCCCGCCCGGTCCGGGGACGGTCTACGGCGTCTACTGGCCGGCCCTGGTGCCGGCGGGCCTCGTGGTACCCGAGACCGTCCACGCCGACGGACGCCGGGTGCCCGTGCCCCACCACGCCTACCTGAACGACGACGCCGGCCCGATATCCGTACCCCGACCGGCCACCCCCCTCGTGCCAGAGGCGGGACCCGACACGGGCGAGACCATCCGCCTCCCCCTCGGCACCGTCATCGGGGCCCGGTCCGGGGACAAGGGGGGCAACGCCAATGTGGGGCTGTGGGCGCGCACCGAGGCGGCCTGGTCGTGGCTCGAGTCGTGGCTCACCCTCGAGCGGTTCCGGTCACTCCTGCCCGAGGCCGACGGCCTGGACGTCCAGCGCTACGCCTTCCCCAACCTGTGGGCCCTCAACTTCGTGGTGGTGGGGCTCCTCGGCGAGGGCGTAGCCTCTTCCACCAGACCCGATCCCCAGGCCAAGGGATTGGGCGAGTACCTGCGGTCCCGAGCGGTCGACCTCCCGGTCGTCCTCCTCCCCGGCCCGGCCTGAACCGCCCACCACCCACGAGACCGACCCGCACGACGGGACCGGCCCACCACGAGGAGCACCCCCATGGACTTCATCGAATCCGACGAGCTACAGATGCTGCGGGAGGCCGTCGGGTCCATCGCCGCCAAGTTCGGCCACGAGTACTACGTGGCCAAGGCCCACGCCGACGAGCGCACCGACGAGCTGTGGAGTGCGGTGGGCGACGCCGGCTTCCTCGGGGTCAACGTGCCCGAGGAGTACGGCGGGGGGGGCGGCGGGATCACCGAGTTGGCCGCCGTGCAAGAGGAGCTGGCCGCGGCGGGCTGTCCCCTGCTGGTCATCGTGGTGTCCCCGGCCATCTGCGCCACCATCATCGCCAAGTTCGGCACCGAGGCCCAAAAGCAGCGCTGGCTGCCCGGCTTCGCCACCGGTGAGCTCAAGATGGCCTTCGCCATCACCGAGCCCGACGCCGGCTCGAACTCCCACAACCTCTCCCTCACCGCCACCAAGGACGGGGACATCTACCGGCTCAACGGCTCGAAGTACTACATCTCCGGCGTCGACGAGTGCCAGGCCATCTTGGTGGTGACCCGGTCGGGCGTGGACCCCGACACGGGGAGGGGCCGGCTCTCGCTCTTCGTGGTGGACACCGACACCCCCGGACTGGACAAGCAGGTGCTGCCCGTCGAGATCGTCGCCCCCGAGAAGCAGTACACCCTGTTCTTCGACAACGTCCAGGTCGAGTCGGACCGGCTGATCGGGGCCGAGGGCGAGGGGCTGCGCCAGGTGTTCTTCGGCCTCAACCCCGAGCGCATCCTCTCGGCGGCCACGGCCAACGGCATCGCCCGCTACGCACTGGCCAAGGCGGCCGAGTACGCCAAGGGCCGCGAGGTCTGGGGGACGCCCATCGGGCGTCACCAGGGCATCGCCCACCCCCTGGCCAAGGCCAAGATCGAGGTCGAGCTGGCCCGGCTGATGACCGACAAGGCGGCCTGGCTGTGCGACCACGACGGGGAGAGCGCGGCGGCCGGGGAGGCGGCCAACATGGCCAAGTACGCCGCCGCCGAGGCGGCGCTGGCCACCTTGGACCAGGCCATCCAGACCCACGGCGGGAACGGCATGTCCTCCGAGTACGGCCTGGCCGACCTGTGGGGCATGGCCCGGCTCCTGCGCATCGCCCCGGTCAGCCGCGAGATGATCCTCAACTTCGTGGCCCAGCACTCCCTGGGGCTGCCCAAGTCGTACTGAGGCTGCCCAAGTCGTACTGAGGGAGCCTGCTGCCGCCGGGCTACCGGCCGCCCCGGCACCCTCCGGTGCGCCCCACCGCACCGCACGCGGTCCCGACCCGCCGTCCGGTGTGCCTGGTTTCGCCCGGGCCATCAAGGTTTGGGCCCAACGTGCCGATGGGGAGGGTAACGGCCCCTGCAGATAACAGGTGGTCCCGAGAGCACCTTCGGCCCCCGGGTCGTGCCCACGGCACGACAGAGAGATCGGGAACGGGGCGCGGCGATGCCAAGAGGACCCAGGGTCAGGGTGATGCCATTGGGGCTCCCCGGCCGTCGGGTCCCCGACCAGGGTGACGCCGGCTTCGGCCTGATCGAGGTCATGGTGGCCCTCACCGTGCTGGCCGTGGTCTTCTCGAGCATCGGCTGGGTGATCGTCAGTTCGCTGTCCTCGGCCGAACTGGCCAAGCAGCGCAGCACGGCGGCGGGCATCGTGCAGCTCGTCGACACCCAACTCCAGAACAACGTGCCCAACCAGGTCGGCCTGGCCGCCGCCGAGACCTATGTCAGCGGCATGACCAGCACCTCGGTCATCAACAACCCCAACACCCAGTCGACCAACTACATCGTCACCACCAGCTACGCGCCGGTGGCATCCACCAAGCTCCTGGCCGTCACCATCACCGTCTCGTGGAAGTCGGCCATCGCCGCCACCGCCACCGTCCTGGTCACCGGCCAGATGAAGGTGGCCTACTCATGAGGCGGGTCCCCCCCGGGCGACCGGGACCGGCCCGGATCCGGCCGCTCCGGCGAGCACGGGGCGACGACGCCGGGTACACCCTGGTGGAGATCATGGTCACCTTGACGGTGATGGCCGTCGCCCTGGCCCTCATCTTCCCGGTCCTGGTCACGGTGACCTCGGTCACCTCGCAGACGGCCAGCTCGTCCAACGCCAACGCCGAGGCCCGCAACGCCCTCGAGCAGCTGACCACCGACATCGGGTCGACCAACGCCAACAACGTCTGCTTCCCCTCGTCCACCCAACTGGCCGTATCCACCACGTGCCCCGCCGGCGGCACGACCTACGGCAACACCCTGCGGGCGCTGAGCGACGTCTTCGGAACCTGCCGGTGGCTCCAGTGGACCGTCGACCCCACCACCAGCACCCTCACCCAGACGACCTGGCCCACCACGTGGACCTCGGGCAGTGCCACCCCGGTGCCGGTGACCCTGGCCGGGCCGGTGGCCAACGTCAACAGCACCCTCTACCCGGTGTTCTCCATGGCCACGACACCGGTGTCGGCCTCCAGTCCCCTGACCACCTCCCTGGTCAACATCCAGCTCTACCTGAAGGGGTCCACGGGCACCGCCCTCAACGCCGCCAAGTACTCGGCCGCCGGGACCCAGTACGTCTTCTTGCAGACGTCGGTGAGCGTGCTGAGCTCGACCCTCGCCGCCGGGAGCTGCTGAACCATGGCCATCCGCACCCACCTGCCTCGTCGGTCGGCGCCGGATCGGCGCGCCGCGTCGGATGACGGCGGCTACATCCTGGTCATCGTCATGGTCATCTCGGCCGCCGTCCTGGCCCTCGCCGCCCTGGCCATCCAGACCAGCACCGTCAACCAGGCCGTCACCACCAGCTACTCCAACACCGTCCAGTCCCGCCTGGCCTCGGAGACTGGGCTCAATGTGGCCATCGCCCAGATCGGCACCGTGGTGACCACCACGCCCACCGGCAACGACCTCAACGGCAACGTGGTCAACGCCTCGGGGTCGTTGCTCCGCTCCCTGTTGCCGTGCTCCCTGACCAGTGCGACCACGCCCACCTACACCACGGCCGTGGTCTACGAGAACGCCAGCGCCACCCCCTTCGCCGGCTGTCCCGCCACCTGGCCGACCGCCAATGCGGCATGGCCCGCCCTGGCCGTGGTCACCTCAACGGGGTCCTACCCGCACGGCTCACCCCTCAAGCTGGTCGAAGTCCTGACCGTCGTGGCCCCCACCCTCACCGTGACGGCCGGCCAGTCCATCACCCTCCCCGGGACCACCACGTTGCTCCCGGCCTTCGGGGCCGCCATCTACTCCCAGGGGGCGGTTTCCCTGTCCGGCAACGTCTCGGCCACCACCTCGGTGGCCACCACCCCGGCCAACATCATCGCCGGGGGCGGGGTGACCTGCCCCAACAGCGTGATCGTCCAGGGCAGCATCTACAGCTACTCGACCAGCGCCCCGGGGAACTTCGCCAACTCGTGCGCCGTCTCCGGCAGCCTGTACTCCAATGCCGCCGTCAGCCTGAGCAACAGCGTGAGCATCGGTGGGGACGTCTGGTCGTACGCATCGGGCGGGATCACCCTGGCCAACTCGGTCCGCGTGGGCGGCAACGCCGTGGCCACCAACGGATCGATCACCACCTACAGCGGCACCACCGTGGTCGGCAACGCCAACGCCTCGGGGGCCATCAACTACAACAACGGCACCACCACCTGGTACGGGACGATCAACGGCACGGTCACCCCCAACAATTCGGCCCTCTCGACCCAGACCTTCCCCGTCCAGCCCGCCTTCCCCACCCTGACCGACCCGACCCAGGCGGCGTGGCAGGCCTCGGAGTACATCAACTACGTCTCGGTGACGGCGGCCGGCGAGTCCATCAACGGCGGTGTGGTCAATCCGGCCATGAGCTGCTCGACCTACTTCAGCGCCCAGTATTTGGCGGCCAACAACTATCAGGCCAGCGCCAGCCAGTTCAACGTGGACCTCAACGCCGCCACCGTGCCCACGGTGATCGATGCCCCGACCTGTTCCCCCAACCTCTCTGGCGCCAACGCCACGGCCACCTACAGCCTCCGCGCCGACGTGGCTGTGGTGCTGGCCGGCCTCCAGACCTCGGCCACCAACACCTTCGCCTCGTCCAGTGCCACCACCCACAACCTGTCGGTCATCGTCCCCGCACCCCAGACCGGCACCATCGCGCTGAGCAACGCCACCACCTTCGCCACCAGCCTCAACACGCTGATGTACACCCTCGGCACCTTCACGGCAGCCAACGCCTCGGTGATGCACGGCCAGGTCCTGGCCGCCTCGTCGATGGCGGGATCCAACGGGTTCGCCCTCACCTACTCGGCCTCCCCGGCGGGCACCATCCCCGGCGCCTCGGTGGTGACCCCGGGCCAGACCATCACCACACCGGGCACGTCGGTGCCCACGTTGGGCTCCCTCTCCCCCATCCGGCGGTTCGTCTCCCACTAGTCGTCGCCGGCCCCCGACGCGGCGCCGGGGGGCCGCGCCCGTCGGACCCTTCCCGCCTCAAGTCGGGCCCGTCATCTGCCGATGCTGTGAGCGAAATACCTGCCCACACGGCATGTCCCGCCTCCCCACCCGGGGCCGGGGCCCGCCGGGGAACGGCAGCCTGACGATCGGACGGGAAGTCGGCCATGCGAGCAATGCCCCGAGCGGTGGAGAGGTCCGAGGCTCACGCTTCCGGCGCGCTCGGAGGCCCTTCCACGGCCGTCCACCACTCACGCTCTGTAGGTGGCTGCCCACGTCCCGTATACGTGGAATCACGTCTATGCATCGCTCCCACCGACCCGTACTGTGAATTTCACCGCCATGCATAACCATCCAAAGCCCACGTCAGCAGCTGTTTCACCCACCGACAGGGCTGCCACGCGCCGCGCCACGGGCCGGCCGGGGGGCTGGGTCACCCGCCGCGAGATGCGAGACCGGACGGGACGGAGCTACGACCAGGCCGGCTTCGGCCTCATGGAGGTGGTCATCGCCATGGCCCTCCTCCTCGGGATCGTCCTGCCTATGTCTTACCTACTCGGCACGGTCCTCCAGCAGACCGGTGACACCAAGGCCAGCATCGCCGCCGGGCTCATCGCCGAGCAGCAGCTCGAGCAGGCCCACTCGGTCCTCTCGGCGGCCATGACGGCCGGGGCCTCCAGCGTCTGCACCCCGCACGGGGGAACTGGGCCCGACCTGCCCTGCACCATCCCCGAGGGCAATGTGCAGGTCCAGAACTTCAACTACAGCATCTCTCTCTACTTCCAGTGGGCCGACATCGCCGGTTCGGCCGACGTCTGTTCCAGCGGTCAGATCCCCCAGGTGGTGCTGGCCCAGGTCACCGTGTCGTGGGGGCCGACCCTGCGTTCCGTGTCCCAGTCCTCCGTGGTCAACCTGCCCTACATCGCCACCAACCCCCTCAACGGCTTCCTGGCCGTGCAGGTGAACGGAGCGGACGGCACGGGAAACCAAGGGGTGCTGGTCACCGCGACCAACTCGGCGGCGTCCTATACCAACTCGGGCCTGACCGACAGCAACGGGTGCGCCTTTCTGACCGTGCCGGCGGCGTCACCGGGGTACACCGTGGCCCTCACTGCTCCGTCCGGAGGGGGCATCTACGTCGACCAGAGCAACAATCCGAACCCGTCGGTGCCCAGCCAGGCCGTGTCCACCCAGGGCATCACCACGGTGAACCTCTTCTACGACCAGGCGGCCACGGTCAATGTGAACTACCCATCGGTGACCGGCGTGGCCGACGGCATCACCTGTCCCACCACCACCTTCTGCGTGGCCACCGGCCAACAGCAACAGACGACCACGTCCGGGTCCAACCAGACCAACGGGACGCCGACCGCCGAGGTGCTGGAGACCACCGACGGCGCCAGCTGGAACCCGGTGACCATCCCCGGGATGGCCCGACTGACCGGGATCGCCTGTGCCAGCAACACCGTCTGTGAGGCCATCGGCACCGGAACCACCGGGACGGCCGTGGCCGTCGGCGTGACCATCGCCGGCAGCACCTGGACCGTGACACCCCAGACCCTCCCGTCGGGCACGACGGTCGCCGAGCTCTCCTCGGTGGCCTGCACCACCACGCTCTCCTGCTACGCCGTCGGCTACGGCATTACCGGTTCGACGCGTGCCGGCGTGATGCTGTCGTGGAACGGCTTGACCTGGGCGGTAGTTCCCACGTCGGGCGTGGACCAGATCCAGTCCATCGCCTGCCCCACCGCACTGGCCTGTCTGATTACCGACAACAACACCACTGCACCGGTGCCTGCTCCCCAGCTCCAGACCTTCGCCACCCTCACCAACCAGTTCAGCCTGCCCATCACCCTCTCGCCGGCGGCTACGACGCTGACCCAAGTGACCTGCGGGTCGTCGGTCTCCGGGCTGTGCATCGCCCAGGGGACCTCGGGCGGCAACGCCGAGGCCTACATCAGCGTCGGGGGCAGTGGCACCTGGAACGCCGTCTCGGGCATCCCGGCCGGGGCGTCCACCCTGGGCACGCCGATCTGCCCCACCACCAGCTCGTGCATCATCACCGACAACACCCCGTCGACCTCGACGGCCACCATCCTCGATCTCACCGGCACCACGGTCGGTCCCTCCACCACCTGGGCGGCGGTCAAGGCGCCGACGTTCCCAACCGGGATCCAGTCCCTCAGCGATCTGGCCTGCACCACGACAAGCTGCGTGGCCTCGGGACAGGCCTCCGGCAGCCCGGCCCAGGGCGTGCTGCTCACCAGCACCACCACCGCCGGGACCTCATGGTCGACGACGGCGGTCCCGGGATCCACCACGTCCACCTTCCTCAGCGGGGCCGGATGCCTCGTCTCCACCTGCGTCGCCGCCGGTGAGTCCCCGACGGGCGACCTCCTCTACGGCACCAGCGGGAGCACCTGGCAGACCGACACCCTGCCCACACCGGGCGCCGGCGTCACTGGACTCCTCGGCGCGGGCTGGTCGGCCAGCATCGGGAACACGACGCTGCCCAACAGCTTCAAGGAGGTGGTGGCAGCGGGCACGTCGCCCACCACCGCCTCGCCGAACCCATCGGTGCTCACACCCCTTTACCCCTTCACCAGCGGTGACTCGATCTGGCCCGGTGGCTGCCCCGCCGAGCACATCCCCACCCCGTCCAATCCGCCGTTGGCCTCGCTGAGCCCGGGGGGGACGTCGTCGGTCACCGTCCAGCTGGCCTCGTTGTCCCTGGAGATCGTGGACGCCTCGGGTCAACCGGTGCCCGGAGCCACGGTCAAGCTCGGGGTCATCTCTGGCTCGTACATGGTCAAGACCCTGGGCTGCCCGATCGAGACGTTCGCCATGCCCACCACCGCCGCCGACGGCATCAGCCGGGCCGGCTTCAGCTACACCGACCCCGCCGGCTCCTACACCCTGACCGTGGTCAATCCCCTGGACAACAAGACCACCACCACGACCATCACCATCGGTGCCTCCAACGTCATCCTGGGGAGCACCACCTACCCGGAACCCGATCCCGTGATCGTGGCCGTCCAATGAGTCTGCTCCGACGTCCCTCACGACGGCCCACCCGTCCGTTGCCCCCGCGCTCGACGCGTTCGGGACGATGCCGGTGTGACGCTGGTCGAGCTCATGGTGGCCATGTCGGTCTTCGCCATCCTGCTCGCCATCACCTTCCCGGTGCTCAACACCTTCTTCTCCGTCGACAACGGCGTGGCCCAGACGGTCACCTCGGTGAACCAGATCCTCCCGGCCACCACCACCCTCGAGCGCTTCCTCCGCTCGGCCGTCCAGCCGGCGCCGGCCACCGTGGTCACGGCCGGCCTGCCCGGCATCCCCGTCCCCATGTTCGTCCCGGTGGCGGCAGCCTCCACCTACCAGATGGGTCCGAACGCCCTGGCCTTCTACTCCAACGTGGGCGACGCCAACGGGCCCGAACAGGTCGTGGCCACCACCACCGGACCCAACAGCAACAACCTCTACACCCTCACCATCACGGTCCAGCAGGCCGACGCCAACACCTGCCCCGGCACGGGAAGCTCGATGTCGTCCACCACCGGAGCCACCTGCAAGTACACGCTCAACCCCAAGAAGATCATCGCCACCATCAACTCGATCGTGAACGGATCACCCACGGATCCCAACCCGATCTTCACCTACAGTCTCAACGCCAAGACCGACGGCACCCCGCAGTTCGTCACCCCGGCCACAGCCTCCGCTTGGACCTGCACCAGCGCCACCAACTGCAACCCGGCGACGCTCACTGCCATGCAGATCTACCTCAAGACCCGGGCCACGGTGGGCTCGCTGACCGGCATCACCACGGTCGTGTACTTCATCGCCCCCACCTACTCGGCCGCGGTCGGCTAGCCGAGCCAACCGGTCACCCAGGAGCCATCCATGAACTACAACCCGACGAGACGAAGCGGCCGTTCCGCGTGGCGTCACCGCGATGACAAAGGGCAACAGGCGTTGCTCCTGGTGATCGCCGTGGCCCTCATCATGTTCAGCTTCTCCCTGGTGCTCGTCACCCAGACCAACCAGGAACTGCCCATCGTCAACAAGACACTCATCGACCACGCCGCCTACCGGGCCCTCCAGGCCGGGGTCAACGACTACCTCTACGCCATCAACCAGAACCCCAACGGCGTGACCTGCACCAGCGCGTCCGCACCCAGCTGCGCCTACTTCACCACCCAGGGATTCAAGTTCAACCAGTTCACCGCGGTACCCAACGTGCCCACCGGCCAGACCGGCATCTCCTACGCCCCCCAGGAGTGGACCTCGGTGGGCTACCCGGTCATCAGCCAGGCCAACGGGACCGTCCAGGTGGCCGTGGTGGGTGCGGCCGGCTTTGACAACGCCACGTCGTCGATCGAGTACCAGACAGCCAACGTCACCTTCAAGGCCAACAACTCGTTCCTCCTGAGCGTGTCCTGGAACCAGTACAACGCCATCGACCCCACCCTCACCTCGGTCGGGTCGGGCTGCGTCCCGACCGGCTATCTGTGGGGACCCACGGGCACGACCAACTGCGGCACCGGTGACTCCGGGACCCTCACGCCGGCGTTCCCGTACTACGGGCCGGTGTTCTCCGACGACGAGGTGCTGGTGTGCAACACCCCCACCATCGACCACCTGACCACGGCCGCCCCGTCGCTGAGCTACGCGTCGGGTCAGGGCTGCTCATCCAATGTGACCTACCTCACGCCCTCCAAGAACCTGATCATCAACCCGTACCCGCAGAATCCGCCCACCAACATCAACGCCCTCACCAACCCCTCCAAGCTGCAGGGGTGCTACTACATCGGACCCACCACCATCACCTTCTCCTCCACCGGCTACTACGTGAACAGTCCCGACACCCCCTGGCAGGCATCCAACGGGACTACCAACACCACCTACGACGGTGACAGCCTGGCCAACAACAAGAGCCAGTGCCTCCCGAGCGCCAACGGCTCCACGGCGGGCAACGTGACGGGCCCGTCCAACGGGGTCATCTACATCGACGCCCTGCCCACGACCGGCTCGACTGGTGCCGTCTGCACTACGGCCAACTACAAGAACCTCCCGGCCAACCCCCTCCTCAGTGCCTACGACAACAACGGCTACAAGTACGACGGTGAGGGGCAGACGCCCAACTGCAACGGGGACGCCATCGTGAGCGGCACCGAGTCCGGGGGCTACACCCTGGCCGCCCAGAACGACATCATGATCGACGGCAACCTCACCTACTACGACTGCAGCGCCAACGGCATCGGTCTGACCAATGCCCAGCAGACGGCCATGAACGGCGCCAGCCCCAACGCCGAATGGCCCACTGCCGCCGACTGCGCCTCCCTCCCTACCACCGGGACCATCGACACCCTGGGCCTCATCGCCAACAACTTCGTGTCCATCAACAACCCGTTGACCGGCAACCCCAACAACGCCAGGTTGGCCAAGACCTGTGGGGCCAACGGCGCCTCCCCTGCCCCCGATTGTTCCAACCCCGATCCCATCATCATGGCCTCGATCCTGGCCCTGGGTCACGCCCTGAGCGTCCCCAACTTCCAAGACTCTCCCGGCTATATCGGCTCGGTCGACTTCTACGGGTCCCTGGGCGAGAAGTACATCGACGTGGAGGAGTCGGGCAACAACGGCTACGGCGTGGACTTCACCTGGGACACCCGACTCTCGATCCTCTCGCCGCCCCAGTTCTTCACCCCGAGCACGCCCTCGTGGGTCACCAACTCGTTTAGCGTGACGGTGGGCAAGTGCTCCGAGGTGTGGCCCATCAACACGTCGGCCTGCCCGACCATCCCCTAGACCTGGCCCGAGGCGGGACCGACGGATTTCCGGACCGTCGGCGCGCGTGACCGGGCCGGGGCGAAACCGACCTGGCGGCCCGGACGGGTAGCCTCAGTCCCTTATGCCCGTTGAGACCCGAGACGACATCCGCAACGTGGCCATCGTGGCCCACGTCGACCACGGCAAGACCACGCTGGTGGACGCCATGCTGTGGCAGTCGGGGGCGTTCCGGGACAACCAGTCCGTCAACGAGCGGGTCATGGACTCGGGCGACCTCGAGCGGGAGAAGGGCATCACCATCCTGGCCAAGAACACGGCCGTGCTCCACAACGGGGTCAAGATCAACATCATCGACACCCCGGGCCACGCCGACTTCGGCGGGGAGGTCGAGCGGGGCCTGACCATGGTCGACGGCGTCCTGCTGCTGGTCGACGCCTCCGAGGGACCGCTGCCCCAGACCCGGTTCGTCCTGCGCAAGGCGCTGGAGGCCCGCCTCCCCGTGGTGCTGGTCATCAACAAGGTCGACCGCCCCGACGCCCGGATCGACGAGGTGGTCAACGAGGTCGAGGAGCTCTTCTTGGACCTCGACGCCGACGAGCACCAGATCGACTTCCCCATCCTCTTCTCCAACGCCCGGGCCGGGTGGGCGGCCACCGAGCAGGGGGTGGAGGGCACCGACCTCGAGCCCCTCTTCGCCGCCATCGTGGACCGCATCCCCGCGCCCCACTTCGACCCCGACATCCCCCTGCAGGCCATCGTGTCCAATCTCGCCGCCTCCCCCTACCTGGGTCGCCTGGCCATCTGCCGGGTGCACAACGGCACCCTCAAGAAGGGGTCCACGGTGGCCTGGTGCAAGATCGACGGCACCATCGAGCGCACCAAGATCACCGAGCTCTACATCACTGACGCCCTGGACCAGGTGGACGCGGCCGAGGCCGGACCCGGGGAGATCGCCGCCGTGGCCGGCATGGCCGAGATCACCATCGGCGAGACCCTGGCCGACCCGGACGACCCCCGGCCCCTCCCGGTGATCACCGTGGACGAGCCCAGCCTGGCCATGACCATCGGGATCAACACCTCCCCGCTGGCCGGGGCCGACGGCTCCAAGCTGACCGCCCGCCAGATCCTCAACCGCCTGGACGCCGAACTGGTGGGCAACGTCTCCCTCCGGGTCCTCCCGACGGAGCGGCCCGACACCTGGGAGGTCCAGGGCCGGGGCGAGCTGCAGCTGGCCGTGCTGGTGGAGACCATGCGCCGCGAGGGGTTCGAGCTCACCGTGGGCAAGCCCCAGGTGGTCACCCGCGAGATCGACGGCAAGCTCAACGAGCCCATGGAACGGGTGGCCATCGACGTCCCCGACGACTACCTGGGCGTGGTCACCCAGCTCATGGCCCTGCGCAAGGGGACGCTCATCGAGATGGTCAACCACGGGACCGGATGGGTCCGGATGGACTACCGGGTCCCGGCCCGGGGCCTGGTCGGGTTCCGGACCGAGTTCATGACCGAGACCCGGGGCACGGGCATGCTCCACCACGTCTTCGACGGGTGGGAGCCCTGGCACGGTGAGCTGAAGACCAAGCGCAACGGCTCGATGGTGGCCGACCGACGGGGCATGACCACGGGCTACACCCTGATGAGCCTCCAGGAGCGGGGCATCCTCCTCGTCGGGCCGGGCACCGAGGTCTACGAGGGCATGGTGGTCGGGGAGAACGCCCGGGACGAGGAGATGGACGTCAACCCCACCAAGGAGAAGAAGCAGACCAACATCCGCTCCGCCTCCGCCGACGAGGCCATCCGCCTCACCCCCCCGCTCCTCCTCTCTCTGGAGCAGGCGCTCGAGTTCATCTCGGACGACGAGTGCGTGGAGGTCACGCCCGAGTCGGTGCGCCTGCGCAAGGTGGTCCTCGACGGGGCCACCCGCGGGCGCCAGCGCAGCCGGGCCCGCAAGTCCGGGGCCTGAGCGCCGGTACGCCCGTCGGTCCGCGCCCGTCGGGACGCTCCGAGGGGAGGGCTCGAACCTCCAACATCTGGCTCCAAAGGCCAGCGTTCTGCCAATTGAACTACCTCGGAATGGGTCGCCCACTGCACCCCCGGCGACCGCTCCAGGGTACTCCCCGATGTGCGCACCCCTGGGCCCCCGGCCCCACCCCGGCACGCCGGTCGGGCGACGAGGGGGCTCGAGCGCTGGCGGCAACCGGCCTGCGTGCCACGGCAATCGGCATCGACCCCACTAGGCTCCCGGCCCGATGAGAGTCCTCGTCGTCGATGACGATCCTGCGGTCAGCGGTGCCCTCAACCGGGCCCTCCGCCTGGAGGGCTACGAGGTCTCCCTGGCCCCGGACGGGCCCCAGGCCTTGGAGGAGATCGCCGTCCGTCCACCCGACGCCGTCATCCTCGACATCGGGCTCCCCACCATCGACGGCCTGGACGTGTGCCGGCGCCTGCGGGCCGCCGGCGACGACACCCCGGTCCTGATGCTGACGGCGCGCGACGCCATCAACGACCGGGTCCAGGGCCTCGATGCCGGAGCCGACGACTACCTGGTCAAGCCCTTCGCCCTGGCCGAACTGCTGGCCCGCCTGCGGGCCCTGCTGCGGCGACGGCCCGAGGACGCCGACGAGGAGCTCACCTTCGCCGACCTCCACCTCGACCCCGTGACCCGGGAGGCCCACCGGGGCGACCGCCCCTTCACGCTCACCCGCATCGAGTTCGACCTCTTGGAGCTGCTCCTCCGGCATCCCCGTCAGGTCCTGACCCGCGAGCTCATCCTCGACCGGGTCTGGGGCTACACCTTCGACTCGGGCACGAACTCCCTGGCCGTCTACGTGGGCTACCTCCGGCGCAAGACCGAGGCCGACGGCGAACCCCGCCTGATCCACACGGCCCGCGGGGTCGGCTACGTGCTCCGCGAGCCCTAGGCCATGATCCCGAGCACCGGCGGGCGGGCGTGACCTTCCGGGGACGGCTGGTCCTGGCCACGACGGCCGCCGTGCTGGTCGTGGTCATCCTGGGCTCGATCGCCACCTACCTGGTGGCCTACAACTCGCTGGTCGGGCTCGGTGGACGCCACGCTGGCCGCCCAGGCCGAGGTCTACCTGGCCAGCCAGGAGCTCCAGACCATCGTCAACACCTGCGGCACGGCCAACGGCCAGTGCATCCAGGTGGTCCTCCCCGACGGCAGCACCAACAAACCCGACGGCCCGGCCGTGCTCCCGGTCACCCCAGCCGTCCGGGCCATCGCCGGCAGCGACGGCGCGGCCCACAACATCTACTTCTCCACCACCGTGGGGGGCCTGGACGCCCGTGAGGTGGTGGCCGCCCTGCCGACGGGCTTCCAGTACCGGGGCGGGGAGGGTCCGGTGGGCCTCACCGCCGGCGGGGCCCTGCAGATCACCTCGCCCCTGACCGGGGTCAACCAGGAGCTCCGCCACCTGGCCTTCGCCCTGTGGATCATCGTCATCGGAGGCGTGGCCATCGCCGTCGTGCTGGGCCTGGCCGTGGGGCGGACCGCCCTGCGTCCCCTCAACAGCCTGACCCACACCGTCGAGGAGCTGGCCGAGACCACCGACATGTCCAAGCGGCTCGACCCCGGTGGCATCGACGAGCTGGGTCGCCTGCGCCGGGCCTTCAACCGCCTGCTGGAGGCCCTCGACACCTCCCGCGAGAGTCAGCGCCAGCTGGTGCTCGACGCCTCCCACGAGATGCGCACCCCCCTCACCAGCCTCCGCACCAACATGGAGGTGGCCCGCCGCCTGGAGGAGCTGGAGCCGGCCGAACGGGAGGTGCTCATCAGCGACGTGGTCACCCAGATGGACGAGCTGGCCGCCCTGGTCGGCGACATGGCCGAGCTGGCCCGGGGGGAACAGCCCCAACTGACCACCGCTCCGGCCCGCCTGGACCTGATCGTGCTGGAGGCGGTCGACGTGGCCACCACCCACGGTCGGAGCCGTGGGGTGACCTTCGACGCCCGGGTGGCCCCCACCTGGGTCTCGGGCTCGACCGCCCGGATCGAGCGGGCGGTGGACAACCTGCTGGACAACGCCCTCAAGTGGAGCCCCGACGGCGGCGTCATCGAGGTGGCCTGCTCGCAGGGCACCCTCATCGTGCGGGACCACGGCCCGGGGTCGACGCCGAGTGACGTCGACCACATCTTCGACCGCTTCTACCGGGCCCCCGGCGCCCGCGGCCGCCCGGGTTCGGGCCTGGGCCTGGCCATCGTGGCCCAGGTGGCCCGGGACGAGGGCGGGACCGTCAACGTCTACCAGGCCGAGGGTGGCGGGGCCGTGTTCCGGTTCAGCCTCCCCGAGGTGCCCCCGCCCGACGAGGACGACCACGAGGACTGACGGGGTCGGCGCATGGCGTGAAATCCCCTGGTCGACTAGGGTGCCGGTCGACATGGGATCCCTGATCAAGAAGCGCCGCAAGCGCATGCGCAAGAAGAAGCACAAGAAGATGCTGAAGGCCACCCGTTGGCAGCGGCGGGCGGCGGGCAAGTAAGCCCGAGTTCCCCCGATCGACTCACCGGTTCGAGTCGGTCACCTTCCACGCTCCTCCCGCTCTGCCCCCGGGCTGGGTCGCGCCCTCACCGTGAGCGCGGCACCGGGGTAGCCGGGGTCGTCCGCACCGCCACGACCAGGGCGTGGTCCGCTCCGAGCTGGACGGCACTCCGGCCGCCGAGCCCCAGGTCGTCGGGCACCCCTTCCACGAACCAGGTGGAACCGCTGCCGGCCAGCCAGGGACGACGCCCGCACAGTCCGGCCAGGTGGTCCCGCCAGGCGGCCAGTCGAGGCTCGGTGGCCAGGGCGGCCTCCTCCAGATCGTTGGTGCCCGGCACCGGAGGGGACCCGTGCGGGCCCGTCGACCCGGGGAGGTCCGCCGAGGGGTGCAGCCGGTCCCAGGAGGCGTAGACCGCACCGGTGTCCATCCCGAAGGGGAGGAGGAAGAGGGTGAACCGACGCTCCTCGAAGGGCAGCGGCGTGAGGTCCTCGCCCACCCCCCCAACGAGGGCCCGGCCCCCGGCCAGGCAGAAGGGGACATCGGAGCCGAGCCCGGCGGCCAGCGCCAGGTCGGTGCTCCCCGACCACCGGAGGATGGCGGCGGCATCGGCCGAACCGCCCCCGAGGCCGGCCCCGGGGGGGATCCGCTTGGTGAGCTCGACGGCCGCCGTGCGCCCGACGGCCCGCAGGGCCCGGTTCACCAGGTTCTCGGGTCCGGTGGCGATGCCGCCGGCCCGCCACGGCCCGGAGGGGGCCGATCCCCCCGAGGCGTGAGGGGCGGTGAAGGCCTCGACGACGGTCAGGCCGTCGCCCGGCCCGACGCGGAGGGTGTCGGTGAGATCCAGGGAGACCATCTCGGACTCCAGCAGGTGGAAGCCGTCCGGGCGGCGGCCCCGGACCCGGAGCGACACCGTGAGCTTGGCCGGGGCGCTCAGCTCGACGGGGCCGCTGCCATCGGCCCCGCTGACGGCCACCGGGCCGGTCACGTCCCCGCCCCGGGCGTCCCGCCCCCACCGGCAGGGTGGGCCTGGCGGGCCGGGCCCTCCCGCCAGGCGGCCAGGCGCTTCCACTGGTCGAGGCCCAGCTCCTCGGCCCGGGCCGTGGACGGTATGCCGGTGGCCTCGAAGGCCTCGGGCCGGACCAGCGCTTCGAGCGAGCGACGCAGCATCTTGCGCCGGTGGGCGAATCCCCCCCGGACCACGGCGAAGAGCCGCTCGTAGCCGGCGTCACCGGGTCCACCCTGGTCGGGGCCCCCATCGGCGGCGCTCCGCCGGTCCAACCGCACCAGCACCGACTCCACCTTGGGCCTCGGGATGAACACGGAGGCCGAGACCCGGCCCACCACGGCGGCGGAGGCCCAGTAGGCCACCTTCACCGATACCGCGCCGTAGGCCTCGTCCCCGGCCGAGGCGGCCAGGCGCTCCCCGACCTCGCGTTGGACCATGACCAGGAGGGAGGTGACCCGCGGGGCCTCCTCCAGAACCCGGATGACGAGGGGCACGGCCACGTTGTAGGGGAGGTTGGCCACCAGTGTCCAGGGACCGTCGTACGCCCCGCCCGTCGGGTCGGTGCCGAGGAGCGCGGACCAGTCGAGGGTCAGGGCGTCGGCCTCCACCACCCGCACGCCCAGGGGCTCGACCTGGGCCCGCAGCACGGGCAGCACGTGGCGGTCGATCTCGACGGCGGTGACCTGGGCACCGCCCTCCACCAGGGCCAGGGTGAGCGATCCCAGGCCGGCCCCGATCTCCACCACCGGCCGTCCTTCGACGATGCCGGCCAGTCGGACGATCCGTCGCACGGTGTTCCCGTCGGCCACGAAGTTCTGGCCCAGCGCCCGACTGGGACGCAGGTCGTTGGCCACCAGCAGCTCGTGGATCTCCGCTCGCCCGTGGGTCACCGGCTCAGTGTCTCACCTTCCCGTGCCCGCTCTTCCCCACCCAGATCCCCGGGCGCTCGGCCCACGGGGTGCAGGCACCGGGACGGCGGCCTCCCGCGGTTGACGTCCCCGGCTAGGCCCGGGAGGGCGCCGACGGGCGGGGGGAGCCGCTCACCAGCTCAGCTCGGCGTCGATGACCCCCTGGGAAAGCGGGGCCAGCTCGGCGAAGGTGGCCGTGGCCAGGTCGATGGACCGGGCGGTGTCCGCCTCACGGTCGTTGACCAGGCAGCTGACCGAGGCCCCGTTGGCCGGATTGGTCACCCGCACCACCGTCCCGAAGGGCAAAAACGGGCTGGCACAGGTGCCGGCCGGGTGGGCGTAGTAGGTCACCTGGCCGTAGTGGACCGACGCGGCGGCCACCGGGGCCGGCATCGTCGTCGTGGTGGGCGGGGCCGTGGTCGTGGTCGGGGCCGCCACCGGCACGGAGCGCTCGACCACGTCGGCGGCGGGCAGCGTGACCTCCGGGGCCGTCGTGGTGGTGGGGGGCACCGTCGTCGTCGGGACCGCGGCGGGCACCGTGGTCGCCGTGGACGCCGCCGGCTGCGCCTGGGTCTGGGACGCCAGCTTCCACGAGGGTCCGTCGGTCCGCGGGGCCGAGGCGGCCAGCGCACCCGATGCCGGCCCTCCACGGGGCGGCGGGGCCGAGGCGCTCGAGTCGCTCTGCAACAGCACGAGCGGCACGACCAGCAGCGCTCCACACAGGAGGAGCGCGGCCCCGGGCCGGCTCCCCTTTTCCATTGACGTCCTCAGGACTCCACTCTCCTTATGGGACTGCGTTGTCCTGCGCCTTCGGGGCCGGGCCCTTCGGGTGCAGATCCCTCCCCTCCCGGGGACGGTTGGGGCCGACTCCTCCGTCGACCCTCACAATGCGTCCGACAAGCGCACTGAGCACGAAATGCAAAACGACCGCACTAACGCGGCCGCAGGCCAGAGGTTAGACAGGCCACCGCCGAGGAATCAAACCCGCCAGCCGACCCGGCCCGCTCCGGGGCGCCGGGCGGCCCGGCCCGCCCCCGGGCCGGGGCCAACGGCTCACACGCCGAAGGCAGCCCGGGCGTTGGCGGTGGTCACCTGGGCCACGTGGGAAGTCTCAACCCCTTTGACCTGGGCAATCGCCGCGCCGACCAACGGAACCCTCGAGGGCTCGTTGAGGGTTCCCCGGTGGGGAACCGGGGTCAGGAAGGGCGAGTCGGTCTCGATGAGGAGCCGGTCCCACGGGCACAGGTCGGCGGCCTGGCGGACGTCGTCGGCGTTCTTGAAGGTGACCACCCCGCTGAAGGAGAGCGATGCGCCGAGGTCGAGGCACCGACGGGCCTCCCCGGGTCCGCCGGTGAAGCAGTGGACGATGGTCCGCTCCGGCACGCCGGACGACGCCAGGATGTCGAATGGTGTCGTCCCAGGCCTCCCGGGTGTGGATCACCAGCGTCAGCCCGTGCCGCTGGGCCAGGTCGATCTGGAGGGCGAAGGCCTCCCGCTGGGCGGGACGGGGCGAGTGGTCGTAGTGGTAGTCGAGGCCGCACTCGCCGATCCCCACCACCACCGGGTCCGATGCACCCCCGGACCCCGCCGGGACCGACAGCTCGGCGGCCAGGAGGGCGTCGAGCGAGTCCACCCCGTCCTTGGCGTCGTGGGGGTGGAGGCCCACGGTGGCCCACAGCTCGATCCCTTCGGCCACGGCCGCCGATCCGGCCTGGCGCATGGACCGGGCCAGGGCCACGGCCTCGGCTGAGGAGGCGGCGCCGGTGCCCACACAGACCATCCGGGTCACCCCGGCCTCCGAGGCCCGGGCCATGGTGGCGGCCAGGCGGGTGGCGTGGGGGCCGGTGGCGTCGATGCGGTCCCCCTCGTCAGAGGGGGTGAACTCGTCCTGGAGGTGGCAGTGGGAGTCGAACCACTCGATGACGGCGTCGTCCACCTCGACCCCGGTCAGCCCTTGCGCCGGGGGAAGAGGGGTGCCCCCTTCTCCACGGCCAGGCCGCCCGGGTAGCCGCCCCAGGTGGCCGCCCCCGGCAGCCGTTCGTCAGCCGGCGACCCGGGCAGCCCGATGCGGGCCCAGATGGTGGCCGCCGTCGTGGGCATGGCCGGCACGACCAGCAGGGAGACGATGCGCAGGACTTCGAGGGCGCTGCCGAGCACGGCCTCGACCTCGGGCCCGGGCTCGGCCTTCCACGGTTCGGCCTGCTCCAGCTCGGCATTGGTCTCGCGGATGAGCCGCCAGGTGGCCTCGAGGGCCAGATTGGGCTGGCCCGCGTCCCAGGCCTCGGTGGCCTCGGCGAGGACCTGGGCGGCCACTCCGGCCAGCCGGCTCTCGGGCCGGGGGGCCGGGCCCACCCCACCGCACTTGGAGCCGACCACCGTGGCCACCCGGGACAACAGGTTGCCCAGGTTGTTGGCCAGGTCGGTGTTGTAGCGGCCGGTGATGCCCTCGGCGGAGAACTCGCCGTCGCTCCCGAGGGGAATGTCCCGGAGGAGGTGGTAGCGGACCGGGTCCACCCCGTACTCCCCGATGAGGTCGGCCGGGGCGATCTGGTTCACGCTGGAGTTGGACATCTTCTCGCCCCCGAGCAGGAGCCACCCGTGCACCTGGACGTGGGCCGGCGGGTCGATGCCGGCCGCCATGCACATGGCCGGCCACCACACGCAGTGGAACCGGATGATCTCCTTGCCGATCAGGTGGTGCACCGCCGGCCACCACTGACTCGAACCGTTCCGGGTCCCGGCCGTAGCCGATGGCCGTCAGGTAGTTGATGAGGGCGTCGTACCAGACGTAGAAGACGTGCCCCTCGTCCCAGGGGACCCGCACCCCCCAGTCGATGGAGGTCCGGGTGATGGAGATGTCCCGGAGGCCGCCCTTGATGAAGCTGAGGGCCTCGTTGCGCTTGGACTCGGGCACGACGGCCGACGGGTTGGCCTCGTACCAGTCGATGAGCCGCTGCTCGAAGGCGCTCAGGCGGAAGAAGTAGTTCTCCTCTTCCAGGTGCTCCACCGGGGTGCGGTGGATGGGGCACAGGCCCCCGTCGAGGAGCTCGTCCTCCCCGTAGTACTGCTCGCACGAGACGCAGTACAGGCCGCGGTAGGTGTCCTTGAAGATGAAGCCGTTGTCGTTGATGGTGCCGAGGAACTGCTGGACGGCCTGGCGGTGGCGAGGCTCGGTGGTGCGGATGAAGTCGTCGTTGCTGATGCCGAGCTCCGACCAGGCCGCGGCGAAGCGCGGGGCCAGCTGGTCGGTCCACTCGCCGGGGGTCAGGCCCTGCTCCTCGGCGGCGCGGGCCACCTTCTGGCCGTGTTCGTCGGTGCCGGTGAGGAAGAAGACCTCGTCGCCGCGGAGGCGGTGCCACCGGGCCAGGGCGTCGGCGTTGACCGTGGTGTAGGCGTGCCCCACGTGGGGCGCGTCCTTCACGTAGTAGATGGGCGTGGTGATGTAGTAGCGGGACACTGCCCGGTAGCGTACCGATCGGGGCGGACTCTGCCGCACACGCCGCTCCCGGGCACCGCCCATATCTAGGATGCGGTCCGTGACCGCCCCTGAGTCCACCCCGGCCCCGGCCGCCGAGACGTCCGAGGCCCGCCAACAGCGGGTCGCCGTCTACGGCATCTGCGAGGACCGGGATACCGGCCGGGTCCTGTTGGTCCGGGCCGCCCCGTACCTGACCGTGGCCGGGCAGTGGTTCCTCCCCGGAGGCGGGCTCGACCACGGGGAAGACCCGATCGACGGCCTCCGGCGGGAGTTCCTCGAGGAGACCGGCCTCGCCATCACCCCGGGTCCCCTTCTCGGGATCATCTCCGACGTCTTCACCCTGCCCGACGCCGAGGGGACCAGCCTGCACACCCTCCGGATCATCTACGGCGTGGACAGCTATTCGGGGATACTGCGAAACGAGGTGGGTGGTTCCTCGGACATCGCCCGCTGGGTGCCGCTCGGAGAGGCTCTGGACCTCCCCCTCCGACCCTACGTCCGACGGGCACTCACCGAGCTGACGGACTGAGGGCTACCGCCTCCACGAGCTGCCTACCTGCATTTCAGGAACGGAGATCTTCAGCCAGCCAGGGGCCTCCGGCCTCGAGGATCTCGGGGTCTCCGGTGAGGATCACCGCATCGTGGGCAAGCGCCGTGGCCACCGCGAATGCATCGGCGTAGGCCATGGGGTACCTGGCCTTGATGCGCGCCGCTTCGAGGACACGCAACTGGGAGGGGAGATCCAACCCGATCTGGTGACGCAGCTGTTGCACCACGTGTCGGGCGCGCTCGGCGTCCGCCATGCGTTCGACGATGTAGGCGACCTCACCCAGGTTGATCCAGCTCATGACCGGACCCGAGGCCAACGCCCGCTCCACCCGACCGGCGGCCGGCTCGGAACCCTCGAGCCAACGCAGGATGGCCCAAGAATCGAGGCAGTCGGTCACCGATCCCGTTCGGTTCGGTGGTCAGCCTCGAGCGAATCGGTGAGGCCCAGGCCTGGCAGGGATCCCCGGAGGCTGGGGCGGTTCCGCAACAACTCCACGCGAACCGAGTCATCCTCCAGAGCGAAGTCGACCTCATCGCCCGGAACGATTCCCAAGACATCACGCATCGACTTGGGGATCACCACCTGGCCTTTTGGTCCTACCCGAGAAGTCATACCATCTAGTATAACCCACAGGCCGACAGGCCGAACCCGACGGCCCCTGGGTCCGCCCTCCCCTACCAGTTGGCTACGTGGCAACCGCCACGGCCGGTCTTCTCCGTGAAGCGCTGGTGGTACTCCTCAGCCGGCCAGAACGTCGTGGCCGGGGCCACCTCGGTCACGATGGGGCGCCGGAACCGCACCTGGAACTCGTCGAGGGAGACATGGGCCGCCTTGGCCTGGGCCTCGTCGTGGACGAAGACGGCCGAGCGGTACTGGCTGCCGCGGTCGGGTCCCTGCCGGTTGCGGGTCGTCGGGTCGTGGTGGCGCCAGAACTCCTCCAGTAACCGCTCGAAGGAAACCTGGCCCGGATCGAAGGTGATCAGGACGGCCTCGGCGTGGTCGCTGGTTCCCGAACAGACCTGTTGGTAGGTGGGATGCCCCGCCGCTCCGCCCTCGTATCCGACGATGGCATCGACCACGCCGGGGACGGCGCGGAAGAACTCCTCGACGCCCCAGAAGCACCCGGCGGCGAAGACGGCCCGGTCCATGCCTTCGGGGATCTCGTCGGGGGCGATGCCCGGGGCCTGGGTGGTGTCCTTCGGCGTCCGTCCGAACATGGTGGGTCCTCTCTGCCGCCTGATTCGTTGCCGCCTGATTCGTTCAGCCCGCCAACCATGGTCCCTCCGAGGCTCCCGTCCGTTACGTCACGCCGGTGTCAGGAGGTTGGAGTGCCGGGGACCTCGGGGTCCCCCTCCGACCGGACGGCCAGGGCCAACTCGTAGACGCGCCGGCGGGGCACCCCGAACGTCGCGGCCACATCGTCGACCACCCCGCGGGTGCGCTCCCCCGCTCCGAGCCGCTCGGCGAGGGCCGCTGACAGCACGTCGTCCCCCACCCCCGGATCGACGACGAGGGGAGCACCCCCCACCACCACTACGACCTCGCCGCGGAGGGGACGCGCCGCGGCCCAGGACGCCGCCTCGACCAGGGTGCCCCGGAAGAACTCCTCGTGCAGCTTGGTCAGCTCGCGGGCCACCGCCACCGGTCGGTCGGGCCCGCACGCCTCGGCCAGATCCGAGAGTGTGGCGGCCACCCGGCCCGGGGCCTCGAACAGCACGGTGGTCCGGACCTCGGTAGCTACGGCGGCCAGGGCGGAGCGTCGTTCCTTCCCGGAGCGGGCCAGGAAGCCCTCGAAGCAGAAGCGTTCGGTGGGCAGTCCGCTGCCCACCAGGGCGGTGAGGACGGCCGAGGGACCCGGGACCACGGTGACGGTCAGCCCGGCGGCGGCCACCGCCCTCACCACCCGGGCACCGGGATCCGAGACGGCGGGCATGCCTGCGTCGGAGACCAGGGCCACGGTGCGTCCCTCCCGGACCGACCGGGCCACCTCGTCGATCCGCTCGTCCTCGTTGTGCTCGTGGAGGGAGCGCAGCGTGGGGCTTACGATGCCGGCGTGGCTCATCAGCTTGCGCGAGTGCCGGGTGTCCTCGCAGTAGATGACGTCGGCGGCGGTGAGGGCGGCCACGGCCCGGGGCGAGAGGTCGCCCAGGTTGCCGATGGGGGTCCCCACCACGACCAGGGAGCCCGCGGAACCGGTCCCGGCCCGGACCGGCCGCTCGGGAGGACCCGGTGCGACCTCGGGCCCCCCTGGGCCATCGGGGTCGTCGGGTCCGGTCCAGAACTCCAACTCCTCCAGGATCTCGGGATCCACGTCGGGAAGCTCGACCGGGCCCTCACCATCAGCGGCGGTCACCCGCGCAACTCCAGCTGGTCCCCGACCCGCAGCCCCCACCGCTCGAACGCACCGGCCTGGGCCTCGACCATCGAGCGCCCGCCGCGCCGGGGCAGGCTCATCCGCCACGGGCGGAGGGTGGTGACCCCGAGCACGACCATGTCCTTGTCACAGACGGCCACGTCGACGGGAAAGCGCATGCCGAAGGTGTGCACCGAGCGGGTGCGGGGCAGGATCATGGCCCCCTCGAAGGCGGTCTTGCCCAGGAGTCCCCGGCTGCGCTGGGCGAACGTCTCGGCCACCTCGGCGGTGGCCAGCACGTCTCCCTGGCGCAACAGCCAGGTCATCGGTCCACCCCCGTTGGGTGCCCGGGTCCTCCAGCGACTAGCATTTCCGAACTGTGTCCAAACGAACCAACAAGCGCAAGCTCCGGGCCAAGAAGAAGGCCAACCACGGCAAGAAGCCGAACTGCGGACGAGGCTGAGCCTCGCCCGGTGATCCTCCCGATCACCGGCCGGTGCGCCCCCCGGTTCGCCACGGACGGCCACCGCCGTCCCCTTCCCGCGGTCTCCACTCCCGTCGCCACCGTCGTCCGCGTCCCCATCGGGCCGTCGACGAGGCGCGCCCTGACGGGCCCCCCGTGCCCCGACCGGTTGGGTTGGTGGTTCGCCCTCAACCCCCGGGACGCCATGCGCAGCCGAGCTCGTCGAGCACGCCGACCAGGGCGGTCGGTCGGTCGGTGATGATGCCGTCCACCCCGAGGGCGCACAGGTCGCGCATCTCGTCCTCCTCCTCGATGGTCCAGACGTGGACGGCCAGGCCCTGCTCGTGGGCCACCTCGACGAACCGCCGGTCGACCAGGGTCATCTCCCCGAAGCGGGCCGGCACCTGGAGGGCCGCATGCACCAGGGGCGCCGGGGTCTCCCCGGCCTGGACCGCCTGGTAGAAGGCGGCCACGGCCACCGTGCCGGCCGAGGTCGGGATCTCGGGGGCGAAGGTGGCGAAGGCGTCGGTGGCCGTGTCGAGGAACGAGGCCACGATCACGTCGTCGACCCGGCCGAAGCGACGGAGCATGGCGGCCAGGGCCTCCTCGTAGGGGGCCACCACCGGGGCGGTCTGCTTGATGTCGAGGTTGAGCACCACCCCGGGGAACTCCTCGAGCACCTCCTCCAACAGGGCGATGCCGAACCGGTGGTCCTTCGGGGCCCGCCCCCGGAAGGGGTAGGCCTCCGGGCTGAGGCCGGGCGAGACGTCGGCCCCGGGGGCCCACCAGTAGGCGTTGTCCAGGAGGGCCAGTTCGTCGTAGGTCAGATCGGCAATGGCCCCCGACCGGTCGGTGGTGCGGTCGACGGTGGGGTCGTGGCCCACCACCAGCCGACCGTCACGGGTGGCGTGCACGTCCAGCTCGATGCCGGTGGCACCCGCCTCGAGGGCGGCGGCGATGGCGTGCAGGGTGGACGACGGCGCCTCCCAGGCACCGCCCTGGTGGGCGTAGGCGATGACCCGGCGGTCCAGCCACGCGGAAGGCCGGAGCACATCGGCGGGGGCGGGCATGGAAGAACGGTAGCCTCTGCCCCGCCATGCTGGACCACATCTTCACCCAACTCGTGACGTCCCACCGGCACGCCTTCGAGACGGCCCTGCTCCAGCGCCAGGCGGTCGAGGAGCGGTTCCAGGTCGACGTCTTCCTGGGCGACGTCAGCTTCGAGACCTCCTACAGCCTCCCCGGCGAGGAGCGCCCGGCCCGCATCCGGGTCGACACCAGCCTCGACTGGCCGACCTGGAGCCAGACCTCCTACCGCAGCTGGGCCATCGGCGAGGAGCCCGACGAGCTCCCCGAGGTGCTGGTGGAGATCGCCTTCCGGGTGCAGGGCCTCGACGGCATCCCCGAGGTCGCCCCCCTGCTGGCCGTCCTCCCCGATCGCCTCGACGTGCTGGGGGACGATCCCCTGGTCCGGGGCTCGACCACCCTCGAGCAGCTCCTGCTCGAAGGCCAGGAAGAGCCCGAGTGCGCCGTGGAGGTCTCCTACGAGGGCTCCTGCCAGCTCGACGAGGCCGTGCTCGACGATCCGAGCAGCCTGGACGACGCCCTGGCCCCCCTCGGCCGGGCCGTGGCCTCGGTGCTGGTCCGCATCGGCGACCTGCCCTTCACCTTCCGGCCGTCGCCCACCCCCCCGGGCTGACCGGCACCCCGGCCCAAGGGTCCGGCTGCTCAGGCGAACAGACCGGCGTCGACGGCCAACGTCCGGAGGTCGGCCAGGGGACGGGCCCCCACGTGGGAGATGACCTCGGCGGCGCACACCCCGCCGAGGCGGGCCGAGTCCTCGGGTGAGAGCCCGTTGGTGATGCCGTAGAGGAATCCGGCGGCGAAGAGGTCGCCGGCACCGGTGGTGTCGACCACCCGGTCGACGGGGGCGGCAGGGACCGACACCGGTCCCGAGGCCGTCACCACCACACAGCCGGCCGCACCCCGGGTCAGCACGGCCAGCACCCCGGTCTCGGTCACGGCGTCCACGGCGGCGTCGAAGGTCGGGGGATCCGAACAGCATCATGATCTCGTCCTCGTTGGCGAAGAGCATCTCGAGATCGCCGGTGAGCAGCTCGAGGAACTCGTGGCGGTGGTGCTGGACGCAGAACGGGTCCGAGACGGTGAGGGCCACGGCGGCGTCGCTGCTGTGGGCGATGTCGATGGCCCGTCGCATGGCCGCCTTGGCCGAGGGCTGCTCCCACAGGTACCCCTCGAGGTAGACAACCTGGGCCGAGGTGAGGTGGTCCTCGTGGAGGTCGCCCTCCCCGAAGTCCGCCGAGACACCCAGATGGGTGGCCATGGTCCGCTCGGCGTCCTCGGTCATGAGGACCAGGCAGTGGCCGGTGACCGAGGCGCCGGGGACGGCCGGTGTGGGCTTCGGGTCGAAGGCCACACCGATGGATCGGATGTCGTGCGTGAAGACCTGACCCCACTGGTCGTCGGCCACCCGGGCCAGATAGGCGGCCCGCCCGCCGAGGGCGGCCACCCCAGCGACGGTGTTGGCCGCCGACCCCCCCGAGGCCTCCGTGGTCGGCCCCATGGTGGCGTAGATCGACTCCGAGCGCTCATGGTCCACGATGACCATGGTCCCCTTCACCAGGTCGAGGGCCACCAGGTCCTCGTCGGTGGCGCTGCCCAGCACGTCGACCAAGGCGTTGCCCACGGCGACCACGTCCAGTCGTGGGGCGCCCGTCGCGGCCACCGGTGCCTCCCCGGCCACGGTGGCGGGATCGGGGGATTCGGCGGACTGCGAACCGGGACGGGAATCGGGCTGGGAGTCGGGCTGCACAACGCGACGGTAGCCTGCCCCACATGAGCGCTCCGACCAACGACGACGACTACCGACTGCCGACCACGGTCCGGCCCCACGCCTACCGCCTCGTCCTGACCCCCGACCTACCCGCCGCCACCTTCGCCGGCGACGTCGAGATCGACCTCACCGTCGAGACGCCCACGACCACGATCACCCTGAACGCCGCCGAGCTCGAGATCACCTTCGCCGAGCTCAACGACGGAAATCCCGATGCCGGCTACGCCCTCGCCCCCACCGCCATCACCCTCGATGCCGACGAGGAGCGGGCCACCTTGACCTTCGCCGCGCCCCTCCCGGCCGGGCCGGCCACGCTGCACCTGGGCTTCACCGGCATCCTCAACGACAAGCTGCACGGCTTCTACCGCTCCACCTTCACCGACGAGTCGGGGACCGAGCACATCATCGCCACCACCCAGATGGAGTCCACCGACGCCCGCCGGGCCTTCCCCTGCTGGGACGAGCCCGAGCTCAAGGCCACCTTCGAGGTGACCCTGGTGGTCGACGACGCCCTGGCCGCCTACTCCAACGGATCGGTGGTCGACGAGCAGGCCGAGCCCGACGGCAAGCGCCGGGTGCGGTTCGCCCCCACCATGGTCATGTCCACCTACCTGGTGGCCTTCGTGGTCGGACCCCTGGAGGCCACCGAGCCGCTCCCGGTCAACGGGGTCCCGCTCCGCATCGTCCATCCCCCGGGCAAGGGCCACCTGACCCAGTTCGCCCTCACCGTGGGGGCCCACGCCCTCACCTTCTTCACCGACTACTTCGGCATCCCGTACCCGGCCGACAAACTCGACCTGGTGGCCATCCCCGACTTCGCCTTCGGGGCCATGGAGAACCTGGGGTGCGTCACCTTCCGCGAGTCGGCCCTGCTGGTCGACCCCACCCAGGCCGCCCGCGTGGAGCTGGAGCGGGTGGCCGACGTGGTCTGCCACGAGATCGCCCACATGTGGTTCGGGGACCTGGTCACCATGAAGTGGTGGAACGGCATCTGGCTCAACGAGGCCTTCGCCACCTTCATGGAGGTGCTGGCCGTGGACGCCTTCCGTCCCGAGTGGCAGCGCTGGGTCAGCTTCGGCGTGGAGCGGGAGGCGGCCATGGCCGTCGACGGCCTCCACGCCACCCGACCCGTGGAGTTCCACGTGGGACGGCCCGAGGACGCCCAGGGGATGTTCGACGTCCTCACCTACCAAAAGGGCGGCAGCGTGCTGCGCATGCTCGAGCAGTTCATCGGGCCCGACGTCTTCCGCGAGGGGATCAACGACTACCTCACCACCCACAGCCACGGGAACACCGAGACCGCCGACCTGTGGGACGCCCTCGAGCGCTCCAGCGGCCGGGCCGTGCGCGCCATCATGGACACCTGGATCAACCAGGGGGGCTACCCGCTGATCCGCGTGGGCGAGGACGGTGCCCTGACCCAGGCGCCGTTCTCCTACCGGGGCGAGCCCGGCGGGGCCATCGGCTCGGACTGGCAGGTGCCGGTGCTGACCCGTCCGCTGGACCAGGGTGACTACGACCCGCTGCCCCTCCTCTTGGAGGGGGCGGCCACGTTGGCGGGCGGGCCCGGCGTGCTGGTCAACGCGGGCGGGTCGGGCTACTACCGGGTGTCCTACCCCTCGGTGATGGTGGAACGGCTGGCCGGTCGGCTGGGGGAGCTGGCCCCCCTGGAGCGCTACAACCTGGTCTCGGACTCGTGGGCCGCGGCCCTCTCGGGCCAGGCCCCGCTGTCCGACGTGCTGGCCGTGGCCCGGGCCCTCGTGACCTCGGCCGAGGGCGATCCGAGCGTGTGGTCGGTGATCCTCGGGGCCCTCGGGCTCTTCGATCGGATCGTGCCCGACGCCGATCGGCCCGTGCTGGCCCAGGCCGTGCGGACCCTGCTCGGGCCGCTGGCCCGTGACCTCGGGTGGGACCCCCGGGACGACGACGGCGAGCGGACCCCCTCCCTGCGCTCGGGCGTCCTGCGCACCCTCGGCACCATCGGCGACGACGCCGACATCCGGGCCGAGGCGGCCCGTCGGTTCGGCCAGGCGGGCACGGTGGCCCTCCACCCCGACACCGAGTCGGCGATCCTGGACATCGTGGGCTCGGGCGGTGGAACGGCCGAGTACGACGCCTTCCTGGCCCGCTACCGGACACCGTCCACGCCCCAAGAGGAGATCCGCTACCTCTACGCCCTGGCCTCGTTCTCCGATCCCGACCTGGCCTCACGCACCTTCGATCTGGCCCTCAGCGAGGTCCGCACGCAGAACGCCCCCTTCGTCCTGCAGTCCCTGGTGGCCAACCGCGCCACGGGCCCGGCCACGTGGGCACGGATCACCGAGGAGTGGGACACCCTGGTGGCCAAGTTCCCGGCCAACATCCTCCCCCGGATGCTCGACGGGGTCCGGGTCCTGTGCGGCTCGCCCGAGCTGGCCGACGCGGTGACGGCCTTCATCCAGGCCCACCCCCTGCCCTCGGGGGGCAAGTCGGTGGAGCAGATCCTGGAGCGGCTGGCCGTCAACGTGGCCTTCGGCCAGCGCGAGGGGGCCGGACTGGCCGCCGGCCTGACCGCCTCCCTCGACCTTCCCGACCCCTGACGTCCACCCGACGGCCACCGGAGCGACGCCGGTCGGTGGTCCGACCCGTCTGCTCCCAGTCCGTAACCTGACGTCGTGCAGTTCAGCGTCATCGCCACGGTGTACGTCATCATCTTCGTGGCCGAGCTCCCCGACAAGACCATGATCGCCACGTTGATCATGGGCAGTCGCTACCGGCCGGTGCTGGTGTGGCTCGGGGCCACCCTGGCCTTCGGCGTCCACGCCACCATCGCCGTGGCCGTCGGCCAGCTACTGCAGCTGCTGCCCCACCGGTGGATCGAGGGGGTGACGGCCGTCCTGTTCGCCGCCGGGGCCGCCTACCTCCTCTTCGTGCCCGAGAAGGAAGAGGAGGTAGAAGGGGAGGCCGAGGCCGATACCGCCCGACGTGGGATGAAGACGGTGGGGACGGCGTTCCTGGTCATCTTCGTGGGCGAGTTCGGCGACCTCACCCAGATCCTCACGGCCAACCTGGCGGCCAAGTACCACGCCCCGGCCGAGGTGTTCATCGGGGCGTTCGCCGGTCTGGCCACTGTGGCCGCCCTCGGGGCGTTCGGCGGCCGCGCCCTGCTCCGGGTGCTGCCCCTGGCCGTGATCCGCAAGGCCGGGGGCGTGCTGCTGGCCGGGTTCGCCATCTACACCCTGGTCAACCTGGTGCGGGGCTGAGCCGGTCGCCGCTCGGGACGGCGTGGCCACCTCGTCGCCCGGACCAGGGGGACTGTCGGAACGGTCCCCACCGTGCCAGGCTTCAGGGATGGACCGCTCCTCGTCGACACTCCGGGCCTCCGACCATCCGGAACGGACCCTGCGCCGCCAGCAGCTGTTCGCCCGGGCCCGCTTGGCCACGGGATTCATGCCCGACGACGAGGGCGAGGCCCTGTACCTGGCGGCGCTGCGGGCCGGCGCCTCCTTCGAACGGGCCACCTTCGTGGAGATCGGGGCCTGGTGCGGCAAGTCCACCGTCTACCTGGGGGCGGCGGCCGAGGAGACCGGCGGGGTCGTGTTCAGCCTCGACCACCATCACGGGTCCGAGGAGAACCAGTCCGGCTGGGAGCACCACGACGACTCCCTGGTGGACCCGGCCACCGGGCGGATCGACACCCTCCCCCACTGGCGCCGGACGGTGATCGACGCCGATCTCGAGTCATCGGTGATCGGGCTGGTCGGCGACTCGCCCACCGTGTCGTCCCACTGGTCGACGCCCCTGGCCTTCTGCTTCATCGACGGCGGTCACGGGGTCGAGCCGGCGTGGGCCGACTTCCGGGGCTGGGCCCCGCTGGTGGTGGAGAACGGCTGGCTGGCCATCCACGACGTCTTCCCCGATCCGGCCGACGGCGGACGCCCGCCCTACGACATCTGGCGGGCCGCCCTCGACTCGGGGGAGTTCGTGGAGGACGGCGAGTGCGGGTCGTTGCGCGTCCTGCGCCGCATCTGAACGTTCCGGGTTAGGGCGTCGGGCGGTGGGCTCCGGTTCGCACCGGGGATCGCCCCGGGCCGGCGCTGCCTCCGGCCGAGCCGGCGGCGGGCTCGTCGACCCAGGCCCGCCAGATGGGCTGGGCCGTCGTTCCCCGGGGAGCGGAGGGTCCGGTGGCCACCGGTCGGGCCTCGCGGCCCAGCATCAGGTAGAGCAGCACGGGGATCAGGGCGGCGGTGACCGCCACGAGAACCAGGAGCGGGGTGAGCGTAGCGTCCATGGCACGGGTGGGCGGTGTCGGGATTGGGGCCGCCCTCCTCCTTCTCCGGCCACCCTAGGGCCCGACCCTGACGCGAGACCGGGTGTCGGCGTAGAGCCCGCTGTGAATCCCCCGGGGCGGGGCCGGGAGCGGTGAGGGTCCCGGTGCAGTCGGGTCCGTTCAGTGGCCGCCGGGGGCGCCGGGGGCCCTGACCGCGGGCTCGACGGGCGAGTCCGGCGCCGGCTCGGTGAGATCGAGGTGGCTGGGCAGTCCCTCCCCACGGAAGATGCCCGAGGCCGGTGTGGTGCGGCTGAGGGCGTCGGCGGCCAGGATCATGGCGCCCGCCGTGTACGACGAGCGCTCGAGGGGCGGATAGGTGGCCTCCTCGGGATAGACCATGCCCGTCCAGTAGGAGCCGTCCTCGTTGCGCAGGGCCTGGACCCAGGTGAGCAGCTCGAGGGCGGTCTCGTCCCGGCCCAGGACGTCGAGGGCGAGGACGCACTCGGCCGTCTCCGCCGCCGTGACCCACTCGCCGGTGGACACGCAGCGCACCCCCCGGCCCTCCATGACGAACTTGGACCAGTGCTCCTCGATCCGCCGGTGGGCCGCCTCCCCGGTGAGCGCCCCCCCGAGGACCGGGTAGTACCAGTCCATGGCGAACTCCTCTTTGGGGGCGAAGGCCTCGGGCTGGTGGGCCACGGCGTGGGCCAGTCGCCCGGCGGCCAGCTCCCAGTCCGGGCGCTCGTGGCCCAGGCGCTCGGCGCAGGCCACCGCACAGCGCAGGCTGTGGTAGATCGACGACGACCCGGTGAGGAGGGAGTACTCCTCCAAGAAGCCGGAGGGATCGAGCGACCAGTGGATGGAGCCGTCGGGCCGCTGCCAGCGGAGCACGAAGTCCACGCCGGCCTCGACCGCCGGCCACAGCTGCTCGAGCCCGGCCAGCTCACCGGTGGACACGAAGCGGTGCCACGCCCCGGTGGCCAGGTAGGCGCACACGTTGGTGTCGAGCCGGGCGTCCTCGATGCCGGTGGCCAGGTAGTAGTTGAACCAACTGCCGTCGGGCAGCTGGGTGTCGACCAGCCACTGGTAGGCGCGGTCGGCCTCGGCGTCCATGCCGGCCACGGTGAGGGCCATGGCCGCCTCCACGTGGTTCCACGGGTCGCAGTGACCCCCGGGGAACCACTCGATCATCCCGTCGGGCCGCTGGAGCGAGACGATGGACCGGGCCGTGGCCAGGATCTGGTCGGCACTGATGACGCCGGGGACCTCGGGTACCGACCTCATGCCACGGCCTCGCGGTCGGCGCCGTCCCCCGGACCGGCCGCCTCGGTGGCCCCCGAGGGGGCCTGGCCCGGTGTGTCGGCGTCGGCCACCCTGTGGAGCCCGGCGGGCTCGGAGGCCGGCACCGGTGGGACCGGGACCGCCGCCCGGTCGGGCTCGGTCGGCTTCTCGAGGTAGACCACCAGGCTCTTGCCCACCAGCGGGTTGAGCACCCGGTCGGCGTAGCGGGTGACCTTGGGTGCCTTCTCGATGTCCCACACCAGCAGGCGGTGGTAGGTGGACACGGCGGGGTGGTCGTCCTTGGCCGGCCCCACCAGGCAGCGGAGCCACCAGTAGGGGGCGTGGAGCCCGTGGGCGTGGTGGCTGCCGGTGAAGCGCAGGCCCGTGGACTGGAGGCGGTCCTTCAGCTGGCTCTGCCGGTAGATGCGGACGTGGCCCCCGGGCACGTTGTGGTACTCGTCGGACAGCGCCCAGTTGACGAACTCGGGCCCGCATCGCGGGACGGTGACAGCCATGGTCCCACCGGGGCGGAGCACCCGGGCCAGCTCGGCCATGGCCTGCTCGTCGTCGGGGATGTGCTCGAGGACCTCGGAGGCGATGACCCGGTCGAACGATCCGTCCTCGAAGGGCAACGACAGGGCGTTGCCCTGGACCGACCCCACCCGGGCCGTCTCGAGGTCCAACTCGCCCTCCACCACCATGGCCCCGAAGGTGTCCAGCACGTTGCGCACCTCGTCGGCGCCGGCGTCGAAGGCGACGACCTCGGCCCCCAGGCGGGCGGCCTGGTAGGCGTGGCGGCCGAAGCCGCACCCCAGATCGAGCAGGCGGTCTCCGGCGTGCACACCCAAGCGGGTGTAGTCGACGGTCAGCATGGTGCGGTCTCCAAGGGTTCGAGCATGTCAGCGCGCACGGTCCTGGCGCGTCGAGGCAACGTCGTCGAGCAGGGCACGGTACTGGGCGGCGGTGCCCGCCGCCGTGACCTGCCAGGTGAACCGGCCGAGCACCCGCTCGCGTCCCGCCGCCCCCAGGGTCGCACGCAGGTCGGCGTCGTCGAGCAGTCGGGCGATGGCCGCGGCCAGGGCCCCGGGATCGTCGGGGGCCACCAACAGGCCGGTGACCCCGTCGGTCCCCACCACCTCGGGGAGGGCGCCGCCGGTGGTGGCGACCAGAGGGACGCCGCAGGCCATGGCCTCGATGGCCGGGAGGGAGAAGCCCTCGTAGAGCGAGGGAACCACGGCCACCTCGGCCTGGGCGTAGTTGCGGGCCAGCTCGGCGTCGGTGATCCCCGAGACGCAGTGGACGATGGGGGCGAGGTCCAGGCGCTCGATGGCCTTGGCCACCCGGCCGTCGGGCCGGGGGTTGCCGATGACCACGAGCTCGATGTCGCGCTCGGTGCGCAGCTTGGCCGCCGCCTCGAGCAACGGCACGAGGCCCTTCATGGGGACGTCCGAGGAGGAGGTGACCATGATCCGGCCGGGCACGGGTGCCACATCGGGCTGGGGTCGGAAGACCGTGTGGTCCACGCCCACCGGGACGACGGTCATCCGGTCGAGGTCCACGCCCATCTGGGCAGCGATGTCGACCTTCGACGACTCGGACACCGTGACCACCCGGGGCAGCGATCGGGCCACGTTGACCTGCATGCGCAAGAAGCCGAACCAGCGTCGCTGGGTCAACTGCTGCCACGGGTTGGTGGCGTGGCTCAGGGCCAGCTGCCGGTCGACGGTGATCGGGTGGTGCAGGGTGGTCAGCAACGGCCAGCCGTCCTCCATCATTCCGAGGATGCCGTTGCCGAGGCACTGGTTGTCGTGGACGAGGTCGAACTCGTCCCGTCGGGCGGCCAGCATGCGGCGGGCCCGAATGCTGAAGGTCCACGGCTCGGGGAAGCCGGCCGTGCACATGACCCCGAACTCGAGGGCGGCGACCGACGTCGGGTAGGAGTTGCGGAACTCCCTCGGCCGGGGGATCCGGAAGGGGTCGGGATCGCGGTAGAGGTCGAGGCTGGGCACCGGGGTGAAGCCCACCCCCTCGTCCACCTCGGGCCACGGCTGGCCGGCGAAGACCTCGACCGAGTGGCCCAGCTCCATCAGTTCACGGGTCAGGTGGCGGGTGTAGACGCCCTGTCCTCCGCACCGCGGATTGCCCCGGTAGACCAGAAAGGCGATGCGCAGGCCACCAGGAGCCGGAGGGCGGGGGGCGATGCGCTCGGGGGTGGGTGGTGGATACTTGGGACCCTTGATCTTGTGCCGTTTGAGCCCGAAGCTAGGCATGGACATCCGGAGCGGGCAGGCACATAGAAGCCAAATACTCCCCCGGCCAGGTACTTCGGCGCAAACTGACCATCCGGTAATCACCACAGCAGGGCTTTTGTGCGCCTCGCCGCCCTCCGGGGACCGCCCCGGGTCTGGTCGGGGGAAACCGGCCTCCCACGGCACCGGCCGCCGGTGAACCGACCGGGACGGCTACTTGTGCACCCCGAGCTGGATGGCCTTGACCAGGAGCAGCAGGACGGCCAGGACCAGGTAGCCGCGCAGCAGGTACATGGAGATCAGGCGTCCCCGTGACCAGGGGGGGCGCTCCAACAGGTTGAGGGCGGGCATCCGCCAGGTGGCCCGCTTGGCCATCGGGGTCACCGGCTCGGGGGGCTTGCGCCGCAGGGCACGGGCGTAGAGGATGCCCCCGACGGCCCAGGCCAGCACCAGCACACAGCCCAGCACCACGGCCACCTCGTTCACGTTGATGGTGGAGAACACGGTGGTCACCATCAGGACCAGGGACATCATCAACAGGATGGAGACGATGGCCGTGGACAGCACGTTCAGCCACGGCCGGTTGATCCAGGGGCCCAGGACCTGCTTGTCGTTGCACAGCATGAGCAGGAACACGGTGGCACTGGGCAGGAGCACGCCGGCCAGGGCCTGGACGCTGGTGGTGATGAGGCCGAGCGGGGCACCGGGGATGATGACGATGCCGGCGGCCAGCACCACCATCCCGGTGAAGGCGCCGTAGAAGAACTTGGCCTCCCGCCAGCTCCGGTGCAGGGAGTGGTGGGCGCCGAACGCGTCCCCGAAGGCGTACGACGTGGCCAGGGTCACCGAGGCGGCCCCGATGATCGAGGCGTTCAACAAGATGATGGCGAAGATGGCGCCGGCGGCGCGGCCCACGTAGTGCTGGAGGCCGCTGGCCACTCCGCCGGCGTTGGTGAAATGTCCGTGCAGGGGCGTGCCGGTGAAGGCCGAGGCCACCACGGCCAACATGATCGAGGCGGCGAAGACGGTGATCAGCGAGCCGATGACGGTGTCGGCCCGCTCGTAGTTGATCCAACGGGGGGTGATCCGCTTGTCGACGATGTTGGACTGCTGGAAGAAGAGCTGCCACGGTGCCACGGTGGTGCCCACGATGGCGATGATCAACAGGACCGAGGTCGAGGTGAAGCCTCCTTCGACCCCCGGGGTGACGAAGCCCTTGAAGAAGGGGCCCGCCGCCGGATGGCTGAGGAAGGCCAGGGGGATGACCAGGAAGTTCACTGCGATGAAGACGAACATGAACCGCTCCCACCGGCGGAAGCTGCCCGTGGCGGTCATGGCGATGAGGAGCACGGCGGCGATGGGCACCGAGAGGTACTGGCTGATGCCGAAGTAGTGCAGGGCCAGGCTGACCCCGATGAACTCGGTGGCGATGGTCAAGAAGTTGAGGATGAACAGGTCCCCGACGGAGAACGCCCCCCAGAACTTCCCAAAACGCTCGTTGATCAGGCGGGCATGGCCCACGCCGGTCACCGCGCCCAGACGGACCACCATCTCCTGGTTGACCACCAGGACGGGGATGAGCACCGGAAGGACCCAGAGCAGCGTGAGCCCGAAGTTCTGCCCCGCCTGGGCGTAGGTCGAGACACCGCCGGCATCGTTGTCGCCCACCATGACGATGAGGCCGGGTCCCATGATGGCCAGCAGGGTGAGCAGCCGGGCGCGCCAGGTGCGGCGACTGTCGAGGTCGTGCTGGCGGATGGTCCCGAAGGCACCCTGGATGTCGCCGACGTGGGCGGCGTCGAGGACGGCGGAGTCCCCGCTGGAATCCGCGCCGCCAGGATCACGGCCTCCGGCATCACGGCCTCCGGCATCACGGCCTCCGGCGTCACGGCCGGCTCCGAGGTCGGCGCCGTCATCGGGCTCGCGGTCGTCAGGCGTGTCGTCGTCGTGTCTGGCCATGGCTCACCTCCTTTCGGCCATACCGGTGTCGGGCGGCCGACCTCACGGCGCGCCGGACACGGGGACCGGCCGCCGGAGGGCGACGGTTGGGAGAGGGTCGGGGGGCGGGTGGGGATGAACGGTCCCGCCCCGTGCGGCATCGGGGATCCGGACTCGGCCACAAAGGGGCGGTCGGTCCGGCATGGTTGGTCGAGGTCGGGCGGCGGTTCGGGCGGGCCCTCCGGAGCGGTCGCCCTCGGGTCGAACGGTCCCCGGGGTGCGGCCGCGCTGCCTTAGGGCCCTTCGGATGCCCTCTTGCCGCGCTCCGTGGCGGACTGGGGTTTTCGCTGTCGGAAGACCATCACTCCTCCACCGCCGTCCGACCGAAGTCGCGCCGCCAGCCGGTCGGGAGGAGGAGCTCGAGGACGTCGTCGACGGTGACCACGCCCAGGATCTCCCCGTGCTCGGGATTCATCACGGGGGCCACGATCAGATTGAAGTCGGACATGGTGCGGACCATGGCCCCGAGGTCCCAGTCGGGGTGCACGTGGACCGGCTCGGCCTCCACGATGGAGTCGAAGGCCGCGGCGGGATCGGCTTGGACCAGGCGCACGGTGGAGGCCGACCCCACCAGGTGGCCGTCGGCGTCGACGGCGAAGACGACATTGAGGGCCTCGGGGGGAGCCGTGCTCGCCCGGACCAGGTCGAGGACGGCGCTGATGGGCATGGAGGAGGGGGCGCTCAGGAAGTCGGGGCTCATCAGCCCGCCGGCCGTCTCGGGGTTGTAGCTGAGCAGCGAACGGACCTTGCGTTGCTGGGGTTCGGGGAGGAGGTTGAGGATGGGCAGTCGCCGCTCCTGGTCCACTTCGGTGATCAGGTCGGCGGCGTCGTCGGGGGCCATGGAGGAGAGCAGTCGGGCCGCCTCCTCGTCGGACCGGCTCTTCACGAACTCCAACTGGTGCTCGGTGTCGAGCTCCTCGAAGACGTCGGCCTCGAGTTCACGGTCGGCACCGACCGCCTCGATGATCTCCTCGCCCTCGTCGTGGGAGGCCGCCTCGACCAGGTCGGCGATCTGGGCCGGATGCAGCTTGGCCAGCTTGCGGTAGGGGATGCGCAGGCGGGACGAGGGCACGTGGGCCACGAAGGGCTCGATGCTGGCCCAGTCCACGATGGTCCCGGGCTTGGCCTCGTGGCGGTGGTGACCGGGGAGGAGACGGCTGAGCACGGGCCGTGGCGACGGGTCGACGGCCACCACCTCCCAGGTGCCGTTGACCTTGGCCAGTTCGATCTCGTTGGCCCGGATCAGGCGTCCGCCCACGAAGTTGATCAGATGATGGGCCAGCAGGTCCTGGGCCAACAGCAGCTCACCGGGCCGGCGCTCGAACCGGCGGAGGTCCACCCGGCGCCCTTCGAACAGCACCCGTCCCGGCTCGAAGGCGGCCACCTTCCTGATGGGGACGAACAGATCCCGGCCGCCGATGTCGACCACCAGCCCGACGACCGGGGGGTGAGGCGACTCCCCGGCCCGGACGATCAGGTCCTGGACCTTGCCCAACCGGTCGCCGGCCGCATCCACCAGCGGGCGCTTGATCACGCTCGACAGGTGGAGGATCTCCAGACCGGGGCCGCTCTCGGTGGTCTGCGTGCTCATAGCCTCCACAGCGTAGACGGGCCTCGGGGTCGGGGCGCTGCACGCCGGCCCCTCCCCTCGAACGCTCCCTCCTCCCCGAGCCTCCCCCGTCCGACGATGCGACCGGCGTGGTCCCCGACCGGCCGGCGGATCGGTCGAACGGCCGGCCCCGCCACCGTGACCGGGCGGTAATCTCGGGCCATGGACCTGAGCTATCCCGCCGACGTCGAGCCGTTCCGCGCCGAGATCCGCCAGTGGCTGGTCGACAATCTGCCCGACGGCTGGGGCTCGCCCGGCTTCTCCCTGGGCAAGGACGAGAAGAAGGCCTTCAACCAGGAGTGGACCAAGAAGCTGTTCGCCGGGGGCTGGATCTGCGCCTCGTGGCCCACCGAGTACGGGGGCAAGGGGCTGTCCCTGATGGAGTCGGTGGTCCTCAACGAGGAGTTCGCCCGGGCCGAGGCCCCGTTGCGGGCCGACTTCTTCGGCGACACCCTGGTGGGTCCCACCATCCTGCAGTGGGCGTCCGAGGAGCAGAAGCAACAGTTCATCCCCGGCATCCTCAACGGCACCATCTCGTGGTGCCAGGGCTTCTCGGAGCCCGATGCCGGCAGCGACCTGGCCTCCCTCAAGACCCGGGCCGAGCTCGACGGGGACGAATGGGTGATCAACGGCCAGAAGGTGTGGACCACTCAGGCCCAGTACGCCGACTACATCTTCTTGTTGGCCCGCACCGATCCCGACGCCCCCAAGCACGCCGGCATCTCCTACCTCCTGGTGCCGATGAACCAGGACGGCATCGAGGTGCGGCCTATCGAGCAGGTGGACGGGAGCGGCGAGTTCAACGAAGTCTTCTTCACCAACGCCCGCTGCCCGGTGGCGAACGTGGTGGGCGGGGTCAACAACGGGTGGAAGGTGGCCATGACCACCCTCGGGTTCGAGCGGGGCTCCTCGGCCACCACCGGGCACCGCCGCTTCCTGCGGGAACTCGACCAGATCATCGCCACGGCCCAGAAGAACGGGCGGAGCACAGACCCCCTGATCCGCCAACGCCTGGCCAAGGCGTGGACCAACGTCAAGATCATGCAGATCAACGGCTACCGGTCACTCACCGACGCCCTGCACGGCACCCACCACATGGCCGCGCTGGGGGCCTGCAACAAGATGTTCTGGTCCGAGCACCACCAAGCGACCATGGACCTGGCCCTCGACATCCTCGGCCTCGACGGCCAGATCCTCACCGGCGACCCGACCGACGTCGTCGACGTGAGGGTGAAGCGGGGACGCGACGACTACCCCGTCAGTGACCTCCAGGCGTCGTACTTCTTCAGCCGGTCCGAGACCATCTGGGGCGGGACGGCCGAGATCCAGCGCAACATCGTCGGCGAGCGCGTGCTCGGACTCCCCAAAGAGCCCAAGCCGGCTTCGGTCGGAGCCTGACCAACGGCTCCACTACGACGATCGGGGTACACCTATCCTACACCTCAGGGGTAGGATCTACACATGGGTCGTTCGCGAACCAACATCGAGATAGACGACGACACGATCGCTCGGGTGATGGACCGCTTTGGCCTCCACACCAAGACCGATGCCGTTGACTTCGCCCTGCGCCACGTGGCGGGCAACCCCATGGATAGGGCCGAGGCCCTGGCCATGCGGGGTGCGCACGCCATCGCCACTGCGCCTGAGGACTCCGGACCCGTCGACGACACGTGATTCTCGTCGACACCTCGGCGTGGGTGGAGTTCGACCGGGCCACAGGGAGTGCCGTTGACCGGCGGCTGACCCAGCTGATCGCCAGTGACCGTCCTGTTGCCGTCACCGAGCCGGTCGTCATGGAGGTGCTCGCGGGAGCGCGCACCGAGGGACGGTTGACCGATCTGCGCCGGCTGATGGACCGTTTCACACTGATTCGGTTCGACCAGACCTCCGACTTCGACGCCGCCATGCGGATCTACCGCCGGTGCCGCTCCGTGGGGATCACCCCACGTGGCATGGTGGACTGCATCATTGCGGCCGTGGCCTGGAGAACAGGCTCCTCGCTATTGGCCAACGATGCCGATCTGAGTCGGATTGCCGGCGTACTCGGTATCGACCTGGACGACACCGGCCTGTCTTCCTGAACGCGCCCGGGACGCGAGGTTGACTCCGTGGCCCCGACACCGGGGGTGCCGCCGCGCGGCCGATACGATGGCTACCGGCTCGTTCCTCGGGGCGGTCAGGCCACCCGCGACTCGACCTCCTGGACCGCCTGGGCCTCGAGGGCACGGGCTGCGGTGTCACCGACCACCGGGGCGTTGCGCCTGACCCCGGCCTGGTGCCGCCACATGAGGATGCCCGCCGACAGGATGGTGGCCACGGCGCCCACCAACAAGGAGACCCGCGGACTGGTCCACTGGGCGATAGCCCCGACCAGGGGCGCACCGATGGGTGTGGTGCCCAAGAAGGCCATGGCGTAGAGGGCCATGACCCGGCCCCGCATGGCCGGTTCGGCTCCCAGCTGGAGGGAGGCGTTGGCCGTGGCGATGAACCCGATGGAGGCGGCGCCCATGAAGACGATCAGCACGGCGGCGGTGGCCAGCGTCGGGGCCAGGGCCACGGCGCCGAGCAGGCCACCGAACACGAGGGCCAGGACCTGCAGCAGACGGGGGGTGGGTCGGGCCCGGTGCGCGGCGAGCAGCCCGCCCACGACGGCTCCCGCACCCATGCAGGCGGTCAGGATGGAGTAGGTACCGGCCCCACCGTGGAAGGTGTTCTTGGCCAGGAGGGCCAGGGTGACGGTGAAGTTGTAGGCGAAGATCCCGATGACGGCCACGGCGATCAGGGTGTTGCGGAGGCTCGGGGTGCGCCAGACGTAACGGAACCCGTCCCGGATCTGGCCCTTGGCCCGTTCCACCGTCCCGGTCGGGTGGAGTTCGACGGCGCGCATCATGGACAGACCGATGATCACGGCGATGTAGGAGGCGGCGTTGATGAAGAAGCAGACACCCAACCCGACCAGCGTGATGACCACGCCCCCGATGGCCGGTCCGACCACCCTGGAGGCGTTCATCACCACCGTGTTGAGGCTGACGGCGTTGGGCAGGTCGTCGCGACCCACCATCTCCATGATGAAGGTCTGGCGGGCCGGATTGTCGAAGACGTTGACCATGCCCAGCAGGGCGGCGAGCACGTAGACCTGCCACAGCTGGACCTCGTGGGTCACCACCAGGACGCCGAGCACCAGGGCCAGGACGCCGCCGGCCGCCTGGGTCAGGTAGAGGAGCCGGCGCTTGTTCATCCGGTCGGCCACCAGTCCGCCGACGGGACCGAAGAGCAGCATGGGGAGGAACTGGAGGCCCACCACGATGCCGAGGTCGACGCCGCTCCCGGTGAGGTGCAGGACCAGCCACGACTGGGCCACGGTCTGCATCCACGTGCCCGAGACCGAGATGAGCTGGGCGGTGAAGTACAGCCGGTAGTTGCGGATGCGCAACGAGCTGAAGGTCTGGTGGGCGGCGACCCGCAGCGCGCTCACGGCCCGTCCTGGGCCACGAGGCGTTCGAGCAGGCCGGTCAGCTCGCTCAGGCGTCGGCGCTCCTCGGTGCTCAACCGGTGCAGCTGCTCGGCCAGGAAGGCGTTCTTGAGGGACCGGCTCCGCTCGAGGACCTGGCGCCCCTGATCGGTCAGGGTCACCCGCGCCACCCGGCGGTCGGTGGCGTCGATCACCCGGGTGACCAGTCCCAACGCTTCGAGGGCGGCGACGATCCGGGTCATCGACGGGGGCTGCACCGACTCCCGTGACGCCAGCGCACCGAGGGTGGGCGAACCCAACTGGCCCACGCTGGCCAGGGCGGAACCCTGGGACTGGGTCAGGCCGCCCGCCGACTGCTGGCGGAGGCGGCGGTGCAGCCGGGTGACGGCCAGTCGCAGCCGTGAGGCCAACTCACTCTCGTCCGCGTCCGACACTCCGGTCCCGGCGGCATCGGGCGTCGGTGCTGTCTCGGTCGTCGGGGCGGAGGTCGGTGGCACACCACCATTATATTTAGTTTGCCTAACTAATGCAACCGGCGGTGGCGGCCGCGGGACCGGTCGTGCTCGTCGACCCGCTCGGGGACGAGGAGCCCGTCGACGACGTCGAACCGGTCGACCCGCTGGTGGTGGCGACCGTGTGGGCCACCGTGCAGCCGAGGGCGGCGATGGTGGGCAGGATGCTGGACCGGAGCCACTCCCCCCCCGGAATGCTGATGTGGACCCCGTCGGAGTCCCGCACGGTCACCCCGTCGATCGCCGCCTGGTAGGAGCCGTGCGGGTCCAACAGCTTGTTGAGGTCGACGACGGACACCACGGCGGGATGCTCCTTGGCCACCTGGCGGAGCAACTGGTTGAAGGCGGCGGCCCGGGCCGGATCGTTCTCGACGAAGGGCTGACCGTTGGCAGCCTCCTGGGAGGGGTCCATGTACGGCATGGTGAACAGCACGACCTTGGCTCCGTGGGCCGAGAAGATGCCGACGGCCTGATTCAGCTCGGCCAGCAGGTGGTCGTCCCACACCGGATCGCCGACGTGGACCCACTGCCCGTCGTAGAAGTGGTCGGTCACCTCCCACCGGCCGATGAGCAGGCCCACCACGTCGGCCCGGAAGAACGAGACCTCGGTCGGCCAGGTGGTCCGCCAGTCGGGACAGCCGGGGGTGGCCGGCGTGACCACGCCACCTTGGAGGACGTCCACGTTGTCGAGGTCGCATCCGAGCGTGCCCTCGTCGGCCACGTTCACGTGGTACGTGCTCACCGAGTCGACCGACAGGCCGAGTCCCATGGTCAGGGCCACCGAGTCGCCGAGGAGGAGGAAGTGGACCGGGGTGTCGGCGGCCACCGCCGCCGCGCCCCCCGTGACCGGGCGCTGGGCGGTGCCGCTGTCGAATCCCGCTGCACTCGCCGGGATGGTGGCGGTCGTGCCCGTCGGGGCCACGGTGGCCACCAGCACGAGCCCGGCCATGACCAGGGTCACGACACCACCCAGGGCCAGGGCGCGACGGTGGCGGAAGAACCGGCCGGTGCGAACGGGCTCTTCGATCAGGTACCACGAGGCGATGGCCACCGCGAAGGTGGCGGCCAGGCGCGCCGCCAGCAACGGGAAGCCGAGCAGGCCGGTATGGGCGTGGTTGATGATCAGGAACAGCGGCCAGTGGTAGAGGTAGAGCCCGTAGGAGATCCGCCCGATGAACACCAGGACGCCCAGGGAGAAGAAGCGGGGCACGGCCGAGGCGGGCACGGTGACGCAGGTGACGATGACGGCCCCGGCGGCCACCGCCACCAGGAGAAAGCCCCCGTGGTAGAGGAACGGGTCCTGCCCGTTGAGGGCGTGCCAGGCCCACACCAAGAAGAGGGCGCCGGCCACACCGGGGAGGGCCCATACCAGTCCGCTGTGCCGGATCCGGGTCCAGCGGGCCGGGACGATGGTGAAGTGCTCGCCGGCGTGCGAGCCCACCGCACCGAGGAACGATCCCACCAGCAGCGCCTGGGCCCGGGTGTCGGTGCCGTAGTAGATGCGGTCGACGGAGAAGCCGGCGGCGAACAGGGAGCCCATCAGCGCAGCGGAGGCCAGGGCGCCGACACCGGCGGTCACGGCCAGCTTGGCCATCCCCCATCGGCGCACGACGAACAGGGCGATGAGCGGCCAGATCAGGTAGTACTGCTCCTCGACGGCCAGGGACCAGGTGTGGAGGAGGGGGGACGGTGCGGCGGCCTGGGCGAAGTACCCCTGGCCGGAGATGATGAAGTGCCAGTTGGCCACGTAAGCCAGGGTGGCGATGGCGTCGCTCCTCACCCCGCTCACGTCGATGGTGTTCGAGAAGGCGAAGGCGTAGGCGGCCACCCCGACGATGAGCACGAAGAGCGCGGGGAGGAGGCGGCGGGCCCGCTGGGCCCAGAACCGTCCGAGGGCGATGGTGGTCGTCCGGGAGAGCTCCCGACAGAGCAGCGTGGTGATCAGGAAGCCGGAGAGCACAAAGAAGACATCGACGCCGAGCAGCCCGCCACCGACCCACGAGACCCCGAAGTGGAAGAGCATGACCGCCATCACGGCGAAGGCGCGCATGCCGTCCAGCGCCGCGAACCGACGCAGGCCCGAGGAGTCCGGCTGGATCTGGGTCTCCGGCGACGACGGCACCGAGTGACCGGCTCCGTGGCTTCTACCGGCGCTGGTGCCGGCCTCCGCTTGCCCCACTGAGGTAAACGTGCTGGTCATGGCGAGATCACCATCATTTCACGGGGTTCGCGCTAACGCTCGACGTGACCGCGGAGCGTGGCAAAATGGTGACGATCCCGTAGCGGTCAGACCATCGGACTCCCTGCGTCCGACGGCATTCCGGCCCGGGACGGGAGGTCCCGCCGACGGCCCGGTCAAACCCCTACAGGCTGGGGACGTACCCGCCGCGGCCGAGTGACTGGCTCTCGAACGGGTCGGCCGACTCGTCGACCCCACCCCGGACCTCGGTCACCCAGGGCAGTCGGTCGTGCAGGATCCGGTCGACGCCCCCCTGGAGGGTGGAGGCGCTGACCGCGCAGGAGCTGCACGCCCCCTGCAGCTGCACCTCGACGACGCCGGTGGCCACGTCGGCGAAGAGGAGGGCCAGATCGCCCCCGTCGGCCTGGACCGCCGGCCGCATGAGCTCGATGAGGCTGTTGAGCTCGGCCAGCCGCTCACCCCGTTGGGCGTCGGTGATCTCGGCGTCGCCGGCCTCGGCCCCCTCGTCCGTCGCCGTCTGTACCTGGTCGGAATCCACAGTGCATCCTCTCACGGAACCCCTCGGCCCAGCGGGCCCGGGCCCCGGCGCGTGTGCTCGGAACCCTCCCAGTCTGCCGTGCCGACCGCCGACTCCGTACAGCGGAGGGCATACGACCGTGCGGGCCGGCTCCGACGACACCGATGATCGCTTGTCGGAACGGTGGGGGTTACGATGCACTGTGCCCTTGGAGCGATCCGCCACCGGCCCGGGGCCGATCGGACTGATCCTGCCGACCTTCGTGCAGGACACGGTTCCCGCTTGGGCCGGGCCGTCCGGCCCTGCCGACGAAGCCGGACCCGATGCCGTCGCCGGACCGGCCGACCCCGCCGCTCACCTGGCCGCCGTGGCCCGCGCCGCCGAACAGGCCGGCGCCGACGCCCTGTGGGCCTGTGACCACCTCTTCTGGCACGGCCCTTCCCTGGAGTGTCTGGTGGCGCTGACCGTGGCGGCCACGGCCACCGAGCAGGTCCGCCTCGGCTCGTGCGTCATTCAGCTCCCGCTGCGTCAGGCTCCGGCGGTGGCCAAGCAGGCCGCCTCGCTCCAGACCCTGTCCGGGGGCCGGCTGATCCTCGGCGTGGGCGTGGGCAGTCACCCCGGCGAATACGAGCAGTCGGGCGTCGACTACCACACGCGGGGTCGCCTGCTCGACGCCGGCATCGTCGAGCTCCGTCGCTCCTGGGCCACGGGTGCCGGCGTCACGAGAGGGGACACCGACGACGGCGGTGCCGCCCGCTACCGACAGCTGCCCGCCCCCCCGGCCGTGCCGGTGTGGGCCGGGGGATCCTCCGAGGCGGCCCTGCGGCGGGCGGCCACCCTGGCCGACGGCTGGATGCCCCTGTTCCTCAGTCCGACCGAGTACGGCCAGGCCGTCGAGCGGCTGACCAAGGAGGTGGACCGGGCCGGACGGCCCGTCGGTTCCGTGGTCCCGTCCATGGTCCTGTTCATCAGCATCGACGACGACGACGCGCTGGCCCAGCGACGCGGCACCGGATGGATGTCCTCCCTCTACGGCATCCCGGCCCGGGCCTTCGACCGACACCTGGTCCACGGCACCGCCGCCGAGGTGGCCGACGTCGTGGCCTCGTTCCGCGCCGTCGGTGCCGAGCACGTGGTGGTGTACGTCACCGCCGACGATCCGATGGACCAGTTCGAACGCCTGGTCGCCGCCCTGCCGGCGGCCGGCGTACCCACTCGAGGGCACGAAGGATAAGAAGGTCACCGTGGAAACAAGCGCATACATCGTCGGTACCGGCATCTCCCCGATGAACACCAAGGACCGCACGGCGGTCGAGATGGCCCACCAGGTGGTGGCCGACGCCCTGGCCGACGCCGCCGTCGACCCGGACCAGGTCAACCTGGTGGTCTTCGGCAACGCCACCGCCGGGCGGCTGCTCGACCAGGGCTGCATCCGGGGCCAGACGTTCCTGAAGCAGGCCGGGCTGCGCAACGCCGGGATCATCAACGTCGACAACTCGTGCGCCGGGGGGTCGTCCGCCCTGCACCTGGCCACGTTGGCCACCCTGGGTGGCAGCGGGACGGTGCTGGCCGTCGGGGTCGAGAAGATGTGGACCGGCGACCGGCGCCGAGACCCTGGCCGGCATCGAGGACGGGGTGCCCCGGGCCGACCGTATCCAGATGCACCGGGAGCGGGAGAATCCCTCGGGCTCGGTGCTCATGGCCCTCAACGCCGCCTGGGCCACCGACCTGATGGAGGAGCGCGGGGCCACCGTCGAGCAGTTCGCCGCCGCCGCCGCCAAGGCCCGGAGGCACGGTGCCCTCAATCCCAATGCCCAGTTCCAGTCCGAGGTCACCGTGGACGAGGTCCTCGCCTCGGCCTCCATCGTGTGGCCGCTCACCCGGATGATGTGCTCGTCGTTCACCGACGGCGCCGCCGCCGTGGTGCTCTCGGCCACGGCCCGGTCGGGTGTCCCCCGCATCCGCTCCAGCACCATCCGATCGGGCAACGGGGACATCGACTACCACGACCGGATGACCGAGACCGGGGCGGCGGCCTGGGACGATGCCGGCATCGACCCGGCCGACGTGGACGTGGTGGAGCTGCACGACGCCACCAGCCCCGAGGAGCTCTACGCCCTCGAGTCCCTGGGCTTCTACAAGCCCGGGGACGCCGGACCGGCCACCCTGGGCGGGGAGACCTCGATCGGGGGCAAGGGGGTGACCGTCAACACCAGCGGCGGCCTGGTCTCCCGGGGCCATCCCCTCGGGGCCACCGGTATCGCCCAGGTGGTCGAGCTGACCGCCCAGCTCCGGGACGAGGCCGGACCCCGCCAGGTGGAGGGGGCCCGATTGGCGGTGGCGGCCAATACCGGTGGCATGATCGGGACCGAGGCGGGTCGCGCCGATGCGGCCTTCATCGGCATCCACGTACTCGAGGCAGGCTGACCAGTGAGGACCACCATGTCATGAACACCACCCGCGGCGGCATCGTCACCGGCTGGGGCATCGCCGTGCCCGACAAGGTGGTCACCAACGACGACCTGTCGGTGACCATGGACACCAACGACGCCTGGATCCGCGAGCGGACCGGCATCCGCGAGCGTCGCATCGGCGGGACCACCTCCGGGCTGGCCATCGAGGCCGGCCTGGCCGCCCTGGAGAAGGCCGGCCGGCGGCCCGACGAGATCGACGCGGTGATCCTGGCCACCACCACGCCCGACCAGATCGTCCCGGGCACCTCGGCCACCGTCCAGGACGGCATCGGCGTGCCCGGGGGGGCCTTCGACGTCAACGCCGCCTGCTCGGGCTTCGTCTACGCCCTGACCGTGGCCCACGGAATGCTGGCCATCGGGGCCGAACGACTGCTGGTCATCGGATCCGAGACCCTCAGCCGGATCACCGACTGGGACGAGCGGGGGGTGGCCGTGCTGGTCGGCGACGGTGCCGGTGCCGTGGTCCTCGAGGCCGTGGACGGACCGGGTCAGCTGCTGTCCTGGGTGCTCGGCGCCGACGGCTCGCTGCGCCACCTGCTCAAGTGCGACCACGGCGGGTTCCTCTACATGGACGGCAAGGAGATCTTCCGCAAGGCGGTGCGGGTGGTGGTGGAGTCGGCCGAGCAGGCCATCGCCGAGGCCGGACTGACCGTCGACGACATCGACCTGATGGTCCCCCACCAGGCCAACCTGCGGATCATCAGTGCCGCCAGCCAGCGGCTGGGCATCCCCGAGGAGAAGGCCGTGGTCGTCATCGACCGCTACGGCAACACCTCGTCGGCCTCGATCCCGCTGGCCCTGGTGGACGCCCTGGAGACCGACCGGCTCCACAAGGGCGACCACGTGCTGCTCACCGGCTTCGGCGGTGGCATGACGTGGGCCAGCGCCGTGTTGCGCTGGGGCGGGTGACCGGGGGCGTGGGCCCCTCGTTGGTCGTGCTGGCCGCAGGCATGGCCCGGCGCTACGGCGGGTGCAAGCCGTTGGCCCCGATCGGCCCCAACGGCGAGGCGGTCATCGACCTCCTGGTCAGCGACGCCCTGGCCTCGGGCTTCGGCCAGGTGGTGCTGGTCCTCCATCCCGAGACGGGTCCGGCCATCCGCTACCACGTCCGGGAGTGCTGGCCGGACTCGGTGGACGTGGCCTTCTGCGAGCAGCGCCTGCCGCTGGGCACGGTCCACGCCGTCCTGGCCGCCCGGTCGGCCCTCGGCGGTGACCAGGCGTTCGCCGTGGCCAACGCCGACGACGTCTACGGCGAGACGGCCATGGGACTGCTGGCCCGCCAGTTGGACGCCGGCACCGACGAACACGCCCTCATCGGCTACCAGTTGGCCTCGACCGTGGCCACCGACGACCCCGTCACCCGGGGGATCTGCCTGGTGGACCCGGCCGGGCATCTGACGGGCCTGAGCGAGCGCCGTCACGTGACCCGCCACGGGGCCGGCCGACCGCTGACCGCCGACGACGGCCTGGACCCGGCCGAACTCGCCGGCGATCTGCCCGCCTCGGTCAACCTGTGGGGATTCCAGCCCGACATCTGGGAGGTGTTCGCCACGGCCATGGACGCCTCCGGGCTCGACGAGGACGCCCTGGTGGCATCGGTGGCGGCCGGCGGCGAAGTGCCCAAGGCCGAGGTGCTCCTCCCCGAGGTGGTGGCGGCCATGGTGACCAAGGGGATCGGGCTGCCCGTGCGGGTGGTGACCACCGACGCCAAGCTCATCGGCGTCACCCACGCCGCCGACCTCCCGGTGGTCAGCGCCGAGTTGGCCCGTCAGGTGGCCTGGGGCATCCGCCCGGCCCGGCTGTGGGGCCCGGCCGGCTGAGCCGCCATCACCTCTCGGCGGACCCAGCTTCGGCGCGCCCCAGCGCCGTCAGCACCGCTTCGACGGCCTGGTCCAGGGTCAGCCCGGGCTCGATGACCACGTCGGGGTCCTCGGGCACCTCGTAGGGATCGTCCACTCCGGTGAGCGAGACCACGTCCCCGGTGGCCGAGCGGGCGTAGAGGCCCTTCGGGTCACGCGTCGAGCAGAGGTCCACGGGTGCCGCCATGTAGACCTCCACGAACACCAGGCCGTGCTCCTCGTGGATCCGGCGGGCGTGGCGACGGGACTCGGCGTAGGGGGAGATGAGGGCGACCACGGCCACCAGTCCGGCGTCGGCGAACAGGCAGGCCACCTCGGCCGAGCGGCGGGCGTTCTCCTGGCGGTCGCTCCGGTCGAAACCCAGGTCGCCGTTGAGCCCGGTGCGGAGGTTGTCCCCGTCCAGCCGGTAGGCGCTCCGGCCCGAGGCCACCAGGCGCTGCTCGACGGCGGCGGCCACCGTCGACTTGCCCGATCCGGACAGCCCGGTGAGCCAGAGCGTCGCCCCCGGGGCGCCGGAGGCCCGCACGCGCTCCGAGCGCGTCACCTGCCCGGCGTGCCAGGTCACGTTGGGGGAGCTCACCGGCCCGCCGCCTCAGTCGGGGCCGAGCAACATGCCCGCCCCGACGGTCACGTTGGTGTCCTCGGCGGCCAGGATGAACGATCCGGTCTGACGGTTGCGCCGGTAGCTGTCGTAGAAGAGGGGCTGGGTCACCCGCAGGCTCACCCGGCCGACGTCGTTCAGGCCGAGTGACGACGACGCCTCGTCACGGTGGAGCGTGTTGACGTCGAGCCGGTAGCGGACGTCGCGCACCACGGCCCGCACCCACCGGGTGGTGTGCTTGAGGGCGAAGAAGTCGCCGACCTGGAGGGGCTTCTCGGTCATCCACGCCACCATGGCCTCGAGGTCCTGGCCCATGGTCGGCCGGTTGGCCGGCCTGCAGATCAGGTCGCCCCGGGACACATCGACGTCGTCGGTCAGGCGGACGGTCACCGACATGGGCGGGAACGCCTCGTCGATCGGGCCGTCGAACGTATCGATGCCGGCCACCGTGGTGGTGAGGCCCGAGGGCAGCACCATCACCTCGTCACCGGGCTTGAACACGCCTCCGGCCACCCGGCCGGCGTAACCCCGGTAGTCGGGGAGGCTGGTGGCCTGGGGCCGGATGACCCACTGGACGGGCAGGCGGGGATCGATCAGGTTGCGGTCCGAGGAGATGTAGACCTGCTCCAGATGGTGCAGGAGGGACGCCCCCTCGTACCAGGGCATGTTGGCCGACCGCTGGACGACATTGTCGCCCTGCAGCGCGGAGATGGGGATGAAGCTCAGGTCGGAGAGCTCGAGACGGCTGGCGAAGGCGGCGAACTCCTCACGGATCGACTCGAACACCTCGCGGTCGTAGCCCACCAGGTCCATCTTGTTCACGCAGAGCAAGAGGTGGGGCACCCGGAGCAAGGACGCCAAGAAGGCGTGCCGGCGGGTCTGCTCGACGATTCCCTTCCGGGCGTCGACGAGCACGATGGTGAGGTCAGCCGTGGAGTTCCCCGTGACCATGTTCCGGGTGTACTGGATGTGCCCGGGGGTGTCGGCGATGATGAACTTGCGGGCCGGTGTGGCGAAGTAGCGGTAGGCCACGTCGATGGTGATGCCCTGCTCGCGCTCGGCCCGCAGGCCGTCGGTGAGCAGCGCCAGGTCGGTGTACTCGTCACCCCGTTGGCGGCTCACCCGCTCCACCGACTCCAGCTGGTCCTCGAAGATGGCTTTGGAGTCGTAGAGCAGGCGGCCGATGAGGGTGCTCTTGCCGTCGTCCACCGATCCCGCCGTGGCCAGGCGCAACAGCTCCATCAGAAGTACCCCTCGCGCTTGCGGTCCTCCATGGAGGCCTCGCTCACCCGGTCGTCGGCCCGGGTGGCGCCGCGCTCGGTGAGCCGGGACGCGGCCACCTCGGCCACGATGTCCTCGGCCGAGGTCGCCGGCGACTCCACCGCCCCGGTGACGGTCATGTCCCCCACCGTGCGGTAGCGGACCGAGACCTCGAGTATCTCCTCGTCCTCCCGTGGCGTGACGTGGGGACCGACGGCCAACAGCATCCCGTCGCGCCGGAACACCTGGCGCCGGTGCGAGTAGTAGATGCTGGGGAGGGGGATCTCCTCGCTGGCGATGTACTGCCAGATGTCCAGCTCGGTCCAGTCCGAGAGGGGAAAGACCCGGATGTGCTCCCCGGCGCGGTGGCGGCCGTTGTAGAGGGACCACAGCTCCGGACGCTGGTTCTTCGGGTCCCACTGACCGAACTCGTCCCGGAAGGAGAACACCCGCTCCTTGGCCCGGGCCTTCTCCTCGTCCCGGCGGGCACCGCCGAAGACGGCATCGAACTTGTGCTCGGTGATGGCGTCGAGCAGGGTCCTGGTCTGGAGCCGGTTCCGCGAGGGGTCGGGTCCGGCCTCCTCGGTGACCCGGCCGGCGTCGATCGACTCCTGCACCGAGGCCACCACCAGGTTGACGCCGAGATCCTCGGCGCATCGGTCCCGGAACTCGAGGACCTCGGGGAAGTTGTGTCCGGTGTCGATGTGCATCACCGGGAAGGGGATCCGGCCCGGCCAGAAGGCCCGTCGGGCCAGCTGGAGCATCACCACGGAGTCCTTGCCGCCGGAGAACAGGAGCACCGGACGCTCGAACTCGGCGGCCACCTCACGGATGATGTGGATGGACTGGGCCTCGATGCTCTGGAGCTGGCTGAGCTGGTACTGGCCTGATCCCGCCCCCACCGATCCCCGATCCATGACCGGCAAATCTACTCGCTGGCCAGCCCGGGACGAATCCGAGACCCGGACCCGCCACGGGGGATGACGCACGGTGCGGCGGATCCCAGCGGGGCCGCGCCGGTTCCCATCAGGTCGGGTCGGCCGAGCCCGGCTCGGGCCCCGGGGGTGCTGACGCCGGTTTCGAGCCGACACGGGAACCGGCGGTCACCGCCACCGGCGCCTCGCTGTCCTCGACGGGGCTGTTCACGGGGTCCGGGGAGGCGGCGGCATGGTGTCGGGGCACCGTCTGGCGGATGTCCCTGGCCGGCAGGGGCACGTTGGTGACCACCACACCGAGGACCGGGGCCTCGATCCGCCGCAGGAGATCGCCGGCCCGGCCGGCGTCGTCGATCGTGGAGAACCCGCACTCCGCCACCACCAGCACCACATCCACCGAGTGGGACAAGGCCTCGGCGTGATGGAGGGCGAGCATGGGCGGGACGTCGACGATCACGACGTCGCACACCTTCCGGGCCGCATCGAGGAGTCGGCCGCCGCGGGTGACCAACTGGGCGCTGCCGGACACGAACGGACGGAGTGAGAGGCGGTAGACGTGGTCGAGGCGGGAAGGCTCCAGCGCGGCCGCCACGTCCCGGGATCGGATCCTGTCGGCGCCGGGGACATCGGGGGCATCGGACGGGATCGCCCCCGCCTCGACGTCCCACGTGCTGATGACCACGACCTTGTCGCCGGCCTCCCCGTAGATGGCCGCCAGGTTGGCGGCCACGTGGGGCCGGGTCAGCTCGTTGCCCGCCGACGCCACGAGGATGACCTTCCGCATCGCCGGATCGACCGATTCGGTCCCGGCGGTGCGCGTGACCGCGGGCGCCGGTGCCAGCGCCGCGGCCGCGGCCCGTTCCGGCTTCACGTCGCCCTCGGACCGGCCGGGCCTCGCCTCTCGATCCGGTCCCGTGTCCCGTGCCGTCGTCGCCGCTCGGTCGGGTTTGGCCGCACCGACCGACTCGGGCTCCACCTCCGGCGCACCACTCCCGTTGGTCGCCGCTGCCCGGCGAGGATCGGCGGGCACGGACCCCTCGGGGACGCCCGGCCCGGCCGGCACGGGCTCGAACAGGAGGGACATGCGCAGCATCCGGTAGGCCTCGGCCCCCGGGGAGTCCGGGTTCCGGACGACGTCCACCATGGGGTACTGGCCCGGGCCGGTCGGGGTCGCAGGGCCGGCGACCGGGATCTCCACCACGATCGGGAAGCCGAAGGCGGCAGCGGCCCGACCGGCACTGCGGATGCGCCGGTCCAGCCGGCCGCGGATCAGGGCCACGATGACGGCGAGCACGAGTCCGATGAGCAGCCCGATGAGGCCCCGCACCCAACGGGTCCCCGACGACCCGGCCGGGGTGGTGCCCACGGACGTGGCGGTGGCCGTCTGGAGGACCTGGTAGCCCGTGTGCCCGGCCACCACGGTCGCACCGGGACCGGCCTTGGCGATGGCGCTCGTGGTGGCCAGGAAGGTGAGGTAGTCACCCAGTTGGTCGGCGTAGGCGGTGGCCAGTGCGCTGGCCTGGGCCCTGGTGCGTCCCCGGGCCGTGAGGACCACCGTGCTCGGCCCCGTGCCGCCGGCGGTCGAGGATCCCGAACCTCCCGGCACCACCGTGGCGGAGAAGTAGGAGGGGTAGCGGCTGACCGGCACATCCAGTCCTGCCGCCTTGGCCGTGGCCTGCTTCACCACCACGCTGGCCCCGTAGAACTGGATCTGGTCGGCCGTCACATCCCCGGCCACCTGGTTGCCGCCCCCGGTGGGAGCGGTCCCCACCACGGTACGGGCCTCCCAGGCCAGGGTCGTAGACCCGGTCGACGGGCTCGTCGGGTGGCTGACGGGGAGGAGGACTCCGACCACGAGGCCTACGACACCGAGCGCGACCACGAGCCACCAACTGCGCCGGAGCGCCCCCGAATAGTCCTTACGCACCATGTCTCTCCACTCCCTGCCCGGCGTAGGGCGCTGATGCTACCCGAAGGTCACCGCCCTGACCAGCGCCGATGGGCGCCACAGGCCCTCATCGACCCGGGGTGGGGCGACCTCGGAGGCCACCGGCGCGGGGCGCCCACCGGGTCATCAACCCCCCGAACGCTGACGGGGCCCCATCGGTGCGGTCGGACCGGTGGGTAAGCTTGGCCTGGGAGTATCCATGGACCGAACACGCCGACTCAGCCTCAGCCTGGCCCTCACCGCCGTGCTGGTCGCCGTCGAGATCGCCTTCGGCGTGGTGGCCCACTCGAGCGGGCTGCTGGCCGATGCCGGCCACAACGTGGCCGACGCCGGGGCCCTGGTCCTCTCCCTCGTGGCGGTGCGGCTGGTGCTCCGCCCGCCCAGCGCCGCCCGGTCCTTCGGCAACCACCGGGCCACCATCCTGGCTGCCCTGGCCAACGCCTCACTGATCGCCGTGGTGACGGTCCTCATCGTCTTCGACAGCATCGAGCGCCTGGCCCACCCCGAACCGGTCCGGGCGGGCATCGTGGTGGTCGTGGCGTCCGTGGGTCTCCTCGTCAACGGACTCGCCGTCCTCATCCTCCGTGACGGGTCGAACGACCTCAACATGCGTGCGGCCGTGCTCCACATGGCCGGGGACGCCCTGGCCTCACTCGCCGTGGTCCTGGCCGGTGTGGTCATGCTGTTCGAACCTTCGGCCACCTGGCTCGACCCGGTGTCGGCCCTGGTCGTGGCGGCCATCATCGTGCAGCAGGCCCTCCGCATCTTCCGGGCCAGCATCGATGTGCTGCTCGAGTCGACGCCGTCCGGGCTGGACCTCGACGGCCTGACCCGGTCGATGGCCGCGGTGCGAGGGGTGGCCGAGGTTCACGACCTCCACGTCTGGAACCTCTCGAGCGAGTTGCGGGTGCTCTCCGCCCACCTGGTGCTCGACGGGCATCCCTCGCTGGAGGAGGCCCAGGCCGTCGGTGATCAGGTCAAGCACGCCATCGCCCACCCCTACGCCATCTCCCACAGCACCCTCGAGCTCGAGTGTGAACGTTGCAACGACGAGGACGACCCCTGCCTGATGGAGGCGGTCACCGTCTCCTCGGCGACCCACGTCCACCCCCACTAGTCCCGCGGACGACCCGTCGGGGCACCCGGGAATCCGGATGCCGTCGACGCTCCCGGCCGGCCCTCGGCCCCCCGGAGGGCGCGACTGATCGCGCGGAACGTGAGCACACCGACACTCATAGAGAAACCCCGGCCCCGGGGGGCGCCAGGCCATTGCCCAGCCGGTTTTCGGACCGGTACGTTGCCATGAGGGCGGAAAGGGCAGGGGTGCAGGATGAAACGAATCGTTGTGGCGCTCGTGGTGGTCGTGGCCGGGCTGGGTCCGATCGTCGGGATGGTCTCGAGTGCTGGGGCGGCCGACGCACCGGTGCCGGTGACCCCGTTCTCGGGAGCCGACCCCTCGCTCACGCGGGCCCCTTACGTCACCGATCTCACCCAGACGTCGGCCGCGGTGACGTGGGCAACGGCGACCGCTGCCGGATCGAATCCGGGCACGCTCACGTGGGGCACCGGTAGCAACTGCACGACCAACACGGTCACGGTGCCGGCCACACTGCCCACGCTGGTCCCGGCCACCGACTCGCCGGCCAGCGCCACCGGTCGGCAGTTCACGGTGGGGTCCACCAGTGAGCTCCAGTCCACCGCCGAGGTGACCGGCCTGCAGCCCAGCACCACCTACTGCTACCGCATCTACTCGGGGGGCACGCCGGCCATCGACCTGCTCGGCTCGAACCCCTCCCCCACCTTCACCACCCTCGACCCGGTAGGGTCCACCAAGCCACTGACCTTCGATGTCGTCGGGGATCTCGGGGAGACCAACTATTCGAGCGGAACCGACTTCGCCAATTCGCTCAACACCGACCAGGCGGCCATCGACTCCCTCATCGGTTCCTCGGGGGCCAAGTTCGTGGTCACCGCCGGCGACGTCGCCTACAGCGGCGGGACCGAGACCAACTACGGCGACCTCCAACAGACCGGCTCTGAGGTGAGCGACATCTTCGGTCCCTCGTACTGGCCCCTGACCGGGGGCATCCCCACCTTCGGCGTGGTGGGCAACCACGGGCAGAACGTGGACGCCCTGCGGGTGTGGCCGGAGTCGACGACGACGAGTGCCTCATCGGGCACCTACGGGTACGCGTCCTACCCCCCGGTCCCGGCCGACGGCGTGGGCACGAGCACCGAACCGGCCGCCTGGTACGCCATCTCGACCGGCAACGTCCGGATCTACGTGCTGGACGCCTCGTGGGCCGATGGCAACGTGGGTACATCGAATCTCTATCAGGTCGACTACGACGAGCACTGGACGCCGAGTTCACCTGAGTACCAGTGGCTGGCCGCCGACCTGGCCAGCCATCCGGGCGGGGTCAAGATGGCCGTTTTCCACTTCCCCCTCCGATCGGACAACTCGACCCAGGGGAGCGACCCCCTGCTGCAAAACAGCACGGCCAACCCGAACGCAACCACCAGCCTCGAGGCCCTGATGGCCAATAACGGTGTGTCCCTGGTCTTCAACGGTCACGCCCACACCTACCAGCGGATCGCACCCCGCCAGGCCGGACAGATCACCAATTACGTGACCGGGGGCGGCGGGGCGGTACTGGAGCCGGTGACCACCGGAGCCACCTGCACGGCACTGTTCGCCACCGAGGACATCTACGCCTTGGGCTGGAGCCCGAGTGGGGCCGGGCCCACCAGCGGCACCGGGTCGGCCTGCGGGCCGGGCATCACGACCCCGCAGTCGGCGGCCGACGTCTACAACTTCCTCAAGGTGAGCGTGTCGGGGACCTCGGTCACCGTCACCCCGATCAACGCCGCCGGCCAGTCCTTCGATGTCCACACCTATACGCCGACCACCGTAACCACGAATCCATCCACCCCGGCCAACGTGACGGCCACCGCGGCGTCCTCGTCGTCCATCCAGGTCAACTGGAACGCCTCGTCCGAGACGGGCGGGGCCATCGCCAGCTATGCGGTGTCCCGGAGCGTCAACGGGGGAACGTACAGCCCGCTGGCCACCGTGACCGCACCGGCGACCACGCTGACCGACAGCTCCGCTCAGTCCGGCGTGGTGTACACCTACCGCGTCACGGCCACCGACAACGGGAGCCCGTCCCAGACGTCGGCGGCGGGCACCTCCAACAAGGTGGCCATCCCGTCGGCGCCGACCAACGTGATCGCCACCGCCACCTCGCCGACGACCGTCGCCCTGAGCTGGACGGCGTCGACCGAAGCGGGAGGGGGGACCATCGCTTCCTACCAGATCGACCGGAACGGCGTCCTGTGGGACACCGTCTCGGGGGCGACCAGCGATGTCGACCGGTCGGCACAGCCGGCCACCACCTACACCTACTCGGTGACGGCGATCGACGGGACCGGGGGGCCCTCCTCGGCGGCGACCTCCAACCCGGTGACCACACCCGAGCCCCCGACCCAGTCCCTACCGTCGGGCGGAACGGCGAGCAGCGCCTGCATGAGCCACCTTCCCGCGGGCACGGTGGTGGGTTCGGCCGTGAACCATGACGGGAGCGGCTACTACGAGGTCGACGCCCAAGGGGACGTGGCCGCCTTTGGCGGGGCGGTGTGCTACGGCGCCATGACCGGCACGGTGCTGAACCGGCCCATCGTGGGCATGGCCATCGACCCGGCCACCGGCGGCTACTGGCTGGTGGCCACCGACGGCGGCATCTTCTCGTTCAACGCGCCGTTCTTCGGCTCCACCGGCAACATCCACCTGAACCAGCCCATCGTGGGCATGAGCGGGGACCAGAGCGGCCAGGGCTACTGGATGGTGGCCGCCGACGGTGGGATCTTCGCCTTCGGCAACGCCCCCTTTCTCGGCTCCACGGGGAACATCCACCTGAACCGGCCCGTGGTGGGGATGGCCGTGGACCCGGCCACCGGCGGTTACTGGCTGGTGGCCACCGACGGTGGGATCTTCTCCTTCGGTGGGGCACCCTTCTTCGGCTCCACCGGGAACATCCACCTGAACCGGCCCATCGTGGGCATGGCCCCCCTGGCCGACGGGAGTGGCTACCGGTTGATCGCCTCGGACGGCGGAGTGTTCTCGTTCAATGCGCCATTCTTCGGCTCGACCGGCAACATCCGCCTCAACCGACCCATCATCGGCGGACTGGGCGACCCGGCCACCGGCGGCTACTGGCTCATCGCCTCGGATGGCGGGGTGTTCTCGTTCAATGCGCCATTCCTCGGCTCGGCGGCCTGACGGTCGCACACGGTCCCGGACGGCCTCCTCGGGGACGTGGCCACCCGTCGGCACCCCCACCACCACTGAACCGGCTCCGTTCGGCCGGACCTTGCCAACGAGGCCCGGTCAACGAGCCCGGCGCAGCGATGGTCGAGTCCGGGACGATCGAACCCCGGGCGCGACGCAGCCCCGAGTAACCGGACGACCGAAGCCGCCCGAGCTCCTCGGGGCCACGTACTCGGTATGCCCGGCCTGTCCTTCACCGAGCCGTGTCGGACGGCCCTGCGTCGGACGTCGGATCGCCGTGCTCCGAAGAGCCCGACGGTCCGAACCGAACCACCTTTTCGGTCGCCTACGGCTTCACCTGCTCCCCGGGTTCCAACCCCCGGAACTGGTCTTTCGACCCTTTCCGGCGGTCTCCCCCGGTCTCCGGTGGAGCTTCAACTTCCGAACAATTGACACTGTGATGGAAGCCCTATCGAGGGTCAAGAGGGTGGAACGAAATCCCTACCTTTTCCGCTACATTTCTCGGGCTGTCCCCAGGATGCGAGGAGATGTCCACCGTTCTTCCCCAGCTGTGCCTCCACCGGGTGCCTTGGCTCGGTCGACAGGAGAGGCGGTAGGGTACCCAATCGATGTCGTGGGGGATGGGCAGAGGGCATGGTCGCAAGGGCGTAGCTCCGGGTCAGACTTCGGACGCGCCCGGTGAGCCCGACGGAGCCGACCCCGTGACGGCCCCGGGGGGACCCGCCGACCACGACCGGGCCCGCGAGGCTCCTGCATCTGTCGACCCGGCGGACGTGGCGGACCCGGTCGGCGTGGCAGACCCGGGCGATGTGGCGAACACGGCGGACGCTGCGGATGTGAAGGACGCGGAGCAAGCCGGACAGCGCTCGGACAGGGACGCCACCACCCCGGAGGAGACCGAGCGGGTGGTCACTGCACCCCCGGCGCGGTGGCGACGGGGCGGGGCCCTGGGCCGGACGGTTGCCGTCCTCGTGGTCGTGGCGACGATTGTGGCCGTGGCGATCGTGGCGCTGAACTCGTCGGCCGCCCACCCTGCCGCCGTGCCCTCCAGCACCCGACCTCCCGCCCAGGCCGGCACGCTCCCCTTCTCGTCGGCACCGGCCGTGGTCCAGCCGCCGGTGGACGCCGCTCCACTGGCCCCCGGGGAGACGGTCGACTCGGGTCAGAACGAATCCGACCCGTTCGTCCTCGAGACCCTCGGCCGCTACTTCCTCTACACCTCCAACACCACACCGAATTTCACGACCAACATCGGGATGAACGTCCCGGTCACTTCGTCCAACGACTTCGCCAACTGGGGACCGATCACCGACGCCATGCCCATCCTCCCGGCATGGGTCGAGCAGAACTTCACCTGGGCGCCCGACGTGCACGAGTTCGGCTCGACCTACGTGCTCTACTTCACCGGTCTGTTCGCCTGGGGGAACGAGCAGTGTATCGGCGCCGCCACCTCCACGTCGCCGACCGGTCCGTTCACCGCGCAGCCCCTGCCGTTCATCTGCCAGTCGTCACTGTCCGGATCCATCGACCCGCGGGTCTTCACCGACAACGACGGCACCAACTGGATGCTGTGGAAGTCCGACCAGAACGCGCACGGCAGTCCCACTCCCACCACCATGTGGTCGCAGCGCCTGACGGCCAACGGCCTGGGCCTGGTGGGCCAGCCCAACGACCTGATGTCACCCGACGAGCCGTGGCAGGGAACCATCGTCGAGGCCCCGGACATGGTGCACGTCAACGGCGTCTACTGGCTGCTCTACTCGGGCAACTGGTTCAACCAACCGGCCTACGGGATCGGCGTGGCCTTCTGCGCCGGGCCGGCGGGACCGTGCGCCGACACCTCCGATCAGCCCCTGCTGGGCAGCAACCTCCAAGGCCAGGGCCCCGGGGAGGCCTCGTTCTTCCGGAACTCGTCCGGCATCTGGGTCCTCTACACCCCGTACCGTCAGACCTCCTCGTTCCCGTCCCGACCGGTGGACATCACCCGGGTGGGGTTCGCTCCCGGAACGGGCGCCTACCTGGCGGCCGGGGCAGCTCCGGGCGCCCTCAAACCCAACTCGTCATCGCCGTAGGTCGCACCGGTAGCCCGACCCGGTGGAGCCCCGCCGTCGGGCTCAGTTGCGCCGGCGCTCGAGCTCGGCCCGGACGGCCTTGCCGTCGGCCTTGCCGTGGGTGGCCTTCATCACCTTGCCGATGAGGGCTCCACCGACCCGCTCGTCCCCGTCGCAGAAGCGCGTCCACTCCTCGGGGAAGGCCGAGATGGTGTCGGACACCGCCGCCACCAGTGAGTCCTCGGACATGGCCTCGAAGCCCTTGGCCGCGGCGATGGCCGCCGGTTCGCCACCGTGGGCCAGCATCTCGGCCAGGACCGCCTTGGACTGGGTGGCCGTCAGGCTGCCGTCGGCTTCGAGGGTCAGGAGGGCCACATAGGACTCGGCGTCGATCCGCCGGGCCGCCTCGGCGTCGTTGGCCGCCTCGTTGGCCGTCCGGGCCAAGGCCAGGCCGGGAGCCACGCCGGCGGCGGCGGCGGCCAGCACCAGAGGATCGAGACCCAGGTCGACCACGGTGGCCACCTGATCCACCACGGCGCCGCGGGTCTGCTCGTCCTCACCCATCAACGCCACCAGCCGGGCCCGGCGCACCGCGGGCATGGGGGCCATGGTGTCGGCCACGGCCCGGATCCATTCGGCGTCAGGGACGAGGGGCACCAGGTCGGGCTCCAGGAAGTACCGGTAGTCGTAGGCGTCCTCTTTGGACCGCAGGGTCTGGGTCCGCCCGGTGTCCTCGTCCCAGTGCCGGGTCTGTTGGACCACCGCCTCGCCCGACTCGAGCAGGTCGATCTGGCGGTCGGCCTCGTAGTCGATGGCCCGTCCGAGTGATCGCACCGAGTTCAGGTTCTTGATCTCGCACCTGGTCCCGAAGGGCTCGTCGGAGGAGCGCCGCACCGACACGTTGGCATCGACCCGCATCGAGCCCTCCTCCATCTTCCCGTCCGAGGCTCCCGAGGCCACCAGGACGGCCCGGAGCTCCGAGGCGTAGGCCCGGGCCTGGGCCGAAGAGCGCATGTCGGGCCGGCTGACGATCTCGACCAACGGGACGCCGGACCGGTTGTAGTCGACGAGGGAGTAGTCGGCCCCGTGGATGCGGCCCGACGCCCCGGCGTGGGTGGTCTTGCCGGTGTCCTCTTCCATGTGCGCCCGCTCGATCCCGACCACGGTCCCGTCGGGTAGCTCGAGGTGGCCGTTCACGTTGATGGGCTCGTCGTACTGGCTGATCTGGTAGTCCTTGGCCTGGTCGGGATAGAAGTAGTTCTTCCGGTGGAAGGTGGACGGCAGGATCTCGCAGTGCAGGGCGGTGCCGATGGCCATGGCCAGCTCCACGGCCCGCTGGTTGATGACGGGCAACGAACCGGGCAGACCCAGACAGACCGGGCACACGTTGGTGTTGGGCTGGTCACCGAACACATTGGGACAGCCACAGAAGAGCTTGGTGGCCGTTTTCAGCTCACAGTGGACCTCGAGGCCCACCACCATCTCCCACCCCGGCTTCATACCCGGGCCCCCTGGGCCAGTCGCGGGGGTTCGAGGGTGGGTGCGGCCGCCTCGACGACGGCGGCCACCTTGAACAGGGTCCCCTCCGAGAGCGACGGGCCGAGGAGCTGGACGCCGACCGGGAGGCCATCGTCGCCCGGTCCGAAGGGGATGCTGATGGCCGGGTGGCCGGCCAGGTTGGATGGGATGGTGCACACGTCGGAGAGGTACATGGTGAGGGGGTCCCCGGTCTTGGCCCCGAGGGCGAAGGCCGTGGTGGGGGCGGTCGGTCCGAGGAGGACGTCACACCGGCGGTAGGCGGTGTCGAACCCCTCGATGATCCGGGTGCGGACCCGGAGGGCCTGGTTGTAGTAGGCGTCCATGTAGCCGGCGGAGAGCACGTAGGTGCCGAGCATGATCCGCCGTTTGACCTCGGGCCCGAACCCGGCCGAGCGGGTGGCGGTGTTCATGGCCACCGTGTCCTCGGCCTCGCGGCGCAGTCCGTAGCGGACGCCGTCGTAGCGGGCCAGGTTGGAGGAGGCCTCCCCCGGGGCGATGAGGTAGTAGGCCGAGAGCCCGAGCGTCACCTCGGGAACCGAGACCTCCTCCACCCGGGCCCCGGCGGCAGCCAAGGCATCGGCCGCCTGACGGACACGGGCCACCACGTCGGGGTCGGCGCCGTCGAGCAGTTCGGCGAGCACGCCCACCGTCAGGCCCGCCACCCCGTCGTCCAGGACCGAGAGGACCCTGGGTGTGGGTCGGTTGAGCGATGTCGAGTCGGCCGGATCGTGGCCGCCGATCACGTCGAAGAGGAGGGCGGCGTCGGCCACCGTGGTGGCGAACGGCCCGATCTGGTCCAAGGAGCTGGCGAAGGCCACCAGTCCGTAGCGGGACACCGTGCCGTAGGTGGGCTTCATGCCCACCACCCCGCACAGGGCGGCCGGCTGGCGGATCGACCCACCGGTGTCCGAGCCGAGGGCCAGGGGGACGAAGCCGGCGGCCACCGCCGCGGCCGACCCTCCCGAGGAGCCACCCGGGACCCTCCCCGTGTGGTGGGGGTTGCGGGTGGGACCGAAGGCCGAGGTCTCGGTGGAGGAGCCCATGGCGAACTCGTCCATGTTGGTCTTGCCCACCACCACCGCACCGGCCCGCTGCAGACGGGTCACCACGGTGGCGTCGTAGGGCGGTCGCCACCCCTCGAGGATGCGGGACGAGCAGGTGGTGGGCACGCCCCGTGTGCACAGGTTGTCCTTCAGGGCCACCGGCACACCGGCCAGCGGTCCGGGGTCGTCACCGTTGGCCACGGCCCGGTCGACCGCACCCGCTTGGGCTCGGGCCTCGTCTGCCGTGACCAGGTTGAAGGCGTGGATCTCGCCGTCCCCGGCCTCGATGGCGGCCAGGTGCTCTTCCACCACGTCGAGCGCCGATCGGCCCCCCGAGCGGACGGCGTTGGCCAGGAAGGAGGACGGGCGTGGGGCGCTCACGGGGCCTCACCGAGGATGCGTGGCACCCGGAACCGGTGGTCCTCGACCGAGGGCGCCTGCCCGAGGACCTCCCCGCGGTCGAGGCAGGGGCGGATCTCGTCGGGTCGCAGCACGTTGGTGACGGCCATGGCGTGGGCGGTCGGCTTCACCCCGGCCAGGTCCAACGAGGCCACGTCGGCGGCATGGTCGAGGACCTGGGCCAGCTGCCCGGTGAACAAGTCGAGCTCCTCGTCGGTCAGCTCCAGGCGGGCCAGGTTGGCCACGTGGGCGACGTCGGCCCGGGTGATGCGCTCGGGGGTGGTCATCGTCGGGGCGCTCCCATCAGCCCGTGACCGGGCCGCTGCCACCCATGACCTCGACGGCGAAGTCGACGACGGAGGACTCGATGAGGGGGGCATCCCAGTCCAGCGTGGCCACGTGGTAGCTGTTCTCGAGGTGGACGCGCTCGAGGGGCCCGCCGACCGAGGCGGCCACCACATCGCCCGACACCGGCTCGACCACATGGTCCTCGCGGCTCGACAGGAGCAGGGTCGGACAGCCGATCCCACCCAGTCCGGCGCGGGTGTCGTCCGCCCCCTCGAGCAGTGACAGCAGGGCAGCCAGCGGTGTGCCGGGGTAGGCGGACTCCACCGCCCCCTCCTTCTTGATGTCCGACCCGATGCCGTCCATCACCACGCTGCCCGCCTCGATCAGGGCGGCGAGCCCCTGGCGAACCTCGTCGTCGGGCGTCTGGATCAGCGGGTTGACCAGGGCGATGCCGACGATCTCGGGATGACGCTCGGCCAACCAGCAGGTCAGCGTGCCGCCCATGGACAGCCCGGTGACCACCACGTTGGCGCACCGATCGGCCAGGGACCGGTACGCCGACTCGGCCGCTCCGCTCCAGTCCTCCCACCGGGTGGGCACCATGTCCTCGACCGAGGTTCCGTGCCCGGGGAGCAGGGGCAACTCCACGGTGAAACCCGCCTGGGCACACGCCTCGGCCAAGGGCCGCATGGACTGGGGGTTGCCGGTGAACCCGTGGAGGACGAGCACCCCGTGGGCGCCACCGGAGGCGGACCACGGCTCGGCGCCGGGGATGATCGGAGCAGTCACAGAGCGGATGCTACCGGCCGCACCGGATCCCTCCCGTCACCCTCCCCCCCACCCGGCTGCCCGAAGAGGTGTCTGGGGCTCGGGTTAGTGTGGACGACCAGACCGCACCCCGGGCAAGGAGTTGGACGCCGATGGCCACCTACGAGTTCTTGAGCGACGAATGGCTGGACGAGGCGCGTTCCATCCGGGCGGAGTTCGACGGCACCGGGGCGACCATCGAACACTCGATCCGGATGAACCTGGTCATCGGGGCCGTCCCCTTCGGCGAGGGCTCGGTGCTGGCCCACGTGGACACGTCCTCGGGGGAGCTGGTCCTCGACACCGGGCACATCGAGCCCGTCGACCTCAAGGTGACGCTGGACTACGACGTGGCCAAGGCCATTCTGGTCGAGGGCAACCCGCAGGCCGGGCTACAGGCGTTCATGTCGGGCAAGATCAAAGTGGAGGGGGACATCGCCAAGCTGATGGCCCTGCAGGGGGCCACCCCTGATCCCGCCGCCGCCGAGATCGCCGCTCGTATCCTGGCCATCACCAAGTAGGAGCCCCTGGGAGGTCCTGGCCGGGGGAACGGGGAACGGGCCCGTCAAGGTCGGGGCTCGGTGAGCCGATAACTAGCGGTGGTGAGCCGTCTCCTGCCGACCCCATCACGACCGAGATCATCACCGGAGCACCGGTTCTGGTCGGTCCTGGCCCAGCATCGGCGGGTCGAGGCCGTCTGCGTCCTCGTCGCAGTCTTCGTCGCCATGGCGGTGGGCACCGGGGTCGGGCTGACCGCCACGAGCCGGGCCGCCTCGGTTCCTCCGAGGGTGGCATCAGACTTGATGCCCGGAGGGTGGCAGACCAGCGCGGATGGACGCGTCGGGGCCTTCGGTGGGGCCGCATCCTTCGGATCGATCACCGCACCCTTGAACCGTCCCATCGTCGGCATGGCGGCCACGCCCGGCGGCGGTGGCTACTGGCTGGTGGCCTCGGACGGCGGGATCTTCACCGCGGGAGATGCCGCCTTCTACGGCTCCCTCGGCAACATCCACCTCAACCGACCCATCGTCGGCATGGCGGCCACGCCCGACGGCGGCGGGTACTGGCTGGTGGCCTCGGACGGCGGGATCTTCGCAATGGGTGACGCCTCGTTCTACGGCTCGCTCGGCAACATCCACCTCAACCGACCCATCGTCGGCATGGCGGCCACGCCCGACGGCGGCGGCTACTGGCTGGTGGCCTCGGACGGCGGGATCTTCGCAATGGGTGACGCCTCGTTCTACGGCTCGCTCGGCAACATCCACCTCAACCGACCCATCGTCGGCATGGCGGCCACGCCCGACGGCGGCGGGTACTGGCTGGTGGCCTCAGACGGCGGGATCTTCACCGTGGGCGATGCGACCTTCTACGGGTCCGAGGGGAACGCCACCGTTCCCAGCGCCGTCGTGGGGATGCAGGCCATGCCCGACGGACATGGGTACTGGATCGACGCCGCCGATGGCGCCATCGATGCGTTCGGTGACGCGCCACCCGTCGGCCCACCCGGTGGGTCGGCGGTGAGCGGGCCGGTCGTGGCCGTGGCCAGCGATGGCGGGGCCACCGCGGCTACCCCCCAGCCCACCGCTCCGTCCACCACGTCACCGACCACCGCACCGTCGACCACCGCACCCACCGATCCGGCAGCCGACCCGTTCGTCACCGTCTGCGGCACCCAACTCTGTCTGCACGGGCTGCCGTGGACCATGACGGGAGGGACGGCATACGGTCACTACGCCGACCCGACCGGAGAGGCATCCCTGCTCACCGAGGCCAACCTGAACACCTCCGAGCTGGTCAACTTCGACTCGCAGTACCGCACCATCGGCGAGACCGAAGACCCGACGACGTGGAACCGAGTCGAGCAGTACATCGGCCAGATGGGGGCGGCAGGCGATCACGTCCTGGTGAACCTCTCGGAGTTCTTCGCGGCGATGGAGACGGCGGGCATGAACCCCTTCAGCCCGACGGCGGGGGGCGGGACCGACTTCAGCTACCAGAAGCAGTACCTCGCGTTCGTCGCCGACCAGCGCGTGGGCGGGGTGCCCAACGGGGACAATCCGACGATCGCCAAGGTGGAGCTGTGGGGCGAACCAGTGACGCCGACCGGTGAGGACTGCATCAGCGCACCGTGCCAGCTTCCCGCCGACCCCCAGGCCATGCTCACCTGGTACTCGACGTTGGAGGCGTACTGGCACTCCTTGTCCCCCATCCTCATCTCGTCCGGCGGCTTCTCCCACCTCAACGACGCCAACAGCGGCTGTAGTCCAGGGGACGGCACCTATCCGTGCCCTGCCGGCGTCCCGTGGCAACAGATCATCGCCCTGCCCGACAACGCCACCGCCGACATCGAGGACAACTCGACGAACGACCAGCAGCTCATCCCGGGATTCGCCGACTACGCCGTGGCGGCGGGGCGACCGTGGTACCTGTCGGCGTGGTCGGCGTGTCTGGCGACCAGCGAGCAGCCCGGTTCGGACAACTACCTCTCGGACCTCGACGCATCGCTGCACGTCACGGACATGCTCCGTCTGGCCGGGGGCGAACCGGTCCTCAACTACGGGCCCCTCGGACAGGCGAGCACGGCGGCGGCCGGATTCTCCTTTTGGAACCTGGGCAATCAGGCCCCGCCCACCTGCGAGATCGGACCGGCGTACACACCCCTGTCGTTCGCCGCCCTGACCGACGGGGCGCGCTGACAAGACAGCCATCCCTGATCCTGGATGGGCTGCGTTCGATCCGGACGGTGACGGGGTGGTGAACCGGGGCACCTGGCCCCTTCTGCGGCGCTCGGAACGGCTGAACCGTCACCCTGGGTGGTTTCGATGGTGCTGAGATCGACCATTCGTCCCCGCTTCCCGATTTCGAATTGTCTCGGACCACCCTCATCGTTAGATTCGGCCGAAGGTGGCTCGAGGTTGGGGCCGCTGCCTGGGTGAAAGGGGCCGGTCGGTGAGGACGAGGGGTGCGCGTTCACGCGTGGGCTGGAGGTGGCTGGCCGTCCCGGTGGTGGTCGTTGCCTCCGTCGCCGTCGTGACGGTCTCGCTTCCCGGCCCGTCGGCGGTGAGCGCCACGCCCAACCGGTCCGGCCGGGTCACCGTGCCCGTGGCCGCCTACACGCCCGATGCGCCCACGCTCCAACGTGAGGGCTGGACGGCATCGGCCAGCCAGAGCCTTGCCGGTGATCCCGCCGAGGCCGCCCTCGACGCCAACGCCTTCAGTGACTGGGTGGCCGCAGTTGGGCCGGCCACACCCGCGTCGATCACCATCGACATGCGGGCACCCCAGGTCGTCTCCGGTCTCATCTACGAGCCGCCGCAGACTCCGTCGCCCGTGGGCGTGATCGGCCGCTACAGCATCGGTGTCAGCAACGACGGCGTCACCTTCATCACGGTCGCCACCGGCACCTGGTCGGACACGACCGTCGTCAAGCAGATCGGCTTCGACCCGGCCGACACCCGGTTCGTGCGGCTCACCGCGGTGTCCCCGGCGGCCGGCACCGGAACCGAGGTCGCCGCGGCGGAGATCTACCTACAGGGTGTCCCCCATGTTCTCGCCGCCCCGGCGCCGTCGAACACGCTGACGGCCCAGAGGCTGCTGGCCACCCAGGCGCCCACCATCAGCACCAACCCCGCCGTGGTCGGCGAGTGGGGGCCGACCATCGGCTTCCCCATCATTCCCGTTGCCGCCGCCCTCCTGCCCAACAACGAGATGTTGGTGTGGTCAGCGGATCAGGCGCTCGCCTACGGAGGGGGCAATGATCCCTACACCCAGACCGCCATCCTCAATTTGACCACCGGTGCGGTCAGCGAGGACACGGTCTCCAACACCAATCACAACATGTTCTGCCCCGGCGTGGTCATCCTGCCCGACGGGGAGGTCATGGTCACCGGCGGTCTGAGCGACCAGCAGACCAGTATCTACAACCCGGCCACCAACACCTGGCGGGCCGGGCCCCCGATGAACATCGGACGCGGCTACCAAGGCATGACCCTGCTGTCCAACGGCCAGGCCTTCACCCTGGGCGGTTCGTGGTCGGGGCTCCTCGGCGGCAAGCTCGGGGAGATCTGGTCACCCACCGGCAGTTGGCGGGAGTTGACCAACGTCCCGGCCACGCCCATGTACACCGCTGACGCCCAGGGGGTCTACCGCGCCGACAACCACGGTTGGTTCATCGCCAGCTCCGGGGGCAGCGTCCTCCAGGCCGGACCGTCCAAGCAGATGAACTGGATCTCCACGACCGGGGCCGGGTCCATCACGCCGGCCGGCACGCGAGGCACGAGCGCGGATGCCATGAACGGCAACGCCGTCTACTACGACACCAACAAGGTGATCACCATGGGGGGCGCACCCGACTACCAGAACGCCAACGCCACCAACCAGGCCTACCAGGTCCAGATCGGCTCCCCGGGTACGGATCCGACTGTCACCCAGGTGGGCTCGATGAACTACGCACGCGCCTTCGCCAACAGTGTGGTGCTGCCCAATGGGCAGGTGGTCACCATGGGTGGGCAGACCTACGCCGTGCCCTTCAGCGACGCCAACTCGGTCCTCAACGCCGAGCTGTGGGATCCGACCACCGGGACCTTCACCGTCATGGCCCCGGAGGCCGAGCCACGCAACTACCACTCGGTGGGGATCTTGCTGCCTGACGGTCGGGTGTTCTCGGGAGGGGGCGGTCTCTGTGGCACCTGCTCGACCAACCACCCCGACGGACAGATCTTCACACCGCCCTACCTGCTGAACGCCGACGGCACGCTGCGAACCCGGCCCACCATCACGTCGGCCCCGACCACGGCCGCCACCGGGCAGACGATCACGGTGACCACCGGTGGACCGGTCACCCAGTTCGCCATGGTGCGCTACGGCGAATCGACCCACTCGGTGGACAACGATCAACGGCGGGTGCCCTTGTCGATCGTGTCGTCGAGCGGCGATACCTACCAACTGGCCGTACCCTCCGACCCGGGCATCGCCCTGCCCGGGCCCTACATGCTGTTCGCGCTGGATGCCAGCGGCACGCCCAGTGTCTCCACCACCCTCTCGATCACCAACGTCGCCACGCAGCCGCCGTCGAACCCCTATGGCCGGACGGTCTTTCTCGACGGACCGGCCGCCTACTGGCCGCTCAACGACACGGGTGGCGCCACGGCCACGGACGTCAGTGGCAACGGCGACACGGGCAGCTACCTGGGCGGTGGATTCACCTACGGCGTTCCCAGCCCGGCGGAGGGGTCGGGGGGCCGGGCGGTCACGCTCAACGGCACGACCAGCCAGATCGTGGCTTCCCAACCCATTACCGACCCCACCACCTACACCGAGGAGATGTGGTTCAAGACCACCACGACCTCGGGTGGCACCCTCATGGGCTTCGGCACCTCGCCCAGCGGGACGACGTCGACCAGCCGGGACCGCATCGTGTACATGGCCAACAACGGCCAGATCTATTTCGGCGTCTACGCCGGGACCCCCGTCACGATCAACACGCCCCTCTCCTACAACGACGGCGCCTGGCACCACCTCGTGGCCACCCAGGGGCCCGACGGCATGCACCTCTATGTCGACGGCCAGCCGGTGGCCGCCAACACCACGGCCGGCGCCCAGAGCTACCTCGGCTACTGGCGGGTGGGAGCGGAGAACCTGGCCGGGTGGTCGAACTCACCCACCAGCAACTACTTCGCCGGCACCCTCTCGGACGTGGCCTTCTACAGCGCCGAGCTGTCCGCCGGCCAGGTGCTCGCGCACTACCAGGCCGCCCCACCCCCTCCGCCCAGCTGTCCGGTCGGTTGGACCTGCTCGGACATCGGTGGCCCCCTCCCCACCGGCCATCAGACCCTGACCGGTTCCAGCTGGTCGGTCATCGGGGGCGGCGGCGACATCTGGGGGACGTCCGACGCCTTCCACCTCGTCGATCAGACCCTGGCCGCTGACGGCACGGTGACCGCCCACGTGACCGGTCAGACGGACACCAGCGTCTGGGCCAAGGCCGGTGTCATGCTCCGGTCCACCACCGATCCCGGGTCGCCGTACTACGCGGCCTTCGTGACGCCGGCCAACGGGGTGGCCGTCCAATGGCGGACCGTCCAGGGGGGCACCTCCACGCAGGTGACCACCCCGGGAACGGTGCCCACCTACCTGCGCGTGGCCCGCACGACGGCCGGGGGCGTCGTGACCTACACGGCGTACACCTCGACCGACGGCACGACGTGGACGGCCGTGCCCGGTTCGACCCAGACCGTATCCGGCCTCTCCGGCAGCGTGTTGGCCGGACTGGCGGTCACCTCGCACAACCAGGGGACCGCATCGACGGCGGGCTTCGACACGGTGTCGGTGACGGCGGCCGCACCCACGGTCAGCGCCGTCTCGCCCCCGTCCGGCACCAGCGCCGGAGGCACGGCGGTGACCATCACCGGCACCGGGTTCACCGGTGCCACCCGGGTGGCCTTCGGCACCGTGGCCGCCAGCTACACCGTGGTCTCGTCCACCCAGATCACCGCCGTCTCCCCGGCCGAGCCGGCAGGCCTGCGCAACGTCTTCGTCACCACCCCGGGCGGCACCAGTGCGGCGGTGATGGCGGACTGGTTCTACGTCGCACCTCCCCCACCCACGGTCAGCGCCGTCTCGCCCCCGTCCGGCACCAGCGCCGGAGGCACGGCGGTGACCATCACCGGCACCGGGTTCACCGGTGCCACCCGGGTGGCCTTCGGCACCGTGGCCGCCAGCTACACCGTGGTCTCGTCCACCCAGATCACCGCCGTCTCCCCGGCCGAGCCGGCAGGCCTGCGCAACGTCTTCGTCACCACCCCGGGCGGCACCAGTGCGGCGGTGATGGCGGACTGGTTCTACGTCGCACCTCCCCCACCCACGGTCAGCGCCGTCTCGCCCCCGTCCGGCACCAGCGCCGGAGGCACGGCGGTGACCATCACCGGCACCGGGTTCACCGGTGCCACCCGGGTGGCCTTCGGCACCGTGGCCGCCAGCTACACCGTGGTCTCGTCCACCCAGATCACCGCCGTCTCCCCGGCCGAGCCGGCAGGCCTGCGCAACGTCTTCGTCACCACCCCGGGCGGCACCAGTGCGGCGGTGATGGCGGACTGGTTCTACGTCGGCCCGTAGCTCAGACCGCCGGCACCTCGGGCGGCAGGCCCGACGGGTCACCGCGGGGTGTGTTGCGCACGAAGAAGCCGCACACACCGGCCAGCACGGCGGCGATGGCCCCGACGGCGTAGGCGCGGTGGAACGAGGCCAGTGATCCCACCCCGCCGTGGGCCGATGCCTGCACGGTCACCATCACCTGGATGCCGGCGACGATCCCGATCTGGGTGATGAGCTGCTGGGCCGCGCTCATCACCCCCAACTCGTCCTCGGCAACTTCGTTGGACGCCGAGGACACCGTGGACGGCGTGGACAGCCCGATGCCCACCCCGGACAGGGCGAGGGCGATGATGATCACCAGCAACGACGGGCTCGATCCGAGCTGGGTGAAGACCAGCATGGAGGCGGTGAGCACGACGGCCCCGGCCATCACCAGCGAGCGCTCGCCCACCTTGACGGCGGCATAGCCCGCTGCCGGCGCCACCAGGGAGAACAAGAGCGGCCGGGCCGTGGAGACCAGGCCGGCCCGGGTCTCGCTGTAGCCGTAGATGCCCTCCATGAGGATGGGGAAGAGGAAGAACCCGCCCATGTAGGCGAAGTTGAGGAGGGCCCGGGCCCCGAGGGGGAAGACGAAGTTGCGCATCTTGAAGTACCGCAGGGGGATCAGGGGCTTCGGGGCCCGGCGCTCGTGGGCCACGAAGACAACGCCGGCGCCGAGGGACAGGGCGAACACGGCCAGGGTGGCCGGGGAGGTGAAGCCCCACGACGGCGCCTCGTTGAGAGCCAGCAGTCCGGCCGTGACCGCCAGGGCGAGGGTCCACGACCCCATCCAGTCCATCTGTCGCCACGGGCTGGGGGTGGGCCCGGTGGCGGAGCCGGGGGGGCCGGTGACCGAGCGGGCCGCCCCCTCGGGGCCACGGTCGTGGGCGGGTAGCACCACGATGGCCAGGGCGGCGGCGATGGCCATGAGCGGCAGCTCGCCCCAGAACAGGGCCCGCCAGCCGAAGTACTGGATGATGGGCGCGCCGATCGTCACCCCGAGCACCGGACCGCCCGCCCCGACCAGGGCCCACCATCCCATGGCCTTCACCCGGTCCTCGTGCGAGAAGGCCTGGAGCACCAAGGCCATGGACGCGGCCCCGGTGGCGGCTCCCTGGACCCCGTCGAACAGCCGGGCGGCGATGAGCACCCCGGCCGTGGGGGCCGAGGCGGTCAGCACCACACTGACGGCGGCGCCCGACAGCCCCCACAGGTAGAGCTTGCGGTAGCCACGCAGGTCGCCGAGCTTGCCGAGGACCGGAGCGGCTACCCCGAAGGCCAGCAAGGGTCCGGTCGAGGTCCAGGTGAGCGTGGACACCGAGGTGTGGAGCTGGCGGGCCACCTGGGGCAGGGCCACCACGAAGACGGTGAAGGTGATGTTGACCGACAGCAGCCCGGCCAGGACAGTCCACAGCACCCACCACTGGTAGCGGTCCGAGCGGGTGAGGCGCCGATGGACGCGGTGGCGGAAGAGGATCGGCCACGGCACCACGATGCCGCCCTCGGCACCGGCACCGGTCCCACTGAGGAGGGCCTCTGCCGACCGGACCTCTTCGGGATCGAAGGCCTGGTCCTCGCCGGGACGGTCGGAGCCCCGGACCGGGGACATCCCTCAGCCTCCGAGCCGGTGCATCTCCGCTGCCAACTCGGCCACCGTCCAGCGTTCGTCCTTGTCGATGGACTCGGTCATGGTCCAGGGCTGGAAGAGACGGACCTGCCCGCCCTGGACGAAGAACACCCGGCCCGTGGCCGGGCACGACTCGGTGGCCAGGTAGGCCGCCAGCGGAGAGACGTTGGCGGGATCCCAGCTGTCGAACTCGGCGGCGTCCCGGGGGGCGCGGACGATGTCGGACAGTCCCGGGGTCTGCTCGGTCATCCGGGTCCGGGCGGCCGGGGCGATGGCGTTGACCCGCACGCCGTAGCGCACCAGCTCCTCGGCGGCGATGACGGTGAACGCGGCGATCCCGGCCTTGGCCGCGCCGTAGTTGGACTGACCGGGATTGCCCAGCAGGCCCGAGGTGGACGACGTATTGATGACCGACGCCCGGACCTCCTTGCCCTCCTTGGTCCGGGCCCGCCAGTGGGCGGCGGCGTGCCGGGTGGGCACGAAGTGGCCCTTCAGGTGGACGTGGACCACCGAGTCCCACTCGGCCTCGGACATGTTGACCAGCACCCGGTCCCGGAGGATGCCGGCGTTGTTGACCAGGATGTCGAGGTCGCCGTAGGTCTCCACGGCGACGTCGACGAGCCGCTTGCCCCCCTCCCAGTCGCACACGTCGTCGGTGTTGGCCACGGCGCGTCCGCCCGCCGCGGTGATCTCGTCCACCACCTGCTGGGCCGGCGAGCGGTCGTCCCCCGAGCCGTCCACGGCGCCGCCGAGGTCGTTGACCACCACGTTGGCCCCTTCGGAGGCGAAGAACAGGGCGTGCTCCCGCCCGATTCCACGACCGGCACCGGTGATGATGGCGGTGCGTCCGTCGAGTGCTCCCATGGTGTCGGTCCCCCTGAGGTGCCTGTGCTGATGGTGGCCGGCGCGCCGGGAGTGGTCTCCCGCCGGTGTCGGACCACGTTGGCAGGGGCTCCGCTACCGGGTCAAACCGGCACCGCCGCCCCGGCGGCCAGGGTGACCACGGGGACGGGCCGGTCGACGAGCTGGCCCAGGCCGGCGTCGGCCACCCTGGTCACCATGCGCCGCACCCGGGACCGGTCGCCGGCCACCAGCATGTACTCGGTGTTGCGGAGGTGGGACACGGTGCCCACCTTGCGGCCGGCCGGGTTGTGGATGCCGATCCTCGCCCCCACGTACCGGGCCGAGTCGAAGGCCAGCACGGCCACGTGGCCCCGACCGGCGCACAGGGCGTGGAGTTCGTCGAAGCTCAGCCAGGACTCGTTGTTGTAGGACAGGATGACCACGTCGGCACGGACCGACTCCACCACCTGGGCCAGGGCCACCGGCATGGTCCGTCGGCCGTTGAACGCGCTGCGGCGAGCCGGGTCCCGGAGATCGTCACGCTTGCAGGCCACGCCGTAGAACGGGGGGGCGTCCCAGGCCACGATGGTCTCCCACACGTGGTAGTTGGAGTCGTAGCGGTGCTGGTTGTAGGGCGGGTCGAGGTAGGCCAGGTCCACCCCGGGGAGTCCGCCCGGCCCGACCAGGGCACAGGCGTCCCCCTGCACGGCCCGCCCCGGGCCGGCCAGCAGGTCCGGGACCCGCAGCACCAGGGGCTGGAGGGACCGGGCCGCCCACTGCTTCAGGTAGGCCATCTGCAGCCCGGTGGTCGAGTCGACCCGGTCGGCCGCCTCGAGCAGGCTGGTGAGGAGGACCGGCCACAGGTCGGTGCCGGCGTACTCGGCCTCGATCACGTCCCGCACGGCGTCGATCCGGGCGCCGTTCTCGGGTCGGAAGTAGCGGGAGGCCAGGCAGAAGGTGTCGGTGACGTAGCCCGGACGACCCTCGACCGAGTTCAGCCGGTCCACGGCGGCCTCCACGTCGGCCATCAGGCCCGCCCGGGACGAGGGATCGGTGGCCACGTAGCAGCGGGCCAGGACGTGGGCCAACCGGGCGCTGTCGGCTGCGGTCACCTCGAGCCCGAGCGCCTTCCACGCCTGGGAGACCCGGGTGGTGCCACAGAACAGGTCGAGCCCGGTGCGGGCCCCCGAGGCCTCGGCCAGCGCGGCCAGGACGGGCACCAGGCGGCGCTTGGATCCCAGGTACTTGATCACCGGTGCGCCGGTCAGCGGCGGCCGAACCGGCGGAACCACCAGTCCGGGTCGCGAGCGTGGGCGTGGAAGTGGTCCGGGATCTGACGCATGACCCGGTCGAAGGACCACACACCGGCCCCGAGGCGTTCGTCGGCCACCCGACCCAGCTGGGCCAGCATGTGGTCCACCTCGGTCTCGGGGGGTTCGTTGCCGTGCTGCTTCCACACCACCATGGGCACGTCGCACACTTCGCAGGCCGCCACCCAGCAGACGTCGTCCTCGTGGAACCACTCGGTGATCCGCGCCGCCTCGCACAGCTCGCAGTCCGGGGCGGTCGGCGTCACAGCGTGTAGATGTTGACGGTGGTCGAGGCGGCCTGGACCGAGGTCCCCGCCGCCGGATCCGTCGACAGCACCGTCGTGGCCCCCGGCGGCCCGTAGGGACCACCCACCTTGAGGCCCAGCGCCGGTGAGGGCGCTGGTCGCCGCGCTCACCGACTCACCCACCACGTTGGGGATGATCACCGGCTGGGGCCCGAGGGAGATGTTCACGCTCACCTTCGACCCGAACGCCTGGGGGCCCGTCGAGGGGTCCGGGGTGGTGCCGATGACCTGGCCGGAGGGCACCGTCGGGCTGTACTCGTTGTTCTGCTGGGGCACGAAGCCCGCCGCGGTGAGGGCGGCGGCGGCGGCCGTGTACGACGAGGTCGGGCCGGTGACGGTCGGGATGGCCACGGGGGCGTGGCCCTTGGAGGTGATGATCGTCACCGTCGAGCCGTAGGGGGCGGTCCCGGTGGGCGTGCTACCGAGGACGGCCCCGGCCACCACGGTCGAGCTGTACTGCTCGGCGGTGGGCGGGCACACCCCGACCAGGTGGACGGCCTTGAGCGCGGCCACGGCGTCGGTGCAGGAGGTGAACGAGGTCAGGACGGGGATGGCCACCGGCGGGGGGCCGGTGGAGACCACCACGTCGATGGTCGAGCCCTGCTTGGCCGTGGCCACCTGGCCCCCCGAACGGGGGGTGGGCCGCTGGCTCAAGATGAGGCCGGCGCCGACGGTGATGCTGGAGGCGTGGCCGGCGGTGCGCACGGTGAACTTGTCGGCCCGGACGGCCTGCCGGGCCTGGGGCACCGTCTGGCCCACCAGGGACGGCACCGGGTGACTCGGGGTGAACAGCTTGGCCTGCACGGCCAGGGCGGTCCCGCCGGCCACCAGGGCGAGCACGGCCACCACGATGGCCGCCACCCAGGGCCACCGCCGTCGCCGGGGCCGGATGCCGCCGGTCGACGCCGAGGGCCGCTTCAAGGCCTTCTTCTGCTTCTTGAGGGAGGGGGCCTCCCCGGGGAGGGTAGTGGCGCCGACCACGGCGGGGACTCCGAGCTCGGTGGCGTCGGGCGACGCACCGTCGAAGGGAGTCCGGCGAGCGGGACGGACCATCACCTTGTCCAGGTCGTCGGCCTCCTCGACGGCGACGGCGTCGACGATGGGGATGGGCTCGGGATCGGGCAGGGTGGCGGCCAGCTCCTCCAGGCGGAGGGCGAACTGGGCGGCGTCGAAGCGCTCGGAGGGCTCGGGGGCCGCCGCCCACACGAGGACGTCGTTCAGGGGCCCGAGGGCGCGGTGCTCGGGGAGGAGGGCGCCCACCCGGGCCATCAGGGTGGCGATGGTGGTGTCGCCGATGAACGGCGTCTCCCCGGTGACCCCCTCGTACAGAACCAGGGCCAGGGCGTAGACGTCGGCCTTGCCGTCCAGGACCCATCCCTCGACCTGCTCGGGGGCGGCGTAGCGGGCCGTGCCCAAGATGGCACCGTCGGGCTCGGTCCACGCCGCCTCGGCCAGGGCCCGGGCCAGCCCGAAGTCGGCGATGCGCAGGCGGCGGTCGGCGTCGAAGAGCAGGTTGGCCGGTTTGATGTCCCGGTGGATCAGCCCCCGGCGGTGGGCGTAGTCGAGCCCGGCCGTGGCCTGCAGGCCGATCCGGACGGCCTGCTCGGGCGTGAGCAGGGTGCCGGTGTCGTAGACCTGGCGCAGGCTGCCCCCGGCCAGGTACTCGAGCACCAGGTAGGGCTCGTCGTTCTCCTCACCCCAGTCGTAGACCTGGAGGATGTTGGGATGGTTGAGGGCGGCCACGGCCCGAGCCTCGGCCCGGAACCGCTTGAGGAAGTTGGCGTCGCCGGCCAGGGCCGGGTGGAGGACCTTGATGGCCACCCGACGGTGAAGGGACACGTCGTCGGCCAGGTAGACGTGCGCGGACGCACCGGTACCCAGTGCGGTGACCAGTCGGTAGCGGTCGCCGAGGACACGCCCGATGGAGTCGGTGATACTCGGCATGATTCTGCGGACAGGCTACCGAGCGGCGGCCCGCGAGCGGTGGAGGGTCAGCCTCCGGCCCGGGATCAGCCCGACGGGTCGGGCACCTCGCCGGTCTCGAGGAGCTGCTCGAAGGCGGCGCCGTCGAGGACCGGGACACCCAGCTGCTCGGCCTTGGTGGCCTTGGAGGCCCCGGGTGCCTCCCCCACCACCAGGGCGAAGGTCTTCTTCGACACCGAGCCCGGGGACTTGCCCCCCCGGGCCAGGATGGCCGCTTCGGCCTCCTCCCGGGTGTAGCCGTCCAGCGTGCCGGTGACCACCACCGAGCGGCCGGCCAGGGTCTGGGCCACCGAAGGGGCCTCCTCGGCGTCCCGACCGGGCTCGACCAGGGTCAGTCCGGCAGCCCGCAGGCGCTCGACCACCGACCGGTTGACGTCGGAGGCCAGCCAGCGGACCACGCTGGCGGCGATCACCGGGCCGACGCCGTCGACGGCGGCCAGGCGCTCCTCGTCGGCCACCATGATGGCGTCGATGTCGCCGAGGGCGCGGGCCAGGGCGAGCGAGCCGACCTGGCCGAGGTGGCGGATGCCCAGTCCGATCAGGACCCGGTGCAAGGGACGGGCCCGGGAGGCGTCGATGGCGGCCAGGAGGTTGGCGATGGAGAGCTCGGCGAAGCCCTCCAGGCCGGTGAAGGTCTCGGGGGTGAAGGCGTACAGGTCGGCCACGTCGTTGAGCAGGCCGTGGTCCACGAACAGCTGGACCCGCTGCTCGCCGAGTCCTTCGATGTCCATGGCCGAGCGCGACGCGAAGTGGGCCAGGCGCTGGACCCGCTGGCCCGGGCAGTCGAGGTTGGTGCAGAAGGTGTCGCTCTCGCCGGGCAGCCGGACGAGGGGGGCGCCACAGCTCGGACAGACGGTCGGGAACGTCCAGGCGGGTTTGCGTCGCTTGCCCTTCACCAGCACGGGCCCGACCACCTCGGGGATGACGTCACCGGCCTTGCGCACCACCACGGTGTCGCCGGGGCGCACGTCCTTCAGCTTCACCTGGTCCTCGTTGTGCAGGGTGGCCAAGGAGACCGTGGATCCCCCGACGAACACCGGCTCCAGCACGGCGAAGGGGGTGGCCTTGCCGGTCCGGCCGATGGACACCTGGATGTGCCGGAGGGCGGTCGTCCGCTCCTCGGGGGGGAACTTGTAGGCGATGGCCCAGCGCGGCGCCCGCGACGTCGCCCCCAGCCGGCGTTGCAGGCCCAGGTCGTCCACCTTCACGACCACCCCGTCGATGTCGTAGTCGAGGTCGTGACGACCCTCCTCCCACCGCCGGCAGAAGGTGAGGACCTCGTCCAGACCGTGGACCAGGGCGCGCTCGGGATTGACCGGGAACCCGGCCCGGTCCATCCAGGCCAGCGTCTCGGCGTGGGTGGCGGCCAGCTCCCCGGGCAGCGAGGATCCGGCACCGCTGTCGGACCCCGCCTCCAGCTGCAACTCCCCCACCTGGTAGGCCCAGAAGGACAGCGCCCGCCCGGCGGTGATGGAGGAGTCCTTCTGGCGCAGGGAGCCGGCCGCCGAGTTGCGGGGATTGACGAACAGCCGGTCGCCGGCCTCGGCCTGGCGGCGGTTGAGCTCCTCGAAGGCCCCCTTGGGCATGTACACCTCGCCCCGCACCTCGATGAGCGCCGGCGTGGGGTGGGCGCCGGGGGCGAGGTGGTCGGGGATGTCCTCGATGGTGGCCACGTTGGCCGTCACGTCCTCGCCGGTCCGCCCGTCGCCGCGGGTGGCGGCCTGGACGTAGCGACCCTCCCGGTAGGTGAGGGAGATGGCCAGACCGTCGATCTTCAGTTCGCAGACGAAGGCGGTGTCCTCGGGTACCTGCTTGGCCAGGCGGTCCGCCCAGGCCTGGAGCTCCTCGGGGCTGAAGGCGTTGTCCAGGCTCATCATGGGGACCCGGTGGGCCACCTCGGCGAACAGGGTCGAGGGGGCGGCGCCCACCGTGGTGGTGGGCGAGTCGGGCACGGCCAGGTCGGGGTGCTCGGCCTCGATGCCCCGGAGCTCCCGCACCAGGGCGTCGTACTCGGCGTCGGCGATCTCCGGTGCGTCGAGGCGGTGGTAGCGGTCGTTGTGGTACTTGATCAGGGAGCGCAGCGCGTCGGCCCGGGCCACCGGGTCGAGCGCCCCTCCCCCGCTCCGGTCGGCTTCCGCGACCCCGTCGGCCACGCGGTCCTGGTTGTCGTCGTCGTCGGCCGGCCGAGGCCGTCGACCGCTCACCGGACGATGCCCGAGCCGACCACCTCGTCGGGACGGCGCGGGTCGTAGAGGGCCACGGTCTGGCCGGGGGCGATCCGACGCTGCGGGCGGTCGAACCGCACGGCCAGGCCCCCGTCGACCCGGGACAGCGAAGCGGCGACGGCCGGCCCATGGGCACTGCACTGGGCCAGCACGGCGGTGGTCGGGGGAGCGCCGGGTCGCACCGACGTCCTGGGGAGCGGGTCGCCGTCGACCCAAGTGACGGTGTGGAGGGCCACGTCGGAGGCGTAGGCCGCTTCGGGAGGCCCGATCGTCACCCGCCGGGCCGGGACGTCCACGGCGGTCACGAACCGGCGACGTCCGTCGCCGCTGTGGCCCATGCCGCGGCGCTGGCCCACGGTCACGAGCTCCACGGCGTCGACCGCGCCGAGGTCCTCCCCGGTGGCGTGGTCGACCATCCGGCCCCGATGGAGGGGAACCCGGTCGCCCAGGAAGCCCGCCCGGCCCTGGTCCGAGCGGATGAAGCAGACGTCCTGGCTGTCGGGCTTGCCCGCCGTGCGCAGGCCCCGACGATGCGCCTCGGCGCGGACCTCGGCCTTGGTCATCTCGCCCACCGGGAAGAGGGACCGGGCCAGCTGCCCCTGGCCCAGCATGGCCAGGACGTAGGACTGGTCCTTGTCCGGGTCGGCGCCCCGGCACAGTCGCACGCGCCCCTCGGCCGTCACGGACCGACGGGCGTGGTGGCCGGTGGCCACGGCGTCGAACCCGAGGTCGACGGCCCGCTCCAGCAAACGGTCGAACTTGAGGTGGCGGTTGCACTCGATGCACGGATTGGGGGTCCGGCCCTCGGCGTGGCCCCGGACGTAGGGCTGCACCACCCGCTCGTCGAAGGTGGCGGCGAAGTTGAAGACGTGGTGGTCGAGACCCAGCTGGTCGGCCACCCGCCGGGCGTCGTCCACGTCGGCCACTGAGCAGCAGCCCGAGTCCGACTCCCCGCCCCACAGCTTGAGGGTGGCCCCCACCACCTGGTCACGGCCGAGACGGTCGGCCAACAGGGCCGCGGCCACCGACGAGTCCACACCACCCGACATGGCCACCAGCACACGCATGCGATCAGTCTCGCAGCTGTCCGACGGCACCCGGCACCACGGCCAGGGCGTGGTCGACGTCGGCCTCGGTGGTGGTGGCTCCGAGGGACAGCCGGATGCCGCTGGCCGCCTCCTCGGGGCCGAGCCCCATCGACGTGAGCACGTGGCTCACCTCGACGGCCCCGCTGGAGCAGGCCGCCCCCGCCGACACCGCCACACCGGCCCGGTCGAGGAGGAGCACCAGCGCCTCGGCCTCGACCCCGGCGAAGCGCAGGTGGAGGGAGCCGGCCACCCGCTGGTGACGCTCGCCGGTCTCGACGGCACCGGCCACGGCGGCCAGGATCCCGTCACCCAGCCGGTCCCGCAGGGCGCCCACCCGGGTCACGGTCGCCGGTCGCGTCGACTCGGTGGCCGCCAGGGCCACAGCCAGGGCCACGATGCCGGCCACGTTCTGGGTGCCGCTCCGCCGGCCCCGCTCCTGGCCGCCTCCGTGGATGAGGGGACCGACGGTCGTTCCCGGGGACAGGACGAGCGCGCCGACACCCTTGGGGCCCCCGAACTTGTGGCCGCTGATGGACACCAGGTCGGCCCACCGGGCCAGCCCGGCCGTGTCCAGCCAGGGGACGGCCTGGACGGCGTCGGTGTGGAAGAGGGCGTCGGGCGAGCCCGACCGCACGAGGGCGGCCACCTCGGCGAGGGGCTGGACGGTACCGATCTCGTTGTTGACGGCCATCACCGACACCAACCCGACCTCGGGCGTGCACGCCTCGGCCAGGGCCTCGAGGTCGACGAGGCCGTCCTTGCCCGTCCCCACCTCGCGCAATTCGGCCCCGGTGCGCCGGGCCAACCACCGGCAGGTGGTGAGCACGGCATGGTGCTCCATGGCCGCGCACACCAGGGCGGTGGGGGGATGGTCGCCGCCGGACCCGGCCTCCCAGCCGCCCACCACGGCCAGATTGTCGGCCTCGGTGCCACTGCCCGTGAAGACCACATCACCGAGGTCCACGGCGAACGAGGCGGCCACGCGCTGGCGGGCGTCGTCCAGGGCCCTGCGGGCCTGACGGGCCTCGAAGTGGCCTCCCGACGGGTTGCCGAACGTCCCGCCCAGGAAGGGCACCATCGCCTCCACCGCCTCGGGGAGCATCGGCGTGGTGGCGGCGTGGTCCAGATAGGCCCGGGCCGGGCGCCCCCCGTCCCGACCGGTGCCCGACGACCCCATCAGGCCACCCACACCGTCTTCACGTTGCAGAACTCGTGGAGACCGAACGAGGCCAGCTCACGACCCACCCCGGAGCTCTTGATCCCGCCGAAGGGCAGTTCGGGCATGGACACCACCATGCCGTTGACGAAGACCTGGCCGGCCTGCAGCTCGGTGACGAAACGCTGCTGCTCGTCGGGCTCGTGGGTCCACACGCTCGAGCCCAGCCCGAACTCGGTCCCGTTGGCCAGGGCCAGGGCCTCGTCGGCGTCGGCCACGGTGTAGAGCAGGGCCACCGGTCCGAAGACCTCTTCGGTGGCCACGCGCATGGCCGGGGTGATGTGGGAGATGACCGTCGGCCGATAGAAGTAGCCCGGGTGTTCGGGGCCGCCCGGTCCGACCACCGGCTCGCCGCCGCAGAGGATGGCCGCACCGTGGGCCCGGGCGTCCTCCACCTGGGCGGCGATGGTGTCCCGGGCCGCCTCGGTCACCAGCGGGCCGACCTCGGTGGCCGGGTCGAAGGGATCGCCGACCGACAGGGCATCCATGCCGGCCACGAAGCCCTCGGTGAAGGCTTCGGCCACCTCCCGGTGGACGATGAAGCGCTTGGCGGCGATGCACGACTGGCCGGCGTTCTGCACCCGTGCCTCGACACCCACGGCGATGGCCTTCTCCAGGTCGGCCGAGGGGAGCACGATGAACGGGTCGCTCCCGCCGAGCTCGAGGACGACCTTCTTGCCCACCGCGCCGGCCTGGGCCGCCACCGCCCGGCCGGCGCCCACGCTGCCGGTGAGGGTCACCGCTGCCACCCGGGGGTCGGCGATGATGGCCGGCACCTGGTCGGTACCGATGAGCAGGGTCTGGAACACGCCGTCGGGCGCGCCGGCCCGGCGCAGCAGGTCCTCCAACAACAGGGCGGTCCGGGGGACGTTCGGGGCGTGCTTGAGCAGACCCACGTTGCCGGCCATGAGCGCGGGGGCGAGGAACCGGACCACCTGCCAGAGGGGGAAGTTCCACGGCATGATGGCCAGCACCGCGCCCAGCGGCTGGTAGGTGATCAGCCCGAGCGAGGCGTTCACGGGGACCCGCTCGTCGGTCAGCATGGCCTCGGCGTGCTCGGCGAACCACCGGAAGCCACTGGCGCACTTGGCCACCTCGCCCTTGGCCTGGGCGAAGGGCTTGCCCATCTCGGTCGTCACCACGTGGGCGATGGCCGGCACCTCCCCTTCGAGGAGCTCGGCCGCGGTGATGAGCAGCCGGGACCGCTCCTCGAAGGTGCTGCGGGCCCAGAGAGGAGCGGCGACGGCCGCCGCGGCCAGGCGCTGCTCGACGCCGGCGCCGTCGTAGGGCTCGAAGGCCTGGACCAGCTGGCCGGTCACGGGATTGACGGTGGCGATGGGTGGTCCGGCCGCAACGGTACTCATCGCACCAGTATCGCCCACCCGGCCGGCCTCCCATCCCCCCACGCCCGGCCTGATCGGGGGGAGGGACCCGGCCCGGGGCGGGTCAGGCCGGCCCCGACGGATCGGTGACGAGGCCGGGGATCAGGGTGCGCCGGACCTTCCCCGTGGCCGTCCGGGGCAGGGCGTCCACCACCGCGTACTGCTTGGGTCGCTTGTAGGCGGCCAGGTGGGCCCGGGCGTGGGCATCCACGGCGGCCAGCACGGCGGGGCCGGTCCCCTCGCCCCCGGCATCGCCCCCCCTGCCCCCCTGGCGGTCCCCCCCGGTGAGGACCAGAGCGGCGCACACCCGCTGGCCCCAGTGGTCGTCGTCCATCCCGAACACGGCGATCTCGGCCACGCCCTCCACCCCCGACAGGGCCGCCTCCACCTCGGCCGGGTAGACATTGACCCCACCGGTGATGATCAGGTCGTCCCGACGCCCGTCGATGAACAGGTAGCCCTCGGCGTCGAGCCGTCCGAGATCGCCCACGGTGAAGGCGCCGTCCCGCCAGGCCGCCGCCGTCTTGGCGTCGTCACCCCAGTAGCGGAAGCGGGCGAAGCCCGGCGGACGGCACCAGATGGTGCCGTCCTCGTCCACGGTGAGGACCCGCCCGGGCCGGGCCCGTCCGACGGTGCCCGGGTGCGCCGACCACTCCTCGGGTGAGCACACCGTGAACTGGCCCTCCGTGGAGCCGTAGAACTCCCAGAGCACCCCGGGGGCCACCCGCGACAGGGCCGACCGCTTGAGGGACGGCGGGCAGGGCGAGCCGGCGTGGACCAGCAGGCGCAGGGTCGCGAACCGCTCCTCGGTTCCCTCGACGGTGGCCAGGAGCCGGGCCATGGCCGCCGGGGCCATGAACGTGGTGGTCGGCGTCGGACCGGTGCCCCCGGCCAGGAGGTCCCGGGCCACGTCGGCGTCGAAGCGGCTGAGCACCACGCACGTACCGCCCCGCAGCAGCGTCCCCCCGGCGAAACGGACCGACACCGAGTGGTACATGGGTGAGCAGACCAGATGCACGTCCTCGGGGCCGAACGACCACAGGTCGGCCTCGTCGGCGAAGGCGGCGGCGGCCTCCGTCGCGCTCCACACCCCGGACCACACGCCCTTGCTCTGCCCGGTGGTCCCCGAGGTGTAGTGCATGGGCCGGGCCAGCGGGAACGGGGACAGGTCGGCCGCCGGTCCGCCGTCCAGGGCGTCAAGCGCCTCCCGGTCGGTCACGATCAGGGCCGGCCGGGCGTCGGCCACCAGGGCGTCGCGCTCGTCGTCGAGCAGGGTGGCGTTGAGGAGCACCGGCACCACGCCCACGCGGAGGGCGCCGAGCACCGCACAGAGGAGGGCGGCCGACGAGGGCAGGCAGAACGCCACCCGGTCGCCGGCGTGGAGTCCCGAGGCCAGGAGGGCCCCGGCGGCCCGCCGCTGGGCCGGCTCCGCCTGGTGGGCGGTGAGCACCTCGACGGTCACCGCGCGACTCACGGGAGCTCCACGGTGGGAACCACGGCGACGGGGGGCGGCACGAGGGTGGGCCCCAAGGGGTCCGGGCCGGGACCCGCGGGACCGTCCGGCTGGCCGGCCGAGGGGCCCACACCCGGGGCGACGGGGTCCGGCGGGCTCGGCCGGTCGCCGAGGGCGACGAAGGTAGCCGGGTGGAACACGGCGATCGCCGCCATGGCGGCCAGCAGGAGCACCGCCCCGCCCACGGTGACCGTTCGCACCCCGGTGTGGTTGGCGATCCCGCCCTGGAGCACGGCACCGATCGGATAGACGATGCCCAGGCCCATCATGTAGATGGACAGGACCCGGCCGCGCACGGCGGCGGGGGCCCGGAGCTGCACCACGGTGTTGAGCCCCGTGAGCACGGCGATGTAGCCGGCGCCGACGACCAGGAAGGCCAGGGCGGACAGCCACAGGGACGGGGCCAGGCCGTACAGGGTCAACAGGACGGGCAGGACGAAGAGGGCCGACTGCAGCATGGCCCGCCGTCCCACCCGCTCGGCCAGCGTCGGGAGCACGAGCGCCCCGGCCACCGCACCGACCCCCTGGGCGGTGACCAGGATGGCCGTGCCCACCGAGGTGCTCACGCCGCCCCGGTCGAGCACGCTGGACATGGCCGGCACCAGGGCGATGAACGGGGACGCCAGGAGGGCCACCACGGCGATGAGCTGGATGGCGGCCCGGCACCCCGGCTCGGTGGCCGCCGCCCGGGCCCCGGCGGCCAGACGGGCCACCATGCCCAGCTGTTCGGGGGACCGCACAGGCCGGGGCAGCCGCACCAGGACCAGGGCCACGACCACGGCGGCGAACGAGGCGGCGTTGATGCCGAAGACCAGACCGTAGTTGTGGGTCAGAAGGGTCAGCCCGGCCAGCGCCGGCCCGATGACACGGCCCAGGTTGAACTGGGCCGACGACAAAGAGACGGCCCCGAGGAGGTCTTCGGTGGGGACCAGATCGGGCACCATGGCCTGGAAGGCGGGGAACCCGATGGCGCCCGACGCCCCGCCGCAGAAGGCCAGCACCACCAGGGCCGCCGGCGGATCGTGCCCGGTGGCGGCCAGGACGGCCAGGACGGTGGCGAAGCCCATCTCGGCCAGGGTGGTGACGATCAGCCAGCGTCGCCGGTCGAGCCGGTCGGCCAGCGCTCCCCCCAGGGGTGCGAGCAGGCCGATGGGGATGAAGGCGGCCGCGGCCACGAGCCCGGTCCAGGCCGGCTGGTCGGTCCGGGCGAAGACGAGCACGCCGAGGGCCACGGTCTGCATCCACGAGCCGACGTTGGACACCAGGGCGGCCGACCAGATGAGCGCGAAGTTCCGCGATCGCAGCGGGCGCAGGGAGGCCAGGGGCACTCGGGCGAGGCTATCGGTCCACCGAATCCCGCCCCACCGCAGGGGGGAGGACGACGACGGGAGGCCGCCGCCGGGCCGGGATCCCCCAGTGTGGGGCTACTCGCCGCCCTTGTGCTTGCGCCGGGGGCGGAGGGCGAACCACCAGATACTGGCCATGGTGGCGAGCACCCCGAACGCCGCCGCGGGTTTCGCAATCTTGCGAGAACGATCTGACATGCCGCTGACGTTACCCGGCTGGGGCCGGGGTCACGTCCACCTCGACCCCGAGGTGGGGGACGGCCCGGTCCAGCCACGAGGGCATCCACCAGTTGGCCTTGCCCAGGAGCTCCATGATGGACGGCACCAACACCATGCGCACCAGGGTGGCGTCGATGAAGATGGCGGCGGCCAGGCCCAGGCCGAACACCTTGAGGACGTGGAGTGGATCGCCGATCACGAACGAGCCGAACACGCAGACCATGATGGCGGCGGCGGCGGTGATGACCCGGGCCGTCTTGGCCAGCCCGTCGGCCACGGCGCTCGAGTTGTCCCCGGTCCGTCGCCACTCCTCGCGGATCCTCGACAGCAGGAACACCTCGTAGTCCATGGACAGCCCGAAGAGGATGGTGAACATCATGAGCGGGATCCACGGGTCGATGGGGCTGGTGGCCCCGATGCCGATCAGACCGCCCAGCCAACCCCACTGGAAGACGGCCACGATGACCCCGTAGGCGGCCCCGACCGACAGCAGGTTGACCAGCACCGCCTTGAGCGGGATGGCCAGCGATCGGAACACGGCCATCAGCAGTAGGAACGACAGCAGGAGCACCACGCCGATGACCCAGACCAGGCGCGGTCGACAGGTACGAGGAGGCGTCGACGGATCCGGCCGTCTCGCCGCCCACGTAGGCCACCACCCCGGTGCCGCCCGTGGCCGCGGGGATGACGTCGTGGCGCAGGGTATGGACGAGGGCCTCCGTCTTGGCCGACTGGGGGGAGGTGGTGGGGTAGGCGATGATCACGGCATCGTGCCCGGAGGCGGAGAACTGGGCCGGAGTGGCGAAGGCCACACCGAAGGTCGTGGCCAGCTGCTTCTGCAGGGTCTCGACGGCGAACTTCTGACCGTCGGGCACCGAGGCGGCCACGATCAGCGGACCGTTGAAGCCGGGGCCGAAACCGCTGGCCAGGGCGTCGAAGGCCTGACGGGTGGTGGACGACGTGGGGTCGTTCCCGGCGTCGGTGAAGGCCAGGCGCATGGAGAAGAACGGGATGATCAGGACCAGCAGGCAGAGGAGGGCGGCACCGCCGGCGACGATCGGATGCCGCTGGACGGTCCGGCTCCACCGGTACCAGAAGCTGCGCTCCGACGGCTCGGCGGCGCTCCTGAGGAGGCCCGGGACGTGGAGCTTGTCGACGGCCAGGCCGGAGAAGCCCAGCATGGCCGGAAGCAGGGTGACGGCGGCCAGCATGACCAGGACCACGGCGGCGATGGCGCCCACGGCCAGGCCGCGCATGAACGGGAGCTGGAGGATGAACAGGCCGAGCAGGGAGAGGATGACCGTGGTGCCGGCGAACACCACCGACCGGCCCGAGGTGGCCAACGACACCGCGGTGGCCTGACGGGGGTTCCGGCCCTCGGCCAGGCCCTGGCGGTACCGGGTGACGATGAACAGGGCGTAGTCGATGCCCACACCGAGCCCGATCATGGCCATCATCTCCGGCGCGAAGGTCGGGGTGGTGATCACATGGGAGAGCAGGTCGAGCACGGCGAAGGCGATGGCGATCCCGAACAGCGCAGTGATGATGGGCAGGCCCATGGCCACCACCGAGCCGAAGGCCAGCAGCATGATGATGATGGCGGCCAGGATGCCGATGCCCTCACTCGAGCCGGGCTTTCCCCCGGCCACCAGGCTGATGGCCTGGCCCCCGAGCGCCACGTGGTAGCCCGGGGCGGCGAAGGACTGGGCGGTGGTGATCACCTTGTTGATGGCGTCCTGGGGGAGGTTCCCGGCGATCTCGTCGAACTGCACCTGCACGTAGGCGATGTGACCGTCCGTGGAGATCTGGTGGGCCCCGGCGGCGGTGAACGGGCTGACCACTTCGGAGACGTGGGCCAACGGACGAAGGGCCGCCACCATCCTGGCCGTCCGGTCCTGCACCGATGCCGCGCTGATCGGGCCGGCGGATGTGATCACCACCTGGGCCGGACTGCCCTTCTGGTCGGGGAAGGCCCGATTCAGGATCTGCTGGACCGGCTGCGCCCCGCCGGTGAGGTTGTTGGAGAAGTTGCTCCCCGCAGCCTGGGCCAACACGTTGGAGCCCACCAGGGCCACCAGCCAGATGATCAGCACCCACCAGCGGTGGTCGTGACACCAGCCGGCGATCCGGGCCAGTCCGCTCTCCTCGGCCGGACGGGAGGGTCGCTGGTCCGGGGCTGCCGGCGTCGACGGCAGGACGGTGGTGGTGGCCATGGGCAGAAATTACCCCAACCTTCGGTCGGTCAGTGCTGGTCCGGCACCCGGACCCGGACGGTGATGCCCTGTGCGTCTTGCTGCGGCCCATCGTCCGTCGGATCGGCGTCCCCGAGGAGCCGGTCCACGATGAACCGGGCCACCCAGGCCGGCGTGTTGAAGGCGCCGTCCTGGTGAGCCTTGTGGAACCTGGCCACCGAGGGGAAGTCCCCCTCGGGTGTCGAGCGGATGAGTGCCTGCATGTCGGTGTCGACCAGTCCGGGGGCGAGGGCGTAGGCCCGCAGCCCGGAGGACCGCTCCTCCCGTCCGATCACCTCGGTGATCATGTCCACGGCGGCCTTGGCCCCTCCGTAGGTGGCCCAGCCGACATACGGGCGGGTGGCCGCCCCCGAGGACACGTTGATCAGGACGCCGCCGCCGGGTCGGGTGCGCACGTGGCGGGCGAACGTGGCCGAGCCGTGTATCACCCCGAGGACGTTGACCTCGATGTTGGCCGCCAGCGCGCCGGGGTCGGCGTCGGCCAGGGGCCCGACGGGCGCCAGCAGGCCGGCGTTGTTGACCCACAGGTCGATCCGTCCGAACCGGGCCACCACGTCGGCGGCGAACCGGTCCACGCCGCCGGCATCGGTGACGTCGACCGTCCCGGTGACCACCCCGTCCGCCGCCGCGCCGACCGGGGGTGACGGACGGCTGCGGGCGCACAGCCCCAGGGAGAACCCCTCGGCGGCCAGGTGCTCCGCCATGCCGGCACCGAGCCCCCGGCTGGCCCCGGTGATCACGGCCACCCGGCCCGCGTGCCGCCCCGCCGCCCCGTCGGTCATGGGTCGGTGGCGATGAAGACGTTCTTCACGTCGGTGTAGGAGGCCAGGGCCTCGAGCCCCAGCTCCCGGCCGAACCCGGACTGCTTCATGCCCCCGAAGCTGGTCTGCACCCTGACCGAACTGTGCGAGTTCACCGAGAGGTTGCCCGAGTGCACCGCCCGGGCCACCCGGAGGGCCCGGGCCCCGTCCCGGGTCCAGATGGAGCCGGACAGCCCGTAGGGCGTGTCGTTGGCCAGGCGCACGGCGTCGGCCTCGTCCTCGAAGGGGATCACCGCCACCACCGGTCCGAAGATCTCCTCTCGGGCCATGCGCCAGTCTGGGTCGGCCGGCGCCACCACCGTGGGGGGGAACCAGAAGCCGGGGCCGTCGGGGACGGTCCCCACGGCGAAGGTCTCCACCGCTCCCCCGCCCGGGTCGCCCATTCCCGGGGCCAGGTAGCCCGCCACCACCTCCCGGTGGGCCGCGGTGACCAGCGGGCCCATCTGCACGGTCGGGTCAGTGGGGTCGCCCACCCGCCAGCGGTCGACCGCACCGACCAGGAGGTCGAGGTAGCGGTCGAGGACCGAACGCTGCACCAGCACGCGGCTGCGGGCACAGCAGTCCTGGCCGGCGTTGGCGAACACGCCTCCCGGGGTGGCCGCGGCGGCGCGCTCGAGGTCGGCGTCGGCAAAAACCACCGAGGCCGACTTCCCCCCCAGCTCCAAGGTGACCCGTTTGATGGTCCCCGAGGCCCGGCTCATCACGTCGCGGCCCACCTCGGTCGATCCGGTGAACGCCACCTTGGCCACGTCGGGATGCTCCACCAGGCGGGTGCCCACGACCGATCCCTTGCCCACCACCACCTGGAGCACACCCTCGGGGATGCCGGCGTCGAGGGCCAGCTCGGCCAGGCGGAGCGCGGACAGCGGGGTGATCTCGGCCGGCTTGACCACGATGGTGTTACCGGTGGCCAGCGCCGGGCCGACCTTCCAGGAGGTGATGGCGATGGGGAAGTTCCACGGCACGATGGCCGCCACCACGCCCAGCGGCTCGTGGAAGGTCATGTCCACACCACCGGCCACCGGGACCGTCGCCCCGCGGTGCTTGTCCACGGCGCCGGCGTAGAAATACAGCACCTCGGCCACCATGCCCACCTCGTCGCGGCTGTCGGCGATGGCCTTGCCCACGTTGGCCGTCTCCAGTTGGGCCAGCTCCTCACCGTGCTCTTCGACCTGGGCGGCGAAGCGGCGGAGGAGTCGGGCCCGGTCGGCCGGGGCGACGCCCTGCCAGGCCGGAGCGGCCGCCAGGGCACGGGCCACCGCGTCATCGGTCTCCGCCACCCCTCGGCGCGGCAGTTCGGTGATGGCCTGCTCGGTGGCCGGGTTCACCACGGTGGTGGTGTCGCTCATGCATGCTCCTTGGTCGTGGGGGCCGTGCTCTGCAGCTTCGTGGCCGGGGTCGTGACGGTCGATGGGGTGCCCGGCTCGCCGGGGCGGTTGGCCGCCACCGCCACCAGCGCTTCGAACAGGGTTCGGTCCGAGCTCTCCTCGGGGTGCCACTGCACGCCCACCACGAACCGGTGGCCGGGCAGCTCGACCGCCTCGACCACGCCGTCCTCACTCCGGGCCGTCACCACGAGACCTCCACCCAGCCGGTCGAGGGCCTGGTGATGGCTGCACAGAACGTCGGCTCGCTCCCCGAGCAGCCGGCGCACCGCGCTCCCCTCCTCGGTGACCACCGTCATCGGGCCGAAGGCACCGGGTCGGGGTTGATGCCGGGTCGAGTCGAGGCGGTCGGATAGCTGTTGGACGAGGTCGCCGCCGAGGGCGACGTTGAGTACCTGCATGCCTCGGCAGATGGCCAGCACCGGGAGGTCGCGGTCCAGCGCGGCGCGCAGGAGGCTGAGCTCGAGGTGGTCGCGGTTGGCGTTGGTGCCGCCGTTGCGCGGGTCGGCTGTGGCGCCGTAGGCGGCGGCGTCTAGGTCTCCGCCCCCGATGACCACCAGCCCGTCGAGCGCGGCCACCACACGGTCGTACCGCTCGGGATCGGCGTCGGCACGCGGCGCACCCTCGGCCCGGGGGGCGAGGAGCAGCGCCTCGCCGCCGGCCTCCTCGACCATGTCGAGGTAGGGGCCGGGCACGACGGCGGCGTCACGCTCCCATGCCCACCACGACGTGGTCTGCCGGTACATGGTGACCCCGATCAGGGGACGTGGACCGACAGCCGGCATGGGTCTCAGTATCCCACCGCGCGTGCGGCTCCCCGGTAAGGTGCCCATCGAGCTGCGCGGGTGGGGACGAACAGGCCGGTTGCCCCCACCCTCCGACGACGGGCCGGCCGTTCCGACAGGGAGGCACCGATGGCACGATTGGACGGCAAGGTTGCGGTGATCACCGGGGCCGGGAGCGGCATCGGCCGGGTGGCAGCCTCGCTCTTCGCCGCCGAGGGGGCCCAGGTGGTGGTGGCCGACGTGGTGGGCGAGCAGGCCGACGCCGCCGTGGCCGACATCCAGGAGGCCGGGGGGACGGCCACCGCCGTGGCCGTGGACGTCTCGGACGAGGGGCAGGTGGGGACCATGATCGACCATGCCGTCGCCACCTACGGCGGCGTCCACGTGCTCTTCAACAACGCCGGCATCTTCCCCGACGACGACGGTGGCATCCTCGACACCCCCCCGTCGACCTGGCAGAAGGTGATGGACGTGAACCTGAAGGGCGTGTGGCTGGGATGCCGGGCCGCCGTGCCGGCCATGCTGGACTCGGGGGGCGGCTCGATCGTCAACGTGGCGTCGTTCGTGGCCCTGGTGGGCGCGGCCACCGCGCAGATGGCCTACACCGCCTCCAAAGGCGGCGTCCTGGCCATGACCCGGGAGCTGGCCGTCGAGTACGCCCGCAAGGGGATCCGGGCCAACTCGATCTGCCCCGGACCCATCGAGACGCCACTGCTGGCCGAACTGCTCTCGGATCCCGAGCGCCGCCAGCGTCGGCTCGTGCACATCCCCATGGGACGGTTCGGACGGCCCGAGGAGATCGCCAAGGCCGCCCTCTTCCTGGCCTCGGACGACGCCTCCTTTGTGACCGGCTCCGCCCTGGTGGTCGACGGGGGCATCACGGCCGCCTACGTCACCCCCGAGTAGCGCGGGCCGGCAGGGCCCGGGTGGCGCTGGACGGCGGCTCCGGGCTGGGCCAGAGTGCAGTGATGCTGACCCTCGAGACACTCCCCCATCAGATCCGGTCCGGCGACATCGACACGGTGGTGGTCGCCTTTCCCGACCTCCAGGGCCGACCGGTCGGGAAGCGGGTGACCGGATCGTTCTACCTCGAGCACGTGGCCGAGCACGGGATCGAGGTGTGCGACTACCTCATGGCCTGCGACGTCGACATGGACCCGCTCCCGGGCTACCGGTTCGCCAACTGGGAGACGGGCTACGGCGACCTCCACGCCGTCATCGATCCCCAGACGGTCCGGCCACTGCCCTGGCTGCCGGGCAGCGCCTTCGTCCTCTGCGACCTCCTGACGCTCGGGGGAGAGCCCGTCGAGGTCTCCCCCCGGCGCATCCTGCGCCGCCAGCTCGAACGGGCCGCCAGCCACGGGCTCGAGGTCAAGTGCGCCACCGAGCTCGAGTTCTATCTCTTCCTCGACTCGTTCGCCGAGGCCGCCGGCAAGCACTGGCAGGACCTCGCACCCCACGCCGACACCATCGAGGACTACCAGCTGCTGCAGACCTCCCGCGAGGAGTACATCATCGGGAAGATCCGCAACCAGATGGTGGAGGCGGGGATCCCCATCGAGTTCTCGAAGGGCGAGGCCGGCATCGGCCAGCACGAGATCAACATCACCTACGGGGGCGCCCTCGAAGTGGCCGACCGGCATCTGGTGTTCAAGAACGGCGTGAAGGAGATCGCCTCGGGTTTCGGACGGGCGGCCACGTTCATGGCCAAGTGGTCCATGGACACGGCCGGCTCCTCGTGCCACCTCCACACCAGCCTGTGGGACCGGGAGCACGGCACGCCCCTCATGGCCCCGGCCGACGGCGAGGACACGCCGTCGGGGTTCTCCACCATCGGTGCCCAGTTCGTGGCCGGCCAGCTGCACGCGGCGGACCAGCTGGCCTGGTGCTTCGCCCCCTACGTCAACTCCTACCGGCGCTACGTCCCCGACTCGTGGGCCCCGACGGCCACGGTGTGGGGTGAGGACAATCGCACCTGCGGCTTCCGGGCCGTGGGTCACGGTGCCGGACGGCGGATCGAGAGCCGGGTCCCCGGGGCGGACGTCAACCCGTACCTGGCCCTCGCCGCGGCCATCGCCGGGGGCCTGTGGGGCATCGAGCACGAGCTGGAGCTCGGGCCGGCCTTCACCGGCAACGCCTACACCACCCCCGACCTCCCCCATATCCCCACCACCCTGGCCGAGGCCATCGACCTCCTGGCCGGGAGCGAGGTGGCGGCCGAGGCCTTCGGTCCCGAGGTGCACCATCACCTGCTCAACACGGCCCGACAGGAGTGGGCCGCAGCCAACCGGGTGGTCACCGACTGGGAGCTGGCCCGCAACTTCGAACGGATCTAGCCCAGGGGGGCCTCCGGCGACGAAGAGCAGGTGTGACTCCGTCGGCCGTCCCGTCCGTCCCCGTTCCCGACCGGCTCCGCGCGCCGGCGGTCCGTCCCGCCCCTCTCGCCCGCTGGGTCCGCGTGGCCGGCGACCGGGCCATGTCGTCCCTGGCCCGCCTCCTGATCCGGGTGTTCTTCCGCGGGGTGGAGGTGGAACACGCCGAGCGCCTGGGGATCGGCCGGCCCACGGTGGTGGTGGCCGACCACCGCAACGGCCTGGTGGACGGCCTCCTGCTCATGGCCGCCCTCCCCCGCTATCCCCGCTTCCTCGGCAAGTCCACGCTCTTCCACAACCCCCTCCTGTGGCCCTTCTTGCAGGCGGGTGGCGTGGTGCCCATCTACCGCACCCAGGACGGAGGCTCACCGGAGGGCAACCGACGCGCCTTCGCCCGGTGCCACCGGCTGCTGGCGGCGGGCGGGATGGTGGCCATCTTCCCCGAGGGCATCAGCCACGACGAGCCGACCCTCCAGCCCCTGCGGACCGGTGCGGCCCGGATCGCCCTCTCGGCGGCGGCGTCCGGTGTGGCCGACGTCGAGACCGTGGCCGTCACCCTCATCTACGACGACAAGCAGCGCTTCCGGTCGAGGGCCTTGGTCCGGGTGGGGGTTCCGCGTCCCGCCGCGGCCTGGCTCGACCAGTACCGGACCGACGAGCCCGGCGCGGTGCGTTCGCTCACCGATGACGTCGCCGAACGCCTCCGCCACGACGGTGGCGAGTTCGAGTCGTGGGCCGAGGCCGACCGCTACGCGGACATCGCCGACGTGGTGGCCCGTCCCACCTCGGTGCTCCCCGGCCAGACCGCCCTGGTGGACCGGAGCGAGATCATCGCCACGCTCCGTCGGGCGGCGCGGGTACCCGGCCGCGGGGAGGCCGTGGCGTCGCTCGAGCGCGCCGCCTCCTCGTACCGCGAGCTGCGGGAGGCGGTGGGTCTCTCCGACGCCCAGGTGGCGGCGGACTACGGATCGGGACGCCTCCGTTGGAACCTGGCCCGGGCCGTGGTGGCCGTGGTCGTCGCCCTGCCCGTCGCCCTCATCGGCGCCGTGGTCCACGCCGTTCCCTACGCGCTGGTCAAGGTGGCGGCCCGGGTGCCCGGCAACGTCGGGGTGCGAGCCACGGTCAAGGTGCTCGGCAGCTTCTTCCTCTATGCCCTGACCTACGCCGCCATCGGAACGGCGGTGGCCACGACCTGGGGAGCCGGCTGGGGCGTGGTTGCGGCGCTCGCCGCACCGGCCTGCGGCTACGTGACCGTGAGGACGGTGGAGCGGGTCCGCCGGATGGACGGCGCCATCGCCGGCTACCGGGCCGTCCGCGGCGGTGGACCGGTCTCGGACCTGCTCCGGTCCCGCCGGGCAGGCGTGGTCGGGGCCGCCCAGGTGGTGATGGAACCTTCGACCCCCATCGCTCCTTGACGAACCCTTGCCACCCTGTCACGATGGATTGCACGATGTACAAGCGCGCGACCTCGGAACTCCTTCTTACCTGACGGCGAGCGCCACATCGCGTTCGCCCGCAACCTCCTGAGCCCCAGCGGCCAGGGGGTTTTTTGTTGGGCGGACGTCGGACACCGGCCGGTGGGGCAACCACCGACACCAGATCGAGGACACCGAGCATCACCAGACAGAGACAGCATCACCAGACAGACACAGCATCACCAGACAGACACAGCATCACCAGACAGACGCACCGGCACCGCACCAGACACCACGCAGCAAGGGAGCAGGATCGTGAGCAGTGAACGACAGGACACACCGACAACGGACGCCGACACCGGAGGACCTGCCCAGCGGCTGGCCATGCCCTGTGATGTCTCCCCGATGCCGTTCCACCTCTACCGTCCCTTCCGCCCGCTGACCCTTCCCGACCGCACCTGGCCGGACCGGGAGTTCACCCGTGCCCCACGCTGGGCCAGCGTCGACCTACGCGACGGCAACCAGGCCCTGGTCGACCCCATGGACCCCGAGCGGAAACTCCGCCTGTTCGAGACGCTGGTGGGCATCGGATTCAAGGAGATCGAGGTGGGCTTCCCCTCGGCGTCCCAGACCGACTTCGACTTCCAGCGCCAGATCATCGAAGACGGGCTGATCCCCGACGACGTGACCATCCAGGTGCTGGTCCAGTGCCGCGAGGAGCTGATCGAGCGCACCTTCGAGTCCCTGGTCGGCGCCCGGCAGGCCATCGTCCACTTCTACAACTCCACGTCCGAGCTCCAGCGCCGCGTCGTGTTCGGCCTGGACCGGGCGGGCATCACCGACATCGCGGTGAACGCCGCCCGCCTGTGCAAGAAGTTCGAGTCCACGCTGCCCGGGACCGACATCCGCTACGAATACTCGCCCGAGAGCTTCACCGGTACCGAGCCGGACTTCGCCGTGGCGATCTGCGAAGCGGTGATGGCGGTGATCGAGCCCACCCCCGAGCGGCCCATCATCATCAACCTGCCCAACACCGTCGAGATGTACGGGCCCAACGTCTACGCCGACGTGATCGAGTGGTTCGGCCGGACCATCTCGAACCGCGAGTCCATCATCCTCAGTCTGCATCCCCACAACGACCGGGGCACGGCCGTGGCCGCCGCCGAACTGGCCGTGCTGGCCGGCGCCGACCGGGTGGAGGGGACGCTGTTCGGCAACGGCGAGCGCACCGGGAACGTGGACGTGGTCACCCTGGCCATGAACCTCTTCTCCCAGGGCATCGACCCCGCCCTCGACTTCAGCGACATCGACCGGGTCCGCCGGGTGGCCGAGTACGCCACCAAGATGCCCGTGCACCCGCGCCATCCCTACGCCGGCGACCTCGTCTACACGGCCTTCTCGGGCTCCCATCAGGACGCCATCAAGAAGGGTTTCGCCGCCCTGGGCGACGAGTACGAACGCTGGGAGGTCCCCTACCTACCCATCGACCCGAGCCACACCGGCCGGACCTACGAAGCCATCATCCAGGTGAACAGCCAGTCGGGCAAGGGCGGCGTGGCCTACGTGATGGACACCGAGCACGGTCTCGACCTCCCCCGACGACTGCAGATCGAGTTCTCCAAGCAGGTCCAGGCGGTCACCGAGGACAGCGGCACGGTGATCCGGCCCGGCGAGATGTGGGACGTCTTCTCCAGCACCTACCTCCCCGACGACGCCGGGATGCGGCTGATCGGGAGCGAGGTGACGACCGGGGGCAACCGCACCACGGTCACGGCCCAGCTCCTGGTGGACGGGGAGCCCCGCACGGTCATGGGCGAGGGCAACGGTCCCATCGACGCACTCCTCGGCGCCCTCCGGGCCGAACTGGGCGTGGACTTCGAGGTGAAGGACTACAGCCAGCACGCCCTCACCGCCGGCAGCGAGGCCTCGGCCGTGGCCTACATCGAGGCCGAGGGTCCCGACGGCACGACCTGGTGGGGTGTGGGCATGGACTCGAGCATCCTCGAGGCGTCACTCCACGCCGTGGTCAGTGCGGCCAACCGGGACCTCGAGCACCGGCCGGCCGCGGCCCACTAGCAGCCGGCGCTGAGCTCAGAAGCGATTGAGGCGCTTGAAGATGCCCTTGGTCTGCTTGTAAAGGGCCACGAACTCGGAAAAGAGGACCTCGTACTCGGCGGCCGTCGACGGGTCGGGGACGAAGGTGCGCCGGATCGCCACCATGGCGGGGATGTCCTCGAGGCGGATCCGGTCCAGGGCCATCAGGGTGATCAGGGCCGCGCCCCGGACATTGGCCAGCACCGGATCGGCCACCTGGCGGATCTCCCGGCCGAGGACATCGGCGTGGATCTGGGCCCACTGGTCCGAGTTGGCACCGCCCCCGATGAAGGCCAGTGAGTCGAGCCGGCGACCGGCGAACTTCTCGACCGCTTCGAGCAGCCACCTTGAGTTGAGGGCCACCCCTTCGAAGACGGCCCGGACCATCTGGGACCGGGTGGTGGCCAGCGAGAGGTTGTGGAAGCCGCCCCGGATGGTGTGGTCGTCGACCGGCGACCGCTCGCCGTTGAGCCAGGGGGTGAACAGCACCCGCCCGCTCCCCGGTGCCACCGAGTCGACCATGGCGTTCATGGCCTCGAAGTCCTCGGCGAACCCCAGGTTGTCGCGCAGGAAGGTGAGACAGGCCCCGGCCGTTTCGTGCTCGTCGACGATGAGGTAGCGGCCGGCCAGGGCGGCGGGGATGGAGGCCACATTCGAGGAGGGGGCGGTCTTCTTGAAGGGTACGTGCGCCGAGATCCACGACGAAGTGCCGATGTAGAGGTGGGCGGCGTAGTCGGCCACCGCTCCGGAGCCGAACACGGCCGAGTGCACGTCCCCCGAGCCCACCGAGACCGGCAGCCCGGCGGGGATGCCCAGGTCGGCCGCCGCCCCGGCGGTGAGCGTGCCCATGATCGTGCCCGGGGGCACCAGGTCGGGCAGCTTGGCCCGGTCCAGGCCGGTGAGCTCGAGCAGCTTCTCGTCGTAGGCCACGGCGTCGATGGTCCGGTTGTCGGTGATCCAGTGGGCGGCGATGGAGTCGAACGATGCCGAGGTGATCCCGGTGAGTCTGAGATTGAGGTAGTCGCAGGGCTCGAGAAAGGTCGTCGTGGCCCGGTAGACGTCGGGGAAGGCGTCCTTGATGAAGAGGATGTGGGCCACGGGGTCCTTGCCCGAGAGCCCCGGTGCCCCGCCGGTCACCTGCACCCACCGCACAATCTTGCGGGGGTCGTAGCCGAGGACGTTGACCGGTCCTCCGGCCACCTTGCGGATGGCCTTGTTCCCCCGCGAGTCCATCCAGATCACCGCGGGCATGAGGGGCTCACCGTCGTCGCCGACGGCCACGGTGCCCGACCACTGGGAGGTGCAACCCACCCCGATGAAGTCCTCCGGGCCCACCCCCGCCTCGGCCACGGCCCGCCGCGAGGCGGACGCGATGGCCGACCACCACTCGGCCGGGTCCTGCTCGGCGCCGCCCCCCTCGAGGAGACGGAGGGCGACGGGCTCGGTGGCGTGGGCCACGATGCGCCCACTCGTGGCCACCACGGCCACCTTCGGGCCACCGGTGCCCAGATCGATGGCCAGGACCACCTGCTCGGCGGCCGGTGCATCTGCAGTGGCCCCGGCGTCGGGCGGTGGGCTCACGCCTTGACCACCCCGATAGTCAGCGTTCTGACCATCTGACCGTCGTCGAGGTCGACGGTGGTCCCGGGCCCCGCCCCGTCCGGAGGGGAGGCCCGGACCGATCGGGCCAGCACCTCCCGGGCGATGGACTCGAACATGGGCTCGAGGTCGTCGACGCCGTCCAGCGTCAGGTGGATCCAGTCGGAGACCTCGAGACCGGTGGCCTTGCGCACGTCCTGGACGTTGCGGATCACCTCGCGGGCCAGACCGCGGCGACGGAGGTCGTCGTCGAGGGCCAGGTCGAGGGCCACTACCTCGGCGCCGTCCCGCGACACGGCGAATCCCGACTGGGCCTGCACCCGCAGCTCGATCTCCTCGCCCACCAGTTCGACCGGGCCGCCCTCGAGGTCGACCACGACGGGCCGGCCGGCGGCGAGGTCGGCGGCCGCGGCCACGCCGTCCACCGATCCCATGGCCGCCCGCAGGGCCTGGACCCGGTCCTTCAGGCGGGGACCGAGGAGCTTGTAGTTGGGCACCAGCTCATAGGCCAGCACGTCCCCCAGCTCACTGGTCACCTCCACCTCGTCTACGTTGAGCTCGTCCTCGACCACGCCGGCCGGGGGCACCGGGCTGCCGGGCGGCAGGTACACCAGGGCCCGGGACAGGGGTTGGCGGACCTTGATGCCGGCCTCGGCCCGGGCGGCCCGGCCCAACGACGAGAGCCGACGGGCCAGGGCCATCCCCGCCTCCAACCCGGCGTCCACCGACCCGGGATCCAGGGCGGGCCAGTCGGCCAGGTGGACCGAGTCGTCTTCGGCCGCTCCGGTCAGGTCGCGCCACATCCGGTCGGCCACGAACGGGCACAGCGGGGCCAGCAGGCGGGCCAGGGTGACCAGGACCTCGTACAAGGTGGCCTGCGCCCCGAGCGAGTCGGCGGGATCGGCGTCGGGGTCGGTGCGCCAGAAGCGCCGTCGGCTCCGCCGGACGTACCAGTTGGAGACGTCGTCGACCAGCTCGGCGATGGCGGTGGCCGCCGGGAAGGGCTCGTAGCCGTCGAGGGACTCGGTGGCGATGGCCACCGTGGCCGCCAGCCGGGAGCGCATCCATCGATCCAGCACCGAGCGGTCGGCGGGCGCGGGGACGGCACGGATCGGCGGGGTCGAACCCGTTGAGCGAGGCGTAGGTGGTGAAGAAGGACCACGTGTTCCACAAGGTGAGCAGGGTGTCCCTCATGGAGGCGTCGATGACCTCGAAGCTGACCCGGGTGGGCGTCCAGGGTGAGCCCTGGGAGAACATCCACCACCGCAGGGGATCGGCCCCCCGGGTCGAGAGGATCTCCCAGGGATCGATGACGTTCCCCACCGATTTGGACATCTTGCGGCCGTCGGCGTCCACGATGTGGCCGAGGCACAGGACGTTCCGGTAGGGGGTGGCCCCGCGCACGAGGGTGTTGACGGCCAACAGGGAGTAGAACCAGCCCCGGGTCTGGTCGATGGCCTCACAGATGAAGTCGGCCGGGAAGACGAACTGCTCCTCGGACCCCGGTGCCCCCGGGAAACCCCACTGGGCCGAGGGCATGGAGCCCGAGTCGAACCAGGCGTCGATGACCGGCTCCACCCGCCGCATCTCGGAGTGGCCGCTCTGGCACTCGACACAGGGGATGGTGACCTCGTCGATGGCCGGACGGTGGGGGTCGACGTCGGAGACGTCGCGACCGGCCAGCTCGGAGAGCTCGGCCAGCGACCCCACGCACCGGACGTGCCCGTCGCTGCACCGCCAGATGGGGAGCGGGGTCCCCCAGTAGCGGTCGCGTGACAGGGCCCAGTCGACGTTGTTGGCCAGCCACTCCCCCATGCGGCCGTCACGGATGTGCTCGGGATGCCAGCCGATGGTCTGGTTCTGGGCCTGGAGGTCGGCCTTGCGATCCGAGGTCCGGACGTACCAGCTGGGCTTGCCCCAGTAGATGAGGGCGGTGCCGCACCGCCAGCAGTGGGGGTAGGGGTGGAGGTAGGGGGCCCGCTTGACCAGGAGACCGGCCTGCTCGAGCCGGGTGTTTACCGCACCGTTGGTGTCGCGCACGGGCTGTCCCTCCAGCCAGGCCACCGCCCCGGTGAACCGCCCGTCGGGGCCCACCGGGTTGAGGGTGGGGAGGCCGTTCTCGCGTCCGACCTGCCGGTCGATCTCCCCGAAGGCCGGGGCCAGGTGCACGATGCCCGTGCCCTCGTCGGCTTCGACGAACTCCCCGGCCACCACCCTCCAGCCCCCACCGGCCGCCGAGCCGGCCGCTCCGGGGACCGGAACCAGGTCGTCGAAGGGTCGCTGGTAGCGCAGCCCGACCAGGTCGGCTCCGACGATGCGGTGGTCGGTGGTCGCCCCCTCGCCAAACACCGCGCTGACCAGATCGGTGGCCACGATGTCGCCGGCGGCGCCGGCCCCGGCCACCACGGTGTACTCGAGGTCGGGTCCGACGGCGGCCCCGGTGTTGGACAGCAGGGTCCACGGCGTCGTCGTCCAGGCCACCAGGGAGAGCCCGGCCAGGGTGTCGCGGCCGAGCCGGTCGGCCAGGACGGCGGCGGCCTCCCCCTCGTCGGTGAGCGGGAAGCGCACGTAGGCCGACTCGTCGGTCACCGGCTGGTAGACGTCGGGCTGGCCCAGCTCATGACTGGACAGGGCGGTCCCGCACCGCGGGCAGTACGGCACGACCTTGATGTCCTCGTAGAGGAGCCCCTGGTCCCAGAGGCTCTTCAGGTTCCACCACACCGACTCCACGTACTCGGGCGAGAAGGTCCAGTAGGCGGCGTCGATGTCCACCCAGAAGCCGATCCGCTCGGTGAGGGTCTTCCACTCGTCCACGTAGTTGCGCACCGACTGGCGACACAGCCGGGTGAACTCGGCGATCCCCACCTGCTCCTCGATCTGCCGCTTGGCCGTGATGCCCAACTGCTTCTCCACCTCGACCTCCACGGGCAGGCCGTGGGTGTCCCACCCGGCCCGGCGGGGCACCGCGTAGCCGCGCATGGTCCGGTAGCGGCAGAACAGGTCCTTGTAGACCCGGGCCCACACGTGGTGGAGGCCGGGACGCCCGTTGGCCGTCGGGGGGCCCTCGTAGAACACCCAGGGCTCCGCCCCCTGGCGGAGGGCGACCGAGCGCTCGAAGACGTGGTGCTCCGACCATCGGGCCAGCTCCTCGGCCTCGAGGGTGGTGAAGTCGGCTTCGGGGGGAACCGGGCGGAACAACGGATGGGTCCCTTCGGGGTCTCGGATCGGATCGGGTCGGACCGGGCGGCCGTGAGGCTCGGACCGGCAGGTGGGAGGTCCAGGTGATACTACGGGGCGCCCAGGGTCCACAATTGACCCGTGCCCGAACTCCCCGAGGTGGAAGCCCTGACCGACGGCCTGTCCCGACGGATGGCCGGACGGCGCATCGACCGTTGCCGGCTGACCTCGTTCGCCGCCCTGAAGACGGTGGCGCCGCCCCTGGACGATCTGGTGGGGCGGACCGTCGAGGGCGTGCAACGGCGCGGCAAGTTCGTGTGCATCGACGCCGACGGACTGTGGCTGGTGGTCCATCTCGCCCTCGGCGGCTGGATCCGCTGGTTCGAGACGTTGCCCGCCACGGCCCTCAAGCCAGGCCGGAGCCCCATCGCCCTCCGGGTGGGCCTGGACGACGGGGCCGGGTTCGACGTCACCGAGATGGGCAAGGAGAAGCGCCTGGCCTTGTGGCTGGTGGCCAGGCCCGAAGAGGTAGCCCCCCTGGCCGGGCTGGGCGTCGATCCGCTGAGCCCCGGGTTCACGGTCGACCGGTTGGCCGAGTTGCTCCACACCACGTCGTCGACGATCAAGACCGCCCTGACCACCCAGTCGTTGATCGCCGGCGTGGGGAACGCCTACTCCGACGAGGCCCTGCACCGGGCCCGCCTCTCGCCCTACAAGCAGGCCGGCCGCCTGAGCCCCGCCGAGGTCGGGCGGCTGCACGATGCCGTCACCGGCGTGCTGTCCGAGGCCGTGGAGCGCACCGCAGGGGTCGACCTCGCCGACCTCAAGGGCGACAAGAAGCGGGCCATGGCCGTGCACGGGCGCACCGGCCAGGCCTGCCCCACCTGTGGGGACACGGTCCGGGAGGTATCGTTCGCCACCAAGTCCCTCCAGTACTGCCCCACCTGTCAGACCGGTGGCAAGCCCCTGGCCGACCGACGGTTGTCGAGACTGCTCAAGTAGGCGACCACAATGGCTGCCATGTCCCAACCCTTCTCCCTCGAGGGCCGATTCGTCCGCCTGGTGCCCATGGGTCCCGAGCACATCGACGGCCTCTGCGACGCCGCCCGCTCGGACCGGACCACCTTCTCCTTCACGCCGGTCCCCGACGACCGACCGGGGATGGAGGCTTACGTGGACAAGGCGCTGCGCAAGCGGGCCACCGGGGTCCAGGAGCCCTTCGTCACCTGGAGCGTGGCCGAGGGGCGCATTGTCGGTTCCACCCGCTTCTACGACCTGGCCACGTGGAACTGGGCCGAGCACTCCCCGGGAACCGATGCCGACGCTCGGCACGATCGCCCCGACGTGGCCTGCATCGGGTACACCTGGCTCGAGCCCCGGGCCCAGCGGACGCCCATCAACACCGAGGCCAAGCTCCTCATGATGGGACACGCCTTCGACGTGTGGAAGGTCCGGGTCGTCCGGATCCAGACCGACGCCCGCAACGCCCGGTCGCGCCGGGCCATCGAGCGGCTGGGCTGCTCGCTCGACGGGGTCATCCGGTCCGAGCGTCCGGCGGCCGACGGTGGGGTCCGGGACAGCGCCGTCTACTCCATGCTGGATCGGGAGTGGCCGGTCCACCGGCAACGCCTGGTCGACCGCCTCGGGGAGTAGGTCCCGCCCGTCCCGACCGGTCCCCGACGGCTACGGGGGCCCTGCTTGGCGACGATGCCGCTCGGATCGTGCACCCGCCGACGGGCCAAGCCGAGGGCCCAGGGTTCGGGCCCGCATGGGGGCAGGAGTGGGCGGGAGCGGGGGCCAATCTCCCCTCAAGCGACCCGGCCAACGGGTCGATACCCACCCGAGGAGGTAGGGGCGGTCCGCTCGGGTCTGTGCTGTGCCATGGCCTAACCGTTGCGGATCAATCGGGGCATGATCACGCAGACTTGGACGACGGTGGCGATCGCCGCAGCAGCGGCACTGGCGGCGCACAGCCTGCTGCGACGCGGCATCCTGCGCTCCCTCGGCCGGGCCACCACCCCGGTCGTGGTGGTGGCCTCGTGCCTCGTGGTCGTGGCCGTGGCCCTCACCGGGGCCGGGGTGTCCGGCAGCCCGGGGGCGGCGGACTCGACGGGGTCGGCGTCGGGCGTCCATCCCCTGGTCACTCCGCACAGCGACAGCCAGAGCAACCAGCCCATCGTGGGCATGGCCGCCACCCCCGACGGTGGGGGTTACTGGCAGGTGGCGTCCGACGGTGGTGTGTTCAGCTTCGGCGACGCCGCCTTCCACGGCTCCACCGGCAACATCCACCTCAACCGACCCATCGTGGACATGGCTGCCACCCCCGACGGCGGGGGTTACTGGCTGGTGGCCTCGGACGGGGGCATCTTCGCCTTCGGCGACGCCGCCTTCCACGGCTCCACCGGCAACATCCACCTCAACCAGCCCATCGTGGGCATGGCGTCCACCCACGACGGCGGGGGCTACTGGCTGGTGGCCTCCGACGGTGGCATCTTCAGCTTCGGTGACGCCGCCTTCCACGGGTCCACCGGCAACATCCACCTCAACCAGCCCATCGTGGGCATGGCCGCCGACGCCACCGGCCAGGGCTACTGGCTGGTGGCCTCCGACGGGGGCATCTTCGCCTTCGGCGACGCCGCCTTCCACGGGTCCACCGGCAACATCCACCTCAACCAGCCCATCGTGGGCATGGCCGCCGACGCCACCGGCCAGGGCTACTGGCTGGTGGCCTCCGACGGGGGCATCTTCGCCTTCGGCGACGCTCCGTTCCTCGGTTCGATGGGCGGGGCCCCGCTCAACGCCCGGATGGTCACCATGTCCCTGCACCCGACGGGCACCGGCTACTGGATGGTGGCCTCCGACGGCGGGCTCTTCAGCTTCGGTGCCGCCCCCTTCCTCGGCACGCTGGTCAGCCCGGCTCCGGTCACCAGCCCCGCCCTGGCCAACCCCCCGGCCAACGTGCCGCCGTCGCCGAACTTCCTCAACGCCTGTTACCCCCACAACACCAGTTCGACCTGCGTGTCCAAGATCATCCAGGCCACCACCGCCGCCAGGGCCGGCGAGGGGCTGGGGGCCATGGCCCTGCCCCAGAACTTCAGCGCCCTCACCCCGGCCCAGCAGCTGTTCGTGATCACCGACATCGAGCGGGTCGACCGGGGCCTCCCGCCCTTCGTCGGGCTGGTCGACACCTTCAGCAATGACGCCATGGGCGGCGCCCAGGCCAACGTCGACCCCGATCCCACCCAGGTCCCGGCCGGCCTGCACCTGGTGGCCTGGGCCAGCAACTGGGCCGAGAACGGCAATCCCCTCGGCTCCAATTACTTCTGGATGTACGACGACGGCGTGGGTAGCGGGAACATCGACTGCACCGTCGCCGGTCAGTCCGGCTGCTGGGGCCACCGGGACAACATCCTCTCCCTGACCGGCTATCAGCAGCAGTACGGGGGGACCCTCCTCATGGGGGCGGCCGAGGCCTACGGCACCACCGCCACCGGGTGGGCGTCCGACGCCGAGCTGCTCGTGCTGGCCACCGGACCGCTTCCCACGCTCAGCTATACCTGGGCCCAGGCTGTTGCCGCGGGGGCGGGGTAGGGCCGGACCGTCGCTCGGCCGCCCCATCCCCCCGGGGCCCCGAGCCGTGATCCGGACCTCCCCGGCCCCGCCGGCAGAACGGGTCCCTCCATGAGGACGAGCCCGCAGCGGGTGTCCGGAGCGGGCCCTGGCGTGCCCCTCAGGCAACGACCGGGGCGGGGGCGGCGACCATTGGGCACGGACGGGTGGATCCTCTGACAGAATCCCCCCATGTACATCTCGGCCAAGGTGGACTACGCCGTGCGGGCCCTGTGCACGCTGGCGGACGCCGACGGGCACCCGGTGACCGCCGAGACACTGGCCCGATCCCAGGGTCTCCCGGCCAAGTTCCTCGAGAGCATCCTGAACGACATGCGCCGGGCCGGCCTGCTGCTCAGCCAGCGCGGCGCCGAGGGTGGCTACCGGTTGGCCCGCCCATCGTCGGACATCACCGTGGCCGAGGTCATCCGCCCCCTCGACGGGCCCCTGGCCGAGGTCCGGGGGCTGAGGCCCGAAGCCACCACCTACGAGGGTCCGGCCGAGCGGCTCCAAGAGGTGTGGGTGGCCGTGCGCGCCAGCCTCCGCAACGTGCTCGAGCAGGTGACCATCGCCGACATCGTCTCGGGAACGCTCCCCCCGTCCGTGCACAAGTTGACCACCGACCCCGAAGCCTGGCTCTCGCACTGATCCCCTCCCGGTACGCTCGAGCCCGTGACCCCGCCCTGTCCCCCCGGCCACAGCGCCGGGTCCGCCAGCGGCCCGGCATCGGAGGTCACGTCCGCGGCTGACCACGCGGCCACCGCGGCCGGTCTGGCGAAGACCGACCGGATCATCCTGGCCATCGTGTGCCTGGCCCAGTTCATGGTGGTGCTGGACATCTCCATCGTGAACGTGGCCCTTCCGTCCATCCAGCGCGACCTGGGCTTCAGCGCCGCCAACCTGCAGTGGGTGGTGACGGCCTACTCGCTGACCTTCGGCGGCCTGCTGCTCCTCGGGGGCCGGCTGGCCGACATCTTCGGCCGTCGCCGCATCTTCCTGATCGGACTGGTCCTGTTCACGGGGGCCAGCCTCCTCGGGGGTTTCGCCGGCAACCAGGCCACCCTCATCGCCGCCCGTGCCCTGCAGGGGGTGGGGGCGGCCGTCCTGTCTCCGGCCACCCTGACCATCCTCACCGTCACCTTCACCGAGCAACGGGCCCGGGCCAAGGCGCTCGGGGTGTGGAGTGCGGTGGCCGCCGGGGGTGGGGCCGCCGGCGCCCTGTTCGGAGGGTTCCTCACCCAGTACCTGTCGTGGCGCTGGATCCTCTTCGTCAACGTCCCCATCGGCGCCGCCCTGTTCGTGTTCGCCCGGATCTACCTGACCGAGTCCCGCGCCGAGGGGGCGAGGCAGCGCCTCGACGTGGCCGGTTCGGTGACGGTGACCGCCGGCCTCATGATGCTGGTGTACACCATCGTGCACACCGACGAAGTGGCCTGGACATCCCGCTCGACGCTCGTCACCGGAGCCATCGCCGTCGTCCTCCTGGCCACCTTCGTGCTCATCGAGGCGAAGATCGCCACCAGCCCGCTCGTCCCGCTCCGGCTCTTCCGGTCCCGGGCCGTCACCGGGGCCAATCTGGTGATGTTCTGCTTCGGTTGCGCCATGTTCGCCATGTGGTTCTTCCTCTCCCTCTACCTACAGCAGGTCCTCGGTTACGACCCCGTGATCACCGGCCTCACGTTCCTTCCCCAGACGGCGGCGATCGCCGTCGGGGCCACCATCGCCGGTCGTCTGGCCCCCCGGCTCGGTCCGCGTAACGTCCTGATGGCCGGGGCGCTGTGCAGCGCCGTGGGCCTCTACTGGCTCTCGTTCATCCGGGCCGGGGACACCTACTGGACCGGTGCCTGCGGTGGGGGGATCCTGGCCACCTTCGGGATGGGCCTGGCCTTCACCCCCATCGCCCTGTCCGCCACCGGTGGGGTGGCCCCGAGGGAGGCCGGGCTGGCCTCGGGGTTGGTCAACTCCAGTCGTCAGATCGGCGCCTCCTTGGGCCTGGCCGTGCTGTCCACCGTGGCCGCCACCCGGATCGCCTCCCTCCTGGACGGCCGGGCGGTCACCGAGGAGGCCAAGAAGATCGCCATGACCGCCGGCTACTCGCGGGGGTTCCTGATCGCCTCGGTGATGGCACTGGTGGGCGGCCTGCTGGCCTTCATGATTCCGGCCCAGGTGCAGCCGTCGCCCACGGTGACCATCAAAATTCCTGCCGTCGGCGCCGACGGCGCTGGCGGGGCGCCGGCGGGACCCGCCGCGCTCATCGACCTCTAGGGTCCACCCTCCTCAGACGGCCCGCTCGATCGGGGGTGGGTGGGCCGCGGACGCCTCGCCTCCGAGGGGCGACGGGGGTGCGACCTCCTCGGGCGCTCCGGGTGCGTCAGGCCGGCGGACCCGTCGGATGGGGCGGGGCCAGAGGTGCCGGGTCAGCACCACATTGGACTCGGCGGCGTACACGGTGATCATGGCACCGAGGGCGATCCACCAGATGAGGCCGAGAATGGTGGCGAAGGTCCCGTAGAGGTTGGAGAGGTGCCGCAGCTGGTGGCTGACCAGCTGGGCCCCGGCGAACTGCAGGAGCGTCCAGCCCACACCACCGATGACCGCACCGGGCCAGACGGCCCGGTCCCGGCGAGGGAGGTGGACGATGATGGCGAACGCCCCCCAGTACATGAGGATGTTGACGGCCAGCGACAGCGCCAGTCCGATCCACGCGGAGAAGCTCCCCAGGCGTCCGAAGGCACCCAGGCCGGCCAGTGCGCCCCCGGCGATGAAGCCCACGCCCAGCACGACCAGAAAGCCGGTGGCCCGGGGGATCCAGTGCCAGAAGTCGGGCAGGTCGTCCCGGTGGATGTCCCAGACCTTGGCCATCATGATCTGGGAGGCACGGCTGAGGCGCATCGAGCCGTAGATCAGCCACAACGTCCCGATCACCAGGGCTACCAGGTTGGAAGAGGAGAGCTGGTGGACGTTCTTCTTCAGATCGGACCCGAGCACGGGGAACTGCCGGAGGGCGGAGTTGATGATGTCGTCCTGCAGCCCCGGGTGGCCGTGGAGCACCAGGCCGACCAGGGTGAGCAGCACCAAGAGCATGGGGAACACGGCCAGGAAGGCGGCGTGGGAGATCTGGCCGGCCAGCTGGCCGGCCCGGTCGTCGGAGTACTTGCGAACCACGGCACAGGGGAACGCGGTCACCGGCCGGCGCTGCTGGCTGCGGTCGATGTGGTCGATGCCCCGGGTGAAGGCGGCGGTGATGCGGCCCCAGCCCCGCGGAGCGGGGACCGCTACGGGGTCCGGGCCCTCATCGGCCGACAAGGTGCTCCCGGCCGTGCTCGGCGAACTCGGCCTGCAGGGCCGACCGGTCGGCCTCGCCCATGGGGTCGTAGTCGAACGTGGCCCCCCGCCGACGGAACACCGGGTCGTCCCCCCGCCACCACCCGTCCTGGCGCAAGGGGTCCTTGGTCACCCGCCCGCTGGCCGTCTGGGGCAGGGCCCCGGTCACCCGCACGAAGGCCGGGACCCACTTGGTCCCGAGGTCGGGCTGGGCGGCCAGGAAGGCGGAGAACCTCGCCGGCTCGAAGATCTCACCGGGGAGCAGCTCGACGGCCGCCATGACCTGGTCCCCCGATCGGGGATCGGGGACCGAGTAGACCACGACCGTGGCCGCCGGCTCGTAGCGGACGAGCACCCGCTCGATGGGACCGGCGGTCAGGTTCTCCGAGTCGACCCGCATCCAGTCGCCCCGGCGGCCGGCGAAGTAGAAGAACCCGTCCCCGTCCCGGTAGGCCAGGTCCCCGGTCCAGTACCAACCGTTGCGGGTGCGCGCCCCGGTGGCCTCGGCGTCGCCGTAGTAGCCCTCGAACCCGCTGTGGCCGGAGCGGTTCACGATCTCCCCGACGGCCACCGTGCCGTTGGTCAGGCGCCCGGTGGCATCGAACTCGGCGGCGGGGCACTCGGCGAGGGTCTCGGGGTCGAGGACGGCCACGTCCTCGTAGGGCCGGCCGAGGGCCCCGACGGGCGTGTCCGGGGACCGGGTGATGGCCACTCCGCCCTCGCTCGAGCCGTAGCCCTCGGTGAGGACGCAGCCGAAGCGACGCTCGAAGGCGGCCAGGTCGGCCAGCGAGGCTTCGGTGCCGAAGCCTCGGCGCAACGTGGTGGTGGCGTCGTCGGGGGCGGCCGGGGTGGCCAGCACGTAGGCCAGGGCCTTACCCACGTAGGTGAACGTGGTGGCACCGAAGCGACGGATGTCGGCCCCGAAGCCCGACGCCGAGAACCGGCGGGCCAGGGCCACGGTGGCCCCGACCACCAGGGATGGGGCCCACAGGGCCATGAGGGCGTTGCCGTGGAACAGGGGCATGGTGCAGTAGGCCACGTCGTCGCGCTCGAAGCCGTAGCCTTCGGCGGCGCGTGCGCCGATGGAGGCCAGCCGGCCCTGCGTGCAGCGCACCGCCTTGGGCGCCCCGGTGGTGCCGGAGGTGAACAAGAGAAGGAAGAGATCCTCGGCCGTCGGAGCCGACGCCGCCACCATGGCCCGGGGATCGGCTCCACGATGGGCGGTGAGCCGGTCGGCGTACTCGGGGCGATCGATCCGGATGGTGCGGTCGGCGGCCAGACCGAGGTCGAGGCCGTCGAGCAGCGCGGCACCGTCGGCATCGGTGACCAGCAGCCGGCAGTCGGTGCGACGGATGTCGCCGGCCAGAGCGTCGCCGCGACGGGTGGCGTTGATCCCGACTACCACGGCACCGGCCAGGGCCGCTCCGCCCAACCAGAAGAGGTACTCGGGCACATTGCCGAGGAGGATGCCGATGTGGAGGGGCCCGTCGGCGTCCCCGGGTCCGCCGTTCCCGCCGTCGCCGGCCAGCGAGCGGATGAGGGAGGCACGGTCGGCACTGGCCGCCACCACCTGGCCCCAGCTCCACGATTCCTCCTCGAAGCGGAGCCCTGTATGGTCGTCCCCGGCCCGGGCCACCAACAGGTCGGCCACCGACCGTTCAGGCGCTGGCGGTGGCGAGCTCATCGGGCCACCTCCACGAGCAGGTTCTGGACGGCCCGGCCGATGCGCCCCTCTCCGTCCCACAAGGCCGACTCCGCCGTCCCGATGCCCGGGGCCCCGAACCGGGTGCGGGCATCCAGGCACACCCACTCCCCCACCGGGGGGCGGTGGATCGACACGGTGAGGTCGGGGTTGATGAACAGGTGGTTCGACCCGAACGGGAGCTCGGCCCCCACGCCGTTTCCGAAGTCGGCGGCCGCTGCCGCCCGCTGCCACGGTGAGGGTTGCTCACCCAGGACGACGGGGACCTGCAGCCGGATCCACACCGTGGCCGGGCCCGGGCGCTCGAACGCCCCGTCCACGTAACGCATGGCCACGCCCTCGCTGTGAAAGGCGCGGGACTCACCCGGGATCCCCGGCCGCGGCGTCCCCTCCTCGGCAGGGCGCGGCGCCTCGTCCTCGGGCACCGAGGGACGGAGGGGCGCCTCGCCCCGGGCCGTCCGGATGCGCAGAGCCCGTGACCAGGCCACCTCCACGCCGTCGGCCTCGACGACGGTGTCGATGAGCTGGACCTTCCGCCCCGGGCGCACCACCGTGGTGGACACGCGGAGCGGGGCGAGGGGCACGGGCCGGAGCAGCTCCAGGGTGATGCGAACCAGCTGCAGATCCTGGCCCCCCTCAACGGCCTCGGCCGCCCGGGCCACGAGTGCGGCCACCGGTCCCCCGTGGAGCGCACCTGGCTCCCAGGGGCCCCGGGAGTACTCGGTCGGCACCACGTGATCGCCGTCGGCCACGAAGAGGGCGGCGGCGTCGTCGGAGCTGGAGTCGGTCACGGCGCGAGGATACCGGCGCGTCTCGTCGGCGACCTCGCCTACCATCGGGGCCACGCCGTGCGGCCGTGCATACCGGGGCATCTGCGACCGGCCACGACGGGGCCGCCGAACCACATGGGGAGAATCATGGGATCAGGGACAGCAGCCATCGACATCGACGCACCGGCCGACGAAGTCTGGAAGGTGGCCGGCGACTTCGGCGGCATCGCCGCGTGGATGCCCGGCATCGAGTCGTGCCGGGTCGAGGGCGACGACCGCATCATCGGCCTGATGGGTATGAGCGTCACCGAGCACCTGGTGGCCAGGGACGACACGACACGGTCCCTCACCTACGCCATTGCCGACGGGGCACCGGTCGAGAGCCATGAGGCGGTGATCACCGTCGTCCCGACCGGGGCGACCTCCCACGTCACGTGGGATGTCGCGGCCACCCCCGACGAGATGGCCGACCTGATGGTCGGTCTCTACCAGCAGGCGCTCGAGGCCCTGAAGGCCCACGTCGAGGCATGACGGGCCCCGCCGCCCGTCCACCGGCCGGACCGCGTGGACGGTGGTCCGCCGGGGCCACGGCCCGGTCGTCGGCACCGGTGGAGGAGGTCTGGCCCCTCATCGGTGAGGCGCGCCGGTGGACGGAGTGGTCGTTCCTCGACCGGGCCGAGCTGGAGCGGGATGGAGCGCCGGTGCCCGACGGGGTCGGCGCCCTGCGCCGGTTCACGAGGCACGGCGTCGGCTCGACCGAGGAGGTGGTGGTCTACGAGCCGCCCCGGCATCTGGGGTACGCCATCGTGAAGGGATTCCCGGTCCGTCACTACCGGGCCGACGTGACGTGCACGGCCGATGGGCCCGGCACCGTCATCGCCTGGTCGGCCACCTTCGACGAGAAGTTCCCCGGGACCGGACGCCTAATGGTCCTGGTGGTGAGCCGGCTGATCCGCGGGTTCGCCACCGCGGCCGCCCGTTACGCCGAACAACAGCACACGCCCCCCGCCTGAGCCGCCGTTGCCGGCCTACGCCGGGCCGACCAGCCGGAGTCGGTAGACGATGAACCAGGGGACGCCCACCACCGGACCCAGCGCCTCGGGGAAGCGCTCGAGCGCCTCGGCCGACGGCTGGGGCTCCACCACCCGCTCGATGACGAAGCCGGCGTCGGCGAACTGCTCGACGTCGGTCGAGAGTGGACGCCTCCAGAAGCGCTGGGTGACGGTGACGTCCCCCTTCTGCCAGGTGTCACTCACCAGTTCGGCCTCGAAGTAGGCACCCCGCTCCCCGGGGAGGGGTGGGCCGAAGGGATGGTCGAGCGAGACCACCATCCACCCGCCGGGCCGGAGCACGGTGGCAAACGAGTGCAGGGCCACCCGCCAGTCCGAGAGGTAGTGCAGAACGAGGGAGCAGGTGATCCCGTCGACGCTGTGTGGCTCGAGGGCCAAGGGCTCACCCAGATCGGCGACCACGAACGTGCCCCGATCCGGACACCGGCGCCGGGCCTCCGCCACCATGGCCGGACTGAGGTCGACACCCACGACGTCGGCCCCCTGCGACGCGAGCCACTCGCACTGGGCTCCCGACCCACACCCGGCGTCGAGCACCCTCGACCCCGTCAACGGCAGGGGGACCAATGACCGCAGGGCCGGCCGCTCGAGCCACCCGTTGAACGGGCCGTCGTCGGTGGTGGACGACCACACCGGTGCCAGTCGGTCGTAGGCCGCTCGGGTGTCGTCCCGCCGGGTCGCCAGGTCCTCGCTTCCGCTCTTGTCCACCGGGTCCTTCCTACCACCCCGACTCTTCGGTGCGCTCGTGCTTGCCGGGGCTTGACAACCGTCCCCGGCCCGCACATACTAAACATAGTCGTTAAACAACTGACCTATTGAATATGCAGACCATCGACCCACTCAGCACCACATTCGCCGCTCTGGCCGACCCCACCCGTCGTGCCATCCTCAGTCGCCTGGCCGACGGTGAGGCGACGGTAAACCAGCTGTCCGCCCCGTTCGAGATCAGCCTGCAGGCCGTCTCGAGACATCTCAAGGTGCTCGAGCGCGCCGGGCTCATCACCCGTCGCCGCGACGCCCAGTTCCGTCCCTGCCGCTTCGAGGCCGAACCTCTCGACCACGCCGTGGCCTGGATCGAGCGGAACCGCCAGGTCTGGGGTGAGCGGTTCGACAAGCTCGAAGCCCACCTGGTCGACCTGCAGCGCAAGGCACCCCGGGCCGAGGGCCCGACATCATCGCACCCGCAGACCAGGCGACCGTCAGGGTCACCGCTACCCAAGGAGCAACCGCTATGACCGATGCCCAAGCCGAGGTGGGCGAGCTCACCTACGTGCGGACCTGGAACGCCCCACGGGAGCTGGTGTTCGCGTGCATGACCACCCCCGAGCACCTCACCCACTTCTGGGGTCCCACCGGCGTCAGCACACCACTCGAGACCATCACCGTCGACCTGCGGCCCGGCGGCGTCTTCGAGACCGTCATGGTCAACGATGCCGACGGCTCCGAGTATCCGAGCCGCGGCGTCTACGTCGAGATCGACCCGCCGGCGACGTTGGTGTGGAGCGAAGAGGACGTCGAGGGGGGCATGACCACGTCCATCACCTTCAAGGATCTCGGCGACGGTCGGTGCGAGACCACCACGCACCAGACCAACGTGCCCGAGATGTTCCGCTCGCCCGACGCGCAGGCGGGCATGCTGTCGAGCTTCGACCGGATGGACGCCTACCTGGCCACGCTGTGACCGGCGGTCGGTGGCCGGACCGCTCAGGTCACCGCCATCGACAGCCTGCGGGCCCGGGTCTCCACCTCGTGGCAGGCCCGGTCGACGTCCACGGTTAGGCACTCCCCCGCCACCACCACCGGCACCCCGGCCACCCATACGTCGGTGACCAGTCGGCTGGAGGCCGACCACACCAGGTGCTCGACCATGCGATCGTCCCCCAGCATGGGCACGAAGGCGGGATCGTCGAGCCGAAGCGCGATCATGTCGGCGCGCCCACCGGGCGCCAGCACGCCGAGGTCGGGACGGCCGAGCGCGGCGCCCGCCCCCCTCGTGGCCAGCTCCAACGCCGTCGCGGCGGGCAGGGCGCCGGCATCCTGTTCGCGGATCCTGGCCACCATGGCGGCCAGGCGGATCTCCTCCCACAGGTCGAGGTCGTTGTTGGAGGCAGGACCGTCGGTCCCCAGTCCCACCCGGATGCCCCGGGCCAGGAACGCCACCAGCGGCGCCACGCCCGAGGCCAGCTTGGCGTTGCTCTGGGGACAGTGGGCCACGGCCACGTCGTAGCGCTGGTAGAGGTCGATGTCGGCCTCGGACAGCCAGATGCTGTGGGCGGCCAGGACCCGCCCGTCCAGTACCCCGGACCGGGCCAGGACGGCCGGGGTGGAGTCACCGTGCTCATCGGCGAAGCGGCGGCACTCCTCGGCCGTCTCGGCCAGATGGATGTGGAACAGGGCGCCGAGGTCCCGGGCCACCTCGGCGATGTGCACCAGTCCCGGCAACGGGACGGTGTAGGCGGCGTGGGGGGCGAAGCCGACGTCGAGGCGTCCGAGCTCACCGTGCCTCCGGGCGTGGAAGTCGGCGATCTGGTCGGTGCGCCGGACCCACCAACGCTGGTCACCGGACTGCTGTCCGGGCAGTTCGAGGACCCCCGGGGTGACCACGGCCCGCGCCCCGGCGTCGATCACGGCGTCGGCCAGGGCGTCCTCGAAGAAGTAGGCCTCGCAGGTGGTGGTGACCCCGAAACGCAGTAGTTCGGCCTCGGCCAGGGTCATGCCCCAGTAGACGTCCTCCTCGGTCAGGTGGGCCTCCTGGGGCCACAGAACCTCGTGGAGCCACCGGTGGAGGGACAGGTTCTCCCCCGAGCCGCGGAACAGGGTCATGGGCGAGTGACAGTGGACGTTCACCAACCCGGGGAGGAGCAGACCGCGGACCCGGACCTCCCGGGCGGCCCCACCGACTCCGGTCGAGGCCGTCGGGCCCACATGGGTCACGGTGTCGCCGGTCACCTCGACGACTCCGGGGCGAAGGACCGACCCGGGCCGGTCACAGGGCACGACGACGTCGGCGACGTACCGCACCGGTGCCGGATCCGCCGGACCGGGCGCCATCCGACCGCCCCGCCCGCTCACGACGGTGGGGACACGATGCCGGGCGGTGGGGCGGCGGCCTCCTCGGCCTCGATGGCGGCCAGCTCGTCGATGCGGGCCACGTGCCGCCCGCCCTCGAACCCAGTGGCGAGGAAGACGTCGAGGATGTCGAGGGTCAGCTCGGTGGCCACGATCCGCGCCCCCACCGAGAGCACGTTGGCATCGTTGTGTCGACGGGCCAGGCGGGCGGTGTACTCGTCATGGCACAGGGCCGCCCGGGCCCCGTGGACCTTGTTGGCGGCGATGGCCTCACCCTGGCCACTGCCGCCGATCACCATCCCCAGGTCACCGTCGCCCCGGACCACCCGGCGCGCCACGTCGGCGCAGATCGGCGGGTAGTCGACGGGCTCCTCGGAGTAGGTCCCCACGTCCTCGACCTGGTGGCCACCCTGCTCGAGGTGACGCACCACCTCCTGTTTCAGCACGAATCCGGCATGGTCGGAGCCGATCACCAGGCGCATGAGATGACACCCTAGTCAGGCCGTACGCCGGTCCCCGGGGGCGGTGCGCCCGGATTTCCGTCGGTCCGGAGCGTCAATCCGACCAGACGAAGGTGGCGGCCCGCTCCGGCTTCACGTAGCCGGCGTCGACGAACCAGCGGGCCGCACGGGTGAGGGCGTCGACGGCGGGACGCGAGGTGTAGCCCAACTCGGTTCGGGCCCGCCCGTCGTCGAACGACATATGGGTGGTCGACATCTTGGCTGCCTCCAGCGGGATGGTCGGCTCCCGGCGGAGCAGGCGACCCTCGATCAGGCCGGAGAGATGGGCGGCCATGAGGGCGAAGCTGCCGGGGAACTCCCGGGTGGAGGCGGTGACCCCGGTGGCGGCGGCCAACGTCTCCAGCACCTGGCGGAGGGTGAGGTTCTCGCCTCCGAGGATGTAGCTCCTTCCCACCGTCCCCCGCTCGGCGGCCAGGACGTGACCGTGGGCCACGTCCTCGACGTCGACGATGTTGAGTGTGGTGTCCACGTAGCCGGGGAACCGCCCATTGAGGATCTCGAGCACCGTCCGGCCGGTGGGCGTGGGGCTTCGGTCCCGGGGCCCCACGGGCGTGGTCGGCTGCACCAGCACCACCGGCTGTCCTTCGGCCCCGGCCCGGAGCACCTCGTGTTCGGCCACGTACTTGGACTGCTTGTAGCCGCCGAACAGGTGGTCGATGTGGGCGTAGGACGTCTCGTCGACCGGATCCTCGGTGGTGGCCCCGTGCAGCCCGAGGGTCCCGACGGTCGACGTGTACACCAGGCGTTCGCAGCCGGCGGTGCGGGCGGCGGCCAGTACGCACCGGGTCCCGTTGACGTTGATGTCGTAGAAGTCCTCGGGTCGCTTGGCCCAGAACCGGTAGAGAGCGGCGATGTGGAACACCAACCGGCAGCCGTCGATGGCCTTGGTCACGGCCTCGGCGTCACGAAGATCGCCGGTCACCACATCGACGTCGAGCCCTTCGAGGTTGGCCACACTTCCGCCGGGCTCGACCAAGGCCACCACCCTGGCGCCCCGACCCGACAGCTCGCGGGCCACCGAGGAGCCGATGAACCCGGCTGCCCCGGTGACCAGGATCCTGTCGCCGGACTCGATCGGGAGCCCGGTTGACGGTGCCGTCACGAAGGGAGGACGCGGGTGTCGGCGAGCACCGGTGTTCGGCGCCGGCCCCGCAGCGTGTTGCGGGCCATGGACGTCCCCACCTCGACCAGCAGGCCCGAACTCCGGTGGGCATCGGCCAGGACATCGTCGAGGGCGGCCACGAAATGGTCGATCTCCTCGTCACCGATGATCAGCGGAGGAAGCAGTTTGATGATGTTCACGTTGTCCGCCGCCACCTGGGTCAGGATGTGGTGCCGGTGGAACAGCGGGAACACGATGAGTTGCGAGAACAGCCCTTTGCGGGCCAGCTCCATCATGCGGAATCGGGTGCGGCCACTGCGCGACTCCGGCGGGCCGAACGAGAGACCGATCATGAGTCCCATGCCCCGCACCTCGTGGAGCAGCTCGTACTTGTCCACCAGAGGCTGCAGGGCCGCCATCATCTTCGCCCCGTTCCGGGCGGCACGCCCGACGATGTCCTCCTCGTCCATCACCTGCAGCGTGGCCAGCGCCGCCACCATGGAGAGCTGATTCTTGGAGAAGGTCGACGAGTGCACGACGGCACGGTCCATGGTGCTGTAGACACCGTCGAACACCTTGGAGGTGCAGAGCACGGCTCCGACGGGCATGTACCCCCCGGACAGCGCCTTGGACACGGTGATGATGTCCGGGTGCAGATCCCAGTGCTGATGGCAGAAGAACCGTCCGGTCCGCCCCATCCCCGTCTGAACCTCGTCCATGACGAGCAGGGTGCCGTACTGCCGGCACAGGGCCTCGGCCTCGGTCCAGTAGGACGCCGGGGCCATGTAGACGCCCTTGCCCTGGATGGGCTCCACCACGAAGGCGGCCACATCCCCCTGTCGCAGGGCGCGTCGCAGGGCACCGATGTCGCCGAAGGGGATCTGGTCGCAGCGAGGCAACAGGGGGCCGAACCCCTCACGGAACTCCTTGCCGCCGTTGAGGGACAGGGCGCCGTTGGTGAGTCCATGGAACCCGTGGTCGCAGTAGAGGATGCGGTCACGACCGGTGGAGCACCGCGCGAACTTGATGGCCGTCTCCACCGTCTCGGCACCCGAGTTGGTGAAGAACACACGGTCGATCCCGAGTGGGGACCGCTCGACCAAGGCCTTGGCCAGCAACGCCGGCAGGAGGGCGCAGTCCAGTTGCACCAGGTTGGGCAGGTCTGCCTCGATGGCCTGGTGCAGCGCGTCCTTGATCACCGGATGACCCCGGCCCAGCGCGAACACCCCGAAGCCCGAGAGGAAGTCGAGGTAACGGTCACCTTGGTCGTCGATCAGGTAGGAGCCCTCGGCGCCGACGTACTGGCGGTCGAATCCCAGGGTCTTGAGCACCTTGACCAACTGCGGATTCATGAACTGGGCATGCAGGTCGAAACTCTGGCCCTGGTGGTCGGCCATCAGGGCGGCAAGGTCGAACGCCACGTTCACTCTCCGTTGGGGTAGCTGGGTGCCGACAGATTAGTGGCCAGCGCGTCGCACCACCGCAACCGTCGGTGCGCATCCGTGGCCCGGTCGACGGCCAGGGCGTCATCGAACCGTCGACGTCGGGTTCCCCAACGATCGCTTGTGAGTCGCCGGCTCCATGTCTTCGCTCAACTCCGGCTGCGCGTCCCCGTGCGTCTCCGAGTCAGTGCCGCAGCGACCCCTCGTCGAATCCCGACGCCAACAGTCGAAAGGCCCGGTCGACGACGGCGGGCAGGTCGTCATCGTCGCTGTCGGCCCAGCAGGTGAATGCGGCCATGGCGGCACCGAGTGCGGCACGGGCCACGGTCTGAGGACCGAGGTCGTCGGGTCGGCCACCCGTCCGCCGGGCCACGAATCCCGCCACCACCTGGCACCACTCGGCGTAGCGGACGGCCGAGTGGGCCACCAGTGTCGGCACCGTGCTGATCAGCCCGATCCGGATCCTCAGTTCGTCGAGCTCGCCGGCCCCGAACCGGTTGGTGGCCATGACCGCCTGGCGGAGGACATCCATCATCGGTCGGTCCCGAGGCGCTCCTTCCAACTGGTCGTGCAGCCGGACCAGCTCGGCGTCGAACTCGCCCCAGACCACGTCACGCTTGGACTCGTAGTAGCGGAAGAACGTACGCCGGGAGACGCCGACCGCTCCGGCGATCTGGTCCACGGTGGTCTCGTCGTACCCCTGGCGGTTGAACATGTCGAGCGCCGCCCTGGCCACGTCCTCCCGGGTCGTGCTGGGCCGCCTCCCGCGCGGCGCCGACGGAGCCGTCGTGCCTCCCACCCCCTGCGCCTCGCTCATAGTCCTTCCATTTTGACATCGAGTGCTATAAATTGGAACGACCATCCGCCCGGCGTGCGCCGGCCCGAATCCCGGAGGCCCCATGACCGTCACCCCCACCGCCTCGTCCCCCACCACCCGGCCGGTCGCGGCCCCGGCCGTGGGCGCGGCTCGGACCGCCCCGGAGCCCGCCGGCGAGGAGCTGATCGAGGCGGACCTGCTGGTCGAGGACGTGTCCATCGACGGCATGTGCGGCGTCTACTAAGCCGCCGCCGGACCGCTCCCACCATCCCGATCCGATCGAGCGCCGCCACCGTGCCGCCACGCGCCGTCCCCACCGATCCCGTCGCCTTCGACGGGTCGGTCCCGTGGACCCTGCACCCCCAGGTGTCGCTGCGTCCCGAGTCGTTCGGCGCGCTGGCCTACCACTTCGGCACGAGGCGCCTCTCCTTCCTGAAGAGCCGGACGCTTCTCGCCGTGGTCGAGTCGCTGGCCGACCAGCCCACCGGGCATGAGGCCTGTCGGGCGGCCGGGGTTCCGTCCGACGAGCTCGGTCGCTACGAGCGGGCCCTCGCCACGCTGGCGGAGTCCGGGATGATCTGTCCCCGGGAGGCGTCATGACGGTGACCGACGCAGCGCAGGCCCCGGCAGCCGTGGGTCGCCTGGTGGACCGGTTCGAACAGGGACTCGACGCACCGATCTGCCTGACCTGGGAGCTGACCTATGCCTGCAATCTGGCCTGTGTGCACTGCCTGTCCAGCTCGGGTCGCCGGGACCCCCACGAGCTGAGCACCGAGGAGTGCAAGGCGGTCATCGACGAGTTCGAGCGCATGCAGATCTTCTATGTGAACATCGGCGGCGGCGAACCCACCATCCGGGGGGACTTCTGGGAGTTGGTGGAGTACGCCACCGACCACCACGTCGGGGTGAAGTTCTCCACCAACGGCTCGCGCATCACCGAGCAGGTGGCGGCGCGGCTGGCCTCGAGTGACTACGTCGACGTGCAGATCTCGTTGGACGGGGCCACGGCGGACGTCAACGACGCCGTGCGCGGTGTCGGCTCCTACGACACCGCCCTCACGGCCATGGACCGGATGGCCCAGGCGGGCTTCGCCGGCTTCAAGCTGTCGGTGGTGGTCACGAGGCACAACGTCGACCAGCTGGACGACTTCAAGGCGCTGGCCGACCGGTACGGGGCCCAGCTCCGCCTGACCCGGCTCCGGCCCTCGGGGCGCGGGGCCGACGTGTGGGACGAACTGCACCCGACGGCCGAGCAGCAACACCAGCTCTACCGCTGGCTGCTGGCCCACGGCGAGGAGGTCCTCACCGGTGACTCGTTCTTCCACCTCGCCGGCTACGGCGACCCGCTCCCGGGCCTCAACCTCTGTGGTGCCGGCCGTGTGGTCTGCCTCGTCGACCCGGTGGGCGACGTCTACGCCTGCCCCTTCGCCATCCACGAGGAGTTCCTGGCCGGCAACGTCCGGTCGCCCGGGGGGTTCACCGAGGTCTGGCGCCACTCGGACCTCTTCACCGACCTCCGCCAGCCCCAGAGCGCGGGGGCCTGCGGCTCCTGCGGTCACTACGACTCGTGCCGGGGCGGATGCATGGCGGCCAAGTTCTTCACCGGGCTCCCCCTGGACGGCCCGGACCCCGAATGCGTCCTCGGGCACGGCGAGTACGCCCTGGCCGGACGCGGGGAGACCGTGCCTCCCAAGCCGTCACTCGACCACTCGAAGCCGACCCGAGCGGTGCCGGTGACCATGGGACCCGCCCACCGGGGTGCGCTGACCGCCACGCCCTCTCGGCCACCGGACCGGCCCTGCGACGAGAGCCCGCTGGCGGCCACCGGCCTCGGCGCCTGACGGCCCTCGGCATGCGGCACAGCGCGGGGCGTGGTCCGGGACACGACGTGCGGCCGGGCGGTACGGCGTGCCCATGAGCGACCTGGCCACCTCGAGTTGGCCCGATCTCGCCGGGGCAGCCGCCTCGGGCGCCATCCTGGCGATCCCTTTGGGTTCGACCGAACAGCACGGGCCCCATCTCCCGGTGACCACCGACACCGACATCGCGTCGGCCCTCCTCGAGGCTGCGGCGGCCCGGGACCCCCGGTTGGTGGTGGCTCCGGCCGTGCCCTACGGGTCGAGCGGCGAGCACCGCGACTTCCCCGGCACGCTCTCCATCGGCCAGGACGCCACTGAGCTCCTCCTCGTGGAGCTGGGCCGATCGGCCGCCGTCCACTTCGTCCGCACCCTCGTGGTCTCGGCCCACGGGGGAAACGCCGTCCCTTTGCATCGGGCCATGGCGCAGCTGGCCGAGGAGGGACACCCGGTCTCGGCCTGGTCGCCCCCGTGGTCAGGTGACCTCCACGCCGGCCGGCTCGAGACCTCGCTGATGTTGGCCATCGCCCCAGAGCGGGTGCACATGGACCGGGCCGAGGCGGGGGACACGCGCCCGCTCGACGAGCTCTTTCCCCTTCTCCGCACCGGGGGCGTCCGCCCGGTGAGCGCCAATGGGGTGCTCGGTGATCCGGCCGGGGCCAGTGCCGAAGAGGGCGTGCGCCTCCTCGACCAGGCCGTGGACGCCCTCATGACGACCCTCACGGAACGACCGGGGCGGCGGGCGTCGTCCCCGACGTCACCGGGGCCGGGTGAAGGGGCCGACGGCGTGGCCGCCCTCGGGGTGCCGTCATGAGCCGGGTGGCCGTGGTCACCGGGGCGGCCCGGGGTATCGGGGCGGCCACCGTTCGGGGCCTGGCCGCGACCGGATGGTCCGTCGTGGCCGTGGACCGGGGCTCGAACGATGCCCGTCTCCCCTATCCCATGGCCGGGCCGGCCGAGCTCGACGCCGTGGTGGCCGAGGCACTCGCCCTCCTCCCGGGACCTCGGGACGGGACCCCGGGTGAGGGTGCTCGGATCATCGGCCGCCTGGCCGACACCACCGATCCCGATGCCCTGGGTGCCGTGGTGGCCGAGGCCGAGGAGCGCTTCGGTGGCCTCGACGCCATGGTGGCCGTGGCCGGTGTCATCGCCGGTGGGGTCCCCCTGTGGGAGATGCCCCGTCGCGAGCTGGACGCCGTGCTGGACGTGGACCTCGGCGGCCCGATCACCGCCGCCCGCGTGGGCATCCCGGCCCTGTTACGCCGTCCGGCCCCGCGATCGGGTCGGTTCTTGGCCGTGGCCTCGGCCGCCGCCACGCGTGGCCTCCCCATGCTCTCGGCCTACGGCGCGGCCAAGGCCGGCGTGGCCGGACTCGTGCGGGGACTGGCCGTCGAGCTGGCCGACAGCGGCGTGACGGCCAACGCCGTCAGCCCGGGCTCGACCACCACGGCCATGCTGGACGAGAGCGCCCGGCTCTACGGACTGGCCGACACCAGCTCCTTCGCCGACCAGCAGCCGGTCCGGCGGCTCCTGGCCCCCGAGGAGGTGGCGGCGGCACTGGTCTGGCTGGCCGGCACGGACTCGGGCGCCCTGACCGGCGCAGTCATCCCGGTCGACGGTGGACTGGCCCTATGACCGTTTCCCGGCGCTGAGTACGCGACCGTCAGCCGAGAGCGGTGCCGACGCCGTGCGCGCCACGTCCTACGCCGCACGGCTGACCCTCGACCCGTCGGTGCGGACGTTCCGCGACGGCACGGTCCTGGTCGGTGGGCACCCGGGCCGACTGATCGTCCTCAGCCGGGCCGGGGCCGACGCGCTCGGATCCTGGCTCGAGGGAGGAGAGCCCACTGAGGCCACGGTGGTGCTGGGCCGGCGGCTGGTCGTGGCCGGCATGGCCCACCCCGAGGTCCCCGGACCGGTCGGGCCCGATCGGGAAGCCGGTCCCGACGGGCACGACGTCACCGTGGTGGTGCCCGCACGTGACCGGGGCCCATCACTCGACCGCTGCCTCGGCGCACTGGGTCCCGGGGTGCGCGTCATCGTGGTCGACGACGGCTCCGAGCACCCCGGCGCGCTGGCCGAGGTGTGCGCCCGGCATGGGGCGACCCTGATCCACCGGGGGGTCAACGGCGGGCCTGCGGCGGCCCGCAACGAGGCCCTCGGGTCCGTCTCGACCGAGCTGGTGGCGTTCGTGGACAGCGACTGCGAGGTGTCCGAGGGGTGGTTGGAGGACCTGGTGTGGATGTTCGCCGACAACGACCTCGCCGCTGTGGCTCCCCGCATCCGGCCCCGTGCACCGGGACCACCGGGGGGTGGGTCGGCGTTGAGCCGGTACTCGGCCCACCGCTCGGCGCTCGACCTGGGTCCGGACCGGGGCGAGGTCGGACCGGGCCGGCCCGTGGGGTACGTCCCCACGGCGGCCCTGGTGGCCCGCCGCTCGGCCGTGGACAGCGGGTTCGACGAGCGCCTCCGGGTGGGCGAGGACGTCGACCTGGTCTGGCGGCTGCTGGAGGCCGGCTGGAGGGTCCGGTACGAGCCGTCGGTCACGGTGTCCCACGACGAGCCGACGTCGTGGAGCGGGCTCCTGGCCCGCCGCTTCCGGTACGGCACGTCGGCCGCGCCCCTGGCCCACCGACACCCGGGACGGCTCGCCCCCCTCGAGCTCCGCCCGTGGCCCACCCTCGTCACCGTCGCCGTCCTGGCCCGCCGGCCGGTGTTGGCGGCGGTCCTGCTGGCCGGCTCCACGCGGTCCCTGACCCGACAGGTCGCGCGGTTCGGCGTCCCCACCACCCTGGCCCTGCGCTGGAGCGCGGAAGGAGCGGCGTGGACCGCGGTGGGTTTCGGCCACGCCCTGACCCAGCTGTGGGGTCCGGTGCTGGTGGTCGGAGCTGTGCGGAGCCGGCGCACGGCGGTCACCGTGGCCGCCCTGGTGGCCGTGCCCCCGATGGTCGAGTGGTGGCGTCGACGGCCCCCGCTCGATCCCCTGCGGTGGTCGGTGGCCGCGGTGGCTGACGACGTGGCCTACGGGGCCGGGGTGTGGTGGGGCTGTATCCGGGACCGTTCGCTCGGACCCCTCGTGCCCCGCGTCCGGTTCCGCTCCGGGCCCGATGCACCACCGAGCGTGGCCGACCGGGTTGTGGCGAATCCAACAGCCACCGGCGGGGTGTGAGAATAAGGGACCGTCGACCTCCCCGGCGACGGGAGACGCAGGACACGGCCGTCCTCGTCAGAGACCGGGCAGGAGCCTTCGATGGACGCCGATCGGACCCCCAGTGCACGAGGCGGGCCGGCGATCGAGGACTCCTCGAGGCGTGGCGTCCGTGACGCGGGCACCCACCGGTTCGATGCCGGGGACGTCCTCATCGGCGTGCTCCCGCCGAACCCGGACTGGGACGAGGAGGCCGGCCCGGTGGCCGTGCCCGAAGCCCACGTCCTCGTCGACCGACTGGCCTCCCGACGTCACCACCCGGTCACCGGGGTCGCGGGGCGCGTGCGGTCGGCTCCGGCACCAGGCATCGACCGGAGCAACCGGACTGGCAGCCGGCTCGGATGGGTCTACGCGGTGGTCGTCGTGGCCCTCGTCGCGGCGTTGGCCGTAGGGGCCGCCAGCCGGGCCCACCTCCACCGGACCGACACCCAGCTGACCGCCATGCGGGCCCGTCTGCATCAGACGGTCGGCCGCGCGAAGGTGGCCGAGGCCAGGTTGGCCGCCGTCACCGGTCAAGCCACCTCGGCAGCCCGGGTCCTCACCGCCGAGACGGACCAGTTGACCTCGGTCCAGTCCCAGCTGGCCTCCACCGAGGCCAACGTCTTTGCCAACGGCGTCAGCATCAGTGATCTCGACACCTGTCTGGCCGGCGTCGAGCAGGCCCTCAACCAGATCTCACTCGGCGACCAGCACGGCGCAGCCACCACCCTCAACGGCGTGGCCGCCTCGTGCCGCGGGGCCGCACCCGCACCGTGATCGTCGACCAGTCCCGCCCCTCGCCCGGTCATCGAACCGACGTTGCCCTCCCGGGTGCGCCAGCGGCGCCGGCGGCGCCACCGTCTGGTGCTGACCGCACTGGTCGTCTCGACCCTGTCGGTCGCCGGCTACGACATGGCCACCGTGTCGGCCGGGCATCGGAGCCAACAGGCCCTGACCGCGACCCAGCGCGAGGTGGAGCACACCCAGGCCCAGCTGGTTGTGACCCGTGCCCGCACCGTGGCCGTCACGGCCTCCCGTGACGCCAGGAGGGAGGCACAGGACCGCACCGTGGGCGAGATCGCCACGGCCAGCCAGAGTCTCGACACCGAGTCCCGGACCAAGTTCTTCCAGGGGGTCAGCATCGGCACGCTCAGCACCTGTCTCGACGGCGTGGCTCGCGCCGTCACGGCCATCGGCAACGCCGATCTGAGCACCGCCGTATCGTCGATCGACGGGGTGTCGTCGTCGTGCCTGGCACTGGACGGGTCCACCACCGGGCTGGTCTATCCCTACGACTTCCCCGATCCCTTCATCCTGCCCACGGGCGGCGCCTACTACGGATTCGCCACCAACTCGGTGGCCGGGAACATCCAGATCATCCGCTCCACCGACCTCACCCACTGGACGACGGTGGGTGACGCCCTTCCCCACGAGCCGGTCTGGGCCGCCCCCAACGCCACCTGGGCCCCGTCGGTCCTCCAGCGCGGCTCCACGTTCGTCCTCTACTACTCGGCGGTCTATGCACCCACCGGCCAGCAGTGCATCTCCGAGGCCGTGGCCACCCAGCCCCAGGGTCCCTACGTCGACAACTCGACCCTTCCGCTGATGTGCCAGACGGCACTGGGCGGCTCCATCGATCCGACGCCGTTCGTAGACGCCGACGGCACGCCGTATCTGGTGTGGAAGTCACAAGGGGGCGGTGGCCAACCGCCGACCCTGTGGTCACAGCAGCTCACCGCAGCCGGCACCGCGCTGGTGCCCGGGACGGCCACTTCGCTCTTGGCCCCGAGCCTGACGTGGCAGGGCGGCGTGATCGAGGGGCCGAGCATGGTGCTGGTCGGCGGACAGTACCTGCTCTTCTACTCAGCCAACGACTGGAGGACGTCGGCGTACGCCATCGGCGTGGCCCACTGCGCCGGCCCTCTGGGACCGTGCACCGAGACGTCGGCCCAACCCCTGTTGGCATCGCAGCCCGGCCTTCCGTGGGCCCGGTGGACCCTCGGTGTTCACCGACCCGGCGGGACAGTTGCATCTGGCCTTCCACGCGTGGCTCCCCGGGCAGGTGGGGTTCCCCAACAGCCGGCTCCTCTTCATCCGCCAGATCAGCGTGGTCGGCGGCACCCCCTCGGTCGATCCCTGAGCCGTTATCGGTGCCACGGCAAAGGCACAATCAGCCATGCAGGGTGCTGGCAATAACACGCAACGTGACCTGAGCAGAATCAAGACGAAATATCACGGACAGTATTGCCATGCCCACTCCCCGGTAATCCCTCAATACGAGGTTGAGGGTTCCCCGCTCCAGCGACCCGCAGCGTCCGCCCCCGTGGAGGGTGCTGGGGGTATGCATGGACAACAATCCAGCTCAAAGCGATGTTTGGTCTCGGGAACGTGGAGCGGACGATTGCCCGAGGACCGGTGGCATCTACGCACTATCGTCATCTCCGATAGTAGATATCGCCCGCAGAATACATACCGTTGAGGACGGCCACCGACCGTGTTCCATGGGCGAAGCGGATCCTCTTTCCCTCCCCGGTATACTTCTCCATCGCACCCGTGCTGAGCGTGTCCTATAGTCCGAAACCGAGCGACATCGACGGTCGGAAACGACCGACTGTCCGGTAGGTGCTCAGCGGAGGTCGAGTTCCCGACTCGCTCCGGGCGTTCTCGTGGCCGTACCGGCCGTCGCACGCCGCATCACCCACACCCGGGGCAACGACGAAATGAGTGGTGTCACCACGACGCAAGCTTGGGCATAACCAAACCGGCCGCACACCCTACGGCGTGAAGCCAGGACGGACGTAGCCTTCCCGCTCGCCGTCCGGGGACCGAATGCAAAGGCCGGAGCCCGCCAACACCGAGCAGAGGAAGGCGCCCACGCGCGCCCTACGAAGGGAGGTGCCATGCGGACCCGCATTGCACTCGTGGCGATCATCCCGGTCGCCTGCATCACCATCATCATCACGGCACTTCTCGCCGCGTCGTCGGCCCGGGCGGCATCACCCGCGTCCACCACGCCGACCCCATCCACACCGCCGGCGTCGACCACCACACCGGCGCCGACCACCACCGCCGCACCCACAACGCCCACTACCCCGCCGGGGAACCCCCCGTCGTCGACCGTGCCCCCGTTCCCGGGGCTCCGTCCCATCAGCCCGGTCCTGACCGAGACCACCCTCTTGGTCAACCTCAACACGGCGCTGCACAATGAGGCCGTGTTCCATCAGGCGCTGCAAAGTGAGGCGCAGTTCCTCCAAGCCATGGCCACCGAGGCCCAGTTCCATCAGGCGCTGTCCAACGAGGCCCTGCTCTACGAGACGCTGCTCAGCGAGAGCACGGCCAAGCAGTCGTCGGCGGCCTCCAGCACGGTGGCCGCCATGCAGCTCCCGTTCACCCCGACGGCCGCCCCGACCGCCGGCGACACCGTCACCCCGGCAGAGCGGGCGGCGTGGGAGCGGGTGGCCGTATGCGAGGAGGGTGGCAACTGGGCCGCCGACAACGGCAGCTTCAGCGGCGGACTCGGCATCACCCGCACCAACTGGATCGCCTACGGGGGTGGTGCGTATGCCCCCGAAGGGGCCATGGCCTCCGAGGACGAGCAGATCATGGTGGCCGAACGCATCCAGTCCAGCGCACCGGACCAGTACGGCTGCCACGGCTGGTAGTCCCACCCGGGGTCGGTCATCCCTCCGGGGACGGGCTACGAAGACCTCACATGAGCACGCTGCCGCAGTCCACCGCCGGGGGCACCACGACGCCGACCGAAGGCATCGCCCGGTGGTGGGCCCCGTTGGTGGCTCCACCCAGCCCCGCCTCGACCCTCCTGTGTTTGGTGGGCGGGGTCCTGCTGGTGGTGTCCTCGGTGATCCATCTCCACCTGTGGTCGACCGGGTACCGCCACATCCCCACCATCGGCCCACTCTTCCTCCTGCAGGGGGTGGTCGGCATCGTGGTGGCCCTGGTCGTCGGGATCACCCGTCGGGCCTGGGCCGCACTGGTCGGGGCCCTGTTCGCCGCGTCGACCATCGGAGGTCTGCTCCTCTCCGTGGAGGTGGGGCTCTTCGGCTTCAAGGACAGCCTCTCCGCCCCGGACGCCACCCTCTCCCTGGTGGTGGAGTCGGCGGCCCTCGTCGTGCTGGCCTCGGCCGTACTGCTGGGGAGCCACCGCCCCCACACCGTGGCCTCGCAACTGCCGGCCTGATGACCGTGCCCCTGCCGGCCTGATCGCCGGCGGCCCCGGCCTGGCGGCGCGCCAAAGGGGGCCAAGCCACAAAGGGGTGCCCCGCAGGGCGATAGCGGAACCGTGATGGCCGGTGCCATCACCTTCGGGACCGTGCCGATCAGAGCTTCCGATCAGTGCATCCCGGAACGACGCGCCGTGGGCTGGGCACAGTGGCCACCAGGCGGTACGAGACTCCGCCGGACGTCGACCCGACGAACGCCACCGGGGACCGGCGGCGGCGTCGGGTCGACGCCGACAGAGACAGACTCAGATCTTGCGGACCTGGCTTGCCTGCAGGCCCTTTTGGCCCTGCTTGGTCTCGAACTCCACACGCTGGCCCTCCGCGAGGTCGCGGAAGCCCTCCATCTGGATCTCCGACTGGTGAACGAAGAGGTCATCCCCGCCGCCGTCAGGCGTGATAAATCCAAAGCCCTTTTCGGCGTTGAACCACTTGACTGCACCTACACCCATAACTGTCACTCCTTGAAAATCACGCACTAAAACGCGGGGATCCATTGTGAAGCCCTACATGTGCCGGCCCGCGTGATTGGGTCGACGACCCCTTCACACTAGGCGGAATGGCGGCACCAGTGCTCGATCACCCGATTTTCGGCCCCCGGAGGCACCCTGGGCGGGCACCGGCCCGGGGCGGACGTCAGGATCGAGCGAGCCGCCGCGGCAACGGTCGGAACGCGTGGCTGGACCGGTGACTAGGCCCGGTCCGCGCCGGCGTCCACGCCGGCATCGAGGGACGACGCGCCCTCGTCGGTACCCCGCTCCATCACACGCTGGGGCCACGCCGGGGCCGCATCCCGGCTGATCGGCTCGAACAGCTCGGCCAACACCATGGTGGAGAAGGCCACGAAGAAGATCGGCTCCACCAGGGTGCCGAGTCGGTCGGTGATGTACACGAGGCCGAGCAGTGGGTAGCCGATCAACAGGACCGTGACCACGGCGGCGTAGACCCGGGCCTCGAGCGTTCCCTCGTGCCGGGTGCGTCGCCAAGCGATGACCGCGGCGGTGGTCAGCGTGGCGAACTCGGCGATACCGGAGACGACATGGACGTAGTGGTGCAGTGGCAACTGAAGATGCCACTCCAGCTGGCGGCAGGCGGCGCTCAGCCCCTCGGCACAGGCGTAGGGGTACCGGCCACCGATGGCCCCGGCCAGAGCGAAGGCCACCATCCACTTCCATTCACGCCGCACGCCGTGGCGGGACGTCGAACCCCGGAGCAGGAACGCCGCCAACAGCAGGAGGCCGGCACAGAGGTCGGCGTCGGACATGAGGGCGGCGTGCGGCCGCCCCGTGGCCTCCAGGTCCGAGAAGAACCCGTTGACCGAGGGCATGAGGCCCGGGACGAACGGCACCACGACCCACCAGTTGTAGGCCACCACGCCGGCCACGCCCAGGATCTTGGCCGCGCCCACCCTGGCCGTGTCCTCCTCGCCCACCGACGACGGCCGGAGCCCGGAGGGGAACGTCAACAGCTGCATGAACCAGTCCAACAGAGGCGGCCCGGCAAAGATTCCCGGGGCGTGAAACCACCCGGATCCCCGATTCCCACGCCCGGATCGCCGGGTTCACGGTGAGCGTGGCGGGGTCGGTACCGTCGCCGCCGCGGGACGCCTCGGGAGTCGTCCGCTGAGGGCCAGGCCGACGACGGCGACGGCGGCGGGGAGGGCGAAGGCCAGGGTCAGGCCCGAGGAGAGCGGCCATCCCCGTCGGATGCCCACGGCCACGGCCGCCCCTCCGAGACCGGCCCCCAGGGCCGATCCCAGGACGTCGGCCAGGTTCAGCGAAGCCGAGGCCCATCCCTCCCGGCCCCCGGGCGCCTCCCGCAGCATCATCAGGCTCAAGGGGGCGTAGGACAGCCCCATGCCCAGACCGGCCACGGACCAGGCCACCACGGCCGTGCCCACGGGCACCTCGGGGTGGAGGACGGCGAGCATCAGGGCCACACCCGCCAGGACCAGCGCCAGGCCGGCCCGCACCATGGTCCGGCCCTCGCTGCGCTGGTTGAGCCGGGCCTGGATCCAACTCCCTGCCGTCCACGACAGGGTGGAGCCGGTGACGGCGACGCTGGCCAGAGCCAGGCTGTGGTGGCGCAGCGTGACGATGGAGAGGGTCACGAAGGCGTCGGCACCGAAGTAGGCGAAGGTCAGCAGTCCTCGGCTGAGGATGGTGGTGGGCAGTCCGGGTCGGGCACGCAGGGTCCCGGCCGGCAGCAGTCGGCGCAAGGCCGGCACGAGCAGGGCCACGCCCCCCAGGACCAGCGCCACCCCCCATGCCGGTTGACCCGCGGTCAGCCCCCCGATCACCAGGCCCGTGCCCACGGCGGCACCGAGCGCGTCCACCAGTCGGTGCTCTCCCTCCGGCGGCCGGTCGGGGCGCCCGAGCCGGGCCAGCCCGGGCAGGGCCAGACCGCCGGTCACCACGACGAGGGGGACCAGCCCCAAGAACACCCAGCGCCAGCCGAAGACGTGGGCGACCCCGGCACTGAGGATCGGCCCGACGATGCCGGGCACCACCCACGCCGTGGACAGCATCGCCATCATCCGGGCCCGCAGGACCTCGGGGAAGCTGCGGCCGATGGTGACGTACGCCACCGCCGGGACGGCACCGGCGCCGAGTCCTTGCAATGTCCGGCCGAGCACTAGGACCACCATCGTCGGGGCCAGGCCGGCCACGAGCAGTCCGCCGCTGAACAGCGCCAGGCCGGCCACGTAGGGCCGACCAGGACCGGATCGGTCGGCCTCCCGGCCGGCGGCAACGATGCCGATCATGCTTCCGAGGAGGAACGAGCTGAACACCCACCCGTAGAGGTGGAGCCCACCGAGGCTCCGTGACACCTGGGGCATGATGGTCACCACGGCCAAGGCCTCGGCCGCCATGAAGGTGACCGTCAGCACCAGTCCCAGCGTGAGGGCGCGACGTTCGTGATCCCAGAGGCTCCCCGGGGGACCCTCCTCCCCGGTTTCCCCCGGTCCTGCCGTGCGCCCGCCCATGGCCCAAGACTAGGGATCGCCCCCGGGCCGTCCACGATGCCGCCATCGAGGTCGGGAGCGTCGGAACCCTCCGTTCCGGACTCCCCGCCTACGGCTCAGCCGGCGGTGCGCACCTGTTCGAGGAGGACGGCCCGACGCGGGCACTCGGCCGCCGCCCGGGTGGCCAACGCCACCAGCGAGGACTCCACCGGCGTCCCATCGACGATGGGATAGCCCCATTCGTCGAGGGTGATCCGCTCGGGCAGCAGCTCGGCGCAGAAACCGTAGGCGTCGCAGGCGATCGGGTCGACCCGCAGTCGGAGGGCCACCCGCTGGCCGGTGGCCCCCGGTGCCCTGGTTGCGGTGCGGACGCTCATGACGCCCTCCGACGGGCCGCCGTCGCCGTGGCCGTCCGGTCCGGCGTCGGACCCGGGGGCAGGGTGAGCACCGTCGGGGCTCCGTGGCCCGCACAGGGGCGACCCTCGGCGTGGGCCCGGGCGTCGTCCCCGAACACCGAGAGCGCGCTCCTCACCAACCGGACCACCCCGTCGGGATGGCGGCACGCACCCCGGCCATCCACCGCAGTCGAGCGGCTCTGGATGCGATCGATGACCGCACGGTCCGCCCGGCCGCTCCACAGCTGCTCGAGGTCGTCGGCGATGGCGGGCAGGCCGAACACGCACGGTCCGCACTGCCCGGCACTCTGCCCGGCCATGTAGCGGGCGATCCGGGCCGTCTCGGCGATACCACACGAGTCGGCGGACAGGGCGATCAGGATGCCCACCCCGTGGGTGGAGCCCACCGAGGCCAGGGCCCGGGGGGCGAAGGGGGTGGCCAGGTGGGACGATCCGAGCCAGGATCCCCCGTAGCCGCCCACCAGCACGGCGGACAGCTCGCTGTCGGCCCCGGACCGCTCGAGGATGTCGATGACCGGCGTGCCGAGCTCGACCTCCAGGACGCCGGGAAAGCGAACCGCTCCGGTCACGGTGACCAGCGTCGATCCCGGAGCCTCCGTCGTGCCCTGCCGACGGAACCAGGCCGGCCCGTGCCGGGCGATGAGCGCCACCTGGGCCAGGGTCTCGGCATTGTGGACCATGGCCGGGCGGCGACCCACCCGCAGGGGCACGGACTTGTCGAGGCGCAGGACGGGAAGGGCCGGGCGTTCGTTGAGCCACGACACCAGAGCCGACTCCTCGCCGGACACGTACCGGTCGGGTGCACGGTGCACGGTGACCGTGAACCGGGACCGTCCGTTCCTGGCCCGCTCGGCGATGGCGGACTCGATCGAGAAGGCGGTCGCATCCTTGTGGTCCGCCACGCAGATGGCGATCTCGGTGGCCCCCACCACGGTGGCCGCCACTTCGGCGCCGTCGAGCACCAGGTGCGGCGCGTAGGCGAGCAGCACCCGGTCCTTGGCACTGGCCGGTTCACCCTCCATGGCGTTGACCACCACCATCGGCCGTCGGGCCGTCCGACCGATGGCGTCCCACTTCGCACCGGCGGGGAAGCCGCCGCCGCCGCGACCGAGCAGTCCCGACTCGGTGACGGCCCGGACCATGCCCGCCCGCCAGCGGCCGTCGTCGCGTCCCGGAAGGGTCAGTGGACCATGCGTGGCCAGATGGGTGGCGAGGTCCGAGGAGCCCCCGTTCCCGGCCGGGCCGGCCAGCAATCGTCCGGGGGCGTCGAGCGTCATGGCGGTCATGGTCGATCCTTTTCGAGTAGTTGGGTGGTGGTCGACGTGCTCCTCGGCACGCTCCCGGCGTTGATCCGGGAGGTACGAGCTGTACGGGGAACGCCCGGGGCCATCGGCCGGGCGGTGTCCGAGCGAAGGGGCACGGCGCGGGTAGTGGCCCCGACCCGTGCCGCGTGATCCCGGCTCCGGCGATGGTCGGCGATGCGCCAGACCAGCGCCCCGGCGACGGCGGCCACGCACACGGCGGCCAGTGAGTCCATCCATAGGGTCGAGGCGTCGGTGCCCATGCCCAGGGAGTGGGCCATGGCCACCGGCCAGCTTCCGTAGGCCAGCCAGTGGATGCCACGCCAGGTACGGGCGCTGATGCGCTGGCGCAGGGCGCTCGACACGCCCACCGCCACCATGAGGTCGACCCCCATCGTGCCGAGTCCCGTCCACAACGGCCGGTACGGCGAGGCGAAGGGCACGATGATGGCGGCCCACCCGACGCTGACGTACGTGTCGAGGACGGCCGTCACCACGTGGAGGGCGAGGAACACCATGGCCAGGAGGGAGACCCGCTTGTGGAGATCGGCACGGGTGAACGCCGGCCACCGCCTCGATGCACTCCGGCCGGCGGTGAGAATGCCGAGGACCATGGTCCCCGTGAGCAGCACGAGGGCCACGATGCCGGTGGCCCGCATGGTGTACCAGATGGTGGCCGAGGTGAGGGCGAGCATCACGACACCAGCCCGAGCTGGTGGACGACGGGGCCCGGCTGGGCATCCACGTCGGCGTCGGACGGCCAACCACCACACCGCACCACGTCTCCGTTGGCGGCGACGAGTCGGGCGTGCACGCCCCAGGACGAGAGGTTGCCGACCGCGTCGTCACCCCAGACGACCGAGGCCGTGCTCCAGGCGTTGGCCTGCACGCAGGTGGGTGCCGCCACCGACACCAGCGACCAGACAGGCGGTGGCGCTCGGCCCGTCCACGGATCCACGATGTGATGGACCCGGCGGCCGTTGCGCAGCCAGCTCCGGGAGGTGGTGCCCGATGTGGCCAGACCGCCCTCGGTGATGGTGACCACGTGGTCCACGAGCGCGAGCGGCGTGTTCGACTCGGCGGCGATCCCGATGGCCCAGCCACCCTCGGGGCCAGGCCCGGCCACCGCCACGTCTCCCCCGAGGTTGACGAGCACGCCACAGCCCAGCGCCTGGGCCAGGTGGCCGGCGGCCCGGTCGGCGGCGAACGCCTTGGCCGTGGCCCCGAGGTCGATGTGGACACCGTCGGGGATGGCCACGGTCCGGGACCCGGGGTCGAGGACGATGCGCCACCAGCCGGGAGCGGGACGGGGATCGAAGCTTCCCTCCCGGTCCTCGCCGGCCAGGAGATCGAAGTCCCGGTCGTAGCCCAGCTCGATCAGCGCCGAGCCGATGGTGGGATCGACGATGCCGGCCGTCTCGGCGGCCACCCGGCAGGCCACGTCGAGCGCCTCGTAGAGGAGCGGGCTCACGGGTGTCGGACGCCCGCCACTGTTCACCTCGATCTGGCGGAGCTCGGAGTCGGCGCGGAACCGGCTGCATGCCAGATCCAGCGCCCGGAGTTCGTCGGCCAGCATCGCCAGTGCCCGGTCGGCCCGCGTGGCGTCGGTCACCACCACCGAGGCCGTGGTTCCGATGGCCCGCATGGACCGGACGGCCAGGATGTCCGCGGATCCAGCGTCCTCGGACCGGGCGGTCTCGTCGTCCATCGGCGTGATGGCCAGGTCCGCACTCATGACTGCCCCGACACGGTGGCGGCCGAGCTGCTTGACGACTTCGGTGCTGTGGTCGTGGTGGTGGTACTCGGCGTCGCGGTGGTGGCCGTCGACGAGCTGGCCGCCGACGAGGCGGCTGCCGTGGTGGTCGACGACTGCCCGGAGACCGTGGTGGGGGTGGTGGCCGTTGTCGGCGTCGTGCTGGTCGATCCCGACACCGACGTGGTCTGGGTGGTGGCCGACGAGTGGGCCGTGGTGCTCGTGGCCACCAGGACGCCGAGCCCGACGGCTCCCGCCGTGGCGGCCAGACCGATACCGGCGGTGGCCCGCCGAACCCGGGTCATGGCCCGGTCCCGGGCATGGGCCGCGGCGTGGGGGGAAGGCTGGTGCGATGGGGACTGTCGTGCCATGGCTGCCTTTCGGTGGTGGGCCGGCGCTCCGGTGGAACGATCGGCGGTCCGTATCTCGGTGGGACCATCACACCGGGCCCGGTCAAGAGTCACCTTCCGGCCAGCTGTGAAGGACCTGTGAATCTGGCCGGCCCTCCCCCTGCCCGTCGAGGGCCGCCTTCCCATGGGCATCGTCCCCGCCTTCGGAGGGACGATGCCCAGGTCGCCTAACGGAGTCGAGCGAGCGACGGGCGGCCCATCAGCCCAGCTCACCGAGGTGTGATGGTCAACGGGGGCACCCTCCAGCCCCGGGAGGGTGCCCATTGCGGAGCCACTCTGAACAATTGCGGGGCCGCGCCGGCGTTCACAGCGGGCTCACAGCCGACTCACACCGGTCGCCCAACCGCTGGTGCGATGCTGGAGCCAGCGAACGCCGGAAGGCACGGGTCTGCCGCCCGGCGACCGAGCCCGATTCCAGGGAAGGACGAACACGTGGAGCCCACCCGCAGTCAACGCATCCTGGTGGTCGACGACGAACCGTCCATCGTCGATGCCGTGGCCACCTCCCTCCGCTACGAGGGATTCGCCGTCGAGGAAGCGGTCACCGGTCGGCTGGCCCTCACGGCCGCCCAGGACAACCCTCCCGACCTCATCGTGTTGGACGTGATGCTGCCCGATCTCGACGGCCTCGAGGTCACCCGTCGCCTCCGAGCCGACGGCGTCCGGATCCCGATCCTCTTCCTCACCGCCCGGGACGCGGTCGAGGACCGGGTGGCCGGGCTGACGGTGGGCGGTGACGACTACGTGACCAAGCCCTTCGCCCTGGCCGAGATCGTGGCCCGGGTCCACGCCATCCTCCGTCGTACCGGCGGCGAGGACGAAGACGAGGGCACCCTCCGCTTCGCCGACATCGAGATGGACGAGAGCGCCCATGAGGTGACGCGGGCCGGCCAACCCATCGCCTTGACGGCCACCGAGTTCAACCTGCTCCGCTTCTTCCTGCTCAATCCCCGCCACGTGCTGTCCAAGGCCCAGATCCTCGACAATGTGTGGCACTACGACTTCGGTGGTGATGGCAACGTGGTCGAGACCTACGTGAGCTACCTCCGCAAGAAGCTCGAAGCGGTGGGCCCCCCGGTCATCCACACCGTGCGACTGGTGGGCTACGCGTTGCGCGAGCCCACCGCAGACTGAACCGGTCGACCCGATCCGTGTCCCTCCGTAGCCGTCTGCTGATCGCCATCGGCATCATCGCCCTGGTGGCCCTGGCCATCGCCGATGTGGCCACCTACAAGTCACTGCAGTCGTTCCTCAACCAACAGGTCGACCAACAGCTCGAAGGGGGCCACGTCCAGTACGAGTCCGGCCTGGACCAGGGTCAGCTGCTCGTGTGCCCCGGTGGATTCAACCCCTCGGGCACCAACCCGGGCGGGCCCGAGAGCCAGCCCGGAGGACCCCCACTGGCCAATGCCTTCGAGGTACAGGCCGTCGAGGTGCTCACGTCCGGCGGCAAGGTGGTCGACTCCCAGAAGTGCGCGGCGTACGACGACGGAACGGCGTACACGCCGAAGGTCCCCACGACGATCACCGGCTTCACGACGCAGGCCAACCATGAACAGGTCTCCTACTTCACGGCGCCGGCCGAGCAGCCCAATGGGCCGTCGTTCCGGGTCCGGGCCTCCAAATTGAGTGACGGCAATGTGCTGATCGTCGCCCAGTCCCTGGAGCCGACCGGTGAGACCCTGCATCGCCTCTTGGTGATCGAGCTGGCCGTCAGCGGAGCTGCGGTGCTCATCGCCCTCTTCGCCGGATTCTGGCTCGTGCGCGTGGGGCTGCGTCCCCTGCGCGACATGGAGGCCACCGCCGAGTCCATCGCCGCGGGCAACCTCACCGAACGGGTGCCGGGCGAGAACGCCAAGACCGAGGTGGGCCGCCTCGCCCGCACCCTCAACATCATGCTGACCCGGATCGAGTCGGCCTTCAGTGCCCGCCTGGCCTCCGAGCGCCGGCTCCGGGCGTCCGAAGCCAGGCTGCGCCGATTCGTCGCCGACGCCTCGCACGAACTGCGCACGCCGATCGCCGCCGTGTCGGCCTACGCCGAACTGTTCGGACGGGGCGCCTCGGAGAAGAAGGAGGACCTCGAGCGGCTGATGGGCGGCATCCGCACCGAGACGTCACGCATGGAGCAGTTGGTGGCCGACCTGCTGATCCTGGCTCGCATGGATGAGGGTCGACCCATGGAGCGTCGGTCGGTGGACCTGGTGGCCCTGTGTGCCGAGGCGGTCCACACCGCCTCTACCGTGGGTCCGGACTGGCCCGTCACCTTCCACGCCTCCCGGCCCATCGAGGTCGAGGGCGATGCCACCAGCCTGCGACAGGTCATCGACAACCTGTTGGGCAACGTCCGGGCCCACACCCCACCGGGCACCGAGGCGCAGGTCTCGGTCGAGCCCGAAGACGAGGGCGCGATCATCACCGTGGTCGACAACGGGCCGGGCATGGAGCCCGAGGAAGCGGCCCACATCTTCGAGCGCTTCTACCGGTCCGACCCCAGCCGGTCCCGGTCCCATGGCGGGGCCGGCCTCGGCCTGTCCATCGTGAGCGCCATCGTGGCCAACCACGGAGGCACCGTCTCGGCCGAGGGCCGCGTCGGGGCCGGCACCACCTTCACCGTGCACCTCCCGCCGTCACCGCCACCCGAGGACGAGTCGTCACCCGACGACGGGCCCAGGGAGGCCGGGGGCGACACCGTGGACCGCCTCCAGCCGAGCGTCCCGACCGATCCTCCGGGCCCGGTCATCACATGACCGCATCGCACGGCCGGGGCACCGGGCTCGACCTCCGAGTGACGGGGGGCGTCAGAAGCGGACCCGTCCTGCCTCAGCGGATTTCTCAAGAACCTCACAGGTGGCTCTCACCCTCGTCTGCGGCCCGGACGACACACTGACGCCCATGAGTGTCGCCCACGCCACCGGACCCGGGCCCGCCCCGACCGCTCCCGGCCACCCGCAAGAGGACGACGGCCACCAACCGGTGCCCGTCGATCTCGAGATCGTCGTGCCCGTCTACAACGAGGCCGATCAGCTCGCCGCCAGCATCACCGCCCTCCGCACCTACCTCGACACATCGTTCCCCCTGGTCACCACGGTGGTCATCGCCGACAACGCCAGTACCGACGACACCTGGAGGATCGCCACGGCCCTGAGCGACGACCTTGTCGGCGTCGAGGCGTTGCACCTGGACCAGAAGGGTCGGGGTCGGGCGCTGCGGGCGGCCTGGTCGGCCAGTACGGCCACCGTCGTGGCCTACATGGACGTGGACCTGGCCACCGGTCTCGACGCCCTCCTCCCCCTGGTGGCGCCGCTGCTCTCTGGTCACAGCGACCTGGCCATCGGCACCCGGCTCGCTCCCGGCGCCCACGTCGTTCGCGGCGCCCGGCGCGAGTTCATTTCCCGGGGCTACAACGCCCTGCTGCGATCGACGCTCCGGAGTCGCTGCACCGATGCCCAGTGCGGCTTCAAGGCCATGCGACGTCAGGCCGCCGCCGAGGTGCTGCCCCTGGTCGAGGACAACGAGTGGTTTTTCGACACCGAGGTGTTGGTGACAGCGCAGCGGCTCGGCCTTCGGATCCACGAGGTCCCGGTGGACTGGGTCGACGACACCGACTCTCGGGTGGAGGTGGTCCACACCGCATGGAAGGACCTCCGAGGCGTGTGGCGCATGCTCGGACCGGCGTCCCGGCAACGGGCGGTGCTCCGCCCGGCGCGGCCTCCGTCCACCTTCCCGGCCGCCCCGCCGGCCCCGTCCAGCGGGGCGCTCCGCACCCGCCATCGGCTGAGCCTCGTACCCGAGACCGCACCCGAGTCGCCCCGACCCGACCCCACCACGGGACCGGGCCGACCGGAATCGTCGACGGTCTTCGCCGACGAGCTCCTCCGGTTCGCCGGGGCGGGCGTGGTCAACACCGCGGCCTACGCCCTCTTGTTCGCCGCCCTCGAGCCCAGGCTCGGCAGCTTCTCGGCCAACACGGCGGCGCTGGCCCTGTGCACACTGGGGAACACGGCCACCCAGCGGGGCATGGCCGGCTCGGCCCGGCACGGCCTCGACCGGCGGCAGCGGGCGGCCGTGGCGGCCGGTCTCTTCGGCGTCAGCCTGGCCACCACCACGGCGGCGCTGGCCATCACCACGGGCCTCGGACTGGACACGCTCCCGTCGGAGCTGGTCGCCGTGACGTCGGCGACGGGGCTCGCCGCCCTCCTCCGGTTCGCCATTCTGCGCACCTGGGTGTTCCGGCCCCAGTTCGGCACCCTGGCCACCCTCGATCCGACCAGGTCGTCCAGGGACGCCGGTGCCCTCCGGATCGACCGACTGACTGAGGCGCCATCATGAACGAGACCGAATCCATCGACCACCTGGCCCCGGCGGCGGGCACGGCCACCGTCAGCCAACCGAGGGCGGTCACGACCGAGCCGTCCGTGGATCCGGGACCGAGCGCCCCGGTGACCCCCGGTGCCGACCCCACCTACCCGTCAGGCGATCCCTGGAGCCCGGCAGGCACGGACCGACCCGTTCCCGGACCGTCCGACTATTCCGTGGAGCCACCCGCCCCCGCCCCCCCGTCGGGATGGTTGGCCCGCGTGGCCCGGGGCCGCCCGCAGGACCCGGCGTGGGTCCGGCCCGCCCTGGTGGTGCTGCTGGTGGGTACGGGGTTCCTCTATCTCTGGGGGCTCGGGGCATCGGGATGGGGCAACAGCTTCTACGCCGCCGCCGTCCAGGCCGGCACGAAGAGCTGGAAGGCGTTCTTCTTCGGCTCATCCGACGCTTCCAACTTCATCACCGTCGACAAGCCACCGGGCTCCCTGTGGATCATGGAGATCTCGGCGCGGATCTTCGGGGTCAACTCCTGGAGCATCCTGGTGCCCCAGGCCCTGGAGGGCGTGGCCACCGTCGGGGTGATCTTCGTCACCGTGCGGCGGTGGTTCACCCCGGGAGCGGCCCTGCTGGCCGGTGCGGTGGTGGCGCTGACTCCGGTGGCCACCTTGATGTTCCGGTTTAACAATCCCGATGCCCTGCTGACCCTGCTGTTGAGCCTCGCCGCCTACGCCACCGTCCGGGCCGTCGAGGACGGCCGCAGTCGCTGGATGGTGTTGGCCGGGGCGCTCATCGGCTTCGGGTTCATCACCAAGATGCTCCAGGCCATCATCCTCATTCCCGTGCTGGCCCTGGTCTACCTTTTGGCCGGACCACCCAAGTTGGGACGCCGGATGGTCCAGGTCGTCTACGCCGGCATCGCCATGGTGGTGGCCGGTGGCTGGTGGGTGGCCGCCGTGCAGCTGACCCCGGCGGCCGATCGGCCTTACATCGGCGGGTCCACCGACAACAACCTGCTCAACCTCATCTTCGGCTACAACGGCTTCGGCCGGCTCACCGGCAACGAGGTCGGGAGCGTCGGGGGTGGCTTCGGGGGTGGTGGCGGCAGTATGTGGGGTCCCGTCGGGTGGAACCGCCTGTTCCTCCGGGAGATGGGCGGTCAGATCTCCTGGCTGATCCCCGGCGCCCTCGTGGGCCTGGTGGCCGTGCTGTGGATGACCCGACGCGCCCCCCGGACCGATCGGGTCCGGGCCGGCTTCTTGATCTTCGGTGGCTGGCTGCTGCTGACCGGGGCCACCATCAGCTTCGCCCACGGCATCATCCATCCCTATTACACCGTCGCCCTGGCCCCGGCCATCGGTGCGCTGGTGGGCATGGGCGGATCCACCTTGTGGCGACGCCGCCAGGACGTCTTCCCCCGGGTGGCTCTGGCCCTGGCCATCGCCGTCTCCATCGCCTGGGCCTTCGTCATGCTGGGGTGGAGCCCCCAGTGGTATCCGGCCCTTCGCTGGATCATCCTCATCGTCGGCATCGTGGCCGCCCTCGGCATCGCCCTGGTCCCCAAGGCACGCGGGGTGCTGGCCGCCGGGCTGGCCGGCTTCGGGATCATCTCCATCATCGCCGCACCGGCCGCGTACTCCCTCAACACCGCGGCCACACCGCACTCGGGGGCCATCCCGTCGGCCGGACCGACCATCCAGGGCGGTGGAGGCTTCGGTGGACCCGGTGGCTTCGGCGGTGGCCGGTTCGGTGGACCCGGAGGGCTGGCCCGCAACGGCATCACCCTGCCCCGGGGCTTCACCCTGCCCAACGGCAAGCAGCTCCCCAAGGGCGTCCACATCCCGGGCAGCTTCTTCCGAGGCGGCGCCCCCGGTGCCGCATTCGCCGGCGGGCAGGGCCCGGGCGGCGCCGGTGGGTTCGGGGGCGCCCCGGGCGCCGCCGGTGGGTTCGGGGGCGCCCCGGGCGGAGCCGGTGGATTCGGGGGTCGCGCCCGAGCCGGTGCCTTCGGCGGCGGGGCCGCCGGTGGACTGCTCAACGGCTCGACACCGGGCAAGCAGCTGACCGCCCTGCTGGCCGCGGGAGCCTCCAAGTACACCTGGGTCGCCGCCGCCTCGGGTTCGGACTCGGCGTCGGGCTACCAGTTGGCCACCGGTGACCCGGTGATGGCCATCGGCGGCTTCAACGGAACCGATCCGGCTCCCACGCTGGCCGAGTTCAAGCGGTACGTGGCCGAGGGCAAGATCCACTACTACATCGGTGGCGGGGGCTTCGGGGGCGGAGGCGGTGGACTGGGACAGTCGGGAACATCGGACTCCACCCAGATCGCCGACTGGGTGTCCTCCCACTTCAAGGCCACGACCGTCGACGGGGTGACCCTCTACGACCTGACCGGGCCCACCATCTGAGCGCTCTCCGGCCCCGGCGGCGGGAGCATCGCCGACCCTAGGGCCGGGTGTCGGCCAACAGCTCGATGCGACGAGCCAGGTTCACGGCGTGATCCCCCAGGCGTTCGTAGAACCGGGCCAGCAGCGTGACCTGCGCGGCGATCTGCACCGGCATCTCCTCTGCTGCCACTTCCAGGGTCAGTCTCTCGTGGAGGATGTCCATCTCCTCGTCCGCCGAGTTCAGTCGTTCGGCAATCCGTTCGCGGTCACCGAAGGCGTCGGCCGCCTCCTGCCACATCTCGTTGGCCACTTCGGTCATGAGCTGCACGATGCCCCGGCTGCGGGGACTCATGTCGGCGCCCAGATGATCCACGGCCCGTTGGGCGACGTGCTCGGCCAGATCGGCGCTCCGCTCCAGCTCCGGGATGATCAGGAGCAGGCCGACGAGATAGCGGAGCTCGTCCCCTTGCACGGGCCGCTCTTGGAGCTCATCCCAGATGAGCAGCTCCACGTCAGCAGCCAGGGCATCGACGGCCTGATCACCGTCGATCACGGATTGGCCGAGGAGCACCTCGCCGCTGAGGAGGGCGTCCGTGGCCCTCGATAGGGCCTCGGACACCAGCGCAAAGAGCTGGATCACCTTGTGGTCGATGGCGTCGAGACCGGGGTCGGGTGGCGTCATGTCACGCAAAGATTACCCACGACGTGGTCTTTCACCCCGCATCACCAAAAGTTAGGAGATTGTTCACCCTACGTTCACCTTTGGATTACCTTCCGTCCACCTCCCGCCGTCAGAGTGAGGGGCGATGGCATCCAGCTGGACGGGGTCGGGGGAAGCGGTGCCGGTGGGGGCGTCACCTTCGGTGACCGATCTCCTGAACGAGGCCCCGAGAAGCAAGTTCCACCGACGCACGGTGCTCGTCTCCGGAGTCGGCTTCTTCACTGACGCCTACGATCTCTTCGTCATCAGCACGGTGGCCACCATCGTGGCCACCCAGTGGCACCTAAGCACCCTCCAGACCAGCTGGGTCACCGGGTCCGCCATTCTCGGAGCATTCTTCGGGGCCGTCGTCTTCGGCCGCATCGCCGATGTCCTAGGCCGCAAGGTGGTCTATCTGAGCGTTGCCGTCATCATGGTGATCGGCGCGGTGGCCTCGGCGGTCGCTCCCGGGTTCATCTGGTTGGTCGTGGCCCGTTTCGTCCTGGGCCTGGGCATCGGCGGCGACTACCCGGTGTCCGCCGTCCTGATGAGCGAGTATTCGAACCGTCGCGACCGGGGTCGTCTCGTGGGCATGGTCTTCTCCATGCAGGCCCTCGGGCTGGTGGTCGGACCTCTGGTGGGGCTGATCCTCCTCTCGTCGGGCATCAGTAACGAGATGGTGTGGCGCCTGATGCTGGCCTTCGGTGCCGTCCCGGCCGCAGGCGTCATCTACCTTCGCTCCAAGATGCCCGAGTCGCCGCGGTTCAAAGCCCAGGTGCAGGGGAAGTCCGATCAGGCCGGCGAGGACCTTGCCACCTTCTCCCACGGGGTCGTCGACACTCCTGCGGCATCGACCAACGGCACGCAGCGCATGCGGCTCAGCCAGTTCCTGCGAGACCGTCGCATGCTGCTGCTCCTGCTCGGCACGGCCGGGTCTTGGTTCCTCTTCGACTACGCCTACTACGGCAACACGCTCTCACTTCCCGCCATCCTGAAGCAGGTCGACTCGTCGGCCTCCCTGGAGACCAAGCTGTTGTGGACCCTCGGCATGTTCGTGGTCTTCGCCGTCCCGGGCTACATCGTCGCCGTACTGACGATGGACCGCATCGGACACCGCCGACTCCAGTTCATCGGGTTTGGCGTGATGGCGGCGGCGTTCCTCACCCTGGCCTCCTTCGCCCACCTCACGACCATGGTGGCCCCATTTCTGGCCATCTTCGGACTCAGCTACTTCTTCGTCGAGTTCGGCCCCAACATGACCACGTTCGTGCTTCCCTCGGAGGTCTTCCCGGTGAGTATGCGCACCACCGGCCATGGCATCGCCGCCGGGGTGGGCAAGCTCGGTGCCTTCGTCGGCGTCTTTCTGGTTCCTCAGCTACAGAAGCACTACGGCCTGCGAGGCATGTTGGCCATTGCCGGCGGTGCCGCCGTGCTCGGCTTCGCCCTCACGACCATCCTGCCGGAGCCGGCACGGCGGAATCTCGAGGAGTTCAGCGACGGATTCGATCTCCCCCAGATCTCCCAACCGATGGTGCTGCCGCCGGAGGTGGCCCGGTCGTTCGACGACGGGGGCGCTGCCGCGTCCGTCATGGTCCAAGAGAGCAGGACCGGTCATGGGCTGGTCGGAGACGGGGCTGCGACGGCCCGACAGGACGCCCCAGGGTCGGTGTAAGGCGCTATACCTCGTCCGGTCGTACCGGACGGAGAAGGGCCGCGGCGGCGAACCGACCTGTCCGTGCATCGGGGGCGGCGTCGGCGACCCGCCACTGACAGACTGACCCGGTGACCGGTCAACCCACCGCCCAACCCGACGACACGATCGCCCCGACGCCTGATCCGCGGGTGGTCGAGCAGGTCCGGGCCACCGTGGCCGCCATGACCCCCGACGAGAAGCTCTGGTGCCTCGACGGGGACGGGCCGTTCTGGGCCGGCCTCGCCTACTTAAGCGAGCAGGGCTACCACAAGAGCCCCTTTCGAGCCGCCCGGGTGGACCGGCTGGGTCTCCCCGGGTTCGCCTTCTCCGACGGTCCGCGGCGGAGTGGTGGTGGACCAGGCCACCTGCTTCCCGGTCAGCATGGCCCGCGGTGCCACCTGGGACGTGGACCTGGAGGAGCGCATCGGCGAGGTGATCGGGACCGAGCTGCGGGCCGTGGGCGCCGACCTCTACGGCGGGGTGTGCGTCAACGTGCTGCGGCATCCGGCATGGGGCCGGGCCCAGGAGACCTACGGCGAGGATCCCCACCACGTCGGTGAGATGGGTGCCGCCCTCACCCGCGGCATCCAACGCCACGCCATGGCCTGCGTCAAGCACTTCGCCTGCAACTCCATGGAGAACGCCCGTTTCACCGTGGACATCACTGTCGACGAGGTGGCGCTCCACGAGGTCTACCTCCCCCACTTCAAACGCATCGTCGACGAGGGCGTGGCCGTCGTGATGAGCGCCTACAACCGCGTGAACGGCGAGTGGTGCGGGGACAACCGACCGCTCCTCACCGACATCCTCCGGGGCGAGTGGGGCTTCAGCGGCTTCGTCATCAGCGACTGGATCTTCGGCCTGCGCGACGCCGGGCGCTCGCTCCACGCCGGCCTCGATGTCGAGATGCCCTACCGGATGATCCGGGCCGGCGACCTGGCCGCGGCGCTCGAGCGCGGCGAGGCCTCGTGGTCCGAGGTCGACCAGGCCGTCGAGCGGATCATCGCCACCCGGCGTCGCTTCGAGGACATCCTGCGCGCCCCGACCCCGGCCCGTGAGGTGCTGGCCTCCCCCGCCCACCGGGCCCTGGCCCGGGAGGCGGCGGCCAAGTCGGTGGTGCTCCTCCGCAACGAGCCGGTGGACGGCTCGCCGGTGCTGCCCCTGGCCTTGCGTCCCGGAGCGTCCCTGGCCGTCCTCGGACGGCTGGCCACCGCTGTCAACCTGGGCGACGGCGGGTCGAGCGACGTGTGGGCGCCGGAGGTGATCACCCTCGCCGACGGGCTGCGGGACGGGTTCCCCGGGGTCGAGCTGCTGGTGGACGACGGCGCTGATCCGGACCGGGCGGCCACCCTCGCCGCCTCGGCCGACGTGGCCGCCGTCGTGGTGGGCTACACACGGCTCGACGAAGGCGAGTACATCGGGGAGTTCTCGAGCGACGGGATGGCCGGCCTCTTCCCCGGCGAGGACGACCCCGAGCTGGTCCAGCGGTTCGCCGCCGAGATCGCCACCGAGAAGACCATCCAACCCCCCTACCATGTGGCGCCATCCGCGGGTGGGGTGGGCTTCGAGGTGGGCGGGGACCGCCGGTCCCTCCACCTCCACGACGACGACGTGGCCCTCATCAGGGCGGTGGCCGCCGCCAACCCCCGGACCGTGGTCGTGGTGGTGGCCGGCAGTGCGGTGGTCGTCTCGGAGTGGGACACCAGGGTGCCGGCCGTCGTCCAGGCCTGGTACTCGGGCATGGAGGGTGGCCACGGCGTGGCCGACGTGCTGTCCGGTCGCCAGGAAGTGGGCGGGAGGCTTCCCTTCAGCGTGCCGTTCGCCGAGGCCGACCTGCCGCCGTTCGTCGTCGAGGCCACCGCCTTCACCTACGACTCGTGGCACGGGTACTGGCACCTGGCCCGCACGGGCACCGCCCCGGCCTATCCCTTCGGCTTCGGCCTGAGCTATACCACCTTCGCCCTCGAGGGCGCCGAGGTGACGGCGTCCGGCGCCACCGTGGCGGTGCGGGCCACCGTGCGCAACACCGGAAGCCGACGCGGCACCGACGTCCTCCAGGTCTACGGCCGTCGTCTCGATCCCTCCCGTCCCGAGCGGCTCATCGGCTTCGACCGGGTGGAGATCGACGCCGGCGAGACCATCGAGGTCGCCCTCGACCTCCCGGTGGCAGCCCTGGCCGAACGGGACACGGTGCGACACGCCATGGTGGTTCGACCGGGAACCTACGAGGTGCGGGTGGCCCGGCACGCCACCGACCCCGGGGTCACCGCCCTGGTGGACCTGGCCCCATCGGCCTGACCTGCCCGGTCACCGACCGGCGGCCCGGGGCGCGGCCCGGCCCCCTGGGCCATGATGGATCGGGACGGCCAGGCCGGTCGGCCCCTGCCCCCAAAGGAGGCCGCCATGGCGATCAACGTGACGCCGATCCCGGGCTTAGACCCAACCATCAACGACATCCGGCGGCGGACCGCGGACTTCATCAACACCGAGATCCTCCCCCACGAGGAGGTCCTGTGGCACTCCCGGCGGGGAGCCGAGCAGAGCGAGGAGGTCCGCGAGCACGGTCGGCGCCAGAGCATCGAGCGGCGTGAGGAGGTGAAGGCCAAGGTGGTCGAGGCCGGCCTGTGGGCCCCCCACCTACCCACCGAGTACGGCGGGATGGGACTCGACTTCCTGGCCCTGGCCTACATGTACGAGATCCTGGCCTACGCCGTCGGCGCCTCCACCCTGTTCGGCATCGCCGCCCCCAACTCGGGCAACGCCAGCGTGCTGGTCAAGTACGGGACCGAGGAGCAGAAGCGCAAGTGGCTCCTGCCCCTCATCGACGGGACGATGGAGTCGGGCTTCTCCATGACCGAGCCGGACAACGCCGGGTCGGACCCCCGGTCCATCCAGACCGAGGCCGTGCGGGACGGGGACGACTGGGTCATCAACGGCCACAAGTGGTTCACGTCCAACGGCATCGACGCCAACTTCTTCATCGTGATGTGCCGCGCCAACGACCCCACCGGCGAGCTCGGCGCTCCCGGACGCATGACCCAGATCATCGTGCCCACAGCGACCAAAGGCGTCAACATCGTCCGCGGGATCGGCATCTTCGGCCACTCGACCTCGGACCACTGCGAGATCGTCTACGAGAACGTGCGCGTGCCGGTGGAGAACACCCTGGGACTGGTGGGTCAGGGACACCAGGCCGCTCAGGACCGCCTGGGGGCGGGGCGGGTCTACCACTGCATGAACTCCGTGGGTCAGATGTGGCGGGCCTTCGACCTCATGGTGGAGCGGACCCTCACCCGCCAGGTCCATGGCGGGCTACTGAAGGACAAGCAGTTCATCCAGGGCTTCATCGCCGAGTCGTACATGGACGTGCAGTCGGCCCGCCTCATGACCATCAACGCCGCCGAGAAGGTGGCCAACGGCGATCCCGACGTGCGCACGGCCATCTCGGCCATCAAGGTGTTCGTGCCCGCCGCCTACCACCGGGTGGTGGACCGGGCCATCCAGGTGTGGGGCGGGGCCGGGGTGAGCAACGACCTTCCCCTGGGCCAGATGTACCTGACCGCCCGGGTCCTCCGTCTGGCCGACGGTCCCGACGAGGTGCACAAGATCCTGATGGCCAAGAACATCCTCCACCGCTACGAGGACGGCGAGAGCTGGAACTTCGGCAACTGATCACCCGGGCACGGACTGACCGGACGTGACAGGCTGGTGGCGAACAAGGATGCGCCGCCTCCGGCGATGGCGGACGCGCCCGGGAGTGATCCGGGGAGACCTCGGTCACCGGAGGACAAGGAGCCAGCCATGCCCGGCAGAACCTCGTACGTGCCCGGAACCCCCTCGTGGGTGGACCTGGCCTCACCCGACCTCGCCGCCTCGGCGGCCTTCTACTCATCGCTCTTCGGCTGGGATGCCCAGGACCAGGGTCCCGAGGCGGGCCACTACCACATGATGGAGCTAGGGGGCGTCCCCGTGGCCGGGGCCGGGCCCATCATGATGGAGGGGCAGCCGCCGGCGTGGACCACCTACGTCTCGGTGACGGACGCCGACGCCAGCATCGCCAAGGTCAAGGCGGCCGGGGGCATGGTCTTCGTGGAACCGATGGACGTGCTCGACGTGGGGCGCATGGCCGTGTTCGCCGATCCCTCCGGAGCGGCCGCCGCCGTGTGGCAGCCCCGCCGCCACATCGGGGCGGGACTGGTCAACGAACCCGGGGCGCTGACCTGGAACGAGCTGTCCACCCGGGACCTCCCTGCGGCCACGGCCTTCTACGGCGAGGTGTTCGGCTGGCAGGCCGAGACCGCGCGACATGGGCGGCATGGAGTACACCACGTGGATGCTGGAGGGCGAACAGATCGGCGGCATGATGGCGATGCCCGCCGAGGTCCCCGCCGAGGTGCCGTCGTACTGGCTGGCCTACATCGGCACCGCCGACTGCGACGCCAGCGTGGCCGCGGCCACGGCGGACGGGGCCACGCTGATGGCCGGGCCCATCGACATCCCGGCCGGACGGTTCGCCGTCCTGGCCGATCCCGTCGGGGCCATGTTCGGCGTGATCGCCCTGGCCTCCGCCTGAGCCACCCCCGGGGTACCGTCTCATCCGTGGAACCGCCCCCCATCAAACAGCAACGCAACCTGGTCACCGAGCTGCCCGGCCCCCGGTCGAGACAGCTGGAGCAGCGGCGCTCGGCCGCCGTGGCCGGCGGCGTGAGCTCGACCTTCCCCGTCTACGTGGCCGAGGCCGCCGGGGCAGTGCTGGTCGACGTGGACGGCAACTCCCTCATCGACCTGGGGTCGGGCATCGCCGTGGTCAGCGTGGGCCATGCCGCCCCGCAGGTCGTCGACGCCGTCAGCGATCAGGTGTCCCGGTTCAGCCACACCTGCTTCATGGTCACGCCCTACGAGGGGTACGTGGCGGTGTGCGAGGCGCTCAACGAGCGGACGCCGGGGGCACACGACAAGCGGACGGCCCTGTTCAACTCCGGCGCCGAGGCCGTGGAGAACGCCGTCAAGGTCGCCCGCCATGTCACCGGGCGCCAGGCCGTGGTGGTGTTCGACCACGCCTATCACGGCCGCACCAACCTGACCATGGCCCTCACGGCCAAGAACATGCCCTACCGGGACAAGTTCGGGCCGTTCGCCCCCGAGGTCTACCGGGTGCCGATGTCCTATCCGCTACGGGACCCCGAGGGGATGACCGGGGAGCAGGCCGCCGCCCGGGCCATCGAGGAGATCGAGCGACTGGTGGGGGCGGACAACGTGGCCTGCGTCCTCATCGAGCCCATCCAGGGTGAAGGTGGCTTCGTGGTCCCGGCACCCGGCTTCCTCCCGGCCCTGGCCGACTGGACCCGCCAGGCCGGGGCGCTGTTCGTGGCCGATGAGATCCAGACCGGTTTCTGCCGGACCGGCCGGTGGTTCGCCTGCGAGCACGAATCGGTGACCCCCGACCTCATCACCACGGCCAAGGCCCTGGCCGGTGGGATGCCGCTGGCCGCCGTCACCGGACGGGCCGAGCTCATGGACGGCGTCCACCCCGGCGGTCTGGGTGGAACCTACGGCGGCAACCCGGTGGCCTGTGCCGCCGCACTGGCCTCCATCGCCACGATGGAGGACGAGGGGCTGACTCGAGGCGGCCGGTCGCATCGAGGCCACCGTCGGCGCCTGCCTGAGGGAGCTGCAGCGGGACCATCCCGGCATCGGCGACGTGCGCGGGCGCGGGGCCATGATGGCCATGGAGCTCGTCCGGCCCGGGAGCCTCGAACCTGACGGGGAGGCGACCAAGCGCATCGTGGCCGCGTGCCACCGGGCCGGGGTGGTCGTGCTCTCCTGCGGGAGTTACGGCAACGTGATCCGGTTGCTGCCACCGCTGGTGATCGACGACGGGCTGCTGGCCGAAGCCCTGGACGTACTGTCGGCTGCGGTCCACGAGGTCCTGGTGGGCGCCACCGGCTGAGGCTCGGATCGGTCGGGCGCCGACGGGTCCGCCGGGAGGGCGGAGCTCAGCGTGGGGGTCGGGGCAGGGCAGCCTGGGCCGAGGCCAGTCCGGCGTCGAGGAGCTCGATCTCGTGGACGGCATCGCGGGTGAGGTCCCCCACCCGCTGCGCGTTGGCGTCACTGGCCGACACCACCGCCGCCCGCTGGATGTCACCGGCGGCCTGCATCACACCGTGGACCTGGGTCCGGATGGTCATAGGCACAGGCCCGGCCGGCTCCACCCGGAGCACCTTGTCGAGATCCGTGGCCGCGGCGTTGAGGCGCCGGCACAGCGACGGCATCTCGGCCACGGGGGCGCCGACGTCGCTCGCCGCCCGCACGGCCGCCTCGGCCTGGTCCACGGAGCGCCACATCTCCTTGCGGGCGCGGCCCGGCGTCCACTGGGCCACCTCGTCGGGCGACGTGGGCTCGCCGCCCCGTCGGCGGCGCACTGCGGCGGCCTCCCACAGGGCGGTGGCGCCGATGACCGCACCATGCGAGTGGAGCGCCCGCCACTTGCGCCGGGCCAGCCTCCAGAGCAGGAACCCGGTCACGGCCAGCCCCGCCAGCATCAGGGCCACGAAGACCGCCGTGCCGGCCAGGATCGGTCCCCAGATCGACGCACTCACGGCGCCAGTCTAGAGCGAGCCCACGCCCCAGGGGCATCCCCGGGTCACCCCGGGGGCCCAAGGCCGGGGACGTCGCCCCGGCCCGGGCGTGGACGGTCTCCGTCGGCCAGGCCGAGCAGCACGTCCCGAAGGCCCCCGATGGCCGCCGGAGAGACACCGGCCGCGGTGGCCCAGGCCTCGGCCCCCCCGAACCGCCGGTGCAGGGCGTCGAGGAAGCGCTCCATGGTGTCGGCCTCCACCCCGAACCGTCCCGGCGGCACCTGGGCCATCCGGGCCTCGAAGGCCGGGTCGGACCGGTAGCGGCCGAGGATGAGCTCCATCCGCTCCGCTGTGATCACGTAGTCGGCCACGATGGTCTCGGGTGCCACACCGCACAGGTCGAGGACCAGCGCGGCCAGGACACCGGTGCGGTCCTTGCCCGCCGCGCAGTGGAAGACGAGGGGATAGCTGGCCGGATCGCCCAGCATCGTGAGGGCCTCGGCCAGAGCCGGACCCCCCACCTCCAGGTACCAGAGGTAGCGCTCGGTGAGGTCGTCGGCCACGGGGGCGGCCACGGCCTCGCCATCGCCCCCACCGTCCCGGATCACCGAGAGATGCCGGAAGGCGATCGGCTCCGTGTCCAGCGGACCCCGGCCCGTCTGCTCGAGCTCGCGGGGCGTGCGCAGGTCGATGATGGTGGCCAGTCCCATCGTCCGCAGGAGGGTGACGTCGGACACGGTCAGCTCATGGAGGGTGTCGCTGCGGAACAACCTGCCCCACCGGATCATCCTGCCGTCGGTGCCCGGATAGCCGCCCAGATCACGGAAGTTGAAGGCACCTTCGAGGGGGATGAGGCGATGGGGGAGGTCCACGCCATCATCATGGCCGATAGCTGTCATCGCCCGGAACACCAGGCGCCGACTACCGGACCGGCGCGCAACCCCGGTAGCGTCGTCGCTACGGTCATCGACCCGATTCCGACGGGAATCGGCGAGAATGGCTCCGAGCGTTCGGGGCGCGAGGCCCATCCGCCTCCGCCGCCGGCCGGTGACCCCGCCCCCTGGTAGTCAGCAGATTGAGGAGTACGTCGTCATGAAGAGCCTTGCCTCGTGGTGCGTCCGCCATCGCGTCATCGTGGTCCTCCTGTGGCTGACCGCTCTGATCGGGATGAGCGTCATCTCCCAGTCCGTGGGCACCGCCTACTCCAACAGCTTCAACCTCCCCAACACGGAGTCGACCAACGCCCTCCACCTCCTCCAGGCCTCGGCCCCGAGTGTGGCCGGGGACCGTGAGCAGATCGTCTTCCACACCACCAACGGGGCCCAGGTCACCGATCCCGAGGTGAAGGCCACCATCGACACCATGTTGGCCAACGTGGCAAAGATCCCCCACGTCAGCGCGGTGACCAGCCCCTACGGTCCCGGGGGCTCGACCCAGGTCAGCAAGGACGGGCGCACGGCGTTCGCCACCATCACCTTCGACAAGCAGGCCCAGTACCTCTCGACCACACTGGCCAAGCACTTCGTGGCCACGGCCCAGGCGGCGGCCGGACCGAATCTCCAGGTGGCCGTGTCCGGACAGCTGGCCGAGGCGGCCGACCGGCAGTCGTTCGGTGGCACCCTGCTCGGGGTGCTCCTGGCCGCCATCGTGCTCTATCTGGTCTTCCGCTCGGGCTACGCCACCGTCCTGCCCCTGGTGTCGGCCCTGGCCTCCCTGGGGACAGCCATCGGTCTCATCGGACTGCTCAGCCACGTGCTGAAGATGCCCCAGTTCTCGGTGGAGCTGGTCCTCCTCATCGGACTGGGGGTCGGCGTCGACTACGCCCTGTTCATCGTGACCCGACATCGACAGGGACTGGTGGCCGGTGAGGACGTGCCCACGTCGATCGGCAACGCCGTGAACACCTCGGGCCGGGCTGTGCTCTTCGCCGGGATCATCGTGTGCATCGCCCTCCTCGGCATGTTCGCCCTCGGCGTGTCGTTCCTCTACGGACTGGCCATCGCCGCCGCCCTCGGCGTGGCCTTCACCATGATCGCCGCCCTGACCCTGCTCCCGGCCCTCCTGGGCTTCATCGGGCCCCGCGTCATGTCCAGGAGCCAGAAGCGGGGACTGGCCGAGACGGGTCCGAGGGTCATCGGAGCCGGCACCAAGGGCTTCTGGCCCAAGTGGGCCGACTTCATCAAGCGGCGTCCCGTCCTGCCCGCCGTGGTCGCCCTGCTCATCGTGGTATTGGTGGCCCTGCCCTTCTTCTCCCTGCGGCTGGGCTCCGCCGACCAGGGCAACGACCCGGTGGGGACCACGACCCGCCAGGCCTACGACCTCCTGGCCAAGGGCTTCGGCCCCGGGTTCAACGGCCCCTTGCTGCTGGTGACCCAGAACGACGGGCCGGCCGACACCGCGACCCTCGACCAGCTGGCCTCCTCGGTCAAGAGCCAGCCCGACGTGGCCACCGTGGTGCCCCCGGTTTCCCTGCCGACCAAGGACGGCAAGACGGTCAGCCTGATCACCGTCTACCCCGATTCCGCCCCCCAGGACTCCGCCACCACCGACCTCATCGACCACCTTCGACAATCGACCATCCCGGCCGCGGTGGGCACCAGCGGCCTCGAGGTCTACGTGGGCGGCAACACCGCCATCTTCGTGGACTTCGCCCGGGTCCTCACGTCCAAGCTCCCGCTGTTCATCGGCCTGGTGGTGCTGCTCTCGTTCCTGTTGCTGTCCATGGTCTTCCGCAGCATCGTCATCCCGCTGACGGCGGCGGCCATGAACATCCTGTCCATCGGGGCGGCCTTTGGGATCCTGGTGGCGGTGTTCCAGTGGGGCTGGGCCGCCTCGCTGTTCCAGGTGGGCAAGACCGGGCCGGTGGAGGCCTTCTTGCCGGTGATGCTCTTCGCCATCCTCTTCGGCCTGTCCATGGACTACGAGGTCTTCCTGATCAGCCGGATCCAAGAGGAGTGGCTCAAGTCGGGCGACAACCGCACGGCCGTGCGCAACGGACTGGCGGCCACCGGCAAGACCATCACCGCCGCCGCCCTCATCATGATCCTGGTGTTCGGGTCGTTCATCCTGGGTGGACAGCGGGTCATCAAGGAGTTCGGCCTCGGATTGGCCGGAGGCATCTTCATGGACGCCTTCTTGATCCGGATGGCCGTGGTGCCGGCACTCATGTTCATGTTCGGCAAGGCCAACTGGTGGTTCCCCGGCTGGCTGGACCGCATCCTGCCCCGCCTGTCGGTCGACCCCGAGCTGCCCCCGGCCGACGCCCACCCGGGCGGACCCGAGGGCCCCGCCGAGCCGGCGGAGTCCCAGCCGGTGCCCGTCTGAACTGAGCCGGCGGCATCCGTCTGAGGTAGTTTCGGAGGAGCCGTTCCACATCGATCATCGGGGGAAGCTCATGTCCGACTTTGTCATGACCATCGGGGGCGACACGGTCCCCGCGGCCGAGTCCTTCGGCGTCATCAACCCGGCCACCGGCGAGGTGTTCGCCGAGGCCCCGGACTGCAGCCGCCAGCAGTTGGACGCCGCCTTCGACGCCGCCTCCAAGGCCCAGCGGGACTGGAAGGTCGACGAGAGCCTGCGGCGGGCCACGCTGTTGAAGATGGCCGACGTCCTGTTGGCCTCGGGTGCCGAGCTCGCTCCCGTCCTCACCTCGGAGCAGGGCAAGCCCCTGGCCGATGCCAACATCGAGGTGTTCGCCGCCGCCATCTGGTGCCAGTACTTCGCCAACCTCGAGACGCCGTCCCAGGTCATCCAGGACGATGCCGAGGCCCGGGTGGAGGTGGTGCGACGGCCGGTCGGCGTGGTGGCCGCCATCACCCCCTGGAACTTCCCCCTGACCCTGGCCTTCTGGAAGATCGCCCCCGCCCTGCTGGCCGGCAACACCCTGGTGCTCAAGCCGTCCCCGTTTACCCCGCTCTCCACCCTGAAGACGATCGAGCTCCTGCGTGGCGTGATCCCGCCGGGCGTGGTCAACGTGGTCAGTGGCGGCGACGAGCTCGGTGCCTGGATGACCAGCCACCCCGTTCCCCGCAAGGTCAGCTTCACCGGCTCCATCGAGACGGGCAAGAAGGTGGCCATCTCGGCCGCTCCGGACCTCAAGCGGGTCACCCTGGAGCTGGGCGGCAACGACCCCGCCATCGTGTTGGACGACGCCGATCCCGCCGTGGTGGGCAAGGCCATCTTCGCCGGCGCCTTCAACAACAACGGCCAGGTGTGCTCGGCCATCAAGCGGGTCTACGTTCCCGAAGCCCTCTACGACCAGGTCGTCGAGGTCCTGGCCGACCAGGCCGGCAAGGTCAAAGTGGGTGAGGGAACCGAGCCCGACGCCAAGCTCGGTCCGATCAACAACGCCCCCCAGTTCGAGCGGGTGAAGGAGCTGGTGGGCGATGCCCTGTCCCACGGGGCCAGCGCCGCCGTCGGGGGCAAGGCCATGGACCGACCCGGCTACTTCTTCGAACCCACCATCCTCACCGACCTGAGCGACGGCACCCGGATCGTGGACGAGGAGCAGTTCGGCCCCGCCCTGCCGGTCATCTCGTACCGCGACGTCGACGATGTGATTTCCCGGGCCAACGCCACCCACTTCGGGCTCTCCGGCTCGGTGTGGGGGGCCGACGCCGACCGGGCCGCCGACGTGGCCAACCAACTCGAGTGCGGCACGGCATGGGTCAACACCCATCTCGCCCTGGCGCCCCAGCAGCCATTCGGTGGCTTCAAGTGGAGCGGCGTGGGCGTGGAGAACGGCCCCTGGGGACTGGCCGAGTTCAGCGAGGTGCAGGCGGTCTACCGCTCGAAGAGTGCCGACGGGCTCAACCTCAACACCGGCGGCCTCGTCTCCTAAGCACTCGCATCCCCAACGCGCTCCTGGGCCGGCGGTGAACAGGCGTCCCCGCCGGACCGCCGAGGCGGTCGCCCACCGTCGAGCCGGCCGCCGCCGAGCGGGTAGCGGTCGGGCTGCGGCCCTGACCGGCGTCCTCACCCTGGTCGTGATCGCCGTGCCCACCGGTGCATCGGCCAGCATCGGATCGAGCGTGGCCTGGGCGACCCCGTCGGTCCCTGCCATGTCGGTTTCAGCCGTGTCGGTCTCAGCCGCGTCGGTCCCAGCCGCGTCGGTCCCTGCCGCGTCGCCGGGCTGCGGGAAGAGGCCCGTCCCCTCCCCCGAGGCCACGGCCACCGCCACCGGGGACGTGGTCCAGTCCCTCACCGTCGCCGGCGTGACCCGCAGCTATCGCCTGGCCGTTCCGAGCGGTTACCGACGTTCCGTGGCCACCCCGCTGATCCTCCTGTTCCACGGGAGCGGGTCGAACGCCCTGCAGACCTCGATCTACACCCAGATGCCGGCGCGGGCCTCCCGCCTCGGCTATCTGGTGGCCACGCCCGATGCCGTGGGCGGCCAGTGGCAGCTCTCCCCTCCCGGGTCCACGACCGCCGACCTGGCCTACACATCGGCACTGGTTGCCGACCTCTCGTCCCGCTACTGCGTGGACCGCAATCGGATCTACGCCGCGGGCATCTCCCTCGGCTCCGAGTTCGCCGCCATCGTGGCGTGCTCCCCGTCCACCCCCATCGCCGCCGTCGGTCTGGTGGCGGCCGAGTTCCTCCTCAAGCCCTGCACCGGTCCCGTTCCCGTGATCGCCTTCCACGGCACCGCCGACCCCATCGTGGCCTACGACGCCGGCGCCACCGGGGCGGCCCTCCCCGGGGTGCCCGTGGTCGGGGTCCTGGACAACCTGGGCCACTGGGCGGCCCTCGACCGGTGCCGACCCGAAGCCCGACGGCAACAGGTCAGCACCATGGTGGTCCGTCGGACCTGGTCCGGCTGCCGCGCCGGGAGTGCCGTCGTCCTCTACAGCGTGCTCGGGGGAGGCCACACCTGGCCCGGGTCGCCGATCACCCTCTCCGCCACCACCTTCGGCGCCACCACCCGCCAGATCGACGCCACTGGGCTCATGCTGGCCTTCTTCGATCGGCACCGCCTCCACCGTTAACCCGGTGCCACCCCGGGCCGAGACCGTCCAACCCCGCCATCCTCCTCCCGAGCCGTGGGGCCATGATCGGATGCGTACGGCCCGGCCATCTCATTCGATAGTCTAACTATGTGACTCTCAAAGCAACTGGCCTGGATCAGACGCGCCTGGACGACCGTCGGACCCTCGGCCGAACGGCGGCCTGGCTGGCTAAGCAGGTGGAGATCGGTCTGGGCACCGTCGACCTCTCGCTCCCCCAGTACCGGGTGCTGGCCATGCTGGAGGGGACCTCGGCCCTCTCCTCGGACATGGCCGAACGCCTGGCCGTCCGACCACCGACCGTCACGGCCGTGGTCGACGGTCTGGTCACCCGGGGCCTCGTGGAACGACGAACGGTCGAGGGCGACCGGCGCCGGGTGGACCACGTGCTCACCGATCACGGACGCCAGGTGCTGGACGCCGCCGACACCGCCGTGAACACCCGGCTCTGTGAGATCGCCGCCCACCTCGAGAGTCCGGCCGACACCGATCAGGCCTTCGAAGGGCTCAGCGTGTGGCGGCGCGCCCTCATCGCCTCGCGCCTAGCCCGGACGGCGGTCCGATGAGGAGGCCCACCCTCCACCCGAGGACCACAGCCCCTCACGAGGTGGGCACCGAGTTCGTCCCCATTGCCGAGGAGGCCCGCAACGAGGCGCCCCGAGCCACCATCGACCCGGACAAGTCGCTCAGTTGGCTGCGGCGGGTCAAGCCCATCATGTTCGCCCACAAGGGGATCTTCATCACCTCGCTGGTGGCGTCGTTCATCGGCCTCGTGCTCCAGGTACAGATCCCCTTCCTCTTGAGCAACGCCATCACCAACTCGCTCCAGAAGCACACCGTGCCCCTCAGCCACTACGTCTGGTGGATCGTGGGTCTCGGACTCGTCGGGGGGATCGCCGGCTACATCTCGAGGCTGTTCCTCTTCGAGACGGCCTACGACATCGAGTACGACCTCCGCAACATCATCTACGAACACCTGACCAAGATGTCGTTCTCCTTCTACGACCGGGTCCAGTCCGGGCAACTCATCTCACGGGCCAACTCGGATATCCGCTCGGTGCAGATGTACATGACGTTCGCCCCGTCGATCCTCGTCCAGTGCTCCATCGCCGTGGTGGCGTTCGTCTACATGCTGCGCATCAACGTTCCCCTGGCCTTCGTGGCCATGGCCACCATGCCCTTCGTCTACCTCTCGGGCGTGAAGATGCGGAAGTCGATGTTCCCGGTGTCATGGATCATTCAGTCCCGGCTGGCCGACGTGGCCACCATCGTCGACGAGAACGTCAACGGCGTGCGGGTGGTCAAGTCCTTCGCCGCCGAGCAGCAGCAGCTCAGGGCCCTCTCCGGAGCGGCGGAGAAGGTCCAGTGGAGCTACATCAAAGACGCCGACCTGCGGGCCCGGTTCTCCCCGGTGGTCCAGAACCTCCCCCAGCTGGGACTGGCCCTGGTCCTCCTGTTCGGCGGGTACATGGTCATCCACGGGGAGCTGAGCATCGGGAACATCCTGGCCTTCAACGCCTACCTCCTCATGCTCCAAGCCCCGTTCATGATGCTGGGCATGTTGATCATGATGGGTCAGCGGGCCGCCGCCTCGGCCGACCGCATCTACGAGATCATCGACGAGCAGCCGACGGTGACCGACGCCCCCGATGCCGTCGACCTCGTCGACTGCCGGGGCGATGTGCGCTTCAACCACGTGGACTTCGCCTACGACAGCCAGGCCGAACAGTTGGTCCTGGCCGACGTCGACGTCCACATCGCCCCCGGGGAGACCGTGGCCCTGGTGGGCCGGACCGGGGCGGGGAAGTCGACGGTGGCCCGGCTGCTGACCCGCTTCTACGATGTGAAGCACGGATCGATTGCCATCGACGGCCACGACATCCGCGACGTGACCCAGGCCAGCCTGCGGGCCAACGTGGGGGTGGTGCTCGACGAGCCCTTCCTCTTCTCGGTGTCCATCCGGGACAACATCGCCTACGGGAAGCCTTCGGCCTCCTTGGACGAGGTGGTGGCCGCAGCCGAGGCCGCCGGGGCCCACGAGTTCATCACCCAGCTGGCCGACGGCTACGAGACGGTGGTCGGTGAGCGGGGCTACACCCTGTCCGGTGGCCAGCGCCAGCGCATCGCCATCGCCCGGACCCTCCTGGTCAACCCCCCGATCATGGTCCTCGACGACGCCACCAGTGCCATCGACGTCCAGGTCGAGCAGAAGATCCACGCCGGCCTGCGGGTGCAGATGGAGGGCCGGACCACCCTGATCATCGCCCACCGCCTGTCCACCATCTCCCTGGCCGACCGGGTCCTGCTCCTCGACCAGCACAGGATCGTGGCCGACGGCACCCACGCCGAGCTCCTCGAGAGCACGCCGCTCTACGCCGAGGTACTGGCTCAGGCGGGCGAGTTCGAACAGGCGGCCGAGGCCAGGGACCTGGCCGAGGACGGAGCGGGCGGGAACGACGAGGGGGGGGCGGACGGCACCGACGCCGACGCCGACGGCCAGCCCTTCCGTGACCTGCTCGACTCCGTGCGCGGCGGAGGTCGGTCCTGATGTTCGGCGGCATGGGCGGTGGCCCAGGTCCGGGGGGCTTCGGTCGGCCGGCCGCGCCGGGCCTGCCCTTCGCCGGCATCCCCTCCGAGCTGCAGGGCGGCGTGGACAAGCTGCTGGCCACCGAGCCCGAGTACGCCGACCCGGACATCGTCTTCACCCAGAACGGCTCCGAGGCCGACCTCAAGCGACTGAGCCTGGGGCGCCTGCTGGTCAAGTACCCCGGGATGCTGGTCCTGGCCGGCCTCTTGGTGGTGGTCATCTCGGTGGCCTCCCAGATCGGGCCCAAGCTCACCGAGTACGCCATCAACAACGGGATGTCCCCGGGGCATCTGGACTTCGCCGTGGTCGTGGCCATGGCCGTGGCCTATGCCGTCTTCATCGTGATCACGTCCCTGGCCCAACGGTTCCAGGTCCAGGTGACCGGCCGGCTGGCCGCGTGGGTCATGAACGACCTCCGCGTCAAGGTCTTCGCCCACCTCCAGCGTCTGTCCCTCGGCTTCTTCACCGAGGAGAAGGCCGGCGTGGTGATGAGCCGGATGACCAGCGACATCGAGAACCTCCAACAGCTCCTGCAGGACGGCCTCTCCCAGCTGGCCATCCAGGCGCTGACCATGGTGGTGATCACCGCCATCCTCTTCGCCACCGACGTCCGACTCGCCTTCATCACCGTGGTCCTGATCGTCCCGGCCCTGGTGCTCGCCTCCCTGTGGTTCAAGCGGGCCTCCGAGCGGGGCTACGACCGGGTCCGCGACGGGATCGCCAACGTCCTGGCCGATCTGTCCGAGAGCCTGCACGGCGTGCGCATCGTGACGGCGCACAACCGGCAGCGCCACAACGTGATCCATCACCGGAACGTGGTGGGCGACTACCGGGACGCCAACAACTACACGGCACAGGTCAACGCCATCTACGGTCCGGGCACCCAACTGCTGGGTGTGCTGGGCCAGGCCGTGCTCTTGGCCATCGGGGGCAACATGGTGCTCCACCACACCCTGTCCCTCGGCGCCCTGGTGGCCTTCTTCCTCTACCTCAACCGCTTCTTCCAGCCCATCCAGCTGCTGGTCCAGCAGTACAACACGTACCAACAGGGGCAGGCCTCGGTGAACAAGCTCCGTGACCTCATCGACAACGAGCCCGAGGTGCGAGAGGCCCCCGACGCCGTCGAGCTGCCACCCATCGAGGGCGCCATCACCTTCGACCACGTGACCTTCGGCTACAACCCGGACCGGCCGGTCATCGAGGACGTGAGCCTCCAGGTGGCCCCGGGCGAGACGGTGGCCTTCGTCGGCCCCACCGGGGCGGGCAAGTCCACCCTGGCCAAGCTGGTGACCCGGTTCTACGACCCCACGGCCGGCCGGGTGCTCATCGACGGTCATGACCTCCGGGACGTGACCATGTTCTCCCTCCGGAGCCAGCTCGGCGTGGTCCCCCAGGAGCCCTTCCTGTTCGCCGGGACCATCGGGGACAACATCGCCTTCGCCCGCCCCAGCGCCTCGGATGAGGAGATCCACCTGGCCGTGGACAAGGTGGGCCTCGGTGGCGTCATCGCACGCATGCCCGACGGGCTCGACACCGTGGTCCACGAGCGCGGCCAGACCCTGTCCTCGGGCGAGCGCCAGCTCATCGCCCTGGCCCGGGCGTTCCTGGCCCACCCCCGGGTGCTGGTCCTCGACGAGGCCACGTCCAACCTCGACCTCCAGTCCGAGACCATGATCGAGTCCGCCCTGGACGCCCTGCTCGAGAACCGCACCGCCATCCTCATCGCCCACCGGCTGTCCACGGCCATGCGGGCCGACCGCATCGTGGTGGTCGACGAGGGACGGATCATCGAGGTGGGCAGCCATGCCCAGCTGGTGGCCGAGGGCGGTCGCTACGCCGAGATGTACGCCACCTGGGTGCGCCAGAGCGACATGGCCGAGCACGACCCGGCCGGGACCCCGGCGGGCTGAGGGGCCCGCGGGCCGGGCTACGCCACGATGGCCAACGCCGTGAGCTGATCGCCGTCCACGGAGAACGAGTAGGTCAGGTCGGCACGGCCACCGGGGAAGTTCCCCTCCACGAGCACCCCCACGAGGAACCGGTGCTCGTCGACGGGGCGGGAGCTGGTCACCGTCGAGGTGTACTCCCAGGTGGAGCTCAGCTGGTGGCGCCACCCGATGATCGCCTGGCGACCCCGGTAGGTCACGCCCTCGTCCATGACGGTGCCGTCGGGGACGAAGCACGCCGCCACCGCCCGGGCGTCCCCCTGGTCGGCAGCCTCGAGGTAGCGGGTGACGACGGGCGGGACCGCCGGGCCCTCGTCGGTCCGCGGCGTCGGGCTCACGGCCGTGTGTGGTGTCCATGGCTGGTTCCTCCTGCCGGCGTATGACAATCCGGCATCGTGGGCTGCTGGACTCCACGTTGAGGGCTCCCCCCAGGGGAGAGTCAAGGCCAACGGATCCGTCGCCGTCCCGGTTGACTCTCCCCTCAGGGGAGGGGCGAGACTGGCACGATGACCACGGACGTCACCATCGGTGAGTTCTCCCGCATGACCCATCTCACCGTCAAGACCCTGCGCCACTACCACCGAGTGGGCCTGCTCGAGCCGTCCGAGATCGATCCCCGCACGGGCTACCGCCACTACTCCACCGACCAGGTCGCTGCCGCCCAGGTCATCCGCCGGTTCCGGGCCCTGGACATGCCCATCGACGAGGTCCGCTCCGTGCTCGTCGCTCCCGACCTCACCTCCCGGAACCGGCTGATCGCCGCCCACCTCGACCGCCTCCAGCGTCAGTTGGCGCACACCCGGTCCGCCGTCGACGCACTGCGGACCCTGCTCGATCCCCCCGACGGCAACGCCGCCGTCACCCGCCGTTCGGTCCCACCCGTCGAGGCGCTCGCCATCAGCGCCACCGTGGACCACGACGAGTTGGCCGAGTGGTGGTCGGCGGGCCTCGTCGAGCTGCGGTCCACCGCGGCGGCCCTCGGGCTGGTGCCGTCGGGGCCGGCCGGGGGCCTCTACGACAACGAGCTGTTCGAGGAGGAGCAGGGCGGCGCCACCCTGTTCCTTCCCGTTGAGGTGACCGCCGATGGACGCTCCCCCGACGGGCGGGTCCGGGTGACGGAGATCCCCGGGGCCGAGCTCGCCGTGCTCGTCCACCACGGAGCCGAGGACAGCATCGACCTGGCCTACGGCGCCCTCGGGGTGTACGTGACCGAGCACGGTCTGGCCCGCCCGGGACCGATCCGCGAGACCTATCTGATCGACCGCTCCACCACCGAGGACACCACACGGTGGCGTACCGAGGTCGGGTGGCCCGTCGCCAGCATCGGGCCCGCGGGCGGCCGGTAAGGTCGGAGACGGCGTCGACCACACCGCACCAGGGCGCCGAGATCGGAGAGTCCCGGACATGTTGATCGGCGCCGTACTGCCCCAGACGGAGATCGGACCCGACGTGGGAGCGGTGCGCGCCTACGGCCAGGGGGTGGAGGCGTTGGGCTTCCACCACGTGGTGGCCTACGACCACGTGGTGGGGGCCGATCCCGCCGTCCACGTCGGCTGGGACGGGCCCTATGACATCGACACCCAGTTTCACGAGCCCTTCGTGCTGTTCGGCTACCTGGCCGCCTGCACCTCGCTGGAGCTGGTCACCGGCATCACCATCCTCCCCCAACGCCCGACCGCGCTGGTGGCCAAGCAGGCCGCCGAGGTCGACCTGCTCACCGGGGGCCGGTTCCGCCTGGGTGTCGGCATCGGATGGAACGCCGTGGAGTACGACTCCCTCGGACAGGACTTCTCCACCCGCGGGCGACGCCTCGAGGAGCAGGTGGGACTGCTCCGCTCACTATGGACCACCCGGTCGGTGACCCTGGCCGGCCGCTTCGACCACGTCACCGGCGTGGGCATCGCCCCGCGCCCGGTGCAGCAGCCCATCCCCATCTGGTTCGGCGGCGCCTCCCCGGCGGCCTTCCGGCGGGCCGGACGGCTGGCCGATGGCTGGCTGCCCATGATGCAGCCCGGGCCCAATTTGGACCAGGCCCTGGGCTATGTGGCCGAGGGGGCCGAACAGGCCGGGCGCGATCCCTCCATCATCGGCATGGAGGGCCGCCTGGACTGGCGGGGTGACGCCGGCGAGGTGGTCCGGAGGGTCGGGCTCTGGCAGGAGGCGGGCGCCTCCCATCTCTCCATCAACACCATGCACGCCGGACTGGCCTCCGTGGACGACCACCTGGCGGCCCTCGGACAGGTGGCTGAGGGCCTGGGTCTCGGCTGAGGGGCGGCGGACGGCGCGCCGGTCGCCGGTGGTGTTAGTACGACCCCATCCGTGCGGGGTGGCGCCCTTGTCCGGATCGCAGCGGCCCGTCACACTCTGAACGGGAGGTCGTGTTGGCGGTTCTCAGAGTGCTGTTCCGGGCCGAGTTCCGCCATCGCTGGCGGTCCTGGCTGCTGCTGTCCCTCCTCATCGGCCTGGTGAGTGGGCTGGTGCTGGCCGGCGTGGTGGCCGCCCGACTGACGGCCACGGCCTTCCCCCGATATGTGGCGGCCCACGGCTTTGACGCAGCCGCCTACACCGAAGGGCCGGTCCCCAAGTTTGCCGACCTCCCCGATGTGGCAGCAGCGGTGCAGGTGCCTTCCCTCGGGGTCGGGAGTGCGCATTGTGCCTGCTCCCGTCCGATCGACCTCTTCCACTTCGGTCTGTTCGAGGTGTCACCGAAGGACCTCCCTCGCGTAGTCAAGCTGGTGGCCGGACGGATGCCCAACCAGTCCGATCCGGACCAGGTCCTGGCCTCCTACACGCTGCAACGAGACAACGGCGTCCGGATCGGATCGGTCATCCACGTGCACCTCGACGCGGCATCGCAGCGCGCCGAAGCCGAGACCAACGCCATCGTCGATGCCACCGGTCCGCGGGTCGCACTTCGGGTCGTGGGCTTCGAAGCAGCCGAGCAGGAGTTCCCGTCGACCAACTACGCGGGGTACGACCTGTACACCACCGAGGCCTTCGATCGCTCCCTTGACGCCAGGAGCCTGCTCTTCGACACCTACCTCCTTCGGCTCCGCCACGGTGCGGCCGACCTCACCCAGCTCCAAGGTCAGGCCCAGGCCTTGGGCGCGCCCAACGGGGTCGACCTGGACACCCAGGCCGGTACCATCACCGCTTCGATCCACCCACAGGAGGTGGGGTGGTGGATCCTCGCCGGATTGGCCGGGTTGGTCGGGATCATCGTGGTGGGCCAGGCCCTGGCCCGCCAGGCCATCGTGGAGTCGGACACCTTCTCGGCCCTCAGTGCCCTCGGGATCTCCCGACGGCAGCTGATCATGGAGGGCATGGCCAGGACGTTGGCCATCGGTGTCGTCGGCGTGGTCGGCGGGGTGGTCGTGGCCTACCTCCTCTCCCCGTTCACCCCGGTGGGAGAGGCCCGCTTGGCCGATCCCACCCCGGGGTTCACCTTCGACTGGGTCGTCCTCCTCCCCGGGGCAGTGGCCGCGCTGGTCGTCGTCGTGGTCCTGGGCCTGTGGCCGGCCGTCCGGGCGGCCCACATCGACCGAGGGACGACAACGGTGCGGGCAGCCCGTCCATCCCGGACGGTGGCCCTCCTGGCCGGGGCCGGCGCCTCCCCCAGCGCCCTGATCGGGGTCCGTCACGCTCTGGAGAGGGGACACGGTCGCACGGCGCTTCCGGTCGGTTCGGCTCTGGTTGGCGCCATCCTGGCCGTGACCGCCCTGTGCGCCACTGTCGTCTTCGGAGCCAGTCTCACCCATCTGACCAGCACCCCGGCCCTCTACGGGCAACCGTTCACGGCGGCCATCGGAATCAACAACTCCGGACCGGAGGCCCAATCCGACCAGTTGCTGACCCGCATCCAACGACAGCGCGCCGTCTCGGACATCACCGCCGGCATCAGCGGGGACGTGACCATCAACGGCACGACCGTCAACGCCCTGGGCGGACAGCCGGTGCGGGGTCACCTGCTCCTCACCACGATCAGCGGTCGGCTCCCGCTCGCCGACGACGAGGTGAGCCTCGGGATCGCCACGATGCGCCAGGCGCGCGCCCACCTCGGCTCCCTCGTGCAGGTGACCGTCCCGAAGCCGCAAGGGGGGACCCGCACCTCATCGTTCCGTGTGGTGGGGACGACGTCGTTCCCACCGGACTTCGGCACCGGAGGACTGGGCACGGGGGCGGTGTTCAGCTTCGGCGGCATGTCAGGGTCTTCCTGTCCCTCGGGACCCGCTCGACGCGCCTGCCTCGTCCGGACCGTGTTCGACCGTGGTGGCGCCTATCTCATTCGAACGGCCCCGGGCGACCGAGGCGACGCCGCCATCGGCCGGCTCTCCCGGGCCTATCCGGGCCAAGCGATCTACCTCGCAACGCCGACCAACCTGGTCAACTTCGGGGAGGCCGTGAACTTCCCCCTCATCTTGGGCCTGGTCCTCGTCGTGTTCGGCGCCGCCACCCTGTTCCACGTCTTGGTCGTGAGCGTTACCCGTCGCCGTCGGGAGGTTGGCCTGCTCAAGGCCCTGGGGTTCGTCCGCCGGCAGGTGGCGTTCACGTTGTCCTGGCAGACCACCACGGTGGCCGTGATCGGCATTGTCATCGGGGTACCGGCCGGCATCGCCATCGGACGCCTGGTGTGGCGGATCTTCGCCGACAACCTCGGCGTCGTTCCCGTGCCCGTGGTGGCCGTCGGGGTCATCGCTGCGGTGAGCGTGGGCACACTGGTCGTGGCCAATCTCCTGGCCATCGGACCGGCCCTCGTGGCGGCGCGCTCACGCCCGGCCACACTGCTCCGCTCCGAGTAAGGCACCAGGGAGCTCGGTGGCGACACCGGATCCCGGACCGTGGCGAAACCGGATCCCCTCAGGCGACCACCGGCACGGTGGAGAGCCCGGCGGCGAAGCGGGCGTCGGTGACCTCCTCGTCGACCATCTGACCGCTCAGGTAGGAGTCGTAGGCGGCCAGGTCGAAGTGACCGTGTCCGCACAGGGCGGTGAGGATGACCTTCTCCTCTCCCGACTCCTTGCAGGCCAACGCCTCCCGGACGGCGGCGGCGATGGCGTGGGTGGGCTCGGGAGCGGGCAGGATCCCCTCGGTCCGGACGAACTGCATGGCCGCACCGAAGCACTCCAGCTGCGGGATGGCGATGGCCTCCATCATGCCCAGCTCGTAGATGTGGGAGATCAGCGGGGCCATCCCGTGGTAGCGGAGGCCACCGGCGTGGATGGGATCGGGGATGAAGTCGTGTCCGAGGGTGTGCATCTTCATGAGGGGGGTCATGCCGGCGGTGTCGCCGAAGTCGTAGGCGTAGACGCCCCGGGTGAGTGAGGGGCACGACGCCGGCTCGACGGCCCGGATGGTGGGGTTCATCCTCCCGGCCATCTTCTCCCGCATGAACGGGAAGGCCAGTCCCCCGAAGTTCGACCCTCCTCCCGTGCAGCCGACCAGGAGGTCGGGCGCCGTCTCGCCCGCCTTGGCCAGCTGCAGGAGGGCCTCCTCGCCGATGATGGTCTGATGCATGAGCACGTGGTTGAGCACGCTGCCCAGGGCGTAGCGGGTCTCCGGATCGGGGGCCGCCACCTCGACGGCCTCGGAGATGGCGATGCCCAGCGACCCCGGACTGTCGGGATCGGCCTCGAGGACGGCCCGACCGGCGGCGGTGAGGGCGCTGGGCGAGCGGTGGACCTTGCCACCGAAGGCCTCCATCATGAGACGGCGGTAGGGCTTCTGGTCGAAGGACGCCCCCACCTGCCAGATCTCGCACTCCAGGCCGAAGAGGGCACAGGCGAAGGCCAGCGCCGTGCCCCACTGCCCGGCCCCGGTCTCGGTGGTCAGCCGGCGGACCCCGGCCTTGGCGTTGTAGTACGCCTGGGGCACGGCGGTGTTCGGCTTGTGCGACCCGGCCGGCGACACCCCCTCGTACTTGTAGTAGATGCGGGCCGGGGTATCGAGGGCCCGCTCCAGCCGGTGGGCCCGGAAGAGCGGGGACGGCCGCCACTGCCGGTAGACGTCGAGGACGGCTCCGGGGATGTCGATGTACCGGTCCTGGCTGACCTCTTGGAGGATCAGATCCATCGGGAACAGCGGGGCGAAGTCATCCGGGCCGGCCGGTTGGAGCGTGCCGGGATGGAGGGCCGGTGGTGGCGGGGACGGGAGGTCGGGCACGATGTTGTACCAGGCCGTCGGCATCTCACTCTCGTCGAGCAGGAACTTGTGCTGTCGGACGGTCTCGTCGATGGTGGTCATGGATCCTCCTTGGCTCTGGCTCAGAAGCTACCCAATCCGGCCGACCGGGGACACGGGTGCTCGCCGCGCCTCGCTCCCGCACTCGGACCGACCAGGGTTCAGTCCAACCCGGGAAAACGCCCGGCCCAGGGATCGGCCTGCTCGAGCTGTGAAGCCACTCGGACCAGTTGGGCCTCGCGCCACGGTCCGGCCACGATCTGCACGCCGACCGGAAGACCCGACGGCGATGTGTGCAGGGGCAGGCTGATGGCCGGTTGTCCGGTGATGTTGAACACGGCGGTGAAGGCGGCCATGGCCACCACCTCCAGGGGCGGCATGCCGGTCCCCGCCCCGGCATGGGCGGCCGCCAGCAGACCGACAGGGGGAGGTTCGATGGACATGGTCGGCGTGACCAGCAGGTCGAACTCGTCGTCGAACCGGGCCACGATGGTGCGGGTCATCCGCTGGAGCTCGGCCACCGACCGGGCCAGGGTGAGGCTGTCGACGGCCTCGGCGGCCTCCTTGCCGGCCCGGTTGTGGGGTTCGACCAGCTCCCAGTCGAACCCCTCAACTTCGCTGAGTCCGGCGTTGACCACATGGAGGAAGGGCCCGAGACCGGCGGGGTCGAAGACATCGGCGTCCAGGGTGATCACCGTGTGGCCGGCCGCCTCCAGCAGCCTCCCGGCATGCTCCACGGCGGCAATCACCTGCTCGTCCAGGGGAAGACCGAGGGCCGAGACCGTGCACAGGGCCACCCGGAGCGGGCCGGGATCGACCCCCACCTCGTCGGCCAGGGGTCGCTCCAGGCGGGGTGCGTTCCACCAGGCGTGTGGGTCAAACGCACTGATGGCATCCAAGACCGATGCCGTATCGGCCACGGTCCGGCTGAGGGCGCCCTCGGTGGACATCCCCTGCCAACCCGGAACCGTGGAGGCCACGCGACCACGGCTGGGCTTGAGGCCCACCAGTCCGCAGCACGACGCGGGAATGCGGATCGATCCTCCGCCGTCGCTGGCATGGGCCACCGGGAACATGCCCGAGGCCACCGCCGAGGCGGCACCGCCACTCGATCCGCCCGGCGTATGTGCCGGGTTCCACGGGTTCCGCGTGGCGCCGAAGCGGCTGTTCTCGGTCACGGTGATGGACCCGAACTCGGGGGTGTTGGTGCGCCCGGTCAGGATGAAGCCGGCCCGACGAAAGGCCAGGGCCACCGGCTCGGTCTCGGTGCTCGGTCCGGGAGGTGCCCCCAGCGAGCCGAAGGTGACCGGCTGGCCGGCCACGGGAAGCAGATCCTTGATGGGTAGGGGCACCCCCGCGAAGACGGGCAGGTCCTCGGTCCCGACGGCGATGCGGTCGCCGAGCGCTTTGGCCTCGGCGCGGGCCTCCTCGTCGTTGCGCCAGATGACCGCGTTGAGCTCCGGGTTCCGGGCATCGACGCGGTCCAGGCAGGCCTCCAGCACCTCGAGGGGACTCGCGTCCTTGGCACGGATGGCGGAGGCCACGTCGAGGGCCGTTGCGTGTTCGTCCATCGGGCCAGGGTAGACACGGATGCCCGGTCGGTGCCGGGACGACCAGCGGCCGCGTCGTGGCGGTGCCGGGACGAGACGGTGGCTCAGTCGGGCCAGAGGCGGTCCCGGAGACCCGAGGCCCGGGCCAGCGGGCGGGCGATGGCCCGCTCCACCGCCCCCGCACTCCCCACAATGGTCAGCCGGTCCCGAGCCCGGGTCACCGCCGTGTAGAGCAGTTCGCGGGTGAGGATGGGCGACTGCTGGTCGGGCAGGGCCACCACGGCGTGCGGGAACTCGGATCCCTGGCTCTTGTGGATGGTCATGGCCCACCAGGTCTCCACCCGGTCGAGGCGGGACGGTGCCAACCGACGGAGCCCGTCCCCCGACGCCAGCGTCACCTCCATGCCCTCCTCGCCCTCGAGCACCACACCGGTATCCCCGTTGAACACCCGGTTGGCCCGGTCGTTGGCCGTGACCAGGACCGGGCGGCCGACATGCCACCGACGCTCAGGATGGAATGTCGGAATCCGGGCGAGGATGCCTCGCTCGATCCGATCGGTCCAGTCGGCCATGCTGTTCGGACCCCGGCGGGTGGCGGCCAGGACCTTGACCCGACCGGCGGCATCGAGGGCGCCGGTTCCGTCACCGCCCAAGGCGGCCAGGACCAGCTCCTCACCCACGGCGACCAGAAGGTCGGCCACGTCGGCCAGCCCCGTGGCGTCGTCGGGACGGACCCAGCGGAGATCATCGGCCCCCTCCTCGAGGAGGGCCAGGGCCACGGCCCGGTCACCGGTCCGGACGGCGTCGGCCAGGGCGGCGATGGTCGAATCGCCCCCGAACCGGCGCATCGTCCGCAAGACGGTGACCCGGTCGGCCAGGAGGCCGGCCGGGGCGGGGTCGGGGTCGGGGTCGGGGTCGGCCAGCGAGTCCCACAGCGTCGGTATGGCCACCACGGCGCCGGAGGGCGACGGGTCCGACCCGCCGACCTCACCGGTGCCGCTGGCCGGGCCGACCACGTCACTCATCACCGTGCCCGCCTCGATGCTGGCCAACTGGAACGGGTCACCGACGAGGACCACCGAGGCCTCGGGACGAACGGCGGCGAGGAGCTTGGCCATCAGGGGGAGTGACACCATCGAGGTCTCGTCGACGATGACCATGTCCTCGGGGAGGGGGTGGTCACGGTCGTGACGGAAGTGGGTGCGGTCCGACCAGCCCAGCAGGGCGTGGATCGTGGTCGGTTCGGTGGCGGCCACCAGCTCGGCCACGTCCCCGACCCCCTCGGCGAGGTGGATCTCCCCGACCGCGGCCTGCACCGCCTCCCCCATACGCGCCGCCGCCTTGCCGGTGGGCGCGGCCAGCGCCACGGAGAGGGGACGTCCCCGCTCGGCGGCCACCAGGTGGGCGGCGGCCAGGAGCCGGGCCACGGTGTAGGTCTTTCCCGTGCCCGGACCTCCGGCGATGATCGACACCCCGGGAGCCAGCGCCCGTCGGGCGGCGAGCCGCTGCAGGTCGACGGGGTCGGATCCGGCCGCGCCGAACAGGGCGTCGAGGACCCGGTCCACCTCGTCACCGGACGCCTCGGAGCCCAGCTCCCCACCGGGAGGGACCGGCGCGCACCGGCGGGCGAGGTCGTCGGCGATGGCCAGCTCGTAGTACCAGTACCGGTGGAGGTAGAGCCGGTCGGCGTCCCAGACCAGGGGACGGACCGGCCCGTCGTCCGTCGGTGAGGCGGTGGCCACCACCGCTGACCGGCGCAGGCTGGCCGCCCACACGTCGGCCGGGGGCCAGGGCAGGCCTTCTACGTCCTCCCCGTCCAGCTCGGCCAGACGGACGGCCATGCTGTCGAGCGGGGTGCAGACGTGGCCGAAACGGGGCGCCCGGGCCGCCACGGCCAGGGCCAGCAGCTCCTCGGCCCCGAGACCGGGCCGGAGACGGAGGACGCTGGCGGCGAACTGGACCTCGTAGGCGCCGAAGACGCCGGCCTCGACGAACGGGGCCAGGACTCCCACCCCGGGGGGTAGGACCACGGAACGACCGGTGGGGCCGGTGGCCGTCTGCAGGGTCATGCCACCCGGCCCACGCCGCTGCGGCCGTCCAGGAGGTCGCTGAGCGCGACGACCAGGGCCGGGGGAACCGCCCACTCGAACACCCCGGCCGGCCCCCTGATGGGCCCGTCGCGACCGGTCATCCCCCGCAGGAACAGATAGGCGACGCCCCCGAGATGGGCGTCGGGCCGGTAGTCGGACATCCGCCACCGCAGGTAGCGGTGGAGGGCCACGGAGTACAGCAGGGCCTGCAGCGGATAGTCGTGCTCCTCCATGGCCACCACCAGGCGCTCCGGGCCGTAGTCGGTCGGGCCGACCGGGAGCCCCCGGGGGTGGAGGGCGTTGGTCTTGTAGTCGGCCACCACGAACCGCGGCCCGGCCGGCCCTCCCGGGATCCGCATCACGAGGTCGATGGATCCGGTGAGGTGACCGGCCACCGTCGCCTCGATGACCCCGTCCGCCAATCCGGTGGCCCACCCGCTGAGGGGATCGTCGGCCTCCAGGTGGTCGCGCACCATCGCACCGATCCCCCGCACACTCGGTGGTGGTCCGTGGTCGGCCAACCGGAGGTCGAAGGCGACCTCGACCAGGCGGTCCCGGGACCCGATGTCCGCCAGCCGCATGCCCCCGCACACGCTTCCCAAGGGGGTCTCGATGGCCGCCCGGAGGCCGTCGACCAGCAGCGACCGTCCCATCTGATCGGAGCCATCGGCCGGGATCACCGGACGCAGGTCCACCGACCGCCACCGGAGTTGCCGCGCCACCGCCTCTTCCAGCTCCACCTCCAGCCGTTCGGAGTGGAAGTCGACCTCCTCCAGTACGGCATGGACCATCGTGCCGAAGGCGGTCCCGGCGGGGAGATGGGCCAGCGGGCTCACCGGCGCGCCGGGATCGGCCGATGCGAGGTCGGGTCCGTCCGGTCGAGGCGTGAGCCCCGGGCCCGTCACCCGGTCGTCGGATCCGTTCGTCTCCCCCTCGTCACCGGCCCCCTCGTCGGCCATCGAGGCGTCATGGGGATCGAGGCGCGCCACCGACGCCTGGTCGACGATGGCCGAGAACGACCACCGTTGGCGCCGGCGGTCGGGAAGGCGGTCCAACGTCGCCACACCGAGGTCCGGCTCGGGCCGGTCGCCGGCCGGTGGCGTCCATCGCTCCGGTGGGGCGGAACGCCCGTCGACCACAACCACGGCCACCGTGCCCCGGGCCGCGGCCACCAAGGGATCGAAGTGGGCCGGTGCCTCCCGGTCGGCCGGGACCTTGACTCTGACCGCGCCGAACCCCTCGGGATCGATGGCCGGTCCGGATCGGGCGAAGAGCACGTGGGCCAGCGCCGACTCCCCGCTCCGCTGCGCCTGGGCCCACCACACCACGGTCTGGTGCTGGGCCCGGGTCAGGGCGACGTACAACAGGCGGAGCCGCTCGCCGGCCGACTCGTCGGCGGCCAGCCGGCGACGGGCCAGTGCTCCCTCCTCATCGGGCCACCCCGCCCCGCCGGACAGGTCAAAGGTCCGGCGGCCCGAGTCCGGGTCCAGGTAGACCACCGGCTCGTTCTCGCGGGGCGGACGCCACAGGGTGGGCAGGCACACCACCGGGAACTCGAGGCCCTTGGCCGCCCACACCGTCATGATCTGCACCGATGCCGCCTCCGAGGCGATCCGCCGGGCGGACACGTCCCCGTCCACCTCGGTCTCATCTTCGTGCTGCGGCTCGGTGTCCAGCACCGAGAGCAGTGCGGCCACCCCGCTTCGCCCGCCCGTCGAGATCCCGGCCAGGAGCTCGACGAGATGGTCGAGGTCGGTCATGTTCCGATCGCCGTCGGCAGCGCCCAGCACCCGGGGCACCAGCCCGCTCTCCGACCAGACCCTGGCGAAGGTATCGGCGACCGAATGGGTGGCGAGCATCTCGGACCACTGGCGCAGCTGCTCCTGGGTGGCCTCCATCTCGGCCTCCGACAGCGTGGCCACCTCGCCGAGCGCGGCGACCGGCGAACCACGACAGCGCGTACATCCGCACCCGCCGGGGGTCGGCCGGTCGGCTGAGGGCGTGGAGGAGCCAACGCATGTGGTCGGCGGCCGGCGACTCCAGCACGCTGCCGCCCCGGGCCACGACGGCCGGGATCCCGGCCCCGGCCAGGGCGGCCTGCACCTCGGCCGCCTCGGAGTGCATGCCGACCAGCACGGCGATGTCCGGCGGTTCCACGGGTCGGTGGCCCTCGGCCTCGGCGCCGTCGGGTAGGGATCCGTGATCGAGGAGTCCGGTCACTTCGGTCACCAGGTCGGCGTAGATGGCGCGGGTGGCCGCCGTGGTGATGACCAGATCCTCGTTGTTCTTGTGCCGGAGGATGTCGTCGCCGATGGCCAGGCGCACGGAGAGGGCGGGGAGCTGCTCACCGTCCCGGCCCCGCAGGTAGCGGCCCCGGTTGACCTCCGCCTCGCCCACGGGGACGAACGGGATATCGGGGCTGCCGAAGGTGGCCCCGTCGAACAGGACATTCAGTGACGTCAGCACCGAGTCGTCGGACCGCCAGTTGGTGAGGAGCGATCGTCGGGAGGTCGCGGGGCCGTCCTGGACGGCTCGGAGATAGGTGTGCACGTCGGCGCCCCGGAAGGCGTAGATGGCCTGCTTCGGGTCCCCCACCAGGACCAGTGCCGTGCCGGTGTCCGGCTGGTCGAACAAGGTCGAGAAGATCTGCCACTGGACGGGGTCGGTGTCCTGGAACTCATCGATCAGCGCCACCTTGAAGCGACTGCGCAGGGAGGCCACCGCGCTCGCACCCCCCGGACCGCACAGGGCGTCCCGCAGCTGGGTGAGCACGTCGTCGAAGCTCAGGGTCCCCCGCTGACGGCGGCGCAGGGACACGAGGGCCACGCTCCGCTCCACCAGTCGGCGGAGCAGGAGGTGGGAGGCCGCGGCACCGGACTGCTCGGGCCACGGCACCAAGGCGAGATCGGGCTTGCCGTCCGCCAGCCTGGTGGCCTCGAAGAGGGTGTCGAGACCGGGAAGGTCGCCGACGGCTCCGCCGTCCACGGCGGCGGCGATGAGAACGTCGGCGCAGGTGTCTCTGATCAGGGCAGACGAGTCGGCATCGAGTCGGGCGTCGGGATCGGCCCCGGCGGAGACGCCGAGCGCTCCGAGCACCTGCTTGGCGAACCCGTGGATCGTGGTCACCGTGGCGGCGTCGAACTCGGATACGGCCCGTTGCAGCCGGGCCAGGTGGTCCGGGTCGCGCTGCTCGGACAGCAGCGTCAACAGACCGTCGCCCTCGGGTGCCGGGTGGCCGTGGGCCAGGTGCTCGGCCGCACCCAGCACCCGGTCGCGGACCCGGGACCGCAACTCGTCGGTGGCGGCCCTGGTGAAGGTGACGATCAAGAGCTCCGATGCCGACGCCCGACCGTCGGCGAGGAACCGGGTGGCCAGGTCGGCCAGGGTATAGGTCTTGCCGGTACCGGCGCTGGCCTGGATGGCCAGCTTGCCTCGGGGAAGGGGGTCGGCCAGGTCGAACCGAACGGCGTCGTCGGGTGCCATCACCGTTCCCTCACTGCGTCCGGGCGCTGTCGCCGGTGGGCCGTGCCGCGGTCGACTGATCGATGGTCCGGTGGAGGTAGGTGGCGAACCGCATGGCCCGGCCCTTGCCTCCTCGGGGATCGGTGGGGCGCGGGGGCAGCCCGGTGATGCCGTCGAAATCCTGATTGTCGAAGGCGAGCCGCACGGCCAGATGGTCGCCGTCCTCGGGGAAGGGGTACCCGCGCCAGCGACCGCGGGGCGATTTGCCGTGGTAGAGGTACCACGAGAACGTGGGGAAGAGCGCCAGGGGCTCGGTCATCCCGCGTCGGTAGCAGTCCACGGCCACGGCCAGCCCGTCCAAGGCGAGGGACGGATGCTCGTCGACGGCCGACGAGAGCACCAGGTCGTTGATCGTCGGGTCGGCACCTGGTCGCTCCGGCCGGCTCACGGCCAGCGAGCGCCACTGGCGGCCCGGATCGGTGGCCACCAGGGCCATCAGGTCGAGCCAGGCCGCCACCCGGTGGGACGGCTTGAACCTCGAGTAATACAGCGACGCGGGACCTGATGTCGTCCCGTCGGCGCCGCCCTCGAGCCGGAGCGGGACGGAGCCGACCACCCGCGTGCCGTCCGGAAGCAGGGCGTCCACGGCACAGGGACGCGCCGGCCCACTCGTCATGCCGGCGACCGAGGCGGCGTCCAGCATGACCTGCACGGTCTGGTCGAGGATGCCGAGCTGCTCGGTGCCCAACGGCGGGGGCGGCAGCGTGCCCAGCTGGCGTTCGTAGCGAAGCCACTCGTCGAAGGTGCGCCCGGCCTGACGCGCCTCGAGGAGACGCGAGCCGACGGCCCAGCCGTTGAGGCCGGCAATGTCCACGGCCAGGGCGGTGGGCGTGTCGTCCTCGCGGAGAGGGAGACGAGCCTCGAGGCGTGCGCTGAAGAACGCTGCGGTCGGGTTCCTCAAGAACCGGTGCAGCGCCGAGAGCTCGATGACGTCGGACGGCACCGGATCCAGCGGGTCCTCCAGGAACGGCCGGGCCCGGGAGTCCTGGGTCCTGCGGGCCCGAGCTCCGGCCAGCTCGCCGCGGTCGAACCCCCAGGGCGTCCCGGCGATCAACCGCCCCGACTCGAAGCAGCGTTCGTCATAGGGCTGACGCGGGTGACCGATCTCGAGGCGACGGGCGACCTCCGTGCTCGCCTCGGCGGCCACCGAGGCGAGCACGGACTCGTAGAGCTCGGTCGTGGGCACCGCCCTCGGCACGGGCTGGTTGGTCCGGACGTCGTGGCCTTCCCGGACCACCACCAGGTGGTCCTGGGCGGCCAGCACGGCCTCCAACAGCGTCTCGCGTGCCTCTCCCCTCGGGTCCCGGTCCCCGAGCAGAGGGACCATGGCCGAGAGGTCGTCGCCAGCCGAGCCCTCGGCGCCGAAGGCCGACTGGTCCATGCCTAGGAGGCACACCACACGGAACGGGACCCAGCGGAGCGGCGTCAGCGACGTCACGGTGATCCCGCCCCGGAAGAAGTCGGCCCGCCCCACCTTGTCGTCGAGACGCTCGTCGAGGAGCTTCCACACGTCCCCGAACGCCAACGCCACCGTCGAGGCCTCCTCCCCGAGCTCGGAGGACTCGACGACGTCGCCCAGGATGCGCTCCAACGCCTCCAGCTGCCATGCCTGGTCCCGCTCGGTGGCGAACAGCGCCGCACAGGTCTGCCCGATGCGCTCCACCCACTCGGCCAGTGGGCGGGTAGCCGATGCATCGGCGGCCAGGTCGGCCAGGCAGCCGATGACCGCGGCCAGGTTCCCGACGGTCTCGACGTCACCGCCCTCCACCCCGAAGGGGGCGACGTCACCGATGGCCAGCCGGAGATCCTCGTCGAAGACGGCCGAACCGACGAGCAGCCGATCCACGGCCGCCTCCCACGTGTTGGTGACGACCGAACGGGGGAGGCCGAGTCCCTCCCGCTGGGTGGGATCGAGTCCCCAGCGCACGTTGGTGGCCTCCACCCACTCGCTGATCACGCCCAGGCTGTCGTCATCGAGGCCGAACCGCTCCCGCACGGGGGCGAGGGCCATGAACTCGAGGACCGCGTCGACGTCGAATCGACCGGACACCAACTGGAGCAGGGCCGAGGTGGCGCTCAACACCGGATTGGTGGTCCGGATGGAGCGGTCGGCCACCCGGTACCGCAGAGCCGGCGCACCGTGTCGTCCGAGGGACGAGGCCGTGGTCGGCCCCGAGATGGCATCGGAGGGAACCGTGGTCGTGGCCGGGGCCGTCGTCGTGGCCGGGGCCGTCGTCGTGGCCGGAGCCGTCGTCGTGGCCGGAGCCGTCGTCGTGGCCGGAGCCGTCGTCGTGGCCGGAGCCGTACGGCCGAAGGCCGCCTCGATCAGCGGGGCGAAGCGGTCGAGCGCGGGGCAGAGGACCACGATGTCGTCCTCGGTCAGGTCCGACCCGGGTCGGGCCAGCAGATGAAGCAGGGCGTCGCGCAGGACTTCGACTTGGCGGATGGCCCCGAAACAGGAGTGGAACTGCACCGAGTCGTCATCGGGGTCGTCGCCCAGGGTGGCGTCGGGCGTCCGGTTGGCGCGGAGGTCGTGTTGCAGCCGACCGAGGAGCGTGGACGGGGTCGGGGCGGTTGCGCCAGCATCCCCCACGCGGCTCACCTGCACGCCTTCGGTCTGGACGTCGGCCAGTTGGAGGGCGGTCTCCCGGTGGAGCCGGCCCCAGCTGCGGAGCAGTGGATGGTGGACCAACGGGGCGGTGGCATCGCTCGACCGCGGTCGGACCGACCCGTCCGGAGGGGCCGGGTTGGCCGCCAGGAGCTGTCCGGGATCGAGGTAGGTCGGCTCCAGCATGAAGACATGGACCTCGCGGGTACCGGCCACGGCCCGGGCCACGTCGAGGAAGCCGCCGGCCGGAAGGAGGCTGAATCCGAACAGGACCAGTCGGGGCGGGAGGTCGAGCAGGTCCTCACCGCCATGGAGGCGGGCGAGGACCGACGGCAGGCGCTCGGGTGGGCTGGCCTCGTCGATCCGGTCCCTCACGCGGCGCCAGAGTCGGGCCTGCCAGACGAAATGGTCGTCCAGAGGCCGACCGGTGCCATCGACCAGACGATCCCGTGACCACTGACGGACCATGTGGGGTCGGTGGAGGTGGTAGCGGTCGAACAGGTCGGCGATACGACGGCTCTTGGCGTAGAGGGATGCCCCCTCCCGCTGGCCGTCCAACACCGTCAGGCCGGTGGGAAGCGCGTCCCGATCCCCCTCCACGATCGCCTCCAGCACCGGCCACACCATCCGCTCGATGCGCCATGGATCGGGTTGGTCGGGTGGTCGATCGACGGCCAGGACGGCATTCCTGAGGTCGCCCGGGTAGGCCCGCACGATGTTGGCGGCGATGCCGTCACCAGCACCGGGCCCCGAGGCTCCGAGGTGGCGAGCAAGCTCGAGGCTCAACCACCGCCGCATCCCGTCCGAAGGAACCGCGAGCCATTCGGGCGTCAGCGGGTCCGCAGGCGCGGCCTGGAGCACGTCAGCGAGGCGCGTCGCCAGAAGGCGGGCCGAGCCCGCCGAATACAGATGCATCATCGTCCAGCGACCCTACTCACGGGGTGTGACGCATGGCAGACTTCGCCGAGCGACGGAGAGGGCCAGCTGGAACGGACTCCTTGTGGTGCGATCGACTTGTCCTCACGACCCGCCACGCCCTGGTGCTTGTCATCGCAACAGTTGCCAGGTCAAGCGACCAGGCAGGATCACCGCGCTATATCGGGCTAGGTGGTATCAAGTACGTGAACGGGCCTGTACAAAATCCGACAAGTCCAAAGGGGAGACCATGGGACACCTGTTGGCTACCACTTACACAACAACCGGTTCAGGAGGAGCATTCGCCACCCTCCTCTTTTTGGGGATCGGGTCCTACATCCTCACTGCCATCGGTGCCCAAGGGGCCTACAGGAAGGCCGGCGCATATGGGGATCCCGCCTGGGCCGCGTGGGTTCCGATCTATCAGTTCATCGTTCTGCTCGAGAATCGCAGGTCGGCCGAAGACTGTGGGGCTGGTTCCTGCTTCTGCGCTCGTCCCCTATGTAGGGGAACTCGGCCTTTTCGTTGTCTACATCATCGTTGCGAATGACGTATCGAAGAGCTTCGGACATGGGCCTGGATTCACGGTGGGGCTGGTTATTCCCTATGTTTGGATCATCTTTTGGTGGATCTTGTGGCGGGGCGAGAGCACTTATCGTGGGCCGGCAGCACTCGCTGCTACACCTTGGGCAGGTGGGGGCTATCCGCCGGCAGGAGGCTACGGGACACAGCCCGGATACCCACCGCCGCCCGGAAGTGGCTACCCACCGGTGCAACCCGGCTACCCGCCGGCCCAGCCGGGCTACCCACCTGCGGGCGGGGGCTACCCGCCCCCTCCGGGACAGGCCCCGCCGCCACCCATGCCCGGCTACCCACCTGCCGGCCAGGCCCCACCAGCGTCGACGCCGGGGTATCCGCCTCCGGGCCAGGCCCCGCCGCCCCCCGTGCCCTCGGCGCCGCCTCCGCCCCCTCCGGGCCAGGCCCCGCCTCCTCCGGCTCCCGGGCAGATGCCGCCGCCCGAGTAGCGCCCGAGCCTGCGCTTTGTCCGTGCTGCTCGCGGAGCGGGCTGCCCGACGGCCGACAGGTGGGCCGACCCCACCCTTACAGCGTGTCGATCAGGCCCGGCGGGGCTGATTCGATCGTCCGCAGGATGGCCTCGGCCAAGGCCCGGGCCGAGTGTGGGTCGAGCTCCATGGCCACCCGGGCGCCGGGGCCGCGGGACGGGTTGATGAGGTCGATGTTCACGGTGTGCTCGGCTCGGGCGTGCACCGGGTGGTCGAAGTAGACGGTGGCGTCGGTGACGGCGAACCAGCCGTCGGCTCCTTTCCCGCTTCCCTCCATCCCCACGGTGGTCGTCTGGTAGGTACACATGGGTCAATCCCTTCGTTGGGTGGACGGGTCGATCGTTGACGACGCGGGTCAGGCCGTGGCCAGGTTGCGGCCGAAGAACTCCCAGATCCGCTCCCACCCGTCGTTGGCCGCCTCCGGACGGTAGCTGGGCCGGTTGGTGGCGAAGAAGGCATGACCCGCACCCTCGTAGCTGTGGAAATCGAACGACTTGCCGGCCGCGGTCAGCGCCTGTTCGAGCTCTGCCACCTCCTCGGGTGAGGGGTACTTGTCCTCGGCACCGAACAGTCCGAGCAACGGGCACGAAAGGTCGGGGGCGAGGTCGACGATCGGGCCGAAACTCAGCGGGTAGCCCTCGGGTACGGGCCTCGTGACGAACGCGCCGTAGCAGTCGACGGCCGCGTCGAGCTCGAGCGTGCAGGCGGCGAGGAACGACTGACGGCCTCCCGAGCAGTAGCCGATGGTGGCCACCTTCCCGTTGGACGAGCCGAGACTGCGGAGATGGCTGGCGGCGCCGGCGACGTCGCCCACCAGCCGCTCGTCGGGCACGCCACCGAGCGCCCGGGCCGTGGCCGCGGCGTCGTCCGGACTGGCCCCCGGGGCCTCGCGCGTGTACAGGTTCGGACAGATGGCCAGATACCCGTGGGCGGCGAACTTCCGGGTGATCTCTTTGGTGCCCTCGTCGTAGCCGGGCAGGTGATGGATCACCACGACACCACCCGTCGGTGGGCCATCGAGGGGCTGCGCCAGATACGCCTCGATGGCGTCCTCTCCGTGCCCCGTGATCGTTACGGTCTCCGCTCGCAAGTCATCGCTCATCGCTGTCCGGTCCTCTCTGGTCAACTCGCTGTGTTCGGTCGGTGCGGTGCTCACATGGTGGCGGCCCCGGGTTGCTGGTTGCCGTCGTCGGGTGGACCCGGTGCCCCGGCCCGGTCAGGACGGACCCGGCTCGGGCCCGTCGAGTTCGGCACGGGCCTCGTGCAGCTTGATCGCCTTGGCCGCCCGCTCGTCCCGGAACCGTCCGATCCGGGCCAGGGTGTTGTCCAGCCGGTCGAGCAACTTCTCGTTGGCCTCGATGGCCTCGTCGATCAGCTCACGACGGACCTCCGGGGAAGCGTCACCCCACCGGTACTCCGACCGGACCCGATCCAGCGCCTCGATGTCCTCGGTGTCCATCACCACCCGGACCTCGGCCAGGGTGAACCCCAACAGTTCCTGCAGGTCCTTGATGCGGGTGACCCGGGCCATGTCGGTCTGCGAGTAGAGCCGCTCACCCCCACCCCGGTAGCCACTCGGGCTGAGCAGTCCCTGCTCCTCCCAGTAGCGCAGCGTGCGCGTGGTGAGCCCGGTCAGCTTGGCCACTTCGCCGATCCGCAGGACCGTCGGTGTCGTGTGGGTGTCGCCGGCCGGAGCCCTCATTCCGCCTCCGACTGGGCGATGGCTGCCCCCGACAGGTCGTCGGGTGTGCCGATCCCGAGCCGTGTCCCGTCGAGGTCACCCCCCGGTCCGTTCCCCGACACCTCCGGGTCCTGGGCCGCCTGCTCGGGCTCCGTGTAGACGTAGCGACCGCCCCTCAGCCACGAGGCGCCCGCGGCCAACAGGCTGGCCACGATGGCGAAGTCGAGGGCGGCGTGCAGCCCGGCCCGGAACGGCGCACTGATCAGCCCCGGGAAGAAGCTGCGGCCGGTGAGCGCGTGCTGCTGGACCAGCGGCAGCTGGCTCAGCGCGTGGGCGCCGATCAGGTGCTGGACGGGGTCGTAGCCCAAGAAGGCGGCGAACAGTGTCGAGACCGGCGAGAGGTGGGCCACCTGGCTGGCCACCCCGACCGGGACGCCATGGGCGGTGAGCCCGTGGAGGAGGTTGGACGGGAGCGACGACATCAGACCCACGATCATGAGGGTGAAGAAGATCCCGATCGACAGCACCTGGGCCGAGTTCTGGAAGGTCGTGTTCATGCCCGAGCCCGCCCCCCGGTGCTGGGGCGGGAGGCTGTTCATGACCCCGGCCCGGTTAGGCGATCCGAACGACGCCATGGTCAGGCCGGTGAGGAAGAGCACCCCAGCGAAGGCCCAGTAGGGGAAGTCGACGGGCAGGAACTCGAGCAGGGACAAGCAGACCGCCGTGCCCAGCATGCCTCCGGTGGCGAAGGGCCGGGCACCGTAGCGGTCAGACAGGATCCCCGAGGCCGGTCCAGCGATGAGGAACCCAGCGGTCAGCGGGAGCATGGCGATGCCGGCCCACAGCGGGGTGACGCTGAAGTCGTAGCCGTGCAGGGGGAGCCAGATCCCCTGGAGCCAGATGATCAACATGAACATCAGCCCCCCTCGGCTGAGCGCAGCCAGGAAGCTGGCCAGCACCCCACTGGTGAAGGCCCGGATCTTGAACAGCTGCAGCCGGAACATCGGCTGGGCGACCTTGGTCTCGATGATGCAGAAGGCGATCAGCAGGGCCACACCGAGGGTGAGTGCCCCGATCACGGCGGGACTGGTCCAGCCCATGACGTGATGGCCGTAGGGCTCGATGCCGTAGGTGATGCCCACCATGACGAGAATGAGACCGATGGCGAAGGTGATGTTGCCCGGCCAGTCGATCCGGGCCGGCCGCTTGGGACTGGTCTCGCGCAGCTTGTAGTAGCCGAAGACGGTGGCGAACAGCCCGATCGGCACCGACACCAGAAAGATGAGCCTCCAGTTGACCGGGGCCAGCAGCCCGCCGAGCACCAGTCCGATGAAGGTCCCGCTGAACGCCGCCGCCTGGTTGACCCCGAGGGCCATGCCCCGCTGGTTGTCCGGGAAGACGTCGGTGATGATGGCCGACGAGTTGGCCATGAGCATCGCCGCCCCCACCCCCTGGAGGATCCGCATGGCGATCAGCCAGACGCCGGCGGCGTGGCCGGTCATCCAGGTGATGCTCAGCATCAAGGAGAAGAACGTGAACACGGCGAAGCCGAGGTTGTAGGTCCGCACCCGACCGTAGATGTCGCCCATCCGTCCCAGGCTGACCACCAGGACGCTGGTGATGACCAAAAAGCCCAGGATCATCCAGAGGAGGTAGAAGGTGTTCCCGGGCTCGAGTGGATCGAGCCCGATTCCCCGGAAGATGTCCGGGAGGGCGATCAGCACGATGGACCCGTCGATGGTCGCCATCAACATGCCGAGGGTCGAGATGAACAGGGCGATCCACTTGTAGTTGGCGGGCAGGGCGGCGAGGACCCCGTCCGGGCTGCTGGCGCGTTCGGCCGGTTTGACCTGCTCACCCTCGACTACGGCCATCGCTCTCCCGGCACCGCCTCGGCCTGCCTGACCCTTCGTCGCCAGGCAGGTTTACGTGTACGTCAACGTCACTCTAACGCACGCACATCCCCGTCAGGAACGTGCCGCCGACGTCCGGGGTCCGAGCGCCGTGAGCCCGGCCTTGCCGACTACCCGAGTGGATCCTATAGTCAGTTCTATGAATGAACCCACCCCTGCCGACGCCCAGCCCGCGGCCACCAGCGGACGTCCGTCGGCCACCCCCGGCTCCCCGGGGGAGGCGGGCGGGTTCGTGGCCGGCGTCGGCCTGATGATCGACGAGGTGGGTGCCGATCGGGTGCTCGGCCACATCGATCTCGACGAGCGCCACCACACGCCGTGGGGCATCGTCCACGGGGGCGTGTACGCCACCGCCGTCGAGTCCGCGGCCAGCATCGGCGCCAGTGCGGCCGTCCAGGAACGGGGGATGATGGCGGTGGGGCTGACCAACACCACCCAGTTCCTCCGGTCGCTCACCTCCGGACGGGTCGTGGTCGAAGCGGTCGCGCTCAACCAGGGACGGAGCCAGCAGCTGTGGACCGTCGACATCACCGACAGCGCCGGACGGCTCGTGGCCCACGGCGAGCTCCGGCTGCAGAATCTGGACCCGACGGCCCGCTGAACGGCAGATCGGTCGGGAGGCGACGGCGGACGGACAGACCTCCCGGGTCACGCTCGAGTGTTCTCCCCAATGTCACAAGCGGTCCCGCGACGGCGTCATAGGGTCATGACGACCGACGCCGATGTCATCGTGGTGGGGGCGGGACTGGCCGGGCTGACCGCAGCAGCGACCGCCCGGCAGGCCGGGCACCGGGTCGTGGTCGTCGAAGCCCACCGTCCCGGCGGAAGGGCCCGCACCGTCGAGCGCGAGGGGTTCACCCTGAACATGGGCGCCCATGCCCTCTACCGCCATGGTGCCGGCATCAAGGTCCTCTCGGCGCTGGGCATCGTCCCCGAAGGGGCGGCGCCTCCGCTGGCCCGCTACCGGGCCCTAGCCGGCGGAGCCCTCCACCTCCTACCCACGGGCCCGGCCTCCCTCGTGCGCACGGGGGTGCTCGGGGCCCGGTCGAAGGCGCAGCTGGTCGGCCTCCTCGGGCGCCTCCCCCGGCTCCGTGTCGAGGCGCTCCATCGCACCACGCTGGCTGCGTGGTTGGACGGGTGCCGCCTCGGACCCGACGCCGAGTCGGTGGTCCGGGCCCTGATCCGGCTCAGCACCTACAGCGACGACGTCGAAACGTTCAGCGCCGGAGCGGCCCTCGGGCAACTGCAGCTGGCCACCAAGGGAGGCGTTCTGTACCTGGACCGAGGATGGGCACAGCTCACCGACCACCTGTCCCGGTCGCTCGACGTCCGAGCCGGCGTCGACGTGGAGGGATTGGAGCTCGGGGGCCATGGTGTCGAGGTCCGGACCTCGGGAGGGACGCTCGTCGCCACCCGGGTCGTGGTGGCCACGGGCGGCCCGGCGGCCGTACGGCGCATCCTGCCGACGGACCCGGCCTGGGGGGAGCTCGGTCCCCCGGTGACGGCCGCCTGCCTCGACCTCGGGCTCTCCGAGGTGCCCGACCCGGGGTACGTCCTTTCCCTGGACGACCCCGTCTACGCCACGGTGCAGTCACCGCCGGCCCGCCAGGCCGCCGAGCCCGGGGCGGTGATGGCCGCCATCCGCTACGGGGCCCGGACCGCCGCCCCTGACCGTTCCCAGTTGGAGGCCTTGACACAGATGGCCGGGGTGAACGACGGGGACGTGGTCGTCCGACGGTTCCTGGCCCACATGACGGTGTGCGGAAGCCTTCCGGTGGCCTCGTCGGGCGGCCTGGCCGGCCGGCCCGACATCGAGGACACCGGAATGCCCGGTGTCACCATGGCCGGTGACTGGGTCGGACCGGTGGGGCTGTTGGCCGACGCCTCGCTGGCCAGTGGCTACCGGGCCGGGCAGGATCGTCCCGCCTCCACCAAGATGGTGGCGTGACCACCGCGTCGGACCCCGGACCCCCGGTGGCGGTCGACGACGTGTTCGAGCGCGAGCGGCCCCGGCTGGTCGGGTTGGCCTACCGCATGCTCGGGACCGTGGCCGACGCCGAGGACGTCGTCCAGGACACCTGGTTGCGATGGCGGAGACTGCGGCCCGGTGAGGTGGAGCGGCCCGAGGCCTGGCTGACCACCGTCACCACCCGCGTGGCCCTCGACCATCTGCGGGCGGCCCGCCGGAGACGCGAGGCCTATGTCGGACCGTGGCTGCCCGAGCCCCTGGTGACCGAGGCCGGCCCGGCCGAGGCCGCGGAGCTGGCCGAATCGCTGCGGTTCGGGTTCCTCACCGTCCTGGACCAGCTCCAACCGGTGGAACGGGCCGTCTTCCTGCTGGCCGACGTGTTCGCCGTGCCCTTTGCCGACATCGCCGTCACCATGGCCAAGTCCGAGGTCGCCTGCCGCCAGATCGCCAGCCGGGCCCGGAGGAAGGTGCGGGCCGTGGACACCGCTGGGCACCCTCCCATGGACAGCCGGGCCGGTCCGAGGGAGGACCGGGCCGTGGTCGACGCCCTCATGACCGCGGTGGCCCGGGGCGACGTCGACCGGGCCCTGGCGTACCTGGCTCCCGACGTGGTCTGCGTCTCCGACGGCGGTGCGGGCCGGCGGGCAGCTCGGCGACCGGTGGTCGGGGCCGACCGTGTGGTCCGCTTCCTGATCAACCTGACCCGCCGCTACGCCGGCCACCTGTCCGCCCGCCCGGCCTCGGTGAACGGCGATGTCGGCTCGGTGGTGTCCCTCGACGGGACCGTCGACGTAGTGACGGCTTTCGAGCTGGTGGACGGCCGGGTCGTCACCATCCGGATGGTCCGCAACCCCGACAAGCTGGCCCGGGTGGAGGCACCCCCATCGATCCGGTAGTTCCCGCCGCGTCGACGCTCGTACCAGGCCCGCGGGGTCCATACCGCCGGGCAGGGCCGCCGTTGGCTTAACGTCTGGGCCAGTGGACCACCCGAACTCCCCGACCCACCGGCCGCGTCGAGCGTCTCCGCGGCACCGGACGCGCACCGCCTTCGGCGCCTGCGCCTCCCTCGTCCTCGTGGGCGTGGCCCTCTCGGGATGCGGGAAGTCACTCAACGCCATCGTCGGGTCCACCTCGACCACCCAGGATCCGGTCACGGCCAACGGGTCCAGTCCGGGGTCCGGGACGGCCGGTGGCGGTGAGGTGGCGGTGGCCTTTCCCGTGACCACCTGCACGACCGCCTTCGGGACCGCCCTGCCGGGTGGGGGGTGGAAGCCCAACGTCCTCCTGGCCCCGATTCCGACGGCGATGGTCGGCAAGGTGGAGTTCTACACCGACGGGGGCCATACGCTCCTCGGGCCCTACGGCTGGAACTGCTCGGAGTGGTCGGCGGTCTCCGGCTCCACCGGCCTGGTGGTCTACCCCCCCAACACCTCGCCACCGCCGGTCAACGCCGTGCCCCCGGCGGGCACCGAGGGGGTGTTCGCCTCCTTCGACACCACAGGCACCACCCAGGGCGTGGCCCAGGTGTGCCACTACTTCACCGTGGCCCAGTTCCAGCAGCAGCAGGCCAGTTGCAGCGGGCCGGGACCGGCCGGTGAGCAGAACACGCTGGCCACCCCGGATGTGGCCGCCATCACCGACCCGGCCAATGTGGTCGGCGCCCTCCAGGGCTCCGGTGGGTCGCACCCGGTCACCGGCGTGGTGATCTTCCCCCAGGTGCTCCCGGCCGTCACCTACGGCACGGCCGTAAACATCGCCACCGAATCCTGCTCGCTGGTGGCCACGGCCCTGTGCCCCACCATCCTCTCCGACTTCGAGGTCCGCGAGTTCCCGGTGCCCGACTCGGGGTCCCGGGCCCCGGTCGTCCCGACCACACCCACCGCCACCGTTCCCCGCCCGGCCGCACCGACCACGGTGCCGGTCACCACTCCCCCCACCACCGCCGTGGCCCCCACGACCACGGCCGCATCACCACCCACCACCCCGGTGGCGTCGCCGCCAGTGGCCTGAGCGTCCCACCTCTCGTCACTCCGTGCAGGCGGCCGCACACGCTGTGCACCCGTTTTTCGGTGATTCGAACAGACGATCGTCCGCCGGGATAGGTTCGGCGTTGACCGCACCCTGGCCTCGGGCCGGGACGGACAGTATCGACGGGGAGGCACTCGGTCGGAGCGGCAGGATTCACCGAGGACGAACACAGCAGAACGCCGACAGGCGCTCCGCCGGTCCAACTGGAGGCAGGCCATGGTGAACCATCAAGCGGAGGATCCCAACCGGGAGCCCTCGCTCGAGACGGACGACGACGGAGCTCGTCGCGACCGTCGCCCGTCCCCGGGCCGCCGGGCTCCGGTGGCCGCTGACGGCCTCTCGAGCCTCCACGAGGACGGCGTGGCCGCCATCGCCACCACCGACGTGGGGGCGCACCGCGAGCGCTCCCGCAGCACCCGGCTGCAGCGAGTGGCCCTGGTCCTGGCCCCCATCGCCATCCTCCTCGTCCTACGGGACGTCTTCGACCCGGGTTCCTCGCTTCCGGTCCCCCACTTCCCCGCCTCCCTGCAGCCCATGCTGCCAGCCATCGCCCTGATCACCGTCCTCATCCTGGTCATGGTGATCCCCCTGCTCGGCGCCGGCCGATCCCCGCACATCCTCTACCGGCCCGACGAACTGACCATGAGCTTCGACGACGTGCGGGGCTCCGAAGGCCTGGTCGAAGAGGTCACCAAGACCCTCAACCTCTTCCTGGCCCACCGGACGTTCGCCGAGCAGATGGGCGGCTCGCCCCGAAAGGCCATCCTCTTCGAGGGGCCCCCGGGCACGGGGAAGACCTACATGGCCAAGGCCATGGCCGCCGAAGCCGGCGTGCCGTTCCTGTTCGTCTCGTCCTCGGCCTTCCAGTCCATGTTCTACGGGCAGACCAACCGCAAGATCCGTTCCTACTTCAAGGCCCTCCGCAAGCACGCCCGCCGCGAGGGGGAGCCATCGGGTTCATCGAGGAGCTCGACGCCATCGGCGGGGCCCGCGGCAGCGGACAGCGCCAGGGTGAGGGCATTCCCGGCGTGGTCAACGAACTGCTCATCCAGCTCCAGTCCTTCGACCAGACCCCGGCCTCGCTGCGGATCAAGGGCTGGTTCATCGACGGGATCAACTCGTGGCTGCCGGCCCACCGCCGGCTGGACAAGCCCCGGCATGCGCCGGCCAACATCTTGGTCATCGGGGCCACCAACCGGGCCAGCGACCTCGATCCGGCCCTGCTCCGCCCGGGCCGCTTCGACCGCAACATCTACTTCGGCCTGCCCAGCCGATCGGGGCGGCGGGACATCATCGACTACTACCTGGGCAAGAAGGCCCACGAGGACGAGCTCGACTCGCCCTCCACGCGGGAGACCCTCGCCGCCCTCACCGCCGGCTACTCGCCGGTGATGATCGAGCACCTCTTGGACGAGTCACTGGTGTGGGCCCTGCGCCGCGGCGCGACGCGGTTCTCCTGGAACGACCTCCAGCACGCCAAGATGACCGAGGAGATCGGCCTGGCCCAGCCCGTCGAGTACACCGAAGCCGAGCGCCGGACCATCGCCACCCACGAGGCCGGACACGCCACAGTGGCCTGGCTGGTGGGCAAGGGGCGCAAGCTCGAGGTGCTGACCATCATCAAGCGCAAGGACGCACTCGGACTGCTCAGCCACTCCGAGGAGGAGGAGCGGTTCACCAAGACCAAGTCCGAGGTCCGCGCCCTCATCGACATCGCCTTCGGCGGCATGGTGGCCGAGGAGCTCTTCTTCGGGGAGTCCTCGACCGGTGTGGCCGGCGACCTCCAGGCGGCCACCCAGAGTGCGTGCCAGATGGTCGGCCAGCTGGGCATGGGCTCCACGTTGATCTCCTCGGCGGCCATGGAGTACCCGGCCGGGGGCATCGTGTCCAAGGTGCTCGGCACCGACGAGGGACGGGCCGAGGTCGAGGACCTCCTGACGTCGTCCAAGGACGGGGTGACCCGCATGCTCGACGAGCACCGCAACGTGGTCGAGGCCCTGCGCGACGCGCTGCTCCAACGCGAGGAGCTGATCGGCGACGACATCCTGGCCGTGATCAGGGGATCCCAGCCCACCGACGGCTCGCGTCCGGGCCACGACACCGGCGTCGACCGGGACGGCGCAGGCTCACTGCTCAGCGCCCGCCGCCGGATCTCTCTGGACAGGACCTCGGCCACCGACTGAGGCGACCGGTGGGCCGCCACATCCTCCGGTCAGGTCGACTGTTCGTGCTCGGCGCAGTTGCTGCAGCGCCCCCGGAACACCACCTCGACCCGGTCGACGGTCATGCCGTAGCGCTGGACCCGGGGCAGGGAGAGGCTGTCCACCCCCCGCGGCTCCACGTCGAAGGTGAGCCCACAGCCCTCACACACCAGGTGGTGGTGGTCGGGGCCCACCTTCGGGTCGTAGCGGGTGGTGCCGTCGGACAGACGGATCTCACTGATCTCGCCCATCGTCACCAGCTCGTTGAGCGTGTTGTACACCGTGGCCAGACTGACCTCGGGCAGGACACGGCGCGCGCCGGCCAGCACCTGTTCGGCGCTCAGATGGACATGCTCCCCGTGCAGGGTGGCCACCACCGCCCGGCGTTGGGGCGTGATACGCCAGCCCCGCTCGTGCAGTCGCTCCGCCAGCGTGGCGGTCACCTCAGCCCCGACGCTCCTTCACACCCTGGGCGATCCGCTCCCCGAACTCGGGGTCGGCGGCCCGGAAGTGAGCAATGCTCCGCTCCACGATGCCGTCCCCGACGGGACCGGCCGACACCGCCCCGAGTCCACCGGCGATGTTGTCGACCAGGCGGGCCTGGGCCTCGGCCGGCTGCAACCGATACAGGTCGCCGGCCTGGGTGAAGTCGTCGGTGTCCCGGGTGTCCCAGTCGTAGGTCCCGGTGGCCCCGGCCAGTTCCAGCGCAGCGGCGTAGGGCTGGTGGGTCTCGACCGGGCCATCGAAGCTGTTGGGCTCGTAGTTCTTGGCCCGTCCGCCGTTGCCGTGCCCGGCCATCAGGCCGTCACGGCCGTAGTTGTGGGCCTCGGTGGCATGGGGGGCGTTGACCGCAAGTTGGGTGTGGTTGATGCCCAGACGGTAGCGGTGGGCGTCGCCGTAGGCGAACAGCCGCCCCTGGAGCATCTTGTCCGGTGACGGGCCGATGCCGGGGACGAAGTTGCCGGGATCGAACCCCGACTGCTCGACGTCACCGAAGTAGTTGTCGGCGTTGCGGTCGAGGGTCAACCGACCCACCTCGTGGAGCGGGTACTGCTTCTGGGACCAGACCTTGGTCAGGTCGAAGGGGTTGACCGGCGAGGCGGCGGCCTGCTCGGGCGTCATGACCTGCACGCTCACCGTCCACGACGGGAACTCCCCGCGCTCGATGGCCTCGATGAGGTCCAGCTGGTGGCTGTCGGGATTGAGACCGGCCAGTTCGGCCGCCTCCGAGGAGTCGAGGCACTCGATGCCTTGGTCGGTCTTGAAGTGGACCTTGACCCACACCGGCCGCCCGTCGGCGTTGACCCACTGGTAGGTATGGGAGCTGAAGCCGTCCATGTGCCGGTACGAGGCCGGGATGCCGCGGTCGCCGAACAACCAGGTGAACATGTGGGTGGCCTCGGGCGAATGCGAGAAGAAGTCCCACACGTTGTCCGGTTCCTGGTGGTTGGTGAACGGGTCGGGCTTCTGCGAGTGGATGAAGTCGGGGAACTTCAGCGGGTCACGGATGAAGAAGATGGGGGTGTTGTTGCCCACCAGGTCGTAGTTGCCGTCCTCGGTGTAGAACTTGACGGCGAATCCCCGTGGGTCACGCACGGCATCGGCCGATCCTCGTCCCCCGGCCACGGTCGAGAACCGGAGGAAGGCCTCGGTCTCCTTGCCCACCTCGGCGAGGAAGGCGGCTCGGGTCCACTCGGTCACGTCCCGGGTGACCACGAAGGTGCCGTAGGCAGCTGACCCGTTGGCATGGACCACTCGCTCGGGGATCCGCTCGCGGTTGAAGCGCGCCAGCTTCTCCAACAGGTGCTGATCCTGGAGCAGGACGGGGCCGTCGGGACCGGCGGTCTGACTGTGCTGGTTGTCGACGACGGGTGCGCCGGACTCGGTGGTGAGGATGGGCTTGGACATTGCTACCTCCACGGTGATGGGCAGGGGGGTGAGTGTGCGGTGACGGCCGGAGTGGCCGCCATCGAATGCGGAACCGTTCCAAGTTTAGAATGGTTCTAATAATCCTGTCAATGCCGCCTCTCCTCTTCTACCCCCGAAATGGGGGTCCCATGCGGGCTCGAGGGGCAGAAACCTCGGAGGCCAGGCACGAACCTTCCCCGCCTGACCCTTCGGTTCGCCCACCTTCGTGCCGATACAGAGGGTGGAGCGCTTTTCTCAAGATCGACTGCACCGGCGTGTCACGCCCAAGCGCTCCAGCGGAGAGCGGGCCCAGCGTGCGCCATGAATCCGAGCGTGAACCGGCCGAGTTCCCGGTCCCCTCTCGGACCGCGCCCCGACCGGGGTCCCCGGCGCGGTCGCCGATCCGGGCACCCCACGCCCACCAATCGCTGGTCCGACTCAGCATCAGGACCTCCCTCCTCGTGGTCATGGTGGTCCCGCTGGCCGTGGGCGTGGCCCTGGCCTCGACGGTGGTCGTGCACCAGCTGTCCTCGCGCCATGCCGCCGTGGCCACCCGCCAGTCGTCGCTCGCCCTCGACTCGCTCCTACGGGCCCGGGTCGATGTCTACGCCGAGTACATCCCCAGCCAATCCATCATCACGTCCCGCGTCTACGGTGTCGGTCCGGCCGCCCTCGACGCCCTCCTCGGCGTCAATGTGCAGTCCGAGTTGGATGCCGCCCGACGGGCGGTCGACCGGCAGGCCGCCTTCGCCCCGGGCGGAGCGTTCCGAAGCCAGTACCTCCAACTGGTGCAGCTGCGCCGCTCGATCGACGCCGCCTCGGCGACACCGGCCGAGGTGACGGCATCGTTCAACCACATCGACTCGACCATCGAGGGCCGGTGGCAGGACACCTTCGACACCGTGGCCGACGCCAGCGATGCATCGGACACCCCGACCACCCGACACCGCCTCGCCGCCCTCGGCTCGTCGTTCGCCGCCTTCACCTCGGGGGTCACCGAGGAGAACCTCCAGGGAGGAGGATCGCTCGAGACCCTGCTCACCACGACGGCCACGCCGGCCCAGGTGGAGGGGCTCATCGTCAGCCGCCAGCAGTTCGCGGACTCCACCGACACCTTCCCCGGGTCGTTGGGGCCGCAGGCCACCGTGGCCTGGACCGCTCTGACCGGCGACGCCCTGACCCGCCAGTTCGCCGCCTACGTGCGGACGGCCATCACCGTCGGACTCGGGCATCTGCCGCCGCCGGTGGCCATCACCTCCACTGGGATCACCGCCATCGCCCGCAGTGAGGTGGCCTGGGCCACCTCACTCTCCACCCTGGTCCTGGCCACCTCGGCCGATCTTCGGACGGCCACGGCCGATCAGGCCAGTTCGGCCACCGAGACCCTCGGTGTCACCTTCCTCCTCATGATGCTGTTCTTCGCCATCGTGCTGGCCGCGGTCATCCTGCTGAGCCGCCAGGTCCGGCGACCCCTGGACCGCATGGTCGCCGCGGCATCGTCGGTTCGTGAGGGTGAGCTCGAGATCCCTCTGCTCGACGAGTCGGGACCGAAGGAGCTGGCCCTGGCCGCGGCGGCCTTCAACGAGATGGCCTCCACCCTGCGGGCCGTGCAGACCCAGGCCATCGCCCTCTCGGGGGGCGACCTCGACGACCCCGTCCTCCGCCGTCAGCTACCCGGCCGCACCGGGGCGGCGCTGCAGACCGCGCTCGACCAGCTCCAACGATCCGTCCAGTCGAGCGAGTTGGAGCGCGAGGAGCTCTTCGAACGCGCCACGCGTGACTCCCTCACCGGCCTCCTCAACCGGGGAGCCGCCCTCGAGGCCCTCGAGCTCGACCTGGCCAGCGTGCGTCGGAGCCAGGGCGAACAGGTCCTGACCCTGTTCTTCATCGACCTCGACGATCTCAAGTCCATCAACGACTCGATCGGCCACGACGGCGGGGACGATGCCATCCTGGCCGTGGCCGACGCCCTGCGGGCCACGACCCGGGCCTCCGACGTCGCCGCCCGATTTGGAGGGGACGAGTTCGTGGTGGGCTGGCTCGGGAACCGCGACTCCCACGTCCCCGAGCTCCTCGCCGATCGGATCGGGGCGCACGTGGCCGCGTCACGGATCGGGAGTACCACGCACCCTGTCGCACTGGCCTGCAGCATCGGCGTGGCCGTGTCCGAGCCGTCCGACACCGCCATCGGCATGCTGATCGAACGGGCCGACCAGGCGCTCTACGACGCCAAGGCCCACGGCAAGGGCCAGACCCGCTGGTTCAGTCAGATCGACATCGACCCGGGCGACGTCCTGGTCACCCGGCCACCCGCCCGTTGAGGGTGGCGTGGGCGCCACCTCGCCTCCGCCACGGCCCAGCACCCCCGGTCCTCAGGCGGGCGCACGTGAACAGCCGAGGTCGACGGTCCTGGCCCGGGCGTTGATCCCGGTTGTGGTGGGTCGGCACCCGGTCGAACCCGGTCACGCCGGACGGTTGTCCATGACGAGGCAGTTGCTGGTGGCCGTGGCCACCACCTTGCCGGCACCGTCGACGATCTCGGCGGTGGCGAAGGACACCCGTCTCCCCCGCTTGGCCACCAGACCGGTGGCCCGCAGCACGCCGCTCGCCGCCGTGACCGGCCGGAGGAAGGTCACGTTGATGTCGACGGACGTATACGCCACACCCCGTTCCAGGGTGGAGTGCACGGCACAGCCGGCCACGGTGTCGGCCAGGGTGCACACCAGGCCGCCGTGGACCACACCGATGGGGTTGTAGGCCGACTCGTCGGGCTCACACTCGAACACCACCCGACCGTCCTCCACCTCCAGCGGCCTCATGAGGATCAGCGAGGCGATGGGGGCCGGCGGCAGCGTCCCGTTCTTCATGGCCTCCAGGAACTCGAGGCCGCTCAGGGAGGTGCCCGCCGCCGCCGTGGCCATGGGGTCGTACCAGGTCACCGAGCGGGATCGGGGCGCGCCCCACGAGGCCGGCGCCGGGGCGTCGGTGGCCGCCAGGGTCGCCATCAGGCCGCCACCCGGTCGATGGTGAGCTCAGGGACATGGCAGGCCCGGGACAGGTGCAGCAGCGGTCGGGTGAGCTCGGCGACGTCGGACGGCCTGATCATGGCCTCGGCGGGCACCCGGTCCTTGACGGCGTCCGTGAACGGTGTGTCCACGAAGGCCGGGCAGACGGCCGTGGACAGGATCCCCCGTCCCACCAGCTCGGCCTGCATGGAGAGGCTGAAGTTGAGGACGGCGGCCTTGGTGGCGGCGTACACGGACATCATGGGAGTCCCCCGCTGGGCGGCGATGGAGGCCACGTTGAACACCAGGGACCGACCGTGGTCGGACGCCCCTTTGGCCAGCAGGGGGATGGCCTCCCGATAGGCCAGCATGAGCCCCTTCACGTTGAGGGCGAGCTGGAGGTCGATCATCCCGGCGGTGCTGTCGGTGGCCGGCCCGAGGCGGGCTGCCCCGGCGTTGTTGACCAGGACGTCCATGCTCCCGAACGACCCGCCGTGCGTGTCGAAGACCGCCCGGATCTGCTCCTCGTCGCTGAGGTCGGCCGTCTGCTCCACCACCGTGACCCCGTGGGTGCGCAGGCCGGCCGCCGCCTCGGCCAGTCGGTCGGCCCCCCGGGCCACGACCGTGAGATCGAATCCCTCGTCGGCCAGCATCTCGGCGTAGGCCAGGCCGATGCCGCTCGACGCACCGCTGACCAGAGCGCTTCGGGTGTGCGGTTCCATGGTTCCTCCTGGGCCGGGGGAATTCGGGGTCGGTGAGGCACCCCGGCCCGAGTACCGTAACCCAGTGGATTCTATAATGCAACTGACACGAGCCGATGACGGTCGGCACGGTTGTGGCGCCGGGGGTGAGGCGTCCGGTGCCTTCGGCGACCGGTGGTACCGGGCCGTTGACCGGTGCGGCTTCAGGCGGAGCGGACGGGAAGCAGGATTTCGTCAGCCGGCCGGTTCTTCGATCCCGGCCCGGCCAGCGCCCGCACCGAGCGGGCATCGAGCGTCTCCCCGCACACCGAGCAGGTGGGCACGGCGGTGGCCTCGTGCTGACAGGACTTGTGCTCGACGATCAACGGGGGACCTTCGGCCGCTTCCCACTGGTCACCCCATTGGCGCATGGCCGTGAGCACCAGCCAGAGGTCCCGGCCCTTGTCGGTGAGGCGGTAGTCGTAGCGCACCGGGTGCTCCTGATAGGGCACCTTCACCAGGACGCCGCGCTCGACGAGGTGGTCGAGGCGGTCGGTCAGGATGTTGCGCGAGATCCCGAGGCGCTGGTGGAACTCGTCGAAGCGGGTGACACCCAAGAAGCAGTCCCGGATGATCAACATCGTCCACCACTCGCCGACCACCTCGAGCGTCTGGGCCACCGAGCAGTTCATGTCCTCGAAGCTCTTCCTGCGCATGCTGTCCAGTGTACTGGGTTGCATCGTGCAATGCACTGGCAGGGCGGCGGCCGGGGGCCGGCGGCTGGACGGTGTGGCCAGGCCGAAGGGGGCGGTGCGGGAGGGTCGCCGGACGGGAGCCGTCCCGCTCGAGCCGGCCCCTTCCCTACCAGAGGCTGTTCCAGTCCTCGGGTTCCAGCCAGCCCACCGGCTCCCCGGTCGGCCGGGGCACGCGGAGGGTCTCACTGTCGATCCAGGTGGGCTGGTCGAAGCCGGCACGCTTCCAGTGGCGCAACGGGACCGACTTCCAGTCCCGGCTCTTCACTCCCCCGTCGGAGAAGCCCGGACGGACGAGGAGCTCGGCGGGTGAGCCGGCCACGACCACGCACCGTCGTGACTTGCCGTCGACGTCGGGCTGGGCGGGGTCGGGCGCATCGAACGGCACCCAGGCGAAGACCACCGCGGCGACCCAGGGATCGGTGCGATCGAACTCCTCTTCTTCCGCCGGCGTGAGCGAGGCGCGCCGGTTCAGCCTCGGCGCCACGCTGCCCCCCCGGTGGCCGGCGGACGCCGAGGAACGATCCTCTCCCGACGCGGTCCGATCGGATGGGATCGGTTCGACCGGAGCAGGCCCGGACGGGGTGGAGCCGGAGCGGTCGGACGGGCCGCTCCGACCTGACCCCGTCACACCGGATCCGCCTCCGGAGCGCTCCTGTTTGCGCGTCCTGCGCACCTGCTCCCCGGCTTTTCGGGCCACCTCCATCTTCCGCCTGCGCTCCTCGGCGTCCTTCTGCTTCTTCAGCCGGCGGGCCTCCCGCTGTTCGGCGGTGGCCCCTCGGTCCGTCGGGCCCGGCCCTTCGGTGGGGCCGGCCCCCCCGGTCGGGCCGCCGGGCGCCACCGTGCCGGCGTCCGCCCAGCCGGTCAGGCCGAACCGCTCGTCGGTGGAAGCCAGCTCGAAACACAGGTCGGAGGCGGGCATGCCGGCGTCGGCCACCGAGGCCAGCATGACGCCGATGATGACGTCGGGGAACGAGTCGCGCACCTCCTCCAGTGCGGCGAGCAGCTGCTCGCGAGTCGGATCGTCCGAGTGCTCCCCCAGGACCTCGATGGTCCGACTCACGCAGGCGTCGGACACCACGGCGGCCAGGTAGGGCAGCGCCGCCCGGTACTGCGGTCGGGTCACCACGCCGGTGGGATCGCGGTGCTTGCGCAGGGCCTTGAGGGCGTTGGTCACCGAGGTGGGGGCCTGGAAGGAGGCGTCGTCGGTCCGGCCCAGGGCCGACCGCATCTCGTCGCGCCCCACCCGGGCCACGGCCCAGCGCACCAGGGTGGCCCGGTCGGCATCGGTGATCTCGCGCTCCATCGGTTCTCCCTCCCGGGCGGACTGCCGGCCCCGGAGGCCGGCGGGTGCTCATCATCGCAGAGTGGCATGGCCACCCGGACCACGGACGTCGGGCGATACTGAGCGGATGGCTCCGCGCCCCCGGACCGGTGACGACCTCGATCGTCCGTCCCCGACCGACCCGTCGACGGGGGTGGGCCAGCCACGCCCGGCGACCGACGGCCGGGAGCGTCGAGGAGGGCTCGGGCCCTTTGTCACCTTCGTCGAGTACGAACGGCCCGACGGGTTGGTGGCCCGGTGGGACTCCCGGCGCCACCGCAAACAGGCCCGGTCCCCGCTCGTCGACGGCCCCGACCTCCACACGTGGTGGGCCCCGGGGGCCCGGGGCTGGTGGATCGCCGTCCTCTTCGCCGTGGGCTCGGCCCTCTTCGCCCTGGGTGCGGTGCCCGGCTATGCCGGTGCCGTCGGTGTCCGGATCGACTCGGTCACCTTCTTCGTCGGCTCCCTCTTCTTCACCACGGCGGGCTTCCTCCAGTATCGAGAGTCGGTGGACGCCGGCGCGGAGGGTCCTGTGCGCGGATGGGGGAAGGTCTTCGTCTACCGACCCCGCCAGATCGACTGGTGGGCCTGTGGCATCCAACTCATCGGGACCCTCTACTTCAACGTCAGCACGGGAACGGCCATGGGCCGGGACCTGAGCGTCCAGACGGCCCAGCAGCACGTGTGGCGGCCCGACGCCGTCGGGTCGATCTGCTTCCTCGTGGCCAGCGGCCTGGCCTGGTTCGAGGTCTCCCACGGCTGGGCGTCCTGGTCCCCGTCCAGCCTCTCGTGGTGGATCACCGCCCTCAACCTCGTGGGATCGATCGCCTTCGGGGTGTCCGCCGTCGCCTCCTACATCATCCCGGCCACCGGCCAGATCTGGCACGTCGAGCTGTCCAACCTCGGGACCTTCGTGGGTGCCCTGTGCTTCCTGGCCGGCGCGGTGCTGTTGCTGCCCGAGCGGACGGCGGGACTGGAGTCCTCGGCTCCGCCACCGGCCCCGTCGACCACCGGCGGCTGAGCCCGAGGGCTACGACGAGGCCGACGTGGGGTGGTGGAGGACGGCCGGGGCCGGGCGCGTGCCGGCCAGCCGCGTGCCCACGGTGACGAGGAGACCTCCGACCCACACCCGAAACCGCGACGTGGGGCGCGTCCTCGTCCGTCGGACGACGCGGCCTTGCGATCGGGCGTGACGGTGGCGGTCGGTGACCGAGTCGTCGGCGAGTTGGTGGAGCAGGAGCGGATGCATGGGAGTGCCTCGGGAAGGACCCTGGGCCGGATGGCCCGGCGGGTCGTGGGTCGGTGGTGGGTGGTGATGCGGGGCAGCCGGACCAGGTCGACGGCGGCGGGGCGATGCGGAAGCGGCACCCGAGCGTGGACATGACGACCGCAGGTCGTCGGTGCCGGGTTGGCCCTCCACGAGCCGGCGGTGACCCCCGGAAGGATCAGGCTGTGGTCAGCGAGATCGGTCGAGAGCCCGGCGCATGGAGATGCCGCGCATTGCGCATCGCATAGCGTGATTCATGGGGCATCTCCTTTCGTGGCGGGGCGTGATGTCCGAAAGGTCATCGTACCAAGCGCGCTCCGCGTTGAGAAGGGGGCAATCGAGAATTCCTGGCGCGGCCCTTCGCTGTCGCTCGCCGCCCGCCCGACGCTCACGCCCGCAGCGGAGCGGGGCCGCCGAAGTGGTCGTGGAGCACCGTGCGGGCGGCGTAGACCCCGCACATCCCGTGCACGCCGGCACCGGGAGCGGTCGACGCCGAGCACAGGTAGACGCCGTGGAGCGGCGTCCGGTAGGGGTTCCACCGGACCGTGGGCCGGAAGGCCGTCTGGAGCAACGTAGCTGCCCCTCCGGCGATGTCGCCCCCCACGTAGTTCGGATTGTGCTGCTCCTGCTCGGCCGCGGTGCGCACGGTCCGGGCCAGCACCAGGTCCGTGAACCCGGGGGCGAAGCGCTCGATCTGGGCCTCGATGGCCCCACTCATGTCCACCGTGGAGCCCGAGGGCACGTGGCAGTACCCCCACAGGGCCTCTTGGCCCTCCGGGGCCCGGGTGGGGTCGGCCACGCCCGCCTGGACGACGATGCAGTAGGGACGCTCGGGGTGCCGGCCGTCGTTCACGTCGGCCTCACTGGCCGCCACCTCGGCGAAGGTGCCCCCGAGGTGCAGGGTCCCGGCCTTCCGGCACACCTCGGCGCGCCACGGCACCGGGCCGGACAGCGCCCAGTCCACCTTGCAGACCCCGGGCCCGTAACGGAAGCGGCGGAGGGACCGTCCGTACCGCGTCGGCAGGGCGTCACCGGCCAGGTCGGCCAGCCCCCGGGGCGAGGTGTCCACCACCACGGCCCGGGCCGCCGGGAGGTCGGCCAGCGAGCGGACCCACTGGCCCGTGACCACCGTCCCGCCCTGCCGGACCAGCTCGGCGACCATGGCGTCGGTGATGGCCGAGCTGCCGGACGCGACGACCGGCCAGCCGGCGGCGTGGGCGGTCAGGGCCAAGAAGAGGCCGAAGGCACCGGTCAGCGGGGAGGTGAGACGGGCCATGGAGTGGGCCGAGACCCCGGCCAGCAGCGCCTTGGCCGGCTCGGTCTCGAAGCGGCCGACCAACCTCGAGGTGGGCAACAGCCCGGGGAGCCCGAACCGGGCCAGGGAGAGCGGGTGCCGGGGCACCGATCGGAGGGGCGGCGCCAGGATGGCGTCACCGAGCGAACGCGCGTCATCGACCAACGGACCGAGCAGGTGCCGATAGGCGGCGGCGTCGGCACCCAGGGACTCGGCGGTGGCCTCGACCGACGGCAGGGCGGCGGCGGCACCATTGTCGAGGGGATGGGCGAACGGGACCTCCGGCTGGCGGAGCCTGGCCCGGAGGCCTTCGAAGGCCGGCTGGCGGAAGAACGGTGACGTGAGCACCATGGGGTGGGCCGTCGAGCAGAGGTCGTGGCGGAACCCGGGAAGGGTGAGGGCCTCGGTCCGACAGCCTCCTCCTGGGGTGTCCGCGCCCTCGACCACGGTGACCCTCAGACCCGCGGTGGCCAGGGTCACCGCGGCGGCCAGCCCGTTGGGGCCCGACCCCACCACGACCACGTCGACGTCGACGTCGCTCATGGTGCCGTCCCCGGTCGCCCCAGGGGCGCCACCGGGCACCGGGGCCCGGTGTCGGACCGATCCATCCCTGCTCGGGTCATCCCTCCAGGGTGGCCGCTCGGAGCGCCGAAGGGAAGGGTGGCTGCCGGTGGAACGGGAGGGGGCTGGCATCACCCCCGGCTTCGCCGTTCAGGTCCATGGGCCACCACACTGACCGGCCAGCCGACCACGTTCCGTGGTCGTTTCCGTCTCCCCGCTCAAGCCCGGCCCCCATCGGTCCGATGGAAGCTGCAGCCCGGCAGGGAAGACGACCGACACACCCGGTGTTACACACCATGAGAGGAGGTCATCCCCCAGCCACGTGGCACAAGCAGTTGTGGGATACCCACCATGGAACCGATCGAACGGGAGTACCGAGCAAACGTGGAGCAGACCGAGAACGTGGAGCAAGCCGAGCCGAGGGAGAGCAACCAGATGGCCACCGATCCGACCGACACCGAGGTGCGCGAGCCCACGCCCGGCGATGTGCTGCGCACGCTTCCCACCGAGGCCGAGCAGCGGGGCACCCGCTTCATCTCGGCCCAGGCCATGCAGGCCAAGCTGTTCTCGGTCTACGACGCCGCCGCCGCCGCCGAGGACGCCCTGGCTCTGGTGCAACAGCAGCTCACCTTGACACTCAACCGCAGCTACTACGACGCCGACGAGATCGAGAAGATGGCCTCGCAGTTGGATGCACTGCTGGCCCTCGAGTCGATCGACCGGGAGCTCGAGACGCTGGACCACGACGACCTCGTCTCCGAGGGCTAATCCCGACCGCACCCGTCAGGAGTGGCGACGACGCCGGTGCGCGTCGCTACTCGGAACGCAGGAGCACCGCCGTCGGTGTGCGGGCGGCGATCCGGCCGGGGATCGCCGCCACCGCGTTGGCCAGTAGCAGTGCCCCGACGGCGATCAGGGCCACGGTCAACGCGGGGACCGTGGGCGTCGGGACGACGTCGATCTCGTGGGCGAAGAGCAGCCAGAGTTGGCGTCCGATGATGATGCCCACGGGCACGCCGACCACCGTGCCGATGAGGACGGCAACCGTCGACTGCCAGGCCACCGTGGCCGCCAACTGACGGTGGGTGAAGCCGAGGGTCTTGAAGATGGCCAGCTCACGCCGGCGACGGCGGACCGAGGCCACCAGCGTGAGGGCGAGCGCGGTGACCGCGCCGGCCGCCAGTGCCGCCCCGAGGATGGCCGGGGTGCTGCCCATCGTCCGGTAGTTCACGATCTCGGCCGGGCGCTGGACGGTGTTGACCGAGACCCCGTCGTCGAACTGGGTCGACGTCTGTCTGGCGAAGCGCTGGAGCGTGCGTAGGGCCGACGTCGGGTCCGTGCCAGGACGGAGACGCAGCAGGATCCCCTGGGGTCCGGCCTGCGACGGCGGCCCGTATCCCAACAGGACGATCTTCGGGAGGAGGCTGGTGGGCACGAGCGCGCCCGAGCCCATCTCGGTGTGCTGATTCCCCCCGTTGTCGATGGTGGGCATGGTGGCCGTCCCCACGATGTGGAGCTGCTTCGGCGCTCCGCCCAGCACCCGGACGCTGACGGTGTCTCCCACCTGCTTGTGCAGAGCGCCGAGGGTCTGCGCCCCGAGCACCACCTGATCGTCGGCCTGGACGGCGTGGCCGGACAGGATCGGTGCGGCCACGACGGCATCGGGTCGACTGGCGATCACCGGGGTGACCTGGCCGTCGATCCGCACGTTGCCGAAATACACACCGGACCAGGCGGCCACGGCGTGGTCGTCGGTCAGGAGGGGCGTCATGAGGTGACTGGGGATGTCGGCCCCCTCGCTCGCCGTGAGCTCGTAGTCCCAGTTCCACCCGTAGAGGGCCGGATGGGAGATGAGCGTGGACAGGCTGGCCCCGAAGGTGACGGTGGTCACCATGACGATGACGGCCAGGGCGGCGCCGAGCATGGCCGACCGCACCGGCACCGCGTCCCGGCCGGCTCCGGAGTCGACGGCGAACCGGATCCCGGTCACCGCCGGCTCGGGGAGGCCCGACGATACGGCCAGGCCGGTGAGCGACGACCGTCGCTCCGATGAACGGCGTCGTCCGACGGTGCGGTAGGGCGCCAGCCGGTAGGACAGCGACAAGCCCACCGCACCGAGGACGAGGACGAGCACCAGGACGCCGGCGGCGAGCACGGTCCAGTCGAAGGCCACACCCGGGGACGGGTCGACCAGGCGCACCGGTCCCAGCGGGGCCAGGGGCGACAGGCCCACGGCCACACCGGCGGCCACCACCGCCCCGATGACGACCGCACCGAGGATTCCGATCAGTCCACCGACCACCGTGGTGGCCGGGTCCGCTCCCAGAGCCCGGATGGTGTGTTCCTCACCGGCCCCGAGGCGCAACTGGCGGCCGATGAGCTGGGCTCCGATGAGCAGTGCGGCCAGGCCGCAGATGGCCCCGAACACCCCGAGGGCGATCGACTCGGGCTTGATGGCCCGCTCGGCCTGGTCCTCGGCCTCCACAGCCGGATTGGCCTGGAGCGACGGCGAGCCGGGCGGCAGGGCGCGGTTCAGCTCGCCTTGGACGGCCACGGCATGGGCGGGGCCGCCCATGACCTGCGCACCGACCACGGTGTAGTAGGCGCAGCAGTGCAGCAGCTGGTGGGTCAGGGCCGGACCGAAGCCGACCAGGCTGGCGTTGCTCGACGCGTCGGCCTCGTCCTCGACCACCTCGGCGTCTCGGACGACGATGCCCACCAGCGTGGCGTGGATCCGTCGCACCGGCGCGACCGCGGCGGTGCCGAACCCGTGGTCGTAGGTCTGGGCGTCGGTGTAGAGCCCGAACGTGGCCCGGTCCCCCACCCGGAGACGGAACTGTCGGGCCGAGGCCCGGCTCATGACCATCTCGTGGGTGCTGGACAGCGAGGGCATTCTCCCCTGGATCACCGTGAGCTTGTCGAGGCTGTAGCCGAACAGGTGGACGACACCCACACTCTCCCCTCCCTGGGCGGGGAGCCCGGGCGTGGCCACGGGCGCCCCGTCAGGGCCGAGGAGGAGGGTGTTCAAACCCACTCCCACCTCGACCTGCCTCACGAGCGGCTGGCGGGCGATGGTCCGGATCAATGCCGGGTTGTACCCGGCCCCGAGCGGCCCTCCGCCGGGCTGGTAGTAGGAGATCGGACCTTGGACCTCGGCCGGATGGACGCTGGCGATAAAGGCCGGGAACGAGGACTGGGTCCGCCGTGCGGCGGCGATCGATCCCATGGCCAGGCCGCCCACCAGGCCGACCAGAAGGACCAGCGCCAGGTAGCCGCCCCACCGCCTTCGGAAGGTGACACCGAACCGGTACCAGGCCACCCGGAGGGCGCGCGCACTCACCGCGCCTCGGTCCCCGGGTCGGCCCGGTCCACCCCTGTGCCACACGCGCCGCGCCCCGGCTCCCGGCCTTGATCGCCCATCCTCCCCTCAGTCTGATCCCACCCGGGCCACCGTCCAAGGGCGTCAGCCCAACGACGCCCCGGGTGCTACCACCACTCTCGGGCACCGGCCTCGGGTCGGCCGTCCCGACGGATCGGGCCGCGACTCCGGAACGAGGCTCATCCTGGTCAGAGGCCTGGCCGACTACGGTGGTCGGCCATGGACCCGGTCCGGGTGGTGCTGGCGGAAGACAATGCCCTCCTGCGGCAGGGGGTCGAGAAGCTCATCGCCCAACAGGACGGGCTGGAGCTGGTGGGGACGGCCGACGATCTTCCCGGTCTCCTGGCCCTGGTGGAAGAGGTGGTACCCGCCGTTGTGGTCACCGACATCCGCATGCCCCCGACCGGGACCGACGAGGGCATCCAGGCCGCCGCCCACCTCCGTGAGCACCGTCCGGACATCGGGGTCGTGGTGCTCAGCCAGTACGCCAATCCCGAGTACGCCCTGGCCCTGCTGTCGGACGGCTCGGCCCGCCGGGCCTACCTGCTGAAAGAGTCCATCGCCGGGGTCGACGAACTGGCCACGGCCATCCGGACCGTGGCCGACGGCGGGTCGGTGATCGACCCGGCTGTGGTGGACGCCCTGGTCGGGGCGTCGGCACCGCGTCGGCCCTCCGACCTCGACCGCCTCACCTCCCGGGAGATGGAGACCCTGGCCGAGATGGCCCAGGGCAAGAACAACGCCGCCATCGCCGCATCGCTGTACCTGTCCGAGCGGGCGGTGGAGAAACACACCAACGCCATCTTCTCCAAGCTCGGTCTGACCGAGGAGGAGGACGTCAACCGCCGGGTCAAGGCGGTGCTCATCTACCTCGGAGGGGGGGCCACCGGGTAGCCACACCCACAGGGAGTGCTAGCTCCCTGTCTCGTGGCCATCCTGCGTGCGAGAATTGCCCATCATGGAAATTACCGAGACCCTCCCGGTGCTGGTGGTCGATGACCAGGCCCCCTTCCGCATGGCGGCCAAGGCCGTCGTGGGGCGGATGGACGGCTTTGCCGTGGTGGGCGAGGCCACCGACGGCGAGGAGGCGGTGGCCATGGCGGCCGAGCTCCACCCGGCCCTCGTCCTCATGGACATCAACATGCCCGGAATGAATGGCGTGGAAGCCACCCGCCGCATCGTGGCCACCGAGCCCGACACCGTGGTGATCCTGTGCTCCACCTACACGCCCCAGGACCTCCCCCCGGATGCCTCGACCAGCGGGGCCCTGGCCTATGTCAACAAAGAGGAGTTCGGGCCCTCCGAGCTGAAGCGCATCTGGGCCGAGCGGGAGACCATCGAGTTCCTGCCCACCTGAGGCCGGCCTGACGGCGCCGTCCATCTTCGGCCGCCAGACCCGGTGCCCCTAGGTGATGGGGATCGAGCCCCGGACGGTCGAGCCGCTCCCCGGGATGGAATCCCACCGGACCGAGCCCCCGATGGCGCCGAGACGGTCACTCATGTTCATGAAGCCGTGCCCGGCCCGGGCCACGTTGGCGTCGAAGCCCGGCCCGTCGTCGCTGACGGTGAAGAGCAGGCCGCCCTCCTCTTCCCACACCCGCACCTCCACGTGGGACTCCGAGGCGTGCTTGGCCGCGTTCTGCAGGGCCTCCAGGCAGCAGAAGTAGACCGCCGCCTCCACATCGGGAGAGAAGCGACCGATCTCGTCGACCGACGTGGTGACGTCCAGCGGGCTCCGTGAGGCCACGGCGCGAAGGGCCTCAGGGAGCCCGTTGTCCATGAGGAGGGGCGGGTAGATGCCGTGGGCCAGGTCCCGGAGCTCCTGCACCGTGGCCTTGACCTCGACGGCGATCTCGTCGAGCGCCGCCGCCGCCGCCTCGGGGTCCTCGGCCACCAGGTCCTTGACCAGCCGGACGTTCACGGCCAGGGCCACCAGGTGCTGCTGGGCCCCGTCGTGGAGGTCACGTTCCACCCGACGGCGCTCGGCGTCCGCCGCGGCCACGATGCGGGAGCGGGAGGCCCGGAGCTCGGCGGCCTGGCGACGGACCTCATCGAGGGTCGACTGGAGGGCCGAGTCCAGGTTCACGTTGTGGAGGGCCAACCCGACCTGACGGGACAGCTCGGTCAGGGTCAGATCCTCCTGCTCGGTGAAGGGCGGCTCGGTGGTGGGGCGCTCCACCACCACCAACCCCAGCAACTCCCCGCCGTAGGTGATGGGACACACCCGGAGCTGGGCATGGTCCCGTCCGGCGATGACCGCCGGCAGCCACACCGATGTCCAGGCGTTCCCCGAGACCCCGGCCCGGGCCACCACGGGCTGCTCCTGGGGACCGATGTGCAGGGTGCCCGCGCCCCGGTCGGGAATAGAGGCACTCCGTTCGAGCACCTCGCTCGAGCCGGTGAACACCTCGGCACTGGTCAGCACCATCGACTTGTGCAGCGACTCGGTGAGCTGTAAGAGGAGCTCGTCCATGGTGACGGCGCGGGTCAGGCGCGTGCTGAACGTCTTGACCACGTCGTCGGGCACGGCATCGGTGCCGTAGACGAGGCGTTGGGCGAACAGCTGGACCCGTTGATGGGACACGGACGCGCCGAGGGCCACGATGGCCGCGGCCAGGATGGACAGTCCGAGCACCTCGCGGTCCTGGGAGCCCGGCTCGTGACCGAAGCCGAGGATGACCAGTACGTAGACGGCCAGCACCACGACCGACAGCCCGGTCACCGTGAGCAGGGCCACCAGCACCCGGTCCGACTTCCCGAGCAGACGGGGGAAGGTGGCGCACACCACACCGACGGGAACCAGCACGGTGCCCCCGGCGGCGATGGCCCAGGGATGGACCGGCCACTTGACCAACAGGTAGAGACCGACCACCACCAGTCCCACCTCGAAGGTGGCCGCGGCCCCGGAGGCCATGAGTTGCAGCCGCTGCCGGTCCACCCCCGGCGCCGAGCGGTACCGGCGGGAGGCGCCGATCACGCCCACGGCCACGGCCACCAGCCAACCGATGACGGCGGCGGCGTCGCTCAGCCGTCCCGGGCCGAACCAGGCCCACAACCCGAAGGCGACCCCGCCGAGGTAGGCCACGACGGTGACGACCAGCCGGGCCCGCGAGGTCAGGCGTCCGTCGGGGATCGAGAGCAGGAAATGCACGCCCACGGCCATCAGGACGGCGGGCAGCACCGTGGCCAGGATGCGGGCGGCGTGACCGGTTCCCCCGGTCGTGGTCTGGCCCACCACAGCGGCACTCAGGGTCACCGCGCCGAGCAGTGCCGCCACGGCCAGCAGCCGACCCAGGCGGGCGAGCTCCGGACGGACCAGCAAGAAGAGCGCGGCCACCACCCAGCCCAGCGTGAGCTCGATGCGGATGGCATCGGCCGTGGTGACCCCGGCCGACACCGACCGGGCGAAGCCGAACACCACCACGGCCAGGGCCGGCACCACCAGGAGGACGGCGGGGGTCAGGTGGGCCCGCCCAGCCCGTGGCTCGGCCACGGTGGCGGCCTGCACCCGAGACGGATGCGCGCCCACCGATGACTCGACGGCGAGGTCCGGGGACCCGGCGGCCGTCGCCCTCGCCGCGGCGGGCGTGGTGGTCATGGAGCCTCGCGCAGAGCGCCGGTGGGACTCCGGTCCGGCGCCTCCACCATCTGCCCGTCACGCATGTAGATGAGGTGCTCGGCGGCTTTGGCCACGTCGTTGTCGTGGGTGACCAGGACGATGGTCTGTCCCCCGTGGTGGAGCCGCGACAGGAGCTCGACGATCTCGTGGCCGCTGTCCGAGTCGAGGGCACCGGTCGGCTCGTCGGCCAACAGCAGGGTGGGTTCGTTGGCCAGGGCCCGGGCGATGGCCAGGCGCTGGCGCTGTCCACCCGAGAGTGACCCGGGCACGGCCTTGGCCTTGTCACCCACGCCGAGGAGGTCGAGGAGGTCACGGGCCCGGCTCTCGGCCGGCTTGCGCTTGGTGCCGGCGATGATGGCCGGGAGGGCCACGTTCTCCAGGGCTGTCATGCTCTCCAGGAGGTTGAAGAACTGGAAGACGATCCCGATGTGCTCCCGTCGGATGAGGGAGAGCTCGTCCTCGGTCCGACCAGTGACCAGCTCCCCACCCACACTGATGGTGCCCTCGTCGGCGACGTCCAGACCGGCCACCAGGTTGAGGAGGGTCGACTTGCCGCAGCCCGACGGTCCCATCAGCGCCACGAAGTCCCCGGCCGGCACGCGCAGATTGGCGCCGCGCAAGGCCCGGACGGGGGCGTTCTCGGCCTCGAAGGTCTTGCGCACCCCCTCCACCACCAGCACGTCGCTGACCACCGGGCTCTCGGGGGCTTCGGTCGTCGGGTCCACCGTCACTGCGCTCATTGGGAATCTCCTCTGGGTGCATCGTCGAATACGCCGCCACTGCTCACGCCATCGCCGGCTCCCGCGGAACGGTCCATGCCCGCGCCGTCGGCCCGGGCATGGGCCAGGACAGCCACCGCCGGCACCTGGCGGGCGACCCGCCACGCCCGCACCGGGGTGTCCCTTCCTTTGACCAGCTGCTCAGGCAAGAGTGTCGCCTCCACCGGCTCCGCCAACCCTTCCAACGCGTCCATCGTGGCCTGACTCAGTACAGTCTCGCCCGACTCGGCCAGTTGCTGCAGGCGTTGGGACAGATTGACCGTGTCGCCGACCAAGGTGTACTCCAGGCGCTCCTCGGTCCCGAGCAGGGCGGCCGCCGCCTCGCCGGTGGAAAGGCCCAGGCCCAGACCGAAGGCCGGGAGGCCGTCTTGCACCCAGCGGGCATTCACCTCGGCCTGCAGACGGTGGGCGTCGGCCGCCGCCACCAGGGCCCGGGCGGCGTGGTCGGGCTGGGAGAAGGGGGCGCCGAACACGGCCATGACCGCGTCCCCCACGAACTGCATGATGGTCCCGTCCTGGCCCAAGATGGCCTCGTTCATGGCCGCCCGGTGGGTGTTGAGCTGGCCGGCCAGCTGGCTCGGGTCGGCGTGCTCGGCGATGGTCGAGTACGACCGGATGTCGCTCATGAGCACGGTGACCTCGACCAGCTCGGTCTTGCCGATGTCCCGACCATCCCGCCGCAGCTTCTCCGCCAGGCCGCCGGGGAGCAGCCGGGAGAGCGACTCGCCCTGCTCCTCCCGGTCGACGATGCACTGGTGGAGCAGCCGCAGCCGGCGGATGGCCCCCTCGGTTCCCGCCGAGACTCCCTGGGCCAGTTTGACGAAGAGCGTCTCGACCTCGGCGTCGACGGCCTCGGGGGTGGTCCGCTGGGCCGCGGCGATGGCCTTGATGGGCTTACCCTCGGCTACCCAGTTCAACAGGGTCTCCTCGGCCGGCGTCAGTCCGCCGTGGGTGGTGACCGGGGAGACCAGGGCGTCGACGATGGAGGGGTCGAGGGCGGTGCCGCCGGTGGCCACGGCCCGCACGGCGTCCACCAGTTGGTTGCCCTCGGCGATGTGGTCCTTCAGCAGGTAGCCGTAGCCGGCCGAGCCCTCGGCCACCAGCGAGATGGCGTACTCGGGATCGTCGTACTGGGAGAGGATCACGACCCCGATCCCCGGGCAGCGCTGGCGCACCTCCCGGGCCGCCTCGATCCCCTCCCGCTGGAAGCTGGGCGGCATGCGGATGTCGGTGACCAACACGTGGGGCTGGGTGGCGAGCACCCCTGCGACCAGTCCGTCGTAGTCCTCGGCCACGCCCACCACCCGCAGGTCGGACTGCCGGGCCAGAAGGGTCTTGACGCCCTCCCGCACGATGACGTTGTCGTCGGCCAGGAAGACGTCGATGGTGCCGCCGGCCTGGGGGTCCTTCGCATCCATGATGAGTCAGTTATCCCATATCGCCCGGAGCGGGTACAGGGCGTGAGTACCTCAAGGTGGGGTGGTGCCAGCCACACCCCGTGAAGCAGGCGAACACCGTGGAAACCGGGACCACCGGGGCGCACCATGGCACCATGCGAACCGAGAGCTCCGTAACCTCCCTCTCGTGGATCCCCTCCGAAGCGGTCCGGGGTGGCACCCGGGTGGCCTTCGACGCCGGATTCACCCACTACGACGAGCCGCCCCCCGACGTCATCGAGGACATCGAGGCCCTGCGCAAGGCGGACCGCTTCCGGTTCGCCAACGTCCTGAGCGCCTGGATGGAGACCGATGCGGGCGGCACCGTGACCGGATACGGCTACTCGGGGGGTGGGCTCATGGGATCCACCACCGTGGCCGTCGGTGGCCTCAACAAGGAGTTCGAGGCGGTGGCACTCCCCGTGCTCCAGCAGCCACCCGAGGTGGGTGACGGCCGGGTCCGGTTCATCCAGACGGCTGGGGGCCGCACCGGACTGCCCGCCCCGCGCCGGGTGCGGCGCAAGCCGTTCATCCAGTGGCAGGCACCCCTGGTGTGGGCCACGCTGAGCCTGACCCTCCGCGTGGACGGGCCCGCCGAGTTCGAGGTCCTCGGCGCCAGCCGCTTCCCCCGGCACTGGTTCTACGACGGGGACGGGCGGCTGGCCGCCAAGTCGGGGCTCACCGACTTCAAGGACTGGTACCGCAAGTCGTTCGGCAAGCACACCCCGTGGGGCGATGAGGAATCACCGGCCCTGGTCACCGCGGTGGAGAGTGCCCTCGAGCGGGCCCTGTCCGCCCAGCTGATGGACAAGGGGTCCAAGCCCAAGTTCAAAAAGGTGTCGGCCGGCGACGCCCTGGTGCGGGAGGGAGAGGCCGGGACGGACGTCTTTTTGGTCCTCGACGGCGTGATCCGGGTGGACAAGGACGGCCAGCGCCTGGCCGAGTTCGGCCCGGGTGCCGTCCTCGGGGAGCGGGCCGGCATCGAGGGGGGCACACGGACCTCCACCCTGGTGGCCGTGACCGACTCCCGGGTGGCGGTGGTGGCCTACAGCGCCATGGACCGAGACCAACTGCACGAGCTGGCCAAGGGCCACCGGATCGAGAGCTCGCGGGCTTAGGGGGTGCGGGCCCACCTTCTGGGTGTACGTGGATCCATCCCCACCCCCGGGTTGCCCTTCGTCCGCTACGGCGGCAACACGTCGTGTGTGGCCCTGGCCCACGACGGCCAGGCACCCTCCCTGGTGCTGGACGCCGGCACCGGTATCCAGGCGCTGACCACCGTGCTCGGTGGCGATCCCTTCACCGGCACCATCCTCCTCACCCATCTGCACTGGGACCACGTCGAGGGACTGCCCTTCTGCGCGGCCACCGACCGCCACGATGCCCGCTGCGACCTCTACCTGCCCGCCCAGCCCGACGGGAGCGGGGCCGTGGCCACCCTGTCCCGGATGATGTCCCCACCCAACTTCCCCATCGACCCCGAGGGCCTGCTGGGCTCGTGGACGTTCTCGTCGTTGCCTACGGGGACCCACCGGATGGACGGCTTCACCGTCACCGCCAACGAGATCGCCCACAAGGGTGGTACCACCTACGGCTACCGGATCTCGGACGGCGACGGCGTGCTGGCCTATCTCCCCGACCACTGCCCCACCACCTACGGACCCGGCCCCGACGGTTGGGGTGACTTCCCCTCCGACGTGGTCGATCTGGCGCGGGGGGCCGACGTCCTCATCCACGACGCCCAGCTCACCGCCGACCAGCTCCCCGAAGGGGCGGCCTTCGGCCATGCGGCCATGGAGTACGCCGTGGCCCTCGGAGCGCTCGCCGGAGCGTCGTCGGTGGTGCTCTCCCACCACAGTCCCCATCGGACCGACGACATGCTCGACGAGATCGCCCGACGATTCGAGCCGGCCACCAAACCCTCGGTGACCGTGGCCGTGGAAGGTGCGGTGCTCGCATGGTGAAACGGCAGTTCCTGTTGGCCATGTGGGAGGGGGGAGGCAACGTCCCGCCCGAGCTGGGGGTGGCACGACGCCTGGTGGACCGGGGTCACTCGGTCCACGTCCTCGGCGACCCGACCATCGAGCACGGGGCCACCGCCGCGGGCTGCACCTTTTCGCCGTGGACCCTGGCCCCTCACCACACGACGCTCGACCCGGCCGAGGATCCCATCAAGGACTGGGAGTCGACCAACCCTCTGGTCCTGCTGCAACGGGTCCGGGACCGGTTCATCGCCGGGCCGGCGGGACGGTTCGCCGCCGACACGGCCGCGGCCATCACCGCCGTGCAGCCCGATGCCGTGCTGGCCGACGCCTTCCTGTTCGGCTCCATCATCGCCGCCCAGGCCGTCTCGCTCCCGGTGGTCCTCCTCGTCAGCAACATCTGGATCATGCCGGCACGCGGCACGCCTCCCATCGGGCCCGGGTTCGCCCCGGCCCGGTCGGCGCTCGGACGCGGTCGGGATGCGCTTCTGCTGGCCATCGTCAACCGGCTGTTCGCCAAGGGTCTGCCCTCGCTCAACCGTGTCCGGTCCGAGTACGGCCTCGCCCCCCTGACCTCCTTCTACGACCAGGGCCTGTCGGCCGACCAGATCGTGGTCCTGACCAGTCCCGAGTTCGACTACGCCGCCGCCACCGTCCCGGCCAACGTCAGCTACGTGGGGCCCATCCTCGACGATCCCGAGTGGGCCGAGCCGTGGGATCCGCCCTGGCCCGCCGACGACCACCGGCCCCTGGTCCTGGTCGGCTTCAGCACCACCTACCAGGACCAGGGACCGATCCTCCGGAGGGTCGTCGAGGCCCTCGCCTCGCTCCCCGTGCGGGCCGTGGTCACCCTGGGACAGATGCTCGACCCCAGCGAGGTGGCCTCGTCGGCCAACGTGGCCGTGGTGGCCTCGGTGCCCCACCGGTCCGTCCTGCCCCAGGCGTCCCTGGTCATCTCCCACTGCGGTCACGGAACCGCCATCAAGGCCCTGGCCGCCGGGGTGCCGATGGTGTGCGTCCCCATGGGTCGGGACCAGAACGACACGGCGGCCCGCGTGGTCGAGGCCGGCGCCGGGGTCCGGCTGCGCCCGAGCGCCTCGGTGGCACGGATCAGGGCCGCCGTCGCCCAGGTGCTCGGGGACCAGCGGTTCAGGGAGAACGCCGCGCACCTGGGCACGGCCATCAGGGAGGGCCGGCGCACCGCCGATCTGATCACCGAGATCGAAGCCGCCACCGGAACCTCCCCGGTGGCCTGAGGGATGGGCGCCCCCCGGCTCAGCCGGCCAGCGCCTTGACGGTGCCGATGAGGTCGACCGGCTTCTGGTCGCCGACGGGGACGGGCGTGACCTGGAGGTGGGTGACTCCGGCCTCGCGGTAGGCGGCGATGCGCTCGGCCACGAAGGACGCCGGTCCGCACAGGGAGGTGGCTTCGAGCAGCTCGTCGGGCACCAGGGCGGCGGCTTCGTTCTTCTTGCCGTCGAGGTAGAGCTCCTGGATGGCGGCCGCCTCCTTCTCGAAGCCGTAGCGACACACCACGTCGTTGTAGAAGTTCTTGCCCTTGGCCCCCATGCCCCCGACGTAGAGGGCGACGCCCGGACGGGCCAGCTCGCGCAGGGCGGTGACCTCCTCGCCCTCGCCGATGGCCAGCATGCCCCCGGTGGTGATCTGGAGCGGACCGAGGGACGGGTCGCGCTTGGCCGCTCCGGCGTCGAGGGCGGGGCCCCAGATGTCGCGGGCCTTCTCGGGCATGAACATCATGGGGATCCACCCGTCCGCAACCTCGGCCGTCATGGCCACGTTCTTCTCCCCGAGGGCAGCCACCCAGACGGGGATGGACGGGCGCACGGGATGGGCGATGATCTTGAGGGCCTTGCCCAGACCGGTCCCCTGATCGGGAGGGAGCGGCATGGTGTAGTACGTGCCCTCGTGGACCAGGGGCGCCTCCCGGGCCCACACCTTCCGGCACACGTCGACGATCTCGCGGGTGCGGGCGATGGGGGCGTTGAACGGCACGCCGTGGAAGCCCTCGATCACCTGGGGCCCCGACGAGCCCAGGCCCAGATGGAAGCGGCCGTCGGACAGGGTGTCCACACCGGCCGCGGTCATGGCGATGAGGGTGGGGGTCCGGGTGTAGATGGGCAGGATGGCCGAGCCGATCTCCACCCGCTCGGTCAGGGCGGCCAGATAGCCCATGAGGCTGGGCCCGTCGAGCCCATAGGCCTCGGCCACCCACACCATGTCCAGGCCGGCCTTCTCGAACTCGGCCACCTCGGCGGCGGCCTTGCGGAAGCCGCCGGCGTAGCTCAGGAACGTGCTGATCTTCATCGGATCTCCCCGTGGGATGGTGCGCCCCGCGACCGACGCGCTGACCGAGACTCTAGGACGCGTGGCGATGAGCCACTCAGTCCCAGAGGCGGATGCTCATCGACTGGCTGGCCGTGGCCAGCAACGATCCCCGCTCCGACCACAGGTAGGCCACACCCTGGCCGTACCCGCCGACCAGGGCCTGGATGCGGATGTCGCACAACACCCACTCGGTCGGCTCCAGGCGCACGATGCGCACGGTGTTGTCGAGGCTCCGGGACATGACCCGGCGCCCGAGGGGCTGGGACACGCCGCCGGTCACGTAGTCGCCGATGATGGCCAGGGTGGCGGCCGACGGCTCGAGATGGCCGGGCACCCGGGCCCACAGGGCGCTGGCCGGGTCGCCGGGGCCACCGGTCCCAGCGCTGATCTCCTCGAACGAACGGCCCTTGGCCAGCCGCACATCGATACGGTCGAAGATGGAGGTGGTGCCGAAGTCGGGCAGGCGCCGGGGCGGGCACTCGTCCGGAGGTGGCACGTCCGGGGGGGTGACCCAGACCCCGCCGGCCTCCAGGGAGCCCGGCTCCCCGAGGGCGGCGTTGACGGTGAGGATCTCGTGGGCCCCGACGTAGCCGACCGCCCGGGCCTGGGTGACCCGGCGCCCCTCGGCGGCCGGCGTCACCGTGAGCTCGAGCACCGACCCGGTCGGGGCGTAGGACAGGTACTGGGCCGTGGCCCACACCGTCGGTCGGCCGGCGGCCGCCTCCAGGGCCACCAGGGCGGCACCCAGTCCGCACCCGCCGAAGAGGAAGTCGCCCGGCGTGGTGAGCTCCGGGGTCACGTCGAGCCGCCAGTGCAGTTCGTTGCCCACCGGCTCCATCCCGAGGAACTGCCGCGCGTCGGTCACCGCCCCGCCCCTGACTGCCGGACGGCCCCGAGGGCCGCCCTCAACTGCGGGGCACCTTCACCCAGGGAAGCTCCTTGTCCACCCGCACGTCACCGGGCAGGCCGAGGATGCGCTCACCGAGGATGTTCCGCTGGATCTCCGACGTGCCTCCCTCGATGGAGTTGGCCCGGGACCGGATGAACAGCTTGCGGGAGGAGCCGGGGGGACCGATCAGGCCCACGCCTTCGGACCGCCGCATGGTGTAGTCGTAGCCCACCAGGCCGTCGGCCCCCAGCAGGTCGATACAGAGCTCGTAGATCCGCTTGTTGACCTCGGCGAACATCAGCTTGGCGATGGATCCCTCGGGCCCGGGGTTGCCGGCCTTGCGGTTCTGGCTGGCCCGCAGGTTGGTCAGCCGCAGCGCCTCGGACTCGATCCACAGCCGGGTGAGCCGGTCCCGGTCGACCGGGTTCTGCCGGTGCCCCTCGCTCTGCCAGATGCGTACGGCCTCGGCGATGGAGCCCGAACCGGGTCCCGATCCACCCGATCCCCCGGTGCCACCCCCGATGGTGGTCCGTTCGTTGGACAGGGTGGTCATGGCCACCCTCCAGCCCTCGCCCACGTCGCCGACCCGGTCGGCATCGGGCACCCGGACCTCGGTGAGGTAGACCTCGTTGAACTCCGCCTCACCGGTCATCTGCCGCAGGGGACGGACCTCCACCCCGGGGGCGTGCATGTCGAGGGCGAAGTAGGTCAGTCCCTTGTGCTTGGGGACGTCCGGGTCGGTACGGGCCACCAGCATGCCCCGGTCGGCGATGTGGGCCAGGGTGTTCCAGACCTTCTGCCCGGTGATCACCCACTCGTCCCCGTCACGGATGGCCCGGGTGGAGAGACCGGCCAGGTCGGAGCCGGAGCCGGGCTCGCTGAACAGCTGGCACCACGACTCTTCACCGGTGAAGGTGCGGCACAACAGGCGCTCGCGGATCTCGTCGGAACCGTGGGTCACCACGGTGGGGCCGGCCATGGTCAGCCCGAAGAACTCACGGGCGCCCGGCGGCGTGGCCCCCGCCTCGGCCAGGCGCCGGTCGACCTCACGCTGCAGACCGGGAGCGAGACCGAGGCCGCCGTAACCCTCGGGAAAGGACACCCAGGCCAGGCCGAGCTCGTACTGGCGGGCCCGGAACTTCTCCACCGGCGTGCTCGTGGGGTCGAGCTCGTCGAGAAGCTGCGTGGTCCGCTCGAGCACCACTGACGTGTCATCTGCCATGACAAGAACATACTGCGCCCCATCCGCCCCCGGTCGGGGCCGGGGTCCGAGGTCGCGTCCGTGCCGGGGTCAGGGCTGCAGCCGGTCGATGCGCCAGCCGTCGCCGTCCGGCGTGTAGAGGAGCCGGTCGTGCAGCCGGTCCTGGCGGTTCTGCCAGAACTCGAAAGACCGGGGGAGGACGGCCAGGCCACCCCACCAGGCCGGCCGGGGCACCGGTCGGCCGTCGAACTCGGACTCGAGGGCCCGGACCCGCTGGTCGAGCGCATCCCGGCTGGCCACCACCTCGCTCTGGTGCGAGGCGTGGGCCCCGATCTGCCCGCCGTGGGGGCGGGTGGCGAAGTAGGCGTCGGACTCATCGTTGCCGGTGCGCTCGACGGCTCCCTCGATGCGGACCTGCCGGCCCCGGGGCTCCCAGTAGAAGAGGAGGGCGGCCACGGGGTGCTCGGTGAGCTCACGCCCTTTGCGACTGGCGTAGTTGGTGTGGAAGATGAAGCCCTCCTGACCCCACTGTTTGAGCAGCACCATGCGGACCGACGGTCGACCGTCGTCCCCCACCGAGGCCACGGCCATGGCCTCGGGAGCCTCCATGACGGCGGCCGCGTCGCCGTACCACCGACCGAACTGGACGAACGGATCGGGATCGACGTCGCGCTCGAGCAGTGGCTGCCACCGTTGGCTCATCCCCCCAACCTACCGACCCCATCCGGGCGACCTCCCGGACCCGGCCGGTGAGCCGGTAGATTCCCCGTCGTGACCGGCTCCATCGACGTCGCCGCCGAACGCGCCGCAACGCCCGGATGTACCACGGTCAACCACCTCAACAACGCCGGCGCCGCGCTGCCGACGACGGCCACCCTCGAGGCCGAGATCGAGTACCTGCGCTTCGAGGCGCAACGGGGTGGCTACGAGGCGGCCGTGGAGGTGGCCGGGCGCCTGGCCGGGGTGCGGTCATCGGCCGCTCGTCTGCTCCACGCCCAGCCCGACGAGGTGGCGGTGGCCGGCTCGGACACCCAGGCGTGGACCAAGGTCGTCTGGGGCTTCTTCCTCGGAGGGGGCATCGGCGCAGGCCAGCGGGTGGTGGTGGACCGGATCACCTACGACAGCCACTACCTCGGCCTGCTGCAGGTCGGTGAGGTGGCCGGATCGACCATCGACGTCGTGCCCTCCACGGCGGACGGGACCGTGGACCTCGACGCGTTGGCGTCGGTCCTCGGATCCGAGCACGTGGCGCTGGTGGCCCTCACCCACGTCGGGACCCACCGGGGCCTAGTCAACCCGGTCGAGGAGGCCGGCCGCCTGTGCCGGGAGGCCGCCGTCCCCTACTTCCTCGACGCCTGCCAGAGCGTGGGTCAGCTCGCCGTCGACGTGGGCGCCATCGGCTGTGACGCGCTCACGGCCACCGGACGCAAGTGGCTCCGGGGCCCGAGGGGTACCGGCCTCCTCGTCGTCCGCCACGACTTCGCCGAGCGCCTCCACCCCCCGGGTATCGGCAACAGCGCCGCCGAGTGGGAGGATGCCGAGCACTACCGCTTCCGCCCCGGCGCCGGTCGCTTGGCCGAGTTCGAGGTGCCGGTGGCCGCCCACCTGGGATTGGGAGTGGCCATCGACCATGTCCTCGAGCTGGGCATCGACGCCATCGCCCAACGGGTCGGGGCCCTGGGCGAGCAGCTGCGCTCGGACCTCGAGGCCCTCCCCGGGGTGGCCGTGCACGACGGCGGTACCCGCCGCTCGGGCATCGTCACCTTCACGGTGGACGACGTGGGCCCCCCCGCCGTGGCCACCGCGGCAGCGGCGGCCGGCATCAACGTCTCGGTGAGTGACGCCCCGTGGGCCCGCCTCGACATGGTGGCCCCCAACCCCACCTCCAAGGTGCGGGCCTCACCCCACTACTACAACACCGTCGACGAACTGGCCCGGCTGGTGGAGGTCGTCGCCTCGCTCCCTCGCTGATCAGCAGCCCAGTGGGTCGTGGTGGTACCACGACCCCGGCCCACCGGGTGCCGCCCTTGTCGACCTCGGTCCCATTCGGGCACGCTGTCCCTACGATGGCGAACGCTGCGCCGCAGGTGGAGGCGAAGGTGGCCGGTGCCCTCCGGGGCCCGGAAGCGGAGACGTGGTGAACGGAGCGGTGCTGGGCCCGGCGTGGTACCGCCTGGCCACCACCGTCGGCCGCCGCTGGACCGGCTATCTGGCCATCGTTCTGCTCATCGGCCTGATCGGCGGTCTGGCCATGGGCGCCATCGCCGGAGCCCGACGGACGGGTGTCTCGTACGCCACCTACCTAGCCTCGACCGATCCCTCCGACCTGACCGTGACCCTGGGCGTGGCCAGCTGCCCGACGTGCTCGGGCTACTCCCCGACCGTGGAGCCCACGCTGGCCAAGCTGCCCCACGTGGAGCGCGTCGAGGGGTCCATCGAGACCTACGGCCAGGTTCTGGAGCCCGACGGCACCCCGCCGACCATCAGCCCCACCCTGTTCAACGAGATCGATCCCATCGCCAGCACTGACGGCCTCTACGTCGACCAGGACCGGGTCACCCCGGTGGCCGGCCGGATGGCCGATCCCCACCAGGTGGATGAGATGGTGATGACGGCAGCCGCCGCACACCTCCAGGGGCTGCACGTGGGCGAGACCGTGCCCGTCGGCTTCTACACCAACGCCCAGTCCACCAATCCGGCCTTCGGGACCCCCGCCCTGCGGCCCAAGACCACGGTGCGGATGACGCTGGTGGGCCTGGTGGTGTTCCACGACGCCCTGATCCAAGACCAGGTCGACCGGTACCCGACCGATGAGCTGTTCACCCCGGCCCTGGCCCGGTTGATCGGGGCCAGCGGGGCCGGTGTCGGCCTCTACGGGCTGCGGCTGGACGGCGGTGGGGCCGAGGTCACGGCGGTGGAGGGGGAGATCCTCAAGGCCTTCCCGGCCGGTGGGTACGTCCAGTTCCACGTCACCTCGACCAGCGCCTCCCAGGCGGCGAGGGCGATCAGGCCCGAGGCCATCGCCCTCGGGGTGTTCGGGGCCATCGCCGGCGTGGCCGCGCTGCTCCTCGCTGGCCAGGCCATCGGGCGTCAGCTGCGACTGGGGGCCGACGAGGAGGCCACGATGCGTTCACTCGGGGCCAGCCCGGCCATGACCTTGATGGACGGGCTGGCCGGCATCGGGCTGGCCATCGTGGCCGGTTCCGCCCTGGCCGTGGCGGTGGCCCTGGTGCTGTCCCCCCTGGCTCCGCTCGGACCGGTTCATGCCGTCTACCCCTACCCCGGGATCTCCTTCGACTGGGTGGTGCTGGGAGGCGGCCTGGCTGTGTCCATCCTCGCCCTCGGCACCGTGGCCGTGGCCCTGGCCGTCCGGTCCGCCCCCCACCGCCCGACAGCGGGCCGGCTCGGTGCCGGCGCACGTCCGTCGTGGGTGGCCACCTCGGCCGCCTCCTCCGGCCTGCCCCTGAGCGCGGTCACCGGCATCCGCTTCGCCCTCCAGCCCGGGACCGGTCGCAACTCGGTTCCGGTGCGATCAGCCATCGTGGGCGCGGTCCTGGCTGTGCTGGTCCTGACGACCACCGTGACTTTCGGGGCCAGCCTCGACTCCCTCGTCTCCCATCCCGCCCTCTACGGGTGGAACTGGGACTTCGCCCTCCAGTCGACCGACGGCGAGGGCGCCACCCTGCCCCTGACCCAGACCCTGCTGGACCAGGACCGAGACGTGGCGTCGTCGGCCGGCATCGACTTCCGCACCGTCGATCTCGACGGACACACGGTGGCCGCGCTCCAAGGGGAGGACCAGGCCCCCTTCGTGCCGCCCATCCTCTCGGGTCACGCCGTGGACGGGCGCGGCCAGGTCGTCCTGGGCCAGGCCACCCTGGCCCAGCTGCACAAGCGCATCGGTGACACCGTCCACGCCGTCACCGAGGGCGGGAGTGGCACCTTCACCATCGTGGGCACCACCACCCTGCCGGCCATCGGGATCTCCCAGGGACTGCACACGTCGATGGGGACCGGGGCCTACGCCGCCAACGGCCCGCTGAGCAACAACGCCCCGGCGGCCTGCAACGGTCCCACCATGATCTTGGTCCGGCTCCGAGCGGGCGTGCCTGCGGCGGCGGGTGAGGCCTCACTCGAGCGGATCGCCAACCGCTCCAACCGAGCCTTCGATGCCTTCGGCCCCACCAGCGCCTGCGCCGGGCAGTTCGTCTCGGTGGTCGGCCCCCAACGCCCGGCCGAGATCGTGAACTATCAGTCCATGGGGGACACGCCGGCGTACCTGGCCATCGGCCTGGCCGCCGGCGCGGTGGCGGCACTCGGTGTGACCCTCACCGCGTCGGTGCGCCGACGGCGACGGGACCTGGCTCTGTTCAAGACCCTCGGCTTCGTGAGGCGCCAGCTGATGGGCGCGGTGGCCTGGCAGTCCACGGTGGCGGTGGGCATCGGCACGGTGATCGGGGTACCCCTCGGCATCATCGCCGGGCGCCTCCTGTGGAACCTGTTCGCCCGGGCCATCGACGTCGTCCCGGCACCGAGCGTGCCTGCTCCCGATATCGGCCTCATCGTCGTCGGCTCGCTGGTGCTGGCCAACCTGGTGGCCGCCCTACCCGCCCGTCTGGCCGCTCGCACCCCCACTGCGCTCCTGTTGCGGGCCGAGTAGCTCCGGACCCGCGCACCTCATGCACGGCCGTCCGGCAGACCGCGTTCAGGCCAGCAGGGCCACCACGTCGTCGGCGGTCTGCTCGCCGGAGCGCACCGCTCCCTCCATGTAGCCGTTCCACACCGGCGAGCACTCCGCTCCGGCCCAGTGCACCCGACCCACCGGCTCGGTCAGGGCGGGACCGAAGGCACCCCACACCCCCGGGGTGAAGTGGGCGCCGTAACAGCCCCGGCTGAACTCCTCGGCCATCCAGTCCCGCTCGATGTACTCGACCGGGTGGGCGGCCCGGGGTCCGAAGTACCGCACGAAGCAGGTCACGGCGGCGTCCCGGCGCTCCTCCAGTGAGAGGCGGGCCGCCCGGCGGCCGTCGTTGGCCTCCATGAAGCCCAGGAGCACGCCGGGGGTGCCACCGGGGGGCGAGTTGTCGAAGGTCACCTTGACGGGACCCTCGTCGGAGGCGGCCTGGCCGGTGAGCCCGTCCTGTCGCCAGAAGGGTTCGTCGTAGACCGCACACAGCTTGATGACCGAACCGGCCGGCAGACGCTGGGTGAGCTGGTCGCGCCACGACGGGAGGACGGGGTCGTACTCCAGTCGCCCGGCCAGGGTGGGCGGCAGGGTCACGATGACCCGGTCGGCCTCGAAGGCGTCGCCGTCCCGGGTGGTGACCGTGACCCCGGTGTCCCTGCGGGTGATCCGGCGCACCGGGCTGTCCAGGCGCACCCGGTCACCGAGGCCCTCGGCCATGGTCTCGCTGATCCGGATGGAGCCGCCCACGACCCGGTCCTGCTGGGCCCCTCCGGCCGTGCTGATCAGTCCCTCGAGGTCGGTGCCCGAGTGGGCGTAGAACAGCGCGTGGAGGGCCGAGAGGTTGCCGCTCTCGGCGGAGAAGACGGCCTCGGTGGCCACTCGGAAGTAGGCCCGACCGGTCTCCGTACGCAGAGTGCGGCGGATCCATGTCTCGAACGTCTGATTGTCGAGGGCATCGGCACCCGGAGCGGTCCAGGGCTTGTCCAGCGGCACCTGGTCGGCCAACTTCTGGAATCGGGTCATCCCCTGGAACAGGTCGGCCAGGACGAACGGGTTGAGCTTGGGCACGGCCCCCCGCTTGGAGGCCATCCGGCTCTGCTTGCCGGCCAGCTGGACGACGTGCTTCCCGGTGTTGAAGGTGGGGAAGGTCGTGAGGCCCAGCTCCTCCACCAGCGCGTACATCCGGGTCTGGGTGGGACCCAGCCACTGGCCCCCCAGCTCGATGGGCGTGCCGTCCGCCGTGCTGCCCCCTTCGGTGCGCCCGCCCACTCGGGACCGGGCCTCCAGTACGGTGACCTCCACCCCCGAGGAGTGCAGCCGTCGGGCGGCGGCCAGTCCGGACAGACCCGCTCCGACGACCAGGACGCTGGGTGTGCTCATGGATGCAGCTCCTTGTCGATGGCCACCATGCGGTCGAGCCCGGCGGCCCGGTCGCTGGACTTCCAGGCTCTGCGGACCCAGGCGGGCCGGTTGTCCGGCAGATGGGCGGCGGCCACGTCGGCCAGCCATCGCCGCTCCAGTCGCTCGGCCTCACCGAACGCCGATGCCGACGACGGTGGGTCGGCGAGCCACCGTGACTCGGTGCGGTCCCGAGCGTACCGGTAGCGGGGCATCAGCGTGGAGTGGGCCGCCATAGTGCTCCGGTGGAGGAGTTCGTGTCGCCACCACAGGCTGTCGCCCTCGAAGACGTTGGTGGGGGTCGGGGACAGATCCAGGGGCTCGGCCACCGCCACCGGTTTGAACAGCGACGTGCAGGGTGCGGCGGTGGCCGTGGCCCAGTGCCGGATCCCGTGACGGGAACCCGGCCGGAGATCGGACACCCACGACGCCGTGGTCTGGCTCGAGGCCACCAGTCCTCCGGCGTGCACGCAAGGGGCACCGAGCCCGCCGTGGACCGGGGACCACCGCGGGGTGGCCGTGGGGCCGTGGCCGCGGAGGGCCTCCATGAGGTCGCCGGGACCGGTGGCCACCGAGGCCAAGGGCTCGGTCCGGGCCCTCCGGGTGCGAGCCGAGGACAGCCACGTCCTGCCCGTCCGGGCGTGGGCCTTGGCGAAGGCCGGGATGGTCAGGCCGTTGGAGATGCTCCGGCCCGGCCCCACCACCACCTCGGTGGCCCACTGGGAGCCCGCCGTCTCCAGGACGAACGCCCCGTCGGGGTCGGCCACGAGGAAGCTGTTGTCGTAGGTGAACTCGGGCCGCTCGTAGCTGCACGGTCCCCCCTGACCGTGTCGCTCGAGCAACTCCACCATCACCGAGACGGCCGCCTCCGCGGTAGCGGCCCGCTCGAGGGCCAGTCGGAGCAGGTCCATGCCCAACAGGGCCTTGTCCCCGGCAGGGGCGGTCGTGAACACGGCCTCGTTGCCGATCACCACACCGTGCTCGTTGGCACCCATCTCGGCCCCCCACATCCACCACGGCCGCGACAGCAGCACGGCCTGGGTGTGGGGCACCTGGGGCACGTCGATCCACGTACACGCCACCCGGTCCCCGGGCGCGTGGTCGGCCGAGGGCACCCACTCGAGGGGCTGCGCCTCGTTGGGGTCCCGGTCGCTGTTCTTGGCGAAGAGCACCCCGTCGGGGGTGATGGTCACCATCGAGTCACACACGCTGTCCCCCTCGAGCAGTACTCCGTCCAACCAAGCGACCGGCGACCCCGGCCCAGCGGCCGGCCCGGCCGACGGAGCCCACGGCGTCGAACGGATTGTCCCGTAAAGTTAGCCCCCTCGTGGACATTCCCCCTGAGCAGCGACGATACGACCCCACTTCGCCATGATGCTCGACCTGCTCATCCGCAATGCCCGCATCCTCACCGTGGATCCCGGCCGTCCCCGAGCCTCGAGCCTCGGGATCTGGAACGGACGGATCGTGGGCCTCGACGAGGAGCTGGACGGCACGGGGGCGCGTATCGAGGTGGATCTCCACGGGGCGGTGGTGGCCCCGGGATTCCACGACGCCCACTGCCACACCAGCTCGTTCGGCCTGGAACGGGTCTCGCTCGCCCTCCAGGACTGCTCGGGCGCGGCGGCGACCCTGGCGGCGGTGGCCGCCCACGCCGAAGGCCTCGGGCCCGACGAGTGGGTCATCGGGTTCGGCTACGGGAACGGCATGGGTGCGGACGAGGCGCCGCGCCGTCAGGATCTGGACGGTGCCGGCGGAGGCCGACCGGTGTGGCTGACCCACCGGTCGGGCCACTCGTGTGTGGTGAGCACCTCCGTGCTCGAGGCGGTGGGGATCACCGGGGCCGTGCCCCCCGGCGGTCGCGGACGGGTGGAGGTGGACGACACCGGCCGGCCCACCGGGCTGATCGAGGAGACGGCCATGGACCTGGTCAAGGATCACGTCGGACCGTCCTCCATCCAGCGGATGGCCGAGGCCATCGACCGGGCCACGGCGCATTACCTGACCGAGGGCATCACCGGCTTCACCGATGCCGGCATCGGCTCTCCCGGCATCGATCACACCCCGGTCGAGCTGGCCGCCTACCAGCTGGCCCGACGAACGGGCCGGCTGCACACCCGGGCCCAGGTGATGGTGTTCAACGAGCTCTTCCATCCTCTGGCGTCCCACCCCGACGACCGGATGGACACGGGACTGGATCTCGGCAGCCACACCGGGTTCGGGGACGACTGGCTCTCCCTCGGGGCCATGAAGATCTGGATCGACGGGTCGGGGCTCGGGCACACCGCCGCCACCACGGGACCGGACGGGAAGCTCCGGGGTGCGTTCGACAACGACCCCGAGATCCTCACGCGGTCCATCGTCGATGCCCACCGCGCCGGATGGCAGGTGGCGGCGCACGCCATCGGCGACGCGGCCGTGGATCTGGTCCTCGACGCCCTGGAGGCGGCGGAGGACGGCGGCCCGTCGGTGGCCCGTGGGGGGGCATCCCCGCGGCACCGCCTCGAACACGGGGTGGCGTTCCGGCCCGACCAGGTGGCGAGGTTGGCCCGGATGGGCATGACCGTGGTGACCCAGCCGCTGTTCATCGACGACTTCGGTGATCCCCTCCTCCAGGGCCTGGCGGCCGGCGAGGTCGGGGACTACTTCCGCATGCGCAGCCTGCTGGTCGCCGGCGTCCCCGTGGTCGGGAGCTCCGACCGCCCGGTGGCGGCGGGATCCCCGCTGCGGGGCATCCAGGAGATGGTGGAGCGGACCACGGCGGACGGAGCCGTCTTCGGTGCCGACGAGCGGTTGACGCCTGTCGAGGCCCTGCGCTCCTACACCGTGGGCGGCGCCCGGGCCGCTCACTGCGAGCAGCAGTGGGGCACGTTGACGCCCCGTCTCCTCGCCGACCTGGTGGTGTTGGGTGACGATCCCACCGACGTCGCCGTCGAGCGCATCGGCTCCATCGGGGTCCTGGCCACCGTGGTGGGGGGCCGGGCGGCCCACGACCCCGAGCATCTGTTCGCCGAAGCCGGCGATGGCTGACGTCACCCCGGGCGACCCCTCCGGCATGCGCGTCAGTCGGTGGCGTCTTCCCATCATCGACTTCCATACGCACTTTCCCGTACCCGACGAGCACCCTCCTTCGGCCGAGGAGCGCTACCGACAGCGCTTCGGCGACCGCAAGGCCGCCATCGTGAAGGACAGCTGGCGCCGCTACCAGGAGGAGTGGTGGACCGCCTACGGCTTCCCCTTTCCCGAGGAGCACGAACCGCCGCCCGATGAACAGGCGCGGCGGTGGTCCGACGAGATCGAGGGGGCCGCACTCGAGGCCGTGGTGTTCGTCACCGGTGGCGGCAACCGGACCCTGGCCCGGGCCATCGCCGGGCGACCCCGGATGCTCGGGTTCGCCCATCACGACCCGTTCGTCCCCGGAGCCGACGCCGAGCTCCGCCGGGCCGTCGTCGAGGACGGCCTGCGCGGCTACAAGGTACTGGCCCCCGCCCTCGACGGCCCCATCGACGACGAGGCCCTGTTTCCCGTGTGGCAGGTGGCCGAGGACCTGGGCATTCCGGTCCTCATCCACTTCGGCATCCTGGACGGCGGCGGCGGGACGGCAGCCCATGTGAACATCGACCCGCTGGTGCTGCACCCGGTGGCCAAGGCCTTTCCCGAGGTGCCCTTCGTGGTGCCCCACTTCGGTTGCGGCTACCCGGCCGAGCTCCTCCAGCTGGCCTGGGCCTGCCGCAATGTCCACGTCGACACATCGGGGAACAACGAGTGGGTCCGGTGGATGCCCTATCCCCTGAGCGTCGAGGACCTGTTCGCCAAGTTCCTCGACACGGTCGGTCCCGAACGGGTGCTGTTCGGATCGGACTCCGCCCACTTCCCGCGGGGACTGGTCAAGTCCTACTACGACCGTCAGGTGGCCATCGTGGGCGACCTCGGACTGTCCGCGTCCGAGCGGCACCTCGTCTTCGCCGGGAACGCCGCCCGCTTGCTACGCCTCGGGAGTGACCGAGCGTGAACCCGCCGTCCCCGGAGCGCCCGCTGCTGGCCACCAACGCACCCGAGATCGACGATCCTCCCTACCTGGTGCCCACGGGGAACCTCTGGGTCTCCCTGGCCGACATCGACGCCACGGACGGGTCCTTCCACTCCCTCGGCGTCCTCATCGAGCGGTCGCTCGGACTGGTCGAGGCCGACGGCGGGCCTGGGGGCGAACCGCTGCTCCGACCCTGGATGACCGTCGACGGCGAACCGGTGGCGCTGTCCGGCCTGGCCTGGCGACGCCAGGCCCACTGGCTGCCGGTGTTCACCTGCGACGGTCCCGGTGGCGTGCTCGAAGGGAGGATCTGCGCGCCCACCGACGCACGGGGTGGCGAACGGGGCGTGGCTCTCCGCCTGGTCTATCGGCACACGGGGAGGCGTCCGGTCCGCGTCGGGCTGGGCTGGTCCGGCCGGTGGGCCACCACCTCGGTGACCCACCTCCGCCCGAAGACCCTCGGCGGGCAGTTCGCCGGCCTCGACGATGCCTGGACCGGGGCCCGGACCGTCTCCTTCACCGCCGGGCTCCCGCTCGTGGCCATCGCCTGGCTGGGTGGCGAGGGTGTGGCGGTGAGCGCAGACGGGGATGCGCCGGTCTGGCATGCAGGCGTCGAGGAGGAGGCCGCCCTCGGCGGGACGGTCGTTGCCCACCTCTTCCTGGGCGTGTCCACCGAGACCGACGGGGCGTCGACCACCGCCCTCCATCTCCGTCGCCGCGGCTTCGAGGCGCTGTGGGAGTCCAGCGTGGACTGGTTGGACCGGCGGGCCCTACCGGTGGCGGCGGCGGTCCCGGCCGGGGTCGGCTCGACCGTGGCGCTGGACGAGCGGGTGAACACCAACCTGTTCTTCAACTTCTTCTTCGCCCAGGGGGACTGCCTGGACACCGGCCGGAGCGTGCTCGTGACCTCCCGGAGCCGGCGCTACTACGTGGCGGCGGCGTTCTGGAGCCGGGACGCCTTCTCCTGGACCTTTCCGGCTCTGCTGCTCTGCGACCGGGTCCGGGCCCGGCGGGCCCTGGTGTCCTCGCTCGAGGCCGTCGGAACACGGGTGGCCGACCACGCCCTCTACCTCAACGGAACGCCGCTCTACCCTGGCTTCGAGCTGGATCAGGCCGCCGCCCCGATCCTCGCCGTCTGGCGCTACGTCCAACGCACCGGCGACGTCGGCGTGCTGGATGAGCCCGCCGTCCGGGATGCCGTGGAAGGGCTGGGGCCCGCCGTGGCCCCCTGGCGCCACGCGGACTGCGAGCTCTACGGGACCTTCCTCCTCCCGACCGACGACCCCACCGCCTACCCCTACGTCACCACGGCCAACGCCCTCCTGGCCGCAGCGTTCGAGGCCCGGGCCTCACTCTTCGAGGCGGGTGGCGGGACGGCCCGGACCGACGCCGAAGTGGCGGCCCGGACCGAGCGGGCCGCCGCCGACCGGGCCCGTGCGCTCGCCATCCGCACCCAACTGGTCGAGAGGTTGACCGTCGAAGGACCCTTCGGGCGGATGTGGGCGTGGGCGTGCGACGCCGGCGGGGCGACCGAGTGCCGCGACGAGCCGCCGCTCGGACTCCGCACCCTGCCCTACTGGGGCCTCGGGCACCGGGACGATCCCCTCCAGACCGCCACCCGGCGGTGGCTGGACGAGGTGAACCCCCACCACTACCGGGGCAACTACCCGGGATCGGGTGCGGCCCACTTCCCCCACCCCTCCGGATTCGACCTGGCCAACCGGCTGCTCGACGGGGACATGGTCGACGGCGACCCGCTCGAGCAGTTCGGCACCCTGCCCCTCGACTACGGCCTGGCCTGTGAGTCGTGGGATGCCGACAGCGGCTACGTCCGGACGGGGGCGGCCATGGCCAGCATGGCCGGTCTGCTGGCCTGGACGGCGTGGGAGCACCTCTCGGGCCGCACCCGCTGGGACCAGCCGGCCCACCCCGGATGACCGACCGCTCCGGCGAACGCTTCGACGTGGCGGTCGTCGGCCTGGGTGGCATGGGGTCGGCCGCGGCCTGGCACCTGGCGCGACGCGGCCACCGTGTGATCGGCGTCGAGCAGTTCGGGCCGGCCCACAACCGGGGGTCCAGCCACGGCGCCTCCCGGATGGTCCGCCAGGCCTACTACGAGGATCCGAGGTACGTGCCCCTCCTGGTCCGGGCCTACCGGCTGTGGGACGAGTTGGCCTCGGTCACCGGCCGGGACACCCTGGTGCGGACGGGCGGACTCATGATCGGACCGGCGGACGGCTCCGTGGTCACCGGCACCCTGGGCAGTGCCGAGGCGTGGGGACTCCCCCACGAGGTGCTCGAGCCCGCCGACGTCGCCCGGCGCTTTCCCACCCTTCGCCTCAGCCGGGGGGATCTGGCCGTCGTCGAGCCCGGTGCCGGGTTCGTCGACCCCGAGGCCACCGTGACCACCCATCTCGGCCTGGCCGCCGACGCCGGCGCCACCCTGGTCTTCGACACCACGGTCGTGGCCTGGGACCACGAGGGACCCGGCATCAGGCTGGACACGTCGGCGGGGACGGTGGCCGCCGACCGGCTGGTGGTGTGCGCCGGCCCCTGGACGGCGCGGATCCTGGGCCGGCTCGGCGACCACCTCGAGGTGGAGCGCCAGGTCCAACACTGGTTCGAGCCGGCCGGCGACATCGGCCGGTTCGCCCTGGGGCGTCATCCGGTCTACCTGTGGGAGTACGAGCCCGGGGCCGAGTTCTACGGGTTCCCGATGCTGGGCGACGGCAGAGGGGCCAAAGTGGCCTTCTTCCACCGCGGGAGCCCGGCCGATCCCGACCAGCTCGACGGGCTGGTGCCCGAGGCCGAGGCCGGCCCGCTCCGCGACCTCCTGGCCGATCGGATCCCGGACCTGGCCGGACGATGGCTCTCGGGCGTGGCGTGCATGTACACCATGACGCCCGACCGACACTTCGTGATCGGTCCGGTCGAGGGCACCGGCGGTCGGGTGGTGGTGGCCGCGGGCTTCTCCGGCCACGGCTTCAAGTTTGTGCCGGTCATCGGTGAGCTCCTCGCCGACCTGGCCACGGGCGTCCCACCCTCCGTGGCGTGCTCGTGGCTCGAACCGGGTCGATTCCCCTGAGCGGCCTGGATCATCAACGCTCCGGGACGGGCTCCGCCGACCAACCGGTGAGACCGGCGACCCGGAAGGTCACCAGCTCGGTGAAGGGTCGGTCGCGATACGGGGCGTACTTCTGACTCAACAGCGCGGCGAGGTGGTCCCGGGCCGGGGTCTCGACATCGATGCGTCGGAGCGTGGCCCGGACCCACCACAGCTGCGACCAGTCCGTGGCGTCCCAGTGGTCGCACAACAGGACGGCCCGCGGATCTGCGTCGAGGTTCCTCTGACGCCCGAGCCGGGAGGTGCTCTTGTCCTTGACCGTGTCCACGGGCACGGCGATGGTCGGACCCTCGACGGCGAAGCACACCGGGACGGCGTCCACACCCCGCTCGGCGTGGATCGTGCCGAGGACGCCACGGTCGGCGTGTTCCAAGAGCTGCTGGCAACGGAGACGGTCGAGCCGCATCCCCCCGGTCTACTCCCGACCCGAGGCCCCGGACCCCTTCGGGCGAAACGGCCAGGCCCGGGTGAACGTCGGTGCTCAGGACCCCGTCGGCTTGGGATGGGCAGAGAAGAACGTCCAGATGGTGGCGGTGGCGTCGAGGGCGGTGGATGGCGGGTCGGCACCGAGCAGTCGTTCCCGGAGGGGATGGGGGGCCGAACCGGGCCACTGATGACCGGCCCCGGCGATGGCGATCAGCTCCACCGACCGTCCGTCGGGACAGGTGGCGGTGGTCGTGGTCACCGGACCGGCCACGTTGGTCGATGGCGGCCGGCAGTGGTCCGTCCTGCGCCATGCCGCCACCACGCCGGGCACGGGCGGACCGTCGATGAGCGCCCGGCCGTCGCCCGGGCCCCCGTCGAATCGCACCTTGGTGTCGGCGGTGCCGTGGATATGGATCACCGAGACCGGCGACGGATGGGGGCACGTGCCGAGCAGGGTGGCCGAGTCGGGACCGATGGCGGCGAAGACCGACGTGTCACAGGCCAGGCGGTAGGCCAGCATCCCGCCGTTCGAGATCCCGGTGGCGTAGATCCGACGCGGGTCGATGGCCAGGCGATGGCTGATGGCCGAGACCATCGACGTGATGAAGCCCACGTCATTGACGTGGGCCGTCCCCGGCATGCCGCAGCAGCCTCCACCCACGTCCCAGGCCCGGTTGAGCCCGCTCGGGTAGGCCACCACGAACCGGTGGCCGTCGGCCTCGGCATTCCACCCGTAGTCCTGCTCGGCCTGCGGGCCGGAGCCGAAGCCCCCGTGGAGCATGACCACCAAGGGGACGGCCGACCGGCCCGAGACCGATGCCGGGCGGTAGAGCACATAGGTCCGGGACACACCGTCGACCGTGATGGTCTGGGTGGACGAGCCGACCGGGAAGGTCGGGCCCGGTCCACCACCGCTACCAGCGGTGGCCGAGGCGGCCGTCGCCGGTGTGCCCGACCCCACCGAGGCCAGCAGCATGACGGCAAGGATGGCGCCCGCCATCGACACCGAGCACCACGACCGACCCTTTGGCATGGACCCGGTTCTACCGGCAAGGTATGAGGAATCCGTGAGTGACGGATCAGGGACCGTCGACCGGGGTCGGTGGCTGCGTCAGGCGCGCTGCCCTTTGAAGGGGCAGCGGACCAGATGGTCGTCGACCATGCCCACGGACTGGAGGTAGGAGTAGACGATGGTCGACCCCACGAAGGTGAAGCCCCGCCGCTTGAGGTCCTTGCCCAGTCGGTCCGAGAGGTCCGTGCGGGCCGGCACCGCGGCCATGGTGCGCGGACGGTTGACCTTCGGCGATCCGTCCACCCACGGCCAGAGGTAGTCGGCAAAGGAGCCATACGCTTCGGCCGTCTGCAGAAACGCCTGGGCGTTGGTCACGGTTCCCCGGACCTTCAGGCGGTTCCGTACAATGCCGGGGTCGCTCAGCAGGGCGGTGATCTTTCGCTCGCCGTAGCGGGCGATGCGGACGGGGTCGAATCCATCGAATGCCTGACGGTAGTTCTCCCGCTTGTTGAGGATGGTCGACCAGGACAGGCCGGCTTGCGCCCCCTCGAGAATGAGCATCTCGAACAGGTGGCGTTCGTCACGGGACGGCACCCCCCACTCATGGTCGTGGTACTCGCGCATGGCATCGGAGCCCGCCGCCCAGTCGCACCGTCGGTCCTGTGCCATCTCTGTGACCCTATCGGTCAGCGCCACGGGGGCATCGGCCTGCCGCACCGATGGATCACTGCGTTCCGGTCCGTCCCTGGCCGGCGACCTGTCCACACCGACCAGACCGCAGAGCCCGCCGACCAGACCGCAGAGCCCGCCGACCCGACCGCACGTTCCGCCGACCAGACCGCACAGCCGGTCACGTCGGTCTCACCGACCAGGTCCGCCGTCGGCCTCGGGGCCGGACCCCCGCACGACCAGCCAGCTGGTGCCGGCCACCGTGGACTCGAGACAGTGCGGTGTCCCCCGGGGCAGCAGGAGCCACTCCCCCGCCGACAGTCCGATCGTGGTGCCGTCGACGGTGAGTGTCGCTCCCCCGGCCAAGACGACAACCCACTCGTCATGGTCCTGGAGATACTCGACCGGTTCGGTGATCTCGCCACTCAGGATCTGTTCGACGACGAGACCGGACACCGCGGCCAGCACCTCGACCGACTCGCCCCGGAGTGGGGCCACGCCGGAGTCCCGCAACCGGCCTTGCCGAACCTCGTTCATGCCTCCACCGTAGGACCTACGCACACCGCGACCGGGCCGGGTGGGGCGGTTCCGTCCGTGATGCCACCACCACGGTGCGGCCCATCGTGGCCCGGCCAGGTGTCGGCTGTAATGTCGACGAAACCGGGTGCGCAGCGGCCAGGCGGATCATCGATGCTGGCCCACCGACCACCCATTCCCGCTCGCACCTGGAAGGGATCACATGGAGGACATCGAAGCGATTCGCCGCCTCAAGGCCCGCTACTTCCGCACCCTGGACACCAAGGATTGGAACGGCATGCGGCAGGTCTTTGCCGACGACGTCGTGATGGACACGACGCAGGCGGGCGGGGGCGTGGTCACAGGAGCCGACGAGTTCATGGCCTTCCTGGAGGAGACACTCACCGGCACGGTGACGGTGCACCAGGGCCACATGCCGGAGATCGACGTGACGTCGGAGACCACCGCGACAGGGATCTGGGCGCTGAACGACATCGTGATCTGGCCGAACGGGATGCGCCTCGACGGCTACGGCCACTACCACGAGAACTACGAGAAACTCGCCGGGGAGTGGCGGATCAAGACCTCGACCCTGACCAGGCTGCATGTCGACTTCGTGATGTCAGAGGAGAGCTGACGTCCACCCCAATGATGACAGGCTCCGGGGTCGGCACCCGGCAGTACGCTTCCGGCTATGCCTTCGGACCTCTCCCTCAAATTGATGAACCGGGTGCACCGAGTACTCCTCGCCGCCTCGGGAGGAAGGATCGGCTGGCAGTTCTCGGGAATGCCTGTGGTCGAGCTGACCACAACCGGCAGGAAGAGCGGACAGCAGCGAGCGACCATGCTGACGTCGCCCTATCAGGAGAATTCGACCATCGCCGTGGTCGCCTCCCGCGGCGGCGACGACAGCCATCCCGCCTGGTTCCTCAACCTCCGCGATGATCCGAAGGTGATGGTCAAGCTCGGCCCCACACCTTCCGTTCCGATGATCGCCGAGATCGCCGATGCCGATGAGCGGGCACGGATCTGGCCGATCATCACCAGCCAGCACGGCAACTACGCCGGCTATCAGCGCAAGACGAAACGGGAGATTCCGCTCGTGCTGCTCCGACCCGCGGAAGGCTGACCCGGCCACAACGTGCCGGTGGCGAGCAGGCCGTCGTGTCCTTGTTCGCCGGAACAGCCGCTCTCCGCGAGACGCGTGAACGTCCGGTGCGGCGCCGTGGGTCCTAGGGCTCTGGGGCCATCGTGCCGTAAGTGGGCACACCGGCGGTCTCGTAGGCGAGGTGGAGCGTGCCGCTCGGGTAGGTGACGGATTCGGTCAGGCGCAGCGCCGTGGGCACCGTCCCCCCGCGAACACCCGCTTGCCACTCCCGAGCAGCAGCGGGTACACCCACAGGACCATGCGGTCGACGAGGCCGAGGCGCAACAGCGACTGCACGAGGCCGAGGCTGCCGATGACGTGGACGTCGCCATGCTGGGCCTTGAGATCGGCGATACGTTCGGCCAGGTCATCGGCGAGGAGCGACGATCCTGGCCAGCCCAGGGGGCCCGCCAGCGTGCGGCTGGCAGCGTACTTGGGGACACGGTTGAGCAGACTGGTGAACGGGCTCTCCGGTGGGGCGCTCGGCCAGTAGTCGGCAAAGATCTCGTACGTCCGGCGCCCGAGGAGCAGGGCGTCCATGCTCCTCGCCTGATCGAAGATGACCTGGCCCGACGCAGGGTCCGCGCCACCATTGCCTGCCACCCACCGTGAGCGAAACCACCGTCGCCATCCTCGTCGGGACCACCGGGAGCCTGCGCCACTCCGTCGAGCGTCACGAACTCCGTCACGATGAGCCTACCCATGGCGTGCTCCTTATCCGGTGCCCATGCATTCTCGAACCGGACGGACCCGTCGTGTCGGTTCATCCATGGCGAGGCGACCAACGGCCAGCGTACGATGACACGCAACCCTTTCAGCGACAGGCGACCCGAGCGCTCCGCTCCGGACCCGGCTCCAAGGAGGCGGACCTTCCGAGAGAAGGCACCATCAAGACACGACTGTTGATGGTCATCGTGATGATCGCTCTGGCCTCCTGTGGCTCGAGCGGGCCGGTGCACGTCCGCTACCCGCCGATGCCCACCCCCCACAAGGTGGTCATGATCCGCTGACGTGGGCCTCCGACCGACCCGTGCGTCACCAAGAAGAGGCGACGGGAAAGGACGGTCGTTTCGAGGGTCCGACAAACAAGCGACGGTGGGACGCCGATCGTCAGGAGCGCAGGGCGGAGGCCAGGATCTCCGCTTCGTCGAGGGCCGTGCGCAGCACCTCGAGGATGGCGGCGGACGGCCGACCGTCGGTGAAGTCGGCGCCGGTGGCATAGACCACGGTGGGCACCGTCCATCCCTTGAGGCTGGCGACGACAGCCCGACCTCCGGTATCGAGGGCCAGGAAGTGTCCGGGCGCCGCCGCGGTCCCGACCCAGACCACCGCCGTGCGGCCGAGCGCGTCGGGCCCGAACCGGTCGAGGAACGCCTTGATCGTCCCGTTGTAGGTGGCACGGTAGATCGGCGAAGCCAGGATCAGCACCGACGCCGTCGAGGCCGCGGCCACGGCGTCGTCGACAGCGTCGCTTTGGCTGCGGCCGAGCAGGGCGTCGGCCGGCAACTCCACCAGGTCGATGAGACGGCCTCCGCCGCCAATCTCGAGGGCGGCCTCGGCCACAGCCCTGGTCTTCGAGGTCGCTGAGTCCCCGCTGCTCACGGCCACCAGTGAGGACGCCACGACCGACATCACGAAGGGGCCACCAGGTCGGGGGCGTGGTCGAGGCGACCAGCGGCAACGGCACCGCCGACACTGTCCCCCGGGCCCACCAGGCCGTCGCTTCGAAGGAGGGGGAGCACCCCTTCTCCGAACCAGTAGGCCTCCTCGAGATGGGGCTGGCCCGACAGGATGAAGTGGTCGATGCCCAGCCGGTGGTACTCGGCAATCCGGTCAGCCACCTCCCGGTGACTGCCGACGAGTGCGGTGCCTGCCCCCGAGCGCACCAGACCGAAGCCCGCCCACAGATTGGGTGACACCACGAGATGGTCACGACTACCACCGTGCAGCGCAGCCATACGCCGCTGGCCCACGGACTCCGCGCTGAGGAACTGTTCCTGGGCCTGACTGATGACCTCGTCGGACATGGCGTCGAGCATCCGATCGGTGACCGCCCATGCCTCATCGGAGGAGTCGCGGGAGATGACGTGGAGCCGGATGCCGAACCGGAGCCGCCGCCCGGCCGCGTCGGCGAGACCGCGCATCCGCTCGATCCGCTCGGCCACCTGACCGGGCGTCTCCCCCCACGTCAGGTAGACGTCGGCATGGCGGGCGGCCACCTGCTCGGCGGCCGGTGAGGCTCCGCCGAAGAAGATCTCCGGCAGGGGGTCGGGCGGCTTCGCCGTGGACGCCCCCTCGATCCGGTAGTGCTCCCCCTGGAAATCGAAGGGCCGATCGGCCCAGGCTCCCCGGAGGACGGCGATGAACTCGGCCGTGCGGTCGTAGCGCTGGTCGTGGTCGAGCCAATCGCCGAAGCGGCGTTGCTCGACGGCGTCCCCGCCCGTCACGATGTTCAACAGGAGGCGGCCGCCGGAGATGCGCTGGAACGTGGACGCCTGCTGGGCGGCCAGCGTGGGTGAGATGAGCCCGGGCCGGAAGGCGACCAGGAACTTGAGGTGGCGCGTGTCCCGGGTGAGGGCGGCGGTGGTCAGCCAGGAGTCCTCGCACCACGTGCCCGTGGGCGTGAGGACGGCCTCGAAGCCCAGCAGATCGGCGGCCCGGGCCACCTGGGCCAGGTACTCGATGTCTGGCGCCCGGTGGACGGCAGTCGGTCCGAAGCCGACGATCTCCCGACTGTCCCCCGTCGTCGGGAGGAACCAGTGGACATGGATGCTCACAGGTCAGGCTCCTTGTCGTGCTCGGTGAGGTGGCGGCACCGGAAGGAATGACCCGACCCCGCCCGGCGGTCCCGGCTCACGGCCAACCCGCCACAGCTTAAGTCTGTAAACCTGACCGGTCCAGTCATCTTTCGGACGGGGTACCAGGACGGTGACGTCCCGCCCCGGTGCCCGTGACACATCCGGAGGGCCGCCCTGGTCACGACCGCCGATCCGACCCCGTAGAGTCGGCGTGGACGTCACCGGCACGGGCACGGAGCCCGGTGACCCGGAACGTCAGCGGCCGCGGGCCGTCGACCTCTCACCTTCCCTATCGATCGACCGGCCCCGGACCAGGTACTCCAACCATGCCCCGCTTCCCCATGAACCCGAAGATCAGCGTGAGCGTGGTCTATGTAGCCGCCATGTTCATGAGCATCATGGACATCACCATCGTCAACGTGGCCCTCCCGGCCATCGGCAAGCAGTTCCACGAGGCGACGGCCGGGCTGGACTCGGTGGCCGTCGGGTACCTGGTCAGTCTGGCCGTCTTCATCCCTGCCGCCGGATGGCTGGGCGACCGATTCGGTTCCAAGAAGATCCTCCTGCTGGCCGTGGCCATCTTCACGGGCGCCTCCGTCCTGTGCGGCCTGGCCGACAGCCTTTCCCAGCTGGTCTTCTTCCGGGTCATCCAAGGAGTGGGCGGCGGCATGATGACGCCGGTGGGGATGGCCATGTTGTTCCGGGCGTTCCCGCCCGCCGAGCGGGTCCGCGCCTCCAGCATCCTGGTCGTTCCGACCGCGTTGGCCCCCGCGCTCGGACCGGTGCTCGGGGGCCTGCTGGTCACCGAGCTCTCGTGGCGATGGGTCTTCTTCGTCAACCTCCCCTTCGGGATCGTGGCCATCCTCTTCGGCCTGCTCTTCTTGGAGGAGAGCCGTCAGCCCCATCCCGGCGCCTTCGACCTCCCCGGCTTCCTCCTCGCCGGCGTGGGCTTCGCCCTGGTGATGTTCGGGGTCAGCGAGGGACCCGACAAGGGTTGGGGCTCCAAGGAGATCCTGGCCAGCATCGTGCTCGGAGCAGTCCTGCTCGCGGTGATGGTGTGGGTCGAGCTCCGGACGACCGCACCCATCCTCAAATTGCGGCTGTTCGGGAACCGCCTCTTCCGCTCGACCAGCCTGGTCCTGATGGTGGGCATGGCTGCGTTTCTGGGCGTCCTGTTCGTCGCACCCCTGTTCTTCCAGATCGCCCTCGGCCTCTCCGCCCTCCAGTCGGGGCTCAACACGTTTCCCGAGGCCATCGGGGTCATGGTCGGCGCCCAGTTGGCCAGCCGGCTCTTCTACCCGCGCATCGGCCCCCGTCGGCTGGTGTCCACCGCCCTGGTGGGGGTGGCCGGAGTCATGTCCCTGATGACCCTGGTGGGATTCGACACCAACCTGTGGTGGATGCGGGTCCTCATGTTCTCGCTCGGGTTGGTCATGTCCCAGGTCTTCGTGTCCTGCCAGGCGGCCGCCTTCGCCACCATCTCCCTCCCGGACACCGGATCGGCGTCGTCGCTCTTCAACAGCGGGCGCCAGCTGGGCAGCGCCCTCGGCGTGGCCGTGCTGGCGACGGTGCTGGCCGCGGTGGGGACCACGCACGAGGTGGTGGGCCGAACGGTGCCCAACCTGGACGCCTACCACGCCGCCTTCCTCACCGCCGCAGGCATTGCTCTGGTGGCGTCGGTCATCGCCCTGACCATCAGGGATGCCGACGCGGCCAACACCATGGTGCGGCGCCCGAGGCGGGGGCGAGCCGAGACGTCCCCGCCGCCGGTCCCCACCCCGCCGGTCCCCACCCCGCAGACCGCCGGCTGAGGTGGGCATCCCGGCGAGCACCGGCGTGCGGTGCGCTAATTTCGTGCATGGCCCCAGTGGTCCTGCTCGACATCGATGGGGTGCTGACGGTGTCGTGGCGGGCGCTGGACGGAGCCGTGGACACGGTCCGATGGCTGGAGGACCACCAGTTCGGGGTCCGATTCCTCACCAACACCTCGTCGGTCACCCGTGCCTCGATCGCCGACCGGTTGGCCAGCGCAGGCATGCCCGTCGACCCCTCGCACATCGTGACCTCGGTCAGCGCCGCGTCCCGCTACCTGACCGAGCACCATCCCGGCATCGGCTGCTTGGTCCTCAACCACGGCGATCTCGGTGATGACCTCGAAGGCGTGCACCAAGTCGGAGCGGACCGGGCCGGCGTCGTGCTCCTGGGCGGTGCCGGGCCCTCCATCGGCTATCGGGAGCTGAACCAGGCGTTCACCCTGGCCCTGGACGGCGCGCCGCTCGTCGCCCTCCACCGCAACACCCGCTTCGAGACGTCCGACGGCCTGGCCCTCGACATGGGAGCCTTCCTCATGGGCCTGGAGGCGGCCTCCCACACCACCGCCACCGTGGTGGGCAAGCCCGCCGAGGCATTCTTCCTGGCCGCGCTGGAGGATCTCGGCGTCGAAGCCCATCAGGCGGTGATGGTGGGCGACGACATCGAAGCCGATGTGCTCGGCGCCCAGGCTCTCGGCATCACCGGGGTGCTGGTCCGAACGGGGAAGTTTCGGCGAGAGGACCTCGAAGGGCGGACCGGGCGGCCGGACCATGTCATCGACGACATCGGCGATCTTCCCGCGCTTCTCGAAGCACCGACCGACCCCCACTGACGCCGATTACCTGGTGGTCCGGCCGCCCCAGGGGGTGGCCGTTCCCCCTACGATGGCCACGGTCACCATCGAGCCAGCGGGTGGGCCCGGACGGCTCGCCCAACGAGCGGGAGCGTGAGTGTCATCGCTGAATACGACGTCGTAGCAGCCACCAGGGAACGCCTGGGACGGGTGGGCGTTTGGCTGGGCGCCCTGATGGGCGTCCCGGCGGAGGTCGAGCGACCGGTGGCCCGGCGCATCGAGGAACTGGGCTTCGGGTCGCTCTTCGTGGGCGAGCGCATCGGCGGCAAGGAGGCCATGGCCCATCAGGCCGTTCTGCTGGCCGCCACCGACCGGATCGTCGTGGGCACCGGCATCGCCAATGTCTGGTCGCGGCATCCGGCCGCCATGGAGGGGGGCGCGGCCACGCTGGGAGACGCCTACCCGGGTAGGTTCGTGCTCGGCATCGGGGTCAGTCATGCACTGATGGTGGACAACAGCGGTCTGACCTACGAGAGACCGCTGGCCCACATGGCCCACTATCTCGAGGACATGGCCGCCTCGGTTTCTATGGGACCGGCTCCCGACGTCCCGGTCCCCCACCTCCTCGCCGCTCTCCGGCCCCGCATGCTGGATCTGGCACGGGAGCGGACCGACGGGGCCCACCCCTACTTCGTCCCTCCCTCCCACACACCGCTAGCCCGCGCTGCTCTCGGCCCCGACAAGCTCCTCGTCCCCGAGCAGGCCGTGGTGCTCGCTACCGACCCCGACACGGCCCGTCGAGCGGCCAGACAGCACATGGCCACCTACCTCATGCTCCCCAACTACGTGAACAACCTCCGCCATCTGGGCTTCACCGACGAGGATCTGGCTGACGGGGGCAGTGACCGACTGGTGGACGCCATCGTGGCCTGGGGGGACGAATCGGCTATCGCCAACCGGGTCACCGAACATCTCGACGGCGGGGCCGATCACGTGCTGATCCAACCCCTCGGGAACCTCGATCGGGCCGTGGAGCAACTGGAGGCCCTGGGTCCTGCTCTTCTGACCCCCTGATCGGGAGCCGGACGCCGGCGCTGGACGACCGTCGTGCCGGGGTGACGCTCGTCAGCGGTGGTGGCGGCGACGGAGCCGGGGATCAGTAAGGGCCGGTGGCGTCCATCCGGCGTCCTCATGGTTGATGTTCGTCCCCGGCGGCACGATCGCATCGATCCGGTCGAGCACCGAACCCTCCAGGCGGACCTCCGGCGCCGACAGCTGGGACTCGAGTTGCTCCATGGTGCGGGGCCCGATGATGGCGGCACTGACGGCGGGATGCTCGAGCACGAAGGCCAGGGCCAGCTCCACCATGGTGATGCCGGCCCCGTCGGCCACCTCGGCCAGCTCGGTGACGATCTCCAGTTTCCGCTGGTTGTCGGGGAGGCTCAGGTCGTAGCGGCCGGGCACCCGTCGGGCGCGGGCGCTGGTGTTGTCCTTCCCCGCCCCGAAACGACCGGAGAGCCAACCGCCGGCCAACGGGCTCCAGGGGATCACCCCCATGCCGTAGGCCTGGGCCACGGGAAGGACGTCGGCCTCGATCCCCCGCACCAGGATGGAGTAGGGGGGCTGCTCGGTGCGGAAGCGCTCCCGCCCCCGTCGCTCGGCCACCCACTGGGCCTCCACGATGCGCTCGGCCGGATAGGTCGAGCTCCCAAAAGAGCGGATCTTGCCCGCGTGGACCAGGTCGCTCAGCGCCCCCAGGGTCTCATCGAGGTCGGTGGTCTCGTCAGGCCGATGGACCTGGTAGAGGTCGATGTACTCGGTACCCAGACGGCGCAGGCTGTTCTCGCACTCGGCGATGATCCACCGGCGGGAGCTGCCCTGGGCATTGGGATCGTCCCCCATGGGGGCGAAGACCTTGGTCGCTACCACCACCCGGGAGCGGTCGACCGTGGCCAGGGCCTCCCCCACGATGACCTCTGACTCACCGTCCGAGTACACATCGGCGGTGTCGATGAAGTTGATGCCGGCGTCGAGGGCCCGGTGGATGATCCGGACGGCATCCTCGTGGTCCGGATTGCCCCAGGCTCCGAACATCATCGCCCCGAGACAGAGCGGACTGACCTTGATGCCGGTTCTTCCCAGTGTGCGCACCTTCATGGGGCCACCCTACGCCGAGCCGCCGGGAGCCGTCCGCCGCAGGGGCGCCACCCGCCGGGGCGGTCAACCGTGGGCGATGTCCTTGGCCGGGATCTCGTACCGCTGGAAGAACTGCCACATGGCCTCGTTGGCGTCGACGAGCACGGTGCCACGACCCACGCCCTCGAGAATCCAGGTGCTCGGCGGCCCGGTGTTGAGGAGGCTGCCGGGCCACACGTGCCCGGACCCGGTCAATCGCCACAGCGCCACCTCGGTGCCGGCCCGGCAGTCCTGGTACGTCACCGGGGTGGCGGTCTCGCCGGCCGAGATCGAACCGGTGGCACCGACGATGGTGCTGCCGGTGATCGCGTCGGGGTTGCACCCGTCGGCCTTGACCCACTGCTTGATGCCCTCCATGACCGAGAGGCGGAGCCTCGGGTCCTTGTTGGGGACGCCGACCCACTTGGCGATGGGATCGTCGAGGCTGTGGAACTCGAGGGTGGGCACCGGACGGGACGGATGGATGGTGGGCAGCTCCACCTGCCCGGAGATGGATGCGATGGCGGCCACGTGGTCGGAGGCCTCAGAAGCCATGGCGTAGGCCATCATGCCGCCGTTGGAGATCCCGGTCATGTAGACCCTCCTGAGGTCGACGGGGGTCCGTGTGGCGATGTCGGCGATCACCTTCTCCAAGAACTCCACATCGTTGATGCCCCTGGTCACCGGCAGCCCACAGCATTGACCGGCGTTCCACCCGTACTGGGCGTTCTTGGCCACGGGGTCAGGGGTCAATACCTTGGCGATCCGGGTTCCGTCCGGGTAGGCGACCAGATAACCGTTCTGGTCCGCCGAGTTGTCCATCCCCGTCTGGAGCTCCTCCAAGAAGCCGTTCTGGGTGGCGCCGTGCAGGTTGAGGACGAGGGGGAGAGGCTGGCCCGCGCTGGCCTGCGGAGGCACGTGGAGCCGGTAGTCGCGCTGCAGGCCGTCGACGGTGACATGGAAGGTGTACGAGCCGTCCATCGGGGCCAGACCCCCCGCCGCGGTAGCGCTCGGGGCCGGTGCTCCGGGGGCGGCGCCCGCCATCGGCGACAGGACCGGCGTGGCGAGGGTGACCAGTGCCAACAGCACCACGAGGGAGGCCCGCACCCATCGACCGATGATCATGATGGTCGCCCCTCCTGGCCCGACGACAGGGCCGGGTCGCCCCGACGTCACTCGGCGATGCTACCGGCCCGGGCTCCCCCGGGCGGGTCCCGACGACCGGTCCAGCATGGCCGCCACGTCGTGCTTCGGTAGCATCGGGCGGACGCCGCCAGGGCGCCACGGTGCCGGATGCTGGAGGTGGTGAGGACGAAGACTCGCGCAGCGATCTGCTGGGGCGTGGGCCAGGCGTGGAGCGTCGAGGAGATCGACCTGGACCCTCCCCGCCATGGTGAGGTGCTCGTCCGGGTGGTGACGGCCGGCCTCTGCCACTCCGACGACCACATCGTCACCGGCGACTCGCCCATGCCCACGCCGATGATCGGGGGGCACGAGGGGGCCGGCGTCGTCGAGGAGGTGGGTCCCGGCGTGACCAGCCTGGCACCCGGCGACCACGTGGTCCTGGCCTTCATCCCCTCGTGTGGACGGTGTGTCCCGTGCTCCACCGGCCATCAGAACCTGTGTGACCTCGGGGCACTCATCAGCTACGGACGGCAGACCGACGGGACCTCCCGTCACCACGCCGGTGACCGGGACCTGCAGCTCATGTGCCTGGTCGGGGTGTTCGCCGACTGCACCGTGGTCAATGAGGCCAGCTGCATCAGGATCGATCCGGAGCTGTCGATGCGCTCCGCCTGTCTGGTGGGTTGCGGAGCGGTCACCGGATGGGGGTCGGCCGTCTATGCCGCCGACGTCCGGGCCGGCGAGACCGTGGTGGTGGTGGGCGTCGGTGGCATCGGTGCCTCCGCTGTCCAAGGGGCACGGCTGGCCGGGGCCCAGACCGTCGTGGCCATCGACCCGGTGGCCTTCAAACGGGACCAGGCCGTCAGGTTCGGCGCCGACATCACCTTCGCCTCGATGTCCGAGGCCCATGCGCCCATCAGGGAGATGACCAAGGGTCGCATGGCCCACAAGGTCATCATGGCCATGGGGGTGGGTCGCGGGGACCTCATGGACCAGGCCCTCGGGCTCACGGCCAAGCTCGGGCGGGTGGTGGTGACCAACATCCATCCCTACGCCGAGCAACAGGTGTCGATGAACCTGAGCAATCTGACCGGGATGGAGAAGCAGGTGGTGGGCTCCCTCTTCGGCTCGGCCAACCCACGCGCCGACATCCCCAAGCTCTTGGAGCTCGACGCCAAAGGCCAGTTCGACCTGGGTGGCCTGATCACCCGCTCCTACCCGCTCGAAGGGGTCAACGACGGCTACCGCGACCTGAAGGACGGCCTCAATATCCGGGGCATCTTGACCCTGGACGACGAGCTGGCCGGCGGCTGACGGACCCCGAGTCGCCCATCACTGCCGGCCGGCAATGGGAACCAGGTCGGTTCCGGTGATCGTTGCGGGCCGGTCACGGTGAGGTCAGACTGCACGTCATGGAGCCGCTCGCCATCCACCATGTGGCCATCAACGTGACCGACGTCCCCCGGTCCGTGGCCTTCTACACCGAGATCCTCGGAGGTCAGGTCCGCCGCGACCGGCCGGACTTCGGGATCGGGGGTGCGTGGATCGACTTCGGTGGCCAACAGGTCCACCTGCTCGAGGCACCGGTGCCCCGGAACCTGGGTCAGCACTTCGCCATCCGGGTCGGCGACCTCGACGCCGTGGTCGCCGAGTTGCGGACGAAAGGGGTGGCCATTGCCGACCCGGTCGACTCCGGAAAGAACCGTCAGACGTTCCTCGACGACCCGTCCGGCAATGCCATCGAGCTGCACGAGGTGGGAGCGGGACGCTGACCGACAGGAGGGGAACGTGACCAGGGGGACAGCGGGAGACAGGGCCAAGCCGCAGGGATGTCGGGCCGAGCCGGCATGCGGGGCGGGCCGATGAAGGTCGGCATCATCGGCACGGGCTTCGGCGGACGGGTGGTGGCCGGGGCCTTCCAGTCCGGCGGCTGTGAGGTGGTGGACGTGGTCACGGCCCGGGATCACCAGGCCGTGGAGAGGTTGTGCCGTTCCGACGTGGACCTCGTGTCCGTCCACTCACCCCCGTTCCTCCACCGCTCCCACGTGGCCATGGCCCTGGAGGCCGGTCGGGCCGTGCTCTGCGACAAGCCCTTCGGTCGTTCGCTCGAGGAGGCCGAGGCCATGGCCCGGCAGGCCGACGAGGCCGGGGTGGTGAACCTGGTCAACTTCGAGTTCCGGCACCAGCCGGCACGCCAGACCATGCACGCCCTGGTGACATCCGGGGCCATCGGGCGTCCCGAGCACCTGGCCTACACGGCGTTCACCTCCGGCTCACGGACGCCTCTCCGTCCCTGGGGATGGTTGTTCGACCGCGCCCTGGGAGGCGGTTGGATCGGTGCCTTCGGCTCCCACGCCATCGATCTCGTGCGGTGGCTGCTGGGGGAGGTCAGCACGGCCGGAGCCGCCACCTGGATCACCATCACCGAGCGGCCCGACGCAACCGGGACGCTGGTCCGCTGTGATGCCGAAGACGCCTTCACCGGATGGGTCGCCCTCGAGTCGGGAGCCACCGCCACGGTGGACTCGTCGTTCACCGCCGGTGTGACCACGCCGGCCCGGATCACGGTGACGGGAACCGAGGGAACGCTGGAGAACGTCGGGGACGTTCGGGTGGTCCTCCGCCGCCAGGGCGAGGAACCGCGGAACCTCGACTTCGACCGGGGGACGGGTGATCGTCACCACGAGGCCATGGTGGCCTGGGCCGGCGTGATCCGCGACGCCGTCACCGGTGGGATCCAGACCACGCCCTCGTTCGCCGACGGGGTGGCCTGCATGCAGGTGATGGAGCAGTGGCGCGCCCTCCCCCCGGTTCCGGTCGGCGACACCTGAGACCCCGACGCAGGGACGTCCACTCCCGTGGCGTCGGGCCGGCCCCCTACAAGGAGCGCTTGCGGCGCCCGAAGAGCAGGCCGAGGCCGAGGGCCACGCAGGTCACCCCGGAGAGGATGAAGGGCATGATGTTGACCCCGGTGAAGGGCAGCGAGGTCGGCTCGGCCGCCGCCTTGACCACCGGCGCGGTCGGCACGGTCGTCGGCGTGGTGGTCGCCGTGGCCGCCACCGGTGCGCTGGCGGCCTCCTGGGTGGCGGGGACCGTCACCGGCGGTGTGGTGACCACGGGTGTGGTCTGGGGTCCGTCGGGAGGTGTGACCGGCTGGACGGGACCACTCGGTGGCGTGGGTGGAGTCGTCGTGCAGTCCGAGTCGGGCAGCTGGTGCTGCCAACCCCGCTGGGGCGTCCAGGGCCCGCTGGCCGTGGGGCCGATGTAGGCGTCGGCCTGGATGATCCCGCAGAAGTTGTGGGGATAAGCCAAGCTCAACATGCCGCCTACGCCTGGCAACGTGTAGATAGTGGAAACGTCGACCGAGACCTTGGGCTCGTTCAGGAAGAACTTCCATACACAGTTCGGTTCCGTGGTGGGACAAGGTGGGTCGGGGATCTGCAACGTCACCACGTTGTTGGCATCGTCGAAGGTGATCACCGCGCCAGGGCCCGACGCCCCCGCCGTGCTGCCGGCCGCTAAGAGTGCGGCTCCGACGGTCAACGCCATGACCGTCGCAATGAGGATCCTTTTCACTACCGCTCCTTGGGTGCCTGGGAATGACTTCTGAGCTGCCCCGATACGCAAACTAGCAGGTGAGCCCCACCGTTCGTGGTGGGCCTTGCACCCCCGGTGAACCGAACACCAGGAGACACGAGATCATCAGCCGTGTGCCTTCGGGTCGTGCTTCGGGTGGTCAGGTAGTTCACGCCTGCAATCATCGCACTGTCGGGGGACCGCAGCGATGGATACCCCGTTCGCTCAGAACGGTCACCAGGGCAAGAAAGTCCCTGACCTGGACTTTTTGATCACAGGTCACCGGCCGCCGGCCACGATGACACTAAGAATTCATGTGAAAGACCCCCAGCGGTGGGCGCGACCGCGTCCTCCCGCCCCTCCTGGGTGGCGGCCCGGGTCGTTCCTACTCGTACTGCAGGACGCCTCGGATGTTCTTGCCGGCCAGCATGTCGGCGTAGCCCAGGTTCACGTCTTCAAGCTTGTAGTTCTGCGTAACCATGCCGTCCAGATCGAGCTGGCCCTGATCGTAGAGTCGAAGCAGATGGGGGATGTCGTAGCGGATGTTGGCCGAACCGAAGATGGTCCCCACGACCTGCTTCTCCAACAACGTGAGCCACGTCAACGACAGGGTCACGTCGGTCTCGGACATGGGATGGATGTTGGTCACCACCACCCGGCCTCCCTTGGCCGTCATCTGCATGATGGTCTCCATCAGTCGCCCGTCGCCCACACCCATGGTGCAGATGACCTTGTCGGCGTTCTTTCCCCAACTCACCTCGTTGACCAGCGGTAGCGCCTCCTCGATGCTGGCGGCGGTGTGGGTGGCCCCGGAATTTCTTGGCCATCTCGAGCTTGAACGGAACCGGGTCGATGGCGAAGATGCGTTCGGCGCCGGCCAACCGGGCCCCCTGAATGGCCGAGGCCCCGATGCCGCCAATGCCGATGACCACGACATCGTCGCCCGGCTTCACGTCGGCGGCGTAGACGGCCGAACCCCACCCGGTGGTGACTCCGCAGCCGACCAGACAGGCCTTGTCCAAGGGGTAATGGTCGAGGATCTTCACGCAGGAGGCCTGATTGACCACGGTGTGCTTGGCGAAGGTGCCCAGGCACACCATCGTGCCCAGATCCTCACCACCGGCCGAGTGGTGACGGTGGGTCCCGTCGATCTGGGCGCCGAGCATGAGCAGGGCCCCGACATCGCACAAGTTGGAGTGGCCCCGTGCGCACGAAGGGCAGTGGCCACAGGCGGGGACGAAACCGAAGACGACGTGGTCCCCCGGACTCAGGCCTTCGACGCCCGGCCCGACCTCCTCGACCACACCGGCGCCCTCATGACCCCCGATGATCGGGTAGATACCGCCGAGGTCGCCCGTACGCAGGTGCTCGTCGCTGTGGCACATGCCAGAGGCGGCGATCCTGACCAGTACCTCTCCGGCCTTGGGCGGATCGAGCTCGATGGTCTCGACCTTCCAGTCGCCACCCATCTCCCAGAGGATCGCTGCTTCAGTTTGCATGGTTTGGTCCCTTCCCTCGCTGTCCCAGTGCCTGGCGGACCGGCGTGGCACGCTCTCGCGCCCCCATGGAGATGGCCCCCAATCCCGACTCATCCCACCACGTCTACCGGCGACAGGCACCTCGTCGTGCACCGGTGCTGCGTCCTGCGAGTCGAAGCCTACGCCGTGGCGGACCGCCGTGGGGTCGGTGGTGGATCAGGGGGTGGGAGGTACCTGGACGCCGCACTGTCCACGGAAGCTCCAGCCGTCGTGGATGATCGCGCAGGCCTTGCCGAAGCCGTGGATGTAGTCCACGCCCTTGCTGGTGGTGATGTACGCCGCCAAGGGGATGGTGAGCAAAATGGCCATGATGCCGAGGAGTTTGAAGATCTTCTTGACAGGTCTCATGGTCGAGTCACCGTGCCGCTCTCGTCACTGACGTTCCACCGGTGCTCCCATGTCTCATGATGCACAAGTCCGTTCGCAGTCGCAGTAACGGGTCAAAACTACTGCACGGGGTTCCCAGATCCGCGGCTTTCCCGTCGCGACGTCGCCTCCCATCGACGGGCTACTCGACAGGGCCCTCGCCGGATGACGCCGTGTAGACGCGCACGTCATCCTCCCCTGGCCGATCCGAACGCCGCCCGGCGACACGGAGATCGCGCTCCCGCTGCCACCGGGCGTCGAAGGCATCCCGGGTCAGCCGTTCCGATGACCGGCCGAGGTGGGAGGGATAGCCCAGGTCGTACTCGTCAGGCTCGTCATCCTCCTTCCGCTCCTTGGCGTCGAGCAGCCGACGGATGCCGGCCCGAGCGCTGAAGAAGATGAGGACGACGATGATGGTCACGAGCTTGACCAGACCGACCAGCAGGTAGGCGACGGTGATCACCGTCCACTTGACGAGCTTGAAGGCCAGACCGATCAGCGTGATCATGGCCTCGGGCCCGGTGACGTCGTCCACCACCACCTGGGCGGCGACGCCTCCCACGCTCTTGGGCCACGGGGGGCAACGGGCCGCGACCGGTGCCGGGACATGGTGCAACGTTACGCCAGCGCCATCCTCAGGAGCGGTTCTTGTCGACGAATCACGGACGGCCGGTGCGGACCCGCGCTTGGACGCCCGTCCCACGGCGCGCCGCCGTAGCGAAGAAGGGTGCTGCGGCGGTGCTGCTTCCACACGGATGGGCGCGTGGTGCGCAGGGCACGCACCGGCGTGTCACGGTGCGCCTCCAGCTTGATCCCACCCATGGCACCGACTGGGACCGGCGCATGCAGGTCGGTGGCGGCGGCGCTGCTTCCTCAGGCAGGCCCACGGCGGGAGCTCACGATGCTTAGGGTGAGGTCAGGCGAGGCTCGCCATACTTCTCGCTATCGCACGCGGGAAAGATTCCGGCAACCTCGCGGGCGGCGGACCGGATGGCGTCCTCCCGACACATGCCTGCCACCTCGACGGTCAGGCTGATCGACGTGGTGTCTCCCGAGAAGCGAACCAGGCGGTTGGCCGACCGACGGGCGGCCTCGAGGAACTGCTCCGTCCTGACATCGAGCGACCGTGCGATGGTGACGTCGACTTCGTAGCGCATGCGACGACGGTATCGAACGTATGTTCGTCTGTCCAGTGGCCCGGACGCTCGCCGCCACCACCGATCCGGTCAGCGCAGTATCCGGTCGCCCAGTTCGCTGTAGATCTGGCGATGGAAGTCGGCCAGCAGTTGTGCCTGTTCCCTGCAGGTGAGCGCCGGGCTGTCGCGCGCGGCACCCACCTGGGTGCCGTGACCTGGACATCCCGGACAGACGACGTCCCATTCGCCTGCGGACACCTTGCGAGCTTTCGCATCATGTTGAGCCACATGGTCAACGTACGCGACCCACCTTGCCTCCACGTCAATTCGACGTGACGTCAGCATGAACTTCGCGTGAGCACGCCGCGTGGTGCGAGTTTCACTGCGGGTCGGGGCCCCGGCACCACATCGGATCGCCACCGGCGTAGTCGTCGCGAAACGTTCACCCTTCTGTGTCATAGCGGTCACTTCTGCCGTCCTAACGTTTGCGCGCACTAGTGCGACGCGTCGAAGAGGACACGCTCGGAGTCCCTGTCCGATGCACGCAAAGGTAGAGAGGACAGAGGATGCTGCGTTGGGCAGTTCGGTTGACGGCGTCCGTCGTCGGCATCGTCGGACTCTCGTCCATGGTCCCGCCTTCCGCCCTCGCTGCGGTAGCACCAACAGCAAAATCACCGGGTGTCATCCAGGCCGTGACCACCTCCACATCGACCACGTCTACGACGTCCACCCCTCCGACGACATCAACCACGACTCCGACCAGTACCTCGTCCACCACGACGACCGACCCGTGTGCGAGTACGACCACGACGTCGACCACAAGTCCGACCACGACGACGTCGACCACGACGACGTCGACCACGAGTCCGACCACGACCACGTCGACCACGACATCGACGACGACCACCACGATCTCGTTCCAGGCCATCAGCACGACCGACACCTCCGACCCTTCGGCAACGACAACCACCACCGAGCCCGCCTCGACCACGACCGAACCGGCATCGACGACGACGACCACGACGTGTTCGTCGAGCACGGCAACCACGGTGCCCGCCGTCGCCACCGCAAGCTCAGCGGGCACATCACCAGCGTCGACCACCTCGTCCACGGGATCACTGGCCTTTACGGGCAGTGGTCCCTACGCCCCGGTACTGGTGGCCATCGGCTTGTTCCTGCTCGCCACCGGCGCCGGGATCCGACACCGTCTGCGGAGCCGACGAAGGGCCCGGGTCTGAGCGCACAGCCCGGGGTGACCCTGACGTCTGGGATTTGGCGACTCCGTCCGGATACCCTCAGCGGTAGATGATCGAGATCTCGGCCCTGCATCCCGACGACTGGCGGGTCATTCGCGCCGTGCGACTCCGCTCGCTCGAGCAGGCACCGCGCGCTTTCACGTCGACCTTCGAGCGCGAAGCGGCCTTCGACGAGACGACCTGGCGGGACCGGGCTACCACGTGCCGATGGTTCGTGGCCACCGATGCCGGAGCCACCGTCGGGGTCGCCGGTGGTGTCGCCGGACCGTCCGACCACCCAGAAGATCGGGAGCTGGTGGGAATGTGGGTGGCCCCCTCGCACCGAGGTGGTGGGATCGCCCGCCGCCTGCTCGATGCGGTAGCAGCGTGGGCTGTGGGCGAGGGAGCCTCCACGCTGCGTCTCGGCGTGAGGGAGGACAACCCGGGAGCACGTGCCGCATACGTCCGGATGGGACTCGAGTCCTCCGGTGTCACGACGGCGTCAGTCGCCGCTTCCGACGAACCCGTAGAGGTGCTGGCCCTGGACCTCACCGGTCGTTGAGCATCGCACCGCGCTGCGAACACCGGGTTCCAGACGCCACGCCGGCCTCCCTCTACGCTCCGGGTCAGAGACTGGCAAAGGAGTGTGACCCGTGTACGCCATCGTGACCAATGTCCGTGTCGAGGATCCCGACGCAGCGCGCCGGATCCTTCCAGAGGCCCGGGAGGCGCTCGTCGCTCGGGCACCGGGCATCGTGTGCGGCTACTGGTTGGAGCCCGTCGACGGGATCGGAACATCGGTCCTGGTCTTCGAGAACAGGGAGTACGCCGATCAGGCTGCCCGGTACCCGGTTCCCCCGATGCCCGGCGTCACCGTGCTCGATCTGACGGTACGCGAGGTCTTCGCTCACGTCTGAGGCGACCGACATGCCACCCGGTCCTGGTCCGACGAGAACCGGATGGAGCCTCCCGGCGGAGCGAGCCGTGCAGACCATTACGCGAGGTCGCCCCGCAACAGGCTCCTCCGGCTACTCCACGCCGGAGCCGGAGGTGGCGCTCGACGCAGTCGGTACGGGAAGGGGGATCACCCCGGTGGGCGTGGTGAGAGCGCGCACCTTTCCCCAAGCGCTCAGGTGGAGCGTCAGTCCGCCGATGGTCACCGCCACCGGCAGGTGGGACGCGATGCCCACGTAACAGGTCACCGGACCGGCGTCGTTCCCGGTGTTCCGGTAGGTGATGGCGACCGCGCGCACGCCGTCCACGGTCAGGGTCCTCCCCTCGTGATAGCCCCTGGCGTCGAACAGGTCCTGAGTCAGTGAAGGCATCGTGAGATCGGCGACGGCCGAGCCATAGGTCGGACTGCTGCCCGGGATTTGCACCCAACGGTTGGCCAGTTGTGTGGCCTGCGGATCGGCCACGCCCATCGAGGTCGACCAGAACGAGGCGTCGGCGTCGATGTCCAGAGTCCCCCCCAGATCCACGGTGGTGGCCGACGGCAGAGCATCGGATCCCGCCCTTCCCGATGTCATCTGGACCGTCTGGGTACCCGAGGTGGAGTCCGCGTAGTCCGACTCGGTCACGGTGGCTGTGCCGACGCCGGGGATACGGGTCGTCCCACCTCCGACGGCGCTGACCGATCCGGCCGCCGTCATCGCATCCCGCGCTTCGGCGATGAGCGTCAGAGCCGCTTTGGCGTTGGCACCTGACGAGGCCGCCGAGGCAGTCGTGTTGACGCCGAGCACGAGAAGGGCAAGGAACGACAGCGTCATCACCAGGGCCGCCAGCGGCGGCGTGCCGAGCGGATGTCCCTCTCCGGTGCTCATTGTGCCTTCTCCCCTGGTGATGCTCGGGTGGTCCGCCGTGGCATTGACGATGGTGGCGTGGGCGCCGGGAGTCCCGTCCCTTAGACGATCGGCACGGTGGGCGCCGGTCTTGAGCGGTCAAGAGAGGCACCGACACGGCTCGATCGGAGACCGGTGGTGCATACCCCGAATTAGACCGATCCACTGCCACACTGGATGCGTGCTGCGCAGCCTCCTCGCCGGGTTGGTGCTTTCAGGGATGGTCCTCGGCGGTTGTGGTGCGGCACGCAGCGAGGGCGTCCCTCGTCCACTCTCGAGTGGCAAGTCCGACGCCAGCCCAACGACCTCGCCGGACACGTCGTCGGCCGCCTCCGAGGTGACACTCAGCGAGGTCTTCCGAGAAGAGGGGATGTTGCTCATGGGGGTGGCGCCCTCTGTCGCCGAAACCCTGGACTTCGTGGCCTACTTCCAGTACATCGATGAGGCCTGCGAGCAGGCCGAGCACGCGTCCAGCTGCCCGGTCATGGCCGACACCGACGTGGTCGCCCAGGGCTACCTCGAGGCGCACAATCAGGCGGCGATCGCCGCACACGCCTCGGCGTCGACCGGCTGATCGGGCCGCCCACCACCTCCCCTGCGCAGCCAACCGGCGGCCGATCTGGGAGGACTTTTGATTAACTGACTGAGTCAGTTATATATTTCGCCCATGCCGAGGCGGACGCCCAGTAGCCGGGTGACGGACATCGCCCGGGCAGCTTGCACGGTCTTCACGGCCAAGGGGTACCGGAAGACCCTGATGGCCGATGTGGGTCGCCAGCTCGGACTGAGCCACGCCTCGCTCTACCAGCACGTGGAGAGCAAGGAGGCGTTGTTCAAGCTGGCCCTCCTCTACGCCGTCGACCCGGACGCCGTAGCCGAGCTGCCGACGCCACTCCGGACGCCCGCTGCCGGCGAGGCCCTGCGGCCGCTGGCCGAATGGTCGGGTCGGCGATCGGGTTTCCCCGCGCTGCAGGCCGCCCTGGTCGATGACGCCGACCAGCCAATCCGGAGCGAGTTCCACGCGGTGATCGACGAGCTCTACACGATGGTCGAGGACAACCGTGCCGTCCTGGCCCTGATCGAGAGGTGCGCGCCCGAGTTCCCCGAGCTCGGCACGCTGTACTTCGACGACGCCCGTCGAGGTCAGGTCGACCGGTTGGAGCAGTACCTGACCCGACGGACAGAGTCGGGACAGCTTCGCCCCCTCCCCAACCCCACCGTGGCTACACAGTTCGTCGTGGAGACCGTGGCCTTCTTCGCCTGGCACCGTCGGGACCAGGTTGCCCCCCTGGCCATCGACGACCAGGTCGCCCGGGCCACCGTGCACTACCTGCTGGCGGCGGCATTCATCGCCGACGATGCTCCCGAGCCTCCCGCGGGGCCCGGTTGACGCCGGTAGTCCCCCCGTCGGTGCACGACCGGACGGAGCCGGGATCCGACGTGGCGCTGGCTCCCGTCGACCACCGGATCTTCATCCTCGCTACAGCATGGTTCGCGTTACTCATGGTGGTCTCGGATCGGTATGGCTTCCACCGGGACGAGCTCTACTTCCTCGACTGCGCCCGGCACCTCTCGTGGGGATACGTGGACCAGCCGGTCTTCAGCCCACTGGTGGCCCGACTCTCGCTGACCGTCTTCGGGACGTCGCTCGCCGGGCTCCGACTATGGCCGGCTCTCAGTGGCGCCGGCACCGTGGTAGTGGCCGGTCTCCTGGCCCGAGAGTTCGGTGGTCGCAGGACGGCCCAGTTCCTCGGCGCCCTCGGAGCAGCCACCATGCCCGCGCTGCTGGGCGCGGACCATCTCTTCGGACCGACCGCCTTCGACGTGCTGTTCTGGGCGGTCCTCGCCTTCGTGGTCGCACGGATCGGGCGGACCGGCGATGCCCGGCTGTGGGTGCCGGCGGGCGTCGTGCTCGGCGTGGGTCTGTCCAACAAGAGCGACATCGGGCTCTTCGCCCTGGCGCTGGTCGTGGGCATCGTGGCCAGCAGGGGTGGCGGCGCCCTGACCAACCGCTGGTTCGTCGCCGGCGTGCTCATCGCCGCCGCCTTCACCCTCCCCGACCTGTGGTGGCAGGCGCTCCACCATTGGCCCATCGCGGCCATGACGGCCAGCCTCCACCGGGAGAACGGCGGCGCGGGAAACATCGCCACCTGGATCGTGGGGCAACTCCTGATGGCGACCTTGGCACTGGCCTGGGTGTGGGTGGCCGGCATCGGGTTCCTATGGAGGGCCGGACGCCCCCTGTGGCGTGCCCTCGTGTGGGCCTACGGGCTCTTGTTCGTGCTCTTCGCCGTGACCACGGGGGCCAAGGTGTACTACCTCGCCGGCGCGTACGTCTACCTCCTGGCCGCCGGATCCGTGCGGGTGGAGTCGTGGTTGGACGCCAAGCCGTACCGACTGCGACGGCTCGTGGCGCTGATCGCGCTGAGCACGGCCATCACCCTTCCCGTCGTGCTGCCGGTCCTTCCGGCACGCGATGCCCGGTGGACCACCGGCGCCAACAAGGAACTGGCAGAGACCGTCGGCTGGCCCGAGCTCGTCCGGTCCGTGGCCACGGTCTGGCACTCGCTTCCACCACGACAGCGACACCACGCCGTCATCTTCACCGTCGACTACGGGGAGGCCGGAGCCATCAACACCTACGGGCCGGCCCTCGGGCTGCCCACGGCGGTGAGCGGACACAACAGCGAATGGTTCTGGGGCCCGGGGAATCCCCACGCCACCACGGTCGTCGCCGTGGCTCCCGGCCCTCAGGATGTCACGGGCTACGCGTCCTATCTGCACCGGTTCTTCTCGAGCGTCGACGTCGTCGCCACCCTGAAGAACAGTGTCGGCTTCCATAACCAGGAATGGGACGGCCACTTATACCTCTGTACGGGCCTGTTCCGTCCATGGGGAGTCACGTGGACCTCACTCAAGCACTTCAACTGACAGACCGGAGTCGGGCCCGATCAGCGGGACAGCACCACCTTGACGGCGCCGGTGTCCGCCGCTCGGGCGAAGACGTCGTAGGCCTCGATCATGTCCTGGAGACCGAAGTGGTGGGTGACGAAGCGGCCGGCGTTGATCTGGTGACCGGTGAGCAGGCGCAGGAGCGTCGGGGTCGAGTAGGTATCCACCAGCCCGGTGGTGATCGTCACGTCACGGGTCCAGAGGGACTCGAGATGGAGGGTGGCCGGCTTTCCGTGGACGCCGATGTTGGCCACATGCCCACCGGGCCGAACCAACTCGGCGCACAGTTCGAACGTGGCGGGCACGCCCACCGCTTCGATGGCCACGTCGACACCGAGACTCTCGGTGAGCTGGTGCACCGCGGCCCGGACGTCCGTTCCACCGTTGTTGATCGTCACATCGGCACCGAACTGCTTGGCCATGTCGAGGCGAGCGTCGGCCAGATCGATGGCGATGACCAGGCCCGGGGAGAACAGCTTGGCCCCGGTGATGGCCGAGAGGCCGATCGGTCCCGCGCCCACCACGGCGACGCTGTCGCCGGGCCGCACCTTCCCGTTGAGCACACCGACCTCGTACGCCGTGGGCAGGATGTCGGCCAGCATGAGGAGTTCCTCGTCATCGACCCCGTCAGGCACCGGGTAGGTGGACGTGTCGGCAAAGGGCACGCGGACATACTCGGCCTGGGTACCGTCGATGAGATGCCCGAGAATCCATCCTCCCCCACCGAGGCACTGTCCGTAGCGTCCGTCCCGACAGTACCGGCACGTCCCACAGGCGCTGATACACGACACGAGGACGCGATCCCCGACTGAAACCGTCTTCACGCCTGAGCCGACCGTCTCGACCGTGCCCACGGCCTCGTGCCCCAGGATGCGCCCATCGGTCACCTCGGGCGTATCACCCTTGAGGATATGGAGGTCCGAGCCGCAGATCGTGGTCGTGTCCACCCGTACGATCACATCGGTGTCGGCTTGCACGACCGGATCGGGTACGTCTTCCCAAGCCTTGGTGGCGGGACCGTGATACACGAGGGCTTTCATGGAGAGGCTCCTATTCCTTCTGCGTTGCTCCAGCCTGTCGCTTGGCTCAGCGGGTCGGTAGTGCCGAAGGTCCCTGATTGTCCGGAGCCTGTTCGGATGCGGTCCCCCGGTCAGCCGTCGACTCGACGGACGTCGACCCATCCACCGGGGAGCCGGCCTCGGGACTGATGGCCAGGCGCACACTGATCACACCGTGGCTCGACGTCGTCGTCACCGAGAAGCCCGAATGCAGGAAGACATCGACCATGTTCCGGTTGTCGGCCAACGTGGTGGCGACGAACGTGGAGATCCCATTAGGTCGGGCCGCGTGGGCCAGATGGTCGAGCAGCATCGTGCCGATCCCGAGGTGCTGGTAGGCGTCCGCCACCACGAAGGCCACTTCGGCCTCCGTGGCCTCCGGGCCGCGTTCGTAGCGGCCTACGGCGACGAGCTCATCGGCGTCCTCGGCGATCAACGCCAACCGGTCGACATAGTCCACCCGGGTGAAGTGCTCCACCTCGGCGTCCGAGAGCTCGGGGTGCATGAAGAAGTGGCGCCGATAGACCGAGGCCGGCGACAGCTGCCGGTGGAAGATGAGCAGCCGGGAAGCGTCGTCGGCCCGGATGGGCCGCACGTGCACCGTCGTGCCTACCCGGGTCGTCCACCGGCATTCCAGCTCGGCCGGGTACCGGCCGACCTCTGCATCATCCACGCGATCTCCCTGTACGAGGTCCTTGCCGCTCACCCGCGGCCGGAGAGGGTAGGTCCCACGCTGGCAGCTGTGAGGGCGCTGGACCAGGGCCCTTCGGCCCTTCTACGAGCAAACCGGCGACCCTGATGACGGCGGCAGGCCGAGCTGGACCCGCCCCTCGCCGGACCCTCGTTGAAGTCGTGACCTTCGGCCCTTCTCCCCGGCGCCCTTCGCTGTCACGATGACGCGACGGAGCTTGGCACAAGCCCGTTGCACCAGAGAGCCGTCTTCGTGTCCCGCTGGCGAGAGAGGAGCTTCGATCGTCGAGACATGTCCATGTACACCCAACTCCTTGGATCGGCGCTCGAGCAGCACGACCATGCCGACATCAATCCTCGTCAGGGAGACGCTCTCGCACAGCTGGCAAGCTCGCGGGCCCGTCTCCGCCCCGGACGGTTCGGGTCCGCCCCGACGCAGGGATTCGAGGCGGTGGCCGATGCTCTGGACTACGACATCGCGTTGATCGTCCTGGCCAGGGGTTTGGATATCGAGTTCGCCATCGATCGGTTCGACAACGGAGAGCGTCATGCTCTCGAAGTCGCCTTGGCCGAACGGGGGATAGGCGTGGATCAACAGCGTGACGACCCGTAAGGGGGCGTCATCCCCTCAGGGGAAGCCCCTCACGTCCCGGACGAATCGTCCGTCGGCGTCGTGGTTGAGCGCTCCTCGAGGCGGACGGCGAAGGTGGCGGCCTGTGTCCGCCGTTCCATGCCCAGTTTGGCCAAGAGATTGGAGACATAGTTCTTCACCGTCTTCTCGGCCAGGTACAGGTCCTCGGCGATCTGACGGTTCGTCTTGCCTTCGGCGATCAGGTCCAAGACCTTGCGCTCCTGGGACGTGAGACTGGCCAAGCGGACATCCTCTCGTGGGCCGCTCCGGAGTCGTTCGAGTACCCGCCGGGTGACTGAGGGATCGAGAAGCGAGTGGCCTGAACCCACCCGCCGGATGTCCTCAACCAGGTCCCCCACTCCCACTTGCTTCAAGACGTATCCCGCCGCACCGGCGAGGATGGCGGCATACAGGGCCTCGTCGTCGGCGTAGGACGTGAGCATCAAGCACACGATGTCCGGATACGCCGAGCGGATCTCCCGACAGACTTCCACGCCGCTTCCGTCGGGGAGCCGCACATCGAGAAGTGCCACCCGGGGTTGCGCCGTCGGGATGCGCTCCAACGCCTCAGCGACGGTGGACGCCTCCCCCACCACGGCCAGATCGTCCGTGGCCTCCAGCATGGCTCGGATGCCGGCTCTCACCACCTCGTGGTCATCGAGGAGGAAGACACCGAGGCTCACAGGGCCATCTTTCCAACCTGAAGCCACTCTGGCAACTTGACCAGGAAAAACGAGGCCTGCACGCCCGGGTTCACGGCATCCGCCCATCGCATCCCGCGGTGGACGACAGGTCGTGCCGTCAGTACGCTCCCTTGGGGTGCCCTTTCATTCGATCGACGATCCCGTTCGATTGACTCGGGTACTCGAGGCGACGATGCTGCTCGCCGCCGACGTCGATCTCCCCGCACTGCTGAGCCACGTCATCGATGAGGCCCGCTCCCTGACCGGCGCCCGCTATGCCGCCCTGGGCATCTTCGACAGCGACAGGACCTCCTTCGCTGAGTTCCTCACCGTGGGACTCACCCCCGAAGAGGAGGAGGCCATCGGCCCACGACCCTCGGGTCGCGGGGTCCTGGGCCATCTGAGCGATGCCCCCGGCACGCTGCGCCTCGCCCGCCTCGACCACCGCCCTGATCGGTTCGGCTTTCCGCCCCACCATCCCGTCATGCACTCGTTCCTCGGCGTAGCCATCAACGTCCGCGACGAGGTCTACGGGAGCCTCTACCTCACCGACAAGGTCGACGCACCCGAATTCACGGTCGACGATCAGGCCGTGGTGGAGGCTCTGGCCATGGCGGCTGGTATGGCCCTGGAGAACGCCCGGCTCCACCGCCGGGTCCAGGAGTTGGCCGTGCTCGAGGATCGGCACCGGATGGCCAGGGATCTCCACGACACGGTGATCCAACACCTGTATGCCGTGGGCATCTCGTTGGAGACCATGGCCAAAGAGCCTGCGGCCACGGCCATGGCCGACCGCCTCAGCCTTCTGGTGACGGACATCGGGGATGCCATAGCCCAGGTGCGCTCCAGCATCTACGAGCTGGGTGTGGACCTGGGCGATCTCGGTGTACGAGCCAGCGTGCTCTCGCTGGTCCGATCACTCAACCCGATGGTGGGGTTCGACGTCCATGTCACCTTCACCGGCCCCGTCGACTCGGTCGTCTCGGAGTTGGTCACCGAGAATCTGCTGGCGACGGTGCGTGAGGGTGTCACGAACATCGGTCGCCATGCCGACGCCACCTCGGCGTCGGTGGCCATTAGCGCCGATGGCGGCATGTGCCGGTTGCGCATCGTCGACAACGGGCGTGGCATCAACGGCACCTCGACCATCGCCTCGGGGATGGGGCTGACCAACCTGAGGCGGAGGGCGGAGACGCTCCGAGGGACGATGGTGATCGAGACACCCGATCGGGGAGGCACCGAGCTCATCTGGCAGGTACCGACCGGCTGACCGTTTCACCCCCCGTTCCCGACGCGTCGTGAAAACAGCCGCTGACACCCCACTGATCTGGGACTTTCGGCCCTGTCCGGCCGCTGGCCCATGGGCCACAGTGGAGAACAGAAGCCGATCGTCAACGGGCCGTCGGGTAAGGAGGACGTGATGACTGCGACACTGGATTTCCTGAAAGGCGCCGTGACACCCGACGTGGAAGGTGCAACCGCCACCGGCGGGGTGTTCGAAGCACCGTCGGGAAACCTCCGCTTCGCTGACTGGCTCTTCCGGTCCAAGGGCGCGGCGCTCGTCTGGCTGGTGGCTCGGCTTTGGCTCGGCTACGAGTGGCTGAACGCCGGCTATCAGAAGCTGTGGGGCAGCGAGAAGGCCGCCTTCTGGTATGGCGGAGGAGCAGGGGTGAAGGGCTTCTCCACGGCTGGCGTGGCCGGCTCGGCTACCGGAAAAGGTGGCGCCTCCTACGGATGGTGGGCGGGATTCCTCCACAACTTCGTCATTCCCAACGCCTCGTGGATCGCCAAACTGGTCACCCTCAGCGAGTTGGTGATCGGCGCGCTGTTGATCCTCGGTCTCTTCACCGGAGCGGCCGCCTTCATGGGCATCGGCCTCAACGTGATCTACATGTTCTCCGGCTCGGCGGGGGTGAACCCGGCCTACGCCCTGGTGTCCTTGTTCCTGATCCTGGCCTGGCGCAATGCGGGCTACTTCGGACTCGATCGCTACGCCCTGCCCGCGGTGCGGAACCTGTTTCATCACGGCACCCACGTGACGGGCACGATTGCCCTGCCGCCCAAGGTCGCCGTTCCACTCCACTGATCACAACGCCACGCTCGTACCCGCTGCCCTGCACATCGTGCAGGGCAGCGGCGCGTGGGGGTACGGACGGATGCGGTCAGGGTATCCCCGGGATCGGGACCCGCAGCGCCCATGGGGCCTGGCCGCTAGGGGGCACGCCACAGCCCCCGACGCGGTGGTCAGGTTGACTCTCGACGGGCTACCCGGGAACCGCCAGCGGTGGTGCGCTATCCAACGTCACCGAGCCGACGGAGCACACCTCCACCGGAACGTCGTAGCCCTTGAGGAGTCGCCGCCCCGCTGATCGGAAGTCGACCCCGGCGGCCCACCGCGCCGTCTCAGCGTCGACGAGCACCTCACCGGGGATGGCCAGCTCGGCCAAGCGGGAGGCGAGATTGACCACCTTGCCGTAGTAGTCCCCGTGCCTGACGATCACATCGCCGAAGCAGACACCACCCCGCGGTTCGATGCCGTCCCCGAAGGCATCGGTGATCTCCCGGGCAATGGCGCAACCCGAGGCGGCATCGAGAGCCACGAACATGACCTCGTCGCCGATGTGCTTCACGATCCGACCGTTTCGGGCCGACGCCACCTCGAATGCCTTCGTTTCGAACGCGCTCACCAGCTCCAACACCTCCGCGGGATCGGCGTGCAGCGACAGTGGGGTGAAGCCCACCAGGTCGACGAAGCCCACGGCCAACCGGTGGAGCGCCTTTTCCGTGACACCCTCCTGGGCAATCCGCTGTCGATCGATGGCATCCCGCAGGTGGTGGGGGAAGATCGTGCCCATCGAGTCGCCGAGTCGCAGTGCTGCCGAACTCACGTCGACCATGTCCTTGGCCCAGTCGAGCAGATCGGTGCCGGGAGCGTGCGGTTCAGGCTCCTTTGTCTGCACATAGACGGCCACGGCGGCCTCGGCCACCCGGGACAGCGAATTGCCGATGACCCTCAAGAGCTCGTCGCCGTGGGATCCGACCGGGTTGTCGTTGACCAGGAACGCCACGAACTCCGCATCGCGCTCGGTGAACATGGCGAAGTCCTCGCCGGGAACCACGACGCCCAACGTCCGCCAGACGGACAGGACCGTGTCGGTGGAGACACCCGCCCGCACGGCCAGGTCGGTGGCCGAGAGCGTGGCGCCTTCGGCGTAGACCAGGTCACCGGCGAGACTGGCGATCCGACAGTCTCGCCAGGCCGTCGCGATCTGGTCCTCCGTGGCCCCGAGGGACCGGAGGAAGGCGTTTACCGCCTCGGTGCCCCCGTGCTCGCCATCGACCTCATCCACCCAACCGACGCTATCGGAAGAACCGGCATCGCCACCCCAACCAATCAGCCGTGTTCCGGCTCACGTCCACACATCGTCGTCCAGCAGACGCGTCCGCACCCGTCGCACATCCATCTCATGGTGGACCACCTCGTGAACAGTGTGCCGCACGACCCACGCCAGGTCCCTGACGCGGGGCTCGGGGAAATTGAAGATGCAGGTACGGGCCAGCTGCCGATCGTCCAGCGGGGCGACTACCTTGGCCACGAGACTGGCCACCACGGTGAGTTCCTGCGCCACCTCGGTGGCCGACTCCCGGTCGTAGCCGGCATGGGCGACCCGCTCCTCCCGATACATGGGGACGAACCGCGGGGTGTCCTCCACCAGGGCCAGGAGCAGCCGCTCACGCTGGATCAGGAGCACGTCTCGGACGTGGCATGCGTATTCCACCACGGACCAGGTTCCTGCGTCCGGCCGATTGTGGATCGAGGAGTCGTCGCCGCTGAACAGGTCCTCGGCGATCCGCTCGGCACCGACCCGAATCGCTGACGGGGCTTCGTGAATCGCCAGATCGTCATAGTCGAATCCGCACACTTCACAGTGGTCCATGGACGACAGCATGGCCCATCACGGCCGGCTCCCCGTGGTTGCCGCTGACGACGTCGGTCCTCGGGCGCTCCGGCCGGGGCCCCCGGACCACCCGACCCCCTAGGTCAGGCCGATCCCGGGTCGGCCCCCCAGTCGGGACCGCACCGGCGGTACCGAGGTCACTTGACCAGTTTGACCAACTGAGCCTGCATGGCCCTCATCGCCCGCAGCCAGCGGTCGCGGTCACCGGCCCGGCGCTGTTCGTAGGTGGCCACCTCCGGATGGGGAAGAATGAGGAACCGTTCCTCGGCCATGGCCTCCAGCACCGCATCGGCCACCGCCTCGGGCTCCAGCATGCCGTCCCGCCCGACCGTCGAGACCGTGGCATCACGCGAGCCGAGCTCGTCGGCGCCGGTCATAGCCGTCCATACCCCTTGCGGGCACAGGCACGACACCCGCAGCCCGGCGTCGCCGTGGGTGATGGACAACCATTCGGCCAGGGCAACCACCGCGTGCTTGGTCACGCTGTAGGGAGCCGATCCGAGCTGGGTCAACAGGCCGGCGGCCGAGGCCGTGTGCACCAGGTAGCCCTCACCCCGCTCCAGCATTGCTGGCAGGACGGCCCGGGCGGCGAAGATGTGGCTCTGGACGTTGACCGCCCACATGCGCTGCCACACCTCGTCGGGCACCTCGACCCCACCGGGCACCACGATGCCGGCATTGGCACAGAACACGTCCACGACTCCGAAGGCTGACTCTGCCGAGGCAACCAGCTCTCTGACCTGGGATTCGTCGGTCACGTCCACGGTCACGGCGACCGCTGCGTATCCGAGGTCGACGAGCTCCTCGGCCACCGCACGGGCCCCGTCCCCGTTGAGGTCGGCGACCACCGTGCCCCGAGCGCCCTGTCGTGCAAAGGCGCGACACATGGCCCGTCCGATGCCACTGGCCCCGCCCGTCACCACGACGTTCCGATCTGTGAGCTCCATGATCAACCTCGTCCGCTGGAGCGACGTTCCATGTAGTCGGCGTACTTGACGAGATCAGGATCGGCATCCATGGCGCTTCGGAACTTCTCCCGTGCCGCGGCCCGTTTGGCCGGCAAGTAGTCGGTGGGCCAGAAGCCGTCGTGGGGTGCATACCCCTTCAGGACGTTGCGGGCCACGGTGACCTTGTGCACCTCGTCGACGCCGTCCATCACACTCATGGCCGGCGAGCCCGCCCACATGGCCTGGAGCGGCGTGAGATCGGTGACCCCCAACGATCCGAAGATGTGGATGGCCCGGTAGGCCACATCCTTCAGGACCTTGGCCGCCGTGTACTTGCATGCGGCGATCTGGGTCCGGGCCTCCTGGGTGCTCGAGTTGTCGATGGTCCAGGCCGTCCACAGCACCAGGAGCCGGAGCATGTTGATCTCCGCGTAGGAGTCGGCGACCGCGCTCTGGACCATCTGATGCTCAGCGATGACCTTGCCGTGCGACTCTCGACTGAGGGCACGTTCGCACATCATGTCAAAGGCCCGTTTGCATTGGGCGATGGCCCGCATGGCGTGGTGGATCCTGCCCCCACCGAGTCGTCGCTGGGCCAGGACTTTGGCGCCGTCCTCCGGCCCGAGGAGATGGTCGAGGGGTATGCGGACGTCGCGGTAGACGATGTGGTCGTGGGTCCGCGGCTGATCCATGATCTCGACCCCCGCCGTGTCCCTGGGCACCACGAACATGCCGTTGGTGCACATGACGAAGAGAAGATCGGCATGCCGCCCTGCGCTGGTGAACCACTTCTCGCCGTTGATGACCCACTCCTCGCCGTCCCGGACGGCGTGGGTGACGAAGAGGTTGGGGTCCGAGCCCCCCTGGGGCTCGGTCATCGAGTACGCCGACCAGATCTCCTGGTTCATCAACGGCTCGAGCCATCGCTTCTTCTGGACCTCGGTGCCGTAGGCCGCCAGCAGCTCCATATTGCCGGTGTCGGGGGCCTGACAGCCGAAAATGGCCGGGGCGCTCCCGTAGCGGCCGATGATCTCGTTCACCAAGGCCAACTTGAGCTGACCGAATCCGGGGCCACCGAGCTCCTTATCGAGGAAGATCGCCCACAGTCCACGGTCCTTCACCTGCTGGCGCAAGGGGTCGACCAGGGCTTTCATCTTGGGATCACGCATCCGGACGGCGTAGGGGAAGACCAGCTCCAAGGGCTCGACCTCTTCCCGACAGAACTGGTCGACCCAGTCCAGCTGGTCCTGAAACTCCGGTTCTGTCGAAAAATCCCAAGCCACGAACAGGCCTCCTCGGCATCGAGCACGTCCCCCGTCATCATGCCCCCATCCGGGCGGAGCTGCGGCCCTCGGAGCAGCCCGGTAGTGGCGCAGGCCCGGAAATGAACGGATGTCGTACGGTGTTGACCACGGTGCCGGCGCGAGGGCGCCGCGAGGGGCGAAGGAGCCAAGATGACCGACCGGTATCGCAAGAACCCCGACACCATTGCCCAGCTCAGCCCCCGGCAGTACGCGGTGACCCAAGAAGCCGCTACCGAGCCGGCCTTCGCCAATGAGTTCTGGGATTCCAAGGAGTCGGGGATCTACGTGGACGTGGTGTCGGGCGAGCCACTGTTCGCATCGAAGCAGAAGTTCGACAGCGGGTGCGGGTGGCCGAGCTTCACCGTGCCCCTCGAACCGAGCAACGTGGTGGAGACCCAGGACCGGACGCACGGGATGGTGAGGACCGAGGTGCGCTCGGCCCACGGGGACAGCCATCTGGGCCACGTGTTCGACGACGGGCCCGCCGAGGAGGGCGGCCTGCGCTACTGCATCAACTCGGCGGCCCTCCGCTTCGTCCCGTACGAGGATCTGGAAGCCGAGGGTTACGGAGAGTACCGCCAAGTCCTGGACAGAGCCACGAGCGAGGGAGGAGACCAATGAGCGACACGACCGAGCAGGCGATTCTGGCCGGTGGATGCTTCTGGGGGATGCAAGACCTCATACGCAAGCGCCCCGGGGTGCGTGCGACGCGGGTCGGGTACACCGGGGGTGATGTTGCCAATGCCACGTACCGGAACCACGCGGGCCATGCCGAGGCCATCGAGATCACCTTCGATCCCGCGGTCATCTCCTACCGAGACCTCCTCGAGTTCTTCTTCCAGGTTCACGACCCGACGACCATGGACCGCCAGGGGAACGACATCGGCTCCAGCTACCGGTCGGCAATCTTCTATCTCGACGACGAGCAGCGCCGTGTCGCCGAGGACACCATCGCCGACGTCGAAGCATCGGGACTCTGGCCGGGGAAGGTGGTCACCGAGGTCACTCCGGCCGGTCCCTTCTGGGAGGCGGAACCCGAACACCAGGACTATCTGGAGCGCTATCCCAACGGGTACACCTGCCACTTCCCCCGCCCCGGGTGGGTACTTCCCCACCGGAGCGATGCCGTCGCCGGGTAGGGCCAGTCATCCGGCCACGGAAATCGCCGCCTGAGGTCCTCGACCCGCCACCGTCGCCAACCCCTCACCCGTCGGTGCGGCGAGTACAGTGACCCGCCGTGAGCGCACATGGAACCGGTACACCGGAGTTCAGCTTCCCCGACGGATTCCTCTGGGGCACGGCGACCGCGGCCCATCAGATCGAAGGCGGCAACGTCAACAACGACTGGTGGGAGTGGGAGCACAACCCGGACTCGGGCTGCGACGGATCGAGCGGCGACGCCTGTAACTCGCTGTTCCGGTGGGAGGAGGACGTCCAGCTGGTGGCGGACATGGGCCTCGGCGCCTACCGCTTCTCGCTCGAGTGGAGTCGGATCGAACCTGCAGAGGGGGAATTCTCTCTGGCCGCTCTTGACTACTACCGCCGCATCTGCGCCGCATTGAGCGAGCGGAACATCGCCCCGGTGGTGACGTTCCACCACTTCACCACACCAACCTGGCTGGCGGCTCGTGGTGGATGGGAGGCGGCGGACGCCCCCGAGCTGTTCGCCCGGTTCGTCAGTCGGGCTACCGCCCACTTCGGTGATCTCATCGGATGGGCGTGCACCATCAACGAGCTCAACCTCATCGGCGTCATGGGCTACGCGCTCGGGATCGTCACCACCAGGGGTCAAGGACGACTTCGGCCGCCATCTCGCCGTGAACGAGGCCATCGTGCGGGCGCACCGGCTGGCCGTGGAAGCTCTGCGGTCCGGACCGGGCGCCTTCTCCGTCGGCCTGACCCTGTCCATGGACGAGATGGTGGCCGACCCGGGGGGCGAAGAGGTGCTCGAAGCGGCTCAGGAGATTCTGGAGGACCGGTTCCTGCGAGCAACCGAAGGCGATGACTTCATCGGCGTCCAATGCTATTCACGGGTCCACTTCGGAGCAGAGGGCCAGGCGCCCAACGAACCGGGGGTACCGCTCACCCAGATGGGCTACGAATACTGGCCCCAGGGAGTCGAGCACTGTGCCCGCCGGGCGGCAGCCATCTCCGGGCTACCGGTCCTGCTGACCGAGAGCGGCATCGCCACGGACAACGACTCCGAGCGCATCCCGTTCATCGCCGAGGTCCTGCGTGGGGTCAAGCGTGCCCTCGACGACGGGGTGGACATCCGGGGGTATTTCGTTTGGAGCCTGCTGGACAACTACGAGTGGTCCCACGGGTTCCGACCCAAGTTCGGGCTCCACGCCGTCGACCCGGTGACGTTCGAGCGTCGGGCAAAACCCAGTGCCTCGTGGTTCAGCTCAGTGGCCAACGCGAATGCCTTGCTCGTGCCGGGCTGAGCCTCGGAACCCACCTTCCCGAAGCCTCCGGCGATACCCGCGGCCCTCTCGGTCAGGGCCATCACCACGGTCGGACTGCTGCGTTCCAGGTCAGCGAGCTTCTTGGCTCCCTGTTGAACTGCTCCGCCACTTCGCTGGTTTGCGATCGTGGGCTCACGGGTACTGAACGGTCATCGTTCCCATGCACTGTTCCCCGTCAGAACCGGGACAGGGGATCAGGATGTCCTGGTTTTAGTGCGCCGGGAACGCCCGGTGCGTTAGTGAGGGCACAGGAGCCAGAAGCCCGGGGTCCGCAGACCATGCAACAGTGGAGTCCAGCATCCCATCAACTTGAGCCCCCAGGGGGCACTGTCGGTCTCGTCTCCACGATGACTGGCCGTGCCGATCGCAAGCCTTCCACACCAGCCCTAGTTGGGAGTCATCCATGACCGTGTCTACGGGAGTGACGCTGGGTGACCGGTACCTTCTCGAAGAACCGATCGCCAGCGGCGGGATGGGGGACGTCTGGAGAGCATCCGATCAGCGCCTGGGTCGGGAAGTTGCCGTCAAGATCCTCAAGAGTCACTTCGGTCCGGATGAGGCGACGCGCGCCCGCTTTCGATTTGAGGCCCAAGCGGCCGCCGGGTTGACCTCGTCGGGGATTGCCACCGTCTTCGATTACGGCGAGGACGCGGGTGACGAGGGGGACCACCGGGCCTACATCGTCATGGAACTGGTCCAGGGTGAATCCCTCGCCGAGCGGGTGCTCCGGGACGGCGCCTTGACCGTGTTGGAGACCCTCGACATCGTCAGGCAGGCGGCTCTCGCCCTCCAGGTCGCCCACGATCGGGGCCTCATCCACCGGGACATCAAGCCGGCCAATCTGCTGCTGCGACCGGACGGTGTGGTCAAACTCACCGACTTCGGAATCGCTCGTGCCTTCGACACGTCGGCGTTCACCCAGACCGGCACCATGGTCGGGACGGTTCGCTACATGTCGCCCGAACAACTCTCCGGAGCGGTCGCCACCCCAGCGTCGGATCTCTACGCCCTGGGCATCGTCGGCTATTTCTGCATCGCCGGGCACACGCCGTTCGAGTTCGACGAGTCGATGGCCATTGCCCTGGCCCACGTTCGCGACCCCGCACCGCCGATGCCATCGGCCGTTCCTCCGGAGGTGGCCGATTTCATCCTCCATATGCTCGAGAAGGACCCCCGCGGTCGTCCACCATCGGCAACCGCGGTGGCATCAGAGGCGTTGGGGCTGATGGACGCCATCGGCTCCTCCACCGTGCTGCCGCGGACCGCCGGGTGGCGGACGGTCCCGGACTCCATCCAGGGTTCCGGTGACACCGCGCTCCTCGGTCGGGGTGCCGCGGTAGCTTCGGACGCGGACACCGATCCCACCCTGATCGATCACACGGGTACCGCCAGCTGGCCCGCCGGTCCCCCCGTGGTGGCCGGTGCCGACCGACGACCGGCCACCCACCGTCGGCTTCGAGTGCTGATCCCGGTGGTTGCGGTCCTGGTCCTGCTCGGGGCCTCGGCCCTCTACGTGACACGGTCGCCGACTCGCGTTGCCGTACCCAAGCTGGTGGGAATGCCGGCCACGGTTGCCACGGCGAGCATCCACAAACTGGGACTGCACCCCGAAGAGCAGGTCATCGATGTGAATCGACCGACCGGCCTGGTGGTGGCGCAGACCCCCAAGCCCGGCACCTCGGTCCTCGCCGGAGCCCCCATCATGCTCCGCACGGCGTCTGGCTTCGTCGAGATCAATGCGGCCTCGTTCGCGGGACAGACCCCGGACCTCGTCGTGGCGACCCTCGCCTCGCTCGGTGTGCGACCGGCTCGGACCACGGTCGTCTCTGCTGCCACCCCGGGCACCGTGGTGTCGATCGCACCAATCGGCCGGGTGAGGCTCGGGACACCGGTGGTCGTCTCGGTTGCCGTTGCCCCCCCACCCCCACCTCCGACCACCACCACGACCTCCACGACCTCCACGCCATCGGCGTCGCAGAAGAAGGCCGCAAAGGACCACCACCACCACTGAACCAGCGGGGAGCGCCCCCGCTCGACACGGTTCCGGCACCGGTGCACACTGTGGTCCACGGCCAAGTCACAGGCTCGCTCTCGTTGGTGGGAGCGGAGAGGAGCGGCGTGATGCCACCGGAGACCATGCGGGCCTGGGCGGTCGACGCTCCAGGCCCCATCGACTCGAGCCCGCTCCGTTCGGTCTCTCGACCGATCCCAGAGCCCGGGATCGGGCAGATCCGCGTCCGGGTGCGGGCGTGCGGCGTCTGCCGGACCGACCTGCACCTGGCCGAAGGAGACCTGGACCCGAAACATCCCCTGATCACACCCGGGCACGAAGTGGTGGGCGTGGTGGACGAGGTCGGGACGGGCTGCACCCGCTTCGGGCGGGGGGACCGAGTCGGGGTTCCCTGGCTGGCCCACACGTGCGGGGTGTGCAGATTCTGCGTCGCCGGCAACGAGAACCTCTGCACGACCCCCCGTTTCACCGGATGGGACGTGAACGGTGGCTACGCCGATTACGTCGTGGCCGAGGAGGGCTTCGCGTATGCGATTCCCGAGGCATTCAGTGACGAGACGGCCGCCCCTCTGCTCTGTGCCGGGATCATCGGGTATCGGGCGCTCCGACGGTCACATCTGCCCGACGGTGGTCGGCTGGGCATCTACGGCTTCGGAGGGTCCGCTCACCTCACCGCGCAGATCGCCATGGCTGAGGGAGCCCGAGTGCACGTGATGACGCGGGCACCGGAGGCTCGGGAGCTTGCCCTCGAACTGGGTGCGGCCAGTGTCGGCGACGCCGCGGACCCTCCTCCCGAGCCACTCGACTCGGCCATTCTCTTCGCTCCGGTTGGGACACTGGTCCTTCCCGCCCTCGAGGCCCTGGAGCGTGGCGGCACACTCGCCATCGCCGGCATCCACCTGAGTGACATCCCGACACTCAACTATCAGCGTCATCTGTTCGAGGAGCGAGCGGTGTGTAGCGTCACGGCCAACACCAGGATGGACGGCTCCGAGTTCCTGCGGGCGGCAGCGGCCGTCTCGATCCGCGTCTCGACCGTCGCCTATCCGATGGATCAGGCCAACCAGGCGTTGAGCGACCTGGCCCACGACCGGGTTAACGGTGCCGCCGTGCTCCTCAATCCTGAACGCTGACGCCGCGCTCCGGTAACAGGAGCACGTCCGACTTCGAACTCACCCTCCGCTATCGACGGGAACCGGTGGGTTCCCCGGCACTGCGGGATCAAGCGGCCCGGGCGGTGGATCGACCGGGATGGGTTCATCGGGTGGGGGAACGGTCATGCTGGTGTCGGTCATGCTGGTGTTGTACCCGTACATGCCCTCGGTAAACCCCACCTGTGGCGACCCGCAAAGCTCCCGGGTGCCCGTGGACACCCGGGAACCTCGCTGGAGGTCGATACTGCTACAGGGCGTCCTTCACCTTCTCGCCGGCCTGCTTCAGATTTCCGGCGACCTTGTCGCCTTTGCCCTCCGCCTGCAGCGAACGGTCGTCGGTGGCCTGTCCCACCTTTTCCTTGACGTCACCCTTTGCCGCTTGCGCCTTGTCTTTTGCCTTGTCAACGATTCCCATGGGAATCTCCTTTCCTGAGGCTTCATGTGCTTAGGGCTATGCCCAATGGGTGTGCGTTCAAACGAGCCGATCGCACATGAGGGGCACGCCTCACCGATCGGCCACCTTGGTGGGGCCACCGGGGCTCGGAGGGAAACCGCGCGGCGGTGTCCTCCACCTCGACCCGAGATGATGGACGAGCCGGTGAGGCGGTGGTGCAGCGAACCGTGCCGACGGCTCGGGGTACCGGAGAACGCCGGTCGGACGAGCCGACGACGATCTGCTCCACCACAGCCCGGGTCGAGTACGTTCCTGTCGGTGAGTCCCGCCACGCCAGCCCCTGTCCTGATCACCGAGTCCGATGGGCTGATGACGCTCTGCGACGAACTGGCCGGGGAGGAGTTCTACGCCGTCGACACCGAGTTCCACACTGAGCGGACCTACTGGCCCAAGCTGGCCCTCATCCAACTGGCCTGGGCGGACCGGGTGGTCCTCGTCGATCCGCTTGCCGTTGATCCCGCCCCCCTCGGCCGGGTCTTCCGTGGGCCCGGCACAGCCGTGGCCCACGCCGCCGGGCAGGACATCGAGGTGCTCCGCTCCGCCTGCGGGGCGCCTCCGTCCATCGTGTTCGACACCCAGATCGCCGCTGGCTTCTTGGGCATGTCCTCACCGTCTCTGGCCCGGCTGGTCGAACAGGTACTCGGGATCATCTTGCCCAAGACCGACCAGCTGTCCGATTGGCTGCACCGACCCTTGCCGACCGCCCAGCTCACCTACGCCGAAGGCGATGTCCGGTACCTGCTGGACGTCCGTTCCTCCATGGTCGACGACCTCGAGCAGCGCGGCCGGCTCAGCTGGGCCATCGACGAGTGTGCTCAGATGCTCGCCGACCGGCGGCGTGAGGTGGTGCCCGAAGAGGTGTGGTGGAAAGCAGGGAACGTGCGCAAACTCACCGGCCGATCCCGCGGCGTGGCCCAGGAGGTGGCGGCCTGGAGAGAGCGGCGAGCGGCCGAGCTCGACCGGCCTCGTCGGAGCATTCTGTCCGATCTGGCCATCCTCACCATCGCCCAACGGCCACCCCGGAACCGTCACGAGCTGGAGAAGCTTCGGGGCGTGGACGCCCGACATCTGGCCAAGGGGGCGGGAGCCGAGATCCTCGAGGCCGTCGACCGGGGCCGCTCGCTGGATGCTGACCAGCTACGGCTCCCCCCCGACGTGGACGAAGCGCGTGCGTCCCAGGCCGCGGTGGCGGTATGCACCGGCTTGGTACGTCAGATCGCCGAGGAGCTCCAGTTCGACCAGGGTCTCTTGGCCACCCGGGTGGACATCACCCAGCTGGTGAACCGTGAGGCCAGCCGACTCGACCGGGGCTGGCGCGGGTCCATCGTCGGGGATCCTCTTCGACGCCTGCTCGCCGGCGACGTCGCCGCCGCTTTCGAACCTGACGGACGGCTAGTACTCGAAGCGCGCTCTCACCTGCCCATTCGGTAGGTTGAACCAATGGCTCGTCCACCCCCTGCGCTGGTAGGGAGCTCCCGAGGGGTTGGGTGGGTTGCCAACCCCAGCGGCGGGGAAGAGTCGAGCTATGGAGGGTCAGCAGGCGGTAGCGGGCAGTGTGAGCGTCGACGAGCAGTTGGGCTCACCGGGCTGGACCTTCGAGAAGGGGTGGCTGGCGGGCGTGGTGGTCGGACTGACGGTCATCGTCGGGGCAGGGCGCTGGCGCGCCCGCCGGCGTACCGGTCCCACCCGACATGGCGAGCACCGGTGACTGCCCGCGATCGAGTGGTCGTCACCATCGACCGCTGGCAGCGTTCGCATCGGCCTGCGGCCCTGGCCTACGCCGTGGTCAAGAAGTTCGGGGACGATCGAGCCAACCTGTACGTGGTGGGTCTCGGGTGGTACGGATTCGTTGCCATCTATCCGCTCCTGTTGGTCGTGGTGACCGTCTTCGGCTTCATCGGCGCCAAATCCCTGGGTCATCGTCTCATCACCACGCTCCATGAGTTCCCCGTGGTCGGCTCCCAGTTCAACCCCGCGACGGGAAGCAGTTCGTTGCACGGCAGCACGCTGGGGCTGGTCGTCGGTCTGGCCGGTCTCCTCTACGGTGCCCAGGGCGTCACCCAGACGGCTCAACAGGCGATGGCGGGTGTATGGAACATCGCTCCACTCGAACTACCGGGATTCGTCCCTCGGCTCGTCCGGAGTCTGAGCGGGCTCGTCATCATCGGTGGGGCCTTCATCATCAATGCCGCGTTGGCCACGTTCGCCACCGGCACCGGGCACGGCAACACCCTGCGCATCCTGCTCTTGGTCGGGATGCTCGTGGTCAATGCCGTGCTCTACGTGGCCGCCTTCAGGGTGCTGACCCCGTCCACTGTGGCTCTGCGCTCCCTCGTGCCGGGCGCCTCCGTCGCCGCCGCCGGCTTCACATTCCTCATCACACTCGGCTCGGGACTGGTGCAACACCAGGTCAGGAACAGCTCGGCCACCTATGGGCAGTTCGGGATCGTGATCGGCCTGGTGGCGTTTCTCTTTCTCCTGGCCAAGATCAGCCTCTACGGAGCCGAGCTCAACCCGGTGCTTCGAAGGCGCCTCTGGCCTCGCTCACTCCAGAGCAGTCACCCCACCGAGGCCGACGACCAGGTGCTCGAGGACATCGCGCACCAGAACCTCCGACGGTCGGACGAGCGGATCGCGGTGGGATTTGGCCAAGACGCCTGGGAGCAGGTCGAGGCGGGCGCGAGACTCGAACGGCAGTCCGAGGGGTTACTCCTTGAGGAACCCCCCACCGCCGTGCCCCGATCCACCGGAGTCGGCGGCCCCTCCTCGCGATGACCGGGCCAGAGATTCGGGTGTGCCGCCTCCGGTCCGACGGGCCTCCCGGAGACTGAGGAGGCGGCATGAGACCCGCGGCTACACCTCCGAACCGGGTCTGGGACCGCCCAGGATTACTTCCAGGACGATCGGGCTACTAACTTGGTTTCGGTGTCGGCTGGCAGTCTCGACAGACGATCCTGACATTCTTTGACGCGCGACCAGAGGAATCCGTGAGTACGAACAGCGTTCTCCAGCCAGCCCGGTGGTTCTGATGGCGGGCGCACCCACGGAAGGCCCTTCGCCCGGCGAGTCCGCCAAGGTGCGAAAGCCGTCCGGCAAGGAACATGAACCGGAGCTTCTCATCGCTGTCGCCCGACAGATCCTCCTGAAGAAGAACGGGGCGGGATTCACCCTGAATGAGGTCTTGGAGGAATCGGGGCTCGGCACAAGGGCCTTCTACCGGCACTTCGCGTCCAAGGACGAAGTGGCACTGGCCGTCTTCGCCGAGGAGGCGGAACGGGAGGCGAAACGGCTCCACAGTCGCATGAGGTATACCTCAGATCCCGTCGAGGGCGTAGTGGCCTGGATAGACGCTCGTTTGGAACTCGGCTTCGACCAACGTCTGGCCGCCAGCTATCGACCACTCACCGAGGAGGCGGTCCGGGCGAGCCGTCGGTTCCCGAGGCAGCTGGAACCGGCCTTCAACCGAACCCTGGAACCCCTCATCGAACAGCTGAGCCACGGGATCGATTCGGGATCCTTCGTGGGCATTGACCCGATTGCCGACGCCAAGGCCATTCATCACGTCGTTTCGGGGGTCGTCGAACAACGTTGGACGGGGTTCCCCCTTCCCCGCCGGGAGACAAGAGGGCAGGTGCTGCGCTTCTGTCTCTGTGCCCTCGGAGTCGACCCCTCTCGGGTCACCACCCTGCTGGCTGCCCCTCCCGTTGGCCCTGAGCCTGCAGCCCGTGAGCCAGTCTGATGAGGATCCGACGCCACGCGATCGTCTCGGAGCGCCCGCCACCGTCTGGCAATCGGCGTGGTCAGGCTTCGATATTGAACGCTGCGTAGTAGGGGGCGAAGCGTTCCCTGATCTGATCAGGCTCGAGTCCGAAATCGGAGAGCTCGTAGGAATGCGTGCCGTGGGCCCCGGGCTCGTGGGTGCCGGCCCACGCCTCCACCGACGTCCGAGAGCGGTCGTCCAAGGGGAAGCCGATCCGCTCGAGCGCGCCGGCCAGCGCCCCGAGGGGGTCGGACTGGAGGTCGGCGAAGGAGACGTCGGCGAAACGATCGTCACCCCACCGCTCCCGGAACTCCATGGCCCGCTCCACCGCGACCCACCAGTGGTTCAGCTGCTCGGCACCCAACTCGACGGAGTCGTCGCGGTCACTGCTCCAGCTCCGGGTGTAGTGGATCAGGCTGCACACCGAGCCGATGACCTTGGTCGGATCGCGATGGCTCCACAAGAAGCGGGCGTTCGGATAGGCCTCCACCAGCGCATCGAGCGCCAGCATGTGGACCGGGGTCTTGAGGTGCCACAGGGTGGGTGGACAGTGCCACTGGAGGAGGCGCAGGACCCGACGGTGATAGCGGTAGGTTTCGCGCATATCGGTGTCGACGACCCACTTCATGTACGACGGCACCCGGGCAAAGCCGTCGAAGTGGGCCGTGCGGAAGCTCATGCCCATGAGATCCTGACACTCGGTGGCCGTGGTGGCCTCGGTATGGTGCATGGTCTGCATGAGCGGAAACGCCTCATCCATCATGGCGATGCCCTGCTCGGTTGCGGCGATCCGGGGGTCGGTGTGCTCGGTGGCCGTCTCCGGCGGCGGCACGGGGGCGCCCGACTCCCAGGTCCGCAGCGACCGGAACTGTGGATCGGCAGCCACCAGCTGGCTGAGGGCGGTGGTGCCGGTGCGAGGCAGTCCGATGACGAACACGGGACCGTCGACGACTTGCTCCTCGATCTCGGGATGGAGGCGGTAGGTCTCCTCCACTCCCAGCCGGGCAGCCAAGAGCGTGCTGAGCCGCATCGTCTGCATGATCTCACCCATCTCGGTGAGCGTGCCCTCCTCGTTCATGGCTGCCACCAGGCGCTCAAGGCCCTCGCGATAGTGATCGCCACCGGTGTCGTCAAGACCCGTCTGCTCCCGGGCGGTCGTCTCGATGCGTTCGACGTCGAGGGTCATCGGCCGGACCCTCTGCAGGCGACGGAGCCATCTCCTCCGACGATCCGTGGCCACTGGCCGAACCCAGGGAGCCTCGGCGTCTTCACCGGACGCCCCTTCTCGAGACGAATCATTGCCGTCCTCCCCCATCCCCGAACCGAACTGAAAGCACTGCTTTCGCCACCGTAGCCCATGAGCGTCCGACCCAAGCGGGGCGCGATGACCCTCGAGTATCCCGAACGACCCGCCGCACGAAAGAATCATTTTCGTAAAGCCCCCAACCGCTCGGGCCACAGGTGAGGGCGCCAACGCCGCAATCACCCAATCCGGCGCTCCGGCTGCGGAGGGACGCGCCGGCCGGGCCGCTCCGGCCCGTGGCCGGAGATCCACACCTCACGACACCATTCCCGTCCGGCGCAGGACGGCGAGCAGTGCTTCGGCGGCCTGCTCTGGGGTCGACGTCGCGGTGTCGATGCGCAACTCGGGAGCCTCAGGAGCCTCGTACGGGGAGTCGATCCCGGTGAAGTTGGCCAACTGCCCTGCTCGGGCCTTGCGATACAGCCCCTTGCGATCCCGACCCTCGGCCTCCTCCAACGAGGTGTCGACATGCACCTCACAGAATCGGTGCTCGCCGATCAGCTCTCGGGCCCGGCGTCGATCGGCACGGAAGGGTGAGATGAACGAAGCCAGCACCACGAGTCCGGCGTCGGCCATCAGTCTGGCTACCTCCGCCACTCGCCGGATGTTCTCGATACGGTCCAACTCGGTGAAGCCCAGGTCGTGATTGAGTCCGTGACGCACGTTGTCCCCGTCCAAGAGATACGTGTGCACGCCACGGGCGTGGAGGAGCTGCTCGGTACGGTTGGCGATGGTGGACTTGCCGGCGCCGGAGATCCCCGTGAACCAGACCACACCGGACCCGTGGCCCATCATCTTGTTGCGGGCAGCCAGGTCCACCTCGAGCGACTGCCAATGGACGTTCTGGGACCGGCGGAGCGAGAAGTGGAGGAGGCCGGCCCCCACGGTGGCATTGGTCATCCGGTCGATGATGACGAAACCGCCCGTATCCCGGTTCGACACATAGGGGTCGAACGGGACCATTCGGTCCGTGCTTACCGTGCACACGCCGATCTCGTTGAGTTCCAGGGTTCGCGCCGCCAGGTGCTCCATGGTGTTGACGTTCACCTTGTACTTCGGTTGCGAGAAGGTGGCGCCTACCAGCGAAGTACCCAGCTTGATCATGTAGGGCCGACCGGGCAGCATCTCATGGTCGTCCATCCAGATCACTTGGGCCTCGAACTGATCGGCGATCTCCGCCGGCTCGTCGACCGAGCACAGGACATCGCCCCGGCTCACATCGATCTCGTCCTCCAAGACCACGGTGACCGACTGGCCGGCGACGGCGATGTCCAGGTCACCGTCGAACGTAGACAGGCGTGCGACGGTGGACGTTCGACCAGAAGGCAGTGCCCGCACCGGGTCGCCGGGTCGGATCGTGCCGCCGACGATCAGACCGGCGAAGCCACGGAAGTCCGGATTGGGCCGATTCACCCACTGGACCGGCATCCGGAACGGGGTACGACGGGGCCGGTCTTCGGCGTCGATCGCCTCGAGGTGGGCCAGCAGTGTCGGCCCCAGATACCACGGAGTGGCGGGACTCGGCTCGATGATGTTGACCCCCCGGAGCGCCGATAGGGGGATACAGGTGATGTCGGTCAGTCCGATCTCGGCGGCGAAGGCCCGGTAGTCGGCCTCGATCTCATCGAACACCCGCTGGGAGTAGTCCATCAGGTCGAGCTTGTTGACGGCCACCACAATGTGCTCGATGCCCAGGAGGGAGACCAGATAGCTGTGTCGCCGCGTCTGGGTGAGTACCCCTTTCCGGGCGTCGATGAGAATGACGGCCACGTCGGCCGTCGATGCCCCGGTCACCATGTTCCGCGTGTACTGCTCGTGTCCGGGTGTGTCGGCCACGATGAACTTCTTCTGTTCGGTGGCGAAGAAGCGGTAGGCGACATCGATGGTGATGCCCTGCTCCCGCTCGGCGGCGAGCCCGTCCACCAAGAGCGCGAAATCGAGGTCGACACCCTGGGTTCCCACCTGTCGTGACTCCACCTCGAGTGCGGCCAGATGGTCGTCGAACACCAGATGAGACTCGTAGAGCAACCGCCCGATGAGGGTCGATTTGCCGTCGTCCACGCTGCCGCAGGTGATGAAGCGGAGCAGCTGCTTGTGCTCGTGGACCGTCAGATAGGCCTCGATGTCCGTGGCCATCAGCGACTCCTTGGCCATGGCCATCAGAAATAGCCCTCCTGCTTCTTCTTCTCCATCGAGCCCGAAGCATCAAAATCGATGACCCGACCCTCCCGCTCCGACGTGGTGGCGAGGAGCATCTCCTGGATGACCTCGGGCAGGGTGGCCGCGGTACTCTCGACGGCCCCGGTCAGCGGGTAGCACCCGAGGGTCCGGAAGCGCACGCTCCGCAGCTCTGGCGTCTGATCGCCGAGGGGCATCCGTTCGTCGTCGACCATGATGAGTACGCCGTCTTGCTCGACCACGGGACGCGGGGCGGCCAGGTAGAGATCGACGATGGCAATCTGCTCCCGGTAGATGTACTGCCACACATCCAGCTCGGTCCAGTTGGACAGGGGAAAGACCCTGATGGACTCGCCCTGATTGCGCCGAACGTTGTAGGTGCGCCAGAGCTCGGGACGCTGCTGCTTCGGGTCCCACCGGTGCTGGGCCGACCGGATGCTGAAGATTCGCTCCTTCGCCCGTGACTTCTCCTCGTCCCGGCGGGCACCCCCGAAGGCGGCGTCGAATCCGAACTGGTCGAGCGCCTGCTTGAGCCCCTGGGTCTTCCACATGTCGGTATGCACGGCCGACCCGTGATCGAAGGGGTTGATCCCGAGTCGGACGCACTCGGGGTTCTGGTGGACCAACAGCTCCATGCCGCTGTCCGTAGCCATCTTCTCCCGCATCTCGTACATGGCCCGGAACTTCCACGTGGTATCGACGTGGAGCAGCGGGAACGGGGGAACCGACGGGTGGAACGCCTTCCGGGCCAGGTGCAGCATGACGGCGCTGTCCTTGCCGATGGAGAAGAGCATCACCGGCCGCTCGGACTCGGCCACTGTCTCCCGCATGATGTGGATGCTCTCGGCCTCCAGACGCTGCAAATGGGTGAGGCCGGCCATCATGCCGATCCCGGTAGGAAGTTCATCCGACTGCGCTGGTGAAGGCACGTCGGGGCAGCCCGGCGAACGTCCGCATCGAGGCCAGCAACGCCTCTGTGTCGGGGTTGGGCACCAGATAGTGGGAGTAGGCGACCCTCAGGAACATCTCGGCGGCCTGGGGCCTACCCATCGCCCTGGTACGCACGGCGGGTACCTGGTCCAGAGCATCGCCGAGTAACCGGACCAGGGCTTCGACCTGGGCGCCCAGCGAGTCGTTGAGTGAGCGGAGGGCGAACACGGGATCGACGCCAATGGGATCGTGGCCCATCGACTCATCCAGGTAGGTGAGCAGATACCGAAGGGCTGCATCCAACCGTCGGGCCGGCGTCCGATGGGCTCCCACCTCACGACGGAGCCCGGCATCGAACTGGGCTCGCTCGTACTCGGTGAGGGCGGTGAAGAGGTCGTCCTTGGTCGGGAACCACCGATAGAGCGTGGGCCGGGACACACCGGCGGCCGCGGCCACCTCGGACAGCGTGAGCTTTCCCGGTCCCTTGGCGGCAATGGCGCGCCTGGCCGCAGCGAGTATGAGCTCGGCGCTCGTGCTCTGATTCGTCACAGCGACGAATCTTTACATATATCGGTAGATCTGTAAATATACTTCGAGATCCCGACGGGCCGGCGCAACACCACTTCACGAAGCCCCACTCCGTCGCCTGGGAGCTCGAGGCCTGAGCGGAAGCGTTGCGCGCTGCGCGAAACTCACCGACCATCGGCAACGACAAACGTCGACCGACGTACCCGAACCGAGGAGTCTCCATGGCCGATGTGGCCGACCTTCATCTCGACCTGACCCAGCCCGGGTTCTTTCTCCGGTCCGACTACTTCGACGTCCTGGCCGATCTGCGGGACCAGGCGCCCGTCTTCCGCACACCTGACGGCAGCTGGGCGTTGACCCGCTATGAGGACATCCGCTCGATCAGCCGGGACCCCGACCGCTTCGTCTCGGGTCAGGGCGTGCTCATCAACGACCCGATGCGCTCCGACGGGTCGGGAGGACTCAGCACGTTCTCGATCCTCCATCTCGACCCGCCGGTCCACGCCCTCTATCGAAAAATCGTCAACCGCCAGTTCACCCCTAGGGCCGTGGGCCATCTCGAAGCGACCATCCGCCAAACCGTCAACGACGTACTGGACACCGTCGTGCCCGACGAGCCGGTGGACGGGGTGGATGCGCTGGCCTCCGTGGTCCCCATCGCGGTGATCGCCGAGCTGTTCGGCGTGGGTGGTGCCGACCGGGAGGTCTTCCGCCGATGGTCCGATGCCATCATCGCCGCCCCCGACCAGTCGGACTCCCCGGAATCGGTGGCCGAACTGGGTCAAATGGCTGAGTTCCTGATGGCCCATATCGAGTCTCCCGCCACGGACGGCAACGATCTTCTCGATGTCCTGAAAGCCACCGAGCTCGAGGGTCGACCGCTGAATCGGATCGAGATCATGGGGTTCTGCATGACACTCCTGGTGGCCGGGAACGAGACCACCCGAACCCTCATCTCGGGAGGCATGGAGGCGCTGCACCAGCAACCGGACCAACGGGCCGCCCTGGCCGGCGACCTCTCGCTGCTCCCGGTGGCGGTGGAGGAGTTACTCCGATGGGTCACGCCCATCCAGGCCTTCGGGCGCACGGCCTCGGCCGACCTCGAACTCGGCGGCGAGGCTATTTCCTCCGGGGACTTCCTGGTGATGCTGTACGCGTCGGGCAACCGCGACGAGGCAGTCTTCGGCCCCACCGCCGGGCAGCTCGACGTCCGTCGACCGGTGACCCCCACACATCTGGCCTTCGGGTTCGGGGAACACCTCTGCTTGGGCGCTGCGCTGGCCCGCCTCGAGGCCCGGATCTTCTTCGAAGCCTTGCTGGCCCGCTATCCGGCCTACGCTCTCGTGGGCGACGTGGAGTACGTTCGGTCGACGCTGGTCCGTGGCGCCCATCGGATGCCCCTCGTGCTGTCACCGTGACGCGGCCGTCTGCGCAGAGCGGGGTGGCCGCCGAGATCGGGGAACCGGAAGGCTGGAGTCCATGGATGGCGAGGTAGTGCCGAATCCGTCAGCGGTGGCGTTCGACGCCGATCTTGCCCACGGCCTCGCCCGGTGGCTGTCCCATCGTCGCCACCTCACCGACCCTGTCGTCAGCAACCTGTCCCGCCCCAGTGCCGGCTACTCGAGTGAGACGATCTTCGTCGAGGGTTCGTGGACCGAGGGCGGGCGTCACCGCCAGGCCTCGCTCGTCGTGCGCATGGCACCGTCGGCCGTCGGCACCTTTGCGGCGTACGACCTGTCCCCCCAGTGGCAGGCCCAGATGGCCGCCGCATCGGTGGGGGTCCCGGTTGCCGATCCCGTCCTCGAGCGCGACCCCGACTGGATCGGTGTCCCCTTCATCCTGATGCCCCGGCTGGATGGCCACATCATCGGCCCGCTGGCTCACCGCGACCCGTGGCTGCGCGGCCTCACCACCGGCGAGCGCGGCCTCGTCCACGATCGGCTCCTGTCCGCTCTGGCCGCCATCCACCGGGCGCCCACGGACGAAGCTCTCGACGTTCCCCGCCGAGACAACGGTGACGAGTTGGACTTCTGGGAGGAGTACCTGTCGTGGTCGAATCACGGCTCCCCGGTCCCATCCCTGGCCCGGGCCCTGCAGTGGTGCCGGTCTCACCGTCCGGCCGACGAGCCTCCCGGCGTGTTGCTATGGGGGGACGTCCGGTTCGAGAACATGGTGCTCGACGACGACGCTCGGGTCCGGGCCGTGCTGGACTGGGATATGACCTCGATCGGCGCCGCCGAGCACGATCTGGCCTGGTTCACCAGCCTCGACCTGATCACGAGCGCGATGTTCGAGCAGCGGGCCGAGGGATTCCCCGACCGGGACGGTACCGTGGCCCGCTTCGAGGAGTTGAGCGGCCGACCGATCCACGATCTCGAGTGGTACGAGACCCTGGCCATGGTGCGGAGCACGGCCATCATGACCCGCATCAGCGTCCTCCGCCGAGACCGGGGTGAGCCCGTCATGCTGCCCATCGAGGACAACCCCATACTCGACCTGTTGACGAAGAGGTTGACATGACCTCGCCCGGCGACCCCTCGGCTGGCGCTGCCACCGGCCCGGTCACCACCGCCGCCCAGCTGGTCCGGCTGCGGGAGCAGGACGACAGTACCGGGCTCCTCTTCGAAGGCCAGCAGTGGACCTGGCGGGAGGTGGTAGCCGAGTCCGAGCTCCGGGCCGAGTTGCTCCTCTCGCTCCGGATCGACGGTCCCTTCCACGTCGGGGTCCTGTTGGAGAACACCCCCGAGTACCTGTTCCTGCTGGCCGGTGCGGCCCTGGCCGGGGCGGTGATCGTCGGGATCAACCCCACCCGTCGGGGGGCGGAACTGGCCACCGACATCCGGCGGGCCGACTGCCAACTGCTCGTCACCGACTCGGGACAGGTGGGACTGGTCGAAGCCCTCGATCTGGGCCTGGCGGCCGACCGACTCATGGTGGTGGACGGCGACACCTACCGCCACCGATTGGAGGGTTTCCGGCCGAGCGGCGACGAGGCCCGCCCCTCCCTGCCCGAACCCACGGCCGACCAGCTCTTCCTGCTCATCTTCACCTCGGGATCGACCGGGGGTCCGAAGGCCGTCCGGATGACCCAGGGCCGGGCGGCCCGGGCGGCCACGCGGGTCGGCTTCAGCTCCGAGGACGTCCTCTACTCGGCGATGCCCCTCTTCCACGGGAACGCCCTCTCCGCCGCCGTGCTGCCCGCCCTGGCCAGCGGGGCCACCGTGGCCCTCCGTCGAAAGTTCTCGGCGTCCAACTTTCTTCCCGACGTCCGGGCGTGTGGGGCCACGTTCTTCAACAGCGTGGGACGGGCCATCGCCCATATCGTGGCTACCCCACCCACCGAGCACGACCGTGACCACCGGCTCCGCTATGTGCTCGGTCCGGAGACATCGGTCCAGGACAAGGCCGCCTTCACCGAACGGTTCGGGGTGCCCCTCGTCGAAGGGTATGGCTCGAGCGAGAACGCCATCGTGCTGAAGCCTGTGGCCGACCCCCGCCCCGGGGCGCTGGGACGGGCGAGCTCGCGTGACGACGTGGCCGTGGTCGACCCGGACACCGGGGTCGAGCGGCCCGACGCCGTCTTCGACGAGCACGGTCGGTTGACCAATGCCGAGGCTTGCATCGGTGAACTGGTGGGACGACAGGCCCTGTCCAACTTCGAGGGCTACTACAACAATCCCGAGGCCGACGCCGAGCGAACCCGCAACGGATGGTACTGGTCCGGTGACCTGGCCTACCGGGACGCGGACGGCATCTTCTACTTCGCCGGTCGCACCGGGGACTGGCTGCGAGTGGACAGTGAGAATTTCGCCGCCGCCCCGGTGGAGCGCATCCTGGCCCGCTTCGCCGGGGCCAGCGGGGTGGCGGTCTACCCCGTCCCCGACCCGAGCACCGGCGACCAGGTCATGGCCGCACTCGAGCTCGAGCCCGGAACGGTCTTCGACCCGGACCAGTTCGCCGCCTTCCTGGCCAACCAGGAGGACCTCGGCACCAAGTGGGCACCCCGCTACGTGCGACTGGTCCGCGCCCTTCCCGTCACGGCAACGGACAAGACGGACAAGAAGCCGTTGCGGGCGCAGCGGTGGGAGACCGACGACCCGGTCTGGCACCGGGTGGGTCGGAGCGACCGCTATGTGCCCCTGACCCCGGCGGACATCGAGTCCATGATCGAGGAGTTCGCCACCAACGGCCGGAGTGCCCTCATCGGGCGTTGACCCGTTGGCTCCAGCGCGGCACCGGCACCGGCAACTGCTCCACTGCAGCTTTCCCTTTACAAATTTCCAATATTCTGTAAACTCCCGGTGCAAGCAACGTACGCAATCCGGGAGAGAACATGGATCTGGGCCTGTCGAACGCCGTCGTCGTCGTGGCTGGAGGCACCACAGGGATGGGGCGAGCAGCTGCAGACTGCTTTGCCAGCGACGGGGCACGTGTCGCCGTCCTGGCCCGAACGCAGCGAGAGCTGGATGAGACGGCGCAGAGCCTACGCGCGCTCGGGTCTCCCGACGCCATCGGCCTCCAGACCGATCTCCTCGACCAAGCGTCCGTCGAGCGGGCCTTCGCCCAGGTTGGCGAGCGCTGGGGTCACTGCAATGCCCTCGTCAACGCGGCGGGGCCGTTCCCCGGCGGGATCAAGGGATTCGAGGAGTACACGGATGCAGAGTGGCTCGACGTGGTGAACGGGATCACCTTGAGTTCGGTTCGCACCATCCGGGCGGCATTGCCGCTCCTCAGGCAGGCCGAGTGGGCCCGCATCGTCAACGTATCGGCCATGTCCACGAAGCGGCAATCGGCGTCACTGGTCGCCTACACCGCAGCCAAGAATGCGCTCACCAGCCTGAGCAAGAATCTGTCGATGTCCCTGGCCGAGGATGGGATCCTGGTCAACACCGTCAGTCCCGGAACCTATGTGTCCGAGTCGTTCAAGAGTGCCTTGCGGGCGCTTCCCGACGTCGACGAAGAGGACCTCTACGATGTCATGCGCTACATCACACGGGACTTCGGCCATCCGGTCCATCTGAACCGGGCCGGCGACCCGAAGGAGATTGGGCCCGTCATCGCCTTCGCCGCCTCGGCCCGCAACACCTACATGACCGGCGCCAATATCAACGTCGACGGAGGCTCGGACTTCACGTAGCCGGACCGCCGGGTCAGACTCACTCCAGAAGCGAGAAGCCACCCAGGCCGCTCGAGGCCATCTCGTAGCAGAGGGTGTCGTAAGGCTCGATGATCCCGTAAGTCACCTCGCCCTCGCATTCGAACCGGGCGTGATGCTGGTCGAGGCCGCAGATTCGGGAGCGCACAGCCGGGTCGTTCACGTCATAGGTCTCGCCGCTGACCACACCATCACCCACGTCCATCCCGTGCCAGATGTTGCCGTCCGGTGTCCCACCGTTGGGTCCCCCATACATGCCGCAGCGGAGGAAGGCGATCTGGTTACCCAGCCGGTCGAACCTCATCGTCTTCTCGCTTCCGTCGGAGAAGACCAGGTCGACCTCACCGGCGAGGAGCAGGTGGGTGTCCTCCTCGAATCGCAGCCGGTGGCGTCGGCCCCGGAGCGTGTCACTCCCCCTCCGGGGGTCGCCGAGGTTGTAGAGGATGTGGTCCCCCCACACCCCGTACTCCTCGAACTCCACCCACTCCCCCGAGTGCGGGTGCTGGTTCCCGCTCCATAGGGCCGGACCGCCGACCCCGTCGCGAGTTCCCCAGTGGTGGTCGCGGGTGCCACGGTGGACGGCTCGGTCCAAAGCGAACCGCTCGCCGTGGGCGGTGACCCACCCGCTCTGCCGGCCGAACCCGTCGTAGCCGGCCACGCCGGCGAAGGGCTTGGTCCCGATGAACAGGCCACCACCGATCAGGCGGTAGACCGGACGCTTAGTGTCGAACCACGACAGGTCGAAGGCAATGCCGTACTCGTTCTCGTCCAGCGTCAGGTGCCACTGACGGAACGGCTCGATCAGGTTGAAATGGAGCGGGCCGACGGACATGTCCATCCGGTTGAGACCGAGCTTGCGGTGGGCCCTCACGGTGGTGTGTCGGCCACGGACATTGACGATGGCGAAGGCCTCGGCCGTACCGAGGTTGGGGTAGATGCCCATGCCGGCCACGACCAGCAGGTCACCGGTGGTGTCCTCGCAGGTGAACCACATCCGCTCGTAGGCCTGGGCATCCGAGGTCCACATCACCCGTACCGGGTGGGGATGGTTGTGGATCAGGAACTCGTCCAACCCGGACATGGGGTAGTGCTCCTGGGCGGCGTCGAAACGATCGCTCATGACGGGACTCCGTTGTACGCATCGCTGTCGACGCACCGGTCGAGCCCGTTCCAGGCCGCGATCGCGCCCCCCACACCGGCTGGCTCACGAACCTGCCCGTCGGCCAGTCCCCGGTCCGGTGCACGTGCCACGAGGAGGCGGTGGCCACGGCGAACGGCGCTCAAGGACCGCGCCGCCACGTTCCTCCCCGGGATGGACGGCCTGCTGGGGCTCCGGACTGCATGCCTCATCGTGCACCGGCCGATCCTGATCGGGTCATTAACCGGCCGCTCTGAACGTCACCGGAAGGCTGGTCGGTGAGCGAAAGGCCATCCCCCGGATGTGTGGATCGCGATCGCCGGGATCGAGCGTGATGTCCTCGAACCGGTCCATGAGGACATGCAGCATCACCTCCGTTTCGATCCGGGCCAAGTGCATGCCCAGACACATATGGGGGCCGGCGGCGAACGCGATGTGGGGCTGCGGGGCTCGGTGGATGTCGAATGACTCAGCGTCTTCCCAGCGGGATTCATCCCGATTGGCCGAGCCGATGATCGGAGACACGGTGGCTCCCTCGCTGATGACCTGCCCGCCCAGCTCGACGTCGCGCACCGCGAACCGGGCCACCGTGGTGAGCGGCGTCTCATACCGCAGGCCTTCTTCGATGGCTTGCGGCACCAGCTCACGGTGCTCACGGACCTGGTCAAACTGCTCTCGGTGGGTGAGCAACAAGAACAGGAGGTTGCCGGAGGATCGGAACGTGGTCTCTATGCCGGCGGGGAGCAGGAGCCGCAAGAACGAGCAGATGGCCTCGTCGGTCAATCGCTCACCGTCAACCTCAGCGGTCACCAGATCGCTGATGACGTCCTCGGCAGGTGTCGACCGGCGTTGGTCGATCAGTCCCTGGAAGTAGTCGGCCAGCTCCAAGGAGGCGGCAAATCCGGCTTCCATCTCACCGGCGATGCCGATGAGCCTGATGGACAGCTCCCGGAACATCGCCAGGTCCTCGACCGGCAGCCCGAGGATCGAAGCGATGACTCTGGTCGGAAACTCGTAGGTCAGGGCCTGCACCAGGTCAGCGGAGCCCTCGTCAGCTACCTCGTCGAGCAGTTGGTGGCAGACCGGTGAGATGACCTCGGGTTCCCACCGCCGGAGCGACCGCTCCTTGAACGCGTTGGCCACCAGGCTCCGGTGCGCTCGGTGCGCCGGGCCGTCCATCCCCAGAATGGTCTCGCCGAAGATCAGACCGATGGTCTCCTTGTGACCGGCGGAGTTGAACGACTTCGTCTCCCGGAACACCCGGGACACGTCCTCGTAGCGGAACACCGACCATTGCTCCTCGGGGAGGAACTCTGGGGGCAGATGGGTGAGATCCATGAGCGTTCCCCGCATGACCGGCTCCTCGGCCCGCTGCCTGGCGAACTCTGGGTACGGGTCCCGCGTGGTACCGGCCACCGCTTCGAATGCCACAAAGGGGTCACTGGGCTCGTCTCCGGGGTCGGGCATGTTACAAACCATAGTCACTCTGTAATGGTGGTGTCGGCGGCCCAGGGTCGGGAACGGACTCGGCCCCTCGGCCAGACTTCCTCGGTCCTGATCCGCAGCGCGTCCTCCTGCCTCCCCCGCTGACGGTTGCCGCAGACTGAAACTGCTGATTTCGCACAATGGACATCAATGGCTTTGAACTGGTATTTCACGAAAACTATCTCTCCAGAGAGATGATATTGTCACTTTCAGTATGGCCAGCATGGCGACTACCGTCGGGGAACGTCGGACGAGTGCCGACGCGCCCCGCAGAAGAGGACGTTCATGGACGAGGTAACCCAAAAGGTCGTTGATGGTGTGGCGTGGAGGGAGTTCTGTGATCTCCTCGCCGAGGCCGGAGAGTCGGTCCTGGCGGCGGGCAATCCTGATGACCCGCTCGACCGGGCCGAGGGCTTTCGGATGTTGACCAGGCTGCTCCGAGGGGCATTGGAGACGCACCTCGAGCACTACCAAGCCGCGTACCCCGAGCTCATTTGCACCTGTCACGAAACGATCAAGATCGTCGGCGAGAACCCGGATAACCACTACCTCGGAGCGACGCTCGACGGAAAGTACGACTACCGGGTGTGGGGATCGAGGGGTGAAGCCAAGTGGATCAGCTTCAACCTCTTTTCGGGCGCCGGCTTCGGGGGCGGGGGGCCGGGAACCGGTGCCACGCTGCACGAAGAACAGATGCAGATCGAGGAAGACGGAACGTTCGAGGTCATCATCTCCCAACGCGAACACGCGGGGAACTGGTTGCGTTCAGAGCCTGACACCAGGTCGCTGGCACTTCGCCAGACTTTCCTCGACAAGCGCCACCAGGTGCATGCTGAACTGCACATCGAGCGTATGGGATCTGAAGGGTCGGCACCAGAGCCACTCACTCCTGCGGACCTCTACCGATCCCTACTCATCGCCGGCCACTATGTGAAGGCGGTCTCGGCCATAGGTGCCCAATGGGCGGTGCGCCAGTCCAAGTGGCCGAATCAGTTCACCGACGAAGCTGAGGACGACCTCACCGACAAGTTCAAGGATCCTCAGATCACCTGGCATCAGGCCTACTTCGAGCTCGCCGACGACGAGGCGCTCCTGATAGAGGTCACGCCCCCGGCTTGCGACTACTGGATGTTCGCCCTCCACAACCACTGGATGGAGACGCTTGACTACGTCCATCACCAGGCAACGCTCAACTGTCATTCGGCCCAACCCGAGCCAGACGGGAGTGTCCGTCTGGTCGTGGCCCATCGGGATCCCGGGGTACCCAACTGGCTCGATACGGCCGGACACTCGCGAGGCACCGTGGGCGTGCGGTGGGTCGGGCCGAATGTTGTGGACGTCCTCCCCTCGACCAGGGTGGTCGATCTCGCTGAACTGACATGAGCGCGGTCGCGTAGCCGGCTCGTCGGACTGGTGGGCCCGGGGCCAGATCTCCCACCCAGCCGCATCCGACGATCGACACGGGAGCGATGTAGCTCACCGTCACCGACGATGGGGTGATCGTGCGGCTCTCCCTTCAGGGGACGGCCCGGATCATCCACCGGGCCGAACGGTTCCGCACCTTCTCATCACCACCCCCGCCGAGGGGTGCGGACTGACGATGCTCCACGACGACGCAGGTATCGATCGCAGCACCGGGAGTGGACCCGTCGTACCAGGATCTGTCGATCGATCCCACAGGCAATCTCCGAGGCAACAAGCAGTTGACCGCCTCGACAACGCACTCGCAATCCTGAGGCGAATGTGTCCTGACGCGTTGTCGCCGTCGCGATCAGATGCGAAGGGCATCCTCGACCCCCGATGAGCAACGGACTCAGTCGGACGGTTGACCGGCGTGGATCGGTGGCCAGTCGGCGGGCCACCAGTCGCCCTGCGGATCGATGGTTTGTCCCACCTCGATGATGTAGCCGTCGGGGTCTCGGATGTAGCAACGGATCTCGTACTTGTGCCGCTTGGGCGGAGTCAGGAATTGCGCGCCCCTAGCGCTCCATTCGGCATAGGCGGCGTAGACGTCTTCGACCCGAATATTGAGAAAACTACTGACCCGGTCGGGGTCGCTTGGCGTCTCCAGCGTGACCGTGGGCTTATCGTCGGTGGGACCTCCTCCGACGTTGATGATGATCCACGTGTTGGCGAGGGCGATATTGGTCGGCTCTGGGCCGAAGACCACCGTGCCGCCCAATACCTCGGTGTAGAAGCGCCGCGACCGCTCGACGTCATCGGAGACGATGAAGTGGGTCACCACCATTCGTTGTGCGAGTTGCTTGGGTTCGGCCACCGGGCACCTCCACTCTTGGGGGCTGGCTCATGTCCACCGACGACAGGCGCTGAGACCTCCAGTCAACCAGGCGGGCGAGCACCCGTCGAGCCCTGCTGCCTTGGGCCAGCGGGTCCAAATGGATCCCGGTGAAGGGCGGCATGGGCACGTCCACGCCGACGAGATCGTCCGGAGCGGGCCGGTTCCCAGTGATCAGGCCCCACCGAGCAATGATCGCGCCTCGGTGGGACCAACCACAAGATCGTGAAGATCGCCACCCACCTCGAGCCGGGTCGACTCAGTGTTCCCGCCGATCTTCATCGGCTCAAAGCCGGCCGTTCGGATCAGCCGCTCGACCTCTTCGCCGGCACGGTCGTCGTCGGTCGCATAGAAGAGCACCGACGGTTCCGGTGACCGGTTGCTGGAAGACTCGAAGAGCTTGGCTGACATGGATCCGAACGCCATGGCCAAACGCGACCCTGCCGGCAACCATCCGGCCACGACCTCGCCAGAGGATTGCCCCGCCGGCAGGATCCGTGAGACGTTGCCTTGTGCGTCGAGTGTGACCGGGTTGCTCGGAACGATCACGTTCATGTCGGATACCGAGTCTGCGAGCTCGTCCACTACGCCTTTCAGTACGGCAAATCTCAGGGCGAGAACGACGGCGTCGGCGCCCGACACGGCGTCCCGGTTGTCATCGGCGACGACCGCAGCTTGACCTATCTGTGCCGCCAGCATCCGTACCGACTTGTTGTCCACGCTGGCCAGTCGGAGGTCCTCACCGCCGGAGGCGAGCTGGCGGGCGATGGCCGATCCAATTCCTCCACTGCCGATAACCGCAGTAGTCATGGCCACAACCTCCCCGGCGGCAAACGGACTAGACGGGCCACGCCGACCAGTCTCCTTTCGGATCGGTGGTTTGCCCCACCTCGATCAGATGGCCGTCCGGATCGCGGATGTAGCAACGGATCTCGTACTGATGCTGCTTCGGTGGCGTCAGGAATTGGGCCCCCCGGGCACTCCATTCGGCGTACACGGCCTGGATGTCCTTGACCCGTATATTGAGGAAGCTACTGACTCGGTCGGGGTCGCGTGGTGTCTCCAGGGTGACCGCCGGTTTGTCGTCGGTCGGGCCTCCGCCGACGTTGATGATGATCCAGCTGTTGGCTAGTGCCACGTAGGTCACGTCCCCGGAAAAGATCACCTTGCCGCCCAGCACCTCGGCATAGAAGCGCCGAGAGCGTTCGACGTCGTCCGAGACGATGAAGTGGGCCAGCAACAACCCTTCCGTCGGTGGTTCGAACTCGGCCATCTGGTACCTCCGCTGATTGGGTCTCATACCCCGCTTGGGACGGGGTCTACAGGCGTTCGTGGGATGACGACCGGGTTTCCAGCGCCGGTGCCGGCGTTGCCCCCCCGTGCTCCATGGGAACAGCTGGTACCGACAGGCTCGGATTGCCCTCGACAAAAAAACGCCAATCGAGGTCTTGCCCCACGGAGAGGCCTACTCGAGCGCCTCTGACGTAGGGAAGCACAACATGATCGTCGAGGATCCGGACCTTTCCGACGACAAGATCCGTGTTGTTCTCGGCACGACTCAGGCCAAAGGCCTTGCAGAGACGACCGGGCCCGCTGCACAGCCGACGATCCGACACGTTGGGGTCACCCCGGTTCGCCCTCATTCGATCAACCCCAGTGAGCGGTTCCAACGCCCGAAGGAGGACGCCGGATCCGACACCAACCGGCTGACACACCACGTTCGCCAGGTAGTTGACCCCGTAAGAGAGGTAGATCTCGAGGCGCCCCGGGGGGCCGAACAACGTCGCATTGCCTTTCGTGGGGCCAGAGAATCCATGGCTCGCTGGCTCGCTCTCGTCGTACGCTTCCGCCTCGACGATGCGACCGCTGATCGGTCCATACGAGAGGACCTTCCCGATGAGATCCCCGGCGACCGACTCGGCAGGCCGCTCGTAGAACGACCGATCGAGCCTACGGGGCCGTGCTGCCACCGCTCCTCCTCCGCCAGATGGCCGACACCTACAGGCCACCACGTTTGATCCCGGTGGTCGTGCCCTCGGTGAATCGGATCGGTTCATCGAGGGTGTCGACCAGAAACATGTCTCGATCCCCGCTATCCCAGGCCTCGCGCAGTCCTGGTGCGCCCAGATCGAAGTCGGGGCGGGTTTTCTGAAGAACGCCACGCAGATCCAGGTGCAGTTCATGCATCGTCGGCCGACCCCAATACCAGTAGCCGTTGTAGATCCTGTAGATCCGGAGCCCCGGCTCAAGGACAAAGGTGTGAGGAATCATGGGATTGTGAGGATCCGTGAACTCCTCGATGCCCAGGTCCTGTTGCACGGTTCTCTCGGGGTCCCCCAGAAATGGCCAGGGAGCACCCAGAGAGTCCCGGAACTCGTTGAGGCTGAGCGGGTTGTCCGTGGAGATCACCACCAGCCGGGTGTAAGCGACGCGGAACTCCGGGTAACTCTCCACCAGATTTCTCAAAAAGCGATGCTCCTTGGGATCGTAGGCGCCCCGCGACAGGTGGAGAACCATCGGGTTGCCGCCCTGGAGCTCGGAGAGCGTTCGACGGACCCCACCCTGGTCCTCGAGCTGGTAGTCGGGGAAGGTGGCACCGACCACGATGTCATGTCGCAAGCTATTGCTCCCTTCGATCCGTTGGCTCCTCGACGGGAGCGGGCCATGTCCAAATAGGCCGCATCAGCACGGTTCGCCTACTCACCGATCCCGTACAGCAGGTCGTCCAGTGTTCTCCAGCTGTCCTCGATGTCGGCCCATCCACCGGGGTGCCAGGCCACGACTACGGCTGCCCTATCGGGGTCGCGGCCGATCACGGCGGTCCACTCACTGTGTTCACTCCGGCTGACGAGGGCGTGCCGAGCGTCCAGGTCGGTGGCGATCCGTTCCAATTCGTCGGCCGCTTGGACTTCCAACATGAAGGCTCGCAGCCCGATGTGGCCGCCTCCTGCGAGCGGGCTCTTCCCGAGCACTCGCAGGACGATGATCTGCGCTCGGTCGCTGCCCGGAGCACTCATGGCCGCCAACTGCTCTTTTCGGGACACCAACGTGAAACCGAGCACCTCGCGATAGAAGTCGATCGACCGGTCGAGATCGGCCACGTTCATAACGACACCCTGAAAGTTCATCCGTCCATTCTCTCTTCCGTTCACTCGATCCGCTGACCCGTCGGGGCTGATGACACGCACCCTTGGCTTGCAAGCCCATGACGAACACAGCCACGACGTTGTCGGGGGCTGACTGCGGCTCCTTGGCCAGGGAAACACATTGGCCCGCCCATCACGGGGGCGCTTCGATGTCGCCGGTGGTCCCGACCATCGGCACCCCCGGCTCGTAGCGGAGCCGTTGGTCGCCAGACGGGACGCGGGCGGTGATGCCCTCACGGGGTCGACGCCCCACCGGGGGTCGGCCGGGGGCCTTCCCCATCTCGGCGATCGAGCGAGGCAGGGCACGGAGGGACGGCTCCGGTCGTCCCACCTGGTCCCGCTCCGCATCCCATTCGGTACCGGTCGATCTTCGGATCGTTGGCGGCCGGCGCCAGAGCCTGATGGTGCTCCTTCGGGCAATCATCGCCCCGCCGGTACGAGGACCAGCCGATCATCACCCTGGAGCTCGCTGAGCCGTCACACCGTGTTGCCGTGATCCACCTGTGAGCCGTCGGGGAGGTGCCCCCGGGTCTGATGTCGGACCGCATGGATCACCGCCTCTTCCGTCGCTTCGCGCGCGTCCACTTCCCGGCGAAGCCGAGCCCGTCCTGCCTGGCGACGGGCGAGCTTGCCCCCGCCAGAGTATCCCGTCGCCACCGCCTCGTCATCTCCTCAATTGCCCGTATCGCCGGCCATTCGGGCCCCGACACGGCCGGGGCTCGAGGTGTGACTCTCCCGGTTCGCCGGCCCCTCAACCCTCGGGGCGGGGGTGCCGGCAGATCGGTACCGTGGCAGCGCCCACGACAGCCCGGCACAATGGGGTGGGACCCGAGGCTTCACCGGAGCTGCCCGAGACCGACACCGCGGACGTACGGGCGAAGGAGCCCACATGAGCACGACCCCAATAGCCGACTACGCGCTTCTCTCGGATCGGCACAGCGCTGCGCTGGTGAGCCGGGACGGGTCGGTGGACTGGCTGTGTTTCCCCCGCTTCGACAGCCCATCGGTCTTCGGTCGCCTCCTCGGTGACGAGGCCGGCCACTGGTCGATCCGGGCCGCTGAGGCCACCCAGGTGAGCCGGCGCTACCTGGACCGCACCATGGTGTTGGAAACCACCTTCCGCACGCCGACGGGCACGGTCACCATCACCGACGCGCTGGCCATGGGCGGCGGCAACCGGGGGCACGATCTCGGCCAGGGTGCCCCACACGTCCTGCTCCGCCGGGCCGAGTGCGTCGACGGCGACGTCGATCTGTCCGTGGAGTACGTCCCGCGTCCGGAGTACGGGCTGGTCCATCCCCTGTTCGATGCCGTCGACGGTGGTGTGGTTGCATTCGGGGGCGCCGACGTGGTGGCGCTCTCTTCCCCAGTGGCCCTGACCGTCGAACCGGCGGCGGTCTCGGGCCAGGTCCAGCTCCGCCGCGGCGAGACCGCGAGCTTCGCCCTTCATCACAGCACCCGGGCCGAGGCCGGGTCGGCCCGGGTCTGGAGCCAGCCCGAGATTGAGACTCGGTTGGAAGACACCGTGTCGGCGTGGGAGTCCTGGTCCGAGCTCCACCAGGCCTATGTGGGTCCGTGGCGCGACCTCGTGCACCACAGCGGACGGGTACTCCAGTCCCTCTCCTTTGCCCCCACCGGCGCCATCTGCGCGGCGGCGACCACGTCGCTGCCCGAAGTGGTGGGGGGCGCCCGAAACTGGGACTACCGCTACGCCTGGGTCCGCGACGCCTCCTTCACGATCGAGGCCCTCTGGGTGGCGGCCTGCCCCGACGAGGCCAATCAGTTCTTCGACTACATGACCTCGTCGGCGGCCGGCTCACTCGACCGGGGCGGCGATCTGCAGATCATGTTCGGTGTCGGTGGCGAACGGGACCTGACCGAGCGGGAGCTGCCGCACCTGGACGGCTGGCGGCACTCCGTGCCGGTCCGGGTCGGCAACGGCGCCTGGAACCAGCGCCAGCTCGACGTCTACGGCGAGTTGCTCAGCGCCGTGGACCGCCTCTCGGACCAACTCTTCGACAACGCCACCAGGCGGGTCGGACCGATGGCCGCCCAAGACAAGTGGCGTGCGCCGCCCGATCTGGCGCCCGCCACCCGACGGTTCTTCGTCCAACTGGCCGATACCGCCGCCCAGCGTTGGCAGGAAAAGGATCAGGGGATCTGGGAGGTCCGCGGCGAGCCCCGCGACTACCTGTACTCGAAACTGATGTGCTGGGTGGCTCTCGACCGGGCGGTGGACCTGGCCGACCATCTCGATGCCTCCAGCCGGGTCGGGGGCTGGGAGCAGACCAAGGTCCAGATCCGTGAGGCCATCCTGACCAAAGGGTGGAGCGACCAGGCGGGGGCCTTCACCCAGTCCTTCGGCTCGGACGAGCTCGACGCTTCCAGTCTGATGCTGCCGCTGGTCGGGTTTCTTCCCGCTGACGAGCCCAGAGTGCTGGCCACGATAGACGCCACCGAAGAGCGCCTAACCGATGCGCGGGGACTCGTCTACCGCTACCGGTCGCACGACGGGCTCGATGGTGACGAAGGCACGTTCTTGCTCTGCACCTTCTGGCTGGCCCAGGCCCTGGCCCAGGCGGGACAGACGGATCGGGCCCGCTCCGTCTTCGAACGGGCCGTGGCCTTCGTCAACGACGTCGGCCTGCTCGCCGAGGAGGCCGACCCCGTCAGCGGAGAGCTGCTGGGCAACTTCCCCCAGGCCTTCAGCCACATCGGGCTCGTCAACGCGGCCTGGGCCATCTCGGAGGCCGAACGCCGACAGGGCTCGCCGGCTGGAGGGCCGGAGACCTCGTCGGCCTGAGGCGTCATCTTCGACATCGGCCTGCAGATGCCAATCGTTCGCTCCGGGGCCTGGACTTCGATGGCGAGCGGCGCGAAAGTGATCCCAAGAGGGGGTGGCTGCGGCGGTGCGCGGCTGTCGGACCCCGGCGGAGAGGAGCTGCCCACGTGGACATGAAGCTCGAAGTGGTCGTGGTGCCGGTGTCCGATGTGGACCGGGCCAAGGACTTCTACCAGTCGCTGGGGTGGCGCCTCGACGCCGATTTTCCGGGTGAGGAAGGGTTTCGGGTCGTGCAGCTGACACCACCGGGCTCGGCGTGCTCCATCATCTTCGGCCACGGGGTCACCTCGGCCCCGCCGGGCTCGGCCGAAGGCCTCCAGCTGGTCGTCACGGACATCGAGGCAGCCCGGGCCGAGGTGGCCGAACGGGGCGTCGAAGTGACCGAGGTGTTCCACGACGCTGGTGGGGTGTTCCACCATGCCGGCACCGAGGCCCGCGCACCGGGCCCCGCTCCTGAGCACAAGACCTATGGATCGTTCGCCTCGTTCAGCGATCCGGACGGCAATAGCTGGTTCATCCAAGAGGTGACGACTCGCCTCCCGGGGCGGTGAGTACCCCGATGCCGGCCACCTACGAATCCACTGATGATCTGGCCGCTGCTCTCCGACGGGCCGCCGATGCCCACGGTCGACACGAACAGGAGATCGGGCATGCCGACCCCAACTGGCCGGATTGGTATGCGCAGCACATGCTCGACGAGCAGTCCGGGCCTGCGGACCAGGTCGACACCGGGACCACACCGTGAGCAGCTACGACGTCATCGTGGTCGGCGCCGGTTCGCCGGGCGAGCACTGTGCCGGGGAGTTGGCCGACGGGGGTCTGCGGGTGGCCGTCGTCGAACGCCAACTGGCCGGTGGGGAGTGCTCCTATTGGGCGTGCATCCCCTCCAAGACGCTGCTGCGCCCGGGCGAGGCGGCCCGGGGGGCTCGCGAAGCGGCGGCCAGTGCCGAGGTCGACGTGGAGGCGGCCTTGGCCTATCGGGATTTCATGGTCTCGAACTACTCCGATGCCGGCCAGCAGCGCTGGCTGGCAGACAAGGGCATCGACCTGCTTCGGGGCACCGGTCGGTTGGCCGGGACGGGCGTGGTCGAGGTGGACGGCGTGACCCACACCGCGGAACACATCGTCGTGGCCACCGGTTCGGATCCGGTTGTGCCACCCGTCCCGGGCCTGGCCGACCTGGAGGGCGTCTGGTCCAACCGTGAGGTGACTGGCATGAAAGCCGTGCCACGGCGCCTGCTGATACTGGGCGGTGGGCCGGTCGGCGCCGAGATGGCCCAGGCCGTGCGCCGTCTGGGTGGCGAGGTGGCCCTGGTCGAAGGAGCCGACCACGTGCTCGCCCGCGAGCCGGCGCCGCTGGGCCATGCCCTGGGCGAGGTGCTACGCGGTGACGGCGTCGAATTGATCTTGGGCGTCCAGGCAACAGCGGCCCGGCGTGACGCCGAGGAGTATGTGCTCACACTGGGTGACGGCCGCGAGTTGCGCGGCGACCACCTCCTGGTGGCCACCGGCCGACGACCCCGGGTGGACGGGATCGGCCTCGACACGGTCGACGTCCACGCTGACCGGCACGGGATCCCGGTCGACTCCCACCTGCGCGCCGGCGAAGGTCTGTGGGCCGTAGGCGACGTCACCGGCGTACGACTGCTGACCCACGTGGGTAAGTACCAGGGCGAGATCGTAGCGGCCAACATCCTCGGCGAATCCCGTGAGGCCAGCTACGAGGCCATTCCCGACGTCGTGTACACCGACCCCCAAGCGGCATCGGTGGGCACCTCGGAGGCACCGTTCAGCGCCACCACCCCCTTGTCGGAGGTGGCCAAGACCGCTACGTACACCCACAGCTACGCGCAGTCGAACGGCTTTCTGACACTCCTCAGCGACGGCGACCTCCTGACCGGCGCCTACGGCCTGGGACCCGAGGCGGGCGAATGGCTGCAGCAAGCCACGCTGGCCATCCGGGCCAAGGTTCCACTCGAGGTGCTGCGGGACACCATCCAGCCGTTCCCCACCTTCTCGGAGATCTATGTTGCCGCCCTCAAGGCGCTCCGCGAGCAGATCCGGGGCGGCGCGCCAGCCGGTTCGGTCGCGTGAACCGTCGGCCGTGCCGTCACTGGGGCCCGTGACGGCAACGGCGTGGTCGCCGACCCAGCGTCAACCAGAGCTGGTCGGCCACACCCGGGTGGTGGTCGGTGGCAGCTCCTACGTCCGACTTCACATCGCTCTGCGAGCGCGCTCCGAAGGGGACGGCGGCGGCGAGTACGTCATCTCCGGAGCCCGACCGACCGAGCCTTAATCTCAGGGAGAAGGTGGAAGCGTTGGAGTATCTCGTCACCATGACCACGCAGGTTCCGGATGGGACAGCCGAGGCAGCCGTCCACGCTGTCCGCGTCCGCGAGGCGGTACGTTCGGGTCAGCTGGCCACCCTGGGACACCTCCTGCGGTTATGGCGCCCCCCGGCGCAGCCGGGTGAGTGGCGCACACTCGGCCTCTTCGCTGCCGACGGTGCCAGCGAACTCGAGGGCGTCCTCGCCTCGATGCCGCTGCGGGTATGGCGTAGCGATGACGTCACGCCCCTCTCGCCCCACCCGCTTGACCCGCAACTACAGACCGACCGGGGCGGAACACTGGCCCCCGAACCCGGGAACAGCGAGTTTCTGACCACGTTCAGCCCGACCGTTCCGGCAGAGGCCGGTCCCGGCACCCTCGAGGCCGCCCGTGGACAGGCGGAGCGGGCGCACGAGCTTGCCCGGCAGGGAATCCTGCAGCGACTCTGGACGCTTTCTGGCCGGGGACGCGCCTTGGGACTGTGGTGGGCTCCCGACGCGGCCGGCCTGGACGCCATCGTGGCGTCGTGTCCCCAGTCCCACGGGATGAGCGTGCAGATCACACCGCTCGGCCCACACCCCAATGACCCGGCGCTCGGCCGCAGCTGACCAGGGGGGAGAGCTCATGAGTGAACCAGACCAGAAGGTCGCCATCGTCACGGGAGGCTCGCAGGGCATCGGCGCCGGACTCGTCGCCGAGTACCGGCGGCGGGGCTGGGCCGTCGTGGCCACATCTCGGACGATCGAGGCCGATGATGACCCGGGTGTGCTCACCGTCAACGGCGATATCTCCGAAGCGGCCACCACTGACCGGATCATCAGCGGGGCACTGGAGCATTTCGGCCGCATCGACAGTCTCATCAACAATGCCGGGGTGTACATCTCCAAGCCGTTCACCGACTACACCGCCGATGACTACGAGACTGTGGTCAGCGTCAATCTCACCGGGTTCTTCACGCTGACGCAGCGCACCATCGTCGAGATGCTGAAGCGGGGAGCGGGCCACATCGTGAGCATCACCACGACCCTCGCCGACTACGCCAACACGAGCGCACCCTCTGTCTTGACATCGCTCACCAAAGGCGGCATTGCCTCGGCCACCAAGTCACTCGCCGTCGAGTATGCCTCCCGTGGCATCCGGGTGAACGCCGTGTCGCCAGGCATTATTCAGACGCCGGTGCATCCGGTGAAGAGCTACGCCGGGCTCGGCTCCCAGCTTCCCCCGATGGGGCACGTGGGCCAGGTCGGTGACATCGTCGATGGCATCCTCTTCCTCGAGTCGTCGCCGTTCATTACCGGCGAGATCCTGCACATCGATGGCGGCCAGATCGCCGGCCACTGACGCGAGGACCGTTCGGTTCGGGTGTACTCACAAGAGGGCGTCTCCACTGGCTGGCCACCTCGACATCGAGCCCCGGGCGGGTAGCCAGCTGTGGATCACAAGAGTTCGGAGCATCGCTCCTCGGATGCCGCCCCGAGCAGCTCAAATCGCAGTCAAGGACACGTAATACATGTTGCCGGTCCAGGTCAGATTGCGATCAGCAAGCACATCCGTTCAGTGAGTGCTGCCGAGTCGGCGATCCGGGATACCCCGATTACGACATCCGCTAACCGAGGTCTTGCGACTCGAATTCGGCCACTCTTGCCAGCATCAGTGCCTTCAGGAGATCGATCGGCAGCTCCCGCGTGTACGGCAACTTGATGAAGCCTTCGCCGAACTCGTAGCCGGCAGATTGGACGGCAGCCTTCTGGCTACCGAAGAACTCCGGAGAGAACCGCAATGAACAGTGACGTTTGAAGTTCTGCAGCATCCACTGGTTCGTATTCTCTCCACGGACGTACACGGGTAGGTTCCACTTGAGTACTTCACGTGCTTCCGGATCGACTTCGGCACTCAATGTGCGGAGCGCTTCGAGATGAGGTCGCTGCACGTCGTCTAGTTGTGCGAAGTAATCATCGACGCTTGCTCGCTTCGGCATGGGCATAGGCTGAATCTAGCTCCTGGCTTCGGGGCATCCCTCGCTTCTGACGATGGGTGAGAGTGCCGAAGGGTCCTCGTCAACTACGCCCCGTTGGAGATCAGGACAGCGATGGCCCGTTCCGCAGCCTCGCGCACTCTCGGCGTCGGATCGCTCCGTAACCGCACCAGGTCGTCGAACGCGGCAGCGACGATGTGCTTCTCGACCACTCTGGCAGCCATCTCACGTACCCTCCACGATGCGTCGGCGAACACGCCAAGCAACGCGGGGACGGCCCCGTCAGCCCACGCGTACAGGAGGCCGCGGAGTGCCCAAACCCGAGGCCAATAGCCGGTTAGGCCACCCTCGGCGCCATCGAGAACCGCCCCTGCGGCGGGCCCGGCCAGTACGACGAGCAGTCGGCGATCGACGGATGTCTCGTTCAGGATGTCGGTGCACCCATCCACCACAGCGTCAATACCATGAAGTCTGCACTCTGCTTCGATGCTCTGGCGAGGGGTCAGGTCCCACTTGCGACTCATGCCATCCACATTGCCCTGCTTCGGCCCCAATGGCAATCGCTACTGCGCGTCGAAAGAGCCACTGAGACTCACTCGAGCGGTCGAGGCAGACCGTCATTGTCCCGACGGTCAGGGATGCTCCGTCTGGACCTAGACCTGTCGCTGCTGCGCAATCAGAGCTCGGCCGCGAGCAGCTTCCAGGGCCCGGGCCCACCTTTGAGATCCAATTGATAGCGTGATATTATAATGGCATGACGAAAAAGACCACCACGATCCGGATGCCCGAGGAACTGGCCACCACGGTGGAGGTCGTCGCTCGGGGGCGAGGTATCAGCGTCAACACGCTCGTCCTCGACGCGTTGACCGCCGAAGTCGAGCGGGTGCGCCACGACGAAGAGTTCATGGGCAGGCTCCGTGAGATCACCGAGCGCGACCGGGAGATCCTTGACCGATTGGCGCAGTGAGGTACCTGAGTTTGGGTGAGGCGCTGGTCGTGGCAGAAGCCGTGACTGGTCTCGACCTCACCACGTTGGCCCGGAGTCCGCGGATTGACCTGCTTGACTCAGCCCTTCACGCTCCTCAGGCATCCTTCGGGGGTCAAGACCTCTACCCGGAGTTCATCGACAAGGCCGCAGTCCTCACCGTGAGGATCGCACGAAACCACCCGCTGATGGACGGCAACAAGCGGCTCGCTTGGACCTGCCTGGTCATGTTCGTGATGCTGAACGGGCGCCGTCTCGAGGTTCCGGCCGATGACGCCGTGTCGACGATGTTGTCGGTGGCCGCCGGCGAGCTCGACGAAGGTGGTATGGCTCTTTGGCTTGCTGATTGGGTCGAGCTTGTCTCATAGGAATGCTCCTCACCGCTGCCCACGAAAAGCACGTGAACGAAGGGCCGGGTCTGGGTCGACGGCATGAACTGAACTGAGCTTCGTCGAGTTCGCCATGTTCATCGATGTCACGAGAGACCAGCAAGTTTGTACAGCACCAGGGATCCAGCAACTGCAACGTTGAGTGACTGGCCGACACCCACCATGGGGATCTCGACCACCTGATCGAGATAGCTCCGGACCTCAGGAGGGAGTCCGGAGTGCTCGTGTCCCAGGAGAACCACCGTGTGCTTGATGGCTTGACGAACGTGTTGGAGTTGAATCGAGTCCTCGTCGAGTTCCACTCCGATGATTTGAGCCCCACATGTCTTCTGGCGTCCGATCCAACCGATCTTCGACTCCACCCAATGGATGCAAGGTCTCGTCACCAGGGTGTCACCCCGTTTGAGTGCCTTGTGGTGGTGCTCCGTATCGGGAACTGCCATGCAGGCTCCAACGGAATCACAACTTCGCAGCAGAGTTCCGAGATTCGCCCCAGTACGCGACCCATAGCGGCGCCACGATGAGGTGATTGGTGCATGGCAGCGGTGACCGACGGCGATCGGAATGCTCATCGCCACGTCGATTCCGGCGACTCAAGGAGTCCGAACGCTCTCCCAGGGGTCTTCGGACAATGAGCTCATGGGCATCGGACTTCGCGGCGTCCGTGGGCCTTCGTTGTCGAAGATGCCATGGTAGCCACCAATGCTCGCGGGAGCGACACCCAAAGCAGGCCGGGCGACTTGCAGCATCGCAACTATCAACTTCAAGCCACCGAGCAGTCCCAACAGGGTTCGAACCCGTGTCTCCACCGCGAGAGACGGAACGGATCGTCGCACTTGAGGTCATCCAGCCCCAGGACGTGTCATTTCAGGAGGTCAAATCACCCGATTTCGACGACCAGTGGAACGCCCTGACCCGCGATGCGACACCATGGAACCGATTTGTTGGGTGAAATGTTGGGTTTCTCTGGCCACTGGGACGACTCCCTGGCTCTTGACCTGTATATACGACTGTTACTTTCGTATATACTCAGGAGATGACCAAGCGGCTCGTGGACATTGATGAAGAAGCTCTCGATGCTGCCCGATCGCAGCTGGGAACGACCACGATCAAGGCCACTGTGAACGAGGCGCTTCGGCTGGCCGGTTCCGACCGGTCAGAGGTCGTCCGCAATTCGATGGACGTGCTTTCAGCCATGCCCTTCTCTGATCGAGATGAAGCGTGGCGCTGACCCATCTTGTCGACACCAGCGTCCTAACCCGCGTCGGCTCCCCCTCCGTGCGATCGGCGCTCGAGCCCCTCGTTGAAGCTAGTTCGGCGGCCCGGGCAGGTATTTCCGACCTCGAAGTGGGATTCTCTGCCCGCAACAAGAAGGAGTTGGACCAGCTGATCGGTGCGCTCCAACTACTCGAACTCGTTGAGACGTCGGCGGCACATGTCGCTCGGGCCCGCCAGACTCAGAGGCTTATGTCGGCGAGGCGCCAGCGGGGCCGAAAGGTACCGGACCTACTGATCGCTGCCGCAGCCGAGGAGCACGGTCTAACGCTCCTGCACTACGACGCCGATTTTGATCTCATCGCGGAGGTCACCGGACAGTCCTGCCAATGGGTCGTCACCAAGGGATCTGTCGACTGAGACCGACAGATGGTTCCAAGCACTGCAGCGATGCAACTCTCGAACTCGCAGTCCCAACGGGGTTCGAAACCCGTGTCTCCACCTTGAGAGGGCGATCGGGACCAATCATGGGGATCGGGTGCCCTGCTCCAGTTCTGTCCTGTTGGGGCGACCGTCCATCTGGTCCGCCCGAATCATCTTGAGTTTCGTGGATTTCAGTAGCAAACCCAAGTAGCAGGCAGGGTGCGCCGAGATCGCGGATAGCCCTGGCCCATTTAGGACCACTAGTGGTTACAATGGGACCAGTGATCAGAGTTGAGCTTGAACGCATTGAGGCACTCGAGCTTCTTGGGATGACGTTGGCCCATCTCAACGATGCCGAGGCGAAAGCCGAGACGTCACCTCGGGTGCCACTGCTGATGGCAATCCGGGACAAGCTTGCTCTCGGGCTGAGGGAGGAACTGTGAGTTATAGCGAAGTCGAGGCTTCAGCGGCGACAGCCGCTATGGACAAATATCGAGGTGGTGAAAGTGGCGAGGCCGGTGCCGCTCTCGTCGTAGTGGGTCTCAGCGCAGCCCGGGCCTCCAGGGAATCACAGTTCCGTGACGACATGATTCGAGTCGCCCATCGGGCTGGGGTGTCGATCCGTCAGCTCGCCGACGTCTCGGGCCTCGGTCGCAAGGCCGTCACGGCGATCGTTTCGTCCAACGCCAACGTTCAGGATTGACCGGTACGTCGCTGATGACAAACGTCCGAAGTGCCCTCGGTGGCTGGCAACTTGGCAGAGCTCAATCTGGCCGTCGACTCTGGCAGTCGCCACGACCCTACTGAGCATTCCAACGGGGTTCGAACCCGTGTCTCCACCTTGAGAGTGCGGAACGGATCGTGGCAGCGTGATCCAGCTGGTCCCAGGAGATGTCATTTCGGCAGGTCAAAACGGCCATCATCAACTATCGGTGAAACGAGCTGATCCGCCCTGCAACACCCTGCGACGGATTTGTTGGGTGAAGTTGGGTTTTCTTGCCATAACGCTTGCCGTTATTAACGCTACTCGTTACTATCGGTGATGTGATCCGGTCGTTCCGAGACAAGGAGACCGAGCGGATCTGGAGGAGGCAACGGGTCCGGCACCTTGACGACGGCACTCAAAGGATCGCCCTCCGCAAGCTGCTGATCCTCGACGCTGCCGAGGTTCTCGGCGACCTGAGGGTCCCTCCGGGCAATCGACTTGAAAAGCTGAAGGGCGACCGCGCCGGCTCGTACAGCATCCGTGTCAACCAGCAATGGAGGATCTGCTTCAACTGGTCCGACGCTGGCGCCGAAGATGTCGAGCTCATCGACTACCACTGAGAGGAGAATCCGTGACCACGCCCACAACCATGCCCCCGATCCATCCAGGCGAGGTACTGATGGAGGAGTACCTCGAACCTCTGGGCATCACGCAGCATCGCCTGGCCATCGCCATCGGGGTTCCGCCGCGGCGCATCAACGAGATCGTCCACGGCAAGCGCAGGATCACCGCCGACACTGCCCTGCGTATGGCGCGCTACTTCGGCACGTCTGAGCGATTCTGGATGAATCTCCAGGGGCGCTACGACCTCGAGGTAGAGCGGGACCGCCTGGTTGACACACTCGACGAGATCACGCCGCTCAAAAGCGCCTGATCGACCTGAGCGATCCCTGGAGCTGAGCAGTCCCAACGAGGTTCGAACCCGTGCCTCCACCTTGAGAGGGCGGAACGGAACGTGGCAGCGTGATCCAGGCGGTCTCAGGGGATGTCATTTTGGCAGGTCAAATCCGCCGAACTCGGTGACCCGTGGAACGTGCTGCGCCGCGCTGCAACACCCTGGAACGGATTTGTTGGGTGAAATGTTGGGTTTTTCCCCTGGGAGAGCCAACCAGTATTCGCCTCGCTAGCCGGATACACGGGGTTTCGTAGTACACTTCCTCTGTGGAGATTCTCCATTCGGCCTTTCGCCATGACATTCAGGCCGAAGACATGCAGCATGTTCTGAACAACGCGTTGGTTATCGAAGAGGTGGCTGACGATCCGATCCGGTATCTGGTGCTCGGACCTGACCGGTCAGGGAATCTTCTCGAACTGGTGGTGATGGATCGGCCGCAGGGCCCAGCAATCATTCATGCGATGCCGATGACCGAGCAGTATCGAAGACTTCTGCCAAAGGGCTGGTGATCAACATGAAGAGCAACGGGACGAAGGCGGATGGGACGCCCATCACCGACGAGATGATCGAGGAGATGGCCGACGAAGCCGAGCGGGGCTACGACGTCGAGAGCATCCGTCGTAGGCAAGGCGGCCGGCCATCGATGGGGTCCGCGCCTTCATCGGTCGAATCGGTGCGCCTCGATCCCGAACTAAAGCGTGACCTGTTGCTGCGGGCTTCCGAGGACGGCATCAGCGTGTCAGAAGCCATCAGAGAGGCCCTCCGCCAATACGTGCAAGCGGGTTGATTCGATTCTGGCAGTCCCAACGGGGTTCGAACCCGTGTCTCCACCTTGAGAGGGCGGTAAGGGTCGTTCAGGGAGTGCGGCTGAGTCGCTAAAGTCCTGTTGAAATGGGCTTTCCGTCCACTGAGTTCCCTTCAGTTATCTCCAGGATGGTGGAGTTCAGTAGCAAATCCAGTAGCAAGCGGGCGAACATTCATCCGACCTCTGTTTCGTCCGAAGTGATTTCTTGATATCACGACAGCATGACTAGGAGGACCCACTACTATCCGGATGCCTGAGGAGCTGGCTACCACGGTGGAGGTCGTCGCTCGAGGTCGAGGTATCAGCGTCAACACACTCGTCGTGGACGCGTTGACCGCCGAAGTCGAGCGGGTTCGCCACGACGAGGATTTCATGGGCAAGCTCCGTGAGACCACTGAGCCCGATCGGGAGATCCTTGACCGACTGGAAGGGAGCCAGCCACTCGGACGTTGGGTGAGCGGCCAACTCCCAACATGGGAATCTCGACTACCTGATCGAGATAGCTCCATCCCTCATCGGGAAGCTGAGTACTCACGTCCGAGCAGAACCACCGTGTGCTTGGTAGCTTGACGATGCTCTTGGAGTCGAATCGAAGCCTCGTTGAGTTCCACCCCAATAATTCATCCCAGGCGTCTGTGGACCTTCGACCCACCCGACCTTCAATGCCCTATCTTCTGAGTACCCGCGAGGCGAGACTCTCCATCTCGACGTGCCCTAGCGGCGTGGGGTGATCTGCGAATCCGACTGTCACCGCATGACCTGCAATCCAACTCTTGGACACCGGAGCGCAGGGCCCGTGACCGACCCCGAGTACATAGGGGTCGGCAAGCAGCACGTGGGTACTGTGGGCCACCGTCACAAAGACCTGTTCAAGGTCCACGCCCATGGCACCCACCACTTTTGCGGCCTGGGATGTGTAGGTGAGCGCAGGACACGCTTGCGGCGGTACCAAGCGGGGATAGGTCACCATGACGACCTTCGCGTTCGGTGCCCTGGATCGAATGGTACTGATCATCGCCGTTAGGGAGGATCTCAATGTGATGAGGGCTTGAGCCAGCTGCTTCTCATTGACCGAGCACTCCGCATAGCCGCCGCAGTTCAACGCTGTGGCGACGTAGTTGATGTCGTTGCCGCCAATGGTGAAGGTGACCAATGCGGTGTTGCGAGTGACCGCCTCGATTTGAGGTGGATTGGAACCTTGCGGCGTGGTCAGCACATTCATCGTCGTCGCCGCTGCGCACGAGACGTCAACCAGCTTGAGCTTCAGTGCTGCAGCGAGCAAGTGGGGGTAGTTGTGGTCCGAGCGAAGGCACGTTCCGGAAAGCTGATTCGGGATTCCAATGCCGGAGGCGTAAGAGCTGCCAAGAGCGACGTATTTGGCGCCGGCAGGCAGTGAAGCACTTGAGGTCGAAGCTGCCGAGCTAACGGTGATTAGAACGGAGAGGCCAACCGTAGCGATCATCGGCCCCCACAGTCTGCGCAAGCTACCCATAGCATCGACCTCCGAGTCACTTCGTCATGTAGTTGGGGCGGTGGTTCAGTTAGGGTGAATTGCACTCCCCGAGCCATCGGCCTCTGCCTTTGGGTTTACCTTGTCAGGATAGATACTCCCGCCGTACCGGGGGCACCGTAGAGCTGGGCGTAGCCGACCTTGGGCTCCCCCGGAACCTGATGGTCACCGGCAGTACCCCGCAGTTGGTGGACGAGTTCGTGGATCTGGCGGAGTCCAGAGGCGCCGATGGGCTCCCCATTGGCAATGAGGCCACCGTCCGTATTGACCGGGAGCAAGCCGTCGATCTCAGTAGCACCCTTAGCGATGAGATCTTCCTGGTCTCCGTCATCGCAGAAACCGTTCTCGGCCATGTGGATGATTTCTGCGCCGGCGTCGGTGTCCTGGAGCTGGACGACGTCCACTTCCTCCGGACCGATCCCGGCCTGGTCATAGGCAGCCTTGGATGCATACACGGTCGGCGAGGCGTCCTGCTCGACGGCCGCCCATGAGGCGTGAACCTCAAAGGCTCCGAAACGGCGGGTGCGAAGGGCAGTCGCCCGGAGGAAGATCGGCGTGGAGGTGTAGCGGTGGGCAATATCAGCGTTGCATAGGACGGCGGCAGCGGCCCCCTCATTCGGGGCGCAGAACATGTACTGGGTGAGCGGGTAGTTGAGCATTCGGGAGGCGAGGATCTCCTCCTCGCTGATCTCCTTGCGGCGAAAGGCCTGCGGATTGAGCGCCCCATTCCGATAACCCTTGGCTGCTACCCGGGCCAGTGTCTCGTGACTGATCCCGTAATCGTGCATGTATCGGTTGATCTTCATAGCGAAGAACTTCGTGGTCAGGAAATGGCCGATCTCGCCGTACCAGGGCGGCGCGGCGTAGTCGACCGGGTCGGAGGTAAAGGCACCGGGCTGGTGCTTGTCCATCCCCACGGCAACACCGATCTCGTACTGACCGGATCGAATCCCTTCGGCGGTCAAGTGGAGAGCCGTAGCCGCAGTGGCGCACCCGTTGTAGACGTCCATGAACGGAATGCCGGTCAGGCCCAACCGACTAGTGACGGCGTCGGGGTTGTCGACTTCAAAGCTACCGCCGAAGGCGAACTCCACATCGGACCACTGCAAACCGGCATCACCCAACGCCGCCCGGACGGCATCGGCACCCATATCGATCGCCGACTTGGTGCCGAAGCGGCCAAAGGGGTGCAGGCCAACTCCAATTATTGCAACGTCGCTCATCTCACACTCCTTCTCTGACGGGGGTGAATGCAAACGTCAGCACCTCCGTGCCGTCCGGGTCAGTTCGGAAGGGAACGATCACCAATTTCATCTCCATGCCGATCTGCAGGTTCGCCGGGTCTGCCTCCGTCAACCGACCCTCCACCCGCACCTCATCCCCGAGTTGAACGAGACCTACGCCGAAGGGCTGGAAGGTCTCCTGGGTCTCCCCTCCTGCATAGGGCTCCTTCGGAAGGAACTCTTGGGTCGTGAAGGTCCACAGCGTCCCCCGGTCCGGAAGTAAGTGGGCCTCTACCTCCAAGGAGCCACAACGAGGGCAGGATCCTTGGCGAGGGAACGTGATCGCCTGGCACGGTTCACAGCGTCCAGCAATGAGCTGCGGGTGATCCGCTGGCCACGTAAATACCTCCGCAGCGAAAGGCACGGTCAAGGTGCTGTCAGGTGGCATAAGGCAACCTCCGTTCAGGGCGAGCGCTACGTAGTAGCTGATCGCCGCTCTAGCTGAACCAATTTCAGGTGGATCCAGCCGACCTAGCCGGATCGGCATGGCCACCGACCCCCGCGTACAGATGCGGTGGGCGCCCTCACATCGGATTTACTCTTCTCCGTTCACACGGCTGAGCCCTCCGTTGCTTCCTGCACCCCGCGAATTGTCCCTGCTCGAACGTAGGACGCGGTTCCGCTGCTGTCAACATTGACATCGGTGTCAACTTCTGGTGCCATTGAGGTTGGATGCGGGAGCGGAGCCCGACGCGATCGACGCTGCTCGAGTCCGTCAGGCTGAAATAACGAAAGGATCAGGATTGTCTTCTGATTTGGTTGAGATAGTTAGCGGCAAGGTTCGAGGCGTGCATGATGATGGTGTGTGGGCCTATAAGGGAGTCCCCTATGGAGCCGACACTGCTGGGGCCGGCAGATTTCGGAGAGCTCGGCCGCCTGTCCCGTGGTCCGGCGTCCGTGAATGTCGGGAGTACGGGCCCTCGTGTCCACAGATGACCGTCGAGCAGATGACTGGGACTCCTATGCCGCCCGAGGTCGAGGCGATGATGGGCGTCTTGGCCGTCGAACCAGCGATGAGTGAGGACTGCTTGGCTTTGAACGTATGGACGCCAAACGTTGAACCCCACGCCAACTTGCCGGTCCTGATCTGGCTGCACGGTGGAGGCATGAACACCGGTTCGGCATCCTGGCCGCTGTACGACTTTACAAACCTGGCACGTCATCGCCGCGTCGTTGTCGTGGGCATCAATCATCGGCTCGGCATTTTCGGCTTTCTGGACGTGTCTCAGTTGGGGACCGAGTTCGCCGATTCAGGCAACATCGGAATGCTCGACGTGGTGGATGCGCTGCACTGGGTCAGCCAGAACATAGGTGGCTTCGGTGGCGATCCTCATAACGTCACCGTCTTCGGTGAGTCGGGGGGTGGAGCAAAGACGACCGCATTGCTGGCTATGCCAGAAGCAAGAGGATTATTTCACAAGGCATTCCCAATGAGCGGTGCGATGCTGGCTGCGCAAGAACCAGAGCGGGCACAGTCCACGGCGGAAATGGCTCTGAACAAGGCCGGATCAGGGAATGATCCCAAGGAGTTGGAAGCAGTCGATGTGGCCAGACTCATCGAGGCGGAAGTGGATCTTATGGGAGCTGGGTTGCTCGGGGCGGGAGGGCGAAGGTTCGGCCCCGCGCTTGGTCCCAGCTTGCCTCTTCATCCCGAACAGGCGATTCAGCACGGATCCGCCTCCGACGTCTCCGTCGTCTCGGGGTGTACGACTGACGAAATGCTCGCCTTTCTCGCCAGCGACCCGGAGGTCTGGTCTCTCACGGAACAAGGCCTCCGCGATCGTCTGGAGGTTTTGCTCGGAGACAGTACGGCGGCAATCCTCGAGCGCTATCGCGCAGTGCGCCCCGACGACAGCCTCACCTCCCTCCTTATCGGCATCACCACTGATGCGGTGATGCGAATGCCCCACATTCGCCTGACCGAGGCGAAGCTCTACGCCGGTGGGGCGCCCTCCTGGATGTACTTGTTCGCCTGGGGGTTTGCTGGGGAGGACGGGCGGGTCTGGTCCGCCCACGGAACCGATATGCCCTACTTTTTCGACAATGCCGACAAGGCTGCCATCGCCACCGGCGAACACGCGGCCCCGCTGGTTGCAGACATGAGCGGTGCCCTCGCCTCCCTTGCCTATAGCGGCGACCCAAACCATCAGGGTTTACCCGAATGGCCCACGTACGACTTGGAGCAACGACACACCATGCGTTTCGATACCCCCTCGTCGGTCGAGTCGGACCCGTTCGGGGCCGAGCGGCTCTGTTGGGATGACATCCCTTTCGATTTCGGCACCCGGTAGCTGGCCTGCGAGACCCGTCCGTCAGAGAGGACCCGATTGCTGGACTGTTAGTCCGGCGGTAGACACTTTTGCGACCTGAAACCCTGCAGCGGTGAAGCGATGGGTAGAGGAGACCAACTTTGGGCCGATTGAACACGGCACGAGACTCAGGCTTGCGCGCCTAGACGTAGTAATGCATCCGCCCTCTATTCGGCATGTTCGGAGTCTCCCGTCAGGGCGATCACGTCCTTCGCACTCGCCCGCGCAAAGCTGAGGAAGCGCTCGATAGCCGATACCGTGTAAGAAGTTCTCGTTGACCAGACGGATTCGAATCCATGCTGGGCTACGGGAAGCTCGGCGTAGACCACTGGCGCTCGTGATGCATCTCGGAGTGCCTCTGCAAACTTCCGTGCCTGGGCCACTCGAGCGATCACGTCGTTTGCGCCCTGCAGGATCATGAACGGAGGTGCATCCGATCCGACCTGGTAGGTCGGCGAAGCCTGTTCCCACCGATGGCGGTCATCGTTCAGTGTTGACTTAAAGACGTTCTTCGCCAGAAAATCGTGAGTCTCCGGTGCACCGAGTTGGTCGTCATCTACGAGGTCGTACGCACCATAGAGCGGCACGGCAGCCTGGACACGAGTGTCCACGGTCTCGAATCCAGGCTGAAACTCGGAGATGTGTGGCGTCAGGGCCGTAAGGGCACTCAGATGGCCCCCGGCTGATCCCCCCGTGATGGCGATGAATCCTGGATCGCCTCCGTAACCCGCAATATTCTCTTTGACCCAAGCAATGGCCTGCTTCACGTCGACGACAGCTGCCGGCCAATCAGACTTCGGACTTAGTCGATAGTTGATCGTCACACAGACCCAACCCTGTTGAGCCAAATGGCTCATGAGGGGGTGCGCTTGTCCACGCTTGCTCCCCATGGTCCACGACCCCCCATGAACCTGAAGCAGGACCGGTGCTCGACGGTCGAGTGGGAGATCACGACGAGCCCAGATATCAAGCAGATTCCAGTTGCCGAATTCGCCATAACTCAGATCCGAAGCAAGCGCATAGCGACTCCGCTTGCCCGGTCGCGGGAGCAGCTTTTGCTGCCGCGTCAGCCTCACGTCCTCCGGAGGATCAGACATCCCCTCATATGCGTCTCGGTACATGGGTCCGAGCTCGGTGACGAGAGCGCGCTCGAGCACGTCACCGGACCGGTGAGCTATCCGATGCAGGTGAAGTAGTGCCACCCACGAAGCAATGGATATGCCTAGACCAAGGCGACCGTTTCTCGTGCCGAGAGAGCCCTTGGCGGCAAAGATCGCGGTCGCTGCTTGTTGCCATGCGATGGTCTGAAGCGGCAACTCCGAAGTGGGAGTGGCTGTAGCCCAGACGAGGGGAATAGCGATTCCATTTCTGGCGATCGGTCGATAGGCATTGAGCGTGTTTGCCGCGCCGGCCGCACTGGCAAGGAGGTACTTAGTCCCGGAGTTCATGGCAGAAGCATATGGGCCTCGAAGTCCAATGGTTGACATTGACGTCGATTTCCAATATGAATAACTGGGAACGGGCCATAAGCGGCCACAGTTGAATCGACCGCCCGGGGGGGCTGGAACTTGAGCGCAAGTGGGCTGGTCATCTAAGTGACTGTGATGGCGGGGGGACACCTGAAGGCCGGCGACCAAGTTGATTTGATCGTTTGCCGCGCCACCTCCATCCTTCCCCGGGGACTCGTACGGGCCTCCGGTGAGTCGAACTGCCAGCAGGGGCTCGTCGGTCTCGTGGAACCGGAACCGAGCCATCAACGTCGGCAGGGTTCATCTGCACCTGATCAACAGCCGCGTCGCCGTCGGTCCATTCGCGGACCGGGCCAAGGCTGCCCATTGGTCAACCCACTACGCCGGGCAAGATGGACCGCCCCAACCCAGGGAGGACAACCGTGACCAACTCACTCATTTTGGGGAGATCGACGAAGCGAACAGTGTCACTGTGCATCGTCGCCCTACTGGTGGCCACCGGGGTGCTCGTCGGGTCGCCCGGACTTGGTGGGAACGCGGTCCCGTCTGCTGGCGCAGCGACTGCCACCAAGGTGAGGACTGTCAGCGTCAACTGCCCGACCGGATCGGCTCCCGGCATCACATCTCATCAAGTGAATGTCGCGGCCTCAATTATTGATGTCTCCTCCGGATCGCTAACCAACGCCACCGTGGGAGTTCCGTCGACGACACAACAAGAAGCTGACTACAACCTGGTAGCGAAGAAAATCAACAGCGAAGGAGGAGCTGGCTGCAGAAAGATCGTGATGAGCTATTTCGACGTAAACCCTGTTGACGCCGCAAACGCACAGCAGGCGTGCTTGACCATGGCCTCGACGCATCCCTATATCGTCCTGGACAGCGGCGCACTCACAGCGGTTGGTGCCGCCAGCTGCATCCCGGAGCACCACATTCTGCTTGCATCGTCATATCTGACTCCTGACGACCTGAAGACCTATCACCCCTACACACTCGCCATCGGGGGCAACGCCCAGGATGCGATCCATACCGGCATCAGCGCGCTGCACCAACTCGGATACTTCAGTGCGGCCAAAGGGTTCAAGAAGCTCGGCGTGATGTACCACACTTGCGCCCCAGGATCCCAGAGCCTTGAGCAGACGGGCCTCGAAGCGGCGCACGTCACCGCCAAGTCCGTGGATTACTTCAACCTTGGTTGCCCTGCTGGTCAAACTGATACTCCGGCCTCCATGGAACAGGCGGTGCTCGCCTTCAAGGACGCAGGCGTGACCGACGTCACCGAGATCGCGGTGAACGACTGGGGTCTCTTTACCCAGGTAGCACAACAACAGCACTTCAGCCCCCACTATGTGTTCACGGACAGCGCAGCGGCCGCATCGAATTTCACCGGTACTGACGCACCCGACCCGACCAATTTCAATGGCACGGTGAATATCGTCGAAGGTGGCTACGGAGAGGCGACTACGCCGGGGTTCAAGCCCTCGACTGCCACCAAGACCTGTGATGCCATCTTCGCCGCAGGGGGCCAACCGAGTGTCTACAAGCAGCCCGATGGCTATGGCGGCTTCGTGTGCGGATACATGTGGTTCGTACAGGCGTTGCTGAACCACGCATCATCAGTGCAGCCCACTGCCCAGATTTCGAGCATGCACAAGATTGGAGTTCTCGACCTTCCCTACGGGATGGCGCCGCTCGACTTCTCCGCCTCGCCGTCGGGTTCGGCGTACGGCGTGGGCGAGTGGCGTGCCGTGTACTACCACGCTTCGTGCAAATGCTGGCAGGTTCCCAATGCCGCCTTCCACAAGGCATCATGAGCACGGTCAGCCCTAACAGCTGACATGAGCGAGTTGAGGCGGACCCTTTGGTTCCCGTAGGGGGAGGTCTGGGCACTGGACCCACTTGTTGCGGAAGTCGCTCGAACGGCAACAACGCCTGGGTCACGCCGGGAGGTGTTTGTCGAGGGCCGCAAGGTGAGGAGCGGAATGCTTGATGTGGTTGCCCTTGGGCGCACGAGGCACGCAAGATCTTTAGCTAAGAATGTGTTCGACGAACGCCGGCGCATGCTCGACGATGGACGACATCACCGAGGAGGGAGTTGCGGCCCTGCGTCTCGTACAGAGCGGAAGCGTTCCTTGCCGGCCGTCACCGGTCCCGACTCAATCTGGTCTTCGATGCCGAACTCGGCAAGGGCTCTCCCGGTGTAATAGGGCACGGCCAGTCCCATGCCAGCAAGGCGCAGGTCATCGGATACACCATTGTCGAAGAGCATCGCACCGACGAACATAATGATCGCAAGCTTGAAACCTTGAAACGCTCGGTACCAATGGCGATTTGTGAGCTCGAATCCTGTTCGCTCTTGATACCGATGAATGAACTCCTCGACAGTTAAGGAGCCTGGGAAGCTCGTAAAGAATCCGGGAGTCGACCAATTGATCTCCGCCCAAGCCACATCAGCGAGTGGATCCCCAAGTGCGGCGAGCTCCCAGTCGTAAACGGCGCTCACAGTGTCGTCGATGTAGGCGAAGTTGCCCGGCTTCGGGTCGCCGTGCACAAGTGTGGCGATCGGAAAGTCCGGAGGCTGCATTCCGATCAGTTCGGCGTAGAGGCGCTCGAGGGCAGGCAGAGCAGCTTTCTGGTAACGCTCCATCTCGCCGTGCCAGTGGTCAAGTTCTCGTCGGAGGTAGCTCTCACTGGCTAGAAAATGAAGGTCTGAGTTATTCGGGCGTACGTTGTGGATGGCGACAAGCGTGTCGACCATGCTCTGCGACATGACTGCGAGCCGGTCCGGGGCCTCCGTGATCTCGGCGGGAACATCCATTTCGAAAACCTCGCCTCTCAGCTGCTCCATGACGTAGAACTCGCGTCCAAGGATCTCCCCAGTGCCCTCGTACCACAGTGCCCCAGGCGCCGGAACCGGCGTCGTTTCCAGGGCGCGCAGTATTTGGAACTGTCGTTCGAGGTTGTACGGCTCCAGCAGACCTGGTGACGGGGGGCGCACTCGCAGGACCACGTCCAACTGGCGGCTGATCGAATCTTCTTGCCAAACGAGCGTGAGCAGCAATGTTTCGGCTGAGTGGCCGAAACTGACTTGATCAATTCCTTCGATCGAGACATCCCCGACGTTCGGCATCCGTGACGCCAGCCACCTGGTCAGCCGAGCTGTCTTTTGAGCATCCAGCATGTCTTCCGAACCTAGACCGCTTCCGATGAGGTGTTGCTGACCTCCAACGGCGTGGCGCTGAGAGTCGCAACAAAGGTGCTTGAGCTTGCCATCGCGTTATCCTCTGATCTTATTGAAATCGACGTCGACATCGGGTACGTTACCAAAGCTGGGCTGAGGGGAGCTTCGGAAATCCCGACAAGGCGTGACCTCGGCGGGATTCTGCGAAATCAGTCTCGATCTAACGGATCCAGAGAAGGGAGCACCATGACCTACGGCCCATGGGATGAGTACTTCATCCATCAGTTGCCCCGCACGCTCGACTTTGTCAGCGACACCGAGCCGAGCTGGTCCGATCGGTGTTATTTCAATCTGCACTCCCCAGACGGGACGATGTTGCTGGTCACCGGTTACGGCAACAACCCCAACTCCCAGACGGCGCACGGTTACTTCAAACTCGCTCTGGCAGACGGCCGACACTGGGATCTGGACTCTGTCCGCCGCTGTTCCATCGATCGTGGTGACTTGTACGCCGGACCGATGAGATGGACCTGCGTAGAACCGCTCAAGAGCTGGAAGTTGGAGCTCGGCCCTAATGCCTCGGGACTCGAGTGCGAGTTGTTCTACGAGTCGCGAGCACCGCTTTGGGAGTTATTGCCCATGACCATTCGCAAGAAAGGCCGCACGATCGCAGACATGCAACACATCAAGCAGCCCGGCAGTTACACCGGTTGGCTCTCCATCGAAGGAGAACGGATCTCTGTCGACGGCTTCGATGGCGGTCGAGACCGTACATTCGGCACTCGGGTCGCCGACCAGATTGATTTCTGGCTGTGGTTCGAAGCGGGGCTCGAGGACCGGGCTATCGAGGCCTGGGTCATTGAATCCGCGGACGGAACCGTGCAATACGTCGACGGCGGCATCACCTTCGAGGACGGATCCCAATCCAAGCGGTTCGTCAAGTTCGAGCACGACGTCACCTTCGACGCCGACCGGAAGCGACCAAAGCGGGCGGACGTGGTCTTCACCGACGAGGACGGCAAGAAGTACGTAGTAGCAGCGGAGTCGCGGCACCCCGATGTAGGGGTCTATTACGGACTAGGTCATTCGCGCGTGGAGCGCGCTGACAAGGTCAGCTACTACTCGTGGGATAGCACCAACCCCGCTGATCTCAATGAAGTCGAAACTAATACCGTCGCGCTTGACCAATTGATGCGCTTCGAGATGGACAACATGACTGGGCATGGGATATTTGAGCTGCTAGTTCAGGGTAATCGCTATGACCGCTATCCGACCTGGGGCTGATTTCGCACATCCATCTACAGGACGCTCGACAGGAGGGCATTGTGAACCGCAAATTGATCACCAGCGACTGCCACGTGGCTGCGCCGTATTCGCTCCTCGAAGAGCTACCAGAATCGTACCGACAGTACTTTCTTCGAGTCGAGCACCGGAAAGACGGTGACTACATGCTCCAGCCCGCCGGGGCGCATTTAATGGGTATGGCGCAGCCGGAAGCTGCGAAGGTCGAGGGAGACGCCGCTGAGAGGGTGGCGGTAGGGGCCTGTGATGAGGCAGAGCCCAGTTTCGAACCCGCTGACGTCCTGACCGATCTGGGGAGACGGCGTAACCGGCGCTGTACTGATCGGGCGCATCGCTGTGACACATGACACCATGCCGATTGAGGTCGACATTGCCTACTCTCAGTTGGTCAACGACTGGACGGCGGAGCACTGGCGTCCGTTCATGGACCGGGTCGCACCCGGCATCGTTTTGCCGTACCGCGACGTCAGAGCGTGTGTGAAGGAACTTGAGCGTTGTGCAGCCAAGGGTATGCGTCCGGCCCTCCTACCTGACGGAATTGGGGAGCAGCCCTACCACCTCCCAGTTTGGGAACCGCTCTGGGAAGCCGCGAACGCCCTGAAAGTGCCCATATCGATGCATGTTGGCGGAACGCGCCTTCCACCGAACCCGGATGCTCCGATCCAGCTCTACAAGGGTCTGCCCTTTGTAGGTTGGTATAACCAGTGTGTCGGCATGGGTGAAACCTTGGGGTGGCTGACATTTACGGGAGTCTTCGAACGGTATCCGGATCTGCACGTCATCATGACCGAGGGGTATGCCGGCTGGTTGGCTTTCGCCATACAGTTTTGGGACCATCACTGGAACGACAGCCGTTTCGGAAGAGAAATGTTGATGAACCAGATTCCCGAGATCGCAACAACACTGGATGCGCCACCAAGCTTCTACCTGAAGCGCCAAGCGCATGCCACCTTCATGTGGGATCCCCTGGCGATCGAGGTGAGACACATCACGGGCATCGATTGCCTCTTGTGGGGCAATGACTATCCCCACCGAGAGGGTTCATTTCCTTGGTCAAATGAATGGATCGATAAGCAATTTGCCGGCGTACCCGAGAGTGAGGTTGATGCCATAGTTCGCGGCAATGCCGCCAAACTCTTCAACATCAACGTTTGACTCCCTGCGCACTCGACCATTCCGGTTGTGCACAAGGGTCGAAGAGCTTAGGTCGAGCATTGCTCTGTGGCCACCGATCGCTTCGGTTAGCCGGAGTGGCGTGAGTTGTCGTCACGGTAACTCTATGGCATTTCGCTTTCGGCATCTAGGACTCGTACCAGTTCGGATGCGATGGCGGCCATGCCGGCTTCGTTCGGATGGAATGAACCGCCGGCGAGCGCCAGATCCGCATGGAAGGGCTGCACCCACGGCTCCGCAGATCCGAGCGCATGGCCGACGCTTAGCCTCGATGCGAGAACGAGTTCCGCTCCCGTTCGAGCAGCTGCATCTCGAAATACCTGGCCGACCGCGCTTTGGACGATGATCAGCTTGCTCACTTCCGCCTCCGAAAACAGAGCCACGCTACCGTTGCAATTGTCCAGGACAGTCAAGTAGTCGACAAGGAGGATCCGTGCCGCGGGCACCTTGGCAAACACCTTCTCGACAACTCGGACAAGACCCGCAGTCGCCTCTGAGACTGAGCGCTTCGTAGGAAGTGGGATTCCAGCGGGAAACATGGGCTCGAGCATCGACACGACCGGTGACTCCGGTTCAGCGTGCATGAATGCTAGGTAAAGCATTGCTCCAGCAAACTGAAGGTCATTCCCGCCGGCAGTTATAGTCACGATGTCGGCATCAACAGGCACACCCTCGATTTGGGGCGGAACTTCAACTCCTTCGGCGAGCTGCTGAGGGGTGTCGACGATGTTCGCGGTAGTGGCTCCAGAGACCGTTAGATCGATGAGGTTGGCACCGATGCGCTCGGCGAGCTGATGGGCATAGTTGCGTTCGGACCGCATCGCGGCGGCGTCCGCGATGGGCTCAATGCCCGGTCCGGCGGCGAACGAACTTCCCAGAGCTGCGATTAGCCGGTAGTTGGACATGCACCGATACTCTCACTCCTGGCGATCGGCGCCACCGTCTGCCCTAATCTTCCCGTCGTTCGTGCGCCCATCGAATCTTCGACCTCGGCGGCCAACCGCAATCCCTTCATCTCCGACACGCCCTAGGAGCTCCGTGTCTACAACGTCTGGCTCAGGAGCGACGCCACCACGCCTCCGTCAACCAGAAGATCAGTCCCGGTGATGAACGAGGCGTCGGGACCGGTCAAGAAGGCCGCGGTCGCCGCAATGTCGTGTGGAGTGCCCATGCGGCCGGTGCCGCTCATCGCCACCATCTGGCGCATGAACTCTCCGTTTGGACCTTCAAGCTCGGCGATTCCCATCGGCGTGGAAATGATGCCAGGGGAAATGGAGTTGACTCGAGCTCCTCGCTCGCCCCATGCGACCGACGCGGATCGAACGCGAAGCTGATTGGCCCGCTTGGCGAGACCGTAGGCCACGCCCGGATCACTAACTGCAGTTGGCGAGAGCTCGGGAAGAGCCAGAAGTTCAGAGGTTGGGGTCACCGCCAAGCGGTGTTCCAGATCGGGATCCTGCGGGGCCAGCGTGCCGGCCATAGACGAGATAAAGACACCTGCTCCACCCGGAGCAACGGCAGTGGCGAAAGCATCCAGCATGAGTGCAGCACCCAGAAGATCGACCTGCAAGATGGCTTCGACCGACGCTTGGACAGGAGAGACCCCAGCCGTATGGACAATCGCACCCACACGTCCAAGCTCAGCCGATGCTTCGGCAAGCGAGTTGACTGACACTTCATCCGAGACGTCCGTCACACGTTCAACAACGTCATAGCCGGCGGACCGCAATGATTCTGCCGATGCGTGCAGCGCTGTCTGGCTGAGGTCAGCCAAAACCAGCAATGATCCGAGGCCCAGTCGCTGTGCAACAGCGACACCCATACCTCCCAGGCCTGTGACAACGACAACCTGCCGCTCTTTACTCACTCTCATGTCCTATCTTTGCTCGCCCAAGATTGCCCGCTGAGGGACCTCCTGGTTGGATATCGCCGTATTCGGACGCTGTCTTACTTCTTGGAGTTGGGGTCGATCTATTGCAACTACGCTCGTGCGCCTGTCCTTGAACACGAACGAGCACGTGGCGAGATGAAACCGGTGGACGACTAGACATCTCGCGCGATGCCCAGGGCATTGCCCCACAACATGGTGAGCTGCTCTACTGCCTCGTCAAAGTCGTACTCTCGGTAGTGCTGAACTAACCAGAGCTCTGCGAATCGGGCGACCATGGCACCTAGTGCGTCGCCGGCGATGGCGGGGTTAACGCTCTGATCAATGTGGCCATCGGCCTGCAACCGGCGAATCGCCCGCTCCGCCCGCTCTACGAAGTGCTTCATCGTCGCCATGCGGTCTGCATTTACATGGTCGTCGTAACGCGAGACCTGCTCGATGACACCCATGAGAGCGGCCTCGTCTCGGTATCGTTCCAAATAGCGACGGTTCGCTCGACGAATCCGCTCCCATGGCGAGTAGTCGGCCGAATGGAGATCCTCGTCCGTGAGGGCAGTCAACCGCTCCTCTTGAGCAGCAGCAATTTCTCGGAAAATCATCTCCTTCGACTCGAAGTAGTGGTAAAAGGATCCGTTAGAGAGACCAGCCACCTCGGCGATGTCCATCACCCGAGCCTCTAGGAATCCGTCTCTCTCGAAGACGACCTTCGCCGCGTCGATCAAGCGCGCCCTTGTCTGGATCCCTTTTTGGGAACGGGGGCGATCGTCGGCGAGTACTTCGACGTCATCCAACTGATCAGTCATGAGGACCGAATTCACTCGCGGCCTGCCACGCGGTTCGCTGGTAAGCGCTATCAGGACCCAACGCTAACGTCAGTGTCGGATCTCCTGAGCCGACGGCCGTTCCGACCGGTACCAAGTGTCGATCACTAACACCTTGAACGATCGCGCTCATCGTGACAGACAGGTGCAACGGCAATGGCCCCGCCGGCGCGTTTCCAATCATTGGGTAACCACAGGCAGCTTCTCCCAGCCACGAACGGTCGGCGTGTGGGCCTGAATCGCTCCGTCCCAGTCGACGGACCACTCGGGAAAGCGATTGAGGACTTCATCGATGGCCACTCGACCTTCGAGACGTGCGAGAGCGGCGCCGAGGCAGAAGTGGATGCCGTATCCGAAGCTGAGATGTGGGATGGCCTCGCGGTGGATATCGAATTGATCCGCGTCCGGGAATTTTCGTTCGTCCCGATTGGCAGAGCCGTTGAGTAGCACCATAATGCTGCCTTCGGAAACGGTTTGGCCGTGGTGGTCCACATCGCGATTCACGGTTCGGGCCTGCACCGGTGACGGAGCCTCAAAACGAAGGATCTCCTCTATCGCCTTGGGTAGCAAGGTTCGGTCAGCCACCAGATCCTGGCGCTGATCCGGATGCTCCGCCAGAAGCTTCCCGGCCCAGCCAATCAGTCGAGTGGTCGTCTCATTTCCGGCACCAGCCAATAGCATCACGTAGGTAAGGACTTCCTCGCGGGTGAGACACCTCGTTGCGCCCGTTTCGTCTTCGAACTCCGCTGTTAACAGTTCCGTCATCAAGTCAGCGGACGGGTGCTTGGCCCGCCAGTCGATGTACTCGGCGAAGATCTCACCACCACTCGTCATCGAGTCGGCGGTGGGTACAAAGTCCTCACCCTCCTCGATCCGCATGCCTTCATCGAGCTGGTCGCGTATTGATTCCTGATCTGCTTCTGGGATGCCGAGGAGCATGCCGATCGTTCGCATGGGCATCTGAGCTCCGAGGTCGGCAATGAAATCGAATCGTCCAGCTCCGATCAGAGGATCAAGGCTCCTGGCGCAGAACTCCCGGATCTTGGGCTCGAGTGCATTCATCTTCCTCGGCGTGAATACCCGAGAGAGGAGTCCTCGATGGAGATCGTGGATCGGGGGGTCCTCCATCAGGATAATTCCAGGGGGGAGCTCGATGTTGGCCATGATGATCTCGAGTGTCGACCCACGCCCCGATCGGTAGGTATCCCAATTCATGAGGGCCCCGTCAACGTCCTCATAACGACTCAGCGCGTAGAAATTATGCTTCTCGTTGTAGTACAGCGGCGCTTGCTCACGCATGCGCCGCCATAGCGGATGAGGATTTTTGTCGATCTCGATGTCGAACGGGTCGTAATAGATCTTAGTTTCGCTCGTCGAAGTCATTGTGTTCTTCCTCTCATCACAGTCGTGGCCATGCAACCGATTTGCCTTCGAGATACTGTTCGAAACCGTCGCTCCCGTTTTGGCGACCGACTCCGCTTTGCTTGTAGCCACCAAATGGCATATCTGGGCCGTACGTATTACCGCCATTTACGCTGACCGACCCGGTTCGGATCCGCCTCGTCACCTCAAGTGCGCGATCTGTCGAACTCGACCACACTCCCCCAGCCAGCCCATAGTGACTGTCGTTGGCGATACGGACGGCGTCGTCGTCATCGTCAAATGGGATGGCCACCAGGACGGGGCCGAAGATCTCCTCCCGGGCGATGGTCATCGAGTTGTCTACATCAGTGAAGAGGGTGGGCTCGAGGTACCACCCAACAGGAAGATGCTCTGGGCGTTTACCCCCTAGAGCGAGTGTTGCCCCTTCCTCAATGCCCTTGTGAATGTAACCGAGGACCCGTTCTCGTTGTTTGGCGGACACAAGGGGGCCCATCAGCACGTCAGGCCGCTGCGGATCGCCGTAGGGTACGGCCGCCAGCATTCCCTTAAGAATCTCGACCCCCTCCGCATAGCGGGAGCGAGGAAGCAGCATACGGGTCTGAATCGCGCAGCCCTGCCCAGCATGGAAGCACACGGCCAGGCCGGCCATCAGGGCTTCTCCGAAGTCGGCGTCGTCAAGAACAAGTGTCGCCGACTTCCCGCCGAGCTCAAGAAAGAGCCGCTTCATGGTCTCGGCACCCCGTTCCATGATCCGCTTACCCACCGCGGTCGATCCGGTGAACGAGATGAGGTCGACCGCCGGTGAGAGTGTCAACGCCTCGCCGACCATGTGGTCGGACGAGGTCACCACGTTGAACACCCCGGCCGGTATGTCAGTGCGCTCTGCGACGAGACGGGCCAAGCGCGTTGCATTGAACGGAGTGTCCGGTGCCGGTTTGAGTACCACGGTGTTACCGGTAGCCAGAGCCTGGCCGACCTTGTTCAGGATGACCTCGAGGGGAAAGTTCCAGGGGGTTATGGCCCCCACGACTCCGGCCGGTTCCCTCCAGATTTGCCTGGCGTTGGGGCGGCCCAAATGGTCGGCAATGTCCGGGAGATCGGTCGTCCAGGGGAACTCATCGATGTGCTTTGCGGGCCAGCGAATAGCATCTTGTACCGGGCTGTCGAGCTGGGGGCCATGTGTTGTCATTCGCGGGCAACCCACCTCAAGGATCAGTTCCTCGCGAAATGCCTCTTGTTCGGCTTCGAGTGCTTCTTGCAATTCTTCGAGACAGCGCTGACGGAATTTGCGGTCTGTCGACCACTCCGTTTCATCAAACGCGCGACGCGCCGCTCCTATGGCCCGGTGCATCTCTGCGGCTGAACCGTCGGCGACCTGTCCGATTACTTCTTCAGTCGCAGGGTTGATGTTGTCGAAAGTCTTTCCCGAATCGGCAAGCACTAACTCACCGTCGATAAGCATCCGCATTTCACCTAGTCCTGTCATTCGTAGATCTCCTTTTCTCTAGGGCCTAGAGCGGCCGTCGTGGGGTAATGGCAACTGACGGGATGGTTGCCGAAGATCCGCTGCGCAAGATCGAGTCGACAGCACTCACAAAGTGGTCGATCTCCATCAACTTGTCAGTAAGCAGTCCGCGCTCGGTCCAGACAGGAAACATCTCTGCCGCCAACTCCATGTCCCAAGATGCGGTGAATTGGGAGGTTCCATCGCCCTCTCCGCCCGTGCACTCGCCGACGATCAGGCGCGTGAACCCGATCTCCGGGTGCTCCGCTCGCCAGGCTTCGACCAGCTTGTCAAGGGCCGCCTTCGTGACGGTGTACGAAGCTAAGCCAGGCCATGGTGCCGTCAACGACGCGCTGAGCGACGACAGGTAGGCGACCATGCCCCCAGACGATCTCAGGTGCGGAAGTGCCGCCGCGGTAATCTGTGATGCGCCGACCACATTCGTGGCAAACACCCGGTGCCAGGTAGCAGCGTCGAGGTCTTCGATGCGTCGCAGTTCGCCCATTCCCGCCGAGACGACGACCGCGTCGATTCCGCCGAGGCCCTCTCCTGCCTGATCGATGGCCTTGCGGCACGAGTCCGCATTCGTAACGTCGCACTGGATAGCCAACGTCCCCGAGCCCGCTTCGACTGCTGCCTCGTTGAGCATCGACTCCCTCCTGGCGAGGAGAGCCACACTTGCTCCCTTCTGTCTCAAGCCGACTCCGAGGCAACGGCCCAGCCCACTCGACGCACCTACGACCACGACTCGAAGATCGCTCATGACAGGCCACTCAGACGGCACGGCGCTGGGCTGGAGTTGAAAGCGACGGGCTTTTGGTTCATCGACAAAGTGATCTCCTCGTTGTAGTGATGCACTCGTGGGACTTGCGATGAGCGTCGCGGAAGCTCGCTCATGTCCACCTCGCTCCCAATCCGATCAAGCAACAATGCCCCGCACTCGAAGATCGAGGATGGCATCCCAGTCGAGCCCGATCTCCTGCAGGATTTCATCACCGTGCTCGTTGAACTCGGGTGCACGTCGAGGTACGGCCGGTAGTTCATCGAACTGGACGGGCGCGGCAACAAGCCGAAAAGGAACTCCGGTGGCCGTCTGGCAGTCTTGAAGGTAGCCATTCGCAGCGGACTGAGGATCAGCGGCGGCTTCGAGTGTGTTTTGGACGATTGCCCACTGACCAATGAACGGCTCGAGGCGCCGCCGCCACTCATCGACCGGTGCCTGGGCAAACGCCTCAGTGAGACGAGCGGCAGCCTCTTGGTGGTTGGCCAAGAGAGCATCATTGTCGGCGAACCGTGGATCCGCGCCGAGATCGGGCATGCGCAGTATTTCGCAAAGCGGAGCCCAGTACTTTGCCGCCTGCAGACACGTCAGAGCGACACCATGTCCGTCACTCGACTGATACGTCCCTACCAGCGGATTCCTGGAGAGCTCTTCCTGGGGGGGAACAGACCAGGGCTGATTCAGGAGTAGCGAGAGCGCAATCGCCTGGCCCATGGCCCACATTCCGGTGCCCAAGAGCGAAACGTCAACCGTGGTGGCCTCCCCGGTACGCTCTCGATGGAACAGTGCACTGGTGATGCCTCCAGCTAGGGCCATCGCCCCGATCGAATCACCGAATCCGGGGCCCGGCGGAGGTGGATTCAAAGAGCCATACTCTGGCCGCGTGGTGCCCGTAGCCACTCCCGATCGTGCCCAAAAGGCCAGCGAGTCGTAGGAACCCTTGTCAGCGTCGGGCCCGCGCTCACCTTGGCCTGTCCCCCGTACGTAGATGATCTTGGGATTGGCTGCCCGAATCTGCTCGAGCTCAATACCCAGCTTGGCCCGTACGCTCGGTAGCTTGTTCGTCAGGAAGACATCGGCAGTCTTTGCGATCTCGTAGAGGAGATCGACCCCGTCCGACGATGTGAGGTCGACACCCAGGCTCCGCTTGCCCCGGTTCGAGTGCTCGAGCAGAGCGTGGACTCCACCGCCCACCGCAGCCATTCCGGTCGACGCGAGACCACGCATCGCGTCTCCCCTCTCGACGTGCTCGATCTTGATGACGTCTGCACCCCAGTCAGCGAGGAGGGCAGATGACGCCGGAACAAAAGTGTGTTCTGCCACTTCCAGGATGCGTACGCCTTGCAGTGTCGCAGTCAATCGATCCCCCACAAGATAGTGATTTCGACGTCGAACTCTAACATGAGTCAGACCGGATTGGCTTTGAATTTGAAGTTGACGTCATAAATAGTTACCATCGACAGTGGGAGTGTGTGCCCTCTCTGCGAAGCGTTGGGACCCATGCCAGTGCTCTCTGTACGTCGACGACTCCTCCACGGGACTGAGGTCCGAAGAAACCCCTCCTGAATGGAGACACCTATGTCCGAAACTCCGACTCCGCCAGCGCTACTAGCCGGTGATCTTGTGTTCGGCGAAGGACCACGCTGGCACGATGATCGATTGTGGTTTTCGGACATGCACGGCGAGGCGGTATCGACAGTCACCTTGGCCGGAGAGCGCGAGCTGGTGGTTGAGATGCCAGGCCGGCGGCCATCAGGCCTGGGCTTCCTCCCCGACGGGGATCTGCTCATCGTGTCGATGCTCGACCGCCAGATCCTGCGTTGGAACGGCTCCGAGCTGGCTCTCCATGCCGACCTAAGCAGTCTGGTGGCCACCGGCTGCAACGACATGGTCGTCGATCGTTCCGGACGAGCCTACGTCGGCTCGTTCCCTGATCCCTCATCTCCCGAAGGGCCGATTATCTTGGTGGAAGTCGATGGAACCCCTCGGGCGGTTGCCAACGTCGTATTTCCCAACGGGTCGGTCATCACACCCGACGGCAGACAATTCATTGTCGCCGAATCCCTGGGCAGACGGCTCACGGCATTCGACATTCAACCTGACGGATCTCTCACGAACCGAAGGCTCTACGCCGACTGTCCTGGCCGAGGACCAGACGGAATCTGCCTAGACGAGGACGGCGCTGTATGGACGGCCATGCCACTCGCCAGAGTGTTTGAGCGGATTCTCCCCGGGGGCGATGTCACCGATTCGATTTCCATCGACGGGCGGATGGCCATTGCTTGCGCCCTAGGAGGCCCTGACCGTAAGACATTATTCCTTCTTTCAGCCAACGACCATGCACCAGAAGCGCTACGAGGAACCCGCGAGAGTTCTATTCACACTGCTCGGGTGGCGGTCGGCGGGGCGGGTATCCCCTGATCTGGCGAGCGGAAGTGAGGACCGCAGTCCCATCGTGGCCAGAAGAACTAGGGGTAGTCTCGGCGACCGAATCCCCCATAGCTCAGTTGACGCGGCATACCGACAACGCCTAGGCGGGCTAGTGCGCCGTTGCTCTCTGGCTGTCCACGGCAGTTCGTTTCTGCCGGTAACGACCCGTGTTCCAACACTCCCGAGCAAGGCGAGAGTTCCTACTGGCCCATCCTGGGGATCTGAGCCGCAGAGTTTGCGGTGACGTCAGAAGTGGCAACGTGGGTCTCCGCGGAGGGACCGGAGCCCAAGAACACGGCACGCGCAATGTCATCACGTTCGATCAGATCGCGCGTCAATCCCTCGAAGCGCACTTGACCCTTCTCCAAAAAGACAGCCCGTTCACAGATCTCGGCCGCAATGTTCAGGCTCTGTTCGACCACGATCATGGTGACACCCGTGGCTCGAACGCGACGAACCACTTCGAGCAGTTCCCCGACCACCACGGGCGCCAAGCCGAGTGACAGTTCGTCGATGCAAAGCACCTTGGGGTCGAGCAAAAGAGCCTTGGCGACCGCTACCTGCTGTTGCTCACCTCCTGAAAGGTTCCCTGCTTTCTGCCGACGACGCGCCGCCAGGGCCGGAAATGTGTCGTACACCAGTTCTCGACGCTCATGCTGACGAGACCGATCGAGACGAGAGGTGAGCGCCTGCATCTCCAAATTCTCGTCCACTGTCATATCGGCGAAAACGCCTCGACCTCCGACGACCACCAGTAACCCCCGGATCGCCAATCGCTCTGCCGGAATGCCAGTTATGTCGTCACCGAAATAGCTGACCGTTCCGGCCGACGGCTTCTCCAATCCAGAAATGGCTCGGAGAAGCGTGGACTTGCCGGCCCCATTGGTACCGAGCAAAGCCAATGTCTCGCCTTGACCAACCTCCAGCGATACATCGAACAGCACCTGTAGCTGCCCGTAGGAGAAGTCGATGCCGGAGACCCGGAGGGCCGGGGGGAGGTTCCCCGCTTCGCTCACTTTTGCGGTGTGTTCCAGGTCGGGTTGGGGATATGCCAGCACTGACATGACGCCACATAAGTGGCGATCCGCCAGTAGCTCACGCCGTACGGCGCACCCTTAGGAGCCGCCGCGTAGTTGACCGGTGCATACGGATATGAGTATTGAAGGCTCCCGATCTTGTGCACGGCCGTCACTAGCTTGCTGCTCTGCAATGACGTTGAATGATTCAACAGGCCCTGCAGGTACCACAGGTAATCGCAGGCGACGCCGCCGTAGCCGTCAGCCTGCTTGTATACGTTAGGCAGGTTGGCCGCCGCAAAAATGGCATTGCACTTCGCTGTCCCTGACGTCGCCTTGTAGCCCGGCGTCGTCTGCTCGCCGTACGCCTGGGTAACCGCGTTGACGCCTCCATTGAGATTACCGGGGTTCGCCGCATCTGCCCCAGAAAAGCCTCCCACGATGATCTCGCTGTTGTTGAGTGTGTACTTGGGCTTGTACTTCTGTTGAGCAGCCACTTGTGTGAAGACATTGGGAGCAGCCCCTGCCTGAGCGTCTGCCACGTTGCTAACGCCGGCATTCTTGAACGAGAGCACCGCCTGTTCCATGGCCGCCGGGGTGAAGACCTGGCCGGCCGGACATCCCAGATTGAACCAAACGATCTTGCTGCTTGGGACGCCTGCCTCCTTGAGCGCTGAGCGCTCTGCCTGCACCAAGCCCTGGCTGCAGGTGTCGTAGAGCACGCCAAGCTTCTTGAATCCCTTAGCTGCGCTGTAGTAACCCGACTTAGCAAGACCCAAGACACTGGTGCGGATGGTCTCAGTCGGTACATCTGTGGCCGACAGGTAATACGGATAGTACTTGGTGAGTTCGTCCGGGGTGAAGTAGGTCGAGATCATCGGGATCTTGGCCTGTGCAATGCAGCTGCTCGCATTGACGTCCGAAAGTGCCCCTTCATCGAGTACGGCAAAGGGCTTGCTAGCAGCAATGGTCAGACATGACTGCTGGGCTCCGGCGGCGTCAATCGGGTTGACGTTGTAGAACTTCAGCTCGAGCTTGCGGCAGCCGGCTCCACCATTAGAGTTGATGTTCTTTGCCACAAGGTTCCAGTACTGCTCCTGCTGCTGAGGAGAAGGCACCCCGACCGTGGCGTTCGAAAGGGAGCTCCCTGTGATATCAACCACGGTGACCGCCGCGGTGACCTGGGTTGCCGTCGCACCGGGGGCGGTGCCCGTAGGGCACGGTGTCTTGGTGGCGGCGAGCTGCGCCGATTGACTCCCTGTGCCAGTGACTGCAGCCGCGCCGGCGGGAGTCGACAAGGAATAGCTGCTCATAGCAACTGCTAGGAGCAGGCAGACGCCGATCGGTGCGGCCGCAGTTCGCCATACCCCTGACGACCTCACCTGCGTTACCCATTTCATGTGGATTCCTCCTTGATGGACCCTGCAATCAGCACAGGACTTGTTGGTTTAGACGGTGGTGCGAAGCCCAGACCGGCTGATAGCCGTTGGATCGGTGCCCAGGTAGCTGGCGATGACGAGAGGGTCGTTGCGCACCTCGGCCGGAGTGCCCGTCGCGATGACCCTTCCGGACTCCATGGCGTACACCCGATCACACAGTCCCATGAGCATCGGCATATCGTGCTCGATGACCAAGATCGAGCAGGCCAACTCGTCCCGTATGCGACGTACCAAAGGAGAGAAGGCTTCCGACTCACGCTGAGCTACGCCTGCGGTCGGTTCGTCGAGGAGCAGGAGACGGGGCTCCACCGCCACCTGTGCGGCGAGATCGCAGATCCGACGCATTCCCGTGGACAGCTCTGAGGTCAGCGCATCAGCCCACGGGCCAAGTCCAAAAGATTCCACGATCTCAAGCGCCCGTAAACGACTGCTCCGCTCCGCCTTGCGCACCCAAGGAGCACTGACCATCGCCGGCAACGTATGGATTCTGGCTTGCCTAGCCGTCGCCACCTGGATCGTCTCCGTCACGGTAAGTCCGGCGAAAAGGGAGGCGTCCTGAAAGCTCCGTGCCAACCCGTAGCGCGCCCGTACGTGGGGCGGCCGGCCGGCCACCTCGTGGCCGAACAACTGCACCGAGCCACGATCAGGGCGTAACACCCCACTGATGACATTCATCAGCGTCGTCTTGCCGGCTCCGTTCGGGCCGATCAGGCCAACGATTTCCCCAGCACCAACAGAGATTGCCGCTCCACTGAGGGCGGCAATCCCACCAAAGTGAACGGCCAGATCTTCGACCACCAGGGGTTGGGATCCCATAACAGGATCCGTTGTTCTGTGCCTGGCTTTCCGGGAACCCTCGTCCTCTACGCTGCCGTTTGAGAGACCGCCCACTGCCGGCTGGGCATGGATGAACGAAGGCAGCGACACGCTGTCGGTGATGACCGCGTCGGGCACTGCCGTGATGCTCTCCGAAGTTGAATCGTCGACAGAATCCACCTTGGCCGCCTTCCGGTTCAGGTAGGCCTGCCATGAATCCTGGACCTTGCCCGCGATCCCGTTGGGGAAGCCATGCATTGCCCCAATCACGCCGAGGCCTCCCAGGAGCAAGAGAAATCCCACGTTCTGCCCGAAGGAGCCGAAGAGACCGGCGACATGGGGTCCCACAAAGAACGTGCTCATGTAGAGCAACACTGCCGCTGCCACCGCTCCGCCCAGAGACCCGAGACCACCGATGACGGGAATGGCGAGGATGGCAATCGAGACGTCTGCTGGGAACTGTGTCGGTTCCACGCTCTGCCAAGAGACCGCCCAAATGACTCCGGCCGAAGCCGCAACGAATCCGGACAGAGCCAAGACTCGTAGCTTGACCACAGACGGTTTGATCCCGAAGGCAGCGCTAGCTCGTTCGTTGTCCCGAACCGCGATGACCACTCGTCCCACCGATGATCGACGAAGTGCGCCGGCCGCAGCCAATGTCAAAACGAGCACGACTAGGGCCACGTAGTAGAGGTTGAGCTGCGACCCGATTGCCCCCATGCCGGGCAGGATAGGTGGGAGTTGAACGGGGGTGGCGTCGGGGGTCGCTCCTCCCACCCAAGACTGCAAATACAGCCAGTCCGGCGCGATCACCGCCAGACCCAGGGTCACTACCGCCAACATCAGACCAGGCACCCGGAGAGCCGGCAACCCGATGGCGACCATGACGGCTGCGCCGATCAGGCCGGTGACTACAAACAGCTCCACGAGGCTCCAGCCCTCTCCTGCCCAACGTGCCGTGAAGTAGGCGGCGATCCCGACCAGAGCGAATTGGCCCAAGCTGACCTGACCGGCCCAGCCCACCAGCATGGTCAACGACACCCCCACTAGGGCGTAGACAAGCACAAGCACCAAGAGAAATTGGTTGCTCCGGAAATAGGGCAGCAGTGGGAACACGACGGCAACCACTAGCGCCACCCCGATGAGCCATTTCACTCCGTGCCGCAAAATCAACGAGTCTCGCAAAGGCTCCGGCACCCTGAGGCCCGGCCGCTCGGGCACGGCCGCCCCTTCGACGGCAAACGCTCGGCCAATCGCCGTTCCACGGAACAAGGTGACCAGCAAGATCACTCCGAACACGGCCAACTCTGCCGTGCCGGCATTGTTCGTCTGGGCTACCACAATCTGATACACCAAACCCAGGCCGAGTCCACCAGCGACTGCGATGGGGAAGGAGACAAACGCGCCAAACGCTGCTGCTCCAAGGGTCAACATCAACAGGTAAGGGCCGGAGGCTTCCGCGTTGAAGGAGGTAGTGGTTGGGCCGTTCAAGACGGCTGCAAACGCCGACAGTCCACCGGCGATCCCCCAAGTGATGAGGCTCACCCGGTTGACCGAGATCCCGCACAAGCGAGCAGCGTCCGGATTTCCAGCAGCAGCCCGAATCTGCTTGCCGATCGACGTGAGCTCCAAAAACACCGTCAACGCCACGAGAAGCAGCGGCACGGCGATCATGGTCAGCACTGACATCCCATTCAGGACCACGCCACCGATCTGAAGTTGCGAGTTGAATGGCTGAGGAAATCCGGCCTGCGAGGTCGGAGTCAACCCCGGAATGAACGTCAACGCGAGGAGAACTTGGCTCACCCCAATGGTGAGGATCAAGAGCCTTACCGGTGCTTTGGACTTTCGCCGGACTGGTCCCACCATGAAGCGCTCCACGACAAGCCCGGTGACGATTCCGACACCAAGGCACCCGATGAACGACAACCACCAATTCCAATGCCAGTCGTTCACCACCTTTAGCAGCAACACTGCCGAGAGGACCCCCAGCTGCGCATGGGCCATGTTGAGAAATCGGTTGGCCTTGTACACCAACACAAAGCCCACGGCCAACAGACTGATGGTAAGTCCGTTGAGGACCCCCAAGACGATGGTGCCCCAATTCACAGAAGGTGGCCGCCAATCAATGGGCTCGCTGATCGTCGAGTCGTCAAGTGCCTGGACTCAAGTAGAGCAGAGACAACGTCTTGACAATGAGGTTGACGCCCGCGACATCGATGGACTGCCTGTGCGTCGGCACCGCCGGACCTCACTACTTTCGTCCGTCGATCATTTGCAGAGCGGCGATCGCACCCACATGCGACCAAACGAGCCTCCGTGGAATCTGATCTGTACTCAAGAACCCTCTCCCCCAAATTGATCCATGAAAACTGTCGCCGTCTCTTCTCGAGCCCTCGAGACCGTCCCCCACCTAAGTGTCACCATCTGTCGATTCACTTAAGTCGACGTCAATGTCAATTTCCTTGGCGTCAAGTTACCCATACTTCGCGATCCCGTCAAGGAGCTCATCGAAACTCTCTCGAACGACCCCCGGCTACTCGGACCTGTATCTCCCTCCCGTCCCCGAGACTGGCCTCGCCGGGTTTTCGTGGCTCTTTGGCGCCGGATGATCGCAGTGAAGCGTCTATCAGCCGCATCAGTCTCGTATCCAGACGTAGATCCCGGGGGTTCTGACAGCCGGCGACGCGGATGGCATTTCCCAATGTCGCCGAGCCTTGCTGCCTTCGCAGACCTTTCGCATGATGCTGCCTCGCTGAGCCTCGGGCCTCGCGATGCACATCCCACGCACCCCGCAGGTGCCGCGCGTTAGCGGACGAACGACACCACGTTGCTATCAGGTACTCGAATGGCTAAGGCCCGTTCCGATCGACGATCAGGCCAAAGCTCACTGCCTCACGCGGTCACTACCTCCTCCAAGCGAACCAGAGTTCGGGTCATCGCTCTTTCCATGTAGCGCCGCGTGCGATCCTTGGCCAAGTTCCGCTTCGCCTTTTCCGCTTCGCGCGAGATGTCCCACGTCTCCCGCACAAGCGTTCCCTCCTCATCGGGGTGAAGTTCGTACCTCCAGATGCGACCACCCCCCCATCGTGCGATCCACTTGATGGTCGAGTATGTCTGCCACGCGATTCGCCGATTCTCTTCGAATTCGACGACCGTGCTCACGGTGGAATACGGAATACCCATCTTCATGGACATTACAAATGTTGCTCCGAGTTCGAGCCGAACGGGACCAGATTTCGGGGTGCGTACGGCACCTGATCCGTCAATCTCGTGATGACGCGACGGAGCAGCCAACAGGTCAAAGATCGTTTCGGGTTGCGCCGGAATCCGCCGCTCAATCGTAAGTAAGTCAATGTTCACTTCGGGTCGTCCTGTCATTTGAACGGCGCATTGAACTTGGGGCTCGACACCCGCCAGCACTTGCAGGATGCCAAAAAGGCGATCGGTCGCCAGTAGCTCTGGCCATGCGCACCACCCGGCGGGATGGCCGAAAAATCGATGGGGCCGCTGGGGTACGGGAAGCTGATAGTCCCGATCGAATGCATGGCGGGCGCCAAGGCCTCAGATTGAAGGTGCGATGCATGATCAAGAAGCGCCTTTGTGAACCAGAGGTAACTACAAGCCGCACCGCCATACCCATCTGGCTGTTTCAGGAGCGGAAGCTGTCCAAGCCTAGTGAAGATGGCGTTGCATTTCGCTGTACTCGCGTCGGTCTTATAGCCCGGTGTAGTTTGCTCGCCAACGCCCGAACTCACGATGTCGATCGCTCCGTTGAAGTTGGCTAGATTCGGAGCATCTGATGCGGCCGCCGGCGTCGTTGGAAAACTGTCATCGACAAGTAAGTACTTAGGTTTGTAATGCTGTTGTTGAGCGATTTGAGTGAATCCACCGAGCCCCGCAAAGTCAATTTCGGTAACGTCCGTGACACCGGCGTTCTTGAATGAAAGAACTGCCTGCTGGATCGATGCGGGAGTATCTTGTAACCCCGCCGGACAACCCAAACTAAAGGTCACGATCTTGCTGTTCGAAACCCCGGCCTTTTTGAGATAGGTCCGCTCCGCCGTCTCTTCCGCTGGATTGCAGGAGTGATACACCACCCCGATCTTTCGGAATCCCTTGCGGGGGCTGAAATAGCCGAGCTGGTCCAAACCCAGAATTCCGTTTCGGATGATGTCGTCCTGGACGTCATTAATTGCCAGATAGAAAGGATGATATTTGGTCAGCTCGTCTTGAGTCAGATACTTCGATGCCAATGCAATCTTGTGTTCTGGGATGCAAGCGCTGGCTCCTAGGCTTGTTAGCACTCCAACATCGAGGACAAGCAGCGGTTGACTGTTGGCGATTGCGAGACATTCCTGCTGCGCATTCGCCGCGTCGAGCGGGTTGACTCGGTAGAAGTGGAGGGCAAGGCTTCGGCAGCCGGCTCCTCCAGAGGCGTTGATGCTTTGGGCCACATCGGTCCAGTCAGTCTCTTGCACCTCGGCCGAAGGGAGTCCAAGAGTGGCGTTAGTCACCACTCCATGTACGTCAACGATTGTTACCGCGATGTTGGCTCGAGTCGACGAGACTCCCCTGCCTGTCGCCGGGCAGTGTTGCGCGGCCAACGTGTAACTACTCCGATTGATTACAGTCCGGAACATGGCCGGCTGCGATGTGTGAGACGAGCTCGGCCATAGCCCCAGCATCACGGCAACCACCAGTGCTGACGACACGGCGCTTCCGTAACGCAACAGCACCGCAAATCTTCTCCGGTTCGGAGCGTGCAAGAGAACCTTCACTACGCCTCCTTTGAAACGTTGTGGATACCTGAAACGGTGCGGACACGATCCACGAAGAATTGCCGCCCAAGAACCAAGAGTTATTCAGGCTTCGACAAATGAGTCGGGCGCGACCGAATGGCATCGAGACCCGCCGACGAGGCCCGCCGCGACAGATTCCCATGATCCACCACGCCGCCCGTCGTCCTGAAACGGATAGCGCCAGTTGCCGATGCTCCTGCCGTTACCGAACACTCGCTTAGACATTCGTCTGATCATGGGCAATTCCGACGTCGAAGCGAAATCTGGAAGCCATCCCCCTTGGCTCATTAGTGGGAGAGATGTCTCCTCGCCGCTTGGCAAAGTAACAAACATTGACGTCGATATCAACTGCCTTCTCAGATTGATGAAGAGCAGCACTCTGCGGTCGAGTAGGGCTTGGGAGTGCTGGTCGGGTGGCGGACTACGCATCCTGAATCTGCACGTAGAACCGTCACCCGGAACGACACCTCGAGTAGGAGCAATGCCCACCGCTCCACTAGCGGCTCAGGCGAGTTCAGCTCCTCCTATTCGAAAGTACGGGCAGGTCGAATTGCGTCGTGGCAACTCCTCGCCCGCAATCGTCGTATCGATAAGGACCCGATCATGAAGCCGCAACAATCTCCGCCACGAGTTCGGCTACCACCTCTCCGGCACGCTCTCCGAGGTGGGTATGGTCGACGAGGAGGGCCAGCCCGTTTCGGTCACTTACTTCCTCCCAGCTGCGATGAAACACGAGGTGTAGGACTTGGGCCTTCATCACCGGCCAGACCTTCGCCCGGTACGGGGGAGGATTGTGACCGGCTGGCAGAAGCGAAACGAGCCGGTCGTGTAGGGGCAGGCACGGCACACCATGCTCTGCGGCAACGGCGTACAAGGCCTCGTTGAACTGATTGATTCGTTCGTTTGTCTCACTGTGAATGTCCTCGCCCATAATCGGTATGTCGATAACCGCAATCCGGGCATGGGTTTCGTCCTGCAGGCGCCGAAGGATCGCAGAAACATTTGCGACATACCACTCAAGAGTCGGGATTCGATCAATGCCCTTTAGTCGCAACAGCAATCGCGGAAGCCACGAAAACGACTCAGCGGCCACGTCATTGGTGCCGATCATGAGTGTGACGATGTCCGGATCACACTGAACGACCGCATCGAGCCGCTGCAACGCGTTCCACGACAGGTCACCAGCTACACCGGCATTGATGACCTGCACCCCCTTAGGTCCGACTCGTTCCCGTAGCATCGCGACCCAGTCCGCGCTGCCCACTCCTTCCGTAATGCTGTCGCCGACGCAGGCCACGATGGTCGACATTCCCGAGGTCCGTCCATCGCGCAAGAACGCCTTCGTCGTACCCCGCCGGGTATCTCGATCCATCACTCTCTCTTCTGACATTTGCATTGCGATTTGTCGGACCCACAGAACTGCCGTCGGGGTGAACGATGAACCACCACCAAAAACACCTCACAAACTCTCGTTAGATGACCGTCAGGCTGCACCACTAACCCGCCCATGACCGTCACCTCTTCAGTCTCGTGCGTTTCATGACCTGCACCCGAGGTGGCCAACGAGGTAGTCGGTGCAGCATCGAATACATCATGATCTGACGATCCCGATTCCTGCAGCTTCGTTTCGCTCTCGCCATTCAGACCGGGACATTCGAGCAGTGTCCACGTCGCCGGCGAGTTCTCGCAGAGCTCCGACCGTCGATTGCTCCTTCGGCACCTGAACAAACGGGTCCCAGTCGAAGAATCGCAGGCTGTTCTCATAGGTAATCCGGTTGATCTCGTCGTCCTTGCAACCCGCCGCCTGAAATTCGTCCCAGGCATATTCCGGCGACTTCGGCCACGTGGTGTCCGTGTGGGGGTAGTCGCACTCCCACGCGATGACCTCTGTGCCGATGACATCGCGAAGTCGTAGTCCGGACGGATCAGTGATGAAGCAAGCCAAGAAATGCTCACGAAAGACCTCCGAGGGCAGCCGACCGCCGAAGTCGTTGTCAATCCAGGTCTGGTTAGTGAAATGGCGATCGATACGGTCCAGATACGTAGGAATCCACCCGATTCCTCCTTCAGACAGGGCTACCCTCAGAGTAGGAAACTTACGAAGGGTCGGTCCGAAGAGCAGGTCTTGCGCTGTGAGCATCGTCAACTGTGTTGGCACCACGATGTGGTGGTCGATCGGCGCCTCAGGAGCCAACTCGATCAGGCCGGAGGCGCCACCGATGTGCAGACAGAGCACCATGTTGTGGTCGACGATCGCTTTGAGCATCGGGTCCCAATGACCGGACAGGAAACTCGGCCAGCCTTGGGAGTGGGGTGCCTCCAAAAAGCTGATCCCTCGGCATCCCTTTGCCGCAATTCGATCAACTTCCTTCACTGCTTCCTCGACGTCCCACATCGGAACGATTCCCAAAGGAATGAACCTGCCCGGATAGGCGGCGCACCACTCGTCAATATGCCAATCGTTGTAGGCCCGAAGCATGATCAACGACAGCTCCTTGTCGGCCGCCTCCGTAAAGGTCCGGGCATTGAAGCCCGCCATGGTGGGGAAGCACATAGAGGCCAGCACTCCGTTGACATTCATGTCCCTGACCCTCTCATGGACATCGAAGCATCCAGGTCGAAGTTCGCAAAACGATCCGGGGTTGAAGCCCCATTCCTCGCGAGGCCAGCCAACCGTTGCCGCCATTCCGAACGGAGTGGAAGTCGACTCACCTTGAAACGTCCACTCGTCGATGCCGTCCTCACTGCGAACGATTCTCGGTGCCTGATCGCGCCACTTGTCCGGTACGTGGTTGACATACATATCGGGAGGCTCGATCGAGTGATCGTCGATGCTTACAAGGATCATGTCGTTCATCTGCATGGCTTGTCCCTTCACTATTCGCTTGAAAACTGCATTCACCCACGGGTGGTGGCGCTGCGGGGCACGTCCCGGAAGGCCACGTCCCGGTCCTGGGAGCGCTCCCGGGGCATGCCGAGAACCCGCTCGCTGATCACGTTGCGGGCCATCTCGGTGGTGCCGCCGCCGATGCAGGACACCTGGCGCATGAGGAAGTCCGACCCGGCGAAGGCCAGTTCGCCGTCGTCCTCGGTCCAGGCCGCCCCGGCCGCCCCGGCGATCTCGAAGTTGATGCTGCGGACCCGGGCCGAGGTGGTCCCGGTGAACAGGCGGCCGATGGCCGCCGACTGGTCGGGCATGGCCCCGGTGGTGATCCCCTCGCCCACCCGGCGTCGGAGGTGGCGGTCGACCACCTCGAGCATGTGGGCCTCCCCCACCAGGTCCCGCACGTAGGGGTCGTCCAGGCGTCCGGCATCCCGGGCCACGGCGGTGACGGGCTTGTCGCCGCCGCCGTGGCTCATCCCGGCCGGGATGGTGACCAGCGGTGAGTTGGTGAGCATGCGCTCGTGGAACATCCAGCGGGTCCCGACCGTCCAGCCGTCGTCGATGTCCCCCACCCGATCGGAGTCGGGCACCCGGACGTCGGTCAGGAACTCCTGGCAGAACTCCTTGGAGCCGTTGAGCATCTCGATGCGGTGGACGTCGAGGCCGGGCTGGCGGATGGGCAGGATGAACACGGTGAGGCCCCGGTGCTTGGGGACGTCCCAGTTGGTCCGGGCCAGGCACAGGCCCCAGTCCGACCACCAGGCCCCCGTCGTCCAGATCTTGGAGCCGTTGAGCACCCATTCCTCGCCGTCTTGGACGGCGCTGGTCAGCGCGGCAGCCACGTCCGACCCGCCGCTGGGCTCGGAGAGGAACTGCATCCAGATCTCCTCGCCCCGCAGGATGGCCGGGATGTGGGCCTGCTTCTGCTCCTCGGTGCCGAAGTCCAACAGGACGGCCGCGCACGGCGAGAAGGTGGGGGCCTGGAGCCGGGACGGGTACTCGAAGCCGGCCAGCTCCTGGTTGAGGGTGCGCTGGTGGTCGCGGGTGAGTCCCTGGCCGCCGTACTGGGTGGGGAAGCAGATGCCGGCGAGTCCGGCGTCGAACAAGAGGCGCTGGACCTCGCGCTCCCGGGCCACCGCTTCGAGTTCCTCTGCGTCGGTGCGCTCATTGCGCAGCGGGCCGACCATGGTGTCGGGGTCGGCCGGGCGCAGATTGGCCCGGACGAAGGCCCGGGCCCGGGCCCGGAAGCTCTCGAGGTCCTCCATGTCGGTGTTGTCCCCTTTGCTCCCCGTGGTGTCCCGGTGGTCCGTGTTGTCCTGGATGCTCATGCCCGCTGCTCCCGGGCTTCGACGATGTCGCAGATGCGCTGGCGGTGGTCGGCCGGCGTACCGAAGAGGGCCCGGTCGAGGGTGTGGCGACGGAGGTAGAGGTGGAGGTCGTGCTCGAAGGTGACGCCGATCCCGCCGTGGATCTGGACGCAGTCCTGGAGGAGCTCGCTGCCGTAGTCGCCGATGAACGCCTTGGCCGTGCTCAACAGCTCGGCGGCGTGGGCCGCGCCCTCGGCCGCAGCCCGGGTGGCCGAGTCGCTGATGGCGTGTCCGGCCTCGAGCCAGGTCTTCATGTCGGCGAACCGGTGCTTCAGCTCCTGGTACGAGGCGAGGGGGCGGCCGAACGAGTAGCGGTCGAAGGCCCACTCGACGGTCATGTCGAAGGCGGCCTGCATGGCCCCGACCGACTCGGCGCAGTTGAGGGCCAGGGCCCACTCGAGTTGGCGGGCCACCTGGCCGTCGGCGGAGCCCGGACTCCCCACGAGGGCGGCCACAGGCAGCCGGACCTCCTCGAAGCGGACAGCAGAGAACCGCCGGGTCATGTCGACGGTCTCCATGGGGGAGATGGTGACCCCGGGAGTGCCCGCCGGGACCAGGACCTGGGTCAGTCCCTCCCCGGTACGGCCGGTCACCAGCAGGTGGTCGGCCACCGCCGCCGACTCGACGGGTCGCTTGACCCCGTTCAGCACCACCTCGTCGCCGTCCAGGCGGATCTCGAGGGCGACGCTCCCCAGGCGGTCATGGGGAACCGGCTCGGCGAGGCACCAGGTGGCGAGGGACGTTCCGGCTACCAGGCCCTCGATCACCCCGGCGTCATGGTCGGAGTCCGACAGGGCGGCCGCCACCACGTTGGCCACGGCCAGAGGGCCGGGGGCGGCGTGGCGACCGAACTCGTAGGCCACGAGGGTGAGGTCGACGAGGCCGTGCTCCCCGATGGAACCCCCGCCGTGGTCCTCGCCCACCAGGAGGGAGGTCCAGCCCAACTCGGCACCCCGGCGCCAGTACTGGCGGTCGAAGCCCACCGGGTCCTCACGGAGTCGCCGGAGCTCACCGACGGGGACGAGCTCGTCGAGCAGCTTCGCCGTGGTCTCCGTGAAGAGTTCCTGGTCGGAACTCAGGGCCAGCAGCATGGGTCTTCTCCACTCATCATTCTGGCTGCGACTCGAGGAGCCGGCGAGCGGCCTGGAGATCAGGCTTCCCCACCGAAGTCAGTGGTAGCTCTCTTACGAGAAGAATCCGTTTGGGAACCTTGTAGCCAGCAATGTGTCGCCGGCAGAATGCCGCGAGCGCCTCCACCGACGGTGGACTTTCAGATCGAGCTTGCACCACGGCAGCTACGGCCTCGCCATACCGTTGATCAGAAACACCGACCACGATGGCCCCATGCACCGAGGGATGGGCCTTGAGTGCCTCTTCCACCTCCTGGGGAAAGACCTTCTCACCCCCCGAATTGATCGTGGAGGAGCCTCGTCCGAGGAGCACGATGCTTCCGTCCTCCAACACGCTGGCAAAGTCTCCCGGCAGCACCCAGCGAACCCCAGACGCGTCGACAACGAACGTCGCGGCGGTCTTCTCGTCGTCCTTGAAATAGCCGAGAGGAATATGTCCTCGCCGAGCCAATCGTCCCTGCTTCCCGTCACCCGGAACGAGCGGCTGAAGCTGATCGTCGAGGACCGCCGTGTCGTCGGTGACGGAGAACGTTCCCTTCACCTTCGAGGCGTCGCCAGACTCACTCCCCGAACCAGTGGCGATCGTGCCGCTCTCACTCGAGCCGAGCCTGTTGATGATTCGAAGCCCCGGACTTCTCACCAAGAACTCATCTCGAACCGATGCTGAAAGAGGGGCCCCAGACGTGACGATGGTGGATAACGAGGAGATGTCGCCCGTCTGAGCAAGAGTCTCGAGCAGCGGCCGGCCCATGACGTCACCCACCATGACGAGCATGGTGACGCGCTCATCCGCGACCAGCTCCCAGACGCGCACGGCATCGAACGTCGCTTCCGCATAGAGGATCACCGTCGAACCGGAGAGCAGTGATCCGAGTGATATCCACTGGCCAGTGCCGTGCATAAGCGGTGGAGTGACGAGGACCACCTGTCGAGACTGCGCCGATAGCAGACGGCTGGCCATGTCCGCGCTGCCTCGAATCGGACCACCCTTGCGAACCGCCCCGCCCAGCGGTCCAAGGTACAGATCCTCTTGGCGCCAGAGGACTCCCTTTGGCATCCCTGTCGTTCCACCTGTGTACAGCACGTAGAGATCGTCACCGGATCGCTCAGGAAGGCCAGCGCGGGAGGGGGTGGAGGCGGTCAGCGCATCTTCGTAGTCTTCTGCCCCGACAGCCGCCGACTCGGAATAGTCCGCTTGGCGGGACCCGTCCTCGAGGATAACTAGGTGGTCCCCCGCACGAAGTGACCTGCACGCCTCCCCAACGAGCTGGGTGAAGGCACGCTCGAAGATGAGCGCACCGAGATCTGCGTTCTCCACGACATAGCGGAGCTCGGGAGCCACATAGCGGAAGTTGAGATTTACCGGAACCATCCTGGACTTAAAACAGCCGAGCATCACCTCCAGCCACTCCGCTCGGTTGCGGGCCAGGACGCCGATGAAAGTCCCTACTGGCATCTGTGCGTCCAACAGGTAGTGAGCGAGCTGACTGGATCGTCGGTCGAGATCCCGATAGGTCAACCGAACGTGGCCAGACACCAATGCCAGCTGATCTGGAAGCACATCAACCACCATCTCGAACAGATCGGCGATGTTGCAGTTCACGGCAGCTGCCAGGGTCGGAGGTGGTCTCTCTTGGTGCCTCGCTCCCATCGGCTTCGGAGCCTATATCGATATTGACGTCAACATTTCATGGCCCGTCGAACCATCCGAGGGAGTCCAACTGGACTTTTACTTGTTGTACGACTAACAACTTGTTAGGATCTCCACCCAGTAGTCGTGCAGGACAGGTCGTCGCTGGCGCTCACAGACTGGAAGGGGGGGTCGCTAAATGCCGAAATACGATCTCGTCATCAAGGGAGGAACCGTCATCGACGGGCTCCGAACACCGCGCTACCGAGCCGACCTTGCCATCAACGACGGAAAGATCGTCCAGATCGGGGTAATCGACGCCGCCGAAGGCGCCGAGGTCGTCGATGCGTCGGGCAAGATAGTTGCGCCCGGTGTCGTGGACATCCACACTCACTATGACAGTCAGATCTTCTGGGATCCCTGGTGCACGATGTCGGGCTGGCACGGGGTGACCACAGTCGTACTCGGCAACTGCGGGTTCGGATTTGCTCCTTGCAAGCCAGAAGACCAGGACCGCACGATGCTGAGCCTCTCTCGAAACGAGGCGGTACCGATCAAGACGATGCGAGCCGGCATGCCTTGGGACTGGGTGACCTTTCCCCAATTCCTCGACAGCATCGACCGCACGCCCAAGGGTGTCAACGCAATGGCGTTAGTCCCGCTCGCTCCTCTTTACAGCTATGTAGTGGGGGTTGACAAGGCCAAGGCGGAGCGCGCCTCTGACGAAGAGCTTGAGACAATGTGCCAGCTTCTCCTCGAGGCGATGGAGGCCGGCGGCTGCGGCTGGAGTTCCCAGATTTCGGGCGACATGTTCAATGTGCAGCTCGACTACGACGGAACTCCGATGGTCACCGACATGATGACCGAGCGCGAGGTTATTGCCTTTTCTCGTGCGCTTCGAAGCATCGGCCGTGGCACGACTCAGATGACCGGCCAGCTCGAGACTGCGGCACTGATCGCTCGTGAGAGCGGGCGCCCCATTATCTGGAATGCTCTCGCCCCTACTGGTTCGGTGAGTCAGCACGGTGAGTCCCAGTTCCCGCATCTCGAGACGATCGCACGCCTGGACGAGCTGAACCAGGAAGAAGGTCTGCGGGTCTTCGCATCAGCACAGATCGTGCGATTTCAGTCGGAGATCGTCCTCGAAAACTACAACCTCATGGATATCTTCCCTTCCTGGAAAGAAGCCGGTCTCGGCACGCTCGAGGAAAAGATCGCTAAGTTCACCGACCCGGGACGTCGGCCGGGTCTCAGGGAAGCAGTGGATTCGATGGATGGCGGCTTCGGCGCCGCTCGCTATCCGCTCGACGAGATCACGGTGAACTGGATCACAAGCGATGTACCCAACGCGCTAGAACTCAAGGAACGCTACGAGGGATTTACGATCGGCGAGATCGCTAAGCGTGAAGAAAAACACATGGTCGACGCCATGCTCGACGTCGCCGTCGCCGGGCAACTGAATGTGGGATTCGGCACGACGATGATCGAGATGGACCCACAGGCGGTGAAGGACGTAGCGACATCGTCCGTGGCACTTCCCGGAATCTCCGACGGCGGCGCCCACACCAAGTTCGTGACCACAGCCCGCTTCGCCACCGAACTGCTCGGCCATTGGGTCCGCGAGCACGAGATCATGTCGCTCGAGGAGGCGCATTGGCGTCTTTCTGCCTATCCTGCGATGGCGATCGGCTTACATGACCGCGGGTCCCTCACCGAAGGGAAGCCCGCGGACGTGATCATCTACGACCCCGAGACCGTCAGCGCGCTTCCACAGGAGCGCCTGTTTGATTACCCAGCCGACGAGTGGCGCCTCGTCCAAAAGGCCATTGGCTACGAGCGGGTGATCGTGAACGGCAAGACAACCTTCATCGACGGCAAGTGCACCGATGCCACCCCTGGACTACTCCTGCGACACGGGGCCGCATCGTAGACATGGGAGAACACACTGACATGACCAGTACCCAGATCCAGAGACTCTTTGACGCCGACAACCATTATTGGGAGACGAGCGACGCCTTCACGCGATTCCGCGACCCGAAGTTCAAGGATCGCGGAATCCAGGTCAAAGAGGTGGACGGCGTGCTGCGGTACCTCATCGACGACGCGCCTTTGGAGTGGCTGACGGGACCGGCTGACGTGACCCCCCGGCCGAAGCCCGGTGCCTTCATGGACTACTTCACTGGTGGTACATCGAGGGAGGTATTCCGGGCAGGATTCACCGAGGATCCGTCAGATCATCCAGAATGGTACGAGCGCGATGCGCGTCTCCGAGTCATGGACGAACAGGGGGTCGACGCAGCATGGCTGTTCCCCTCGCAAGGCGTGGTGATCGAACCGCTACTGCACGCCGACGTGGAAGCGGCCATCGAGTCCTATCGGGCCTTCAACAGGTGGATCGAAGAACAGTGGGGATTTGCTTACCGGAATCGGATATTTGGAGTGCCTTACATCACTATGTGTGATCCCGACTCGACCCTGGCTGAACTGAGTTGGTGCATCGACCGGGGAGCCCGCGTGGTGAACATTCGCCACGGTGCCGCTGTCACACGCGATGGCAGGCGCTCGCCGGCTGATCCGATGTTCGATCAGTTCTGGAGTCTGGCCCAAGAAGCTGAGGTGGTGGTGGCCTCGCACGATGGCACCGACGTCAGCTACGCCCCGATGAATGACCTAATGAACGATGTCTGGGGTGAGGCGCATATGGGTGATATCGCGCCAGGAGACACGAATCACATCGGCCAGATATCAACCTTCTCGGGACTCATGAAGCACCGGATTGTGCACGACTTCGCCTATGTCCTCGTTGCCCACCGGCTTTTCGAACGGTTCCCGGGCCTCAAATTCGCCTACATCGAGAATGGCTGCGCTTGGGTTCCGTCGCTACTGCAGGCGCTGGACTACCTGAGTCACGGAGAGGGCTACGAGTCGAATCCCAAGGACCAGTTCATCGAACACTGCTGGGTCGCACCATTCGTCGAAGAGGACGTAGCCGAGCTAGCCCGACACCTGCCGGTGGAACGAATCTTGTTCGGCTCCGACTGGCCTCATGGCGAGGGGTTCCCGACACCAAGAGATTTTCTCGACAATGTATCCACGTTGTCGACGGCCGAACAGCAGCGGATCATGTATGACAACGCTCGGGACATCACGATCGGCCTCTGAGCGCATGGACCGATCTGACCCGGCGATTCCGGGACCGAACTCCATCCAACACGGGTTGAGCGCCACCGTCTCGTCGTCCCGAATGATCCTTTGTCGACATGGAGGCCCGTGCCGACCGTGGGTCGATCGGTCAAGATCCATGTGCCCGGGCTCCGATGGTCCATCTATCCCGTCCCACTCCTGGGCCATAGACGGCTCCACTCGTCCCACAGGGTGTGCACCGTCACCCGGAAATCGCTTCCGACATGGTCGTTGACGCAGCTGAAGGTTCCCGCACCCAGGCAGAGCGGCGAAGCAAATCTGAGGACTCGCTCCTTGACGCCGCAGCCGATTCGATCGCCGAGCGAGGTATCGAACGGGCATCACTGGCAGAGATCGGAGAGCGGGCGGGCCGAAGCCGAGGCCTGGCGAGTCACCATTTCGGGTCGAAGGATGCACTGGTCGCTCGGCTCGCAGAGCGGTGTCAGGACCGGCTCACAGCCGCAGCAACCGAGGCATTTGATTCCGCGCAACTAACGAGACCTGGGTCAGACGGTCTCGAATGTGTTCGGATAACGATCGACACCTACCTCCGCCACTTCACCCATCCAACCTCCGACGAGCGGGCTCTGCTGGTGATGTGGGGGGCGACCTTCCCCTCGTCATCTTCGGTCCACGGCATGGCGCAGGCCGACAGTCGGGCTCACCAGGGCCTGAGGGAACTGATAGCAGCTGGACAGCACGACGGATCGATCGCTCCGGATGTGGATCCCTCGGCGGCGGCCGTCATAATCCTGGGGATGATCCGTGGCGTTGCCTCGCAACAGCTGGCTGAGACCGGGGTTAACAGCGAAGAGGTGCATGCACAATGCACACGCTGGATTATCTCGGCGCTAAAGGCCCCGGCCAGCACGTAGCGAGATTAGGTTTCCGCGATCAGCCAACGTAAAGGTAGAAGGCATGACCGAAGTTGACAGCGCCTGGTCGAGGCACCCCGGCTACGCGATTGAAATACTCCCCTTTCGGGGAATTGGTCGAGCCAGCATCGGCGAGTTCGTCTTGGCGGAGAGTCGCCACTGTCTACTTGTTCGAGAGTCGGAGCATCTCGACCAGCTCTATTTTCCCCTTGAGGACATCACCGCATCCGCCTTGATCGAGTCGGACCTTCGTACAGTCTGTGGCTTCAAGGGGGAAGCAAGCCACTACGACCTCACGCTTAAAGGGACCTCGCTAAAGAACGCCCTGTGGCATTACCCGAGTCCCATGGCTGAGGTGGCGGATCTGGCTGGCCATGGGGCCTTCTACACCGACCTGGTCGAGGTGAGTGCCTCCGTTCCCTTCGCCGATGAGGGGGAAGCGACCGTGCAGTTCCCGATCTGGGGTACCTCAGACGATCTAGCCGGACTGATGGATGTCACCTTGGCGGATGATGGAACCTTTCTTGCACCTCCCTATCCAAATCCACCGATTGGCACTTTTTTCGCCATGGAGTGGCATAAGCAGCGGCGGGTGGTCGTCGAGGGAGGCCAACTGCTCGGGGCGGCAATCGTTGCGGCAGCGAAGAGCCGGCCAGATCAGCGCGTCACGTCTTCGCACATGGCCTTTGTGAAGGCTGCTTCGTTTGATGAACCGATCCAATTGATGGTCGAAGCTCGGCACCGGGGTTCCACCCTTTCATTGTTCGACATAAGGATTGAGCAGGGGGGCTCATTGAGGGCAAACGCTCTCGTCATGACCGACTCTGGCACCGAGGATTTCATACGACACGATGACCCGATGCCCGTCGTACCGCCGCCGGACCAGTGTCCGAAGTACGACTTCGGCGTACTTGGTCGCGAAATACGCGTCGTAGGAGATGCTTATTCACTGAGGGACGGAACCCCAGGGCCTCCCGAGCTCTACCTCTGGACGAGATTCGCGGACGCTCCGGACTCCGAGGCACTGCATCAGGCCCTCCTTGCTCAGCCCACTACTCACTACTCGATCGGTGCAGCATTGCGCGCCCACGAGGGCGTCTCCGAGGACCAGGCACACCGGACGGTCTCGATGGGACCGGTCAGCACAACGGTCGCATTTCACGGCGATCTCGATGTCACCGATTGGCTGCTCACAGAGACCCGGTCCATCTGGGCAGGACGGGGATCCACCCAGTCCCAGGTCCGAGTGTTCTCATCGGACGGCCGGCTTGTCGCCTCCAAGACAGTCCAGGCCATTGTTCGACCCTTCCGTAGAACGCCTGCACAGTTGGGACAGGACTACTCGACGGCCATGTAGGTCCACGGGCCGTCCCTGCGGCTCAGTTCGTGGGAATCAGACGCGACACCCTCCTCGTGTCCGGGGGCACCCCGATGCGCGGCGAACTCCTCCTGGATCGTCTTGAGGAGGGCTTATGCCGTAGCCGGGACTGCTGTGCGGGTTCCAGGTATCTTTCGGCCGGAGATGACCAGATCGCCCACCTCTGTGTGGCCCAGGCTTGGTCGGGCACGTTCGCCGGTAATGTCCACTCGTGGCTGAATCCAGTAGTGGGCTGCGGGCGAACTCGTTCGGATCTGTCGCCGAGGACTACGACCGCTATCGTCCCGGCCCTCCGCCAGCCGCCATCGAGTGGATACTGACCTCGGCGGGCGGGATCGCGGTCGACCTGGCTGCGGGTACCGGTGCGCTCACGCGCGTTCTGGCCGACCGGGTCGAGCAGGTCATCGCCGTCGAGCCCGACGACCACATGCTTGAGGTGCTGAAGCGTCGGTCCCCTCGGACCCCTGCCATCCAGAGCTGGGCTGAACGGCTCCCCCTTCGGTCGGAGAGTGTCGACGTGGTTACGATCTCGTCAGCCTGGCACTGGATGGACCCCGAGCTGGCAACGAAGGAGATCACCCGTGTCCTCCGGCGTGGAGGTGTGCTTGGCGTCATCTGGAACGGTGCTGACCGGTCCGTCGGGTGGGTACAGGCACTGCTCGGGACGCGAGATCCGTCGCCTGGGGACCAAGGTACGCCCGACTGTCGCCACCTCTTCGAGCTCCCTGCGGGTGCACCGTTCGTCGAAGTCGACCACTGTGACATCGCATGGACCCTGGCCATGACCCGGGACGAGATGGTGGGTCTGGCCGGTACCTACAGCTCCATTATTACGATGAATCCCGTCCAGCGAAGCCGGGAGCTGGAGCGAGTGCGCCATGTCGCCGGGGAGATTGTGTCCGATCATGTGATCCCCGTGCCCATGCGGTGCCGGTGTTGGCGGGCGGTGCGAGGGTAATCCCGATTCCGCCCTGCGGTGGGCGGCTTCGGCTGCCGTCGTTCCGGCTCTTGCGCTCGCCCCTTCGAATTCAAAGTGTGGCCAAAGTGGTGCCGATAATCAGGGGGAAGCTGGCTGCATGGTCAGGGACAAACCAGAAGCGGGCCGAGGGATGGGCGAAAACACAAAAGCGCCGCCTGGCATGCCGCCGCCGAGTCGGCAGAGGGCGAGCATCAGCCGTGACGGCATCGCTACCGATCCAGATCCACTACAGGTCGGCGCCAACTCGTCCTGCCGCATGTCACTGGCCCAGAAGTGGCGACAATGGTCTCCGGCTCACGCCCTGATATCGGCTGGCAACTGACGCCAGAGCTGGGGTCGCTACAGAAGGGAGGCAAGCCGTTCCCGCGAGGGCGCTGCTCCCTCGGACAATGTCGTGGTCACCGTGGCCGCCACGGCCATGAACGCTACCTCCGAGGTCATCAGCCCGTCGGAATAGCGGATGAAGAAGGTTAGCGGGAAGGTGGTGACGGATCCCAGATCGGGCTGGAATGCGTGGAACAAACCGTTGCCGGCGATCGCTTCCACTTCGACCACGAGGTCATCGAGTTCGGTCCAGAGGATCGCCCCAGTTTCGGCCTGCAGGCTGATACCGGCGACCAAGTCGGAACCAGCAAGGGTCATTGGTGGACCGCCGGCGTGCGTGACCAGTCCAAAATCGGGCGCAAGCGTGGCCGCCACCCGCTGAGCGTCGCCGAGCAGCTCACCCTCCAGGCGCTGGCGCAGAACCTCCAACGGCACGGAAGGAGCACCGGCGCCCAGACGCTCATCAATGATCCGAAAGGCCTGCAACATCCGCTCGTCGCTTGTCAGGTTCTTCTGGTTCATCGATATATTCGTCCGTCTACGATTGCCATCGTTGCCTCGTCTGCTGATCGCAGGCGCTCGCTAGCGGGAGTTCCGTGGGTCGAGCTCGCCGGCGTCGTATGCCATCTTCACGTAGGCAGAAAAGTCCGGTCCGGCACGCAAGCAGTGGCCTCCGTCGACCGCAATCGTCTGTCCGGTGATCCACCGAGACTCATCGGATAGAAGGAATCGCGCCGTGTCCGCGATGTCCTCGGGTTGGCCCACACCGCCGAGTGGCGTATTAGCCACGTAGCTGTTCCAAACCGGTCCACCCCGCTCGATCCCCTCCATCACTTCGGTTGCCGTGAAACCTGGCTGAATGGCATTGAAGCGGATCTTCGCGCTGCCATACTCGTCGGCTGCATTTTTTACCATCGACTCGATCCCCGCTTTGGCCACAGGGTACGCACCAAAGTACGGGTGGGTTACATGTCCTGCGATAGAAGACATGGCGACAAAGGAGCCGCCACCGGCCACCGCTAGGTAGGGCACGGCATGCTTGATGCACAACATGGTTCCGACCACGTTCAGGTGGAGGACTCGGACGAACTCACTCTCCGCTTGGAGATGGTAGGGCGCAAGGCCTCCGCCTCCCCCGGCGTTGGCGACCACTCCGTTGAGGCCGCTACCGAACTCGACCGCCGCCTCCACCACTCGGGCTACTTCACTTTCGACTGTGACGTCGGCCACGACGGTCCTCACCTCGCCGCCCGACGTTCGGATGTGATCGGCGACTGTCTCCAGCTTGCTCTCCGTGCGCCCACAGATGGTGACTAGGGCCCCTTCCTTGGCGGCCTTCTTGGCGCAGGCAGCGCCGATACCGGTGCCGCCGCCGGTGACCATCACTGATCGCGCCTCGAGGGATCGGGTCGTCATATTCAGTCTCCTGGGTCGTGGGTCAGGGTTGGGAGGAAGCAGTGGTTACTTCGGAGGGAACCGCAGTGCGGCATCGAGGCGGATGACCTCGCCGTTCAAGTAGGAATTGCGAAGGACCATCTCGACCGCCAGTGCGAACTCCACAGGGCGACCCATTCTTTTCGGAAATACGATGTCATTGGTCAATCGCTGCTTCAACTCCTCCGGTGCGCTCTCGAACACCGGTGTCAACATCGTGCCCGGTGCGATGGCGCAGACGCGTATGCCGAGAGGTGCCAAATCGCGGGCCATTGGCAGTGTCATTCCCGCAATCGCCGCCTTGGCGGCGGCGTAGGCCAGCTGACCGGCTTGGCCCTCCAGTCCTGCCAGGGACGACGTATTCACAATGACACCGCGCTGCCCGTCGGAATCAGGCTCATTGGAGGCCATCGCTGCCGCCGCCAGACGACTGACGTTGAAGGTGCCGAGGGCGTTGATCGCCATCGTGTAGACGAATGCATCCTTGTCGTGCGGGGAGCCATCTCTAGACACCGTTCGTTGACTGCGAACGCCGCCCCCGGCGATGTTCACGAGCAATGCCATCGGACTCATCGACTGGGCGGCGCCGATGGCGCTGGCCACGTCATCGTCGTCATTGATGTCCCCTCCAACGGCGGTAGTGCCAGCGCCGATCTCAGCCGACAGAGCCGTGGCCCCCTCCAGATTTCGATCGAAGATCGCCACGTCCATGCCGAGGGACACCAGGTGACGCACCGTGGCCGCGCCCAGTCCTCCGGCTCCGCCGGTGACGAGAGCGGATCGCCCAGATAGGTCCATCAGTGAACGAGCCGATCGCTACCGGTCCAGTAGCTGGCCCGCAGGGCCTTCTTGTCGGGCTTGCCCAGCGGACTCATCGGAATCGACTCGACGATGTCCACCGATTTTGGCGCGTAGTGGGACCCCTTCCGGCTCTTGACCAGGGCGATCAGCTCGTCAGGATCCAAGGCGGCACCGTCTCGGAGGACGACCACTGCAGTGACAGCCTCCCCCCATTTCTCGTCGGGCACACCGACAACTGCTACGGCGGCGATACTGGGGTGGGTGGAGATTACGTCTTCGATCTCACGGGGAAAGACGTTGAAACCGCCTGACACGATCATGTCCTTCATGCGGTCCACGATCGTCAAGAATCCATCCCCGTCCTCCCTGGCCACATCGCCGGTGTGCAACCAATCGCCCGCGAGTGCTTCGCTCGTCTCATTCGGCTTGTTCCAGTAGCCCTTCATCACCAGAGGCCCCCGTACACATAGCTCGCCAGGTTGGCCCTTGGGAACCTCCCGTCCTTGTTTGTCTAAAAGACCTACGCGTATCCAGGGAACCGGCCGTCCACAGGACGCCAGCCGGGCGAGGTCCGTAGGGTCGTGTTCCTCCTTGCGCAGGACGCAGACAGTCTGGGGACTCTCCGTCTGGCCGTAGAACTGAAAGAAGACGGGACCGAGCTTCTCAATCGCCTCTCGAAGGCGAACCGGGGACATCGGAGAGGCCCCGTAGAAGATCGTCTGCAAGCTGGACAGGTCGGCCTGGGCGAACCGGGGGTGATCGAGCAGGGCGTAGATCATGGATGGGACCAACATCGTGGTCGTTATCCGGTGCTGTTTGATGGCGTCGAGCACGGCACCTGCCTCGAAGCCAGGAATCACCACCATCGAACCGCCGCGCAGGAGCAGCGGAACGAACAATGAGGATCCGGCGTGACTCAGAGGGGTACACACCAGGTGACGGACCTCGGCGGGCCACTGCCACTCGGACACCATGATCTGGGCCATGGTTGCGCTGCCCCGATAGGTGTTCATCACCCCCTTCGGCTTTCCGGTCGTGCCTCCGGTATAGGCCAGTGCCGAGAGATCCTCGCCGTTGACCAGCGGTGCGACGAGGTCTTGGGGCATAAAGCTGGCGGCCAAGGCCACCAGGTCCTCTCCGACGTCAGCCGCCCCGTAGGACAGGAGCCGCCCGAGACCCGGTACGCGCTGGCGAAGCGCTTCCGCTCGCTCAGCAAATGCGGGGTCAAAGATCAGCGTGTTAATTCCCGCATCTTCAAGCACATAGGCATGGTCTTCGAGTGAACCAAGTGGATGCAGCGGGGTATTTCGACAACCACCGACCATGACGGCTCCCATTGAGCACAGCACCTCTGGTCGATTCTTCGACAACGTGGCCACACCCTGGCCTTGGACGATTCCTCGCGAACGAAAGGCCTGAACGTACCGGCTAATTTGGTCTCGCATCTGGGCTGCGGTCCACACGTCCCCGTCGATGTACAGGCAGGGGTGGTCGCCATTGCGATCCAGAGCAGCGATGAGCAGGTCAGGAAGAAATCTCGGTCGGTAGAGCAGGCTCACTGGCGTACCGCCCCCGATGCTTCACGTGGCCGTTCTCTTCGAGGCGAAACGGGACCTGAAGGGAGTGGGGTGTCGATACCAAGCTCTCGAAGGCCGACCCGTGTCAGTGGATCGATCGCGTAGGTCATCTCCAAGAGTCGCCAATCCTCCGAATACCCGGCATCGAAGAGATATCCGCCCACGAGCACGATGACTGCCATCTTCAGAGCCTGAAGTGCCCGATACCAAGACCGGTCGTGGGCCTCGAATCCGGTGAGCTCGGCCCATTGGGCGACGAGCTCATCCGTCGTCAAGGCACCGGGAAGACTCGTGAATGAACCCATGGTCCAAATGACCTCAGTCCAGCCGATGTCGGCCATTGGGTCTCCAACTGTGGCCATCTCCCAGTCGAAGACGGCACTGACGTCAGAGCCCACGAAAGCAAAGTTCCCGGGTTTTGAGTCTCCGTGAACAAGCGTGACCTTCGCACTGTGCTCGGGTTGCGCTTCCGTGATGGCTTCCACGAGCAGCTCGAGGGCTGGCAGTGGCCCGCGCTGCACACGCCGGATCTCTTCTGCCCAGTGTGCGATTTCACGTCCCAGATAATCGGAACCATCGGCAATCGCACTGAGGCCGGTGGCTTGGAGGTCGACTGTATGAATAGCTGCAATCTGCTCGACCACCCCTCTGCACATGCGGCAGATCCGCTGCGGATCGGTTGCCACCTCTTCAGGCACGACACGCTCGTAGACGGTGCCCGGCAGCACCTCCATGACGTAGAACTCCTGCCCGAGTACGTCGCTCGACGGCTCGAACCAGTAGACCCGGGGCGACCGAACCGGCGTAGATTCCAAACCGCGCAACACCTCGAACTGCCGCTTCAGGTCGTAGGGCTCGAGCAGTCCCGGAGCGACCGGGCGAACCCGGATGCACACGTCATCACGATGGTCGCCGGCACCATCTGTCCAGTTCAGGGTGAGCAGAAGGGTTTCTGCAGAATGCCCCGTCGTGACCCGATCAAGACCCTCGATCCGGACATCACGGGCATCCGGCATCCGATCGGCGAACCAAGCCGCCAGGTGGTGCTCTGCAGTACCCATCAGTTTGGGGTGAAGCGGATGTTGATCTGGTCATAGGCCCGGGCGAACGTAGCGGGCATGATCTTCGGCTCGTCCGGATCGACTAGCTCCCAGTCAGGCATTCGGCGCAGCAGTTCCTCGAACATGACCCTGATCTCGAGTCGCGCCAAATGAGCACCCAGGCAGAAGTGGGTCCCGAATCCGAAGGCCACATGGCGGTTGCCGCTTCGCTTTACATTGAGAACGTCTGGCTCGTCGAAGGCACGAGGATCCCGATTGGCCGACGGATACAGCAGTAGGAGTTCATCACCGGCACCAATCTGCTGATCATGCAGCTCGTGGTCCACGGTTGCGGTGCGGCGCATATTGAGGACGGGTGACACCCAGCGAATGAACTCCTCCACCGCCGTGGTAGCGAGGAGTTTCGGATCGTCGATTAGAACCCGGCGTTGACCGGGCTGCAATGCCAATTCGCGAATCATGGACCCAATCACCGTACGGGTTGTCTCGGCACCACCGTCGAGGACCAAGACCGTTTCGTCGAGGACCCGCTTAGTGTCCCATCCCTCGGTGTGTATCCATCGCGAGATCAAATCGTCCCGAGGGTCGGCCCGGCGCTGTTCGATCAACGGTACCGTGACAGCGGCCCAATCCTGCATGACCGAAATGACCTCAGGAGGGGTGGTGTGCGGCGGACCCGTCGGCGAGGTCTGTCCAGCCAGCAACATGACCCGCTCCGACCAGAACCGAACCCGCTCCCACATCTCGGGCGGATAGCCAAGGAGCTCCCCGATCATGATTGCCGGCAGACGCGAGGCGATCGCTTCTACTGCCTCGCATTCACCCAGCGGGAGAACTGCATCAAGGATCTCGGTGACGATCTGGCGAACGTGGTCTTCGTGGCTTCGTACCCCCCGCGGGGTGAAATTGCGCGAGACCAGATTGCGTTGCGCCTGATGTTCCGGATCGTCGGTGTTGATCATGGACTGATCCTGGGACTGGTCGATGTGTGGTCGCGAACCGTTGAAGGACGAGTACCTAGCACCGTCGCGCTCGACGGTCAGGACGTCCTCGTAGCGGGAGATGGCCCAGATGCGCTGCACCGGATCCCAGAACACCGGTGCCTCGTCCCGCAGCCACCGATAGGCACTCCACGGATCGACGTAGAACTGCGGGTCGAGCACATTGATTGTGGGTGGAGACTCGAGCTTGGGCGTCATGCGTGTGCCACCTTCCGATCGGAGTCCGCGGTCAGCCCGAACTCGGGCCAGACGCCGGTGATGAGGCTTTCCATGATGCCGTAGCCGACGGAATCACCTTCTCGGACACGGATGGGCGTATCCCGAAGTTGGCCGAGTTGGCCCAGATGCTCGTCGTCCCAGCAGTCGGCAATGTGCTCGCCAGCGAGCTGCATGGGTCCGGACCATGACCCATGAATGTGCCCTTTCCACGAACCGTACCCGGCCGTCTTCAGGAAGAATCCGGACTGCCCGACGGCTTCGACTTCGATCAACCGCTCCTCGCCACTATCCATGACAAGATGCAACTCGCCCCCTTGCACAAATCGAGTGTGAGTGTCGTACCTCATACGAGGATCAGCCGATCGCACGCGCTGCTGACTTCCGTCTCCCTCGTTGACGTAGGCGGACGTGTACTTCCATGGGCCATCGGTGATGAAAATAGCCGTCTCGTAGTAGGAGCCGTCGGGCCGACGAAAGAACGATGGCGTCCACTTCATGCTCCCTCGGGGCGCGTCAGCGCTGCGATCAACGGCCGCCGTTGCTCCGATCAAGTCGGTCGGCGCGGCACCAACGCCCTGTCGCACACCCCACGAATGGTCCCGAAATCCGAACGCATTCTCCTGCCCGAGTTCGTAGGACTCTCCTTCGACGACGATCGTCCCGGTCGCCCAACCCCCTTGGTGGTAACGAACCACATTTACGTCCACCCGATTGGTACGACGGTTACGGACCAGATTGCGTTCCTCGAAGAACGGTGGCATCACTCCGGTGAGCTCCACATCAAAGGAGATGGGCTGAACGTCATTCGGTTCAAGTCGGAGCCTCACCTGACCCAGTGGTTCGACAACTTCGTACAATATCGGGCCGATGGCCGTAGCCTCCGGCGATGATCGGAGTTCGCGACTGCCGCGAACGGTCCACTGTTCGCGGCCGCGAGAGACTCCCGCGAATCCGTCGATCACGCCCCTGTTGTGGTATTTGCCCAGGCCGAAGTCGGCCTGCAGCGAGCCGTCGGCCAAGGCGATCGAGCACCAGATCTTCTCCGTCCAGGCGTAGTCCGACTCTGAAACTGTGGCGAACGTGTCAACGATCTGGTGAGTCAACGACTCGTCGGCACCTAGCAGTGGACCGATATCCCGGATGGGCATGCCGCTACCTCCCCCGGGCTGGTTTCTGGAAGGAATGGCGGCCCGGCTCTGATCCCTGCCATCTCTTCAGCACCAAGGTCATCCCCTTCGTTTCCGTTTTGATCTCTCCACCACGGCTCCGATCACTTGGCGGCCATCCCGCCGTCTTCCATCGCCGCGACCCCTCCGAGAACACTAGTATCAAGTATGACGTCGATATCAATATCGGCAGGATATCGATATTTCAAAGAGGATCGGCCACACGGAGGGTGACGTGAAGAGTTCGGGCGCAGTTTTGTGGGACATCGGCGAAAAGTGGTCGGTCGAGGAGATCGAGATCTTGCCCCCCGCCGCCGGGGAGGTCCTGATCGAGTGGAAGGCCGCGGGCCTGTGCCATTCGGAGGAGCACTTCGTCACCGGCGACTTCGTGCTCCCTGCGGCCCTGCGGGAGGAGGCAGGACAGCCGAGCCCCTTTCCGATGCTGGGCGGCCATGAAGGTGCCGGAATCGTGCTGGAGGTTGGTGCGGGAGTTTCCGAGGTGAGCCCGGGCGATCTCGTCGCCTCCTCGTTCATGCCGTCGTGCGGGCGCTGTCGCTACTGCACACGAGGGCAGCAGAGCCTTTGCCGGCAGGGAGCGCAGCTCATGTTGCCAGGCCAAATGGTTGATGGAGTCGTCCGCCACTTCTGTCGTGGCGAGCCTCTCAATCTCTACTCGAAGTGTGGAACCTTCGCCCGCCACTCGATTCTCTCGGAGCAGTCAGTGATCAAAGTGGATCCCGGGCTTCCACCGGCGGTCGTAGCTCTTGTCTCATGCGGTGTAGCCACCGGCTGGGGCTCGGTGGTGCATCGGGCCGGAACCATCGCCGGCGATGTCGTGGTGGTCGTCGGCTGCGGCGGTGTGGGCATGAATGCTGTCCAAGGTGCAGCCATGACAGGAGCGAAGGCGGTGATTGCCGTGGACCCCGTCGAGTTCAAACGACAGTCGGCTCTCCAGTTTGGGGCGACACATTCGTGCGCCAGCATGGGAGAAGCCATTGAACTAGTCCGTGACATGACCTACGGAGAGATGGCCGACAGGGTGATCATGGTGCCGAGCGTCATGTACGGCGACCTGATGGCAGAGGCGATGACGCTCACCGCCAAGGGCGGGACCTGTGTCGTCACCGGAGTGGCACCAATGCTGCAAGGCGAGGCGTCGATCAATCTCATGCAACTGGCCATGCTCAACAAAGAGGTGAAAGGAACCATCTTCGGCTCCGGCAGTCCTCGCTTTGACGTACCGAACCTGCTTTCCATGTACTCCAGCGGCCAACTCAAGCTCGATGAGCTCATTACTAGGACCTACGAACTCGAGGACATCAACACAGGCTACGAGGACATGCGCCAAGGTCGGAACCTTCGCGGCGTGATCGTGTTCGAGTAGCAGGCCTCGAGCGGTGAGTTACATCATGAGAGTTCGGCGGTTCGGCTCGGTGGGGGGACCATGAGCATGCGTCTGGATGGCCGGGTTGCCGTGATCACAGGTGGTGCGTCGGGGATCGGGCGACACACCGCTGAACTATTCGCCAAAGAAGGCGCTCGCATCGTGATCGGAGATCGGGATGAAGCGCTGCTCCCCGAAGTACGGGAGATGATCGGTGCAGACCGCTGCGTCGCGGCGGTGGTGGATGTGACCCACGAGCCGGACCTCGAGCGACTGGTACAACTGGCGATCGACAGTTTCGGGAAGCTCGACATTGCTGTGAACTCTGCGGGCATAGGCACGCTCAGTTCTGTAGTCGATCACCCGGTCGACAACTGGCGGGCCGTCATCGATGTCTGCCTGACTGGCGCATTCCTCGCCGTCAAGCACGAAGCCCGATCAATGATCAAAGGCGGCCGTGGAGGAGCGATCGTGAATCTGACATCGATCTACGGACGGCAACCGGGCGAGGGAATGGCCGCCTACTGCTGCGCAAAGGCGGCGGGAGACATGCTGACCCGCGTCAGCGCGCTGGAGTTGGGTCCCCTCGGAATCCGCGTCAACGCAATCGCGCCCGGATTCGTGGATACGCCGATGACCGCACCCACGCAACCCAAGTCTCGTCAGGCCTACATCGACGCTATTCCCCTCGGGCGCTCGGGCCAGCCGGGCGATATCGGCGACGCCGCCCTCTTCCTTGTCAGTGATGAAGCGGCTTGGATCAACGGAGAGACGCTGGTGGTCGACGGTGGAGAGGTCCATCGAGAAGCACCACGACTCCTGACTCGAGATCGCTGAGTCAGCCAATCGCATGAAGCCACCACCAATACCTAGGAGTCCATTGTGCGCGCGCTACAAATGACCACCTGGCACCAGGAAGCTACCTACGTCGAGGTCGAAGAGCCGAGCCCGGGTCCCGGGCAGGTCGTCGTAAAGGTCGGCGCCTCCGGAGCCTGTCACTCGGACCTCCACATGATGCACGGAGTCAGCGATACCGTTCCCTTTACGCTCCCGTTTACCCTCGGCCACGAGAACGCCGGCTGGGTGCATGCTGTGGGAGAAGGGGTGACATCGGTCGAACTGGGTCAGCCAGTCGCCGTCTACGGCGCGTGGGGATGTGGCACGTGCTCTCGCTGCAGTCTGGGAATGGAGAACTACTGCGAAGGAACGGTCTCAGGAGCTGGTGGCGGTCTCGGCATGAACGGGGGGATGGCCGAGTACATGCTGGTTCCTCACGCTCGCCTCCTCGTCCCGCTGCCCGATGGTTTGGTACCGGCAGACGCCGCTCCACTCACGGACGCCGGACTGACGCCCTACCACGCGATCCGGCGTTCGCACGCAAAGCTCGGACCCACCTCGACGGCCGTAGTCATCGGCATTGGCGGACTGGGCCACTTGGCCGTCCAGATCCTGAAGGCGACCACTCCCGCGAGGATCATTGCGGTCGACACGAAGGAGGATGCGTTGCACCTGGCGCTTTCCCTCGGTGCTGACGTTGCGATTCCAGCTGGTGAGTCCGCTGCGAATGAGGTGAAGGGGGCGACCGGCGGGCACGGAGCGGACCTGGTGTTGGACTGCGTTGGCACCGAGGCGACGTTGGCGACAGCCGCCGCCTGTACTCGATCGCTCGGCGACTTGACCCTCATCGGAGTCGCCGGCGGTTCCAAGCCCTTTGGTTTCCTGAGCCAAGCGTACGAAGTGTCGCTGCAGTCGGTCTACTGGGGTGGCCGTCAAGAGCTTCGCGAGGTCCTCGAGCTTGCTGGGCGTGGACTCATACGTGCCCAGACGACGTTCTACCCATTTGACCGGGCCCTGGAGGCCTACCGTGGCTTGGCTTCCGGTGAGATAAGTGGCCGGGCAGTGATCATTCCCGACCAATCCAACTGACGCATCGACAGGAAGGCCCACCTCGTGCACATATCCTGTGCCTTCGCCCCATCTCGCTTCACGCCCGACCACATTGCTGTTGCAGAGCAACTCGGCTACTCGCGGGCATGGTGTTACGACTCGCCGGCGCTGTACCCTGACGTCTGGATGACATTGGCCGCGGCAGCACAGCGGACATCACGCATCGGTTTGGGTCCGGCCGTCCTCATCCCATCGTTGCGTCACCCGATGGTCAACGCAGCTGCCATTGCCGGACTCGCTGATCTCGCACCTGGACGGGTCGCTGCGGCAGTCGGGGCTGGGTTTACCGGCCGGTACACCATGGGTCAAGCGCCCATGAGGTGGGCTGATGTGGCGGAGTACGTCCGGGCGCTGAGAGCCCTCCTCAACGGGGAGGAATTTGTATGGGAGGGTGCCGCCATCAAAATGCTGGAAAGGGCCCCCGTGGATGTACCGCTATTGATCGGTGCCGATGGACCGAAGGGCAGGGCGATCGCGGCCCGGCTAGCGGACGGGATCTTCAGCTCCGGCGCGCCCCCGATCGGGGACGACCTACCGCCGTGGCGAGGAGTACTTGTCTTCGGTACGGTCCTCGCCACAAATGAAACGCTTACCGACCCACGGGTCATGGACGCGGCTGGCCATGCGGTGGCTGTCATTTATCATGGCGCCTATGAGAAGCATGGAGCGGACACCGTAGATCGGCTTCCAGGCGGACGGCTTTGGCGTGAGGCGATTGAACGGGTGCCGGCAGAGCGTCGACATCTCGCCATTCACGAAGGCCATCTGTCGCGAGTGACCGATCGAGACCGCCCTGCTGTCGATGCCGGTATTCAATTGCTGCCGGACGTCTCATTTACCGGTACGGCTGAGCAGCTACGGGAACGTGTAGCCACGCTGCAGGAGGTCGGTGTCACCGAGATCGCCTACCAGCCTGCCGGTCAGGACATTTCTGGTGAGCTGGAACGATTCGCCACCGCCGTTGGCTAAGGAATGCCACTCTGACCTGGAGTCGAAAGCATCGATCCTCAAATCCAAAGAGCAGCCCCTGAAATCCCCTACGGCAAGGTTCCCGACGCGCTGTTGACCACGAACCTACAGTCCAGTGAATCGATGCCATGGACAAAAGCACTGAGGAGACGATCGGGTTCCCCGACTTCAAACTTGGTGACCGACTTCGCAAGCTCCCCGAATACCGATCGCAGCTGGGCACGCGCCAGATTTGCCCCTAGGCAGAAATGCGGACCTCCGCCGCCGAAGCCTACGTGGTCGTTCGGGTCCCGACTTATGTTGAACTCCCAGGCGTCGGGGAAGACCCTCTCGTCACGGTTCCCAGATCCATAGAACATCACGATGTGGTCGCCGGCGCTAATGACCTGATCGCCAATGGTCGTGTCGGAGGTTGCTGTGCGTCGGAAGGTCATGACGGGACTTGCCCAACGGATGATCTCCTCCACCGCACCCGGGAGCAATGCCGGATTTGCGCGTAGCGCCTCCCACTGATCGGGATAGTCGGCGAAAGCGGAAACACCGTGCGTGATTGAATTCCGGGTCGTGTCGTTCCCGGCGACCCCGAGCAACACGATGAAGGCACCGATCTCCTGGTCGTTCAGGCGCTCGCCGTCGACCTCTGCTTGCACCAAGGCTGTCAGCAGATCATCGGTCGGTCGGTCGCGACGCTCGGCAGCCAAATCAGACCCGAGCGTCGACATCGTGATCGCCGCGGTGAGTACAGCGGTGAAGGGATCGCTGCCTTCAGCGGCAACTTTCGGGCTTTGACCACCCACCATCAGGTTCGCGGCGTCGCGCAATTCCGCTTGGCGCTCCTTGGGGACCCCGAGCATCTCCGAGATGGTCCAGAGCGGCAAGCGCATCGACAAGTCAGCTACCAACTCACATGAGCCCAGGGCTGTTGCGTCAGCCACGATCTGCGCCGCCTGCTGGCGAATCTGTGCCTCGATGGTCGCCACTCGTTTCGGTGTAAATGCCCGACTCACCAAGCGACGGAGTTGGGTGTGTCGAGGGGCGTCCGTCATCAGAAATGAACCGAACGGTTCGTTGTATTCCTGAGGAATATCGCTAAATCCCACACCGCGACCACTGCAGAACTGTTCGGGGTGACGGCTCACGTGGACTATATCTGCATGCTTCGTCGCAGCCCAGAATCCGACGGCGGTCGGAGCCGATCCGAGTTCGATTGGCGGGTGGAACGACAGTTGCGACCGGTCTCGGAGAATTGCGAAGGCGGTGTCCCGCTCTCGCATCGTCCCATGCCAAAACTCCGCCGTCGAGATGTCCACTGGGTCAAGTTTCATGCTCAGTACACAGCCCCCTTCCACAATCGCATGGGTGAAGTGGGCCGCTGATCGCCTAGACCGAGCGATCAGCGGACGTCGTCATGGGTCGAAATTCCATGAGACCAACCAGGCCCGTTTCAGACCCTAATGGTTTCTGAAATTGACGTCAACTATGGTTAGGGCGTGCCAGAACTCCACTCTCTGTTCGAGTCGGATGGCCAGTTCATGCACCAGACTGCGGCTGCGTTGATGCCCAGGCGTGCCAATGCGCTGTACGGCGGAGCAGTCAGCACTCTCCTCGGGCACAGCCTGGAGATCGCGATGGTCGGATCGGTCGGTCGACCTCGACGTTGCTCGTGGAGCGCCAATGGCGACATTTCATGCGGGAAGTTCGGTGCGTGAGTCAGAAGGGTGTGAATCTTGAGTGGGTACGACCTTGCCGATGGGACGGCGACAATCACATTGGACGACGGCAAGGTCAATGCGCTGGGAACTGCGCTGATTGCTGAGGTGCATGCCCGCCTCGACCAATCGATCGACGACTCAGCTACCGCGGTCATACTCACTGGGCGACCAGGGGTGTTTTCTGCCGGATTTGATCTCAAGGAACTGCAGTCAGGTGCCGACGCCCGCGAGAATCTGCGCCGCAACTTCGTCGACCTCGTCCTACGTATCTTCACCTTCGAACGACCTGTGGTGATCGCCTGCACTGGCCATGCCATGGCGGCAGGTGCCGCTGTCCTTCTCGCCGCAGACCGGAGGATTGGTCTCGACGGACCATTCAAACTCGGCTTCAACGAGGCGGGACTTGGCGTATCGATTTCACCGGCAACAGTGGCACTGGCTCGGTACAGAATGCCGATGCCTTGGTTTGAGTCGATCATTTCTGGAGATACTTTCGCACCTTCCCGAGCCACGACCGCTGGCTTACTGGACTCTCAGGTGAGCGGTACCTCGTATCTGACGGAACAATCGCGTGCGGCGGCTGAATCATTAAGCCGAGTTCCGCGTGAGACCTTCACAGAGATGCGCGGGCTGGCTAGAGGCGCGACGATCGAGACCATGCGGAAGGAACGTCTCCTTCTGTGACGACGGGCGCCTCGAAGCTTTTAGGGAGGAACGCAGCCATTTGACCGACTTGGCCCTTCTGCCGGGGACGGGCCCGAGGCCGCGACGGTGCTCGGTATCCGTCCCAATGGGTGGACTGCACTTTCGATATTGACGTCAACTACAGTTAGCCTGGTCTGACTGGTGGGTAGATCCCGCCACCCGGTCATGGTCGTGAACCCCGCGAAACGAGTGAAGATATGTCTGGATTCAAGCTCTTCGATTTCGATAGCCACTACTACGAGGCTTTGGATGCCTTCACCCGCCATGTGGATCCCTCGCTCGGTTCCCGAGGAGCGCGTTTTGAAGTAGTCGATGGAAAAACGAGATTCGTGGTGGGCGGCAAGATTAACCGATACATCGCCAATCCAACCTTTGATCCCGTTGCTCGGCCAGGGGCTCTGCACTCGTGGTACCGCGGCAATCCCAAGCATCAAACACTGCGTGACGCCTTCGGGGAGTTGGAGCCCATTAGGCCAGAGTATCGGAACCGCGATCGGCGCTTGGAGGTCATGGACGACCAGGGGGTGGGTGCGACGCTGCTCTTTCCGACACTCGGAGTCGGCATGGAGGAGGCTCTCAAGGACGACCCTGATGCGGCCTGCAAGGTCTTCTCCGGTTTCAATCTCTGGCTGGAAGAAGACTGGGGATACCACTACATGGACAGGATCTTCGCCGTTCCCAATATTCCTCTGCTGGATCCCACATTCGCCCACGATGAACTTCGAAGGGTCTTGGATCGGGGAGCACTCGTAGTGAACATCCGGAACGCACCGATACCGGTGCCCGGGGGGTTCCGCTCGCCGTTCGACCCGGCCTATGACACGTTCTGGGGATTGGCGGCGGAGAGCGGGGTCGTCGTGGCCACTCATGCGGGGCTCGAAGGCTACGACGTCATCGTGAACATGTGGGAGGACAGCACCGAGAGCTCCGTCTTCCGTTCGCCACTGCGAGGGGTGATCTCCAAGGGACGAGCCGTGGCCGACTTCTACGGTGCCGCCATCTGCCAATTGATTTTCGAGCGATTCCCCACCCTCCGCTTGGCCAGCGTCGAAAATGGCGCCTCATGGGTTCCGGATCTCCTGCATCGACTGGACGACGCCGCCAACCGCAGCCCGGGCTACTTCAAGATTGAGCCATCAGAGGTCTTCCGCGAGCACGTGTGGGTCACCCCATTCTGGGAGGACGATCTCGCTGCTTTGTCCACGGTCGTCGCCATCAAGCAGATGCTGCTCGGGTCGGATTGGCCCCATGCCGAGGGCGTGGAGAAACCCGCCGACTTCATCACCGACTCGCTCGGTTGGGCCGATGAACGAACCAAACAACGGATCGGTCGAGAAAACGCCGAGACGTTGCTGGGCGTGCTCATTCCTTGACCAGAGAGCAACGAACTCCATGACCTACGTTTCGGGCATTCCGGCGATCGACACCATGATCGGTTTTCCTCACGCCGACCTTCGGGCCAGCTACGCCGAGATTCTCCAGCAGGTCCACGACCGGGAATCACACGACACATTCGAGATGCCGGTCGAATACATGTTCAAAGGGGTACCCGAAAAGGGCTTCGGCGAATCGGCAGGCCGTGATCCCGTCCTCTACACCCTGAGTGAGATGGATCGTTGGGGGGTGGACGTTGGAATGATCAGCGTGGGAAAGGGCGATGCTGCCGATGCAGCATTGGCTCGTTTTCCCGAACGGTTTGTCGGTTCCTTCGCCCCGAATCCGAATGAGGGCGTCGACGCGATTCGGAAGATACGTTCGGCCCACACCACCTTCGGCATCCGGGCGGTGACAATGTTTCCCGCTGGCTTCTTCCCTCAGGTTCCGATCGATCACCGCCTGATGTATCCGATCTACTCGACATGCGTCGAGTTAGGCCTCCCGGTATTCGTCACCGTTGGCATCCCGGGGCCACGCGTACCGAGTGGCTGTCAGGATGTGGCCCTCGTCGAGCAGGTGCTCTTCGACTTCCCGGATTTGGTAGTCGTTCTCCGACATGGAGCAGAGCCACGGGAGGACCTCGCGGTGAAGTTGATGGTCAAATGGCCCAACCTGTACTACTCAACGAGTGCCTTCGCTCCCCGCTACTACCCTGCCTCAGTTCTCGCCTACGCCAACTCTCGAGGACCGGACAAGATCATCTATGCCGGCTACTTCCCCATGGGACTCTCACTCGAACGAATCATGACCGAGATGCGGGACGTACCCCTTGACGATCGCGTCTGGCCCGGCTTCCTGCGCAACAACGCAGCACGCGTCCTGGGAATCTCCTGAGATGTCCGAGCCTGTCGACGGGACAGACGATTGGCAGTCAGAGGAGCGTGAGTCCGAGTTCAGGGACCGAGCTCGCCGGTGGCTCGACGCTCATGCCATCCAGCGGGGTGCCGCTGGGGACTTCTCCGCATCCCACCTCTTCACGGCCAAGACTCTCGCCGACTTCGGGAAGCGGGAGCGGGAGGTGTTCGACCAGGCGATAGCTTGGCAACGCCGCCTGTACGGGAGCGGATGGGCCGGCCTCTCATGGCCCGAAGAGTATGGCGGCCAGGGCCGACCGGACTGGGCCGATGGGGCATTCGCCGAGGAACAGGCGAAATACGGTGTGTCGACCAAGGTGCTCTCCGTGGGGCTGCAGATGGCGGCCTCGGTCATCCGTCGCCATGGGACCGAGGATCAACAACGTCGATATCTTCTGCCGATCCTCCGCGCTGATGAGATCTGGTGCCAGCTCTTCTCCGAGCCCGACGCGGGCTCTGATCTGGCCGGTATTGGCACTCGAGCCGTTGCCTCAGAGGTTGGATGGCGAGTTACCGGCCAGAAGGTGTGGACATCAGGAGCCGGGGTCAGCGACTTGGGGCTGCTGCTGGCCAGGACCGATCCAGCTTCACGCGGGCGAGTCGGTCTTTCCTGCTTTGTGGTTCCCATGCGGACGGCAGGTGTCGAGGTCAGGCCACTGCGCGAAATGTCTGGCGCCTACCACTTCAACGAGGTATTCCTTTCCGACGTCGGCCTGAACCATGACGCCCTCATTGGAGAAGAAGGCGACGGATGGACCGTGGCCCGCACGATGCTGTCGAGCGAGCGCTCCGCCATAGGGGGAGGAACCAGTGCCAGATCGGCTCAGGATCTCATCCGGACCGCAGCGTCGACTTCAGGGCCTGAAGAACGTCCAGGTCCATTGATCCGCCAGTTGGTGGCCGCCGCCTACATACGGGAGCGCGTACTCGACCTGCACCAGCAACGAGTCAGCACAGGAGATTCGACCACCGGTGCGGCATCCATCGGCAAGCTCATGTACTCGGAGCACGCTCGCCTTTCCTCGTCCGCGGCACTAGAGATCCTTGGCATCCATTCGGTGGCCGCCCAAGACGATCGCACCGAAGTTTGGCAAGACCGCTTCCTCTTCTCTCCAGGGCTTCGACTCGGAGGTGGCACTGACGAAATCCAGCGCAATATCATCGCCGAGCGAGGACTGGGCCTTCCCCGCGAACCGAAGCCCCAGGAGCGGGACCGATGACGGCGGCAGACCTGTTTCTCCGTCACCGTGAGCGGGACGCCATCGGTCTCTACTTCGAGAATCAGACGGTGACCTATCGCGAGTGGATCGACGAATCGATGCGGCGGGTCAGCCTCTGGCGCGAGATCCAGGATCCTGACCGGCCGCCCCATATTGGCGTACTCCTCGACAACACCCCTGACTTTCTCTATTGGCTGGGTGCCGCGGCGATCTCGGGAGCGGTGATCGTGGGGATCAACGCCACCTACCGAGGTGATGAGCTTCTCCGCTTGATCGATCACTCCGACTGTCAGGCCATCGTGACATCGAACGTCTACGGCGGACTCCTCGACGACGCCGGGCTCGACATGGACCCCCGACGGGTGCTGCGTACCGACAGCGAGGAGTACCAATCGCTTCTGACCAACGCAGGCGGCGTTGATGGCGACCGATCAATGCCAAAGGACGACGACCTTTTCCTCCTAATCTTCACGTCGGGTTCGACCAGCTTCCCCAAAGCGGTGCGCTGCACTCAGGGTCGCTTCGCCCGGACCGGTGGTCATGTGGCCTCCGTCGCCGGACTCAGCGAGGGTGACGGGGTGTACTCCCCTCTTCCGTTCTTCCATTCCAGCTCGCTGTTCACCGGCCTGGCGTCATCGCTGTCGTCTGGTGTCCCCATCGGCACCCGTTCACGGTTCTCTGCATCGAACACCATCGGCGACATCCGGCGCATGGGGGCGAGCCTCATGACTTACACGGGCAAGGTGTTGAACTACGTGCTCGCCGTGCCCGAACATGAGGATGATGGCGACAATCCGCTGAAATTGGCTCTCGGGAACGAAGCGTCGTTGAACGACATACGTTCCTTCGCCCGTCGTTTCGATTGCCAGGTCCGTGACAGCTACGGCTCCACCGAAGGCGTGATCATCATCCGACGGGATGCCTCGATGCCCGAGGGGGCCCTGGGAACCGCTGACGCCGATATCGTGGTGCTCGACCCGGAAACGGGCGAGGAATGCCCCCGGGCAGCACGGGCATCCGATGGCACGCTCTTGAATGCCACGGAAGCGACAGGGGAGATCGTGAACTTGGCCCCCGGACAAGGGTTCGAGGGGTACTACCGAAACGAAGAGGCCACCACCGAACGCTTTCGTGACGGACGCTACTGGTCCGGAGATCTGGCCTATCGCGACACGGACGGATGGTTCTACTTCGCCGGTAGGTCCAACGAATGGCTCAGGGTGGACGGCGAGAACTTCGCTGCTGGTGTGGTCGAGTCGATCATCGGTCGGTTCGCTCCCGCTCGATCTGCCGTGATCTACGCCGTACCCGACGCGCCGGTGGGTGATCTGGTCATGGCCGCCCTCGAGCTCGAGGCGCCTGAGTCGTTCGACATCGGACTCTTCGAGGAGTTTTTGGCTCGCCAAGCTGATCTCGGCCCCAAATGGCTGCCGGCCTTCGTCCGGCTGAGCAATGACCTCCCCAAGCTGGCCAGCCTGAAGGTGGACAAGACGCGGCTTGCGTCGTGAGGCCTGGCTGACCGACCTCGTGTACTGGCGGCCGAACCGGGGAGAGGCACTCCGCCTTATGGATGAATCAGATCGAAAGCGTTTGGCTGACCGACTCGGTTGAGATACGGGTTCGGCCGTTCGATCCCAGGCGCCAACTCGCTCACTTATCGAGAAATGATATGCGGCGTGACGCGAAGCGCCAGTCCGCACCGACGCGGACTAATCGGTCGTCGTACCAACCGAGGCGGGTCGTCTGACGGCCGCTGTTCCAGAACAGGAACGTTGCCATTGAATCGACCTGTCCGGCTTCGACGTCGCCGCTGATCACCGGAAGGTTGGCGACGTGAAGACCCCGGGGCGCCGATGCAGTAAGGGCGCGGCGCTTGTCGCGACTGTCCAGCAGCTCTCCACCGATGTCGAGCACGGCGTCCTCAGAGAACAGGTCGAGCCACTCCTCTACCTCGAGGCGATCCAGCAGAGCCCCATATCGACTCAGAAGGCTGTGAATCGCTTGAAGGTCGGAGTACGTCACGGCCGATCAGCCGGTCCGTCCGGGGTCAGGAAGGTCGAGCGGCGGACCCGAAACCGCCAGCCCATTGAGGTACGCACAAGTTGATCGTCGTACCATCCAATCCGTGTGTCACGCGTAACCTGGTCGACGAACAGGAAGCTCTGCTGGACGCTGGCCCCCTCACCATCCAGTTCGATTAGCGGCGCCGACGTGAGATGGAGCCCGGGGGGTGCCCCCTCTGCCATGCGCAGTAGTCCGTCGTGCCCATCGAAGCTTCTTCCGTACACCTCAAATCGACCGTCAGTAGTGAAGAGGTCGACCCAACCGATGTGGTCCGAGCGATCGAGTCGATTGCTGTAGCGGGCCAACAGTTCGTTGATCTCTGCCAGGTCGTCGGCGGGATTCGTCACGGTTTCATGGACCTCAGGACTTCCATAGATGCGCTAGCTCTTCGAGCGACGACTGGTCCTGCGGCTCGGCGATGAGCGTCGTCACGGGGCCGGCACGCCATCGTACGAGGGCATCGGCTACCTGATCTGGCGGACCGACGAGGGCGAGATCGTCAACCAGTGCGTCTGGAACCGCTCGGTTGGCGCCTTCGCGATCACCGGACAGAAATCGATCTTGGATCTCATCGGCCTCGGCCGCGTAGCCGTACCGAGTTACCAGCGCATGATAGAAGTTCTTCCCCCGTGCACCCATTCCACCGATGTGCAGGGCGAGACGAGGTCTGACCGCATCTCGTGCCCGATCGATATCGTCGTCGATGGCGACGAGGACTGTCGGGGCAACGGCGAAGCCGGGTTTGGCTCCGGAGAGGACCCCTCCCCATGCCTTCTCCCACCGGGTCGGGCTCCAGAGGTACGGGAGGACACCGTCTGCCACCTCCACGGCCAGCGCCACGTTCTTGGGACCAATAGCGGCAACGAGTATGGGAGCCGGCGCCACGGCACGAATGGTCGTTCGCAATGGCTTCCCCAAACCGGTCGACCCCTCGCCCTTGAAGGGGATTTGGAACTCTGATCCGTCGAACTCAAGCCGGTTCGACAACATGGCTCGTCGGACCACTTCGACGTACTCTCTCGTCTTCGCCAGTGGCTTCCCGAAGGGAACACCATGCCATCCCTCGACGACCTGGGGTCCCGAAACCCCAAGTCCGAGCTGTAGCCGGCCGCCAGACAGAAGCTGGATCGTCAACGCGGTCATCGCCGTTGTGGCTGGAGTCCGAGCGGAGATCTGTGCGATGGCGGTGCCCAGGCCCAACGTTGTGGTGGTGGCTGCGGCAAAGGCCAGGGGAGTGAAGGCGTCCTGGCCCCATGCCTCCGACGACCAGATCGAGTCGTAGCCCAGTTCTTCAGCCCGCCTGGCTACTCCCGCAAGATCTTCACCGGAAGACTGTGTTGCGCCCAGACTCAGGCCCAGCTGAGCGACGTCATCGCGAGTCACTTCTTTGAGAACATACGGTCGATGATGCGACGATGCTCCGAACTTGCACTGGATACACCCTCAGCCGCCAGCGCGAAGTCGAGGATGTCGTAGATGGAGCGTTCGAGGTGACGATTGACTGCCCGCTTAGTGTCTCTCAACGCCTGAGCAGGCTGTTTGGCTAGCCGATGAGCCAAGGCGACGGCCTCGTCGACCGATGTTCCGTCCTCGACCACTCGATTGGCAAAACCCAGAGCCACGGCATTATCAGCCGAAATGCGGTCCCCGGTGAACAGGTACTCCTTGGCCCTGAGCAGACTGGTAAGGGCGGGCCAGGTGATCGCTCCACCATCTCCGGCCACCAGGCCCACCGAGACGTGTGGATCGCACAGGTAGGCGCTGGATTCGATGAGCACGATGTCGCAGAGGCCGGCCAAGCTGCAACCGAGGCCAACTGCCGGACCATTCACCGCAGCAATGAGAGGAAGGGGGAAGGCGGCCATCGAGCGAACGATGCTCGCGCCCTCGCGCAATGTCTCGTACCGATACTCTGCGGACTCGTTCATGTTCACGAGCACCTCGGCATCACCGCCGGCGCAGAAGGCCCTCCCGTTCCCGGTCAGCACGACCGACCGACAGGATTCATCCGCGGCGATTTCCTCCCAGATGGTGGCCAGGCGTCGGTGCAGGACCTCATCCGCAGCGTTGAGCGAGTCCGGTCGATTCAACCGAAGGATGCGCACTGGCCCATCGTGCTCGACGACGATGGGCTCGACGTCGTGACCGTTGCCTTCAGTCTCTACCATTTACCCGACACTAGTAAATATTGACGTCGACGTCGATATAGAATGCGAAGGTAGATTTCCATGAACTTGGAGTTCGAATGACCGGTCGCACGCACATTTCGTCCACACTCACCTGCCGGCAAACCCAGGCTCGTTCAATTGCCTCGACGACATGATCGACATCGAGGAGCGCCTCCTGCTGCGATCCACGGCCGGTGAAGTCTTCGGGTCCGGTCCGTCCCCTGGCGACATCGCGGCCTTGGGGTGGCTCGGGCTCCTCACGGCGGAAGCTAAGGGCGGCGAGGGGTGGTTTCCTTATGAGGCCGCTCTTATCGCTATGGAAGGCGGACGGTGCGGAACTTCCTCTACCTGGTCGATGTGTGCCCTGGCCGCCGCGGCCACATCGAAGACATCCGAGGGGTCAGCGTGGACCGAGGGCCTGCTCGGCGGCGACCTGGTGGGGAGCTATGCGCACGCACCCGGACTGGCGGTAGCTGATGGAACCGTATCGGGAACCGCCGGCCGTGTGCTCTCGGACAGGTCCCCAGACGTTGTCGTGCTCGCTGGAATTCCTTCACTCGGTTCGTTCGCGGTGGCTGTGAAGGAGAGCGGTACTGACCTGTGCGCCGACGTTGCCGTCCTCGAAACCGAGCGAGCCCTGTTTCGGTTGACTATGCAGCGGAGCGCTGGCTATGCCGTTGACGCACAGTCGGTGAAGACCCTCGAGCTGTTGGCCACCGTGCTGCTGTGTGCCGATACGGTCGGCGCCGTGGGACGGGCTCTGAACATCGTCACCGAGCACCTTGTCAATCGTGAGGCCTTTGATGTGCCCATCGCCAGCTTTCAGGTGGTCCAACATCGTCTCGTCAACCTCGCCACCTTCCACAGTGCCAGCGAGGCCCTCGTGCTCAGTGCAGCCGCCGCACTCGGCGAGGGGCTGGGCGATGCCGAGCGCCTGACCCTGGCAGCCCACGCCTACATCGAAGCCCGAGCCGTACGAGCCGTCGACGACTGCATCCAACTGGCTGGCGGGATCGGGTTTACCTGGGAGTTCCCTCTTCATCACGCCCTGCGGCGGACGTCGACCAATGCGGCACTGCTTGGGTCAGGGCGCGCTAGCCGACAGAGGCTCGCCGCGGTAAAGGGCCGGACAGGATGACCCACGGACCAACGAGAGAGCGGCTCGCTACCCACCGGGCGCATGTCCGCAGCGTCATCGCCTTATCGGCACCAAAGGCCGAGGCCCGGGAAGGCCATCGGGCGCCGACGACCGACGAAGAAGAACAGGAGCTACGTCGCTGGTACCGGCTCATGTTCGCAGAGGGGCTGAGTGGGGCCGGATGGCCGGTCGAGTGGGGAGGGCGACCTGACCACCATCCATTGTTTGATGTGATCACCATCGAAGAGCTCATCCGGGCCCGGGTGCCACGGCCCCTCGACCAGGTAAATCTAGCCAGCGGCGTGCTCTTGGCCTTTGGGTCGGAGGCTCAGAAACACACCCACCTGCCACGCATCCGTACCGCCGAGGACATCTGGTGTCAGCTCTTCAGTGAACCCGGCGCCGGGAGTGATCTGGCTGGGATCCAGACCCGGGCTCGCGTTCAGGACGACGGATCATTTGTGCTTTCCGGGCAGAAGACGTGGACCACGGACGGGCACTGGGCACAGATGGGCTTGGCACTGGCCCGCACGTCGACTGGTGCAAATCGTCACGCCGGGCTTACCGCCTTCGCCGTGCCCATGGATGCACCCGGCGTCGTCATACGTCCTATCACCACGATCGCTGGTGCCCATGAGTTCAACGAGACCTTCCTCGACGACGTCGTGGTGCCGCCCGACGCAGTGCTAGGAGGCGTGGACAACGGATGGGCGGTGGCTATGTCCGGACTCGAGCTCGAGCGCTTTGGGGTAGGCGGCAACGTGGCCCACCTGGACATGTTGATCGAGGATCTCGTCAGAATGGCCAGGTCACTCCAGATCGACAACCGAATGGCATTAGATCACGACGACATCGTGCAAGTCGTTGCCGACCTTGACTCCGAGACCGAGGCGGCCAAGGCCTTCGTCGATGATCACATTCAGAAGATGTTGAATGAACAGCACGACGAAGGTGGAGCGGCGATGGCCAAGTTGCTCACTACGGAAACCTACGGACGCATTGCTGCCTACGGCGTACACCTGGCTGACTCTGGACAGCTGGCAACGGTACCCGACGCAGAGGCCAGCTTGCGACGACTACACGACGCGTGGCTGTGGTCCAGGGCTTTGACTATCTCAGGCGGTAGCTCGGAGATCATGCGAAACATTCTGGCCAAGAGACGACTCGGTCTGCCCTCTGGGTCGCGGCGATGAATACCTTTGGCAGCCCAATCAGACGGGCTAACGCTTGCTTTTCGGATCGACCGGCTCTCGTCGACATCATGTCGGGCGATGTCCACACGTTCGGCGAGGTGGCTGAGCGCGTCTCCAAAATCGTGGCGTTTCTCCAGCACCAGGGACTGAAACCTGGCGATCGGGTGGCTGTCCTGGCAGAGGGATCGCCGCGGTACGCCGAGCTCTACCAGGCCGTCCCTATGGGTGGCTTCATTCTGGTCACACTCAATACTCGCTATACCCCTTCCGAGCTCCAGGCTGCTTGCAGCGACTGCTCACCTCGGGTGTTGTTCACCGATCGGCCCAGCGAGTCGGTCACCGGGCTCGCTCCCAGAATCATTTCGATGCACGCCGATCTCGATGGGCTCCTGAACGCCATGGCGGCGCCGGGTGCCACCCCCATCGACGAAGATGATCCCGCCGTAATCTTCTACACCGGCGGCACGACCGATCGAGCCAAAGGAGTTGTCCTCAGCCATCGCAGCAAACTGGCTGACGCCACCTCGCTCATCACATCGGTTGACCTCCGCTCTGACGACCGGTGGCTGGTAATGAGTCCGATGTTCCATGCGGCAGGATCTTTTAACATCCTTCCCTGCGTGTGGGTGGGTGCTACCCAGTACTTCCTCCCACGATTCGATGCTGAATCCGCCCTCCGAGCCATTGAGACCTACCGACTCTCCATCACCTTTGGAGTGCCCACCATGCTGCAGGCCCTGGCCGATGCCCAGCGACGCATCGGAGCAGACGTCTCGTCGGTTCGACTACTCGGGCATGGAGGAGCCCCGATCACGTCGTCCGTGCTCCACGCCACGATGGCAGCCTTTCCGACAGCTGAGATTTGTTCGATGTATGGATCCACCGAGACGGCCCCGTTGGTCACCGTCGGTCGGCATCAAGAGCTGCTCACGGGCACAGAAGAGGTCACCAGTGCGGGAATCCCGGTGATCGGGGTCGATGTGGACATTCTCGATCCCGAAGGCGACCCGGTGGAACCCGGGCAGATCGGTGAGATTGTCGTCACCGGTCCGAATCTGATGGATGCCTACTGGAACAAAGAGGAAGCGACGGCAGATGTACTTCGGCTCGGTTCGTACTGGTCCGGAGATCTTGGGCGGATGGACGACCATGGAAACCTCTACGTCGTTGATCGCCGCAAGGACATGATCATCACGGGCGGAGAGAACGTCTTCAGCACGGAGGTCGAAGATGCGCTCACCTCTCACCCGCAAGTGACCGAGGCAGCGGTCATCGGTGCTCCCGACGACCGCTGGGGAGAGTTGGTGGTAGCAATCGTCGTTACTTCCGGGCCCGTCCCAGAGGAAGAGCTCGATCAACACTGTCGTGTCTTCCTTGCTGGCTACAAGGTCCCCCGCCGTTACGTCATTCGGGACGACCCGCTCCCCCGTTCGGCGGCGGGAAAACTCTTAAAGCGAGAGCTGCGCAGCAACCTCGGCTGAGCGAATCATAGGACGTTCACTCGGCGGAGAGGCTTGCCGATGCTCATGGTGCCGAGTTGGTGCACGAGCTCGTGGTAGCTCCCGAAGAGTGCGTCCAGCGTAAGTGCCCGTCGCTGGTAGCGATGGTGCTCATGCTCCCACGTGAATCCAACTCCTCCGAGGGTCTGCAGGGTTGCCTGGGACACCCGCCGGGACACCCTGCCGGCCAGCGCCTTGGCCAGCATGGCATCGTGGGCCGGGTCCGGTTCGGCGAGGTGTACCGCCTCGCCCATCACCACATCACAGCAGTTGCGGAGACCCACCAACTCGACCTCAGCGGCAGCCAAGATCTGCTGAATGGCGGGAAAGCTCCCGATGGGGGCTCCGAACTGCTTCCGGTCGAGAGCGTACGAGACGCCTATGTGCATCAACTCTTCGGACACGCCCAACATCTCCTGCGCTGCAGCCAAACGGGAGAGACGTTCCGCTTCAAGCCGACGACCGCCCAGTTGGTCGACCGCAAGCCGATCGAGTACTGCGATCTCCGCGGTCACGTTGACGTAGTCGGAATCCAGCGGCTGGGAGCCGGAGAGCGAAAAGACCGCGGGGCTTCCGGCCAGCAGCGTGCTCTGTCCGACGTCGACCACAACCCGATCGGCGTGGGTGTACTCCCCACTCACCGTGGCTCGTACAAAATCACCTCCCAGGAGAGTTGCTCGGTAGGACGCAATCGTGTCGAAATCCTGCGGTCCGTCAGCTGCACCGAGCTGATGGGCCATCAGGAGTGCCAATGCTGGGGTCGAGGCCAAGCATCGTCCCTGGGCCCGGAACAAGGCAGCAAAGGTTTCAGCCCCAAATTCATCCGCCGGATTGAGGTCAGGTGCCCATTCGAGTTCGACGAGGGCCTTGGTTCCCGATGGGCTTCGTCGGAGAACGGCCTCGGCAGCCGCAATGAGTTCGTCACTCATGACGGCAGCCCGAGAAGGAACCTGGCAATGGTCATGTACTGGATCTGCCTGGTCCCGCCATAGATGGATACCGCCCGAGAAAAGAGGTAGTCCTCTTGCCACTGACCCATGTCTTCGATGCCGGTACCCAGAGCCAGATCCGGTCCCAGTACCTGGTGAGCGGCGTCATAGAGACCCTGTTCCGCCGATGTCAAAAGACTTTTGGATGGAGCCGCGGCGGGTCCCATGAAACGGCCGTTGGCGAGTTCCCGAACCGCCTGGGCGGAGCTCGACCGCAGGGCAAACAGGTCGAGTTCGACGTCACCCATGACCGAGGCAGATGCCGGGGTAGCTACGGCCGTCAACCGGTCCGCGACAGCCATGAGCACTGTGTGGCGAAGCCAGGCGAACGCGGCCCGCTCGCAAGACAACACATCGAGGGCGAACGTCCAACCCTGCCCTTCCTCGCCGATCCGATTGTCCTCTGACACCCAGACATTGTCGAAGATGACTTCAGCCAGTTCGGGAGTCCCATTTGCCTGTCGGATCGGGCGAACCTCTACCCCGTCAGATCTCATGTCGACGAAAAAGGCCGACAGTCCCCGATGGCGCTCTTCGGTAGCTCCCGTGCGGGCTAGAACAGCGCAACGATCGGCGAACGCCGCCCAGCTCGTCCAACACTTTGCTCCACTGATCCTGTAGCCATCGCCGTCGCGGATCGCTTTGGTCCGGAGGGATGCCAGATCGGAGCCGGCATCCGGCTCCGAGAAACCCTGACACCACAACTCCTCCCCGCGAAGCAGGCGCGGCAACGCGTTACCGAACTGCTCTTGGTTCCAATGGGCAATCATGGCCGGGGCCAGGATCTCGATATGTTCGAAGGCGCTACGAGCGGGAAATCCGGCCAGGGCCAATTCGTCGTAGAGCACGGCGCGGTGAATGGCCGATCCTCCCAGCCCTCCTACCTGCTCGGGCCATCCGTACCGTGCCCAACCTGCGGAATACAGCGTGGCCTGCAGGGCGCGAATGCCGTCAAGCCATAGCTCGAAGTCGGCGCCCCGCTCGGGGCGGGGCAGAGTGCTCGCGTGCTCATCCAGCCACTCGCGGATCGATGCGCGAAAGGCCTGCGGGCTGCTCATGTCAGCAAGTTGAGTGGTGGCGGGCACGTCCACTGCCTTCATGGTGCACCCACCGGAACCCTCAGGCGGGCGGTCACTGGGAAAGCCGATCGGCGAGCAACCGAGGTCGCCCCAACGATTCCTCGGCAAGAGCCACCCGGCTGAGCTTGTCCGTCACCGTCCTTGGGAAGGGTTCATCCCAGATGACCAGCTCTTCTGGAAGGCTCCGTTTGCCGAGTCCGGTTCCGAGTAGTGCGTTGATCATCATCTCGAATTCAATGACACCACTGACGGGCCTCACGGCCAAGACAAGGTGCTCACCTGTATCGGGGTCAGTCTGTGCATAGGCCGCAGCGTCGTCCACGAAGGCCAAGCTGAGGGCGGCTTGCTCGACGGCGGACATCGAGATCTTGATGCCATTGCGAATCACGACCTCCTTCAGGCGGCCCACGATCTTGAGCTGATCGTGGCGAAAGACCCCGACGTCCCCCGTCCGGAACCAGTCTTCTTCGAATGCCTCGTCATTGTCCTCGGCGTCGAGATAGCCCAGGAACAGATGTGGTCCCTTGATCAGGCATTCGCCCTCGTCGCGCTGGGACCCGATGCGTACTTCCACTCCCCCATTGGGTCGCCCGTCCATCTCAAGGCGATCTTCGAGCTCGTCGGTGGGTGGAGTGGTCGTGCTGAACGGAGCTTCCGAGGAGCCATAGGCCCGCATGACAAGGATTCCGAAGCTTGTCTCGGCATGCCGAAGTAGGCCCGCGTCGAGCATGGTCCCTCCTACGGACACAGCGCGGAGCGGTAGCGACGAGAGCCCACGTCGCTCGGCTTCGGCAAGCAGACGACGGAGTACGACGTCGGGACCTCCGTAAAAGGTGGCTTGTTCCCGAACCAGGAGATCGAAGGTTCGCACGTCGTCCCACTCGTCCTCCAGGACTGCGCACGCTCCCAGGAGTGGCGCCATCACCAGCGCCTGAAGCACACCCGTGATGGACGAGAGGGGGCTCACCAAGAAGAAGACGTCAGCCGGCCCAAGCCCTGCCGCATCGACGTAATTCTTCGCAGCGACCCGCAGCGTGTTGGTCGAGTGAATCACACCCTTGGGACGAGAGGTCGATCCGGATGTGAACAGAACAATGCCCGGCGAGTTAGGGTCACTTCGCTTTCTCCCCAGATCCAGCGACGCGGTGGAGGACTCGCCTTCGCTACTCAGCCACTCGATCGAGGGATGGCAGCTCGACAGGAGGTCGGTCTGACGGTGTGGGCCGACTGCCAGCCGAGGCTCGATGCGCTCGATTGCCAGCGAGATCTCGGCCGTTGAAGCGTGATCCGTGAGTAGGACGGTTACCGCTCCGATACGGCGCGCAGCGTGATAAGCCACGGCACTGCGACAGTCGTTGGAGGCGACGACCACGACGGCGTCGCCTGACTCCAGCCCATGCTCGGACAGTAGGGCCGCGTAGCCATTGATCCGACGATCCAGCTTGGCGTAGTCGAGCCGTTCACGGCGGTCGAGGAGAGCAGGGCGGCCAGGGTCTCCAACGGCTGTGAGTGCAATGGGATCAGCCACTTCGGAGGGCCAGTCACCACGAGCCATGAACTCACCTGCATGGTCGGCGAGATGGGGGGCCATGGCTCGTATCACTTGAGGATCCGCCTCACGAGAGTGCCAGAAGGACCGGCGCGCACACCAGATGCCGCCGCGGTCCCCTTCCGAGCGACCCGCTCCGACCGTCCGGTGAGACTGAACTGATGACACCCGTAGAATTGACTATGACGTCAATACTAGTTCCTTACTGGCCAAAGTCCAAAGCCCTGGCGCCTGGCCAAGTGACGTCCAATCCACTCCGCGTCCGGATCGTGGGCGCGTCAGCCACCATTGACGAGGAAGTGGGCCTCTGGGATTAGGGCCCACTCACAACACTAGAGCGCGGACAACGGCAGGTCCTCCGCCACCACACCCCTTCACCGAGAGTGTGGCGCCAAGGGCTTGCTGTCCACTCACCCACCCGATTCCCTGGCAGCGCGGGACAGTCGACGTTTCACGCACCAGCCACAACTAGGGTCGCGGCGTTACCGGTAAGCCGAAGGATGTGGTGCCCGGGTTGACTAAAGTGGCGTCGGAGGCCTTGTGGCAAATCAATCTGTGCGAATTCCAAATGCAAGCCGCGGCCGAAGGGCTGAAGAGCCCGTTCAGGACGCTGAGCAGTCGCGGCGTGGCACGGGGCGGACAGCCAGGGGTCGCCAGACAAGACAGCAGCTGGTCGAGTCAGCGAGGACTGTCTTCGAGCGGCAAGGGTTTCTCCATGCACGGATTGCAGATATCTGTGCCGAGGCCAGGCTCTCGCATGGGAGCTTCTATACCTACTTCACGTCGAAGGAGGAGGTCTTTACTGAAGTCGTTGACTCCGTCGAGATCGATCTACTTCGAGTGGATGCACCCGTGGAGGAATCAGATCCGGTTGAGCGAATTCGGGCCGCTAATCGTCACTACCTTCAGTCGTTCAAAGAGAATGCTGACATCCTGCGAGTCATCGAACAGGTCTCAACCTTTGACGATGAGGTTCTGCGGATACGGGTGGAGCGGGAGGTGGAGTTTGCCCGATTGATCGAACGCAGGACGCGCGAATACCAGAAGGCCGGGCTGGTGTACGCGGAAATTGATCCTTCGCTGGCCGCGCACGCACTTGGCGGTATGGTCGCCGGGTTTGCGGAACAGATGTATTTCGAGGGTCAGACTTTCGCCTTCGACCATGCCGTGGATCAGCTGACCCTACTTTGGGTCAATGCCGTCGGCCTGCAGAGGCCGTAGAAAACTGGGTTGCCGATCTCTTTCAATCTTTAGTGACCGATAGCTGAACCGTCAGCCAGTTGCATTGTTTCGAAGAGGGCGTGCTTGCCGAACGAATCAATCGCAGGAGCACCCTGACGCAAAGCACTCGTTGGACTTCGCTCACGCCCTACATGGATGCACGGACACCGGCGAGCGCATCGATGAACTCCAGATACTCCTCCAGACTTTCCTGGGATGTGGCAACTGACACCATCGTCGCTCCCGCTGATGCCGTCTCAGCGAGGATTTCCTGAGTGCGCCCAGGATCATTGATGGGATCGAGGCGTCCAGCCGGGGGAAGGACCAGGTCGAACTTCGGCGGTAGCTCGACGTGCTCCAACCACTCCGCGGCTTGAGATGGTGTCACCGCAAAAGGGCACCAGCCATCGGCGAGTTTGACCGCTCGACGAAGTGATCGAAGAGTACGGCCACCCACCCACATAGGGACGTGGTCCTGCACGGCGCACGGGTCGACCACTAATCCTTCGAAGTCGTAGTAGTCACCATGATACGAAGGGACCTGCACGGAGAGCGACGCCCTCAGAGCCCGAAGCATGTCATCCGCACGTGGGCCTCGGTCGTCGAAGGGTGCTCCGAGCAGATCGAACTCCTCCTTCAGAGTCCCGACCCCCACACCCAGAATCAGTCGACCATTGCTAACCGCGTCCAATGTGCCATATCGCTTGGCGATGGCGAGGGGATGGTGGTAGGCGAGAACGAGCACACTCGTGGCGAAGCGGATGCTCTCCGTGCGTGCTGCTAGGTAACCGAACGTGGCTAGCGGGTCCCAATACCGTGCGCCTCGACGGGCGAGTTCGGCCTCTGGCAGCGCAACGTGCTCACTGCACGTCATGTGGTGATAGCCAAGCTGATCGGCCGTTTGGGCAACTTGTGCCAGGTCCTCGATCGAGGCTGACTCCTCCCACGTTCCGTGGCTACCGGGGGTCATCGTCACCACGGGCGTTGCGATCGAAAGCTCTAGGCGCATTTGCTAATCCTTAACCCTGCATATATCCGCCGGCATCGACGGGGATCGATTGTCCAGTAATGGTCCGGCTCTCATCACTTGCCAAGAACAGCGCAAGATTTGAAATGTCCTCCGGCGATGAGATGTCCTGCAATGCCACACCACGGAGGAGGCGTGCACGCTCTGCATCGGGCTCGACACCGTGTTCCTCGGCCATTCGCTGTACCCAGTTACGCCATAATTCGGTGTCGATACCTCCCGGCACCACACAATTGCAGCGAATGCCGTACGAACCGACTTCGAGTGCGACAGCCTTTGTGAACGCCCGGAGCGAAGCTTTTGCGGTCACATAGTGCGATTTTCTGACCATGCCGCTGAACGCTGCCGTGGACGAAAAATTCAAGATCACGCCTGAGCGCCGCTCGAGCATCGACTGTTTCAGCACCTCTCGGGTGCACAGCATGGCTGCCGTACTATCGATAGCTATTGTGCTGTTCCAGTTCTCGAGGGTCTGTTCCCAAATCCAGAGATCCTCGCCCGGGGCGGCCGCGTTATTGCAAAGAATGTCCACCTGCCCAAACTCATCGACGGCGCGAGCAACCATGGCAATGACGTCGCTCTCCCTGGTCACATCGGAACGCATGGCAATAGCGCCTTCGCCGGCCGCGGCCGCCGCCTCTCGAACGAGCTCTTCCCGACGTGCCGTAAGTAGCACGCGAGCTCCCTCACGGACGAAGACGGCCCCCATCACAGGTCCCAATCCGGTACTGGCACCTGTGATGATTGCCACCTTGCCTTGCAGCCGACCCCTGCTCATTGTTCAGCCACTTCGAATAGCTCCTCCAACGTGGCCTCGAACAGTTCCCTACCTCCGTCTTCCTTCTTGAGAAGTCGATTGGTTCGTTTCGCCACTCGCCACCGGGATCCGACACGCTCCAGATCCCAGCGGACGGCACTTACTCGCCAGAGGTAGAACCGATCCACTTCGCGTCGCATCACCATGGAGTAGTTGAGCGCCTTGCCATGGTCACCCTCGACCTGAATCAACGGTGGACCCGAGAAGTGAGCAACTCCGCTGGCGATCAACTCCTGATGCCCCTGGCTGCGGAGCATTGCTTCGACACCACCGCAGCCCACATGCGGGTCCCCATTGGCATCCCAGTCATAAATTCCTTCCTCCGTCCATAACGCTCCGGCGAACGATGCGAGGCCTGCATCGGCCGCCGGTCCGTAGGTCAGGATCAGCTTTGTTATTGCGGATTCGTCTTCCAGTCGCCCGATACGGGTGCGCAGTTCGTCAAGGTCGCTCACGTTAACTCCACGCCTCCCACCGGATCATCGACTTCATCGGGCCGGCAAACAGTGGGCGAACTGCACCCGACTGCCAGCGTTGTTCCACCAGCGGAGCGACGACCTTCGTGACGTCCAACGGATCCTCATCCAAATAGATCACGGTGGTGTACTGCGCCTCTCCCTGAAGTACCGGGTGCAGATTCCAGGTGGCGGTTGACCCGTAGGTCCACACACCGGCGACGCCCGGCGTCGCCAGAAGGCTGGGATAGTGATCAGTGTGGAGCCAGCGGAGCCATGCAGCTACGTCGCCAGTGGTTGGTTCTTCTATGGCGACAACAACGCCGCGATGAGGACGAAATGGGACTACTTCGGCTGAAATGAGCGCTCGCGGGGAGGCGTGCCAGTTGAGCAGCGCAGGCATTCGCAGTTGGAGCGAGGGACGGACCTCTGGGAATCTCCCGTTCTCTGCAAGTCGGCCACCGAGCTCCATGAAGTCGTCATGGGTCTGCTGGACCGGGTCTCCAACCAGGTAGTTCACCAGATTGCCGACATCGCCAAGCTGGGCACTGGTTGCAATGGTGTTGCCCCGATAGCCGCTGTCGGCGATGTATCGCAGTGCGTATTGGATACCGGGCAGTTGGTATTGCTCGGGCATGTGATCCAGCAGGTGCCACTGCAGGTAGCTTCCGTCGTCGTCTGCCGGTTGCGGGGGCGTGAGGCTGAAGAACGCGGCCTTCACTCTGATCATTCCGTAGCTCCTTTGCGGGATCGGCTCTCTAGATACCGACTGTGGTTTGTCTTCCATGGCGAAGCATCGTTTAGCGATCTGTCGTAGGGCATGCTGCGTTTAGGGTGCGTCTAGTCCGGGTGGAGGAAAGATTGCACCTGGCGACATCTTCGTGAACAAGTACTTCAACCGTCGGCTAGTGAAGATCCAGCGATCACCGCGACGCTCATATGTTTCGAAGTAGTGCCCAAATGCCACGAACCAGTGCTCTTCGCCTCCCTGATCCCACATGGTCACACCGGTCATAGCCCAAATGCCGCTGGCTCGAGTGGACGATTCGAACGTGATTTCGGGTGTGTGTGAATGGTGGGCTGTTCTCAACCCGTCCATGATCGTCCGCACATTTGTGATCATTTCCGCAGCCGTCGTCCACGGCGGGTAATCATCGTTGTAGGAGTGATGATCAGGTGCGTGCAGCTCTTCCAGGTCATCCCAGCGCTTTGTGTCAACGAATCGATCTCGACGAGCTTTTAGTAACTTGATTTCTTCGATAGCTATCAACCGTTCGATGTCCGAAATAGGTTGCACGTTCCCCCTAGTGCGGCATGTAGTCGAGCCGGGTCCGGCCGGCCATCCCGGACAGCGGACGGTCACCGGCGGTCACTGTGGCGGACGCCAGGACGCTCACGACAGCGCTTCTTTTGAGCCCCGCTGACGCCCAGGAGACCAGACTTCCGGGGCCATCGGAAATGAGCCCCTGTCGCACATCCGGCAGGGTGTAGCCACGCCATAAGTCGTCAACAAGCGCAGGCTCGGCCATCTCCATGCGGACCTCCTACGAACCGGCACTCAATCGCTCTCCACTCGATTCTTGACTTTGACGTCAAAATCTACACGACTGGAGACGAGACTATCCAACCGTCAGCGGCCGGTGCTATCGGTCGCAGACTGGCCGTCGGCCTCGCGCGCCCGACGGCCCGGGATCCATCTGCGGCGATCAACCGACTCGACCTGCTCAGTCCGGCCGCCCAACGCTGCGAAACAGAAGGTCCAAACCATGTCTCCCATCCCTTCACGGGAGTCGTCGTCCGGAGCGAACGCGTAATAGTGGTACACGGAGACGACAAGTTGGTTGATGAGCCATGCTGCCGATTCCGGCTGGCTCGGCTTCAGCAGCCCAGCCTCACTCGCCGCGTTGATCTCCCGGAGGATCAAATCCGAGAATGGCTTGATCGCCTGAGCCAGCTCTGCCGGATACAGTCGATGTAGCCGCCAATGCTCGGCGGTTATGAACCGGGCGCTGGTGGCATTCTCACCGAGAAGATCAGGGTCCAGGGTCGTGGTGATGTAGAAGCGGAGCCTCGCGACCGGATCACTGAGAGGCCGAGATGCCTCCTCAAACTCACTACACGCATCACTGACCATCACCTCGATGAGCGCCAGCAACAACTGGTCTTTGCTCGAGAAGTAACGGTAGAACGTCTGGAGAGCTACGTCCGCTTCCTTGGCGAGCTCTTGCAAGGTAAACGCTGATCCTTTGACGATCAACAGTCGTCGTGCAGCGCTGATGATGATATTGGACTGCTCGATCCTGCGATTGCGAGAACGCTGCATCGCCGGTGACTGATCCACCGTTCGTTCAACCCAGGCCATCAGCCCATCCTTGCTTGCATCATTGACGACCGCTATAGATGACTGCACCACCAAAATGTGGCGACGAGTGGCATGCAAGCCCTACTGACGCCCGCTCACGTTGGCGCTCTCCTGCCCGCTTCGAGAGTTGAAGGTAACACTCGAGCATCTGTGGAATACCGTGCATCCGCCCGTTTCCCAGTGCTCCGCCGCCTGAGAGTACGGGCAGGCCATCAGGGAGGTCGCTGTCGATTCCACCGTCTTGAACGAAATGGTGGGCGTCTCCGACCGGACAGAGACCCAATGCCTCGAGCCAGAAGTAGACGAACGGCGCGAATCCGTCGTACAGCTGAGGAAGATCAACTTCCTCGGGTCGAATGCCAGAGATTTCCCAGAGGCGGCGAGCCGTCTCCGAACCTACGCTCATGATGTCGTCGAGGGGCCAGTGGAGCGGCAACCGGCTGGTGGTTGGCGACCCGGTTGCGTATCCAGACACGTAGACGGGTCGGTGGGGCAGATCACGGGCCCGCTCCGCCGATGTGAAGATGAACGCGGCAGCCCCATCCACGGGGATGTCACAGTCATATCGACAGATCGGATCGCTGACCATGGGTGCTGAGAGATACTGCTCTCTTGAAAGGGGTTGTCCGTGCCAAAACGACCACGGAATCCGTGCACCATTCTTTCGCGCCTCCACGATCACCTCAGCCATGGATTCTCGGCTTGCTCCGTACCGTTGGAGATACTCATTGTACGGCAGGGCGATCATGGAGATAGGACCGAAGTATCCCTGCGGCGCCGTCCACTGCTGACTGCCATAGGCGTGCTGCATCGGGTTGCCGTGGTACGTCGCTTTGGGGTTGTAGAGGGCCCGGTGCATCAGCACATAGTCAGCGGCGCCGCTCACGATGGCATTGACAGCCAAAGACACGGCTCCAGGAATCTGTCCGAACCCTTGGAAGCCGGCTGCGTACCGTGGGTTCACCCCGAGACGCTGCGCTAACCAATTCGAAGAGACCAGGCTGACGCCATCTTCGACATTGTGTGAGCCAGCGCTTGGAAAGAGGGCGCCCGTGACAAAACCGTCCACCGAGTCGATACTGAGGCCAGCGTCCTCGATCGCCGCCCGAGCAGTGTCCACGGTCAGCGATCCCAGTGACTTGGTGGCGTGCTTGACCACGTTGCTCTGGGCGTAGCCGACGATGGCCACCTTGTTTCGCATAGGTGGATCGGGGCTCAACTTTGGGCCTCGAGTACGAATGCCGGAACTGCGACACCTGCGGCTATGTCCTCGAACTCCACCCGCACCGCAGCTCCGATCTGGAGATTCACGTCCGGATCATCGAGAAGGCGACCGATCAACCGGAGGTCGGGCTGCTCGGACAGTTCGACGTCAACGAGTACGAATGGCACCTCAAAGCCGGGTAGAAAGGACCGGCGCACTACGGTCCATGACTTCACTGTGCCGCTGCCGCTGACGGGCGTGAACACGAACTGGGGTTGGGTACTGCCACAGTGTGGACACACCTCGTCGGGAGGAAGAGTGAGCGCACTGCAGACTGAGCACTGAGCGACGCAAAGTACATGTTGGCCTGCAGCCTCCCAAAAAGGAGCAGATCGGTCGTCGGGTACCGGCGTAGGACGACTGTCAAAGGTCACAGAATGACCCCTGCCTCCTTGAGCACCCCAATGTCGTCCCAGGTGTGCCCGAGCTCGAGAAGAACGGCCTCAGTATGCTCACCCAACTCGGGGGCGAGACGCATTTCGGGAGGTTGTCCGTCAAACTGAACAGGTACCGTCGGCAGCCGGTACTTTGCCTCCCCGTCGACAACGACATCTCCGATGTAGCCGTTAGCCACGACCTGCGGGTCGTCGATGAGCTCCAAGACCGATTGAACCGGTGCCCACGGTGCGTCGATTTTGGCTAAGAGTTGCTTCCACTCGACAAAGGTGCGGCGAGCAAACTCTTCGTCGAGCAGCGCCACACACTCCGCTCCGTGTTCCCGTCGGGCGGAGATATCAGCGAACCGATGATCGTTTACCAACTCTTCTCGACCGATGAGTCGGCAGAGTTCAGGCCAGAAGCGATCACCTTCCAGAAATACCAGCTGGATGTGTCGATGGTCTTTTGTTCGGTAAGGCCCGACGAGCGGGTTGACCATGATCCGACCTTCAACCGGTGCTGGGACGTCCCCACCGAGTGCGGCCAGGATGTCGGAGGAAAGGGTCCACATGGCTGTTGCCAGGAGGGATACATCGACCACGGAGCCGTTTCCGGTTCGGGTCCGCTCGAGTAGCGCAGCAGAAATCCCAAAGGCCAACGCCATGGCTGCATTCCGATCACCCATTGCCCCGCGTTGACTGATCGGGTCGGGACGTTCCGGCGGTGTCAACATATGAGCAAGGCCACCTCGAGCCCAAAAGGCAGATGCGTCATAGCCAGCCTGATTGGCATCAGGCCCGCGAACTCCGTATCCGTGGCCCCGTGCGTATACGAGCCTCGGATACCGGCTAGTCACCGACTCGGCATCAAGGCCAAGGCGCGCGAGCGCCGCCGGCCGCAAACTGGTCAGGAACACGTCGGCGGATTCCAGCATCTGGTGCAAAACGGCCAGCCCTTGTTCCTTGCGGATGTCTAGGGCGATGGATCGCTTACCTCGGTTGGCCAGCGCCAGGGACAAGTTGACCCCCCCACGATCGGACCCGATGCCCTGGGTGGCCAGGCCACGGTACGGATCACCTCGCAGGTTCTCAACGTGTACGACGTCGGCGCCCCAATCAGCCAAGAGTGCTCCCGCCACCGGCACGAATACCCACTGCGCCAGTTCAACAACCCGGACGCCCTCAAACGCACCCTTACTCATTCAGCCCTCCTCGGCAGAAATCTACTTTCGTCTCGATCCACAAAATGGCAGTGCACTTTGTCCGCCCTGGCGACTCGCACAGGCATTCGATAGGGGCTGAACACCCATTTGAGATGAGATCTCAACCAGCATCCTCGATGGGCTGGAGCGTGACCAAGGGAATCACCCGGTCGGTTCGCTCCTGATAGACGTCGTAGTTCGGCCAGGTCTCGGTGACCACCTTCCACAGGCGGGGCTTCTCACTGGCGTCGGCTGTTTTGGCCGAGGCGCGGAACACGTCCCCTTTGACCTGCACGGTCACTTCGGGTGTCTCCTGAAGATTCAGGTACCACAAGGGGTGCGTGGGGGCACCCCCTTGCGATGCCACGATCAGGTAGCGCTCCGCGTCGCGGGCGAAAATCAACGGCGTAGTGCGAGACTTTCCGGTCTTTCTACCCTTGGTGGTAAGGAGCAACGTTGGCGCTCCGTTCCACAGGTATCCCACCTCACCGTTCGTTTCTCGGTACCGCTGAACATGCTCCTGTCCCAGGAGGGTGATGTCGGGTTGCTGGTACTCCGCTGGTTGGTCCAAGTGTCTGCGCTCCTATCCGAAGAGAACCGGTATGGCGGTGGCACCTCGTTCGTAGAAGCCGACATATCGAGGCGGCTCGGCTTCTGGATCGAGGCGGAGGTTGGGCAGCCGGTCGAGCAATGCATTGATGCCCACGGACATCTCAGCCCGCGCTACGTGCTGGCCCAGACATATGTGTGCCCCTCCGCCGAATCCGAGGCCCGGCTTGAGGGGTCGGGCAATGTCAAAGTCGTCGGGCCGCTCCCATCGGGCTGGATCTCTGTTCGCTGCTCCAAGGCAGATGTGCAGCACCGAACCCTCGGGGATCGCCACACCCTGAAACTCGATGTCCTCAGTTACCCATCGCGAGAACATCGGGTCCGTGGGCAGCCAGCGCAAGGACTCTTCAATCGCAGGCCGAAGAAGATCCCGATCGAACCGGACGGCTTCGAGCATCTCCGGGTGCTGAAGGAGGGCTGCAAGCGTGATACCCATCTGCTTCCAGGTGGTCCCCGAACCTGCGGTGAGCAGGAGGATGGCAAACGAGTAGATCTCGGAGTCGGTCAGGCGGTGTGTCACTCCATCCTCATCCTTGAGCTCCGCTTCCACCAAGATGCTGATGAGGTCATCCTCCGGTTTGGCGCGACGGGCAGCGACAATCGGCTTGATGATCTCCACGACTTTGGCTGGCTCTCCGAGTGCGGCCCGGATATCGAGAGCCTGGTCAACGGGAACACCAAAGCTTCCTGTAATGGTCAAGACCGGAATCGCTGCGCAGAAGTCCACGTTGAGCTCGGCACTCCCACGACCCTGGAAGTGGTCGATGAGAACATTGACCGTCGTCTCAATCCAGTTCTTTATCCACCATTGCGCACGAGCTGGTACGAAAGAGGGCTGGACGAGAGCCCGATATCGACGGTGCTGATTCCCACCCATCGACAAGATGCTGTTGAGGGGACCTACTTCCTCGGTGGAAAGGTCAACCGCCTGGGCGGATGAGGAGAAAATCGTTGCGTCGCGGTAGACACTGTCGCAGGCAGCGAAAGTAAAGGCAGAGAAGTGGGGTCGGTCGTCAAACGGCAGACCGTGAAAAAAGGCCGGTCCGTCGAATCCGGTGAGCTCATGTACGACGCCGGGATGCACCGCCGCCCGTTCACGCAACTCCGCCCAGACGGGATAGGGGTCCTCCTCGTAACTGCCCCCGAACAAGACGTTCGTGTTCGTCCTCAGGTCGAAGAGCTCCCGAACCCGGACGGGATCAAGCACTTCACCGGCTTCAGTCATGCTTTACCTTGGATCCATGCTGTGCTCTGGTCCTGCATGTGGTGGTCACGCTCCTGGTTGGTCATTCTCAATGCTCAATGCCCCGGTCGGGCATGCCTCCACCGCGGTCCTAATCTGCTCGACCGAGTCGGACACGTGGTCAATGAGGACAGCCTTGGACTCAGCATCCTGGGTGAACGTGGACGCGGCATAAACAACACAGACGCCGCTTCCCATGCAAAGCTCTCGATCGATCGAGATCATGGGCAAGTTGGCTGCATCAGGCATCAGCGAGGACGGGTGCATCGGCCGGCGTGAAGCGATAGAGCTTCTCCGCATTGCCACGAAGGATCTTGTACTGCACCGGAGGCGGAAGGTGCTTGATCTGCTCTTTCACGACGGAAATGCAGTTTGGCCACGTCGAGTCCGAGTGCGGATAGTCGGTCTCGCACATAATGTTGTCCTCACCGATTTCATCGATGCTGGCGATACCGTGAGCGTCATCGATGAAGCACCCGAACACGTGGTCGCGAAACAGCGCTCGAATGTCGATGTCGTTGAGATCTACGTCCGTTGTGGCATGGTCCATGAACTGAAGTCCGCGCTGCACCCAGAAGCGCTGCTTGTCAACCACCTGTTCGGCTCGCTCGAGAAAGTACGGCATCCAACCGATCTCGCCTTCTGACAGAGCGATCTTCAGTCCGGGGTAACGGGTGAACATGCCGCTGAAGAGCCACGCCAACATGGCTCCCGACGTGCGGATCGCTCCCCATGCCAGATTGGCCATGAACGGAGAGTCCGGTGCGATCTGGGGGACCTGTGAGGACGATCCGACGTGCATGCTCACGACCATCTGCGTGTCGGCAGCCGTCGACATCACCGGGTCCCAATAGCGGTCCTTGTCGTGGATCGTCGGAAGGCCGAGAGGTGCCGGGTTCTCCGAAAAGGCAAACGCGGTGGCGCCCTTGGCCGCGCACCGTTCCATTTCTTTGGCCGCCAGAACTGGATCCCACATCGGTATGAGAATGAGCGGGATGTACCGGCCCGGCGCTGCTCCACACCACTCCTCGATCATCCAGTCGTTGTAGATCTGAAGGCATACGAATCCGAACTCTCGGTCACTCGCATCCATGAATAACTGACCACAGAACCGAGTGATGGTGGGAAAACACAACGACGCCAAGATTCCCGCCCGGTTCATGTCGTCCAGTCGGGCCTTGCTGTCGTAACAACCTGGTCGCATCTCGGCGTAGGTCACAGGCTCTGGGCTGAACTCTTCTTTCGATTTTCCGGCAACGGCACTCAGCCCCACCGTAGGAAAGCGTTTCCCGTCGTAGGCCCAGTACTCCATTGCGCCGTCTACCACCATGTGGGGGGCACGCTCGTGGTCCTTGGCAGGCAGGCGGTCAAGCCAAAGGTTCGGGGGTTCCAGCACGTGGTCGTCCACCGAGATGAGCCAATCCAGTGATTTATCGAATGCCATTATTCCCCCTGTGGTGTCGTTTCCGAGGTCGGATGCCGGGTTCATCGTGCCAATGATCGCCGATGCCGTAGGGCAGGTACCCGTGGAGCATTGTCTGTCCGGGTGGAGCTGCGTTCTACCTAAACAGAGTATGACATCCTCGTCAAGGTTCCCGACGGGTTTCGTTCTGCTTCGGCCCATTTCAGAACGGTAGAATCCAGTTCTACATTTGAGAAGATCCCCAGTGCACCACGTTGCCTTCTCGGCTACGCTGCATCAGTGGCAAATCCCAGCTGGGCTCTAAGACGCCCATCCGAAGATGATGGAAAGCGCTATGTGTCGGAGGGTTGGTGGTCCGACCAAACCCTCGGTCAGCTCCTCGGATCCAAGCTGGCCGGCAATAGAAACCTCCCGTTCGTCATCCACTCGAAGACTCGGCCGTGGCGCGGCACATTCGGCGAGATTCTCGATCTCTCGCAGCGGGTGGCAGCGGGGTTGGCGTCTCGAGGAGTGAAGTCGGGAGATGTGGTGTCCTTTCAGACGCCCAATTGGATTGAAGGTGTCGTCACCTTCTACGGCAGCGCACTCCTGGGTGCGGTTGCAGCACCAATCGTCCATATCTACGGCAGTCACGAACTCGCCTACATCCTGCGCCAGTGCCAACCTCGGGTCCACGTCACCGCTTCGAGCTTCGGCCACCAGAACTACCTTTCGAACCTGGAGTCCATCGAAGACCTGCCACCAATGGACGTGATGGTGGTCGACGGTGACGGGCGCACCGGGACCCATCGGTTCGAAGAGCTCTTGAGCGACGATCGCCTGGAGCAGCCGGTTCGGACAGATCCAGGCGGGCTGGCACTGGTCGGCTGGACCTCCGGCACCACGGCGAACCCGAAGGGTGTGATCCACTCGCACCAGACCGTTGGTGCTGAGATACGCCAGATGGGAGCGACGCGGCCGCCCAGTGACCGGCCTGCCCTCATAGCGAATCCGATAAGTCATGCCATCGGAATGCAGGGGGCGCTCCTCATGCCGGTCGACGGCTGCAGGCCCGCCCACCTCATGGACGTATGGGATCCAGCCGAGGTCCTGAGCCTGATGGTCACCGAAGACCTGAGTACCAATGGTGGGGCCCCCTACTTCCTCACCAGCCTCCTGGAGCACCCGGATTTTTCGGGTGAGCACCTTGAGCGTTTGCGGTACCAGGGAATGGGCGGGGCCCCGGTCCCACGTGCACTGGCCCAACGTGCCACGGACCTTGGCATCACCGTCTATCGCATGTACGGATCCACTGAGCACCCGTCAATCACGGGATGCACCTATGCCGATCCACTGGAAAAGCGCATGGACACTGACGGCCGCCCGCTGCCGGGTGTGGATATTCGACTGGTCAATTCCTCAGGGAACGAGGTGGAGCCGGGAGAGGCGGGCGAAATTCTTTCCAAGGGTCCCGATCTCTTTCTTGGCTATACCGACGGCGATCTCACCGACCGAGCGGTGGACGAGGACGGCTGGTACCACACTGGCGACGTAGGAATCAGAGATGACGACGGCTATGTCTCCATCACCGACCGAATCTCGGATGTGATTATTCGCGGCGGCGAGAACATCAGCGCCACGGAAATCGAGGAACTCCTTCTCGTCATGCCGGGAGTGGGCGAGGTCGCCGTGGTGGCGGCACCCGATGAGCGGATGGGAGAGCACGCCACCGCCGTCATGCGGATGTTGCCCGGCCAATCGCTGCCGGAACTCACCACCATCCGCTCATTCCTCGAAGAAGCAGGCCTTGCCCGTCAGAAGTGGCCGGAAGAGGTAGTCGAACTGAGCGAGTTCCCACGAACCGCCTCGGGGAAGGTGCAAAAGCACGTCCTCCGCGACCGGCTGAAGTCCGTTTTGAATCGCTAGCCAGAGGAGGCTCTTTGCGAACCAAGGCAGCAGTACTGTTCAACCAGCCCGGTAAGTGGGAGGTGGTTGATCTCGACCTCGAGCCACCTCGCCAGGACGAGTTGCTGGTCAAAATGGCAGCTGCGGGTCTCTGCCATTCCGACGACCACATCCTCACGGGGGATCTGCCGATCCCGCTTGAGGCTTTGCCCTTGGCCGGCGGCCACGAAGGAGCGGGCATCGTCGAAGAGGTTGGACCGAATACCCCGGGGTGGGCGGTGGGCGACCGGGTCGTACTCACGTTCCTCCCCATGTGCGGCCTCTGTCGATGGTGTGCCTCAGGCATGCAAAACCTCTGCGACAACGGGGCACTAATCCTCGCAGGAGTGCGAGTGGATGGCAGCCGCCGGATGAGCCTCGACGGAAAGGCGATCGGACAGGCAGCGGGCGTAGCGACCTTCAGCGAATGGTCGACCGTGTCGGTGCAATCGGCGATCAAGATCCCCGACGATGTGCCCCTAGATGTGGCCTGCCTGACCAGTTGTGGCGTAGGCACGGGTTGGGGATCCGCAGTCCACTCGGCCGACGTAAGCCCCGGCGACGTGGTAATCGTCATGGGCACGGGCGGTATCGGTATGAACGCCGTGCAGGGCGCTGCTCACGCCGGAGCGTCGGTAGTCATCGCCGTCGACCCGGTGGAGATGAAGCGATCGGCCTCCTTCGGGTTCGGTGCGACACACGCCGTTGCCTCCATGGAGGAGGCAACCAGCATCGCCCAAAGCTTTACCAACGGGCAGGGAGCGGACTCGTGCATCATCTGTGTGGGGGTAACCACAGGTGAACATGTGGCCCAGGGTGTCAACGCGATTCGGAAGGCTGGCACCTGCGTACTTACCGGACTGCCGCGAGCTGCAGACGACATCGCACTCCCTATCTCCCTCAGGCACATTGTCCTGTATCAAAAGCGGCTCCAAGGCTCGTTGTTCGGTGCCTCCAGCCCCAGCAAGGACATCCCAGCGCTTCTCGAGATGTACCGCCAAGGTCGACTCAAGTTGGAGGAGCTCATCACTCGTCGGTACACACTCGAGGGCCTCAATGAGGGGTACGACGACATGCGATCGGGACACAACCTCCGAGGGATCATCGACTATCAACTCTGAAACATGAGGTAACGCGTCAACGACACGTGGAGATGGAATCATGACCAATCTTGTTAGTGGCGCTCAGACGTACATCGCTGGTACCTGGGTAGACGGCGACCGCACATTCGCTGTCGAGAACCCAGCGGATGAATCAACCATCGGTCATGCCGCCGTGACTCCCCTCCCCGAAGTCTCTCGGGCCATCGGATCCGCACGAACGGCGTTCGATGAGGGAACCTGGGCCGACAGTTCGCCTAGGGAACGGGCCCGAGTCCTCAACGCTCTTCTCGATCACCTCGAGGGCAACAAGGACGACCTTGTGGCGACCGTCATGGCCGAGGCCGGCCAACCGCGCTTTCTTGCCGAGGCAGCCCAGATCTCGATGGGCATCACTCTTGGACGTCAAACGATCGACCTGTATCAGTCCATGTCGCACGAAGAGGCCAATCCAGTGCCCGTCGACGACCTCGTCCGCGACAGGGTGGTCCTCAGTATTCGGCGTCATGAGCCCGTAGGTGTCATCGTGGCGATCACGCCGTACAACGGTGCAATGATCATGGCGTTCCAAAAGCTGATCCCGGCACTCATGGCGGGCAACTCGGTCGTCCTGCGCCCCAGTCCCCTGACACCGCTCTCTTCACTCGCCTTTGGTGCCGCTGCAGACGCCGCCGGTCTTCCTCCCGGCGTGCTCAGTGTTGTGGTCGAGGACGGATCGGACGCCGCCGCACTGCTCACCACCGACCCACGAGTCGACATGATCTCCTTCACCGGGTCGACAGCCGTGGGCCGACGGATCTTGGCGCAAGCCGCACCCTCAGTGAAGCGGGTGGCTCTCGAGCTAGGGGGCAAGTCGGCCCAGATCTATCTAGATGATGCCCTCGACCATGCGCCGACTGGCGCCATGGCCGTCGTCGCCATGACCGCTGGGCAGGCCTGTGTGGCCGCCACCCGAATGCTCGTCCCCAACGCACGGAAAGAGGAGGTCATCGAAGCGGTCAGTGCGTCCTACGGCAACATCACGGTGGGGGATCCAAATGATCCGACCATGCTGATGGGCCCATTAATTAGTGCCGCGCAACGGGAGCGTTGCGAACGATACGTGGCCCTCGCCGAGAATGATGGTGGAAAGGTGGCCTGCGGCGGGGGTCGCCCGGTTGGGCTTGATCGTGGCTACTACTTCGAACCTACCGTGCTCGATCTACCCGACAATGACAATCCCGCAGCACAGGACGAGATCTTTGGTCCCATCATTGGGATTCTTGGATACGAAGACCTCGATGATGCTGTCCGCATCGCCAACGCCAGCCCCTATGGACTTTCGGGGCAGGTCTACGGCCGGGACGTCGCCACTGCCACTGCGATCGCTCGTCGCCTCCGGACTGGAGCAGTCAACGTGAACGCCAGCATCTTCAGTGCCTACGCTCCGGCCGGTGGTTACAAGCAAAGCGGACTCGGGCGCGAGCGAGGCCCTGATGGCATTCGGTCGTTCCAAGAAGTGAAACACGTTTCGATAGGTGAAATGCGGTGAGTCAGCTACTCGAAGGTAAGAGCACCGTGATCACGGGAGCCGGAGCTGGAGTCGGACAGGCGTCTGCCCTCCGCTTCGCCAGTGAGGGTGCACGGGTCGCCTGTGCGGACGTGGATCTCGACCGGGCAAAGGAGACGGTTCAACTGATCGAGAAGCAAGGTGGCACAGCGATCCCCGTTCAGGCCGACGTCTCCGTCGAGGAGGAGGTCATCGCAATGCTCACTGCCGCCATCGAAGCCTTCGGGGGCCTCGAAGTGCTTTACAACAACGCCGGCATACCGACCCCCCGGCTTGGGATGACATTGGAAGAGCACTCAGCGGAGGATTTTCAACGGCTCATCGGCGTGAATCTTGGGGGAGTCTTCTTCGGTTGCAAACATGCAGTGATTCGGTTCAAGGAGCAAGGTCACGGCGGAGTCATCCTCAATACCGGATCGGTCGCCGGCCTGGTCTCCTGGGGAGGATCGGTATATGGCGCAACCAAGGGAGGAGTGCACCTTCTGACCAAGGCGGTCGCCATGGAAGGCGCGCCCTTCGGCATCCGGGCAAATGCCATCTGCCCAGCCGGCATGCCCTATACGCGCTTCATGGAAGCAGGCGGATTGGACGTTGACCCTGACGCCTACGAAGCGATCGGGAAAAGCGTGGGGGCCAACCACCCACTGGGTCGGCCGATCACCGCCGATGACTGTGCCGAGGCGGCGGTGTTTCTCTGCTCGGATGCCGCCGCCAACATCACCGGGGTTCTGTTGCCGATCGACGGGGGCTATGTAGCCCGGTAGGCGGCGGAACCACCCTCCCGGGAATCAATTGACGTACCCATCCAAACGGAGTCGTAGCCAGCTTTATTAAAACGACTTGGCACATGTCACCGATCAGTCGGTCTGTCCCGAACGCCAATGTGGTCGTGAACTGCTGGCATGACCTCGTCTAGCAGTCGGTCGAGTACGGGTCGTTGATCGCCCCCTGCGGTGGCGGGGAGGAAGACGAAGTGACGGGCTCCGGCGTCGTAGAACTCGATAATTTTTCTAATGACTTCCGTGCCGGTACCGGCAGCGGCCACTCGGTCGATCATCGCCCTGAATTCTTGGTTGTAGGTACCACCTATTGAGCGCGCAGCTTCCTCTCGCGCCGTCTCGCCATCCTCATTGATATTGAGAAAGATCCAGACGCACCACATGAACCCGGACAGGTTTCGCCCCGCCTCTTTGGCAACCTGCTTGATCGTGACCACCGATTCGGCATACCGCCGAGGTGAGTACATATACGGAAACCACCCGTCGCCGAGGGTTCCGGCCCGGCGCATCGCCGCCTCCTTCCGCCCGGCCACTACAATGGGGGGACCTCCCGGTTGCTCTGGAGCCGGGTGGATTCGCACTTCCTGCATCGAGTAGTAGCGCCCATTGTGGGTGACCTCGGTGGCCGACCACAGGCGACGGAGGAGCGGAATGATCTCGTTCATCCGACGGCCCCGCTCCTCGATAGGGACACCGACGGCGCGGAACTCTTGCGGATACTCGCCACCAATCCCGACACCCAGCACCAAGCGCCCTCCGCTGGCTCGGTCAAGGTCGGCGATCTGCTTGGCCAGGAGCGCAGGAGGATAGAGGGGCAGGAGGAGGATGGCACTGCCGACAACCACTCGTTCGGTTGCCGTCGCCAGCCGAGCCAGTCCGATCATCGCTTCCGGGCTCGGATTGCGAGAAGCTAGGTGGCCACCGACCCATAGGGAATCGATCGGACGGCGCTCGAGTTCACGTGCCTCTCCGGCATCCCCGCTCGTGACGACGCCGATTCGGAGGTCCAGGCCGGTCTCAGTCTCAGTCACTGAAGCGAGCCGCGGTTGACAATGCTCAAACGCTCCACACCACGTTCTTGCCGGCCCTCACCGTGACAAGCTGAATTGATCGGATATCAGGCTTCCTCAATCCCCCAGCTTGGAAGTTAGGAATTTGCGGACCTCGGTTGTCATCTCGTCGTCCTCCGGCGCGCCAAAAAACCCGCCGTGTGGCATCGCTTCGAATACATGCAGTTCGGCCTCGACTCCACCAGCCCGAAGTCGGCGGTGCATCCGCACAGTATTGGAAAGGAACATGTCGCGAGTGCCGGATTGCAGGAACGTGGGCGGAAATGGGGTGCTGAGATCCCCAAAGAGCGGCGAGAGGTACGGGTGCGTGAGATCGTGATCACCGGCGTACAGAGCGATCGAGTCAGCCAGACTCGAGGTCAGAACCGAGTCGATTCCAAGATTGGTCTGAAATGTGTCTCCGGACTCAGTGAGATCGGCTTCTGGCGTCATGAGCAGGAGCGCCGCCGGAAGGGGCAACCCTTCATCCCGGGAGCGCAAGATCAATGCGGCAGCAAGATTGGCTCCGGCCGAGCCACCACCGACCACGATGCGCTCGGGCGGTCGGACCTTCAGCAACTCCCGATAGACCGCGATGCAGTCGTCAAGCGCCGCCGGATAAGGATGATCGGGCGGCATTCGATAGTCAACCGACCACGTTGTCATCTGCGTCGACTCGGCGGCCTTCAGGGCCATGATCCGGCATGCCTCTCCCCCACCCATGATGAGGCCACCTCCATGAATATTCAGGTAGATCGGCGAATCGGGGTCGACCGCGGGCTCCTCCGGCGTCAGGACAAATACCGGAACATCGGCGATCAGTCTTTCATCTACTGCGATTGGGAGGTCAGCGACTTGAGGGCCGAGGACCGCGATCAATCCGTTATTCGAAGCCTCGATCATGGCATGCCAACCCTCGATATCGTTCGGACTGAGCGAGGGATTATCGACTCCCAATTCAGACGTCATCGCCAGAAATTGCTGCGCCTGTTCGCTTACTGACGTCGGGACCCGGATGAATCTCGTAACCTCTCGTCCACTTGATTCGAGATTGTTGCCTTGGACTTCTGACACTTCCACCTCCGGTCTGTTGTTTGCGGTACCGATGGGCCGGCTCGATCTTGATTAGACGAAACCTGGGCTGTCTTCACCGTCGGTGCCTGCCGCCCGGTCCGTCAAGTACAACTCGATACTTTCGGACCACTTCCCAGAACGTCGTGCTCGCCACGAGAAGACATCTCCCGGGTAGCCATCGAGCCCTGGGAACCAGGCATAGCAGTCAATCGGGGTGAGCTCCTCATGATGACAGTCCGACGAGCGGCGACCAAATACGACCGTTAGACCCCGCGTGAAGGACCAAGTCATGCTACGAGCCCTGGGTGAGCGCAAGGGTGTTCTCCCTGAGAATGAGTCGTCGGTCGTGGTCGCTGAAGTCCCCTAGTCCATTGGCAAAATCGACGGGGCGCGAAAGGCCTTCGGCATGGGGCCAATCCGATCCGAAGAGAATGCGCTCAGCGGGCAAGACCTTGGCCAGCTCACTCACACTGTCCTCCACGAATGGAGCTACCCAGCAATGCTCGATGAACTGCTCCACAGGAGACGAGGCGAACATTCCAGGATTCTGGGCATCCATCAGCTGGAGTCCGTGGAGCAGGCTCGGAACCCAGGTTCCCCCGTTCTCGATATAGGCAATACGAAGCCGTGGGAACCGCTCGAACAACCTCTGGGCGACCAGCACCCCGGCAAAGTCGTGTACCAATCGGTGCTTCATGACCATCGCCACATACGGCTCGCCGTAGTTCACCGCACCCGTCATGCCGGTCCTGCTGCTTGGATATCCCCACGTCCGAGCGATGAGATCTTCGACTGATCCGTAGCCGTCGTCAAAGCCCGCGTGGGGGGCGACGACGACATTGGCCTCCTGAACGAGGTCCCAGAACGGGTCGAAGAGCGGATCGGATGGCGACTTGGTCCCTTCGCGAGTGAATACGGGACCGTTGCGGATGGTGACGATTCGAGCCCCTCGCTCTAGTACCCATCGGAGTTCGCCGACCACGGCGTCCGGATCGGAGAGAGTCAGGAAGGGCACACCGAAGATGCGATTCTTGTAGGCGAAACCCCAGTCGTCATCCAGCCAACGGTTGAAAGCACGGAAGATCTCCACCGAAGCATCGATGTCCGGTTGCATCGGACCCTCCATCGTCACCCCCTGGGAGGGGAACAACCAAGCCACATCGATGCCCTGACTGTCCATGACGGCCAACCGGGCGTCGGGGCGAAACCATTCGGGGTGGTCACCCGGTGACTCGCAGACCAGCTCTTCTCCAATTGAGCCTTTGTCCGACGTGCCCGCAAAATAGTCATAGAGTGCCCCCGGCTTCGGTCGAGGTTGAACGTCGCCCGGCCCAGGAATGATGGGATGCTGTTCGCCGTGCACGATGTAACGAAGCGATCCCTCTACCTCGCGTAGAACGACACCTCGATCCGAGAATGCGGGGTCACGGTATCGGGTAAATGCCTCTGAGGTCTCCCAGTAGTGATTGTCGGCGTCGACGAGGTTGTAGCCGAAGCGTGAGCGTGCCTCGCTGGTTCCTAGCGGCATTGCCATGGCATCCTCCCCCAGTCTTGATGTGATGTGTAGCGCCTCAGGCAGTTCCGTGTCGGAGGAGTTTCCCTGGCGTCTTCCCTGTGCACAGGCCCTCTCGGAAGGTGGGCTGGCCGTTGACAATGATCCACTCGTATCCGGTCGCACGTTGAATGAGGCGCCACTCGCCCGCGGGATAGTCCCACACCCGTTCGGCCGGCTCACTCCCTAGCTTGTCCAAGTCGTAGACAATGACGTCTGCGGCCTGGCCTAACGACAACGAGCCGCGGCCTTTGAGTCCAGCGGCCATGGCCGGATAGGACGAAAGTCTCCAATGGGCGTCCTCGAGCGACATGATCTCGTGCTCGCGCACCCAATAGGCGAGTAGTTCCGTCGGATACCGGCCCGTAGTAATGAACTTGGTATGAGCACCACCGTCCGACACTCCGGGTAGCGACACCGTTGCATTGGCCACTTCGCGCATTGAATCGACCGGCGCTTCGAGGAGGGGGGTTGCGAAACCAACCCGGAGTTCTCCCAAGATCGCGACGTCGAGCATGGCGTCGATCGGATGCTTGTTCTCGCGCTCGGCAACCTCCCCGATAGTAAAACCCTCATACGTGTCCTTGACGAAGCGGTAATTGGGGACGTCGCTGGAGATCCAGTTGATATTGATGGCACACAATTCGTAACCGGCCCCGAAGAGACCACCGCGCTGCTCATGGACCTCTTTGAGCGCTCTCCGATTCTCGGGCAGCGCCATCTTCGCCATCTTCTCGTCGATCGTGCCCGTCAGAACCTCCTTCCAGGCCGGAATGGTGTCTGCGAGGTTGTAGTCCTCAAGGGTGAACTCTGATGCAAAGTTCGTCGTCAGTGCTTGTGCGTAGACGCGGAGACCCTCCACCTCATTGAGGGCCCGAAGTCTCGCAATCCCATCCCTGTGACTGACCGACTGCCCACCGTGCTGGTTGAGCGCGCCGTCGGCCAGGAGCGCGTTCCAGATGACCGGCTGTCCGCTGTGCTCTGCAATAAATGCTGCCGTATCGACCTGCTGTGTCGTCACCTGTACCACGCCACGGTTGAGCGAACCTAGCGCCTCGGAGAACGCCGCCAGATCCCGGTTGCTCATGAGGTCCGTCACCATCGGCGTTCCGTCGAAGTCGAGTTGCACGTTGCCCTCGTCACCGAGGAGTTGAGCACTGAATCCACAGCCGCCGACCCGCATTCCTTCAACGAGAAGTTCGCACATCTCGCCCAGTTCGTCGTCAGTGGCCTGTCTGCGCTTTGCCTCGTCAAGACCGACCACGTAACCGTAAATCGGTGCCAGAGGAACAAAGGACATGACGTTCACGCCCTTTGGTGTTCGGTCGACGCTGTCGAGAAATTCCTCGAATGTCTCCCAGTCCCAAGGCATGCCTTGCCGCATTGTCTCGATCGGCACAGCTTCGTTTCGGGACAGGCTCAACATGGCCCGGTCCCGATCCTCAGGCCTACACGGCGCAAAGCCGAACCCGCAGTTTCCGATGACAACACTGGTCACGCCGTGCCATCCCGAGATGGTGCACCAGGGGTCCCAGAAGACTTGGCTGTCGTAGTGAGTGTGCAGGTCAACCACCCCTGGAGCAACCATCAAACCGGAGGCATCTACAACGTCCTCGCAGCGACCAGCGGCGATGCTGCCGATCTGGGTAATCAGGCCGTCCTTAATCCCGATGTCGCCCCGAAAGCGGGGGGTCCGGAGGCCATCGATGATGGTCCCGCCAAGAATCCCCAGGTCGAACTCCAATCTAACCCCCAATGTCGACGTCGATATCAACTTCTATTTGGTTTACTAGCCGGGGTCCCCAAAGTCAAAGAAAAATACAACTAGCCCGGGGTCGTGCCCTACCGCCGACTTACCGCAAGGCTCTCAACTTTCATGCCCTGACTCGTGTCTTGCGATGGCCAACATCGTTCTGCGATCGGGCCAGATCATCCTGGCAGGGTCACTACAATCCAGAGCTGTCAGTGTGGTTCACAAGAATCTCGCCCAAGGCGTCCCGACTTGCATCACGCTCGTACTGAGTGGCGCTCGCATCGTTCCAGAGGAACTCGGTTACACCCGCCTCACGGAATCTGTCGATGCCCGCTTCAATCTCCCGTCGGTCACCAACGAGCGCCAACTCTCCAATCGAGTCGATACCTTCTCGCTGAAGTGACGCTTGGTATGAGGGCAAGGCGTCGAACTGTCCGAACCGACGTGCGATGACGCTACGCGCGGTGCCTACATCGTTTGTCACACAGACTGGTGCACTGGCCACGACGCGAGGAACTCGCCGGCCGGCCAGAGCGGCAGCTTCACTGAGGATGGGGACTGTGACCTGAGAAATTGTTCGGGGACCGACGCACCAGAGAACAACCCCGTCGGAGAGCGTCCCAGCCACAGCAAGGGTCTTCGGGCCGAGCGCTGCTACCACGACAGGGAGAGGACGATCGACTGGTATCTGGAGGCCAGGAGCCGAGCTCTCCCCGTGCTCGTTCAAAGCACACAGTGGCATCAGTTGTTCGAGAAACTGCGTGAGGTGGCCGACTGGGGAAGGCGGCCACGTGTCCAGGACGCCGTCAACCATCGAACGATGGGACAGACCAACACCGAGCGTGAGCCGGTGGGCAATCGCTGAATGGACGGTCAATGCCTGTTGAGCGAGGACCCGAGGATGCCTGCCAAAAATCGGGATGACGGCCGTCCCTAACTCGATGGTCGGCACCTGAGTCCCAGCCACCGCCAGAGCGGTAAGGCAGTCAAGTCCGAAGAAGTTCGGCGCCCAAAAGCTCGCCGCTCCGATCGCTTTGGCGTCGGCTACCGCCTTTACGACATCCGCCGTTTCGCCCCGGTTCACCGTCATGTCCATCTTTCCGATTCGCATCGGTCTAGCAACTGGCCCCGTTGTAGCTGCCCAGGACCGCGGCAGAACGACACCCTAATGAGAAGGCGTAAAGGCGGCCAACTGTCTGGCATACCTCTTCGATGACGCTAGGCAACTTAACTGCTGTGGATCGAGTACCTCCCCACACCTCTTGCGTCAACCGGGCGCCGACTAGCCCGACCGCGTCACCGAGCTCACCCCGATTGCCGTCATCCCCGTGAGCTGACCTGCATGCCATCAACACGCCCTCACCGCGGCGTCGGGCCATGGTGCGCTTCTATCGAGCCGTGGTCCCGAACAGCCGAACACGAGCGACTGGCCATCGAAAGAAACATCTCGTCGGCGGCGGCTCCGCGGATCTCCGCGGAGGTCATGGACCCGAGGACGGTGATCATCGGTCCCTGGAGGTGACCCCGGCCGTAGTCGGCCATGCATTGTTCAATCGCGTAATCATGTACTCCTCTAGCTCGAAGCTCCTCGTAGTACCTTGAGACCAAGCCCTCTTCCTGAGATCGCCGCTGATCGGTCGGCAGGCTGGTGCCGATGAAGTAGGCCAGGTCCCGAGCAGGCAGTGCCGAAGTAACCGTCTGCCAGTCGACCGCAACCACATCCTGACCATCCGGAGAGAACATCAGGTTGTCCAATCGGTAGTCCCCGTGCACGACAGCGAACGGTCCACCGGCATTCAACTGCCATTCCGTCAGTACTTCGGACATTTCTTGAAGGGTAGCCACGTCCTCCGAGGCGAGGCGCTCGTCGTAACGTTCGATGAATTGGGTCGTTGCCGTCTTGGTCAGCTCCGTCAAGAAGGTTGCACGATCGACGGTGATCGGAACTAGGAAGTCCACTTCCGAGAGCGCGCCATCGTTCCACCGGGAGGCGTGGAGCCCAGCCAGGTAGCGGACTGCTGTGGACGCCTGGATCGGAGCGCAACCGTCTGCCTGCCGTCCCGGTTCACGGGGCGAGAGATCCTCTAGGACAAGAGTGAAGCAGGAACCATCCTCGCTTATGGCTGCATAGAAGCACTCGGGAACGCGAATGGCCAGTGTGGCCGCCATCGTCCGATAGAACCCCACCTCATTGCGGTGAGCCACAACGACACGACGTCGGGCGGCCTCTTCGCCATCGGCCAACTTCACTACCACTGTTGGTGGGCGATCGTCTGCATCAATGGTCAAACGAAAGGTTGATGATGTCTGACCGGTGCCGATCGGTCGGGCCGTTACGGAACGCACATCAGCAGAGAGTGCAGAGGACATCCAGTCCGTAGTGAGTTCCTCGATCGAAGTGGCCGCTTCTCTCATAGGTGAGGTATTCCGGGGTTAACCGGCAGGGCGCGCACTTCCGGGGGTCGCACGGATCGATAGGCAGCAATGATTGGAAGCAACTCGGCGGGCGTTGCACCGTGAAGGATGACACTGTCGGCACCGAGTTCGAACTGTTCGATGATGGTGGCTACGCACTGGCTTGGGGTTCCGGTGGCGGCGACCGCCAACCATTCGTCGGGCAAGAGTGTCGAGACGTACTCAAGTTCAGAGGTCGTCGCTCGGGCGTCGATAGCTCCTTGAAAGCCGGCGACGAAAGGATTGGCACGGAATCGCTCCAGTACGGACGGATCCCATCCATTGACTTTGACCAACAGATCTCCATAGCCTCGCAGGTAGGAGGCAAGCCTTCCGACCGTCTTCTTGAGTCGATCGGACTCATCGATGTGATCACCAACGGTCGCCAGTACTGACCAAATCCGGACGTCGGCTGGATCTCGGCCAATGCGCTCAGCGCCGCGTCGTACGGCGACGACTGACGTCCGTAGTGCTTCCTCGCCCATGAACGTATGAAGCACAACTCCATCCATGCATGCTCCGGCAAACTCCAGTGTCCTCTCACCCAAGGCGACGAGCATCAAGGGGATCGACTCCCGGAACGTCGAGTCCAGGTGCAGGTACGGGAAGTTACCCGCCGGACCGTCGTAAGCAGTCACCGTGCCACCACCCCACAGCTGACGGAGAATGTCTGCCGTGTCTCGCAGCTGAGCCGTCCGTATCGGCGCCAATCCCATTCCGAGAAAGAGTCGATCGAAGCCGCGCCCCAGTCCCAAGGAAAATCGCCCGCCACTGAGCCGATGCATAGTTGCACCGAACGTTGCCGTGACGAGTGGATGACGCGTGTTGTGGTTGGTTGCCGCCGTTGCGATACCGATCCGGTCACTGACTGCTGCTGCGGCCCCGCAAAGCGTCGGCGCATCCTTAAAATTGAACCGTTCAGAGATGAAAGCCGAACCAAGGCCGATCTGCTCGCCTTGCCGTACCTCTGCGATTAGGTCCCGCGGGGAATCGGAGTGGCCGGCAAGGGCATAGAACCCGAGCTCTCCAAGAACGACAAGTTCGCCATCGAAAGGTTCTGCTACTAAGCCTTCAGCGACAAGATCGCCACCTAGATCATCACTCATCATGAGTTCGGAGCCAAAATTGGCGACAATAACATGCCGGGGCTGCCGAAGGAATCCGTGAATCCTGTCACCGATCGGTGCCTTCGTTGGTGTGAATCGCATCGAGGAGATGGCGACCTTCAGTACTTGACGATGGGTCGTTAAGGCCAGAGGGTGCCAAGTTGGCGCACCACTCATCTCGAAGCTTTCGCTTCAGGAGTTTGCCGGTTGGTTCTCTCGGCATATCGTCTCGAAAGACAACACTGCGCGGGCACTTAATAGAAGCAAGGTGTTTCCTGCAGTAGGCAATCAACTGGGCTTCACAGTCGGATTCGTCATCTACCTTGTTCGTAAGCTCAACGACTGCCATGACTTCTTCGCCGTACTCCGGATGCGGAACACCGAATACTGCTGCGTCCCTGACAAGTGGATGGGTGATCAACAGGTTCTCGGCTTCCTGTGGGTAGACATTGACCCCACCGACGATGACCATGTTCGCCTTACGGTCTGTGAGATACAGATATCCATCGTCATCAAGATGACCAATGTCGCCGAAAGTGCCCTGTCCGTTCGCCCGAAAGGCCTCCTTGGTCTTGAGCGGATCATTGTGGTACTCGAACGGATTGGACCCGCTGAAGTAGACATCCCCGTCGGCACCGTTGGGAAGTTCCTGTCCATCTTCACCAACGATATGAACCTGGCAGCCAACGGGCCTTCCGACAGTTCCGGGATGACCGAGCCATTCATTCGGCGAGCAGTAGGTGTACCCCACATTTTCAGTGCCCGAGTAGTACTCATGGATGATCGGACCCAGCCACTCGAACATTCGCTGCTTGACCGGAACGGGGCACGGTGCACCCGAGTGAAGAACGGCCTGCAAGGTCGCGAGTGAATAGCGCTGCCTGGTTTCTTCGGGAAGAGAAAGAAGGCGAACAAACATCGTCGGGACCATCTGAGTATGGGTTACCCCATACCGTTCAACGGCGTCGAGGAAACTCTCGGCATCGAATTTCGGCTGGATAACAACGGTCCCACCCAGCGCGAGCACTGCAGATACGTAGCCGAGGGGAGCGGCATGGTAGAGCGGGGCCGGGGACAGGTAGACGGTATCCGCATCGATTCCTACCCGCTGAGCCATCGCGACGGCTCCCGTCGACGTTCCGACCGGCGCCCCACTGAGCGGCCGCTTGACAGCTTTGGGGAACCCAGTGGTACCTGATGAGTACAGCATAGGCAGTCCCTCGGTCCGCTCGGTGAGAGGTGCGGGGCTCTCTGCCGATAAAAGGGAGTGGAGGCCTCCAGCCGCAGCGCTGTCGAGGATTACCGGCGTTGGGTCGAGGAGCTCGGACATCTCGGGGCCATGCATCTGGGCGAGGCGACTTCCGACTAGAAGCGCACCAGACCCCGAGTCCCTGACTATGAACGCAACTTCTTCTGGTTTCAGTCGGCTGCTGATTGGTGTGTAGTAAAGCCCGGCATAGCGGGCGCCGAACCACAGTGACGGATAGTCGACTTCGTTGTCGAACCACATGGCAACGTGGTCCCCGACTTGCAGGCCGAGCCTGCGGAGAAGGCGGGAGGTTTGATTAGAAACGGCATCGAGCTGACCATAGGTGCGGGTGGTCCCAGTATCTGTGATGACGACCGCCGGTCGGTTCGGCTGCCGCTCTGCCCACCAACCTGGAAACCACTTCGCGTCGACGCCTGCCATTACGGTTTCTTAGAAGGGTTCGCAACTCGAGCCCGAGACTTGATCCCTCGGGCAATTTCGCCGATACGCTGCGCCCCACTCCAGTTCAACTCACAGCGCCGGCAGCCGCCAGCTCCGCACCAGTACCCCTGCCGAGCTCCAAATTGGCCTCTTAGCCCTGCTGGCACGTGGTTCACTCTACGACCAGTCGAAACTGACGTCAATATAGACATCACGATAGGTTGAGGCTCGTGCTAAGCCCCGCCATTCCCACCACGGTCGAAGAGGTTCTCGATCCCCAGTGGCTCAGCGAGGCCCTCGAAGACATCAGTAGTGACGACCGCATCGTGGCAGCGACGACGGTGGAGTCGACAAAGACCTTGGCCGAGAAGGTGCGGTTCCGGATCACCATTCAAGGAGGGGATGGCCGACAACGAGTCAGGGCCTATTGCGTCAAGGCACACCTCGCTGGCTCACCGGGGCACACGCTTGTGGCCGAGGCACGCTTTTATCGAGAACTGGCTCCCCTGGTCGAGATCCGCACACCCCGTGCGTACTTCGCCGGAGTGGATGAGGCGGCCGACCAAGCAATGATCATCATGGACGATGTGATCAGTGCCGGTGGGCAGTTCCTAAGCGCCAAGACCCCCTATTCGCTCGCGACCACACGTGACTCGTTGGGCCAGTTGGCTGGCCTTCACGCGTCGACGTGGGGCGACGCCCGAACCGCAAACCTTGGGTGGCTTTCGCCCCGCATCGGCGAAATGGCCGACCTGTTCCCTACTGAGGCACTCCAGCAGCTCCTCGACGACGGTCGCGCCCCCGGAGTGGCGACAGAGTTGCGGGATGCCGAGAACCTTGTGGAAGCTGTTCGACGGACTGCTCATCATGAGTTGACCTGTGTCATCCACGGTGACACGCATTCGGGCAACGTCTATCTTGACGGAGCTGGACGCGCCAGCTGGCTCGACTGGCAGGTGGTGCAGCGAGGCAACTGGGCGACTGACATCAGCTATCACCTCGCCACCGTGCTCGACATCGATATGCGGCGTGCCCATGAGACCGAACTGCTCCACCACTATCTGCAGGAGCTGGAGCATCACGGAGTTGCGGCGCCATCCTGGGAAGACGCCTGGGAGCAGTACACACTCAGCTTCTCCTACGGCTACTTCCTTTGGGTCATCACCAAGATCAGTTCTCGCTCCATTGTGCTGATCCACATACCCCGCCTCGCGGCTGCACTTGCCGACCACAACACCTTTCGCCGACTCGGAGTGATCTAAGCGGTCGAGAGCGGGCTTGTCGGCCGGTCCCCATTCGAGTGCCGTCCCCAGTTGATTGCCGCCAGAGGGCCCGAGGCGAGCGTGTATTCGACGCAATAGCCATGCACGGCGGCGATAATCGGCTCCCCCGGCTTGCACTCGAGAAGTGCCTCCCCCGTCTGTCGTGTGGCAAGTCGCTGATTCTTTGCCATGGCCTTCCGCAGCCGATCTTCCAAGTCACCTCCACTTGAGAACGATCGGCCATTTCCTGACGGAATTACGATGTTGGGCTGCTCGTCGCAGACCAGGCTCGAAGACGCCGCGACCTGGTGTTGTGAGGTTCACCAAAGAGATATTTCTGCGCGACTACCCAGTCGGCGGACCTTTCAGCATTGCCCCCGCATCGATGCGAATGTTCATTCCGGTCAGATACCGACTCTCGTCACTGGCCAAAAAGGCCACAAGGTTGCTGACGTCCGAAGGATCAATGAAGGGTATGGGCATGGCCTGCATCGTAGGAAGTACCGGCATGGCATCCTCGCGAGTAGGAGATTCGAGGTCAGGCCTGAACGCTTTGTAAACATCAATGTTGTGGAGAAGATCGGTGTCGACATTAGTCGGATGCACACCGTTCATCCGGATGAATTGGGGGGCCAGCTGAAGTGCAAGAACCTCGACATATCTGATGATGGTCTGCTTCGCCCAGGCATAACCTACGCCTCCAGAAGTCCCCATGACCTCGGTCGTCCCCTTCATCATCCCTGCTGTCGATCCGGTGACAATGACGGATGCACCAGCACCCAAGTGAGGGAGACAAACTGCAACGGTGTTCATGGCGCCGATCAGATCGACATCGGTCGCATCGACAAAGCCTTCGCACGTCGTTTCGTCGCGTCCAGGACAAATTCCTGCGTTGGCCACAACGATGTCGACTCCCCCGAGCGTCGAAAGCCCCTCGTCAAGTATCGTCCGCATCTGATTTCGATCTCGCACGTCGCCTTTCCTGGCAACGATCTTTCGGCCAAGCGCCTCCACCTCCTTGACCGTCTGGTTCAAGTCCGCGTCCGACGCCATTGGATAGTTCACACTGCGGATTGGTTCGCATATGTCAACGGCGATGATTTCAGCACCCTCCTCGGCCAGTCGGATGGCGTGGCTGCGACCCTGCCCCCTCGCTGCGCCTGTGATGAACGCTACTTTTCCTTCGAGCTTTCCCATGTTCGGTCCTTCCTGATTTGGTAGGCGCGGTCCTACGTGATGGAACGATCGTTTCGAGCCTGCGTCCATGGCCTACGGCGGGTGCATCTTGTGAAATCCACAGCGAGTCGGACAATGCAGCAACGTCACCCTCGCACGCCTGATCTTCTACATTGTTGACGTCAATGTCAATACAGGGTGGTGGGCGCTTCGCCCGAAATCACGAGATCCCTACCAACTGGTGCTCTCGATTGAAAGCACCATCGCTCGGCCGAATTGGCTGTGACCCCCATTCGGCCACTACGAGTCCAACTCGGGATCGTCCAGAGTTCTCATCTGAAGCGCATTCGTGTAGATCCGGGTAAGGTGCTCGACCCCCTCCTCGAAACTGCAGTTCAATCGACCCTCAGAGAGCCACATCTCAGGAAATCGATTTGTCATCGAGCCCAGCACCGAGGCCGTGATGATGGGGTTGAGGCGGCTATCCACGAGACCTCGACGCTGAAGTCGGGCGATCGATTCGGCCACGAGGGTCCGCTCCTCGGCATGACGCTCCGCCCGGGCTGATGCGACGATGGGATCATGACGCGAGACCTGCTCGATAACTCCCATGATCCGAGCCTCCCGCCGGTAGCGCTCAAGGTAGATGAGTATTGCCTCTCGAATCCTGTCTTGAGGAACGGCGGTCGAGGACCGGTCAAGGATGACGGCCCCGAGCGGTGCTCCGAGTTCCTCGTCGACCCGCAGGGCAACTTCGCGAAAGACCTCTTGCTTTGACGTGAAGTACGCGTAGAAGGTGCCCTGCGCTACACGGGCTCGAGCAGTGATGTCTGATATCCGTGCGTTCAAGAAGCCGTCATCCTCGAATACCTCTTTCGCTGCGGCAAGGATCCGAGCGCGCGTAAGGGCACCCTTTTTGGTCAGCGGGCGGGGCGGGCTAGGCAGATGGTCTGGCTGGGGAGGAGCGGTCTGCTCGCTCTCTTGCACTTCGAGGTGAGGCGCGCTCGCACTCATTCTCAATGAAGGTAACTGCCTGAAGCGCCAGCGGGTTGGACCACGATGCCTGGCAGCTTTGCGTGGCCAACCCGGCCATCGACCTGCCGGTCGACAACACTAGAGAAGCCGCTAAGCATCTGGGGCTTGGTCCGAGGTCGACAAGATCTGTTAGGCAGGGACCTTGAGGGCGGCGGCCAGGTTGCCACCCATGATCCGCCTTACGTCATCTTCAGGCAGGCTCTCGAGCTCCTTGGCGTAGGAGAGCGGGTTGGCCAGGCCTTCAGGGTGGGGGAAGTCGGAGCCGAACACCACCTTCTCGGGTCCGATGGCCTTGATGAGGCCGAGGGGGTCTTCCTCGAAGAAGGGATGAATCCAGATGTTGCGACGGAAGACAGCGATGGGGTCCTCTGCGTAGAGACGGGGCTGCTTGGCGTACGAATGCTCCAGGGCGTCCATGAGCGGCAGTACCCAGCTCGATCCGTTCTCCACGGGAAGGATGCGCAGTTCAGGGAAGCGAGAGAGCATCCCGTGGGTGACCGCCGAGCACATAGCATCGAAGATCCCCCGAGACATGAGGTGCTGGACGTCCTGGAACGCGGTGATGTTGGCGAACGGGAGCATCTCGTCGAAGTGCCCCTCCCACTGGTTGAAGTACCGGGTGAGGCCGTCATCAGACGCGTGCATGCCTACGGTGATGTCGTACTCCTGGACCTTGGCCCAGAAGGGGTCGAACTCCGGAAGTGCGAAAGACCGGAATCCCCTCAAGCTCGGGACCGGTGCGGGCCGGATGAGGATGATCTTGGCACCTCGCTCGACAACCCAGTCGAGCTCCCGAATCGCCTCGTCAACGATCGGCAGTGTGATGACAGGAGCGGGGAAGATGCGGTCCTTGTAGTTAAAGGTCCACTCTTCGAACATCCACTCGTTAAACGCATGGACCACGGCGTGGGTGGCCTCGGGGTCCTTAGTCAGTCGCTCCTCGAGCACACTGGCCAAGGTGGGCCACATAATGGCCCGATCAACGCCTTGCTCGTCCATGAGAGCGAGACGGGGCTCGGGTCGGAAGAAGGCATCCGGTGAAGGTATGGCTTCGCCGAGGATCTCGCGGCGGGACTTCCCTTCGGGGTTGCCGTTCTTGAAGAAGTCCTCCTGGGCCCCCGGACGCGCCACCTTGGTGAACGTCGGGTTTGGGATGTACTCGGAGATGGTCCCTTTGATTACGAGCTTGTCGCGGCCGTTGATCTGCATCAGCTTGACCACGTTCTTGTACTCGTCCGGCAGATGACGCGTGAAGGCGTCAGCCTGCTCGTAGAGGTGGTTGTCAGCATCGAACACCGGATAGTCCAGCCGCTTGATCATGAATCTCTCCTGGTCTCGGTCGATGATCCTTAGGACCGGCGCCACTAGCCCGTCTCCGACACCACGGTACCTGAATCCGACGTCGAAAACCAGTTTCTAGGTCGGCAGCCGTTTTTTACGGTTCCCCTCGACCTTCGCCGGAGGTCCCGGCCAAATGGAAAGTGTCGCAACCTTGAGCGACGTGCCTACGACACCGGTTCATGGCTACATGGTCCGAAGCGACGTCACCCTCAACGTCACCCTCGCCGATAGTCCCTGCTCTGACGGTAGGACGGGACTCATCAACGAGTACGCACCCGGTCGAAAACGATGCGTCGCATCAAAATGATGCAGGTGTGTGGACATCTTCCGTACCGCTTTGGCGGAGCCGATGTGCTGAGTCACCCAGGCGCCCGTGGCGGGCTCGATGCCCGCCGGGCGCCTCTCTCGATTCCCGGAGCAATGTGGCTCCCGGAACCGTCGTGAGTGGCCGCACTGGAAGACGTGCGCCTCCATACGGTTCCCTGCGGAACCGGGCCGGGGTACAGCGCTCCCCCGGCTCGATGCCGGGGGAGCGCTGAAGTGTGCGCAGAGGACGGTCACATGGCGTGTGGCGCCTCCTTCGGTCGCGCTGACAGGGCTCTGACCTGGGAGGGTGACGTTGCCGTGTGACCGCTGGAGCCCGAGGGTGACGTTGGTGCTGCTGGCGAGATCTCCGAGGGTGACGTTGAGGGTGACGTTGATCTGGATCATCTCCTTGAGAAGACGCACGACAGAATCGGAGATCGACCATGGGCACAGGTCCCAACAACGGCAAGCGGACACAAAACCGGAGTCGGACGGCAACGATTCTGCCGATCACCCGCGGATCAGACGGGAGGTCCCCCTCATCGCCTTACGAGGACTGCGACTACCCGGACAACGACTCCGAGGCTCCCAGGCGTCTGACGTTCACCGTCGACGAGGCCGCCTTCCTTCTGAACATCTCCCGTGGCCTGGCCTACGAGCTCGTCGCTCGAGGAGAACTCGGTTCCATTCGACTGGGTCGCCGGATAGTAATCCCGCGAGTCGTGTTGGAGGAGCTGACCGGCACCACTATCGATTGATTACCAAAGCCCCGTCAGACCGTACTTCCGACCTGCGGCAGCGGGTTAAGAATCCGGCCGAGGAGGTCAGCCACCTCCTGGTCCTGAGCTTGCTGGAAGTGTGAGTAGACGGACAAAGTCGTCGCCCCGCCTCCGCTGTGCCCCACTCGGCCGGCCACCTGTGGCAGCGCCACGCCGGCACCGAGGAGCATGGTCACGACGAAGTGACGGAGGCTATGGAGGTGGATCTCGTCGTTGATGCCGCACGCCTGTCGGACATGCCGGAAGCGCCGACTAGTGGAGTCCGGTCGCCAAGGTTCTGATCCGTCCGCCTTCCCCGTGAAGATGAAGGCGGATGGCGCCAACTCCTCCCCACAGGCACGCACCTTCTCCGCCGAACGAATTCGATGGGCCTTCAGGACGCCGAGCGTCCCGGCATCGAGTGCGATGGTCCTTACCGATGCCCGGGTTTTTGGCTTATGCCGTTCAACCGGACCGTTCTTCCCGAGAGCGATCACCCTAGAGATCCTCAAAGATCCTGTCTCGAAGTCGATGTCGTCCCACCGAAGCGCGCACAGCTCACCCCGCCGGGCGCCGGTCACTGTGGCCAGAATGAGGAACACGGCAAGGTCAGGGTCTTCGGCCTCCGCCTCCTTCAGCATATGAAGGACCTCGTCCACGGTCGGGATTCGCATCTCCGGAGTCTCAATCCGGCCGGGTGACGCCTTCGCCGCAGGATTGAACAGAAGTAGATCCCAGGCAACGGCCTGCTCAAGCGCTGAGTGCACGACCGCGTGGACCCGACGCACCGTCGCCGCCGACAGCGGCGCACCCTTCTCGCACAACTCTGCCTTGTGTTCCTGCCGGGGTTCGTGTCCACACCGACCCCCATTGCTTCGCAGCCTGGCGTAGTAGGTGTCGATCAACGGAGTCCGGAGCTTGTTCAGCGCCAGACTCTTGAGGGGTCCGAGCTGCCTGTCGATGATCCGCCGGTGCTCGGCCACCGTCTTCGGCGACCAGTCCTTCGACGTCGAGGCCACCAGGTACCACCGCTCCAGAAGTTCACCGAAGGTTCCCTCGCTGATCACGCCGGCGTCGAGCGTCGAGAGCAGGACACGCAACTCCTTCTCCGCTTCCTTCTTTCCACCCTTGAAGGTGCGGGTCTTGTAGCGGTCCCGGCGGGTAATGGGGTCCCGGCCGAGGAAAACCCGGAGTTCCCAGGTCCCCTTCCCCCGTTCCCTGATGTGTCCCCGCATGCCGGTTCGCCCCCTGAGCTGACGTTCTTCTTCCAGGGGAAGCGTACCGTCAGACGGCGATCTCAGTAGCAAAACCAGTAGCAGGTGGTCGGAGATCTGAGATTCGGTGCTCAGAAATGCATTCCTAACTGGTACTTTACTGGCAGTCCCAACGGGGTTCGAACCCGTGTCTCCACCTTGAGAGGGTGGTGTCCTAGGCCTCTAGACGATGGGACCCTGTCCGGACCGCTCCCGAGAGAGCAATCCGCCGGCGTCCTCCTTTCGGAGTGGTCCGGGCACGACGCCCCTGGTGGGGAGCACCGCATGCGCTCGGGGGGGAGGGCTCGAACCTCCAACCTCATGAACCAGAATCATGCGCGCTGCCAGTTGCGCCACCCCCGAATGGGCGAACCGTCAATTTAGCCGACTGGCGCTGACCGGGGGACGGCGTCCGCCGGAGGGTCAGTCCGACCGCTCTGGACGAGGTGGCGGCCGATGTGCCACCGCACTCTTCGCCTGCCTGTCCACCCCCCGATCCGGCCCCACCTCACTACGATCGACGGCAATGGCCTCGGACCAGGTGGTAATCGTGGGCGGGGGGATCCTGGGCACCATGCATGCCCTCGAAGCCTGTGCTCGGGGCTGGGCGGTCGCCCATCTCGAAGCCGATGCGGGGCCTCGCCGGGCGTCGGTTCGGAACTTCGGCCTGATCTGGGTCAGTGGTCGGGCCCCTGGACCTGAACTCGACCTCGCCCTCCGGGCTCGGATCCTGTGGGAACGACTGGCGGTCGACGTCCCCGACATCGGCTTTCGACCCGATGGATCGGTCACGGTGGCCAGAGTCCCGGCCGAACTCACCTTGATGGCCGAGGCCATCGGTCGTAACGACGCCTCGGCCCGGTCCTTCGAACTGCTCGACGGGCCCGCCGTGCGGTCGGTCAACCCGGCCGTGCGGGGCGACATCGCCGGCGGGCTGTTCTGCCGGGCGGACGCCCTGGTCGAACCGGGGGCCGTACTTGGCGCACTACGCGCCGCCCTCGAGAAGACGGGTTCCTATCGGTGGATCCCCCGGCGCCAGGCCGTGGACGTGGAGGTGGGCGCCTCCGGAGCTCCCATCGTGGTCGACCACATGGGTGGACGACACCGAGGTTCGCTGGCCATCCTCTGCATCGGCGACCGACGCACCGGGATCGGCGGCCGGGTGGGCTCCGCCCTAGAAGCCGCCCCCCTCCGCCGGTGCCGGCTCCAGATGATGCAGACCGGCGCGAGCCCCGAACGGTTGACCACCGCGCTCGCCGACGGCGATTCCCTCCGCTACTACCCGGCCTTTGACCTTCCCGGCCGCTCGGCACTTCCGACCCCGGGCCCCGAGACGGCAACCTGGAATATGCAGCTCCTGTTGGCCCAGAGGGCCGACGGGGGCCTCACCGTCGGGGACACCCACGTCTACGACGAGCCCTTCGACTTCGCCGTGGACGAGCGACCCTACGATCGTCTGGTCGAGCAGGCCGAGGCCATCCTGGGCTGGACGCTCCCCCCGGTCGTCCGGCGCTGGGCCGGGGTGTACTCGCTCACCACCGACGGCTCGGTCTACTGGTCCGAGACGGTGGCTCCGGGGGTCGCCGTCGTGACCGGGGCGGCGGGGCGGGGCATGACCCTCTCGCCGGCCATCGCTGAACGGACCTGGGAGGAGCTGACGTCGTGACCCCACCGATCCAACTGGTGGCCCTGGACATGGCCGGGACCACCGTCGCCGACCAGGGGGCGGTCGAGGAGGCCTTCCAGGTGGCCCTCGACGCCGTCGACCTCACCGCCGGTGCACTCAGAGACGACCCCGCCGCCTACGTGCGGCGAACCATGGGCCAGTCCAAGATCACCGTCTTCATGGAACTGCTCGGCGGTGACCGCCACCGGGCCGAAGAGGCCAATACCGCCTTCGAGCTCGCCTTCGACCAGGCCGTCGACCGGGGCGAGGTGGGCCCCATGCCGGGAGCCGGGGCGGCGTTCGCCGCCCTCCGTGGGGCCGGGATGCGGATCTGCCTCACCACCGGCTTCTCCCCCGCCACCCGGGACCGCATCATCGCCTCGCTCGGCTGGGAAGGCGCCATCGACCTCGCCCTGTCCCCAGCCGACGCCGGCCGGGGCCGACCCTGGCCGGACATGATTCTGACCGCCGTCCTCCGGCTCCGTATCGACGACGTGGCCGAGGTGGCCGTGGTCGGCGACACCACCAGCGACCTGGTGGCCGGATCCCGGTCGGGTGCCTCCTACGTGGTCGGGGTGTTGAGTGGCGCCCACACCCGGGCGGAACTGGCCCGGGCGCCCCACACCCATCTCCTCAACTCGGTGGCCGATCTCCCGCCACTCCTCATCGGTCGGGGATGACGCCCCACCCGCTCAACCGCCGCTTCACCTGACGACGGGCCACCGGGACGCACCGCATCGTCACCGATGATCAGACCCGGGGCTACGACAATCGGGGCTACCTGCTCCTCGAGGACGCGTTCGGACCCGAGGCCATCGACGGTGTGGCGGCCGCCATCGACACCCTCGAGCGGCGTCAGGAGGCATGGCTGCGCGAGCGGGGGGGGGTACCTTCCTCATCAGCCGGGCCGACGAGATCACCTTCACCACCCAACTGGACCTGGAGTCCGAGGTCTTCCGGGAGTTCGTGCACTCCACCGTGCTGGTGGACCTGCGCGCCGACCTGATCGAGCCCGACGTACGCCTCTACTGGGACCAGGCCGTGTACAAGAAGCCCCGTACGGGGTCCACTCCGATCGGCAGTTCCCGGTCCTGACCCACGGCCGACCGGTCAGCGCCTGATCCGAGAGGACCCTCCGGTCATCGCCACTCATCACGCGAGGACACCGGACCGCGGTCGGGGGTCAGCAGGGTGCCGGCCAACTCGCGGTCTTCGTTGCGCATGCGCCACTGCAGGAGACGCTGGGCCGCGTGCCAGGCCACGTCACCACCCTCTCCGGGGACCACCAGGCCGTGGAACTGACCCGGGTCGGCCTCGAGATCGAACAGCAGCGGAGGCAGGATGCCGGCGTCCGCGGCGAACTGCACGTACTTGACGTCCGCACCGCGGGCCACGTCGAGCGAGCAGTGGGCCATGGGGATCCCGAGGGCGGACTCGGCCCCCCTGCGGTCCGGGTTGGAGAAGTGCCAGCTCCAGTGGGCCTCCCGGCGCCAGTGCTCCGGGGCGCCCTCGGCGAGGCCCACCCCGGCGGTGAAGGGTTGGAGGGCGAAGCCGTCGGCCTGCAGCGGCACCTCGATCCCCAGCCAGGTGCAGATGGTGGGCAGCACGTCGACCGACTCGGTGAAGGCCCCCACCACCGCCCCCCGCCCGGGATCGGCCGAACGGTCGGGATCACGGACGATGAGGGGGATGTGGAAGGACTCGTCCCAGTAGCCCAACTTCTCGAACAACCAGTGGTCACCGCCCATCTCGCCGTGGTCACTGGTCACCACGACCAGCGTGGAGTCGGCCAGGCCCTCGGCGTCGAGATAGGCGAACAATCGATCCAACTGGTCGTCGACTTCGAGCATGGCCCCGTAGTAGGTGGCCCGCATCTGTCGCCGCTCGCGTTCGTCATCGGGCGCTCTGGCCTCGGGCACGGCCAGGACCAGCCGGTTGAACGGGTGGAGGGCGGCCTCCTCGTCCCTGGTGGGTGCGGCCACGAACGCGGGCAGGTCGGCGGCGTCGTAGCGGTCGTGGTAGCCGACCGGGTTGCGCCTCGGGGGATGGGGCCGGAGGAAGGAGGCGTGGATGAAGAACGGATCGCCTCCGTGGTGGTCCAGCCAGTCGATGACCGAACCGGTGATGAAGGCGGTCTGGGACTGCTCGGCGGTGAACCGGGTGGGCGCCCAGGTCGACCCGTGATCCTCGGCACCGGGAAAGTCCGCCATCGGTCCGTAGAGGTCGCTCGGAGCGGTCGGGACGTCGACTCCCTGGTCGGCCAGCCATCGGGCCCAGGCCGGACTTCCGCCGTCCCAGGGGTCGAACACCACGGGACGGAACCCGGGCAGCACCTGCTCGTAGGAGCGCAATCGGGGATCGTCGGCCGGCAGCGTACGGGGATCGAGGCTGGTGTCGGTGTAGCCGAACAGGACCGGGTCGTAGCCCGCCGCACGGGCCACCTGGGCCACGTTGGTGAAGCGGGCATCGAGCGGGGTCCCGTTCAGGAGGGAGCGGTTGTGGTGGAGGTAGGTGCCCGTGTAGAGGCAGGCCCGCGAGGGACCACACGGCGCGGCATTGGCCCAATGGTTGGCGAAGAGGGTGCCCTGGGCGGCCAACCGGTCGAGGGCCGGCGTGGCCACCACCGGATGATCCAGGGCCGAGAGGCAGTCTCCCCGCCACTGGTCCACCGTGATGAACAGGACATTGCGGCTCACCTGGTCACCCCGGGGAGGAGCCGAAGGTGTGCAGCGAGTCCAGCCGGTCGAACCCGATGATGCGACCGACCGCCACGCCCACGGTTTCCTTGGCGTAGTAGGGGACGGTGGAGAGTCCGGTGATGGGCGAGTGCTGGGCGGGGGTGGGAAAGGGGTGGAGCCCGACGTCGGTGGCGATCGACAGGCACCGGGCCTCGTGGAACGGATCGCTCACGATGAGGACCGTACCGTCTCCCCGGGCCAGGAGCACCGGGGCCGACTGGGCCAGGTTCTCCCACGAGTCGCTCCCGCCCGCCTCGAGGATGTCCCGGTCGGGGACCCCAGCGTCGACGAGATAGCGGGCGGACGCCTCGGCCTCGGTGTAGCGGTCTCCGGACTCCTTGTACCCGGTGACCATGATGTCGGTTGCGTACCGGTCCCTCCACAGGATCAGGGCCTGGTTGAGGCGGGCGGCCAGGTCGGGCGACGGCACGCCGTTGTACTGGGCCGCGCCCATCACCACGATGGCTCCCGCCGGCCGGGGCTCGTAGCGGCGACCGGTCAACCACACCTGCACCGCCGTGACCAGCAGGTAGGCGACGATCAGCGCCACGACGATGCCGGCGAAGCGGAGGAAGAGACGGAACGGTCTGGCTCTCGTCGCCGTGGCGGACCCGGACACGGCGATCAGCGCACCGCCGCGGGTGCGCACGTGGCGCCTCGGATCACGGGTCCCCGCGTTCGGCCCTGGCCAGCGCGGACCGCAGGCGCTCGAGTGTCCTGTCCGGGCCCAGGACCTCGAGCGACTCGAACAGGGGCAGGCCGACCCGTCGGCCGGTGACGGCCACCCGGATGGGGGCCTGGGCCTTGCCCAGCTTGCGCCCGACCCCCTCGGCCACGGCCAGGGTGGCGCCGTGGAGGGCTTCGTGCGTCCAGCCGTCGGTGAGGCGGGCATAGGCCTCGATGGCGGCCGAGAGGATGGTGATGGCGACGGGGTCATCGGACACGGCCTTGGCCCAGTCCGCCTCGTCGGTGTCCGGCCGGTCCAGGAACTGGAAGTCGACCATGGCCGGCACCTCGCCCAACACGGCCACCCGTTCCTGGACGAGAGGAGCCAGTCGGGCAAAGACCTCCGGGTCGAAACCGCGCGCCGCCCACGGGGCCTGCTCGCCGGTCAGCCACGGCGCGCAAGCCTCGATGAACACCTCGACGGGCATGGCCCGGACATACTCGCCGTTCATGTGGGTCAGCTTGGCCACGTCGAAGAAGGCCGGCGAGTGGTTGACGTCCTCCAGACGGAACCAGTCGATCATCTGGTCGGTGTCGAACAGCTCCTCACCCCCGGGCGGGCTCCAACCCAGGAGCCCCAGGTAGTTGACGAAGGCCTCGGGGAGATAGCCCTGATCCCGGTACTCCTCAACGGCCACCTTGTCCCGCCGCTTGGAGATCTTCTTGCGCTGCTCGTTGACCAGCAGGGGGAGGTGGGCGAAGACCGGCAGTCCGGGGGCGTCGACGACGCGCGTCCCGGTCGTCCCGTCGGTCTGCCAGCCGAGCGAGCGGAGGGCCTCCCACACCAGGATGCCCCTCGGCGTGGTGGGTAGGAGATCCTCACCCCGGATGACATGGGTGATGGCCATGTCGATGTCGTCCACCACGTTGGCCAGGACGAACAGAGGAGCCCCGCTGGCCTTCACGGCCACGAAGTCGTCCATGGTGGCATTGGGGAATTCGACCGGGCCGCGGATGACGTCCTCGACCACGGTGGTCCCGCCCTCGGGGGTGCGGAACCTGAGGGCCCGTCCCTCCCCCCGGGGAAGGGCGCGGTCGCGGCAGAAGTTGTCGTAACCCGGGGTCTGGATCCCGGCGGCCTGGTTGCGGGCGTCGATCTGGTCGCGGGTGCAGTCACAGGCGTAGAGGAAGCCTCCCTCCCACAGGGCCTCGACGGCCTGGTGGTGGCGGTCGAGGCGCAATGACTGGCGGTACGGCCCCTCGTCGGGGTCCATGGACAGCCAGTGGAGGGCGGCGACGATCCCGTCCACCCACTCCTCACGGCCCCGCTCGGCGTCGGTGTCCTCGATCCGGAGGATGAACGTGCCCCCGGACTGGCGGGCCACCAACCAGTTGAACAGGGCGGCCCGGGCGCTGCCTACGTGGAAGTAGCCCGTGGGCGATGGGGCGAAGCGGACCCTCGGGGTGTCCCCGGGCACGCCTCGGTTACTCGTCTTCGACGATGGTGATGGCCCCGGTGGGGCACCCGTTGGCCGCCTGGCGCACCTTCTCGCGGAGGTCTTCGCCCGGGTTCTCGTTCAGCACATAGAGGAAGCCGTCGTCACGGACCTCGAACACCTCGGGGGCGATACCCATGCAGACGGCATTGCTGGCGCACTCGTCGTAGTCGACAACGATCTTCACGTGATGCCTCCGGATGCTCGGTGAACAGGGCCGAGTGTATCGGCCCCCCGGGGTCTCACCCGGACACCGCCCAGGTCAGTCGGCACCGCCCCGTGCCCGTCCCACGTTCCGGCCGTCCCGAGCCCGTGGTGCCGTTCGCCCTGTGACGGTGGTGGCCGCCGAGCTCGTCCGGTCCAGGTCAGGCGGGGCTGTCCCAGACCGGACCTCCCCGGGACAGGCGGCCGGCGACCAGGGCCACGATGATCAGCAGCACCAGGGCGACCAGGAGCCCCAAGGGCTGACTGACGTGCAACTCCAATGCCGCCCCCACCAGGGCGCCGACGAACATGGCGATGGCGGCCAGGCCGCGGCGGCCGATCCGCGAGTCGGTCCCCCCACCGATCCGGCTCTCGAAGGCCAGCCCGGCGATGGTCTGAGTGAGCACGGTGGTGGTGAGGTCGGGAACCGCCAGCTTGCGGGCGGTTCCGTTCTGCATCCCGGCCCCCACGGCCAGCAGGGCCACCAGCACATAGCGAGTCACACCGTGGCCGGGGTCGACGACCGTCCAGCCCACGACCACGGCCACCGTCGTGACCACCACCTCGAAGGTGGCCGTGATGGCGAGCACGCGGCCGCGTCGGGGACCCAGGTGCGTCACGACGCGGCCACTGACCACCGCGCCCACGGCGAAGGCCAGGAGGGCCAGGGCCGATGCGGCCAGGGAGAAGCCGGTGGCACCGGCCAGGGCGAAGGCGAGAAAGACCACGTTGCCGGTCATGTTGGCCACGAAGACGTGCCCAAGCACCAGGTAGCTGAAGGCGTCGACCAGCCCGGTGACCACCGTCAGGAGCAAGAGGAGCGGATGCAGGGGCCCGTGTCGGTCCCCCGCCGGCGGGACGAGGGTCTGCCAGGCGTCGGTCACGGTGCTCAGCATGGGGGCCTCCTGCGGCTCGGCGTGGCGCCGAACCTACCCAATCCGCGTCACGCCCACCGGGGAGAGCCGAGGGCCATGGTCAGGAGAGCTCGAGCGTGCGGGTCAGCGCCACCGACTCCAACAGCCGTCGGTCGTGGGACACCAGGAGGAGCGTGCCCCCGAAGCCGGCCAGGGCTTCCTCCAGCTGTTCGATGGCCGGGAGATCGAGATGATTGGTCGGCTCGTCGAGAACCAGGAAGTTGACACCGAGGGCCTGGAACACCGCCAGTTCCGCCCGTGTCCGCTCACCTGGCGACAGGGACGCGGGGGGTCGGGTGACATGGTCGGCATCCAGCCCGAATTTGGCCAGGAGCGCCCGCGCCTCCGAGAGGGTGATCCCGCAGCGGTCCATGGTGGAGCGGACCAGGTCGGGTCCAGTGCCGAGGGCCCGACGGTCCTGTCCCAACTCGCCGACCACCACACTCGGGCCCAACCACTGCTCGCCTGCGGCGAGAGGCACGGAGCCGAGCAAGGCGTCCACCAGCGTGGACTTGCCCGTTCCGTTGGCCCCGGTGAGCGCCACCCGCTCGCCCCAGCCGATCTCGAAGTCGACCGGGCCCATGGTGAAGCGTCCCCGCTCGATGACCGCCCCGGACAGACGGGCCACCACCGACCCCGCCCGCGAGGTCTCCTCGATGCTGAAACGGAGATCCCATCCCTCCCACGGTTTCTCCACCACCCCCAGAGCCTCACGGGCCCGGTCGGTCTGTCGTGCCTTGGCCGCCAACTTCTCCGTCCGGTTGATCCGGAAGTCCCGCTGGGTCTTGTCGTTGTCCCGGGGTTGACGGGATTCCCTCCGTACGCCGGTGGTGGCCCACTGGCGCTGCCGTTCGGCCCGGCCCTCGAGCTGTCCCTTCCGACGTTCGTAGCGCTCGTAGGCCTCGGAGGCGTGACGCCGGGTGTTGGCCCGCTCGGCCTGGTAGCCGGCCCACCCTCCCCCGTACTCGTGCCCGGCCCGGCTGTGGGCATCGAGTTCGAGGACGGTGCCCACGGTCCGCTCGAGGAACGCCCGGTCGTGCGAGACGATGACGATGCCGGACCGCCGGGAGCGGACCCAGTCCTCGAGCCGGCCGAGGCCGGCGAAATCCAGGTCGTTGGTGGGCTCGTCCAGGAGCGTCAGATCGAAACGGGACAGCTCGATGCCGGCCAGGGCCACCTTGGCCCGCTGGCCACCGGAGAGCGTCGAGACAGGCTGTGAGGCCAGGACCGATCCCAGCCCGTGCTCGTCGAGGAGTCCGTCGATTCGGGCATCGAGGTCGGCCACGCCCAGACTGGTGAACCGCTGCAGCGCCACCTCGTACCGCAGCTCCGTGGCTGGGCCACCACCGGACAGCGCGGTGGCCGCCTCGGCCAACTCGACCTCGGCGTGCCGAGCGCCCGTCCGGCGGGTCAGCCACTCCCGCACCGATGCACCGTCGGCTGTCTCCTGCTCCTGGGCCAGATAGCCCACGGTGGCCGTCGGCGGGTCGAGGGTGACACGGCCGGCATCGGGGGCCACCAGACCGGCCAGCACCTGGAGCAGCGTGGACTTGCCCACCCCGTTGGGACCGACCACACCGATGCAGCTCTCGGGTCCCACCGTGAGGGAGACGTCGTCGAGGACCCGCTGGCCACCCCGGTCCTGGGTCAGGTGGCGCGCCACCAGGGTGGCCGATGGGGATGGATCGGAGCGGGATGGGGTGGGGCGGTGCGCGGGCACGGAGAACCTTTCGGACCGGTGGACGGGGACGGAAACAGAATCACCGGTTCTCAGCGCACAGTGCGATGGTAGCGCCCGCCGGCGCTGACGGCCCGCCCGATCGGTAGGCTCCGGCCGGTGGCACCGACGAACCACCGGAGGCGGCGGCCGGGCCGGCGAGGCGCAAGGGTCGGAGCCGTGGCCGCGATCGTGATCGTGATCGTGATCGTGATCGTGACATCCGTCGGGCACCGGGGGCCGACCACCCCGACCACCGTCGGGTCGGCCGCTCCCCCCGACACGCCACCGGTTCGGACCACGACGGCACCCTCTCCCCGACCCCCGTATCCGGTGGGCTCCCTCGTGCTCACCGTGACCGTTCCTGCTTCCGGAGATGCTCCCGCCCAGGCCTTCCCCACCTACGTGCGCTATCCGTCGCGAGCCGGGTCGACACCCGCGGGGGTATCTCACGCCGCCACCCCCGACCCGGGTCCGTTTCCCCTGGTCGTGTTCTCCGGTGGGTACGACGTCAGCCCCGAGGAGTACTCGAGCCTGCTCGATGCCTGGACCGCTGCCGGCTTCGTGGTGGCCGACCCCGTCTACCCCTTCACCACGCCGTCTCCGGGCCAGGACCTCGACGAGAACGACATCGTCCACCACCCCGCCGACCTCGCTGCCGTGATCACGGTCCTCCTGGCCGCTGACCGCGGGGCCGTGGCCGGAGCCGGGGGCGTCCTCGCCGGCACCATCGATGCCGGGGCCATCGGCGTCGTCGGGCACTCCGACGGCGGCGATGTGTCCCTGGCCGCCGCGGCCAACACGTGCTGTCGTGACCCACGTGTCCGGGCGGCGGTCATCCTGTCCGGGGCCGAGGACGCGCTCTTTCCCGGGACCTACTTCCCGGGCGGAACCGCCCTGCCCCTACTGGTCGTCCAGGGGACGGCCGACGAGGTCAACCCTCCGGGCTGCAGTGTCCAGCTCTACGACCAGGCCCCTCCGCCCAAGTACTACCTCTCCCTGGAGGGCCAGACGCACCAGAGCCCCTATCTGCAGGCTGGCGCGGCCTACGACACCGTCCAACAGGTCGTGGCCGACTTCTTGGCCGGCACCCTCGAGGGATCGGGGCCGGCGCTGGCGGCCATGGTCCGGGACGGGAACGTGTCCGGCTCCTCCACGCTCACCGCCGGCGGACCGTCCGGAGTCCCGACCGGGAACTGTCCTGGCGCTCCGGACAACTGACCCCCACCACCGGGGCGCGACGGCCGAGCCGCCGCCCGGTCAGGGCTTCTCGCTCCCGACCACCCACATGGCGAAGAACTGGGAGCCGCCACCATAGGCCTGGCCCAGGGCGAGCTTGGCCCCGTCCACCTGGTGCTCGCCGGCCTGGCCTCGCACCTGCATGGCCACCTCGAGGAAGCGGAGCATGCCCGAGGCCCCGATGGGGTTGGACGACAGCACGCCGCCCGAGGCGTTCCAGGGGATGTCCCCGTCGAAGGCCGTGGCCCCCGACTCGGTCAGCTTCCACCCGTCCCCGAGGTCGCAGAAGCCCAGGTTCTCGAGCCACATCGGCTCGTACCAGCTGAAGGGCACGTAGACCTCGGCGCAGTCGAACTGCTCCCGCGGATTGGTGATCCCGGCCTGGGCGTACACGTCGGCCGAGCAGTCCCGGCCGGCCTGGGGGTTCACCTGGTCGCGACCGGCGAACATGGTGGGCTCGGAGCGCATGGCCGTCCCGTGGATCCATGCCGGCGGGTAGTGGCCCGAGAGCGCGTCCTCGGAAGCCAGGACCATGGCCGCCGCCCCGTCGGAGGACGGACACGACTCGAGGTAGCGCAAGGGCTCCCACAGCATCATGGACTCCTCGACCATCTTCATGTCGATGTCGGCCAGATGCAGGTGGGCGTAGGGGTTGCGCATGGCGTTCTGACGGTCCTTGACCGCCACCATCCGCCCGATGTGGTCGGGGGCCCCGGAACGGCGCATGTAGGCCCGGATGTGGGGGGCGAAGTAGCCCCCGGCCCCGGCTAGCAGAGGGGCGGCGAAGGGCTGGGGAACCGACAGGGCCCACATGGCGTCGGAGTCGGACTGCTTCTCGTAGGCCACGGTCAGGACCCGCTGGTGGATGCCCGACTTGACCAGGTGGGCGGCGACCAGGGCCGTGGACCCACCCACCGACCCGGCGGTGTGGACCCGGAACATGGGCTTGCCCACCGCGCCGAGGGCCGGGGCCAGGTAGATCTCCGGCATCATGTTGCCCTCGAACATGTCCGGGGCCTTGCCGATGACCACGGCGTCGATGTCCGACCAGGTCAGGTCAGCATCGGCCAGCGCCGCCTTGGCCGCCTCACGGACCAGGCCGGCGATGGACACGTCCTCGCGCTTGGCCTTGTGATGGGTCTGACCCACCCCGATGACTGCACAACGCTCGGCCATCACGCACCCTCCAGGACGCAGACGAGATTCTGTTGCAGGCAGGGTCCCGAGGTGGCGTGGGCCACGGCCCGGTTGGCCTCCCCCGAACGGATCCGCTCGGCGGCCTCGCCGATCCGGATCAGGCCGGCCGACATGACCGGGTTGGCCGCCAGTGCCCCACCCGAGGGATTGACCGTCACGCTGTCGTCGAGACCCAGGGCTCGGCGGACGATGATCTCCTGGTGGGCGAAGGGGGCGTGGATCTCGGCCACGTCGACGGGGCCGTCGGCCACACCGGCCATGTCAGCCGCCTTGGTCGTGGACGGCGAGGAGGTGAGGTCGCGGGCGCCGAGGGAGTGGGTCTCTATCCGGTGGTCGAAGCCGGTGATCCACACCGGCTTGTCCCCCCACTGCTGGGCCTTGTCCCCGGCGGCCAGGACGATGGCCGCGGCCCCGTCGGTGATGGGGGGAAGCGTATGGCGGCGGAGGGGCGAGACCACGTACTCCTCCTCCAACAGCCGCTCCGCCGGGATGTCGTTGGCCACCTGGGCCTTGGCGTTGCCCAAGGCGTCCTTCCGGCTGCGGGCGGCGATGGCGGCGAACTCGGCCTCGGACCCCTTGCCCGCGTCGATCAGGGCGCGGGCCTGGAGGGCGGCCAGGCTCACCGGGTCGGGCCACAGGGGGGCCAGATAGTAGGGATCGAGCTGCAGCGCCAGGATCTCGCCCAGGTTGCCCAGCGACGAGCGCCCGAAGCTGTAGACCAGGGCGGCGTCGATCTCCCCCTCCTGGAGGAGGACCCATGCCTCGTAGAGTGCCCAGGCCCCGTCCATCTCGACGTGGCTCTCCGACCGGGGGGGCCAGACCCCGACGGCGTCGAGGGCCATCACGAAGCTGAACGGGCCGCCGATGAGGTAGTCCGTGGATCCCGAGCAGATGAAGTCGACGTCGTCTTTGGTGATGCCGATGTTGCCGAACACCTCGGCCACCACCGGCATGAGCATCTCGACCTCGTTGCGCTCGTCGTCCCGACGCACGTTCTGCATCTGGGCGAACGAGGCGATGGACACCGGCCGGGGCGTACGGGCGGCCCGTCCCGAAGCCGCAGCGGCGCTCACAGGTACTCCTTATAGGTCTCGTAGTCGGCGTCGTCCTCGCCGTTGGGGCGGAAGTACTTGACCGAAGCCAGGGACGGTCCGAGGTCGGCGGGGTCCACCCACACCGCCTCCACCCGCAGACCCATGCGGATCTGGTCGGTGGGGATCTCCTGGAGCAGGCCCATGAACGAGAGGTTGGCCCCGTCGAGCAGGATCTGGGCGCAGATGTAGGGGATCTCGATGGATTGGCCGGCGAAGGGCACGTTGACCACGCAGTAGGTGGTGACGGTGCCCGAGTTGGACAGCACCACGTCCTCGGTGGTGGGCACGCCGTCGGTCGGGCACGACCCGCGGGAGGGCACGTAGACCTTGCCGCACACCGAGCACCGCTGGCCCATGAAGGTCCCTGTCTCCAGTCCCCGGAGGAACTTGGACTGGGCGATGCCGGGGGTGAAGTCGAAGTCGAGGGCAATGGGGGTGGCCAGCGTGGTCACCGGGCCCCGCTCATCGCTGTCGGTTCCCGCCGTGGTCATCAGGACCCACCTCCCTCGGGCACGAACGCCTCGATGTCGGCCATGGCCCCGATGCGGTCGGCGGCCGGCCGGAAGCGCACGGTCACCCGGTCGCCCGTGCTGAGGGCATCGGGACCACCCGAGTCGACGACGTGGAGGAGGGCGGTGTCGGCACCGTCCAGCCGGATCAGGGCCCAGGCGAACGGGGTCGGCAGGGGGTGTTTGGGCTGGGGTTCGGACACCCAGGCCCACGACTCGACCACCCCTCCCGGACCCACCTCGACCATCTCACCGGTGTCGTCACCGGTGGTCGGGTCGTACTCGGTGGGGGGCACGATGACCGATCCCCCGGCTCCGGTCACCCCGTAGAGCCTCCCGTCCCGCAACCCGGTCAGGAAGGCTCCGATGACCGGCCCTACCGAGCGTGAGTACGGATATTCGAGACGGTGCGCCGCGTGCAGCACCTCGCTGTCAGGCATCCCTCGAACCTCCCCTTGGCTTGTCGATCAACGTACGGGCGAAAAGTAGAACACATTTCACTTTCGTGCCAGCAGCCCAGGCCTCGGGGGTGTGCGGCGGCACCCCCTGCCTTCCGCCGATCTCGGCGCCCGCCCGGCCCCCCGGGGACGACAGGGCTACCGTGAGCTGCCATGAGCGAGCCCACCCCCAAGCGCCCCAACATCCTGCTGGTCGTCTCGGACCAGGAGCGCCAGCGGTCGTGGCTCCCCCCCGACGTGTCCCTGCCATGGCGGGACCGGCTCCGGGCCGCGGGGCTCGAGTTCACCGACTACTTCACCCACTCCTCGCCCTGCTCCCCCAGCCGGGCCAGCCTGTTCACCGGGCGCTACCTCGAGGGCCACGGTGTGCTGGACAACGTGATCATGCCCGAGCACGACGAGCTGCCCACCTCCACCCCCACCCTCGGATCGTTGCTCGACGGGGCCGGCTACCGCTCCTCGTACATTGGCAAGTGGCACCTCTCCCATTCGCCCACCCCGGACATGGAGGCGTACGGGTTCGCCGACTGGGACGGCAACGACCGCCACTTCATGGGTTGGGCCGGCACCGGGGTCCACTTCGATCCCCTCATCGCCTCCAACGCCGCCCACTGGCTCACCGAGAACGCCGGGCCGGACTCCTCCGCCGACCACCGTCCATGGTTCCTGACCGTGGCCCTGGTCAATCCCCACGACGTGATGTGGTTCCCCGTGGACCAGCCCGGCTACCGGGAGAGCCACCCCGACGACGTGGCGTCCATCCGCCGGGTGCTCGAGTCCGCCGCCTGGAAGGACGACGACCCCCTCCCCGTGTTCACCGACCCCTATCCCGAGGTGGTCGACCGGCTCCCGGGCAACTTCGACGACGACCTCCACACCAAGCCCGAGGCCCACCGGCAGTGGCGTTGGGACCAACAGCACGGTCTGTGGGGCTACATCGACCCGGCCGACAAAGGGGCGTGGCTCCGTCACCTCGACTACTACGTCCACCTCCACCAGCTGGCCGACCGGAGCCTGGGCACCGTCCTTACCGCGCTCGAGGCCTCGGGAGCGTGGGACGACACCATCATCATCTTCACCTCCGACCACGGCGACATGTGCGGGTCGCACGGCCTGCGTTCCAAGGGGCCGTTCGTCTACGACGAGATCATGCGGGTGCCCCTCTACATCAAGGTCCCCGGCGTGACCACTCCGGGTTCGGTCACCTCCTCCCTCGGATCCCACGTGGACCTGGCCGCCACCTTGTGCGCCCTGGGCGGCGTGGACCCGGCCGTCGCCGGGGCCACCGTGCAGGGGACCGACCTCGGCCCCATCCTCGCCGACCCGTCGGCCACGGTCCGGGACCACATCCTCTTCGCCCAGGACTCGGCCCAGACGATCGAGCTGAACAAGGTGCGCTACGCCCTGCGCGGTTTCTACGACGGGCGCACCAAGTACGCCCGCTACTACGGGGTGGGCGGGGGCAAGCCGTCGACCGGACTGTGGGGCAAGTCGCCGGGGACCAAGCTGTTCGACGTCGACTGCGCCTTCGACGACAACGACCACGAGTGGTACGACCACGCCACCGATCCCCTCGAACTGGTGAACCTGGCCAACGACCGGTCACGCCGCGCCGAGCTGCACGACGTGTTCGAGCGCATGCGCTCCTACGAACACGAGTCGTTCGTCACCTTCGGCTAGCCGGCCGGTCCGATCGCCCCGTGGTCCCGACCCGGAGGGGAGGCGTCATCGGGTCCTGTCGAGTCAGGTCTGCTCCACCAGATAGGCCGTGAGGCCCCGGCACCCGGCCTCGACCAGATCGAGGCACGCCTCGAACTCGGCGTCGTCGCCGTAGTAGGGGTCGGGCACGTCGACCGACCCTCCGGCCCGGGGGTCGAAGCTGCGCAGCATGACCAGGCGGTCGAGGTACCGGTCGTCGCCGGCACGGCCCCGGGCCAGGCTGGCCAGGGTCTGCTGGTGGCCGCGGTCCAGGCACACCACCAGGTCGGTGGTGTCGAACCACGCCGTCCCGAAGGGCCGGGCCACGTGCCCGTGGTCGTGGTAACCGCGGCGCTCGAGGGCCGTGCGGGCCCGGGGGTCCATGGGCTCGCCGGCGTGCCAGTTGCCCGTGCCCGCACTGCTGATCGCCAGGCGCGGGGCCAGGACCTCCCCGTCGGCCAGCACGGCTTCGGCGGACAGCTGGCGGAGCACCACGTCGGCCATGGGCGAACGGCAGATGTTCCCGGTACAGACGAAGCACACCCGGATCGGCCGGTCACCGTCGTCGCCTTCCTCGCCGTGTCCGAATCGGTCTGACCTCGCTGGCTCGCTCACCTGCTCATTCTGCCCGGTGTTCCCCCGGACCCCGTCCCGCCCGGTGGCGTCGGCCGGCCGGCCGGGCCAGGGACGTTCCGGCGTGCCGGTACGCTGCCCCTCGACGACAGGTCGTCCCCACGACGACCGAGTGCCCAGGGAGGGTCCGATGGCAGACGAGGTACCGGCACAGATGGGTCACGGGGTGAAGCAGCGGGACCAGATCAAGATGACCCCCGAGGAGATCGACGCCTTCCTCCACGAGCGTCGGCCCATGACCATGTGCACCCTCAACCACGACGGATCCATCCACGCCGTGGCCATGTGGTACGGATTCCTGGACGGGTCCATCGCCGTGGAGACCAAGGCCAAGGCCCAAAAGGCCGTCAATGTGGGCCGCGACACCAAGCTCACGTGCCTGTTCGAGGACGGCGACTACTACGAGGAGCTCCGGGGCGTGGAGTTGGTGGGCACGGCCGAGATCATCGACGACCCCGAGAAGATGTTCGAGCTGGGTGTCAGCGTCTTCGAGCGGTACTACGGGGCCTACACCGAGGACCTGAAGCCCTTCGTCGAGACCATGCTCAACAAGCGGGTGGTGGTGAAGCTCAACGTCGAGCGCACCGTGTCCTGGGACCACCGCAAGCTCGGCCTGCCCTCCACCCGACCCTCCTGATCACCGACCGATGTGGCGTTCCGAGCGATGAGCCACCACTGAAGGAGCGGCTGTGCCCTACCACCCCATGACCGACGACGAACTCGTGGCCCTCCTCACCAGCGTGCCGGCCCACACCGGCAAGCTGGCCACCTTGCGGGCCGATGGGCGGCCCCACGTGGCTCCGATCTGGTTCGTGCTCGACCCCTCCACCACCGACCAGGGTGCTCGCCTCGGTGACATCGTCTTCAACACCGGGGCCGACACACTCAAAGGGAAGGCCCTGCGAAGGGACGCCCGGGCGTCGCTGTGCGTCGACGACGAGCGACCGCCCTTCTCCTTCGTCACCATCGAAGGCGTCGTCACCATCAGCGACGACCTCGACGACATCGCCCGCTGGGCCGCTGTCATCGGGGGCCGCTACATGGGCCAGGATCGGGCCGAGGAGTACGGCCGTCGCAACGGCGTTCCTGGGGAGCTCCTGGTGCGCCTCCGACCGACGCACATCGTCTCGGCCGCCGATCTGGCCGACTGACCGAACGGCCATCTGCCGTTCAGCCAGTGACGACCGGCCCGGGCGGCCCGTGGGGGTCCATGGCGGGGAACCATGCCGGCCTGCTAGCACTGAAGAAGAGACAAAGGGGGAACGTGCCGTGATTCTCGATCGCTTCACCATGACCGACAAGGTGGCCATCGTCACCGGTGCCGGTCGGGGCATCGGTGCCGCCTCGGCCGTCGCCCTGGCCCAGGCCGGGGCCGACGTGCTCATCTCGGCCCGCACCGCCGAGCAGCTCGGAGCGGTGGCCAGCGAGGTCGAGTCGGCCGGTCGTCGGGCCGTGGTGGTCCCCGCCGACCTGAGTGACCTCGAGGCGGTGGCGGCGTTGGTCGACCATGCCCGGGACGCCTTCGGACGACTCGACCTGGTGGTCAACAATGTCGGCGGGGCCATGCCCCGCCCGTTCATGGAGACCTCGCCGGGACGGATGGAACAGGCCTTCCACTTCAACGTGTCGACCGCCCATGCGCTGCTCCGCCCCGCCGTGCCCCTCATGCTCGAGGGTGGCGGCGGCTCGGTGGTCAACATCTCGTCGGCCATGGGGCGCATGGCCGGCCGGGGCTATGTGGCCTACGGCACGGCCAAGGGGGCCCTGGCCCACTACACCCGGCTGGCCGCCGCCGACCTCTCCCCCAACATCCGGGTCAACGCCATCGCCGTGGGCTCGGTGGCCACCTCGGCGTTGGACATCGTGATGCAGACCGACGAGCTGCGCCAGGCACTGGAGGACGGCACCCCGCTCAAACGGATCGGTGTCCCCGAGGACATCGCCGCCACCGTGGTCTACCTGGCCTCCGAGGCCGGCTCCTACATCACCGGCAAGATCATCGAGGTCGACGGGGGCATCGAGAGCCCCAACCTCGACATGGGGCTTCCCGACATCACCGTCTGAGCTGCACTGTTCGAGCTACCCCGTTCGAGCGGCACCGTCTGGGCTGCACTCTCGCCACATCATTCGTCCCCACACTGACAAGGAGCACCCCCGTGAGCAAGACGTACCGAGTAGTCGCCTGGTCCACCGGAAACGTCGGTCGCCATGCCATCGCCGGCATCGATGCCCGACCCGACCTCGAACTGGTCGGACTCTGGGTGTCCAACCCCGACAAGGTGGGCAAGGACGCCGGCGAACTGGCCGGGCTGGGCCGGACCCTTGGCGTGGCCGCCACCGACGACGTCGACGCCCTCCTGGCCCTCCATCCCGATGTGGTCGTCCACACGGCCATGGCCGACCATCGGCTGATGGAAGCCATCGCCGATATGGAGCGCATCCTCCGGGCCGGGGTGAACGTGGTCTCGAGCGGCCCGGTCTTCCTCCAGTACCCCTACGGGGTGGTCGACGACTCGATGATCGAGCCGATCCAGTCCGCCGCCGTGGCCGGCGGCGTGTCGCTCTTCGTCAACGGCGTCGACCCCGGGTTCGCCAACGACGCCCTGCCTCTGGTGCTCTCGGGGGTGAGCGAGCGGATCGAGGAGGTACGCGTGGCCGAGGTGCTCAACTACGCCACCTACAACCAGCCCATGGTCATCTTCGACATCATGGGGTTCGGCCGGCCCATCGACGACGTGCCCATGATCCTCCAGCCCGGCGTGATGACCATGGCCTGGGGCAGCGTGGTGCGGCAACTGGCCGCCGGGCTCGAGGTGGAGCTGGACAGCGTGGAGGAGTGGTACGAGCGTCGGCCGGCCACCGAGACCTTCGAGGTGGACTCGGGCACCATCGAGAAGGGCACCGCCGCCGCCCTCCACTTCGAGCTGCGAGGTATGCGCAACGGGAGGGCGGCCATCGTGCTCGAGCACATCACCCGCCTGCGCGACGACCTGGCCCCGGAGTGGCCCCAACCGGCCGGTCACGGCTGCTACCGGGTGACCATCACCGGCGAGCCCAACTACACCCTCGACCTCCAGCTGCTCGGGACCGACGGAGACCACAACACGGCCGGGCTGAAGGCCACCGCCATGCGTCTGGTCAACGCCATCCCCGCGGTGGTGGAAGGGGCACCCGGGCTCCTCACCGCCCTCGACCTTCCCCCGGTGTACGGCCGCGGACTGGTGGTCTGAGCACTACCCCCCGGGCACCGGTCTGCCCGCGGCGCGCCCGTGCCGCCGTCGGATGGGACCCTGGCTCCGAACTGTAGGGTCCGGGGCATGACCCCCGACCGTGGTGCCCGCTCATGAGCATGGGCGGGCACGGGATGGGGGGCGGGGGCGGCCAGTTCGGCGGCGTCATGCGGTCTATGCGCCGGGACGATTCGGTCACCCAACAGCGGGTCACCAAGGGCACGGCCCGGCGGATGATCCAGTTCGCCCGCCCCTACCGGTCCATCCTCATCTGGTTCCTGGTCCTGGTGGTCATCGATGCGGTCATCGGGGTGGTCAATCCCCTCCTGTTCCGATCCATCATCGACAACGGCATCCCCGAGCACAACAAGTCCCTGATCATCGGTCTGGCCGCCGTGGCCGCGGTGCTGGCCATCGTCGACACCGGCCTGTCCATCGGCATCCGCTACGTCTCGGCCAAGGTCGGCGAGGGACTCATCTTCGACATGCGGTCCAAGGTCTTCGAGCACATCCAGAAGATGCCCATCGCCTTTTTCACCCGTACCCAGACCGGTGCGCTGATCAGCCGACTCAACAACGACGTCATCGGGGCCCAACAGGCGTTCACCGACACGCTATCTTCGGTGGTGTCCAACCTCATCAGTGTCACCCTGGTGCTGATCGTCATGTTCCTGCTGTCGTGGCAGATCACCCTCATCAGCCTCGTCATCCTGCCCATCTTCGTCCTGCCGGCCAAGCGGGTGGGACGACGGCTGTCGTCGATCACCCGTGAGTCCTACGGGCTCAACGCCCAGATGAACAACACCATGACCGAGCGGTTCAACGTCTCGGGGGCCCTGCTGGTCAAGCTGTTCGGACGACCCCACCAGGAGCGGGATGAGTTCGAGCAGAAGGCCGGCCGGGTGCGGGACATCGGCATCACCCAGGCCATGTACGCCCGGTTCTTCATCGCCGCCCTCACCCTGACGGCAGCCCTGGCCACGGCGGTGGTCTACGGCTGGGGCGGTATCCAGGTGGTCGACGGCACCCTGAAGCTGGGGACGGTCGTGGCACTGGCCGCCTACCTGACCCGCCTCTACGGCCCCCTCACCGCGCTGTCCAACGTGCAGATCGACGTCATGACGGCACTGGTCTCCTTCGACCGGGTCTTCGAGGTCCTCGACCTGCCGCCCATGATCCAGGAGAAGCCCGACGCCCGTCCGGTGCCCCCGGGTCCGGCCCGCATCGAGTTCGAGCACGTCGACTTCCGGTATCCGGCGGCCGAGGAGGTCTCGTTGGCCTCCCTGGAGTCGGTGGCCGTCTTGGACACCACCGTCTCCCAACAGGTGCTCTTCGATGTCACCTTCACCGCCGAGCCGGGCCAGCTGGTGGCGCTGGTCGGTCCGTCCGGTGCCGGCAAGACCACCATCAGCCAACTGCTCCCCCGCCTCTACGACGTCCGGTCGGGGTCCATCCGCATCAACGGCCTCGACGTGCGCGACACCACCTCGGCCTCGTTGACCTCCACCATCGGCGTGGTCACCCAGGATGCCCACCTGTTCCACGACACCATCCGAGGCAACCTGCTCTACGCCAAGCCCGACGCCACCGGCGGCGAGATCGAGGCGGCCCTGGCCGGCGCCCAGATCGCCACCATGGTCTCCACGCTCCCCGACGGCCTGGACACGGTGGTGGGCGACCGGGGCTACCGCCTGTCGGGGGGCGAGAAGCAGCGGATCGCCCTCGCCCGGATCCTGCTCAAAGCACCCGAGGTGGTGGTGCTGGACGAGGCCACCGCCCACCTCGACTCGGAGTCCGAGGCCGCGGTGCAGGCGGCCCTCGCCACCGCGTTGCGGGGACGGACCTCACTGGTCATCGCCCACCGGCTGTCCACCGTGCGCGAGGCCGACGTGATCTTGGTGCTCGACCACGGACGCATCGTCGAGCGCGGGCGCCACGACGAGCTGCTAGCCGCCGGGGGGCAGTACGCCGAGCTCTACCGCATCCAGTTCGAGCGGCAGGAGCGGGGCGGCTCCGGGCCGCAGCCCGGAGCCGACGACCCCGACGGTTTCCCTTCGTGACCTGATCCGGGTCGAGCGAGCGGGACCGGGGGCCCGACTACGCCGCTTCGCCGACGCAGAGCGAGGCCTCGCCCTTGTCGTGGACGTCGCCCAGGTCCAACTCGCGGTCCGAGGACCACGCCTGCTGACGGGCCATGGTGGCCCGCTCGGCCCACTCGGGCCGGACGCGGTCGACGGTCGTGGTGATCTCGCCGGCCGCTTCTCGGTGTTGGTGTTCGTACATTGCTTCCTACTTTCGGTGTTGCTGATGTGTGGGGGCCCGACGGACCGCCGCCACCGGTGGAGCCGGCGCACGGCCGTGCCGTGGGCAGTGGGGCAGGGGTGAGCGACGAGGAAACGTGTCTTCGTCGATCCGGCCGGTGCATCGGGCCGATGACAGGGGTGAGGGACGACGGGGCGCTTCGTGGCGTTGGCTCCCGGTACAACAAAAAAGGAGCCGCTCCTAAGAAGCGACTCCTCGACGGTTCCAGACCTTGTCAGTGTCTGTTCAGTCCGTCGAGAGCGCCTCCCGTACTGCCTTGGCACTGGATACGAGCGCATCCTTGCTGCAGGCGGTGGAGATTCCGGCAATCGATACAGCCATGGAGGGAGGGCCCGAATCGACCAGCTTCTGGTCGTCGTCGCCCTTCGGCCCCTGCTTTGACGGATTGCCCATGTCCCTCACGCAGTTCATTGTAGCGGACCAACCACCCCGAGCGAGATCATTGCCCGAATATCCACGTCATGGTGGTCGTGGGGGGGCCGAAACCGGCCCCGGGCACCGGGTGGGGTGGGACACGGCCAGGTCCGCGGCACGGACCGACCGGTGCGGAGGGCGACAACCGGGCCGTTACCGTTGGCCCGTGGCCCGGTTCGTCGTCGACATCACCCCCCTGCGGCGCTACCGGCACTTCCGACGCCTCTGGGCCGGCCAGGTGATCTCGGGCCTGGGGTCGCAGCTGACCCTGGTGGCGGTGTCGTTCCAGGCCTACGCCCTGACCCACTCCACCTTGGTGGTGGGACTGATCGGCCTGGCCCAACTCGTCCCCCTACTGGCCGGTGCGCTCTGGGGCGGGACCCTGGCCGACGCCGTGGATCGGCGGAAGGTCCTGGTCCTCACCCAGGTGGCCATGGCGGCCGCCGTGTTGGGCCTCGTGGTCAACGCCTCGCTCGCCCACCCCGCCGTCTGGCCCCTGTTCGTGTGCTCGGGCGCCGGTGCCGGGTTCCAGGGGGTGGACTGGCCGGCCCGAAGGGCGGCCCTGCCCATGCTGGTCGAGGCGGCCGACGTCACGGCGGCCATCGCCCTGCAGACCAGCATCCAGCAGCTGGCTCTCGTGGCCGGACCGGCCCTGGCCGGGGTGCTCATCGCCACCATCGGGCTGGGCGCCGTGTACGGCATCGACGTGGCCACCTACGCCGTGGCCCTGCTGGCCGCCGCGCTCCTGCCCGCTCTGGTGCCGTCCGGCGGGGGCACGCCGATGGGGCTGCGGTCCATGACCGAGGGCTTCGCCCACCTCCGTGGCCAGAAGCTGCTGTCGGCCACCTACTGGATCGACCTCAACGCCATGATCTTCGGCATGCCGAGGGCCGTGTTCCCCGCCCTCGGCACCGGGCTGTTCGGCGGAGGCGCCGGAGTGGTCGGACTGCTCTACGCCGCCCCGGGGGCGGGCTCGCTGATCGGCTCGCTCTTCACCGGGTGGTGCGCCCGGGTCCGCCATCAGGGTCGGGCCATCGCCGCCTGCGTGACCATCTGGGGTGTCACCATCGCCCTGTTCGGGATCATCCCCGTGCTTTGGATCGGCCTCACCCTCCTGGCCCTGGCCGGGGCGGCCGATGTCGTCTCGGCCGTGTTCCGCCAGGCCGTCCAGCAACGGGCGGTGCCCGAGCACCTCCAGGGTCGGCTGTCGGGGACGTTCTTCGCCGTGGTGGCCGGCGGCCCCCGCCTCGGGGACGCCGAGACCGGCCTGGCCGCGGCCGTGGGCGGTCCCCAGTTCGCCGTGTGGTCGGGGGGACTGGCCTGTGTCATCGGGGTGGGCGTCCTGTTGTGGCGGGTTCCCGAGCTCTGGCACGACGCCGGCGGGGGCCAGCCCCTGCCCGAGGGCGCCGAGGCCGAGGCCATCGCCGAAATCACCTCCGAGCTGGGCGAGGGCGAGCCCCTGTAGGGCCGGCCCGGCCGTGCAAGGAAGTGGAGCTGTCATTCCGTTTGTGCTACGGTAAGCGGAGCTTCCGCTCCGTATCAGGCGTGAACGCCTCACCGCAGCAGAGCAGCCAAGCAATAGAACAGCCACCTCCACCCCCCGACGGACAGGACCCCATGACCAGAACCTCCGAACGGGTCGGCTACCAGGCCACCTTCGCCGTCCTTCTCTTAGCCGTGATCGCCTACTCCCTGCTGCAGTCCCTGGTGGTCCCGGTCCTCCACACCTTCCAGACCGACCTGCACACCTCCCAGGCCACGGCGACCTGGCTGCTGACGGTCTTTCTGCTGTCCGCCTCGATCTTCACCCCCATCCTCGGCCGGGTGGGCGACATGGTGGGCAAGGAGCGCATGCTGGTGGTCACGCTGCTGACCCTGGCCACGGGCACCGTCCTCGCCGGCCTGGCCCACTCCATCGGCCTCATGATCGTGGCCCGGGCCATCCAGGGTGTGGGCGGGGCCGTGCTGCCCCTCTCGTTCGGGATCATCCGTGACGAGTTCCCGGCGACCAAGGTGGCCACCGGAGTCGGCATCGTGGCCGCCATGGCCGCGGTGGGCGGCGGGGCGGGCATCGTGTTGGCCGGCCCCATCGTCAACCACCTCAACTACCACTGGCTCTTCTGGTTCCCGCTCATGATCTCCGCCGTCGCCGCGGTGTGTGCCTTCTTCTTCGTCCCCGAGTCACCGGTGCGCACCCCGGGCAAGATCAGCTGGTGGGGAGCGGTCCTCCTCTCCGGATGGCTGGTCGCCCTCCTGGTCGGGGTGAGCGAGGCACCCACCTGGGGCTGGGGCTCGGCCAGGGTGCTCGGACTCCTGGCCCTGGCCGTGATCCTCGGTGTGGCCTGGGTGATCGTCGAGTACCACTCGAGAGAGCCGCTGGTGGACATGCGGATGATGCGGGTGCCGGCGGTGTGGACCAACAACCTGGTGGCCCTGCTCCTCGGCGTGGGGATGTACTCGGCCATCGGCTTCATCCCCCAGTTCCTGCAGACGCCGAGCTCGAACGGCTACGGCTTCGGGGCCAGCATCATCCAGTCGGGGCTGTACCTCCTGCCCCTGACCGTGACCATGTTCATCGTGGGCATGCTGTCGGGCAGGATCGCCGCAGCGATCGGCTCCAAGGCGGCGGTGGTGATCGGGTCGGTGTTCTCCCTCTTCGGCTACCTCATCTTGGCCTTCGCCCACACCCACCCCTGGGAGATCTACACGGCCAGCGCCCTGCTGGGCATCGGGATCGGCCTGGCCTTCGCCGCCATGTCCAATCTGATCGTCCAAGCCGTCCCCCCCGCCCAGACCGGTGTGGCCAGCGGGATGAACGCCAACATCCGCACCATCGGGGGTGCCATCGGTGCCGGCATCATGTCCAGCATCGTCACCTCGACCCTGCTGCACAGCGGCTACCCGGCCGAGACCGGCTACCGCGACGGCTTCGCCTTCCTGGCCGCCGTGACCGCGGTGGCCATCGTGGCCGGCGTGCTGATCCCGACCTCGCCCAAAGTGCCCGCCGGCGAGGACCAGGACCACCATGTCCACCTCGAGCACGCCGAGCTGGCCCTCGTGCCCGGCGGCACCATCGCCGAAGGATGACCACGACCCCGGCCACCGTCCGTGGGTCGGCGGGCCTCGGCTCCGATGAGATCCTCGACCAGGAGCCCACCCTGCGTCGGGATGCCGCCCGCAACCGGAACAAGATCCTCCAGGCGGCGCGGGCCGCCTTCGACGAGGAGGGCGTGGACGTCGGCGTGGAGGTCATCGCCCAACGGGCCGGGGTCGGCGTGGGCACCCTCTACCGGCGCTTCCCCACCAAGGAGCTCCTGATCGAGGCCGTGGTGTCCGAGGTGCTCGACGCCGTGCTGTCGGCGGCCCGGACCGCTCTGGCCAACGAGTCGGCGGCCGACGGCTTCACCGAGTACCTCCGGGCCGTGGGCCAGCTCCAGTTCGAACACGCCGGGTGCTTGACCCGGCTGTGGAACGACTCGCCCGGCGAGGTGCGCGACCGGATCGAGGAGGCGGGGCGCTCACTCCTGGCCCGGGCCCAGGAAGCGGGGGCGGTGCGCACCGACCTGGTCTACGAGGACGTGATCGTCCTGTTCTGGTCGCTGCGGGGGGTCATCGAGACCACGGCGGCGGTGTCCCCCGAGGCCTGGCTGCGCCACCTCGATCTCCTGGTGATGTCGCTGGCCCCCGGCGGCGAGCCGCTCCGACATGCACCCCTCACCGCCCAACAGGTGCAAGAAGCCAAGGACGCCGTGGCCCGACGCGAGGCACTCCGGACCCGGCGCGCCGCGCTGGCCTGACCTCCTTCGGACCGGGGATCGCGGGGGGAATCTTCGACCGGATCGCGGCGAGATCCCCCATCGACATTCGACCTCAACCGTGCCACCATGGGCAAGGTCGGGGGGCTGAGCGGGAGGTCATCCGATGGCGCGATCGGTCGACGCAGTCCATGAAGGACGCACCGGCGACGACGAGTCCGAAGCCGGGCCCAACCGACCACCGGGGCGCCCGTCGGCGCCGGGCCGGCGCCACGCCGGTGCCGCCCGAACCGGCATCTCACTCCTGGCCGCCGTGGCTCTTGTCGGGGGGGTGCTGGCCGCCTCGGCCTACGTGACCGCCACCACCTCGGGGGCGGCCAACTCCCGCGTGGCCAGCACGAGCACGCCGGTCAACACCATGTACGTGCTCAACCTGAATTCGTCATCGATTCAGTCCTTCGCCCCCGGGTCCACCGGCAACGTGGCCCCGACCAGCACGGTGTCCGGGGTGGGCACGACCCTGAACACGCCGTACTACATGGCCCTCGACCCGTCGGGGAACGTGTGGGTGGCCAACTTCGCCGCCAATACGGTGGTCGAGTACACCCAGACCCAGCTGGCCGTGGGCGGGGCCCCGGCCCCCACGGTGATCCTGAGCACCACGGCGGCCAACAGCCTCGATGGACCGTCGTACCTCGCCTTCGACCGGGCCGGTGATCTGTGGGTGGCCAACAAGAGCACCCCCACCACGGGCAGCGTGGTGGAGTTCACGCCCAGCCAGCTGGCGGCCTCGGGGACACCCACGCCCACGGTCACCATCACCTCCAACGGATCGGGGAGCATCAACCTCCCGGTGTCACTGGCCTTCGACGGGCAGGGCAACCTCTGGGTCGGCAACCTCACCGGTAGCGCCACGACCAGCACGATCGTCAGTTTCACCCCGGCGCAGATCAGCGCCTCCGGTAACCCCACGCCGACCGTCACCATCGGCTCAACCGCCGGCAGCATCACCAACCCGGACGCCCTGGCCATCGACCGCTCGGGCAACCTCTGGGTGGCCAACGACGTGACACCCGGGAGCGTGGTGGCCTTCTCGCCGAACCAGCTGGCGGCCAGCGGATCGCCGGTGCCCAAGGTCACCCTGACCTCCAACACCACCAATATCAGCAATCCCGACGGTCTCACCTTCGACCGCTTCGGGAACCTGTGGGTGGCCAATGCCGCCGGCAACTCCCTGACCTCCTTCTCGCCGGCGCAGCAGTCGACATCGGGGACCCCCATCCCCACCAGCACGCTCTCGGGCCTCCTGACCGGCCTGGCCGCACCGGACAACGTGCTGTTCGTCCCGGCCACCGGCTACACCCTCGCCGCCTCCGACGGGGGCATCTTCAACTACGGGGGGTCGGGGTTCTTCGGCTCGACCGGGAACATCGCCCTGAACAAGCCGATCGTGGGCATGGCCCAGTCACCGGACGGTCTGGGCTACTGGCTGGTGGCCACGGACGGCGGGGTCTTCAACTTCGGTGACGCGGCCTTCTTCGGCTCCCACGGCGGTTCGCCGCTGAACAAGCCCATCGTGGCCATGGCCGCCACCGCCGACGGCAAGGGGTACTGGCTGGCCGCCTCGGACGGGGGCATCTTCACCTACGGCGACGCCCTCTTCCACGGGTCCCACGGCGGCTCACCGCTCAACAAGCCCATCGTGGGTATGGCGGCCACGCCCGACGGCGGGGGCTACTGGCTGGTGGCCTCGGACGGTGGCATCTTCACCTACGGCGACGCCACCTTCTTTGGCTCCCACGGCGGCTCACCGCTCAACAAGCCGATCGTGGGCATGGCGGCCACGTCCGACGGCGGGGGCTACTGGCTGGTGGCCTCGGACGGTGGCATCTTCACCTACGGGAACGCCGGCTTCTACGGCTCGGCCGGGGCCGTCCCGCTCAACAAGCCCATCTTGGGCATGGCGGCCACGCCGGACGGCGGGGGGTACTGGCTGGTGGCCTCGGACGGTGGCATCTTCAACTACGGGAACGCCGCCTTCTTCGGCTCCCACGGTGGCTCACCGCTCAACAAGCCCATCGTTGCCATGTCCGGCCCCTACGGCTGACCGAGACGACCCCCGGCCCGGGGACGCGGGTCCGGGGCGCTGCCTCGTGGTCAGGCGTCGGCCAGATGGCGGAGCTGCAGGGAGAGGGCGATCTCCAACAGGCCGTAGATGATCAGCCAGATCCCCATGATCACGGCGAGGACGTTCAGGGTCAGATGGGGCCACACCAGGGTCACGATCCCGGCGGCGAAGGCCAGGACCCCCATGCCGATGCGGAAGCCGCGGGCCGGGGAGCCGTGCTCGCTGTAGGCCGTGAAGAACTCGATGATCCCTCCCACGACCCAGAACAGACCGATCAGGAAGGCCAGGGTGGTCACCGTCTCCTCGGTGTGACGCAGGAAGAGAATGCCGATGATCACCGACAACAGGCCGAGCACGGCCATCAGCCACCGGGTCCCGCTGCTGTCCTCGTGGTCGGCGATGGCCAGCACGATGCGGAACAGGCCGGCCACGAAGAGCCAGATGCCCAACACGATGGCGAAGGCGTAGATGGTGTCTTTGGGTTTGAGCACCACCAGCACCCCGAGGGCCAGGGTGACGATGCCGAAGAACAGCACCCACCCCCACGATTTTCCGACGATGCGCAGGATGTCCCGCTGCTCCGGTGTGACGTCCAGTCCGCCTGGGCTCGACATGGCAACCTCCCCTTGGGCCGGCGGGCCCGGATCGGGCGACCGCCACTCGGTGCAGAGGTTAGGTCCGGGTCCCGCAGAGATGGCGGACGGTGGCCCGTCGGCAGCGGTACCAGAGGGCCCCGGCGCTGCCGTTCAGGATGATCCGGTGACGGCCCGCTCGACCAACTCCTCGCTGACCGACCAGAGCAGGATGGCGGCGGCCCGGTCCCGGGCGGCCGGCGAGGGCGTCCGGGGCCGGCACTTGACGAAGTACTGCCCGGTGACCTCGGCCACCTCGGGGGAGGTGGCCAGGTAGACCGAGGTGCGGGCGCCCTTGGCCGGCGTGAGGATGAACGGCTTGATCACCTTGATCCCGAAGGCCAAGAACCCCGTGGCGTCGTCGTCCCGGGCGAATCCGCTGGCCACCGTCCCGGGGTGGAGCGAGTTGGCCGTGACCCCGGTCCCGGCCAGCCGCTGGGCCAACTCCTCGGTGAACAGGATGTTGGCCAGCTTGGACCGGCTGTAGGCCTGCATGCCCCGGTAGTGCCGGGTGGACTGGAGGTCGTCGAAGTCCAGTCCGTGGCGCGCCCCACGGTGGGCCGTCGAGGCCACATTGACCACCCGGGCCGGGGCCGATGCCACCAGTCGCTCGGTCAGCAGGCCGGTGAGGAGGAAGGGCCCGAGGTGGTTGATGCCGAAGGTGGCCTCGTAGCCGTCCACCGTCTCCCGACGCTCGGACTGGACCAGGCCGGCGTTGTTGACCAGCACATCGATGCGCGGGCACCGCTCCAGGATCTCCTCGGCCCCCCGGCGCACCGAGGACAGGTCGCCGAGGTCGAAGCGCACGAGTTCGACCCGGTCCGAGCCGCTCTCCCGGCGGATGTCGGCCAGGGCCCGGGTGCCCCGCTCCTCACTGCGCGCCGTGATCACGGTGTGGGCCCCGGCCCCGGCCAGGGCCAGGGCGGTGGCCCGGCCCACTCCCGAATTGGCCCCGGTGATGACGACGGTCCGGCCCTCCATGGACGGGAGCCCGGTCGAGGTCGGGCTCATGCGCCCCGGGCCGACGGACCCCCGACGGGCCGCTCGGTCGGCACGGCGGGATCCTCGGCGCGCTCGATGCGGACCGCCGGCGCACCCGGGGCGGACACCGCCGCCGTCCGGGCCCGGTGGCCGTTGCGGACGAACAGGGTGGCCGTCACGGCCACGAAGGTGACCCAGACGATGGCTTGGAGGACGGTGGGATGGTCGGCGTAGCCGAGCAGGCTGTGGAACACGTCCCCGATGGAGCTGTCCTCGTTGAGCAGGGCACTGGTGTTCCACAGGGGGTGGCCGAGGAACGGGAGCCAGCCCAGCTGCTGCATGTTCTCGACGGCATCGGCGAGCAGGCCGGCGGCGAACACCATGAGCACGATCCCGATGATCCGGAAGAACAGCCCCAGATTGAGTCGTCGGCCGAGTTTGAAGATGACGTAGGCCACGGCGAGGGCGACGGCCAGGCCGAGCAGGGCACCGAACAAGAGGCCGTGCCCGTGGGAGGTCGTGGCCGCCTGGGTGGAGGAGGCGAAGACGATGGCCAGGGTGAACACCATGGTCTCGAGGCCCTCCCGACCCACGGCCTGGAAGGCCAGCAGGCCGAGCCCCCACCGGGCCTTGCCGTTGAGGGCCTGGTCGGACCGGCGTTGCAGATCGGCCGTCATGGTCCGGCTGTGGGCCTGCATCCAAAAGGTCATGTAGGTGAGGACGCAGGCCGCCACCAGGAAGGTGATGGTCTCGAACACGGTCTGGACCGTCGAGCCGTCGTACTGCCGGATGATCAGGTAGGCGGCGATCCCGCCGCCCAGCACGAGGACCAACGCCGCGCCCACGCCGATGAACACGTCCCGGAAGTGCCGGCGCTGGTCGATCCGGTCCAGGTAGGCGAGGAGGATGGCCACGATCATGCTCGCCTCCACCCCTTCCCGCAGGAAGATGACGAAGGTCGGAATCATCGGGGTGCCGCGTCGGACGCACACATAGTTCAAATGTTAGGTAAACCTAATTCTGACCCTATGTCAACCCTGTTGCCGTCGCATCGGCCCCGCTCAGACCGCCAGTACCACCACCGAGCCCAGCGAGACGAGTCGGTCCTCGGCCCCCAGGTCGTGCACGGCCACCCGGACCAGCGAGCGTCCCGGCGTGCCGCCCACCACCCGGCAGCGCGCCTCCACCGGTCCGACGCGCACCGGTCGGAGGTAGTGGAGGATCGTGTCGGCGGCGGCCACGCCGCCGACGTCGGGGACCGACCGTGCCAGCTCTGCTGCCCCGTCGGCCGGGGCCGCGCCGCGGCCGCCCCCCGAGCCCGGGTCGACCGCCGCCCGGCAGGCGGCCACGTCGACCAGGAGGGCCATGGCGCCCCCGTGGAGGATCCCCCACGGGTTCCGGAGATGATCGGCCAACTGGAGCCGGGTGGTCGTCCCGGTACCGGGCTCGATGTGGAAGAACACTTCGGGGGCCGGAGTGTCGGCCATCGGCGGCGGCATGGGCACGACGGCCGGCCGGGTGAACGCCAGGGTCATGTCCGGACGCGGGTCGAGGACGGCGAAGGTCCCAGTGGACGCGGCCACCAGGACGTCGTCCCGGCCTTCGTCGACCACGTGGAGACCGGCCACGACGGCGTTCTTCCCCCGACGCAGGATCCGCCCGTGCACCCGCAGTGGTCCCCGGTGGTCGAGGCGGGTCACGGTGGCCATCAGACTGGTGGTGACGATCCAGCGGGGCAGGACCGAGAGCCCGGCCAGGAACCCGCCCACCGAGTCGAGGTTGGTGAGGAGCGCCCCGGTGCGCATCCCGCCACCGGCCCCCCGGTGGTGGTCGTCGAGGGGCATGCGGCCCCCGAACTCCGAGAACCCCTCGCCGGCGTCGGCCGGCGGGATCTCCCAGCGCTCCAGACGGAAGTACTCGCTCATGTAGTGGCGCAGGTCCACCGGCTCCGGCGGCGTGAACCCGATCACGTGGCCACCGCAGCGGACGGGGCCACGTCGGCGAACGCCCACACCGGCAGGGCGCGCGCATTGACGACCGTGGTCAACCGGTCCCCGGCACCGGCGTCGACGAGTTCGACCACGGCGCTGGACGGACCGCCCCCCCGCTGGCCCGGCCCGCCGGACCCCTCGACGGGGGTCCCTCCCCCGTCGAGCACGGTGGCCCGGGTGAGGATCGGGCCGATCCGGCCGAGCGTGAGGTAGGCCACCTGCAGGTCGGTGACGACGATCCCCCCGGCCCCGAGCCCGGTGGCCGCACCCAGGGCCTCGGTGGCGGCCACGTCACCCAACAGGGCCATGGCCCCACCCTGGACGGCCGCGATCGAGTTGTGGACATAGGGGCGGACGGGCAGGGACACCCGGCCGGCTTGGGCATCGACGACGGACATCTCGAGGGTCTCCACGAGGGAACGCTGGAGGCCCGACCCGCCGATCTCCATCCGGGAGGGCAGGTCGAAGGGCAGCTCCTCGCCCGTGGCCCGGTTACCCCCGGAGAGGATGGCGAACGTGGTGGTGCACCAGGCCACCGGCTCGGACGCCCCTCCGGGGCCGAGCACCTCGGTCCCTTCCGCCGTCACGTTCACCACCAGGGCCTCGAGCACCATGGTGGTGCGACCCCGGCGCACCAGCTCGACCCGGGCCTCGATGTAGGGACCCGTGGCCGGACGGACGAGTTGCACGGTCAGATCGGCGGTGGCCATCCAGTCCGGGCGCAGGATCCGTACCCCCAGCATCCCGCCGACCACGTCGACCAGCGTGGCCACCACACCGGCCCGGACGCCGCCGCCGGCCCCCGACACGTGGGGGCCCGCCGCGGTCCGGCCCCTGGCGCTCGTGTCGGAGGTGACCTCGGAGATGAAGCCGAGGTCACCGAGGAAGTGGGTGGCCGGCGGGTAGCCCCCGGCGGCCACTCAGCGTTCCTGCTCGGTGGGTCGGATCAGTACCTCGTTGACGGTGACGTGACGCGGCCGGGTCACGGTGAAGACGATGGCCTCGGCGATGTCCTCGGCGGCCATGATCTCGGTCTGGCCGAAGGTCGACGAGATGTTCTTGAGAACCTCGGGCCGGTTGTGGCCGGCCAGCTCGGTCCTCGTGGCTCCGGGCTCGATGAGGCTGACCCGCACGTGGCGGGTGGTGACCTCTTGTCGCAGTGACTCGGAGAAGGCGCCCACGCCGAACTTGGTGGCGTTGTAGACCCCGCTGCCCACCCGGGCGGCGCGCCCGGCCACCGAGCTCACGTTGACCACGTCGGCCACCCGGCGGGGCTCCTGATCCGCCGCCGCCAGCAGATGGGGCAGGGCGGCATGGGTGGTGTAGAGCAGGCCGAGCACGTTGAGCTCGACCATCCGGCGCCACTCCTCCACCGGGGCGTCCACGATGGGGCCGAGCAGCATCACGCCGGCGTTGTTGATGACCGTGTCGAGGCGTCCGAACTCGGTGACTGTGGCCTCCACCATGGCCCGGGCCGCGGCCTCGTCGGTGATGTCGGTCTCGATGACCAGCACGTCGGCATCGTTACCGATCCGTTCGACGACCAGCTCGAGGCGGTCCCGGCGTCGGGCGGCGATGGCCACGGTGGCGCCTTCGGCCGCCAGGGCCACAGCCGTGGCCTCACCGATACCACTGGATGCCCCCGTGACCAGAGCCACCGTTCCTTCGAGTCGACGCGCCATGACTTCCCCGTTCTGCTCAGCGATGGGCGCAGTGTACCGACGGCGTCACCGACCGGACCAGCGGGGGCACCGGTCGGGCGCCTCCGTGCCTGCGCCGTGGTGCCGGGGACGGCCCGGTTCGAGAACGGGAGGGAGTGGGTGGCTCAGGCTGCGGTCTGGCGGTCCGACTTGCCCGGCTGGCCCTGCCCGCCGGCGTTCTCCTTGCGGGGCGTGGTCCGACGGGTCCGGCGGCGCTGCCGGGTGGAGGTGTCGTAGGGACGCTGGGTGGAGGCCGGGCTCTCGTGGAGAGCGCACCACTCGGTGCTGTTGTAGCGGGACAGCTTGACGGTGCAGTCCTCGGCGATGCACACCCGGCCCGTGGCGAATACCTCGGGGGGCGTGCTCCCGGCCAGTCCGTCAGCCAGATATGAGCTGTCCTCTGCCATTCGCCTATCCACCATGGCGGTCGTACCTCGCTTGTCGTCGGGACATCAGCTAGGGGATTCTTCGGCAGTTCGGGGCACGAACTGTAACGGTCGTCCCGATCGGGAAGACCCGGTCACGGCCCTGGTGGGATGCGGGTCGGGCACCGGGTGGGAGGTCGGGCCGGCCGCGGGCGGACCGGGCCCCGACCGTCCCCCCGGGGGCGGCTGGCGGCGTTGGTAGCGTGCCCCTGAGTGTCACTCTCAGTTCCGTCCCCCCCGTGGTGGAAGACGTCGGTCTTCTATCAGATCTACCCACGGTCCTTCGCCGACTCCGACGGGGACGGGGTGGGCGACCTCGGCGGCATCCGATCCCATCTGGCCGACCTGGCCTGGCTGGGCGTCGACGCCCTGTGGATCTCGCCCTTCTACCGCTCACCGATGGTCGACTTCGGCTACGACGTGAGCGACTACTGCGACGTCGACCCGCGCTTCGGCACCCTGGCCGAGTTCGACCTGCTGGTGGCGGAGGCCCATGCCCTCGGACTGAGGGTGATCATCGACTGGGTCCCCAACCACACCTCGGACCAGCACCCGTGGTTCATCGACGCGTCGTCGGGGCCCGACAGCGAGCACCGGGACTGGTACGTCTGGCGGGATGCCACCCCGGACGGGGCGCCGCCCAACAACTGGGTGGCGGCCTTCGATCTCAGCGCTCCGGCCTGGACCCTGGACCCGACGACGGGCCAGTGGTACCTGCACCTGTTCGAGTCGGCCCAGCCCGACCTCAACTGGGACCATCCGGCGGTGGAGTCGGCCATGCACGAGGTGCTCCGCTTCTGGCTGGACCGGGGCGTCGACGGCGTCCGGGCCGACGTCATCCACTGCATCGGCAAGGACCCGGACCTGCCCGACGACCCGCCGGCCGTGGCCGGCATCCCCCACAGCGCGCTCAACGACGTCCCCGTCACCCATCAGCGGCTCCGGGCCATCCGTGGCCTCATCGACGCCTATCCCGACGACCGAGTGATCGTGGGGGAGGTCTACCTGCTGTCCACCGAGGCCGTGGCCACCTACTACGGCGAGGCCGACGAGCTCCATCTGGCCTTCAACTTCCCTCCCCTGTACGCCCGGTGGCGACAGGAGACCTGGGAGCGGTGCATTGCCGAGACCGTGGCCGCCCTCGAGCCCCGGGAGGCCTGGCCCACCTGGGTCCTGTCCAACCACGACAACCCCCGTCACCGGAGCCGCTATGACCGGGCCGACGCCATCCTCGGCGAGGACGCCGACACCACGGCGCGACGGAGCGAGGCCCGGGCCCGGGCGGCGGCGGTGCTGCTCTTGACCCTGCGGGGCACCCCGTTCCTCTATCAGGGCGAGGAGCTCGGACTACTCGACGGGGTCATCCCACCCGACCGACAGGTCGATCCGGGAGGACGGGACGGATGCCGCGCTCCGGTGCCATGGGACGGTTCGCCGGATCACGGCTGGCCCACCGTGGGCGGGGCCGAGGTGTGGTTGCCCTTCCCGCCCGAGGCCGCACAACGTAACCACGCCGCCCAGCAGGCCGACCCCGGGTCCATCCTCTACCTCTACCGTCGCCTCATCGACCTCCGCCACCAGCACCGGGCGCTGGCGCTCGGGAGCCAGACCATGCTCGACCTGGCCGTCGGGGTGCTGGGCTACGAGCGCCGGTCGGGGGACGACTGCCTGGTGGTGGCCATCAACTTCACCGGCGAGCCCGTCGGGCTGACCGGTCCGGACGGTGCGGCCCTTTACGGACGCACGGTGGTGGTGGCCAGCGACGGGACCGACGAGGGCCGGTCGTTCTCGGGGATCCTGGGCGGCGACCAGGCGGTGGTGCTGGCCTCGGCGGGCGCGCCTCGCTCGACCTAGAGCCAGGTCTCGCGCCAGTAGTCGGGCGCGCCCTCGTCGCCCAGCGACATGGAGTGGCCGTCCTCGTGACCACTGCGCCTGATGCAGCACACCAGGGTGCCGATCCACGGTCCCCGGTCGATGCAGTGCACGGCGCCGCAGCGGTTCCACTGAGGTGCGGCCGGCAGCTCCAGATCATCGAGATCGAAGTCTGCGTCTGACCACTCACTGAACCTGCGCACATGAAACGGGTCGATCGTCAAAGTCTTTCCTGCCCCTTTTTGTTGCGTAACCCTCTCCCCCATGATCGGAATGTGCGCGCTCAAGCTGTAGTGGGAATTGCGAAATCGCCGAGCGGGAGGTGACCCGTGACGCGTGCGTGGCCGGGGTCCCCCTGTTGGCCACGTCCACCGGTCATCATGGGAACGGTGGACGTGCCGCTGGTCACCGAGCGAGCCGGAGGGCCGGAGTGGGCCTCGACGCCTCGGGGACCCACCGGGTCAGGTCGGGGGCTCCACCAGCGTCACCAGCGCCTTTCCCGCCGGGACGCCCGCCCCGCACGCTCCAACCGGGGCCGATGCCTCCCCCACCGCCCGGGCCGGCGGCTGTCGCCCGTGCGCTCCTCCTGCCCAGGATTGTTCAGAGTTTCATCGTGGAGGAATTGCGCACGGCAGGCTTAAATTGCAGGTCGTAGCAGAGAACATTCCCGTAAGAGTTGATGGATATGTTCAAATTTCTAACAATGGGGCGCTACGCTAGGCGTATGAACGGCGATCCGACCAAGGGCATCGAGGACATCGTGCGGCGCAATGTCGCTGCGCTGCGGTCCAAGGCCAACCTCACCCAGCAGGCCCTGGCCGACGAGATGCTCCTCCGGGGCATCGCCTGGACCCGCGAGACGGTGGCCCAGGTGGAGACGACCAACCGCCGCCTCGGGTTCACCGAGGCCATCGTGGTCGCCGCGTGCCTCGACGTCCCCGTGGCCCGACTCACGGCCACCGGTGCCCCGTCGGTCGCGGTGGGTGACAGCGAGTGGAGCGCGGCGTATCTCGGAGCCGCCATCGCCGGAACGACGGGGGACATCTTCCCCCCCGAGAGCTACGCCTCTCCCGCCTCGGCCCGCGTCGAGCCACCCGCGGCACCGGCATCGGTGCCGGGCCCGATGGCCACCGAGTTGATCGGCGCACCGTCCCGTTCCACCCCGCCAGGCGAGGTCCCCGACCGACGGAGGGGTGACCGCCGGGTGAGCAGTCCCGACGAGCGCGAAGCCCGGGGCCGGCGGGCCACCGACGGACCGGACGCGGCGCCGCAGAAGACTGCCGAACGGATCGAGCGCCGACTCCGTCTGCGGGTGACCGCAGGCGACGTGGACGCCACCGCGCAGCGGCTCTGGTCCCGCAGCCTCGACGCCGAACGGGAGCGACGGGTGACCGACCGGGTGGCCCTCACCGGGGGCTCGCTCAAGACCATCCGGGGCCATGTCTCCCGGGACCTGGACCGCGAGATCGCCTATGAGATGGAGCGGGACCCCCAACGGGTACGGCCCGTGGCGCCGGCCTCGGGGGAGATGAGCCCGGACGAGGTGACCTGGGAGGCCACCCGCCTCAACATCGTCCTGGCCAACAAGGGCTACAACGACAGCGACGTCACCCGGTGGTGGAACTTCACCCGCCACCGTGAGCTCGGCGACCGGACCATCGCCGAGGCCTGGAAGGACGGCGAGTACGGCGCCGTGCGGCGGTTGGTCGAGTCGTTGCCCGACAAGCACGGCGTCACCAACGGCTACTACGTCGACGAGTAGGACGTCGTGGGAGTGCGGTCCGGCCCACCCCCTCACCGTTCCCGATCGCCGCGCCCCACCCCGAGAGGACGAGCATGGACCGTGCACGACTAGAGGCACTGCTCGACGTGGAGCGCCACGAGCACCGAACTCGCAATCCACGTTCGTGGGAGCAGTTCTCGGCGGCCGAACACCTCTTCACCGGGGTGCCCATGACCTGGATGGCCAACTGGGCGGGCGGCTTCCCGCTGGCCCTGGACCGGGCCGAGGGGGCCCGGGTGTCCGACGTCGATGGGCATGATTACGTGGACTTCGCCCTCGGGGACACCGGGGCCATGGCCGGCCACTCCCCCCGGCCCGTGGTCGAGGCCGTGCGACGGAGGATCGAGACCCTGGGGGGGATCACGGCCATGCTCCCCAGCGGGGATGCCGAATGGGTCGCCGCCGAGCTGGGCCGCAGGTTCGGCATGGCCCAGTGGTCGTTCGCGCTGAGCGCCACCGACGCCAATCGGTGGGCCCTGCGCCTGGCCCGCTTGGCCACCGGCCGTCCCCAGGTCCTGGTGTTCTCCTACTGCTACCACGGAAGCGTGGACGAGACCTTCGTGGTGGCCGGACCCGACGGCACCACGGTGTCCCGCCCGGGCAACGTCGCCCCGGCCGTCGATCCCTCGGTGACCACCGTGGCCGTGGAGTTCAACGACCTCGACGCCGTGGCGCGGGAGCTGCGCACCGGGCGCATCGCCGCCGTACTCACCGAGCCCGCCCTCACCAACATCGGGATCGTCCTGCCTGAGGACGGGTTCCACGCCGCACTCCGGTCCCTGTGCGACGAGACGGGGACGTTGCTCATGGTCGACGAGACCCACACCTTCTCGGCCGGACCCGGCGGGGCCACCCAGGCCTGGGGTCTCCAGCCGGACATCGTCACCATCGGCAAGGCCATCGCCGGGGGCATCCCCATCGGCGCCTTCGGCCTCAGCGAACCGTTGGCCGAGTCCCTCCTGTCCCGCATCGGTGAGGTGGACGCCGACATCGTCGACGTGGGTGGGATCGGCGGGACGCTGGCCGGCAACGCGCTCAGCACGGCGGCGGCCCGGGCCACCCTGGAACACGTCCTCACCGCCGAGGCGTTCACCCGCATGGCCGATCTGGCCCGGCGCCTGGCCGGCCAGGTGGAACAGGCGATCGCCGCCCATGCCCTCCCCTGGACCGTGGCGCGCCTCGGGGCCCGGTCCGAGTACCGGTTCTGCGCCCCCGCCCCGGTGAACGGGACCGAGTCGGCGCAGGCCGAGGACGGGGACCTGAACGAGTTCTTCCACCTGTACATGAGCAATCGCGGCGTGCTCATCACCCCGTTCCACAACATGATCCTGACCTGCCCGGACACCACGGTGGCCGACGTGGACCTCCACGGCGAGCTGTTCTCCTCGGCGCTCGACGCGCTCGCCGGATGACCGAGCAGGTTCGCTAACCTCGGCCCCACTCCGGAACAGGGGCGCGCGGAGAGGCGCCCCGACGGTCACCGTCGATGGCCCGTTGCTGCGGCCGCGGGAGAGCGAGGCAGGCGATGAGCGGTGGGTGGCGGCGAATCCCCGACCGGGTGACGGTGCCCTCGGTGGTGGCGGTAGCGGGGTGGTGGATCTTCGCTAGCTATCTGGTGGTCCAGGCGCGGCTGGGACCACCGCTCGTCTGGAACGACTCCAGGGTCTACGCGGCGATGGCCAACCGGTCGGTGTGGTCCGAGGCCTTGTGGGTCGGCCCCCGCCCCCCGCTGCTCCCCCTGGTGCTGAAGGTGGTGGGCGGCACCACGGCCCTGGTGACCATCCAGGCGGTGGTGGCCGCCCTGGCGTGGGGCACGCTGGCCTGGACCGTCGGCCGGCTGGTGGCCCCGGGGTGGCGGCGGGTGGCCGCCGCCTTCCTCGTCCTGGGCTTCGCCACCACCGTGCCTGTGGCCCTGTGGAACCGGTCCGCACTGTCCGAGTCCCTGTCCATGAGCCTGCTGGCCCTGGTGTTCGCCGGGTTCATCGCCACGGCACGCCGGGCCACCTGGCCGCGGGTGGCAGCCACCGCCCTGGCCTGTCTCGGGTTCGCCGCCACCCGCGACGCCCAGGTCTGGACGGTGGGGATCCTGGCCCTGCTCGCCGGGGTCTACGCCGTCGGCGCCGCCATCACCCACCGGCGTGCCGCCCTGCAGGCCGGGGTGCTCGCTCTCTGTCTGCTCGCTGCGGTCATCCTGTGCGAGTGGGGCGCCCTGTCGTCACAGCGCACCACACCAGACACCGCTGACGTCCTGTTCGTGCGGGTGTTCCCCTTCCCCGGGCGGGTGGCCTGGTTCGCCGCCCACGGGATGCCCCAGGCCGAGCGCATCGACCGCCTGGCCGCCGACAGCCCGGCGGCGGCCGGCCAGGCCAAGGTGGTCGGCTTCTCGCTCCGTGACCCGACCTTCCGGCCCTTCGAGCGGTGGCTGCGGACCGACGGGGGGCACATCTATCTGCTGTGGCTGGTGACCCACCCCTGGTATGTCCTGAGCGAGCCCCTCCAGCGGCCTGAGCGTGCCTTCAACTTCGCCCGGGGCGACATCGACTTCTATGCACCGGTGACCGACCCGGCCGGGTCGCCTCTGACCGGGCTGCTGTGGCCCCCACTCCTGGAGCTCCTGGTCCTCTCGGCCGTGACGCTCTACCTCGGCATCGTGTCCGAGGCATGGCGGACGCCGCCGTGGCGCGTCGTGGTGGTCCTGAGCCTGGTGGGGATGGCCGGGATGCTGGTGGCCTGGCACGGGGACGGCCAGGAGGTCACCCGACACACCATCGAGGGCTTCGCCGAGGTCCGCCTCGGGGTGTGGATCCTGTTCGCCATGGGCCTGCTCGGTCTGCCCGTCTTCGACCGGGTGGGACGGTCCCAGTACGAACGCAGCGAAGAACCACCCGACGACCGGGAGTGAAAGCCTCAGGTCCGGTCAGGTGGCTCGGTCCGGTGAGCTACCCGATGCCGACGATGGGCCGGTTGAGGTGCGAACCACCCTGGGAGCCGTCGAAGGTGGCGTCGCCGAAGGCGAAGATCCCCCCATCGGTGGCCACCAGCCAGTAGCCGGATCCGCTCGGAGTCGCCTTGATGCCCACGATGGGGGCGTTGAGGTGGATGCCCCCGGCCGAGCCGAAGAATCCGGCGTCGCCGAAGGCGAAGATCCCACCGTCGGAAGCGACCAGCCAGTAGCCGCCGGTGTCGGGGCTGTCCATGCCCACGATGGGGGCGTTGAGGTGCATGCCCCCGGTCGAGCCCCAGAACTTGGCCGTCCCGAAGGTGAAGATCCCACCGTCGGAGGCCACCAACCAGTAGCCGGCACCGCTCGGGGTCGCGGTCATGCCCACGATGGGCTTGTTCAGGTGCTTGGCCCCCATGGACCCGTGGTAGACGGCGTCCCCGAAGTTGAAGATGCCACCGTCGGAGGCCACCAGCCAGTAGCCGAGGCCGTCGGCGGTCGACGCCATGCCCACGATGGGCTGGTTCAGGTGCTTGGCCCCCATGGATCCGTAGAAGCCGGCGTCGCCGAAGGCGAAGATGCCGCCGTCGGAGGCCACCAGCCAGTAGCCGTTGCCATCAGCGGTCGCCGCCATGCCCACGATGGGAGCGTTCAGATGCATGGCCCCGGTCGACCCGAAGAATCCGTTGTGCCCGAAGGAGAAGATGCCGCCGTCGGTGCCCACCATCCAGTACCCGGTGGGATTCGGGCGCACGGGCGTGGTGGCAGCCGAAGGAGGCCCGGCTCCGGCGGCGTTCACCGCGGTCACCGTGAAGGTGTACGCCACGTTGTTGGTGAGTCCATTCACGGTGGCGTGGTCCACGTCTCCGGTGACCACCTGGGCCCCGGTATTCACGACGGTGATGACGTACTCGGTGATGGCGCTGAACCCATCGGAGCTGGGCGCCACCCAGTGCACGGTCGCCGACAGGTTGCCGCCCGACGCGGTCACCGACGTGGGCGCGCCCGGGGTTGTGTAGTTGGTCAGCTGGAACGATGTATTCGGTGCTCCAGTGACCGATGCGGTGACGGCGTAGGTCCCGGCGGTGCCGTTGGCCGTGAAGGCCGGGGAGGTAGCCGCGCCGGCGGCGTCGGTGAGAACGGTGCTGTTACTGGCGAAGGTGCCCCCGGCCCCACTGGTCGGGGCGGCAAATGTTACCGACGCATGGGGGACGGGGTTTCCGAACGAATCCTTGACGAGGACGCTGAACGGTGTGGGGTACCCGTTGTTGACCCGGGCCGTCTGGCCACCCCCGGCAGTGGCCGACAACTGGGATCCACTGCCTGCGGTGATGCCGTAGGTGCCGCTGCCGGCCGTCACTTCTTGCGACGTGCTCACACTCATCGAGTACGACGGATTCGCCGCCGTCGGGTTGACGGCTGATGCGCTCACGGTGACGGTAGCAGGGGCGGTGATCGCCACCGTCGCCGGAACCGTGATCACCACCGAGTTGGAAGCGGGGGTCCCCGTGGCAGCGGTGCCGTCCACCGAGTAACCGGACGACGAGAAGGTCGTCCCGGCCGGAGCAGAGAGGGTGATCGTGTTACCGGTACCGAGCGAGGCGGTGATGCTGAAGACGACGGCGTAGGTGGAAGCAGCTCCGGCTGTGTTCGGCGATGGGGTCACGCTGACCACGCTGACGGACCCGGCGATCGTCGGTGTGCTGACGACGGCGACCGAGCCCAGCGAGAGGACCCCCATCGCCAGGATCATCGACCGTCGAACCAACCGCCTGGCCCTCCCGCTCCAGCGTTCGACGGCCATGTCTGCCCCAGGGTTGCTCATGTCGCTCATTATTGGATTCAGCTGAGAAGCAGTCAACTGAGAATGGACCCTTTCTGAGCCCACAACGGTCACCGTGATGTGCGGCCTACGCACAGTGCGAAGGCCACGCTGGGCAACGGTGAGGGCGCACGCAGTCACATTCCGGAGGGGACGGCAGTCGATCGCCGAGACCCTCCTATAGCCACTCTCCGTATTCACCTGACTTGTTACAGTGACCGATGAAAAGGGGTCGCTCCATCGCTCTATGAAAAATGCGTCTAGACAACCTTTTGCCCCTGAACCTCCAGTTGAGGTGTAGTGGCCAGAGTCTCCATGTGAACTTTTGTAGCAACGTTCACTTTGCGATAACTTCCCTGTTCTCTACACGATGAATGGGGCAACATGAGGAAGCGCGCTTCGGTCGGACTAGGCGTCGGTGTACTTCTCGTGGTCGGGGCGGTCTCGGCGGTCGGCCTGATGAGGACGGCGTCAGCGGACAGCCCGGTGACGGTCACGCCCTACACCGGCTACAACTCGATCCTCACCCGCGCCCCCTACGTGACCGACCTCACCCAGACATCGGCGTCAATCAACTGGGCCACCACCTCGGCCACACCGGGGTCGGTGTTGGCCACGCCCACGGGAAGTGGCGCCTCGTGCCCGGCCTCGGTCACCACGTGGTCGATATCGGCCGCCTCCGCCCCGACCTCGCTCCCGGGACCGGTCAACGGGGTGAACCCGGTAACCTCAGCCAGCCTGAGCAGCCGCCAGTTCACCGTCAATGGGGCGTCCGAGTACCAGAACTCGGTCACGCTCACCGGCCTGTCGGCGGGGACGCAGTACTGCTACACCGTGTTCTCCGGCGACACGTCCGGATCGGTCAACCTTCTGCCCCCCACCGAGCCGGTCCAGTTCTTCACGACGCTCAGCCCCACCAGTGCCCAGTCGACGGCCCCCGTCTCCTTCGACGTGATCGACGACACCGGCGAGAACTACTACTACACGAGCGCCACCCCCGCCTTGGACATCCCCTTCGCCAACGGCTACAACCCCGATGAGGCGTCCCTGGATCGCCAGATCGGCCAGTCCGGCGCCGACTTCCTCATCTCGGCCGGAGACATCGCCTACAGCGGGGCCACCCAGTCCACCTTCGGGGACCTGCAGCAGACCGGCACCCAGCCCGAGGTCAGCAACATCTTCGGGCCCTTCTACTATCCCCAGACCGGGGGGATCCCGATCTTCGCCGGTCCGGGGGACCACGGCCAGAACATCAACCCGCTCAAGATCTTCCCGACCTCGAGCACGGCCGCCGCCTCCGGGGGGACCTACGCCTTCGACAGCTATTCGGGCACCGACGGCATCACCGGATCGTCTCCCGACGACTGGTACGCCTTCTCCACCGGTGACGTCCGGGTCTACGTGCTCGACGGCGCGTGGTCGGACTCTCTGGCCAACAAGCTGGGGACCACCACCGGCAGCCTGTGCGGAACCGCCGGCACCCCACCGGCCAACTACTGCGAGCCCTACCAGGCCGACGCGGACGAGCACTGGCAGACCAGCTCTCCGGAGTACCAGTGGCTCCAGCGGGATCTCGCCGAGCACCCGGGTGGCGTGAAGTTCGCCGTCTTCCACTACCCGCTCCGCTCGGACAACGCCACGCAACCCTCGGACGTCTATCTGCAGAGCAGCTCGGCCAACCCCAACGCCTCCACCAGCCTGGAGGCGCTCCTGGCCGCCAACGGCGTGCGGGTGGCCTTCAACGGTCACGCCCATACCTACCAGCGGATCGTGCCCAACGGTCCGGGGCAGATCACCAACTACGTCACCGGAGGCGGCGGGGGTGTCCTGGAGCCCGTCCTCGGGGGTGCCACCTGTGCTGCCCTCACCACCGGTGCCTCGGCCCCCGACAAGGACATCTACGCGCTGGGATGGGACCCCACGAAGAACACCGGCTCGGCCTGCAGCACCAACAACACCGCGCCCGTTCCCACGTCGGAGTCCGATGTCTACAACTTCCTCAAGGTCACGGTGAACGGTGACAGCGTGACCGTCACCCCCTACAACGCTGCCGGCGCTTCGTTCGATATGCAGTCCTACACCTACCCGGCCTCCCCGGGGCCGTCCACGCCGACCAGTGTCACGGCGGCAGCCACGTCCATGACATCGGTCGTCGTCCACTGGGCGGCATCGACCGAGGCGGGTGGGTCCATCGCTTCGTACCGCATCTATCGCAACGGTTCGGCGCTGGCCACGGTCGGTGGGTCCACGACCTCCTACACCGACACCGGCGCCCAGCCAGGAACGAGCTACACCTACTCGGTGGCCGCCGTCGACGGCGGTGGGCAGGCGTCGTGGCCCGGCATGGCCAATCAGGTCACGACACCGGGCCAGGTCCAGTCCAGCCCCGGGTCCGGCCAGCCCGGCTGTTCCACGCAGCTGCCGTCCGGCGCGGTGGTGGGTGCCGCCGCGCTCGATGATGGGTCCGGCTACTTTGAGGTCGACCGGTCCGGTGATGTGGCCGCTTTCGGCTCTGCCGTCTGCTACGGCGGGATGACGGGGACGCCGCTCAACCGTCCGATCGTCGGAATGGCCGTCGACCCGGCCACCGGCGGTTACTGGCTGGTGGCCAGTGACGGTGGGGTGTTCTCGTTCAACGCCCCCTTCGAAGGATCGACCGGCGGCATCCGGCTGAACAAGCCCATCGTGGGGATGGGCGCCACCCCGGACGGGAGCGGCTACTGGCTGGTGGCCTCCGACGGAGGGGTGTTCTCGTTCAACGCCACCTTCTACGGCGGCACCGGCCTGATGAGGCTGAACAAGCCCATCGTGGGTATGGCCGTCGATCGGGTTACCGGCGGCTACTGGCTGGTGGCCAGCGACGGTGGGGTCTTCAACTTCAACGCCCCCTTCGACGGAGCCACCGGGGGGATGAAGCTGAACCAGCCCATCGTCGGCATCGACCCCACATCGGACGGGAGCGGCTACCGGTTGGTGGCCGCCGACGGTGGAGTCTTCACCGGCTTCAACACCCCGTTCTACGGCGGCACCGGCCTGATCCGGTTGAACCGGCCCATCATCACCACCATCCCCGACAACGACGGTGACGGGTACTGGCTGGTGGCCTCCGACGGTGGGGTGTTCTCCTTCCACGCCCCCTTCTACGGCTCGGCGGCCGGCTGACTCGGGCTGCGACTCCCGGCCCGTGCAGGGTGGGGCCACTGCCAGTGCCAAGCACGTGTCGTTGAGCGCGATTCTCGGAGCGCTCGCCGAATAGTCGACAGAATGGTTCCGTGACACGGGTCGAGGGGCGAAACGGATGAAGCCGGGCCGACGCTCGCTCGACCGATGGCTGTCCGAGGCCTGGCCCATCGTGCGGTCGTTGATGGAGGCCGAGGACCGCCTCATCTCGACGTCCGAGGCGCCCGCCGTCGTCGTCCTGGCGGCCTGCGACCAGCTCACCGCCACCATGGCCCACGCCCAGCGGTGGCTCGGCTCCCGTCGCTGTCCCGACGACAACTTCGGTCTCCAGTTCCGGGAGCTGATCGCCGCCTGCGAGGGACTGTGCGCCATCATGCTGCGGGTGACGAGAGAGGCCCCCGAGGGGCGTTGGGTCGACAACCGGGCGATCGCCGACAGCGTCGGCGAGGACTTCATGGACCGCATCCAACAGGCATCGCGGGCCCGGCTCTATCTCCAGCAGTGGAGCACCTGACGCCGATCGGTGGCCGGTAGGGTCTCCCGCACCGACGGCCGGACCCACCCCTGGTCTTCGGGAGCACTTCCTGCATCGGGCGGATCCGGCCGGTGGGTCAGGGTCGGCCACCGGATCCCCCTCCAGGGTCGTCCCCCCGCAGGTCACAGGGAACTTGGGCGTCACGTCATCTGGACACCCGCACCGGTCCGAAGACGGGGTGTGGACCGATCTGCTCGCCCAAGCTCAACCAGTCGGTCTCACGGGGGAAACGTGGCGCAAGCGCCGTGTCGGGGACACCGGTCCCTCCTCTCCGTCAACGAAAGGTGAATCCCTTGACTGAACATCCCGACCGACCTCGCCACCGGGGGCGCACGGCCTTCGTGGTCATGGCCTCTTTGTTGACAGTCCTCTTCGGCCTGTCCCTCCAGTCGGTGGCAGCCAGCGCCGCGCCGGCCTCCACCGTGCATGCCGCCCAGGACCCCGCCCCGAGCGGTGACAACGGGACGACCATCGACCCCCTCCAGTACAACTGCGGCAACGACGCTCCCACCTGCGGCCAGGTGGGCGAGTCCAACGGCTACTACAACGGGACCAACGTCGACCTGCTCTACAGCGAGGACTACTTCTGCGAACCCGGCAAGGGCTCACTCGACACGGCCACCGGATGCGAGGCAGGCACGCCGGCGTCGGCCAATCCCAACCCGACCCTGGCTTCGGCCAACGGCACCATCCTGGGCAACACCAAGCACAGCGACACGCTGTACATCCCGGTGCCGATCGGGTTCACCCCCCCACCGACCCAGTGCATCGGCACCGCCACGTGCATCGACCACCCGCCGACCATTGACCTCCATCTCCTGGCCGGGTATCTGGGGGTGTCCAATCCCTCGACGCTCGACGCCGTACCCATCCCCGCCCACAACCACGTGGTGGCCACCCGCAACGGCGGGCTCCCGGAGTGGTGGAACGTGGAGATCGTCGCCACCAAGAGCCTGGCCACCTTCAACAAGCTGACCAGCCTGGACGCCATCAACACCGCCGCGGCCGACCCCAACCCGGCCACGACGGCGACCGAGGTGCCCACCAACGCCTTCCTGTTCTTCCAGGTGCTGCCGGGGACGCTGTCGGCGTCGATGGCGGCGAATCTGACCGCCGTCGCCCCTCCGGGGCCCTCGGTCCCTGCCGCCCCTGCCGCCCCTCCGGCGAGCCAGGTGGAGCCGGGGACGACCTTCAACAACCTCATGAACGACTGTGGAGCCACCGCGCCCAACTGTCAGAATGTCGGTATCAGTCGTGACTGGATCCAGGGTCAGGACGTCGAGGCGCTGTACTCCGAGCAGTACTACTGCGGCACCACCAGCGTGACGGTCCACTCGTCCACCGGGTGCGAGGCCGGAGCCAACCCCACCTCGGTCCCACCCAACGTCGGGGACACGACCATCCCGACGCCCGCCAACTCCTATCCGAGCGCAGCCAACGGCACCATCGATCCTCTGTACATCCCGGTTCCCCTCTATGCCACTCCCCCGGTGACGTACAACCAGTGCTCGAGTGCCATCACCTGCATCGACCACCCGGCCACCATCGACCTCTCGCTGTTGGCACCGACGCTCGGTGTCAGTAACGCGGCGAGCCTGGACAATGTGCCGCTGCCCGGTCATGACCATCTGCTGACCACCCGGAACGGTGATCAGCCGGAATGGTGGAACGTGATCGTTATCCCGGTCACCACGCCAGCCGGTCTGGCCTCCGTCGAGAGCTCGAAGAACTACGCGTCGGTCCGGGCCCTCGAGGGCGTACCCGGAAGCGGGATCGGTATCCCCGCGGCCGGATCCACACCGGCCGTGACCGAGGTCCCGACCAATGCCTACCTCTGGTTCCAGACGCTGCCCGGAGGCAGCTCCCCCACCCCGGGGCCGGTCCAGACCAGTTGCGTGACCCATCTGCCCGCCGGCTCCGTGGTCGGCTCGGCGGCGCTGGACGACGGGACGGGCTACTACGAGACCGACTCCCAGGGTGACGTGGCCGCATTCGGCGCCGCCACCTGTTACGGCGCCATGACCGGCCACCATCTCAACCAGCCCATCGTGGGTATGGCCGTCGACCGCATGACCGGTGGCTACTGGCTGGTGGCCAAGGACGGTGGCGTGTTCTCCTTCAACGCTCCGTTCTACGGATCGGCCGGAGGCTCACCGCTCAACAAGCCCGTGGTGGGCATCACGCCCACCCTCAACGGGACCGGCTACTACCTGGTGGCATCGGACGGTGGCGTGTTCACCTACGGGGATGCCACCTTCGCCGGCTCCACCGGCAACATCCACCTCAACAAGCCGGTCGTGGGCATGGGCCTCGACCGGTCGACCGGTGGCTACTGGCTGGTGGCCTCCGACGGAGGTGTGTTCTCCTTCAGCGCACCCTTCATGGGTTCGACCGGTGGCATGGCTCTCAACAAGCCGGTGGTGGGCATCGCCCCCCTCTCGGACGGGAGCGGGTACCGGTTGGTTGCCTCCGACGGCGGGGTGTTCGATTTCAACGCCCCGTTCTACGGGTCCACCGGCAACCTGAAGTTGAACTCGCCGGTCATCGCCGGCCTCAACAACAACTCCTATGACGGGTACTGGCTGACCGCCTCGGACGGCGGTGTCTTCACCTTCGGTCCCCCGAACGAGGGCATGCCGTTCTACGGCTCGGCCGCCTGAGGCGGCCCGAGGCCACACCGGCCATGGGGAGGAGCGCGGCTGCGTTCCTCCCCATGGCCCCCGCCCCGTCGTGACCCGTGGCCCAGGACGGGCCACCCGTCGAATCAGAGGTCGCCGTGCCCTCATCTCCCCACCCACTCCTGGACCGGGAGGCCCGGTCCCGACCGACCCGGTCGTCGGATCCCTGGCCGGCCTGGTCACCCCCGACCGACCGGTCACTCCTGACCCGCCGATCGCTGCGGTTCGCCCTCGGGATCCTCTGGCTGCTCGACGGCCTGCTTCAGCTCCAGCCGTACATGTTCACCAAGGGCTTTGCCCAGCAGATCATCACCCCGGTGGCCGCGGGTCAGCCGTTCTTCGTGGCCGCGCCGGTCCGGTGGAATGCGGCGCTGATCGGGACGCATCCGGCCCTGTTCAACAGCGTCTTCGCCGGCGTCCAGTTGGCGCTGGGCATAGGGCTGCTGTGCACCCGCACCTCCCGGGCCGCGCTGGTGGCCTCGATGGTCTGGGCCGGTGGGGTCTGGTACGCCGGTGAGGGTCTCGGCGGACTGGCCGGAGGCCACGTCTCGGCCCTGGTGGGAGCACCGGGGGCGGCCCTGCTCTACGGGATCCTGGCCCTGGCCGCCTGGCCCGGCCCGCCGACGCCGAGGCCCGGGCCGTCGACGACCCCGGGGCGTCCCCCTCCGTGGATCCTCGGGGTGTGGGCGACACTCTGGATCGGCTTCGCCGCCCTGAACCTGATCCCGGGGAACGGCCCATCGGCCCTCCGGAGCGACCTCTCGTCGAATGCGGCGACCGTCTCCCCGTGGTTGGCCGACCTCGACCACGGGATGGCCGCTGTCATCCACGGTGCCGGGGCCGGGGTACTCCTGGTGACCGTCCAGCTGGCCATCGGGGTACTCGCCCTACGACGGGGACGACTCCAACGTGGCGCCCTGTGGGCGGGGATTGCACTGGCCCTCCTCTACTGGGCCGGGGGTCAGAGCTTCGGCCAGCTGTTCAGCGGCCAGGCCACCGATCCGAATACCGGACCCCTGCTCGCCCTGGTCGGCGTGGCTGGTCTGGGTGCGGCCGCCGGAGCCCGCTCCTCGTCCGACGGCGCCCGACGATCCGCCGGGAAGGCCGACCGTCCGCTGGCTGCGCTCGGCTGAGCCCACCGCCCACCGGGGGCGAACAACCGATAGTCTCCCCCGTCGTGGCCATGATTCCCGTAGCGCCCGAGCCGGTGCCCGAAGCCGCGCCCACCTCGACCACCGCGCTCCCCCGGTGGGTGCTCCCGGTGATCATCGGCTCGATCGTCGTGGGGCTGGCCGGCCTCGGGACCGCCATCTACGCCATCGTGAAGATCCCTCCGAAGGTGTCGGGCCCGCCCGGGAAGACCGGTGCCACCGGTCCCGAGGGCCCAGTCGGAGCCACGGGGCCGGTCGGGGCTGCCGGCCCGGTGGGTCCTGCGGGGCCGGCCGGGACCGTCACCGCCGGTACCGTGGTCACCGGCGCGGCGCTCACTTCAACGACGGGTGCCACCATCGGCACCGAATTGGTGGCCAAGGTGAGTTGTCCCGTCGGTAAGGTCCTCCTGAGCGGGGGTGCCCGGGTCTCGGCTTCCGGGCCCAGCCAGACGGTGGCCATCCGTTCCTCTGCCCCCGTCGACGGCACCATATGGCAGGTCGTCGGCGTCGTCGTGGCCACGCTGCCCGTGGGTGTGGCCATGACCATGACGCCCTACGCCCTCTGTGGTGTCCCCACCCCGAACCCGACGACGACCACCACGACCGTCCCGACCACCACGACCCGACCGGCCGTCTAGTGGTGGGGACGGGATCGACCCGAACCGCCGCTCCCGCCGCGTGGGCCGCCGAGTAACCGCCTGGCCTCCCCCGCCATGCGGGCGATGACGGTACCAGCGGGGTCGGCGGTGATCAGACGCCAGCCGGTGCCGGCCCACAGGTTCGGTACCGAGGCGTCCCCGGCCCTGGTGGCCGCGGCCCGGAGGGGACGGGTCAGTTGGTGCACCTCGGGATAGGCCTGGGGCGCCCGGTCGTGGTGGGCCAGCGCGAACTCGTTGGCCAGCCCCCGGGCGTAGCGGCCGCTGAAGGCCCGGGTCACGATGGTGTCGGCATAGCGCCCGTCGAGGAGGGCCCGGCGGTAGGGGGCCGACGTACCCGCTTCGGGGGTGCACAGCAGGGCGGTGCCGATCTGGACGGCGACGGCCCCGGCAGCCAGGACCGACGCCACGTCCGCGCCACCCATCACGCCGCCGGTGCCGATGAGGGGCAGGTCAGTGACCTCGACCAGCTCGGCCAGGAGCTCGAGGAGGGGTAGGTGATTGGGGGTGAGGTCGAGGAACGAGCCCTGGTGGCCGCCGGCCTCGGTGCCCTGCACGGCCACCATGTCGGTGCCGGCATCCAGGGCGGCACGGGCCTCGGCCACCGACGTCACGGTGACCGCCACCCGGCAGTCGGCCCGGTGCAGCCGATCGACGGTCGACGACGTGGGACAACCGAAGGTGAAGCTCACCAGGTGGACGGCGGCGGACGTGACCACCTCGAGTTTGCCTTCGTACGCATCGTCGTCCCATCGCGGCTCGCCGAGGGCGACGCCGAGCCGGCTGGCGTCGGGCGCCAGGGTGGAGGCGTAGTCGGCGACGGCCGATGGGTCACCCGGGGCGGAGGGAACGAAGAGGTTGACACCGAAGGGGGCCCCGGTGAGTGAACGGGTGGTGGCGATATCGTCCCGCAACTGCCCGGGCGTGCGGTACCCGCCGGCGACAAAGCCGTACCCGCCGGCCCGGGCCACCGCCGCCACCAGGTCCGGCGTGGACGGGCCCCCGGCCATTGGGGCCTGCACGATGGGGACCTCGCTTGGGAGCGCGGTGCTGGTCACCCGAAGACGACGGTCTTGTTCCCGTTCAGCAACACCCGGTCCTCGAGGTGCCACCGCAGGCCACGGACCAGCACCGAGCGCTCGATGTCCCGGCCCATGCGGAGCAGCTCCTCCACCGTGTCGGCGTGATCGATGCGAATGGTGTCCTGCTCGATGATGGGCCCGGCGTCCAGTGTGGCGGTGACGTAGTGGCACGTGGCCCCGATGAGTTTCACCCCCCGTTCGAAGGCCTGGTGGTAGGGCCGTGCGCCGGCGAAGGAGGGGAGGAAGCTGTGGTGGATGTTGATGATCCGCCCCGGGTAGCGCTCGCACACGCTCGCCGGGAGGATCTGCATGAAGCGGGCCAGCACCATGACGTCGCCCTCGACGGCATCGAACTGCGAGACGATCTCGTCGAAGGCCTCCGCCTTGCCGCCCTCCTCGAAGCGGACGTGTCGGAACTCGATCCCGTAGGACTCGACCAACGACCGCAGATCGGGGTGGTTGGCCATGACCACCGGCAGGTCGCACTCCAGGTCACCGCTCCGCCAGCGATGGAGCATGTCCGCCAGGCAGTGGTCCTCCTTGCTGGCCAGAATGACCACCTTGCGCCGCTGCCCGGTGTCGCGAAGATGCCAGACCAGCTCGAATTGGCGAGCGACGTCACCGAACCGGCTGGCGAACTCGTCACCGTCGAAAGGCAGACTCTCCGCCATGATCTCGATCCGCTGGAAGAACTGTCCCGTCGTGAGGTCGCTGTGCTGGGCTGCCTCGACCACCCATCCTCCGTGAGAGGCGATGAACCCGGTGACGGCGGCCACGATACCGGTGCCGTCGGGGCAGGTGACGGTGAGGACCAAGCGACGCATTCCTCCATATTGGTCGAGTTTCCCGGAACCGTCATGCCGGGAGAGAACCCATACTTCCGAGGTACGCCCGCTCCCATCCCCATTGCCGGCGCTGCTCCACGTGCAGCCAGGAGGCGGTCGTCCGTCCAGGCCAGCCCAGGCGGAGTGGATGCCGGCAGATCGGTTACCTAGGTGGTGAGACCGAAATCGGCGATGGCGATGCTCGGTCCCCGGCACAGCGGCGAGGGCGTTAACCAATCACCGGAGGGGTGGGGTAGCAGCTCGGACACCGGAGGCTTGGCTCGCATCGGGTGTCCCCAATCCCGGGCCCCAGCCACCGAAAGCCGCGTCGGGCACGTGCCTCGAAGGTAGTGTCGGCCGATGCCCAGAGTGGACGACATCCAGGACGTTCTCGTCGTCATCGGACTGCACGAGGACGAGGATCGGGACTGCGACAATGCGCTGATCGACCAGGAAACCGGACTGGATTCCGCCACGGTCGACGCCGTGCTCGACGAACTCTGGCGGACTGACCGGATCGAGGCCATACGCGGCCCCGGGGACCGTGTCCCCTCGCTCGTCAAGATCCGAAGGGTGCTGGCCGACCGCGAGCGTTTGTGGGGCGATGATGGAACGTACCGGGCCAACCAGTCGGCCTGACGTCGCCGGGTTGCCCATCGGGTCGACCGTGGACTCGCTCCCCCACGCCTCCGGGACCGGGTGGGCAGTGCGGGGTCGAAGTGCGCTCGCTGATCAAAGCGACCGTGGCCAGCCCTCCTGAGCGGGTTCGGACCCGGAGCGGGACACCGTACGCAGATTTCCCATGACGCGGGCCGCCCCGTACATCCCGAGGACCAGCCCGACGACCATCACCGCACCCACACCGATCATCGCCGGCGGAGCCGCGGCACTGATCGCCCCTCGGGTGCCGCCGAAGAACCACGGGGCGTTGATGGCCAGGGAGATCCACCAGATGGTGACGCCCGCGAGGATGACCAGGAGTACCGTCGCCATGGCCACGGCAAGGATGCCGAGGGTGCGCGTGGCCCCCCTGGAGAGCTCGAGCCGGGTGACGACTGCGATGATGGCCGCCGTCCCGCAGGCGATGGCCGCCAAAACGAGGATCACCCACACCATCCCGGCAATTTTGTAAGGCCACAGGCCGCGGTTCAGTGGAGTCGGTGTGGAGTGATGCGACCACACGATGATGGTCACGGTGGCCGCCAGGGCGACGCCGGATGTGAGGATGGTCGCCCGCAGTGGCGTGCGGACCGTGTCCCACCCGCGTTCCCGTATTCGGCGTACGAGGGCGGGGAGGGCCACCAGGACCGCCACCGAGAAGAGGACGACGCCGGCGGCGGCGGCCACCTGGACCGCCACGAAGGCAGCCGACGGAATCGACCGATCATGCCGGGGGGTGACCAGATCCCAATGCTCGGCGTACTTGGCGAACGCGGATCCAGCGATGACAAACAGGGCCCAACCACACAGAACCATCAGGGATGCGCCCCGAACACGGCGCTCGTGACTCACCGTGCCGCCGACGATGCCCGCGTGGCGGAGGCGCTCCGCCGACCCGGCCCTCATCATGGAGGCCCTGGCGGTCAGTGGCACGCGGCCGGTGCCGTAGCGATCGTGCACCAGGGCCATCAACTCATCGCCGTAGCGAGCTCGCCATTCCTCGGGATACCACCGCAGGATCCCAGAGCGATCGCCCCGTGAAGACCTCATGCGAACCGCCCCTTCATCAGTCCCAGTCGGGCCGATGCGACCGTGGTGACCCGGTTCATGTCACTGACGGCATCGCCGAGTGCGGCCGATCCCGCCGCGGTGATGCGGTAGGGGCGACGACGGTCGTCCTCGCCCAGCGGCTCGATGAGTCCACGCTCCTCGAGCCGGGTGATCGCTCCGTAGAGGGCCCCGGGGCTCAGGACGGTACCGGCAAACGCTTCGATGTCCTTGGAGAGGGCGTACCCATGCTTCGGACCGGCGGCGAGGCTGGTGAGAATGAGGAGCGGCGGATCGTTCCCACGACGAAGTGCGGACCTTCCCATGCCGCCATCTTACTACTCAGAACGTAGTATCGCAAGGAGTAGTAGCGGATGACCCGCGCTCATGGTCCAGCCAGGGCATAGAAGGCCACGGCGGCGGCCGTCGCCACGTTGAGCGAGTCCACGCCCTCGGCCATGGGGATGCGGACGATCACGTCAGCGGAGGCCAGCGCGGCCTCCGTGACTCCCGGTCCCTCCGCCCCGAGGAGTAGGGCGATACCAGACGGACGCTCCCCCTCGAGCGCCCGAGCCCTCAGTTGGGCGAGGCTGGCCGTTGGGACAGCGCCGTCGGAGGATGGATGTGGAGCCAGCGCAGCGACGATGAACCCCGCGGCCCGAACCTGCCCGAGCGCGGATGGCCAGGGCGTGAGCCTGGCGAACGGCATATGGAGGACGTGTCCGACGGACACGCGTATGGACCGGCGGTAGAGCGGGTCGGCGCAGTTGGGATCGAGAAGGACACCCGCTACGCCGAAGGCAGCGGCGTTCCGGAAGAGGGCGCCGATGTTCTCGTGGTCGTTGAGCCCCTCGAGGAGGGCGATGACTGGAAGCGCTTCCCTCAGGACGCCTCCTCCGACGGCGTCGGCCAAGAGCTCGACCGGGTCCCTGGGCGACGTGCGACTGGCCACGGCCACGACGCCCCGGTGGAGATCGAAGCCCACGGTCTCGGCCACCACGGCACGGGGAGCCACGAAGACCGGTGCCCCCAGGGCCCGGGTGCCCTCGATGAGGTCGCCGGCGGCCGCCAGCCGACGATCGTCGACCAGCAGTGACCGCACGGAGTACGCCGAGGTGAGAAGGCGGCCGACGGCCAGTCTGCCCTCGACGACGAAGACTGCTCGATCGGCATCGAGGCGGATCCGGCCGGCCGGATCGTTGAGATTCCGGTAGAGCTCCAGCTGCGGATCATCGGGGTCCTCCATCCTGATGAGAGGACCTGGTGTACCCGGGCGACGTGGCTCGATGAGGTGGGACACCCCGCCAGCCTCGCGTACCCCCACGGGATGGGCGTGCCGATCGTCGACCGTGGGATCGTCGGAACGGCTGAGTGGGTCACCCAGGACGCGACCATGACCACCCACATTCGACGCTACGTTGGTTCCGTCGCCTGACGGGCCCGGCGCCGCGCTGGGACCCCGAGGAAACCGCAGGCACCTCTCTTCAGCTATCCCCCACTATCGACAAGGATCCCCATGACCCCCTCCAGTGCCGTCCGCTTGATCGGCCACCAGCGCCGGTTCGCCGAGTCGATCGCCCAGATCGACACCGAGCTGGAGTTTGCGTTCGGTACTGCGGTCGCCGCCCGACGAGACGAGGTGGTGGCTGCCGCCCTCGCCGCCTACGGCCCGAGCGAGGACTACCGCGGGGTGCGGGATGCCTGGGATGCCGTCTTCCCCGACGGCGTCTACAGTGCCGCGGGGCTGGCCGAAGCCAAGCGGCTGGCGTAGCTCCTACGGCGTTGGTGCTGCCGGACGCCTACTTCCTCGCTCCGGACTGATTCAGGGTCACAGCGGCTCGGATGAGCGCCTTCAATGCCTTCTCGTCCAACTGCTCGCCTTCATGGAAGTCGATGGCACGCCTCGTGTTCCCCTCAAGGCTGGAGTTGAAGAGGCCGGCCGGATCCTCCAACGACGCACCCTTGGCAAACGTCATCTTCACGACACTCTTGTACGTCTCCCCCGTGCAGATCATCCCGTTGTCGTACCAGGTCGGGACCCCTCGCCACTTCCACTCCTCGACGACATCGGGGTCCGCCTCCTTGATCAGGGAGCGGAGGCGGCTCAGCATCTCACCACGCCAATCGCCCAGCTCCTTGATTCTGGCGTCGATCAGCTGAGACGGCGAGTCGCTCTTTTGGGATTCGCTCTTGGTCATGACCGGTTCTCTCTCATGGTCCGTTGGTAACACATGGTCCGTTGGTACTTGGTGACCCACCCCCGCCGGCCCGATACTACCGAGGGCCCGCGCATCGGTTGGTGAGTTGCCGTGCCGACCGGACGGTCACCCCGTCGTCTGCAGCCGACTTACGGACCCCGAGGGCGACCGAGTGAGTCAGTCCAACGCCGATCACGGCACACCAACCCGGATGCAGAATGCCCCACGGGCCGTGCCAAGGACCCACGGTTGCCATGCGGGAGCGAAACTACGGATCGCCCACCCAGCCACCCACGATCCTCACGGGCGGCGACAGCGGTCGTCCCTCCTGACGCGAGGGATCGTGGCAACCTCGGCGGTGGCCCGACTTTCCGGTTCGTTGACGGGCCATCCCTTGTGGGTACATTGGGACACGTGGAAGATGAGGAGGCGATCCCACTTGCTGGAGACATCACTTTTGTGAGTACGACCGGTGGCTTTGAAATCATCTACTCGGATCGGATTGCCAGCGACCATCGGGAGCTCGTTGCTGCCTCCGCCGATTGGCTCGAAGACGAAGTTGGCGTCTTCAACCTGGGTCAGATCGATGACAACGTCCTGATCGCCGACGGCACCCTCACCGAGAAGATTCGGGCCGGACTGATCGCGTGGTGGTCGGAGAGAGTCCAAGACGTGGATCTGCGGTAGCTGGTGCTATGACCGCCAAGGCTTGCTTCATCCGGCGCTGAACCAGCTATCTCTTTGGCGACCGGCCGTGGCAGTCAGCTCCCCGCCAAGCCAGATCCTCTATCTCACCCAGCGGGCGGGCCTATCTCTGCCTTCGGCCCCAACGGGAGCTACGACTTCGCCGCTCGCTCCCTGGCGACAGCGAGCACGAACCCATTGAATTGCTCCCCGAAGACCCGAACTGTGGCGTTCTCGCTCTTGGACCACCGGCCCTCGGCTTCGATGATGGTTCCCAGGTTGACGAGTGCATCCTCAAGACGATCGATCCGTTGTTGCGTGTTCATCTCGCCATTCTTGCTCCTGTCGCCCCACGCATCACCAGCAGGGGCTCCGATGCTCCACGGAGGCTCTCCCTGGCGTCTTGGGGCTTGACCCATGATCGCCGGGTCCGATGGGACCGTTGCTACATTTGGATCGGGAACGCAAAGGAGCCATCATGCCGAAGCTGGCCGTGGTCGAGTTCGTCACGCTCGATGGCGTCATGCAGGGCCTCGGCGGCCCCGACGAGGACCGCGAATGCGGTTTTGACCAGGGTGGTTGGGGCGCCCCCTACGGCGACGTGGTGCTGGCGCAGCATGCGGGGCACGGTATGGGCCAGACCTCGGCCTACCTTTTCGGCCGCAAGACCTGGGAACTCATGGCCGCACACTGGCCCCACGAAGCTCCGGACGATCCCATGGCGGCAAGCCTGAACGCCAAGCCCAACTACGTGGCATCCAGGACCCTGCACCTGGGGGACCTGGACTGGGCAACTCCCATGTTCTCGACGGCGACATCGTTGACGGTGTCGGGCGGCTGAAGGAAGAGGGGGACGGTGTCGTCACCGTCCTGGGCGGCAGCGTGCTCATCCAGACGCTCGTGGCCGAGGATCTGATCGACATCTACCCGATCCTGCTTCACCCGATTGTGCTGGGTAAAGGGAAGCGGCTGTTCCGGGGCTATCCCGACTCGCGACCTCTGCGACTCACCAACTGCACCCGACAACCACCGGGGTGCTGCTCCTCACCTACGAGCGAGAGACGGAGGTCGGGCCCAACGCCCAGTAGTCCCAGCCGCGGTCGACGACCAAGGGATTTTGCTCGAAGCCGCTGCGTAGTGGGAATGATCCACCGAATCGAAGAACACCAGGGGGTGCCCACGTACACATGGCCGGGATGAGGAGCACGACCAGTCGGTCGGTGAGTTCTTCCACGTCCAACGAGTTCTTGGCAGCGGCCTCCTGCTCCTACTCCTGCTGGGGTCGAGCGGAGCCTAGGGGCACCCCGGTTTCAAGGAACGTCTTCAGACTGGACAGAACCATCGGCCATCCGTTCGTCACCATGGTCGCCGCGGTGCTGCCGATAGCGAAGTCATCGTGCACAACCGTGAGTTTGACGGTCTCGCCTACCGGTTCGATATCAAAAGCAACGCGTGACCGGTGCTCGCCGGAAAGCTTGGCGAACGCCTCATCATCCAGCTTGAGGCGGGCCGCGTTCAGCTCCGGCGTGAAGGTGTGCCATGAATACGCCAGTCTCCGGTAGGGATCGAACTCGAGAACGACTTGATCTGGATCGGCGATAATGATGCCGTGGTTGTCCCAGGTCATGGGTGAACCCACCTTCCAGTCGGTCTCGAAGGCGAGTCCCCAATACTGACGGGTGAACTCAGGTTCGATGAGTGCCTGCCACAGGCGCTCGGGTGTGGTGTTGATGTACGTCGTATAGACGACCTGCGGCTTCTCCATCGGCGTTTTCTCCAGTGCTCGTTTGAGACCCGACAAAGCTCGGACTCGTTCTTGGTCGTAGCGGTTGATCCAGCGCTCCGCGATCTCGTTGATCGGCGATGCGTTGAGGTAGTGGAGCTTCTCCCGTCCGTGTCGGATCGTCGTCACAAGGTTGGCCGCCTCGAGGATCGCCAAGTGCTTGCTCACGGACTGACGAGCCATGTCCAGTCCTTCGGAGAGCTCTCGAAGGTTCTGTCCGTTGCGAGCATTGAGGCGATCGAGCAGATGGCGGCGACTCGGGTCTGCGAGCGCCTTGAAGACATCAACCATGACGGGCTCCGGTCCAGCAGTCAGAACCTCAGGTCCTCGGGGAAGGGCGTGCCCTTGCCGGTTTCCAGGTAGCTCTTGAGGCTAAAAAGGAAGTACGCCCACCTGGCGCTGCAGTGGGCCATGAACTCGACGGGCTCGCGCCAGTCGGCGTGTGTGAACAACACCACCGTATCGTCACCTTGACGGGTGAGATCGAAGGCGATCGTCGTCCCGACCCACTCGTCGGCGCCCTCCACGCAGGCCCAACGCACGTGCCCGGCAGGATCCAACCGGGCGACCTCCATCACCGCTGCTGGTTCCGGCTGACCGAAGAAGAACTGGAGCCTCGAGCCCTCGCTCGACTCCCCTCGGACGCCGTCTCGGGTCCACCACTCCGAGACCCCATTGGTCGTGGACACCGCCTCGTACACACTCTCGAGTGGGGCGGAGATGACTACACGATGTCTGATGTCCGGCATTTCGATCCTCCTCAGATAGGCAACCTTTTGGTTACCTAACTATAGGCAGCCATATGGGTGCATGTCAAGAAGGAGCCACGGGGTTGGTAAGGCGCGGGGCCGCTGGTCGGATTCCATGGCATCGGTCCCCAATCGATCGCGTCAACCGGACCCCTTTGTCGAGAGGCGACCGATGGCGAACCAGGTACCCGCATCTGGTGACACGGCACCGTGATCGGTCGCCTGGTTGGCTCGGTGCCCGTGACGGACATGGACTCCAACCCGGCATCTCCCCCACACCCCGTGGAGACCTTCATGGAGGGACTAATCCACGATATGAAACTCGATGCGGAACAGCACCGTTTCATCGCGGATGGGCCCAGCATGGGCAGCTCGCGTTCGGAGCGACTCGAGATCCTTTTCGCCCGCTCGGCGTACGTCCTCATCGTCGATGAAAGCGAAGGGAATCCGTTCGACCGAGTCGACCTCAATGTGGCCATCGCCTACGCGGTATCGACCGCCGGGCTTCACCCGCGGCCGCCGCCACAGCCGGAATGACACCGTGACGGTACCGGCCAGCACCGAAGCACGAAGTTCCCTGCTGAACTCCACCGAACCATCGTACGACAGCCGATGCTGGCAGCCCGATGAGAGCGACTTCGATTCGATTACCCAGCCTGAGATTGGGACCTACGGCTGGATCAGTCTGGGGTTCAACTCCCTAGGTGTTGATGGGAAACCAGTTCAATCCACGTGACACTGGAGGGTGGTCCGGTCACCCCACCCTTGACTAGGGCCTCGCCAAGTCGCTCCTCCATGAACCTGGCCTGATGCTCAGGGGTGTCCCAGACTTCGATCACGACGAGGTGCCCCGCATCATTCAGGCCGGCCGAATGAGCCACCATCCCGTCCGGCCAGTCGCCTTCCCCACTCTCTGGGTCGAGGCCCAGCTCTCTGTTGACTGCGAAGTACTCCTTGTCGGTCACGCCTTCAAATTCCAAAATCAGTTCTGATGCCATGTCCATCCCCTTCGCCATCGGCTCACATTGCCTCGCTCGGTAGCCTTTCAGATCTTGCTCACGCTCGCCGGCAACGTCCGGATGTACTCGGTGATGGTTCCCTTCCCTGTCCTCATCCGACGACTCAGGGAGATGCGGAACTCTCATCGGCCCGAACCCTTGACTTACCTATCGATACTAGGTAATTTACCTATCAATGATAGTTCTTTTCTCGCAAGACGGGCAGCGCCGAGGGGCGCCGGGACATCGGGTCGTCGTCTGATGGTCCCAGTTGCGCAGAGGCGAGAGGCCAAGGTGGCGGTGATTGTGGAGGCGGCATGGGGGCTCGCTCGCGAGCACGGGGTCGCTGGGGTCTCGTTGCACGCTTTGGCGCGAGACGTCGGGATGCGCCAACCGTCGCTCTACGCCTACTTCGACTCGAAGTCGGTCTTGTACGACACCATGTTCGCCGACGGCAACCGGCAACTGGCCGACTGGCTCGATGCCACGAAACTGCCCCGCAACTCGCGGACCGCCCTCAAGAAATTCATGGCCGCATTCGTAGCCTTTGCTCTCGAGGATCCTGCACGGTACGAACTCCTCTTCGAGCGCCACATACCCGGTTTTGTGCCATCGCAGGAGTCCTACGCCCTCGCCGAAGGTGTACTCGGACGGGTCTACGCGGTGATCAACGAAGCCGGCGTGACTGATCAAGGTGACGTCGACTGCATCGTGGCCATGATCGCCGGCCTGATGGCCGCACAGACCAGCAATGAACCGGGCGGCCGTCGCTGGACGCGCCATCTCAACCGTCTGATCGATCTCTACGTGGACGATGCGATCCAAAGGAGCAACCACCGATGATGCCAAATCGAATTACACGACCCGAGGCCCGGGTCCTGGCCGAGGACGAGTTCATGCGCATGGGTCGCGTGATCGCATCGCTCACACCTGAGGAGTGGGCGATGCCCACCGATTGCACCGGCTGGGATGTGCGCAAGATGGCCCTCCACATCCTCGGGTCGGGCGATGCGCAGGCGTCGATCCGCGAGTTTGCCCACCAGTTCCGACGGGGGATGCCACTGAACCGCCAGATCGACTCGCATCATTGGGTCGACGGCCTCAATGAGCTGCAGATTCGGGAGCGCAACCACCTGTCGAACCAAGAACTGGTTGTCCAGATCGAGGCTATCGGCCCAAAGGCAGTCAGGGGCCGATGGCACACACCACTTCCGGTGCGCTATGCACCGCTTCCCTTCGGGCCGCCCATTGGATGGGTGCCCCTCAAGTACCTCCTGGACGTGGGATTCACACGGGACATCTGGGCCCACCGAATCGACATCCACGCGGCCATCGGTCGTCCGATGCAACTCACCGCCGATCATGACGGCCGTCTGGTCGCCGATATCGTCGCCGAATGGGCGGGCATCCACGGTCAGCCTTTCGAGCTCGTGCTCGACGGTCCCGCCGGCGGGAAGTACCGACAGGGCCGGTCGGGTGAGCGCGTGGAGATCGATGCGCTCGATTTCGTCCGCACTCTCTCGGGACGCCTGCCCGGAACCGGCGTTCTCAGTAACCCACTCCCCCTCTAGACACCCACTACCTCCCAGGAGCGATGACCATGGAAACCAACGTCGACGAAATTGCCGACCGGATCTACCGCATCTCCACCTTCGTGCCCAACATCGGCCCGACGGGCTTCACGTTCAACCAGTTCCTCATCGATGCCGAGGAGCCGACCATCTTTCATACCGGTCCACGTGGCCTGTATCCCTCCGTGTCGGCGGCGATTGCCTCCCTGATCCCATTGGACCGCCTGCGTTGGATCACGTTCGGTCATCTCGAATCGGATGAATGCGGCGCCATGAACCTCTTCCTTGATGCGGCCCCGAATGCCCAAGTGGCCCACACCGCTGTCGGCTGCATGGTGTCGATCGACGATCTCGCCGATCGGGCACCGGTCCCGATGACACCCGACGGATCCTTAGACCTCGGGGGTCGCAGCATCCGAAGTCTCGATACCCCCCATGTGCCCCACGGATGGGACGCGCACGTCCTCTTCGAAGAAACCACACAAACCTTGTTCTGCGGCGATCTCCTCACCCAGGTCGGCCCTGGGCCGGCTGTGACGGGAAGCGACATTGTCGGTGCGGCCATTGAAGCTGAGGACATGTTTGGGTCGACCTGCCTTACCCCGCAGACCCCACGGACAATACGGGACTTGGCCGACCTCAACCCCACAACGCTTGCCATCATGCACGGGTCGTCGTACAACGGCGAGACAGCCGCCACCCTGCTCGCCCTGGCTGATGAGTACGAGCGCAGATTGGCCCTCGATCTGCCACCGACCGCGAGCTAGACCACCCGCGGACCTGTCTGCACCGTCGGATTCGCCGCCCGACATGGCAGAATTGACGATGATGAGACTCGGCATCGCCCATCACTACGGCTGGGCCGTGGCTGTGACAGCAGCCGTGGACCACCGGGTCGTGGATCGCCGCCGGATCGAGTTGATCCAACCCGACCTACCCGCCGCTCCGATTCATCACGAGGGGGGCGCACATCTCCTCCATCAATCCGGCCAGCCGCTCGATGACCGTGAGCTCAAGGCACTCGTGGTCAGCGTACGAGCGTCGGTCGTTCAGGCCACCTCGGCTGCATTTGACGACATCGTGACTTCGCTGGACGAACCGATCACCGCGATTGCTATCCGGGCCTGGCTGGAGGACTTTCCCGAAGACATCGCCACCCAGCGTCGTGTGCCGTACGAGAGTCGAGCCGACTCCGTGATGTACTGCCGCGTGTTGGCCCAAGTCGCACTGGAGCGCGGATGGTCCATCCATACCTACAATGCCAAGACTGTCGAGGATGAGGCAGTTCGCCTCCTGGGTGATCGAGCGAACGAGGTGCTCCGCTCCCCACGGACAAGGTTGGGACCGCCATGGTCGAAGGATCATCGTATGGCCCTTGCGGCCACGATCGTGGCAACGTGAGTGTGGTTCCGAACTGCCATGTCGAATCGAGCGCCGGCCAAGGCCCTTCAGTGGCCCCGATCGTGTTGCGGAGTCTCGGTCCGGGTCTTGGTGGCCCGTTGAGACGCATGGCCGCTCCCCAAGGTTTGGCCCGGGGACCGTCACTTGGCCCTCACATCGCCGCCTCCAGCGTGAGGATGGCTTTCCCCCCACGTGAGGCACGCGCACTGTCACACTCGGCCACTGCGGCGCAGGGAGATCACAAGGGCGAAAGTCCATGAACGTCACCATCCTGGACGACTACTTCGACACGCTGAGGACCTTGGCTTGCTTTCGGCGACTGGATGGGCACAACGTCACGGTCTGGACGGATCACATAGACGACCCGGGCGAACTCGCTCGACGCCTCAAGCACACACAGGCTCTGGTTCTCATCAGGGAGCGGACAGCAATTCGGACACCCCTGCTCGAGAGCCTTCCAAAGCTCGAGCTCATCAGCCAGAGGAGCGTCTATCCCCACATCGACATCGAAACCTGCACGAACCTCGGCATCGTGGTGTCCTCCAGCCTCCACCAGGGATCAGCCTCCTACGCCACGGCCGAGCTGACCTGGGGGCTCGTCATCGCTGGGATGCGGAGAATTCCACAACAGGTTTCCTCCATGAAAGCCGGAAACTGGCAAGACGGTATGGGGCAGTCGCTCAGGCACAAGACGCTTGGAATCTACGGCCATGGCCGAATCGGAAAGGTGGTCGCCGACTACGGCCGAGCGTTCGGAATGAATGTGCTCTTCTGGGCCAGTAGCGCGGGACGCGACCGAGCCCGAGCCGATGGGTCTCCGGTCGCCCAATCCAGGCAGTCGTTCTTCGAGCAATGCGATGTGCTCTCGCTCCACCTGCGACTGGTCGAGGCCACGAAGGCGATCGTCACCCGGTCCGATCTCGACAGGATGAAGACATCGGCGCTCCTCGTGAATACCAGCCGGGCGGGGCTCATCGAGCAGGGTGCGCTCCTCGGTGCACTCGCCGCTGGACGGCCCGGGATGGCGGCCGTGGACGTCTATGAGAGCGAACCCCTCACGGACATCGAGGATCCTCTCCTCCAGATGGACAACGTCATCTGTACGCCACACATTGGCTATGTCTCCACGGACGAATGGGAACTCCAGTTCTCTGACGTCTTCGACCAGATCAATGCCTTTGCCGCGGGAGAACCCACCAACGTCGTGAACCCCGAGGCACTGACCCATCGACGCTGGCAGTGACCTCGAGTCACCATCGCCCGGGACGGCTGCGACGTTTGATCGCCTCAGCCGGTCCCCGGGCTACGCACAGGCGCCCATCAGATGGCACCCTCGGCGAGCGTGGGCCATCGCGCGTCGGTGCCGACGAGGGACGACTACGTCGATTGGCTGTCAAGAAGTCACTGCCCCGTGATCTGGGCACGCTCCGATGACGGACCCACACATCCGAACCTTCGATGTTGCCGCGCTCTACGCAGCGTTGGACACCCGTAGGGCCCAACTCGGATTGAGTTGGAGACAGGTGGCTGACCAACTGTGGAATCAGTCAGCCGAACTCAACGACAAACGTCGTGATCACCCCATCAGCCCTGCCACGCTCACCTCGATGGGGAAGACCGCAAGGATCAGCTGTCAGCACGCGCTGTTCATGCTCCGGTGGCTCGATCGGAGTCCTGAGAGCTTCCTGGAAGGGACCATCGATGGCGAGACAGGTCTTGCTCTTCCCACCGCCGGTCCTGACCGTCGTCTCCGGTGGAACCTCAAGCTCCTCTACGCAGGGATGGACAAGAGGCGGCGCCAGGAGGGGCTGACGTGGCCCGAATTGGCGGCCACTCTCGGCTGTGGCCATCACCGGCTGACTGCCCTCCGCAGTGCGAAGTTTGCGACAGACATGGAACTGGCCATGCGCATCGTGCAATGGATTGGCCAACCCGCGGCAGATTTCGTCTCCGTAGCCACCTGGTGAGGAGCGGGCAGGCCGAAGCGCCCCGTCGACGCTGTCGCTCCAAGCGCCGTCGTGGCTACTCCAAAGCGGCGAGAGCCAGGGATTCGCTCCTTCCACGGCAATGAAGAGCTTGTTCGGCCGCTGGTCCGCAGCGACTTCCGCCCGTACCGATCAGCGGCCGCTCTCAGGAGGTGTCGTCTGTACCGGGTGCTTCGCCGGGTCCAGCGGACCGCAACCGACGAGAGTGCAGTTGTGACACCCTGGTTGGACGGGAGGCCAAAACGAGCCCGATCGCTTTCCACGGGATCTAGCATCCGGTCGGGCCGATTCGATTTACCGAGTGAAAGAGTAGGTGATCGTCGTTGGGACCAGGGAGACTCCACGCTCTCATCGACGGAGTGTTCGCGATTGCGATCACACTTCTTGTTCTGGATCTGCCGAGACCGCCCCACTCGACGCATTTGGTACGGGCACTCCTCCACCAATGGCCGTCCTACGTCGCCTACCTCGTATCGTTCATCACCCTCGGAATCCTATGGATTGAACACCACGGGATGATGGGAGCAGTTCGTTCAATCGACCGTCGGTTCCTGGAACGGACACTGGCCTTCCTTCTCTTCATCTCGGTGATCCCGTGGCCGACCGCGCTTGCCGCAGACTACGCGCGACAGGGAACCGCGGACGCACGAGCCTCCGCGGTTCTCTATGCAGCAACGATGCTCATGATGGGCCTGACGTTTGCCTGGGGTTGGCGCTATCTCGCGCTGCACCCGGAGTTGGTAGCGGAAGCTGCACGCAGTGCCTTCCCTGCCGGAACCCGGCGTGCGCTGGTGGGAGGGCTCGTCTACCTTGTCGCCATCGGCATGGCCTTTATCAGCCCTCTCGGCTCCTTCGCGATCGACGCAGCCGTGGCGGTCTACTTCGCATTGTCGAGAAGCGAGGTCCCAGGCCTACTCATCACGTCATCGATGGCTGAGGAAACGCCCGACTGAAGTGGGTCTTCCCCCTTGACGATCGTGATCTGCCGCTCTACCCACGACCTATCGACGGGTGAACGTGACGTGCGTAACGCCACTAGGTGTGCTGACCGTCTCCAGATCGAAGCGTTCTTCAAGCCCCTCGAGCCCATCCCAAAGTCGGACTCCTCGTCCCAGCACGATCGGGGCAATCACAATGTGCATGTGATCGATCAGATCTGCAGCGAGGAACTGACGCACGGTCGAAGGTCCTCCGCCGATGCGCACGTCGAGACCACCTGCAGCCTCCTCGGCGACCTTCAGGGCTTCGGCCGGCGTGGCGTCGATGAAGTGAAAGGTCGTACCGCCCTTCATCTCGATCGTCGGACGCGGATGGTGTGTCAGCACGAACACCGGTGTGTGGAACACGGGATCATCGCCCCACCATCCCTTCCAACTCTCGTCGGCCCAGGGCCCACGTTGCGGCCCAAATTTGTTGCGGCCCATGACTTCGGCACCGATGCCCGTGGCCCAGTTGCTGGCGAAGGCCTCGTCAACACCGGAGCTTCCACCCGACTCGCCATGCATCGACCGAAAGGTGCGAGTGCCTAAAAATCGGTCGAGGAGCCTGCTCCCTGCGTGACCGAAAGGCTGCTCGAAGGATTGCCCCTCACCGGTGCTGAACCCGTCGAGCGAAACGGCAAAGTTATGAACACGAACTAGCGACATGCAAGAACTCCTTGGAATGGGGTCAGGAACTTGGTGGTTTGGCGGGTCTCAGGCTCCCGGCGAACGGGGGAACAATGGGCATTGCACGACCCAGTCCACCAGAAAGAGGGCGCACGAGGGTCGCCATCACTTCATAATCCAACGCTGTTCAAGGTGGCCGCTAGGGAGTTCAGTAGGGATTGGGTTCCCTCCTCACGTTGTGCCACCGTGTCGTGGCCATCGAGAAACACCCCCTGTTCCGTGACGACCAGGTGGGTTCTGGTTTCGTCACCGCTGAACAGAACCGTGGCGACGGATACCGAAATCCGAGCCTCATCAGCATGCATCTCGTATGTGTAGACGATCCGCTGCTCGGGGATGATGTCACGGAACTCGGACTCGTAGGTGTAGATGGGTCCTCCCGGAGGCCCGCCGCGATTGAGTTCACGGCCCCCAACTCGGAAGTCGAGCTCGTAGGCGGCTCCCAGGGCTTCAGCAGAGCCGGCGAACCAGAGGGTCTTCATTTGGGGATCCGCCCATGCTTGGTAGGTCCGTGCGACCGGAACGTCGAAGATCCGCTCGATCACGAACGTCTCATGGGCAACCGTGGGCAGACTCATGGTTCCTCCTCGGTGGTAGCCAAGTCATGCAACAGGGCGCCCAAGCGGTCCAGGCGCGCCTCCCAGCCCTGACGGCGATCGGTGATCCACTGTTCGGCGGCAGTCATCGCCGCGGGTTCGAGCTGACATATGCGTGTTCTCCCGACCTTTTCGGTCTTCACCACTCCGCACGCTTCAAGGACCTGCACGTGTTGGACCACCGCGGCTAGGGACATGGCCAGAGGTTGCGCCAGTTCGCTGACCGAGGCGGGGCCCGATGTGAGTCGCTCCACCATGGAGCGCCTGCTCTTGTCGGCCAGCGCCTGGAATGTCCGGTCGAGGTCGATCTTATGGTCAAGCATTTACTTGAGCATACGAAATCGATCCGGTCGTAGTCAAGTGATAGCTTGACCATCTTGAGACTCCGCTCCAGTTACTGTGCCCACGGCGGGAATCCTGGAACACTGACGGGCTTGGTCGTCCGTGGTCGCCGACCTCTTCGGCATGGAATCGTCGAGAACGTGCCCAACGCTGCGTAGCGCTTCAGGCCAATCCGAATACCCAGCGTGGACGCGACCACATCTGGAGGTAGTCGATGACCTCGTAGCCCAGCCCCCGATAGAGAGCCTCACCCGCTACCGACGCATGGAGCAATGAACCAGTTGCGCCCTTTTCGAGTTGGTCATGGAGCGCCGCTTCGAGGAGTCGTCGACCGTAACCGCGCCCCTGGCTTTCAGTGAGGGTCGCCATCGACCAGATGACCGCGAGACCATCTTCTTCCACGACGACGACCGAAGAGACAAGTTGGTCCTCTTCGAACAGTCCCCATACCGTGACATCGTCACCCTGCACCATTGAATCAGGGATCGCGGTCCTGGCAGTAGCGTAAGAAATGCCGAAAGAATCCGTGATGATCCGGCGAGCCAGGTCCAACTCGTCGACGTTCAGCCTGCGGGCGCCTGTGTGCGTCAACCGCTCAGCAGGCAGTGGATTCAACAACATCAAGGGCTGCGCACCGATGCACACCCAACCGCCATCAGTGAGGAGCTCCGCTGTGCCCAGGCCCAGCCCAGCCAACATGATGATCCCCGGTTTGCCATGGTCGAGCAGCGGTTCCAGACAGGACTGTGCGAGGACGGTGGAGTCAGAGGAGTTACAACACGTCAGATTGAAATTCACGTTCGAATCACCGCTCAGCGCCACCCAGTAGTCGTGATCTACAAGGTGTACACCCCCCGATGCCCACAGCCGGGTCGAACCACCGAAGGTGCGCACCAGGTCGATCCCGTTACGAATCATGACGGAGACCATAGCCATTGGGGCGACGCCGCCCACCTATGTTCGGAGACGCATGCATTGCGCAAAGGATAGGCATCATGAATCGGAAGATATCCAAGTCAGGCTGACCGTCGAAGGGATACGCCGATCAATGAGATCGAACAGCTCCACGTGCGATCCGACCATCCCATCGATCCTGATCACATGGCTCTGATGGCTGCTCTCCCGCGCATCGACTGCCGCTCCGGGTGGGCGGTTCAGTCGGACTTCGTCTACGCCGGGGAGCGTTCCCAGTTCTTCCAGGTTGCTAATCGTGGCTACCTCGACAGCCGATGGTGGCGACACGATGAAATAGTAAAACGCGACCTTCGAGTTCGTGAGCATGGGCACGGGCCCAACATCTTGACCGAGGGCAAGACGAACCGCCCAGACGAGGAGCGACGGACCGCCGATTCGGGCGACCATCCCGCTTATCCCCCCTCCCAGGCGCCCGTTGACCTCCACGATGCGGGGTCCATCCGGGGTCAATTTGATCTCGGTATGCAGAAATCCATGGCGGACCTCCATCGCTTCGATAGCCGCACCCGCCAAGCTGGCAACAGCGGCGATTTCAGCTGACCCAAGATCACTGGGTAGAAACAGGCCCGTCTCCCGGAAGGGTGGCGCAAACGGAAATCGACCGGTCACCACAATGTGCTCTATCGTCCCCTCCCGAACGATCGATTCGACCGATACCAGGTCAGCAGACGGGTCGGGCGGAGCCCGGTCAGGGAGCCACTCCTCCAGAATGAACTCCTCATTCGGATCACATTTCGCCACGGCTTGTGCCAGCTCAATGGAGCTCTCGATCTTGAAGGTGTCTCGGCCCCCGGCCCCCTCTCGAGGCTTGAGGACCGCCGGAAAGGGGACAGCTGCTGCCTCGAGGTGACCGTGTCGAACAGAGGCAAAAGCAGGTACCGGCAATCCCGCATTCTGTAGTGCTGTGCGCTGGGCCACTTTGTCGGTGAGCAGTCGCGCTGCATGCGCCGTATGGAAGGGGAGGTTGAGCTGTTCGGCCACCGCCGCAGCCAGGCGAATAGGGGCATCGGTGAAGACAATGACCCCGTCGATCTGGTGGGCCGAGAGGAATTCGACGGCTTGTGCGTCGTTCATCCCCGTGACGTCGAGAACGTCACCAAACCGTGAGAGCAATCTGAGCGGGGGCTCATCAGATGACCAACCGACGACCCAGACAATTTTGCACCAGTCGTGCGCCGCTTCGAACGCTTGAAGTATCGAAACCGACGTGTCATCGTGGAACACGGCAAGCCGTGGCTGTTCATTCATGGCCTCATCGTCAATTTCCCTGGATGGCGTGTCCACGTGTCCCCCTGTCTACGTAAGGTCTCGATGCGCGTTGCGCATCAGACAGCCTTCGCCCGGAGCGCACGTCGACCATCGCAGGTTGTCGGGTCGGGATGCATCGGAGAAGTGTCGTCGCGGATGCCCCAACCCTAGGAGGGAAGGACTGGATCAGCCAAGCCGTTCCATTGGATCCGGAGCGCCTGACCAGTGCACTCGCTCGTCTGTCGATGACTGCCGGGCATGAGCCGGACTGCCGATGCTCCCGGCAAGAGGCCCATGCCACCAGTTATCAAGCGGCCCGTGGAGACTGACCCGTGGCTTGGGTCATACTCGAGGTTTGATGATGGGTGACCGGATGACCTTCAGCCGGATTGGCAAGATTCTGGCGGCGTTGCTGCTGGCTTCAATTGTGCTCGGCGCCTGCACCAGCGCTTCTCCGACTCAACGTACCTTCGGCACAGTTTCCGGCACCCTCGTTCTGGAAGGAGGGGTTGAACCAGGTACCACGAGAACGGCCATCCCAGGAACGCTTGTACTATCGGCCCATGGCGACCGGATCGTCACCATCCACGTTCCACCCACCGGATCCTTTCGGGCACCGGTTCCCACCGGCACTTACATGGTCACGGCGAGCACACCAAAGGTTCAACGAGTGAGCCCCGCTGGAACGCATGTGACGGAGCCGTGCCCCGAGATGATTCCGTCGATCACGGTGGAGGGTGGCAAGACAACGACCGTCAACGTGACTTGCATCGTTCCCTAGTACCTGCGCTGTCATCTTCGCTCCATCAGTATCCCGTTCGTACTAGGCGGCGACCTCGCCGAGCAGCGCGTCGATTTGGGACATGCACGCCTTCATGCCTTCGGCCACCCCCATGGCGATTGCTTGCTCCATCCCCTCGAGCGAGTCGAAATGCGTGGTGAGGAGCATGCGAGTCGCGCCACCCGCCTCTTCGATATCGATCTCCATCCGAGTCATGGCGTGGCCGTCGCTTGGCGTTCCGTCCTCTTCGACGATGGCGTCTTCGACCACCAGCCTGGTCGGTGCGTCAACCTCGATCACGTTCCAGGTGCCGGCGAACGTGTCATCGTTGTCGGGGCCGGACATGACATAGGTGATCGTGCCGCCCGGCGTGAGGTCGTGATGCTCGAACGTGGCTGGCAATCCTGGTGGACCCCACCACCGCTCGAGTAAGCGCGGATCGGCCCACAGGTCCTTGGAGGCCTGGCTCAGGTTCCGTGACCACTGCCGGTTACCTCAGCCGGCCCGGCCCGGCAGCGAGGTTGCATTCAGTCGCAGGCGGCGCGGCACATTCTGGACGCTCGCGATTCCTGAACCGTGGTCCTGCGCCTGACCCGGCAACGAGGCCCACCTGCGTGGCGAGCGGACGACCGGCGTCATGAGCCAGAGTCGTAGGTTCATGGGAACTCACCAAATATTGCTCGCCTGATGTATACCCTCAGGTGTACTATTCAACGTGCGTTCGGTGGGAACGCACGTGCGGCGATACGTCGCCGCTGAACCGGGAGGGCAGGCTGGCGATGCGTTTCTTTCGATCACGTGTTCTATTCATTGCGGCCACTGGCATTCTGACGGTGGGCGGTTCTTTGGCACTTTCGGGTGCCGCCGCCCCTGTAGGTGCGAGCCCCGTAGGGATCACGGTGAACTGCCCGGCCGACAACTTGGAGGGTGCAATCGAATCCGCGCCCGCCGGCTCCACCCTCCTGGTCAGCGGAACCTGTACGGGGAACTCCTTCGGCAACTTTTACATCAACAAGGACTTGACGCTAACCGGACCTGCGATTCTCGACGGTAGCGTCTACCCGACGACGACGCTCAACGTCGCGGCCGGAAACGTGGTTTTGAACAACCTGGTTATCCAGGGTGGTGTTGGCATCTCCAACATTGGCGGTGGCATCTGGAACAGCGGTGAGTTGACCCTGAACCACTCGACGGTGTCACACAACACCACAGGTGAGGCAGGCGGCGTGTTCAACGTGGGCCAGTTGACCCTGAACAATTCGTCGGTGTCAGACAACACGGCCACCAATGGCACGGGCGGCATCTTCAACTGCGGCGGCAACCCTGGCTTCGAACACTACGGCCTCTGTACGGGTGCTCCCAGCCTGATACTCAACAACTCCAGCGTGTCGAACAACGTCGGGGGACCCGGTGGTGACGGCGGTGGCATCGACAATGACCTCCAAGCGGCCCTGACACTCAATGACTCCACTGTGTCGGGTAACAGCACTGGCGGCAGCGGCAACGGAGGCGGGATCGATAATCAGGGTACGGCGACGCTCAAGTTCTCGAACGTGTCGGGTAATAGCACTGCTGGCAGCGGCAACGGAGGTGGAATCGAGAATCAGGGTACGGCGACGCTCAGGTTCTCGAACGTGTCGGGTAACGTCGGCGGTGCCGGCGGCGGGATCAATAACAACGGCACGGCGACAATCTCCACATCCATTCTCTCGAACAACTCGTCGATTGGTGGGTCGGCATGCTTGTGCGGCGGCGGAGGGTTATCCAACGGGCTGTCCAACACGGGCACGACGACCATCAACTACTCCATCATCCGAGCCAATAACTCGGTATTCGTTGGCGGAGGCATCTTTGCCGGAGGGGGTCCGATCAACATCAACAACAGCATCGTGACGGGCAACTCCGCGGCCGCCACGGGTGGCGGGATGATCGTGTGGGACGGACCGACGACGGTCGCCAACAGCGTCTTTTCGCACAACTCCGACCAGGGCACCCCCATCGCGGATACCCTGCCAGGCGTCGTGGTCGCACCCAACGACTACCTCGGCTTGGGCAATATCCCGACCTTTACAACGACGCATTCCACGTACCACTGAGGCGGCCGACAAGAGCGAGCGGGGGTGGCGACGCACGCCGCTCCCGATTCGCACTTCGGATTCGGTGGCCGCCATCAATTTTCTGATCTCACTCGGCTTCTCGTTTGGCGCGACCATGCCCTCCGTCACTAGAGGACAATACCCGTGGAGGTGAACCGATCTGGGGCCGTGCCTGATGATCATTAGGCCACTTCGCCTGCAGCCTCTCTCCAGCCATGGATGGCTCCCTGTCCGAAGGGTGGAGGAACTGTGTGGTACCGAATTCCAGCGAGGACTCCCTCGGCATACGCTCCCAGTTCCAAGACATCTGCAGCCTTCCAGCCGTGGGCCGTTGCCCAGGCTCGGAGTTCAGGTGGGTCATAGCGATAGCCGTGGTACTTCAAGTTCTTGAATATATGGATCGCCGCTGAGCGGGAACTTGGATCATTCAAACCTTTGCTCCGCTGTCTCCGGCGCCGGAACATGCCGATGAAGGGCGGACTACCGAGGACGACGTGACGAAGGTCACGTCGGTATGTCCAAGCAGTCAGTTGCTTCATTGCTTCGACGACTACCGGGTCGAGTTGAGGTGAATGATCGACTTGGTCGTCGGGCATTGACCAAATGGTACTCGCTGATAGTTGCACGGATTCGGCCATCCAGTCGCGCCATACCGTCCCACCCAACTCGACGTCTAGAGCGACCACGGGGCAATGGGCCGCTCGCTGATCGAGGTGACTTCTGTCCCAGTTGAGGCCGTTGCGGCAATGACTTCTTGCTTCGGGAAACTCGCTGCGTTGTCCGTGCGCCCCGAGCGAGTCATTTACAGTTCGATGCCTGCGTAGAGACGGTGGCGGTCAAGCAAACTCAAACACCGGTCTTCGCAGGCTTGGGCGATGAGAGGATCGATCTCGTACTTCGCTTTTGCTGTGGATGACGGCAGTGTCGTGGCCCTCAGGGCAGTGACTATGACATCGGCGACTTCGTCGATCTCGTCTGGCCCAAATCCCAGCGTGGTCAATGCCGGTGTGCCGAGTCGAATACCTGAGGTGTACCAGGCGCCGTTGACGTCACCTGGCAAGGCGTTGCGATTGGTGACCACCCCTGCGTCAAGCAGGGCAGCCTCAGCTTGACGGCCGGTCAGTCCGAAGCTGGAAGCCACGTCCAAGAGCACTAGATGGTTGTCAGTCCCCCCAGTGATGAGCCGTGCACCTCGCCGCATCAGACCTTCCGCCAGAGCACGAGCATTCTCTACGATCTGGACGGCGTAGGCAGCGAACGAGGGCTGGCGAGCTTCAGAAAGGGCAACGGCCTTGGCGGCCATCACGTGAGGCAGCGGACCACCCAGGACCATTGGGCATCCCTTGTCTACGTAGGGTGCGTATTCCTCGGTGCAGAGGACCAGTCCGCCTCGAGGTCCGCGCAGTGACTTGTGGGTGGTGGAGGTCACGACATCGGCGTGGGGCACCGGATCGAGGTCACCGACCAGCACTTTCCCGGCAACCAGCCCGGCGAAGTGGGCCATGTCGACCATGAACGTAGCCCCGACGTCGTGGGCGACCTCAGCCAAGGTGGCGAAATTCGGATTCCGGGGGTAGGCCGAGTACCCCGCCACGAGCACCAGCGGACGGAACTCTCTGGCGTGGGCCGCGATGGCGCCGTAGTCGAGGAATCCGGAGGCGGAATCGACCCCGTAGCTGGCCTGGTCAAAGAGCTTCCCGGAAATGTTGGGTCGGAACCCATGGGTGAGGTGCCCGCCGGCGTCGAGAGCCATGCCCATCATGCGCTGGGAGTGCAGTTCCTTGCGCAATTGATCCCAGTTCGCGGAGTCAAGGTCGTTCACGTGAGCCGCCCCAGCCTCATCGAGGAAAGGCTGCTCGACTCGGCGGGCCAGGATGGCCCAGTAAGCAACCAGGTTCGCATCGATCCCCGAATGAGGCTGAACATAGGCGTGATCGGCGCCGAACAGCGCTTTGGCGTGGTCGGTGGCCAACGTCTCGATCCGGTCAACCAACTCGCATCCGGCATAGAAGCGGTGACCCGGAATGCCCTCGGCATACTTATCGGACAGCCAGTTGCCCATGGCCAGCAACACGGCCGGCGAGGCGTAGTTCTCTGAAGCGATGAGCTTCAGTTGTCGCCGTTGGGACGCCAGCTCACCGACGATGGCCGCTGCCACGTCTGGTTCGGCGGCAGAAATCACCTCTAACGCCGATCGATAGGCACTCGCTACGACTGGTTCGTGCATCACGCGCTCCTTCGGACGACATCGAGTCTTCGCCCAGGCGCACGGCTACATCCGGCAGGCTGCCGGCGGGTCGGTCCCCGGTGGTACTCCACCCAGACGCCAGTAGCGACCCTCTCCAACGATAGCGCTAACGAGCTGCGGGCGAGGTATGGACCCGGTCGGACGATGACTCGGAGGCGGCCATGGAAGCATCGGCGCGCAACCCTCCACTCTGGGCTCGGGACATTCTCCCTACGGCGCCGCCCATATCGATGAGGGGCATGCCTCCGGTGTGCCGGTGTGCCGGTGTGCCGGTGTGCCGGTGTGCCGGTGTGCCGGTGTGCCGGTGTGCCGGTGTGCCGGCGGCACCATCATCGAGACGGATCTCACCGAGGTCGTCAGCAACGGCCGGGCCTACACCACTTGGTAAAGTCATTTCGTGCTGGTCGCCGATAATTTTAGGCCTGAGCAGTGGACAAACTTCTTCCTCTTGGTTGGAACGGGCGCCGTCACGCTTACGGGACTGGTGTTTGTGGCCATGTCGCTCAACCTCAAAGTAATTGCTGACAACGCAACGCATCGGTATCGGGCCATCAACACCCTGACAGGGCTTGCCCTGGTGTTCATGCGTTGCGCTCTCGTCCTCATGGGAGGTCAGAATTATCGGGCCATTGGCGCAGAACTGTTCGTCGTCTGTGGCTTATCGGCAGCCGTGTTTGCCAAGGGCTACGTCAGAGCCATCAAAATGAGCCGTGGTCTCCGCCGCTCTCGGATCCTCGGTGGGAGCCTGATACATGCAATTGAGATGACCGGTGCAGCACTCTTCTTCTTTGACTATCTGCCGGGTCTGTATCTCGCGGCGGTCGCTCTGGTCGGCAACACGTGCTACATGATCACGGCTGCTTGGTTGCTTGTAATCGGGGTATTTGATCAGCCCACCAGTCCCAGCTCGACCGTCTGATCGAACTCCTGAGAAGGAACTGAGGGATTTATCAGATCGGGACGGTCCGTTCGTTGATGGCCTGGCGCCAACAATGGGCTGGCTCGAAGGTCCGACCAACTCTTATTCTGACGGGAGTGTCTGCACGTTTGGATCCCTCCTGGTCGGTCCTGGCCAGTCCCTCGACGCCCGCGGTCGATCGCTGTGTAGATGTCTTCGTCCGGCCTGACGGAACATTCGGATTCGAGGAGTTCCGGCTTGACCCGGAGGACATGGGTGCATGGACGCCCGTCGCTTACTACTCGACCAGGAAGTTCGACACAGAGGACGATGCGCTGTCCGCCGCTCGAGATGCAGTCCCCTGGCTGGCTGCAGTGCTTGACGGGAGTACCTGACACTTGGCGATGGGCTAGGTGCCCACCCACCCGGCGGATGGGGCACCTTCGAAGTGATTTCAGGAGTACTCGAGGATCATTTCTTCAATGACCGCACCCCTCGCGGCAGCGTATGAGACCTCCGTGCCAATGGCCTTGAACCCGAACCTTTGCAGAACACGCAGCGATCTGATGTTGTCACTGGCGACCCGCGCACGGATCGGCCTCACGGAAACCTCGTACAGCAGCAGCTCCAGCGCACGACTCGCGATCCCCCGCCCCCAGAACGACCGGTCGATCCAGTACGTCACCTCCATGACTCCCTCGAGTGGGAAGGCAGCGATCGTGCCGACAACACGGTTGTCACTCATGATCGCTCGGTTCGTGGTGTCGGACGACTCGATCACTCTGGCCATGTGGGAATCGAAGGCCGTCCGGTCATTCGGATCTTCGGCGGTGAATCCCGCCATATATACCGACTCCGGATCGCGGAGGAACTCAAAAATGGCATCGAGATCCGAGTCTTTGATCATCCGCAGAGCGATGGTCGGCACCACTTCCATCCTTGCCCAGTCCCCGGCTCAGTTCCACAGTACCGGCCGACGGGCGCCCCGAAGGGGCCCGCCTGCCCCCAGAAGCCGTGATCCGCGAGCATTTGGAAGTTTGTCTCGCGAGATGACACAGGAGGCCCGACGCCGCGGGCCAAACCGCTGCGCACCGGATCGTATGAGCATCGGACCAGCGGGGACCGCTGGATTATTTCTGGTGACCATTGGGCGGTTGCCGTCGCTCGATGTCGCGCCGCTGACACCGTTGTGTGGCTGGACCTTCCACGAGCAACTTGCCTCTACAGAGCCACATCAAGGAGCTGAAAGGCAGTGAGACACCACTAGTGGACTCTTGGCACTGGATTCTTCGCTACCCAAACACGGCAGACGTGAAACGGCCTCTGCTCTAACCAGCCGACCTCACTTGCTCTACCTACCGATTGCGATCTTCTGACGAGGTGGCCTGGTTCCTGCGCCATGTCAGCTCCTCACTCTGGAAGCGCAGCAGACCGCCGAGAGAATTAGACGTTGTGGAATCGACAAGGCGGGGCTGAGTCTGAGGTGAAGGTGAACGGAGGCGTCGCCACTCGTTGTATTCATCACTCAGTTCGGAGTGACGCTTCACCGATCACCGACGACCCTGACTCTCGAGCGTGGGTGTTCGACTCACGACGGCGATTCGCTGCTCAGCATCCAAGTCTGCTCGGTGTCCGCTGTAGGCCTGAAGGCGTGGTCCCGTCCTTGGACCGGCCCACGCCACTCGGTCAGGTATGAACAGTGCAGGGATGGCAGTTGCCATGGGTCTCAGAGACGATATGCGTTCGAAGGGGAATCACGCCAGAACCCGTTAGAGAGAGTCTCAGGTTGGTGCTTCTACGTGCTTAGCAGCTCTTCGAAGTTGAAGAATTCGAGCTCCTCCCACGATGATCACGATCACGGCACCTGCAATCACCGCGATTAGTAGGACTACTGCAGTTGGGGCGTGACCGTGAAACCCCAGGAAGTTCACTGAAGAACGCTGAGGGTTTTCAGCAATGAAGATGACCAGAAGGATGAGGAGGAGCACTGCAGCGACCAGAGCTGTCCAGCTTGCGTTGATTCGGGTGGGTGCGACGTGGTGAGCGGTCACGGATCGAGCGTCGGCCGCACCGGGCGCCTTCGAATGAGGATCCTCTCGTCGATCCTCGGCGGTTGATTTCTGGTCCTTTCGCACCACTGGACCATCTCCAGGGCTGGTCAAGTCTTGGACTTCCGTCCAGCACCGAGGACGAGGCCGATAAGCCACGCTATGAAGAACACAGCTGCGATGATCCACAAGATGTGAATGGCGAATCCAACCCCCGCCAAGATGACGGCGATGATGAGTAACACGAGAATTAGTCCCATGGTTGAGACCTACCCTGTGCTTAAGCTGGCAAACGGTCTTCGATTTGCAGGGCTGAATCGAGGTCGGCCCGATGCCCCCCACACGCCTCGAACGTGCGCCACTTGCGGGCACCGTCCTTGAACCGTCCTCGTCATTCGGTCAGGTTGGTCCTTATGCTGAACGAGACAGGAGATGAGGTCTCTATTACAGCCGGAACTCATGCACTGTTCGACCGGATCCCCCGGCAAGCGGCTGGGGTTCTGGGAGAGTGGCCGCGAAGATTGGCCACCGGAGATGATCAGCCAGTCGGTCGAACTCATCAACGATCACACTAGGTAGCAAGGACCCTCTAAGGCAGTGTCAGGCGCACGGCTGCCCTCAGACGACTTGGGATCCCAGAACCTGTCCCTATCGGCAATCTCGCACGAATCAAGCCGGACTGAGAGTCCAGCGTTTGACGTTGAAGCGTTGGCCTTCGGCGATGGGGTGGCGCGCGCCGCAGGGCGACCGCCATGGAGCGATCCCGCCAAGCGTGGGGCTCTCCATAGGAAGGCGACGGGTGACGGACATTCCCAGATCGATGCTCCCCACCATGAGCCCCACTGCACCACCGAATGCGGACACGGCCACCAGCGCTCACCAGCGGCCAAAAGCGGTCTACGCCGCCACGGGCTCGACCCCGTGTTTTGCGAGACTTCCATAAAGACAATCCTGGAATCGCGCTCCGGAGCACACTAGGGCCAATGGTCCCTATTGACAGGGGACCTTCATTGGCTCGTCAGCGCCTCTGAGCTGACGAGCGGCAACTGGAGCGGCGGGTGCAGGGAATTGCAAGACAGCGATGAGGGGCGGGCCGGTGGATCAACCCCCAAAAACGACCCGACGACTCCGCGATGGTCAGGCGGACGCGGAGCCATACCAGTGATCTGGACAGTGTCCGGGCCCGCCCTAGTTCCGCCGCCAGATGACCGGATCCCACCATCGGGTCATGTAGGTGCGCCCGGGCACCTACATCCAGTCTTTGAGCGGTGTCAGCCCGCTATCGGTTCCTGGCTGCTGAACAATTCGCCGATGGCAGACCCGAGTCGCGAATCCATCAGGGCGGCCGAGGACCTTCTAGAGGCACTGGCAGAACTCCGAAGAACGACTCGAACAGCAGAGACGGACATTCGAAAGGCCATCAAGCTGGCGGTAGACGGAGCGGACACAGCGTCGGCACTTGCCGCCCTGAGCCCTGCTGACACCCGTCAGACGATGAACGAGGCACTCACCAGCGTCGAGGCGGCCCGGCATGCGATGAGACTGGAGATCTTCCGGCAGGGACTCGAAGAGGGGATGTCGATTGCAGCCCTGGGCCGCGCTTTTGGGTTCTCACGGCAGTTAGCACAGCGATTCGCCAAGGAGGCAAGGGCAAACGAGCCTCGAATTGCTGGTCGCCGATAGTCGGCTGCGGAAATGCTGAATCGCTACCTCGTCCGTTGGAAGGATCCCGAGAAGGATGTTCCACGCGACGACTCCCAGGGGGCTTCACCGGAAGCGGGTCATCGACCGGGACGAAGTCGAGAAGATCGAACTCGCTCCTCAGTAGACGACGTTGGGTAGTCGCTCAATCACTCCAGGGGGCGCAAAGTAGCCAGTTCGGGTCTGCCTGTTGACCCCCTTTACCCCCGGGTGATGTGATCCCCCAAGGTACTGATCTTGAGGGGCACAGCGGTGAAGCCAATCCGAGAGTGGGAAGACGAGTCCAGTGGCGTCCTCTTTTCACTGATTGATGTCCTCAACGCTTGCCATCAATGGTCAACAGGACGGTGCACGTCGGCGATGTCAGCCAATGCCGACCAATTGAGGTCGGTGGCCAGAGACGTAAAGGGGTGGCTTTCGATGCACCCATGTCCCTACCGGGATGTCGATATACAACTGGCCCGGATGGGTCGGTCCTGCGATTTGCTGGCGGAGTTCCTCGAGTTCCAAATACACATCTCCGGTGCCGACTGGTCAACGATTGACAATGAACTCCATGGTCTCAACCAGCTTGCCGCCCGAACATTTACGATGATCTACGAACATTCTCTCCGTCGGGATTAGGTGATCCAGTTGGCCGGGCAAAAAGACCGTCCGTCCACGTCCCAGCGTCCGAGACGCCCGTTTGCGAGCCTCCCTTGGCGACCCTGTGTGGAGTGTGATTCGCTGGAATAACCCAGATCGTCGCAGGGCTGGTGTCGCCGTAACCCCAAACGGCACGGCACTCTGGGGCTCTGCCAACTAATCTGTATCCACCATGATCTCGCCCGACTTCGGTTACCTGCTCGTCCTCCTGTCGGTTGCGTTGGGGATCGTCCTGCTTGGAGTCATTTACCTCGCCCTGTTTGTCGTTGCAGTCCAGTCGCAGCACGAATCGGCCCAGAAGATCGCCATGGATGACCCAGTTAGAGTTCACCGGGCCTGATCGGCAGCTCCCCATCCTTACGAGGGGTGGACCTGTAGCGCTGCCCCACAACGCCGGGTCATCGACCGTGACCGACCGGCATCTTGGGTCACTCTTTCGGCGGCACCCTCTATCAAACTCAGCCTCAGATGGGGCACGATTGTGTTGTGGCCGGTGCTCCCGTGGATGGCGCCTACACGTTTGAGGCGAGTGGCCTGCGATACACCGGCGCCTACCTGAATGGCAGGAAGAACGGCGTTTGGAGAGTCTGCTGCAACATTCTCCGTTTTGGGTCACCCACCGAGTAGGTGGGTCTCCCACAACGCCAGGTCCGGGACGCCTCGAGGTCAGTGTCTCGGTCGCGCCCATCGAGGGTCGCGGCCCGTCCAGGCGATGAAGCTCTCACTTTCGCTGGACGAGGCCGGTGGAGTCAGCGCCTCTCCGAAGACCCGTGGGCTACGCATCTGGTCCTCGGGGATTGGCTCAAAGATGACACGGGCAAACTCGATTGCCTCTGTGGGAATCTCGACATCCCGACCGGCACTGCGAGCCAAGTCCCAGGCGTGGATGAACAGGTCCAATGCCGGAAAGCTCAAGCCGTCGGCGACAGAGCGCCGCCCGCCTGGGGAATCCACCACGAGTGCCAGGTCAACGTTCGCAACGGCCCTACGAGCGGGAGCTACGAGCGCACTCCACCAGGAGCGCGGATCTCCTTCGACAGCGGCACCTGGCGGATCGGTGGGCGACCACGCGGGCTGTCCCCCAGATAGGAGGTCGGTGCCGAACTGAACGGCTGTGCCGACATGGCCCAGAACATCCAAGGCCGTCCACTCCAAGCATGGCGATGGTCTGCTCCAGTCGAGGTCGTGAAGCAACTCTACGGAAGCAGAAAAAGCTTCCAATCCCTCGACAAAAGCGGTATCCGGCGTCCATGGCATTCACCTACTATTTCACCGGGGGCAAACACCAGCAATCGGAGCCGATCGCATGGGGTCGGGTGCCCCCGATCACTGCAAATGACGCTGCCGGCAGCGGTTCCGTACGACAGCTCTAGCCAGCCGGACGCCTCCGTCATACCCACTGCCTACCGTGGCCACATGCAGCACTACGCCAACTGCTTCTGCCTCTTATCGCAAAAGTGCTTCCGGATGATCCAGGCCAGCGACGGCACCGGCCATGCCTAGCACTGCCCGTATCTGACCGAGTGGCGTGGACGGTCCAAGGACTTGGCCGGCGAGGCACACGGTCGAGGCGTGCGCCGGAAATCGGGCTGATCTGGATGCGGTCCAGCGGATCGATTAGCGCCAAGTCTGGAGCACGGGCGGATCGGTCACACGTAAAGAGATATTGGTAGGTCTCGAATCGCCGGCATGGCGCATAACAGGTATGGCCTACCTATGGACCCGGCACCGACCGTTGCCCATCAGCGGATCGTCGAACGCCGGAAGCGTCTCCTGCGGCGCCAGATGTGCACTGCCAGGTAGATGACTAGGGCAACGCCGCTGTCGAGATGCCACCTGTAGAAGGGCGCTGGAAGGGGCAACTGTGTTGGCCCGCCCCGGCTCCAGTCCAGGATCCCAGACAGGAGAACATTCAGCATGATGAGGAGGAGTATGCAGTCCGAAACGGCAAGACGGATCCTCCGCTCGAGGAATGTCCGAGCCCGAACAAGCTGGTTGGCCATGCGAACGACCGTCCGACGGCGCTGGACAAGATGCACGATCACGAGACCGACGAACACCAAGCCGACGACGGTGTGGTAGGCGATTCGTACGTGCAACAGCTGAAGCGTGCCGATTGAGGCGGCAACCGAGATCAGTAGACCGAGATGGACCGCGAAACGGGATCGGGTGCCCCAGGCCGTCCGGCGATTGGCTTGGGCCAAATTGGGGCCTTCCGTCTCGCCAGTGGTCATAGATCGACCTTAGAGAAACCTGGCTCTCACGGTAATGCGGAGAACCGGACTCTTCGGGGTGGGGATAACCCCCAGGAGCGGATCCCATGCGTGACACCAGGGAGGCCAAACCCCAAGCATTCTTACTTCGAAGGATCAATTTACATTAGGTCAGGAGCGCAGCGGCACGGGATGCTGGAGATCATCGAGTTGTAGCCTGGAGGGCAATGGACTGGGATCGTCGGCACCGGAAGTCGTCGCTGGTACTCCGGTTACTGCTGGCGGTTTGGATCGGGTTAGTCGTCGTCGTGCTCTGCTATTCGGGACGATGGTGGGGCCTGGTCTTTGTTGTTCCCCTTGTCCTCGACTTGTATCTGCTCCGTCGGATCTTAGTGGCCGCCTCCAGCTAGCTCCCGAGTGCAGAGCAGACGCCGATATCACCGTAGACCCGGCGACACTTTAGATTCGTTCAACCACCCTCTAACTGAAAGGCCGGAGTGAAGCAGTCGGCCACGAGTAAACCCTCTGGACTCAGTAATCGAGCAGTGGCCTGACCCCACGGCTCAGTGTGAGCCCCATGGATGAGCCGATGGCCCTTCGCCTTTAGTTCAGCAGCTGCGGCCACTACATCGCTGACCTCAAACTCGATGCTGGCCTGAGGGGCTGGGATTTCGGCAGGCCATTCAGTAGTGCCGAAACAGGCACTGGCTGCTTCTGAAAGAGGCCACAAGCCGAAATGCTTCGTCCCCCTCGAGTAGGTGCGTGAACAGGTAGTCACCATCTTTTCCTTCGAAAGACAGGCCCAAACCATCTCCGTAGAAGGATCGAGAGGATTCAGCGTCCCCGCAGTAAGGCCAATCGTGACGTCGTCGTGGCCCGGCTTCGGGAGAAGCTCTCGGGTTCGTAAGGTGCACTGACCGCCGGTTCTGCGACCGCGCCAGGTGATCCGGCCGACTCGGGCGCGTAGGTTAATCAATCACTACCGAACGAGGTCCCAACACCGGGGACTCCGTTTGCGTTCACCACGGTCGCCCCTGGGTGTTGTGCCCTCAGATCGAGCAGGGAGAGATTGGCGGGAGTCTCGGGCAGGTATTCGTAGGTCTGGAACTGGACGGTCTCTGAGCACGGTCCCTGCTGACACACCGTCGTCCCCTGAATGAGCAGCGGGTGGTAGTCGCTCTTGGCCACGTCATAGGTCGCATTGGCAAGCCCACTGCCAGAAGGTTGACCCGACAATGACACGACGTAGGCGGGGACCCCGTCGACGACTGTCGAACCAGCGACTTGCGCCTGGCCTGACGCGATGAGGGAGCGGATGGCGGCGGCGGTGTCGACCGGCGCGTGGTTCTGAGGGCTGTAGATCCCGACGTACATCGTGTTGGAAGCGGCGTCGTAACTGGACATCGTCGATCCGTCCCACGCGGCCTCGTAGCCGAACTTGATGAACCGATACGACGAACCATCGGTCCACAGCTCGTAGTGCTGGCCCGGACTCGAGCCCACAGCGATCGAGGCCGCGACGTGAAACACCGTATTGGGCGGAGGGGTGAGCGCGCTTTGTGCAGAGGTGAGTATCGCTGCGTCCGCGGAACTCGGCTTACCTCCACCTCCGAGCACGAGAGCGAGGCTGAGACAGAACCCAGCCAGCACCGCCGGGGTACCGATCGCTACCGCTCGCCGGAGATGGCGCCGGTGATCTCGTTGACTAACCAGATCCGCCTCGACGGCTGCACGTAGCTCGTGGCGGAACGACTCGAGTTCAGGAAGCATGGTCATGTCAGAACCCTCCTAGGGCGAGATGGAGACGACGAAGCGATCGAGAGACGCGCAAGCGGGCCGCAACGGGTGTGCATTGGAGGCGCTGGGCGATCTCCTTATAGGGCTGTTCCTCGACCAAGCGCAGAACCAGTAGCTCGCGCTCCGAGTCGGGGAGGTCCGCCACCGCACGAAGGACAGCCGAGGGAAACGACAAGCGGTCGTCCACGGCCTCGAAGTCGGCATGCATAATGGTGATCGGGAGACCCAGACGCTCCCGAGCGCCGTACTCGACCCTGCGCTTGCGCAGCGATGACCGAAACAGATTGTGAGCGATGCCATAGAGCCACGGAAGTGCAGAACCATCATGCAGGTCTCGGAAGCGCTTGCGGCTATGCCACGCCGCCGCAAAGACCTCGGCGGTCAGATCGGCGTCATAGTCACCCACCCGGGCCCTCGACCAGGCGAGGATCTGTCCCACGTGTCGGTCGTAGAGCTCGGCGAAGGCGTCAGGGTCATCGAGGACCAACAACTCAGCGTCCGACTGGTCCGTCCATCTGCTCACACTCTGTATATGACTGCTCAGCGGAAAATGTGTCACGTACCCTCCTGATGCCTGCCCCGAACACCGGATATGCACCAGGCAAACCGAGATGAGACTCAACTGCAACGCTCTTCACAGGCGGCCGCAAGAAACGGCCCGTAGATTGAAACGTGCCAAAGTCCGTGGAGCCGGGCCCCGCCGCCCGTGCTCCGGACTTGGCGCTAACCGATCCGTTGGACCGCATCGAGGTCAGCCCGGAGTCTGTCGCGGGCCTCGACCGTGTGCCACTTGCCGGCCCCGTCCTTGAACCGGCCATGCCATTCGGTCAGGTACGGGCAGTGCCGGGCATGACCGGTGCCGGCGCCGGTCTGGATCATCCTGAAGCGTTGGTTGGGACGGGAGGCAGGAGCACTTGGCGTAGCGCTCCATAGGGCCACAGCGGGTACGACGGGACTGAAGAACCTCATCCGGGCATGTTTCTAGCGCTGGACAGAAAACACTGAGATGCCAGGAGGATCACATGTGTACTAAGCGCTGTGGGATACCCCAGCAGCCATTCGCCGGTGCAACACTGTCGAGGTGCCCGAATGCATCGCCTGCGAGCTGTCACGGGGTGAGCGAGAGCTTCCGGGCGGCCTAATCCACCGGACCCACCACTGGCTAGTGGAGCACTGTGTAGGTCCGCTCGGCATTGGGACTCTGATCGTGAAACCGGAACGCCATGTCACAGCGGTAGCCGATCTCACGACAGACGAAGCCATCGAACTTGGGCCACTGCTCCTTCGTGCTTCTGCTGTGGCAACCCAGCTTGTCGGTGCTGAACAGGTGTACAACTGCCTCTGGTCGCACGCCGGGGGGAAGCCCGTGCATATCCATTACGTAGTCCAGCCCGTCACCAAGACGCAGGTGGCAGCCTTCGGGTCTATGGGCCAAGGTTGCAAGTTGAGATGTTCTCTGCCGGTGAACTGCCCGACCCCAAGGACATCGAAGTGACCGCCGCCCGAGCGAAGTTGCTATTCGCTACCTGAACAGGCCACCCCGCTCCCGGCGATCAGGGGCACCCTCAGTCCGTCGTTGACCACGAAGATCCACCGACCGGCCCAGCTACACTTCCGTCGGGTTGTGCCGGTCTCAGGCGTAAGTGCATGAAGAACGGCCCTGTCGTCAGTTCTTGGAACGCCCTCGGGTCTCGCTTCTTCAGTTCCGGATCCGGCTGGGCTTCGACCAGGCGATCGATAAGGAATCCCGCCTCACTGATGGCTTCGGTGACGGCTGTAAGAGGGCGGCGCCAGAAGGTCACCTGATGGGGTTCGACCCATATCTCTGACACTTGAATGAAAGCAAAGTAGTCCGCGGGACAATGGTTTCCCCAGTCCCAAGCCGGGTGATGTATTGACATCACCACCGAGCCGGTAGGAGCGAGTACCCGGTGAAGTTCACGGAGCGGCGCGACCCAATCGCGCAGGTAGTGGAACACCAGCGATGCCACCACCAGGTCCATGCTCGAATCCTCCAAGAACGTCAGCGGCTCAGCCAAGTCGTGGTGGTGCAGTTCAGCCCTGTCGCCGGTCCGCGAGCGGGCAATTTCGAGCATGGCGGCACTTACATCGAATGCCACTACCTCCGCTCCGTGGCCTATGAGCCACTCAGTCACCGGTCCGGAACCGCAGCCGATCTCTAGAACCCGCTTACCGTGGACCTCACCAATCAGCGCGATAGTCGCCGGCCGTTCGTAGTAGCTGTTGGCAGCACCGCTCGCATTGTGCTGGTCGTACTCGATCGCCATGGCGTCGTACTCTGACGCAGTACGAGCTGAGTCCCGGCGAGCCACATCGGACAGGGTACCAAGCGGTACTTGGCGCATCGGCCAAAGACCGACCCACGCCCGGCGATAGGGGACACCCGCCGATGAGTCTTCGCCTGGTGGCCGTGGGAGCGCAGCCTGCAAGAGCGCAGGCAAACACCTGCTTCCACGTCGGCGCACCTCCTGCCGGAAGATCGGGAAGCCGACACACCCGTTCGGCCGTGGTCGTACTGTGGATCCGTAGAAATTCGGTGATCGATGTCGAAGAATGGCATCCCCGTTCGACTCATTGGCGAGAAGTTCACCAACCACAAACCAAAAGGAGTGATCGACATGCCCCGATTCATGGGATTCGTGAGGATGGAAGAGGGTGTCGGGACACCGCCACAGGCGTTGTTCGACGCGATGGACGAGTACATCGGTGAGCGGGCCAGCAAGGGGATCTTCCTGGACGGTGGCGGTCTCTACGGGACGGAGGACGCGGTGAACTACGTCGTCCGCCAGGGCGAGGTCACCCGTGTCGACGGTCCATACTCCGAGGCCAAGGAGGTCGTCGGCGGTTGGGCCATCATGGAATACCCGAGTCTCGAGGAGGCCGCCGAGGACCAGCGGTCCTTCGCCGAGCTCCATGCCAAGCATTGGCCGGAGGTTACGGTGATCTCCACGCTGCGCCAGATCTCGACCGGCCCGGAGGCGCCCGACGCCTGACGCCGGATTCGTCCGTGCTCAGCCTGCCGGCGGCGGCAGTGGGCGGAAGGGCGGGAGGTCTGAGCCGGTATCACTACGCTGGCGTGGTGCCGGCTCGGACCCGTCCCGACGACCCCAACGGGGCCGTCTATGCCGTCTGGCGGACCGAGTCCGCCCGGCTCGTAGCAGCCCTCACACGGATGACTCGCGACGTGAGCCTCGCCGAGGACCTGGCCCAGGACGCCCTTGTCGCCGCGCTCGAGCAGTGGCCGGAGACGGGCGTGCCGGGCAACCCGATCGCATGGCTCATGACCGTGGCGAAGCGCCGAGCCATCGACCACTTCCGGCGCACCGAGACCATGCGCCGCAAGGTCGTCGAGCTGGGAGATGCCAGCGACAGGCAAGCGGCGGCGATGCCCGACGTCGAAAGTCAGGTCGACTACATCGAGGACGACGTCCTCCGCCTCGTATTCCTGTCCTGCAATCCGGTGCTGACGCCCGAGTCACGGGCGGCGCTGACCCTGCGGCTCGTCGGCGGCCTCACCACGGCCGAGATCGCCCGAGGATTCCTCGTCACCGAGTCCACCATGGGGCAACGGATCTCTCGGGCGAAGAAGACGCTGTCGGAGGCTCATGCCGAGTTCGAGCTGCCGGTGGGAGCGGAACGGACCGAGCGCCTCGACGACGTGATGGCGGTCATCTACCTGATCTTCAACGAGGGGTACACGGCCACCAGGGGTGAGGACTGGATGCGCCAAGACCTCGTGGACGAGGCAATCCGGCTGGCGCGGATGCTGGTCGACCTCACTCCCGACGAACCCGAAGTGTTCGCACTGGAGGCCCTCCTCGAGATCCAGGGCTCGCGGATGCCGGCCCGCCTCGACGAGCACGGGATCCCGGTCCTGCTGGAGGAGCAGGACCGTAGCCTCTGGGATCAGGTGCGCGTCCGGCGGGGCCTGGCGACCCTGGGGCGAGCGGAGGAGTTGGCCGCGACCGGGGCCCCGGTCGGGCGTTACTTCCTGCAGGCCCTGATCGCGGCACAGCACGGGCGCGCTAAGCGCGCAGAGGAGACGGACTGGCACCGGATCGCGGCTCTCTACGACGTCCTGTCCCGCACCGCGCCCGGGCCGGTCGTTGAGGTCAACCGGGCCGTCGCCCACGGTCGGGCGTTCGGTGCCGACGCCGGTCTTGCCGTCCTGGAGGAGGTACGCGACGACGCGCTCGGCGAGTCACCGTTGGTGCCGAGCGTGCGTGGAGACCTGCTCGAGCGGGCTGGTCGGCACGATCAGGCGATGGCCGCGTTCACCGAGGCGGCGGCACGTTCGGCGAATGCAGGTGAACGCGCCGTACTGGTGCGGCGGGCGGACCAGAACCGGCCGCCTTCCTAGTACCGCGCCTCCGCGTGGGATGGAGGCTGGGATCGATGCCCGCGCGTGATGCTTACCGGCGCTAGGGGGCAACGAGCGCGAAGTGAATCAGACGAAGTCCTAGGCACCTACTCGGCCATCGATACGTTCACGGAGCAGGTCAGCATGGCCGCAGTGGCGGGCGTACTCCTCGACCATGTGCATGAGGACCTCACGTACGGCAACTTCCTCTTCCTCGTCCGGGAGGGGCACCGTGGCTCCAAGGTCACCGCATCCATCGACGTACCGCTCTGCGTAGGCGACTTCCTCGTGCCACGCGTCCCACGCCTCGCTGACGATGGACGTCACGGGGCTCGCGCCGTTGAAGTCGGCGTCATGGTCTTCGGTGGTACGGAACCGACGAGGAGCGTCCTCGCCCGAGAGAGCTCGACGGAACCAGTACCGCTCGACATCGGCCATGTGCCGGATGAGTCCCAAGAGGGACATGTTCGACGGTGGGGCCGATCTCCTAGCCAGCCGCTCGGCATCCAGACCTTGACATTTGAGTTCCAGCGTCTGGCGGCAGCCCTTCAGGAAGTCGACCAGCGTGGCCTTCTCTCCGACTGATGTGGTGTCACTCCTTGGATCCTCATCGGGCGCAACGAATAGGTTCGACCATCCAAAATGGCGCTCGGTCGGGACTGCATGGTCTGGGCTCTGGCTGTCGTCAGTGGTCACGGCTTCAGCCTTGTCGATGGCGAGTTGACGTGCACGTGCTCGAACTACTGCGTAGTTGTCACCACGTCTCACGTTGCTGCCGTGCCTAACTGATCCGACGATAAGGGGCACCTCGACACGACTTGACTCTCGGGGAGCGTAGCGTATGATTCCACTAGCTTCCTAGTGAAATAGAGGTCAGATGATCGAGTTCTACCTAGATCAGAAGTCGGGCGTGACGCCCTACTTGCAGTTGGTCCAGCAGGTCCGGCGGGCCGTCAAACTCGGACTCCTGCGGGATGGCGACCAGCTCCCAACCGTCAAGGATGTCGTCGGGAAGATCGCCATCAACCCCAACACGGTGTCCAAGGCTTACCGAGAGCTCGAGCACCAGGGACTGGTCGTCGCCCGAACCGGGGTCGGAACCTTCGTTGCCATCACCCCTAGCGACGGACCCTCTGCGACACTCCGGCCGCTCCGACGAGATTTGGAACGCTGGATCGCACGGGCCCGTGATGCAGGTCTCGATGACGAGAGCATCGAAGCCCTCTTCATCGAATCCTTTCGAGACACATCCTCGGAGGCCGTACGGTGACCGCCGTCCTGGAGGCGACCGATCTCGGCAAGAGGTATCGCCACAAGTGGGCGCTCAGCGACTGCACATTGAGCGTCCCACAAGGTCACGTGGTGGGTCTCGTTGGACCGAACGGGTCGGGAAAGTCGACGCTGCTGAACCTTGCTGCAGGCCTCTTGGCCCCCAGTGCGGGAAGACTCGACGTGCTGGGAGGTACGCCGGCACGTGATGCCACAGCCCTGGGTCGCCTGGGATTTGTCGCCCAAGATCCACCCGTCTATTCAGCGCTCAGCGTCCGTGACCATCTTCGCTTTGGCGCCAAGCTCAATCCCCGATGGGACGCCGACCTGGCCACGACCCGTGTCGGCGATCTCGGGCTGGATCTCAACCAGCGAGCAGGCAAGCTCTCGGGCGGTCAGCGCGGACAGCTCGCGCTTACCTTGGCAATCGCCAAGCGGCCGGAGCTGCTCCTACTCGACGAGCCGGTCGCCAGCTTGGACCCCCTCGCTCGTCGTGAATTCCTCCAGATCCTCATGGAGACGGCCGCCGACCAGGAGGTCAGCATCGTGTTGTCGTCCCACCTCGTCTCCGACGTCGAGCGGGTCTGTGACTACCTGGTCGTTCTCGCCGATTCACGGGTCCAACTGGCCGGCGACGTGGACGACCTTGTGGGCAGTCATCATCGACTCGTCGGCCCCCGCCGTGAGCTCGCCGGCTACACCGCCAACCAGGAGGTGATCGATGCCAGCCATACGGACCGACAAAGCATTCTTCTGGTGCGAAGCCACGGACCGATACTGGAGGAGGCATGGACCATCGAACCGGTCAGCCTCGAAGACCTGGTCTTGGCCTACATGGCTCGGGGGACACACCGGCGCACCGACCAACACCTCGTTGGGGAGGTCCCGGAATGACCTGGCTGGTGTGGCGCCAGTTTCGGACCCAGGCCGTTGTCGTCGCCGGATTGCTCGTGGTAATCGCCGTTGCCCTTGCCGCCACTGGCCCCCATCTCGCCCACCTCTACGACACGACCGTGGCCACGTGCGCCCAGCACAACGACTGCGTGTCGGCCAGGGCCCATTTCCAGGCCCAAGCGAAGTGGCACAACGCACTCAACCTGTTGGTGCTGGCAGCCCCGGCACTGCTCGGTGCCTTCTGGGGCGCACCGCTCGTCGCCCGAGACCTCGAGTCCCGGACGAACGTTCTCGCCTGGACCCAGAGCGTGACCAGATCCCGGTGGTTGCTGGTCAAGGTGGCCATCACGGGCGCGGCGGGCGCGATCGCAGCGGGCCTGCTGAGCCTCATGGTGACCTGGTGGTCCTCGCCGCACGACCGCCTCGTGAATGCCCCCTACTCGGTGTTCGACCAACGAGACATCGTCCCAGCGGCCTACGCTCTCTTTGCGGTGGCGCTAGGGGTCGTACTGGGAGTGGTCATCCGCCGCACTCTTCCCGCGATGGCAGCCACGCTTGCAGCATTCGCGGTGATCCTCTTCGGGTTCGGATCGTGGATCCGGCCTCGGATCCTTTCGGCCTCCCACTCGACGGGAGTCTTCGTACTCCCGGGTCCGAACAGTATCTTCCCCACACCGCATGGCGTCGGACCTCGTGATTGGATCTACTCCGAATCGGTGGTGACCTCCACGGGCCGCATGGTTGGCACATACGACCCCGGAGCTAACGGCCCGATCAACGGCCTCACCACCGCTCCTCACGAAGCCGCCAGCAACGCCGTTGCCAAATGCGCCAGCAGCTCCCCATCGGCGGGCCGGTCGCTTGTGTCGCAGACGCAGGCTGCGGTGCAGCAGTGCGTCGATCGGTTTCACCTTCACACGATCGTGACGTACCTTCCGTCAAGTCGTTACTGGGGGCTGCAGTGGAGCGAGGCCATGATCTTCGTAGCCGGCGCCGTCGCTTTGATTGCGGTCGGCCTCTGGTGGATCCGCAATCGCGTTTCCTGAATCAGTGACGCCGAGATCGCCCATTCTCTGAGTATCGACTGAGGGCCCCAGTCGTGTCGGTCGGGGGGCACCTCTAACTGGTCACCGAGGCCCCCTCCCTGCCGCCCTGCCCTCCCCGTTTCCGGTGCGCCTCCGGTGCGCCGGGGGCCTCGCCCGCGATCAAGATCCCGGCGACTGTGCCCGGACTCCGTGGTGGTGGTCAAGGTGCCACAGGGGTGGTGGGGGCACTCTTTACCCGGAGCCACAAGAGCGGAAAGAAAAACGCCAGCGTTCGCAACACAACTGATCGGTTTGTTCCTGCTAGCCGCCAAGACAGATAATCGCTGCACATCGGCCGATTTGGGCCAGGCAGACTTACGACACCACGTCGTAGAAAGTCTGAACGACGCCCTCGTCGAGTGCTGCAAGCACTTTTTCCAAGTGACCACTTGCCATGATCAACTCGCCGAATGCGGCATCGTGGGCCTCTCGTGTCGACCACGTCTGGATAAATGCAGAGGATCGTGGATCAACCTGATCGACGAGGATCTCGAATGACTCACATCCGTCGGCCGCCAGAATGCGTTTCCGGCCCTCAGTCTGAAGTTCGAGAAGCGAACCCTCCTGACCTTCGGCAGCGTGAAAACGGGTCACGGTCGTAACGCTCATGGCAACGCCTCGGTTCCTAGGAGTGGTGACCCGAACGCTACCGGACGTTCGGATCGCCGGCTCAATCCGGCGGTCTTGGGCAGCGGAGTGATCAGGTCGACAAGCCGCCTTATTCGAGGGGTAGGGTCCGTGGTGTTACGTCCGGGGGACGAACAGGCGCAACTGCGCGTCTATTAGGAGGAAAGGACATAGCACTATGGCGTTGGGCATCTATTTCGCACACGAAGGCTTTACACCGGAGAAGTACGACAGCGCTATCAAGCAACTGGAAGCTGCCGGCGCAGGAAAGCCGAAGGGGCGCACTTATCACTGTGCTCTGGAGTCGGATGGCATGATCCAGGTCTTCGATATTTGGGAGTCCCAGGAGGACTTTGACGAATTCGGGCCGACGCTGATTCCGATCCTCGCAGGGCTAGGTGTCGACCTGAAGGAGCCCATGGTCGCTACCGTCCACAACGTGGTGACCGGCTGAGTCTTCCGGCCCCTTGGGTGGTGTCGCGTACCCGGCGATCTGGGACAGTCGTCGTCCGGTGGCTAGCCACTCAATGGAATGACCATGTGCGTGGACTGAGCAACGGCAACGGCAAGGTCCTGGTTGACGGTGGCGTGGCCGTGGAAACTGACCTCGCACGTGACGCCGGCCTGCCTCCACTCCACCATTTCGTGGCCGCTGACCGTCTCCATGTACTGGTCAGCGATCGGGGCGGAAGGGCCGGGGTCCTGTCCGCACTCGTACATCGATGCATTTGAGCGGTGTACGACGAGTGGCGGGAGGTGTGGGACAGGTGCGCAGTATCCCGGAATCGGGGTGGGACGAAGGGCCGGATCGGTCCTGGCGTTGAAATGCCGAGCAGACATGACGACGAAGTGTCCGATGCCCGGTAGGTAGCCGATATATCCGTCCGGTACTTCAAAGCTGTATTGATCTACAAGGAAGTACGTTCCCGAAGCACCGATGAACGGGCGCCCACAAATCGGCAAGTTCGAGTTTGCACAATTCAATGCAGACAGCGAGTCGGGCATCGGGACGGGCAGCAACGTCGGACACGGGACAGGTGCATGGGTCGCGTCGGCAGCCTGCTGGCATTCCTGCCATTCCCCTAGGGTGATCGGGTTGAGCGCCACGCCATCAATGATCGTGGCGCTCACCTTGGGAACCGGGGTGCTCGGCGGAGGAGCCTTGGCTGCGGGTGTTATCGAGGAGCATCCGGAGAGCACCAGCACCACCAGGACCGGGGCGCAACCGAGACGCTTGAGCACAAGTTGAGCGTACCGTCGACGCTGGAGACCGCTCCTGGCTGCTGCAGACGTGGTGCCCATAACCCAAGTGTGGTTACGCGGGTTATCCACACGCTCGGATGTGCCGGTATGTCCCACCGACCCGGCGTTCGGGGGCACGCTGGCTCAGATGCCTCCTGCCTGGCTCTGACACCTCGTGCATCGAAGGTCGTCCCACTTCAGCGAGCGAGCTAACCCGTGGCACGGGCAGCAACATTTCCCATTGGTACCCACATAGCGCATTGACCTCTAGGGCCTCCTGGAGGTGACAGGTCGCCGTCGGCGTCTCGGCCTGGTTCGGGTATGACGGCGATCCTTGGACGTAGCCCTTGCGCTCGGACCAGCTTGCATCGTCGCCTGGAATGCCGAGGCGCTCCGTGGAGACGATAAGAGCCATGATCAAGTATCCCCGCACTCAGTAGAGTCCCGCACCCGGCGATCAGGGATACCTGTCGCCGGTCTTCCAGTAGGGGAAGGGCGGGATGGACCGGCGTGTTACCGTCTTGAGCACGTATTCAATCGATAGGAGGTGGCCCCGTGAATGCAGCACCGAACGTGGGTGCTCTCACCTGTCGGGGATCGAGCGACTGAGATAGTCGGCCCCGGGGAGCGCCCAGCACGCATCTTGTGAAAGGCGACTTCCTTGAGTACAGCACCTCTTCCGGCTTCGTTTTCTCCTCCCACCAGCACCTACCGCAGGCCACGGTCCGCGGAGGATCAGGCCCAGGTCGACAGCACGGACCAGAGCCGCGCTCAACGCCGGCGGGCGTTGGTCCTCCACGGTGGTGGATCCGCGGGGAATGCGTGGGAGATCGGCGTCATCGCCGGCCTCTTCAACGCCGGCGTGGACGTCACCGAGGCTGATCTGACTATTGGGACGTCGGCCGGGGCGACGGCGACGGCCCAGGTCACGAAGGCTTCTCCGGCCGATCTGCTCACTGTGATCCTCGACGCCCCATCCCCGCGCCAGGGAAGTGCCGGCAGTCCGAGCGTCGCACCCCCCTTGGCACCCGTCGTCGACCACATGGAAAGAACGAACCGAATCATCGCTGCCTCAAAGGACGCGGCAGACATGCGTCGAAGGATGGGTGCGGCCGCGCTCGAAATGGACGCTGCCTCAGACGGATCCGGACAAGACCGTTGGCGTGCCGTGGTCGCTGCCCGGCTTCCCAGTCACCGAGGCCGGAACAAGCGATCCTCATCACGGCGGTCGACGCGCGCACAGGTGAGCCGGTGGTCTTCAACCGCCACAGCGGAGTCGATCTGGTTGACGCCGTCGCCGCCAGCACGGCTAACGGCTTCGGTGTACCTCCCTTCAGCATCGGCGATGACCGGTTCATCGACGGCGGCTATCGACGCAACGAGAATGCCGATCTGGCGATCGGATACGAGCGGGTACTCGTTTTGTCGCCTTTCGGCGGCAGGTCGCGGCATCCAGACGACTGGCGAATGCAGCTTTCTGCCCAAGTCGACGAGCTTCGCTTGAGCGGCGGCACCATCGAGACGGTCTTCCCCGATAGCAACTCCCTCGATGCATTTGGGTCCAACATGATGGACCCCTCGAGGCGCCCACCATCGGCTCTAGCGGGTTACGAACAGGGGAGGGCCCACGGAGAGCGGCTCACTGAGTTCTGGCGGTGACGGCGCCGGGATTGCTATCCCCGAAGTGCTGGAGTGCTGACTCCCGGCGATTAAGAGCAGCCTCCAGATGTAAGTCAGAGCCCAGTCAGTGAGCTACGAACTCGGTGCCCTGAGTTGAATAACGTTGCCGTCGGGATCGAGCGCGTCGTGCCGAGTGAGGCCATCCATGGTGAACGTTCGTCCTGTGACAACACCCCGGTAGAGTTCGACCGCTTCTAAAGCAGTTTGGAGCGAGTCGATATCGAACACCGGCTTGATCGCAGAGATGTCTCGGGCTTCTGGTGGGGACTGGATGGAGATGGTCTTGGCCACTCCCGGCGGAACTGAGTGGACCAGAACCTCCTCCCGGTCGTTGTGAAGACGGATGTCACCCGAACCGTCATTCGTCGGCGTCATCCCGAGGACGGCCTCGTAGAAATCAGCTAGGCGATGGACATCGATTGAAAAAATGACCAGAGATCCCATGGCAAGACAGTAGTTACTCGTCCCGGGATCTGGATCCCGAGGTGCCGTTCCGCCACGGTCGATAACCGACCCGGTCCCGGCGATACGGGACACCCACAGCCTTCTTTCTCGGGTTGTCAGCGAGACCACTCTCCGAGGTGAGACAGCTACCTACCGAAGCATCCGTTTGCCACCGCAAACGCCCGGTGTTAGCAACTCCACAGGCGGTGCGGTCGGGCACCTTGAATGAAGGGATTCGATCGATGCGCACTCGTTGTAGAAGAAGTCTGCGCGCCGCGCTCGCTGCCTCGCTGGTGCTCGGGACCGTGGTGGTCGGCTCGACGATCGTCGGTGCGATGCCCGCCTCGGCCACGACCCCAACGGTCGTGAACTGCAATGCAGGCGGCAACCTGCAGTCAGCCATCAACGCCGCTGCCGCAGGTTCGACGATCACCGTGCACGGGACCTGCACCGGGAACTTCACCATCAGCGAGAACCTGATCCTGCAAGGTTCCGGCACCCTGAGTGGGACCGGGTCCAGCGGCCCGGTGCTGATCATCGACAACGGGATTGTTGCCGTGAACAACCTGACGATCGAGAACGGCGACAACACTTCCGTCGACGCCGGCGGTGGCATCTTCAACGACAGCACACTGACCCTGACGAACACCACCCTGTCGCGCAACAGCACCGCCTACGGCGGAGCCATCTTCAACTACTCCGGGGCCACGCTGACCGTCACCAACAGCACACTGTCGGGCAACACCGCCTCTGCGGCCGGCGGTGCCATCGTCAACGACGGAGGCGGTGTGACCATCACGAACAGCACGTTGTCGGGTAACACTGGTTCCCAGGGTGGCGGCGCCATCTGGAACCTCTCCGGAATCGGTATGGCCATCACGAACAGCACCGTAACGGGCAACGGTGCTCCGACTGACGCCGGAGGCGGCGGCATTCTCAGCTACGCCGGGCTGACCCTCAGCGGTAGCGTCGTGTCAGGCAATACCGCCCTCACCGGCGGCGGTCTCGTCAACTATGGCACCCTGACGGCCAGCAATTCATCCGTCAACAACAACACCGCTACTGGCTTCGGCGGCGGCATCTGGAACTGCGGCACGATTACTCAGCCCACTACCGACAAAGGTGGGGTGAGCATCAACCGGAACACCGCCGGTGGCGACGGTGGCGGCATCTACAACGCGTGTGACAGCACCGTCGGCCTCCCCAATGCGACCATCAACCGGAACAGCGCCGTGGACGGTGGCGGCGTGTTCAACACCATCGGCGGCACCTTCACCGCCAGTAACACCAGCATCAAGAACAACACCGCGACCACCAACGGCGGGGGCATAGACAACAACGGCACGTTGGCTCTCAGTACCTCGGTTAGCATTAGTTCCAACACTGCGGTCTCCGGCGGCGGGATCTACAGCACGGTCGTGCCTTCACCACCTGTCCCCGCAGGCGTCGTGAAGAACAACACTCCAGACAACATCGTCGACTAGCTCCGCTCGGAGAAGGGGAGGTCCGCTCGCTCTGGCGGACCCCCATCCCGATCGCGTGCTCCCTGTGGCTCTGTCGGGTCGATGCTCAAGCTGACGCGGGGATGCAGATTATTCAGCCAGAGACGGTGATGAGCCGCAGAACAGGGGTATCCCCAAGGTGCCTGGTTGAGACTTCTTGGCAGATGCTTCGTTCATTCGTAGCGTTTAGAAGTCCAGACGGAGTGGCTCTCTAAGTGCCAGCCGTCGGCTCCGGTCGACTGGCTTTCTAACGAGTTGCTGCCTGTCTGGACTTTGCCGCGAGTGGCTCGAAAGAGGACCAAAGCACAAGATCCAAACCAGGAGTGCCCTCGCGGTTCCTAACCGACCACGAAGGGAGCAACCAATGACCGTCATCATCGGGATCGACCCCCACAAGGCGTCCCACACCGCAGTGGCCATCGGCCGTGATGAGCAGCAGCTGGCCGAGATCAGGGTGCGAGCCACCTCTCAGCAGACACAGCAGTTGTTGGCCTGGGCCGAGCCCCTCGGCAAGAGGACTTGGGCCGTCGAGTCGGCCGGAGGCATGGGTTATCTCCTGTCCCAGCAGCTCGTCGGGGCGGGCGAACAGGTCCTCGATGTGCCGGCGACGCTGGCTTCGAGGGTGAGGGTGCTCGGCACCGGGCACTCCGATAAGAACGATCCGAACGATGCCCTCTCGGTGGCCATCGCCGCTCTGCGGTCGCCCGGGCTCCGATCGGTCGAGCCCGCTGACCATCGGGAGGTACTCCGCCTCCTGGCCAAGCGGAACCACGAGATCGGGCGGCTTCGCAACATCGTGGTCTCCCGCCTTCATGCTGCCCTGCTCAACCTGTCACCAGGCGGAATCGCCAAGGAACTCAACGCTTCTGACGCTGTGCGGCTCCTCAATGACTTCGAGCCAACCACCACAGTGGAGCAGACCCGCTATGACCTGGCCCACGAGCTGCTCGACGACGTGGAGCGGCTCGATGTGCAGCTGAAGGAGTCCCACCGACGGATCAAGACAGCGGTGAAAGCCTCGGGAACATCGTTGACCGAGCTCTATGGCGTGGGTCCCATCCTGGCCTGCGAGCTGATCGGCTACACCGGTGATGTCCGTCGGTTCACGACCCGGGACCAGTTTGCCTCCTACGCCGGAGTGGCCCCAGTGGAGCGGTCATCGGGAGGGCGGATCTTCTTCCGCCTCAGTCGCCGGGGCAACCGCCAGCTGAACCATGCCATCCATATGGTGGCCATCTGCCAGATCCGCCAGAACAACTCGGAGGGCCGGATCTACTTCGAGAAGAAGGTGGCCGAGGGCAAGACCAAGCGGGAGGCCATCCGCTCGCTCAAGCGTCACGTCAGCAACGCCGTCTATCGACAGCTCCTCATCGACGCACACAAGTAAGGGCCCGGGAGGACAAGCGGGAACGACTCGAAGCCTGCGTGGTCGGCTCTGCACCCTGGCGGCCGGCTCTTTGGCGAAGTCACTCCCGGACCCACCGAATTCTATGCATTCGTGCCCGCCCGGGGCCGCATGTCGAGTCGCGCCCAAAACTCCCCGGAATTGCCCTCTTGACTCAAAGAGGATTCGTTGGGGGGCACTCAATAAGCCCCTCCCCGCCGCCCCGCCCTCCCCGTTCGGGTGGCGCCCCCCTTCTCCCTCCTCCCTGCGGCCGGCCGGCCTCCCGCGAGCTCCTCGCCTCCGGCCCCGGTGCCGCCCCCCCGCCCCTGGTCCGGGCCCCGTGGCGTCTCCCGCGCGGCGGTTTTGGGGTCGCCCGGCCGCGTGTCTCCCTCTCCCGTGTGATGTCGCGAGGGGAGAGAGGGAGACGCGGCCCCAGGCGACCCCAAAACCCCCACGGAAACGGGACGGCAGGGCCACCACCAGGGAGAACGGGAAGGCCAAACGGGAGCGCCCGAAGCGCCGGAACGGGCCAGGGCCAGGAGAGCCAACAGGCCGGCCGGCGCACGGCGCCAGGCGCACGGGAGGCGCACCGGAAACGGGGAGGGCAGGGCGGCAGGGAGGGGGGCTTAGGACGAGTGACCCACAATGGCACTTTCGGGCGAAGGGACAAGGCGACGGTCAGGAGACGGTGCGGTATCGGAGGTGCGTGACTTCTGGGGTGTCGATCACTCGTGCGATCCTCAACTCGATCCTGTCCGGCAACACTTCAAATAGCCTGCGCCCGCCGCCGAACAGCACCGGGATCTGATGAATCTGCAACTCGTCGAGGACACCTGCCGCAAGTGCCGCCTGAGCTGTGTAAGCGCCATGGACCAGGACGTTGCGGTCACCTGCGGCGGCCTTAGCCTGCGCCATAGCGCTGCCGATCCCATCCATTACGTAGGTCACCAATGGATACTTGGCGACCGACGGCCCCGGCGGACGGTGGCTGGGTACAAAGATTGGGACACCATCATGGTGGTCACCGCCCCAGTGGTCGGTCTGTTCCACAGTATTGCGACCGGCAAGGACAGCTCCCGTCTCCTTGATTTCGTCAAGAAAGTGTCTCCCCATCTCCGCCGAATCAATGGTCTGTTCGGTCGGTCCAGCGTCTGCCGCAAAGCCGTACCACTCGTGCAGCCTCACGAAGCCGTCACCACCGGGGTTGCCGGGTTGGTCATTGGGACCAGCGACGTACCCGTCAAGCGACATCGACATGTAGAGCACCGATTTAGACATGTAGCGGACCTTTCAAGTGTGAAGCTCTGATCTCATCACAAGGAGAGACGGCGCATCGTGAAATAGATCATCGGTCCATCCACGGCCCGCCCCAGAACGCCGGGATTGGGCGAGGCAGGAATTCCGATTAGCGTTGGGAGCAGCCGCCTTGCTGTTCGCAATGGTTCACCTGGGAAGTAGAAGAGTCGCTATGGCGTTCTTGGTTGTCACCAGGCTTCGGTTGCGAGATCGAGACTATCTCGATGAGTTCGTAGCGTCCGCCTTTGCCGTTGTCGACCAGGCGAACAGCTCCGAAGGAAATCTCGTGGCCGAGGTACTCGCCGACGCAAACGAGACGTACTGGACTCGGACGGCGTGGACTGATCGTGACGCTATGAGAGACTTCATGACCAGCGAACCTCACCTCGGCACGATGGGCCATCTCAGTACGTGGTGCGATGAAGCCACGTTTGTCGACTGGGAACAGGACAGCCCGGAACTCCCAGACTGGCAGGCAGCCTTCGACCGCCTGGTCGCCGAAGGTCAAGTGGCCACGGTCGACCATCCCTCCGAAAACCACGAGAGTCGTGCCTTTCCTCCCCCGGTCGAAAGTTAGTACCCGCTCACCAAGGTGCCCCCGATCGCCGGGAGGGAGGCGCTATCCGTCCAGAACCACGGACAGCATGTAGCGCCCGGTCGCCTCGCCATGCATTTGATCGTCTGCATCGGGTGCATTCGCCCACTCCCCGGCGAGAAGGGCGAGCGCCTTGCGGTTTGCAACGTCCGAGGCGTCATCCGAGAAATCTACGATCCGACTGAGGGCTGGGTAAATCCCGGCGTCGCCGCCGACCAGGAATCCATCAAGGCCCAGCACCTTGACGTTCTTCTGGGCTGCCTCAGTAATCAGATCGGGGGCGGCGGCGGCGTCCACAAGCCATTCATTCCCCCGCCGAACCACATCTGCCGGACGTGATGCGGCGAAGTCATCGAGAAGAGCCACAGCACCATTGTGGCCTACAGGGGTATCCCAGACCGCCGGGAGAGGGTCACTGTGATCGACCCGCGTATCGGACCATTGTCCAGGACGATCCGTGAGTCTCGACAGGGACGAAGCCCACTGACTCATAAAGGCGGCGCGCTGGATTCGCCTCTCTAACGCTGAGACTCAGCGCTTCATAGCCCTGGCTATCACTGGCGTTGGCCAGCTCGACCAAGAGCCGACGACCAATCCCCGCGAGCCGACGCGACGCAATGACTGCGATCGTCAGTTCTGGGATTTCTTCGGTAACAAATCCGTAACCATGGCTCGCCTCGGTGTATGTCCGATACCAAGCAGCGCCCACCGGTGCGTCTTGTTCTGCAATCAGTCCATAGTCCCCCGGCCTCGGCCATCCAGCGAGATACATCGAATAGTGCGGATCGGCGAGCACCTCGTCACCGGTCGGCGTCCGCTTGTCAGGGCGCCAGACTGCGGCCTCGCCAAGCATCGTCGCCAGAAAGGTGAAGTCCTCGGGCCCTGCCGAGCGATACCGAACGTCCTTCATGCTCAGCAGTTCAGCAGTTCAGCAGACGGTTTGCCCACGGCAAGCCCCACACTTGCCAGGTCCAGGCTGCTCCCGAACGCGGGGCCGGGGGCGCAAACAATGGGTGTTCGATGAGGTCCCTTCACGGATAGCGTCTATCGGGTGGCAGCGACCCTTGCGCCTGAGGAGATTGATTCTTTCATCAGGGACGGCTTCGTCCGAGTGGAAGGAGCATTTCCCAGGAAGGTAGCCGACGAGGGCCGGGCGCTTCTGTGGACCGAAATGGGTCTGTCCCCAGAGGATCCAACAGGTTGGACGGAGCCAGTGATCCGCCTACCGGGGTCAGGCGCTCGACCTTTCAGAGACGCAGTGAACACTGTGCGATTGCGGCTGGCGTTCGATCAGCTTGTCGGCGAAGGACGCTGGATCGAGCGTTCGGGTCTCGGCACATTCCCCATCCGGTTTCCTAACCTGCACGAGCCCGACGACACTGGCTGGCACTGCGACGGAAGCTTCGGAGGATGGCCGTACCGCCTGAATCTGCGATCACGAGGAAGGGTGTTGCTCCTGTTGTTTTTATTCTCCGATGTCGGTGAGAAGGATGCGCCGACAAGGATTCGTGTCGGGTCGCATCTCGATATACCTCCCATCCTGACGAAGCACGGCGAAGACGGAGTATCGTTTCTCGACTTGGCTGAACATTTCGGATCCTCTGCCAAACGGCCCGTCATAAAGGCCACGGGGGCGGCGGGAGATGTCTACCTCTGTCACCCGTTCCTCGTGCACGCTGCTCAGGCACATCACGGCAGAGCGCCTCGGTTTATTGCCCAGCCACCCCTTGAGCCTGTCGGTGAACTGGAGATTGACCGTCCCGGCCATGTCTATTCTCCAGTCGAAGAGGCGATTCGGTTGGGCCTCCGAACCGGATAGGAGGTATCCCCCAACGCCGGATGGGTGGGACGCTCATTACGGTGGGGCGATGAGCGAGGAGAACTGCCCAGGGTGCGGAGCGACGACACCCGTGGTAGTGGGTCCGGTGCATGCCTACATACCGGCCTCTCCAGGATGCTGGAGCCTCTTCTGTTCACTGACCGACTGGATGCAGTCTCTCGCCGTTGGCGACGGGAGCACGATTGCGCAGCAGGTCGTCGACTCGTACATGGTTCAACATGCATCCAACCCTGAAAGGCGGAACCGTCAGTCGGTTGCGGTGCACCTCATCAGCCTTTGCGCTTCATTGGAACGTCGGGTGCCGGGCTATGAGCTAAGGAACCTCCTTGGTAAATGGACGCACAGTGACTACCCGGAACTCCTGCCCAGACCCTCCGACTATGAAATCACGGTGAAGCAGATCGTCCTGGCAGAGGGCCCCGATCGACAAGCCGCAGTAGAGGCGTGGGCGAGGTCGGCCTGGGACGCTTGGGGGCAGCACCATGAGGTCATCAGGGTGTGGCTCGCTAACAGTGCGGGAGGGTAACGAGCCCGATCTGTGGGCCGACCACGCAAGATGCGCCGCTGCCCCTCAACGCCGGGTCCGGGTCAATCTGCCCTCCCCAGCGGTTGGCATTCATCCGGGTGTGCGAAATACGACTACCTACTCAGCGCCGACGACCTTAAACTCCTGGTTGACGAAGACGTGGTGTGGCCAAGAAACGCCGATCGTGTGGACCTCGTATTCGCCGTTGCTGAGCTTCACCACACGGTCGACGATTCCCCCTGGATAGGCGGTGAGCGCAGCTTCGGTCGCCTTAGTTGCTGTCGCACCGCTTTCGATCGTTCCCGAGCCCTGGGTGTAGTTCGCGGGGATCTGGCCGACCTGCTTTGAGGTAGTGGGTAAACCTTTACTGAAAGAGATCACTGTCGCTGCCGTGGCAACCACAGATCCGCCAGTCGACTCTACGATTGTGCAGTAACGGGTGAAGCTTGTCAGATCAGTAACGGTTGATGATTGACACTCCGATTCAATATTTCTAGTGGACTTCGGCTCGCTTCTTCCGCACCACCCCCTTCGATGTGCGCAGCACGGTCTTGATCAGCTCCTTCCCTGACCAGACCTCGAGGAGCTTCTCGGTCACCCGGACATCGACGATCTCCCCACTCCGGTACTTGCCCGCACTGAGCACTTGGTTGGACACCGAGATGGTGCCCACCGTGGAGACGGTCCGGGAGACCCAGTCGTCACCCGAGCGATCCTCACGGAGTCGGCTCAGATCGAGCGGTGGCATCGGCGAGTCCTCGTCTCGTCCCACATAGAAGCGCTCGGCCGGGGTGAGCATGCCGAGGCTCTGGTGGGGTCGGTCCTTGTTGTACTCCTCGACCCAGGTATCCAGGGCCTTCTGGGCGACGCGCCGGCTGGGGAAGATCTGCCCGGCCAGGAACTCCTGTCGGAAGGTCCGGTGGAACCGCTCTACTTTTCCCGTGGTGGTGGGGGACGCGGGGGCGGTGAGGCGGTGCTTGATCCCGTTCTCCCGGCAGATCTTGTCGAAGAGCACCTCGGTGGGCTTCAGGCCGAATCGATTGGTGAAGACCTTGCCATTGTCCGTCAAAATTTCCTCGGGAACGCCATGGCGCTCCATAGCCTGTCCGAGAAACCCGCAGACCGGTCGGGCCGTGGCCCGGACCATGATGCCGGCGCAGACGCAGAACCGGGAGTGGTCGTCCACCCCGGTGAGGACCTTGCACTCGGTGCCGTCCTCCAAGAGGACGCCGCCCACGATGTCCATCTGCCAGAGCTCCATGGGCCGTCCCCGTTCCCAACGTCTGTAGGTGGGGAGCTTCTTGCGCATGGCCTTGGGCTCGATCAGGTCGTGGCGGACCAGGGCCCGATAGATGGCCATGTGGGAGGGGACGTCCTTCTTCCGTTCCCGCTCCAGCTGGTGGACCAGCCGGATGGGGCCCCACCTCGGGTGTTGGCGACGCATCTCGAGGATGCGGGCCTCGATCACCGGTGCGATCTGGTGGGGACAGGACTTGGGGCGATGGGACTGCTCAGCCAGGGCCTCCAGTCCACCCTCCTCATAGCGTTTCAGCCAGGAATACACGCTCTGTCGGCTCACGCCACAGGCCTCGGCCACCTCGGTCACGGTGAGGCCATCTCGAATGACGCCTAGGACGGCGTCGTAACGCTGTTGCACCTTGCTCAGCTCCATGAACACTCGGCCCACCTCCTCTCACTGCAAACAGCGGAGGCCGGTGGGGCCGGAGTGTCAAGGATCAGCCGTTACTACGACAAGGATCAGGCGTTACCGTGTCCAAGATCAGCCGTTATCGATCCGTCAAGGATCAGGCGTGGTCTTACACCACAGTGTGCCCACGGCAGGAATTGAACCTGCGACACCTCATTTAGGAAACGAGTGCTCTATCCCCTGAGCTACGTGGGCGGATGCTTTGCGCTTGCTCCAGTCCACCGTTCTGCACGGCGGACGCCACGACAACCTTAGGTCCTGGCGGCACGAACGCGGGTCTGTTCATCCCATCGGTCCCACCCACGCTGCTGACGGCTGACTGTACCTATCCCAGCGCGGCTACGGCTCCACCGTCGACCAGTATGTCGGTGCCGGTCATGTAGCTGGCCTGATCGGAACAGAGGAAGGCGATCACTGACGCCAGTTCCTCGGGCCGTGCCAGCCTGCCGAGGGCGCTGCCCTTGGCGAGCTCCGCTGCACCCCCAGTCCCGCCGACCTCGAGCCTTCCCATCGGAGTGTCTACGACACCGGGAGAAACCGACAGGATCCGAGCACCCCGGTGACCCCACTCGACGGACATCCGTCTGACCAGGCGCATGACGCCCAGCTTGGCCAGCAGGTAAGCAAAGCCCGGATCATCCGTGAGTCCGGCATCGGGAGAGTTGAGTGGATCATCCAGCGTTTCGAGCGTCTCGTCCGGCCATGGGCCGCCGAGGTGACCGGCCATGGATGCCACGCACACGGCCACGGATCCGGCCCCCACCAGACCGTCGAAAGCGTGGAGGACCCGAGCGGTCCCGGCCAGGTCAACGTCGAAGATCGTCCTCGCGTCAGCCATCACCGGGGAGACGCCGGCCGTAACCACCAGGGCATCGAGTTGGTCGACCAGGCCCGCCACGGCGACGAGTGACGGAACGTCGGTGAGATCACACTGGACGTCCCCGCCGTCCCGGTCGGCCACGATGGTCTTGCCAGGCAGGATGGCAGCCACTGCCGCACCGATGCCCGAACCCCCTCCTATCACCACGTTCATCCCACTGACCCTCCCCTTTTTGACCGCTCCCAGACAACGCTCCGCAACCTAGTGGCGATCGACATCCCGGCGCTCCCGTCGACCGGCACGGATCCCGCGCTGGTGCATCCCCACGTACTTTGTACCCGAGAGAAGCTCCTACCCCTCGACGCCAGACGGACGCCCCTCCTCGAGGCCCTACGCTCGGGAGCGACGATCGACCAGACCGGGAAGCGACGTGAACACACCATGAGCCAGAACGACGAGTGGTCACCAGACCAACCATCGGGGTCCGATCCCTTCGAACAGGGGGACGAGGCGTTCGACGACAAGACCCAACTCGATCCCGGTTTCCTGGAGGCGGTGGAGTTGGATCCGTCACTCGACCCCACCCTGCAGACCGACGAACGGGAGCTCGAGGAGGCTGGAGCGGAACTGGACGATCCCGAGGCCATGGCCACGTTGGACGGTGGCATCGACGATCCCGACGGCGCCGGTGCACCCTCCGGCAAGATGGGCGCCGACGATGACGGCTGGGATCTCGATGCTCCGGTCACCGCCGGCGAGGCCGATTCCGAGGCCGACACCCCCTGAGGCCCTCGCCGAGCACCTGGCCCGAGTCGCTCAGCCTCTGCGGAATCGACGGGAGCTCATGGCCGCCTCGATCACGTCCGGGCTCGGGCCCGGGGACAGTGGTCTGGTCTCGGTCCGCTCGGCAGCCAGGCCGTCCAGGACGATGGACAGGTACCGACGCCACAGGTCGGGAGCCATCGCGCTGGTGTAGTCGGCCACCGAACTGACCATGAGTTCGATGATGGGCACGTCGGTGGGAACGAAGTCCGAGCGCAGGCGGCCCGACCGCTGCGCTCGCTCCACCAGGAGATGCACCGCGGGAATGATGCGATCGCGGGCTGCGGCCACCTTGTCGCTCCCGTAGCCCCCGTGGAGGGCCGCGTCACGGAGCCCCAGATCCTCGGACTGCATCTCCGTGGCCTTCTCGAGGAACCAGACCAGGCCCTCCCACGGGTCCTCCCTGTCGGCCGCCTCCTCGGCCAGGGCCACCATCTTGTCGAGCGCCTGCACGAACAGTGCCTCGACCAACTCCTCTTTGCCCGGGAATCTGCGGTACACGGTGCCGACGCCGAGACAGGCGTGATGGGCCACGTCATCGAGGGTGGCGTCGAGCCCCCGCTCGGCGAACACCTCCCTCGCGGCCACGAGGATCCGCTCCCGGTTTCTGGCGGCGTCGGCCCGCAGGGCCCGTTCGGGCTCAGTTCCTGGGTCGTTCATCTCGTTGGTCCTCCATCCGTCGGTTCGCGTCACGCCTCGCCGGCCCGATCAGCGGGCGGGAATAACTCACAGTAAGCGGAGTTGTTATCTCCATATCTGTGTATAGTAGCCGGATAAGCGGAGCACTTGCCTCCGTTTTGGATCGACGGAGGCCCCGATGAGCACGACGACCGACCTGGCACCACCCGCCGTTGACCCCATCAGCGAGGGCGAGGCGAACCACAACCGGCGGTGGTGGATCCTGGCCGTGCTGGGTGTGGCCCAGCTGATGGTCATCCTGGACAACACCATCGTCAACATCGCCCTCCCCACCGCCCAGCACGACCTGGGCTTCTCCAACGCCGATCGGCAGTGGATCGTCACCGCCTACTCCCTGGCCTTCGGCAGCCTCCTCCTGCTCGGTGGCCGCATCGGTGACATCATCGGCCGCAAGCGCGCCCTCGTGATCGGCCTGGTGGGCTTCGCCGTGGCCTCGGCCGTGGGGGGCGCGGCCGTCGGATTCCCCATGCTGGTCATCGCCCGCACCGTCCAGGGTGCCTTCGGTGCCCTGCTCGCCCCCTCGGTGCTGGCCCTGCTGACCACCACCTTCAGCGACCCCGCCGAGCGGGGTAAGGCCTTCGGCATCTATGGGGGCATCGCCGGGGCCGGTGGCGCCCTCGGCCTCCTGCTCGGGGGGATCCTCACCTCCTACGCCTCGTGGCGCTGGACGCTCTTCGTCAACCTGGCCTTCGCCGCCATCGCCGCCACCGGCGCCCTGATGTGGTTGAAGAACGACAAGGCCGCCGACCACGACCCCTTGGACCTCGCCGGACTGACCTTGGTCACCGGCGGACTGTTCTCGCTCGTCTTCGGTCTGTCCCACGCCGAGACCACGGCGTGGAGCAACCCCTTCACGATCGGCTTCCTCATCCTCGGCGTCCTCCTGCTGGCCTCCTTTGCCTTCTTCGAGACCAAGGCCAAGTACCCGCTCCTCCCGCTACGCATCGTCCTCAATCGGACCCGTGGCGGTTCAATGCTGGCCATGCTCTTCGCCAGCATCGGCATCTTCGGGGTCTTCCTCTTCCTCACCTACTACCTTCAAGGGACGCTGGGCTTCAGCCCGGTGAAGACGGGTGTGGCCTTCCTGCCGATGGTGGCGGCCCTGGCCACGATGGCCCAGGTGTCCAACCGGGTCCTGCTGCCCCGGTTCGGACCCAAGCCCATCGTCCCGGTCGGCCTGCTCTGCGCCGCCGTCGCCCTGTACTGCCTCCACCTGGTCGGCCTGCACACGGCCTACGTCAGCCATGTGCTGCCCTACATCATCCTGTTGGGCTTCGGGTTCGGACTGAGCCTGGCCCCCTCGTTCAGCACGGGGACCCTCGGACTGGCTCCCCATGACGCCGGCGTGGGCTCGGCCACCCTCAACACCAGCCAGCAGGTGGGCGGGTCCATCGGCACCGCCCTCCTCAACACCCTGGCTGCCAGTGCTGGCGCCGCCTACCTGGTGGGTCGGGCCCTCACCCCGCAGAACGTCAAGATGGCGGCCCTCCACAGCTACACGACGGCCTTCTTGTGGTCGTCGATGATCTTCGTGGTCGGGGCGGTCGTGGCCGGGCTGGTCCTCAGGCGGGGCAACATGCAGACCTTGGGGACACCCGACTCCCACGTCGTGCACCTCTGACACCTGGTCACCGTCTCTTCTGACGGCACGGGGGGTTCCCGGGGCGGAGCGGTGGCGAGCTCAGCCCGCGCCGGCCTCGGGCACCAGCACGCAACGGGTGCCGGAGTAGATGGTGGGCATGCACTTGTTGCAGTGGATGCACAGGCCTTCGTCGGCCGCACCCCGCTCCCACCGGCTGACGAGGTCGGGCTCTCGCAGCAGTGCCCGGGCCATCGCCACGAAGGAGAACCCCTCGGCCAGGGCGGCTTCGACCGTCTCCAGTCGGTTCACCCCGCCCAGGAGGATCAGGGGCAGGGAGAGGGCGTCGAGGAACTGGCGGGCGTAGGGGAGGAAGTAGGCCTCCTCGAAGGGGTACGCCTGGAGGAACCTCGATCCCACCACTCGGAAGCCGGCACGCACGGGGGCCGGCAGGGTGGCGGCGAACTCCGCCCGGGGTGCCTCACCACGGAACAGGTACATCGGATTGGACAGCGAGCTCCCGCCGGTGAGCTCCAGGGCGTCGAGGCCTCCGTCGGCCTCCAACATGCGCCCGAACTCGATGCTCTCGTCGAGCCAGAATCCGCCCGGCACGCCGTCGGCCATGTTGAGCTTCGCCGTCACCGCCGCACGATCCCCCACGGCCGTGCGGACCGCGTCGACCACCTGCAGCGGGAAGCGGGCCCGGTTGGCCAGGCTGCCACCCCACCGGTCACCCCGGCGGTTGAGCTTCGGGCTGAGGAAGGCGCTCAGGAGATAGTTGTGCCCCAGGTGGATCTCGATGCAGTCGAATCCGGCGTCGACGGCGAGGGCCGCCCCCCGGGCGTACTCCTCGGTGATCCGGGCGATGTCCCCCTCCGAGGCCGAGCGGGTCACCCCGCCGCCCGGGTTCAACCGACGGCTCGGAGCCAGGGAGGGCGACCGGTTGGAACGGGCATTGGCCACCGGACCGGCGTGGCCGATCTGGGCGGACGCCAGGGCGCCGGCGGCGTGGACGGCAGCAGTCAGTCGGCTGAGGTCGGCGACTACCTCGTCGCCGAGCAACAGGCAGTGTCGGTCCGTCCGACCCTCGGGAGACACGGCCAGGTACGCCACCGTGGTCATGGCCACGCCCCCCGACGCCACCCGGTGGTGGAAGGCCACCAGGTCGTCGGTGACCGCACCTTTGGGCGTGGCTCCCTCGAAGGTCGCCGACTTGATGATCCTGTTCTTCAGGGTGAGGGGACCGAGCCGGGCCGGGCCGAAGGCGGCCGGCACACCCCCTCGCCCCCCTGGGGGCGTGGGTGGTGGGGTCATCCCCGCCCCCGTCCGGCCTGCATCCTGGGCACCGGCTAGCTCCCGCTCGGCGCGCCGGCTGCGGCCAGGGCACCCATGACGGCCTACGGTCAGGCTCGGATGGCACACGACGAGGTCGGGGAGCCACGGGTCCGGTTGGGAGTAGCGCAGCGGCGACCCGTCCAACCGGGAGGCATGGAGCCCCATGGCCAGGGCCACGGCCACCGGTGCGGCGGAGTCCCACTCGTACTGCCCACCGGCATGGACGTAGATCTCGGCCGCCCCACGGATGACAGCGGCGATCTTGGCGCCGGCCGAGCCCATGGGCACCGTCTCGGCTCCCAGGCGCTCGGCCACGAACGGGACGAACTCCGGGGGGCGGGTGCGGCTGACCACCAGGCGTGGGACGGCACGAGGAGCGGCCATGGCGGGAGGAGTGCCGGTGTCCAAGACGGCATCGATGGCCGGAAGGGCCACCGCGCCGACGACCGGCTCTCCGTCGACGGCCAGGGCCACGTGGACGGCCCAGTCCTCCCTCCCTTCGGAGTACTCGCGGGTGCCGTCCAGGGGATCGACGATCCACACCCGGCCGGACTCCGGACCGAGCACCTCGGACTGGTCGGCCTCTTCGGAGCGGATGCGGTCGGCGGGAAACGATGCGGTGAGCCGGTCCATGAGCAGGCGGTGCGATCGCCGGTCCCCCTCGTTGCCCAGCTCCTTCCCCTTGAGCCCACCGGTGCGCAGCTCCATGAGGACCTGGCCGGCCTCCCGGGCCAGCTCGGCGGCGGCCCGATGCTCGTCCCCTGACCACTGCGACCTGTTCGTCAATGCGTCTCCCCTCGTCCCCGACCGCCGTCACCGGGGTTCGGCTCCCGACGGCCCACAGTCTGCCCGACATCGGGCGGGCCGGGTGGGCCATTGCGTAACGGCCCCGCCACGGTGGATACGCTGCCGCATCATGAACGACGCGCCGTCCGCCCCGCCATCACCGGCCATGACCCTTGCCGAGCTCCAGGAGATGCTGGACGGCTCGTTCCCCGGGGTCACCCTCCCCTACACCGTCGAGGGCCTGACCTCCACCACGGCGCGGCTGCGCCAGCACGTCGGGATCTCCCACAGTCGACCGGGAGGGACCGTCTCGGGTCCGGCCCTCATGGCCCTGGCCGACTGCACCGCCTGGGCCGTCATCCTCGGCCAGATCGGACCCGTCGCCCTGTCGGTGACGACCAGCCTGCACATCGACTTCCTGCGCAAGCCCGACCTCGTCGATCTCGTCGCCGACGCCAGCCTCCTCAAACTGGGCCAGCGGCTGGCCGTGGCCGATGTGGCCATCTACTCCGAAGGCAGCGATCAGATCGTGGCCAAGGCCCAGGTCACCTACTCGATCCCACCCCGCTAGGCGCCGGATCGCGACGCGTCCCCGGGCGGGGCGTCATTGCGCCCCCACGGACGTCCGTGCCAGCATCGAAGAACAGGCATTCAAGGGGGAACCAACCATGCACGACCTCGTCATCAGAGGGGGGACCGTCGTCGACGGCACCGGGGCCGCAGCCCGGGTGGCCGACGTAACCGTGGACCGGGGGCGCATCACCGGCGTCGGCTCCTTCGCCGACGAGCCCGCCGGTCGGACGGTCGACGCCGACGGCCTGCTGGTCACGCCGGGCTGGGTGGACATCCACACCCACTACGACGGCCAGGCCACCTGGGACGAGGTGCTGGCCCCGAGTAGCAGCCACGGGGTGACCACGGTGGTCACGGGCAATTGCGGCGTGGGGTTCGCTCCGGCCCGACCGGACCGGCACGACTGGTTGATCGGTCTGATGGAGGGCGTGGAGGACATCCCGGGGTCGGCACTCGCCGAGGGGATGCACTGGGAGTGGGAGACGTTCCCGGAGTACCTCGACACGCTCGACCGGTGCAAGTGGACCATGGACGTGGGCACGCAGATCGCCCACGGCGCCGTCCGCGCTTACGTGATGGGCGAGCGGGGTGCTCGCAACGAGCCGGCGACGCCCGAGGACATCTCGTCCATGAAGCAGGTGGTGAAGGAGGCGATCGCCGCCGGAGCCCTCGGCTTCTCCACGTCACGGACCATCGCCCATCTGGCCATCGACGGTGAGCCCGTCCCGGGTACCTACGCCGCTGAGGACGAGCTGTTCGGCATCGGCGCCGCCCTGGGTGAGCTCGGGACCGGCATCTTCGAGCTGGCTCCGGCCGGCGCTGCGGGTGAGGACATCATCGCCCCGAAGAAGGAGGTCGACTGGATGCGCCGGCTCTCGGCCGCCATCCACCGGCCCATCACCTTCGCCATGGTGCAGGTCGACGACGACCCCGACCTGTGGCGGGAGCTCATGGACGAGTGCCTGCGGGCCGTCGCTGACGGAGCCGACCTGTGGCCCCAGGTGGCCGGACGTGGCTTCGGGCTGCTGAGTGGCCACTTCACCACCTACTCGCTCTTCGACCAGGTTCCCGCCTACCAGGAGCTCAAAGCCAGGGGACTCCGACCCGACGAGCTCGTCGCCGCCCTGCGCTCCCCCGAGGTCCGGCGGTCCATCGAGTCCTGGCAGCCGGACGAAGCCGCCCGGGAGCGGATGGACAACGCCTTCACCAATACCTACACCCTGGGCAGTCCCCCCGACTACGAGCCGGGACCAGAGCGCTCGCTGGCGGCCATCGCCGCCGCGTCGGGCCGCTCGGCCTACTCCGTGGCCTACGACGCCATGCTCGAAGAGGATGGGCACGGCCTACTCTACGTGCCCATCCTCAACTACTCCGATGGCGACCTCGAACCGGCCCGCCAGATGCTGCTCCACCCCCGGGCGGCGGCCGGATTGGGTGACGGCGGGGCGCACTGCGGGGTGATCTGTGACGCATCGCAGCCCACCTTCATGCTCACCCACTGGACCCGGGACCGGACCCGCGGCGATCGCCTGCCGCTGGAGTGGGTGGTCAAGAAGCAGACCCACGACACCGCCCGCCTCTACGGCCTCGGCGACCGGGGCACCGTCGAGGTCGGAGCCGTGGCCGATCTGAACCTCATCGACTACGACAATCTGCAGATGGCCAATCCCACCGTGGTGAACGACCTTCCCGCCGGTGGGAGTCGCATCCTCCAGGACGCCGTCGGCTACGTGGAGACGATCAAGTCCGGGGTCACCACCTTCGCCGACGGCAAGGAGACCGGAGCACGGCCCGGCACCTTGTTGCGCGGCGCTCGCTGAGGCTGGCCACCGGGGCCACCCGCCCGCTCCGGGTCCAACCACCCCAATGCTGCCCCGCTCAGGTCGGGTCCGTGCGCGGCCCGGTGTCGGCTCCCACGGAGCCGGCGGACGAGGCCGTGCCCTCGGACGATGCCGTGTCCGCAGATGATGCCGTGCCCGCCGATCCATCCGACCCCGTGGTGAGCCCGGCCTCGGCCGCGAACTCCGCCTGCATCTGCTGGTAGACGCGGTGTTCGACGAAGAAGGCCAGGGTGGGTACGAACCCGGCGGCCACCACGGTCAGGATCCGTCCCAGTTTCCAGTGGGCACGGCGGGCCAGATCGGCCGCGGTGATCAGATACACGATGTAGAGATAGCCGTGGATGGGGGCCACGATGTCGGCCTCGGTCTTCACATGGGCCCCGCACACCTGGGCGATGACGATGCCGGTGAGGATGAGCAGTGCGGTACCCACCACGAATGCCATCACCCGGTAGCGGATCAGGGCGCCGTGCATGCGGCCCTCCGACCGCGCGCCCGACCGCGGTCTGCGACGTCGTGAAGGAACCCCGGGCGGTGACCGCTCAATGGTTCGCCGGTCGCCGGGAGTCGTCGGCGGCGTTCAGCTCGGCCAGGTACCGGTTGTAGGCGGCCAACCGCGCTGCCTCGTCCGCCGTCTGTTCGGCGAACCGTTCGCCGCGGACCTTGGCCGAGCCGTCTACGGCCGATCGGGTGGCGATGGCGACACTCTTCCGGCGGCCTCCGGTGAGGGCCCATCCGGGCTCGGTGTGGTCACCGGTGACCCCGTCCGCACCCGTGACCGGAAGCACCCGGCGGGTCACCGCGGTGGTCTGATCGTGGATGAGCTGCCACCAGACGTAGACGGCATAGCCGGCAAAGAGGGGCCATTCGAAGGTATAGGCCCAGCTCAGCGTGTTGCCTCCCAGGGCTCGGGACAGCTGCCACCAGGTCAGCCAGGCGAAGGCGGGAAGCAGGACGAGCAACGTCACGTGCATCCCGACGCACCGGGGAGTGAAGTAGCGGCCCACACCGCCATCGTACCGTGGGGCCCGCAGGGCTCCCATTCGGGCCGGACCGACCGGCCGACCGGGACCGCATCGGTCCCGTGGGTAGCGTGCTCGCATGGGTCCACGGGAAGCGGCGAACGGCGCTCACGCATCGAGGAGGGTCATCAACATCATTGGCGCAGCGGGCGTCTCGGTGATCGCCGCGGTCACCGTCGCCGGTGGCGCCTGGGCCACGACGCCGACCGGCTTCGGCCAGGTACCCCCCGGCATACCCACGGCCCACGCCTTCTCCGGAGACCGGACGGTGGGTCCGCTCTTCCCTCCGGGTAGCTCCGTGCACACCTGCACGGCCAGCGTGGTCGACAGCCCGGCCGGGGACCTGCTGATCACGGCCACCCACTGCGTGACGGGCACGGCCGCGGGCTACACCTTCGCCCCGGGCTATCACGACGGGGTCGAGCCGTACGGCTCGTGGACCGTCGTCGGGGCCTATGTCGACCCACAGTGGACCGCGCACCTCGCCCCGACGCTCGATGTCGCCTTCCTCCGGGTGGCGCCCCGTCGGATGGCCGGGCGCATGCGGCAGATCCAGGACGTGACCGGCGGCAACCGGCTCGGATCGGCACCGTCGTCCCGTCGGATGGTCACGGTCCCGGCCTACGCCGTCGGGCACGACGACGACCCCATCACCTGTACGGCCCGGGTCTCCTACCGTGGCGTCTACCCGACCTTCGACTGCAATCCCTATCTCGACGGGACCAGTGGGTCCCCGTGGCTGCTCCACACCGGTCACGGGTGGGACGTGGTGGGCGTGATCGGGGGCCTGCACCAGGGTGGCTGCTATCCGTGGACCTCCTACAGCGCACCCTTCGGTCCGGCCACGGCGCGCACCTATGCCGCCGCGGCCAAGGGAGCCGAGACGGCCGTACTCCCACCAGCGGAGAGTGACGGCTGCACCACCGGTCTCTGACCGGTCGCCGGGTCCGGTCGAGATCCCCGATCGGGGGCACCGGCCTGCCTAGGCTCTTTACGCCCGCGGACACTGTCGCCGGGCGCGGGGCTTGACGGACATGGATCTGTTTGCCACCGGAGACCGAAAGGACCAACCATGGACGAGCGTGTGAGAATCGGCATCGCCGAGGCCATCGGGACGATGATCCTCATCGTGGGGGGACCGGGGACCGCCGTGCTGGCCACCGGGAACTTCTTCCCCAAGGGCACGGTCGGCGTCCTCGGCGTGGCCCTGGCCTTCGGGCTCAGCCTGCTGGTGGCGGCCTACGCCATCGGATCGATCTCGGGGTGCCACATCAACCCCGCCGTCACCCTGGGCCTCTGGGTGATCGGCAAGACCAAGACCCGCGAGCTGCCCTTCTACATCGTGGGCCAGATCGTCGGGGGCCTGATCGGGGCCACCGTCATCTTCATCATCGCCAAGTCCAGTGCCGTGGCCTTCAGCGCCAAGACGTCGGGCTTCGCCTCCAACGGGTACGGCATCCACTCCCCCGGCGGGTTCAAACTCGGTGCGGTGATGCTGGCCGAGGTGTTCTTCACCGCCGTGTTCGTCTTCATCATCGCCTCCACCAGCCGCCTGTCCATGCCCGTCGGCCTCACCGGGATCACCGTCGGTCTCACCCTGACCGTCATCCACCTGATCTCCATCCCCATCGACAACACCTCGGTGAACCCGGCCCGCAGCCTCTCGACCGCCGTCTTCCAGGGGAGTTGGGCGCTCAGCCAGCTCTGGGTGTTCATCGTCTTCCCCGTCGTCGGGGGAATCCTCGGTGGAGCGGCGTGGCGGGCCCTGCGACCGGCGTCGGACGAACAGCCCGAGGAGGTCTCCGAGGCCGGGGCCCCCGCCCCCTACGGTCGTCGCCCCCAGCCCGAGTAGTTGGGATCCCTGCCATTGACCAGGACGTCCGACGCCAGGCGCTTCGGCGACTAGACAGGAGGGGGTGCGACCGGCCCTCCGGCCGTCACACCCCCTCCGTACGGTGCCCACCATGACCAACTACGCATCCCAACCCCCCACCCTCTTCCATCCCGACGTCGAGATCCGGGTGAGCAAGCGGAGGAAGAAGACGGCCGGTGCCCACTGGGAGGGTGACCGCATCGTCGTGGTCGTGCCCACCCACCTGCGGGGCGCCGAACGCGACGAGATGGTCGAGGCGCTGTCCCGCCGCATGATGCGCCACCGGCCCCTCCTGCACACCTCCGACGACGAGCTGGCGCTCCGGGCCCGCACCCTCGGACAGCGCTATCTCGACGGCGTCGAACCCGCCTCCATCCGCTGGGCGACCAATCAGACCAAGCGCTGGGGATCCTGCACCATCCAGACCCGGGAGATCCGCATCTCCGAGCGGCTCCGGGTGGCCCCCGACTGGGTGCTCGACGCGGTGATCGTCCACGAACTGGCCCACCTCGTCGAGCACCACCACAACGCCCGCTTCCGCCAGCTGGAGAACCGGTACCCGAGGCGGCGGGAGGCCGACCTGTTCCTCGACGGCTACGCCCTCGGCCTGCACATGCCCGACGCCGGCGAGGACGAGGACCCGGTGGAGACCGACGAGGCGCCCTCGGTGTCGATCGACGCACCGCCGCTCGACCACGGCGTGGCCGCCTACTGAGTACCGGGGCCTTCCCATCGGGCGGCACCCCGTCCGACCCGCCCCGACCCCCTGGTCCACCTAGCCTGTTCCATATAAAGTTGACTTGATTAGTCGACTTTGACTGTTTACAGTAGGGGCATGGCCATCGCCTACCCGGATCCGGCGCCAGTTCCTCCCTACCCCTCCCCCCACCGCTCCGGCGGCCTGCCGACCGGGCCAGGGGACCTGCCCCCACCCGCCTCCGCTCCCCGACGACGGATCGACCTGTTGCCCATCGCCGAGGGATTCGCCGTGTCGGCGCCGGCCATCCCCGAGCTCCAGGGGATCACCGAGCGCTCCTGGGTCCTGTTGGCGGTGACCGACCTGTTCGAGGCCTGGGCCATCGGCTGGCCTCCCGGGGGGAGCATCGAACTGCACGACCACGGCCGCTCCCACGGTGCCGTGGTCATCGCCGCCGGTGCCCTGGTCGAGACCACGGTGCGGGCCTCTCGGGGAGGGGTGGCCGTGATCGGCAGCCACCGCCTGTCGGTCGGCGAGCACCGCCGGTTCGGGTCCCACTACGTCCACGACCTCATCAACGACGATGACCTGCCGGCAGTCAGCGTCCATGTCTACGGTCCCCGTCTCACCTCCATGAGCTACTACGGGCTGTCCGACGACGGGCGGTTGGACCGTGTGCGCACCGAGGCGGTACCTCCGCTCGGGCCTTTCGACGCCACCAGCGTCCACGACCCGTCGTGAGCCCGTCGGCCGACGACCTGGTCGCCCGGGCCCGTCGGCGTATTCGGCGGACCGAGCCCGGTGACCTGGCCGACGCCTTGGCCGCCGGCAGTCTGGTCGTGGACATCCGCCCGGCAGCCCAGCGGGCCGTCGAGGGCGCACTGCCCGGGGCCATCGTCGTGGAGCGCAACGTGCTGGAGTGGCGACTCGATCCGAACGGCTCCCACCGGCTGCCCCAGGTGACCGATCTCGACCGCCCGGTGGTGGTGGTGTGCTCGGAGGGCTACGCCTCGTCGTTGGCGGCCGAATCCCTTCACGACCTGGGCTATCACGCGGCCAGTGACCTGGCCGGCGGCTACCGGGCCTGGGCCGAGTGGCGCGATCGGCCGCACTGACCTCCCCTCCCCCGGTGGGGCGGCGGCTCAGCCGGTCAGGGCATCGGCCCGGGCCAGGAGGACGGGGGCCGCAGCGGCGGCACCGGGCCACGGCGGGTACCCGGGCCGGCCCGGGTCCAGGCCCAGGAGGTCATCGCCGAGCTGATCCCTCATGGCCCGGAACAGCGCGGCGGTGACCCGGGCGTCGCCCAGCGCCGTGTGGTGGTCGTCCCAGGCCAACCCGTAGTGCGCGCAGCAGTCCACCAGGGTGGCCCGGCCCCGGAGGCCGAGGTGGTCGTGGGCCACGAGCAGGGTGTCCACGGTGGCCAGGGGGCCGGGAACGGCCTCCTCGCCCCCGCTCCGGCGGCACTCGGCCCGCAGGAAGGCCAGGTCGAACCGGTCCACGTTGTGACCGACCACCACACGACCGGACAGCAGGCCGGCCAGGTAGGGGCGGATCCCGGTGAAGGTCGGCGCCCCGGCCACCATGGACGCATCGATGCCGTGGATGTGGGTGGGACCCGGGTCCCGCCCCGGGTCCACCAGGGTGCAGAAGGAGCCCACCTCGTGACCGGCCGGGTCGAGCACGACCACCCCCACCTCGATGATCCGCTCATCCTCGGGGGCGAAGCCGGTGGTCTCCACGTCGACCACGGCGAAGCCGGGGCGGAACTCGAGACGCTGGCCCACGGTCACACCGTAGATCGACGGTGTGACACCGGCCGGTGACCGTACCGGCGGTGGGCCGGCGTCCTCAGGCGTTGGCCCCGACCAGCTCCTTCAGTTCCCGGGCCACGTCCTCTTCATGCTGGTTCTCGTCCTCACGGGCCCGCTTCGGGCTCCACCGTCCCCGGTTCAGCCAGATCGTCGGGAGGAAGATGACCATGCCCCCGACGCACACCCAGAACCAGTGCTGCCACTGCTTGGGTGACTTGGCCAGACCGTTCTGGAGGTCGGTGAGGGCGGCCTTGTGGGCCGAGAGGTAGTTGAGCTCCTTTTGGTACGGCACCACCAGCTTGGTCAGCTGGGCGTTGTACTTGAGCAGCAGCGCGGTGTTCTTCGGCCCGATGAGCACACCCACCTTGGCCAGGTTGGCGGCCGTCGGGCTGGCCGCCAGGGCGGCCACCGCCGAGGCGTTGGCCGGCTCAGTTGAGGACGCCGAGGAAGGCGGCGTGGGCCAGGGCGAAGTCCACCGAGGCCGGATGGGCGGCCTGGAAGGTCTGGGCGCTGTAGGGCGTACCGGGGATGGTCTGGGTGGCCACCGGCTGGTTGTCCACGATGGGGCTGACCGACGTGATCACCAGGGGCAGGAAGATGAAGGAGATACCCACCACCAGGCGGAGGATCCACCCCCACAGGGCCAGGCCCGTGCCCACCAGGGCCGGGTTCTTCTTCTCCACCATCTCGGTGTAGCCGGCCATCCACGGGGCGTAGGCCAGGGAGAGGAAGGCAGCCAGCACCACCTCGATGCCCACCAGCGTGTAGAAGCTGGTGTGGGCGTGGGTGGTCTGGTTGAGGAAGACGATCAGGGTCACGATGGCCCCCACCGCCCCCACCAGCATGAAGGGTTTGCGCACCTTGAAGAGGTCGGAGAGCACCCCGAACACGATGAGGGCCACGGCGTCGGCCGCCCAGAACCACTCGTTCAGATGGTTGGCCTGGGCCACCGTGAAGTTGAGGCCGTCCGGGTTCAGGAAGACGGTCGAGTAGTAGATGGTGAAGAAGCCCGACGCTGCGTAGTACACGAGCAGGAAGGTGGCGATACCGAACGACGAGAGGGCCAGGTCCCACTTGAGGATCTGCTGCCACGGCCGGGTGGTGGCCAACAGCACCTCCTCACTGGAGATGCCCCGGGCCTTGGCCTCGACCAGGGCCTGGTCCTGGGCGGAGACCATCAACTGGTCGCGCAGCTTGGCCGAGAGGTCCTTCATCAGGATGAGGCAGACCACGAAGACCACCAGCGAGGTCACCCCGGAGATGATGAACTGGCTCTTCCATCCGGTGATGGGGGCGCCGGCCAGGAAGTGGTTCAAGGTGTTGGCGGCCACGATGCTGGTGACCAGGCTGCCCGCCACCGGGCCCACCGTCCAAAAGCCCATGGCCGAGGCCCGGCCCACCTGGGGGCTGAAGTCCCGGACCATGGCCGGTGTGGCCACGAGGATGGCCCCTTCCACCAGTCCGAGGGCGCAGATGACGATGGCGAAGCCCCACTCGCCCGAGGCCAGGGGAACCCCCACGGCCACCAGCAGGCCGATGATGAGCAGTCCGTAGATGATGACGTTGGCCCGACCCAGCTTGTCGGTCTTGCTGGCCGGCAGGGAGGCGAAGGCGCCGATGAGGTTGGAGATGATCACGATCCACACGTAGAAGCTGAAGGACATGTGGTAGTCCTGCAGGATGTTGGGGGTGACCCCGGTCTGCGTGTAGTACGTGTAGTAGAGGACGATGGTGGCCAGCACGGCGAGGCCCAGGTAGCCGGTCCGCTTCCCGCTGCTCGGATACTCGTCGATCTCGTGGACGAAGAGGAAGCGGAAGAGCGGCCCGCGTCCGGTGGCCGTTCCACCCCCGGCCGATGGCGCCCCGGGCACTGCGGTATCGGTACTCATGCCGTCTCCCCCTGATCCTCGGGCTGTCCGACCCTCCCGGATCGCCCAATCGACCGTAGCGCAACGCGGCCCCCGAACGTGCGAATTACCCGGTGGGACCCCTCTTCCCGTGTGTCGGGGAAGCCCGCGATCAGGCGTCGAGCACGGCCGCGGCCACCAGGTCCTCGAGGTAGCGGGTGTCCCACCACGAGATCTGGAGCTGCTTGGCCCGGCGGAAGTACAGCTGGATGTCGAACTCGACAGTGAAGCCGATGCCGCCGAAGATCTGTTGGGCCGTGGCCGTCACGTCTCGGAACGTGTTGCAGGCGAACAGTTTGGCCATCGGGGCCAGCTTGGCCACGCTCCGGCCCTCCGAGCGGGCCCAGGCCGCCTCGTGGACCAGCACCTCGGCCCCGTCCACCGCCGTCGTGGCATCGGCCAGGTAGTGGGCCAGGGCCTGGAAGGCGCCCAGGGGCTTGTCGAACTGCTGTCGGTCCTTGGCGTACTGGACGGTGATGTCCATGGCGTACTGGGCCCCGCCCACGGCCTGGGCCCCGGCCAGGATGATGGCCTCGTGCATGACGGCGTCCCAGCTCGACCATCCGCTCCCCTGGGGACCGATCCGGTCGGCCGACGTGACCCGGACCTGGTCGAAGTCGACCCGGTACTGGGTGTCCGACGAGATGGACATCTGCTGGGTCAGGGTCACCCCGGACGCCGAAGGGTCGACGACGAACAGGTCGACGTCGCCAGGGGCGTCCCCGGTGCGGGCCAGGACGACCAGGCGGGTGGCGGCCTTGGCGAAGGCCACGTGGCGCTTGGTGCCCGTCAGGACGAACTGGTCACCGTCGGGCACCGCCCGCAGCTGGACACCCTTGGGACCGAAACCGTTCTCCGGCTCCAGCCACGCCGTGGTAAAGACGGCTTCGCCGGTGACGATGCCGGGCAACCACTCCTCTTTTTGGGCCTGGCTTCCCGCCCGGGCCAGGACCCCGCCCGACAGGATGGAGCTCACGAAATGGGGTGAGGGGGCCAGCGACCGGCCGAACTCCTCGTAGAGGACCACGCTCTCGATGGTGGACATGCCCGATCCGCCGAACTCCTCGGGAAGGTGGAGTCCGATGAGGTCGAGATGGGCCAGCTGCTTCCACAGGTCCGGCGAGTACCCGATGGGGTCGTCCTCGAGCTCACGGACCACACTCAGCGGGCTGGTGGTGGCGCACACGCCGCGCACCGTCTCGCGCAGCATCTCTTGTTCCGGGCTGAATTGCAGGTCCAACATGGTCAGCTCTCCTGTTCGGGTTCTACGAGTTCTCGGGGGTGCAGGGCGGGTCGCCGAGGGGCGTGGCCCCCCATGGTGCGCGTGTCGGTGGCGGTGGTAGCTGCGGTGGCGGGGACGGGCCGGATCGGAGCGCTCATGGCTGCCACCGGTCGCCCGAGCGCTCCCAGGGGTTGTCGTCGTCGCTCACCGGCAGCGCCACCCGGGCCGTGCAGGTGGTCTTGGCGTCACCGTCCACCGACACCGAGATGTCGATGGCCACCCAGCCGCACCCGGTGTCGTCCACACCGGTGTCGGTCACCACCCCCCGGAACACCATGGTGTCGCCGGGGAAGATGGAGCCGAGCATCCGGAAGGTCACCCGCCGGAGGCGGCCGTAGGGGCCGGTCCAGTCGGTGATGAACCGCTCGAACCAGCTGGCCAGGTTGGGGGTGTTGAGGAAGATGTCGCGGGTGCCGTTGCGGTTCACGGCGAAGTCCTTGTCGTGGTGCATGGGCCGCCAGTCCCGGGCGGCCAGGGCGCCGAGCACGACCGTGGTGGCCGTCACCGGATAGGCCAGGTCGGGAAGCTCGTCCCCCACGGCCACCGTGTCGAGGAGCCGACGGGTGGTGGTGGCGCCGCTCATGACGGGCCCCCGGAGGACTTCCGGTAGCCGAAGCCGGTATAGCTCTCGACGGCCACCAACTCGCCGCGCTGGTTGCGGTACTCCACATCGATCACCCAGAAGCGACCGGTGCCCAGCTTGGTGGTCTTCTCGTCGCTGACCGAGCGCAGGATCTGCCGGGTGACCAGACGGTCACCGGGGCGGACCGGCTCATGGAAGATGATGGTGTTGTCGCTCATCACCGCCTCGGGGAGTCCGAGCCCCTCCTTCAGGTCGAAGTGGATCTGGAGGGGCAGGCCCGGGGTGCTCCGGTCGGGGGCCCAGTGGTGGGGGCGGAACCACACCGAGACCATGGTGGGCGGGGCGATGGGACCACCGGTGACCGCCTCGGCCACCGCCCCGTCCCAGAAGAGGGGGTTCCCGTTCTCCACCGACGAGCACGTGGTCCACACGTAGCCCTGCTCGACCGGGAACTCACCCTGCTCCTCGTACTGTTCGACCCCGATGAGGCCGGCGATGTCCTCCTCGTTGATGGCGCTCACGCCACCACCCCCTTGTCTCGTAGTTCGGTGATCTGTCCCTCGCTCAGCCCCGCACCCCGCAGCAGCCGGTCGGTGTCGGACCGGGACGGGTCCCCCGCCACCACGGGGCGGGCACCCGGTGCCATACCGGCCAGCACCGGACCCACCTGACGGAAGCCGACCGGCCCGGTGCCCTCGCCGGGCGTGGTCACGGCGTCGACGATGGCGCCACGGGCGGCGAACTGCTCGTCGTCCACCAGCTCCTCCACGGTCAGGACCGGCGTGACACACGTGTCCGAGCCGGCCAGTTCGGCCACCCAGGCGTCGCGCCCCCGGGTGGCGAACGCCTGCCGGAAGTCGGCGCGGATGGCGTCCTGGGCCTCGTCGTCCAACTGGTGGGCCGTCCACTGCGGGCACCCGAGCAGCCGGCACAGATTGGCGAAGAACTTGGCCTCGATGGCCCCGACGGCCAGCCACCGGCCGTCGGCCGCCTGGTAGGTGTCGTAGCAGGCGTAGCGCCCGGTGATGATGTTGTGGCCCGGACCCACCGGGGCTCCGGTGGCCAGGTGCTCGTCGACGGCCAGGGAGGTCATCCACAACACACCGTCGGCGATGGAGACGTCGAGGTGCACGCCGGGGCCGCCCTCCCCCCGTCCGATAAGGGCGGCCATGACGGCCAGGGCGGCCTGCAGGCCTCCTCCGGCCGCATCGGCAATGGTGGCACCGGGCACCGGGGGACCGCCGTCGGCTCGCGGCTCGGTGGTGGCCAGATAGCCCCCCACGGCCAGATAGTTGATGTCGTGACCGGCCCAGGCGGCGTGCGGTCCCTGCTGGCCGTACCCGGTGGTCGAGCACAGGATCACCTGCGGGTTGACGGCCTGAAGGTCGGGGAAGCCGATGCCGAGGCGGTCGACCACCCCGGGCCGGAAGCTCTCCACGACCACGTCGGCCGTGGCCACGAGGGCGAGGAAGGCGGCCCGGCCCTCGGGGACCTTGAGGTCGACGGCGGTGTGCTGCAGGTAGCGGGCGCCGCTGTAGGCGTAGAACGGGGGACGGATGGGTTCGGCGCCACGCCCGGGCACCGACCCCACCTTGACCACCGTGGCGCCGTAGTCGGCCAGGATGCGCGTGCAGCGGGCCGCCGGGCCCACCGTGGCCAAATCCAGGACGGTGACACCCTGCAGGGGCCCACCGGGACCGTCGGGAACACCGGTCGGGAGGGGCGCGACGGCGCGGGTGGTGGGTGTCTCGGTCACAGGTGCGGATGCGGGTGTCGGTGCGGGCTCAGGTGCGGAATCAGAAGTTCTTGGGCAGGCCGAGCTTGCGGCGGGCGATGATGTTCTTCTGGATCTCGGACGCGCCACCACCGATGGTGTCGATCACCGTGTAGCGGTAGGTGGACTCGGACCGGCCCTTCATGGGGGCGTCCTCGTCGCGAACCCTGATCTGGGCGCCCGGTCCTCCGATGTCCATGGAGGCGTTGGCCAGCCGTCGTGAGTACTCCGTCGTGAACAGCTTGTACTCGGAGGCCTCCGAGGTCGGCGGGGCGCCGCCCTGGGAGGAGGCGAAGACGAATTTGAGACCCAGCACCCGGGCCACCTCGGCCTCGGTGTGGAGCTGGGCGATCCGGGACCGGGTCACGGCATCGTCCTTCAGAGGCTCCCCGTCGCGGGTGGCCTCCTTCACGTACTCGGTCAGCAGGTCCAGACGCTGGGCGATGGGCGAGTAGGTGAACAGCGTGAACCGCTCGAGGTCGAGCGCCTCGGAGATGTACTGGAACCCCTTGTTGAGCTCACCCACCACGTAGTCGTCGGGCACGAAGACGTCATCGAGGTAGACCTCGTTGGTCCGCTCGTCGCCCATGGTCCAGATGCCCTTGACCGTGATGTCGGGGTGGTTCATCGGGACCAGGAAGAGGGAGATCCCGTAGTGCTTGGGCGCCTCGGGGTCGGTGCGCGCCCCCACCCAGTACCAGTCGGCGAAGTGGGCCGACGTGGTCCAGGTCTTCTGGCCGTTGAGGCGCCACCCGCCGTCCACCTTGGTGGCCTTCAGCTGCATGGAGGCGGCATCCGAGCCGGCGTTGGGCTCGGAGTAGCCCACGGCGAACTCCACCTCGTTGCGGAGGATCTTGGGCAGGAACTCCTGCTTGAGCTTCTCGCTGCCGTGGCTGATGATGGTCTTGCCGATGATGCCCACGCCCTTGCCGATCTGGGGGCCGCCGCGGGCGGCCAGGGCCTCGTTCAGCAGGTACTCGTAGATGCCCTCGCCGTCCTTGCCCCCGTACTCCTCGGGCCAGGTGATGCCCAGCCAGCCCTGCTCACCCACCTTGGCCATGAACTGGCGGCGCAGCGGGGTGTCCACGATCTGGGCCATGTTCTCGCGTGTGACGTCGAAGACCTCGGGGTCGTCGTTGGCGTCGAGGAACTCCTCGACCTCCTTGATGAACTCGAGCTGCTCGGCGGTGAACTCGAAATCCATGCTGGGCCTCCGTGGTCCGGGTGCGGCGGTGGCCGCTGTGGTTTCCTGACTGACCGTCAGATACTGTGGTCATCATAGGATGAGCGGGCACCGGGGGCCAGCGTTACCCCCCTGTGGCCCGGAGGCACCCGGGTGACCGAGGCACGGCGAGCGGGCACACCGGCCCACATAACCGCAGGTACCGCCGGAATCGACCGTTCGCCACCACCAGAGCCGAAGGGACCACACGACAGATGAGAGGCATCGTCAGCATCGCCGGGTACGTCCCCTATCGCCGCCTCCAGCGGTCGGCCGTGAGCCAGCTCTTCGGCTCGGGTGGCGGCAAGGGGACCCGGTCGGTGGCCTCTTACGACGAGGACACCACCACCATGGGCGTGGAGGCGGCCCGCCTGGCCCTCCGGTCCGTCCCGGCGGCGGCGCCCGACGCCCTCTGGTTCGCCACGGCCAGCCCCGCCTACCTGGACAAGACCAACGCCACCACCATCCACGCCGCTCTGCGCCAGCCGGGCCATGTCGCCGCCTTCGACTTCGGTGGGGCGTTGCGATCGGGCGTGGGGGCGCTCCGCACCAGCCTGGCGGCCCCGGGCACCGGGACGACCCTGGTGGTGCTGTCCGACACTCGTGACGGCCTCCCCACCTCGGCCGACGAAGCGGCCGGGGGTGACGGCGCCGCCGCCGTCGTGGTCGGCGACGACGCCCCGGGCACCCGGGTGCTGGCCGAGTACCTGGGCGGGGCCTCGGTGACCGACGAGTTCCTCGACCGGTGGCGGACGGCGGGTGACCAACGGTCCAAGGTGTGGGAGGAGCGGTTCGGGGAGACCCGGTATGTCCCCCTCGGAACCGAAGCGTGGGAGTCGGCCCTCAAGTCCGTCGGCCTGGCCGCCGAGCAGGTGGACCGGGTGGCGGTGACCGGCATGCACGGTCGGGCCGTCAAGGCGCTGGCCCGCTCCCTCGGGCTGGCCGACGGCGTGCTGGTCGACGACCTCACCACCACCGTGGGCCAGGCAGGCACGGCCCATCCGGGCCTGGTGCTCGCCTCCATGGTCGAACAGGCGCAACCGGGGCAGGTGCTGGCCCTGGTGTCCCTGGCCGATGGGGCCGACGTGTTGGTGTTCCGGGCCACGGAGGCGCTCGCCGAGTGGTCGGCCGCCGAGACGGTGGCCGACCAGATCGCCGGGGCCGTGGACCTCCCGTACGGCAAGTTCCTCAGCTGGCGGGGCATGGTCACGCCCGAGCCACCGCGGCGACCCGAACCGGCCCGGGTCTCCTCCACGGCGGCGTGGCGGAACGAGGGCTGGAAGTTCGGGTTCGTGGGGTCGAAGGACCGAACCTCCGAGGCCGTCCACCTCCCCCCCTCCCGGATCTCCATGAAGGGTGGTGCCGTCGACGACATGGACCCCGTCGACCGAGCGGACACGGAAGCCACCATCGCCACCTACACCATCGACCATCTGTCGTACTCGGCCAGTCCCCCCATCGTCTTCGCCGTCCTCGACTTCGACGGAGGCGGGCGGTTCCCCGTGGAGCTCACCGACGTGGACCCGGCCACCGTCGACATCGGCGACCGGGTGACCATGACGTTCCGCAGGCTCTACACGGCCGACGGCATCCACGACTACTTCTGGAAGGCCAAGCCGGTGCGCGCCCAAGCCGCCGACGGCCCACCGGCGAACTGAACAGAGGAGACAGGCAATGGGATCGCATGGGATCAAGGACCGGGTGGCCATCGTGGGCATGGGGTGCACCCGATTCGCCGAGCATTGGGACAAGAGCCTCGACGACCTGATCATCGAGGCGTCGGAGGACACGTTCGCCGCCGCCGGTGTGACCAAGGACGACGTCGACGCCTACTGGCTCGGCACCGCCCAGTCCGGCATGAGCGGCATCACCCTGGCCCGCCCCCTCCAGCTGGAGGGGAAGCCGGTGACCCGGGTGGAGAACTACTGCACCAGCGGATCCGAGGCACTGCGGGCGGCGGCCTACGCGGTGGCCTCGGGCGCCTACGACGTGGCCATGGCCGTCGGCGCAGAAAAGGTGAAGGACTCGGGCTATCAGGGTCTCAACGCCTTTCCCATCCCCGGCGACGGCACCGCCCGCACCCTGACCGCCGCCGCCATGTTCTCCATGGTGGCCCCGGCCTACGGCAAGAAGTACGGCGTGGGGGACGACGAGCTGACCGAGGTGCTGGCCCGCATCTCGTGGAAGAACCACCAGAACGGTGCCCTCAATCCCCGGGCCCAGTTCCGCAAGGCGGTCTCGACCGAGACCATCTGCGCCTCCCCCCGGGTGGCCGGGCGCCTCGGCGTGTTCGACTGCGCCGGGGTGGCCGACGGGGCGGCCGCGGCCATCGTGGTGCGGGCCGAAGACGCCCTCCGCTACACGGACAAGCCCATCTACATCAAGGCGCTGTCGTTCTCGGCCGGCAGCGGCTCGGGGCTGAACGACCCCGAGTACGACTACACCTGGTTCCCCGAGTGTGCGCGGGCCGCCGAGGACGCCTACGCCCAGGCCGGGATCACCGACCCCCGGCACGAGCTGGCCATGGCCGAGGTGCACGACTGTTTCACCCCCACCGAGCTGGTCCTCATGGAGGACCTCGGATTCGCCGAGCGGGGCACGGCGTGGAAGGAGGTGCTGGCCGGCAGCTTCGACCGGACCGGCGAACTCCCCGTTAACCCCGACGGCGGGCTGAAGAGCTTCGGCCACCCCGTGGGGGCGTCAGGGTTGAGGATGTTCTTCGAGACCTGGCTCCAACTCCGAGGCGAGGCCACGCCCGAACGGCAGATCCACACCGACAAGAAGCTGGCCCTGACCCACAACCTGGGTGGCTATCCGGGTGAGATGGTCTCGTTCGTCTCGGTGGTCGGCACCGAGCTGAGCTGAGCCGGAGGGGCGGTTCGGCGCCTCCGCCTACGCCGGGACGGGTGCCTCGGCCTCGCGCTCGTCGAGGAAGGACCACCACGCATCGGCCCCCCGTCGGGCGGCATCGGTGACATCGGCGGGGTCGGCACCGAGCAGGGCCAGGGCATCGAGAGCCCAGTCGCCGTGGTCGACCTCCATGCCGGCATGGACGTCCCAGAACTCCGTGCCGGCGGCGTCCATCCCGTACCACCGGCGTAGCCCGTCGCCCTTGGTGGTGGCGATGGCTGCGGCCTGCATCTCGTAGGCGGCCAGGCCGGCCACGGCAGCCAGCGGGCCCTCGGACACCAGGTCGGCATAGGTGGCCACCAGGGTCTGGGCCGCCGGGCCGGGCTCGGTGGCCGATGGGGTGTCGAGGGCGGCGGCGAACCGGTCGAAGAGGGCTAGATGGGGTTCGGGTCGGCTCAGCTCGTCGTGCAGGTTCTGGCCGACGGTGGCCGCCGCTTCGACCTCTCCCTCATCCCGCAGCTGCTCGACGACCGCGGTCAGCACGATGGGCAGCGCGGCCTCGAAGACTCGGTAGTTCACGGCGTACCGGGCCAGCTCGTCGGCGGTCAGCTCACCGGCCTGCCAGCGGAGGTAGAACGGATGGCCGAGCAGGTCCCGGCCCTCCAGGGCGGCGTCCATGGCCCCGGACAGCGGGTGGTCGGGCCGGGTGGCATCAGAGGAGCTTCCGGCCGGGCCGGAGTCGTCGAGGTTCGCATCGGGATGCAGCCGGGGAGAGGTCATGCCGCATCCTACCCAGCCGGGGCCCGGCAGGTCTTCCCGAAGGTCAGCGGGCCATGGCCGCCTGGTTGGAGGGATGGGCGTAGCGACCGCTGATACGGGCCGGCAGGTCGGTGACCCCGAGGAGTGCGTTCCGAGTGGGTTCGCCAACCCCCATCCCCGTGCTGTCTAGTCCGCGCCGAGCCGCTTCCGGGCGGAGGTAGTGGAGCTTGCGCTCGCGCTCCTCGGCCATCTGCCTCATGCGCACCAGCAGGCCTACGTAGCCGGCGAGGGCCAACCCCGACACGAGACTGAGCACCCAGGCCATGGAGGCTCCGGGTATGAAGCCGATCAGCAGCGTGGTGGCGAAGAACAGCGTCAGCACTCCGAGCGTGTCACGCCGGCGGCGCCGCGCCCGGTGGCGGGTGGAGGCGTCGTGCGGACGGGCCGACCCGTCGAACGGGTCCGGGTCCGCGCCCCGGGGATCGGTGGCCGATCCATAGCCCCGGAGATCGGTGGCCGATCCATAGCCCCGGGGATCGGAGGCCGATCCATAGCCGGCGCCGGCCAACGCGTCATCGGCGGGACTGCCATCGTCACCGCCGGGATCTCTCCCGAGGAAGGCCAGTGCGGGCCGGGGGAGCTGATCCGCTCCGACCACTGACAGCTTGGGCGCCATCGGCACGCCCGAACCGTTACCGCCGTCCGGACCCAGCGGCGAGCCGTCGACCGACCGCAGCCGGAATGCCGGCGTCACGAGGGGCTGCGGACCGCCCTGCTCGAGGATCCGCAGTTGGCGATGGAAGTGGGAGATGGAGTTGATGCCGCCCGCCGTACGAGCCCGCCGCTTCAACAGATTGGGACCCAAGATGATCATCCACGCAACCACAATGATGATCACGAGGATCATGCACATCAACTCCTCGGCCGTTCTGCCTAGGGAAAAAATTGTAACGAGATGCAATTCGACAGTGGTGGATGCCCACGGCTATAGCGTTCCCGTGGTCGCCTTCTGGATCCTGATGGGACTGGCGGGGGTGGCGGCCGTACTCGACTGGGTCGCGGTGGGATCGGGCAACCGTCGGCTCGAGTACGCGGCCAAGCCCACCGTGCTGGCGGCGTTGGTCGGCGCCGCGGCGGTCATCCCCGTGGCGAGCACGGACCTGGTCGACCGGCGCTGGTGGTTCGTGGCCGCGTTGGCCTGCTGTCTTGCCGGCGACGTCCTGTTGATGCTGCCGAGGAACCTGTTCGTCCCCGGGCTGGTCGCCTTTCTCCTCGGTCACGTCCTGTTCATCGTGGGCTTTCTGCAACCACCCGCACCACCCGGCATCCCCCCGTTCACCTTCGCCGTCACCGGGCTGGTGGTGGCTTCGGTGGTCGTGGTGACCGTCGAGGCCGTGCCCGGCACGCTCCTGCTGCGGTCACTGGTGACCACGCAACGCCGGGCCCTGGTCGCGCCGGTCTGCGTCTACACGGCAGCCATCGCCACCATGGTGGTGCTGGCGGTCAACGTCGGTGTCGTGGCCGCCGCCGTCGGGTCCGTACTCTTCTTGGTCTCGGACACCCTGTTGTCGTGGAACCGCTTCGTCCGACCCGTCCCGTTCGGACCCTTGGCCGTCCACGTCACCTATCACGTGGCTCAGGGCTTGCTCGTGGTGTCGCTCCTCCACTGAGACATGGGACTCATCCTCTCCTCGCCCTCGGCGCGGCCATCAGCCCGGACCCGAAGGGCCGCAGCTCGGTGGCCGGGTGGCTCAGTCGAAGATCGGTGGGACGTCGCGGCTGCGCTTGATCTCGAAGAATCCCGGCGTGCCCGCCACGGCCAGCACGCCGTCCCACAGGACACCCGCGGCCTCGCCCTTCGGTGCGGGGGTGACCACCGGTCCGAAGAAGGCGATGCCCTTGACGCTGATCACCGGGGTGCCCACCTCGGTGCCGACCTGGTCCATCCCCGCGTGGTGGGACTTCTTCAGGGCGTCGTCGTACTCGCGGGTCTCGGCCGCATCAGCCAATGACACCGGCAGTCCCACCGCAGCAAGGGCCTCTTCGATGGTGGCCCGGTCCTTCGATTTGCCTTCGATGTGGAACCTCGTGCCCAACGCCGAGTAGAGCGGCCCCAGGACGTCGGAGCCGTGGGCCTGTTCGGCGGCGATGCAGACCCTGACCGGTCCCCATGCCTGGGTCAGAAACTCGCGGTACTCCTCGGGAAGGTCGTCCTTGCCCGAGTTCAGATACGCCAGGGACATCACGTGCCACTGCACGTCGAAGTCCCGAACCTCGGCCGCCTCGAGGATCCAGCGCGATGTGATCCACGCCCATGGGCACAGGGGATCGAACCAGAAGTCAGCGACCTCCCGGCCTGACGCTCCGCCCACGATCTCTTCAGTGACTGCCGGTGACTCGGACAAGGCAACTCCTCACAGGTAACGTCGCCTCGTACAACCCCGCCCACGGCGACGCATTCCCCTACGGCAGCGCCACGCCCCACTCGGTGGCCACCGAGCCCATGGCCTGATCGTGATCCCGGCACCATGTCGAGATGTCCGCCGCCGAGGCCGGGCGGCAGATGACGTAGCCCTGTCCGATGCATCCCTCCTGGGCCAGCAGCGACTGGATCTCCCTGGTCTCGATGCCCTCGGCCACGACGGTGAGACCCAGGCTCCGGCCGAGGGATGCGATGGCCTTGACGATCTGGAGGTCCCTCAGGTCGTCCAGGATGCGGGCGGTGAACGACCGATCGATCTTGATCTCGTCGATGGGGAGGTCCTTCAGGTAGGCCAGAGCCGAGTAGCCGGTCCCGAAGTCGTCGATGGACACCTTCACGCCGAGGGATCGGAGGCGGGACAGTGCGTCGAGCAGGTTGGGCGACGGTTCCACCACCGACCCTTCGGTGATCTCGATGACGAGGCGGTCGGCGGGTACGCCGGCACGGCCCAGCGCCCCGGTGATCATGGCGAAGAGAGACTCGTCGCGCAGGGTGGTGGCGGAAAAGTTGACCGCGACGGGAAGCTCGAGGCCGTCGTTCCACCAGGTGGCACACTGCCGCAGGGCGGTGCCCAGGGCCCACACGGCCATGGGAATGGCCAGACCGGAGAGCTCGGCCAGGGGGACGAACTCCGATGGCGGGATCATCCCCCGGTCGGGGTGGGACCACCGGGCCAGGGCCTCGACGCCGACCACCCGGCCGGTGACGAGATCGATCTTTGGCTGGTAGTGCAGGCACAACTCATCCCCGGCGATGGCCCGGCCGAGATCGACGATGAGGGACAGTCGGTCGGGATTGTGCTCGTCCTCGTCCGTGTCGTAGACCTCCCACCGTCCACCGCCGAGCACCTTGGCGTGATGGAGGGCGGTTCCTGCGCTCTGGAACAGCCCCTTGGCGCTGGCCGACTGTTCGGGAGGCAGGGCGATCCCGATACTGGCGCCGACGGCGACTCGCATGTTGCCGGCGGAGAACGGCTCGGCCACGGTGCCGAGGATCCGTTGCCCCATGACCTCGGCCTGATCCACCGACCTGATGTTGCGGGCCACGATGGCGAACTCGTCACCACCGATGTGACCGACGACGTCAATGGCGCGCGAGACCCGGCCCAAGCGGCGGCTGAACTCGATGAGCACCTCGTCCCCGGCGTCGTGGCCCAGGCTGCTGTTGATGTCGCTGAACCGGTCGAGGTTGACCAGGATCAACGCCAGGGTCTGTTGGTCGAATTTCGGCGAGTCGAGGAGCTGCTGGAGGGCATCGGTGACGCCCGACCGGTTGGGCAGCCCGGTCAGGAGGTCGCGCCGAGCCTGATCGAGCAGCTTGGCTTCGGCCTCCCTCGAGGCGGTGAGATCGCTGACCATGGCCAACGTCCCCGTGATCGACCCGTCCGCGCCCCGCAGTGGTGACGCGGCGATGCGAGTCCATACCAAGGTGGCGTCATGGCGCCGCAGACGACGCTCGAAGTTCACGCTGTGTCCGGCGCTGAGCAAGGAGAGATCGCTCAGGGCGCTGACGGCGTCATCACCCATCAGCAGATCGAAGATCGAACACCCGGTGAGGTCGTCGGCCGACGGGTAGGCGAGGATCGTCACCATCATTGGATTGACGAACTCGATGGTTCCCTCGAGGTCCATCAGCCAGATACCGCTCTCCGCCGTCTCGACGATGGTCCGGTACTTCTCCTCACTGGCCACGAGGGCCTCACGTGCCGCCCGCTCCGTCGAGATGTCCCGGATGTTGATGACGATCCCGCCGATGGTGGGGTCCCGGGTCAGGTCGGTGACGGTCTCCTCCGCCCAGTGCCACTCACCGTCGGCGAAGCGCACCCGGATCTCCACCACGGCGTGGGATCCAGTGGCGGCAAATCCACGAGCGATCCCGTCCAACATCCCCTCCAGGTCGTCGGGATGGACGTAGTCCCTTACCCAGGTGCCCAACATGTCCGCGGGGCGGTAGCCGGTGATCCGTTCGAGGGAGGGGCTGACGTAGTGGATGATGCCCTCGACGTCCCCCACCAGCACGACGTCCGTGCTGTGCTCGAAGAGGGCCCGGGTGGTCTCGTCGCGGCCCAGACGCGCCAGGTACTCCGATTGCGACCGGTGATCGCTGATCGTGTGGATCCCGTTCCGCTCCGACCTGGACTTCATAGGTCACCCGATGCTCGCCGCGCACCCTGGGGTTGCGTCAAGCATGGTGGCCTCTGACCGAAGCGCTACGCCAGCTGCGGTCGGGGCCTGCTCCGGTACAGCCGGGCCGTCATCTGCCGTGACACCCCGATGCGGCGACCCACCTCGGTGAAGGTGAGTCCGTCCCGGTCGATCAGGTCGCGCACGAGTCCCACACGGAACATCATCATGGCGTGCTCGAAGGTGGCCATGGCCCCCGCGGCACGTAGCCGGGTCTCCCTGGCGCCGTCGGCCTCGAGATCGGAGACGATGGTGGCCACGGACACGCCGGCCTCTCGCTGGCCCTTGGCCCGTCCGAGGGACTCGATCGAAGCCGAGATCTCGTGTCTGGCCAGGGCACCGGCCCGTTCGACACCGTCGATCGAGTCCAGAAGCCAATCGGGCTGCATGGCAGGCCTTCCCAGGCGTGGAGATCCCGATCCGCCCCCACCGCGGCCTGGCACGCCTTCCCGTGCAGTGTGCGCCCACCTGGGACGCATAGCAAATGCACTCCGTCGCCTGCCGGCGTTCGACCCGGCACGCGCCGGACGGCTCCAGGCGGTAGGAACAAGGAGCCACCCGAACCAGGAGCACAGGAACATGAGCCCGCAACGCCCCACCGACGTCACCCCCATCGACCGCTGGGACCGGCTCTTGGACGGGAAGGTGGCGGTGGTCACGGGAGGCGGAGCCGGGATAGGAGCAGCCGTCGCGCTCCTCTTCGCCCGCCACGGTGCGCTGGTGGAGATCGCCGAGGTGGACGGTGAGCGGGCCGAGCGCTCGCTCCGGGCCGTCGAAGATGCCGGCGGTCGGGCCCGGATCCATGTGGTCGACGTGACCGGGCCCGAGGACGTGGAGCACCTGGCCCACGACGTCATCGCCACCCACGGCCGGATCGACGTGCTGGTCAACAACGTCGGGGACTACCGCCCACTGGTCCGGTTCGACGAGTCGACCCCGGAGTCGTGGCAGGCCATGTACGACATCAACCTGCTGCATGTGTTCGCCGTCACCCGGGCCTTCCTCGGTCCCATGCGCTCGGAGGGCAAGGGTTCCATCGTCAACATCCACTCGGTCGAGGGGCTGCGGGGCTACCCCGGGGATCCGGTGTACGCAGCCATGAAGGCCGCCGTCGCCCACTTCACCACCAGCCTGGCCGTGACCGTGGGTCGGCACGGGATCCGGGTCAACGGCATCGGACCCGATCTGACCCAGACCCCGCAGGTGGACTACCTCACCGGTGGCGAGGACGACGACCGGCTGTGGCCGTCGTGGGCGCCGGTCGGACGCCTCGGGTGGCCAGAGGACCAGGCCCGAGTGGCCCTCTTCCTGGCATCGGACCTCTCCGGATTCGTCACCGGGCACAACATCCCCGTCGACGGGGGAACCCGGGCGGGGGGCGGTTGGTTCTTCTCCCCCGCCGCCCGGCGGTTCGTGAATCGCCCCACCTCCCTCTGACGACGAGGGTCGGGCCCTCGCCGCTCGCGGTAGAGCCCCCGGTCCCTACCGGTGTCGGGCCTGGGCTGACCACCGGGCGCCCCGGTGGTCGACCGTCACCTCGACGCCGAAGGCCTCGGAGACGGCAGCCCCGGTGAGCACGTCATCGATCACACCCGAGGTGATCAGACGTGCGCCTCGCATGAGGGCGGCGTGGGTCACGCCCTCGGGGATCTCCTCGAGATGGTGGGTCACGAGGACCAACGGTGGCACGGCCGGGTCGGCGGCCAGGGCGGCCAGCTGGCCGAGGAGTCGCTCCCGGGCCCCGAGGTCGAGGCCGGCGGCCGGCTCGTCCATCAGCAGCAGTTCGGGGCTGGACATGAGGGCCCGGGCCAGCAGGACCTGCTGGCGCTCACCTTCTGACAGCAGGCCGAAGGGGCGCTCGGCGAAGCCTTCACCACCGAAGCCGGCCGACGTCAACAGTTGGCCCGCCTCTCGGCGGTCGTCGTCGCTGTACTCGTTCCACCACGTCTCGAGCGCGGCATGACGTCCGGTGAGCACGACGTCGAGCGCGGGCAGGCCAGGGCGCAGCGTCCGGCTCACCGATGCGCTGACCACAGCGATCCTCTTGCGCAGCTCGCGCATGTCGACCTGACCCAGTCGCTCACCGAGGATCTCCACCGTGCCCGAGGTGGGCCATAGTGAAGAGCCCACCACCTTGAGCAGCGTGGTCTTCCCGGATCCGTTCGGCCCGAGCAGCGCCCACCGTTGTCCTGCGCCCACCTCCCAGCTGACGTCCTCGAGGAGGGCCGCGCCGTTGCGGACCACGCTGACGTTCTCGAGCCGGACCGCCCGGTCGGCCGCCGGTTCAGCCACGGGAACCGGCGCGATGGTGCGGCTTGGTTGGCCCCGGGGAAGCATCGGACACAAGAGTCGCAGCATACGGCGGCCAACGATGGCTCAGGCCCGTCTCGCCCACGCCGGCCGACCCTGTCCGTCGCCCGCACGGATCTCCTGGTGCGCACCCATCGAGCGCCGGGCCCATGGGCCCGGCGCCAGTCAGAGCCCGAGCCCCCGCAAGAGGTGCCGGGTCATGCCGTTGGTCGTCCGATAGACCTTCCGCCGGGCCAACCGCTTGGCGTAGGACCCCGGTCCACGGCTGGCGGCCTGGACGTTGCCCATATCGCGTGCTGCCCGGTAGAGCTGGCTCCTGAGCGAGTGTCGGGCCATCACCGAATCCTATCGGGGGCCGTCAGGCCCTCGATGTCGAAGACCACCGGCTCGTCCCGGACCCGCTGCTGAACGCACCCGCCGTCGCCGACTTCCGACCGGTATCAGGCTGGAACGGCTCCGTGTGACTCCCAGTACCGGTTGAGATGACCCTGGGTCTTGAGCACCCAGATGATCCACCCCACGAAGGGAATGAGGACCCAGAATCCCGTGAGGCCGGAGATGGTTCTTTCCAGTCCGTCGCGGGCGTAGAGGGCGCCGATCTCGGCCGGCAGCAGGAAGACGTTGACGATGCCCAAGAGGATGGCGAACAGCAGCCCCAGTCCACCACCGATCCCCTCGTCGGCATAGGCCTTCATCTCCTTGAACGAGGCATACTGCCAGTACAAGGCGTAGATCCCGAGGGTGATGAGGGAGAGCAGGATCACCGCCACCGGGTTCCTGACCGTTCCTACGACGTCACGTCCCACATCCGCCTCATTTCCTCCCGGCCACACACCGGGACTAGGGAGAGTTGAGCACAGGTCCCGCCGGGAACGTCGGTGCGGAGCGTCGGTGGGTGCCGGGTGTGTGCCGCCGAGCCCACACATGGCGCCCGGCGGTTCCTGCGTCCAGCCTGGACGGCAGTCCGGTGGGTCGCCCGTCGGATGGGGGTTTGGCGTCAGATCTCTTCGGGTAGAGCCGACGTACTGCATTCACCTACGAAGGGGGAACGATGATCATCCTCGGGGTTGTCCTGATGTTGATTGGTTTCATCGCAAAGATTGCCATTTTGTGGTCTCTCGGGATCGTCGTGGCCGTTGTAGGACTCGTCCTGCTGCTTCTGGGAGCTGCTGGTCGCGAAATCGGCGGGAGACGGCACTACTACTGAGCGAGCCACTATCCAATCAGGAGGCTTGACTATGGCTGGTGGACTCGTTACCAGCATCATTGCAATCGCCGTGGGAGCGGTGCTGGATTTCGCCGTGACTGGTGAACCGGATCAGCATGGATTCAACATGCACACGGTGGGCGCGATGTTGATGATCGTCGGCGTGGTGGGAGCAGTCCTGTCCCTACTCACCCTGGTCGCCGGGAGTGGACCTCGTCGACGCCGGACCACCGTGGATGACGGGCACGGCACTGTCGTCCGTCGTGATGACACGTACATCTGAGCCCTCCAGTTCTGCCGGGCTCGTAGCAGGGATCCCGCCGACCTTGTTGCGAGCCCGGCATACCTCGGGTGGAGACCTCCGATTCCACCCCCGGCGGGCCTGGCGCGCCTATGGCTGGGGTGAGGTGCTTTGACGTTCAACTCCGACCATCGAGTCAGTCCTGTTCGGCGTCTCTCAGCCCAGCGAGGGTATTACCCCCGGCAGCGAGATCCCTCGGTCGTCCGCCCGCCCGATGAGCGCGGTCGTCAACCCATCGATTCCGCACCGAAGACCTTCGCCGCGCTTCCATGGAAGCCTCCGGGCACCGAGGCACGGAACTGGTGGCGGAGGTCGAAGCTTGTCCGACGGGCTCGGAGGGTCGAAGAGCCGGCTTCGGGGGTACGAATGTTCTGCGAGCAGTGGGACCCCCGAACCGTCGATGCATGGCCCCGCGACGTGCTTCCACTCATGCCCAAGACCTCGCGTCGTTGGCGATCCGGCTGGGCCTTGGCGCAGGCCTTCGCTGCCCTACGGGCTCGTGGTGGCCGTGGGGATCGGCGGACCACCCTGAGTGTGCGTACCGGCCATGGCGAGCAGCCGGGCGGTCACCTTTGGGCTGTCCACCGTTGTGATCCCGTTGGTGATGTACCGGCATCCGAACAGTGAGGCCGCCACTCGGACGGTCGGCGCGTGGTGGTAGGTGAACAGGAGTACGTACGTCTGGCCGTTGTCGGCAAGACAAGTGGCGGTGGCCGGATCCTTGACCACCTGGCCGTTGTTGATGTCGGTGATCAACGAGTGCTGCTTCCTGGCGACGGTGCCACCGCCCAGCACGAGCGTCTCGACGCCCGCGGCGTTCGACGTGGCCGATGAGGGTTCGCCATAGAGGCAGAAGGCAACCCAGAGCGCGTGCGGGGGGATCACATCCGCGGTCAGTAAGGAGTGGCTCGATCGGGGATTGAGGCCGCGCCGGGCCGTTGTGAGTTGCCACGTGTTGGGACAGTTGACGGCGTCGATGCTCACCGGATTGACGGTCTCCGTCGCACTCGGAGCCGAGGCAGCCGGCTTGCTGCACGACGCCAGCATGATCGCACCGATGGCGAGGACCGCGACCCACCGTGTGTGAGTCGTCAGGGAAGTCACGATCCTGACGCGCAGAGCTTCAAGTAGGGGTACTTGGCACAGAGGGTGCCTCGGACGAACCGTTGCAGAGCCGCGAGGTCCTGACGGGTGGAGCGCGGGTGGATCGCGTGCAGTGCCGCGGTCAGTTCCGCTGGTGTGCAGGATGCGGCGATGACGCTGTCGCTGCCCGGGACGGCCAACGACGTGTGGGCGCTGAACCATTGGACGCCGGCGAGGCAGCCGTCGCCAATCTTCAGGACGGTCGTGCTGTGGTTGGACGCGCGGAAGGTGAATACCGGCCTCCCCAGGGTGTGGAGAACCTCGTCCGCGCCGGTTCCGCTTCCGAGGACCTGTACCCCGAGCGCAGGAGCTGCCCACACGATGGTGCCGGGGGGACCGGCCCTGGCGTAGACGGTCACCCCGTTGACGATGGTGGGCTTCCCGAACGGTGCTCGCCGGTAGTGCTGATCAGCGGGCAGGTTCTCGATGGTCACCGTGGCGATCGGCGCTGGAGTCGAGTGGCAGAAACCGACGGGTGCGCCAACGATGAGCACGCCCGATGGCTGAAAGGTCATCACGCAGGAGCCAGCGGGTTGGACCACCCAGTCGTTCGGTGTCGCGATAGTCGCCATGCCGTAGTTGTGGCTGGTCCAGCCGGGCGGAACCTTGGCCGCGACAAGCGGCACGGACGTGGTCGCCGTGCTCGAACCCGATGACCCGCACGCAGCGAGCACCAGGGCACCGATCGCCAGGCCCATCAGGTGCCACCGCCCGAACATGCGGTCGATGGTATCGGTGACGTTCCGGGCAGGCTGGTCAGACGCCGGTCTTGCGCCCGGGACAGCGGCCAGCACGAGGTGAGGCCGAGCCGCTCGATGTGGACGGATCTACGGTCCCCGCTCGTGTCCGATGACCCAGGCATGGAGGACGTGGCGTCGTCTCCCCACGGTGTGGGGTGCTGGGTAGCCGGTGGGAGGACCACCACGCCGGCCTCCGGCAGTCGATGGCCCGGGTGCCGAGCGTGCACCGAGGCGGTGAACCAGTTCGCCGTACGGAGCCTCTGAGGGAGCAGACCTACCCGATGGGTTCGGTGGCGGCGACGGACCTGTCGAGCGACGTGCAGAACGCCAGTGTGGGGCGGGTCGGGCGCACCCCTGCAGCGGCGTACGCCTCTAGCTCGCCGATGACCGTGACCTTGGCTGCCGGGGGGTGGACGGTGCGGAGCGCCTCCGTCAACGCCTTGGCGGTGCATTCGATGGCGAGCAAGGTGGTGGAGCCAGGAGGGAGGGAGCGCATGGAGACCTTGGAGGTCGAGCCACTGGACGGCGTCAAAGCAGGAGTGGCCGGTGCTCAGGACGATCCGAACCTGTGGTGAGGCGGTCGTCGTGGTGGTAGTGGTAGTGGGTGCGCTCTGGGACGTCGAGGAGCACCCTGCCAGCACCACGACGATCGGTGCCAGAGCTACGAGACACCACCGAATGGACATGGTCCGATGGCATCGGCCTACTTCGGAGCGAGCCGCCCGACTTCCTGGCTCAGGCGGGCGACCAACTTCTGGCTCTGGGTGATGCCTGCCCAGCTCATCACCCTCCGTGGGCGCGCCGAACAGGTGAAGCAGGTCAGCCCGTCAGGTCCCTCGGACACGAACACGTCCAGTTGGTACGCCTGCCAGCGCGGGACGTTGGTCCACCAGCTCCCGATCCATGCGACCGCCTCCCACTCGCTCACAAGCGTGGGCTTGCGCCCGCCGACGACGGTGAGGGCTCGCAGCGCGATCTGTGGTGCCTTGCCCGGTGGGACAGCCGCGAGGACGTGGGCCGAGCTGGTGTTCGAGCCTGACCAGGGTGGTTTCCGCTGACGGCCCGACAGGACGGCAAGCTTCCGATCTCCCCATACAGTCTCCACCAGGTAGCCGATCAAGGCGACAGCGAAGAAGGCAACGCCGACCGGCTGGGAGGCCAACAGCAGTATCACGACGAACACGAAGTAGACAGCCACACCCGCCCCTATTCGCAGCCGGAGCTCGCGTCGGTACTCGGGATTCTGGCCTTGCACCGTGCGAGTATGCACCACCCCAAGACCAGCGGGAGTCTCTCCACCAACGGCCGGCTTCGTCGTTTGTCCGGACCCAGCTCACGGGAGCAGATCCACGTCGAGCTTCGCCTCGGGGTCGGCGGGTGGCGTCAGGCGTCGTGTGTCAGGTGTGGGGTGGATGAGGCGCTGGCTGTCGCTCAACCCGCTCGGGGCCCTGCGGCCGCCGCCCCTCTTGGTTTTCCTGCTGGTCAGATCGGCGGTATAGGAATTGAAACTGGCGGCGTTATCACCGGAATCGTGACGGGCGTCGTGACGGGGGTCGTCACCGGAGTCGTGACGGGCGTCGTGACGGGGGTCGTGACTGGTGTTGTCACCGGAGTCGTGACGGGGGTCGTGACGGGGGTCGTGACGGGCGTCGTCACCGGAGTCGTGACTGGCGTCGTGACCGGTGTTGTCACCGGAGTCGTGACGGGCGTCGTGACTGGTGTGGTGACAGGTGTCGTGACCGGGGTCGGCTTCGTTGGGGAGGTCACGGGGGCAACCGGCTGAGCAAGGGTGAAAGGCAGTTTCGCGATGCCGGGCAGGGCTGAGACCTTTGGCAGCTTCAGTGCCTTCGGTGGGGCGATCGAGGGGATCTTGATCTTCGGGGTGGGTGCTTTGACAGGCGTTGTCGGTATCGGGGTGGCCTGACCCGGGACCACATGCAGGCCGCCGGGAAGCGTCACCGTCGTCGCTGAAGCTTCGGTGTCTTGGGTCGGGGACTTGCCGACAAAAAGGATGGCGCAGAGCCCTGCCACGATGACCGCTCCGGCGACGATGATTGACCAACGCCAGAATGTTTCATCTGCAGCCGTTTGAGTAGCCACGCCTTCTCCTCCATCGCCGCGGGTCAGTTCGAGCACTACCCAGCACTACCCAGTACTACCCTGCACTACCCGGTACTTCGTAGTACTTCGCAATACTTCGGGGAACACTTCCGCCTGACAGTTCTCCAACACCTTGCTTGCTGACCAGGCCCAACACGGACTGGAACCTGCATTTGAGGCATAGAAGACCCTTGGACCCAGCCTGAATCGTGCCACGCAGAGTGGCCAGTGGCCAGGGTGGTCACCCTGCGTGCTGAAGGAGCGTCAAAGAGCGCGAATGCGCCGCTCGCACGACTAGTCAGTTCAGCGCACCCGCGGGACGGCATCAAGGTCGGCTCGGTAATCGCCCGGTGCCAATCGTGCGGTTGACGGACAAAATCCCTCCTGACCTCAATCACTCGGCAGCACTGCCCCCTGTTCCCTTCTGAACAGAAACCCAACGGATGGGTTACCGTCGCCGATGCGGGGCTCAACGGAGGGTTGGCAGATGGCGGAGCGTCAGATGGAGAAGGAACCTACACGTCCCGTTTGGACTCGTAGCCCTAGGGCGACCGTTGTGGTGGTGATGATCTGCCTGGTCGGGAGTGTCATCGTCGGCGTGACTTCTGCCAACCCCGCCGGCGCTGACAGCTCTACCTTCTCGAGCACTCAGATTGGGACCAGTGGAACCACGTCGACCTTCTACGAAGGTGGCCCATGGACGATGTCGTGGAACTTCAACTGCACCGGAGTGTACGCCCTTACGGGAAACTTCATTGTGAACGTGAATCAACCTGCCACATCGATCATCGCCGATGTCGGCCCGAACGAACTTCAGGGAGCCGGCAGCGGATTCGACACCTACTACGACACGGGCACATTCAGCCTCGATGTGAACAGTGACTGCGCCTGGACAGTCACCGTGGCCCCGGCTTCGAGCACGCCAGCAGCGACACCACTGACGATCACCAGTGGCGAGGTCGGAAGCTCGGGGGACACGACTTCGTTCTTCGTGCCGGGCCCGTGGACGATGGCCTGGAACTATGGGGTAGCTCCGGGTTCCGCCACTTCCTGCGGCGGTGGAGTGGACGGAAACTTCATTGTGAATGTTCAACAGCCGGTCGGGAGCTTCAGCAGTGACATCGGACCCAATGAGCTCGGAGGAGGCGGGAGCGGTGTTGATAGCTACACGGACTCTGGGACCTTCTCGCTCGTCATCGTTAGTGACTGTCAGTGGTCGATCACCATCAGCTCCTCGGGGGGTGCCTCGGTACCAGTACCCACCCAGTCTGCGCCGGCACCGAAGGTGTTCACGGGTATGGCTCCGACCCCGGATGGCCACGGGTACTGGATTGTTGACAATCAAGGGGACGTGTACCCCGAAGGCGACGCCGTGACCCACGGTTCCATGACCGGGCAGCATCTCAATGCGCCGATCGCCCACATCGTGGCTACCCCCGACGGGGGCGGCTACTGGATGGTGGCTGCGGATGGGGGAATCTTCAGCTTCGGGGACGCTCCCTTTTACGGGTCCATGGGTGGACAACATCTCAACGCTCCGGTAGTTGCCCTTGCTCCCACCTCGGACGGGCGCGGCTACTGGTTGGTCGCCTCCGACGGAGGCATCTTCAGCTTCGGTGATGCCGCCTTCCAAGGCTCAATGGGTGGCCGGCATCTCAACAAGCCCATCGTCGGCATGGCTGCCGACCCGGCGACCGGCGGGTACTGGGAGGTCGCCACTGATGGTGGAATCTTCTCCTTCAATGCTCCATTCTTCGGGTCCACGGGGAACCTCCACCTGAATCAGCCCATCAACGGCATGGCAGCGATGCCTGATGGCTTGGGCTACCGATTTGTGGCTTCCGATGGTGGCATCTTCGACGAGGGTGACGCTCAGTTCGCCGGCTCCATGGGCGGAACTCACCTGAACGCCCCGATCGTCGGCATGGCAGCGACACCCGACGGGAAGGGCTACTGGATGGTGGCCTCAGACGGAGGCATCTTCAGCTTCAATGCGCCTTTTGAGGGTTCCGCCGCCTGAAGCTGATTTACGCCGGCAGGAAGGTCTAGTGCCCGTGGCTACAGGCGGGACGCCACTCCCGAGTGGATGCTTGCCGATGATGCCCTGGTGGACCCCAGGCCGCCACGGTCCGGCGGTGATCCGACCAGGTGGCCGGACGTCGGGAGAGCAAAGCCAACGCAGCAATAGACGGCGGACCATCGGTGACGAGGACACGAACCAAAGCCAAAGTCGGGAACCATTGCCCTCGCGATCTGAGCGTCAACGGGCCTGATCTCCCAAGCATGCGACCTGGTGTCCGAGGGGCAAAGCGGTACACGCAAGCGACCAACACGTCTGGCGTCGCGTCGCCGCTTCGCCTGACCGCTGACGATCGGACTCGAGTGGCGTCGCGGCCTTGACGGCCGAGTCTCCCGAAGCAGCGGTCGGTCTCGCGAACGGAAGCGGCGCGGCAGTAGTCTGATCCGGGCGGTACGGCTCTCAGGAGACGTTGAAGCGAAACTCGACGACGTCGCCGTCCTGCATCACGTACTCCTTGCCCTCCACCCGGGCCTTACCGGCGGCCCGCACGGCGGCGATGGACCCGGCCGCGATGAGGTCGTCGTAGCTGACGATCTCGGCCTTGATGAAGCCTCGCTCGAAGTCGGTGTGGATGGTTCCCGCCGCCTGGGGTGCCGTGTCCCCGATGTGGATGGTCCACGCCCGCGACTCCTTCTCCCCGGCAGTGAGGAAGGTCTGGAGTCCGAGGGTCCTGAAACCCACATGGACCAGCTGCACCAGGCCCGACTCCTCCTGGCCGTAGCCGGCCAGGAGCTCGGCGGCGTCCTCGGGATCGAGTGCGGCCACCTCGGACTCGATCTGGGCGCAGACCACGACCGCCTCCGCAGGAGCCACCAGGGCGGCCAGCTCCGAACGTAACGCCTGATCGTCGAGGGATCCCTCGTCCACGTTGAAGACGTAGATGAAAGGTTTGGCACTGAGCAGGTGGAGTTCGCCCAGCTGGTCCGGATCGACCTCGCCGACGGCGACGGCCGAGGCGATGGTCCGTCCGGCATCGAGGATGACCTGAGCCTGCTCGGCGGCCCGGAGGGCCGGCACCAGCTCAGGCTGCTTGCGTGATTCCTTGGCCAGTCGGGTGATCCCGTGCTCCACGGTCTGGAGGTCGGCCAGGATCAACTCGGTGTTGATCGTCTCGATGTCGTCGCCCGGGGCGATCCGTCCGTCGACGTGGATGACGTCGGGATCGGTGAAGACCCGTACCACCTGGCAGATGGCGTCACTCTCCCGGATGGCGGCCAGGAACTTGTTGCCCAGTCCCTCGCCCTCCGAGGCCCCCTTCACGATGCCGGCGATGTCCACGAAGGTGACCATGGCCGGCACGATCTCCTTGCTCTGGAACAACTCGGCCAGACGGTCCAGACGGGGGTCGGGGACGGCCACCACCCCCACGTTGGGCTCGATGGTGGCGAACGGATAGTTGGCGGCCAACACCTCGTTGCGGGTCAGGGCGTTGAACAGGGTGGACTTCCCCACGTTGGGGAGGCCGACGATGCCGATGGACAGTCCCACAGGTGGCTCCTCGATGTGTCACGACCGACCCGCCTGCGACACGGGCCAGGGGAAGAGCGTAGGTGATCGGCGCCCGACGTCGAACCGGGGGGGTCGACCCCGGGCGGGTGTACCCGACCGCGACCATCGGCGGCCGGTCGGTGGCCAGGGTGGCCTCAGACGAGGGACTTGATCAGGTATTCGCTCATGGTCGAGCTGCGGAGGCGGCTCATGTCGAGACAGGCGTCCACACTGGTGATCATGCGTCCGACGTTGGCCTGGAGCTCCTCGGGCGTCGTGGCGTTGAAGAAGAGCATGGGGTCGGCCACGTGGGCGGTGGATGGCCATCCCTCCTCCACGATGCCGCCGATCTCGGGGGCCCCTTCGGTCAGTGCCCGCACCACCTCGTTGCGCACGTACCGGGTTCGGGGCTGGAGCTCCCCCGAGACCGGGGACTGGGTGCCGTGCCAGCGGGTGATCCACTCCCGGTAGCCGAGGCCGGGGGGCCGGTGGATGAGCGCCACGGTCAAGACGCCCGGTGAGCGGTCGCCGTCAGGCCAGTCGCGGGGACCGGCGTACTCGGTGGTCCCGTAGTCGTCGTAGAGCGACTCGACCACCAGGTATGCGGCCCACGACATCCCGAGGTCGGACACCACCGCTTCGACACGGTCCCGGTGCTCGTAGCTGTCCAGCCACACCGAGATCTCGGCCACGTGGGGATCCTCGCCGTCAGGAGGTGGGGCAGGCGACGGTGCCGGGGCGGCGTCGGCGTCATGGACGTTCACGGCCAGGCCGCGCACACCCGAGGCCAACAGCAGGGGGACCGTCTCCCCCACCAGGCGATCCCGCAGCGCGTTGCCGGCGTCGGGGGAACCGTCGCCCCACAGCAGGATGATGACTTTCTCCATGGTCCCGGCCGGCCCGGCTCAGCGGGACGTCGGGGAGGGGACCCGGCAGGCACCGTCGATGTCGAACACCTGGTTGAACCGGCCGAGGGCCAGCCACGAGCCCACGCACAGGGCCAGGTCCACGAGTTCGTCGTCGCTGTAGCTGTCGTGGAGTCGGCGCCAGAAGGCGTCGTCCATGCCCAGGTGGTCCTCGGAGTACCGCTGGGCGAACTCGGCCGCCAGCCGCTCCCGGGGACTGAGGCCGCTGAGGTCCCCCCGGGTGCCGACAGCCTCGTAGAAGGCCTCGTCGATCTCGGAGGGGTCAGTTGCCCGCCCCGGCACGTCGCGAGCCGTCCGCCAGTCGATGCAGATGGCGCACTGGTTGATCCGGGCCATGGTGGTCCGGGCGGCCTCGAACTCGCGCAAGCTCAACGAGGACCGTTCGTAGACGGCGCTGCTGTAGCCACCGGCAGCGGCGGTGAGCGGTGGAGCCAGCTCCGTCCATACGTAGACCAACGGGTCCGTGTCCACCGGAACGGTCACGCGTGGCATGCATCCCCCTGTGCTCTCTCGGCGCGCACCGCAGTCGGCCCTGCGCTCGTCACTCGCACCCCGGGTGGGGGCGCTCCCACCCCGACGTTACCGCTCAGGCGGCCGCCGGTGATGGTGCGGGCAGGCGCCGGCCCACCCGGCCGGCCAGGGCGGTGACGAACTGGATCCACTGGCGGTCGCCCATCAGCCACAGCCACAGCTCGCGACCGTTGTCGGTGACGATCTCGACGAACCGCTCCCGATCCATCCCGGCTGGTTCGAGTGCCGGTTGCCACCAACGCCAGAGCCAGACGCCGATGCAGATGTCGTCGGAGAACCCGGCACGCCAGTCCTGCCCATCGAGCAGGGCCTCGCGCAGCCCGTCCTTCAGGTCCCCGGGCTCGTCCGGAAGCTCCAGTCTCGGTCCGCCCTCGACCTCGAACACCGTCATACAATCCACCTTACCGACGCGCCGTGGCCCGGAACAGTCGATTCCTGGGCGACCAGGGGGAACGGGGGAAATCGGAACACAACCTTCATATCGACGCCGCTCCCGGGCGAGTGGTGGCCTGCAAGCTTGCAGTCCACCGTCTGTGCGTCCATCGTTACCGGTCGTGCAGGACGGGGGCCCGGTCGCTGTCCTGATAGGCCGAGACGTGCTCGGCGTAGTCGATGAACAGCGGGGCATCAGGATCGAACGGGCGGCGGAGGCTGTCGAAGGCGATCCGCTTGTCGAACGAATCCAGCTTCACCAGAGCCTCGGGATTGTCCAGCTCCCGGAAGTCCAGCCGGCCCCTTGCGTTGTCGAGTGCCTTGCGTCCTCGTTCGGTGCGGACGAGCACGCTGCTCCACCCGTCCATGGAGCCCACGCTCCCCACCGAGAGGTCCGCGCCCCGCCCCAGGAAGTCGGCGCACTCGTCACAGCCCTTCAGGGCCGCTCCGTGGAAGTTCTTGATGGGCTCGTCGACGGCCAGTTCCCCGTCGCGGTACTCCACGATCATCCGTCCCCTGATGACGTCGACCTTGCTCACCCGCTCCAGGTCGATACCCCGGTCCTCGTGGAGCAGCTGCAACATCAGGCCCTGGTAGTCGAAGCTCTTGGTGCAGAGCAGGGCGATGGTCAGCACCACCGAGTCGATCCGGTGGGCCCCGGTGGGCCAGCGGCGCGACTGCATGGCCCGGATGCCCTGGATCTCGCACGGGGTGCCGACCACGGCGATCCTGGGCTTGGCCGGCAGGTCGTAGCGGGACAGGTCCAACTCGGCCAGCGCCATGGTCTGGTTGTAGTAGCTGCCCGCGGCGTCGGTGATCTCCTTGGCCGTGGTGGCGATGTGGGCCACGCCCTTCCACGGCTCGTCGGGATCGTCACTGGGTCGGGTGACCAGGGCCCCGTCGATGTCGCCCGCGGCCAGGGCGGCGATCAGCAGGGCCGACACCACCCCGCCGTCCTGGGCGTCGTCGGGCCGGGCACCGGCCCGCACGGCGTAGGCGTCCATCACCGCGCCCAGGCCGTCCCCGGGGGGTCCCCCGGTGATCTTCCAGTAGTTGTCGGCGGCGTCGGCCCGGATCACCGTGCCCTCCGCGCCCAGTCCACCGTCGGGGGCCTCGCCGGTGACGGTCGAGGGAGGCCACAACGCCTCATAGCGCAGCCCGCCCCGGGGGCAGAAGTCCCAGCACAATGAGCAACCCGTGCACATCTTCACCAGCTCGGGCAGATCGGTGTCCTCGTCGATGCCAATGGAGTTCGACGGGCAGACAGCCACGCACGTCCCGCACTGGATGCACCGGCCGGCATCGATGACCCCGGCCTGGAGCTCCCAGAACCAGGTCTTGCCCGGTGGCTCGGCGATCCCGTTGATCTCGTCGCGGATTCGGTACGCCTTCACCGGGCCGGTGCCTTCTTCTTCGCCGGGGCCTTGGTGGCGCTCATCGCCACCGGCGTGCCCGTCCCCTCTTCGGCCAGGGTCCGACGCAGGTCGTCGTTGGGCACGCGCCGGGCCCAGTTGGCGAACGGCTCGTCGGCCCGCCGTTCGGACTGGTAGCGACGGACCACCCGCAAGAGGGCGTCGGGCACGTCGTTCACCGGCCGGGCGTGCTCGATCCAGTCGATGAACGAGGAGCCGGCCCCGAGCGATCCGCCCATGCCGATATCGACGGCCTCGGCCAGGTGGTTGCCCACGTGGGCCACCTCACCACGGAAGCCGATGTCGGCGATCTGGGGTTGGGCACAGCTGGCCGAGCAGCCCGAGAAGTGCATCCTGATCACCCCGGCATCCTCCTTCGGACCCGACCGAGCCCCGGGCACCGGGGTGGCGCCCACCGGCTCGCCGGCCAGCTGCTCATCGAGGAAGCGGGCCCACTTGACGGCCCGCTCCTTGGTCTCCACGATGGCGTACCGGCAGAACTCGCTCCCGGTGCAGGCCACCACGCCCCGGGTGAACGGGCCGGGGTAGGGGGAGTACTTCTGGAGCAGGTCCTCGGTGAGCATGGTGTCGATCCGCTCCTCGGGCACGCCGGTGAAGGTGATGTTCTGGTCGGTACCGATGCGCACCGTGCCGTCCCCGTAGGTCTCGGCCAGGCGGGCCGCCTCCACCAGCTCGAGGCCGTTCATCCGCCCGACGGGGACCGAGCAGCCCACGTAGAACAGGCCGGGTTGCTTCTGGGGGTGCACTCCGACGTGGTCGCCGCGGTAGCGCTTGGTCAGGTCCTCGCCGGCGGGGACCAACTCGAACCGGGCCCGCTTGGCCAGCTCCTCGCGGAAGCCCTCGGGCCCGAGCTCTTGGACCAGGTAGCGCATGCGGGCGAGACCCCGGTTCTCGCGGTTGCCGAGCTCGCCGAAGAGCTGGGCGATGGCCCGGGTCACCTCCACGGCCTGGCTCTGACCGACGAACACGTCGATGTCCGAGGCCATCCGCTCACCGTCGGACAGGCCGCCACCGGCCAGCAGGTTGAACCCGAGCGTCCCGTCGTCGGCCCGGGCCGGCCACAGCCCGATGTCGTTGATCTCGGCCTGGGCGCAGTCCTCCACACAGCCGGTCACCGACATCTTGAATTTGCGGGGCAGGTTGGCGTACTCGCGGTTGCCGGTGAAGAAGTCCGAGACCTTGCGGGCGATGGGCAGGGCGTCGAATGCCTCGTGGGCGTCGACGCCCGAGACCGGACAGCTGAGGACGTTGCGGGCCGAGTCGCCGCAGGCCTGCACGGTGGTGAGCCCGACGGCGGCGAAGCGCCGCCAGATGCGGGGGATGTCCTCGATGCGGAGCCAGTGGATCTGGACGGTCTGGCGGGTGGTCAGGTCGGCGTAGCGTGACCCGAAGACCCGGGACTCGGTGCCGTCGGGGCCCTCGCCGAAGGCGTCGGCCGCCACGCCGATCTCGCGGATCTGGGGTGCGGTGAGGAAGCCGCCGGGGATCTTGACCCGCATCATGAAGGCGTCCCCGCCCTGCTTTTGGGGATAGATCCCGGCCCACTTCAGGCGCTCCACCTCACCGGGGACCTTGGCGATGCCCGCCGGCCCCTCCTTGGAGTAGGTGTCGATGATGGCGTCGGCGATCTCGAGCGGGTGGCGCTCGAGCTTCCACTGCTCGATCTCGTTGAGCTCACCCTGGGTCCGGTAGGGGTTGACGAAGGGCATGGGACGGTCCGTCCCGCGGATGTTGAGCCCGTACAGCTCGTCCCGGTCTTTTGCCATCTCAGGAACGCAGCGGGGAGGGCGGTGCCGTCATCTCAGACGTGCAGTCCGCACTCGACCTTGTCCGAGTCGGACCAACGGCCGGCGCGGGGATCCTCACCGAACTTCACCGGACGCGTGGTGGGTGCACAGCCGATGGACAGGTACCCCTTGGACAGGAGGGGATGCCGCGGGATGCCGTGGTCGGCGCCGTACCCGGCGATGTCCTGCTCCGTCCAGGTGGCCAGGGGATTGATCTTGACCATGCCCCAGGCCTCGTCGTAGGCCACGATGGGAGCCTCCCGACGGGTGGGGGCGTCCACCCGCTTCAGGCCCGTGATCCAGGCCTCCTTGCCCTCCATGGCCTGCTTCATGGGACGGACCTTGCGGAACTCGCAGCACTGGGCGCTCCCGCACGGCCACTCCTCGGCTCCCGCCACCGGCTTGGTCACGGTGAGGTTGAGGTCGTAGCGGCTCCGGATGGTCTCCACGTACTCGAGCGTCTCGGGGAAGTGGGAACCGGTGTCGAGGAACACGACCTCGATCTTGGGGTCCACCTGCACGGCGATGTCGATCAGGACCGCCTCCTGGAACGACGAGGCCATGGTCAGCTTGGACCCGAACCGGTCGACGGCCCAGGCCACGATCAGGCCTGCCGGCGCAGTCTCGAAGGCCGCGGACTGTTCGTCCATCTCCTCCTGCAACTGCATCAGTTCTGTCTTGCTGGCCACGATGCTCACCTTCAGATCCCTCTCAGTTCTCTGTCAAGCAACTGCGTCCTGCCCGGCAACGGCAACCGGCAACTGCGTAGTGCGGAAACTGCTTCCTGGGCCCATCGGCGACCCCGACTCACAGTGAAGCCGGACCACCACACCCGCCTACCCAAGAACCCTCAAACCATCCGTCTCATTCCTCGACCTGACCGACAACGACACTGCCCGGGGCCTCGGGCCGCCGGGGCCCTCGGTCCACTCGATCGGAGAAGTGCCTGGCAGTCGCCATGAAACGGGTCATGCTGGAGCGGTACATCCGACCCCGGAGACTATACATGAGTAATCAGATCAAGTTTTGCGAGAATCCAGCCCAAACAAGTAGGAAATCCAGCACCGAGCATCAATTCGACGTGATGGGGACCGGGGACGAACCGGTCGGATTTCCGTCGTGACCCCGCCGCCGGGGACCACGGGCGACGGCGCCCCAGGCGACCCACGGGAGCCCGACGGGGCCGAGGGCGGGGCGGTTCGGGTGGACCGGGCCGGCCGGCGCGCACCCGACTACCCCGTGGTCGTGTCCCTGGCCGGGCGACCGTGCCTGGTGGTGGGAGCAGGACCGGTGGCCGCCCGCAAGACGCGGGGCCTGGTGGAGGCGGGTGCCCAGGTCACCGTGGTGTCGCCCGGGACCGGCCCGGCCATGGACGAGCTGGTGCAGGCGGGCTCGGTGGTGCTCGAGGGGCGCCCCTACCGCCAGGGGGAGGCCGTCTCCTACGCCCTGGTGGTCACGGCCACCGGCGTGCCGTCAGTCGACGAGACGGTCGTCGACGACGCCCGGAAGGCGGGCGTACCGGTCAACAGCGCCGACGGCGACCGCCCCGGCACGGTCCTGCTGCCTGCGGTCGTCCGACGGGGGCCGGTGACCGTGGCCGTATCCACGGGCGGGACCAGCCCGGCCCTGGCCGGGTGGCTCCGGGATCGGATCACCGCCTCCCTTCCCCCCGGGTTGCCCACCCTCGCCGCGCTGGTGGACGAGGCGCGGTCCGAGATGCAGGCCTCGGGGCGGTCGACCGACTCGGTGGACTGGGGCGGGGCGATCGACCGGGTCGTTCCCCTGGTGGCCGAGGATCGCCTCGACGAGGCCCGGACCGCCCTCCGAGCCGCCTGGGACCCCACGGCCGCCCAGCCCGGGCGGCCCCCGGCCGGGACCCCTGGGTAAGGTGAGGTGATGCGTCCCGATTCCGTCCTCACGCTCGACGAGATCGACCTCTCCGACCTGGCGTTCTGGGAGCGGCCCTGGAGTGAGCGGGAGGGTGCCTTCGCCCTGCTGCGACGGGAGCGGCCCCTCGGCCTGTTCGAGGAGCCCGACCTCGCCGCCGCCTCGCCCCTGGCCCCGCCACGCGGACCCGGGTACCGGGCCGTGACCCGGCACGCCGATGTGACCGAGATCAGCCGCCATCCCGAGATCTACTGCTCGGGGCAGGGGGCGGTGAGCATCTTCGACCTCCCACCCGAGATGGTGGAGTACTTCGCCGGCATGATCTCCACCGACAACCCCCGACACGCCCGGCTCCGTCGCATCGTCTCGGCGGCGTTCAACCCCCGCCGGATCAAGGCCATCGAGGAGAACATCGAAGCGGTGGCCGTCCGGGTCATCGACCGGGCCGCCGGCCTCGGCGAGTGCGACTTCGTCACCGAGCTCTCCGCTCCCCTTCCCCTCGAGATCATCTGCGAGATGATGGGGGTGCCGCCGTCTGAGTACGCCACCGTTTTCCACGCCACCAACGTGATCCTGTCCGGGGGCGACACCGAGTTCATCCCCGAAGGGAACGACCCCATGCTGGCCGGGCTCGAAGCCGGGGCCACCCTCACGGCACTGATGAAGGAGTTGGCCGCCGCCCGGGAGATCGAGCCCACCGACGACCTGACCACCGCCCTCATCACCACCAACATCGACGGCGAGGCGCTGACCCACGACGAAGTGGCCTCCTTTTTCATCCTCTTGCTCACCGCCGGGAACGAGACCACCCGCAACTCCATCTCCCACGCCCTGTGGGCCCTCACCGAGCACCCCGACCAACGGGCCCTGTGGCAGGCCGATCCCGCCGGTGTCGCCGCCACCGGTGTCGACGAGGTCGTGCGCTGGGCCTCGCCGGTGATCTGGATGCGCCGGACCGTGACCGAGGACACGGTCCTCGCCGGCCAGGAGCTCCACGAGGGCGACAAGGTCCTCCTCTTCTACAACTCCGCCAACCGGGACGAGGACGCCTTCGACGACCCGTTCAGCTTCGACGTGCGCCGGTCCCCCAATCCCCATGTCGGCTTCGGGGCCGCCGGGCCCCACTTCTGCCTCGGGGCCCACCTGGCCCGGCGCGAGATCGACGTGATGATCAGAGAGCTCCTCCGGCGCCTGCCGGACATCGAAGCCAGCGGCGAGCCCGACCGGCTGCGCTCCAGCTTCATCAACGGGATCAAGCACCTGCCCTGCCGGTTCACCCCCGCCTGAGGCCCCACGGGGCCGCCGGCCGGAAGCCGTCACGGCTCCGCTCAGGGCTTGGCCACCATGATCACGGCGGCGACGATCAGGACCGCACACAGTGTGGCCGCCACGACGGCCACCCGCAGGCACTCGGCCCGGAGCCCGGATCCGTCCTCCCCCTCGCGAGCCAGACCCCCGGGCTCCGCGGCGGCCCGGGGCCCGCTGTCAGGGGTGGCCCCTCCAGTTCCCCCCGCCTCCCCGTCGTTGTCCACGGGCGCCAGCGCGGTCAGGGCCGACACCGCGACCTGGAGGCGGCGTTCGGCCGGCCACAGGTACAGCTCGGCCGCCACGGCCACCAGGACCCACAGGGTCAGGCCGACCATGATCCAGCCCTCCGAGAACGACCAGTCGCCGTGGCTCATGGCCATGAGCGACAGGCCCAGGACGGGCACCAGGAACAGGACCCTCCCGGCCCAGTTCACCCCGGGCCGGTAGTAGCGGCGGATGGGCTCGGGGTCCGGTCCCGATCGACGGAGGGCCCAGGCGTTGGCGCCGGCGATGGCCAGCGCGACCAGTCCCACCGCCGCCGACAGGACGTGGGCCAGCAGGATGATGTCGTAGGCGGCGTCCCGGGGATGGGTGACGGCCAGCAGGTACCCGTCCGTTGCGCTCATCGGGGCGATTCTGGCACCGATGCACGGCGGGGTGGCCCGAGGCTGGATGGCACGTACTTCGCCCCCGAGATTGCTACGCTCGTAACAGGACCGTCATCTCCACCCCGTCATCCGGGCCGGAGGAGGGCGTCGAAGATCAGATCGAGGTGGCGACCACCGTGCGCAGACAGACAAACCAGACCAGCAGGGGCCACGCGCAGCGCCGATGAATCAGCTCCGACTAGATCCTCTGACCGGCCGTTGGGTGGTGGTGAGCACCGAGCGGGCCACCCGTCCCCAGGCCTTCGCCCCCCGGGCGGCTTCGATCCAGGCGGACACCTCACGTCCGTGTCCCTTCTGCCCGGGCAACGAGGAGCAGGTGACCCCCACCCTCGAGACCCGGGACGCCGACGGGAACTGGCTGGTGCGGGTGGTCCCCAACCGCTATCCGGCGTTCGAGGGCAACGCCCCCTTCGTCGTCACCAACCGCGGCCCGGTCTTCACACAGGCCACAGCGGGCGGCATCCACGAGGTCATCGTCCTGTCCCCCGACCATCAGAACTCGTGGTCGATGCTGGGCGACGAGCAGGCCACCGCGGTGATGACCGCCATCAGCGACCGGATCTCGGAGCACGCGTCGATCCCCGGCCTCCGCTACAGCCAGGCCATCGTCAACGCCGGTCGGGAGGCGGGCGCCTCCATCGAGCACCCCCACGGACAGCTCCTCGGGATGTCCTTCGTGCCCCGAGAGCTGGTCGAGGAGCAGGCCGGCTTCGCCCGCTTCGCCGGGCGGTGCCTCCTGTGCACGGCCGTCGACGCCGAGGAGAACGTCAACCACCGGGTGGTCTACGCCGACGAGCGGGTCCTGGTCATCTGCCCGTTCTGGAGCGGGGCCCCCTACGAGATGCTGATCATCCCGAGGGCGCACGGTCCCCACCTCCACCACAGTCCGCCCGCCGACCTGGTGGCCGTCGGCCACGCCCTCAAGGTCTCGCTGGCCCGACTGCGCGAGGTGGTCGGGGACGTGGCCTACAACCTGGTCTTCCACTCCGCCCCCTACCGCGCCCCCGAGCCCTACCACTGGCACGTCCACGTGGTGCCGAAGCTCACCACGGTGGCCGGCTTCGAGTTGGGCACCGGCGTCATGATCAACATCGTGAATCCCGAGCAGGCCGCCGAGGAGCTGGCCGTGCCGGTTCCGATGGCCCACGCCGGCTGATCACCGACGCGCCCTCCGGGCCGGACGGTCCCTGTCCTCAGGCCAACTCGAAGCACTGCGAGCCGTACGGGGCCAGGGTGACCCGGTAGGGCTCGGTGCCGATCAGCGGGAAGGCCACCCGCCCCAGGAGCTCGATGGGCTGTCGCCCGACCCACCGCTCGACGTGGAGCTCGGCCGGCTGGGCCAGCCGCGACAGGTTGTGCACGCACAGGACCGGGTTGACCGGGCCCCGCTGGGCCTGGTCCGGGGCCGAGCGCACGAAGGCCAGCACCGAGGGGTTGGCCGACGAGATGACCTCGAGCTCGCCGGTCCCGAGGACGGGGAACTCGCGTCGCACGGCCAGGATCCGGCGCATCCAGTGCAGGAACGAGCTGGGGTTGCGCTGCTGGGCCTCGACGTTGACGGCGGCGAACCCGTAGACCGGGTCCATCAGCGGCGGTAGGTACAGCTGGGCGAAGTCGGCCCGGCTGAAGCCCCCGTTGCGGTCGGGGGTCCACTGCATGGGGGTGCGCACCGAGTCCCGGTCACCGAGGTAGAGGTTGTCCCCCATCTGGATCTCGTCGCCGTAGTAGAGCACCGGGCTGCCCCGCAGGGTGAACAGCAGGTAGAAGAGGAGCTCGGAGAGCCGGCGGTCCCGGTCGAGCAGGGGGGCGAGCCGCCGCCCGATCCCCATGTGCCGCTTCATCCGGGGATCCTTGGCGTACTCCGAGAACAGGTAGTCCCGCTCCTCTTCGGTGACCATCTCGAGGGTCAGCTCGTCGTGATTGCGCAAGAAAATGGCCCACTGCGAGCTGCCGGGGGCCTCCGGCGTCTGGGCCAGGATCTCGGTGATGGGATAGCTCTGCTCCCGCCGCACGGCCATGAACAGCCGGGGCATCAGCGGGAAGTTGAAGCACAGGTGGCACTCGTCGTCGTCCCCGAAGTAGTCGGCCACGTCCGCCGGCCACCCGTTGGCCTCGGCCAGCAGGATGCGCCCGGGGTAGTGGTCGTCCAGCTCCTTGCGGACCCGACGGATGAAGGCGTGGGTCTCGGGCAGGTTCTCGCCGGCGGTGCCGTCCTGTTGGAACAGGAAGGGGACGGCGTCGAGGCGGAAGCCGTCGAGTCCGAGGTCGAGCCAGTAGCGCACCACGTTGAGCATGGCGTCGGCCACTTCGGGATTGTCGTAGTTGAGGTCGGGCTGGTGGGAGTAGAAGCGGTGCCAGTAGTACTGGTCCCGCTGGGCGTCGTAGGCCCAGTTGGACCGCTCCACGTCGATGAAGACCACCCTGGCCTCGGGCCAGCGCTGGTCGTCGTCGTTCCACACGTACCAGTCGGCCTTGGGGTTGTCCCGGCTCTGGCGGGACTCGATGAACCAGGGGTTCTGGTCGCTGGTGTGGTTGATGACCAGGTCGGCGATGACCCGGATCCCGCGGGCGTGGGCCTCCTCCAAGAGGCGCTTCAGGTCGTCGACCGTGCCCGACTCGGGGTGGACCGAGTAGTAGTCGCTGATGTCGTAGCCGCCGTCCCGGAGGGGTGAGGGGTAGAAGGGCAGCAGCCAGAGGCAGTCGACGCCCAGCCACTGGAGGTAGTCCAGCTTGGCGATGAGGCCGGGGATGTCCCCGACCCCGTCGTTGTTCCCGTCGAAGAAGCCCCGGATGAGCACTTCGTAGAAGACGGCGCGCTGGAACCACAGGGGATCCTCCTCGGGGGGAGGCAGCGGCGCGTGATGGGTCACCGGATGGGTCAGCCCACCCAATGGTGCGAACGGAACGGACAGCGCGGGGGCCCCTGGCGATGATTCAACAGTCACTCCCGCACGCTACCCCCACGCGTGTGACCCCACGGGAACCCGTGGGTCACTCCGGTGGACCCGACGGGGCGGTCGGCGACGGGTGCGCTTCTCCGGCCATGACCCGCCCGAGGACGCGGTCGGCGGCCAGGTAGGGGTCGAGGCCGCCGTCCAACATGGCGCCGCGGATGTCGTCCATCCCCCCGGCCACCAGCACGGCGTCGACCTGCTCGACGAGCTGGGCCACCAGGATCTGGCGGAACTCGCGCTCGAGCCGCTCCCGGCGGTGCCGGTCGAGAGTGCCGTGGTCGATCTGGTGGTCCCGGTGCGCACCGATGGCCGCCCACAGGGCGTCCACGCCCTCCCCGGTGGAGGCCACCGTCTCCACGATGGGCGGGCGCCACGGCCCGAGCTCGGTCAGGTCGAGCATCAGCTCGAGGTCGCGTCTGGTCTCCCGGGCCCCGGGCCGGTCCGCCTTGTTGATCACGAACAGATCGGCGATCTCCAGCAGGCCGGCCTTGTTGGCCTGGATGGCGTCCCCCCATCCGGGATTGACCACCACCACCGTGGTGTCGGTGGCCGCGGCGACCTCCACCTCCTGTTGGCCCACGCCGACCGTCTCGACCAGCACCACCGGCATCCCCACCGACGACAGGACCCGGACGGCGTCGGGGACGGCCACGGCCAGGCCACCGAGGTGGCCGCGTGTGGCCATGGAGCGGATGTACACGCCGTCGTCGAGGGCGTGGCTGGGCATGCGCACCCGGTCGCCCAGGATGGCGCCTCCCGAGTAGGGCGAGGAGGGGTCCACGGCCAGCACCGCCACCTGGTCGGGACCGTGCAGCCCCTGGCGACGGGCCAGGGTGACCAGGCGGTCGGTGAGGGTCGACTTCCCCGCGCCGGGAGCGCCGGTGATCCCCACGGTGTAGGCGTCACCGGGGGTGGTGTAGGCCAGACCGGCCACGGCCCGGGACTGCGGTCCACCCCGCTCCACCAGCGACAAGAGGCGGGCCAGGGCAGCCTGGTCCCCGGCTCGGGCGGCGTCGAACAGCGCGGCGGGATCCGTGGGGAGGGAGGGAGGCATGGAGTGTCGAGCGTATCCGGACCCGGACCGGGCGTTAGGCGCGGAGCACCTTGGCGCCGAGCGACACGAGCTTGGCGTCGAGGTCCTCGTAGCCCCGGTCGACGTGGTGGGCGTCGGTGATGACCGTCTCGCCCTCGGCCACCAGTCCGGCCAGCACCAGCGCCGCACCGGCCCGCACGTCGAAGGCCCGGACCGGGGCACCCGACAGGGCGGGCACGCCCCGCACCACGGCGTGATGGCCCTCGGTGCGGATGTCCGCGCCCATGCGGCGGAGCTCCTCGACGTAGCGGAACCGTCCGAAGAAGAGGTTCTCGGTGACGATGCCCACCCCCTCGGCCACGGTGAGCAGCGTCACCAGCAACGGCTTGTAGTCGGTGGCGAAGCCCGGATAGGGCAGGGTGGCCACGTCCACCGACTGGAGCCGGGCCGAGGGGTCACGCGCTGCCCGCAGGCCGTCGGGCTCCTGGGTGATCCGGATCCCCGTGTCCGACAGTTTGCGGATGAGCATGTCCATGTGGTCGGGGCGACCGTCCTCGATGACCACGTCGCCGCCGGTCACGCCGGCGGCGACCATGAAGGTGGCCACCACCAGCCGGTCGGGGATGACGGCGTGGCGGGTGGGGTGCAGTTCGTCGACCCCCTCGACCTCGATGCGGGAGGTGCCCGCTCCGGTGATCCTGGCCCCCATGGCGTTGAGGAAGGCGGCCAGGTCGATGACCTCGGGCTCCCGGGCGGCGTTCTCGATGACCGTGGTCCCCTTGGCCAGGGTGGCCGCCATGAGCACGTTGTCGGTCCCGGTGTGGCTGGGGTACTCGAGCACCACGTGGTTCCCCACCAGTTGCGGGCGGCCGGACACCGTGGACTCGACCCGGCCCTCGACGTAGCCGTGGGACGAGCTGAAGGCCACGCCCATCGAGGTGAGGGCGTGGAGGTGCATGTCGATGGGACGCGGTCCGAAGTCGTCGCCGCCGGGCAGTGACACCTTGGCCCAGCCGTGACGAGCCAGCAGGGGACCGAGGACCACCACCGAGGCCCGCATCTTCTCCACCAGCTCGTAGGGGGCCTCGGGCACCACCGTGGCCGGCGTGGTCACCACCAGCTCGTCCGGGGTGGCGCCGCGCTGGACGTCGACACCCATGGCCCCGAGGAGCTCCCCCATGATGTCGACGTCGGTGATGCGCGGGACGTTGGTCAGGACGTGGCGTCCCTCGGCCAGCAGGCACGCCGCCATCAGCTTCAGGACCGAGTTCTTGGCCCCTCCGGCCCGCACGGTGCCCGCGAGGGGGCCGTTGGGAGTGACGACGAACCGGTCCACGGGCACCAGTATGGCCCGGCCCGCGCCCCTTGCGGCTGATTGCCCCACACGCTGACCGGCACGCCTGGGGGCCGTGCTCGGGCGGATTGCCTCGCCCGCCAGCCACTATCGTCTACCTTCGTGACGACGACACCCCAGGCACCCGACCGCAACCTGGCCATGGAGCTGGTGCGGGTCACCGAGGCCGCCGCCCTGGCCGCATCGCGGTGGATGGGCAGGGGGGACAAGGAAGGCGCCGACGGCGCTGCCGTCAACGCCATGCGCATCGTCCTGTCCAGTGTGTCCATGGACGGGGTGGTGGTGATCGGCGAGGGGGAGAAGGACAACGCCCCCATGCTCTACAACGGCGAGCGCATCGGGGACGGGACCCCGCCCAAGGCCGACATCGCCGTCGACCCCATCGACGGCACCACCCCGACGGCCCTCGGCCGGGGGGGCGCCCTGGCCGTGATCGCGGTGTCCGAGGAGGGCACCATGTTCGACCCGGGCCCGTGCGTCTACATGGAGAAGCTGGCCGTCGGACCCCGGTCGGCCGGGTGCATCGACATCACCCAGTCCATCGAGGACAACCTCACGGCCGTGGCCAAGTCCAAGGGGACCTCGGTCCGGGACCTGGCCGTGGCCATCCTCGACCGGCCCCGCCACGCCGAGTTGATCGCCTCGGTGCGGGCCACCGGGGCCCGGATCCGGCTGATCACCGACGGGGACGTGGCCGGGGCCATCGCCACCTCGTGGCCCGACACTGGGGTGGACCTGCTGGTCGGCATCGGTGGGACCCCCGAAGGAGTCATCGCCGCCGCCGCCCTCAAGTCGATGGGCGGTGAGATCCAGGGGCGGCTGTGGCCCCGGGACGAGGGTGAGCGTCAGGCGGCCCTCGATGCCGGCTACGACCTTGACGCCGTCCTGACCACCGACGACCTCGTGCGCGGGGACAACTGCTTCTTCGCCGCCACCGGCATCACTGACGGGGAGCTCCTCCACGGGGTCCGCTACGACGAGTTCGGCGCCACCAGCCAGTCACTGGTCATGCGGTCCAAGTCCGGCACGGTCCGACTCATCGAGGCCCGCCATCCGCTGCACAAGCTGGCCGAGTACAGCGCCATCGAATTCGGCTGACCCGGTCCGGGGCGGATCCGCCAAGAACGAGAGGCACCGGACAGGGTGGACCCCGACGTCGCCTCAGCCTTGGGTGAGCCGGGCCGACAGCATGTCCAGGGCCATGCCCCAGCCCACGACCACGTTGTCGGCCACCTGGGGCATGGCCGCATGGAGGCTGTCGAGGCGCTCGTGGACGAGCAGGAGCCTCGTCCCGTCGTCCGGGCCACCCTCCAGCGAGATCGTGAGCAGCGAGTCGAAGGTCGGACCGTCACGGCGCTCGGGACCGACGAACCCCCACCGGAACACGATGCGCTCGTCGGGAACGAGCTCGACGATCTCACTCTCGAACCCGCCCACGTCGCTGTCGCCGGAGGTCTGCCAGATGCGGACGTGACCGCCGACCCGTTCATCGACCTCGGCCCGAGACACGGTCAGGTCTCCCGCCGCCAGCCACGTAACCAAGACCTGGGGGTCGAGCCAAGCCCGGTAGACGGTGTGGACCGGGGCAGCAATGGTGCGCTCGATCCGGACGACCGGTGGGGTGGTTGGGTGGTTGGTCATCGTTCCCTCTCGGTGCTGGGTGTCGGATGGCGGGTGACGACCGCTTCGAGGGCGTCGAGTCGCTCCTGCCAGTGCCGCTCGTAGAAGGTCAGCCAGGCCAGAGCCGACGCCAATGATCGCGGATCGAGGTGGCAGAGGTGCTGGCGACCGACCACCGATTGACGGACCAGCCCCGCCCGTTCCAGGACCTTGATGTGCTTCGAGGTAGCGGCGAGCGTCATGGCCAGCGGCTCGGCGAGCTTCCCCACCGTGAGGGGTCCGTCGTTCAGGCGTCCCAGCATCTGCCGTCGCGCCGGATTGGCCAGGGCGTGAAACACGTCGTCCAGCTCGACTAATTCCTCAACCATATGGTTGATCGTATGGCATGAGCACCGAACAGTCAACCGATTGGTTGAGACTGTCCCCACAGTGACCTTGACATATTCCTATATCGGAATATGATGGCCGGGTGGCCCGGACGCCGACGACAACGGATGCCTTCAACGCTGTAGCCGAAGGCAGCCGGCGTGCGCTCCTCGATGCCCTCGGCACCGATGAGGCCACTGTCGGCGACCTCGTCGACCGGCTCGGTCTGAGCCAGCCGCAGGTGTCCAAGCACCTCGGGGTGCTCCGGGCCGTCGGGTTGGTTTCCGTCCGGGCCGATGGGCGGCGTCGCTGGTACCGGGTCAACGGGCCCATGTTGCAACCCGTCTACGAGTGGGTTCGTGGTTTCGAGTCCACCTGGAACACCCGACTGGACAAGCTCGACGACGTGCTCGTCGAGCTCCAAGCAAAGGAGAAGCTGCCATGAACAACACGATCGGCAACCGCCACGGCTCCGCCGTCTTCACGTTGCCTTCCGACACCGAGATCCTGATCACCCGCGAGTTCGACGCACCGGCCGAGCTCGTGTTCGAGGCCTGGACGACCCCGGATCTCGTCACGCGTTGGTGGGCCGGCGACCGTGGTGAGGTGACCGACGCCCAGATCGATCTGCGGATCGGCGGGCAGTGGCGTTGGGTCATGGTGGCCAACGGCGGGTTCGAGGTGGCCTTCAGCGGCGAGTACCTCGAGATCGACCGGCCCCATCGCCTGGTCCGGACCGAGGTCTTCGAGATGGTCCCCGATGCCCAGGCGATCAGCACCACCACGTTCGACGAGGCTGACGGCGTGACCACCCTGAGGATCCTCGGGCGCTATCCGAGTCAGGAGCACCGCGACGCCGCGCTGGCCTCGGGGATGGAAGGCGGCCTGCAGACATCGCTCGATGCCCTCGAGGAACTCGTCCGCCCCGTGAGCTAGCGATGGACACCGTCTCTGTAGAAGGAGGGCCCACGGGACTCCCACTCCACAGCGACGTCAGCCCACCACGACCAGACCCGACCACTCGGGCACGGCCAGATTGGTCCGGACGTCTACGGTCGAGGCGATGGTCGCGGTTCCCGCGCGAACAGCCGAGTAGTAGGCCGTCCGACTCCCGTTCGGAAACACCGTGTCCGACACCAGGCGCAGCCGGTCTGGTGGGGTGACCCGAGGAGGTTCGTCGGCTTTGCCCGGGAACCGCGAGCGGGGGACGCTCACCTCGATGCAGGTCCCGGGGACGGCTCGGACCACAGGCACCGGCGACTGACTGGAGAGGACCAGATGGGCGGTGGCCGGACGGCCGGGGCAGCCGGCCGCGGCCACGGCGGGCGGGGCGTTCGGTGATGACCCGCACGCCACCAAGGTGAGTCCGGCCGCGCAACCGACCACCATTGCCCATCGCCGCCTCATCTCGGCACGTCGACGGCAGTCGGGATCAGGCGGTGGACGAGATGGTGGCGTCCACCGCCTCCAGGCGGACCTGGGCGCGGCGGAGTTCGGCCTCGGCCTCCACCAGTTCGGCGTCGGGCTCGTCGGCCTCACCGGAGCCCGAGCCGGCACCGCTGCTCCTGCCGGCCGCGCCCCCGACCTCGGTCACCCGGGCCTCGGCGGCATCGAGGGCCACCCGGGCCCGGTCCACGTCGATCTCCTCGGCCAGTTCGGCCACTCCGATCAGGAGGGTGACACGGGTCCCCGAGGCCACGGGCTCGCCGTCCTCCCCCACCACGCCCTGCTCCACCTGGACGAAGCCGCCGTGCACTGCCACCCGCTGCTCCTCGCCCTCGTCGGGCACCACGCGGACCACCCCGGGCTCGACCGTGCCCACCAGGGGCGTGTGGCCGGCGAGGAAGGTGATGTCGCCCTCGCCGGTACGGAGGATGACCTCGGAGGCGAGGCCGTGCACGAGGACGCGCTCGGGGGTCACCAGGTTGATCGTGAACAGGTTGGCGTCGGCCATCGCTCGGTCCGGACCTCAGTCGTTCTCGAGGGCGTGGGCCTTGGCCAGGGCCGACTCGGCCCCGCCCACATTCAAGAAGGCCTGCTCGGGGACCTCGTCAAGATCCCCGTTGACCAGGGCCTCGAACGACTCCACCGTCTCCTCCACCGGGACGGTCACACCCTTCAGGCCAGTGAACACCTCGCCGACGTTGAACGGCTGGGACAAGAAGCGCTGGATCTTGCGGGCCCGGGTCACCGTCACCCGGTCCTCCTCGGAGAGCTCGTCGAGCCCGAGGATGGCGATGATGTCCTGGAGCTCCTTGTAGCGCTGGAGCACCCCTTGGACCCGGCGGGCCACGTTGTAGTGGCGGTCACCGACGATCTCGGGGGCGAGGATGTTCGAGGTCGACGACAGCGGGTCGACGGCCGGGTAGATCCCCAGCGAGGCGATGTCCCGGGACAGCTCGGTGGTGGCATCGAGGTGGGTGAAGGTGGTGAAGGGGGCCGGGTCGGTGTAGTCGTCGGCCGGGACGTAGACGGCCTGCAGGGAGGTGATGGACCGTCCCCGGGTGGAGGTGATCCGCTCCTGCAGCTGGCCCATCTCGTCGGCCAGGGTGGGCTGGTAGCCCACGGCCGAGGGCATCCGGCCGAGCAGGGTCGAGACCTCGGAGCCGGCCTGCACGAAGCGGAAGATGTTGTCCACGAACAACAGCACGTCCTGGTTCTTCACGTCCCGGAAGTACTCGGCCATGGTCAGCGCGGCCAGGGCCACCCGCAGCCGGACGCCCGGGGGCTCGTCCATCTGGCCGTAGACGAGGGCGGCCTTCTCGATGACCCCCGACTCCTGCATCTCGATCCAGAGGTCGGTCCCCTCACGGGTCCGCTCCCCCACCCCGGCGAAGACCGAGACACCGCCGTGGTTGGTGGCCACCCGGTTGATCATCTCCTGGATGAGCACGGTCTTGCCCACGCCGGCCCCGCCGAACAGGCCGATCTTGCCACCCTGCACGTAGGGCTCGAGGAGGTCGATGACCTTGATGCCCGTCTCGAACATGACCGCCCGGGGCTCCAGGGTGTCGAAGTCCGGGGCCGACCGGTGGATCTCCCAGTGGTCCTCCACCTCGCCGATGGAGTCGGTGTCGAGCGGCTGTCCCAGCACGTTGAACACGTGGCCGAGCACGGCATCGCCCACGGGCACCTGCAGGCCGTGACCCAGGTTGCGGACCTCGGCCCCGCGGGTCAGGCCGTCGGTGGCCCGCAGGCAGATGCAGCGGACGCGGCCGTCGCCGATCTGCTGGGCCACCTCGGCCACGATGAGCTCCTTGTTGCCCTCGAGGGTCACGTCCACCTCGACGGCGCCGTTGATCTCGGGCAGGGCGTGGGGCGGGAACTCGACGTCGATGACCGGCCCGGCGATGGCCACCACCCGTCCCGAGGGGAGGGTGTCGGACGCGGCCGGCTCGGACGCGGTGGGCTGGGGTGCGGTGGTCGTCATGATGGTGTGGTTTCCTTCACTGGGTCAGCGGGGGCGATCGGTCGGATCGCACCAGCGCGGGAACGGGCCGCGTCGGTGCGGGGGTCGGTCGGGATGGTCGGGGACGGTCGGGACATCGGTCAGACCCTGGTCTCGATGACGAGGCCACCGGTGTCGTCCTCGTTCCCGGCCCGGAGGGCCTCGGCCCCGCCGACGATCTCCATGATCTCGGTGGTGATGGAGTCCTGGCGGGCCCGGTTCATGATCCGGGAGTACTTCTTGATCAGCTCACCGGCGTTGTCGGTGGCCGCGGCCATGGCCCGCTGGCGGGCGGTGACCTCGGAGGCGGACGCCTCGAGCAGGGCGCCGAAGATCTCCGTCTCGGCCGCACGCGGAGCCAGGGTCTCGAGCAGGATGGCGGCATCGGGCTCGAACTCGGTGTAGCCCTGCGGTCCCTCCGGCTCGGGCGGGGCCACCTCGTCGGCCTCGGCCACGGCCCGGGGGTCGACGAGGGGGAGGAGTTGGCGCACCTCCACCTTCTGGGAGCCGGCGGACAGGAAGCGGGTGGTGACGATCATGACCTGGTCCACCTCACCGTTCACGAACGGGGTGAGGACGGCGGCGGCCACCGCCCGGGCGTCGGTGAAGGTCGGCCGCTCGCTCATGCCCGTGAAGGACTGCTCGACGTCCTGGCCGCGGTAGCGGAAGTACCCCTGGGCCTTCTTCCCCACCGTGAACAGCCGCCAGTCGGTCCCCTCGGCGTCGAACCCGTGCAGGAGCTTCTCGGTGGCCCGGAAGACGAACGTGTTGTACCCACCGCACAGGCCGCGGTCGGCCACCACGGAGAGGACGGCGACCCGCTGGACCTGCTCGGGGGTGCCGAGGAGTCGCCCGGCGGCGTCGGGATCGCCGAGCGCGGTCTCGAGCACGATCCGGTTCATCCCCTCCTGGTAGGGCCGGGCGGCGGCGATGCGGCCCTGGGCCCGGACGATCTGGGACGCGGCGATCAACTCCATGGCCTTGGTGATCTTCTTCGTCGACTGGATGGACTTGATCCGTCGGCGAAGGATCCGTTCCTGACCTCCGGCCATGGGTCAGTCGCCCTTGCCGGTGTCGAACGACTCGGTGAACTTGGCCAGGGCCGTGGCCAACGTGTCGCCCTCGGGGAGCTTCCCCGTATCGCGGATGCCGTCGAGGATGTCGGCGTGGTTGGCCCGGAAGTAGCTGCGCACCTCGATCTCGTAGCGCTGGACCTCCGAGACGGGCACGTCGTCGACGTACCCCTCGGAGCCGGCGAAGATCACCAGCACCTGCTCCTCCACGGGCACGGGGGCGTTGAGGCCCTGCTTCAGCAGCTCGGTGAGCCGGTAGCCCCGGTCCAGCTGGGCCTGGGACACCTTGTCGAGCTCGGACCCGAAGGTGGCGAAGGCCTCCAGCTCGCGGAACTGGGCCAGGTCGAGCTTGAGGGTCCCCGACACCGCCTTCATGGCCTTGATCTGAGCGGCGCTCCCCACCCGGCTGACCGAGATGCCCACGTTGATGGCCGGGCGCACGCCGGCGTAGAACAGCTCGCTCTCCAAGAACACCTGGCCGTCGGTGATGGAGATCACGTTGGTGGGGATGTAGGCCGAGACGTCGCCGGCCTTGGTCTCGATGATGGGCAGGGCGGTCAACGATCCCCCACCCTCGGCCTCGGACAGCTTGGCCGCCCGCTCCAGCAGGCGGCTGTGCAGGTAGAAGACGTCGCCGGGATAGGCCTCGCGACCGGGGGGCCGGCGCAGCAGCAGGGACATCTGGCGGTACGCCTCGGCCTGCTTGGACAGGTCGTCGTAGACGATGAGGGCGTGCTCGCCGCTGTCCATCCAGTGGGCGCCCATGGCGCACCCGGCGTAGGGGGCCAGGTACTTGAACGGGGCCGGGTCGGCCGCGCCGGCCAGGACCACCACGGTGTACTCGAGGGCCCCGTAGCGCTCGAGGGTGGCCACGGTCTGGGCCACCGAGGACTCCTTCTGGCCCACGGCGACGTAGATGCACTTCACCCCCAACCCCTTCTGGTTGAGGATGGTGTCCACGGCCACGGTGGTCTTGCCCGTCTTGCGGTCGCCGATGATCAGCTCGCGCTGGCCCCGGCCGATGGGGGTCATGGCGTCGATGGCCTTGATGCCCGTCTGGAGGGGCTCGCTCACCGGCTCGCGGCGCACGATGCCCGGGGCCTGGACCTCGAGGCGGCGGGTCTCGGTGGTGGCGATGGGTCCCTTGCCGTCGAGGGGCTCGCCGAGGGCGTTCACCACCCGGCCGAGCAGGGCGTCGCCCACCCGGACCGAGAGGATCCGTCCGGTCGCCTTGACCAGCTGCTCCTCCTCGAGGCCGGTGTCGTCCCCGAGGATGACCGCACCGATGGTCTCCTCGTCGAGGTTGAGGGCCAGGCCCTCGGTGCCGTCCTCGAACTCCAGGATCTCGTTGACTGCGGCGCCGGGCAGCCCGGTGACCCGGGCGATGCCGTCACCCACCTCGACGATGCGGCCCACCTGTTCGGTCCCCACCTCGGGCGTGTAGTCGTCGACGTACCGCTTGAGGGCGGCCGTGATCTCGTCGGCGTTGATGGTCAACTCAGCCATCGGTTGCTTCCCTTCCTTCTGGAATTCGGTAGGCCGCCTCGGAGGCGAGGAGGTGTTCTTTCAGTTCGTCGAGCCGGTGCCGGGTGCTGCTGTCCACGAGCAGGTCCCCGACCTGGACGACCACACCGCCGAGGAGCCCCGGGGCGATGGTCACCTGCAGGTCGACCGGATTGCCGGCCAGCACGCCCAGAGCGTCGCTCAGCTGGCGGCGCTGGTCCCCGTTGACCTCGGTGGCGGCCTGGACCCTGGCCACCCGCCAGCCCCGGGCCCGGGCGGCGTCCTCGACCAGGGCGTCGAGGGTGGACACGATGTCACGAGCCCGTCCGCCCCGCACGGCGTAGGCGGCCAGTCGGCCGGTGGCCGGGAGGACCTGGTCGCCAAGGAGCTCGGCGATCACCTGCTGGCGGACGGTGACCGGCAGGTCACGGTCGCCGAGGGCGCTCCGCAGGCGCCGGTTGGACTCGACGGTCCGGGCGAAGCGGAACAGCTGGTCCTCGATCTCCTCGAGGTCGGGGACGCTCACCGACTCGAACACGGCGGCGGCGTAGCCCGACACCCGGTTGCGCGAGGCCATGCGGCCCAGGACCTCTTCCACGTCCGGATCGGCCAGGGTGGCCGGCGGCCGCGCCGCGGCGTGGGCCACCCGCGTGGCCAACCAGTGGAACGAGGCGGTCAGCTCGCCGGCCGGCACCACGGTCACGGCCTGGTGGATGAGGCTGCGCACCTCGGGGCGGACCCGGCCCTCGAGGAGGTGGTCGAGGACGGCCCGACGGGCGGCCACCGGGACCGCCCCGTCGTTGACGGCCAGGGTGAGCTCGGTACTGCTGTCGACCAGGTCGGCCACCGAGGACAGCTCCGCTGCGGCCTCGGCGAGCCCGGCATCGGCGGCCAGCGACTCTTCCATCGCGGCCAGATAGCCCTGGAGGGCTGCGTTCACCGGCCACTCCCGGCGCCGGCACCGGCATCGGAGGTCTCGGCCCGCACGGCGGCGATGGCCTCGTCGATCAGGTCCTGGTGGTCCGAGGCCTGGATCTCGCGGCCGATCACCCGCTCGGCGGCGGCCAGCACGATCTCACCCACCCGGGCGGAGACCTCCTCGACGGCGGCCTGGCGGGCGATGACCACTTCGGCGTCGGCGGCCTGGACGATGCGGTCGTGGATGGCCTGGGCGTCGGCCTCGGCCCGGAGCTTGGTCTGATCGGCTGCCGTGGCCGCGTTGGACACGATCTCGCGGGCCTGGGCCCGGGCCTCTTCGAGGGCGGCCCGCCGCTCGACATCGGCCTCCTCGGCGTCGGCCTTGGCCTTGTCGGCCGCTTCGAGCTCACCCCGGATCTGGTCCTGGCGCTCGGTCAGGACCTTGTTCAACACGGGCAGGACCTTCTTGCCGATGACCCACACCACCACGAGGAAGGCCAGGAGCACGACGATGAAGGTCCCGTTGGGGACGAGGAAGTTGCTGGTGGCAAAGGTCACGTTGGTCATCCTTGTTCACTCGGGTGGAGGCATCGGCGTGACGCCCCGCGGACGGGCCCGATCACGGGTCCGCTCCTTCGGGTTCGTCCGGCCGGCGCCACCGCGGTCCTACTTGCCCAGGGAGAAGACGAAGAGGGCGGCGAAGACCAGGTTGATGAAGTAGGCGGCTTCGCAGAGGCCCACGGTGAGGAACATGATCGTGGTCAGACGCCCCTGGGCCTCGGGCTGACGGGCGATGCCGGCGATCGTCTGACTACCGGCCAGGCCGTCACCGATGGATGCGCCGACGGCGCCCCCGCCCAGTGCCAGTCCGGCGCCGACCATGGCGCCGGCGATCTTGATCGCACTGTCCAGTGATGCGTCTGCTGCCATTGTTCCTTCTCCTTATTGTGGGGTTGTCGAGATCGTGGATGTGGTTGATGCGGCCGTGACCGTGGTCAGGCGTCGATGTAGTCACCGTGTTTGGCGTGCTCCTCGTCGGGAGCCATGGCCGTGTCGAAGTACAAGATGGTGAGGAGGGCGAAGATGAAGGCCTGGATGGCGCCGATGGCCATGTCGAAGAGCTTCCACACCACGGTGAACGGCACTGACAGGACGGCACCGATGGGCGCGGGGCCGAGCTTCCAGATGACCAGGGAGGCCAGCAGCGAGAGCATCAGGCCCCCGGCGAAGAGGTTCCCGAACAGACGGAGGGTGAGGGTGACCGGCTTGACCAGCTCCTCCACGAAGTTCATGAAGGCGTTGATGAAGAACAGCTTGGGGGGGAACGGCCGGGTGAAGTAGTGCTTGAAGTACCCGCTGACCCCGCGGTTCTTGATGGCCGCCCGGTGGACCAGCACGATCACGGTGAGGGCCATGGCCAGCGGCAGGTTGACGTCGCTGGTCGGCGCAGGCAGCCAGTCGTAGGGACTGCCGATGCTGAGCACCTCGAACAGGTTGCAGGTGAAGATGAAGACGAACAGGGTCAGGGCCAGCGGGACCACGTTGGTGCCCCGGGGCCCGATGGTGTCGTCCACCTGCTTTTGCACGGCGCCCACGGCCAGCTCCCACAGGAGCTGGAACTTGCCCGGCACACCGCTGGTGGCCTTCTTGCGCAGGATCAGCCCCATGGTGATCACGATGGCGGCGGCCACCAGGGTGGCCCAGACGATGTCGATGTCGATGGTGAGCGGGCCCAGCTTGACCTGGGGATGGATACCCGGGGTGATGTTGATCCCGAGCAACGGCGTGGGGAGGAGATGACCGCCCAGTCCCATGACGTCAGGCACCTCCCCGGAGGTCGTCGGTCGATCCCAGGCTCGGCTTCGGGCCGGCGGCGGGGGTGATGTTGTCGTCGATCACGCTGGCGTTGATGACGTCGTCCATGGTGGGCATGGGCCCGGACTTGGCCATGGAGCGGGCCACGTTGACGATCAGGATGATCTGGAACACGGCCAGGCCGGCCAGGATCCCGAAGCCGAGCTGGTGGGAGATGGTCATGAGCCCGAGGGTCACCACGGTGATGATGGCCAGTCGCCCAAGGGTGTTGATGGCCAGCGGGCGACGCTTGTTGGCCACGCCGCTCACGCTCACCCGGTCCACGGAGCGGCCGATCATCCGGAAGTTGAGGGTGCCGAGGCCGAGGCCGATGCACGCACCGAGGCCCAGCAGGGGCTTGTCGAAGGACACGCAGGCCACCAGGGCGGCCACCCCCACCACCAGCACCATGGCCACGGTCCTCTTGGCCACGTCGGGGACGTTGGGCAGTTCGAAGTGGGCGAACATGGTCCGGCTATGCCCCGATCCCGGGGGTGGCACCCGTCGCCGGGGCTATGGGTACGGCCGCGGGCGACGTCACAGGAGGCGTCGCACGCGTGACACGGTGATGAGCACGGCCGCGGCGATGCCGAGCACCAGGCCCACCAGCGTGAACCAGGGGCTGGTGCCGAGCCAGCGGTCCACCAGGTAGCCCAGCCCGGCCAGCGCCACCAGGGCCACCGCCACCGTGAGCCCCAGGGTCAGGAACTCGGCCGCCCCGGACAGGGTGGCCCGGTCGGGATCGACCGGTGACCCGCTGGGGTCGGCATCGGGTGCAGGGGTGGCGTCGTCCATGGTCGGGCCGTGCCGCGTCAGGCTGTCTGGGAGTGGGGAGCTTCACGAGTCGTTCCTGAAATCACGCAGTGGTTCGGCTGTCATAGCCAGTCGAGTGGCCGGCCCGCTCGATGCCCACGGAAGTGGCAACCGGCCTGTAATTCACGGGGAGTATCATCGCACCTCCGAGGTCGTGGCGGCAAAACGTAGGAAACGCTCCGTTTACATTCCCTGCCGACCGGGGGCCGACCGGGGGCCGACCGGGGGCCGACCGGGCATCCGCCACCCTCCCCCCGCACCCCGTGGACCTCCCCGGACCCCGGGAACGCCCTGCGGACGGGCCGTTCCGGGCGTCGGTGGGTCCGGGTCTTAGCGCTCGCCCGGGCCCGTGGCCGGGCCCGACACGGTGCCCGACGCCATACCCGAGACGGTGCGGGCCACGGTGGCGGGCACGGCCCCGGCCGGCTCGGGTGCCCCCACGGGTGGCGTCGTCGTCCCGGCCACCGGCGGGACCGTACCGGGGGGCGATGGGTCGGGGGCCGAGCCGTCGACAGGGTCGAGGTCGGCGACCGGTCCGGGGCCCGGGGGCGCGCCGGGGGCCTCGGGGGCGGCCGCCTCGGTGCCCGGGTCGGCGTCCCGCCGGAGGGAGGGGTGCAAGAGGGTGTAGAGGACGACCCCGAGGGCCAGGGCGCCGAAGGGGATGATGGCGTTCACGCTGGATATGTAGAGCGGGAACAGGATGAAGCCGGACAGGATGAGCGTCCAGGCCCACAGGATGAGCACGCTCCGGCGGTGGCCGTGCCCCAGCCGGAGCAGTCGGTGGTGGAGGTGGTTCTTGTCCGGCGTGGCGAACCCGGTGCGGTTGGCCGTGCGACGGACGAAGGCGAAGGCCATGTCGACCATGGGGACCCCGAGGATGAAGAAGGGGATGAATAGCGGGAGGTAGAAGAAGTAGGTCTGCCCGGTGTGGGTGGCCACCCCCCCGACGTTGCCCGACACCCGTCCCCCGATGAGCATGGTCGACGCCGCCATCAGCAGGCCCAGCAGCAGGGCGCCGGCGTCGCCCATGAAGATCTTGGCCGGATGGAAGTTGTGGGGCAGGAACCCGAGGCAGATCCCGCAGGTGATCACGGCGATGAGCGGCCCGATGTTGTCCAACGGGAGGTTGCCCAGGTGCTGGAGGTGGAGCCCGTAGACGGCCAGGGCGCCCGAGGCGATGGCCACCACCCCGGCGGCCAGGCCGTCCAGGCCGTCGATGAGGTTCACGGCGTTGGTGATGGCGATGACCCACAGGGCCGTGAGCAGCGGGGTCCACTCCGGGGACAGCTGGACCAGGCCGGCCAGAGGGATCTTGAACTGGAACCAGGTCACCCCCATGAAGTAGAGGATGGTGGCGGCCAGCACCTCGCCGGCCACCTTGGCCGGCGCCGACATGTCACGGAAGTCGTCGATCAGCCCCACCACGAAGATGGCCGCCGCCCCGAGGATCAGCCCGAGGGGCTCCGAGGACCCCCGGAAGAGGGGGTCGAAGGCGGGGATCGAGGCGGCCACGGCCCAGGCCACCAGCATGGCCACGAACATGGCCACCCCCCCGGCCGCCGGCGTGACCCGCTGATGGACCTTCCGTTCGTCGGGTTGGGCCACGTAGCCCACCTGCACAGCCAGTCGGCGGGCGGGGAAGGTGAGCCCCCACGCCGCCAGCGCGGCCACCACCAGGATCACGCCGTACCAATTGAGCGGTACGACAGCGCTCATGCGAGCACCGGATGGGCTGGGGTCACGTCCCGCCCAGGTCGGGGTACGGGGGGAAGGCGGCGCACAGGTCACGCACCTCGGACCGGATCCGGGCCACGGCCGCCTCGTCCTCGCGCTCGCGCAGGGTGCGGGCGATGAGGGCCCCGATGGTCCGGAACTGCTCGGGACCCATGCCCGCCGTGGTCTGGGCGGCCGAGCCCAGCCGGAGCCCCGAGGTGATGAACGGGGAGCGCGGGTCGTCGGGGATGGTGTTGCGGTTGCAGGTGATGCCCGCCCGGTCCAGGACCTCCTGGGCCACCTTGCCGGTGAGCTCGGCGTCGAAGGTGCGGAGATCGACCAGGACCTGGTGGTTCTCGGTGCCGCCCGACACCAGCCGGACCCCCTCCTCGGCCAGGGTGGTCCCGAGGGCGGAGGCGTTGGCCACCACGGCGGCGGCGTAGGTGCGGAACTCGGGCCGGGCGGCCTCGGCGAAGGCCACGGCCTTGGCCGCGATCACGTGCTCCAGCGGGCCGCCCTGCAGACCGGGGAAGACGGCACTGTCGACCGCCTTGGCCAGATCGGCGCCGCACAGGATGGCACCGCCCCGGGGGCCGCGCAGGGTCTTGTGGGTGGTGAAGGTGACCACGTCGGCCACCCCCACCGGCGAGGGGTGGGCCCCTCCGGCGATGAGCCCGGCGGGATGGGCGGCGTCGAACATGAACCGGGCGCCGACCGAGTCGGCGATCTCCCGGAAGGGCAGGGGGTCGATGATCCGGGCGTAGGCCGTGGACCCGGCGACGATGAGGGCCGGCCGCTCGCGTCGGGCCACGTCGGCCACCTGGTCGAAGTCGATGATCTCCCCGGGCTTGTCCGGGTCGTCGGAGGCGGCGGACACCCCGTAGGAGACGAAGCGCCACACCTTGGAGGTGATGCTGGCCGGCGATCCGTGGGTCAGGTGCCCCCCGTGGTCGAGCCGCATGGCCAAGATGGTGTCCCCGGGCTCCAGCAGGGCCTGGTAGACGGCCAGGTTGGCGTTGGCCCCGGCGTGGGGCTGGACATTGGCGTGCTCCGCCCCGAACAGGGCGCACAGCCGCTGGCGGGCCAGGTCCTCGACCTCGTCGATGACCTGGTTCCCCCCGTAGTAGCGGCGTCCGGGGTACCCCTCGGCGTACTTGTTGGTGAGGACCGAGCCGGTGGCGGCCAGGACCGCCGGGGAGGCGAAGTTCTCCGAGGCGATGAGCTGCAGCGTGGTCGACTGCCGCTCGGCCTCCTGGTCGAGGAGGGTGGCGACCTCGGGGTCGCCGGCCAACCAGTCGTCGAAGGGCGACGCGGCGAATCTGGCGGTCATGGAAGGACTCCTGGCTTGTCGGTCGTCTCGGGCCCGCCGGCCGGGCGGGCCGCGTCCAGGGCGGCCAGCTCGTCCAGTCGGGGCTGGTGGTGACCGCCCTCGAAGGTGGCGGTGAAGAAGGTGTCGACGGCGTCGAGGGCCTCGGCCGGGCCCAGGGTCCGTCCGCCGAGGCACAGGACGTTGGCGTCGTTGTGCCTGCGGGCCAGGGAGGCGGTGGTCACGTCGTGGACCAGGGCGGCCCGGACGCCGGGCACCTTGTTGGCGGCCATGGAGATCCCGATGCCCGTCCCGCACACGCACACGCCGCCGTCGGCCCGGCCCTCGATCACGGCCCGGCCCACGGCGACCCCGTAGGTCGGGTAGTCCACCGAGACGTCGGGCGAGTCGGTCCCGAGGTCGATGACCTGGTGACCCCCGTCGGCCAGGTGCTTGGCCACGACGGCCTTGAGGTCGAACCCGGCATGATCCGAGCCCACGGCGATCCGCATGACCGAAGTGTACCGACCGGGAATCGCCCCCGAGGGCCTCCGGGTACGCTCGTGGCCTCCATGGTCCCCGACCCCCGCACGCCGGTCATCGTGGGAGTGGGTCAGGTCACCGACCGGCCCGGTTCCGAAGGTGACGGCTCGCTGGCCGACCGGCCCGAGCCCATCGACCTGATGGTGGCGGCCGTGCGCGCCGCGGTCGAGGACTGCGACGCCGCCGCCCCGGGCGGGCCCGCCCCCCACGGTCGACGGCTCCTCGGACGGGTCCAGTCGTTGCGGGTGGCCGATCCGCTGAGCTGGCACTACGAGAACCCCGGGATGCTGGTCTCGGCCGCCCTCGGCGTGGAGCCGGCCCACCTCGTCGTGACCACCACGGGGGGGAACAATCCCCAGAGCCTGGTCAACGCCACCGCGCTGGCCATCGGCCGGGGTGAGCTGGATGCGGCCGTCGTGGTCGGTGCCGACTGCGTGTACACCGAGGCCGCCACCCGCCGGCACCCCGAACGGCCCCTCCTGCCCTGGACCGTGCAGCCGCCCGGGACGCTGCGGCCCGACGTGTTCGGCAGCGACCGGCGGGCCACCACCGACGCCGAGGAGGAACGCGGCCTCGACCTGCCCATTCACGTCTTCCCCCTGTTCGAGAACGCCCTCCGGGCCGAGGCCGGCCGGACCCTCGACGACCACCGGGACCGGATCGGCCGCCTGTGGGCCGGCTTCTCCGAGGTGGCGGCCACCAATCCCCACGCCTGGCTCACCCAGGGCCGGACGGCCGAGGAGATCACCACGGTGGCCGAGGCCAACCGGATGATCGCCTACCCCTACACCAAGCTGCTCACGGCCAACATGCAGGTGGACCAGGGCGCGGCGCTCATCATGTGCTCCGTCTCGGCGGCCCGGGCCGCCGGCATCGCCGAGGACCGGTGGGTCTTCCCCCTGGCCGGGGCGGACGCCCACGACCACTGGTTCCTCTCCCATCGGCTCGACTTCCACTCGTCGCCGGCCATCCGACTGGCCGGGGCGTCGGCCCTGGCCCTGGCCGGCACCGAGGTCGATGCCCTCGGCCCGGTGGACCTCTACTCCTGTTTCCCCTCGGTGGTCCAGATCGCTGCCGCCGAACTCGGCCTGGCGCTGGACGATCCGGAGAGGCGCCTCACCGTGACGGGCGGGATGACCTTCGCCGGTGGGCCCGGGAACAACTACGGGACCCACGCCGTGGCCTCGATGGTGGGGGCCCTCCGGGCCGATCCGGGGGCCCGGGGCCTCGTCACCGGGCTCGGTTGGTACGCCACCAAGCACAGCGTCGGCGTCTACGGCACCGAGCCGCCGAGCGGCGGGGCGGACTCCGGGGTGGCCGATCTCCCCCAAGGCACCGTGGTGGAAGCGGCGGCCGGCTTCGCCTGGGCCGACCCCCAGGCGGCCGTCGGGGCGCTCCCCCAGTGCGCCCCCGACGCCGACGCCGAGGGCGAGGTGACCGTCGAGACCTACTCGGTGAGCTACGGGCGGACGGGCTCGCCCGAGCGGGCCGTGGTGGCGTGCCGGACGCCGGCGGGCCGACGGGCCTGGGCCAACGTGGAGGATCCCGACCAGCTGGCCGTGCTAGTCACCGAGGAGGGGTGTGGGCGGCTCGGCACCCTGCGTCCAGGGGGGCTGGTCGACCTGACCTAACGGCTCCGTGGTGTTTGTAGCGTTTGTTGAGGAGGATGAGGCGATGGTCAAGACCGTGCCCACCACCACTCAGGCAGCCGGGCGTCTCGGGGCATCGCGACAGCACGTGGCCGATCTTGCCGATCGGGCCGAGAGCCGATCGTGGCGCGCCGGCAGCCACCGGCGGTTCGACCGCGACGATGTCGCGGCCTACCGCACCGTGCTCCAAAGAGGGAAGCGGCGGCGCATCGACGAACTGAAGCTCAGCGATCGACGGAGCCTCGCCTTCGGCCTCCTCCTGGCCAAACGGCTGGTCGTCGAGCCCGAGGTCGTGCGCCGCCGAGCGCGAGCAACCTCGACCCACTGCGCAGCATGCACTAGGACGGCACCATGGCAGAGCCAGGTTGTGGCCTCCCCGCCGGACACCGGTCACCATGGGCAGCCTCCACCGCGGCACCGGGTGCCCGTGGGGAACGACAGTGAAATCGGCGCGGGTCAGACCGGCGCGGTGCCGGCCGCCACCGGTGGGGGCGCATGGGGATCGCGGTACCGGCGCTTGAAGGCGGCGTAGGCGAACGGGCCCGACATCAGCGGGAGCCAGTAGGAGGCCAGCCGGTAGGCCAGGGTGGCCAGGACCGCCTGGGCCCCGTCCATGCCGGCCAGGACCAGCAGCCCCGAGAGGCTGGCCTCCACGATGCCCAGGCCTCCCGGGGTGATGGGCACGAGGCCGATGATGCCGGCCACGGCATAGGCCAGCAGGATCAGGGAGGGCCGGGGGTGCGCGCCCACCGCCCGCACCGAGAAGAGCAGGCAGAGGTAGTCGAAGGCCAGGCGTCCGGCCGACAACAAGGTGGCCTGCCACCACTGCTCGCCCAGCACGCCGCGGATGAGGTCCCGCTGCTCCATCAGCCGGTCGGGCAGGCCGGACAGCGGCGCACGCTTGCGGAGGAGCCGGTTCCGCGCCGACTGGAACACCCGGCCCACCCACCGGAGCGGGGCCTCCATGGTCATGAACAGCGCCCCGAGGCCACAGAAGAGGAAGAAGCCGATGGCCCCGATGATGGCGGCGTCGACCAGCCCCCGGCTCACCGGGGAGCCGAAGAGCACCACGGGGAGGACGAAGACGGGGAGGGCCAGCAGACCGGCGATCCCGAGGAACGAGAAGGCGGTGAGGCCGCCCACGGCGTCGGTGGCGTCCATGCCGCTGGTGGCCAGCATCCGGAACTGCACGGCGGCCCCGGCCGCCGCCCCTCCCGGCACGATGAGGGAGATGGAGTTGCCGGCCAGTTGGGCGGTGACCACCGAGAACCACGCCTTGGTCCGCAGGGCGATGCGCTGGAGGGAGAAGGTGCAGGCGAAGTGGGCCACCTCGGCCAGGAGGGCCGGGATGAACCACAAGAGGTCGAGCTTGGCCAGCCGGGGCCACGAGTGGAAGACGTTGAGGAGGTCGGGCAGCACCAGGTAGAGGGCCACCCCGGCGATCAGGACCACGATGAGCCGCTTGATCAGGGACTTCCAGTTGAAGGCCTGGTGCTGCTGTTCTTCGAACTGGGTCTGGAAGGACCGCGACCGCGACTCCGTTCCGCGGGGGCCCGACCCCGGGGCCGTCTCGGCCGTCACCCGGTCGGGCTCCCGTCCCGTCGGTGGTACTCGGTCATGGGTGGGTCCGGTCAGCCCTCGACGAGGGCGGCCGCCGCCGCCAGCATGATGGTCGCGCCCCGGAAGTCCCCCTGGAGGCCGCTGTCCATCCGGTTCATCACGTAACAGACGGTCAACCGGGCCTCGAGGTCCATGACGATCAGCGACCCGCCGTAGCCGCCCCAGTAACAGGCCCGGGGCCCGATGGGCATCATCTCGGTGGACAGCCCGTAGCCCATGCCGAACCGGTTGGGCAGCCCGAGGACCAGGTCGATCCCGTCGGCCTGCTGGTCGAAGATGGGCTCGCACCCCTTCTCGGAGAGCAGTCGCACGCCCCGGGCCTCACCGCCGCCGGCGATGACCGACTGGACGAGGGCCACCGACATGGCGTTGCCGTGGCCGTTGGCGGCGGGGATCTCGGCCCGGCGCCACCACGCCTTGTGCGGATAGGTGGCGTCGAGGATCGGGTTGCTCATGGCCCGGATGGCGATCTCGGTCGGCTTGAGCTCGGCCAGGTCCACCGGGGGCGGCGGGATGACGAACGAGACCCGCCCGTCCTCGGATTCGGGCAGCCCGATGAAGAAGTCGGCGCCCAGGGGGGCGGCCACCTCGCGGGCGAACCACGTCCCGATGGTGTCCCCGGTGATCCGTCGCACCACCTCGCCGATGAGGAAGCCCTGGGTCACGGCGTGGTAGCCCGAGGCCGTCCCCGGCTCCCACCACGGCTCCTGGGCGGCCAGCAGGGAGGTGCACCGGTCCCAGTCGGCCAACTCCTCGGAACCCAGCCGCTCGGACCACCCGGGCAGTCCGGCCGTGTGGCCCATGAGGTGGCGGACCTGGACGGCCTCCTTGCCGGCGGCGGCGAACTCGGGCCAGTACTCGGCCACCGGTGCGTAGAAGTCGAGTTCCCCGCGGTCGGCCAGCATCAGGGCGCAGAGGAACGTCATGGTCTTGGTGGTGGACCACACGTTGGTGAGCGTGTCCTCCCGCCACGGGGCCGTGTGCACCTCGTCGACGAATCCGCCCCAGACGTCGACCACCGGGTGCCCGTCCACCAGCACCGCCACCGAGGCCCCCACGTCGGTCCCGGCGTCGAGGCTGGACGACAACGCGTCCACCACCGCCCCGAACTGTGGGTCCCACGTACCTTCGATCTCGGCCATAGGGCGTCCTCCCGTTCACGTGCCTGGCCCACGATCATCCCACGGGCCGACCGCAAAGGGCATGTTTGGGAGCCCGCACCGCCGTGCCCTCGAAGGGACCGGCCCGAAGCGGCCCCGGGGTCGGCACACCCGCGTCGACCTCCCCGGCGAGCGGCCGGGGCCGACGGCCCGGTGGGGGGCGGCCCCGGATCAGGCCGCGGCGGCGCGTCCGCGCCGGGCCAGGGCGTCGATGGTCACGGCGGCCAGCAGGACGAGGGCGGTGACCATGTACTGGTAGGAAGCGGCCAGGCCCAGCAGGCCCATGCCGTTGTAGATGGTGGCGATGACCAGGCCGCCGAGCAGTGCATGGATCATCTTGCCCCGCCCGCCGAACAGGCTGGTCCCGCCGATGACGGCGGCGGCCACGGCGTAGAGGACGAGCTGGCCACCGTCGATGTTGTTGGAGATGGACCCGAGCCGGGAGGCGTAGACGATGCCGGCCGCCCCCGCCGTGAAGCCGGACAGCGTGAAGGCCCAGAGGCGGTTCCAACCGAGGCTGACGCCGCCCCGGCGGGCGGCCTCGGCGTTGCCGCCGATGGCGTACTGGTAGCGACCGAATCGGGTGCGGCCGAGGATGAAGGAGTACACGACGAGGAAGCCGGCGATCACCAGCACGACGTAGGGGACGCCCTTCAGGGGGACGAGCTCCCCCCGGTCGGTGTTGCAGACCAGCAGCAGCACGACCACGGCCGCCGCCACGGCGACGATCTTGAGCACGGTGATGGCCAGGGGCGGCGCCACCAGGCCGCTGCGCCGTCGCCGTCCGTCCCGGGTCAGCGTGAGCGCGCCGAACAGGGCCACCGAGACGATCCCGACGATCCACCCGGCCATGGGGCTCATGTTCCCGTTGGTGATGTCGTTGAGGACGCTGCTGGAGATGCGGATGGTCCCCCCCGAGCCGTAGGCGTTGACCAGGTAGAGGAGCAGGCCCTCGAGGGCGAGGAGCCCGGCCAGGGTGACCACGAACGAGGGGAGGTGGAGGTGGATGACCAGGACCCCCCACAGCGCGCCGATGGCCGCCGTGGTCACCATCCCGATGATGATGGCCAGCCACCAGGGGAAGTTGTGCTGGGGACTGGCCAGGATGGCGGTGATCACCGCACCGACGCCGGCGTTGTAGCCGGCCGACAGGTCGATCTCGCCGAGGATGAGCACCCACACCTCGGCCATGCCGAGGAGGACGAACACCGAGCCCTGGACGAGCAGGTTGGTCAGGTTGCCGGCGGAGAGGAAGACCGAGTCCTGGACCTGGAAGATGATCACCAGGAGGATGAGCCCCCCCACTACGGGAAGGACGCCGCTCTCGCCGTAGCGGATCCGCTTGGCCCAGGCCACCACGTACTCACCGAAGGTGGAGTTGGGCGTCCGCTCGGGCATGGGAATGCCGCCGAGCCTCCCGGGCTCGGGGCGCTCGATGATGGTCGCTGTCGAGTCCGGCGCCGTGGCGGCCGGCGGGTTCTCGGACGGGGGCATCAGCGTCAACCTCCCGGAGGGGTCGTGTTCGAGTCGGAGCCCGCGGGATCCTGTACGTCAGGGCGGGTCTCCTCAGCCGGGGACCCCTCGGCCGGGGGTTGGTGCTTGCCGGAGCGGCCGGTGGTGATCAGTTCCACCGCGCTCTGGGTGTCGTAGTCGGCGATCGGCCCGCTGCTGACCAGCGATCCCAGATACAGGACGGCCAGTCGGTCGGCCACGGAGAACACGTCGGCGAGATTGTGGGACACCACGAGCACGGCGATCCCCCGCTCGCCCAGCCGGTGGATCAGATCGAGGACCTGGGCGGTCTGGGAGACACCGAGGGCCGCCGTCGGCTCGTCCATGATGACCAGCTTGGCGTCGCGCATGACGGCCCGGGCCACCGCCACCGACTGGCGCTGGCCACCGGAGAGCGATCCGACCAGCTGGCGAACGGAGGAGACCGTCGTCACCGACAGGTCGGCCAACGTCTGCTTCGCCGTCTTCTCCATCGTCGTCTCGTCGAGCAGCCGGTGCCGCAACAGCTCGTGTCCCAGGAACATGTTCTGGACGATGTCCAGGTTGTCGCACAGGGCGAGGTCCTGGTACACGGTGGCGATGCCCAGGGCGTCGGCGTCCCTCGGGGTGCGCGGGGTGACGGCCTCCCCGTTCCAGCGCATCTCGCCCGAGGTGGGTGACCAGATCCCCGAGATGGTCTTGATCATGGTGGACTTGCCGGCGCCGTTGTCACCGACCAACGCGGTGATCTTGCCGGGCAGGATGTCCAGATCGACCCCCCGGAGAGCCTGCACGGCACCGAAACTCTTGGTGATGCCGCGCAGGCTCAGCAGGGGTTGGTCGGCCACCTCCGGTGGCCCACCACTGCCGCGTTCGGCAGTGGTGGTCATGCCAGAGCGGAGGGTGACCGGCCGGTGGGGCTCACGGGATCAGCTGATCCCGTACTTGGTGCAGTCCGCGGCGTAGGCACCGACGCAGATCTGGGAGGCGGGCACGAACCCGTCCTTGACCACCGTCTGCTCGACGTTGGTCGGGATCACGTACTCCGGCTGCAACAGGACCGACTTGACCGTGGTGTTGGAGACGGTGTCCTTGGCCGTGCCGTTGGCCAGGGACGAGGGAACGGACTTGCCGGCCCGCAGGTACAGGGCGAGCGCAGCGGCCGCCTGTGCCTCCAGGTAGATCGGCTTGTACACCGTGCCGCACTGGTAGCCCGAGATGATGTTCTGGATGCCGATGAGCGTGGCGTCCTGACCGGTGACCGGGAACTTGTTGGGCGGCGTGCCCAGCGTCTTCAGGTAGGTGATGATCGGTGCGGCATTCTCATCGTTGGGCACCACGGCGGCGTTGATGCTGGGATGGGCGGTGAGGGCCTGCTGGAACTCGGTCTCCGCGGTGGGCGGATCCCAGGTACCGGCGGGGCTGGCTGCCTTCACGTAGGCCCCGGAGGCGAACTTCGGTGCCAGCACCGCGTCGTACCCCTGGGCGAACAGCGTGGCGTTGTTGTCCGTCGGCGAGCCGACCATGACCGCAAGCGTGGGCTTGGCCACCTTCCAGTTGGCCACGCACGACACCAGCCCGTTGCCGATGAGGGTGCCCACCTTGACGTTGTTGAAGCTCACGTAGAACTTACGGCTGCCCCCGAGGACCAGTCGGTCGTAGTCGATCACGGCCACACCGTGCGACTTGGCGTAGGACTCGATGGACACGCCCACGCCGGAGTCGAGTGCGTCGACCACGAGCACGCTGGCGCCCGCGGAGATGGCCGACTGGGCGTCGGTCAGCTGGGTGGCGTCACTGCCCTGGGCGTTCTGGATGCTGAACTGGGACGAGCTCAGCCCCGCCTTGGTGAAGGCCTCTTTGAGATAAGGCGCATCGAACTCGGTGTACCGGGCGGACGAGACGGTGTCGGGGAGTATGACGGCTACCTTCCCCTTGCCCTCCTTGGCCAGGCCCTTGAGCTTCGTCATGGCCGTGAAGTTCAGGGCGAATGACGAGGTGCTGATCGTCGGTGTCGAGGCAAACGAGGGCGCTGTACCGATGGCACAGACCCCGACCACAAGGGCAACGGCGACGAACATCGTCGCTGCAGCCCGCTTTCCCGTAACTTTCATGTTTCCCCCTTGCATGAGCCCACGGATTTTCCGTGGTCGAGCGGAGTCCCTTGGTTCAGGAGTTCCCCCGTGGCTCAGATGTGACCATAGCGGCAATGTGACAAGTTTGTGAACGTTTTTCTCCAGGAATTGTCGGATGAGGGCGTCCCATGGCGGTTCCCGGACCGGCAGGGCACGGGCTCCCCCGGCCCGCTCCGGGAAGGGCGGAAGGGGTCAGGAGGTGGCCGGTCACTCGCCGCTGCGCCCCCGCCGGTAGTCGACGGCGGCGACGTCCTCGTCGCCGTGCCCGGCGGCCACCGTCTCGTCCAGTCGGTCCCGCACCGCCTGGAACAGCGGAGTGGGGCTGGCCGCGGCCAAGGACAGGTCCACGTCCTTCAGGGCGAGCCGGACCGAGAATCCCGGTTCGAAGGCGTGGGCCTCCATCATGCGGATCTTGGCCAGCGCATAGGGCATGGCCAGGGGGCCGGCCTCCAGGGCGTCGACGAATGTGGCGTGGTCGATGCCCAGGGCGTCACAGAGGGACAGGACGTCGCTGATGGCCACCGTGGAGGCGGTCAGCCAGGCGTTGACGGCCAGCTTGAGCGAGCTGCCCTCCACGCCCCTCCCCACATGTAGGACCGTCGAGCCCAGCGACTCGAGGATCGGCCGCACCGCGTCGAGCACGTCCTCCTCCCCGGCCACGAGCCAGACCAGCGTGCCCTGGCGGGCCGGTGCCGTACTGCCCGACACCGGTGCGTCGAGGTAGCTCACCCCGTGCTCCCGGGCCAGCTCGCCCAGGGAGCGGGCGTGGTCGGGTCCGACCGTGCTGGCCTGGATCCACACCGCGTCCTCCTCCATCGCCCCGAGCGCGTCGGTCATCACCCCGGCCACGGCGTCGCCGTCACGAAGCACGGTCAGGACGGCGGCCGATCCGGCGACCGCCTCCTCCACACCGGGCACGGCGGTGACGCCGGTCGTCCCGTCGGCTGCACTCAGCGCCCGGCCCGGGGTCCGGTTCCACAGGCGGACCTCGTGGCCGGTCTCACCGAGTCGGGCGGCCATGGCCGCACCCAGTGCGCCGGCGCCGAGGATGCTCACCGTCGGATCAGGAGGCATGCGCACTCCCCTCCCTGTCGATTGAAACTGACCTGTCGATTGAAGTTGACCTGTCGATTGAAGCTGACCTGTCGATTGAAGCTGACCTGTCGATTGAAGCTGACCTGTCGATTGAAACTGCCTTGTCGATTGAACTGACCTATCGCATGGAGCCAGTCGGTTCCTGCCATCGGATTCCTACGGTCCCGCCCGGACCAGTGTTGCACCATCTTCCGGCGCCGGTTCGAGGCCCTGGCCCGGTCGGGGAGCGCCCGGCCGTGGCCCTGGGCAAGACTGAGGGCATGGCCGCACGAACCACCGGGACCGTCCTGGACGGGGAGTCCACCGAGCCCGATCACCCCGGTGAGCGGGACCGCTCCCCGAACCGTGCCGACCACCACCGGGTGGTGATCATCGGCGCCGGCTTCGCCGGTGTCGGCCTGGCCATCCGTCTGCTGGACCAGGGGATCGACGATGTGGTCATCCTGGAGCGGGAGGACGACCTCGGGGGGACCTGGTACGTCAACACCTATCCCGGCTGCCAGTGCGACGTGCCCTCCCTCCTCTACTCCCTGTCGTTCGAGCCCAACGCCGAGTGGACCCGCACCTTCGCCCCCCAGCCGGAGATCGAGGAGTACCTGCGGACGGTGGCCGAGCGCACCAACGTGAAGCGCCTCGTGCGGTTCAACAGCGAGGTGACCGGGGCCCACTGGGATACGGGCGCCCGATGCTGGCGGATCACCACCCCCGAGGGCGAGGTCACCGCCGATCTGTGCGTCATGGCCACCGGCTTCCTCAGCACCCCGTCGTCTCCGTCCATCAAGGGCCTGGACCGCTTCGCCGGCACCGTGTTCCACTCGGCCGAGTGGGACCACGACCACGACCTGTCCGGGGAGCGGGTGGCGGTGATCGGTACCGGGGCCTCGGCCATCCAGTTCGTGCCCCAGATCCAACCCCGGGTGGAGCACCTCTCCGTCTTCCAGCGGACGCCACCGTGGATCATGCCCCGGCCCGACCGCGCCTTCACCCCCCGGGAGCGGTGGCTGTTCCGACGGTCGCCCCTGGCCATGCGGATCAGCCGGGCCCGGATCTACTGGACCCGCGAACTGATGGTGGTGATGATGGCCAAACAGCCCCGCCTGGCCCGGTTCGCCTCGGCCGGCGCCCGCCGGCACCTCGGCGAGCAGATCACCGATCCCGACCTGCGGGACCGGCTCACCCCGGACTACCTCCTCGGGTGCAAGCGGGTCCTGTTGTCCAACGACTACTACCCGGCTCTCACCCGGCCCAACGTGGCGTTGGTGACCGACCCCATCGTGGAGGTGACCCCCTACGCCGTGGTCACCGCCGACGGCACCGAGCACCGGGTCGACACCATCATCTGCGGCACCGGCTTCGCCGTGACCGAGCCACCCATCGCCCGCCAGGTGCACGGGGCCGACGGTCGCAGTCTGGCCGAGCACTGGGCGGGCAGCCCGAACGCCTACCTCGGCACCACCCTGGCCGGCTTCCCCAACCTCTTCGTCATGGTCGGCCCCAACACCGGCCTCGGGCACTCGTCCATGGTCTTCATGATGGAGAGCCAGTACAACTACGTCCTCGACGCCCTCAAGACCATGGCCACCCGGGCCATCGACACGTTCAGCGTGGACCCCGACGCCGTGGAGGCGTTCAACACCGAGATCCAGGCCAAACTGGCCCGCTCGGTGTGGAACTCGGGCTGTTCGAGCTGGTACCTCGACGGGACGGGACGCAACGCCACCCTGTGGCCCGACTTCACGTGGCGGTACCGGCAGCGCACCCGCCGGTTCGACGCCGAGCACTACTCGCTGACCCGCTCGTCGGACACGCGAAACCCGCCGAGTAGCCTGTTAAGCCGTGACTGACACCTCGGACACCCAACTGACCCGTGACACCTACGACCGGCTCCAGGCCGAGCTGGAGGACCTCACCACCCGGGGCCGGGTGGAGATCGCCGCCTCCATCGAGACGGCGCGGGCCCTCGGTGACCTGTCGGAGAACGGGGACTACCACGCGGCCAAGGACGCCCAGGGGAAGATGGAGTCGAGGATCCGGATGCTCCAGCGCCTCCTCAAGACGGCCACGGTGGTCGACGCCAGCCTGTCCTCGGACGGCACCGTGGCCCCCGGGACCGTGGTCACCCTCCGCTACGACGGCGACGAGGAAGACGAGACCACCGACTTCTTCGTGGGCTCCATCGAGGAGCGGCAGGGTGACCTGACCGTGGTGTCACCGGGCTCACCGCTCGGCCAGGCCCTCCTCGGACACACGGCGGGGGACGCGGTCGAATATGCCGCCCCCGGGGGTACCCTCAAGGTCCACATCGTCAACGTAGGAAACTGAGATGACCGACAACCCCCGGACGCTGTCCGAAAAGGTGTGGGACCGGCACGTCGTGCACGCCGGGACCGACGACGAGCCCGACGTCATCTTCATCGACCTCCACCTCGTCCACGAGGTCACCTCCCCCCAGGCCTTCGACGGCCTGCGCCTGGCCGGCCGCGGGGTCCACCGGCCCGACCTGACCATCGCCACCGCCGACCACAACGTGCCCACCGTGGACATCGACAAGCCGGTGGCCGACCCCATCTCGGCCAAGCAGCTCGAGGTGCTGGCGGCCAACTGCGCCGAGTTCGGGATCACCTGCTATCCCATGGGCCACGCCGACCAGGGCATCGTCCACATCATCGGACCCGAGCAGGGCCTGACCCAGCCGGGCATGACCATCGTGTGCGGCGACAGCCACACCTCGACCCACGGGGCCTTCGGGGCCCTGGCCTTCGGCATCGGCACCAGTGAGGTGGAGCACGTCCTGGCCACCCAGACCCTCCCCCAGCGGCGACCGGCCTCCATGGCCGTGACCGTCGACGGCGAGCTCCCGGCCGGTGTCACCGCCAAGGACCTGGTGCTGGCCATCATCGGCCAGATCGGCACCGGGGGCGGGTCCGGCCACATCATCGAGTACCGCGGCACGGCCATCACCGGTCTCTCCATGGAGGGACGGATGACCGTGTGCAACATGTCCATCGAGGCCGGGGCCCGGGCCGGGCATGATCGCCCCCGACGACACCACCTTCGCCTACCTCGAGGGCCGGGACCACGCCCCCAAGGGGCCGGCCTGGGAGGAGGCGCTGGCGTTCTGGCGCTCGCTGCCCACCGACGCCGGGGCCGCCTTCGACCGCGAGGTGCACATCGATGCCTCCACACTGGCGCCCTACGTCACCTGGGGCACCAACCCGGCCCAGGTCACCCGCATCGACGGCAGGGTGCCTGATCCGGCCTCTATCGAGGACGACGCCGAACAGGACGCGGCCAACCGCGCCCTCGACTACATGGGGCTGGTGGCCGACACCCCGATGCACGACATCACCGTCGACACCGTCTTCATCGGCTCGTGCACCAACGGGCGCATCGAGGACCTGCGCGCCGCCGCCGATGTGCTCCGGGGACGGAAGGTCCGCTCCGGCCTTCGGGCCATGGTGGTTCCCGGCTCGCACCGGGTGAAGGCCCAGGCCGAGTCGGAAGGGCTGGACGCGGTGTTCATTGCGGCCGGCTTCGACTGGCGTCAGCCGGGCTGTTCGATGTGCCTGGCCATGAACCCCGACAAGCTGGCCCCCGGGGAGCGGGCGGCGTCGACGTCGAACCGGAACTTCGAGGGTCGCCAGGGACGCGGCGGTCGCACCCACCTGGTCTCCCCGGCCGTGGCCGCCGCCACCGCCGTGGCCGGCCACTTCGCCTCACCCGAGGAGCTCGACTGATGACCGCGCCGGATCTCGCTCGGCCCGTCGTCGGAGGCAGCGGCGTCCTGAAGGCGGTGTCGCCATGAAGGCCATGCAGCTGGTCAGCGGACGGGCCGTGCCCCTCGACCGCTCCGACGTGGACACCGACCAGATCATCCCGTCGGACTGGTTGAAGCGGGTCGAGCGCACCGGCTTCGGCGCGGGGCTGTTCGCCGAGTGGCGGGACGACCGTGACTTCGTGCTCAACCAGGAGGAGTACGCCGGAGCCACCATCCTGGTGGCCGGGCCGAACTTCGGCACAGGCTCGTCGAGGGAGCACGCCGTATGGGCCCTCCAGGACTACGGGTTCGACGCCGTGGTGTCCCCGGGCTTCGGCGACATCTTCCGCAACAACTGCACCAAGGCCGGACTGGTGCCGGTCCAGGTCGACGCCCTGACCGGGCGGCTGCTGTTGGACGCGGTGATCGCCGAGCCGGCCATGCAGATCACCATCGACATCGAACGGGGGACGCTCGAGGCCCTGCAGGCGGGGATCGAGGTCGAGTTCCCCCTGGACGAGTTCACGAGGGCCCGCCTACTCAACGGGTGGGACGACATCGGCCTCACCCTGCGGTACGAGGACGAGATCGAGGCCTACGAGGCCGCTCGTGCCGGCTGGCTGCCGACGACACGCTGAGACCGGCGTGGACGGTGGCGTGGTGCTCGATCCCGAGAGGGAGAGCCCGCCGGGTCCCCGGCGCCGACCACCACGAGGGGCAGGGGGGCAGCCAGCGTCGGGGGACCCGGTGGATGATGAGTTGCGACCCGCTCTACGTCCTTCGCAACTGCGATCTTGGTGATCCCCCTTGGCCGGAGGAGATGATCAAATCAGTCGTGCGCCGTCCCACCGCGACAAACGGTACACGAACGGGAGGCTCGACACGGGAACCCTCGCACTCAGGGAAAGGAGCATCACGCTGGGTAGCCGACCTTCGCCGGTGTCGTCCCGTTCCTTCAGGCCAGTCCACGTGTTGGTCTCCCCGGGTGATTCAGCCGCTCCGCCACAACACCACCCAACAACCGAGCGGCCTACTGCCCTGCACGGCTCATCGTATGCCTGAGCCCGCGACGGGTCAATGGTCGGAGCGGCGGGCGCACCGCTCCGGTTCGGGCTCCGGCAGCGAGGCCACGCAGGGTGGCCGGCGGAGCCGTCACCCGTCCGTCAGCTTGTGGGATCAGGGTGGAGGGGCGATGGAGACAGGCGTTGGCCGGAGCAGGCCGTGGGCGGAAGAGGGACCCGGATGAGGATCCTGGTGGCCGAGGACGATCCCGGGCTGCGTTCGGTGCTGGAGCGCGGCCTCGAGGAGAACGGCTACGTCGTCGACGCCGTGGCCGACGGGGCCGAGGCGTTGGCCTACCTCCGCTCCTACCACTACGAGGTGGCCGTCCTCGACTGGCGCATGCCCAAGCGCACCGGAATCGAGGTCCTGGCCGAGATGCGGACCCGGGGCGACCGCACGCCGGTCCTCATGCTGACGGCCCGCGACGCCACCGAGGACCGGGTTGAGGGGCTCAACCGGGGCGCCGACGACTACCTCGTGAAGCCGTTCTCCTTCGCCGAGCTGGCCGCCCGCATCACCGCCCTGCAGCGACGGCCCGCCCTCACCGTCGATCCGGTGGTCACCGCCGGGGATCTGGCCTTCGATCCCACCAGCCGGGTGCTCACCCGTGGCGGCGAGCCGGTGACGCTCACCGCCATCGAGACCGGCCTGATCGAGCTGCTGCTCCGGCGGTCACCGGCGGTCGTCACCCGCCGCACCATCGCCGTGCAGGTGTGGGACGACGAGGCCGATGCCGTGGGCTCCAACACCATCGACGTCCACGTGGGCCGGCTCCGGGCCAAGCTGGGTCAGGCCACCGCCCGCATCGAGACGGTGCGCGGCACCGGCTACCGACTGGTGGCCGAGTGAGACGGTGGCCGAGTAAGACGGGTGGCCGCATGGGACTGGTTCCCGCATGAGATTGGTCGCAGCATGAGACGAAACGACGCCCAGTGGGCCCACGCCGCCAAGGTGGCCCTCGGGGCCACGGCCATCGTGGGGGCCGTGGCCGTCGTGCTGGCCCTGGCGGCCAACATGGTGATCGTCCACCATCTCGACCAGTCCATCGACGTCCGGCTGTCCAACCGGTTGGTCGACGCCACCCGGGGTTCGATCAATCCTCTGGCTACCGTGACCGGCTCGCACGAGGGCGGTGACCTGGATGACGCCCCGTCCTTCGTGTGGTTGGTGCACCACGACGGCGCCTCCACGCCCCTGGTGGCCGGAGCCCCGAACCTCCCGAGCCGGCGATGGACCACGGCACCGGTGGAGGTGACGATGGCCGGCAGCCCGTTTCGGCTCGATGCCTCTGCCACCCCCGATGGGTGGCTGGTGGCCGGCGAGAGCGTGCTGAAGGTGAGCCAGGTCAGAGACGAGCTCCTCATCGCCGAGGGCGTGCTCGGTGCCCTCTTGCTGCTGGTCACGTTCGCCGGCTCCTTCGTGGTCGGCCTGCGGGCCTCCGCCCCCATCGAGCAGATCCGACGCCGCCAGGCCGAATTCACCGCCGACGCCTCCCACGAACTCCGGACCCCGCTCAGTGTCATCGAGGCCGAGGTGGACCTGGCGCTGAGCCGGGAGCGGGACGCCGCCGGCTACCAGGACACCTTGCATCGGGTGTCCTCGGAGAGCGGGAGGCTCCGGTCCATCGTGGAGGACCTCTTGTGGCTGGCCCGGGCCGATGGCCGTCTCCCCGAGGAGCGGACCGACCAGGTGGCAGACGTGGCCGCCGTGGGTGAGACCTGCCTGTCCCGGTTCCGGGCCGTGGCCGACGCCTCCGGGATCACGCTCACCGCCCGGGTCGACCACGACTCCCCCCTGCCCATCAGGGCCGACGCCGACTCCGTCGACCGGCTGGTCAGCGTGCTCCTCGACAACGCCTGTCGCTATGCCGGCACGGGGGGCAGCGTGGACCTCGGTGTCGCCCACCACGGCGGCCGGGTCGTCCTCACCGTCGACGATTCGGGACCGGGGATCCCCGAGGACCACCGGGACCTGGTGTTCGACCGCTTCCACCGGGCCGACGACCTGCCCGGAGGCACCGGCCTGGGCCTGGCCATCGCCGATGCCGTGGTCAGGAACAGCGGCGGGACCTGGTCGGTGGGTACCTCACCGGCGGGAGGGGCCCGGATGGAGGTGTCGTGGCGCCAGGCCCCGCTGCCCCCGGTGAGGGCCGTGCCCAGCCCCGAGCCCGTCGGCTAGGTCGGTCCTTTCGGTTCGGAAGGGGTTGTGACCTGGGTTTTTCTTCCGAAAATCTTAGAGTTGCGTCATGGAAACGTCAGGATGCCGCCGTAGCCTTGTTCCATGAGCACCAATCGGCCGTCGGGAGGCGCCAGGGGTCGTGACCATCACGTCCGCCAGCGGCGCGATGCCGCCCTCGATCGGACCCGGTCCATCACCAAGACGGTGGGCGTGGCGTCGTTGGCCGCCGTCGCCGCCTTCGGCATCTACCTGAGCCGGGCCCTCCCCGGGCACGCCGCCACCTCGACGGGCACGACCACCACCGGTTCGACCGGATCCGGCAGCACCAGCGTCAACCAGTCGAACGGAGGCGCCACCTCGGGCTCCCCCACCCAGCTGGCCCCTCCTTCCTCCCCTCCGGCTCAGTCGCAGAGCCAGGCCCCGGTCGTCAGCGGATCGAGCTGACCGTGGGCCGCGACGCCCCGAGCGGGGGCGCCCAGCTGGCCGTCTACCGCACCGACCGATGGTCCACCTCGATGGAGCTGGTGGTGACCGATCCGCGGGTCGTGGCTGGGGCCACCGCCATCCTCGAGCGCCAGCTCGACCGGACCGAGCAGGTGGCCAGCCGCTTCCGGGCCGACTCGGAGATCAACCGTCTCCAGGCCGCGGTGGCCGCGGCCCCGGACCGCACCCATCCGGTCTCCCACGACCTCTACGAGGCGGTGGCCGTCGCCGTGCGGGCGGCGACGCTCAGTGACGGCGTGGTCGATCCCACCGTGGGCGCCGCCCTGTGCCGCCTGGGCTACGACCGGGACTTCTCCCTCGTCGCCGCGGGCGTGCCGGGATCGTTCCCCGCACCCAAACGGGTACCCGGCTGGCAGACGGTGACCCTGGACCGCGGGCGCAACGCCATCGGCATGCTGCCCGGCACGGTGCTCGACCTCGGGGCCACGGCCAAGGCGTGGGCGGCCGACCGGGCCTGTGCCGCCATCGCCGCCGAGCTGGGCTGCGGCACCATGGTCTCCCTGGGCGGCGACATCGCCGTGGCCAACGCCCCCGACGGCGGCTTCACCGTGGGCATCGCCGACGTCTGCGGCGACACCACCACCACCGTGCGGGTCAGCATCGAGTCGGGAGGCCTGGCCACGTCGGGCGTCGGGCGTCGGCACTGGCTGCTCGGGAGTCACCCCGTGCACCACCTGGTCAACCCGGAAACCGGCCTGCCCGTCGACTCCTACTGGCGGACGGTGTCGGTGACGGCCGGATCGTGCGTCGACGCCAACACGGCGTCCACGGCCGCGATGGTCAAGGGGATCGGTGCGGTGCGCTGGTTGGAGGACCGCAAGTTGCCCGCCCGGCTCGTCCGACAGGACGGGCTCGGCATCACCACCGCCGGATGGCCCGCCGACCGTGAGGTCGGGCCGCAGCCGGTCCGAGCCCGACGATGACGGCCTTCCCGGCGCTGCTCGGCGCCACATCCCACGGGACGGCCCTGTGGTACCTGACCCGCTCCACCGGCCTGGTGGCCCTGGTCCTGCTCACCGCCACGGTGGTGCTCGGAGTGGTGGCCTCGGTGGGCTGGACCACCGAGCGGTGGCCGCGGTTCCTCTCCCAGGGCGTCCACCGCAACCTCTCGCTGTTCTGCGTGGGCTTCGTGGCCATCCACATCGTCACGACGGTGAGCGACGGCTACGTACCCATCGGCTTCGCCGACGCCTTCATCCCCTTCCGCACCCCCTACCGGCCGCTGTACGTGGGACTCGGGGCCCTGTGCTTCGACCTCCTGTTGGCCGTGCTGGTCACGAGCGCCCTCCGCCACCGGATCGGCTTCGCCTCGTGGCGCTTCGTCCACTGGCTGGCCTACCTGTGCTGGCCCATCGCCATGTTCCACTCCCTGGGCAGCGGGAGTGACTCACGGCTGGGTGTGGTGCTCGCCCTCGACGTGCTCTGCGCGGTGGCGGTGTTCGCCGCCGTCTTCTGGCGTCTGGTGACCGGACGCACGTTTCCCGAGGGCCGGCGGGCCGTGGCCGCGGTGGGAGCCGTCGTCGTGGGTCTGGCCCTGTTGGTGTTCACCGCCCTCGGCCCGCTCCGTCCCGGGTGGTCGCACCGTTCCGGCACCTCGTCGGCGTTGCTCGCCCAGTTGGCCCAGAAGTACAGCGGCACCTCCTCCGCCGCCACATCGGGATCCGCACCGGCGACCAGCTCTCCCGCCGCGGCGGCGAGCGGTCCCGCTCCCACGCCCCCGTTCTCCGTGGGGGTGACCGGGACCCAGTCCACCTCGGGTCCCGACAGCCAGGGCAACGAGCAGGTGACCCTGTCCATGCACCTGCAGAACGCCGCATCGACACCGTTGACCGTGGTGCTCTCCGGAACGGCCGCCGCCGGTGGTGGGGTGGCCATGTCCTCGGGAACCGTCACGCTGGGCTCCTCCCACGGGGCGGTCACCTCGCTCAGCGGGGGCACGATCACCGCCTCCCTCTCGGGGGGCACGCCCATGGACCTCACCGTGACGCTGCAGGTGGACCAGAACTCCGGCGATCTGTCGGGGACGGCCTCGGCCACGGCTGGCCACGGTGCCAACGGGGATTCCCACTGATGGCCACCGGACGCACGCGATCCTCGGGACGGGGCCCTGGTGCCACCACGGTCGAGGCCCCCTTCGGCGTCGAGCGCCTCCTCATCGGGGTGGGCGCCGACGCCCCGATGGTGTCGCTCGGCGAGCATCTGTCCCGGTGGGGCGACCTGCCCGACTGGCGCGGTTCGTCGTTCCTCGACGAGCTGGAGCGCAGCGGACTGCGGGGACAGGGAGGGGCCTGGTTCCCCCTGGCCATCAAGTGGCGCTCGCTGCGCCCGACCCGAATGCGGGGACCGGTCGTGGTGGCCAATGGGGCCGAGGGTGAGCCGGCCAGCGGCAAGGACCGGCTCTTGGTCCACCTGCTCCCCCACCTCGTGCTCGACGGCGCGGCGGTGGCGGCCCGGACCCTCGGGGCCTCCCAGGTCTACGTGCATGTGCACGCCGACGCCGTGGGCACGATGCGCCAGGCCATCGCCGAGCGTCAGCAGCACGGCCTGGACCCGGTCGTACCCGAAGTGGTGGTGGCCCCCGAGCGGTATCTGGCCGGTCAGGAGTCCGCCGTGGTCAACACCATCGGGGGCGGCCGTCCGGCCATGCCGTACTTCGCCGGCATCCGGACGGTCCGGGACCAGGGGGTGGCCGGGCGACCCACGCTGGTCCAGAACGTCGAGTCTCTGGCCCACGTGGCCCTCATCGCCCGCTTCGGAGCGACCTGGTTCCGGTCGGTCGGGACCCCGGACTCCCCAGGGACGTCACTCCTCACCGTGACCGGCCGGTGGCGGGAACCGAGAATCGTGGAGGCGCCCCTCGGGATGCCCCTCGGCCACTTCCTCGGACTCGGCTCGGGCGATGCCGGACAGATCCAGGGGGTGCTGCTCGGCGGCTACGGCGGTGGGTGGCTGCAGACGACTCAGGCCCTGGCCATGCCGCTCACCGAGGAGGAGGCGCGGCGAAACGGGTCGTCCATCGGGGCCGGCGTGGTGGCGCTCCTCCCCTCGTCGGTCTGCAGCCTGGCCGAAATGGGCCGGGTGGTCCGCTACATGGACGGACAAAAGGCGGGCCAGTGCGGACCGTGCGTCAACGGACTCGACGGCCTGGCACGGAGTCTGGAGCTGCTGGCCTACCAGCCGGGATCACTACGCGGTGGTGTGAACGCGATCCTGGCCCTGTGCGACCTGGTCGACGGCCGGGGGGCGTGCGGCCACCCCGACGGTGTCGCCCGGTTCGTGCGCAGTGGCCTTCGCGTCTTCGCCGACCACGCCCAGCTCCACCTGCAGCGGGGCCCGTGCCACCAGGACAACGCGCCGTTCCTCCCCGTGCCTGCCGCCCCGGTCGGTCCGGGTGTGACCGTCGGCCCGATCGGTGCGGCCCGTCAGAAGCGGAACGTAAGGTCCGACGGCTCCGTGCGGTCGAGCAGTGGGGGGCGGTCGAGCGCTGGTGGGCGATCCAGCAACGGGAATCGTTCGAGCGGAGCCCGATGAGGGACACCCGACCTTCCCGCTACACCCTGGTGGTGGACCCCGTGGCGTGTGACGGTCACGGGGTCTGCTCCGAACTTCTTCCCGAGCGCGTCACGCTCGATCCCTGGGGCTACCCGATCATCGAGGACGGACCGGTCCCGATGGATCTGCTCGAGCACGCCGAGCGGGCGGTCAGCAGCTGCCCTCGGTTGGCCCTCACGCTGGTGGAGCGGGGCTGAGGGCCGCTCACTGTCGGATGGAGCGGCCCCGTCTCCATCGGCCAGCCAGAGGCAGCAGGGCAATAGGGCCATGGCGAACGGTCTATCCCGGTCTGCGAGCGACCTCAGATTTTTGCAAACTCCGGTTCACGGACATTGCCCACTAGCCGCTCGATGCCCCACAGGGTTACCAGTCCCAGCGCCTCGACCACGATGGCAGTCGACATCTTCGATTCACCACCGACCCGATCCATGAATCGAATCGGCACCTCAATGACGTCGGCGTGCGCCTGAACAGACCGGTAGGTCATCTCGATCTGAAATCCGTACCCTTCGGCACGCACGTCATCCAGATCGATGCGATCCAGAAGCGAGGATGCGTAGACCCGGAATCCCGACGTCGAATCGGTGATGCCCAGGCCCAACATGGTGGATGCATACCAGTTGCCACCTCTGGACAGCAGCCGACGACGATCCGCTTCCAGCTGGGAATCGATCCGCCGGGAATGTAGCGCGAGCCCACCACCAGTTCGAAGCCTTCGCTCAGAGGTGCAAGGAGGTAGGGCAACGATTCCGGCTCGTGGGAGAGATCGGCATCCATCTCCACGCAGGCGTCGAACCCGTTGGCCAGGCCCCACCGGAATCCGTCCCGATAGGCGCTGCCCAATCCCGACTTCTCGAAGCGACGCATCACCTCGATGTTGTTAAGCTCCTTGCCACATCGTTCTGCAATGTCCGCCGTGCCATCAGGGCTACCGTCGTCTACAACCAGGACGCTTGCGTGTGGCAGTGCATAACGGATTCGTCGGAGCACCATCGGGATGTTCTCTGACTCATTGAAAGTGGGCACGACGACGAGAGTGTTCATAATCTCCAACTCAGATAATCACATCAAAGGAAAAGGACCTCTAACGGTTCGCAACCTTCAGCTGTACAAACCGCGGCTAATGCGTGACATCGCGATCGACAAGATTGCATGCCGGTTGCTTCCTCCTTTCTGGGCCCAGGAAAGTGGGACTGCTTCGTCCGATACCTACGCATATCTTTGATGCAACTTGAGACATCGATCGTGAGCCTTGTAGCCGGAATCGCTGACTTATCCCAGAGCGTTGGGATGTCGCGTAACTCGGTAAAGCCGATACGGGGGGCAGAGGGCCGTTGCAGCAAAGGACTTGACCAAAGTCGTGAATCCGGCACCGTTCTTGTACAGCGTGGGATAAGCAGTAGAGATGGCAATTCCGGCGTCATCACCGGTCGGCTCAGGAGCCAACATGTACTTGGCATGAAAGGTAAAAGGGTCAGCGAGGATCCGTTGGAAATCGGTATCATTTGGGATTACGAATACCTTCGGATTGGTACTCCGAACGATCATTGTGGTGGCGCAACCGGCCAAGTCCTCATCAGTAACAACGCTACCGTCAGGAAGACTCAGGCGTTCGATGTATGCGAGCATGGGGACAGATGTTGCGCGCTGGGCCGCAGTTTCGGCGCCCTTTTTGTGAACAATGAATCCGATCTGAAAGCTCTCTTCAATCCCCACTTTCGGATTCAGCATTCCGGTAGCTGTTGTCATAACCGACGGACCGATCAGTGCGAGTACGACCACTGACGCCCCAAGAGCGATGGCTCCGCCCCGAATCGATCGATTGACGCCCCCCCGGCGAGAACCATCTACATCAACAGACGTAGGAGTTCGGGATTCCAAATGCCGTCCGACTCCTCTTGGAGCTAAAACGAAGCCGGTGAGTATGACCGACAATGGAATGCAGAGGATATAGAACCGATACCACGGAAATACTTGATCCTCCAGGTAGCTGAACATGTCGAATGCCAGCCCACCTCCCAATACGGCAATTGGTGCGAGCATCTGCCAGTCCTTGCGCTTGCACACGAAGAAGAGTGCCAGGATGAGAATGATCGGCAGAAGGGGCGCCATATGCCCGAGGTCCGTTAGCTCGTGACGAATCCGCATGACTTGATGCCCGGGCTGAACGCCGTAAGAAGAACCGAACGCTGATAGCTCGGCGGTGTTTCCATATTGTGAGGTGAATTGCTGAAAGGGCTCTCCCGTAATGACGTAGCTCGTGACTGCCCAGCCGGCGAACGCTGTCACAACGGGCAGAAGAAAGACGGTGATGTCGGTAAGCGAACTCATCACACGGGATCGCACGGCTCCAAAACTGGCGGCCCAAGTCTTTGCCGCAACGAAGAGACCGGCGATGATGGCAATTCCAGCCGCTTCGTTTCGCGCTAGATAGCAGGCTCCGAGTGCTACCGCTGAGTAGACGAGTGATGCCGTGTCATTGTCGCGAAACCAGCGTTGTAGGTATCTGGCCGTTGCAACCGCCGTAAAGATGTACAAGGCCTCGCTCATTCCGTTGGCCCCGTAGTAGGCAATCATTGGGTTGCAGACGAAGAGGAGCGTTAGGAGCGATCGCGGCGGTCGCCCCGTGGACATCTCTCGAAGACAAGCGTGGATCTGGAAAGTCGCACCACTCATGCACAGCACACTCACCAAGCTTCCTGCGAAATCATTGCTTGCAACCGCCGGCCAGAGTGGTTTGGCGAGCAGGGGAATCATGTCGAGAACTGATTGGAGGGGGTTCCAGACAAATCCGATTGCCGCGAGGTGGGGATGACGAGAGAAAAGCACATAGAAGCCGTTTGCCATTCTCGAGACAGCGTCGGGCGGATACACGTGATATTTGAAGTCAAGCAAGATGGCGATGACCATGAAGAACAGGAACGAGACTGCGAAGACCAGCCTTCCCTCGATGGAGTCGCCGCGACTTGGGTTCATCAGAGTTTGAGATGATTGACTCTGACTGTTCCCCAAGGCAATTGATCCAGCCTCGGCTCCGCTGAATCCACCGGCGTCTGCTGCCTCACGACTGCGCTCGGAAACGAGCGTCATCGCTTCACTGGCGGTATTTCGCCGCTCATCAGGTGCATTTTCCCTACCCGTATCAGTTGAGTCATGTCCCTGATGTCCCCAAGTTCGACCGCGGATTCCTTGTGGTTATCAAACCACTTCCGGTTGTTGGTCGAGGACTTCACTGGGGTACCGTAACACCGGTCTGAACAGGGAAGATAGCGCCCATCCAACCGGTGGCCCGAGTTATTAGTTGTTGGGCAAATGTTCGGGCTGGGGAAACTCCACGTTCACCCGTCGTTTACCGAAGGACACCGGTTGGAGGCACTGCGTACTCCTTGGGCCTCTCAGCATTGACCCCTGAATCAGGATGCCGGTGACATCGGAGCTAGGCACAACCCGTTGCCGCCCTGGCCGTCCAAGCTGAGCTACCGGCAAATTCGTAGCCAAGATGGTCAACCGACAACTCCTCCACGCAGCAAAATTGGATCTCTCGGCGTCACGTCAAAGGTGCATGGGCTTGATGCGGTTGGAACCCAGTTCCAGATAAGAAATCCGCTGCTCCCATAGCGAGATTGATTGCGCTCCTCGCTGGTTTCGACCTTATCTCTAACGGTCGTGGTGACGCACCCAGGCGTTGATCCGGCACGCATCCCTACCTCACCTCCCACAATCGGTTTACCGACATCGATCATTTGGGCGAACCGCACCGCCAGTCCATTCCACTGGTCACCCCCTAGGGCGGCTGTGCCGTAGTAGTCGTGATACGAGAGCACATCGATTCCGGGGCTGGCTGACACGTACTGGTAGTCGGAGCCTTGAGTCCCGCACTGCCCTCCGCCGAGAAGGCCGCTCTCCACAAGGTGCCTGGGGTCGAGCGCATGGATTCGGCACCAACGGTGTCGAAGAAGTAGCGCAGGGCCGAGGATGCCACTGATTCATCGGGGCAGGTCTGATGTCCACTGCAATTGATCGGCTCGTACTGGGGCGGGCAGGTGGATGCCTCGGCCTCGGACATGGGCTCCCACATGCCCAGCGCCGGTGAGGATGCGTACCTGCTCACCAGGGCCTGCAGATAATCCCAGTAGGACAGGGGCATCAGGCCTTTGCCGTCGGTCGTGGAAGGGTCATTGAACACGCTCCTGAACCCTCCGGCGTACCAGGACGGGTCCTGCCAATGACCTCCGTCACACCCACTTCCTTGGCCGCTGACAACGACGATCAACCGTTGATTATGGCGGCGGCCGCTGCAAACACCCGATCTAGTGGACCCCAGTCGAGTTGGTGGGTGTTGATGTGGTGGCGATCGTCCCCTGAAAAGCCCAGAACCGCACTAGCGAGTTAGGAGGAAGGGATGCAAAGAACTGATTGAGTTGGGCATCACTTAGTTCGGTACCGCAGCCGGTATTGGTTCCCCACTCCGTACCGGCCTCATAGGCGTTTACGCCGACAAAGTGATACGGCGATCCGTTCAGATAGAGCTGGGTGCCCGAGGCGAAATGATGGGACTGTTGGGGACTGAAATAGCCGGCGCTATCGGATCCGATTCGAGCGACGGCACACACCGTTGCAAGAAGCGAGAAACAAGAGTAGACCAACCAGCCATGGCCAACCACGATACAGATGCGTTCCTTTATCAGGACGCAACTCCACGTCGCCCATCTGGGAACGTCGGGAAGCCAACTCCACTTGGCAAGAACATTGACCACAGCCTAGGAGCGAAGAAACGACGCAGACTGGTCGATCTCGGACGGGATTCCGACAAATCTCAACGAGGTGCACATGGATGTCACACTAGGAACTACGCCTCAAGTGCAGAGGGTCTTTGAGTTCTCCGATGATCGAGTCCACGACGGCAGTTTACGGTGCTCTCCGCCGAGCTCGATCCCAAACGGACGTTCACGATCGAAGCCGGCTCAGCCGATTGCTCCGCCAGGTTGCATGATTATGTCCGTGGGCGCAACGTCGTAACTGCATGTACTTGAAACGGAAGGGACCCAGTCCCAGATAAGGGTTCCGCTATTTCCATCCGCAAGCTTGTTTGCTCTTTGGCAGCGAAACGCGGCATTCCGCTGTCGTCGCTCGTGCAACCGGCTCCCGTACCCGCCATCGATCCGGTCTCACCGGCGATAATCGGTTTATCCAGAGACGCCATTTGGGCGAACCGCACGGCCAGTCCATTCCACTGGTCACCCCCTAGCGCGGCTGTGCCGTAGTAGTCGTGATACGAGAGCACATCGATGCCGGGACTGGCCGACACGTACTGGTAGTCGGAGCCTTGAGTCCCGCACTGCCCTCCACCGAGAAGGCCGCTCTCCACAAGGTGCTTGGGATCGAGCGCATGGATCTCGGCACCAACGGTGTCGAAGAAGTAGCGCAGAGCCGAGGCTGCCGCAGACTCATCGGGACAGGTCTGATGGCCACTGCAGTTGGTCGGCTCGTACTGCGGCGGGCAGGTGGACGCCTCGGCCTCGGACATCGGCTCCCACATGCCCAGTGCCGGTGAGGATGCGTACCTGCTCACGAGGGCCTGCAGATAGTCCCAGTAGGACAGGGGCGTCAGGCCTCTGCCATCGGTCGTGGAGGGGTCGTTGAACACGCTCCTGAACCCACCGGCGTACCAGGACGGATCCTGCCAGTGACCACCGTCACACCCACTCCCTTGGCCACTGACAACGACGATCAAGCGTTGATTGTGGGCCGGCGGCAGCAGCAAACACCCGGTCTAGTGGACCCCAGTCGAGTTGGTGGGTGTTGACGTTGGTGGCGATCGTTCCCTGAAAAGCCCAGAATCGGACCAACGAGTTAGGCGGCAGGGATGCAAACAACTGGTTCAGTTGGGCATCACTTAGGTCGGCACCGCAGCCGGCATTGGTTCCCCACTCCGTACCGGCCTCGTAGGCATTTACTCCGACAAAGTGGTACGGCGAGCCGTTCAGATAGAGCTGGGTCCCGAGGCTGAGATGATGGGACTATTGGGGACTGCTGGAGGAGGTGTCGTGGTGACGGCTACCACCGGTGTCGTGACGTTTGGCGATCGTGAAATGGTGGGCGAGGACGTAGGCGATGTCGCTTGGACTGGAGTTGACGTTGAGTTTTCCTGTGGAGCCAGTGTTAGGGGGGGAGAGACTGGGTGGTGAGTTGCGTGCCGCGCCGGCGGTGCCCGCAGCGAGGTCAACGGGTGAGATGCCAGAATTGCGACGCAGCGAAACCGGAAGAGGCAACACCGAGAACTACGACCAAGGCGATGATCCCAGTCCTGAGCAGCAGAACAAGAGGAAGATGATGCCGTCCACCGTTCGGATCGGCACCGAGATCAGGAACCGGGATCGGACCTGATTGACTACGACCGATCCATCGGACCGGACGCGAATAGGCCATAACACAATGTCGGAGTTCTCCCTGTTGAACTTGAGTGGACGGATGAGCCTTTACATGCCTCCGCCGATTACATCCGCTCCACCCGGTCGGCTCGTCCGCTCCCAGATCAGTCCAGCAAGAGCGCGCAGCGGATTTTGCTGATCCGGTGGTTTTCCTAACGTTCACCTGGTGTATGCAGGGATTACACCAATGAGCTCTTGGCCGGGACCCCCCGTGACCCGATAGAGTCAGAGGATCAAGTACGGAGGTGGGGGCAAGGCGCACTTCAACTCCTTCGATTCGTCCGGAGGGTGCAAACGTCATGGGATTCGCATACGAGGATGGGACCGGCCTCCCGATCGTTACCCAGGAGGGTCCCGCTGAATGGGAGCCAGCACCGCCGCCGCTCTCACTACATGTGGAGCCGGAGCCGGTTGAGTCCCCAGAAGTGCAGATCGGCGAAATCATGGTGAAGGTCCAGCGCTTCGCCGATGAGACCGCTGAGGACGCCAGGAGAGTTGCCCGGGGCATAATCGCCGATGCCCACGTCGAGGCTGCATCGATTGTCTCGAGAGCCAGACGAGAGGCGGAGGAGGTCGGGGCCCAGTCTGCTCCTCAGGCTGCACCTCAGATCGCCCCCGAAGCAGTCGCCAATCTCTGCTCGGCAATCGAGGAGTTCGCCAACACCAACCGCGTACTGGTCGACGAGCTGGTCCAGTTACGCCAGACACTGGCCGGGTCCTACTCGGATACTCCCATCTCGAGCACGGGACGCCTCTCTGCGCTCCCACCCACCGCCGGCTAAGTCCGGGTCACACGTAGCCGGCGTGCCAATCCTTCAGAGACCGGTGCCACGGATCAGACGGCAGCCGGTAGGAAGTTCGTGAGTGTCTCGAAGAGGGCAAGAAGCAAAGCCAGCCACACTGGAGCGAGGATGAGCCACCGGGTTCCGCGGCCATAGACCTTCGAGAGCTTGCGGAAGGCGAGGCCCAGTCCGGCTAGCGCCAGGATCTCGATGGCCACCAAGGGAAGCAGCGTGGTATTCCACCCGCTCGTCTCCGCCGGTGCCAGCGCATACGCCTTTCCCGTCCCCTTGGCGATCGGGACAGGATGGGTTGCCCCCGGGGGTAGATAGGCCGCCACGACAATCAACCGCTGCACGGCTGAGTACTCCGGATTGCAGGTGGTGAGCGTGAGCCGGTCGTCACCAAAGTTGTTGAGAACCGTGACATCAGAAGGCGAAACCGCCACCGGGACGGCCGAGACGATGTACGTCAACGTCTGTCCCGTCGACGTCGTGAGGTAGATCGGGTCGCCGATGGCCAACTCGGCCAAACGGTTGAACGGTGCACCGTGTGTGGTGCGGTGGCCGGCAATGGCCACGTTGCCGGCCTGACCAGGCATAGCCGTCCCGAGGTAGTGCCCGGGTCCCTTGGCCAGATCAGCTTCGGCAGTTCCAGACACTACGTACTGGTCGAGGCTGATCTTGGGTATCTGGAGATGGGCCATCACCGTCCCCTGGGGAGGATCGGCAATGCGGGTCGTGGACGGTGTGAGCGTGAAGCCCGGCGCCGCCTTGACTGGAGTGTGGTGGACCTTTGCCGCGAACTGGTGCTCGAGCGCAATCTGGCTGTGATGTTGGGTGATGGCCGTTCCCCACAGCTGCCACGCCACGAACAACAGGATGATGGCGCCGATATTGCGGACCCATGAGGCGAGGGTGAGCAACCGTTCCCGACGGCGGTCCTCCTTCACTCGAGATTGCCTTCGAGTGCGGGCACGTGGAGCCGGTGGAAGTGCTGCACCGGGACGACGCCGGATGACGAACTGTCCGGTTCGGATGATATGACAGCTGGGCCAGCGGGCATGAGATCTGGTGCACCATCCAGGGTTTGGCCGGACGTGGTCGTGATGCCGGACTGAGTGGGCGGTGAGCAGCGCAGCCGAAGAGCGCCTGGGCTGGAATCGGGACCGGGGTATCGACTACCGGCCAGGCCTTACCCACAAAGGAGAGCGGCATCGGCTCGAATCCCGGAGACCGGTGCAGCGAGGACGAGGGCCTATGCCTGCGTCGGCCCAACAGCGTTGGCCCGCCATGGTTGATCTGAATGGGCTCGGCCGGGGATGGCGACAGTGGCATGGGCGGCTTGCCTGGCGGAGGGCCACATTCGGTGGTAAGCGGTGGGCTCGCGTCGGCTACCCATGCCGTAGGCCCGCAACACAATCCGGGCGATGGCCGTTTCCTCCGAATCGGCGTCACCGGCGGCCTCGCAAAGATGTGACCACTCCTGATCAGACAACGTCGATGCTGGGTCGCTGCCTTGTTGCTCGATCAGTTGGGATACGAACTGTCGCACCAGACTCATCTGGGTGAGGTGCGGCTCGGAGGACCCAGTCCCCTCAACCAGGCGATCCTCGTTCAGGCCACCCTCTCGGGGATCCTCGTGCCAGACCGACGTAGCCATGGGTGGTGCTAGCCCTCAGCGATCACGACGCCGCGTCGACGACGACAGGCTGCTGCTCGTGGTGGAGACCATGGACCGTCTTCTCCCAGAAGGTCGGGGCGCCGACCAGCTGACTCAGCGCCTTGACCGCGGCCATCGACATCATCACCCAGTACAGCGGAACGAGTAGGGCAGGGATGAGGAGCTCGCCTCGCTTGCCCACCCGGCAGCTCATGACCGTGACGTAGACCAGGAGGAAGTTGCCGAAGGCCCACGAGACCAGCCCAGGTAGTAGATGGGAGCAGGGAACAGTTCCTGGATGAACACCGGATGGGCCACGAACCACAGGATGGTCATGAACCAGAAGATGGGGTTCACGATGGCGAGGATCGGTGTTCCCCCCACGAACATGACGAAGTGCATCAGGCCCTTCCACCCCAGCTCGCGCTTCAGCTCCCGAGGCTGGCGGAGGTGGACGGCGAACGTCTGCAGATAGCCCTTCAACCAGCGGGAGCGCTGCTTGATCCAGTTCACGAAGTCGCTGTTGGCTTCTTCGAAGGTGCTCGACTCGAGCACCCGCACGGAGTAGCCCTCGCGGAACATCCGGATCCCGAGATCGGCGTCCTCGGTGACGTTGTAGGGGTCCCAGGCCCCAAGGGCCTGGAGTGCGACCCGACGGAAGTGGTTGGACGTCCCCCCGAGCGGAATGGGCGCATTCATCGACGCCAGACCGGGCAGGAAGAACGAGAACCACAGGGAGTACTCGATGGTGAACCACTTGGTGATGAGGTTCTGCATCGGATTGTGGTAGTCGAGCTTGGCCTGCACGCAGGCCACGTCGGGACCCAGCCGGCGCATGGCCACCACGGCCCGACGGAGCTGGAGGGGTTCGGGCTCGTCCTCGGCGTCGTAGATGGCGACCAGTTCGCCCCGGGCCAGGGTCAGCCCGTAGTTGAGGGCCTTGGGCTTGGTCCGGGGCTCGGCCGCGGGGACCAGCACCAGCTCGAACTGATCGCCGGGCATGGCTTCTTCGATGGCCTCGATCGTGGCGGCGTCGTCGGCCTCGATCAGAAGCTTGACGTCGAGGCGGTCGGGTGGGTACTCGAACTGGGAGACCCGCTGGATCAGCTCGTTGATGACTTCGGGCTCACGGTAGGCCGGGATCATCACGGTGTAGATCGGAAGTTCGTGGTCGGGAACGGCGCGTGCCTCTTCGTCGCTGACCCTCTCGGTCGTGCTCGGCTGATTGGAGGCCCGGAACAGTGCCAGTCGGTAGATGATCGCCCCGACGTAGAACAGCGTGATGATGCAGACCAGGGCCGAGAGCGTCGCCAGCAGATCGATCGGCACACCCGACGACGATCAGAACGATGAGAACGAGACCGAAGCGGCGCTGGCTGTCGGTCAGGATCCGTTTGGCCGACACCAGGGGCTCGCGGTCGGAGAGCCCAGCGATGCTGGCCTGGAGGCGCAGGTCCGCCTCCTCGGGGGTCATGACGGAGGTTCTCACAGGAGAACGCTAACACCCGGTCGGCTGAGATAGACAGCAGAATTCCACGTCAGAGGGGTATTCACCCAGAGTTCAGCTGTGGCGATTGATCATTCCATCTGGCGTTCACCTGGGGTTTACCTTGGCGTGGTTTGATCGTTCCGGTGACGACGTGCCATCAGTCCACTCCGTCACCCTTGAGGAGCGCGGGAGAGGTCCGATGACACAGGCTGCGACCCAGATCACCCTGTCGATAGCGGACCACGTCCGTGTGTGGTCGAGGCAGGAGCGTGACCTGGCCATCGCCATTCGGGGTCTGGCGACCTTCGTGCCGTCGCCCGACAACCGCCGCTGGTTCCGCCGTCAGCACCTCGCGCCCTCCGTGCCACGCCACTCATCCCTCGTGGTCGAAGATGCGATTCCTGGACGGACGGCGACCGACGTCGTCCGGCTTCTTGGGTTGACCATGCGTCAATCGACCCGCACTCATGGCGCAGCACTGATGGAACCGACCTCCCTCACGCTGTCCGGCGGTACCGGCCCCCCTCCTCACCGGAGTTGGGCAGTGACACACTTCGCTCATTCCCAAGGCGCCAGCCAGGCCGGATCGACCCACGGCGCCGACCGGGCCGTTCGACGAGTTCATCGCTGCCCTCGAATGATGCCCCCACCGGGCCCCGCCGCCGATGACGCCACTTCCCACCACCCTCTCGCTTCATGGTGCGGGTGGCCCCGTAGGACGGCCTCATCGGGCCACCAAGCGCAACTACGACTACTTCGAAGAGCTCAACGCCGCTGGCCGCCCAGGAGCAGCTCGAGACCGACTTGGGCACCGGTAGCCACGGGCAATCTGCCGTGCAGCTCCCCGAGCCCCGTTAAGCACAGGGACCCCCTAGGAGCTGAACCGGTCACCTTTACCGCCCACCGGCATGCCGCGGTGGTCTGCACGATGACCTGCTGGCTTCCCGCCGTGGTCTCGGGACTCACCGACTGACCCGAGCCGCCGGTCGAGGTCACCGCGGGAGTCGACCCGGGGGAGGCACCGGAGTTGACCACGAAGATCTGGAATGAGGGTCCTCCGGTGGCGCCGGCGCGCACTGAAAGGCCCAGCCGATGTTCCAGGTGCCTCCGGCGATGGTGAAGGCCGGACTGGTCCAGTTGCCGGTCTGGGTGGTCTGGGGAACCAGGACGGTGGCCGGGCCTACCGCCGGAGCCGCCGTCGTGGCGGTGGTACCGCCGGCGACGGTCGTGGACGTGGCGCTACCGGTGGTCGGCTGTGGATCCGGCCGCCGTCGTGGCGGTGGAGCCGGCACCAGCCGCCGCGCGCGCCGGTGCAGTCGTAGCGAGGCGCCGTCGGGTGGCAGCTTGTAGCCACTGCCGCCCGATCCAGACGCGGCGGGTTGCCCGAAGCAGTTCCGGCGTTGCCGTTGAACCACATCCAAACCTGCCGCCAGCACCACGGCGATCAGGACCTGCCAGGTCTTCCAGGAGCGACGCTCCTTGATCTTGAGCTCGCCCTCTTCGGGTTGATAGCTGGACGACAAAGCGGGTCGGTCGGTTGGGCCGGTGGGGGGCGTAACCAGGAGCTGGCGTGGCACCGTAGGGCGCCGGAGCTGTGGCCTCGTAGCCGGGCTGGGTGCTTGCACCGTAGCCAGGAGGGGGAGTATCCGGGTAGCCGGCAACGGGTGGCGGACCGATCCCGGTGGAGCCGTCGCAGCGGCAGCAGTGCCGTACACAGCGGCCTGGGCTATATACGGCTGGCCCGAACCGTTCGAGGGGCCGGCCCCAGTGGGTACGGCGTAGCCAGATCGGGGGCGTACTGGGGTCCTGGTGGCGGTGCCGGCTCGCCCGGTAGCGCGGTGGGGATGGCCTTGGCCCGCTGGTGTAGACCGGCTGCTCGGTGTATGGATTGGAGTAGGCGCTCGGGTCCACAAACACCAACCGGTCGGCGCCGGCCGGTGGGACCGGCGGTGACTCAGCGAGCGGGGCGTGCTGGCCGTTTGGAACCCAGGCGGCCTGCAGGGTGCCGATGTTCGGGTCCCAGGCGGTCGGGGGCGCGACCTGCTGGGTGGGCTGGGCCGGGTAGGCACCATGGCCGGCGGTCGGGTCCGCTTGTGTCCACGGATCAACACCGTTCGGAGGCGGGGTATGTGGGGCCTGGGGAGCCGACCCGTTCGGAACCCAGGCGGCGGACGGTTGGGCGGAGGGAACAGCCTGGGTCGGCTGGGTGGCGTACAGCGAAGGGTTGGCGTTCGGGTCCAGGTACTCCCACTGGTCAGCACCGTTCAGTGATGGTGCTGGTGGTTCCCCCGGCACACGCGGCACGGTCACGCTCGGATCCCACGTTGACTCCGGCGGCGCGGGCCGGTCCGGTGGCACCGGCACGGTGCTGGGCTCCCAAGCTGACGTCACGTCCCTAGCCTCCGGTACCGGCGCGGGCCGGTCAAGTGAACTTCCCGTGAACCAATGCCCACCTGACCTGCCTTTTCATGAACTGATGGCGTTGACGCCGCCGTTGGCCAATGCCGGATTGGCGTGATCGGCGCGATAGGCCTGGGTGTCGATCAGCTTCTTGGCGAACGCCACCAGGAAGGTCCGGTTGTTGATCAGCGCGCGGTCGGCGGAGTTTCGGGGGACTCAGCGATCCGCCGAGGTTGTGGATGTTGTCGGCGGTGGTCAGGCCCTTAACCACAGCACCCTGCCCGGAGTTCTGCACGTAGAGCACGATCCGCTCGTAGTTCGTGCCCCCGCCGTCATCTTCACCGGGAGGATCCAGTAGACGATCGACCAGCTGCCGAACTGCTGGGACGTGTACGACATGGCCTGTCCGGTGATGCCACCGACCAGGGACACCTGGGCCACGTCGGCCAGCGCGTACCCGTGGAACGTGTAGCAGTTCTCGACGCCGTAGGCCGAGAAGCTGGAGAGGTCCGGCGTGTTGATGACGTCGGCCACCACCGGGACGTTGGTGTGCAGTGGCCCGGCCCGTCGGCGTGGAGGATGTAGCGGTTCCACACGGACGTGTCGCCGAACAGCGGCTTGGCCCAGTCGTAGGTGGTCTCGTACTGGACCACCCAGCCCGGTGGGGCCACGGGATACCGGACGAAGGCGAGCCAACTTGGCTTCCCCGGCCACGTCGGCGACCAGGTTGTAGGAGCGCAGGCCGAGATTGCTGAGTCCGACGACCAGGGCGGCCACCACCACGGCCACGATGGCCAGGTAGACCTTGGGCACGGCCAGAGTGAGCCTTGTGCTTGGGCGCTGCCTCGGCTTCGTCGAACAGCGAGGGCACCGGGATGGGCCGGTGGCCCCGGCGGCGCGGCTCGGGCGGCTGTCCTCGCCGATGGCGATGTGCATCCCCAGCGGCTTGATCAGCAGGATCATGATCAGCACGCCGATGCTGAACGTGACCAGCCCGATGAAGGGGTGGAAGACGTTGATGGCGACTGCCTCGCCCCACTCCTTGCCGGCGAAGAAGATGAAGGTGATCCGACCGAGGTTGATCGCCCAGAGCAGGACCATGCCGCCGACCAGCCAGAGCACCTTGCGGACGATGGGACCCCGGACGATGGCGGCGAAGGCCGACCCACCAGCAGGAACCCGACCACGCCGTTCACCCCCGAGCACGCCGAGACGACGCTGAGGGCGAACGTCGACCCATGGTGATTGACGACGAACAGCGTGTTGTCCAGGGAGCTCGGCCGGCTTGGCCAGATGGGTGACACGGCGATCTTCTGCATGGCCAGCAGGGTGACCGTGGTGAAGGCGTTGAGACGCCGAGCAGGCATCTTCTGGTAGGGGTAGGGCCAGGCCAGGAACAGGAAGAGGACGGCCAGCCGCTGGCGCCAGAGCACCCGGACCCCGAAGATGATGGCCACGGCGCCGGCCACGAAGATCGGGCAGGGTCAGCAGGTCGATCCGGTAGACCCAGAACATGGCGGACATCCGGGCCGGCAGGAGTTCGTTGACGGCGACGGCCGCCACGATCAGCGGGATGCCGATCGTGTAGTCGACGTGGCGGTCGTAGATCGGCGGTTCGGGCTTGAGCGGGCGGGCCCGGATGGCGGCCAGGGCCAGGGCGATGGCCGGCACCAGGCTGATGTAGGCGAGAGGGGTTTGCTGGTCGGCCGTCTGCAGCAGCGTGCTCAGCGAGTAGTTGTAGGCGACGAGCACGGAGACCGAGCAGGACGCCGACCTGCACCCGGGTGCGGGTCTTCTGCGAGGCATCCGTCCACCGCGCGCTGCCAGTCGGTCCGCCAGTGCCGCGACCGCGGCGCGCCGGGGCGCCCGGCGCGGGACCGACATCGCTTCAGTCACGGTCGCCTCCTCCAACGGATGAGCCGTCCGCACGGAACTGCGCCAGGTTGGGCGGATCATCCGAACCGCCCGTGGACGTAGTCGGAGGTCCGGGGATCGCGTGGGTCGTCGAACACCTGTCGCGGTGGGGCCGGCCTCGACGATGTGGCCCGGCTGCCCCTCGCCGTCGACCAGGAAGAGGGCACAGGTGTCGGACACCCGCTGGGCCTGCTGCATGTTGTGGGTGACGATGACGATGGTCAGCTCGTGGCACAGCTCCCGGATGGTCTCCTCGATCACGCTGGTCGAGATGGGGTCGAGGGCCGAGCACGGCTCGTCCATCAGCAGCACCTTGGGGCGCACGGCCAGGGCCCGGGCGATGCACAGTCGCTGCTGCTGGCCGCCGGAGAGGGCCGCACCGGCCTCGTTCAGGCGGTTCCGGGTCTCCTTCCACAGCCCGGCCCGCTCGAGGCAGTCCTTGACCAGGGCGTCGGGGTTGCCGCACCTTGGTCCCGGACAGCCGCAGGCCGGCCAGCACGTTCTGGGCGATGGTCATCGACGGGAACGGGTTGGGCCGCTGGAAGACCATGCCGATCCGGAGCCGGGTCTCGGTGACCCGCACCGACGGCCCGTAGATGTCGACGTCGTCCAGCTCCACCGAGCCCGACAGGGCCGCCGAAGGGATGAGCTCGTGCATCCGGTTGAGGATGCGCAGGAACGTCGACTTCCCGCAGCCCGACGGTCCGATCAGCGCCGTCACCTTGCCCGGCTCCATGGCCAGGGACACCCGCTCGAGCACCTTCTTCGAGCCGAACCAGGCGCTGACGTTGGTGGCCCGGAGCCCGGACGGCCTGCCGCGCCGCATCGGCGGGGGTGCGGCGCGTAACCCGGCTGAGGGTAACCGGGCTGGGAATAGGCCGGCTGACCGTAGGCCGGAGCGCCGTAGGGATTAGGAGGCTGCTCCCACGGACCGCCTGGCGACTGCTGGATGGTGGTCACGGTCGGGCCTCCCGTCGCTTCAGGCGTCGTCGACGATGCTACCGGCCACCACCATGGCCGCCCCAGGCCGACCCAGGACGCCGAGGTGGGCCGTGCCGGTGAAGGCCAGACCGCCGCTGGACGAGTCCCGAGGAGCCGGTCGGAGCCATCACGACCCGGTCGAGCCGGTCGACGTCGCCGGCGGCACCCGATGGTGCCGGCGGAGGTGGTCGATCGCGGCCGTGGTCGTCGTGGTGGCCCCGAGCTGTGTTGGCCGTCGAGCCGAGGTGCCGGCGGCCTCGGCGTTCGAGTTCGCGTTGCCACCTTCAGTCCCGCCGCCTGCATGGCCGGGGTGGCCGGTGCCGAGCCGAAGCTCTCGATGTCCTTTTGACCCTGGGACCCGAGGACGAACCGGACGACCTGGGCCAGTGCCGTGGCCTTGGCGGCGTTGAGCCCGGAGGTGGGCACGACCAGGTAGCTCTCCTCCATGAGGTCGCTGTTGTAGGCGGCCGCGTCACTGGCGCTGGCGTTGAAGGTCACCAGGTTGTTGGTGGTCGGATCCGAGGTGGAAGCCAGTGTGGCGTCGGTCTGGGCCGCCTGGGCGGCGGCGAGGGTCGGGGACACGAAGCTGCCCTGGGCGTTCTGGATGGCCGCGCGTCGGAAGATCCCACGCCACGCCCAATGGGGCCTGGGTCCAGACGGACGACAGCGGCGTGGTGGCGCCGAGTACCCACTGGGTGGCGGTGGTGCTCGGGCCGTTGGTCTCGGTATTGATGTCCAGCAGCTTGCCGATGAGGGGCTGGTCCCCGCCGGGGATGGTGTTCCCGGCGAAAGGCCACAGCTCGCTCGGCGTGTCGCTCGTGGTCAGGGCTCCTGGCAACCCTCCGTTGAGGGCGGCGTCGAAGTAGCCCTTGGCCGTCGGATCGCTGTCCAAGAGGGTCATGAGGGCCTCGTTGGCAATTGACGGATCCAGGTTGGCGTAAGCCACCGGGGGGAGGTGCAGCTCCGAGCTCGACCCGCCGGGGCCACCGCCGGACGGGCAGGTGATCCGTGAGTCGCCCCAGTCCTGAAGGGGATTGGCGGCGTCGTAGCCGTAGAGCTCGCCGAGGTCGGCCACGGTCAAGGGGATGCCCTGGCAGAACCCGGAGGGCGTGATCGACGGGCTGTCGCTGTTGGCCCAGGTGTAGGTGGGCACCAGCGTGGTGATGGCCACCGGGGTGGCGGCGAAGGGGATGTAGGCGAAAGTCCGGCCGTTAGTCGTGGCCTGTGTGGACTGGGCCGCGGTGAGGGGCGACTGGGTCACGGCGAAGTCGGCGGCGAACTGGCCCGGTCCCGAGCCGACGAAGGCGCTGATGCTCGAGACGTCGTCGGTCAGCAGATACGAGCCGAACAGCGGGTTCAGATTGGCTGCGTCATCGTTCAACAGCTTGGACATGACCGGCTCGAGGAACGAGCCTCCCTGGCCGAGCAGGGTGGTGGGGTCGGTGTCCGCACCGGCGGTCGGGCGCGTCCACCGTCCCGGGACCGACGACCATCGCGGTGACCAGGAGCACCATCACCGCTGCCGTGCGGACTGCCCGGTGTCGGTTCACGAGGTACCACCTGTCCGACGGCGGAGGAGACGGCGCCGAACGACCCATGCTCCGACGAAGAGAGCCGCTCCCAGCACGGCAAGAGGGATGGGGTTGGAGCCGGTGAAGGCCAGTCCCGTTCCTCCCCCCAGCGACACGGACGGGTCGGCCGAACCCGAGGACCCGCCCGCAGCGCTACTGTGGCCGGCGGCGGCTGCGCTCTTCGCCGCCGAGCTGGCGGCCACCGTGCCGGCAGCGGTGCTGGCTCCCGTGGCATGCCCACCGTTCGCCCCGGGGGCGGGTGCTGTGGCCAGCACCACGCCGCAGGTCGGCGTGGTCTGGCCTGCGGCCACCTCGGTGGGCGTGAGGTCACCGCAGGCGTAGCCTTTGTTCTCCGCCGCCGTGACGGCCACGGCTCCGGGCACATCGGCCAGCACCGCGTTGATCCCGTACTGCTCAAGAGACAGACCGAGTGAGGCGTATCCGAACGATGGCGAGGCCGCCTGACCGAGGGTCAGGGAGTAATTGACATAGCCGCTCAGGACCGCACCCTCGGTGGGATCGGCACCGGTGGTCTTGGCCAGCAGGTAGCTGTAGGTGGAGGGGTTGTAGACGTTGGGCCCGATGCCGTTGAAGTTGAGCTGGTGCGTTCCGTTGTTCTGCTGGGTCGCGTAGGCCAGGGCCGAGGCCACGTCGACCGCCGAGGGCTCGGTGTACTTGCCGCTGGCGTTGAGCACGGCGGCCACGCCATGGGCGAAGTTGGTAGCCGAGAAGCCCAGGTCGGTGGCGTACTTCACCTGGACGGCCCCGATGGCGCCGGCGTTGGTGGCCACGTTGCCAGCCACGCCCGAGGTGCTCTGCTGGTCGAGACCGTTGGGCAGTCCGGGCCAGTTGGAGTTGGGACTCGAGGCGCTGATGGCCACCCCGTCGGTGGGACCACCGGACTGGCTGTTCTCATGGTTGGCGAACGCCGCCCACAGGGCGGGCTGTTCGGCGATGCACCACTCCTCGAGCACGTAGTTCGTCCCGGCCGAGTCGCTTTCAGTCACCGGTCGGATGGCCAGGTTGGGCAGGGTGACGCCTGGGTTGTCCTTGGCCACGGCAGGGTCGTTCCAGTTGGTGATGCCGCCCGTGAGGATGGCGCACGCCGAATAGCTGGACAGCTGGAGGGTCGAGGTCAGCCCGGGGATGTTGTACATGAAGGCGATGCCACCCGCGGTGATGGGAACGTAGATGAACGGGAAGCTGGGTGCCTGCGTGTCGGTGCTGCCCAGGCCGTAGGCGATGTCGGTGGCGGCGAAGTTGGTGGTCTGGTTGGTGAACTCGTAGCGGCCGTCACCCGAGCTCGAGCTGGTGTAGTTGACGTTCAGGCTGTACGGCGCCCCGTGCACCGTGTTGGTGAAGTTCTCGAGGGCCGGAGCGGCGAAGGAGGAGCCGGCTCCATTGAGCTGGGTCGAGGTGAGGGGGATGGCTCCGGACCGGCGACCGGCGGTCGGTGCGCTCGTTGTAGTGGGCGCGGCTACCGGTGCCACGGTGGTGGGCACCGTGACGCCGGGGCCACCGTGGTCGTGGTGGCACCGCGTCGGCACTGTGGTCGTGGTGGTGTCGGCACCCGCCGGAGTGGCGGCGATCAGCTCCGATCAGGGGAAGTACTGCGGCGGCGAGAGCCAGGTTTCGGCCCCGGCATCCACCATGAGACTCCGGTTCGAGGTCACTGCGGATGGCGAGGCATTCCCTCCCTCGGGTGACATCGTAGGTTGAGCAGCGGTAGGACTGTTCACGGAATGCTCCTCGGGTGATGCGCTTCGACGGTTGGGGCGGGCAGGGGACGTCCTCATGATTCGACCTGGGCGGAGTTCTTGCGGAGCTTGGTCCACGGGGTGAACCAGCTGCTCTTTCCTGGCGACGATGCCCCGAGCAGGCGGGCGACCACGAACAGGATCAGGACCACGCACACGAGCACGAAGGAGGCGCCCCAGGCGCTCTGATTGATGACGGCGCCGGGCTGGAAGATGTTCTCGTAGATACGGAGGGGGAGGTTGTCCTGCTGGCCCGAGAAGGGGTTCCAGTTGTAGGCCTCGAGGCCTCCTGCGTTGAACAGTACGGGCGCCGTCTCCCCGGCGATCCGTGCGATGCCGAGGATGACCGCCGTCATCAGCCCGGCCCGAGCTGTCGGCAGCACGACCCGCAGCAGCACCCGCCACTCCGGTGCGCCGAGGGCCAGGGCAGCCTCGTTGAGAGAGCCCGGGACGATGGCCACGACCTCCTGGGCCGCCCGGGTGACGATGGGGAGCATCATCACGGCCAGGGCCAGAGCGGCGGCGAAGCCGGACTTCCCGTTCTCGTGGTGGGGGGCGACCCACAGGAGGTAGACGAAGAGGCCTGCGATGATGGCCGGGGCACCGGTCATGGCATCGACCACGGCACCGACCAGGCGCGCGAAGAGGCCGTTGGAGTTGACCAGGTAGGTGGCGGTCATGATGCCCAGGGGCACCGTGAGAATGGTGGCGATGCCGACCTGCTCCACCGTCCCGACGATGGCCGCACCCACACCGAGTTGGGTAATGGTGGCCGCACCACCCAGGTGGGTCATGTCCGAGGTCAGGAAGTGAGGGAAGTCGTCGAACACGGCCCAGAACCCACGGATAATCACGTAGACGATGACGGCGGCCAGGGTGAACATCGCGGCCAGGGCCCCGCCCCAGATCCCCACGGTGGCCATACGGTCCTTGGCCACCAGGATCCCGTACAGCCGCCAACAGAGGATGCCGTAGATAGCGAAGAAGAGCCGAACCATGACACGAGCATGCCGAACGGTGCGCTGATTCCGGCCAGGGAGAAGATGACCCATACCAGGGCCAGAGCGGCCAGGGCCGAACCCCCCGCCTCCAGCAGCATCGACGAAGTGATCGAGCGGGGCCGTCGGGTCCGGTCGCCTCCAGGGGCACACCCGGGACATGGCCGAGCGGAGGACCACCTGGGGAGACGCCGTCAGGAGGAGCACCGTAGGGGCGGTCGATGATGGCCATCAGCGCTTACCCCCCCGGTTGACGATGGCACGAGCGCCGATGTTGACCAGCAGGGTGGTTATGAACAGCACCAGGCCGAGGAAGATCAGGGCGCTCTGGTCCAGCGGCGTCGCCGTCGGGAAGTCCTCGGTGATCTCCTTGGCGATCGAGCCGAGGCCGTTCGGGCCCATGATGGCCCAGGTCAAGTGGTTGGCCTTGGACAGGACCAGTACCACGATCATGGTCTCGCCCAGGCCCCGGCCGAAGCCCAACAGGAAGGCGCCGACGATGCCGTCGCGCGAGAACGGGAAGATCACATCGGTCACCATCCCCCAGCGTGTGCCCCCGAGACCGAGAGCGGCCTCGCAGGCATCGCGGGGCGTCTGGGCCATGACCTCCCTGCTGACCGAGGTGATGATGGGAACCAGCGTGGCGGCACAGATGAGTCCGCAGGCGAAGATCGGACTGTACAAACTCACCCGGCGTCGGCGTCCGGAAGAACGGGACGAAGCCGAAGTGGTCCACGATCCACTTGGCCGGGGCGGCCTGCAGGTTGGAGACCAGGGCCAGGCCCCAGAACCCGTAGACGATGCTCGGCACCGTGGCCAGCATGTCGACCGCGCCGGTCAGACGTCGACCGAGCCCAGGTCGGGGCGTACTCGTTGATCATGAGCGCCGCGGCCAGGGAGATGGGGCCGGCGATGAGGACGGCCACGACGGCGATGCCCACCGAACCCACCAGAAGGGGCATGGCCCCGAAATGGCCGCTGTCCGGCGACCAGGTCGAGTCGGTGAAGAAGTGGATACCGCCCTTCTCCAGCGCCTTCCAGCCCTTGGCCGTCAGGAAGACGACGACAGCCGCCAGGATCACCAACACCACGGCGCTGGAGGAAGCCAGGGCGAAGCGGAAGATTCGATCGGCCCGGGTCACGGCCCGGTTGATGACGATGGGCTTGTCGTCGATCGGCCCCATCGGCGGTGTGATCGTTGGGGCCATGACGGTCATCGGGTCCACCTCCGGCGCACGATGCGGCGGCCCACCAGGCCGGCGCCGATAAGCGAGAGGCCCGAGACGGTAAGCCACAAGGCGCTGTCAGGGGCTCCGGTGAAGGCCAACGTCGACGGCGCCAAGGAGACTCCGGTCGACACCGCCGGGGTCGTTGTCGTCGGTGTGGTCGGAGTCGTGGTGGCCGCCCCACCGACCACGATGGCCGGTGCCGCCGTAGTGAAGGCGAAGGGAGCCGAGAAGACCTTGGGCTGGGTGAAGTCGTTCTGGTCCTCGCCCACATAGAGGACGCACTGGTGGGTGGGGTTGCACACCGGCTGCCAGTTGGACTGCTCGCCCAGGACCTCGTTGGGCAGAGCGTAGAGGGTGTAGCCGTTCTCGACGAAGCTGCCGTCCGGCTGGACTAGCACCGTGTCGGCCTCGACTGTGTTGGCGTCACAGGTGCTCAGACTGGTGGGGAGGTTTGCCGCAGAGCCACCGGGGTCGGCGCACTCGATGATATTGACCCGGGTATGGGCCACGAAGAGCGGAGTTGGGTCCGACGGACACGGTTACCGATTGGCCGTTGGTGAACGTTCCCGACGTGCCCCCGGGGTGATGGTCACCGTAGGAGTGGCCGCCGCGGCCAACCTGGGCCGGTAAGCCACACCACGACGCTAGAGAGCGCGACGCAGAAGGAGATTGTGGCGACCGCGTCAGAGACTGCGGAGGGCGTGAGGTAATGGTCATGGTTGACGTCCGCTTTCCCACCGGTGACAAAGAACGGCGCCGAAAAGGCTTTCGGCTTGGTGAAGTCGTTCTGATCCTGACCGACATAAAGGACGCACTCATGGGTGGCGTCGCAGATGGGCGTCGACGTCTTCCCCTCGCCCAATGTGGAGGTGGGTAGCCGGTAGATCGTGTAGTTGGGCTCGTGGACGCTGCCGTTGGGCTTGACGATGACCGAATTCCCTTGAACCGTGTTCTCGTCGCAGTGCAACAGCGACACGGGGAGCTTGCTGGTCTTCCCCCCCGGGTCGGAACATTCGATGATGTTGACGATGATCAGGGGTACGTAGACCTTGTTGGGACCCACCGATACCGTGATGGATTGGCCGTCGTGAAGGGTGGTCGGACTCGATGAGCCGTCGATCTCTACCGTGGGGCCCGATGGCGTCGCCGAAGACGAACTTGAGCATCCCGTCACCAAGGCCAGGGATGCCGTCAGGACGACCAGGAGGAGGGAGCGGACAGCGGAACTGACCGCACCGAGCTGCGTCGTCAGTCTCATCACACTGCCGATCCGAAGAATCGGGTGTCGTCGGTAAAGATGCCGCCGTCAGAGGCCCCCAGCCAGTAGCCGGTGCCATCCGCAGTCGCCGCCATTCCGATGATGGGCTTGTTCAACCGGAGGGCACCGGCCGATCCGTGGAAGACGGCGTCACCGAAGCTGAAGATGCCGCCGTCCGAAGCCACCATCCAGTAGCCCTGACCGTCGGGGGTCGTGGCAATGCCCACCACGGGGGCATTCAGTACTACGTCCCCCATGGAACCCTCGAAGACGGCGTTGCCACCGGTGAACACACCCCCGTCGGCGGCCACCATCCAGTACCCTCCCCCGTCAGGGGTGGCGGCCATACCCACGATCGGCGAGTTGAGATGCGTGCCGCCGAGCGCACCGTGGAAGACGGCGTCACCGAAGGTGAAGACGCCGCCGTCCGAGGCCACCAACCAGTACCCTCCCCCGTCAGGGGTGGCGGCCATACCCACGATGGGTCGGTTGAGGTGAGCAGCGCCGAGTGAGCCTTCGAAGGTTGCATCCCCGAAGGTGAAGATGCCGCCGTCTGCGGCCACCAACCAGTAGCCGTGGCCGTCGGGAGTGGCGGCCATGCCCACGATGGCCGAGTTGAGGTGGGTGCCGCCGGGGGAGCCCTCGAAGGGAGCGTCCCCGAAGGTGAAGACGCCGCCGTCGGAGGCCACCAACCAGTACCCGCCGCTGTCCGGGGTGGTCACGATGGCTACCACCGGATGATTGAGGGGCGCTTTGACGCTTGCCGCTGCCGCGGCGGCCGGCGAAAAGGTGACGGTGACGTTACCCGGCACGGTCACGCTGTCCGAGGTGTCCGTGGCCGAGTAAGTCACCGATTCGGCGTGGGTGTCAGACACGGGGAAGTTGGCCGCCCCGGTGCCGTCCGAGGTCTCCTGTGGCGCTGAAGCTGGACGATCCCCCAGAAGCGGTCAAGGTAACCGTTCGGCCCGTCACCGGATTGCCGGAGCCGTCATAGAGATAGACGGTGATGATGGCTGTCGATGACCCATCGGCCGGCACGCTGGAGTAGTTCGTGACGATGGCGCAGTCGTCCGCGACCGGGACAATCGGCGGCGGAGTGCCGAAGGCCACCGTGGCGGTCTGGGAAACAACGAGGTTGAAGTCACTGGTGTCGACTGCCTCGTAGGTGACGTACTCGTCGGTGGTGTCGGTGACCGTGAATGCGGCCACCCCGCTGGCATTGGTCACCACGGTTGACGCACCTGATGCTGCGAATGACCGCTCCCCTGGTCGAGCGTGACCGAGTCACCGCCCACGGGGTTCCCGAAGTGGTCTTTCAGCGTCACGGTGACGGTGGAGTTGGTGGTTCCGTCGGCGGCCACCGCGGTCGGGGGTGGCGGCCACTGTCGACTGGGTCCCATCCGTCGTACCCGCGGTGAAGGTCACCGTGGGCTTACTGGTCAGGGTCACCGAGGCGGTCTGGTCGGTCACGGTCAGGATGATCGATTCGGCGATGGTGTCCCGGAGCTGGAACTCGGCCTGGCCGTTGCTGCCGAAGGTCTCCCCGTGGGTGGTGGCCCCCGCCGCTGTGTCCGGGATGACAGCGACCTTGGTGTCATTTGTGCCGGGCGTCGCCACATTGGCGACCGTGATGCCGACCACATCGCCTGCGACGGGCTGGCTGGCCGTGTTCTTGATGTCCACGAACACGTTGAAGGCGGTCGTCCCGTCGGCCGGTGCCGTCGGTGGGCTGAACGTCACCGTGGACAGAGATGCCGACACGGTGGGGGCCGTGGGGACCACGAAGGTGATGACAATGGATCCGATGGCCAGGTTCGAGTCCGTTGTATCCACGGCGGCGAACGTGACCTGTTCGGCGGTGGCGTCGGTGACAGCGAACGTCACCTGGCCCTGGGCGTTGGTGGTCTGAGCGGTCGCCGGGGCTGACCTGACCGCTGTTGGTGCCGGTGTCGGTCAGGGTCACGCTCTTGCCGGCCACCGGAAAGCTGGGCGCTGCCGTACGGAGCGTCACCACGATGCTCGTCCCCCACCGGTACCGGTGGGAGGTGAGGTGGCACCGGCAGTGACGGTCGATGCAGAGGCTGACACCACCAGGGTGCCGAAGGTGACGGAGGCCGTCGGGGTGAGGAGACCCCTCCGGCCGTGGCCGAATAGGTCACCTTCTCGACCGTCCCGTCGGTCACGGTGAACTTCACCTGACCATTGGCGTCGGTGGTCTGGGCCGATGGGGGTGATGACCGAGCTGGTGCCCGAAACCCTGGGCCAGGGTGACCGAGATCGCCCTGAGGGGCTGGGGACTGGCCCCCTGGTCACGCACGGTCACGGTGATGGTCGAGGTAGACGCCCCGTCGGCCGGCTCACTGGTCGATGATGCCGACACAGCCGAGTTGGCTGCCGACACTACCGGGGCCTGGAAGGTCACCGCCGCAGTCTGAGTGACGGTGACGCCCCCGCTCGACGCGGTGTAAGTCACCTTCTCGGCCTTTAGATCCGTGACAGTGAAGGCGATCTGTCCCGAGGAGTCCGTGGTGGAGGCCGACGGAATGATGGTGGAGCTGGTGCCCGAATTGCCAGTCAGGGTGACGGTGGCGCCCACGATCGGTACCGTTGTCGACTGGCTGTTCACCCCCTTGATGGTCACGGTGACGATCGAGGAGTCGGTGCCGTCGGCTACCGCGGTGGCCGGGGAGGCCGAGACCGTGGACAGCGAGGCTGAAGGCGTGGTGGCCGCTGCGGCCAGGCTCCCGTCGCCCGGGCCAGCCCCGTCATCGTGTGCCGAGGGTGCGACACCGAAGGGCTGAGAGAAGATGTGGGGAGCAGTGAAGTCATTGAAGTTGTCGAACATCCCCACGACACACTCGGTGGCCGCCGTGTCGCCGCAGGTGATGGTGCTGGAGGACAGATGGGGATCGGCAGGATGTAGATCTGATAATTGCCGTAGGTGAACGAGCCGTCTGCTGCCGGATTGATGGAGTCACCCGACTGGGTGTTGGACGGGTCGCACTGCGAGGGGAGGGTGGGGAGGACACCGTTGGGAGCAGCACACTCGACCAGAGTCACGTTGGTCCCCGTGGGAAGTCCACTGCCCGTGGGAGCAGAGACCTGCACAGTCTGGCCACTCGAGAAGGGGGTCCCGGCCGTCACCGTGCCGATCGGAGCGACCGTTCCGGTGGCGGCGTCGGCGGTGCCGACGATTCCGATGATCACTGCTGCGATCACTGTCACCATGACGGCCACCACGCGAACCAGGTCCCGGCCTCGGATCGGCCGGGGGCGCGATGCCCCCCGTGAGGCGCTCTGAAATCTCGTCATCGCTGCTGGTGCACCTCTGGCTTGCCTCTTCCCTTGATTTTTCGGCTTCGTCATCGTGCGTTGCTCTCGTTCGCCGGCCTGTGATCGGGGTTCTTAGTCTGCTGTCTCGATTTGTTCGCTCTTGCTGCGCTAACTCCTCCGCCTTAGGACCCCCAAAACCCGGGGAGGCCGGCGATCGCTCGCCGGTCCCCCCGGGCTGGGGAGTTGCTCCGTACTCCGTCATCGACGGAGGACGGCTGCTCAATTGGTCAGGTATGGGCGCTGGCCACCGACGTGACGGCAGGCTGACCGTTCCCTGCCGTGCCGTCGCCGTTAAGGCCGGAAGCACAGGAGGTGTTGGTCCCGCCACCGCTCACGTTGTCGGGAGGGGTGTTTCCGCCCGACGCCACGCTGGAGGCGTCGGTCAGCCGGATGAATCCGAAGGAGCCGATGATGGTGGTCAACTCGGAGTCGAAGTTGACTCCGGTGGAGTTGTCCTTCTGCTTGGTGATGGCCGACTGGGAGTCGCACAGCCAGTTGAAGAAGCCGGCCGTCGACGCCCGCACCGTGGCCGTGTTGTAGATGTTGAACAGCGTCCGGGAGGTCGGGTACAGGTTGTTCAGCACGTTCGGGGATGTCGGTGACTTCGCCGTTCTCTGTCAGCTTGGTAGCGGAGAACTTCGTCCCGTTGATCCACCGCCGAGTTGGCAAAGGGATTCGAGGTGTAGACACCGTTCGACTCGTAGTAGAGAGTCGTGGCGACCTCGACGGCCTGTGTCACCCGGATCGGAAGGCCAGTCGGCGGAAGCATAGTAGCAGATCTGGGAGGCGTTGTTCTCCAAGGCGATGTGCTGACCAGCGTTGTCCCCGGTGGCCGTAGCCGGATTGGGGTCAGTGGCGGCGTTGGTATCGGCATTTGACGAACATCCGTTGCCGCTGGCCGAGCCGGATACCCCGCTCTCAGCGAAGCTCTGGAACGTCGCCTCGGTTCCCGAGCTGTGTTGACGCCCATGATCCGGACCGGGACGCCGATCTTGCCACCCGAGCCGACCGGCTGGGCAACACCGGTGGCGAGCTTGAGTTGGTCGGTGCCGCTCCCGGTGGCGGCCTGGGACAGGGTCAGCGTGGTGCCACTGGCCGTGGCCGTGGTTCCCGAAGGCAGATTGCCCGAGGTGGTCAGGTCCGTCACCGGGTAGCTTCCACTGAGGCCTGCTGGGAGGGCAAACGAAGCGTGGCCGTCGTCGACCCGTTCAGGGTCACATTGGGCAGAACCAGGTTGGGCCCGAGGTTGGTCAGCTGGCCCCAGTCGGTGATCTGCGTGGAGTCCGTGGCACACCAAAGGCGGTAAGCCGTACTGGCCGCGGCCCCTCCGTTGTCATTGTTGGACACGTTGGCGAAGGCCGTACCGGTGTACGGGCCGGCGGTCGGGATCGCCGGGCAGCCACCCGAGGTCAAGATCGCCGATCACGCCGCCGTTGACGCTGGCGTAGGGGCTCCCCGACGCGGGAGTTCCAAAGGAGTGCGGATTGATCTGGAAGGCGACGGCAGGAACACTGTCCTTGGCGTACCCGGTCCCCACCTCGGTGCAGCCGCTCGGCAGTGTACCCACCGGCTTGGAGGAACGGGCGAAATCGACCGGAAGCGGCGAGTTGAGGTCGGACGAACCGCACAGCTGGTTCTGACCGGCGCCGGAGCCGACGTCGTCTACGCCTTCGGTCACTTCGGTGCGGTTCCAGTTGTCCGCCGTGTCGGTGGTGGACACGTTGTCGCTGGCGCGGCAGTAGGCCTGGGCGGGAGCCGGGTTGAGGACGGTGTTGGTGACACCGCTGAAGAGCGCCTGGCCACCCGCCGAGTTCAGCGTGCAGCCATAGAGGCCGGCCGAGGTGTAGAGGTCGCCGATCTTCTGCATCATGTAGAAGGTCGTGTCCGAACCGGTGTCGCGGATGCCGTTGACGACACCGTTGTTGAAGCTCGGATACCCGGTACCGGGGTCAGCGGGAACGGCCGAGGCAACGCCTGCCCCCAGTCCCAGTGTGGCGATCAGGGCGGTGACCCCGACCGTTCCGGCGACCGTCAGACGTCGCCTCAGTGTGGTTGGTCTCATGGGTTATTCGTTTCTCCTTGGGTAATGACGTTCAGTGCTGGGGACGTTGATGACGAGGTGGACGGGCTGCTCACGCTGCGGCCGAGCGGCGGGACCGGCGACGCCGGATGGCAAGTCCGCCGGCGAACAAGCCAGCGGCAGCAAGAGGGAGGCCGATGGCCAGCGGGAGCTCAGGCGTGCCGTCACCGGGGCTGGCTCCGCTGTCTCCAGCAGACGGCGAGATGAGGAAAGGAGCGGAGAAGATGTGCGGTGCGGTGAAGTCGTCGTAGCTGTCGAACATCCCGACCACGCACTCGGTAGCTGCCGTATTCCCGCACACGATGGCCGACGGTGCCAGATGGGGATCCGGAAGGGCGTAGAGCTGATAGTTGGTGTACGTGAACGAGCCGTCTGCCGCCGGATTGATCGAATCACCGGACTGAGTGTTGGAAGGGTCGCACTGCGAGGGCAGCGTCGGCAGCACCCCGTTGGGGGCGGCACACTCGACCAGAGTGACGTTGGCACCCGTTGGGAGCGGGCTACCGACGGGGGCGGAGACACTCACCGTCTGCCCACTCGAGTAGGGCGTTCCGGCGGTGACGGGGCCGATCGGGGCCACCGTCCGGTGCCGGTGACGGCGCCGGCCGCTCCGGCGAAGAGCAGCAGGCCACCGATGGAGGCGGCTGCTCCGATGCCTGCCTTCCTGGCGAGATGTCGAACGATCATGTGGTGCTCCTTTTGAACTGCGAGATTTCTGGTGGGCGGAGGGTGCAATGAGGTTGGATGCTGTGAGTGGATATTCATCCGGCGAACACGCAGGTGCCGACAGGTGGCAATCTCACATGAGAGCGAGGGGCAAGTCAACTCAAAAGCCCAGGTGACACACAGAAATAACCTTGGGATTACCCGAGCGCGACCCAGCCGTCACGTGAGGGGTGACAAACCCTCGGAGGGCGTCACATTTCCACCGGTACGTGATATTCGAGAGCCCGCTCTGTGCGTCGGCCTGGTCACGGCGGGCGGCAGCCCAGGGATAGTCACCCGTCCCTTCAGGAGTCGGGAGTGTCCGAACTTTCGTTGTCAGGGCAACGGAAACTGGTTTCCTGCGCCGACGGCTCGCCCCGCCATCGAATCGCGGCCCAGATCCGCCCACGTTCGGACATCCGCGGACCAATCGGCACTCCTGCACGTCTCCCGGGTTCCGTCGAGGACCCCTTGTAACGGCAAGGAACCGAGACTGTCACCTTTCGTTCATCTGGATTTACCCAAACGATTACCGAGCTCATGACTTGACGGTCACACGCCGTCAGTCTCCGTAGATATCGGACCCAGTTCAGGCTTCCATTGATCGGGGATCGAGGCCGCCAATTGGGATTTGCATCGACCAACGAGGGGACCACCATTGATCAGGTCATTTCACTTCTATTTCACCTGGAGTTGACACAACAGCCATGTGATCGCGTAATACTCCTGACCAGTTGTCCTGGCATGAAGTGGTCGGACAACTACATACGGCGGACACCGGCACGCGCCCGGCGGACTCTGCCGGAAGGCGGAAAGGCGTCATCTCATGCTCAGGCGAGGGATAGGGGTACCAGCGCACCCGGGGTCGCGTTCTGGCGCGGCCCGGAGGTGGGCCGCGTCCGGTGCCTCGTTGCTGGTGGCAGCTATGACCTGGCTGTGGGTGGCCCCGACGGCTTCGGCCGCACCTCAACCCCCTCTGGTCTCACTCATCACGGCTGCACCGAACGGGCCGTTCTCCAGTGGTCAGGCCATCCAGGTGACAGCCCCGGCCAATGCGATTCTCAAGCCGGGCAGATCGCTGTCCATCGAGGAGTGCACTGCGTCGTTCAGCGTGCCGCGACCCCACCATGACCAGTGCGATCGCCGGACCATCCAGCCCGACCTCCTACGGGCCGGACCTGACGGCTCGTTCACCTACACGGGGTACCCGATCTACGCCCTACCCGATGCACAGACGCTGCACGAGAGTAAGCACCACCTGCCGGTGTGCGACCTCACCCACGCCTGCGTTTTGATCGTGGGCTACGACCTCGACGACCGTGGCCATCGCATCTGGTCGGCTCCCTTCCTGGTGAACCCCACCCCGGGCGACACCGGGGTCGATCCGGGCACCGGGACACCCGAGGTGCCCTACGCACTAGTACTTCCCGTCCTGGCCGCCACCGTCATCGGCGGCACCCTGCTCATCCGACGCCGTCGGTCCACCACCTTTAGCTGCAAAGGGGTCTGAACCGGTCCAGCACCGGACGGGACCTGCTCACCGTTGTCGTCCTCCCCGGGACAGCATTGGCCAGCTGCCCGAGCGGCCCCACCCACCGGCCCATCTCGTGATCCGCTGGTGCCTCACGGGCACGGCTGATCGCATGTCGCCCGCACGGTAAGGTGCGCTGATGTTCCGTTGGCTGAGGCGCCTGGCCCTGTTGGCCCTCCTGGTGGCGGTCGTGCGCCGGCTGGTCGGTGCTGGGGCGGGGCGTGATCGGGACGGGCACGGGGCGCCACCCACCATCGGTGGCGACACCTGGCCCCCGGTACCGGTCAAACTATCCCAGGACACCTGACCGGACCGGCGCTCAGCCGCTCCGGCCGACCTTCCTCCAGTAGGCCCGCTCCCTCGACTCGCGGACGACGAAGACGACGGTGGCCACGAGTGACGCCGTAGATGCGGGAGCCAGAAACACCCGGTGGACCGGGTCGCCCCAGGCGCAGAAGGCCAGCACCAGGGTGAGTCCCCCAAGCCACCGTGAGGCCCGTACCGGCCCCCAGCGTGTACCGGCCCGCATCACGTCCCGTCCCACCGGTTGGTGTAAAGGCCCTGCCATCCACCGCCGCCGTCGTACCTGGCCTCGTCCTGGTGGAGGATGGTCAGGTTGTTGGACGAGAACTTCTCCCGGCTCTGGAGTTCCCCCGGCGTCGTTCCCTCCCAGTCCCGCTGCACCAGCGCATCGAGATCCGGCGTGCCCGAGGCCACGGCGTGAACGGTCCAGTCGCTGCCGTCGAACCACCGCTGGAAGCCGGCCCGGTAGGGATCGGGATACCACCCTGGCGGAGGCAGGGTCGGGTCCGGAGGCACCGCCCCTGTCTACCTGCTCGTCCAAGCGGTGGGAAGGTCAGGGGTGCGAGGACGCTCGACCCGAGCACCCACGGATCGAGACCGGCGATCAGGTCCCGCTGCGGCACCAGCCCGAAACATGGGTGCACTCCCCCACCTGGATGGAGTACTCGTCGTAGAACTCCTCACGCCCCTGTCGCTGGGCCTGACGGTGCCGCTGATCGTTGCGCCAGACCTGATGGGACTCGAGGGAGGCGAAGGTGACCAGCGACACGTGCTCCCCGTCGTCGGCCGTGAACGTCTTGAAGTCGACAAAGCCGGGGACGGAGCGCGCTGCGGCCTGCATGGTCTCGGACAGCTCCCGATAGGCCACCTCGGAGCCGCTCCCGGCGCCTCGAACGGAACACCGTGACCATCTGACCTTCGACAAAGGGCTTGTACGTGCGTGTCCGCCACGCTGGAACTCCTCCTCGTGTCTGGCTTTGCATCGTGACCCCGTGGGGTCCTGTCGGGTCCCGTCTAGGACTCGACGGTGTGGACGTCGCTGATGCCGGCGGCCCCGCGCAGCTGGGCCAGGGCATCGTTGGGTACCTGCTGGTCCGTCGACAGCACCATGAGGGCGGTGTTGCCCGAGGCCGAGGGGCCCACGGCCATCGAGGAGATGGACACCTGGGCCTCGCCCAGGATGGTGCCCACCACGCCGATCATGCCCGCCCGGTCGTCGTTGCGCACCACCACCATGTGGGGGGCGGGCGGTACCTCGACGGTGTGGTCGTCCATCATGACCAGGCGCGGCTCGGTCCGGGGCCCGGTCAGTGTGCCGGCCACGGCGTGGTCACCACTGCGCAGTGTGATCAGGTTGACGTAGTCGTGGGCGGTGACCGTCGAGGTCTCCCGCACCTCGAGTCCACGCTCCGCGGCCAGCTGCGGGGCGTTCACATAGCTCACCGGTTCCTCGGTGGCCGCGGCGAACAGACCCTTCAGAACCGAGAGGGTGAGGATGCCGGTCCCGGCCCCGGCCAGGCCGCCCTGGTACTCGATCTCCAGGATGTCGGGCAGGCCGTCGTTGAGGCACGAGAGGATCTTGCCCAGCTGCTCGGCCAGGCCCATGAACGGACGCACCGTCTCGGAGACATCGGTGGCGGCCACATTGACGGCGAACGGCACGAAGTCACCGTTGAGGGCCAGGATGACCTGCTCGGCGATGGTCACCCCGGCCTTGTCCTGGGCTTCGGCCGTCGACGCCCCGAGGTGGGGGGAGACCACCACCGAGCTCAGCTCGAACAGGGGCGACTCGGTGGTCGGCTCCTTGGCGAAGACATCCAGACCCGCCCCCTGGACGTGGCCGGACCGTATGGCCTCGGCCAGCGCCTCCTCGTCGACGATGCCGCCCCGGGCCGTGTTGATGATCCGCAGTCCCGGCTTGGCCTTGGCCAGCAGGTCCTTCCCGATGAGACCGAGGGTCTCGGCGTTCTTGGGCAGGTGGACGGTGACGAAGTCGGCGGTGGCCATGAGCTCCTCCAGCCCCATCAGCTCCACGCCCATGTGCTTGGCCCGGTCGGCGGACACGAAAGGGTCGTAGGCCACCAGGTGCATCCCGAAGGCCAGGGCTCGCTGGGCCACCAGAGCCCCGACCCTGCCGAGGCCGACCACGCCCAGGGTCTTGCCGTGGAGTTCCACACCCTCCCACTTGGACCGCTCCCACTTTCCCGCCACCAGGGCGGCATGGGCCTGAGGGATGTTCCTGGCCTGGGCCAGCAACAACGCCATGGCCTGCTCGGCGGCCGAGAGGATGTTGGACTGGGGAGCGTTGACCACCATCACCCCCCGCTCGGTGGCCGCGGCCACATCCACGTTGTCGAGGCCGATGCCGGCCCGCCCCACCACGATGAGGTCGGTACCAGCGGACAGCACCTCGGCGGTGACCGTGGTGGCCGAGCGGATGATCAGGGCCTGGGCCCCGACGATGGCGGATACCAGCTCCTCGGGGGACAGCCCGAGCTGGACGTCGACCTCGTGGCCGGCCTCGGCCATCAGGTCGAGGCCCGGTTGGGCCAACTTCTCGGTGACGAGCACCCTACCCATGGAGTTCCTTTCTGTGGAAGATCATGTTGCAGCATCGCTGGCGGTCGGCCGCCTTCACGAGGCCTCGCCGAACAGCTTGGCCAGGCGGGAGACCCCTTCGACCAGGTCGTCGTCGCCCAGGGCGTACGACATCCGGAAGTAGCCCGGGGCACCGAAGGCCTCCCCGGGCACCACGGCCACCTTGGCCTCGTCGATGGCGATCTCGGCCAGCTCCGCACTCGACGTCGCCACCCGGCCCCCGATCGTCCGGCCGAGCAGGCCCTCCACCGAGGGGAAGGCGTAGAAGGCACCTTCAGGGAGGATGCAGGTCACCCCGTCGATTTCGTTGAGCATGGTGTGGATGGTCAGGCGCCGGCGGTCGAAGGCGGCCCGCATCATGGCCACCGCCTCGAGGTCGCCTGTCACCGCGGCCAGGGCTGCCCGCTGGGAGACGTTGGCCACGTTGGAGGTCTCGTGGGACTGAAGGTTGGTGGCCGCCGTGACCACGTCGGTGGGTCCGATCATCCACCCCACACGCCAGCCCGTCATGGCGTAGGTCTTGGCCACGCCGTTGACGACGATGCAGTGGTCCGTCAGCTCGGGGACCACTACCGGCATCGAGTGGTGCTCGGCGCCGCCGTACACAAGGTGCTCGTAGATCTCGTCGGTGAGGACCCACAGACCGCGCTCCACGGCCCACTGGCCGATGGCCTCGATCTCCGCCCTGGGGTAGACGGCACCGGTCGGGTTGGAGGGGGAGACGAACAGCAGCACCTTGGTGCGGGGCGTGTAGGCCGCCTCGAGCTGGTCGAGGGTGACCCGGAAGCCGCTGGCCGCATCGGTGGTGATCACCACGGGGACGCCACCGGCCAGGGCGATGACCTCGGGGTAGGTCGTCCAGTAGGGGGCCAGCACCAAGACCTCGTCGCCGGGATCGCACAGGGTGGCGAACGAGTTGGCGATGGCCTGCTTGCCCCCGTTGGTCACCAGGATCTGCGAGGCGGTGACCTCGAGGCCCGAATCCCGACGGGTCTTGACGGCCAGGGCCTCGCGCAGCTCGGGGAGGCCCGCGGTCGGTGTGTACTTGTGGGTCTTGGGGTCCCGGCAGGCCACCTCGGCAGCGGCCACGATGTGCTCGGGCGTGGGGAAGTCGGGCTCGCCAGCTCCGAAGCCGACGACGCTCTCACCCTGGGCCTGGAGGGCCTTGGCCTTGGCGTCGACCGCCAGGGTGGCCGAGGGCGAGACGGCGGCGATCCGCTTGGAGATGCGCTGCCCGGTCATGATGCCGCCGCCCCACGGCACGTGCTCCGGCCAGGGCCGGTTTCAGGGTGGATGGCCATGGTGCCATGATTCCATACGTGACCGACACCCCTGACATCGCCATCCCCAGCAACCTCCTACCCGGCGACGGGAGGTTCGGATCGGGACCATCCAAGGTGAGGCCCGAGGCTCTGGAGGCCCTGGTCGCCTCGGCCGGTCGCTTCCTCGGGACCAGCCACCGTCAAAAGACGGTCAAATCGGTGGTGGGCAGCCTCCGAGAAGGCCTGGCCCAGCTGTTCTCGCTTCCCGAGGGCTACGAGGTGGCCCTCGGGAATGGCGGCACCACCTGCTTTTGGGACGCGGCCACCTTCGGACTGATCGACCGCAAGAGCCAGCACCTCACCTTCGGGGAGTTCTCCTCCAAGTTCGCCACCGCCGCCACTGACGCCCCCCACCTCGACGATCCCGAGATCATCACCTCGGAGGTGGGGACCCACCCGCTGTCGGTAGCCCGTGACGACGTCGACCTCTACGCCCTCACCCACAACGAGACCTCCACCGGGGTCATGATGACCATCGCCCGGCCCGAAGGAGCCGCCGCCCCCTCCGAGGGTGGGGGTCTGGTGGCGGTGGACGCCACCTCGGGAGCGGGGGGGCTCCGGGTCGACCCGGAGCAGTTCGATGCCTACTACTTCGCCCCGCAGAAGTGCTTCGGGTCCGATGGTGGCCTGTGGGTGGCCCTCCTCTCCCCTGCCGCCCAGAACCGGATCGCCGCCATCGCCGCCACCAAGCGGTGGGTACCGGCCTCCATGGACCTGACCATCGCCCTCGACAACTCCAAACTGGACCAGACCTACAACACGCCGGCCCTGGCCACCATCTTCCTCTTCGACCATCAGGTCCGGTGGTTCAACGAGAACGGTGGAATCGAGTTCTCAGCCGGACGTTGTGACCAGTCGGCCGAGATCCTCTACACCTGGGCCGACAATGCCGACTTCGCCACGCCCTTCGTGACCAGGGAGCAGGACCGCAGCCATGTCGTGGGGACTATCGACTTCGATGACGCCATCGACGCCGCCACCGTGGCCGCCGTGCTCCGCAAGAACGGCATCGTGGACACCGAGCCCTACCGCAAGCTCGGCCGCAACCAGCTGAGGATCGCCATGTTCCCGGCCATCGACCCCGAGGACGTGGCTTCGCTCTGCGCCTGCATCAACTACGTGGTGGGCGCTCTCGGCTGACCGACGGGGCCCCCTGTGATCGGGGTGTCACACAGATGAACACTTCGCGACGCCGACCCCTGAACGGCTCTGGCGACAGTTCATCGCCCCCACCCCCCGCTACCGTGTCGGCGTGCGACGAACCTGGGTAGGCACGGGAGTCCTGCTCGCAACCGGCTTCCTGACGGCCGGCTGCAGCGGTTCACCAGTGGCGGCACCGAGCACGACGACCAGAAGCCAACCGGCCTACCCTGGCACCGCCCTCTCGTGGTTGAGTGTCGACGCCCGCCCGTGGAACAAGACGTTGACTCATCGCATCGGCCTGGCACTCGATGGCCGTGGCCACCGAGGCCTCTGCCTCGGGAATGCTTGACACTCATCACTCGCACGCACTCCAACGCATCCTTCACCCAGTGGAATGAGAGCCTCAAAGCCATCAATTCGGCCAACGCCACGCTCAATGCAGCCGTGGACACCGTGAGAAGTCGGCCCGCCGGCGGGTGAAGCATCAGATCGCCAGGCCTCGCTCGGACGCGCGTGGCCAGGACGGGGATCAGGGCGCGGTGGGAGTGGGGCGGCGGTTGCGCCGCGCCAAGAGCACGGCAGCACCGATGACTCCGCCGCCGACCAACGGGAGCAGCAAGGTGTTCGGCACTTCCGGCGTGCCGGTGCCCGGACCACCCGACGCCCAGCTCGGCGCCACATCGGTGGCGTAGTTCGGTGTCAGGTCGACCAGGCTGCCCGTCTGGGCCACACCACCCGAGAAGGGCACGGAGTATCCGGTGAAGATGTCCTGGGTGGTCCCGGCGTTCTGGGGACTGGCCAGCTGGTCGAAGGCGATCTGGGTCCCATCGGGCGAGAACACGGGATTCTCCACCGCCACCTTGGTGCCCGTGGCCACCTGGCTGGAGTCCTTGGACGTAGCGCACACCTGCACCCCATCGGGCTGGGCCGGCAAGCCTGTCAGTTGCTGGAACACCGGCTTGACCGGTGAGCCGGCCTGGTCACTCATGGTGTAGAGCTGTGTCCCCACGCACGGTCCGTTGGAGGCGTTGGGGGTCGGGCGGTCGGACTGGAACACGATGACCTGTACCCCCTTGCCGTCGAGCGAGGGGGCGAAGTCTGGCTTCGAGTCGTTCGAGCTCTGGTCCCCGTCAGCCGCCGAGAGGTTGATCAGTGCCTGGGAGACAAAGTTATAGGTGTAGATCTGGCTCTTGCCACTGCCCTGGGTGCGCACGAAGGCGATCTCATCAGGGTTCGACGGGTCGTAGACCGGCTCGGTGTCGCTGAACGTTTGGGACTGGGACGGGGGGAAGACCGGGGTCACGGAGCCCGGGGTGTTCACGTCCTCGGTGTAGAGCTCGGGCTGACCGCCACCTCGGGTGCTCTCGAAGATGATCCGGTTCTGACCGCCCGGGGGCGCCGGCGCCCAGGACGGGTAGTCGTCGCTGGATCCGCTCGGGAGGCTCTGGGAGACGTCGACCGGGACGCCCGAGGCTGAGCCGTCCGTGGCCAGCGGCATGGTGAAGAGCTCGAAGTCCACGCCGTCCTTGCGATTGCTGGCGAAGATCACCTCACTGCCGTCCGGTGAGGCGAAGGGGTGCTGGTCGGTGCTGCCGGTGCAGTCGAGCTGCGGAACGCTGAACGGCGGGACGGTCAGCTTGACGAAGAGCTCGCTGGTGCTTCCGTAGAGGCAGCCCCCGGCGGTGGCCCCGCGCGTGCTTTGGAACACGATGGATCCATTGATGCCGGAGAACGCCGCGCCGGCCACGCCTGAGAGTAGGACCAGTGCACCCGCCGTAGACACTCCAGCCGCCACCACTCGACGGAAGCAACTTCTGTTCGAGCAGAACATTTCTCGGAGTATGGCGGACGGCGCCAACGATGAACACCCTCATTGGCTGATCGAAAGATGAACGTTGCGACACGGAATGACCGCATGTCACATGGATGTCACATGCGTGCACTCTCAGTGAACACGTGGCGTCATCCAGCACCACATTGCGTGGCTCTACTCGCACTCGGTCTGCAGTCGGCTGCGCTCACCCTTCAGCCGGTGGCAGGTGACCGTGGCGTCGTCGCACGATCAGTACCGCTCCTCCCACCACCACAAGGGCCAGCGGCGCCAGGATGGGGAAGGGGAACTCGGGCGTCTGGCCACTATTGGGTAGACACGACCCCGTGCCCACCTGGATGTCCACCATGTTGAAGTCGCCACTCTGGTCTTCAGGGCGGGTGAACGAGCCGCCGATGGTGAAGCCCTGCAGTGAGAGGCCGGTGACGCAGATCACGTCGACGCCACCGGTCACCGACTGGTCCGGGATGGTGTCCCCGTTCACGGTGATGCTCTGGAGGGACACGGTGTCTCCCACCGAGGCCGTCAGGGCAATCTGCACGGTGTTGAGGCCGGTGGGGAAGGGCGAGGGAGCGTAGGACGTGCTGAACGTGCCGGTCGGCGTGGTGGGTGTGACCGACCCGGCATCTGTGGTCGTGCCGTTCGACGTGAACGAGAGGGCGTAGGGCCCGGTGGATGCCGAGCTAAGCGCGCCGCTGCTGTTGGCCGGGAGGATGAGGGGGTTGATGCCGACCAGCATCGACGACGCCAGGTGCTTGAAGCTTCGAAAGCGGTACGCGAGCACCTTTCCCGTAAAGGCGGCTGAGCCGGGTATCGGCGCGAGGGTGGCCGCGCCGGCGTCGGTCACGCCCACGGCGGCCGCGGAGAACGGGGACGCCAAGACCACCGTCAGGGCCACCGCTGGCACCGACAGCCTGTGCCGGACCGGATGCTTCGTTGATCGATGCACGCCGCCACGACCGCCTTTCACCCACGTGGGGCCGTCGTGGCCGAGTGGACTTCTTCACGGTGCGCCGAGGTTGGTCGACATTCAAGGAACAACATGTGACGGCGGATGAACTTCTTGTGAGGTCCCATCGACTGCTCCGTGAACAATCACGGAGCGAGAAGGATGCACCACCGAGAGCGCAAGCGTGCTGCTCAGGGGACGCCTGCATGGCCGACCCCTGACGAATGCCAGCTAGACGCACTGTCCACCCCGTCGCAATCGGTGGTGGGAGCCGACAGTCTGCGTGACGGTGATCGAGGGGGCAGGTGGGGTCCGGCCGGGGTACTTCCCGTGCTCCGGGGGTGCCGCTACCTTCGAGCGCTGGCCGTCTGGCGTTCCGAGCTCTTCCGAGCGACGGCCTCGGCGATGAGCCGGACCAACTCCTCGGCAGCATCGAGCCCGACGATCGGTCGCAGCCACAGTGTGAGATCGATGGGCGAAAGATCGGGTCTCGGAGAGATTGCCGTCTTCCTCAGCTCACCGGAACCGTCGAACACGCCGATCCACCACGCCGGTACCAGCATCTCATCTGATCCATAGAACCGGAGGTCAAAGACCTCGGATCCCAGCTCAACGGTTGCTCCCAACTGCGCTTCTCCAGAAGGAACGGCCACGAAGAGTGAGAGTACCGGGGTTCAAATTGGGGCGCCAATGGAACTACTTCAAGCGGCCAATGTCTCACGCGACGTGAGGATCTCGTCTTCTCTCCGTCTGGAGGACCTCTGAATTCGGCAAACGGGAAGGAGTTCCTTCGTGACGCAGGTGACCTTCGAGCGCACTTCATTGTGTTCGGTCCGGAAGACACGATCCGACGTGCTTCACCTGACCCACCGACGTATCGGACCCGACAAGGCCCAATCAGCCACCCAGAGCGACGGAATGCTCCGCCCGCTACGTGGGCGTAGTTGCCGAATCTGCGTGGCTGCGCAACCACACCTGTGTTGTTCAACAGCCTCGGGCGCTCGTGGAAGCAGGCGGTTTGTTGTGCCAATCCGTCAGCGGCCGACCGGTCGAGCCCTCGAAGTCGAACTCGCCGCCCGGCCCATCATGGACTACCCGGGGTCCCTCCGTCCGACGGGTTGGCGTAGCACGATCGTGTTGCCCAAGGCCGTTGCCGCGATCCAGACATCCTGCCGCTGACCACCAGGTGGCCTCCGGGCCCCCACCCGCCAGGTGCCGGCCCCCCGGCGACGCACGTGCAGCACGTGTGAACGCCCCATCTCGCAATCGACTGGTCGAACGGTGACGCGTGTCTCGACGTCGTTGGTGGGTCTGACCCCAGATGCGACACGATCCCCTCCCGGTCTTCGCCCCTCGCGCAACTGCGTCGGATCGTGAGAGTTCGCGGTGACGTCACGCGGACTGCGCGAACTGTTCACCATCGCTGACCAACAGATCACTTTCTCGTAGGGCTCATGTCACAGACGGCTTGTTAAGACAGTTCTTATGAATCGCACCGCTACCTCCAAGCGTTGGCGGCGACTGCTCACGGTCGCCTGCAGCGTCGCCATCGCCACCCTGGCCATCGCCGGACCGGCCGTCACCGCCTCGGCCGCCCCCAACAGCGGTACCGGGGTCGACGGAGTCGGACTGCCCACCGGCACGATCAAGCACGTGTGGCTGATCATCCTCGAGAACAAGTCCTACGACGAGACCTTCACCGGGCTCAACAACAACTCGTACCTGTGGCAGACCCTCCCCTCCGAAGGCGTGCTGCTGAAGAACTACTACGGCACCGGCCATACCAGCCAGGACAACTACATCGCCCTGGCGTCGGGCCAGTCGCCGCAACAGGACACCCAGGGCGACTGCGCCAGCGTCGACTCCCCCTTCGGTTCCAACGCCACCATCACCACCACCGGCTCCATCGGCTCGGACACCCCGAACTGGAACTACGGCCAGGTGGTCTCCGCCCTGGGGGCCAACCAGGGCATCGGCGCCAGCCCGTCGACCACCAACGGCTGCACCTACCCGACCGACATCCCCACCCTGTTCGACCAGTTCAACGCGGCCGGCGTCAGTTGGAAGGGGTACGCCCAGGACCTCGGAGGGGCCCAGCCCATCGGCTCGTCGTCCTACGTCTCGGACAGCGTGCCCGGTCGTGAGGACGCGGCCTGCGGGGCCCCGGGCAGCGCCCTGAACAATCCGGTGAGCGCCCCCACCTACCTGAGCGGAGCCCAGGGCTATCCCATCGGTACCCCGACCATCACCTCCACGGTCACCTCGGCGGCCACTGCCTCGGGCCACACCGTGATCACCGACACGTCCCAGAGCTTCACCGGCCGCCGTCGTCGGCAAGTCCGTGCAGATCACCGGGGGCACGGGCAAGGGTGAGGGCGGCACCGTGACCGCCGAGACGGCCACCACGCTGACCATCGCCGCCCTTCCCGTCCTCCCTGACTCGACGTCCACCTACAACCTGGGTCCGGCCGACACCACGTCGTACACCGGGGCCTCGCTGGTCGCCGGCACCGGCACGACGAACAACCCCCAGTACTCGGACCAGTACGTGGCCAAGCACTTCCCCTTCCCCTGGTTCGCCTCGCTGACCGGAGGCGGCACGGGCGACCCGCTAGGCACACCGCTGACCGAGCCGACGGGCGGCACCAACTGCGACGCCAACCACATCGCCAACCTCGATGATCCGACCCACGGCCTCATCGCCGACCTGACCAACAACACGGTGCCCAACTTCAGCTGGATCACGCCCAACAACTGCAGTGACGCCCACGACACCACCTGCAAGGGCAACAACCTGTCGGGCGCCTTCGGTACCTACGCCAGCGGCCCCCACGCCGGCCAGGTCAACCTCAACGATCCGCTCTACACACACGCTGACGGGCTACCCAGCAACATCCCCGAGTACGATCCCGAAGCCACCACACCGGTCAACTTCACCGGTGGGCTGTACGCATCGGACCTGTTCCTGGCCTACTACCTCCCCCTGATCGAGACGTCGCAGGCCTACCAGAACGGCGGGCTGGTCGACATCACCTTCGACGAGGGTGAGGCGTCCTTCACCTACTCGGGGAACAGCTTCAACAACGTCCTGACCAACAGCACCGCCTCGGTGGGAACCCCGGCCCAGCCGGCGGGACAGGGGACCTCGTCCCCGCAGGGCTCGGCCCCGGCCGATGCCCCGAGCTACGGCACGGGTGGTTCCACCGCCCCGGGAGCGAAGACGATCTACGGCGCCTACGGCATCGCCGCCAGCGCCGCCGGTGAGAACATCAACGGCACCAACGTCTACGACGAGCCGTTCGGCCCGAACACGACGCTCCAGACCGACGGCAGTGGGAATCAGCTCTACCCCGGCCCGGGTGACAACCTCTCCATCGACCGGCCGCCGGCGTGCACCAGCCTCAGCCCGCTGACCCCGGCCGACTGCGTGCCCGGCATCCTCCGCGGTGCGTCGGGAAGCTCACCGGGGGCCCGGACCGACACCGTCACCGGCGGGAGTGGGACCAGCATCGTCACCTACCCGACGCCTGCCTCGGGCAATCCCGCCCTGGTGGCCGACGACACCGGGCGGGAGATCACCGCCATCACCATGGGCGGCACGGTCTACACCTACGGCACCAGCGCCTACAACACCCAGTTCCCCAACGGGCTGTACGTGGGAACGGTGTCCGACACCGCGTCGCCCTACCCGGCCAACAGCGGGGGTCCGACCGTGGCCGCCTCCTTCCAGGCCATCGACTCGGCCGGCAACCCGGTGACCCTTCCGGGTGGTGTGACCTCGGTCACCCTCAGCGCCGAGAGCGACCCGGCCACGGCGGGCGGGGCGGTCACTGCCGACCCCCTGTGGGACGCCACCGACCCGACCCCGGGCGGTGGCGACACCGGCAGCGTGCTGATCAGCAAGTACATCAAGCCGGGCACATCGACCACGGTCAACTACAACCACTACAGCTGGCTGCGCACCATGGAGGACCTGTTCAACGTGTCCAGCTGCGCCGGTACCGGCACCGACGTCAGCCTCACCTTCCCGAGCGGGACGTCCGTCTGCGGAGGCCTCGACGGACAGGGCCACATCGGCTACGCCGCCCAGACCGGGCTGGTGCCCTTCGGGACGGACGTGTTCACGGCGGCCGACGGCAGCGGATTCAACCCACCGCCGCTGCCCGTCAATCCGGGAGAGGGCACGCCCGAGGCTCCCCTCGCCGTCGCCCTGCCGGCCATCGGCCTGGCCTTCCTGGGCGGCTACCTGGTGGTGCGGCGCCGACGCATGGGGAGCGCCTCTTGATGACCACCGCGGTCGCTCCGGCGGCTGAGCCCCGGAAGGGTCGGGCCGAGAGGCCCGGCCCTTCAGGCGTCTCCCGGGCGGCCATCGGGGTGGTCGTCGTGGCCCTGCTGGCCGTGCTCGGCTGGGGGATCCACGCCCTGGTGGCCAAGCCGACCCTGGACACGGCCAATCCCCAGTCCTGGCTGCCCAAACAGCAGCTGAACCAACCGGTCGACCGGACCATCGTGGGCACGATGGCCAACCCGGCACTGACGATCCAGGGTGACGACGTCGAGGTGAGGACGCCGACCTTCTCGGCCCTGGCCGTGGTCAACGGGCCGGTGGTGCCGGGTGAGGGGCTCACCAAGGTGCAGCCCTTCACCACGGTGACCTGGACGGTTTCCATCAGTCACGTGCACGGCACCGTGCCCATCGCCCTGGCCGACTGGGACTCCATCGACCACACCCAGACCGTCTACAAGCCGTTCCTCGTCCCCGGTCAGGCGCCCCTGCCGGCCACGCTCACCACCGGGCACCGCCTGACCTTCAAGATCCGGGCCGTCATGCCCGTCGGGGAGGGCCTGATGCGCTGGGCCCCCGACGGCAACGACATCGTGGCCAAGTGGGACTACCAGGTGGAGAACGACTGATCATGGGGCACGGGAGTACCCCGACCGGGGCGGAGCGGGCGCCGCTGACCATTGGCCTCTTCACCCGCCCGACGGTCCCAACACGGTGAGGTCAGTCACGATTCGGCTCTCGCACGGCGATGATCGTGGTCCTGTTGGCCATGGCCGGCACGGCTGCGGCCTGTGGCGGAGCCAGCGGTGCCTCCCCTCGACCGACCACCACCACTTCGACAACCCGCACCGCCACCGAGGGCGACGCTCCGCTCGTGGGACCGAAGACCACCCCGGCGCAGGACACCGCGTACATCACCGACGTGACCAAGGCCGACTCCCACCTGGCCACGTACGCCCAGCAGCAGGGCGACGTCGCCCTGCAGGCCATGCTCACCGACGGCGCCGCCTTCTGTGCCTTCCTGCGACGCGACGGAAACATCGACCGGGCCATCCTCGACACCGACACCGGGGCCAAGAGCCTCGAGTCCGTGACCCACCTCCCCTACTCGGTCGTCACGTTCAACACCCTCCAGGCAGTGGCCCTCCTCACGCTCTGCCCGTCGGAACAGTCGCTGGTGCCGGCGTCGGTGCGGGCGAAGATCCGCCGGCTCGGTTCCGCCCTCGGACAGCCCCAGGCATGACGGACGGAACGGGAGGACCAGTGAGTCCCCGTCGGCCCCCGCCGGGCTGGTGGCTGGCCTCGGACGGCCGCTGGTACGCCCCCGAGCTCCACCCCGACATCCAGAGGTCCGCTACGGCACCGCACGCGGAGAAGACCGCTGGCGCAGGGATGGGCCCTGTGACCGCTTCGACCGACCGAGGTCGGCCGGCCGATGGCCGCCGGGCCCTCAGGAGCCCATGGGTGTGGGGCACCGCCATGGCCACCATCCTGATGCTGGCCTTCCTCGTGGTGATCGGTCCCGGGAAGGGCACAGGTACGGCAACTACTGCACCGCCACCCTCTTCGTCTTCCTCTGCCACTGCCTTGGCCCGGGGTCCCTCCTCCCCCGCGCCGGCCACACCCGGGTCCGACTCGGGGACGTCACCAGGCGCCACCGTTCCGACGTCGACCCCACCGTCCACCGCTGCCGCCCCGGCCGCGGCGGTCTCTGCTTCGCCGGCGACGGGCTCGAAGGTGGTTGCGGGCCCGGCCGATGCTGACGTGTCGGTGAATCAGTGCGTGGTCGACCCGAACGATGCCCACCACGCCGTGGTCAACGGCACGGTGGTGAACCACGACACCCATACCGACGACTACACCATCACCGTCGCCATCCAGCAGGGGTCCCAGACCGTGGGGTCGGCATTCGTCACCGCCAACCAGGTGGCGGTCGGGGCGAACGCGCCGTGGTCGGCACGGGGAACGGTACTGGCGAGGGTCAGCGGCAACCTCACCTGTACGGTGACGTACGTGTCACGGACGTCGTCCTGATCCACCCCGTCGTCTCGGTGACCGACATCATTCCCGCTGTCAGCGGTCGGGGATCGCCGTCAGTCCCATTGATCCCGCAGGGGGTCGACCTCCATCCGGGTGAAAGGCACCGATCAGTGCCCTGTGCGCAAGACCAACACGTTTGCCCCACCCTCATGCGTCCCTCCGTGGCGAGGCCTTCAGCTTCCCGGGAGGTCCCGTTGCGGGGACCAGATTCAGGACGCTCGGGCGCGGTACTGATCCAGGGCATCCAGCGGAATGTGAGCGATGCCATCGACCATGACGTAGCGAATGCGCCGGGCCTCTTCGAGGCCGTAGCCCACACGCATGGGCGGCTCGTGTGCTCCTGCCACCCGTGACACTCCTCACGATCACCGCGGGGACGACTTCCCCGCAACTCCCGAAGGATGCCCGAGCGCTGTGACAGGGTGAAGCGGGATGCCCGCAAGGAATCAGCCCCCGGAGATGTCCTGGATCTTCTGCTTGCCGGCGGTGACGAAAGGCATCATGTCTCGGAGGTCGGCGCCCACCTTCTCGATGGGATGGTCGAAGCCGGCCTGCCGCAGGGCCTTGTAGTTGGGGCGGCCGTTGGCGTTCTCCGCCACCCACTCCTTGGCGAAGGTGCCGTCCTGGATCTCGCCCAGGATGGTCTTCATCTCCTCCCGGACGGCATCGTTGATCACCCTCGGACCCCGGGTCAGATCGCCGTACTCGGCGGTGTCCGAGATGGAGAAGCGCATCCCGCTGATCCCCTGCTCGTACATGAGGTCGACGATGAGCTTGAGCTCGTGAAGGCACTCGAAGTAGGCCGACTCGGGCTGGTAGCCCGCCCCGACCAGCGTCTCGTAGCCGGCCTGGACCAGGGCGGTGAGCCCGCCGCAGAGGACGACCTGCTCGCCGAACAGGTCGGTCTCGGTCTCCTCGGCGAAGGTGGTGTCGAGCACACCGGCCCGGGTGGCCCCGATGGCATGCGCGTAGGACAGGGCCAGGTCGTGGGCCTGGCCCGACGGGTCGGCGGACACCGCCACCAGGGAGGGCACGCCTCCCCCTTCGGTGTAGGTCCGCCGCACCAGGTGGCCCGGGCCCTTGGGGGCCACCATGGCCACGTCCACGTCGGCCGGCGGGTTGATCAGGCCGAAGCGGATGTTGAAGCCGTGGGCGAAGAACAGGGCGTCGCCGGCGTTCAGGTGGGGGGCGATCTCCGCCTCGTACACCGAGGCCTGCTCGGTGTCGGGGAGCAGGATCATGATCACGTCGGCCTCGGCGGAGGCATCGGCCACCGACAGCACCCGCAGGCCCGCCTCCTCGGCCTTCTGGCGCGAGCTCGATCCCTCGCGCAGGGCGACGCGGACGTCGACCCCGCTCTCGGACAGGTTGAGGGCGTGGGCGTGGCCCTGGGACCCGTACCCGATCACCGCCACCTTCCGGTTCCCGATGAGGCTCGGGTCGGCGTCCTTCTCGTAGTACAGCGTGGCCATCGTGATCAACCTGCCTTCTCTGTGTCGTGTCCAATCGGGGAATCCGCCAGACGGAGCGGCCCGTGGTCTCCGGACCGGTCCAGCTTAGGCAACGCCACGCGGCCGGTCCGCTGCATCTCCACGATCCCGTAGGTGCGGATGAGGTCCTCGAAGTCGTCGAGCTTGGTGGGGGCGCCCTCGAGGGCCACGGTCAGCCGGTCGTGGCCGACGTCGACGATCTTGCCCTCGAACACCCCGACCAGCTGGATGATCTGCCCACGGGTGTCGGGTCCGGCCTCGAGGGTGGCCATCAACAGCTCCCGCTCCCGGGCCAGGGCCGGGTCCAGCTCGGTGATCGACACCACCGGGATGAGCTTGTCCAGCTGCTTCATGATCTGGTCGAGCGGTGCCGACTCCACGTCGACGACGATGGTGATCCGGCTGAACCGCTCGTTGTCCGAGGGGGCCACGGCCAGGCTGAAGATGTTGTACCCACGCCGGGAGAACAGCCCGGCCACCCGGGCCAGCACGCCGGCCTTGTTCTCCACCAGGACGGTGAGTGTGTGGTGGCGCTTGTCGGCGCCGTAGACGCTCACTGTCCCTCATCCCGGGTGAGCGAGGGGTCGACCACGATGTCGTCGTTGGAGGCGCCGGCGGCCACCATGGGGAAGACCTTCTCGAAGGCGTCGGTCCGGAAGTCGATGACCACCGGCCGGTCGTCGATGCTGTTGGCCTTGTCGATGGCCGAGGCCACCTCCTCGGTCGACTCCACCCGGATGCCCGTGCACCCCATGGACTCGGCCCATCCCACGTAGTCGGGGAGGTCGGGCGAGAGGTACACCTCGGAGTAGCGCTCCTCGTAGAACATCTCCTGCCACTGGCGCACCATGCCCAGATAGGCGTTGTTGAGGATGGCGATCTTGACCGGGATGCGCTCCGAGCTGGCCGTGACCAGCTCCTGGGCCGTCATCTGGAAGCAGCCGTCGCCGTCGACCGCCCACACCATCTTGTCCGGCCGGCCCACCTTGGCCCCGATGGCCGCGGGCACGGCGAAGCCCATGGTGCCGAGGCCGCCCGAGTTGACCCAGGTGTAGGGGTAGTCGAACTGCCACCACTGGGAGGCGAACATCTGGTGCTGGCCCACCCCCGAGGCCACGATGGTGTCGTCGGGGGTGGCGTCCCGCAGGGCCTCCAGCACGAACTGGGGCTTGAGGGCCCCCGATCCCGGGCTGCTGGTCGTAGACGAGGGGGTAGCGACGCTGCCACTCGCTCAGCTGGGCCCGCCACGGGATGAGCCGGTCCCGGGGATGGGCGTCGGCCACCGACCCCGGGGTGGCCGGGGCACCCGACACGGCGTCGCTCGGGGCCCCGCCCGAGCCTCCCCGGGTGGCCTCGGCGTGGGGCAGGCCGAGGTCGGCCAGGGCCACCAGCAGCTCGTCGATGACCAGCCGGCAGTCCCCGGCCACGGCCACGTCGGCCCGGCGCACCTTGTTGTGCTCGGCCGGGTCGATGTCCACGTGGATGATCTTGGCCTCGGGGGCGAAGGCGTCGACCCGGCCCGTGACCCGGTCGTCGAACCGGCTGCCGAGGGCGATGAGCAGGTCGGACCGCTGCATGGCGGTGACGGCGGTGTAGTTGCCGTGCATGCCGGGCATCCCCAGGCACAGCGGGTGCGAATCGGGGAACGATCCCCGGGCCATCAGCGTGGTGACCACCGGGATCCCGGTCCGCTCGGCCAGCTCCCGCAGGGCGTCGGCCGCCCGGGCCTTCAGGATCCCGCCGCCGGCGTAGATGACCGGCCGCTCGGCGGCCAGCAGCAGCTCGGCCGCCTTGCCGGATCTGGACGGGGTCGCCCGTCGGTCATCGGGTGGTAGCCGGGCAGGTCGAGGTCCGAGGGCTCGGGCCAGTACCACTCCATCCGGCGAGTTGGCGATGTCCTTCGGGATGTCGATCAGGACCGGGCCAGGACGGCCCGTGGTGGCCACGTGGAACGCCTCGGCCACCACCCGGGGGATGTCCTCGCACGTCGGTGATCAGCCAGTTGTGCTTGGTGATCCCCATGGTGATGCCGGTGATGTCGCTCTCCTGGAAGGCGTCGGTCCCGATGGCCGTGGTGGCCACCTGTCCGGTCACCACCACCAGGGGGATGGAGTCCATGTAGGCGTCGGCCAGCGGGGTCACGATGTTGGTGGCCCCCGGGCCGCTGGTGACCATGGCCACCCCGGGACGGCCGGTGACCTGGGCGTAGCCCTCGGCCATGTGGCCGGCACCCTGCTCGTGACGCACCAGGATGTGGCGGATCGAGGAGTCGAGGATGGGGTCGTAGACGGGCAGGATGGCACCGCCGGGGAGGCCGAACATCACCTCCACCTGCTGCATCTCCAAGCTCTTGATCAGCGCCTGTGCTCCGGTCAGTTCCATCGGGTGCTCCCTTGTCGTCTGTTTCGTACTGCGGTGTTCGGGTCGTGCGGTGTGGGTTCGGATCTCGGCGTGGCTTTTGTGTCGGGACATGAAAACGACCTCCCACCGGGGAGGTCGAAAAGCGCACACGGCGAGCAGGCGTCGTGTGCGCTACGAAACGAGTACCAGGATGTTGAGGTCGGACGGGCTGACTCGCATGATCCATCTAGTGTGACACGTTCCCGGGGGCGGCGACAAGTACCCCCTGGGACGGGCCGGTCACCTATGGCACCATGTCCTGGTGGCCAGTCGCCCGCGGGACATGCTCCGCACCGTCCGGTCCATCTGCCTGGCCCTTCCCGAGGTCACCGAGCGCCCCAGCCACGGGACGCCCACCTTCTTCGTCCGGGACAAGAAGGCCTTCGTCTATGCCTGGCTCGAAGGCCACCACGGCAACCACTTCCCCCACCTCTGGTGCGCAGCCGAACCCGGGGTGCAAGAGATGCTGCTCGGAGCCGAGCCCGACACCTTCTTCCGGCCTCCCTATCTCGGTCCCCGGGGCTGGATCGGCGTCCGACTCGACGGCGGGATCGGACGGGACGAGATCGCCGAGCTCTGCGAGGACGCCTACCGGGTCATCGCCCCACCGAGGCTGGTGGACGAGCTCGAGGCCGGACGTGGCTGAGTCCGCCCCCGCTGGACCACGCGCCGGTTCACGGACGGGGTTCGGCCTACCGGGCACCTAGCGCTGCACCGCGGGCGGGGGCGTGCGCCCACGTGATCAGACGGGTGCCGATAAACTGGCGAAGTGACCGAGCTGGTGAACACGGCCAGCGAGCGGGGCGAAGACGTGCCTGAGCTGCGGTCCTCGAACCCGGGACGTGACGTGCAGCGGGTGGGCACGGCCAACTTCCTCGGTGAGGACGTCCGGAAGATCCACGACCCGGTCTGGGCCGTGCTCGGCACCCTGGGCGACAGTCAGTGCTACCTGGGCGTCCAGAACAAGGTGGCGGCGGTCCAGGCCGCCCTGTCCCGGCGCATCGCCCACCACGAGCTCGCCGTGCGCCTGATCGCCCCGGCCTTCACGCTGGGGGTGTCGGACGGTCAGCTCAACGGGACCCCCGAGATGCGGTTCTCCCTGATCGGCCGGGAGCTGGTCCATGACGCCACCGCCGTGCATCTGGCCGCCAACCGCGTGGCCGGCCTCGTCGCCGTGGTGGCCTGCGACAAGCCGCCGGTCGGCACCGTGGCCGCCGTGCTGGAGCACAACGTGCCCTCGGTGATCCTGTCCGACGGGTCGATCAAGCCGGGGCACGATCCCGTGACCGGTGAGCGGATCGACCTCGTCTCCGCCTTCCAGACCGCGGCCGATCCTGACGAGGAGGTGCGCGCCCGGGTGGCCCTCCACGCCTGCCCGGGCCAGGGCAGCTGCGGCGGAATGTTCACCTACAACACCATGCAGGCGTTCATCGGCGTGCTCGGCCTGGAGCCCTTGCACATGGTGGCCCCCACCTCGGACGACTCCCGGCGGATCGCTGAGTTCCCCGAACAGCTGGTCGACTGCCTCACCACGATGACGTCGGCGGGCATCCGACCGCGGGACATCGTCACGCCCACGTCGCTGCGCAACGCGCTGACCGTCGCCATCGCCATGGGCGGCTCCACCAACGTCATGTTGCACAGCGTCGAGATCGCCCGTGCCGCCGGCATCGACCTGTGGGGGGAGGTGCTCACCCAGGCCGAGTTCAACGCCCTGTCGCGCCGGCTGCCGGTCCTGGTCAACATGCGACCCTTCGGTGCCTACTCGATGGTCGACGTGGACGCCGAAGGCGGATTGCCCACGGTGGTCCGTGAGCTCCTCGATGCCGGTTACCTCGAGGGGCACACCATCACCTGCACCGGCGAGACCCTGGGCGAACAGATCCAACGACTGGCCCCACCCGCGCCCGACCACCGGGTGATCCACTCGGTGGCCCGTCCCTTCAAGGACACCGGCGGGTTGCGGCTCCTGTCCGGGAATCTCGCCCCCGAGGGTGGGGCCATCCTGAAGGTCGCCGGGGTCGAGGGCGGGATCGCCGACGGCGTCTTCACCGGCCGGGCCCGCGTGTTCAACGGTGAGCGGGCACTGATCGAGGCGCTGGACGAACGACCCGACGACTTCGACGATCACGACATGGTCGTCATCCGCTACGAGGGTCCCCGGGGCGCCCCCGGGATGCCCGAGATGCTCGATCCGACGTCGAAGATCACCAGCTTGTGCCGACAGCGTGGGATCACCATCGCCCTCATGACCGATGCCCGGTTCTCGGGTGGCTCCGTCGGCCTCGTCATCGGGCACGTCGCCCCCGAGGCCGTGCTCGGTGGTCCCATCGCCCTGGTCGAGGACGGGGACACCATCACCGTCAGCCTCCTCGAGGACCGGATCGACTGTGCCGAGCTGGACGACGCCGGGACGCTCGAGCGGCGCTCGGCGTCGTGGCACGCCGCGGCCGCAGCCCACGGAGGCGTGCACCCCGACGCCGCGCCGGTGACCCACCGGGTCCTGAAGAGGATGCGGGCCACCGCGCTGCCGGCGCTGCTCGGTGGCGGCATGGCTGCCGACTGAGCGTTGTCGGCCGGCCCCGGCGCTACCCCAACCTCGTCAGCACGTTCCGGGTGATCTGCTCGATCTGGGGATCCCGCCCGGCCAGCCCGTGGGCCCAATCGGTCGACCCCGACGTGACCACGGTTGCGCCTGCCGCGTTGGTGTAGGCACCCAGCACGGCATGGCCGTGACGGATACGCTCCATCGCCTCGGCGTCACGTGTCCCGAAGACCCGTGAGGCGATGTACTCCAACTCGCTCGGCTCGCCCGGCCGGGGCGGCCGGGGTGCGGTCTCCCGGGTGAAGTGCTGGGTCGGGCACGTGCCGAGGATCTCGAAGGTGGACGGCGTGCCGTCCTCACCGGTCGGGTAGGGCAGGCCGTCCCGGTAGGTGAACACGCAGCCGTCGCACTCGTAGCCCACCACGGTCGGACCGGCACCGAGCACGTCGCCGTAGCCGAGGCCGGTGCCGTCGAACATCCAGTGGTCGGCGCGGTGGACGGTGTAGCCGCCGAGCCCCGAGGTCACATTGCGACCGATACGGTGATAGCCCCCGCGTGTGAACGAGACGCCGGTCATGGTGTTCTCGGGACGGCCGACGACCACGTCGGACCAGAACGTCGTCACCTCCGCCTCGAGATCGGTCCCCATCCGCGGGTCGTTCTTGAAGAACGCCTTGTACCCGACCATCACGTCGTGATCGTCACCCTCGATGCGGACCTGCCACAGGGAGGTGTTCCCGGAGAAGAACGCCGCATTGCCACCGCGGGCGATGAAGGCCTCGACCGTGTCGCGCATGCCGCCCGACCAGTACTCGTCGTGACCCACCGAGAGGTACAGGTGGGCATCGTCCAACACCTCGGGGTGCTCCTCGAGATCGGCATTGGTGCACACCCCGATGTCGAACCCCTCGCCTTCGGCCCACTCGATGAACGGCAGCTCCCAGTCGGGCCACCCGGCCGAACCGGCGTAGCCCGACAGGTGGTTGATCAGCACGTAGCCGACATGGGCGGCGTTCTGCGGATCGGGGGAGCCGGTGCCGGTCACCCGACGACCCTTGCCGGGCGGCTTGTAGAGGTACCCCGGCGACATCGGCCGTTGCATGGCCACGTGGGTGCCCCCGGTGTACAGGTTGGGGCCCCCGAAGTCGTTGTAGGCGTGCCAGGTATTGGTGGCCAGCGCCACCACGATGCGCGCTCCTGCGGACGGCCGTACGACGAAGAAGGCGAAGTCGCGCCGCACCTTCTCGCCCACGTCGATCTCCAGGACGACCTCGTAGTAGCCGGACCGCCATGCTGGGTCGACGTCGACGGTGAGGGCGACGGGCCACCCGCACCCCTTCGAGGAGGCGTCCTCGGGCGTCTCGTGCTCCTCTGCGGTGACCGCATCGGCACGGAACACGACCTCCCGTCCCGCCCCGACCCGCGCCACCTCGACCCGGACCGGCCGTCCTCCCGAGGACGACACGTGCAGACCGACCTGTTCGCCGACGCCGACCGATTGAGGCCAGCAGTACCCCGTCACCACCTCGCGACCCATGGCGCGACCCTATCGGGGCCCGATCACCCGGTGCTTCTCCGGAGGATCGGGAACGATCATCGGCGAAGGGTCAGCCAGCCGCGGGAGCGACGTCCGTCGTCGCTCCGATCCGGACGGTGCCCCGCCTCGGAGCGGGCTGCCGGTCAGTCGCCGTCGGGGGCATCATCGGCGCGGTCCCGAGGAAGGAACAACAGACCCCCCTGCGGTACGAAGGGCTGTCCCTTCACCACCAGGGGCTGCACCTGACCCGTCCACGGGTTGAGCGTCCCCAGATAGTTGGGCGGGAAGGCGGGTAGGACCGGACAGACGGAGGGGGCACTGTTCGATCCGCAGGGCGTGGCGGCCACCAGCGTCTGGCCCGGCTGGAACCACCCGGTCACCGTGTCGACGGTGTCGTGGGTGGAGTCGGTGGCGTACAGGGTCCCCCACGATCCCGTGACCCATGCGGTGTCGTCCACGGCCTGGGACAACGAGAGCACCGACAGGTGCTGATGGGCACGTCCCGGATCGGAGACGTAGATCTGCTGGAGATCCCCCTGGCTGGTCAGCAGGAACTGGCCACCGAACCTCTGGGCGTCCCCGGGAACCACCTCGTTCGAGTCCGGATCGGTCAGTGCCAGGGCGGTGGAGTGTCCGAACTGGGGACTGTTGACGTTGGCCACGGTGGCCGCGTCCCCGTCGTTGAAGACCGGGGTGACCGTGGCCACCTTGGCCCCCGGATCGAGGGTGACCGAGTAGACCGCCGGATAGGTCGGCTGGGGGGCGGGAAGGCCCGAGGTCCCCGGAGCCGAGGCGCTGATGAGCAGCCTCCCGTCCACGACGGAGATGGCGTCGGTGCCGCCGCCGTGGGGCAGTGGCTCGTTGTAGTGGTACGGGACGACCATCCCGGTCGGACCGGCACCGGGTTCGATCACATCGAGGGACGAGTTGGCGTCCTCGTTGACGGTGGCGATGACCGCCCCGAGGGCCGGATCCGCGGTGACGCCGTCGGCCTTCCCGGTGATGTCCCACTGGCCGAGGACATGGCCCGACGGGCCGAACCCGACGATGGTGCTGTCGGTGTTGCCGTCCGGACTCGGCTCGCCCTGGGGACCGACGCCGTTCTGGAAGCCGACGAACAGCTCGTCTCCCAACCGGGTGATGTCATCGGGTTTGGTCAGCGGCTCCGAGACGGTCGTATCCGAGGTCGAGGTGGCCGGGATGAAGGTGTGGTGCAACGACGAGCCCGCCAGGATCTGGGTGGCCGTCAGGGCCGGAGGCACCCAGCCGCCGGCCGACGGATCGGCTCCGGCCGCGGGCACGGCGGCCCCGATGCCGACCACCGCCAGGCCGGCGGCGAGTGAGGCGATGCGGATCAGACGTGGCTTCACCAGAAGCCCTCCTTCGTCCCATGGCCCCTGGGTTGCACCGTAGAGAGTCGAGATGACCACCAGGTGATCGGCCCGCTACCTCGAGATGAAACCTTCGCGACGTCCACCCCGGCCCCCAACGGCCCGCCGGGGGGCCAGCCCCTACAATTGATCGGTGACCGATCGACCGCCCGCCAGCACCCGGCCCCGCCACATCGACCGGGCACCCGGCGTGGGCGATGGCACCGCAACGGCGGGGGTGTTCGGACCGACCGAACTCGACGAGTTGCAGGCCTTCTTCGCCGACCACGGCTTCGCCACCCTGCGGGGCGTGCTGGACGACACCGAGCTCTTCGAGGCCGAGTCCGAGCTGGCCGAGGTCCAGCACCGGCTGGCCGTGGGCACACTCGATGGCCGCCTCGGAGCGATCACCCTCGACGAGCCCGGTGCCACCATCGACGGACACCCCTTCGTCCACTATGTCTACTTCGCCACCAGGGCCTCGGCCCGGGCCGACGCCCTGGTCCACCACCCGGCGCTGGTCGAGGTGGCGCAGCGGACCCTGGGTCCGGAGGCCTGGCTGCTCGACTACGAGATCTTCGGCGTGGTCTACCAGGACGCCCGACCCGACCCCGGGACGGGCTACTCCCGCATCGGCTGGCACACCGACCACCAGTCCGGCCCCCACCTCGACATGTGGCCCGGGGTGGCCTTCACCATCCACTTCGACCCGACGTCCCCGGCCAACGGGTTCCTCCGGGTCGTCCCCGGCAGCCACCGGGGCAGCACCGAGGGGATCCCCCCAGGCTTCGAGCGGGTCCCCGGCGAGATCGCCGTCTACCAGGAGCGGGGCGACATCCTCTTCCACCACGCCGACCTGTGGCACTCGGCGGCCCGGGGCACGGCCGACGGTCCCGACGCGGTGCGCCGCCACCTCCGGGGAAGTTGGCACGGAGGCACCCGGATCGAGGAGGGCCACGGCACCGACGACTTCGTCAAGAACGCCCTGCGCTGAGCGCCGCCACCGGAGGGCGGGTAGGGTCATTTGGCACTCACACTGCCAGTTGTCCCGGCGCCGAGGGTCGCGGGACGCGACCCCACCACTCCCCCACCACCCTGATCCCGACCCCACACGAGGTGACCCCGATGGACGTCCTCCGCACCCCCGATGAGCGATTCACCGACCTGCCCGGGTTTCCGTACGAGCCCCACTACGCCGAGCTCGCCGACCAGGACGGCGGGCACCTTCGGGTGCACTACCTCGACGAGGGACCCGTCGACGGCGAGACGGTGGTCCTGCTGCACGGGGAGCCGTCGTGGAGCTTCCTCTACCGGCACATGATCCCGGTGCTGACCGACGCCGGGCTGCGGATCGTGGCCCCCGATCTGGTGGGCTTCGGCCGCTCGGACAAGCCCACGCCGCGCACCGAGTACACCTTCGCCCGCCATGTCGAGTGGATGCGCCAGCTCCTGTTCGACCGGCTGGCGCTGACCTCGGTGACCCTGGTCTGCCAGGACTGGGGCGGCCTGATCGGCCTCCGCCTGGTGGGTGAGCACCCGGACCGCTTCGCCCGGGTGGTGGCGGCCAACACCTTCCTCCCGACCGGTGACTCGCACCCGGGCGACGCCTTCTTGGGCTGGCTCAAGTTCTCCCAGGAGGTCGAGCCCTTCCCCACCGGGGTGATCGTGAACGCCGGGTGCTCCACCGAGCTGGCCGACGAGGTCATCGCCGCCTACGACGCCCCGTTCCCCGACTCCTCCTACTCGGAGGGGGCCCGCCAGTTCCCCACGCTCGTCCCCATCACCCCCGACGATCCTGCCGCCGAGGCCAACCGGGCGGCGTGGACCGTCCTCGAGGCCTTCGACAAGCCCTTCCTCACCGCCTTCTCCGACGGCGATCCCATCACCGCCGGCTCCGACAAGGTCCTCCAGGCGCGGATCCCGGGGACCAAGGGTCAAGCCCACACCACCATCGCCGGAGGAGGGCACTTCCTCCAGGAGGACCGGGGGTCCGAGCTGGCCAAGGTGGTCGTCGACTTCGTCCGGGCCACCTGAGGCCGCTCCGGTCCGCCGCAGCCGGGCGTGGGCGGGGACGGTCGATCAACCGGCGTGGGGGCCGAGGGCGCCGAGCTCGGCCAGGCGCCGGTCGATGAATCGGTGCTCGGCCCCGTTGGCGGTCTGGTCCCGGGCCCGTCGGTAGGACGCCGCCGCCTCGTCCAGGCGTCCGGACCGGCGCAACAGGTCGGCCCGGGTGGCCGCGTAGAGGTGGTAGCCGTCGAGCTCGCGGGCCAGGTCCGGATCGTCCACCAGGGCCAGGCCGGCCGACGGTGAGTCGGCCATGGCCACGGCCACGGCCCGGTTGAGGCGGACCACCGCCGTCGGCTCCCAAGACAGCAGGCGGTCGTAGAGCCGGACGATGGCGGCCCAGTCGGTGAGGTCCGAGCGGGGGGCGGTGGCGTGCAGTGCGGCGATGGAGGCCTTGATCCCGTAGGGCCCCTCGCGCTCCATGTCCTGGGCCTGCTCGAGGAGGGCCAGGCCGCTGGCCACCTCGGCGCGGTCCCAGCGCGACCGGTCCTGGTCCTCGAGCGTGACCGGGACACCTTCCCCGTCCAGCCGGGCCCGTCGTCGGGCGTGCTGGAAGCGCATCATGGCGGCCAGCGAGACGGGCTCGGGTTCGTCGGGCAGCAGCTCGATGACCACGCCGCACAACCGGAGGGCCTCGTCGCACAGGTCGACGTTGACCAGCTCGGCGCCCGACGGCGGCAGGTAGCCGGCGTTGAAGATCAGGTAGAGCACGGCCAGCACCGCAGACAGGCGCCCGGCCAGCTCCCCGGGGACGGGACCCGGTAGGCGATTCCCGCTTCCCGGATCTTGCGCTTGGCCCTCACCACCCGCTGGGCCAGGGCCGTCTCGGAGATGAGGAAGGCCTTGGCCACCTCCCCGGTCGTCAGTCCACCGAGCGACCGGAGGGTCAGGGCCACCTGGGCCTCGAGGCTGAGGGCGGGATGACAGCAGGTGAAGATCAGTCGTAGTCGTTCGTCGGGGATGGGCTCGGTGCCGCCTCCGAGATCCCAGGTGATGGCCAGCTCCCCCCAGGCCCGCTGGCGTCGGGCCGACGCCGACAGGCTCCGGAGCCTGTCCACGGCCTTGCGCCGGGCCGCCGTCACCAGCCATCCCGCCGGGTTGTCGGGGATCCCCGCCTTGGGCCAGCTCACCGTGGCCGCCACCCAGGCGTCCTGGAGCGCCTCCTCGGCCAGGTCGAAGTCGCCGAGGATCCCGATGAGGCGGGCCAGGACCCGGCCCCGATCGGCCCGGTAGACGGCCTCCAGGGCCGCATCCACCGGACCGGTCCGGCCGGACGACTCCCGATGTTCCAGGACTACATCTCCGCCACGGGGCGCACCTCGACGGAACCGAACTTGGCCGAGGGGATCATGGCCGCGGCGGCCAGCGCGCTGTCGAGGCTGTCGAAGTCGACGACGTAGTAGCCCGACATCCACTCCTTGGTCTCGGCGAAGGGACCGTCGACGGTGAGGGTCTGCCCGTCCCGCACCCGGACGGTCGTCGCCGTGCTGGGGTCGTTGAGCGGATCGCCGGTGTAGGTGAGCCCGCGGTCCACCAGCTGCTTGCTGAACTCGCCGTAGTCGGCCATCAGCTGGTCCCACTCGGGACTGCCCGGGGTCGGGTGGAGTTCGGGGTCGTTGTGGATGATCAGCATGTAACGCATGGCTCTCTCCTCGCTCGGGGTCCGGACGGTCCGACAACCCCGTGTCCCCCACATGACGGAGGCGACCGGGACGGATCGACAGGCCGACGGGAATTTCTCCGTCCCGACGGACCAACTCTCCCACGGCGTGCCGCGGATAACCTCACCGGCATGCACCTCTACGTCGCCTATCTCGGTGGTCCGCTGGCCGATGGCCGGATGGGCGAAGGCCACGAGGTGGTCATGGTGGTGGCCGACGACCTGCGGGAGGCCAAGACCCGGGCCAAGGCCAAGTGGAGCGGCGGGGGGCAGGGCCATGTGGACGCCCTGCAGCGGATCGAGATGGTCGACGGGTTCGAGATCGCGCTGGAGGAGACCGGCTCGGGCGACCGGGTGGTCCTCGACGACTACAACTGACCGCGACCGTGGGGCGAGCACCCCGGCACCGTCCCCGTCTCGTCAGGTGGGGCACGCCTGGGCGATACTGCAACCATGGCCGATCGAAACGTCCTGGGCGGCGAGTTGGAACCCTGTGGCACCGACCCGCTCACCGGGTTCTACCGGGACGGGTGCTGCGCCACCGGTCCCGAGGACCTGGGCAGCCACACCATCTGTGCCGTGGTCACCCCCGAGTTCCTCGAGCACCAGCGGTCCATCGGCAACGACCTGGTGACCCCGATGCCCCAGTTCCGGTTCCCCGGCCTGGTGCCGGGCGACCGGTGGTGCGTGACCGCCGCCAACTGGCTGCGGGCCCACCACGACGGAGCCGCCGCCTACGTGGTGCTGGCCTCGACCCATGAGCGCTGCCTGGATGTCGTGCCCCTGGAGGCCCTCGAGTCCCACGCCGTCGACGTGCCCGCCGGGCCCGGCGAGCTCGGCGGTCTCGGGGACTGAGCTCGGCGCGCTCGTCCCACCTAGGACCGCTTGCGAACGGCCTTCTTCAGCACGCCGGCGTAGGCGTCGAGTCCCTCGCGGTAGAGCCGGGCCTCGGGCCCCGAGGCGATGCCCACCCGCTCGGGGATGATCCCCCAGATGGGTACCTGGTTCTCCGTCCACCACTGCACGGCGGCGTCGAGGTCGTTGGTGCCCAGCCGGGCGGCACAGATGACCACCCCGTGGGGGGTCCTCGACCCGATCATCTCGAGCGTGGCCACCACGCGCGAGTACTCCACCCCTCCGGCCCGGGTGGGGATGACCACGGCGTCGGCCCGTTCCAGGGCGGCCCGCACGATCCGCTCATCACCGGGCGGGGTGTCGACCACGGACAGGCCGGCGTCACCGGACATGGCCTTGGCCACGGTCCGCTCGGACGGCGCCTCGACCAGGTCGACGCCGTCGAGGGGGCTCTCCTCCAACCACTCGGCCGACGAGGCCTGGCGGTCGGCGTCGATGAGGGTCACCGGGTCGTAGCCCCGTTCGACGGCCGCGGCCGACCAGGTAGACCGAGGTCGTGGTCTTGCCCACGCCGCCCTTCACATTGCTGACCACGATGTTCATCGACCGCTCCACTCTCCGGGGCACCGAACCGGCCGAACCTCGCCCCACCGGACGCCCGGCTTCGACGATAGCCGAAGTCGTTCCGATGCTGACCAGGGAAAACGGGCCAATTCCGGACCCGGCTCGGCGCCGGGTTGACACCCGCAACGACGGCGGGGAGCATCTCGGGCCGTGACCACTCCCTTCGCCGAGTCCACCTCGGTACGCGCCACCGGCGACTGGCCGGTACGAGGGAACCATCGACCCGGCATGGAACCTCAATCCCCCTGCCCCAGGGCGGCGTCGTCACCGCCGTGGCCCTCCGGGCCATGGCCGAGGAGCTCGGCGATCCCGGCCAGGTCGCTGCGCACGCTGCACACCACCTTCGCCGCCCAGGTGGCCGACGGTCCGGTCACCGTCGACGTGGAGCTGCTCCGCCGGGGGCGGTCGATGTCCCACCTCCGGGCCGAGGTGGCCAACCCCGGATCGCCACCGGGGCCACCTGACCACGGCGATCTTCGGATCCAGCCGACCGGGGTTCGACTTCACCGACCTCCGGCCCCCGGCCGAGGTGCGTCCCGCCGCAGGACTGCCCGTCCTGGCGCGCAACCCCCACCGCCCGGGGTGGAGGCGGTTCGAGCCCATGCCCTTTTGGAGCCAGTCTGGTCGAGGGTCGCAGCCATGACCGGCCACGCCCCGTGGGAGGAGTACGTGCCCGACCGGGCCGAACGGGTCCTCTGGTACCGGTTCGACGAGACCCCCCTGCTGGACGACGGCACCGTCGACCCCTTCGCCCTGGTCGTCCTGGCCGACACCATGCCCGGTGCGGTGGGCGAGCGGGTGGGCCCGCGGCGAGCGGCGAATGGTTCGCTCCGTCCATCGACCTCACCGTGCACCTGCTCGACCACTGCCGATCGCACCTGGGTCCTGGCCCACAACCGGGCCCGCTTCGCCGGTGACGGCTACGCCTCGGCCGACATGGCCCTGTGGGACTGCGGGGAGGACGGGGGCGACCGCGCCCCGCCTGGTGGCCTACGCCACCCAGCTCTTCCTCTTCTCCTTCGCCTCCTGATCCCACCGGCCCCCCACCGGCGTGTGGCCCTCGCCGGCGGGACGGTCACCCGGTGGCGTCGATGTCGACGACCACCGGCGGCAGCACGGTCCCGCCCGTCGTCTGCAGGTCGACCGTCGAGCACGTAGCGAGCCGCGGGCGGGCGGCGGTCACGGTGAGCGTCTGAGCTCGCCGGTAGCCGCCGGTGCGCAGGTGGCGGACCCCTTCGTGGCCGGCCCGGTGGACGACGAGCCGATGGTCACCGCGCCGCTCGCCGGGGAGACGACGAGGTCGGTACCACGGGCGGTCCAACGGGCGGTGACCGGCACGGGCCCGGCCGGCGCCACCCCGAGCTGGATGGCGGCGGGCCGGCCGGCCCGGACGCGGTGATTGCCCCGCTCGGGTATCGAGTAACCCAACGGCGGCCAGGCGGCCCGACCCGAACGACGGTGGGCGGGTACCGGACCCGGACCCCCAGGTGGGGTCGGGGACCGAGGAGAGCCGGTAGGTGAGCACGCCGCCCGTGGCCATGACCGAGGACGGCAGCCATGGCCGGTTCCATGCCGTTCGCCCGACCCCGTCGGGGCGTGCGGACGGGCCGGCGTTGCCGCTGTCGTCGGACCGCACGACGGGGTCGGGAGGCGGCGGGGCCACGCCGGCGACGGCCAGTGCAGTGGACGTAAGGGGTCGGAGGCCGAGGCCCCCGGCGCGTGGATGACGATGCGGTGGCCGTCGGGCAGGGTCACCACCACGTCGGGGAATAGCGGGCTGGCCAGGGCCAGGTCGGCCGTGCCCGGGGTGACCGGGTACATGCCCGATCGCCGCCCACACGTACCACGACGACGAGGGCGCCGAGGTCGTCGTTGCCGGGCTCGTCGGCCGGCCCGTCGGCGTAGAGCGTGTCGGCGATGGTGCGGACCGTCTCCTGGGTCTGCGACGGTGCCCCGACGTAGTCGTACTCCCACGGCGTCCACAGGCTCGGCTCGTTGCCGGCCCAGTCGTAGGGCGGTCACCGGGTGGCGTTGAGCGAGGTGAAGAAGGTGTCGAGCTTGGCCACGGCTGGCGGCGTCCCCGCCCATCAGGGTGGCCAGCGCCGCCAGGTCCTGGGGCACCGACCAGGTGTACTGGACGGCGTTGCCCTCCTCGAAGCCCAGCTGGCCGCCGGGCTCGAGCTGGACGGCCTGGAAGGCCGGACCCGGCGGGAAGCTGCCGTCGGCCGAACGGGCATGGAGGTAGCCGGTGGCCGGGTTGAACAGGTACTCCCAGTTGTGGGCCCGCTGCATCATGGTCGCGGTACAGGGCGCCGTCGCCCAGGGCCTGGCCAACTGGGCGATCGAGAAGTCGTCGAGGGCGTACTCGAGGGTCACCGAGCCGCCGATCGAGTAGTCGATGGAGGTGAGGTCGAGCGAGCCGGCGTCGACGTAGTGCTGGGCGAGGTACTGGTCGAGGTACTGGCGTTCGATCTCCAGGCCGTGCCCGGTCTCGTTCTCGGTGGCGCCCTTGACCATGGCGGCCAGGGCGGCCGCGCACGTCGAAGTTGCGGACGCCGAAGGCGTAGGCCGCGGCGATGATGGGGTCGGCCGAGTCCCCGTTCATCTGTGACTCGTCGCCGTCGGCGATGGCCCACTTGGGCAGCCATCCGCCCTGGTCGGCGTCGTTGACCAGTGACTGGACCATGTCCCGGCCTGGTGCGGGCCACCAGGGACACCAGCTCGATCTCGGAGCGGTAGATGTCCCACTCGGAGAAGTTGGCGTACTGGGCCCCGTCGGTCGACCGGTGGACCCGACCGTCGGCCCCGGTGTAGTCCCCGTTGTCGTCGCTGACCACGTCGGGATCGAGCAGGGAGTGGTAGAGCGCGGTGTAGAAGGTGCGCTGTCTGCGGCCGGGGTGCCGCCACCGATGCGGATCCGGCCGAGGAGGCGTTCCACGGGCCGGTGGCCTCGGCCTCGACCAGGCCGAGGGACCATCCGGGGTCCTCCGCCCTGAGGTTGCCGGCGGCATCGGCCGACGCTGACGAAGGAGATGCCGACCTTCATCATGACCACCTGGTCGGCCGGGCGTCGAAGGTGACATAGGCGCCACAGGCGGCACCGGTGCACGACGTCGAGCCCGGGGCGACCGCCGGCCCGCTCCAACGTCCCGCCGAGGTGAAGGGGCGGTTGAACCGGGCGGCGAAGTACAGCGTGTAGTCGGTGCCGGTCTGGCAGAACTGACCGCTGGTCACCTGGCCGCTGATCCCGTGGTGCCCGTCGAGCTGCACGCGGGAGCCGGTCACCGGATTGGCGCTGCCCGCCACCTTGAACAGGACGTTGGCCGCGTCGGTCGGCGGGAAGGTGAAGCGGCGAAGTCCGGTCCGGGTGGTGACGGCCAGGGCGGTCGTCACGTGGGACGGGCCGAGGGTGACCCCGTAGCTCCCGGGCGCGGCGTGCTCGGTGTCGTGGGAGAACGAGGCGGTGGCCGCCTCGGGATCGGAGCCGACGGGCCCGACCGTGGGCAGGATGGGCACGTCCCCGTAGCTGGGACAGCCGGTGCCGCTCAGATGGGTGAGGCTGAAGCCGTTGATGCTTGAGTCCGCCGAGGAGTACCCGCCACCGGAGGCCGCCAGGTTCGGGGTGGTGTCCGGACTCCACTGGATCATCCCGAAGGGGAGATCCGCGCCGGGGAACTCCCCCACCGTCCCCGGGCTGACCGGCCCGGTGCCCGTGCCGTCGAGGGGATGGACCAGGCTCGCCGGATCGGTGACCAGGGCATCGGGGTGGGCCGCTGCGGCCGGGATCGACGGTCCGGCGGTGACCCAGCTCGCCGTCACCACCAGAACCACGGCGCCGACCACCAGGTGGGTCGCCCTCCCCCTCCCGCGTCCGCTCCACGGGAAGCGACGGTAGTGGAGCCCGACGGACACCGCGCTGGAATGGGGAGGCGAGCCGATCGGCGGCTCAGATCACGGCTACCACCGTCAGCACCACCAACACCGTGAGATAGGTGGTGACGCCGGCGACCACCCAGCCCGGCACCTCGGCGAACCCGTTGGTGGCCAGGGCCCGACGGGACTGTCGGTCGCGAAGCGACCCCCCGACGACGAAGATGACGGCGAGGATGCCATAGCCGATGCCGAGGGCCACGAACCGTGCCCTCGGCACGTCACCCAGTTTGGGCAGGATGGCCCCGACCCCGAGGGCCACGGCGGCGGCGGCGATGCCGCACCGCCACCAGGCCAGCAGCGTGCGCTCCTCGGCGAAGTAGGTGCGTCGGGAGGCATCGGGGAATTCTCGCTCTGCGGCAGCCCGTTCCTGGGCGAGTCGCCCGTCGGCCGTGCGACCGCCCACCGGCCGGCCGTTGGCGGCTGGCTCACCCGCCGCCGGCTCATCGACGCCTGCGGCGCTCCCTCACGACTCGGCCGGGGCCGGTTCGGTGGTCGCCGGTTCCCCGACGGGTCCTTTCGTCGCCGGTTTCTCGTCGACCCGGCCGCCGACGGTGAGCTTGGCGCTCATCTTGATGGCCTTGACCGAGCTGGTGGCGCCGGTCTGGAGGACGATGGCGATGGCCAGCAGCACGATGGCCAGGTAGAAGAAGGTGTGGGAGCCGAGCATGAGGATGGCCACCCGGCCGAGCGCGAACGGAGGTGCGCACACCAGGGCCCCGATGGCCCCACCCACGGCCGAGGCGGCCAGCTTGTCCCGTCGCGACCGCTCCGACTTCACCCCCACCAGGCGGGCCGGCACGGCCACGTACGCCACCATCATCACGGCCACCACGGCCCCCAGGGTGACCGAGAACCAGATCTTGCCCCAGCGGTCGACCACCATGGTGGCGAAGCCCAGGGCCAGACCCACGGCCAGTCCCCACGCCAGGATGGTCCGGAGGTGCCGCCGGGCCCGGGTGAAGCCGGGGCGGATCTCGGGAGGTCCGGGGCGGGAGATGGCGAAGGCGAAGACGGCGTTCAGGTAGAAGCTCCCGGCGGTGAGGGCGGCGATGACCAGGAGCACCACGGCCAGCAGGGGGCCGCGGAAGATGTGGAACTCCTTGCCGTGGAGGGCATGGGCCTTGAGATCGAGCATGGCGGCCCAGATCCACATGGCCGGGAGGACCTGCACCAGCGTCAGCCGCCAGTTGGTGAATAGCAGCTTGATGCCCTGGAAGAGCATGGAGAACGCCCCGACGATGAGGGCCAGGGGGGCGAGCAGCCGGCTGCGCTGGCTCAACGCCACGATGGCTTGTTCCACCATGGCGTCGTCGCCCTCCCGGATGGCCCGGGCCAGGCGCCGGAACTGGACGGCCACCACCGCCCGACGGCTCAGAGGCGTCGGCTCACCCTCCGTCGGGGACGGCGGTGGATCAGCGAGATTCGAGGTGGGGACCACGGCCGGGCTCACCCTCCCATCCTCGCCCTGGCGACGCCCCGAGACCGGGACACCGACGGGACTAACCCAGGATCTTGGCCTTCTGAGCCTCGAACTCGGCCTCGGTCAGCGCGCCCGAGTCCCGCAGCGCGGCCAGTTGGGTCAGCTGGGCGATGGGATCCGGGGCGGCTGCCGCCGGGGCCGGGCGCCGGGGCCGGGGCGGGCTCGGGCGCGGCGGCCTGCTGCTGCTGGGCCGCGGCGGCCTGCTTGTTGGCCACATGGGACCCCACCACGGCGGCGGTGCCCACTACGGCGGTCGTCCGTACGGCCATCCTGGCGATCGGTCGTCTTCTCAACATGTCGTCTCTCCTGTCGTGGAACGGTTCAGACTGCCGGCGGCAGCGCCGACAGTGCGGCTTCGATCAACTCGTAGGGGATGCGCGCCCCGTCGAGCAGGACGCCACCCGAGTCTCGCACGGCCTTGGCGAAGGGAGCGGCCCACACGTCCTCCCACAACAGGAGGGCGGCCGAGGAGTTGGGCTCCAGCTGGGTGGCGGCGTACTCGATGTCCTCGGGGCTGATGAGGCCACCGACATCGGCGTCGAGATTGGCGAAGGCCTCGAACCCCTCGAGGTCCTCGATCTCGAAGCTCACGACGTTGCCCTCGGCGTCCTTGCCGATGAAGATCAGGTCGAGGACCTTGACGGTCCCCGACTCGACCAGGGCGATGAGTTCGGGAGCGATCTCCCCGTTGAACTTGTTGCCGGGGAATCCGACGATGATGTATTCGACTGGTCCTGTGGTCATGTGCTGTTGGTCCTCACCTTCTCGTTGGTTCAGGGTACGTGATGCATCGGTCGGTGTCCTCATCCGGAACGGGTGATTGCCCCGGCGGGGCGATCGACCGGCCGGCCGGTCCTCTAGCGCTCGAGGGGCAGGGCGTCGCCTTCGGCCGCGCCCCGCTCCTCTTTATCGGGCAGGCCCCGGACCAGGCCGATGAGTAACACGGCGATCGAGGCCCCGACGACGGGCCCGACGATGTAGACCCACCAGCCGGTGAAGTTCAGGCTCACGATGTCGGGACCCAGCGTGCGGGCCGGATTCATGGAGGCTCCGCTGATGGGGCTGGCGAACAGACCCAGCAGGGCCACGGTGGAGCCCACGGCCAGGGCGGCGTTGTGCCCGATGCTCCGGTAGCCGGTGGCCGTGTGGAGGATCACGGTGACCAGGATGGCCGTCAGCACCATCTCCATGACCATCGATCGCCACTCCCCTCCCGGCTTGGCGATCGGGTAGTTGCCCCCCGAGTCGACATGGCCGAACATGGCCTGCAGGAAGAGGGCGGCGGCGATGGCTCCGGCGAACTGGACGATCAGGTAGGGCACCACCCAGGCCACCTTGAATACCCCGCGGCCGGTGAAGGCGAGCGTGACGGCGGGATTGATGTGGAGCCCGGACAGGGGACCGAGGGCGTAGATCATGGCCATGACCACCGCACCCGGGGCGATCACCGCCGCCGACCGACTGATGGGACCGCCTCCGGCGTAGTGGTTGATCACGCCGGAGCCGGCGGCCACGGTGACCAGGACGAACGTCCCCACGAACTCGATGATCAGCCGGATCCACAGGGGCCGGTGGCGGAGCGTGTCCTCTTGGAACTTGATCAGATAGCGGCTCCCGATGAGTTCGGCACTCTGCTTGTCGAGAGCGCCGTTGGCCGTCACCGTGGTGGCCGCCGCGTTGAGGGTGGAGTCGGTCACCTCACCTCACCTCACCACGCCGACCGGATCGGGGGCAGCGCGCCGTCACAGTCCGCTCTCGACCTTGATCCGGCCCTCGGAGGCCGCCTTGGCCAGGGCGTCGTAGTCCCGCTCGTTCTGGTCGGCGTAGGTCTCGGCGAAGGCGGCGATGGCGTTGTCGAAGGACTTGCCCGTCCCCAGATAGGCGGCGATGGCGATGCGGTCACCGGAACGGGCGTGGGCCCGGGCCAGGGTCCAGCCGCACAGACGGCCGTAGATGGCCATCCCCGTCGGGACCATCTGGTCGGTGTCGGCCGAGCCCTTCCAGTCGCGCAGCTGGCGGAGGTAGAAGTCCCGCTGCTTCCCGTCGAGCCCGGTGACCCGCTCCCAGCCCAGGAAGATGTCGCTGGACGCCTGCATGAGGTGCTGGCCGGCGACCACCCGTTGACCCTGGTTGGCGTACTCGCTCTTGCCCACGAACGCCGCCAGGACGGACTCCTGGGCCTCCTTGGCCTGCAGGAGCAGGGGATCGGTCCCGTCGCTCCCCACGAGGAGGATGACCCAGGCCCGGGTGCCCACGCTGCCCACGCCGACCACCTTGCGGGCGATGTTGACGAACCGGAACTGGGAGAGGAGGTGCTGTCGGTCGCTCTGCAGGGTGGACCGGTAGTTGCGGAACATCCGGTGGAAGGACTCGGTGAGGACATCCCCCTGTTCTTCGGGATAGAGCTCCTCGACGGGGACGAGCAGGGGTGGGTCGCTCACGAAGCGGGTCTCGCCGTCGACCACCTCGGTCAGCTTCTCCAGGGCCTGCATGCTGTCCCGGGTCTTGGCCTTGGCCAGGGCCTTGTCCGCCCGGGCCTTGACCTTGGACAGCCCTTTGCCCCCACCCTTGGCCGCCCCCTTCGGGCTGGTGAGGCCGAGGTCGTCGCCGATCTCCTGCAACACCTTTTCGATGTCCATCCGGGCGTACCAGACGTCGAGATCCCGCATGCCGGCGAGCTTGGCCATCTCGGTCCGGTAGGCGCCCGCCGTCTCGAGGACGATGTCGGCTCGCTCCTTGTCCGAGAACCCCCGGTCCCGGCCGGCGATGGCCAGGCTGGCGGCCAGCCGCTTCAGGTCCCACTCCCAGGGTCCGGGCAGGGTCTCGTCGAAGTCGTTGAGATCGAACACCAGGCTGCGCTCGGCGGAGGCGAACACGCCGAAGTTGCTCAGGTGGGCATCCCCGCAGGCCTGGACGTTGATGCCGGACCGGGGGGTCTTCGACAGGTCCGAGGCCATGATGAGTGCGGCACCCCGGTAGAAGGTGAACGGGGACACCAGCATGCGGCCGTAGCGGATGGGCACCAGCTCCTGGACCCGGGTGGCCGCCTGGGACTCGAGGAGGGCCACCGGGTCGGGACGGTCGGCGGCCGGCTCCCAGGCGCCCTGGGCCGACCGGGGGACGGTGACCCGCGCCGCCTTGCCGAGGGCCACCCGCTCATCGGCCTCCAGGTGGTCGACCTCGGATCCCGTGACTACCTCGTGGACGTGCTCACTGGACTCTACGGTGGTCATAGCTCCACTTTCGCGCCGTCCGGGCGGGACGACCATCACCCTGATCGGGCGATATCACCCGGTGGGCGCCGGACGCCCCCTCAGGGGTCGGCAGCCACCCGGAACCCCACATTTCCCGTCGAGCTGTCCGGCGAGCTCCCGAATCGGGCCGAGACCCGGTAGCGACGGCAGTAGGAGGCGTGGCAGAGGTAGGAACCCCCCCGCTGCACCCGGGCCGAGCCGTCGGGGGGGCCGGAGGGGTCGGCCAGAGGGGACGCGGCGTAGAAGCCCACGTCCAGCCAGTCGGCACACCACTCCCACACGTTGCCGCACATGTTGGCCAGCCCGTACCCGTTGGGTTCGAAGGCGTCGACCGGCGCCGTCCCGAGGTAGCCGTCGGCCCCGGTGTTGCCGCCGGGGAAGTCGCCCTGGAAGACGTTCATCCGGTGGACCCCTCCCGGTTCGAGCTCGTCGCCCCAGGGGAAGGGCTGACCCACCAGGCCACCACGGGCGGCCACCTCCCACTCGGCCTCGGTGGGCAGCCTGGTCCCCGACCACGTGCAGTAGGCCGAGGCGTCGTTCCAGGACACGTGGACCACCGGATGGTCGGGGCGGTCGTCCACGTCGGAGTGCGGACCCTCGGGATGCCGCCAGTCCGCCCCCATCACCTGGCGCCACCACGGTGCCCCCTCGACCCCCCGGGTCGGGGGAACTCGTCGGGGAGCAGCCCGCCGAAGACGAAGGACCAGGCGAACGTCTCGGCCTCCGTCCGCCACCCGGTGGCGTCGACGAAGGTGGCGAACTCACCGTTGGTGACCGCGTGCCGGCCCATCCGGAAGGCACGCAGCTCCACCTCGTGGACCGGCGACTCGCCGTCCCCCGGGTAGGACCACGCCGAGTCGTCCCCGATCCGGTACCGGCCGCCCGGGATGTCCACCAGCGTCGAGGGGACGGGTCCCCCGCTCGGGGGCGCCGGGTGTTGACGCTGCGCCCCGGTGGGTCCGTCACGTTCGGGGGCACAGCACGAGTCCGACATGGCGACCAGGGTAACCGGGGCCCGGAAACCGGCCCGCCCGAGGACCGTGACGTCGGGGCGACGAGGCCGGCAACGGGAGGACCGTTACTGGACGGCCGCTACTGGACGGCTGCTACTGGATCGAGGTGGCCACCCGCATCAGCTCCTCGGGGCTGATCAGGTGATCGTGGCTGTCGTCGCCGATGGCCAGCTCGACCCAGTTGACCGTGCCGGTGAACCGGCTGGCGTCACCGGCGTAGTCCTCGCTCACCGGCGTCCCGGTGTCCGAGCCCACGTCACAGGTCTCGTCACCCGAGTAGATCATGGGCACGGTGGCGTTGATCCGCCCCTCCCCCACCGGCCGGCCGTCGATGAACAACGAGGCCGTGCCGCCCTTGGCCAGGCCCCCGCCGTCGTAGGCGAACTCCATCCTGACCTGGTGGGTGCCGGCCGGGACGGCCTCGGTCCCCTCCACGTAGAACCGCATGAGGCCGGCCAGGTTGTGGCAGTACTTGGGCCTCCCTTCGTGCAGGTAGAAGCTCCAGCCGGCGAACGCACCCCCCTGGGCCACTATCACCCCGGTGGCCCCACCCTCGGGCACCTCGACCTCGGCGGTGACCGAGTGCGACTTGTTCTTCAGGTTGAGGACCGAGTTCTCGCTCAGCCGGTTCATGCCCCCGTAGAGGAGCTGGCTGTTCCCCTTGATCAGCACCGGGCGCCCGGCGATGTCCGAGTTGAACCGCTCGATCCGTCGGTCGTCGAGCGGGAGGACGTCGTACTTGACCGCTTCGATGAGCCACAGACGCTGCAGTTTCTTGAGCATGTCCGGGTGCTCCTCGGCCACGTCGTGCGCCTGCGACCAGTCCGTCGCGGTGTCGTACAGCTCCCACACGTCGTCGTCGAGTGCGGGGAGCTCGGCCCCAAAGTCCCAGGGGACGCTGTGCCGGGTCACCGCCGTCCAACCCTGGTGGTAGATCCCGCGGTTGCAGGCCACCTCGAAGTACTGGGTCTCCCGGACCTCCGGGGCGACGGCGTCATTGAATGAGGAGGCCATGGACACGCCGTGGAGCGGCATTTGCTGGATGCCGTTGACGAAGGTCGGCTCGGGGATGCCGGCCACGTCCAAGATGGTGCTCCCGACGTCGATGATGTGGTGGAACTGGGAGCGGACCTCGCCCTTGGCCGTGATCCCCTTGGGCCAGTGGACGATGGTCCCGTTGCGGGTCCCGCCGAAGTGGGAGGCCACCTGCTTGGTCCACTGGAACGGCGTGTTCATGGCGTGGGCCCAACCCACGGCGTAGTGGTTGTAGGCCGCCGGGGTCCCGAACTGGTCGATGCGCTCGGCCATGAACTCGGTGGTCTCGAACTCGGCCGCCCCGTTCAACGAGATGATCTCGTTGAACGTCCCGTGCGGCGTGCCCTCGGCCGAGGCCCCGTTGTCGCCGATGATGTAGTAGACGAGGGTGTCGTCCGTGGCCCCGAGCCCGTCGATGGCATCGAGGAGGCGGCCGATGTGGTGGTCGGTGTGCTCGAGGAAGCCGGCGTAGATCTCCATCTGCCGGGCCAGGACGGGCTTGAGGTCGTCGGCGACGTCGGCCCAGGCACTGATGTGATCGGGCCGGGCCGAGAGCACGGTGTCGGGCGGCACGATGCCCTGGTCGATCTGACGGGCCAGGGTCTGCTCACGCAGTGCGTCCCAGCCGGCGTCGAACTGGCCCCGGTACCTGTCACTCCACTCGGGGGCCACATGGTGGGGGGCGTGCGTCGCCCCGGGGGCGAAGTACATGAAGAACGGCTTGCCGGGCATGAGGGACCGCTGGCGCTGCACCCAGGTGATGGCGTGGTCGGTCAGGTCCTCGGTGAAGTGGTAGCCCTCCTCGGGGGTCTTGTCCGGCTCCACCGGCGTGATCCCGTCGTACAGCGCCGGATACCACTGGTTGGTCTCCGCGCCCACGAAGCCGTAGAAGTGTTCGAACCCGCTCCCGGTCGGCCATTGGTTGAACGGGCCCATGGGACTGGTCTCCCACACCGGCACCTCGTGGCACTTGCCGAACTGGGCCGTCGAGTACCCGTTGAGGAGCAGGGTCTCGGCGATGGGGGCGGCGTTGTCGGGCCGGACCGAGTTGTAGCCCGGGGCCGACGTGGCGATCTCGGTGATTCCCCCCATCCCCACCGAGTGGTGGTTGCGGGCGGTCAGGAGGGCGGCCCGGGTGGGCGAGCAGAGCGCGGTGGTGTGGAAGCGGTTGTACTTGAGGCCGTTGGCGGCGAGCCGTTCGGCCACCGGGGTCCGGCACGGCCCCCCGAAGGCGGACGACGCGCCGAACCCGGCGTCGTCGATCATGATGACCACCACGTTGGGTGCGCCCGCCGGTGGCCGGAGGGGCTCGATGGGGGGATAGGACGTGTCGGGGTCCTTGGCGTCGTAGGTGGTCAGTCCCACGTGCTGACGATGGGGAATGGGCAGGCTGGAACGGGAGATGTCAGGCACGGGACGGTCCTTTGGGCGAGGTGGCGGACGGGCTGGTCCCGGCGGCGGTGCGCTCGGAGGGAAGCACGCCGACCGGGTTTACGGACACCAACTCGATGTTGAGGTCTCGGAGCAGCTCCAGCAGACTGTGGAGCCTGGACTGGTCGGGCACGAACCCGACGAGGTGGGTCAAGCCCTCATCGAAGCAGCGGACCTCGAACCCGTCGAGGGCCACCACCAGGGTCGGGCTGAGTCGTCCCCGGACGACGATTTCGAAGCTCTCGGCGCCCACAGCGACCCTTTCGATGACATGACCACGGCGCTGGTCTGACTCACGGTGGCAGGTCCCGGGTCGGACGACGGCCGTCGTCAGCGTGAGGCCCGGCCCCCGGGGCACCGGAACCTCGCCGCAGGTTCGGCTCCCCGTTCGGATGGCGTCTGCGAGGTGTCCACGTCGCATTGCCCCCATGGTGCGCCCACACCCCGGCCATGTCGTCATCCCCCGAGGGTGATCGCCGGGCCGGCCCGGTCGGACCTGGCGACGGCCTTCCCGGGTCCGGAGGCGCCGAGGCAACTCGCCGCCTCCCCCCCGGCAGTGGCAGACTGGCCGTTCAGACAGGGCGGAGCACGAGTCGAAACCATGGTGACAGGCCAATCAACGCCGACCCACGCGGTCGACCGACCGGTACTCCGTCGGCAGTTGGACGAGGCTCTCAGCCGGCCGGTCATCTTGATGGTGGCCCCGGCCGGTGCCGGCAAGACGGTGCTGCTGTCCCAGTGGGCAGCCACACGTGACGACCTGGTGTTCGTCTGGCTGAGCCTGGAGGCCGCCGACGACGACCCCGTCCGGTTCTCCCGACGTCTGCTGGCCCGGATCGCCGCCATCGAGCCCGACCTGGCGGAGCTGGGCGAGTTGGTGTCCATGCACGGCGGCGGACTCGGCACTCCCCTGGTCGAGGCGCTCGGCTCCCAGTTGCAGGACCTGCCCGAGACCGTCATCGTGCTCGATGACCTGCACCAGCTGTCCAACCCCACCCTCATCGGCGACCTGGGTCGGCTCGTCGAGCTGCTCCCGGACCAGGTCCACCTGGTGCTGGCCACCCGTGTGGACCCGCCCATCGCCTGGAGCCACCACCGGCTGCACCGTCACGTGACCGAGATCCGCCAGGCCGACCTGGCCTTCGACGACGCCGACTCGGCCCGGCTCCTCGAGCGGATCACCGGCCGACCACTGGGGTCGGATCAGGTGACCGCGTTGGTCCACCGGACCGAGGGTTGGGCCGCCGGACTGCAGCTGGCCGGCATGATGCTCCGTCTGCACGACGACTCCGACGCCTTCGTCGCCCAGTTCAGCGGCAACGACCGGCTCATCGCCGACTACCTGAGCGAGGAGGTCCTGGAGGCCCAGCCGACGGCGAGGCGGGACTTCCTCCTGCGGGTGTCGGTACTCGACGAGATCTGCGCCGACCTGGCCGGCGAGCTCACCGGGGAGCCGGCGGCACAGCTGGTCCTCGAGGAGCTGGAGCGCCAGTCCATGTTCCTCATCCCCCTGGACACCCATCGAGGGTGGTTCCGCTTCCACCACCTGTTCCGGGACCTCCTGCGCTTCCGACTCCGGGCCGAGAGGCCCGAGGCCGAGGGGCCGCTCCTGCTCCGGGCGGCCGCTTGGCACCTCGCCCGGGGCGAGGTAGGCCCGGCCGTGGAGTACCTGCTGCGGGCCCGACGCTGGGACGATGCCCTCGACCTGATCATGGGCCGGGGCTCGGAGATCTTCGAGCAGGGGCAGATGGCCACGGTGATCCGGTGGATCTGCGACGTGCCCGAGACCGCCCGGTCCGGTCGGCGCGACGTGAGCCTCCTGCTGAGCTTCCTGAAAGGGGCCGAGGGCCAGGCGGCGGGATCGGAGGACATCTTGGTCCGCGTGCTGGCCGACCCCGAGGCCACGCCGGGCGAGCAGGCCTGCGCCCAGACCCTGATGGCCACGCTGGCCCAGTTCCGGTCCAATCCGGAGATCACCGTGGCTGCGGCCCACGCCGCCCTCGAGCTCCTTGACCGCCTCGACGGGCGACCTGTGCCGGTGGTCATGAACCTCGGCGATCCCCGGTCGCTCGAGACACTCGCCCTCGGGTCGTGTGGCCGAGGCCACCTGCTGGCCGGCCGCCTGGAGGAGGCCCGCGGGTGGATCCAGCAGGCGCTCGAATCGGGCGGCGCCGCCTACTCGGGCTGGAGGATCGGCCTCCTCGGTTCCCTGGCCCTGACCGAGGCATGGAGCGGTCGCCTCGAACGGGCCGAGGCTCTGGCCGACGAGGCCCTGGGGGTGGCCCGAGAGGTGGGGATGCTGGTCCACCCGGTCACCTCCGAGGCCTTTCTGGCCGCCAGCCTGGCCGCCTTGGAGCGTGGCCAACCGAGACGGGCGGCCCTGGCCCTGCGCGAGGGGTGCCTGCGGGCCGAGGCCAACCGCCGGGTCCCGCTGGCCTGGATCGGACGGCTGCTCACCGCCGAGCTCCAGGCCGCCGAGGGCCACGGCGACCAGGCCCTGGCCACCCTGGCCGCCACCCGGACCGAACTCGGTGCCCCTCCTCCGCCCCTGGTCGAACAGCGGATGCTCGCCCTCCGGTCCCGGCTGCTCCGCCTGGCCGGCGCCCCCGACGAGGCCGCCCGCCTGCTGTGGGACCAACGGCTCGACACCGCCGCCACCCTCCTCGAGTCGGCGGCCACCGCACTGACCCTCGGCCACGACGACCAGGCCCGCAAGCTCCTCGACAGCGGTTCGTGGGTCGGCGACGAGCCACGATTCGCCGTCGAGCGCCTGGCCCTCTCGGCCTGGTTGGCCAGTGTCGAGGGGAACGCCGACGAGGCGAGTGGCCAGATCGCCGAGGCCGTGGCCATCGCCGAGCACCACGCACTGGTCGAGGTCTTCGTCCGGGGAGGCCCGGCCGTGATCGGCCTGGTGGCCGGGCTCGGTGACGCGCCGTCGGCCTTCCGGGAGGCGGTCCTCCAGCGGGCACGCGAGGCCATCGCCCCGTCCCCGGGAGGCGACCTGGCCGACCCGCTCACCGACCGCGAGCTCGAGATCCTCTCCTTCCTGCCCAGTCGACTGACCAATACGGAGCTGGCCGAGCAGTGCTACGTGTCGGTCAACACCATCAAGACCCACATGGCCCACATCTACCGCAAGCTCGAGGCCGCCAACCGCAACGAGGCCATCGCTCGGGCCCGCCAGCTCGGTCTCCTCTAGGCGCCTCGCCGCACACCCAGAGGGGTCCACACGTCAGTGACCTGGATGGACCCACCGGCGGGTGCCCGCCCAAGTCATCCCGGAAGGATGATGACCCCGAAGGCCCGGGTGTGGTTGGATCACGGGGCAAACAACTGCACCCATCAAGGAGGACCGACCGATGCTCGCGTACACCTACCCCCTGGCCGACCTGTTCGGCACGATGCTGGGGCTCTTCGTCTTCTTCATCTGGTTCTGGCTCCTCATCGTCATCTTCGGGGACATCTTCCGCAGCCGGGACATGGGCGGCGGCGCCAAGGCCCTCTGGGTCATCTTCGTGATCATCCTCCCCTTCCTCGGGATCTTCGTGTACCTGATCGCCCGGGGCGGCAAGATGCACGAGCGGGCCGAGCAGGCCGCCCAGCAGCAGCAGAAGGCCTTCGACGATTACGTCAAGCAGACGGCGGGCACCTCGGGCGACAACAGTGCCGACCAGCTGGCCAAGCTGGCCGATCTGAAGGCGCAGGGCGTGCTCACCGACGCCGAGTTCGAGGCCCAGAAGGCCAAAGTCCTCTCGTAGCGGGACTGGGATCGGGGCCGGTGGGGGCGCCCATGCCCCCGCCGGCCCCGCTGTCCATCGCCGTTCCATCCGCCGTCGACGCCGACCCGCCTTCGCCGCCGACCCGAACAACCGAAGGCATCCATGTACTACGTCGGAGGCATCGTGTTCGCCGTGATCGCCATCCTGGTGGTGGTGGTCTTCGTGAAGAAGTTCCGCCAGAGCAATGACTGACCTCCCGCCCACCCCGTTGGTCACGGTCACGGGGAAGAGCCGATGACCCTCGACCTGATCCTCATCGGCCTGGTCATCACCTTGGAGCCGATCCCGCTGACCGCCTTCATGCTGGTCCTGATGTCCAAGGGCGGCGTGCGCAAGGGGGCGGCCTTCATCTTCGGGTGGTTGCTCTCGTTGGCCGCAGTGGTCGCCCTCACCGTCCTGTTCACGGGCAACAAGCCGCCCAAGTCCAACACGGCGCCGTCCCTGGCCGCCATCGCCATCAAGATGCTCATCGGGGTGGTGCTGGTGTTCATCGCCCTGCGCCGCCGGGCCAAGATGGGCCAGCCCAAGAAGCCCAAGAAGCCGCCCAAGTGGCAGACCGGCATCGACAACATGTCGCCGTGGGTGGTCGTCGGCCTGGCGCCGCTCACCCAGCCCTGGGGCCTGGTGGCCGCCGGGGTGGCCACCATCATGGAGGCCAAGCTCAGCTCGGTGGAGAGCTACATCGCCCTGTTCCTGTTCTGCGTGATCTCGACGCTGGTCTACCTGGTCATGGAGATCTACGCCGGCTTCCGCCCCGAGAGGGCCCAGGCCATCATGGCCGGCATCCGGGAGTGGATCGAGTCCCACACCGACCAGGTCATCATCATCCTGTCCCTCGGCCTGGGTTTGTGGCTGGTGGGCAAGAGCATCTACGTGCTGGTCAGCTGAGGCCTCCACCCCAACTCAGCTGAGGGCGCCAGGCCGAACGGGCTGAGCGATCCGGGCTCCTGACTTCGTCACTCCCCGGTCGAGGGGTCGGTGCCCTTCACGGCGCGGTTGACCGCCCCGAAGATGAGGCGGATGACCACGGCGATGACGGCCAGGTCGGCCAGCATCTGGACGGTCACGACGAGGCGGGCCGGATCGTTGTGCGGGGTGATGTCACCGAACCCCACCGTCGAGAAGACGGTCACGGCGAAGTAGAGCGCCGAGGGCTTGTCGAGCGGATGGGGACTGCCGGTGAACGCCGTCGGATCGGACTGGGACATGGTGAGGTAGATCCAGGCGAACAGCACCAAGAAGAGCGGGATCACCGTGGCCATGGCCACCCCGGCCCGCAGCAGGGGGCGTTCGTGCACGGTGATCAGCCGGACCTCGTTGGCCACCACCACCACGAAGAGGACGAGGGCCACCACCAGCCGGAGCCCGGGGGCCTCGTGGTGCCGGTGGGGGGCGGGGATCAGGAAGTAGGCGCCCAGGAGCACCGCGGCGGTGAGGGCGGCCCGCACCGCCGGTGGTGACCAGGTGCGAGCGCCCGTAGGAGCTGAGGTCCGGCGGCGGGGCCGGTGTCACTCCCCCGCCCTACAGGTGACTGAAGCCGCCGGACTCCTCCTTGGTCATGCCCACCGAGACGGGATGCTTGTCGAAGTGGGCGATGGCCTGCTTGATGTCCTCCAACAAGAGGTACGACAGGTCGCGGCTGACCCCCTGGCGCACCAGGATGCGCTGGACGGAGATGTCGGACACCGACCCGGTGAGCGGGTAGGCCGGCACCTGCCAACCCTGCACACGTAGGCGGTCGGCGACGTCATAGAGGGTGTAGCCCGGGTCCTCGCCCTCGGTGATCCGCCAGGCCACCGACGGGATGCCGGTCAGCGGGTTCCCGTCGCACAGGATGTCGAAGGGGCCGAGCTTCACGATCTCCTCGGCCAGGAATTTGGCCGTGTCGTAGCAGGCGGTGTGGATACCCCGGTAGCCGCTCCGGCCCAGGCGGATGAAGTTGTAGTACTGGGCCACCACCTGGCCGGCCGGACGCGAGAAGTTGATCTGGAACACGGGCATGTCACCGCCCAGGTACGTGACGTGGAAGATGAGGTCGTCGGGCAGGTCGGCCTGATCCCGCCACAGCACCCACCCCACCCCCAGCGGAGCCAGGCCGAACTTGTGGCCCGACGTGCTGATGGACTTCACCCGCGGGATGCGGAAATCCCAGATGATGTCGGGGGCACAGAAGGGGGCCAGGAAGGCGCCGCTGGCCCCGTCCACGTGGATGTCGATGTCGAGGCCGGTATCCTCGGCCAGCTTGTCCAACGCCTCGGCGAGTTCGAGCACGGGCTCGTAGGCACCGGTGTAGGTGACCCCGAAGGTGGGCACCACCATGATGGTGTTCTCGTCCACCTGGGCCAGCATCTGCTCGACGTCCATGCAGTACTTCCCCGGGGACATGGGGATCTCCCGCATCTCGACGTCCCAGTACTTGGCGAACTTGTGCCAGACGACCTGGACGGGGCCGCACACCATGTTGGGCTTGTCGGTGGGCTTGCCTTCCGCTTCGCGCTTGGCCCGCCACCGCCACTTGGCTGCCATGCCGCCGAGCATGCACGCCTCCGAGGACCCGATGGTCGAGCAACCGACGGCGCCACCCCCCTCGGGGGCGTTCCACAGGTGGCTAAGGATCTGGACACACCGGCGCTCGATCTCGGCCGTCTGGGGGTACTCATCCTTGTCGATCAGATTCTTGTTGATGGCCAGGTCCATCAACTTGTGGACCTCGTCCTCCTCCCAGGTCTGGCAGAAGGTGGCCAGGTTCTGGCGGGCGTTGCCGTCCAGCATCAGCTCGTCGGAGATGGCCTGGAGGGCGTCCGGAGCCCGCATGGCGTCCTCAGGGCATCGGTGCGAGGGCAGTGTGGCCAACAGGTCCTGGCCCGCGTAGACCGAGGCCAGCAGATCTTGTGGGATCGGCTCGTGCTTGTGGAGGGGCATGGAGGAGGTACCTCGTCTCTGGGTCGTGGTTCGGGTCGGAGGGTTCGTCAGCGACCGCTGCTCGAACCGACGCCCGGTGGGTCGCGGACCCATCTTCGCAGGTCGGGGGTGAGGCTGGCATCACCCGGGAGGGGTGATGAGCAGGGCCTCCGTGCGCCTGATCGAGCCGGTGGGCACCCAGCCAAGTAGCGCCTCATTTCCCGCCCCCGGTAGGGTGGCTCCGTTGGGGTGCTGGTTGCGATGCAGAGAGAGTGGGGGACATGGCCGAGCAGATTCCGCTGGTGGACTACCTGAAGCTGGGGGACGAACCCCACCTGGTGGCCCACGAGTGCACCAACTGCAGGGCCCGGTTCTTCGACCGCCGCAATGCTTGTGCCAGCTGCGGTACGGACGACTTTCGGACCGTGGCCATCGACACCTCGGGTGAGGTCCGGGCCTTCACCATCGTGACCTTCGCCGCTCCGGGCGTCCCCGTTCCCTATGTGGCCGCCGTGGTGGACTGCGGCGGCACCAGTGTCCGGGCCAACCTCATCAACGTGGAACCCGACCCCGAGCACGTGACCATGGGCATGAAGGTGCGCCTGGCCACCGAGGTCATCGGGACCGACGCCCACGGCACCGAGGCGGTCGGATTCGGCTTCGAGCCGGTCGGCAGCTGACCTCGCCGGCGGACCCCTGAGCCCCCCGGCTCGCACGACGGACGGAACGACAGCGCAGCGAACGACACAGCAGGCAGCACGACAGAGAGGCTGGACACCATGGCATCGGACGACCTGTGGATCCTCGGGATCCACATGACCAAATTCGGCAAGCACCCTGACCAGGACCTGGTCGACCTGGCCTCCGAGGCCGTACTGGGCGCCCTGGCCGACGGCGGGGTGACCATGAAGGACATGGGGATCATCGGGGCGGGCAGCCTCATGCAGTCCAATGCCGGCATCGGCCAACAGGTGCAAAAGCAGCTGGGCCAGACGGGCATCCCGGTGTTCAACGTGGCCAACGCCTGTGCCACCGGGGCCACCGCCCTGCGGGTGGCGTGCATGGCCGTCAAGGCCGGCGAGGCCGACATGGGCCTGGCCTTCGGGGTGGAGAAGCTCTCCGGGGCGGGCCTGCTCTCGGGGGGGAGTCGCAAGGAGGATGCCGACGCTTGGACACCCTCGGGCCGCTACGGAGCCGTGGCCCCGGTCGACGGCCGCATCGGGACCGAGATCATGCCCGGCGTGTTCGCCCAGATCGGCATGGAGTACGGCCACAAGTACGGGGGCACCAGCTTCGAGCTGTTCGCCAAGATCAGCGAGAAGAACCACTCCCACTCGACGCTGAACCCGATGGCCGCCTACCAGAAGAAGATGTCCCTCGAGGAGATCATGGGGGACGTCATGATCGCCTACCCCAACACCCGGCCCATGTGCTCGGCCAACTGCGACGGGGCCGCCGCCGCCGTGGTGGTGAGCGGGTCCAAGCTCAAGACCCTCTCCCTCGAACAGCAGAAGCGGGCGGTGAAGATCTCGGCCTCCATCCTCACCACGGACCCGTGGGAGGAGGCGTGCCAGATCCTCCCCGACGTCAACACCCTGACCCGCAACGCCGCTACCCAGGCCTACGAGCAGGCCGGGGTCGGACCGTCCGACCTCGACCTGGTGGAGCTGCACGACTGCTTCGCCACCGCCGAGCTCGTCCACTACGACAACCTCATGCTGTGCGAGGTGGGCGGGGCCGTCGACTTCTTCAACTCCGGGGCCACCTGGCGTGACGGGAAGACACCGGTCAACGTCTCGGGCGGACTCGAGTCCAAGGGCCACCCCATCGCCGCCACCGGGATCGCCAACGTGTGGGAGGTGGCCACCCACCTCCGGGGCGAGGGTGGCAACCGTCAGATCGAGGGCGCCAAGGTGGGCCTGGCCCACGTCATCGGGCTGGGCTCGGCCTGCGGGGTGCACATCCTGGAGAAGGCGGCGGCCTAGTACCGACGTGCACCGGATCTCCAGGCTGACGGCGACGGACTCGCCGTCAGCCTGATCCCGGACCGGGGCCGAAGCCACCGCCTGGCAGTGAGAAAGGCAAGGAGCGGTGAGACCGGCAGGGCCTCGCGCTGGCCCTAGTGGCCGACCTCGTCCAGTACACCGAACATGACGCCGGTGAGCTTCTCGGACTCCCCCCACAGCCGCCGGGCCACGTCCGGGTCCTTGGCCGCCTTCACGAACGACACCTCTTTCGGAGCCCCCCGCTGGGCCATGAAGCCACCCGGGCCGAAGTAGCGGCCACCGGACACACCCGGGGCCGTGGCCGCGTACAGGCTGGGCAGCGCGCCACCGGCCGCCGACTGTCCGAAGATCCGGTTCCCGACGTCGGTCAGCCGCTCCATCAGGCTCGACCCGCTCATCTGGGGCCCGACGGACTGCAGGTTCGTGGCGGCGTAGCCCGGATGGGCCGCCACGCTGATCAGGTCGACGCCGTGGCGGGAGGCCCGCCGGTCGAGCTCCAGGGCGAACAGCTGGTTGGCCAACTTGGCCTGGGAGTACGCCGACCACTTGCCGTACTTGGCCGTGCCTTGCAGGTCGTCGAAGCGGATCCGCCCCATCTGGGCCACCGCACTGCTCACCGTGACCACCCGGGCGCCGGGACGGGCCAGCAGGCTGTCGAGCAGGTGGGCCGTGAGGGCGAAATGGCCGAGGTGGTTGGTTCCGAACTGCATCTCGAAGCCGTCGGCCGTCTCCCGGCGGGGGATGGCCATCACCCCGGCGTTGTTGAGCAGGATGTCCAGGCCGTCGTGACCATTCTCGAAGCCTGCAGCAAAGCCGGCCACCGAGTCCAGGTCGGCCAGATCCAGCGGAGACAGGCTGATGGTGGCATCCGGTACGGCCAGGCGGATGCGGTCGAGGGCGTCGGCCCCCTTGCCCTGGTCGCGACAGGCCAGCACCACGTCGGCGCCGGCCCGGGCCAAAGCCAGGGCCGACTCGAACCCGAGGCCGCTGTTGGCCCCGGTGACGACGGCGATGCGGCCGGTGAGGTCAGGGATGTCGTCGGTGGTCCACGCAGGCATGCCCTGCACCTTAGGTGGATCACCAGGACTCGGCCTCCCGCGTGCTCTACCGTGACGCCATGACCTACCGAGCCGTCGACACCCGCTACGACACCATGGCCTACCGCCGGTGCGGACGCAGCGGGATCACCCTCCCGCTGGTCTCCCTCGGCGTATGGCACAACTTCGGCGACGCCCGGCCCGCCGACGAGATCGAGGCCATGCTCACCCGGGCCTTCGACCTCGGCATCACCCATTTCGACCTGGCCAACAACTACGGACCCCCCTACGGCTCCGCCGAGACCAATGTGGGCAAGGTGCTCCGCGGCGCCCTCGCCCCCTACCGTGACGAGCTCATCCTCTCCACCAAAGCAGGCTGGGACATGTGGCCCGGCCCCTACGGCGACGGGGGCTCCCGGAAGTACCTGCTGGCCAGCCTCGACGCCAGCCTGGCCCGCATGGGCGTCGAGTACGTCGACATCTTCTACTCGCACCGGTTCGACCCTGACACCCCGTTGGAGGAGACCATGGGGGCACTGGACAGCGCCGTGCGCCAGGGCAAGGCCCTCTATGTCGGCATCTCCTCCTACCCGCCGGAACAGACGGCCGAGGCGGCCAGGATCCTGGGCACCATGGGCACGCCCCTCCTCATCCACCAGCCGCCCTACTCCATGTTCAACCGGTGGATCGAGCACGGTCTGCTCGACACGTTCGGCCAGCTCGAGGTGGGATGCATCGTCTTCTCGCCCCTGGCCCAGGGCCTGCTCACCGACCGGTACCTCGAGGGCATCCCCGAGGGCTCCCGGGCCAGCCGCGGGGACAGCCTGGACCCGGCGTTCGTCACCGACGCGCTCCGCGAGCGGGTGCGCGCCCTCGATGCCATCGCCCGCCAACGGGGCCAGTCCCTGGCCCAGATGGCGCTGGCCTGGACGGTCCGGGATCCCCGGGTCACCTCGACCCTCATCGGGGCCAGCAGCCTCGAACAGCTGGAGCAGAACGTGGCCACGCTGGACACGCTGGGCTTCACCGATGAGGAGCTGGTCGCCATCGACGCCGTCCTCTCCTGAGGGCCGGGCGCCCAGGTCCTCAGGAGGGTCGGCTGCCCGACCGGTGACTCAGGCTCGAGCGGCGCGGCGGGGACGGGACCGGCTGAGCCGGTAGTGCCAGAGTGGGAAGAGGCGGGTGCGGAGCCAGTACCGACCACCGCTGAAGGGGAGCTGGGTCACGACCTTGCCCGACGCCGTCGTGAAGTAGTTGGTGCAGCCGGCCAGCCACACCGTGCCCTCCATGGCGGCCTGGATGCGTCGGTTGTACCTCGCCATCACCCGGCGACGCACGTCGACGGCTCCGATCCCCAGCCGCCGCATGGTCGACAGGGCGGCCATGACGTAGTGGCTCTGGGCCTCGTGGAAGAAGAGGATGGAGTTCACGCCGTTGGTGTTCGGGCCGTAGAGCATGAAGAAGTTGGGGTAGCCCGCCACCGACAGGCCCAGATAGGCCTCGGCCCCGTCCTTCCAGGTGTCGCGGAGGTGGCGTCCGTCCCGGCCGACGACATCCACCGTGGTCAGGAATTCGTTGGCCACGAAGCCCGTCCCGTAGATGATGGTGTCGACCCGGTGGTGCTCGCCGTCCGCGGTGACCACGCCGGCCTCGGTGATCTCGGTGATGGGCTCGGTCACCACCCGGACATTCGGTCGGGTGAGGGCCGGGTACCAGGCACGGGACATGAGTGGCCGCTTGCACCCCACCGGGTAGTCCGGGGTGAGGGCGGCGGCGAGTACCGGGTCCTCGACCTTGCGGTGCAGGTAGGAGCGGGCCAGCTCGGTCTGCATGGTGGTCAGCTCGGAATCGGCCCGGAAGTCGGCCCGTTGATAGGTCATCCAGATCTGCCAGCGGTGCCGGCGGGCGGCCAGCGGCACCCGGGCGAAGCGGCGCTGCTGATCGGCCGAGTAGGGCCCCTCGTGACGCGGGGTGATCCAGATGGGGGTGCGCTGGAAGACGGTGAGGTGCTCAACCTCGGGGGCGATGGCCGGCACGTACTGGACCGCACTGGCACCGGTCCCGATCGAAGCCACGCGTTCGCCGGCCACCGGGCGGGAGTGGTCCCACCGGGAGGAGTGGAAGGTTCGGCCGGCGAAACGCTCGACTCCTGGGAAGTCGGGGACATGGGGCACATTGAGCATGCCCAGTCCGCTCACCACCACGTCGGCGCAACACTGCTCCCCGGTGGCCATGGTCAGAGTCCAGGCCAGCGACGATTCGTCCCACCGCGCCTCGACGACCCGGGTCGCGGTCCGGACGTGGGGACGCACCCCGAAGCGGTCGGTGCACGCCTCCAGGTAGGCCAGGATCTCCGGTTGCCCGGCGTAGGTCCGGCTCCACCACGGATTGGGTGCGAACGAGAAGGAGTACAGGTGGGAGGGGACGTCGCAGGCGGCACCGGGATAGGTGTTGTCCCGCCACGTCCCCCCGACCCCGTCGGACTGCTCGTAGATGGTGAAGTCGTAGCCAGCCCGCTTCAGGCGGATGCCCATGGCGATACCCCCGGCCCCCGCTCCGAGGATGGCCACTGTCGGCTTGGCGTTCACGGCCTGCCGTTCATCCCGGGGTGAGCCGCTCGAGATTGGTCGAGGCGCCGGAGTCCACCAGCTCCACCGCCACCCCGTCGGGGTCCCGGACGACGGCCATGGCGATCCCCGAGACCACGATCCGACGGGGCCTCCCCCCGAGACCCAGGGAGGCCAGCCGCTCGAGCGCCGTCTCGACGTCGGTCATGACCGACACCAGGAGCAGTCCGGCCCGGGGTGGTCCCGGCTCCACGGCGGCGGGCACATCTCCCAGGTCGACCAGCTCGACGATGCCACCGTCCGGGCTGGCTGGGTCACCCAGGAACACGGCCCGCAGCGCATCGGTGGGGGCCCCGAGCAACGTGGGCCAGTCGCCCCGGAAGCGCTCGTCCATCAACACGGTGAAGCCCAGACCGTCGCGCCAGAACCGCAGGCTCTCCTCGACATCGGTCACACAGACAGCCGAATGGTGCACCACGGACACCGCTCCACCTCCCCAGCCCCTCTCGCTCGGTCACGGCCCATAAGGTTCTACTCGACAGGTCGACCCGGCAGGTACGAAGGAGGCAGGACCCATGAGACGACGAGGACCGCTGGCGTCGTGAGCATGGATGGTTCCAGGGTGGTCGGGTCCGGCGGGCCCGGGGTGGTGGTCGGGTCCGGCGGGCCCGCGGTGGTGGTCGGGGGCGCTTCGGGCATCGGTGCGGCGGTGGCGGCGCGCTACCGGGCCGCCGGCGTGGAGGTGGTGGTCTGGGACCGGACCCCGGGCAGCGACGACATCGAGTGCGACATCACCGATCCCGTCCAGGTCGACGCGGCCGCCCGAGTCACGATCGAGCGGGCCGGCGTGCCCACCGAGGTGACGGTGACCGCCGGCATCGGCCACAGCGGACTGCTCGCCGAGGTCGACCCCTCGGCGTGGGACGAGGTGATGGGGATCAACGCCAAGGGGGTGTGGTTGGCCATGCGGGCCCTGGCCGGCGAGATGGTCGCGGCGGGTGGCGGATCGGTCGTGGCCGTCAGCAGTGTGAGCGCCCATCTGGTCGACGCCACCATGGGCCTCTACTGTGCGTCCAAGGCAGCCCTGGACATGGTGGTCAAGGTCGCTGCCGTTGAGTGGTCCCCGTCGGTGCGGGTCAACGCGGTGGCCCCGGGGGTCACCGACACCCCGATGCTGGGTCCAGCGCCTCGGGACGGCTCGTGGCTCACCGGCGTCTCCGACCGAACCGCACTCGGACGTCTGGGCCGACCGGATGACGTCGCCGAGGCCGTGCTGGCCGTCCACGGCATGCACTGGGTGACCGGTCAGATCATCGAGTGCGACGGCGGACTGTCTCTGCACAGTCCGATCGACCCGACTGGTCGGCACCGAGACTGAGCCGACCCGTCGGGATCACCCACCCCCGCCGGGGACACGGGGCACGGCGAGGCCCCGGTAGCCGGAGGGCGGTTGGTCGTCGGGACAGGCGCCGGGCGGGTCGTCGTAACGGGGGTCCTGCGTCCACGACCCGAACTCCCATCCGGCCTTCGGGGCCGCCAGTCCGAGCAGCGGAGTGAGCTCCTGGGTCACCAGCGCCCCGAACTGGGCCGCGCCATACGGGCACATGTGGGTGTTGTCGAGCTTTCGGGCCCGGACCCACGTCCCCGACGGCGTCCGCATCCAGGTCAGGAACCTCCCGTGGGGTGCGAACAGCTGCTGGGTGCTCAAGAACTCGGCCCGGCCGGGGAACGCCGCCACCGCCTGCCGGGCGGCATCGTCCCAGGCGTCGGTGACCTCGGTCTGCTTCAGCCAGGCCGCCTGCCGGGCGGCGGCGTCGGTGATGGAGTCCGTGGGCCCCTGTTGGGGGAATTGCAGGAGGACCACCAGTCCCACACCGTCGGGGGGCGCAAGCTGGGCGGCGATGAAGCGCTCCAGCAGGGCTCGGTAGGCGGTGGGATCGGCCTCGGCCTCCGGGTCGTCCCAAGACCATGTCCCGATGGCGATCTGGGGTCGGGACTGGGCCAGGGTCTGGCTGACGTCGACGGGCCACGTCTGATCGGTGGTCAACCCCCAACCGGGGAAGGCGTTGTCGACCACGATCGATGCGTCCCCGGTGGCCTGCAGGGCGGCGGTGATCCCGGGCGAACTGTCCACCATCACGCTGTCACCGAAGATCCAGACCCGGTAGGGCTGACCCGGCACGCTCGGCGTGAGGACGGGCCGGGACCTGGCCACGGTGCCGGCGGTCACCGTCGGCGACAAGGCCACCTCACCCGAGGTGGCCTTCGGGGGTCCGACGGTGCCGAGCACGATCACCAACGCGGTCACCACCACCCCGCCGGCGGCGAAGCCGACCGTCGGGATGTGGAGACGCCGGTGGAGCGCGGCCCAGTCGGCATGACGCAGGGGTCGTTCGACGAGGTAGTAGCTGGCACAGGACAGGGCCACCATGGCGACGAGGCGGGATACCAGCAGCGGCCAGCCCGACCATCCCGTGGCCGTGGGTGTCATCAGCACGATCACCGGCCAGTGCCACAGGTACAGGCTGTAGGAGATGAGTCCGATCCACCGGAGGGGGCCAAGGGCCAGCACCCTCCCGCCCACACCGCTCGGTGCCCGCAGCCCCCCCACGATGACCAGTGCCGCGCACCCGGCGATGGCCACCAGGCCGCCGTCCCAGATCCACCCGGGCGGGCCGCCGGCCCGGGAGGCGCCGAGGGCGACCCCGGCCAGCCCGACCAGGGTGAGGACCGACCACAGGCGGGGCCGCGCCGTCGTCGATCCGGGCGGCCACACCATGGCCGCCGCTCCGCCAAGGAGGAGCTCCCAGGCCCGGGTGTCGGTGCCCAGGTAGGCACGGTTGGGCCCGAGGAGGTGGGCGGCCACACCCATCCAGATGGCCGAGGCCACGCCGAGCACCACGGTGAGGATGAGGAGCGGCCGGTCCGGTGACCCCTTCCGGCGCGCCCGTGAGCCGGCGGTGACCCCGAGGATGACCAGGGGCCAGACCAGGTAGTACTGCTCCTCGATGGCCAGGGACCAGGTCTGCTGGAGCGGGTTCACCGAGAGGAACTGGGCGAAGTAGCCGTGCCCGGCGACGATCTGCTGCCAGTTGGCCACGTAGAACAAGGTGGCCAGGGCCGGGGCCCGGAGTTGGGCGGGAACGAGGCCCGTCCCACCGGCCCAGGCGTAGACCGACAACACGACCAAGAGGAGGAGCACCGCGGGCAGCAGTCGCTTGGCCCGGCGGCCCCAGAAGGTGGCCAGACTCCCCGGCGGACGGTCTCCGGCCAGCAGGATGCTCGTGATCAGGTAGCCCGAGAGGACGAAGAAGAGGTCGACCCCCACCCATCCCCCCCGGAGGTAGCCGAGGTGGTACGCCACCACCGCGGCGATGGCGAGGGCGCGGACGCCGTCGAACTGGGGGACATACCGGCGGAGGGCCAAGGGCCATCCAGCTTCGCGCCGGTCGGCCGACCGTGGCGAGTGCCCCGCTCCGATGGCCAGTCGGCTTGGAGCTCAGCGTGCGGACCGACCGCACCTGCGGGCGCCGCTCGTCGGGGTGATGGAGGGTTGCTCTCCGGTCCCGTGGCCGCTCCGTCGGCTCAGGTGGGGCCGGAGCTGTCCCCGGCCGAGTAGGAGTGGGCCCCGGTGCCGGCCAGGTGGCCCCCGTCGACGATCAGGTACTCGTCCCGGATCGGCGTGCCGGCGAAGAAGCACTCGAGGATCTCCCGGGTGCCGGCGGCGTAGCGGGCCTGGGCCGACAGCGAGGTCCCCGAGATGTGCGGCGTCATGCCCTCGTGGGGCATGGTCCGCCACGGATGGTCGGCCGGAGCGGGCTGGGGATACCAGACGTCCCCGGCGTAGCCGGCCAGCTGGCCGCTCTCGAGGGCCCGCACCACGGCGTCCCGGTCGCAGATCTTGCCCCGGGCCGTGTTGACCAGGTAGGCCCCCCGCTTCATGCGGGCGAACATGGCGTCGTCGAAGAGGTGCTCGGTCTCGGGGTGGAGCGGGGCGTTGATGGTGACCACGTCGCACACCGGCACCAGGGAGGCGGCGTCGGGGTGGAAGGTCAGGTGGTACTGCTCTTCCACCTCGGCGGGGAGGCGGTGACGGTCGGTGTAGTGGAGCTCGACGTCGAAGGGGGCCAGCCGCTTGAGCACGGCCAGGCCGATCCGGCCGGCGGCCACGGTGCCCACCACCATGCCCTCGAGGTCGTAGGACCGCTCCACGCAGTCGGCGATGTTCCAACCCTCCTTGACCACCCAGTCGTGGGAGGGGAGGTAGTTCCGCACCAGACCCAGGATCATCATGACCACGTGCTCGGACACCGAGATGCTGTTCGAGTACGTGACCTCGGCCACGGTGATGCCCGCGGCGATGGCCGCGTCGAGGTCCACGTGGTCCGAGCCGATGCCGGCGGTGAGGGCCAGCTTCAACTTGGGGGCCTTGGCGATGCGCTCGGCCGTGAGGTAGGCCGGCCAGAAGGGCTGGGAGATGACCACGTCGGCTCCGGGCAGCTCCCGCTCGAAGACCGAGTCCGGTCCCTCCTTGTCCGACGTCACCACCAGGGTGTGTCCCGCCGCCTCGAGGTAGGACCGGAGCCCGAGGGCACCCGAGACCGAGCCCAGCAGCTCCCCGGGCGTGAAATCGATGGCCGAGGGCGACGGCACGGTCTGGCCGCCGGGGTAGTGGTCGATGACCGGGAGGTCATCCCGGGCGTAGGTGGTCGGGTACCCGGTCACCGGGTCGTCATAGAGCACACACAGGATCGTGGCCATCAGGGGCCTCCTTACTGGTCTCGCTTACTGGTCCAGGATTGCATCGGATCTGGTCACCGCCAGGCCGACGCCACGTGCTTGATGCGGGTGTAGTCCTCGAGGCCGAAGATGGAGAGGTCCTTGCCGTACCCGGAGGTGCCGAACCCCCCGTGGGGCATCTCCGCCGACATCGGGGCATGGGTGTTCACCGACACGGCGCCGAAGTCGAGCGCCCGGACCAGACGTTCGGCCCGGCCGTGGTCGCTGGTCCAGACGCTGGCCGTGAGGCCCTGATCCACCCCGTTGGCCAGCGCCACCGCCTCGGCCTCGTCGGCGAACCGCTGCACCGTGATCACGGGCCCGAAGATCTCCTCTTGGACCAACTCGTCGCCCTGCTCCACATCGATGACGACGGTGGCCGGGAAGAAGTAGCCGGGACGGTCCGGTGCCGCCCCGCCGGTGACGACTCGGGCCCCCGGTGACCGGCGATCCACCAGCCCCCGGACCTTGTCCCGATGGTCGGCGCTGATGAGGGGACCGAACACGGTGTCGGCGTCGAACGGGTCGCCGCACACCGAGCGGTCGGCCTCGGCGGCCAGGGCCTCCACCATCTCGTCGTAGGCGCCGGCCTCCACCAGGACCCGCGTGGCCGCCGTGCAGTCCTGGCCGGCGTTGAAGAAGGCGGCGGCGGCCACCGCCTCGGCCGTGGCGGACACATCGGCATCGGCGAAGACCACCACGGGGGCGTTACCGCCCAGCTCCAGGTGCACCCGGCACAGCCGTTGGGCAGCGGCGGCGGCCACCTGCCGGCCCGCACGGGTGCTGCCGGTCAGGGACACCAGGGCAACGGCCGGATTGCGGACCAGGGCCTCGCCGGTGGCCGCCCCGCCGCACACGACGTTGAGCACCCCAGGGGGGAAGACCCCCCCGAGCAGCTCGGCCATCCGCACCGTCGAGGCCGGCGTGAGTTCGGACGGCTTGAGCACCACAGTGTTCCCGGCGGCCAGGGCCGGGGCCCACTTCCACACCGCCATCATCAGCGGATAGTTCCACGGGGTGATCTGGCCGCACACCCCGACCGGCTCCCGCCGGATTCCCGAGGTCACGCCGTCGAGGTACTCGCCCGAGGAGAGTCCACCGAGCAGCCGGGCAGCCCCGGCGAAAAAGCGGACCTGGTCGATGGTCGGGGGAAGCTCGTCCTCCAGTGTGGCGACGTAGGGCTTGCCGGTGTCGGTGACCTCGAGGCGGCACAGCTCGTCAGCGTGTATTTCGAGCACCTGGGCGGCGTCCAGCAGCATCCGGCTGCGCGTGGCCGGGGTGGTCGCCCTCCAGGCCCCGAAGGCGGCGGTGGCCGCAGCACAGGCGCGGGCCACGTCGTCGACGTCGGAGTCGGTGGCGTGGGCGTAGGTCTCCCCGGTGGCCGGGTTGACGATGGCCCGCCGCCGACCGGTACCCGGGGTAGCCGGTGCCCCCCCGATCACGTTGCCCCACACCCGTGCATCCTCCCGGATGGCCATGACCGTCTCCTGACGTACCGGTGGCCCGCTGCTCCTTGCCACACCGGGCAGCGTTCCATAGACTGAACATTCAGTCAATACCCCCGACCGCAGGACGGAGCCCACCCATGGTCGTCGAACAATCCACCGCGGCGGACGTCTCGGTCCGCCTCGACGGCATGATCGCCGAGGAGGAGCGGGCCTTCATCGCCCGCCAACCGCGCTCGGCCGAACTCCGGGCCCGGGCCAGCCGCTCCCTGGCCGGAGGGGTCACCTCGAGCTGGCAGATCACCACCCCCCAGGCCGTGTGGCTCAGCCACGGCGCCGGTTCCAAGATCGTCGACGTCGACGGGAACGAGTACGTCGACCTCCACGGGGGGTACGGAGCCGACCTGGCCGGTCACGCGCACCCCGCCATCGTCGAGGCGGTGCGCCACCAGGTGGGACGAGGCACCCACTTCGCCCAGCCCACGGAGACGGCCATCGAGGTGGCCGAGGAGCTGGCCTCCCGGTTCGGCCTGCCGTTGTGGCGGTTCGTGAACTCGGGCACCGAGGCGACCATGGACGCCGTCCATCTGATGCGGGCGTACACCGGGCGGGACCTGATCATCAAGGTCGAAGGCTGCTACCACGGGCACCACGACTCGGTCCAGGTGTCGGTGGCCCCGGAGCTGGACGGTGCCGGACCGGCCGACCGCCCGGTGGGCGTCCCCTCCAGTTCGGGCATCCCCACCGGCATCACCGACCTGACCCTGGTGGTCGGATACAACGACCTCGACGCCGTCCGGCGCACCCTGGAGGACCACCCCGGCCAGGTGGCGGGCATGATCCTCGAGCCCATCATGATGAACGCCGGGATCATCACCCCCGACCCCGGCTACCTGGCCGCCCTGGCCGACCTGGTCCACGCCCACGGTGCCCTCCTCGCCTTCGACGAGGTGAAGACGGGGCTGACCGCCGGTCCGGCCGGGGCCACCGGCCTGGTCGGGGTGGTCCCCGACCTGATCTGCCTGGCCAAGGCCATCGGGGGCGGCGTGGCCTCGGGTGCGGTGGGAGGTTCCGCCGAGGTGATGGCCTTCGTGGCCGAGGGTGGCTACGAGATGGTGGGCACGTTCAACGGGAACCCGCTGGCCATGGCGGCCACCCGGGCCATGCTCACCGAGGTGGCCACGCCCCTCGCCTACCAGCGACTCGACCGGCTCCGGGAGCGGGCCGTGGCCGGCCTGCAGCGGAGCATTGCCGATCACGGGCTCGCCGCCCACGTGGTGGCCGTCGGGGCCAAAGGCTGTGTGGTCTTCCAGCACGAGCCGGTTCGGGACTACCGGAGCTTCGACGGACTGGATGACCGGTACAACCACGCCCACTGGCTGGTCCAGCACAACGGCGGGGTGTTCCTGCCGCCCTGGGGGAAGATGGAGCAGTGGCTCATCTCCACCCAGCACGATGAGGCCGACATCGACCGGTTCCTCGACAACTTCGAGCGCCTGGCCCACTTCCTCGCCTCCTGAGCCCGCGTCCCCGACCGGTGCCAGGGGCCCGTCGTCGGGACCCCGGCGGCCGACCCCCCAACCGGCGCCCGGTAGGGCATTGTTAACGGCCGGGGAATTCCCGAGGGTCCGCCTTGCCACCGCCCGGGCACGGTGCTTGAATAACTGAACAGTCAGTCAGGGGCCGGCGCCGAAGGCGCCCGAGTGACCACACAGCGGGGCTACCAACGGAGGTGACCGGGTTGACGTTCCACCCACGGGAAGGCTGGTCGGAGGACGGAACCCGTCGGACCCCGGGGGTGTCCCGACGGACCTTCCTGGCCGGTGCGGCCACCACCGGGTTCGCCGCCGCGCTGGCCGCCGCTTCCGGCGGCTCCGCCGGGGCCGCCACCAAGACCAAGACGACCCAACCCCTAGCCCTGCCCCGCCCTGACGCTCCGGTCACCTGGCCCGTCTACGCCTCCAACCGCGCCATCGCCAGCGGGCTCCAGCCGGAGAAGAACGCCACCCTCAAGATCTACAACTGGGTGGCCTACGTCAACCAGAAGAACCTCAACGCCTTCGCCAAGAAGTACAAGTGCAAGGTCGAGCTGACCACGTTCAACACCATGAGCGAGGCCATCGCCAAGCTGCGGAGCGGGGAGTTCAACTTCGACGTCTTCATCCCCACGGTCGACGTGCTCGGACAGCTGGTGGCGGGCAAGCTGGCCCAGCCGCTCAACCACTCCTACATCCCCAACATCTCCCAGGCCTGGTCGCAGTACCTGAACCCCTTCTACGACCAGAACTGGCAGTACACGGTGCCCTACACCATCTACACCACCGGCATCGCCTGGCGGAAGGACAAGGTGGCCGAGAACCCCTACACGATGGCCAACCCCTGGGCCATGCCCTGGAACGCCAAGTACAAGGGGAAAGTGGCGATCCTCGACGACTACCGCGAGAGCCTGGCCCTGGGCATGATGAAGAACGGCAACTTCGATCCCAACACCAGCGACCCCGCCGTCCTCAGCGCCGCCACCAACTCCCTGCTGGCCCTCGACCAACTGGTCAACCTGCACATCGACAACAACGACTACACCTCCATCCCCACCGGACAGACCTGGATCCACCACGCCTGGTCCGGCGACATGGCCGCCGCCCAGAGCTACATGCCCAAGGGCACATCGGTGGACGTGGTCGGGTACTGGTTCCCGACCAGTGGCCTGGGCCCGGTGGCCAACGACACCATGACCGTCCTGGCCGGCGGCAAGAACCCGGTGCTGGCCCACCTGTTCCTCAACTACATGCTCGACCTGCCCAACGTGCTCGAGAACATCAGCTTCAACGGGTACATGCAGCCCATCACCGGGGTGACCCCCCAGGTGCTCGAGCAGGAGGGGATCCTGCCGCCCAGCCTGGCCTCCACCGTGGTCCTGCCCTCGAACTTCGACACCGGAACCAAACAGCTGGAGCTGGCCCCGACCCTCGACGCCAAGTACCAACAGAACTGGCTGCGGGTCAGCAGCGGCGTGTGAGCAGCACCTGGTGACGACCCGGGAGGACGGCAGGAAGTCCTGGTCCGAGCGGGCCCAGAACCGGTGGGTGTGGGCCGGGTTCGCCATGCCCGGGATCATCTGGCTGGCGCTGTTGTTCCTCGTCCCCTTCTACACCGTCCTGGCCATCGCCGGCGGGGGGCTCAACGCCATCTTCCAGTCGCCCGAGCCGGTGTGGAACCCCTTCCGGTGGACGGGCGCCAACTACACCGCGGTCTTCCACGACCTGGTGGGCCAGGGTGCGTTCGTGGGTCCCATCTTCTTGCGGACCCTGGTCTACGTGGCCATCGCCTCGGCGCTCTCGCTCCTCATCGCCTATCCGGCCGCCTACTTCGTGACCCGGTTCGCCGGCCGTCGCAAGGTGCTCTTCTTGGCCCTGCTCATCGCCCCGTTCTGGATCAGCTACATGATGCGCATGCTGGCGTGGATCGACCTCCTCCAGTCCAACGGCTACGTCAACCGGCTCCTGGTCGACCTGCACCTCATCAGCCAGCCGGTGAACTGGTTGGGCGGGAAGTCGGTCACGGTCATCCTCGGCCTGGTCTACGGCTACATCCCCTACCTGATCCTGGTGCTCTACGCCGGGCTCGACCGGATCGACCAGCGGCTCCTCGAGGCGGGGAGGGACCTCGGCCTCAACCGGACACAGACCTTCGTCCGGATCACCCTCCCGCTCAGCCGCCAGGCCATCCTCACCGGCATGCTGATCACCGTCCTGCCCATGGTGGGCGACTACTTCACCAACCAGCTGCTGTCGGGGGCGTCGTCCACGGCCATGATCGGCAACGTCATCGACAGCCAGCTCAACACGGCCAGCCAGCAGGCCCAGGGCGCGGCCCTCTCGCTGCTCTTGTTGGCCTTCCTGCTCGTGCCGATGCTCTACTACGTGATCAAGACACGACGGGCCACGGGCGAGGCGTTCTGATGACCGTGACCACCGACACCGCTCCCGTCGTCAGCCTCCCGTCCGTCCGGCCCACCGAGGACGACGGTTCGCCCCCCTCGCCCCCACCCCCCGCTCCGGCCCGGCGACGGTGGCAGCCGCCGTGGCGCAACCCCTGGCGGCGACCGTGGATCCTCGAGGGGTTCACCTGGCTGTACTTGATCTGGTCCATCGTCCCCATCGGCATCGCCGTGCTGTTCTCGTTCAACAACGGGAAGTCCCAGAGTGTGTGGCAGGGCTTCTCGACCCGGTGGTACTGGGGGGACCCCATCAACTCGGTGTGGCACAACCCCACCCTCCGGGCCGCGGTGTTCCAGACCGTCCGGCTCTCGATCATCACCACCATCGTGGCCGTCCCCCTCGGCGTGGCCTTCGCCATCGGCATCAACCGCTGGCGGACCCGGACCTCCACCACGTTCAACTTCGTGATGGTCTTCTCCTACGTGATCCCCGAACTGATCTTCGGTGTGGCCCTCTTCTTCCTCTTCACCCAGCTGTTCCGCTCGATCCACCTCGGCACCGCCGCCGAGATCCTCGGCCTGGTCACCTGGAACTTCAGTTGGCCGGCCATCATCGTGCTGGCCCGTCTGGTGTCGATCGGCGACTCCTACGAGGAGGCGGCCGCCGACCTCGGCGCGTCTCGCCTCCAGTCCATCCGCCGGGTGCTCATCCCCCTGCTGATGCCGGCCATCTTCGCCAGCGCCGTCCTGGTGTTCGCCAGCGTGGTCGACGACTTCGTCATCGTCGACCTCCTGTCGTCCACGGCCAACACCCAGCCCATGTCGGTGATCATCTACTCCACCAGCCACGGCGGCAACGGCGGGCCCGCCCTCAACGCCCTGGCCACCATCATGCTGGTGCTGTCCTTCGTGGCCGCCACGGTCGGACTGCTGGCCTACCGGTGGATGACCCGGGGCGAGCGGGGCTCCAGCCGACAGGAGGCCATGACCAGCATCGCCGGCATGTGAGCACCGGCCGTGCGCCCGGTGGGCTCAGTCCGTCGGGTGCACGGTGGCCCCCACCGGTTGGGTGGCGGGCACCTCGGCGACGGCGAGGGGTGGGTCCTCGGTGGCGGGCAGGGGCACCGAGCGCAGGACCCGCAGTCCGTGGGCGGGCAGGTAGGCCTGGACCGCCGTGCCCTGCTGGTAGGCCGGCGGCCCGCCCTGGTTCTGGATGAGGGCCTGGATGCGCTCCCCGTGGGCCAGGCGCACGATGATCTGGGTGGACGAGCCGAGGAACACCAGGCGTTCGACCATGGCCGGCACCCGGTTCGGCCCGGTGGACTCGTAGGGCTCGATGTGCACCCGCTCCGGGCGGATGGCCAGCTTGACCGCCCCGGTGCACTCGGTCGAGCCGCGCTCGGCGGACAGGTCGAACTCCCCGAGCCGGATCCGGCACGCCCCGTCGGCGTCGGGCCCCCCGGCGTGGGCCTCCATCAGGTTGGACACCCCCAAGAAGTCGGCCACGTAGGCGTCGGCCGGCTCCTCGTAGACCTCCACCGGGGTACCCACCTGGGCCACCTTGCCGGCCTCCATCACGGCCAGGCGGTCGGACATGGTGAGTGCCTCCTCCTGGTCGTGGGTGACATAGAGGAAGGTGATCCCGACCGTCTCCTGGAGTGCTTTGAGCTCGACCTGGAGCGTCCGGCGCAGCTTGGCGTCCAGGGCACCCAGGGGCTCGTCGAGGAGCAGGACCGACGGGTTGAGGACCAGGGCCCGGGCCAGGGCCACCCGCTGCTGCTGGCCGCCGGACAGCTGACCGGGGCGTCGCTTCTCGTACCCCAGCAGCTGGACCAGCTCGAGGGCCGCCCCCACCCGCCGGGCCGACTCGGCCTTGCCCAGCTTCTGGTAGCGCAGGCCGAAGGCCACGTTGTCGGCCACCGACAGGAAGGGGAAGAGGGCGTAGCTCTGGAACACCGTGTTGACATTGCGCTTGTGAGGCGGCCGGTGGGCCACGTCGACGCCGTCGAGGAGGATGCTGCCACTGGTGGGCTGCTCGAATCCGGCCACCAGGCGCAGGGTCGTCGTCTTCCCGCATCCCGAGGGGCCCAAGATGGAGAAGAATTCGCCTGACGGGATGTGGAGGTCGATGCCGGCCACCGCCTCGACGTCGTCGAACCGCTTGGTCAGGGCCACGATCTCCACCTCGCCACCGGCCACTGCGCCTCCCTCCGTCCGCCGGCCCTCCGTCGACCGATCCCCGGCACCCCGCACGGTTTGAACAGTCACTCAGTGTAGGGAGCGACAGGTCCGGGCACCAGTGCGGAAGGGCGCCGGGCCGTGCTCATCCCTTCGACTTCTTCTTGCCCGCCGCGCTGCGGCCGCCCGTCACCGACCGTTCCTTCGTGTCCGTGGCCTTGGGCCTGGGCTTGGTCTTGGACTTGGGTTTGGGCTGATGGTGGTCGGCCGGTTTGCGCGCGTTGCTCTTCGGCCTCCAGGTGAAGGCGAGGGCCTGGGCGGCAAAGCCCATGCTGGCGGTGAAGGCCAGACGGGGATCGACCACCGGGTCCTCCAGGGCGATCTGGATGGCGAAGCCGTCGAGCAGGGCCGAGAGGGTGATGGCGAAGCGGTCGGCGTCGAGGTCCCCGAACTCGCCCGAGGCCTGACCGTCCCGGACCACCCCGGCAATGGTGGCCCGCCAGTGGGCGTCGAACTCCTCGCGGACCCGGGCCACCTCGGGATGGCGAACCGACTGGGCCCACAGGTCCAGCCACAGCGCCCACGAGTCGGGAAGTTCGGCATCGGCCTCGGGTAGGCAGGTCATGGCCACGATCTCCTCGAGCCGGGCCGCGGCGCTGTCGATGACCTCCATGCGACGGGCGCCCAGGTCGTACCACTGGTCCTCGGCGAACCGCATTGCCTCGGTGAGGAGGTTGTCCTTGGTCTTGAAGTAGTAGATGACCAGGGCCGGACTGGTACCGGCCTGCTCGGCCACATCGGCGATGCGTGACTCGGGGAAGCCCCGCTCGGCGATGACCTGCAGCGCGGCCCGCAGCATGTCCTCCCGACGCTGGTCGGCAGCGGCGCCGGGGGCGCTCGTGAACTCCGGGTCTTCGGCCATGCCTACCTTTCCCGATGGGTCGCCAGTGGGGGACGTGCCGTCGCCGGGCTGAATCTACCGGCACGGAGCGCCTTGTCCCCTACGGTAGCAGCGGTTTAGACTGAACAATCAGTCAAACCTCGTCCCGGGGCCTGCCCCCCATGACCCAGAAGGGGAATCCATGACCTCGACATACGACGCCATCGTGGTGGGAGGTGGGCACAACGGTCTGGTCTCGGGTGCCTACCTGGCCCGGTCCGGAGCCCGCACCGTGGTGCTCGAGGGACGCCACAAGACCGGGGGGGCGGCCACCACCGAGTCGCCGTGGCCCGACGCCCCCGAGCTCAAGGTGACCCGGCTGTCGTATGTCATGAGCCTCCTGCCCCCGACCATCATGCGCGACCTCGAACTCGAGCGGTGGGGGTACAAGGTCTATCCCATGGGCCCCTACTACCAGGCCTTCCCCGAGGGGGGCTCCATCAAGATCTTCGCTGACGACGCCAAGCGGAATTACGAGGAGATCGCCAAATGGTCCAAGAAGGACGCCGAGGCCATGCCCAAGTGGGACGCCTGGATCGCCGGACTGGCCGACGTACTCGGCCCCCTGCTCCTCACCGTCCCCCCGGCCATCGGCTCCCGCAAGCCCGGGGACCTCTACGACACCCTCCGGTTGGCCTGGCAGCACAAGGGCCTCGACGTGCGCACCATCGCCGACGTCACCCGGCTCATGACCATGAGCATCGCCGACCTCCTCGACGACTGGTTCGAGTCCTGGCAGGTCAAGGCCCCCATCGCCGTGAACGGGGTCATCGGCACCTGGGCCGGACCCTGCGAGCCGGGCACGGCCTACGTCATGGCCCACCACTCCATCGGGGACATCGGTGACGGGCACCTCGGGAACTGGGGGTTCCCCGAAGGAGGCATGGGAGCGGTGGCCGACGCCATCGAGCGCTCGGCCCGCAACCTCGGGGCCGAGATCCGCACCGAGGCCCGGGTGGCCCGCACCATCGTGTCCAACGGCCGGGTCCGCGGGGTGGTGCTCGAGAGCGGCGAGGAGATCCTGGCCCCGGTGGTGGTCACCACCCTCCATCCCCAGACGGCTTTCCTCGACCACATCAGCGCCACCGAACTGCCCGCCGACTTCGTGGAGGACATCGAACGCTGGAAGACCCGCAGCGGGGTGGTCAAGATCAACCTGGCCCTCTCGGAACTGCCCAACTTCACTGCCGATCCCGGGACCGAGCTGGCCGAGCACCACACCGGATCGGTGGAGATGGCACCGTCGATCGAGTACATGGAGCGGGCCTTCCAGGATGCTCGTGAGGGCCGAGGCGCCGAGCGGCCCTTCAGCGACGGGGTCATCCCCACCGCGTTCGACAAGACGCTGTGCCCCGACGGTACCCACATCATGTCCCTGTTCACCCAGTGGGTACCCAAGGAGTGGAGCGAGACCCCCCACACCGAGGACCTCGAGGCCTACGCCGACCGGATGATCGACTGCTACGACGAGGTGGCCCCCAACTTCCGGGCGTCCATCCTCCACCGCGACGTGGTCGGGCCCTACGAGATGGAGCACGAGTACGGCCTCATCGGAGGCAACATCTTCCACGGTGAGCTCTCCCTCGAGCAGCTCTTCCACATGCGTCCGGCGCCCGGCTACGCCGACTACCGGACGCCCATCAAGGGCCTCTACAACGGGGGCTCGGGCACCCACGCCGGTGGAGGGGTGTGCGGCATCCCGGGCTGGCAGGCGGCCAAGGCCGTCCTGGCCGACCAGAAGGCCGAGCGGGGTCTGGCTGGCCGCGTGCGGGCCCGCACCACCCGGGGGTGAACGAGGGGGTGTCCGCCCCGGCATCGGGCAGACTCGTGGGCATGGACGGTGCGGTGCGGGCCATGTTGGAGCCGCGTCGGGTGGCCGTGGTGGGGGCTAGCGGCACACCGGGCAGCTTCGGGCACCGTCTGGCCGGCGAGGTGGCCGGCAGTGACAAGGAGCTCGACCTCCACCTGGTGAACCCGCGTTACGACACCCTGATGGGCCGACCGTGCCTGGGGTCCCTGGAGGAGATCGAGGGGCCCGTGGACCTGGTGCTGCTGGGTGTACCGGACCACGCCGTCGAGGAGCAGCTGGCCCGGGCCACCCGCCGCGGCGATCGCGCCGCGGTCATCTACGGGAGCCTGTTCGGTGCCGACGGCGGCCCGGACCTGCGGGACCGGGTGGCCGGCCTGGCCCGGGAGGCGGGCATGGCCGTCTGCGGCGGCGGCTGCATGGGCTTCGTCAACGTGGCCGACGGCGTCCGGGCCATCGGCTACGTGGAGCGGTCCCCACTGCCGGCGGGCCCGGTGGCGTTCATCACCCACTCCGGTTCGGTGTTCTCGGCCATCCTCCGGACCCGGCGACACCTGGGCTTCACCCTCGTGGTCTCGGCCGGCCAGGAGTTGGTGACCACGGCCGCCTCCTACCTCGACTACGCCCTCGACCTCCCCGGGACCCGCGTGGTGGGCCTGCTGTTGGAGACACTGCGGGAGCCCGACCTGCTCCAGGCCGCGCTGCGGCGCGCCGCCGACCAGGAGGTGGCCGTGGTGGCGCTGACCGTGGGATCGTCGGTGGCCGGTCAGGCGATGGTCGCCGCCCACTCCGGTGCGCTGGCCGGGGCCGATGGGGCCTGGGAGGCGCTGTTCGAGGCCCACGGAGTCATCCGGGTGTCCGACCTCGACGAGATGGGCGACACTCTCGAGCTCTTCGCCGCCGGACGCCGCGCGGCGGCGTCGGGACGGCCCGGGGCCGGCATCGCCACCGTCCACGACTCCGGGGCCGAACGCGCCCTGGTGGTCGACGTGGCCGATGCGGTGGGTGTCCCGTTCGCGTCCATCGGGCCCGACACCGAGCGCCACCTGGCCGGGCTGCTCGACCCGGGGCTGGTCCCCGGCAACCCCCTGGACGTCTGGGGCACCGGATCCGACACCGAAGGACTCTTCCGCGACTGTCTCACCACGCTGGCCACGGACCCCTCGGTGATGGCGGTGGCGCTGGCCGTGGACCTCGTCGAGGAGTACGACGGGGACGAGTCCTATCCCCGTGCCGTGTTGGCCGCGGCGGCCGCCACGGACAAGCCGGTGGCCGTGCTGTCCAATCTGGGCAGTGCCGTCGACGGGGTGACGGCCTCCCGGATCCGGGCCGGTGGTGTCCCCGTTCTCGAGGGGACCCGGACCGGCCTCGCCGCCCTCGGCCACCTCCTCCGGTTCGGGGCCGCCGACCGGAGCATCGCCGGCCCGGCCTCGGTGTACGTGGACCGGTCCCGACAGGGGCGTTGGCGGGAACGGCTCCAGGGCCCGCCCCTCGGCGGTGCGGAGTCCCTGGCCCTGGTGGCCGAGTACGGGATCCCGGTGGTGCCGTCCCGCGCGGTGGCCTCGGTGGCCGAGGCCGTGGCGGCGGCCGAGGCCCTGGGCTATCCGGTGGTGGTGAAGACCGACGAGCCGTCCATCGCCCACAAGTCCGACGCCGGTGGCGTCCTCCTCGGGATCGGTGACGCCACCGCGGTGGCTGCGGCCTACGAGGACCTGGCCCGACGTCTCGGCCCCCAGGTGCTGGTGGCCGCCACCGCGCCTGAAGGTGTCGAGCTGGCCCTGGGCCTGGTCCGGGATCCCCATCTCGGACCGCTCGTCGTCGTGGGGGCGGGAGGCGTGCTGGTGGAACTGTTGACCGACCGTGTCGTGCGGCTGCCTCCGCTCGACGAGGAGGGAGCCCGGACCAGCGTCGGACAGCTCAAGGTCTCGGCCCTCCTCGACGGGGTGAGGGGTTGGCCGCCGGCCGATCGGGACGCCGTCACCTCAGCGGTGATGGCGCTCGGCCGGATCGCCGTGGAGCTGGGCGACTCGCTCGACGCCCTCGACGTGAATCCCCTGCGATGCGCATCCGGCGGGTGCTGGGCCCTCGACGCCCTGGTCGAGGCCCGCCTCGAACGCCCTTGACCCCGTGATCACGGTCAGAAGATGACGTAGACCTTGCGCAGCGTCTCGGCGATCTCCCAGGTGCCCGTCCAGCCCTTGGGGAACACGGCGGTGTCGCCGGCGGCCAGCTCGACCGGCGCCCCGCCGTCGACCGTCACCGTCATCCGTCCCGCCACCACCTGGATGAACTCGTGGGTCTCGAGCAGCCAGCGGGACGGACCCGGGGTGCACTCCCAGATGCCCACCTCCTGGTCCCCCTCACCGGTCCACAGGGTCATGCCCGACGTGGTCATGGCCTGGCCGGTGGCCTCCTTCAGCGCACCCCAGTCCTCGAGGTCGCCGACCTGGTCGGCGGCGTGGATGAACGGCGTGAGGGGCGTGGTGGTGTCGGTCATGGTGTCGTGGTCCTTTCGGGGAACGGTAGGGCGATGGGATCGGGATCGAGCCGGCTGTGGCCGTACTCGTCGAAGCGGTCGAGACCGAGGAAGGTGGCGTCCACCACCTCGGTGGTACCGGTGAGAGCCAGATCGGCGGCGGCCCGGGAGACACCGGGTCCCCACATCATCCCGTGGCCACCGGCCGAGGCGACCACGGTGCCGGCCAGGGGGCCGTCCCGCCCGAGGACCGGTCCCAGGATGGGCAGATGATCGGGCGTGTAGTCGATGGTGGCCGCCCACACCCGCCGCAGTCCGAGCGGTCGCGTGGCCGGGACCAGTTCGGCCAGGCGCTGGCGCATGGTCTCGAGGTACATCCAGTCAATCTCGGTGGCCTCCCCGGGCGGCTCGTCGGGATTGCTCATGCCGAAGAGCAGGCCGCCCTCCTCGGGGCGCCAGTAGAGGCCGGCGCTGACGTCGAAGACCATGGGCAGGCGGGCCGGGTCGAGTTCGGGTGACGGCTGGGTGACGGCCACCTGGTGACGCACCCCCCCGGCGGGGATGCGGGTGCCGGCCAGCACGCCGACCGACCCCAGTTGGGGACCACCGGTCAGGACCACCGTGCTCGTCGCCACCGTCCCCCGGTCGGTCGCCACGCCGACCACCCGCTCGCCGGCCGTGACCAGGCCGGAAAAGGAGACCCGCTCGTGCACCTCCACCCCGGACGTGGCCAGCGCCACCGAGTAGGCCAGCACGTTGCGGGGAGGATGGAGATAGCCGTCATCGTCGAGGAAGGTGCCCCCCAGGGTCGAGCCCCGCGCCAACGTGGGGTTGAGAGCCTCGGCCTCGTCCGGCTCGACCCACCGCACAGGCTGGCCCAGCGACTGCTGCATCGCCAGCCGTTGGCGGGCCGCCACGATGTCGTCGTCGGTGAAGCACGGCAGGTAGTAGCCCTGGCAGACGAAGCCCGAATCGATGCCCAGCTCCTCTGGTTGCGACCGGTAGAAGCGCTTGGACCACTCGGCCAGGCGCACCGCCGTGGGTGTGCCCCCCTGACTCCGGACGATCCCGGCAGCCCGGCTGGACGCCCCCTGTCCGAGCGTCGAGGCTTCGACCAGCACCACACGCCCGAGCCCGCTGCGCTTGAGGAAGTAGGCACACCACGCCCCCACGGTTCCCCCGCCCACCACTACGGCATCAGCGGTGGTGCCGTCCAGGAGTCGACCGCTTTCCACGACCCTGACGCTGGCATAAACTGAACCGTCAGTCAAGGCCAGGAGGCACCCCCATGTACAACCTCACGCCCGAGGATCTCGAGATCCAGGCGCGGGCCGGATCGTTCGTCGACGAACTCATCCCCTACGAGGAGGAGGCCGAGGCCAACGACGGGGAGCTGCCCACCGCGGTGGCCGAGACGTTCCAGGCGCGGGTACTCGAACTCGGCCTCCACGCCACCAACATGCCCAAGGAGTACGGGGGCGGCGGCTACTCGATGCTCCAGCAGGTGTTGGTGCAAGAGCAGGCCGGACGGGCCACCAACGCCCTCGGGTGGATCCTCGGCACCCCCCCGTCCTGGTTCCCGCCCGTGGCTACCCCTGAGCAGATCGAACGGTACGTGATCCCCGGGATCGAGGCCGAGAAGGAGGAGTGCTACGCCATCACCGAGGAGGGGGCCGGCTCCGATGTCGACGCCATCGTGGCCACGGCCCGGCGCGACGGTGACGACTACGTCCTCGACGGGGTCAAGTGGCACGTCACCTCCTACAACCACAGTGCCTACGCCTTCTTCCAGGCCAAGTTGGTCGGGGGGGACCACGACGGTGAGCACGCCATGTTCATCGTGGACCTTCCCGCCGAGGGCGTCCGGGTCGTACGCGACCCGGCGTACACCCACACCATCAGTCACCACCACCCCATCGTGGCCTTCGAGTCGGTACGGGTACCGGCCACCCAGATGGTCGGGCGTGAGGGCGACGGCATGGGCTTCGCCTATGAGTGGTTCCGGTTCGAGCGGATCATGGTGGCCTCGCGCTGTCTGGGCGGGGCAGCCCGGCTCATCGACGAGACCACGGCGTTCGCCAAGGAGCGGATCGTCAACGGTGGTCCCATCGCCGACTTCGGCGCCGTGCAGATCATGCTGGCCGACTGCCTGACTGAGCTGTTCGCCGCCCGGGCCCTGGTCTACGAGACGGCCCGGGGCATCGACTGCGACGCCGACCTCAAGGTCCAGCACACCCAGTGCTCCATGGCCAAGCTCTACTCGTCGGAGATGGCCAACCGGGTGGCCGACCGTTGCGTCCAGATCTTCGGCGGACGGGGCTACATGCGGGAGAACGTGGCCGAGCGGTTCTTCCGTGAGCTCCGGGTGGAGCGCATCTGGGAGGGCACCAGTGAGGTGCAGCGGTCGATCATCGCCGCCCAGATGGTCAAGCGCGGACCGCGCGCCTTCGTCTGACGGTGGGCGGCGCCACGGGCCCCGCTCCACCCGCGCCGTGCGCCGTCCGGTATCAGCCGGCCGAGACCGGCGTGCCCGTGTTGCGTACCGGCTGGCCCAGGTAGCCCCTCGCCACCATGGTCACGAACTGGTAGACGGCGTCCTCCTCGCCGGCCATGGGCCCGGGCCGGGCGTGGGGCGAGGAGAGTCCCCGCTGCACCGAGGCGCAGGCGTTCCAGTCCTGCTGGTTGGTGATGTCCCAGAAGTTCATGGCGTAGGAGGGGTCGAAGCCGGGCCGGGCGATCGATTCGGGGGAGAAGGCCCAGGTGCACTCGATGCGGGTGGAGTCGGCCGCCAGCGGGGTCAGTCGGTGGGTCATCACGTAGTCGGGGTGGAGGCTGATCAGGATGTTGGGGAAGACGTTGACGTAGATGACCTCGCGCCGGGCCCGATCCGACAGGCCGGGGAGCGCCACACCGTGGCTGACGCCGTCGAGCGACATGGTGTCCATGCCCTCGCGGAGGTCCATCGTCCCACCCACCCAACCACCGGGCAGGTGGTAGTTGTCCCCGCTCTTGGGTGGACTCACCTCGCACAGCTCGGGGTGGATCATCGGACAGTGGTAACACTCGTGGTAATTCTCGGTGAGGATCTTCCAGTTGGCGGCCACGGTGTACTCGTGGGTGCCGGCCACCTGCAGGCGGGCCATGTCGTAGGGGGCGACCACGGCATCCAGGGTGCCCAGCGAGTCCTCGAGCGGAGGGGCCTGGCCCGAACCGTCCACGAAGACCAGCCCGTGCCACTCGGCACAGGGCAGACCGACGAGTCCGTGCTGGTCCGGATCGAACCCGTCGAGGTCCTTGAACCCGGGGGCGGTCCACACCTCGCCTTCGAGGGTGTAGGACCACGAGTGGTACGGGCAGATGACCCGTCCGTGGCTGGCCGAGACCCCGCAGGGCAGGAGCTCGTGACCCCGGTGGCTGCACACGTTGGCGAAGGCCCGGAGCACGCCGTCCTGCCCGCGGAGCAGGAGGACGCCGGCCGTACCCAGCGACTCGGCCCGCTGATCCCCCGGCGAAGCCACCGCCTCGCTGCGCCCCACGCACATCCAGCCGTCGTCGAAGAAGTGTCGCTGCTCCCAGGCGAAGACCTCCTCGCCCACGTAGGCGGCCCGGGGCAGCATGCGGCTGTGCCCGAACGGTCGCAGGGAGGCATCGAGCTCGGCACGGTCCAGGGGAGCCAGCTCGTCACGGGTTTGAATGACCATACAGTCAATCCTATGATTCGCCCCGGGCCACGTCCAGCGGCCTCGTCGAAGCCATCGATGGGGTGGCCGGGGTGCGTGCCACACTGGTGCCCGGTCCGTCAAGGGTACGGGCCGGATAGGGAGTGGGGAAGATGGCAACTCAGGTCCAAGGCGTCGTAGCACTGGCCAAGGGCGAGCCGGTCTCGCTGGTCACCATCGTGGTGCCCGACCCCGGCCCGGGCGAGGCGGTGGTCCAGGTGCAGGCCTGTGGCGTGTGCCACACCGACCTCCACTACCGCGAGGGCGGTATCAACGACGAGTTCCCGTTCCTCCTCGGCCACGAGGCGGCCGGCATCGTGGAATCGGTCGGCGACGACGTCACCTCGGTGGCCCCCGGCGACTTCGTCGTGCTCAACTGGCGGGCGGTCTGCGGCGAGTGCCGGGCCTGTCGGCGGGGCCGCCCCTGGTACTGCTTCAACACCCACAACGCCGTACAGAAGATGACGCTCGAGGACGGGACGCCCCTGTCCCCCGCGCTGGGCATCGGGGCCTTCGCCGAGAAGACGCTGGTGGCGGCGGGACAGTGCACCAAGGTGGACCCGTCGGCCCGGCCCGAGGCCGTCGGCCTCCTGGGCTGCGGTGTGATGGCCGGACTGGGCTCGGCCCTGCTCACCGGTGAGGTGGGACTGGGCGATTCGGTGGCGGTGTTCGGCTGCGGCGGCGTGGGCTGCGCGGCCGTGGCCGGTTCCGTCCTGGCCGGCGCCTCCACCGTGATCGCCGTCGACCTCGACCCGGGCAAGCTCGCTCTGGCCACCGAGTTCGGGGCCACCGATGTCGTGAACGCCTCCACCGAGGATGTCGTCGAGGCGGTCCGGGCCCTCACCGGGGGCTTCGGCGCCGACGTCTGCATCGAGGCCGTGGGGAACCCCAAGGTGATGGAGCAGGCCTTCTACGCCCGCGACCTGGCCGGCACCCTGGTCCAGGTGGGGGTGCCCACGCCGGACATGCGGATCGACCTGCCCATGATCGAGTTCTTCGGACGGGGTGGCCGGCTCAAGCCCAGCTGGTACGGGGACTGCCTCCCGTCGCGGGACTTCCCGCTGCTGGTGGACCTCTACTTGCAGGGGCGCCTCGACCTCGACCGGTTCGTCTCGGAGACCATCGGCCTCGGCGACGTGGAGGAGGCCTTCCACCGGATGGAGCGGGGCGAGGTCCTGCGGTCGGTCGTCCTTCTCTGATGATCGAACGGGTCATCACCTCGGGCGTGTTCTCCCTGGACGGTCAGGACTTCGAGGTGGACAACAACATATGGATCGCCGGCGACGCCTCCGACGTCGTGGTCATCGACGCTGCCCACGACCACCGGCCCATCGTCGAGGCGGTGGGGGGCCGTCGTGTCGTGGCCATCGTGGCGACCCACGGCCACAACGATCACATCAACGCCGCCGGGGCGCTGGCCGAGGCGCTGGATGCACCGGTGTGGCTCCACCCCGACGACCGCATGCTGTGGGACGTCGTCTACCCCGAGCGGCCGCCCGACGGCTCCCTGGCCGACGGGATGACCGTGACCGCCGGCGGCACGACACTGACCGTGCTCCACACGCCGGGGCACTCACCGGGGGGCTGCTGCCTCTACGACGAGGAGGGGGACGTGGTGTTCTCCGGCGACACCCTGTTCAACGGGGGCCCGGGGGCCACCGGCCGTAGTTTCTCCGACTTCCCCACCATCATCGGGTCCATCCGCGAACGGTTGCTCACCCTGCCCGGCTCCACCCGGGTGCTCACCGGCCACGGCGACGAGACCACCATCGCGGCCGAGGCGCCCCATCTGCCCGAGTGGATCCGCAACCATTCGTGAGCGCGGCTGACCTGCCGTCGGTAGGGATGGAGGTAACGGGACGCACGCTCCCGGCCATCCCGGCCCGGGCCCGGGTGGTGATCGTGGGGGGCGGAGTCATCGGCACCAGCATCGCCTACCACCTGACCACCCTGGGCTGGCGGGACGTGGTCCTCGTGGAGCGCGACCGGCTGACCTCGGGCACCACCTGGCACGCCGCCGGCCTGATCACCTCGGCTGGGATGGTGGACGAGACTGCCCTGTTCATGAGCCGCTACTCACGGGACCTCTACGAACGGCTCGAGGAGGAGACCGGCCTGTCCACCGGCTTCCGGCCCGTCGGCCACATCTCCGTCGCCACCAACCACCATCGCATGGAGGCCCTCCGGCGCGAAGCCCTCTTCGTCAACGGCTTCGGTGTCGAGGATCACGAGCTCAGCCCGGCCGAGATCGCCCGGGCCTGGCCCCTGCTCCGAACCGATGACCTGATCGGTGGGCTGTACGTGGCCGACGAGGGTCGGGCCGACCCCGTGGGCGTGGCCATGTCGCTGGCCCGGGGGAGCCGGATGGGCGGGGCCACCATCGTGGAGGGCGTGTCGGCCACCGGGGTCGTCACCGACCACGACCGGGTCACCGGGGTCGTCACCGACCAGGGCACCATCGAGTGCGAGTACGTGGTCAACTGCGCCGGGATGTGGGCCCGGCAGTTCGGGGCCCTGGCCGGCGTGGACGTCCCGTTGCAGGCCGCCGAGCACTACTACCTGATCACCGAGCCCATGGACGGCGTGCACCGGGACCTACCGGTCATCGAGGACCCCGACGGCTACGGCTACTTCCGCCCGGAGGGTGACGGCCTGCTGGTGGGTCTGTTCGAGCCCGAGGCGGCGGCCTGGTCGCTCGACGGCGTGCCCGCCGACTCGTCCTTCGTCGAGCTGCCTCCGGACTACGACCGGTTGGCCCCGTTCCTCGAGGTGGCCATGGCCAGGATCCCGACGCTCGCCGACGTCGGCATCCGCACGTTCTTCTGCGGTCCGGAGTCCTTCACTGCCGACGTCCACCCCCTGCTCGGCCCGGCGCCGGAGCTGGACAACTACTTCGTGGCCGCCGGACTCAACTCCCTCGGCATCCTGCTGGGCGGGGGCGTGGGCACCGTCATGGCCCACTGGCTGGTCGACGGGGAACCGCCGGTCGACGTGACGGGCTACGCCATCGACCGCACCGCGCCCCACGAGTCGACCCGGGCCTTCCGGCGCCAGCGCACGACCGAGCAGCTCGGCGTTCTGTTCGGCGACGCCGCCTATCCGTCATGGCGGCCGAGGACCGCCCGCAACATGCGGCGGACCGTGCTGCACGATCGGTTCGTGGCCGAGGGCGCCCACTTCAACTCCTCGGCGGGCTGGGAGTACCCCGAGTGGTTCGAGGGGGCCGCGTTCCCCCTCCCCGGCCTCCCGGGCTTCGTCCCCCAGCCGTCCCGGTCCCTCGTGGCCGACGAGCACCGGACCGTCCGGGAGGGGGTGGGCATCATGGACATGACCCTCATGGCCAAGTTCATGGTGCAGGGGTCCGACGCCGGCAGCGTCCTCTCCCGCCTGTCGGCCAACCACGTGGCCCGCCAGACCGGCCGGGTGACCTACACCCAGTGGCTCACCCCGCGGGGAGGCATCGCCGCCGACCTCACGGTGACCCGTCTGACCGAGGACCGGTTCTTGGTGGTGGCCTCCGACATCATCCAGCGCAGGGTGGAGCCGATGATCCGGAGAGCGACCCGGCCCGGGGAGCACTGCACGGTCACCGACGTGACCTCGGGCACGACGCTCCTCTCGGTGCAGGGCCCGGCGTCACGGGAGCTCATCGGCCGGCTCTCCTCGGCCGACCTCTCCAATGCCGCGTTCCCCTACCTCAGCGCCCGCACCATCGACCTCGGCTTCGCCCCGGCACTGGCCCTGCGCATCACGTATCTCGGGGAGCTGGGTTACGAGCTCCATCTCCCCACCGAGTACGGACTCGGTGCCTACGACGCCCTCATGGAGGCCGGCGCCGACCTCGGGGTGCGCCCGGTGGGCCTGGCCGCCATGTCCAGCCTCCGACTGGAGAAGGGCTACCGCGACCTCGGTGTGGACATCGACAACACCGACAATCCGCTGGAGGCCGGACTGGGGTTCGCCGTGGCCTTCGACAAGCCGGGAGGGTTCATCGGCCGGGAGGCCCTCGTGGCCCTGCGGGACACGGCCCCCTACCGGTCGCTGCTCGTCAGTATCCGCGTGGACGACCCCGAGGTCCTGCTGTACGGCAACGAGCCGGTGCACGTCGACGGACAGTGGGTGGGCTACGTGCGGGCGGCCGCTTACGGGCCCAGCGTGGGCGCCTCGGTGGGCCTGGCCATGGTGGCGTCCGCCGAGGGGGTGACCGACGAGTGGCTGGCCTCGGGCCGCTTCGAGGTGGTCACGCCGCACGGTACCCACGGCATCACTCCCTCGACGTCACCGTTCTACGACCCGAAGCGGGTCAGGATCCTGGCCCGGGACGACGACACGCCGTGACCGCCGGTGATCGGGCCTCGGCGACGCCGTCGCCACTCACCTGAAGCGGAAGGAACCCTGGTCGATCACGATCTCACCCCGCTGGTTCACCGTCCGGAACCTCGCCGTCTCCCCCTCCACCCACATCGGGACGGTCAGTACGTCACCCGGATATGTGGGCCGGGAGAAGCGGCACCCCATGGCGAGGAACCGGCCTGGGTCGGAGCCGCACAGGGTGTGGAGCAGGGCGCGGCCGGTCACGCCGTAGGTGCACAGCCCGTGCAGGATGGGTCGGTCGAAGCCGGCCCGCCGGGCGAAGGCAGGATCGGAGTGGAGCGGGTTGCGGTCCCCCGACAGCCGGTACAGCAGGGCCTGGTCCGCTCGTGTGGCGTAGGTGACCGTCCGGTCGGGTGGCCGGTCGGGGATCGAGGCGGCGCGCTCGGACGGACCACGCTCGCCACCGAACCCGCCCTCCCCCCGGATGAACAGCGCGTTGGTCGTCTGGAACAGCGGCTGGCCCGTCGCCACACTGACCGAGGTGGACTCGGTGACCACCAACGCCCCCGATCCCTTGTCGTAGATACCGGTGACGGTTCCCGTGGTGCGAACGGAGCCCTCCGGAGGGATGGGCGCGAAGAGCTCGATGCCCTGCTCACCGTGGAGCAGCATTGCCGGGTCGAATGTCCCGATCGACAATCGGTCGGCGCCACCGGTTCCCAGGATGGCGGCAAAGGTGGGCAGGACCTGTTGGGACACGTCGACGGAGTTCTCCGTGGTGAACGGGAGCTCATAGTCGGCAGCCAAGGACCCCGCCCCGACGCCGAGGGCGTAGAGCAACGAGTCCTTCGAGGTCCACGAGCGATCGAGCGGTTCGGACGTGGATCCGACGACGTCGAGATTGAGTGACATGGCAATCCTCCCGTGACGGTGCGTCCCGTGCCGCCGGCTCCCCTGTCGGCAGCATCGGACAGCCTTGCATGCCGGACCGGACGCGACGAGCATGCGTTCCTCCCCGACAGGCACGACCGGTCGTATCCGCGCCGTTCCGGTGCCGGCACCAGCCAGCACCCCGGGCCGCTGACCTCCCCGGCCACGACCACCATGGGCCGGTTGAGCGGCGCACCGGTCATCGACCGGTGACCGGTAACCGGTGGCGCCCGGCGGTCGCCGCAAGGCGGTCATGCCTTGGGCGGTGACCCCGGCGGTGTGGTTCCGAAGGTGATCACCGTGGCGCGCACGGTTCCGTTGGATCCCCCGCTACCCGTGACCATGGCTACGTCACCGACCTTCAGTGCCGCACTGGTCGATGCCGCCGACCCGTCCTTGTAGACCGTCGAGGCGGACACCGTGACCGTCACCGCCTTGTTGGCCATCGTGGTCAGCGTGATCGAGTCGGCCGAGATGGATGTCACCTTGCCCACCGTGCCCCCACCCCGTGCCGGTGATGCTCCCCGCTTCCCTCCCCGAGGGGGTGTCCCCCGGGCGCCGGATCCCGGCCCGGAACCTCCACCCGCCGGTGCGCCGGCAGGACGGGACCCCGACCCTCCGGGAAGGGTGGCAGCCCCCGCCGATGAACCCGACGTCGACGACGTGGACGCCTGGATCACGCCGTAGCCGCCCACGGCCAGGATCCCGGCCAGAGCCGCCGCGGCCAGCGTCCAGCGCATTGGATGACGCCGGAGGGGACTGGTGGAGGTACCCGTCGGTCGATGGCCGCCCGGAGGCGGCACTGACGAAGGGGTTGCGGCGGATTCGCCGCGGTCGGCGCTCCCGTCTGATGCGGCTGGGGTGATCTCATCCATGGTCTTCCCTTTCGGAGTTACATACGGGGGCGAGGTGCCCTCGTCTGCAGCGTGCGACCGGCAGGTGCGGACAACCTGGGAGTGGTCTGTCGCCCGGCTGAGACTTCGACCAGGTCGACGGGGGCGACCGGGTCCGGCCGGCCGCGAAACAGGTAGCGGTTGAGGAGTTGGTACTGCACCAGCCATAAGGTCCCGTAGGCGGCCACATTGGCCCCGAGGACTGCCAACGTACGGGCCCACTGGCCCCAGGCCGAGGCGTGGTCGGCCACGACGCCGACGGCCAACGTCGAGACCACCAGCCCGGCAAAGGACAGCACGCAGAACGGCAGGACCTGCCGGACCAGGGACCGTCGATCCTCGCGACGCCAGACCCATCGCCGGTTGAGCTCGAACGAGGGGACCGTGCCCACCGCGGTGGCGAGGACGTTCGACCACGTGGCGGGCGCCCCCACCAGTCCGACGAGGATGCCCAGGGTCACCAGACTCGTGGTGGTGGAGACCACCGAGACGGCGGTGTAACGCATCAGGCGCATGACCGTGTCCCGTCGTTCGCTCCACCGCATCACGACCGTGGTCACCCACCGGACCAGAGGGTGGGGCATGAGGTACGGAGGCGTCAGGGCTGAGTCTCGGGGGTCGTCTCGCACGGAGCTGGGGCTCAGCGGTGGGCGAGCATGTCGGCGTCCGTCCTGATCGGTCGGAGATCGACGGCGTCGAGCGGTGGTGGGGACCCGTCTCTGCCCCCGTCCTCACCGAGGAGGCTGGCGGTGAGGGTCGCCGGGGCATCGGACTCGGAGGCGTCGCTCTCGGTTCGGTGCAGGGAGCGGTCGAGACCGGTGCGGAAGACCAGGCTCCGGCCGATGAGGAAGCGTGCGAGGGCCGCCCCGGCCATGCCCAGCGTGGCCGCAGCCAGGCCACTCGCCGTCCCATCCACCCCGATCAGTGCGGTCGCCCACAGGACGGCGGTCGTGGCCGCCGCCGATGTGCCCACGACCAACGCCGCTCCGGTGGTCCTCGGCCACGGGCCGACGGCGGAGCGAGCGTCGTGGGGGCGTCGGGAGCGGAGGGCCACGCCTGCCCCGACCCCGAGGGCCACGGCCGAGAGGTTGGCCGGGACGAGCGGCAGGCTCCGAGCCAGCACGATGAACAAGGAGGCGTATACCGCCATGCCGGCGCCGCCGAGCCGAGTGGCCCCGAGGAGTTCGGACAGGGACGCAGGGAGCTGGGCGGATCGGATGGAGCGGGCAGCGGTGACGGCGCTCTGGGGCGCCCGGAACATGCGCCAGACCCCCCGCAGGTCCTTGATGGCCGTGTCGGCGATGTGCACGCTGCTGTGCGGGTCGTCGGCCCAGTCGACCGGCACCTCGCTGACGCGCAGCCCGGCCCGCTCGGCCACGACCAGTAGTTCGGTATCGAAGAACCACTCGTTGTCGAGGACCAGGGGGAGCACGACCCGCGCGTCCTCGGCTCTCATGGCCTTGAATCCGCACTGGGCATCGGTGAATCGGGAACGCAGGGCCACCCGGAGGATCAGGTTGTAGAGCCGGGAGATCAGCTCGCGTTTCGGACCCCGGAACACCCGGGCCCCGTGGGCCAGACGGCTGCCGATGGCCACATCGCCGTGCCGGGATACCAGCGGCGCGACGAGAGGGAGCAGGGCGTCGAGTCCGGTCGAGAGGTCGACGTCCATGTACACGACCACGTCGGCCTCGCTGGTGGTCCAGGCCTCCCGTAGCGCCCGGCCTCGACCCTTCTGGTCGAGGTGCATGGCCCGCACGCCCGGGAGCCTGCGGGCCAGCTTGGACGCGAGCGCCCAGGAGCCGTCGGTGGAGGCATTGTCGACGATGGTGACGACGGTCGGGAAGGGGAAGCGGTCGTCCAGATAGCGGCGAAGCCTGACGATGCTCGACTCGAGGTCATCACTCTCGTTGTAAATCGGTACGGCGATGTCCACGGTGGCCCGGCGGACGTCCATGGATCCCTGCGACTCGGATGCGCTCATGGATGGATGGTGCCCGCCGTGGCCGAGAGCCAGCTGGGAACCGGCTGCCTGATTGTCGTGAATTGACGTAGCCCCCGTTGATAGCGCCGTCCTCGTGGTCGGTAGCCTGTTCTTATGCTGACCCCCTGGCGTGACCACCCCAGGGACAGCCCCCGTACGGAGGTCCGGCGCCGACGGCCGGCTCGGTGGAACGCCATCGTGATGATGGTGTCGGTGGGGCTGACGGCGGCAATCTGTCCGTCCACCTGGGCAGTCGCCGCCTCGTCCACCACCACCGCCTCGACCCCTTCGTCGTCCACCACCCCGAGCACGGGCGGTGCCCCGTGGACCGTCTACCACCAGGACGTCGCCGGTGCCGGGGTGGCGGCCCCGGTGGCCGGGGTCGATACGGGGAGACGGGCCTGGACATCACCCACCCTCGACGGGAAGCTCTACGGGGAGCCCCTGGTCTCGGGTGATCTGGCCTACGTGGCCACGGAAAACGACACGGTGTACGCCCTCTCGACATCCACGGGGGCCGTGAAGTGGTCGACCCATGTGGGCACGCCGGTTCCCTCGTCCATGCTCCCGTGTGGGGACATCACGCCCGAGGTCGGGATCACCGGTACTCCGGTCATCGACGCCGTCCGGTCCGAGCTCTTCGTCGTCGCCGACGAACTGGTGGACGGAGCATCTGCCCATCGCCTCGTCGGGCTCGACGCCACCACCGGTGGCGTGGAGTTGACGCAAGACGTCGATCCCAACGGGTCAACGCCCGCCGCGCTCCTGCAGCGCACCGGCCTGACCCTCGACGCCGGCCGGGTGGTGTTCGGCTTCGGTGGAAACTACGGCGACTGCTCCACCTACCGCGGGTGGGTGGTCGCCGCGCCCGAGAGCGGTGGAGCCCCGCTTGACTTCGCCGTGGACTCGGCCCGGGACGAGAGCCAAGGGGCCATCTGGATGGGGGGTGGCGCTCCAGTGGTGGACAGCGCCGGCGACATCTGGGTCGGGGTGGGCAATGGCTCGGTGACCTCGGCCTCCCACCCCTTCGACAACAGCGATTCGGTGCTGGAGCTGTCACCGACTCTCACACTGCTCCAGTACTTCGCCCCCCGATCGTGGGCGAGCGACAACGCCCATGACCTCGACATGTCCACGGTGCCGGCCCTGCTCTCCGACGGTCAGGTGGTCGAGGCGGGCAAGTCCCGGCTGGCCTACCTACTCGACGGCGGCCATCTCGGGGGGATCGGGGGCGAGCAGGCGTCCCTGGCCACTGGCTGCCAGGACGATATCGACGGGGGCGTCGCCGTCGTCGGGACAACCGTGTACCTCCCCTGCCTGACCGGGATCATCGCCGTCCGAGCCACCTCATCGCCGACCGGCCTGCGGGTGCTGTGGAGTTCGACCACCGGGGGTGGGCCGCCGATCGTGGCCGCCGGGCTGGTCTGGTCGATCGGCCAAGACGGGACGCTCTTCGGCCTCAGCCCGAGCACCGGAGCGGTGCGCCAGAGTGTGACCGTGGGCGTGGCGGCCAACCACTTCCCGACACCCAGCGTCGGCGATGGGCTCCTGCTCGCTCCGGCGGCCGACTCGGTGGTCGCCTTCACGACCTCCGCGGTCTCCTCCACGGCCACGACGGCCACGACCCAGACCACGTCACCGTTGACCTTGGGTTCGGAGTCCGGCAGTTCGTCGGGCGGTGGCCTGTCGAACGGCACGGTGGCAGCCATCGTGATCGGTGGTGTGCTCGCTGCGGCCCTGGTGGCTGCCGGGCTCATCGGGAGGCGTCGCCGGCGACGCCTCTGAACGTCGAGGCCACAGCGGGGCTCCGGGGGCGGTGCCCCCACCCCGCCTCCGGTCAGGTGGGCGACGTCAGGTCGTACACCGTCTGACCCCCGATAGTGCGGGCCGTGAAGTGGGCCTCGACCCAACTGGTGATCGCCGAGTCGCTGTTGGTCCGGCCCCCGGGCCCTCCTCCCCCTCCCGAGCCTGATGCGATGAAGTAGTGGATGTCGCCCTTGGCCACATAGGCCTCGAAGGCGGCCAGGCTGATGTTGCCCCCTTGACCGTTGAAACCGCCGATGGCCATGACCGGTTCACCCGAGGCCAACTCGAGGGTCGCCGCCGACTGGGATCCGAAGGTGGCCGCCACCCAGCGGAAGCTGTGCGCGTTGGCCTGGAGTGCCTCGGTGAGGGCGGAGCTGGTCGTTGCCCCTCCCCCACCGGCACCACCGGCACCGCCGCCGCCGGTCGGGAACCCTCTGGTACCCGCGGCCGATGAGGAACCGACGGGTCGGGATCCTCCCAAGCCGCCGGGGGGGGCGCCGGTCGGTCGGGTGCCACCGGCGAATGACGGCCGGGTGCTGGAGCTGCCACCGGGGCCACCGGCCTGGCCGGGAAGACCCTGGCCACCACCGGGGCCCCCCGCCCCGCCACCGCCGAATCCCCCACCGCTCACCGCGGGACCTGCCGAGGGGATGCTACCCGTGTGGGCGGTGCTCAGCGTGGTTGCCGTGTAGGCGACGGGGCCACTCAATGAGGCCACCAGTCCCAGGCCGATGGCCGCCGTGGTCAACGGTCGGGTGAGCCGCGGAAGCGCAGGGGCGGCGAGCAGTGCCACGGCACCAAGTGCTCCGGTGACCAGGATGAGTGGACGCAGCCAGGGATCGTAGGTCGGTGTGCGCCCGAGCAGGATGAAGGCCCATGCCGAGGTGGCGACAATGGCCACCGCTCCGAGACCGCGAGCCAGCATCCGCTGCCGGTTCTGCCACAGCATGGCGCCACCCATCCCCACCAGCGCGGCGATGGCCGGGGCCAGGGCCACCGTGTAGTACGTGTGGATCACGCCGCTGGAGAAGCTGAAGACGGCGCCGGTGACGAGCAGCCACCCACCCCACAGCAGCAGTGCGGCCCGCTTCCGATCGGTGCGCGGCGCCCGGGCCCGCCACACCACACCGGCCACCAGGGCCAGGAGTGAGGCGGGCAGCAGCCACGAGGCCTGGCCGCCCATCAGATTGTTGAAGAGGCGGAAGACCCCGGTGGCACCGCTGAACCCGGTGCCGTTTCCGCCGGTGCCCCCCGAGAGCCGGCTGAGTCCGTTGTAGCCGAAGATGAGGTTGAGGATGCTGTTGTCCGGCGAGCCGTCGATGTAGGGCCGTGACGCCGCCGGCCAGAGCTGCACAGCGGCGACCCACCACCCGGCCGAGACCACGATGGCTATCCCACCGAGGGCCAACTGGCCGAGGCGACGCCACAGGTAGGTGGGCGCGGCCAGGAGGTAGACACCGGCGAAGGCGGGGACGACGGTGAAGGCCTGGAGCATCTTGGCCAGGAAGGCGAAGCCGATCAGGGCTCCGGTGGCCACCATCCATCGGGTGCCGGCCTTCTCGATGGCGCGGGTCAGCGTGTAGGCCGCGGCCACCAGCAACAGCACCATCAACGCGTCCGGGTTGTTGAACCGAAACATCAGCGCGGCCACCGGCGTGCAGGCCAACACCGCACCGGCCAGGAGGCCCGCCGCGGGGCCGAACCACCGCTTGACGGCCGCATAGACCAGTCCCACCGCCGCCACGCCTTCCAGAACCTGAGGAACGAGCATGCTCCAACTGCTGAACCCGAACAGCCGGCCCGAGAGCTCCATGACCCACAACGAGCCCGGCGACTTGTCCACGGTGATGAAGTTGGAGGAATCGATGGAGCCGAAGAAGAACGCCTTCCAGCTCTTGGTGCCGGCCTGAACGGCGGCGGCGTAGAAGCTGTTGGCGTAGCCCGAGGCGCTGAGATTCCAGAGATAGGCGCCGGCCGTGACGGCCAACAGGGTGATCAGGGCGGGGACAACCCAGCGGGGTGAGGACGACGACCCTTGGTCGTCCCCTCCGGTGTCGACGGCCGGAGGAGGAGCGTGTCCCTCGGGGACCCTTGGGACCAGTCGGGTGGCGGGCGGCGGTGTCACGGTGATGGACATGGGGGCATTGTCGGGGCCACTGCTGTGAGTTGCCTGAGGGTCTCCTGGGCCGACACTGGGAGTTGGTGCGGGGTGGACAGGACCTGGCCCGCACTGCCTGGCCGCTCCGGGGGTCGGTTCCCGACGTGGTCGCCACTCCATCGGCTCGCTGATCGGCGTCGCACAACTAGATCCGGAATAGAGCTCGGGTCTTGTTGACGACGCCGGGGTGCGGACGGCATCCGGGACGACTGGGGGCCTGCACCTCCAGGCATGGAGCCACCGATTGTGACCTGCGGGTCGACGGGGATGACCCCACCTGCGTGCCGTGTCGCGGCATGATGGCGTGGAGCGGACCTCGGTGGGCGGCAGGTCCGAGGAGAGCGGATCCGTCACGGAGGCGAATCATGCGAGCACGGAGACCTGGCCGCCACTCCGACGAGGTGATGGGGCCCCGAGCCCTGGCAGCCATGGCCGATGCCGCGCGGCGCTCCCGGGAGGCGGGGGCCGGGCCCAGCCGGGCCCAATCGGATGCGGCCACGGAAGCGGTCACTGCCGTGGCGGTCGACGGTGCCGCCGGCGCACTGATCGACCCCGAGCCGTCGGCCCCGGACACGATGGACCCGTCCAGCGCCCCGGGTACACCACCCCCGACTCCGCCCGTGGCCAGACCCTCACCATCGACACCCGACCCACCCCCCACGGCGGCCACACCGGTTCCACCAGCTCCATCAACCCCACCGTCCAGACCTTCCACCCCGGTCCCGGCACCTTCGGCGACCTCAGCGACCTCAGCGGGCACGATGGGCGCCGCATCGGCATCCGAGCCCCGGCACCTACGAACCCCGACCCACGGGGACCATCGGCGAAGGAGCTCGATGTTGATCGTGTCGGTGAGCCTGATGGCGATCGTGGCCGCAGTACTTGGCACTTGGGCGGTCAAGGACGGTGGCGGTGGATCACCGTCCACGTCAAGGCGTCCAGGCACATCGGCCCACACCGCTCCTGTTGCTCCCCCTGTCGCCCAGTCCGGTCATGAGAGCGGAGCCGCGGCCCCATCCCCGGGCACGACATCGGTGACGACGACCACGCAGCCCGCCACCACCACGACGACAACTGCTGCAACACCGAATGCGGGATCGGGTCCGGTGTTGAATTCGATCCAGCCCGCCAGTGGATCGGCAGGGCAGACCATCGTCGTGTCCGGGTCCAACCTCCTGAGTGCCTCAGGCCAGATCACGGCCCAGTTCGGTGCCGAGACAAGCACCGTCGCCTGCCTCGCTCAGACCAGCTGCCTCGTCATCGTCCCACCGGATGGCTCGCCGGCGGCCACCATCCCGGTCACCATCACCACGGACAACGGCACGTCAAACGCGCTCACCTTCACCTATTCCTAGGGGTCTCGTCACTTCCCAGGAGTCACGCTACTTCCGAGCCTCTCTGCCCAGACACGGCACGGCGGTCCACCGCAGGGGAACGCTCAGGACGGGGGCGTCGAACCCTGAGGCAGTGAGCCCACGAATGCCGCCCCGCCAAAGGCGAACACGCCTCCGTCCCCGGCCACCAGCCAGTAGCCGTGACCGTCCTGGGTGGCCTCGATGCTGTCAACCGGGGAGTTGAGCCGGTGTCCGGCCTGGGAACCGTCGTACGGGGCATCGCCGAACGCGAACACACCGCCGTCGGAGGCCACCAGCCAGTAGCCGTGACCTTCGGGGGAGGCGGCCATGCCCACCACTGGCTGGTTGAGGTGCCAGGAGCCGGTCGATCCGAAGAAGCCGGCATCACCGAAGGTGAACACGCCGCCGTCGGAGGCCACCAGCCAGTAGCCGTGACCGTCGGGGGAGGCGGCCATGCCCACCACTGGCTGGTTGAGGTGCCAGGAGCCGGTCGATCCGAAGAAGCCGGCATCACCGAAGGTGAACACGCCGCCGTCGGAGGCCACCAGCCAGTACCCGGCACCGTCGGGGGTGTCGGCCATGCCGACGACGGTCCGGTTGAGGTGGTGGCCACCCTCGGAGCCCAGATACCGGGCGTCTCCGAACGCGAAGATGCCACCGTCGGAGGCCACCAGCCAGTACCCCCCACCGTCCGGGGTGGCGGTGATGCCCACGATCGGCTGGTTCAGATGCCGGGCCGCCATGCTGCCGTAGGAGTGGGCGTCGCCGAAGGCCGTGACCGTGCCATCGGGAGTGGCGATCCAGTAGCCGTTCCCATCAGGGGTGCTGGCCATCCGCCGCGAGTTGAGGGAAGTCGGAGTCACCACCACGGTCAGCGGCTCGACGGCGACCCGGCCCCATGAGTCGGTCACCATGACATCCACGGTGAAGGTACCCGCATCGGCGGGCACACCGCTGATGGTCCCTGTCGGCGAGATCACCACTCCGGGGGGCATCGACCCCGACGCAACGGACCACACGTAGGGGCCGGTGCCTCCGCGGGTGGACAGCTGATCACCGATGGCCACGCCGACATCGGCGTTCAGCGTTCCTCCGCCCATGGCGATGGGCGCGGCGGCGACGGTCACCGCTTCGGCCTGGGTGCTGCGTTGCTGGCTCGAGTCAGTGACGACCAGCGTGAAATGGTAGGTGCCGCTGGTGGTGGGCGTGCCGGTGACAGCTCCGGTGGCCGAGTCCAGCGTTAAGCCTGCCGGAAGCCCACCTCCGGTCACGGTCCAGGTGAAGGGGCCGAGTCCGAACTGCACGGTGGGGGTGACAGCGAAGGGGACGCCAACCTCGCCATCCGCCAGAGCACTGGAGGTGACGGCCGGGACCTCCGCCACACTGACCGACTCGGTCTGGGTGGCGTGCTGGCCGTCGGCGTCGGTGGCCTCCAAGGTGAAGGCGGACGTCCCCCCGGTGGTCGGGGTCCCGGTGACCGCCCCCGTGGCGGTGTTGAGGGTGAGGCCGGCGGGCAACGAGCCGGCAGCAACCGACCATGTGTACGGTGCCGTGCCCCCCGAGATCACCGGCGTGCCGGCGTACGAGACTCCGGTCTCCCCGTGGGGAAGGGGCGTGGAGCCGATGGACGGATCAGCTGCGACCGCGACTGACTCAGCCTGGATGGCGAGTTGGCCGTCGGCATCGGTGGCCACGAGAGTAAAGGTGGAGGTCCCACTGCTCGTCGGGGTCCCGGTGACCGCCCCGCTGGCGGTGTTGAGGGTGAGGCCGGTGGGCAAGGAGCCGGAGGTAAGCGTCCAGACGTAGGGGGAGGTGCCGCCACTTACCGAGGGGGCGCCGGCATAGGCCACACCCACCTCGCCTCCGGCGAGGGCCGGTGAGGTAACGGTAGGAGCAGCGACGATGTGCAGAAACTCAGCCTGGGTGGCGAGCTGGCCGGCGGCGTCGCTGACCTCCAGGGTGAAGGTGGAGGTCCCACTGGCGGTCGGAGTCCCGGAGACCGCCCCGGTGGTGGTATTGAGGGTGAGACCGGCGGGCAGCGAGCCGGAGGTCAGCGACCACGTGTAGGGGGAGGTGCCGCCGCCTACCGACGGGGCGCCGACATAGGCCACGCCGATCTCACCTCCGGTTAGAGGCGGCGAGGTGACCGTGGGGGCAGCGACGATGTGCATCGACTCGGCCTGGGTGCCGTGTTGAGCGTCGGCGTCGGTGACCTCCAGGGTGAAGGTGGAGGTTCCACTGGCGGTCGGGGTCCCGGTGACCGCCCCTGTGGCGGTGTTGAGGGTGAGGCCGGCGGGCAGCGAGCCGGAGGTCAGGGACCACGTGTAGGGGGAGGTGCCGCCACTTACCGACGGGGCGCCGACATAGGCCACGCCGATCTCGCCTCCGGTCAGAGGCGAAGAGGCAATGGCGGGGGCGCCCACCACAACGACCGATTCAGCCTGGGTGCCGGTGCCGCCCACAGTGTCCGTGACCTCCAAGACGAAGGTGGAGGTTCCACTGGCGGTCGGGGTCCCGGTGACCGCCCCGGTGGCGGTGTTGAGGGTGAGGCCGGCGGGCAGCGAACCGCCGGCCACCGACCAGGTGTAGGGGTTCGTCCCGCCCGTGGCCGTCGGCGTGGCCGAGTAGGCCACACCGACCTCACCGGCGGGTAGGGCCACCGAGGTGATGCCGGGAGCCGCGGTGATCCCCATCGACTCGGCCTGGGTGGCAGAACCGTTCGACGCGTCCGTGGCCACGAGGACGAAGGTGGAGGGTCCACTGGCCGTCGGGGTCCCGATGACCGCCCCGGTGGCACTGTTTAGGGTGAGGCCGGCGGGCAGCGAACCGCCGGTAACCGACCAGGTGTAGGGGTTCGTCCCGCCCGTGGCCGTCGGCGTGGCCGAGTAGGCCACACCGACCTCGCCTCCCGAGAGGGCTGCCGAGATGATGGTCGGTCCCAGCGGGATCACGGGATTGGACGGCGAGCTGGCCGGCCCGGTCCCCTGGGCGTTCACCGCATCGACCTCGAAGGTGTAGGTCGTGCCGTTGGTCAGACCGGTCACGGTGGCCGTCGTCGCCGTGGAAGCAGCCCGGGGGAACTGCACATAACTCCCGCCCGACGAGTACCAGATGGTGTAGTTGGTGATGGCACTTTGACCCGTACTTCCCGGGGTCCACGACAGCGAGGCGCTGCCTTCGCCGGCCACCGCGGTGACCGCGGTGACGGCTCCGGGATCGACCGACGGCGTGACGGCCACCCGCGGTGTGGAACGCTGACTCAGTCCCGCTGCGTTGCCGGCCTGGATCGAGACGTAGTACGTCGTGCCGTTGGTCAGACCGGTGAGGGTGCAGGTGAGAGCCCCCGAGGTTGAGCAGGTGGTGATCTGGTTCCCTGCCGTCGGGGCACTGAACGCAGTGACGGTGTAGGCGCTGTCGCTGACCCCGTTGACGGTCTGGTTGCTGATGGCCGCACCGCCGTTGAATGCGGGGGCCGCCCAAGTCACCACGGCAGTGCTGTTCCCACCATTGGCGGTGATCGAGGTGGCGGACGGGGCGTTGGGAAAGGTGTAGGGCGTCCCCGAGAGGGACGACGAGGAAGCACCCACTCCCGCGCTACTGACTGCCCGGAGCGTGACCGGATAGCTCGTGCCGTCGGTGAGCCCGTTGACATAGATCGGTGATGCGGTACCACTGGCGTTCGTCCAGGTGATTCCCCCGTCCAACGAGTACTGATACGACGTGATCGGGTCTCCACCCGCAGTACCGGCTGTGAAGGAGACAGCCAGGTAGGAGTCACCCGAGGCGATGGAGGTGATCGACGGTGCGCCGGGACGGGCGATCGGGGTGACCGGCTGGAGCGGACTGGATGAGGCGCTGGTACCGGCGGCATTGGTGGCCACGACCCCGACGTAATACGTCGTTCCGTTGGTGAGTCCGGTCACGGTGCAGACCAGGGCCGTGGTGGTGGTGCAGGCTGTTCCTACCGTCGTGGACCCAGCCGCGGACGTGTAGGCGGTGGCCGTGTACCCGGTGACCGGGGAGCCACCGTTTGAGGTCGGTGCCGTCCACGACACGTCGGCCGAGGCCGAGTCGCTCGCGGCCAACACGTCGGTGGGCGCTCCCGGCACGGTCCGTGGCGTCGCACTGGTCGGGGCCGAGGGTGCTCCGCTTCCGATGGCGTTGTCGGACCGAACCGACACCGAATAGCTGGTCCCGTTGTTCAGGCCGGTGATCGTGAACGTCGAACTGGTGGTTCCCGTCGAGATGAAGGGGCCGCCGTTGAGCGAGTAGTCGATACCCGTGATCGAGGAGCCACCGTTGTTGGCGACCGGGGCGGCCACGGTGATGACACCGTTCCCCGGGGTCAACGTCACGGCCGGCGCCCCAGGCACCGTGGCGGGGGCTGCTTCCACCGGCGATGAGGCCAAGGAGTCGCCGATGGCGTTCACGGCCCTGACTTCCACGGGGTACTCGGTCCCGTTGGCGATCGAGGTGGCGCCGTTGGTCGACAAGGTCGTGATGACCATCGGGTCGGCGGTGGACGAGGCGTTCTGCCAGGTCACACCGGCGTCGGTCGAGTACTGGTAGGCAAGAATGGCGCTACCCCCCGAAGACGGCTCGGCGTAGGTGACGCTGATGGTGGCGTTGCCCCGGGCAGTCGACGTGATCGTCGGCTGACCGGGAACGGTGGCCGGGATCCCCGAGACGGCAGGCGACGGAAGGGAGTCGCCCAGCGCGTTGTCCGCACGGACCTCGACGGGGTAACTCGTCCCGTCGGTCAGATTGGCGATGGTGAATGTCGGTGAGAGTGACCCGGTTGCTGTCCAGGTGCTTCCGTCCACCGAGTACTCATAGGCAGTGACGGCGGAGCCACCGTTCGAAGCCGGAGTGAAACTGACACCGAGGGCTCCGTTCTCCGAGGTGACCGAGGTGATGGTCGGTGCAGCAGGCACGGTCACAGGGATCCCGACGGCCACGGCCGAGCCGGGGCCGGCACCGGCCGCGTTCACTGCCCGAATCTCCACGCCGTAGGTGGAGCCGTTGGTCAGGGGGGTGACCCCGTCCGCCGACAAGGTCGAGATCGTCATGGTGGTAGCGGTGGCCGACTGACCGTCGGTCCGGCTCTGCCAGGTGGCGCCGGCATCAGTCGAGTACTGATAGGCGGTGACGGCCGATCCGCCGGTACTGGTCGGTGGGCTGAAGGAGACGGTGAGCGCCTGATTGGCCGCCACCATGCCTCCGGACCCGGTCGTGATCGTGGGCGCCGTCGGAGTCGTAGAGGGCGTGCCCGGATGGGATACGGATGCGGCACCGGCACCCACGCCGTTCACCGCCCGGATCTCCACCGGATACGAGGTGCCGTTGGCCAGAGGCGTGCTTCCGTCGGCCGAGAGTGCGGTGATGGCGCAAGTGACCGACGATCCCCCGCTGGCCTGGCACGGCGTACCGGCGAGGCCCTCCGAGTACCAGGTCGACCCGCCATCGGTGGACCAGTCGTAGTCGGTGATCGGTGACCCTCCGCTGGCCGGGGCGGTGAAGCTGGCCGTCAGGGACTGGTTCCCCGAGATGACCGTGGCGATCACCGGGGCGGCAGGTGCCGTCGTCGTGATGAACGAGGTCGAGACCGCGCTGCTGTTCCCACTGAGGTTGACCGCCTCGAGCTCGAATGCGTACGTCGTGCCTGGGCTCAGTCCACTGACAGACACAGGACTGGTGGTCGAGGTGTTTGTCCAGGTGCCTCCGCCGTTGGTGCTGTAGCGGTACCCGGTGATCGTGCTTCCCCCGTCGCTACCGGGGGTGAAGGCGATCGACGCCGAGGTGGATCCGACCTGGACCGAGGTGATCGACGGAGCGCCGGGTACGGCCACCGGGGTCTGACTTACGGCATTGGAGTCCGCTCCGGTTCCGACGCTGCTGACCGCCTCGATCACCACCGAATACGAGGTGCCGTCGGCCAGACCAGAGATGGTGAGCGGGCTGGATGTAGCCGAGCTCGAGTACCAGGGACCGGCGCCGTTCAGCTGGTAGAGGTAGCCGGTGATCGCCGCACTGGAGGAGGGGGCGGTGAAGTTGACCTGAAGCGCGCCGTCCTGGGGGCTGATCGAGGTGATGGTGGGGGCTCCGGGAGGGCCGTAGGGCGTCAGGGTGCCCGTGGGTGCGGAGAGCGGTCCGTCACCGTACGAGTTCACCGCCTCCACCTCGAAGATGTAGCCGGTTCCATTGGTCAATCCGGACAACGTGGCCGAGGTGGCGTTGGAGCCGGTGTCATCGGAGCTCCAGGTGGAACCACCGTTGCTCGAGTACTGGATGATGTAGTCACTGATCGCCGCAGCACCGGCGTTGGGTGCTGTCCACTGGAGTCCCACGCTGGCATTGCCGGCCGTTCCGGACACGGCGGTCGGAATTCCGGGGATGCCGGTCGAATAGGTGATTACCACGGAGCCGTCGTAGGCGGCACCGGGGTCTTTGAAGGTGTTGGTCCCGGTCGGCGATCCCCCGTTGGAGTCGGAATAGAACGGGTCACTGCCCACCAGTCCGGCGATACCCGCCGTCGAGTTCTGGCCCGGGCTGGCCCCTTGGCCATACCACTCGTCCGAGCTCCCCGATCCGAACTGATCGTTTCCCGCTGCGCCACCAGCGGCGCCGCCCCCGCCCCCGGCACCTCCACCGCCGTCGCATCCAGCCTCGCCAGACGGTGCGTTGGCGTTGAAGTACTGGTTGGCGTTGCTCCCGGTCGAACCACCGCACTGGGTGAACACGGCAATCCCCTGCTGTCCCTGGGTGGTCAGGCCGGACAGGGGGGAAGGGCTCTGGATGGTGTTGTGGGACGAGCAGTTGGTTGTGCAGCCAGCCGGAAGACCGTAGGTGATCGGAGTGGGCGTGGACTGAGGAACGTAGGCGGACAGGCTGATCTGCCCCTTCACCAAGGCGTACTGGCCCGAGCCACCACTCCCGCCGCCTCCACCCGCCACGATGGTCCCCACGCTGGTGGGAGCGCTCGAGCTGCTCCCCACCTCCACAGCGGTGGCCGCTCCCCCTGAGCCCCCATAGCCCGAGCAGCCGTTGTACCCGGGGGCCCCACCCATCCCGCCGTCGTACTGGGTGAGTGGGCTGAGGCCACCCACGGCGTCATTGGCGTCGGTGGGAGACGAAGCATCCTGACCGGCGGTGCATGCGGGGTCGATCGACTCGTCACCACCGGAACCCACGGCGATGGTGAGGTACTCCCCTGGCGTCACCGACATGGTGCCGGTCACCTCACCCTGGTAGCCACCCGCCGGCGGACGACCCGATGAGTCGGCACCACCCCAGCTGCCTTGTCCACCCAGTGCGGTGAGTGTCAGTGAGGTGACACCGGCCGGGACGGTGAAGTTCTGCAAGGTGTCACTGTCGAAGCCGAAGGTTTGGGTGACGGTGGACGGAGTCGTGGCACCGGCGGAGGAGAGGAGACCGGTCGCCGGAAGCGCCAGGCCGCTCGACATGCCCACGACCACAGCGGCGAGCCAGGCCACCGTCCGCCGCAGCCGCTTCCTCGAGCCGGAGCGGCGCAACGGGGCTGTGCCACGGTTGGTCCGATCGGAGGTCAGCCTCCCCGCGCTGCGAACCGCCGCGCCCACACCGGGCTCGGCCGACGGCGCCACTCCCCGGGATGCCCGCGGCTCGGAGCCACCGAAGGCGTCCCCGCCGGAATCCGTAGGGAGTGCATCCTTGGACATGCACGGAAACTCGACCCTTCCGACCTGGGCCTTTAGCGCCGACCGGGACGCTACGCGTGCCGATCGCTACCTCCACGTGAGCCGATCTGGGACTAAAATGCAGGTGAGAGCAAAGATTTTATGGACTGCGGAGCGTAAGAGCACCGCAAAAAAACTTTTCTGGCTCCACGGCCCGAGCGGGCCCATTCCGGAGGGGCGGGGCCGATTTTGCCAGCTGGGCCCGCCAACTCCCGGGTGCCCTCGTATCCGATGGGACGAAGTCACACTGACGTAGGGCGTCGTGCGCTCGCCGGACCGGAGAGAACACGGCCGCCGGTTGTTGTCGCCCACAGCCATTGACCAGGCTTCGGATCGCTTGTGTCGTCGAGCATCGCGTGTCCCGTTGTCTGCTGTGCTGCCAGGAACCGATGTCACGGTTCGCTCCACCGACCCGAACGTTTCGAGGGTCCGGGCCGTCCGATGTGGTCACTCGAACAAGGACAATCGTCCAGTGTTACCGTGCGTTTCGGCGGCGGCTACGAGATACGGGGCAGCCGATAAGGAGGCACGATGCAGTTCATGACTACGTGGACGCTCCGTGATGGGAACGGCGACTCAAGCGAGCGAATCGCAGAGGGAAAGAAGATTCTCGAGGCATTTGGTCGGTGGACGGTGCCGGAGGGCGAGACCATGATCGCCTTCGTCCTTCGAGCCGATGGAAATGGTGGCTGCGCCATCAGCGAATCGGATGACGCCACGTCGTTGGCCGATGCCGCGACAAAGTTCAGCGCCTGGTACACCTGGGAGATCGTGCCGGTCATGGATCTGAACGATCCGAAGACGATCGAGTTCCTGATCAACGCTTCGACCTTCCACGACTGAAGATCCATTCGTCGGCTGGCCTCAGGACGGCGCGGACCTTCGTCCGGACCGTCCTTGTTCAGGCCGCCGGTGACCTGGGCCCGTTGCCCGGACGGTACACAACGATGGCATCGCCGAACGTAACTCCGTTGGCTCCGCCCGCCCCTCACCGAGTGCGAGAGGCCCAGGCCGCGAGACCCTCATCGGAGAGGAACGTTGCGAAACCGGTCTCGGCTGCACCCACCAACGGTGCGTCGTCCAGCAAGCGAGCCGGAACGACGGGGGGGGCGGTAGCCGCTCTGAACTGCATGAGTCCGGCGAGGTAGGCGGTCGCGACCTCCTCGCCGGCGACAGCAAGGATGTCACGACCCAGTCCCCCGATGGTGACGACGCTCGGATCGAAGGCGTTGACGAGGCCGGCTGCACCACGACCGACCGACCGACCCATTGCCCGCACGGCCTCGAGCTCCGCCGGGCCACCGTCCCGGGCTGCAGCGATGACCCGCCTCATGAACGTGACCTCGTCCGAGGGTATGGGCTGTCGGAGGGTCTGGGCCAGGGCCAGTCCGTTGAGATCGGTGTTCCAACAGCCGTAGGCGCCACATCGGCACCGCAAGGTCGGGTCCCCAAAGGGCATATGGCCGAACTCGCCCGCCATCCCGTTGGCTCCAAGCAGGACGTTGCCGCCGTCGATGAGGGCACCACCCAGGCCCGAGTCCATAAAGAGGTGCACCATGGTCTCGGCACCGACGGCGGCGCCACGTTTGGACTCGGCCAGGGCAGCGAAGGTGGCGTCGTTGCCGGCAACCAAGCGGCAGTCGAGCCCGAGACGGGGCCAGAGCACCGAGAGGTCGACCTCGCGCCAGCCGAGGTTGGGCGCCAGGACCAGGTCATGGCCCGTCACCGTTCCTGGGACGGCGATGGCCACGGACCGTACTCGGCTGCCGTACCTTCGACGGAACCGCTTCAGCTGGGTCGTGATCGCCGTGAACACAGCCACTTGGTCGCGCTGATGTGGGCCCTCGACCATCTCGACCGTGCCCCCACCTAGCTCGACCATCGCCACACGCCAGGTCTCGTGGGCGATGGCAACCGCAGCGACCAATGGCCCGTCAGGGTGCGGGTGGAGGGACGTGGTCGGTCGGCCGCGAGTCCCGGTGGAGGGAAGCGCCCGTTCAGACAGGAGATCGAGAACCACCAGCCGAGCGATGGTTTCGGTGGCAAATCCACTCGACATTTTCAGCTCGAGGCCCACCGCCGACCGGGAGATACCGGGTTCGTTGTGGACGGCGCGTAACAGGGCCAACTGGCCTGACACTCGTGTCGTCGGTCGTTGCACACGCTCTCCTCGGAATTATTTACTCTGTGACCGAGTATAATCGGTGAGGTGACCCTCGCCGAAGGTCTTCCACGTTCAGTCAACACCGATCGCAAGTCGATGATGGGGTTGATGGCGATGGCCACCGCTGCCTTCGTCTATGTGACTGCGGAGACCCTACCGGTGGGCCTCCTGCCCCAGATGGCTGCCGGTCTGCACGTTCGGGACGGGGCCATCGGGCTTCTGGTGACGATCTATGCCGGCGTGGCCGGGTTCACGGCCATCCCGCTGACGGCACTGACCAACCAGCTGTCCCGTCGCCGGGTTGTCGTCTTGGCGGCCCTCATCCTTGCTGTTTCGCAACTGGCCATGGCGATGTCCCCCAACTACGCCATGGTGCTCGGCGCCAGGGTCGTGTGTGCCTTTGCCCACGGGGTGTTCTGGTCGGTGGTGGCTCCCGTGGCCGCCCGCTTGGTCGCACCGGAGCGGGCCGGCCGGGCAACGGCGGTGGTGTTCACGGGAAACTCTCTGGCCTTGGTGCTCGGCACGCCACTCGCCACCGCAGTGGGCGACGTCCTCGGGTGGCGGGTCGCCACCGCACTGGTAGCCGCCGTGGCCGCCATGAGTGCCATCGCCATGCGCCTTGCGCTCCCCCTGCTTCCATCAGAGGCACCAACAGGAAATGCGTGGTCACGGTTGGCAACCATCCCTTCGGCATTGCGGAGCCGTTCGTTGGTCGCAGTGTCCGCGGTGACCGCACTGTTGGTCGTCGGCCACTTCACGGCGTACACGTACATCGCCAACTTGGTCCACAGTGATGCGGGACTCACCGGGCTCGGCCTCTCTGCCGTACTCCTCGCCTACGGCATGGCCGGAGTCGGCGGTCTCCGCCTCACCGGCCGGGTCAGCGACCACCGACCACGGCTGGCCGCGCTGACGTGTGCGATCGCCATCACCTTGGCCCTGGCCGCCCTGCTCACGATCGGACCCGGCTCGGTCGGGTTCACAATCGGTGCCATCGTGGTTTGGGGCGCAGCGTTTACCGCCCTGCCGGTATGCCTCCAGTCGGCGGTTCTGCGGGTCGCTCCGAGGTCGCCCGACACGGCCTCGGCCCTGTATGTCGTGGCCTTCCAGATCGGGATCGGGGGCGGCGCACTCGTCGGGTCCATCCTGGTGGACGGTGGGCGCCTGGACGCGCTCCCCCTCGCCGGCTTCGTGTTTGCCGCCCTCGGGACGGTGGTCCTCCTGGCGAGCCGGCGCGCCTTCCCCCGCACGATCGAAGCCCCACCTGCTTCCAGCCGGGATGGCGGCGATCCCCCCATGACGCTCCCCCGTTACGAGCTTTGTGATGCCACGACCCATGTATCGGAGGTACTGCGGTGATCGGGGCCAGGCTGCAGCTCCGTGTCGAGGCCCTGTTGGTCGACATGGATGGGACCCTCCTCGACAGCACGGCGGCCATCGAAACCGGTTGGCGGTTGTTTGCCGAACGCTGGGGTATCGATCCCGACGACCTCCTCGGCCAGATCCACGGTCGGCGAGCAGCCGACGTCATCGCCCAGTACGCATCCCAACTTCCGGTTTCCCTGGAGGAGGCGATGGCCGACCACCAGCAGAACAGCGGCATTCGCCTCGCCGACGTGGAGGCCCTTCCTGGCGCCCTGCGCCTCTTGCGCTCCACACCGGGTGACCGGCTCGTCGTGGTCTCCAGCGGAACCAGAGCCGAGATACTCCTGCGGCTGGAGGCAGCAGGGCTTCCTCGAGTTCCCTTCATTGTCGGTGCCGATGACGTCGACCGGGGTAAGCCGTCACCCGATCCCTACCGCATGGGAGCACGGATCTTGGGGCTCGATCCGGCCCGATGCCTGGCTCTTGAGGACGCTCCAGCCGGGATCGAGTCAGCCGGCGATGCCGGGTGCACCACCGTCGGTCTCCTGACGACCCACGTCGCGACCGAGATGATCGGAGCAACGTACCTGGTCAAGGACCTCTCGGCGATCGAGGTGACGTCGACCAGTGGCCTCCTCTCCATCACCGCGTCAACGTGCTGAGGAACCCGGTGCACGACGCATCGTGTCCTGGATCCACGCCGTAGTCGTACGAACGGTCAACGATCTCTCGATCTGGGTACACCGCGGACGCCGCTGGCTCGGTGCTCGTCCGGTCGAGAACGCGATGCCCTTCAGGTCGCCGCAGGTCCGGCCACCCCCCACGGTCGGCCGATTCGGACCTCAGGCGTCGATGGTGGCCCGGAGCTCGGCCAGGCGGTCACGATTGAGCGAGTACCAGACCCACTTCCCCCGCCGCTCACCTGTCACCAGCCCCGCTTCACTCAGAACCTTCAGATGGTGGGAGACGGTGGGCTGGCTCTTCCCCAGGGGCGCGACGAGGTCACACACGCATGTCTCCTGGTCGGGTGCTGCGGCCAGGATGCTGAGCACGCGGAGCCGGACGGGGTCGGCCAGGGCACTGAATCCTCGGGCCAGTTCGGTGGCGTCATCGACCTCGAGGGGTGCCGCCAGAACCGAGGTGCAGCAGGAACCTGCATCGGTCACCGCAAGCGAGGTGGTTGAGGGGCCCATGCGATCTCCCATTGACAGTTATCGATGTATCATCCATACTCAATGTATCGAACATTGTCGATCTTAGCGGGGTTTCCACCATGGCAAGAGTCCAGCTCGCCCTCAACGTCTCCGATCTCGAGCAGGCGGTCGCCTTCTACTCGAGGCTGTTCGACGCTGCGCCGGCCAAGCGTCAGCCCGGCTACGCCAACTTCGCCATCGCCGACCCGCCTCTCAAGCTCGTCCTGATAGAGCGTGCCGAGGTCCGTGGTGACGGAGTGGCCGGTGCCCTCAATCATCTCGGCGTGGAGGTAGCCACGCCGAGCGATGTAGCAGCCGCGACTGGGCGGCTCTCCGACGAGGGGCTCGAGACCGAAGTGCAAAGCCAGACCACCTGTTGTTTCGCGGTACAGGACAAGGTGTGGGTCCACGACCCCGACGGAGCGCCATGGGAGGTCTACACCGTCTTGGCCGACGCGCCGGCCGAGCGTGGGATCGCCGGTGACGGCTCGTGCTGCGTGCCCGAGGCCCACGAAGGCGTGCCCGTCAAGGTCGCTGACAGGTCTGCCCGGTCAAGGTTGTGCTGCTGACTCTGGGCTCCAGAGGATGGCGTCAGACGGGACTATCGAGATGACCGAATCCGCACTGTGGCGAAAGCTGGTGGCGGAGCTTCTGGGGAGCGCCTTCCTTGCGGCCATCGTCATCGGCTCGGGAATCGCCGCCCAGACCCTGTCCCCCGACAATGTCGGGCTCCAGCTACTGGAGAACGCGGCGGCGACTGCGGCCGGCCTCTACGCCATCATCTTGATGTTTGGACCGGTGTCGGGGGCGCACTTCAACCCGGTGGTGTCCTTTGTCGACGCCGCATTTGGCGGCGTGAGTTGGCGGACCGCCACTGCCTATCTTCCCGTCCAGGTAGCCGGTTGCATCGGTGGTGCGGTGGTGGCCAACCTCATGTTCTCGAGGGCCGCGGTCAGCTTGTCGACGAAGCACCGAGCATCACCCGCCCACTTCCTCTCTGAGGTGGTGGCCACACTTGGCTTGATCCTCGTGATCTTCGCACTGGCCCGGAGCGGCCGCTCCCGTAGTGCGGCAGCAGCCGTGGGGGCGTACATCGGTGCGGCCTACTTCTTCACCAGCTCGACCAGTTTCGCCAACCCAGCGATCTCCGTCGGACGGATGTTCTCGAACTCGTTCGCCGGGATCGCCCCGTCCTCAGTCCCCAGTTTCATCGCCGCGCAGGTGGTCGGAGGAGTGCTGGCCGTCGGTCTGATCAAGGTGATCTACCCGGACATCACCTCGGCTGAGGCGGCCACCATCATGGTCCCACACGACAGCCGAGCGCCCGATGGCCAAGGACTCGAACCTCGGAGCCAGAGGGAGCTCGGAGCCATCTCACCGGCCCCCTCCGCCTCTACCCCTCACGCATCGACCCAGGAGTCCCTGTGACCGACAAGCCGACCGTTCTGTTCCTCTGCATCCACAATTCGGGGCGGAGCCTCGCCGCCCGGGTGCTCCTCGACCACTACGCCCAGGGTCGGATCAGAGTCGAGTCGGCCGGCTCGGAGCCGGGAGACCAACTCAATCCCGCGGTGGTGGCCATCCTCACCGAACGTGGCCTGGATCCAGCCCAGGAGTTCCCGAAGCCACTGAGTGACGAGACAGCCAGAGCCGCAGACGTCATCGTCACCATGGGCTGCGGCGACACCTGCCCGGTTTTCCCGGGCAAGCGCTACCTGGACTGGGAGTTGGTCGATCCCGCCGGCAAGCCGGTTGACGAGGTCCGTTCTATTGTCGAGGAGATCGATCGCCGGGTTCGAGCCCTCGCTGCCGAACTCGTGGGCACCGTTTCGTTCCGATCGGCCGCCACCGGTATGCCCTCGTAGCCGTTCACCTCACCACCGAGGCGGTCGATGGCGGCCGGGGATTGCCGCCGCCACCAGGCAATCCGGTTTGACGACCCACCGTCCCCAACCCCGCTACCCCTCGACGCTTCGAATGCGCCGACGCCTCTTCGGCCCTCGGGGGAGACTGTTACGCTCCCGGTCACTCCAGTAGCCGATCATCGGAGGGGCATGGACGAGAACCGGCCGTTCGGCGAGCCACGCATGGCGCAGACCGGACCCGGTCCGGATGACACAACTGCGGTAGAAGGGCCGATGTCGTCGTCCGACGACAAAGCGCCCCCACGCTCACCTGGCAGGACCTCCCGGCGTCTGGTCGTCGGTGCGGTCGTAACGCTGGTGATCGTGGCTGTGGGGATCGGACTGGCCGTCACCTTGTCGGGTGCACCCACGACTGTCTCGACAGGTTCGGGATCGGCGACAATCAGCTGGACCCCCGTGCCCAGCAACTCGGACACGGTGAGCACCGCTCCGCAGCCATTCCGGGCAACGATCGAGGGCATCATGGCGTCGGGCGTGGCCACGATACCGCTGGCCGATGGCAGTGCCCCGTCCACCACACCTGCAGGTGTCTTCCCGACCAAGCTTGAAGCTGCACAGTGGAAGGGGACGTTCGGAGGAAAGCCTTTCTCCATCGGCATCTACGTTCAGTATTCGTCCAACGAAAGCATCACCACCCCTTCCCCGGCGTTCCCGACCATCACCATCACTGGACGGTGGGGATCCGAGACCGTGAAGGGGATCGTCGACGCCCCTACGGCCGCCGAAGTGAAGAGCGGGAACGGTCCACTTCGCTTCAGGGGAACCGTCGGGCAGCTCAAGATTTCGGGAACCGTCCAGCCTCCGACCGGTCGCATGAGCAGGCAGTCCCAGGCTTCCTTCACCGTCTCCCGGTAGGAGCCCAAAGGGGGTGCGATGGTCCGCTCGCACAGGTCAACCAAGGAGCGGCCTGACGCAGCTCCCGGTCACCACCACCGTAACGTCACGGGGAGTGACCCACTAAAAGAGCGAAGCCTCGCCACCGCCAGAGACAGTCGACCTGGGCCAAGCCGGCCTCGCTCATCCACTGAAGCTGGTCGTCCACGGCGGCGAGGTGATCTTCGGGATCGTCATCGGGTCGGCCGATCAGATCCAGGAATTGGCGATGCAGTTCGGGGGTCGCCGAGGCCACGACTTCGAGATTGGCGAAAACGCCTCCGTCCGTCAGCTGGCGACAGATCTCACCGAACAGGACGCGCTTCCGACGATCATCCACATGGTGGATGGACAGTCCGGCCACCACCACGTCGAACGATCCCAGCGTGGTGAGCGGATCGTCTAAGTGCCACTCCCGAACGTCGACTCGTCGGTCACCAGCGAAGCGCTGGTGGGCATAGCTGAGCATGGCCGGCGACGAATCGACGGCCACAACCCTTCGCACACTCGGGCGATGCTCGAGTACGAGGGCCGCCAACCTCCCGTCGCCACAACCCAGATCCAGGACAGAGCGTGGAGATTCGGGCAGCACCGATACCAGTACCTCCTCACCCGCAGTGCGAGGCGTCACCTCGTCCATCCGGGCAAGGTACCGGTCAACCCGCTCTGGATCACTCCACGAAGCGGGTGACGGACTGGCCGATCCAGAGGTGGGTGCCACCTCCAGATTCTGGCCGATGAGGCGGCCGTTCGCCTGAACCCACGGACCGGAAGGCGCGAGAGGCCGTCGCCTCGGTCGAGGGTGGCCTGGCTGCTCAGCGACCGTGAGCTCGTCTGCAGGTGGCCCCAACGCCGGTGGTCTCGTCAAAGTGGGTCGGCCGCGGGCCACTACCCTTGAGCCATCCGCGGCGGCGAAGACATGCCCAGGAGGCTGCCATGCCAACCATCACCCCGTTCTTGTGGTTCGATTCCGATCTCGCCGAACCGATTGCCTACTACTCGTCCATCTTCCCGGACGCGGCGTCGCCCGCCGTGGGCCACACCGAAGGGGACGGTCCGATCTTCGCCGCGACCATCGAGCTCTGTGGCCAGCAGCTCATGATGCTCAACGGGGGCCCGGCCCACGCCGGATTCACCGAATCGATCTCGATGTTCGTCAGCGTCGAGTCCCAAGAAGAGATCGATGACCTGTGGACCCGGCTCACGGCGAACGGCGGTGAGCCGAGCCGGTGCGGCTGGTTGAAGGACCGCTACGGGTTGTCGTGGCAGATCGTCCCCAGTGTGCTGGGTGCGCTCCTCGGCTCCTCCGACCGGGTCCGCGCTCAACAGGCCACGGACGCCATGATGACCATGGACAAGCTCGACATCGAGGTGCTCCAGGCGGCATACGACCGCTGAGTCGATGGCCCAGCCGCCTGATCCACGCCGGTGGGTCACCGGAGTCACCGTCCCGCAGGGGCGGCGGTCACCTGAAGGGGAGCGAAGACTCAACTGCCTTTGAGCTGAGCCTCGAGCGCGTCGATTCGATCAGCTAGGTCCTTCAGGCCACCCTCAGTGTGGATGTCCAGACGATCGAGGATCTCCAAGGTGTCGTCGTAGGTGTGCTGCGAGCGGAGATCGCTGGCCTGGCTCTGTACGTTCTGTCCCACCATGATGACCGAGAGCAGGACGAGCTGGAGGAATGTCTGGGCTATCCACGCAATGATGCCCTCGCCTCCGGGTCTCAACGCCGGACGGAGGCCAAGCAAGGCGATCGCCGCGAACACGTATGCACACCACATCGATCCGACGATGTTGGTCAGGAAGACGGCGATCTTCGCATTGGCGCCATTCACCTTCTGCATGTCTCCACGCAGCCCACGGACGCTGATGGCCTGCCCAACGAGGTGGCGCGCCTTGACCGGCCTGTCGATCTGGTGCCTTATCTGATGCTCAATCATCGTGCTCTCCTTTGTCCCGGACCTCACGAGCATCTCACCGCGGACCCGACCAGGGGGCAACGCTGTCCGCAGAGAGCCTGCTGGTCACGAGCGACCCGGGCCGATACCCGCGTAGTCCACTCCGGTCAGGGGGTCTGCCCACCGATCCGGGGGGCGGTCAACGACGTAGCCGAGTCCGGGAATGGATCCTCGCGTCACGCTGCCCGGTGCGAACCGTTGCGCAATCCCAGACCCGCCTTCGGACGCACGGCCCATGAAGCCGACCAAGCGATCGACGGTCAGTCGGTCTCCAGAAAGGTGATCTTGGCCAGCGGGCTGTGTGCCACCCACTCGTCGAGAACGGCTTCTGGCCACGAGCTGTCTGGTCCGTGGCGTCGGTTGAACTCGTCCACGAACACGGCCAGGACACGCCGGCGTTCGTCCGGGTCGACAATGACGGTGGCGGTGGCGGGGAGGTCGGCGACGACCCGGTTCTTGAGATGGAGCGTGAGCTGTGGGTGGGCTGCCAGATTGGTCAACCAGTGACGGGCTGTGGGCCCGGGTACGCCGCTCAGGTAGATGTCATCGTCCAATCGGTAGAAGGCGATCTCGATCCGCCGGGGTTCGCCGGACCGCCGACCCGTGGTGGTGATGTCGATCGTCCGATCATCGATCGTCGCCGAGGAATCGATGGCCAGGGCCCGGCGCACGTCGTCCTCCATCAAACGACCGGTCCCGCTTGATCGTGCGACACCGGCGATCCCCGACCGGCTGGCCGGTTCGGCCGAGCGTTGGTGATTGGGTTGCTGTCGCCTGACACGCGTCCATCATCCCCCTTCTGTCTCGAGCTGCATAGTGGGACACGCTCATTGGGTCTCACGACCGTCGATCGTCGCTGGTCGTCGTGGCGACAGACCCGTCGTCCCCTCGGATCTGGCGACAGGGGACCGCCTCGCGTGCGACCGCGGTCATCGGGTGCCGGGCCGCCCTCTGGAGAGAATGGCCGCCCCGGTCCTCCCGGGGTCACGACTGGCGGAAGTAGTGGTCCTGCGTGAGATCTTCGATGAGACCGGGCCCGGTGGCTTCCCACCCGAGGAGCTCGCGGGTCAACGTGGAGGAGGCCGGGCTGTCAATGGCGACGAAGTGACCCAGATGGCCAAAGTGAGTCACGGCATCGGCCGGGGTCACCGACACGGCAGGAACTCCGAGATGACGTCCGATGGCCTCGGCAATGTCCCGGAATGGGACCCCCTCATCAGCCACCGCGTGCAACACCGACCCGGCGGGAGCGGTCTCGACGGCCAGCCGGGCCAGACGGGCGGCGTCGGAGCGGTGCACGGCCGGCCAGCGGTTGGCGCCGTCATCCACGTATCCGGACTCACCCCGCTGACGGGCAATCGCGACGAAGCTGGCGACGAATCCGTGGTCGCCGTCGCCATGGACCGTCGGGGGCAGGCGGAGCACCGATGAGCGCACGCCTATGCCCCTCAGGGACAGGGTGAGCAGAGCGGTTGCCGACCGCCGGCCGGCGGGATTGGACCGAAGCTCATCACTGGGCACGAGTCCATCGTTCTCCGTGGACACTCGGCCCGAGGACATCCCAAGCAGGCCCGAGGCCAGGACGAACGGGCGGTCGGAGTCGGCCAGGGCCGCTCCCATCGCCTCCACGGCACGCCGGTCGGCTGCCGAGGCGGCGGCGAAATCTCCCCCGAAGGCCACCTCGTGCTGAAAGGCCAGGTGGACGACCCCGTCAGACTCGGAAGCCGCCTTGGCCAGGCCATCGGGATCGTCGAGATCACCCACTACAACGGTGGCGCCCGCCGCTTCGAGCTTCTCTGCCGAAGCATCGGAGCGGGCCAGTCCGACCACCTCGTGGCCGGCCCCAAGGAGTTCGGGGACGACGGCTGAGCCGATCCATCCCGATGCGCCGGTGACGAAGATCTTCATGAGGGGTACCTCCGGGACTAGTGATGTCAGTAACTGATATCAATGTACGTTTCATGTCAGTCACTGTCAACACCTATGCTTCACCCTATGGGTCGATGGGAGCCGGACAGCCGTGGGCGACTGCAGGAAGCCGCTCTGGCGCTCTACTCGGAACGGGGATTCGACCAGACCACAGCGGCCCAGATCGCCATCCGAGCCGGACTCACCGAGCGAACCTTCTTCCGGCTGTTTGCCGACAAGCGAGAGGTGCTCTTCGGCGGATCCGCCCTGCTCCACGATCGGATCGTGGCTGGCGTCACCAGCGCTCCGGAATCCGACGGCCCCCTCGATGCCGTCTCCCGGGGTCTGGACGCCGCGGCTGCCATGCTCGGCGAGTTTCGCCGGGACCTCACCCGCCAGCGCCAAGCGGTGATCGCCGCCAATCCCGAACTGCGTGAGCGCGAACTGGCCAAGTTGGCCGACTACGCCTCGGCGGTCGCTGCCGCGCTCCGCGAACGGGGCGTGACCGAGCGGCAGGCGACCATGGCCGCGGAGGCCGGCATGACGGTACTGCGCCTGGCTCTCCAGCAATGGGTCGGCGAAGACGAGGACCGAGACCTTGCCGACATCATGCGGGACTCCGTCGCCGAGCTGCGGGAGCTGGCGACCAGTGGTGGAGGCCCGACGTAGCTCGGCATCGTCATTGGTCGTCCGCACGCTCTCCAAGGCCAGCCCGACCACGTTGCCGTCCGCCCACGTTGGGCCCGGCGGCGGTGACGAAAGGTTCGAACCCGTCCACCGTGTTCAGGCGGTCGGGAGGCGGCCCCGGATGCCCTGGTCAGCGGAAACGTTCGGGGGACAGGGCGGTCATCACACCCATCATCGTCGCCGGTGGCGGGAGCGAACCGCCGCCTCGGAGCGGCCCGGGTGGGGAATGTCCTCGCACGATAGGCGCGAGATGGCGAGGCCGGGAGGCAGGGACGGCACAAGCCAGTAAACGATTCCCACGTGAGTCGACAAAGGCCCCGCGGCCGGATGGCCGAAGGCGATCGGCGGTAGCGTTCCAGGCATGGAGCGACCCAACATCCTGCTGATCATGACGGACGAGGAGCGGTATGCCCCGCCCTACGAGACCGACTCGGTCCGGTCGTTCCGGACGTCCCAGCTCACCGCCCGAGAATCGATTCGGTCCCGAGGTCTGGAGTTCCACCGGCATTACGCCGGATCGACGGCTTGCGTACCCAGCCGGGCGACCCTGTTTACCGGCCAGTACCCGTCCCTGCACGGGGTGACGTCCACGGACGGCGTAGCCAAGCAGAATACGGATCCGGGCATGCAGTGGCTCGATCCGAACACCGTCCCTACCCTGGGGGACTGGTTCCGCGCCGGTGGCTACCGGACCCACTACCGGGGCAAGTGGCACGTCTCGTTCGCCGACCTCACGACCCCCGGCACCCACGAGGGATTGAAGGCCTCCGACGACGAAGGCAACCCGCTCCCGGCCGCCGTCGAGGCCTACCGGAAGGCCGACCGGCTCGATGCGTTCGGGTTCTCCGGATGGATCGGGCGCGAACCCCACGGCGCCGACAAGTCCGACTGTGGGACCGTGCGCGACGGCGTCTTTGCCGAGCAGGTTGTCGATCTGTTCAGCGATCTGGCCGCCTCTCGGGCCGACGGCCCGTGGCTGACGGTTGCCTCCTTCGTGAATCCCCATGACATCGCCTTCTCCGGCTTCGGATGGGAGCAGATGCTGCACTTCGGGCCCCCCGACGACACCGTGCCCGACGTCCCCGAGGCGCCGTCCCAGTCGGACCCGTTCACCGGCAGACCTGCATGCCAAGAAGCGTTCAAGGCGATCTGGCCAAAGATGATCTTCGAGACGGCCACGGACCTCGGCTACCGGAGGCTCTACTACTACCTCCTCAAGTTGGTGGACAAGGCCATCGGGCGCATCCTCGAGGCGCTCGAGCAGTCGGGAATGGCTGATGACACCATCGTCGTGTTCACCTCCGACCACGGTGACCTCCTCGGTGCCCACGGAGGGCTGATCCAGAAGTGGTGCAACGCATTCGACGAAGCCACACGGGTGCCCCTTCTCATCGCTGGTCCGGGCATTGAGCCCGGACGTGCGGGCGTCGACGTGCCGACCAGCCACGTCGACCTCATCCCGACGCTGCTCGGGCTGGCCGGGATTGACCCGGAGCAAGCGACAGCCGGCGTCGCCGCCCATCACGACGAGGTCCAACCCCTTCCGGGTCGGGACCTGAGTCCGGTGGTCCGGGGGCAGGTCGCCCCCGACTCGCTCGTATCGCCGATCTACTTCATGACCGAGGACGATGTCACCCGGGGAATGACCGAGGTCAACATCCTGACCGGCGCCGCGTTCGACCCGGTCTCACCCCCCATCAACATCGAGTCGGTGCTGACAACGCTCCCCACCGGTGACCATGGTGCGCCCGAGCTGTGGAAGCTGAACCACTACTACGAACGCCTAGACGATTGGTACGCCGCACAAGGGGTTGCTCCAAACCCGTTCTTGGGGCCGGCTGCAGAACCCGATTGGGAGCTCCACAACCTGACCATCGACCCTGAGGAACGTCACAACCGGGTCCTCGACGAGCCTGCTGCCGCCTCCAGTATGAGGTCAGTTCTTGAATCGGAGCGAGACGCCAAGCGTCGCCTCCCCATGTTACGGAACGCCACCGCCTAGACGCCCCCGACCCTGGCTCCGCCCCACCGCGCAGCCAGGGTCGGCGCTGGCCGCGACCTCCGCTCACGAGTTGGTGCTCCTCGACTGCATGCACAGCTCCGGTTGGAAAGAGCCAACAACACCGGGCCCAGTCGTCCGCACGACTGCTCCGTCGACGACAGCTATGAGAGTGCCTCAATCTGTGCGCGCACAAAATCGATGATCTCACCATCGCTGAGGGTGGTTCCGTGCCGCACCGCTGAAGCGAAGGCGGCAGCTCCGAGCCGGTCACGGAGATTGTCTACAAGGATGCCGATCTGCTGTGCGTCAGCGGCTTCGAACGGCAAGGCATACGAGGCGCCCGCTGCGGTGAGGGCGCCGTGGAGCGTGGCGGCCCCGACGTCAGCCCTGAGTTGCACAAGGATTCCGAACACGTGTCGAAGCGAGAGCCACTGGTTGGCCCAGTCTCCACCTCGGTACCACAGGTCGATCACGTCGATGTAGCGCGCCAGCGCTTGGCGCGGTCGCCCCTGGTCGGATTCGAGCCAGAGGACCTCGGTGAGCGCGAACGCTTGGATCCACCGGTTCCCGGCCTCTCTGGCCACATCGGCCGCCCGCTGTAGCTCAACCGTCGCATCTAGCCGGATCGTCGACTTGAGAGCGAGACCGTGGGCGTAGTGGGCTTGAGCCAGAGCCGTGGGCGATCCCGACTCGCCGGCGGCGGTGAGGCAGTCGGAGGCAAACTGATGACCGCTGACATTGTCGCCAACACTGGTGCAGGCAACTGAGCGCATGTAGAGAGCGTGGGCGAGGCGGGCCGGAGAACCCCTCCTGGCTGACGCCAGCATGCGATTCATCCACTCGACCCCCCGCTCGGTGTCTCCTCGGTAGAACCAGGCGTTGCCCAGCGCCCGCTCAGCGAGGCCTGATCCATCGATTCCGAGTTCATCGGCGGCGGCGATGGCACGCTCACCGAGTTCGATGGCGCCTTCGAGGTCACCTCGCACAAACCGCCCGTACGCTGCGACACCGACGGCCACCGGGTAGCGATCGTGGGCGCTGGCCTGGGGCAGGGCTATCGCAGCATCGGCCCAGATGGTGATCTCAGCATGCATGCACCGGAACGAATACTCCCGGAGCCCGGCCACGAGGCGTAATGCCGTGTCGATGTCAGCTTGTTCCACTGACCAGAGGTGCGCAGCGCGCAGATTGTCGAAGTCGCGGTCGAGCATCTTGACCGCCATCGCTTCCCCAGGTCCAGCCAGAGATTGACCACACCGTTCGGCAACTTCGAGGTACCAGGCCGCGTGCCGAGACCGAACCAGGTTGCGCTCGGCTTCCCCCAAACGGTCGCGACCGTACTCGCTCAGCGTTTCCAACAGTCGATAGCGGGGAAGATCCTCGTCGATGAGTTGCACCATCGACTTGTCCACCAAGGTCGCCAGCAACAACGCCACATGGGCACCGGCTCGGTCCTGACCGGCGCACACCTCTTCGACGGCGTCGAGCCCGAAACTGCCAGCAAAGACGCACAGGCGCGCGAACAGGTGCTGCTCGTCAGGAGCGAGTAGGTCGTGCGACCACTTCACCAGATCCGGCACCGTGCGGTGTCGGGGAATCATCGACGTCTGCGCGCCAGACAGGAGATCGAATCCCCTGTTGAGACGTTCAGCGAGCGCTGCGGGACTCATCGCCCGGATGCGTGCTGCCGCTAGTTCGATCGCAAGTGGAAGGCCATCGAGGTGGCGGACGATCTCGACAACGTCGACCACGTTGTCCGATGAGAGCGCGAACCCTGGGCGGGCTGCGATCGCCCGTTCGACGAAGAGGAGCGCGGCCGGAGCCTCCACGGCGATCGCAGGCCCGGAGCCCTCTTCGGGAATCGCAAGTGGCCGAACGCGCCACACCAGCTCGCTGGGAAGCCCGAGTACTTCGCGGCTGGTGGCGAGAATGGTCACGCCAGGACACCAGCTGAGGAGTCGCTCAGAGAACGACGCAATTGTGCCGAGCAGATGCTCACAGTTGTCTAGGACGAGCAGTGCGCGCCGCGTGCGAAGGTATTCGACCAGGGTGTCCTCGATAGAGAGGTGCTGGCGCTGCTGCACATCGACCGCCGTGGCAATGGCCCCGACGGTCGATGAAGGATCGCTGACCGGTGCAAGTTCCGCCACGAAGACTTCGCCGCCGAACTCATCCCAGAGATCACGGGCGAGCCGCATGGCCATCCGCGTCTTGCCTACCCCCCCGGGGCCCGTCAACGTCACCAATCGGTCGATCTGCAGCCGGTCGGTGAGCAACGTGAGCTCCTCGTCCCGACCGACGAGCCTGGTGGACTCGGTCGGCATCTGTCGCACCGCTGTGCGTCGTGACGGCACGGGTGGCTGAAGGAGTGTCGGGTCCTCGTTGAGCACCCGGCGCTCGAGGTTGCGCAACTCAGGGGAAGGGTCGAGCCCGAGTTCCTCCAGCATGAGCAGTCGAAACTCCTCTGCTCGTCGAAGGGCCTCGGCTGAGCGGCCACTTCGATAGAGAGCGACGATGAGCTGGCGCCAGAATCGTTCCCGCAGTGGATGCTGTGCAACGAGCGCATCCAAATCACCGATGAGCCGTACGTGGTCACCGAGGTCGAGGTGTGCGTCGAAGAGCTCTTCTTGGGCAACACGGTGAAGTTCGTCGAGCCGCATGGCCTCGAACCGAGCCCAGTCGTGCTCGGCAAACTCCTCGAACGCCGATCCTCGCCAGCACGCGAGAGCGCGTTCCAACAGTGCAACCTTCGTCTTCGGTTCCGAGAAGGCGCTCGCTTGCCTGCACAACAGCTCGAATCGACCTGCATCGATCACATCGTCTGGTATCTGCAGTACGTAGCCCGGTGGCCGGACAAGGATCTCGATGTCGGGCCGGAGGATCCGGCGCAACCGCGAAAGATGGCTCTGCAGCACGGCAGGCGGGTCAGCTGGAGGGCTGTCACCCCACAACTCGTCGCACAGTCGGTCCGTCGAAACAACGGACCCTCGATGAGCCGCCAATACCGCGAGCGCCAAACGAGGCTTCGGTCCGCCCATGGGGATGGGTTGCCCACGACGCACGAGCTCAATGCCCCCCAACACCCGAAAGTCGAGGTCGGACTCCATACGAGCAGTATTGCAAGCGACCTTGCAAGACGCTTGCAATCGGTCGAAATGGGGCTACACGGGCCCGGCAATCCGTTCACAGATGCCCCCCCGGATACTGAAACCCAGCCCCAAATCGGGGACAAAGGTAAAGGAGGGCATCATGCCCCTGGTACAGGTCAAACTCATCAAGGGAGTCTTCGACAGCAGTCAGAAGCAAGACATGATCTCCCAACTCACCGAGACCATGGTGGGCATCGAAGGTGAGGCCCTACGCGGCGTCACGTGGGTCACCGTCGAGGAGGTCGAAAGCGGCGACTGGGGAATCGGTGGCAACGCCATCACCGCCCAGTACGTCAAGGACCTTCAACGGACACCTGCGGCAACCAGGTAGCTCACGGATTCCAGGCGTCGGGCCTGGAGCGACTGCTCTTGGCCCGACGCCTCTGACGATTGCCGCCTGACCCACAACAAGTGGTCCACGGCATGGGGTCTGGCCCACCGAGTGGAGGTGAAGGGACTCGAACCCTCGGCCTCTACATTGCGAACGTGTGGGTCACGGTGTTTTGACCAGGATCATTTTTCCATTTTCCCAGGTGAGGGAGTTGGAAGTCCCTCAGGTTCCATCACCAAACCTCACGTTCCTGCTCGATAAGGTCACGTAAGGTCACGCTTTCATGGCCTGCGACGGCGATTTCGACGTCGGTTGATCTCGATGTATCGATCGAGATCCTGGACGTCATACCGGGTTGAGCCGCCGACTTTAACGATAGGAAGGTCGCCTCGGTACACGAGCCGCTCGACCGTGGCGCGGCGAGACGCCCAGATAGTGGGCGGCGGCGTCAATCCGCACCAGTCGCCCTGTCCCCCCGAATCGTTCCCTCGAGGTCGCTACCTTTTGCTCGTGGAATCCGTCCCACCGTGGAACGTCTGCAAGGTCCGGTTCGATCGTTGAGTTGGCCGAGTCGACCCATGTGTTTAGAGCAAGCCGACGATCCATAGTCGACATTGTCAAAAGGTGCGTCACCCTCAACGTCACCCTGCCTGGTCAACGACCCAATTGAACGGGCCACCGGCGGCGCAACCGTTCGAATACGAGTGGCTGCTCACGTCGA